>NZ_LMOI01000024.1 GCF_001423525.1 Arthrobacter sp. Leaf137 | reverse complement strand
GACTACCGCAAGGTCTACGCAGCCTACAAAGCCGCCACCGAATTCAAGGGCAAACCCACCGTCATCCTCGCCAAAACCGTCAAAGGCTACGGACTCGGACCGCACTTCGAGGGCCGCAACGCGACCCACCAGATGAAGAAGCTGACCCTTGATGACCTGAAGAAGTTCCGCGACCACCTGCGGATCCCGGTCACCGACGAGCAGCTCGAGCAGGACACCTACCGCCCTCCGTACTACCACCCGGGCACGGACGCTCCGGAAATCAAGTACATGATGGAGCGCCGCGCAGCCCTCGGCGGGTCGGTGCCGGAACGCCGTTCCAAGCACGCCGAGATCGTGCTGCCTGAAGCGAAGACCTACGAGGTTGCCAAGCGCGGCTCCGGGAAGCAGCAGGCCGCCACCACTATGGCGTTCGTCAGGCTCCTGAAGGACCTGATGCGGGATAAGAACTTCGGCAAGCACATCGCCCCGATCATCCCGGATGAGGCCCGTACGTTCGGTATGGATGCGTTCTTCCCGACGGCGAAGATCTACAACCCCAAGGGCCAGAACTACCTCTCCGTGGACCGCGACCTGGTCCTGGCCTACAAGGAATCCCCCGCAGGCCAGCTCATCCACCCCGGCATCAACGAAGCCGGCGCCGTGGCAGCCTTCACCGCCGCCGGCACCTCCTACGCCACCCACGGCGTACCCCTGGTCCCGGTCTACGTGTTCTACTCCATGTTCGGCTTCCAACGCACCGGCGACGCCTTCTGGGCCGCAGCAGACCAAATGACCCGCGGCTTCATCATCGGCGCCACCGCAGGACGGACCACCCTCACCGGCGAAGGCCTCCAACACGCCGACGGCCACTCCCCCCTGCTCGCCTCCACCAACCCCGCAGTAGTCACCTACGACCCCGCCTACGGCTACGAAATGGGCCGGCGAAGGCCTCCAACACGCCGACGGCCACTCCCCCCTGCTCGCCTCCACCAACCCCGCAGTAGTCACCTACGACCCCGCCTACGGCTACGAAATGGGCCACATCATCCGCGACGGCCTCGAACGCATGTACGGGCCGGACTCGGATGACCGGAACCTGATGTACTACCTCACGGTCTACAACGAGCCGATCGTCCAGCCGGCAGAACCTGCCGAACTCGACGTCGAAGGCGTCATCAAGGGCATTTACCTGCTCGCCCCGGCAAAGATCGACGGCCCCCGCACCCAGATCCTGGCCTCCGGCGTGTCCGTGCCCTGGGCCCTCGAAGCCCAGCGCATCCTTGCCGAAGACTGGTCCGTCTCCGCCGACGTCTGGTCCGTCACCTCCTGGAACGAACTCCGACGCGACGGCCTCGCCGCCGAAGAAGAAGCCTTCCTCAACCCCGAACAACCCGCCCGGGTCCCGTTCGTCACCCAGCAGCTCGAAGGCGCCACCGGCCCCGTCGTCGCCGTCTCCGACTACATGAAACCAGCAGCTCGAAGGCGCCCTTCGCCGCCGAAGAAGAGGCCTTCCTCAACCCCGAACAACCCGCCCGGGTCCCGTTCGTCACCCAGCAGCTCGAAGGCGCCACCGGCCCCGTCGTCGCCGTCTCCGACTACATGAAAGCCGTCCCCGACCAGATCCGGCAGTTCGTCCCCAACGAATTCGCCACCCTCGGCGCCGACGGCTTCGGCTTCTCCGACACCCGCGCAGCAGCCCGCCGCTTCTTCAAAAACGACACCCACTCCATCGTGGTGCACGAATTCGCCACCCTCGGCGCCGACGGCTTCGGCTTCTCCGACACCCGCGCAGCAGCCCGCCGCTTCTTCAAAAACGACACCCACTCCATCGTGGTGCGTGCCCTGGAGATGCTGGCACGCCGCGGCGAAGTGGATGCCGGCGCCCCGGTCAAGGCGATCGAGAAGTACAAGCTGCTCAACGTCAATGCCGGCACCACCGGCAACACCGGAGGCGAGGCCTGACCTCACCCTCAGGGAGTTCGACCCGATATGCGGACTTCAGCGGTGCTGAAGTGGCATAACTGACCTCGAACTCCTTCCGGCAGCAGCAACGACGGCGGCCCCCGCACCACGCGCGGGGGCCGCCGTCGTCCGTTTCCGGGCACTGGCCGCTGTGACACAGGGCAAAGCGTGTTGTAGCCTTCGCACAAATGGAGCTTGCCGGTTGCTGGCCGTATGCTCGGAGAATGCCAGCACCATCCACGCAGCCCGCGAAGCGTAAACCGTCCCAGCCGAAGGTCACTCCCGAAAAGTCCGAAACCCTCAAGAAGCTGCGGGCCAACGTGGGCCAGCTCTCCACCACCACCATGCGGCAACTGGAACAGTCGCTGCCTTGGTACAGCCGGCTGAGCGCCGATGAACGGTCGGCGCTGGGCATGGTGGCCCAGAACGGCATCGCCGCGTTCGTCACCTGGTATGAGCGTCCCAGCTCCCCCTCCTGGATCCTGACCGACGTTTTCGGCACCGCTCCCACCGAGCTGACGCGGTCCATCAGCCTGCAAAAGGCGCTGCAGCTCATCCGGATCGTCGTTGAAGTGGTCGAAGACCAGGTGCCGGTCATCGCGCCCGAGGCGGACCAGCCCTCGCTGCGGGAGGCGGTGCTGCGGTATTCGCGCGAAGTGGCTTTCGCCGCAGCCGATGTCTACGCCCGCGCGGCCGAATCCCGGGGTTCCTGGGACACACGGCTTGAAGCGCTCATTGTCGATGCCATCCTGCGGGGTGAAAACACGGATGCCCTGCGCTCCCGGATCGCAGCGCTCGGCTGGAAGGCGCAGGAGCGTTTCACCGTAATGGTGGGCAATTCCCCCTCTGAGCCCAGCGCCAGCTACGTCAGTGAACTGCGGCGGATGGCGGGCCGGTACGCCGAAGATGCGCTGGTGGGAATCCAGGGGGACCGTCTGATCCTCATCCTCGGCGGCGTCCAGGACCGCGAAACTGCTTATGTGAAGCTCAGCGAAATGTTCGCCCCGGGGCCGGTGGTGTACGGCCCCGAAGCCAGTTCGCTGCTGGAGGCCAGCGGCTCGGCGCAGTCAGCCTTCGCAGGCCTGACGGCGGCACGCGCCTGGCCCTCGGCGCCGCGTCCCGTGGCCGCGGACGACCTCCTTCCCGAGCGTGTCATCTCGGGTGACGACGCGGCCCGCCGCTCCCTCGTCAAGAACATCTACCGGCCCCTCCTGGCCGCTTCCAACGGCCTGGTGGAGACGCTTGGTACGTACCTTGAACTGGGCCATTCGCTTGAGGCCACAGCACGTGAACTCTTCGTCCACGCCAACACGGTGCGGTACCGGTTGAAGCGGGTATGCGACGTCACCGGGTGGGATCCGCTCCTGCCGCGCGAAGCATTCGTCCTGCAGGCGGCCCTCGTCGTGGGGCGCCTTTCCGGGCCGCCGAAGTCCGCCACGGAGCGGCAGCCGTCCCGGAATCAGACCTGAGGCGTTGTAGACTTCCTACAACCTGACCCCGTGAGGTTGGTGCGGACAAACACCGCTGGACCACACAGTAATTTGGAAAGCTGGTTACGTGCTTGCAATAGTCTGCCCTGGACAGGGCTCGCAGACCCCGGGTTTCCTTGCCCCTTGGCTGGAACTGCCCCCGGTGGCAGGCCAGCTGGCCGCCCTCAGCGAGATCGCGGGGATCGACCTGACGGCCCATGGCACCACCTCGGATGAGGAAACCATCAAGGACACTGCCGTTGCGCAGCCCCTGATCGTCGCCGCCGGACTCATCGCAGCTTCCTCGCTTTTCGACGTCGAACTGAGCTCCCTGCCGGTGGTCCTGGCAGGCCACTCCGTTGGCGAAATCACCGCCTCGGCCCTGGCCGGCGTCCTCACCAAGGACGAAGCCATGACGTTTGTCCGCGAACGCGCAAACAGCATGGCAGCCGCCGCTGCCGTCACGCCCACGGGCATGAGCGCCATCGTGGGTGGCGATCCCGCGGAAGTCCTGGCAGCCATTGAGGCTGCCGGCGCCACGCCCGCCAACGTCAACGGGGCAGGCCAGACCGTAGCCGCCGGTACCTTCGAACAGCTCAAGGCCCTGGCGGATAACCCGCCGGCCAAGGCACGGGTCATCCCGCTCAAGGTCGCCGGCGCTTTCCACACGAGCCACATGTCCCCCGCCGTCAGCGCCCTGCAGGCCATTGCGCCGCAGCTGAAGCCGCAGGCCCCCACCGTGCCGCTGCTGTCCAACTACGACGGCGGCGAAGTCACCGACGGTACGGCCGCCGTCGAAAGCCTGATCGCCCAGGTGTCACGGCCGGTGCGCTGGGACCTCTGCATGGAATCCCTGGTCCGGCGCGGCGTCACCGGAGTCATTGAACTGGCCCCGGCCGGTACCCTGGCCGGGCTGGCCAAACGCGGCATGCCCGGCGTCAAGACAGTGGCGGTCAAGACTCCCGATGACCTCTCCGCCGCGCTGGCACTCTTCGCAGAACTGGAGGGCGGCGCATGAGCGTTCCCACGCTGAAGCAGGCTCCCCTGCAGGAGCACACCCGTATCCTGGGACTGGGCGCCTACCGCCCCGATGTCATTGTCACCAACGACGACGTCTGCCAGTGGATCGACTCGTCCGATGAGTGGATCCGCCAGCGCACGGGCATCGTGACGCGGCACCGCGCAGCGGCCGACGTCAGCGTCATCGACATGGCCGAGGGCGCTGCCCGTGAAGCCCTGGCGAAGGCAGGCATCGAAGCCACGGACCTTGGCGCTGTCATCGTGTCCACCGTGACGCACCCGTATGCAACCCCGTCAGCGGCTGCAAGCCTTGCGGACCGGCTCGGGGCAACACCCGCGCCCGCCTTCGACATCTCGGCAGCCTGCGCCGGGTACTGCTACGGCATCGCCCAGGCTGACGCGCTGGTCCGCTCCGGGGCCGCAAAGTACGTCCTCGTGGTCGGCGCCGAGAAGCTGTCCGATGTCATCGACAACCGCGAACGCACCATTTCATTCCTCCTCGGCGACGGTGCCGGCGCCGTGGTGATCGGGCCGTCCGACACTCCCGGAATCGCACCCTCCGTCTGGGGCTCGGACGGCAGCAAGTGGGATGCCATTGGCATGACCCGTTCCTTGCTCGACGTCCGGGACCTGGGCATGGCCGCCCGCCAGTCCGATTCCACCGGCGACCTTGCCCTCCTGGAAGAAGCACAGGAGCTCTACCCCACCCTCCGGCAGGACGGGCAGACTGTTTTCCGGTGGGCCGTATGGGAAATGGCCAAGGTTGCCCAGCAGGCCCTGGACGCTGCCGGCGTGGAGGCCGACGACCTGGTGGCCTTCATCCCCCACCAGGCGAACATGCGCATCATCGACGAGATGGTCAAAAAGCTGAAGCTGCCAGAGACGGTTACAGTTGCACGGGACATTGCCGACGCCGGCAACACGTCCGCGGCTTCCATTCCGCTGGCAACCCACCGCCTGCTGCAGGAAAACCCGGAGCTCAGCGGCGGGCTGGCCCTGCAGATCGGCTTCGGTGCGGGCCTGGTTTTCGGCGCACAGGTGGTTGTCCTTCCCTAGCATCGTCCCATCAAAGGGGCCGCATCCGCGGCCTGATCCATTTCCGGCAGCCCCTGCCGGTAATACAAGAAAAGGAGCCATCAATGGCTAGCAACGAAGAGATCCTGGCCGGCCTGGCTGAAATCGTCAACGAGGAAACCGGCCTGGCCCCCGAGGCCGTGGAGCTGGACAAGTCCTTCACCGAGGACCTGGACATCGACTCCATCTCGATGATGACCATTGTGGTCAACGCCGAAGAGAAGTTCGGCGTCCGCATTCCGGACGAAGAGGTCAAGAACCTCAAGACCGTTGGCGACGCCGTCAGCTTCATCGCCGGAGCACAGGCCTAGTTACAGCTTCCGCCGCTCCTGCGGCATGGCCAGGGCTGCCGGTCCGGATGACCGGGCCGGCAGCCCGCCGTATTTTCCAGCCACTTTTGCTTTACCTGGCGCAGGCCTCCACACCGGCCGCGCCGGCCATCAAGATGCGGGACCCTCCGGCAGACGGAGACGGTTTCCCACCGACGAAAGAGTGATCCCATGACACGCAAAGTAGTCATCACCGGACTGGGTGCCACCACACCCATCGGCGGCGATGTACCCACAATGTGGAAGAACGCGCTCAAGGGGGTCTCCGGTGCCCGCACCCTGGAGGACGACTGGGTGGCCAAGTATGAACTTCCCGTGCACTTCGCGGCACGCTGCAGCACCCCCGCCCTCGACGTCCTTTCGCGCGTCGAGGCAAAGCGCATGGACCCCTCCACCCAGTTCGGCGTGATCGCCGCCCGCGAGGCGTGGGCCGACTCAGGCATCACCGAGATCGACCAGGACCGGCTGGCCGTCGCGTTCGCCACCGGAATCGGCGGCGTCTGGACGCTTCTGGACGCCTGGGACACGCTGAAGGAAAAGGGCCCCCGCCGGGTCCTGCCAATGACCGTTCCCATGCTCATGCCCAACGGTGTTGCCGCGGCCGTCAGCCTCGACCTGGGTGCCCGGGCCGGCGCCCACACCCCTGTCTCGGCCTGCGCTTCCGGCACCGAGGCCATGCACCTGGGCCTGGAACTGATCCGCTCCGGCAAGGCTGACGTGGTCATGTGCGGCGGCGCCGAGGCTGCCATCCACCCCATGCCCCTGGCCGCTTTCGCGTCCATGCAGGCTCTGTCCCGCAGGAACGACGACCCGCAGCGGGCGTCCCGTCCCTACGACATCGACCGCGACGGCTTTGTCATGGGCGAAGGCGCCGGTGCCCTGGTCCTTGAGGCAGAGGAACACGCCCTTGCCCGTGGTGCCCGCATCTACGCCGAACTGGCCGGCACGTCCGTTACGGCTGACGCTTACCACATCACGGCTCCGGACCCTGAGGGCCTGGGCGCCACCCGCGCACTGAAGGCTGCCATGTTCGACGGCCGGATCCAGGCCGAGGACGTTGTGCACGTCAATGCACACGCCACGTCCACGCCCGTTGGCGACAAGCCCGAATACACTGCCCTGCGCGCCGCCCTTGGCTCCCAGCTTGAAAGTGTGGCCGTCTCCGCAACCAAGTCCCAGATGGGGCACCTGCTCGGAGCCTCAGGCGCCGTGGAGGCGGTCCTGACGGTTCTGGCCGTCTACGAGCGCAAGGCTCCGGTAACGATCAACCTGGAGAACCAGGACCCCGAGATCCCGCTCGACGTCGTGACGTCCGCACGGGACCTGCCCGCCGGTAACATTGTGGCGCTCAGCAACTCGTTCGGCTTCGGTGGCCACAACGCCGTCGTTGCCGTCCGCAGCGTCTAGGACTTCCGGCCGCCGGCCTTTCGGGCCGGCCATGCCGCAAAAGGAGGAGGCCCCGCCATCAGGCGGGGCCTCCTCCTTTTGCTATGGAGACTTCCGGTGCTGCAGAAGGAACGACGGCGGTCAGCCCACCTGGTGGAGCCAGCGGACGGGCGCGCCCTCTGCGGCGTGCCGGAACGGTTCGAGTTCCTCGTCCCAGGCCTCGCCCAATGCGAGCGACAGCTCGTGATAGACGGCGGACGGATCTCCGGCGCCCGATTCATAGGCATAGCGGATCCGGTCCTCAGAGACCATGATGTTTCCGTGCACATCCGTGACGGCATGGAATATGCCCAGTTCTGGAGTGTGGGACCAGCGGCCGCCGTCGACGCCCTGGCTGGGTTCCTCAGTGACCTCGTAGCGCAGGTGGGCCCACCCGCGCAGCGACGACGCGAGTTTGGACCCGGTGCCGGGAGTACCGGCCCAGGACAACTCGGCCCGGAACATTCCGGGCGCGGCAGGCTGAGGGGTCCACTCAAGATCCGTGCGCTTATCCACAACGGATCCAATGGCCCACTCGACGTGAGGGCACAGGGCCGTAGGGGCCGAGTGAACAAACAGCACACCGCGGGTCATTGCAACAGACATTCCATCCTCCATAGCTATAGGTACGTCTTCCCCAACGACCTGTGCCTGGATGGAACTTCTGCGCCTTGTGCTGCGGCGGCTGTGTCCTGCCTGGTTATTCAGCTGTATTCAGATTAAACAGTGTCCGGACTCGATGTGCCGCATGAGGCCTGAGAGCTTCAAGAGGCACTTGAAAGTTGCCGGACGTGACTCTTATTGTGCCGTACCCCGCCTGGTTACGCCAGTGCGATGCGCCTCACGTCTGTTCAGGCCCTCGGGTGGGCCTGCTGGTAGCTTTTACGCAGCCGGTCCACGGACACGTGGGTGTAGATCTGGGTGGTTGCAAGGCTGCTGTGGCCCAGGATTTCCTGCACGGCACGCAGGTCCGCGCCGCCGTCCAGAAGGTGGGTGGCCGCCGAGTGGCGCAGTGCGTGCGGACCCGACGCCGAGGTGTCCCCCATGGCTTCGAAGAGTCCATGGACAACGGAGCGGACCTGGCGCTGGTCCACCCGGCCGCCCCGGAGCCCGAGGAACAACGCCGTCCCGCTGGTGTCCTTTGCCATCAGCGGCCGCCCCCGGCGCAGCCAGTCATCGACAGCCAGGGCAGCGGGTACACCGTAGGGAACGGTGCGCTCCTTGTTGCCCTTGCCGATCACGCGAAGTGTCCTCCGGTCCGGCTCCAGGTCGTCCACGTCCAGGCCGGTCAGCTCACCCACACGGACGCCGGTGGCGTAGAGCAGTTCGACGATGGCCCGGTTCCGGACGGCCATCGGATCACCATCGGCAGCGCGGTCCTCGAGGTCCTTGAACAGCCGTTCGAGCTGCGACGCCTGGAGAACCCCCGGGAGCGACCGCTCACGCTTGGGTGCTTTGAGCCGGAGGGCAGGATCGGCGTCGAGATGCTCTTCCCGCAGGGCCCAGGCGGTGAAGGCCCGGATCGTGGCGGAGCGCCGCGCCAGTGTGGCCCGGGCCGCCCCGGACTGGCTCTGGGCCCCCAGCCAGCGCCGGAGGGTTCCCAGTTCGAGGTCCTGGAGTTCAGTGGCCCCCTCGGACGCGGCGAAAGCCAGGAGGCTTTCAAGATCGCCAAGGTATGCGCGCCTGGTGTGTGGGGATACCGCCCGTTCGCCGGAAAGGTACGCGGCAAAGCCTTCCATGGCCCGCAGGAGATTCGGGGGCAGCCCGGGGGGCTGTTCAGCATGTTCCACCCTCCTACCTTCTCAGGTGCCGGCCCCGCAACGCGGCCGGACACGGCACACCGGCCCTCCGGGGCCACCGCCGCCGTAATTACTGGCGCATTGTCAGCTGGCGGGGTTGTATTCAGTCAGTCAGTCGCTTTGCCCCGCTTCCAGCCGCCCCGCTCCGAGACGGCCAGCCCCAGAAGTCCCAGGCGGCCCAGCCCGGCCCGGACAGAGTCCTGGCCCAGTCCGGCGACTGCTGCCAGCTTCTCCACCGATGTGGTGGAGCGCAGGGGCAGTGCGTCCAGGAGGATCAGGTCCTCAAGCGTCAGCCCGTCCTGGACCTGCGCAGCAACCTGCCGCTGGTCCGGGAGGGCAGTTCCGCTGGGCGCGGCAAGCTCGGCGACCTCGGCGGCGTCGGTCACGCAGACCGCTCCCCCATCACGGAGGAGCCTGTGGCAGCCGGCCGAGTTGGCGCTGTGTACCGAACCAGGAACCGCGCCGACGGCGCGGCCCAGGTTTTCCGCGTGGTGCGCGGTGTTGAGGGCTCCGGACCGCCACCTTGCCTCAACCACTACCGTGACGGCGGACAACGCGGCAATCAGGCGGTTCCGCTGCAGGAACCTGTACCGGGTCGGTGCCGAACCGGGAGGCACTTCGGCGAGGACAGCTCCCCGGTTGCTGACAGCCCGGAGGAGGTCCTCGTTTCCCGACGGGTAGAAGCGGTCGACTCCACCGGCCATGACGGCGATGGTGGGAACGGCGCCCGAGCCGCCGGCAAGGGCGGCCCGGTGGGCGTGGGCATCAATGCCGTACGCCCCGCCGGAGACAACGGTCATCCCGCGCTGCGCCAGGGAGTACGCAAGGTCACCGGTAACCGACGCCCCGTAGCTTGTACTGTCACGGGACCCCACCAAAGCGATACTGCTCTCCAGGGCGGGCAGGGGCTGTTCGTGGCCCCGCCACCAAAGGCAGATGGGTTCCTGGATGCCGAGATCGGCGAGCTGTCCAGGCCAGAGATCATCCGAAGGAACGATCAGCCGGCCGCCGAGCCGGGCCATGGTGGCCAGGTCCCGCTCGGGTGCGAGATCCGGGATCCGCGGTTGCCACCGCTTCAGGGCCGCGGCCAGTCCGGACCAGCCTGCCGGTGGACCGTTGTCCGCCAGCAGGCCTGAGATTTCCTGTTCGAGCCCCGGCCCCGCGGCCACCTGGCCCGTGGCAATCCGAAGCCCGTCCACTGCTCCTGCCACGTGGACCAATGCCAGGCCTGCGGCATCCTGCGGCTCCATCAGACGCGAGAGCGCAGCGCGGGCAACACGTTCTGGGCTCATGGTTGCTTCATTGGCGCCGGTCATGCCGCGGCCGCCGTTGCCTGCCGCAGGGCCAGTGCCTGCCCGACGTCGTTGGCGTCCGGAGCGTCCCTGAGCCCAAGGTCAGCAAGCGTCCACGCCAGCCGGAGGACCCGGTCGTATCCCCGTGCCGTCAGTATCCCGCGTTCCAGCGAGTGGTCCAGAATCCGGGTAACCCCAGGCGCCAACCGCAGCTCGCCGCGGAGGACCCGGCCCGACACCTGGGAGTTCGTCTCCAGCCCGAGCGGACCAAGCCGCTGTACCTGGCGTTGGCGTGCGTCCCTGACCCGACGGGCCACTGATGCGGTGTCTTCCTCGGCGCCTCCCTGCCCGAAGTCAGCAAGCGAAACACGCTCCACCTGCAGCTGGATGTCCACCCGGTCCAGCAGGGGCCCAGACATCCTGGCAAGGTACCGGCGCCGCATTATCGGTGTGCAGGTGCAATCCAGCCCTTTCCCTGAAGCCTTACCGCAGGGGCAGGGATTGGCTGCGAGCACCAATTGGAACCGTGCAGGGTAGGCTGCTGTCCCTGCCGACCGGTGGATCACCAGCTCGCCGCTTTCCAGCGGCTGCCGCAGCGCATCGAGCACCCTGCGTTCATACTCGGGCGCCTCGTCGAGGAAGAGCACACCACGGTGGGCGCGGGATGCTGCCCCTGGCCGAGGCAGGCCGGACCCGCCACCAATAATGGCCGCGGCGGTAGCCGTGTGGTGCGGGTTCTCAAAGGGCGGCCGCCGCAGCAGCTGGACCTGCGACGAGGGCAGTCCGCAGAGGGAATGGATGGCTGTCACCTCCATGGATTCGTGGTCTTCCAGGTCCGGCAGGATCCCTGGCAGCCGCTCCGCCAGCATGGTCTTCCCGGCTCCGGGCGGCCCGGTGAGCAGCAGGTGGTGGGCGCCTGCCGCTGCCACTTCCAACGCCCTGCGGGCCTCTCCCTGCCCGGACACGTCTGCCATGTCCGGGCAAGGGGCCGCTTCCCCGGACGCTCCTGGATCGTCGTCGGCGTCGTCGGGCTCAAAGTCCAGCGCAAGCTCCTGGGGGTCGGCACCGAAATCCAGGACAAGCCGTGCCAGGGTCCGGTACCCGCTGACATTGGCTCCGGGCACCAGCGAAGCTTCGGCGAGGTTTGCCTGCGCCACCACAACATCGGGGTACCCGGCCTGCACGGCCGCCATGACCGCGGGGAGTATGCCGCGGACAGGCCTGAGCCTGCCGTCAAGGCCCAGTTCGGCGATGAAAACGGTGCGCCCTGTGGGCCGGATGTCATTGGCCGCCCGGAGCGCCGCCATGGCTACGGCCAGATCGAAGCCGGAACCGCGCTTGGGCAACGAAGCGGGAATAAGGTTGGCGGTGATCTTGCGGCGGCTGAGCGGTATCCCCGAATTCTTTGCCGCGGAGCGGATGCGCTCCCGGGCTTCGTTCAGCGCCGCATCCGGCAGTCCCAGAATCACGAATGCGGGAAGGCTCTGGCCAATATCGGCTTCCACCTCAACCATGTACCCGTTCAGGCCCACCAGCGCCACCGACCAGGTGCGTCCGAGCGCCATTCAGCCCACCCCCTTGAGGTGTTCCACCACGGGGCTGCCGCCGCCGTCGTCCACCACCGCGATGACGTCCACGCGCCGCAGCGGCATCCTCAGCTCACGGTCCCGGCACCAGGCTGCGCCGAGCCGGTGCAGCCGGGCAAGCTTGTCCGGTCCTACTGCCTCGAACGGGTGGCCATAATCAAGGGACCGGCGCGTCTTCACCTCGGCGATGACCAGCACGTCCCCGTCCAACGCGACGACGTCGATTTCGCCCTCGCTGCAGCGCCAGTTGCGCTCCACTATCAGCATGCCGAGGGTCTCGAGATAACCGACGGCGAGGTCTTCGCCATGCCGGCCCAGTAAATCTTTGGCTTTCATTTCTACCTCCGCAACCAGCCTGAGGGCGTGAGGTTGCGGAGGACAGGGAGCTCATCCCCTATGTGCATGACGGCGGTGGTGTGGAGGGACAGTCCACGTGGAGGACCAGGCGCCACGGACTCCGTGGCGGTACTGGAACCTGCGTACCCTAGTTGCCCAGGTCTACGTCTTTCGGCAGTGCCAGTTCCTCGTTCCGCGGAAGTTCTTCCACGTTGACGTCCTTGAAGGTCAGGACGCGGACGCTCTTGACAAACCGTGCGGACCGGTAGACATCCCAGACCCATGCATCAGACAGGGTCAGGTCGAAGTAGACCTCGCCATCGGCGCTGCGGGCCTGCAGGTCCACGTGGTTGGCCAGGTAGAAGCGCCGTTCAGTCTCGACTACGTAGCTGAACAGTCCGACAACGTCGCGGTATTCACGGTAGAGCTGCAGCTCCATGTCGGTCTCATAGTTTTCAAGGTCCTCGGCACTCATGCTTCCATCTTGCACCATGTCCGACGGTGCCGGAGCCGCAACGGCCCGGGAGCAGGCTCTGGGGAGACCCGGAAAGGAGTCAGACTCCGTCCGGCACGTCGCCGGTGCCCTGCAGTTCCCCGCCCAGGAGGCGCCAGCTCACCCGGTGGTAGGGAGTGGGTCCGGCGGTACGCAGCACATCGCGGTGCAGCACCGTGGCGTAGCCCTTGTTGATGTCCCAGCCAAAGTCGGGGTACTCGGCGTGAAGTTCACGCATGGTCCGGTCCCGCTCCACTTTGGCGATGACGCTGGCAGCAGCCACGCTCAGGCACTGCATGTCCGCTTTGACCTTGGTATGCACCGGAGCGTCGCATGCTGCCTCCGGCACCTCCTGGTCAAAGAGCGACAGCTGCCCTGCCGGGGACAGCCAGTTGTGGCTTCCGTCCAGCAGCACCATGTCCGGAATGACCCCGGCCGACAGGATGTCCTGCCAGGCGCGCGTTCCCGCCAGCCGCAGAGCCGCAATGATTCCCAAGGCGTCAATCTCGTGCGCCGAGGCGTGCCCCACCGCGGAGGCCACGCTCCAGCGGCGTACCAACGGCTCCAGCCGCTCCCGCTCCGGGGCGCTGAGGAGCTTGCTGTCGCGGACGCCTGCCAGGGACTTCTGGCGTTCAAGGTCGACGACGGCAATCCCCACGCTTACCGGACCGGCCAATGCCCCGCGGCCCACCTCGTCTACCCCCGCAAGAAGCCGCACGCCCTGCGTCTTGAAGGTCCGCTCGTGGCGCAGTGTGGGCGCCTTGCCGCGGCCCGTGACCTTCGGTGATCCGGACCTCGGCTTGGCGGGCGCCTTGACCGTCCCGGCCTGTACTGCCTGGGTCATGGTCAGGGCGCGGCGGGGACGTTGCGGAAGACGTCCGGATAATTGCCGAGGGTGGTGATGCGGTTGAGCGGCCAGGCGATCACCGCTGCTTTGCCTTCAAGGTCGCTGAGGTCGATGAAGCCGCCATCGGACTCCATGTGGGCGCGGGAGTCGGCGGAGTGGTTCCGGTTGTCGCCCATCACCCACACCTTGCCTTCCGGGACCGTGACGTCGAAGTTGCGGACCTGCGGGACTTCTGCCGGGTTGACATACGTTTCATCGACCGCTGTGCCGTTGATGGTCAGTTTACCGCCGGCGTCGCAGCAGACCACATGGTCGCCGGGCAGGCCGATGACCCGTTTGACGAGGTGCTGGTCTGTGTTGTCGGGGAGCAGGCCAACGAATGTCAGCCCGTCCTGCACCCAGGTAAAGGGTCCCTTTGCCTCGGGTGCTGCCGGCGGGAGCCAGCCCTTCGTGTCGCGGAATACGACGACGTCTCCGCGGTTGAGGGCGAAGGGTTCAGGCACCAGGAGGTTGACGAAGATCCGGTCGTCAATGTCCAGGGTGTTCACCATGGACTCGGAGGGGATGAAGAACGCGCGGAACAGGAAGGTCTTGATGAGGAAGGACAGCACGACGGCGATCACCACCACTGTGGCTACTTCCTTGAGCCAGGCAAACACCGGGCTGCCCGAGTCCTTGCCGGCTGGCTTGCCCGCGGCTTTGGCAGCCGAGCGGCTGGGGGCCTGCGCGGGCTCTGCGTTGCCGCGCCCTGCTTCGGTCGCGGTGTCAGGCGTTGGATCCGGGGCCGCGGCTGCTGCTTCGGGTGTCTGCCCGGCGGGCTCATCCGCGGCTCCATCGCGCCGCGGTTCGGGTGTCCGCGCGTGGTTCTCGGGCATCTACTGTCCGTTCTCTGGGGTTGGTGCAGCCGCAGCCGGCCTTGGTACTGGAGCAAATCTATCAAGCGGCCAGACGATCTGGACGGGCCGGCCGATGACACGGTCCAGCGGAACCATGCCACCACCGGGGGCGCCCAGCAGGCTCCGCGAATCGGCGGACACGGCCCGGTGGTCGCCCATCAGCCAGAGTCTGCCTTCCGGGACCACTGAGTTGAATTTTTGCGTGCTGGGCACGTCTCCCGGGAAGACATAGGGTTCGTCCACGGGCTCACCGTTGACGGTGACTTTCCCGGCCGCATCGCAGCACACCACGGAATCCCCGGGCAGGCCAATGACCCGCTTGACGTACGTGGTGTCGCTCCCCGTGAGCCCCAGCCACCGGGTGGCTGCGGCCGCGGCGTCCGCCAACGGCCCCTTGCCGCTGTTGAGCGGAGCAAACGTGCCGCGTCCATCGAAGACCACAACGTCCCCGTGCCGAATGGGTTCGGCGGTGAAGTCGGTCCGGGACACCAGGATCCGGTCCCCGCCTTCCAGCAGGGGTTCCATCGATTCCGAAGGGATGAAATAGATGTCCAGCCACAGCGACCGGACCAGGCCGCTGATGACGACGGCGAGGAGCAGTGCCAGGAACGCAAAACGCCAGCCCGGTTTCCTGGGCTGGCGTTTTGTCTGGTCCATAAGTCCGTATCCTGGGCGCTGGTGCTGATGGCTCCGGCGCTGGCCGGATACGGCTGCGGCCCAGCCTTCGTAGGTCCGGGAGGACTTACTTGGCAGAGGTGAAGTCGCGCTTTTCCTTAATCTTTGCAGCCTTACCGCGCAGTGCACGCATGTAGTAAAGCTTGGCGCGGCGGACGTCTCCCTTGGTGACAACTTCGATCTTGTCGATGATCGGGGAGTGTACCGGGAAGGTACGCTCCACACCGACGCCGAAGGACACCTTGCGGACCGTGAAGGTCTCGCGGACGCCGTCACCCTGGCGGCCCAGGACGAAGCCCTGGAAGACCTGGACGCGGGAGTTCTTGCCTTCGATGATGTTTACGTGCACCTTGAGGGTGTCGCCGGCGCGGAACGCGGGGACGTCAGTGCGCAGCGAAGCTGCATCGACGGAATCGAGAATATGCATAATTGCACTCCTGGTGAACGCCACAGGTCATTCACTTTAGGTCACGGCCGGGAAAGCCCTGCGCCGATGGCGCATTGGGAGTATCCCGCCCGAAGTTAAGTGGTCCGGCCGCCTCACTGGTTGACGAGGCCGGTTGTCAGGCTGTTGGTTGCGCTCCCCCTGTGGCAGGTGCGGACCCAGCAGACACAAGGACTAATTTTGCCACAGCAGCGCCCGTACAGCCAATCCTGCGCGGCTTCAGCCGGCGGATTCCGCCTTGCCCGGCCGTCGGACCGGCCTGCCGTCGACGATGTCGTAGCCGAGCTCCTGCAGGGCAGAGCGGTCGGCTCTCGGAAGCTTCCCGGCATCGAACGCCTCCAGCAGGTCCGGACGCCGCTCGGACGTCCGGCGGAACTGCTCATGCCGCCGCCACTGGGCGATCTTGCCATGGTTTCCGCTCAGCAGGACGGCGGGCACCTCGCGGTCGCGCCAGACGGCGGGCTTGGTGTACACCGGGTACTCCAGGAGGCCGTCGGAATGGGATTCCTCCACCAGGGATTCGGGATTTCCCACGACGCCGGGCAGCAGCCGCCCAACCGCCTCCACCATGGCGAGCACGGCAACTTCTCCCCCATTCAGGACGTAGTCGCCCAGGCTTACGGGACGCACGTCGAAGTGTTCGCCGGCCCATTCGATCACCCGTTCATCGATGCCTTCGTAGCGTCCGCAGGCGAAGGCAAGATGCTCTTCGCCTGCCAGCTCGTGGGCCAGGGCCTGCGTGAAGCGCTCCCCCGCAGGTGACGGAACGATGAGGACGGGCTTGCCCCGGTGTCCGGGCCGGGCTTCGGCAACAGCGGCAAGCGCCTGCGACCACGGTTCCGGCTTCATGACCATGCCCGCACCGCCCCCGTAGGGAGTGTCATCCACGGTACGGTGCCGGTCCGTGGTGAACGACCTGAGGTCGTGGACATGCAGGTCCAGGATGCCGTCCTGGCGCGCCTTGCCGATCAGGGACAGTTCCAGGGGCGCCAGGTACTCGGGAAAGATACTGACGACGTCGATGCGCATCTAGTCGGTGCCTTCCGGCTCCGCCGGTGCGGCTTCGCCGGAGTTGACTTCGAAGAGCCCGTCCGGCGGGGTGAGGAGGATATAGCCTTCGCTGACATTGACTTCGGGGACAATCTGCTCGACGAAGGGGATCAGGATCTCCTCGCCGTCCGGGGTGGTGACCATCAGCAGGTCCTGCGCCGGCGCGGTGTTGAGGGCAGTCACCTTGCCCACGACCATGCTGCCCACACGGGCCTCGAGGCCCACGAGCTCATGCTCGTACCAGCCGTCTTCATCGTCCTCGTCCAGTTCCGCTGTTTCGATGAAGAGCTTGGCGCCGCGGAGAGTCTCAGCCTGGTTCCGGTCCTCGATTTCCTCGAAGGCCAGCAGCAGGATGTCCTTGTTCCAGCGGGCGCTGCTCACTGTCAGCGGCCCGGACTGCGCCGGCTCCACCACGAACTCCACGCCGGGGACGAACCGGTCCCCGGGAGCGTCGGTCATTACCTGGACCGTGACTTCCCCGCGGATGCCGTGGGGCTTGCCGATGCGGGCCACCTGGAGCTGCATATGTTCCTCTGTTCGGGTTGGTGCACATGGTGTTGGTTCGTGAAAAAACTCCGGCCCCTCCACCAGGTGGTGGAGGGGCCGGAGAGCAAAACTGGTGTTGCCGGACGCTCAGCGGCGGCGGTCGGTGTCGACGACGTCGACCCGGACCGGCTCGCCCCCGGCCAGCGCTGCCACGACGGTGCGCAGTGCACGCGCCGTGCGGCCCTGGCGGCCGATCACCCGCCCCAGGTCATCCTGGTGAACACGAACCTCGAGGGTATCCCCGCGGCGGTTGTTCTTCGAATTGACCGTGACGTCGTCCGGGGAATCAACGATTCCGCGGACCAGGTGCTCCAGCGCGTCTGCCAGCAACTTACTCAGCCTCGGTGGTCTCTGCTTCGGCTTCGGCTGCCTCAGGCTTGGAAGCCTTCTTGGTGATGGCTTCCGGGATGATGACGGAACCCTTCTCCGGTGCGACGAAGGCTTCCTTCTCGCCCTTGGTCTTCAGGGTGCCTTCCTGGCCCGGGAGGCCCTTGAACTTCTGCCAGTCACCGGTGATCTTGAGGATGGCGGCAACCTGCTCGGACGGCTGGGCACCGACGGAGAGCCAGTACTGTGCACGCTCGGAAGCGACCTCGATGTATGAGGGCTCTTCGGTGGGGTGGTACTTGCCGATCTCCTCGATGGCACGGCCGTCACGCTTGGCGCGTGAGTCCATGACGACGATGCGGTAGTACGGGGCGCGCATCTTGCCGAAGCGCTTAAGGCGAATCTTTACGGCCACTTTTGTGGTCACTCCTGTTTCAGAAAAGGGGTGAGCCCGGCGTTCTGCACCCGTGGGGCGGGCCATACTTGCGGGTTCGAAGGACAGGATCCGGACGCGGAGAGAGGGGCCACGCAGATCGAGTACCTGTCTATTGTGCCAGATCATCGGGAGGATTTCGACTTTACCCCCTGCGTCCGCGGGCACGGCGCCGGGTCCCGCCCGGATTGCCCCGCCGGGGAAAGGTCAGGCGGACCAGACGTACAGCCCCGACCGCTCCGAATCGCCGATTCCGCCGGCCAGTTCAGCAACCTGCCGGACGTAGGTTTGCGCCTGTCCGGCGTCGAACGGCATGTCATCCTGCGCCGCCCACTGCGCCGCGACGTCCTCGAGGACATCCCCCTCGCCCTCAGTTTCGTAGGTGAGCAGGTCAGCCAGGGCCCGGACCATGGCCGGCGGGACGGCCAGCAGGGAATCGCTGGCCACGTCCACCATCGTCAGCTCGTAGTCGGCGCCGCCGGCGTGGACTGCGGTGCCGGCCAGGTCTCCGAGCTGCTCCACTTCGAAGTCGCTGATACCGGGGATCCGGACCGCATCGGCGGCCGGTGGGGTGCCCCCGCCATCAAGGGTTCCGGCGCGCTTCAACGCGGCATCGTGGGTGGCTACGAAGATTTCGGTAAAACCCATGGGAAGTGACCTCTTCCGTGTACGGTCCGGCACGCCGGGGATACCTGCCTGGCGTCCCCGGTCTATCGGCTTCAGCCTAGTACGCGGAAGGGGCGCTCAGCGCACCGCAACCCGGATGCTGTTGCGCCATGGGTCCTCGAAGCGCAGCTCAGCGCCGGTGTGGTGCGAGGAGACGCCGGCGACCTTCAGGCGGTCAGCGAGCGCGCCGACGTCGTCACCGGACGGCACCTCGATGAGGACCTCGCCGAGGCCAAGGGTGTCCTTCCGCGGACCGGCACCGCGGCTGTTCCAGACGTTCATGGCCATGTGGTGGTGGTACCGGCCCGCGGAGACGAAGAGAGCCTGCCCGTGCCAGCCGGCGGTCTTTTCGAACCCGAGCGTTCCTACATAGAAGTCCCGGGCGGACTGGACGTCGCCCACTTGGAGGTGGACGTGGCCTACTCCGGCGGTGGTCTGCCGCTGACCCTGGAGGGATTCTTCGGAGAGGTGCTGCTCCAGGTAGCGCTGGGGCGGCAGCGCCAGGCTGTCCATCACCACGTCGGTGCCGTTCCAGGACCAGTTGCTTCGCGGGCGGTCCCAGTAAAGCTCGATGCCGTTGCCTTCGGGATCACTGAAGTAGAAGGCCTCGCTGACCAGGTGGTCGGCGCTGCCCGTGAAGGAGCGGGGCTCGAACTGGGCTGCAGTGGCCACCGTGGCCGCGAGCGCCGCCTGGTCTTCGAACAGGAGGGCCGTGTGGAACAGGCCAGCTTCTCCCCTGCCGGGGATCGTCAGGCCGGGGGCCGGAGCCAGATGGACCAGTGGCTTGCCGAGGCGGCCGAGGTACAGGCCGCCGTCCTGCTCAGCAACCACCTCAAGCCCCAGTGCGCGCTGGTAGTAGTCGGTCATGACCTTCATGTTGCCGACCTTGAGCATCACGGTGCCCATGGCGAGGTCGGCAGGAAGAAGATCCTGGCTGGTGGCTTCTGCAGTCATTGAACGCTCCCTCTAATGGAGGCCGTCCGGATGAGGCGGCCTGTCATGAGTTAAAATTACTTGAAGCTTCAATTTATTCCAAGTGCAGGGTGGATGTTTTTTCCTAGCGGACCACCCGGCCACCCAAAACCACGTGGGACGGGTGCGCCACGGTGTCCAGCGTCCTCCGGGGATCGTCCCGGAACAGCACGACGTCGGCACGCGCCCCATCTGCCAGCCCGTCGGCGCCCAGCCAGGCTCGGGCGGCCCAGCTGGCCGCGTTGAGCGCCTGGGCTGCGGGCAGCCCGGCCGCGTGCAGGGCAAGGATTTCGTCAGCGATCCTGCCGTGGCGGATCACGCTGCCGGCATCCGTTCCGGCGAAGATCTGCACGCCGGCTTCCCATGCCTCGCCCACCCGCTCCAGCCGGCGTTCCCAGAGAGCCAGCATGTGGGCGGCGTACACCGGAAACTTGGGCTTGGCCTGGGCAGCAATATCCGGGAACGTGGCGATGTTGACCAGCGTCGGAACGATGGGTACGCCCTGCTCCACAAACCGCGGCAGGTGCCTGGGCAGCAGGCCGGTGGCGTGTTCTATGCAGTCGATCCCGGCGTCGAGCATTTGGTCCAGGGTGTCTTCGGCGAAGCAGTGGGCGGTGACACGGGCACCTTCATCGTGTGCGGCACTGATCGCATCGCGGACGACGCCGGCGGGAAAGGAGGGTGCGAGGTCGCCGGCGCTGCGCTCGATCCAGTCCCCGACGAGCTTGACCCAGCCGTCGCCGTCGCGGGCTTGCTTACGCACGGCCTCCACAAGCCCTTCAGGCTCGACCTCGTGGGCGAAGCCCCGGAGGTAACGGCGGGTACGGGCGACGTGCCTGCCGGCCCGAATCAGCAGCGGAAAGTCTCGGCCACCCTGCATCCAGCGGGTATCGGCGGGCGACCCCGCGTCCCGGATCAGCAGCGTGCCTGAGTCCAGGTCGGCGCGGGCCTGGGCCTCGGCCTCACCGGCGTCCACCGGCCCGGCAGGGCCCAGGCCGATGTGGCAATGGGCGTCGACGAAGCCGGGCAGCACCCAGCCATCAAGTACAACGTCCGGGCTGGCCTCCGGACGGGTAAATGTCAGGCACCCGTCCACGGACCAGAGACCGTTCCGTTCGCTGTCCGGTCCCGTGAGGACGGTGCCGCTGAAACCGATGATGTATGGCATGGATGCCTCCTCTTCCTGCCCGGTCAGGCTAGCACCGGCAAATATGACAGGGCCGTTAGCGCTTGTCACTGCAGGGCTTGTGGTAGCTTCGTTCCTGACCACACGGGTGCCCCTGCAGGGGCTGAGATCGGGCTGACGCGGCCTGCGACCGTCGAACCTGTCCGGGTAATGCCGGCGAAGGAAGTGAGTATTCCTTGAATACACCCAAAACAGTGCTGCCCCCTGCCCAAAACCACCCGGCCGTCACGCCGGCCGGAGCGAGCCCTGAAGCACCGGTCACCCAATCGCTGAAGTCCCACTCGCTGGCCTACATCGATGATCCGGAGCACGGCATCCGTGTCCCCGTCACGGAAATCGCGCTCGAACCGTCGCCAAACGGGCAGCCTAATCCCCCCTTCCGCACCTACCGGACAGCGGGGCCGGGAAGCGACCCCGTGCGCGGCCTCAGCCCCTTCCGGTCGGAATGGATTGAGGCGCGGTTTGACACGGAAGCGTACAGCGGAAGGGAACGGAACCTGCTCGACGACGGCCGCTCGGCCGTGCGCCGCGGTGCCGCCTCCGCGGAATGGAGGGGCGGGCGCCCGGTGCCCCGCCGCGCCGTCGACGGCCGGACGGTCACCCAGATGCACTATGCCCGGAAGGGCGTGGTGACGCCGGAAATGCGGTTCGTGGCGCTGCGGGAAAACTGTGATCCGGAACTGGTCCGGAGTGAGATTGCCGCCGGACGGGCCATCATCCCCAACAACATCAACCATCCAGAGTCCGAACCGATGATCATCGGGAAAGCCTTCCTGGTGAAGATCAACGCCAACATCGGCAACTCCGCCGTCACCAGTTCCATCAGGGAGGAGGTGGACAAGCTGCAGTGGGCCACGCGGTGGGGTGCCGATACGGTGATGGACCTTTCCACGGGCGACGACATCCACACGACCAGGGAATGGATCATCCGCAACTCCCCCGTGCCGATCGGCACCGTGCCCATCTACCAGGCCCTGGAAAAGGTCAACGGCGAGGCGAACGCGCTCACGTGGGAAATCTTCCGCGACACCGTCATCGAACAGTGTGAGCAGGGCGTGGACTACATGACAGTCCACGCCGGCGTGCTGCTCCGCTACGTGCCTCTGACCGCCAACAGGGTCACCGGAATCGTGTCCCGGGGCGGGTCGATCATGGCGGGATGGTGCCTGGCGCACCACCAGGAGAATTTCCTGTACACGCATTTCGATGAGCTGTGTGAGATCTTTGCCCGGTACGACGTCGCGTTCTCGCTCGGTGACGGCCTGCGCCCCGGCGCCACCGCTGATGCGAACGACGCTGCGCAGTTCGCGGAACTGGACACCTTGGCTGAGCTGACGGAGCGCGCCTGGAAACATGACGTGCAGGTCATGGTGGAGGGGCCGGGCCATGTCCCGTTCCATCTGGTGCGGGAGAACGTAGAGCGCCAGCAGGAACTGTGCAAGGGCGCGCCGTTCTATACGCTGGGGCCGCTGGTCACCGATGTGGCCCCCGGCTACGATCACATCACCTCAGCCATCGGCGCCGCCGAGATCGCCCGCTACGGCACCGCCATGCTCTGCTACGTCACGCCCAAGGAGCATCTGGGACTGCCGGACAGGGACGACGTGAAGACCGGGGTCATCACCTACAAGATCGCCGCGCACGCCGCTGACCTGGCCAAGGGCCACCCCGGGGCCCACGAACGGGACGACGCGTTGTCCAAGGCCAGGTTCGAGTTCCGCTGGCGGGACCAGTTTGCGCTCTCGCTTGACCCCGAAACGGCCGAATCGTTCCATGATGAAACCCTGCCGGCCGAGCCCGCCAAGACGGCACACTTCTGCTCCATGTGTGGGCCGAAGTTCTGCTCTATGCGGATCAGCCAGGACATCCGCAACGAGTACGGGTCAGCGGAAGCCCAAGCCGCGATAGCTGAAGCGGCATCGGGGATGCGGGAGAAGAGCCAGAAGTTCCTGGAATCCGGCGGCAAGGTGTACCTTCCCGAGCTGAAAGTCCCGGCCGGCAGCTGACACTGCCGCCGGCGTTGACCGGCGGTTGCCTGTGGCCGGCCCGGGCTAGGACGCCCGGGCCGGTTCACTCCGGCTGACTTCGGCGAGGAACTGCCGGATGGCCCGGTTGCCGTCGGCTGAATCGTGGGGCCGGTGCCCGCCCGCCGCGACGCGGTGCAGGGCGCCGGTCTCCCGCAGATACCCGGCAATTTCTTCGTACAATGGTTCCCATCCGCCGGTAAGGACAAGGGTGGGCACTCCTGGAACGATGTGAAGTGGCGCCTCCCATGACGGCGACTGCAGCCGCAGCCGGCGGGCAGAGCGCTTCTCCTCCGGCGTGGCTGGCTGGTGCAGGTCTGCGGCGTAAATGCGCCGGACGAACTCCCGCTGGAAGTCCTCGTCGCTGAGCTGGTGGCGGACGTCGAACAGCGGCTTCATCATCCGGATATGGGCGGCTGTTGCGGGCAGCTCCGCGGTGAGCGAGAGGCAGGCCGGCTCCACCAGGGTCAGAGAATGAACGAGGTCCGGGCGTTCCACGGCCGCCATCATGGCGGGAATGGCTCCCTGCGCATGCGCCACCACGTGTCCGCCGGCAGCACCCCGCCCGTCATCAGCCAGGGAACGCAGCACGATGGCCGTGTCCTCCGCAAAGGAAGACTCCAGGGGTTCGGCGGTGCTGTGGTATCCATGCCGGCGGAGGAACAGCGCATCGTACATCAGCCCCATGCCGTGCTGCCGGGGCCAGGCGGCGGCGCCGAAGCTCCCCGAGCCGTGCACGAACACTACCCTCTGCTTTAACATCCCCCAACCCTATTCCACGGCGCCGACATCCCATGTAAGTAGCAGCAGATGTCGTTCTGAGCCCTCATAACGACATTTGCTGCGACTTGGTTGGGCCAGGTGTGCTTAGTTGCCCAGGAACTTGTCGAAGCCCTTGGGCAGGTTCAGCTGGGAAGGGTCAAAGTCACCGGACTGCTGGCCGAAGGAAGCTCCGGTGGGCAGGGCCTTGGATGCGTTGGCGCGACGCGCTTCGGCGTCCTTGCGTTCCTGGGCGGCCTTGGCCGGGTTTCCGGACCGGGCCTTCTTCTTCGGCGCGTTCTTCGCGTTCTTCCGGGCCCCGCCGCCGGCACCGGGGAGGCCGGGCATGCCTGGCATCCCGGGCATGCCGCCCTGGGCCATCTTCTTCATCATCTTCTGGGCCTGCGCGAAGCGTTCCAGCAGGCCGTTGACCTCGGAGACGTGCACACCGGAACCACGGGCGATACGGGCGCGGCGCGAACCGTTGATGATCTTGGGGGCCACGCGTTCGTGCGGGGTCATGGACCTGACGATCGCTTCAACGCGGTCGATCTCGCGTTCGTCGAACTGCTCCAGCTGCTGGCGGATGTTCTGGGCGCCGGGCATCATCATGAGCATTTTCTTCATGGAGCCCATGTTGCGGATCTGCTGCATCTGGGCCAGGAAGTCGTCCAGGGTGAAGTCTTCCTGGTCGGCGAACTTCTTCGCCATCCGGGCAGCTTCGTCTTTGTCCCAGGACTTCTCGGCCTGTTCGATGAGCGTGAGGACGTCGCCCATGTCCAGGATGCGCGAGGCCATCCGGTCCGGGTGGAACAACTCGAAGTCGTCCAGGCCCTCACCGGTGGACGCGAACATGACGGGCTTGCCGGTGACCGAGGAGACGGACAGCGCGGCACCACCGCGGGCATCGCCGTCGAGCTTGGACAGGACGATGCCGGTGAAGTTGACGCCCTCGTCAAACGCCAGGGCCGTGTTGACGGCGTCCTGGCCGATCATCGAGTCGATGACGAAGAGGACTTCGTTGGGCACGATGGCCCGGCGGATCTGGCGCGCCTGCTCCATCATGTCCGCGTCGACGCCGAGGCGGCCTGCGGTGTCCACGATGACGACGTCGTGCAGTTTCTGGCGGGCTTCCTCCACGCCGGCCCGGGCAACGGCCACGGGATCGCCCGCCGGCTGCTCCAGCTCGGTTGAGGTTGCACCCGGGTGCGGGGCGAAAACAGGGACGTTGGCCCGCTGGCCCACCACCTGCAGCTGGGTGACGGCGTTGGGCCGCTGCAGGTCACACGCAACCAGCATGGGGCTGTGGCCCTGGGACTTCAGCCACTTGGACAGCTTGCCCGCAAGGGTGGTCTTGCCCGCGCCCTGGAGGCCGGCCAGCATGATGACGGTGGGGCCGTTCTTGGCCAGGCGGATGCGCCGGGTCTCGCCGCCGAGGATCTCCTTGAGTTCCTCGTTGACGATCTTGACGATCTGCTGGCTGGGGTTCAGCGCCGCTGATACCTCGGCGCCCAGCGCCCGTTCGCGCACGCGGCTGGTGAATTCCCGCACCACGGGAACGGCAACGTCCGCGTCCAGCAGGGCGCGGCGGATCTCCCGGACGGTGGCATCGACGTCGGCCTCCGTCAGGCGGCCCTTGCCGCGGAGATTCTTGAAGGTTGCTGTCAACCGGTCAGAGAGTGAATTGAACACGCGCCGTGAACTTCTTTCAGGAGATGATCGGGACTCGACTATCTAGGGTACCAAGTCGGGCACGCCAGATGGCATGCTGGCAAAATGACGAGCCAAACAACTGTCAAGACCCTGCTCATCCTCGGCGCCTCAGGCGACCTCACGGGCCGGCTGCTCCTACCGGGACTGGCCCGCCTGGTGGCCGCCGGCCGGGCGGACGGCCTCCGCCTGGTGGGTGCCGGCTCCGACCCCTGGACGCCGGAACAGTGGCGGGAACGGGTGCAGTCCTCCTTCGCCGCAGCAGCGGAGACCGCGGGGCCGGACGGCAAGGATGCCCTGGCTGCACTGGAAAAGGAAACGGCGTACCACCAGCTCGATGTCACAGCTGCCGGCGCCCTCGCCTCCCTGCTGGAAAGCCTCGAGGGCCCCACCGCCGTCTATTTCGCGCTGCCACCCAGGATCAGCCAGCTGGCGTGCGAGGCGCTGCGGCCCGAGGAGGTGCCGGCGGGGACCCGGCTGGTGATGGAGAAGCCCTTTGGCTCCAGCGAGGAGTCGGCGCGGTCACTGAACAGGACGCTTGCCCGGCTGGTTCCGGAGGACCATATCCACCGCGTGGACCATTTCCTGGGCAAGGCCACGGTCCTGAACATCCTGGGACTGCGCTTCGCCAACAACTTCCTGGAGCCGGTATGGAACCGCCGGCACGTGGAGAAGGTGGAGATCTTCTTCGACGAAGATCTCGCACTGGAGGGCCGGGCGCGATACTACGACGGTGCCGGCGCCCTGCGGGACATGATCCAAAGCCACCTCCTGCAGGTGATGGCCCTCCTGGCCATAGAGCCGCCGGCAACCCTGGGTGAGCGGGACCTGCGCGATGCCATCGCCGCCGTCCTTCGCGCGGCCAGCGTTGCGCCGCCGTTTACCGGTTCCACCCGGCGGGCACGCTATGGTGCGGGCACTGTAGGAGGCAAGACGGTGCCCGATTATGCCCGCGAGGACGGCGTGGACGCGGACCGCGGCACAGAGACATTGGCTGAGATCCGGATTGGAATCGACAACTGGCGCTGGAGCGGCGTTCCCTTCATCCTCCGTTCCGGCAAGGCGCTGGGCAAGAAGCGCAAGGAAGCTGTCATCACCTTCCTGCCGGTGCCGCACCTGCCACAGGGCTTCACGGGCGTCGACTCGCCGAACCAGCTGAGGATCGGTTTCGGGCCGGACACCCTTGAGTTCGATGTTGACGTCAACGGCCCCGGAAACATTTTCAGCCTCGGCCGGGTCACCCTCGAGGCAGAGCTGAGCGCCTCCGACCTCCTCCCCTACGGTGAGGTCCTTGAAGGCGTACTGACCGGGGACCCGCTATTGTCCGTGCGGGGTGACACCGCCGAGGATTGCTGGCGCATCGTTGAACCGGTACTTCAGGCCTGGGCGCAGGGTTCCGTTCCCCTTGAGGAGTACGACGCCGGGTCGGCGGGTCCGGCGGCCTGGGCCACCTCCCGGGAAGGGCAGTGAGCGGGGGCTGATTTTGAGGCCGGCCCGCACTCCTTAAGAAACGGCGAGATCGGTGCCATCCGCCGGACCAACTGGATCATCACCACCTGGTGGCGTCCGCAGGGGTACTACCCGGGAACCTTCCGGTTCCCGCCCACCCCGCTTCTGTCTGCCCGTTCCCCTGTGGCAGGGGCCGGCCGGATGACTGTCCTAGATGGCGGCTACGCCGCGTTCGCCGGTCCTGACCCGAACTGCTTCAAAGACATCCATGGTCCAGACCTTTCCGTCACCTGCCCTGCCGGTGTTGGAACTGGCGATGATGACGTCCAGGATGTCATCGGCCTGCTCGTCCGTAGCCAGCACCTCTACCCGGATCTTGGGCAGGAGGTCCACGTTGTACTCGGCGCCGCGGTACACCTCGGTGTAGCCCCGCTGCCGGCCGTAGCCGCTGGCTGCGCTGACCGTCAGGCCCTGCACTCCGTAGGCCTCCAGGCCTTCCCGGATTGCTTCAAGCTTCTCGGGCCTGACGATTGCGGTGATCAGTTTCATGCCCCCACGCTTTCCTTGCCTGTTGCGGTTTCTGGCTTCTTGGCATCTGCTGCAGCGGCGCTGCCGGCGGTTTCTGCCTGGTTCTTGCCGGTGATCATGTCATGCAGCGGCTGGAAGCTTCCGCCGTGTCCGGAGAGGCCGAACTCGTAGGCGGTCTCGGCGTGCAGGCTGAGGTCCACACCCACCGTTTCCTGTTCCTGCGAGACCCGGAAGCCCATGGTCTTGTGGATGGCCAGCGCGATGATCGCCGTCAGAATGGCCGAGTAAGCAATCGCGATGCCTGCCGCTGCGAGCTGTGCCCACAGCTGGGCGAAGCCGCCGCCGTAGAAGAGGCCGCCGCCCACACCGTCGGCGGGCAGTGCGATGAAGCCGAGGGCAACGGTGCCGATGATGCCGGACACGAGGTGGACCCCAACAACATCCAGCGAGTCGTCGAAGCCCCAGCGGAACTTCAGGCCCACCGCCAGCGCGGAGGCCACGCCTGCCACAACGCCGAGGCCGAGGGCACCCACGGGGCTGACGTTGGCGCAGGCCGGGGTGATGGCCACAAGTCCTGCGACCACGCCGGAAGCGGCGCCGAGGGACGTGGGGTGGCCGTCGCGGATCCGCTCGGTGACGAGCCAGCCGAGCATGGCAGCGGCGGGAGCGGCCAAGGTGTTCACCCAGATGAGGCCGCCCTGCTCCGCAGTGGTGGCAGCGCCGCCGTTGAAGCCGAACCAGCCGAACCACAGGATGGCAGCGCCCAGCATGACGAACGGGATGTTGTGCGGGCGGTGGTTGGGATCCTTGCCGAAGCCCTTGCGGTTGCCGATGATCAGGACCAGAACCAGCGCCGCAACACCGGCGTTGATGTGAACCACGGTGCCGCCGGCGAAGTCGATAGCGGGGCCGAGGGCCTTACCCACTGCTCCCTCGGGACCGAAGAGGCCGCCGCCCCACACCATGTAGGCAAGCGGGCAGTAGACCAGGGTGACCCAGACCGGGACGAAGACGCTCCAGGCGCCGAACTTGGCGCGGTCAGCGATAGCGCCGCTGATCAGCGCAACGGTAATGATGGCGAAGGTTGCCGCGAATCCCGCCTTGATGAGCCCGTCCGGCGTATCGATGCCTTCAAGCCCGAAGGTGGCAAACGGGTTTCCCACGATCTGCAGGAAGCCTTCGCCGCCCGTCATGGAAGCGCCCCACAGAATCCAGACCACGCCGACCATGCCGATGGAGATGAAGCTCATCATCATCATGTTCAGTGCTGCCTTGGCACGCGTCATGCCGCCGTAGAAAAATGCCAGGCCCGGTGTCATGAACAGCACGAGCGCTGCCGACACCATGAGCCAAACGTGACCTGCGGTAAGTTCCATGGTGCACGTCCTCTCTTCCGAATCTTGCGGAGTCCTCCGCCTGCCAACGCCCTTTGCGTCCTGTAACGAGTGTGTCGGCGGCGTGTTTCGCCCGCAGAGGATTTAGATTGCCGGACTGTTACAACAACCTCTAGGAAGTAAATGGTGCATATCCGCCTTGTTACGGTTGTGTTTCACCACTCCCGCCGGCAGCCGGCGCCCCACCCTGCAAGGAACCGTGCATCATGATGGCAGAAGCCCGCGCCAGCGGCACCGCTTCAAGGATCCTGGCCCGCCTGCGGCCCGGCCGGGACAAGCTTCCCCGCGATATCAAGGTGATGCTGGCCGCCGCGTTCCTGATCGCGCTGGGATTCGGGCTTGTTGCGCCTGTATTGCCGCAATTCGCCACAACATTCGGTGTGGGCAATACGGAAGCGGCCGTGATCGTGGCCATCTTCGCGTTCATGCGGCTCATCTTCGCCCCGGCCGGCGGTGCCCTGATCGCCAAACTCGGGGAACGGCCGGTCTATGTGTCGGGGTTGCTCATCGTGGCGGCCTCAACGGCGGCCTGCGCCTTTGCCGGGAGTTATTGGCAGCTGTTGCTGTTCCGTGGACTGGGCGGTGCAGGTTCGGTGATGTTTACGGTCGCTTCCATGGCCCTCGTGGTCCGGCTGGCGCCGCCGGAGAGCCGGGGCAGGGTGTCCGGCGCCTACGCCTCCGCGTTCCTGATCGGCAACGTCTGCGGACCGATCGTCGGCGGCCTGCTTGCGGGGTTTGGCCTGCGGGTTCCGTTCCTTGCGTACGCGGCTGCCTTGGTCATCGCGGCAGCGGTGGTCCAAACGCAGCTGAGCCACCAGCGGCGCGGCTCCGGACCGGCGGCCAACCGGGCGCCGGATATGCCCTTCGGCGAGGCCCTGCGGAGCGGGGCTTACCGGGCCGCACTGGCATCCAGTTTTGCCAACGGGTGGGCTACGTTCGGGGTCCGGATGGCCACCGTCCCGCTGTTTGCTGCGGCGGCCTTCGGCGCCGGTCCCGAGGCGGCCGGGCTGGCCCTGGCAGTATTCGCGGCAGGCAATGCAGCGGCGCTGTCATTCTCCGGCCGCCTGGCGGATTCGCTGGGACGCAGGCCCATGATGATGTGGGGGCTGGCGGTGGCGGGGCTGGCCACCGCGGGCATCGGTTTCGCCCCGGGCCTGCCATGGTTCCTTGCCGCCTCCGCACTCGCCGGCATCGGTTCGGGCCTGTTCGGTCCTGCCCAGCAGGCCGCCGTCGCAGATATAATCGGCAGCGGCCGGTCCGGCGGCAAGGTACTGGCGGTCTACCAGATGACGTCCGACGTCGGTGCGATCGTCGGCCCCGTCCTGGCCGGTGTGCTCGCGGACCGGCTGGGCTTCGGCTGGGCTTTCGGTGTCACGGGCGGGGTCCTGCTACTGGCCGTCCTTGCGTGGCTGGCCACGCCGGAAACACTTCGGCCCGCCACGTCACAGGACGCAGCGGGCCGGAAGAAGGGCTAGCGGCTAGTTCAGCAGCGCGTCCACAAACTGCTCGGCGTCGAACGGGGCGAGGTCGTCCGCGCCTTCGCCCAGGCCGATCAGCTTGACCGGGACGCCGAGGCTCTTCTGGATTGCGACGACGATGCCACCCTTGGCGGTGCCGTCCAGCTTGGTCAGGACGATGCCGGTGATGTTCACCACCTCGGCGAAGACCCGGGCCTGGTTGAGGCCGTTCTGGCCGGTGGTTGCATCCAGGACCAGCAGGACCTCGTCCACTTCGGCGAGCTTTTCCACCACGCGCTTGACCTTGCCAAGTTCGTCCATGAGGCCCACTTTGTTCTGCAGCCGGCCGGCGGTGTCGATCATGACGACATCGACCTCCTGGTCGATGCCTGCCTTCACGGCTTCGTAGGCCACCGAGGCGGGGTCGGCCCCGTCAATGTCGGATTTGACCGTGGGAACGCCCACCCGCTGTCCCCACGTGGCCAGCTGTTCGGCGGCCGCGGCACGGAAGGTGTCCGCGGCACCGAGGATCACGTCCTTGTCCTCGGCCACCAGCATGCGCGCCAGCTTGCCCACCGTGGTGGTCTTGCCTACGCCATTGACGCCAACCACCATCATGACGGCCGGCTTGTCCCCGTGGCGCTGGACATTGAGGGTGCGGTCCATGGTGGGGTCGACCACCTTAATGAGTTCCTCGCGGAGCATGGCCTTGACGTGCTCCGGGCTGCGCGTGCCGAGCACCTTGACGCGTTCGCGGAGGGCATCCACCAGCTGCATGGTCGGTTCCGTGCCGAGGTCCGCCAGGAGGAGGGTTTCTTCCACCTCGTCCCAAACATTTTCGTCGATCTTGTCGCTGGAAAGCAGCGCCAGCAGGCCCTTGCCCATGATGCTGTTGGACCGGACCAGGCGTTCGCGCAGCCGGGTCAGGCGGCCTGCTACGGGCAGGGGGGTTTCAACCGGAATGGTTTCCAGTCCGGCGGCATCGTCGGGGACCGTGGTGTCAACGCCGTCAAGGTCCGCTTCGGCGGGTGCTGTCCGCTCCGCCGGCCGCTCCGCCGTGGCAGTGTCGTCGGCCACGAGGGTGCCGCCACCGGGCCGGAGTTCGGGGTCGTTCGCGTCACGCGTTCCCGGGTAGCGGTTGATGTTCTTCCGCGTCTTCACCAGGACCGGGATCAGGGCTCCGACAACCACCAGGGCACCGAGAATGGACAGGATTATGGGAAGGATGTCATTCACTCCCCTAGCTTCTCACAACCGCCGGAGCCCTTTCCCCGCGCCGGCAAGGAGCTGACCTGCCGTTACTTAAACGCCTGCCGGGACTGTTCAGCGGTGGACAGCCAACCACCGTTCATTCGTCGTTGCCCAGGCGCTGGCTGATCACGGTGGAGACGCCGTCGCCGCGCATGGTGACTCCGTAGAGTGCGTCCGCCACTTCCATGGTGCGCTTCTGGTGGGTGATGACAATGAGCTGGCTGGACTCGCGGAGCTCTTCGAAGATGGTGATCAGCCGGCCAAGGTTGGTGTCGTCAAGGGCCGCCTCCACCTCGTCCATGACATAGAACGGGGAGGGACGGGCCTTGAAGATGGCCACGAGGAGGGCCACCGCCGTCAGGGACCGCTCCCCGCCGGACAGCAGTGACAGCCTCTTGATCTTCTTGCCCGCAGGACGGGCCTCCACTTCGATTCCGGTGGTGAGCATGTCCGCGGGATCGGTCAGGACCAGCCGGCCCTCGCCGCCGGGGAAAAGCCGGTCGAAAACCCGAACGAACTGTGCCTGGGTGTCCTCGAATGCCTCGGTGAAGACCCGCTGGACCCTGTCATCCACTTCCTTGATGATGTCCAGCAGGTCCTTGCGGCTTGCCTTGAGGTCCTCCAGCTGGGTGCTGAGGAACTGGTGGCGCTCCTCCAGCGCCGCGAATTCCTCCAGTGCCAGCGGATTGACCTTGCCCAGGCTGGACAGGTCGCGTTCGGCCTTCCGGAGGCGTTTCTCCTGTTCAGCCCTGACAAACGGCACGCCTTCGACGATGGCTTCACCGGATTCGTCCACCGGCGCACGGAGGGCAGCCCACTTGTCGCCCGTCTCCCCCGCGGGAACCGGAACTGCAACGTGGGGGCCAAACTCGGCCACCAGCGCGTCAGGGGTGATCCCGAGTTCATCGACAGACCGCGTTTCCAGTGCTTCGATGCGGGCGCGCTGCTGGGCCCTGGCGAGCTCGTCACGGTGGACGTTGTCGGTAAGTTCGGCAAGCTCCTTTGCCAGCAGCTCGTTCGCGGCGCGGAGTTCCTGCAGCTCCCGGTCCCGGCGTTCGCGGTCTTCCTCCGCCACGTCACGCGCGTGCCGCGCCACATCGACGGACACGTCCACGAAGTCCAGTGCCGAGTCCACTGCGGCCCGGACGGCGGCGGCCCGACGGGCCTCGATGCGCCGGCGGCGTGCCCTTTCGGCTGCCTCCTCGCGGGCACGCCGTTCAGCGGCGGCAGCACGTTCCAGTGAGGCAACGCGGTTGCGTGTGGCCGCCACCTGCTCCTCGGTGCTCCGCAGTGACAACCGGGCCTCCACCTCGGCAGAACGGGCGGCCGAGGCAGCCTTCGCGAGGGCATCACGCTCCGCCGTTGATGGTTCCTGCTCAAGCGGCACCTCCTGGGCCGCGGCAAGCCGGGCGGTGATGGCCGCGAGCGCCTGCTCCTCGGACTCCACGTTGGCCTCGGCACGGGCCAGCGAGGCCGCGAGCCGGTCGCTTTCGCCCACTGCGCTGCGCAGTACTGAGTTGAGGTGTCCCAGCCGCTCAGCTACTGCTGCCAGCCGCGCATCGGACTCGTGCAACCTCTCCAGGGCTGCGTCCGCCTTTTCCTGCGCTCCGGCGCGCTTCGCCTCGGCCCCGGCCAGGGCGAACCTGTTGCGCTCCAGGGCCGCGGTTACCTGCCCAAGCTCCCTGTCGGCGTCGTCCACGGCGGCCTGGACTTCCAGGAGTGACGGCGCCTTCGCCGAACCTCCTGTGACGGACACGGCGGTGAACACGTCCCCCGCGTGGGTAACGGCTGTCAGGCCGGGCTGTTCCGCCACGAGGGCCGCGGCGGCCCGGATGTCGGGTACGACGGCGGTGCGGCACAGCAGGTGCCGCACCAGCGGGGTGTAGGCGTCGGCGGTGTCCACGAGACCGGCCGCCAAAAGCGCACCTGGCGGGAGTGCCGGGGCCGCTGGGAGGTCTTCGTGCCGTCCGCCCGCGGGGGCCAGCAGCAGAGAGGCCCGGCCTGCGTCGTCGTCCTTGAGCATCTGCAAGACGGACTCGGCGGTGGACGGGTCCTCGACGAGAAGCGCCTCGGAGGCTTCCCCGAGTGCGGCGGCGATGGCGGTTTCATAACCGGCCCGCACCCGCAGCTCGCCGGCGAGGGCGCCCTGGACCCCGCCCAGCCCGGACTGCAGGACGTGCCTGGCTGCGTCCTTCCGCTCCAGGCCGAGCTTCAGGGCCTCGAGGCGGGCTGCGAGGGCATCGCGCCGGCGGATGCCCTCGTTGACTTCTGATTTGAGGTCCGAGATTTCCTGCAGCACGGTATCCAGCGTTTCGCTGGCGGCCTCGTATTCTGCGTCGAGGGATTCTTCGCCTTCCTCCACGCCCGCCACCTGGTTTTCCAGGGCGGTGAATTCTTCCTGTGCCCGGGCACGCCGCCCGGCACCCGCGGACAGCGACTCGCGCAGCCTGCCGAGCTCTGCCTGGGCGGACTCCACCCGGGAACGGGCAGCACCAACCTGGCCCGCGAGGCGCGCCAGTCCTTCCCTGCGGTCGGCGACCGCCCGCAGTTCAGCGGTGAGTCGCTGGTCTTCGGCCTGCGCCGCACGCTCCGCTTCCGCCTTGGCCGCTGTTGCTGCTTCCAGGGCCGTCCGCCGGGCCGCGAGTGACTGCTCAAGTCCGGCGAGTTCGCTGCCAACGCGCGCTGCCTGCCGTTCAAGCTGCTCGGGGTCCCGGCCCCCGGACGGTGCGTCGTCAACGGAGCCGAGCACCCGGCTCCGTTCCTGGGCCAGCGATCCGAGGGAACGGAGCCGCTCCCGTGCTGCGGTCAGCCGGTACCACGTGTCCCGGGCCGCGTTGAGTCGCGGCGTTGCCTCTGCTGCGAGCTGCTCCAGGGCAGCCTGTTGCCGGCGCCCGGACTCCAGTTCCTGCCCCACGATGGTTCGCCGTTCCTTCAGCGCGGCTTCGTCGGCGACGTCCTGCTCCAGGACCTGTTGGAGCTGCACCAGGTCATCGGCCAGCAGGCGGGCGCGGGCATCCCGGACGTCGAACTGGACACGCTGGGCGCGGCGTGCCACCTCGGCTTGCTTGCCCAGCGGCGTGAGCTGGCGGCGGATCTCGCCGGTCAGGTCCGTGAGACGCTGCAGGTTCGCCTGCATCGCCTCGAGTTTGCGCACCGTCCGTTCCTTGCGCCGGCGGTGTTTGAGGATGCCGGCAGCTTCTTCGATGAAGCCCCGGCGGTCCTCCGGGGTGGCGTGCAGGACGCGGTCCAGCTGGCCCTGGCCCACGATGACATGCATTTCCCGGCCCATGCCGGAATCGGAGAGCAGTTCCTGGATGTCGAGGAGGCGGCAGCCGGCACCGTTGATGGCGTACTCCGAGCCTCCCGTGCGGAACAGAGTCCGGGAGATGGTGACTTCGCTGTACTCAATGGGCAGCGCGCCGTCAGTGTTATCGATGGTCAGCGACACGTGTGCCCGTCCCAGCGGAGGACGGCCGGAGGTGCCGGCGAAGATGACGTCCTCCATTTTGCCGCCGCGCAGTGTCTTGGCGCCCTGCTCCCCCATCACCCAGGCCAGGGCGTCCACCACATTGGACTTGCCGGAGCCGTTGGGGCCCACCACGGCAGTGACTCCCGGTTCGAAGTCGAAGGTGGTGGCGGAGGCAAAGGACTTGAACCCCCGGACGGTCAGGCTTTTAAGGTGCAAGGCTTTTCGGTTCTCCTGGGCGGGGCTGGGCGGCTGCTTGGCGGTCCTAAATCTACCGGGTTGCCGCCGAAAGTCGCGGATCCGGAGCCGCCAGTCGGGTCCTCTGGAGCTCCGGGGGCCGGCCCGAAACTGTCAGGGTTGGATGCGCGTGCGCTACCAACGTCCGTTGCGGGGGCGCGGCTGGCACACGGGGCACGTGTGGGAGGACCGGTTCATGAACTGTTCACGCCGGATGGTGGCGTGGATTCCTGCAGCCGCGCATCGTTTGCAGGGCTCGCCTTCCCGCCCGTAGGCGTTAAGGGACCGGTCAAAATATCCGGAGGCGCCGTTGACGTTCACGTACAGGGAATCGAAGCTGGTTCCGCCGGCGGCCAAGGCATCGAGCATGACCTCACGGGCGCTTTCGATGAGACGGAAGGCGTCAGCCCGCCGCAGCTTGTCGGTGGGCCGCGCGTAGTGCAGCCGCGCACGCCAGAGAGCCTCATCGGCGTAGATGTTCCCGATGCCCGAAACCAGCCCCTGGTCCAGGAGCGCCCGCTTCAACCCGGTCTTCCGTGCACGCAGGCGCTGGTAGAAAAGGTCGAACGAGAAGGCTGGGTCCAGTGGATCCCGGGCAATATGGGAGGCTTCTTCGGCGATCAGCGGAAGGGGCGACTCCGCGAGGCCGCCGGGTCCGCCGTCGTCGGTGGGAACCAAAGCGGTGACGAAGAGCCCGCCGAAAATGCGCTGGTCCACGAACCGCAACTGAGCAGGCATGCCGCCGCTGGGGCTGAGATGGAGCCGGACTTTCAGGTGCTTTTCGTCCGGGACGTCCGCACCCTGCATGAGCAGCTGCCCGCTCATGCCAAGGTGGGCCATCAGCGCCACCCCCGGCGGTGGGGTGTGTCCGTTGCCTGCCGCGCGCTGGTGTGCCGAGCCATCGCTTAACGGGAGCCAGAGGAATTTGCCGCGCCGGACAACGTCGGACACTGTGGCACCCTGCAGGTTGCCGATGAAATCCTCCACGCCCAGGGCGTGACGGCGGATGGAGCGGGGGTCCAGGACATCGACGGACTCAATGGTCCTGCCGCGCACCCAGCGCACCAGGCCGCGGCGGACCACCTCCACCTCGGGCAGTTCAGGCACGGGAGCCTACTTGGCGGCGATGGAACCGGAGGACTTGCCGGCGCCGGCGCCGTCGGCGGCACCCGGTCCGGACAGGACGCGCCACGCATCCGACGCAGCTTCCTGCTCCGCTTCCTTCTTGGAATGGCCGGTGCCCTTACCGTAGGGCTTCCCGCCGATATTCAGGACAGCGCTGAAGGTGCGTGCGTGGTCCGGCCCCGCGCCCTCCACTGCATAGTGGATGGTTCCAAGCTGCCGGCTTGCCGCAAGTTCCTGGATGCTGGTCTTCCAGTCAGTTCCGGCGCCCAGCACGGCGGCATCCTTGAGCAGGGGCCCGATCAAACGCATGACCAGCTGGCGCGCGGTCTCAATGTCGTTGGAGACGTAGGTGGCACCGATCAGCGCTTCCATGGTGTCAGCGAGGATGGAGGCTTTGTTTTTCCCCTCCGTGAGTTTCTCGCCCTGTCCCAGGTAGATGAACTCGCCGATGCCAAGGCTCCGCCCGATGTTGGCAAGCGCCCGTGTGCTGACCACGGCCGAACGCCGCTTGGCCAGCTCGCCTTCGGGGAGATCCGGATTGTCCCTGTACAGGGAATCCGTGACCGAGAAGCCCAGGATTGAATCACCCAGGAATTCCAGCCGCTCGTTGGTGGGGATCCCGCCGTTTTCGTAGGCGTAGGAACGGTGTGTGAGCGCAAGACGAAGCGTCCCGGCGTCAATAGTGACGCCGAGACGCTTCAGAAGCTCTTCAGTTGAAGACATCAGTCAGCCTGAGCGGCCGATTAGACGTCAGCGACCTTGCGGCCCTTGTACTCAAGGAACAGCGCAGTGCCAGCAGAGTCGGTAACGACCTTAGCCTGGTGCGGCAGGCTGTAGGTGACCTGGCCGTTTTCAACGGTCTTCACCAGGTGGGGGGCGGTCGCCTTCCACTGCGAGCGGCGGGCGCGGGTATTCGAGCGAGACATTTTCCGCTTGGGAACAGCCACGGCTAACTCATTTCTCTCTAGACAAACACGTACAAATCAATTTTGCCGGTCAGGCTTAGCCATATCAGCTAGGGCAGCCCAGCGAGGATCCAAGACCTCGTGGTGGTGCCCCGGCTCGTCTTCCAGGCGTGCTCCGCATTCGGAGCAAAGGCCCTGGCAGTCTTCCCGGCACACCGGCTGGAACGGCAGGTTGGTGACAACCGCGTCCCGCAACACCGGTTCAAGATCGATTACATCGTGCTCGACTCGACGTTGCTCTTCATCTTCTTCTCCGTCAGAAAGCTCAACACCTTCGTAGAAGAAAAGTTCTTGCACATTGACCTCAAGGTCATACGCAAGGGGATCCAGGCATCGGCCGCATTCCCCGGTTACACCGGCGTTGACGGTTCCTGATACCAGGATTCCTTCGTGTACGGCCTCCAGCCTCAGGTCCAGCCCGATATCCGAGCCTTCCTGAACGCCAATGAGCGCCACACCAAGGTCACCAGGTGCGGGTACATGTTCCTTCAGTGTCCGCATGCTTCCCGGGCTGCGCCCGAGGTCCTTGACGTCGAACGCCAGGGGCGAACCAGCATCTCTTTTAATGAGAACTCCTGTTGAACATATGACCGACGTACCATCTTAGCCTGAAGAGCCACGGGGACTCAAACCGGCCGGCGATACCGCCGAAGTACCGGACCAGCCTACCGCCTGGGCTGCTGATTTGCCGAAGGCTCGCCCGCCAGCAGCCTCCGCAGCACGGACCTGGGAACGTACTCGGAGACGTTGCCGCCCAGCCCGGCCACCTCCTTGATGAGGGTCGACGACAGGTGGATGTAGTGCGCTTCCGCAGGCAGGAAGACAGTTTCCACGCCGCTCAGTTGCCTGTTCATCGTGGCCATGGGCAATTCATAATCAAAATCCGAGGAAGACCTGAGTCCCTTGACGATGGCCGAGACGCCCCGCTGCCGGCAGTATTCAGCCAGCAGCCCCTCACCTACGGGTTCCACCACGATTCCCTTGAGGGACGCGAGGGTTTCGCGCGCCATTTCGAGGCGCTCATCGAGGCTGAACCGGTACTTCTTGGCGTAGTTGGTGGAGATGGCCACAATGACTTCGTCGAAGAGACCGGCAGCGCGGGCAATGACTTCGAGATGGCCGTTATGGATGGGATCAAAGGATCCGGGGCAGACAGCTCGTCTCATGCTCCGAACCTACCCCATGCGAAGCCCGGGATACCATGACTGGATGCACGCGTCACGGGAACTTTCCGCGCCTTCTGCCCCCGCTCCATGGCAGCGGACCGCCCTTGGAGCCAACCTCCTGGCTGCTGACGGCGGCCTCGGCGTCACGATCTTCGAGGAGATGACCAACCTCGCGGTCCACACCGGGGCGATCAACCTGGGCCAGGGTTTCCCCGACGAGGACGGCCCACAGGAAATCCTCGACGCCGCCCGGAACGCCATCGCAGCGGGCGCCAACCAGTACGCACCCGGCAAAGGTATCCCCCAGCTGCGTGCCGCGGTGGCCGCCCACCAGGAACGTTTCTACGGGCTGACCCCTGACCCCGACACGGAGGTCCTGGTCACCACCGGCGCCACCGAGGCCATCGCCGCATCGCTGCTGGCCTTTACCGGGCCCGGAGACGAAGTCCTCACCCTTGAACCGTTCTACGACTCGTACGGCGCAGTGATCGGGTTGTCGGGCGCCACGCATGTCACCGCGCCGCTGCTCGCGCCTGATTTCATGCCGGACCTGGCTGCCCTTGAGGCCGCGTTCAGCGAACGGACCCGCACGGTCCTGCTGAATAATCCGCACAACCCCACCGGGGCCGTTTTTCCCCGCGAGGTGCTCCAGAAAATCGTGGACCTGGCACAAAAGCACGACGTGCTGATCATCACCGACGAGGTTTATGAGCACCTCACCTTCGGCGTCCGCCACATCCCGGTGGCGTCCCTGCCCGGTGCGGCCGAACGGACCATCACCATCTCCTCTGCCGGAAAGACCTTCTCCCTCACGGGCTGGAAAATCGGTTGGCTGACCGGCCCCGAAGAGCTGGTGGCCGCCGCACGCACCGTCAAGCAGTTCCTCACCTACAGCTCAGGCACCCCCTTCCAGCCCGCCATAGCAGCAGGGCTGGGCCTCCCTGACAGTTTCTACCAGGGAATCGCGGCCTCGCTTGAGCACAAGCGCGACATCCTCAGTGAGGGGCTGCGCGCCGCCGGCTTCGACGTCTACACCCCGCAGGGCACCTACTTCGTCAACGTCGACACGGCGCCGCTGGGTATCACCGACTCGGTGGACCTCGCGCGGCGGCTGCCCGGGCTGGTAGGGGTGGCAGCGATCCCGGTGCCGGTGTTCTGCCACCCTGAAGGAGCTGAACGCACGCGCAGCCTGCTCCGCTTCGCCTTCTGCAAGAAAGCGGACGTCCTCGAAGAGGCGGCCCGGCGGCTGGCCACGCTGAGCAGCAGGCTCTGATGGCGGCAGGCAATCCCGGGCACGCCTCCCGGTTCCTCCGCGCCACCGGCCAACACGCCACCATCGAGCCGGACGCGTTCACCGACGGCAGCTATGTGCTCAGCATCGGCGGGGCAGAGCAGTCGCATGTGAACCTGTCCCACCCCGAAGACATCTTCTACGAATACCTTCGCCGGATCGGCCACCTGGTTGACCTGGCGGCCCCCGCCGGAGCGCCTGTCCGGGCGCTGCACCTCGGGGCGGGCGCGCTGACCCTGGCCCGTTATATACAGGCGACCCGGCCCGGCTCCGTGCAGTACGCGGTGGAGCTGGAGCGCGAGCTGCTGGATTTCGTCCTGCGGGAATTGCCCCTGCCTGCGGGAACGGACCTGCACGCCATCATCGGCGACGCCCGGCAGGCACTCGGTGACCTTGACCCGGAGCTCACGTTCGACGTCGTCATCCTGGACATCTTCTCCGGCCCGGAAGCGCCGGCGCACATCGCCTGCGCCGACTTCTACAGCGAGGTCCGGGCGAAGCTGGAACCCTCGGGGCTGATGGTGGTCAACGTGGGAGACGAGCCCGCGCTCACCCTGGTCCGAAGCCAGGTGGCGGCGCTGAAGGAGACCATGGCGGACGTTGCGGCCTTCGCCGAAAACGGCATGTTCGAAGGCCGGTACCCGGGCAACATCATCCTGGCCGGGACCCAGGCGGCCTGGCCGCGGGAGTGGACCGCCCAGCTCACGGCCCACGGCCCCCACCCGGCGAAGGTACTGGCGGGAGTGGACCTGGACCAGCTGGCCCCATAACGGGTCGGCCCGGAACCTCAGCGGCATCCAGGCCGATCGTGGCTGCTAGGACTCCGCAGCGGCCGGGAGGTCATCGCTGTCAATGGCGTCCGGCACGTAGGGCTCAGCAAACCAGAGCCGGGTCTCGCCGTACTTCTTCTCGGCGAACCGTTCCAGTTCGGCGGGCCATTCCGGTTCGGGCGACCGGGAGGACCGTTCCACGACGACGACGGCGGACGGCGCCAGATGAGCGGCGAGTTTGCGCAGCACCGCGGCAAGCGCCACTTCGTCGAGCGGGTAGGGCGGGTCCAGGAATACCAGGTCCCACGCTGCCGACTCCGCGGCGCGGTCCAGGAAGGGCTCCACCTTGGACCGGTGGACGGTTACTGCCTTGCGGCCCACAACGCCGTTGATCAGGTCCGCGTTGCGCTGGCACACCGCGCTTGCCTTGGCCTCGGATTCGACAAGGTCCACGCTGCCGGCTCCCCGGCTGCCGCTTTCAACCCCCAGCGAACCGGACCCGGCGTACAGATCCAGTACGCGGGCTCCGGCGATGACACCGAAGGCATCGAGGCGGGAGAAGAGTGCCTCCTTGACGCGGTCGGTGGTGGGGCGGGTCAGCGAGCCCGGGACGGAGGACAGTGGGGTGCCGCCGGCCGCTCCTGAGATGATCCGGCTCATGCGGGCACCCGCTGTCCGGCCGCGGTCCTGCTGCTTCCGGCAGGGTCCTTGCTAACCGCGTTCAAGGAACGCCTCCTTTTCGGGGTTGAGGTATCTGTCGATGGCATCCGCCAGCTCAGGGTGGGCGGCGAGGGACGGATCGCCGGTGACGATCTCCTGGGCATCGGAACGGGCCTGGGCAATGATGTCCTCATGCTCCAGGACGCGGAGTAGCCTGAGTGTGGACCGGCCGCCGGACTGGGAGGCGCCCAGGATGTCGCCCTCCCGGCGCAGCTTGAGGTCCTCCTGCGAGAGGACGAAACCGTCGGTTGTGGCGGCTACCGCGTCAAGCCGCCGCCGGCTGGGGTGTCCGCGTTCCAGCGAAGTGACCAGGAGGCAAGTCCCGGGAAGCCCGCCCCGGCCAACCCGTCCGCGAAGCTGGTGCAATTGGGAGATGCCGAACCGGTCGGCGTCCAGGATGACCATCATCGTTGCGTTATGGACGTCCACGCCCACCTCGATCACGGTGGTGGAAACGAGCAGTTTGACGGAGTTGGCCGCGAAGCCTGCCATGGTGGCCGACTTGAGGTCCGGGTCCTGGCGTCCGTGCAGCGGGGCCACAGGCACGCCGGCGATGGATGGTTCGTCCTGCAGCTGCTCGACGACGGCTGTCACGGAGGCAAGTTCCCGCCCGTTCTCCTCAAGGTCGGCGGCGGCCGGCTCCGCTTCGCCCGGGCTGAAGTCGCCGTCGTCGTCGGTGCCGATCTTGGGGCAGACAACGTAGACCTGGTGGCCGGCATCAATTTCCTCGCGGGCCCGGGCCCAGATCCGTCCGGCCCAGCCCGGGTTCTCCGCCAGGCCGACCAGATGGGTTGAAATGGGGGCACGGCCCTTGGGAAGTTCGTCCAGGGTGGAGGTTTCAAGGTCGCCAAAGACGGTCATGGCCACGGTGCGCGGGATAGGCGTAGCGGTCATCACCAACAGGTGCGGAGGTTTCCTGGCCTTGGCCCGCAGGGCATCGCGCTGCTCCACGCCAAAGCGGTGCTGCTCGTCCACCACGATCAGCCCCAGATCGTAGAAGGACACGTTGTCGCTTAACAATGCGTGGGTACCTATGACGATCCCCGCTGTCCCTGACGCGGCGTCCAGCAGGGCCTGCCTGCGGGCGGCGGTAGGCATGGAACCGGTCAGCAGGGTAACCTGCACCGCTTCCCCGTCCGTGCCGCCAAACGCGCCGAGCAGCCCGTCCCTGGATAGCGGGCCGAGCGTCCGGCGAATGGAGTCGAAGTGCTGGGCGGCAAGGACCTCTGTTGGAGCCAGCAGTGCGGCCTGGCCTCCGGCGTCCACCACCTGCAGCATGGCCCGCAGCGCCACGACGGTTTTACCCGAACCTACTTCGCCCTGCAGCAAGCGGTTCATCGGGTGGTCCGCGGCGAGCCCCGCCGCCAGGGTTCTTCCGACGGCGGCCTGGCCGTCGGTGAGCGTGAAGGGGAGGTTGCGGTCGAATGCGGCCAGCAGGCCGTCCGGGACCGGCCGTCTGGCTGTTGCTTCCTCAGCAGCCAGCTGGGACCGCCGCCTGGCCAGGGCAGACTGCAGCACCAGCGCCTCCTGGTAGCGGAACCGGTGGCGTGCGCGTTGCCAGTCCGCCGCCGTTTCCGGCTCATGGATCAGCCGGTAAGCCTCCGCGAGCGGCAGGAATTCCTCCCGCTCGGTGACGGTCCCCGGAACCGGATCCGGCAGTGCGCCGAGGTCAACAGTTTCGAGCAGGGTGGCGATGACCTTTTGGATTTTCCAGCTGGGCAGCTTTGCCGTGGCCGGGTACACGGGAATGGGCATGGCCGCGAGTTTCTCCGGGTCATCGCCGCCGGCTGTGAAGGGGTCCGAGTCCAATACCTGGAAATCGGGGTTGGTCAGGCCGAGGGATCCCTTAAAACTGGTGACCTTGCCTGAGAACAACGCCCGGCGGCCGGGCAGCAGTTCGCTCTTTGCCCGGAAGGCGTTGAAGAAGGTGATTTTCAGGGTCCCGGGGGCTTTGCCGTGGAAATCGTTACCGCCGACCAGTTTCACGCCGTTCCTGCCGTCATCGTCCGAGATAACGACGTCGGTGATGGATCCCTTGCGCGCCTGCATGGAGCGGGTATTGCTCGAGAGGACCCGCGCGATCAGGGTTACTTCTTCGTCACGCGGCAGTTCATTGATGGGCGTCAGTTCGCCACGTGTCATGTAACGCCGCGGGAAATAGTTGAGCAGGCCCTCAACCGTGGTGATGTTGAGGTGTTTTTCGATAACCCCCGCTGAACGCTTGCCGATGCGGCGTTCCAGGGCCAGGCCGGGCTCAGCGTTCATGCCCACCGGAGTCCACTGCCTCCTGAAGCGCCTGGCTCCGGTGGCCGGACGTGTCAGACAGGGCGCTGATGGACATGTCAGTGGGCGTACCCAGGGTGCGGATCAGTTCCACGGCCGGACCCGGCGTGGGGACGTGCACGTGGACCCGCCACCGGTAGGTGCCGTCGCCGGCTTCCCCACCGCCCAGCTGGCTCATGATGACCGAATCGCCCAGCTCGTCCAGGTGCTGCCGGAGCGTGGCTGCATCCAGGGGCGAAAGGCTAATGGTGCACATGACCTCCACGCCTTCGTCCACCGGCATGCTGGTGTGGATGTGGGGGTCCTGGACGTTGTAGCCGTGAAGGTCATCGAGCAGCGTACCCTGCAGCTCCTCGCCCAGGACCACGGAGCGGAGGCAGTCCAGGATTAACAGCAGCCCCACGCCGCCGGCATCCACCACCTTGGCTGCCTGCAGGGCATCGAGCTGGTCCTCCGTGGAGACGACGGCGGCCAATGCCGCGGCAACCGCGGCGTCCAGCGTCACCCCGAGGGCGTGGTTACTGTCATCTCCGGGATGCAGGGCGTCGATCTCTCCGGCCGCCAGGGATGCGGCTTCCATGACGGAAAGCATGGTCCCGGGCACGGGATCGCTCAGGGCGGTCCAGGCACGGATCTGGGCCCGGTGCAGGGCTGTTGCCAGCAGGGCCGAGCTGAGGCGCTGCTGGCCTGCCAGGGGTTCCGCCGCCGCGCAGAGGAAGACGGAGAACAGCGTCCCGGAGTTGCCCCGCGCTTTTTCCAGCGCCGCCTGGCCCGCGTGGGTAAGGACGGCGCCGACGTCCGTGACTGACGGGTCCAGCCCGTCCAGGGCATCGGAGGCTGCACGGACCGTGAGGTAGAGGTTGGTGCCGGTGTCGCCGTCAGCGACAGGGAAGATATTGATGGCGTTGAGGCGGTCACTGTGGTTGCCCAGCGCGGTTTCCGCTTTGTTGAGCCACCGCCTCATAGCCTGGGCATTGGCGGCGATCTTAGTCTGCAAAGTGGTCCCATCCCCCGGTGTCCGCGGCCCGGCCCGCAATCGTCACGCGCGGACCTTCGTCGATTCCCAGTGCTTGTACCGAGCCTATCGCAGTGAATCCGGGAGGAAGCTGAACGTCCGGCGGGAAGGTGGCGAGCAATCCATGGTCCTCTCCTCCACCCAGCAACCACGTCCCGGCATCCGTCTGCAGCAGGGCCGCGGCCGGTTCCAGGGCAGCGGCCAGCAGGTCCAGGCTGTCCGGGTCGAGGTCTACGGAGACGCCGCTGGCCAATGCAATCCGGTGTCCATCCCGCAGCAGGCCATCCGAGACGTCCAGCATTGCGGTGGCGCCTGCCGCCCGTGCTGCGGGCCCGGCGCCGAGCGGCGGCACGGGACGGCATTGGAGGTCCACCAGGTTGCGCTGCTGCGGATCCAGCCGCCCTACATGGACCGAGGACTCCAGGAGGGCCAGGCCCGCAGCGGCGCGGCCCGCCGTACCTGCCAGGGCAAGGACGTCCCCCGGCCTGGCGCCAGAGCGGAGGACTGGCTGCCCGCCGTCGAGCGTGCCGAGCACTGCGACGGTCACGGATATTTCCCGGCCCCGTCCCAGGTCGCCGCCCGCCACCGAACAGCCTGACGCTCCCAGTTCCCGGATCCCGGCGGTGAGGCCGTCGGCCAGCTGCTCCACCCAGGCCACAGGGGTGTCCGGCGGCAACGTGAGGCTTACCACCATGGAGGTGGCCCGGGCACCCATGGCGTTGATGTCGCTGAGGTTCTGGGCCGCCGCCTTCCAGCCGACGTCAAAGCCTGTGGTGCAGTATCCGTTGGGCCAGGCGAGGCGGAAGTCCTGGTCCTGGACCTGGGTGTCGATGCTGATGACCGTCCTGGCGTCCGGCGCGCTGATGATGGCGGCGTCGTCACCGGGGCCAAGGAGGGTGGCGGCGGAATGCCCTGCGTCCATCGCCAGGCGGGGGAAGATCCGTGCCAGCAGTTCGGCCTCGGAGAGGACGGCAACCACCGGAGAATCTGCTTCAGTCATAGGCTTTTCAGGCACCCCACTACGCTACAGCGCGGCACTGACATTCCCGGCAGGGCAAGTGTGACCGGAGCTTGGGTGAGCTGCCGGGTGTTCCGGAGGGGTACTGCGGTGTCCGGAACACTCCGTTCCGGCGATAGGCTTGGACCATGCCCCGCCGCCACCTGTCCCTGCCCCGCCGCGCTGCCAGGACGGCGCTTATGGGGGCCATGTTGGCCCTCCCGCTGGCAGGCTGCTCCCCCGCCGTCGACGTTACCGCCGCCCAGGACGCCGCCAACCCTGCCTGCGCGCCCATGATGGTGGCCCTCCCGGACACCATTGGTGAGGCAACGCTGCGGCAGACCAACAGCCAGGCCACCGCGGCCTGGGGTGATCCCTCGCTGGTGATCCTGCGGTGCGGCGTGAACGTTCCTGGCCCCACCACGGACCGCTGCGTCACGGTCAACGGCATTGACTGGGTCATCAAGGAGGGCGATCCGGTGTGGACGCTCACCACCTATGGCCGCGAACCCGCCACCGAAATCCTGATGGACCCGGACAAGATCAGCTCCGCTACAGTGCTGGCCGACCTCGCCACGGCCGCGGGCAAGGTGGCGGCCAGCCGCAACTGCGTAGGCCAGCAGGAACTGCAGGACCTGCCCCAGAGCCAGTAGGCAGGCTTCGGCACGCCCAGCCTCCGGGGAAGCTCAGCTCAGCGCAGTCCGGTCTTCCGGTTCAGGGCCAGGTGGATCAGTTCGTCGATCAGATCGGCATAGCCGAGCCCGGACGCAGCCCACATCTGCGGGTACATACTCTTGGGCGTGAACCCGGGCATGGTGTTGATCTCGTTGATGATCAGGTCGCCGTCGGGCGTGTAGAAGAAGTCAACGCGGCTCAGGCCCTCGGCGCCGACAGCATCGAACGCTGCGGCGGCGAGGTCGCGCACCCTGGCGATGGCTTCATCAGGAATGTCTGCCGGGCAGCTCAGCGACGCGGCGTCGTCCTCGACGTACTTGGCGTTGAAGTCGTAGAACTCGTGGCCGCCGCCGGCCACGGAAATCTCGCCGGGCATGGAGGTCCGGGGAGCATCCGTCCCACGGCCTTCCAGCACGGCGCATTCGATTTCCCGGCCGACGATGCCGGCTTCGATGACCAGTTTGAGGTCGTGCCGGCGCGCTTCCTCGATGGCTGCATCCAGCCCTTCCAGCGAGTCCACCTTGGAGATGCCCATGGAGGAACCCGCCCGTGCAGGCTTAACGAACACGGGGAACCCCAGCCGGTCGACCTGCTTCCGGACAGCCTCGGGATCCTTCTGCCATTGCCTGTCGGTAACGGCGACATAGGGCCCCACATGGAGGCCCGCCGACTCGAAGACAACCTTCATGAAGTGCTTGTCCATGCCCACGGCCGAAGCCAGGACCCCGGCGCCGACGTACCGGGTGTCCGAGAGTTCCAGGAGCCCCTGGATGGTTCCGTCTTCACCGAAGGGCCCGTGGAGGAGGGGAAAGACCACGTCCACCGTGCCCAGTTCCTGCGGAACTTCGTTGGGGGCAGCCACGATCAGCTGATGCTCCCCGCCGATCTCGGCCAGCGTGACAGTCTGGTCGGAGGGTGCGACCTCAGGCAGCGCCGTGCCGGCAAGGGACCACTGGGCAGTATCACCGCTGGCCAGTACCCACTGGCCCGATTTCGCGATCCCAATGGGGATGACCTCGTACTTGTCCTTATTAATGGCGCCGAGTACTCCGGCGGCGGTAACACAGCTGACGGCGTGCTCGCTGGACCGGCCGCCGAACAGGACCGCTACCCGCGGTTTGGGACGCCCGGCCGGCTCCCCTGACGTCAGGTTGTTGTGGGACATCGTCAGTCATCACCTTCAGGTTTGAGTTCGCGGGACAGCAGGACAGGTCCCAGTTGGTCAACGGACAGCTTGCCGGCCAGCACCGCCACAACGGCGGCGGTGATGGGCATCTCCACACCCAGCTTGCCCGCCAGTTCATGCACGGCCTGGCCGGATTTGATGCCTTCGGCCGTCTGCGTCATCTTCTGGCCCACCTCCTCCAGCGTGAGGCCCTGGCCCAGCAGCCTTCCCGCGGTGTGGTTACGGGACAGCGGCGATGAGCAGGTGGCCACGAGGTCGCCCAGGCCGGCAAGCCCGGCCATGGTTTTGGCTTCACCGCCGAGGGCAAGGGCGAGGCGGGACGTTTCAGCCAGGCCGCGGGTGATGACGGAGGCCTTGGTGTTGTCCCCCATCTCTTTGCCCTCGCAGATACCGACTGCCAGAGCAATGACGTTCTTGACGATCCCGCCGATCTCCACGCCCACCACGTCAGACGTGGTGTAGGGACGGAAATACGGCGCCGTGCAGCTGCGCGCCAGCCAGCCGGCGACGGCGGAATCGGCGCAGGCGACCACCGAGGCGGTGGGCTCCTCGCGCGCAATTTCCATGGCCAGGTTGGGACCGGAGACGACGGCGATCCTGCCGGTATCGAGGCCGAGCTCCTCGCTGATGACCTGGCTCATGCGCGCGTCGGTGCCGAGCTCGAGGCCCTTCATGAGCGAGACCACCACAGCCTCGGGGTCGATCAGGTGGCGCCACTCCCGCAGTTGCGGACGCAACGACTGGGCGGGGACGGCAAGGACCACGAGGTCAGCCCCGTGGAGCACGTCCGCGACGTCGGTGGACGCCGTGATGCTGGCCGGCAGCGGCACGTCCTTAAGGTACTGGTGGTTGCGGTGGCTGTTGTTGATCTGCTCAACCACTTCCCCGCGGCGGCCCCACAGCCTGATCCCACGCGGGGTACCCGCCGCCGCGGCGGCGTCGGCCAGGATCTTTGCGAAGGTTGTTCCCCAGGAACCGGCGCCCAGGACGGCGACGGAGCGGGCTGAACCCGCCAGGTTCAGGGTCACGGCGCGTCCGGCCCGTTGCCGGGGTGCTGCCCGCCGCGCTCCATGAAACGCCCGTGCTTAGACTGCTGCTTCCGTGCCGGATCCCAGCGCTCGGCGGGCGGTTCCTCACCCCTCAGGCCGGCGAGGAGGCCGGTGATGGCATCCATGATGGCTTCGGTGGCTTCCGCCAGCGTGGCCTTGTCCATCGGCCGGCCGGCAAACGCGCTGAGGTCCACCGGATCACCGATGACAACCCTGGATGTCTTGCGGGGAAAGATGTGGAACCTCTTCCCATAGCGCGGAAAAACCTCGTGGGCTCCCCAGTGGGCGATCGGGACCACCGGGATGCCGCCTTCGAGTGCGAGCCGTGCTGCTCCCGTGTGGCCTTTCATCGGCCACAGGTCCGGGTCACGGGTGAGGGTGCCTTCGGGGTAGATGATGATGGCGCCGCCCTCCGCCACGATTTCCTGGGCCACCTGCAGCGACCGGTTCGCGCCCGCCGTCGAACGTTCCACCGGGACCTGCTTGGTGGCGTGCAGGAGCCAGCCGAGTGCGGGAACCTTGAACAGGCCCGCCTTGGCGAGGAAATGCGGGGCGCGCTTCTGGTTGTACAGCATGTGCCCCACCACCAGCGGATCGATCTCAGTGCAGTGGTTGGGTGCGGCGATGAATCCGCCGGCGGGAAGCTTTTCAATGCCTTCCCATTTTTTGCCCATCATGAGGTTCAACAGCGGCCGGGCAATGCCGGCGATGAACACGAATGTGGCCCTGCTCTTGGCAGATTCCTTCACGGCAGCCCGCTACTTCGCGGCAGTGATGTCGAAATCGGCACCCAGCCCGGCCAGCTTCTCGGTGAAGCGCTCGTAGCCGCGGTTGATGATGTCGATGCCCGTCACCCGCGAGACGCCGGTGGCGGCCAGTGCGGCGATGAGGTGGCTGAACCCGCCGCGCAGGTCCGGCACGTCAATATCGGTGCCCTTGAGTTGGGTAGGCCCTGAGATGACCGCCGAGTGCAGGAAGTTGCGCTGCCCGAACCGGCACGGAACGCTGCCAAGGCACTCCCGGTGGACCTGGATGCTGGCGCCCATCCGGATGAGCGCGTCGGTGAAGCCGAAGCGGTTCTCATAGACGGTTTCGTGGACGATCGAGACGCCCTCGGCCTGGGTCAGCGCCACCACCAGCGGCTGCTGCCAGTCAGTCATGAACCCGGGGTGCACGTCGGTTTCGAGCACCAGGGGGTTCAGCTTCCCGCCGGGGTGGTAGAAACGGATGCCGTCCTCACCGATGTCCATGCCGCCGCCCACCTTGCGGTAGGTGTTCAGGAAGGTCATCATGTCGCGCTGGGAAGCGCCCTCGACGAAGATGTCGCCGCGCGTGACCAGGGCAGCGGAGGCCCAGGACGCCGACTCATTGCGGTCGGAGAGGGCCCGGTGGTTGTAGCCGCCGAGGTCGCGGACGCCCTCGATGCGGATGGTGCGGTCGGTCTGGACGCTGATGATGGCGCCCATTTTCTGCAGCACGGCGATGAGGTCAATGATCTCCGGCTCCGTGGCGGCACCGCTCAGTTCGGTGATGCCCTCGGCGCGGGTGGCGCTCAGCAGTACCTGCTCGGTGGCGCCCACGGACGGGTAGGGCAAGGAGATCTTGGCACCGTGCAGGCCCTTGGGGGCAGAAATATGGATCCCGCCCGGGCGCTTTTCCACCACGGCGCCGAACTGGCGGAGCACGTCCAGGTGGTAGTCGATGGGGCGGTCGCCGATCTTGCAGCCGCCAAGGTCGGGGATGAATGCTTCGCCAATGGCGTGGATCAAGGGGCCGCACAGCAGGATGGGGATCCTGGAGTCCCCGGCGTGGGCATCAATGGCCGTGCTGGACGCCGTCTTCGCTGCCTTCGGATCGAGGGTCAGGTCCCCGTTGACCGGGTCCTTCTCCACCGTCACGCCATGGAGCTGCAGGAGCGAGGTGACAACCTCCACGTCCTTGATCTCCGGAACGTTCCGCAACACCGACGGTTCGTTGCCCAGCAACGCCGCCACCATCGCCTTGGGGACAAGGTTCTTGGCCCCCCGGACGGTGACGCGGCCCGTAAGCGGGACTCCGCCGCGGATTGTCAGAACACTACTCATATACCGGTTTCCTCACGATTACTCGCCCCCAAATCCTTGCAAAGGCTCCACCCAAGCATAGGAGGTCGCGTTACCGAACCGAAATACGCACGCTCCTTGGCCGAGGCGTGGCGGCGAAGTATGTCGCCCCGCGCAGGGCCAAGGAGCAGAGCGCTGGCGCTAGGAAACCTTGGCAGGCAGGGTCTTGGGCTTGAAAGAGGGGCGGGTTGCCTCGTAGGCGGTGATATCCGCCTCATGCTGCAGCGTGAGCCCGATGTCGTCCAGGCCTTCGAGCAGGCGCCAGCGGGTGTAGTCGTCAATTTCGAAGGGGGCCACAATGTTGCCGCACACCACGGTCTTCGACTCCAGGTCCACTGTCACCTGGGTTCCCGGCGCGTTTTCCAGTTCCTTCCAGATCAGCTCGATGTCGTCCTGGGCCACCTGGGCGGCCAGCAGTCCCTGCTTGCCCGAGTTGCCGCGGAAGATGTCAGCGAACCGGGAGGAGAGCACTGCCTTGAAGCCGTAGTCCTTCAGTGCCCACACGGCATGCTCGCGGGAGGACCCGGTGCCGAAGTCGGGCCCGGCCACCAGGACTGAGCCGGCGTTGAACGGCTCCTGGTTCAGGATGAAGGAGGAGTCCTTGCGCCAGGCCGAGAACAGGGCGTCCTCGAAGCCGGTGCGGGTGATGCGCTTGAGGTACACCGCGGGGATGATCTGGTCCGTGTCGACGTTGCTCTGGCGCAGCGGAACGCCGATGCCGGTGTGCTTGGTGAACTTTTCCATGGTTGCGTCCTAGGCTGCGTCGGTGCGGATGGCGGCGGATTCGGGGGCAGGATCAAGGTCCGACGGCGAGCTGAGCGTGCCGCGGACGGCCGTGGCCGCTGCCACCACCGGGGATACCAGGTGGGTGCGGCCGCCCTTGCCCTGGCGCCCCTCGAAGTTGCGGTTCGAGGTGGAGGCGCACCGCTCCCCCGGTTCCAGCTGGTCCGGGTTCATTCCCAGGCACATGGAGCAGCCGGCGAAGCGCCATTCGGCGCCGAAGTCCTTGAAGACCCGGTCCAGGCCCTCAGCCTCCGCTTCGAGGCGGACGCGTGCAGATCCCGGCACCACGAGCATGCGGACCTTCGGATCCTTTTCGCGGCCGCGGATGATGTCCGCTGCGGCCCGGAGGTCCTCGATGCGGGAGTTGGTGCAGGAACCGAGGAACACTGTGTCCACCCGGATGTCCTTCATTGGCGTGCCGGCTTCCAGCCCCATGTACTGCAGGGCGCGTTCCGCGGCCGCCTTGGCGTTTTCGTCGCCGAAGTCCCCGGGGAACGGAACAGCCTGGGACAGGGACACGCCCTGGCCGGGGTTGGTGCCCCAGGTGACGAACGGCTCCAGCGTGTCGGCGTCCAGGTCCACCTCGACATCGAAGGAGGCGTCGTCGTCGGTCTTCAGCGTGTTCCAGTACTCGACGGCCGCATCCCAGTCCGCCCCTTCGGGGGCGTGCGGGCGGCCCTGCATGTAGGCGTAGGTGGTTTCGTCCGGCGCCACCATGCCGGCGCGGGCGCCGGCCTCGATGGACATATTGCAAATGGTCATGCGGGCATCCATGGACAGGGCACGGATGGCGGATCCACGGTATTCCAGGACGTAGCCCTGGCCTCCGCCGGTACCGATCTTGGCGATGACCGCCAGGATGATGTCTTTGGCCGTGACGCCGGGGCGCAGGGTGCCCTCAACGTTGATGGCCATGGTCTTGAACGGCTTCAGGGACAGGGTCTGGGTGGCCATGACGTGCTCCACCTCGGAGGTGCCGATGCCCATGGCCAGTGCTCCGAAGGCACCGTGCGTGGAGGTGTGCGAGTCGCCGCAGACCACCGTCATGCCGGGCTGGGTGAGGCCCAGCTGCGGACCCACCACGTGGACGATGCCCTGTTCGGCGTCACCGAGGCTGTGCAGGCGGACACCGAACTCCGCGCAGTTGTTGCGCAGCGTCTGGATCTGAGTCCGGCTGGTGAGGTCGGCGATAGGCTTGTCGATGTCCAGCGTGGGAGTGTTGTGGTCCTCCGTGGCGATGGTCAGGTCCGGGCGGCGCAGCGGGCGGCCTGCCAGGCGCAAGCCCTCGAAGGCCTGCGGGGACGTGACCTCGTGCACCAGGTGAAGGTCGATGAAGAGAAGGTCAGGCTGGGCGTTGGCACCTACGCCGTCGCCTTTGCGCACCACGTGCGCGTCCCAGACTTTCTCGGCCAATGTCTTTGCCATGGCCATCTCCCTTCACTGCTGTTTGGCTGAATGCTTCAACTGAAGCAGGACGGCTCCGCACTGCGCCAGCCGAAAGATTTGCATCTCAGATAATGAGACGGCAATATCATTACATGGACAATTCTAGTGGAGTCGGCGTCATTGATAAAGCAGCACAGGTGCTTGACGCGCTCGAGGCCGGCCCCACCACGCTGGCACAGCTCGTAGCGGCCACCGGGCTGGCCCGTCCCACTGTCCACCGCCTCGCCCTCGCGCTGGTCCACCACCGGCTGGTAAGCCGTGACATCCAGGGCAGGTTCGTGCTCGGCAGCCGGCTGGTTGAACTGGCATCGGCCGCCGGCGAGGACCGCCTCATCGCTTCTGCCGGCCCCGTCCTGATGCAGCTTCGGGACGCCACGGGCGAGAGCGCACAGATCTTCCGCCGCCAGGGCGACTGGCGGGTCTGCGTGGCATCGGCCGAGCGCCCCATCGGCCTGCGCGACACCATTCCTGTCGGTACCCAGTTGTCCATGAAGGCCGGCTCCGCTGCCCAGGTCCTGCTTGCCTGGGAAGACCACGACCGCCTGCTTGAGGGCCTGCAGTCGGCGCGCTTCACGCCCACCGTCCTCGCAGGAGTACGACGGCGGGGCTGGGGCCAGAGCCTTGGTGAACGCGAGCCGGGGGTCGCCTCGGTCTCGGCGCCGGTGCGCGGACCGTCCGGCCGCGTCATTGCCGCCGTATCGATCTCCGGCCCCATCGAGCGGCTTACCCGCCAGCCCGGGAGATTGCACGCTGAAGTGGTCTGCAACGCCGGCCGCATCCTCACCGAAGCGCTGCGCAAGAACAACGACTGACCGCCGTCGGGTCAATCCCGCACCAAGCCGCCCTCCGGCGGTTAGGCTGTGGCCCATGGGCAGCTACGCAGTATTTCTCCGCGGCATCAACGTGGGCGGCATCAACATCAAAATGGCGGACCTTCGGGATGCGCTGAAGAACAGCGGCTTCGCGGACGCCAAGACACTGCTGGCCAGTGGCAACGTGGTCCTTGCCAGCGGACTGGACGCCGCCGGCGTGAAACGGGAGTGCGAGAAGGCCCTGCGCGCCGCGTTCGGCTACGAGGCCTGGGTGGTGGTCCTGCCGGCCGGCAGGGTGGCTGATCTGGTGGCGGCGTGCCCGTATCCGGAGGACGACAAGTCCACGCATTCGTACATCACGCTGTCCTCCGACCTCGCAGTCCTGGACGACCTGGACGCTGAGGGCCGGGCCCTCGGGGGCGGACACAAGCAACACCGGCTTGGCCCGGAAGCCCTCGCCTGGCTCGCGCCGGCCGGCGGAACCCTGGACAGCCCGTTCAGCAAGATTTCGTCCAAGGCCAGATTTAAGGCGGCGACCACTACCCGCAACCTGCGCACCATGATCAAGGTGCGGGACGCTGCTGCCGGACTGGAAGCCGCCGGCACCAAGGGATGAGCCCCTCCCCTAGCCCGCCGCCACCCTCAGTGCCGCGTTAAACGCCGCAAGCCTGCTGACTTCTACCTCAACGGGCTCCACCACAAGATTCCGCGCAACACCGCCCACAGCCGCCTCCAGCCGTTTCCGTGCCCCCGATGCCCGTGCCGCGGCGGCTCCTGCGGCGATAAAGCGGCCGGCCAGGGCCAGCACAATCCCCAGCACCACGCCGACGGCGGCCATCAGGGTGGGCACCGGCCACCCTTCCACCCGTGGCGGCTCCGGCTCCGGCATCTGGAAGTACTGCAGTGCCGCGAGGCCGCCCAGCCAGCCGAGGCCACCGAGGACGGTCAGCAGCGCCAGCCACTGGAGCACATTGAAGACGCCCCACCACCAGGATTTCCTGTTGGCCCCGAGGTCGGTTCCGGCGATGGCCTGGTCCAGGGCATCCGGAAGCCGCTCCCGGCCCTCGCGGGCTGCGCTTCGGATGGCGGCCCGCCAGGGACCGGGCGCGCCGGCGCTGGCGGCGTCGGCGAACTCCCTGACGGCTGAGTCGGTGCGCGCCCGCTCGGGGGCACTGGCGGGCGGAAGCGAAGTGCGGTTGAGTTCCGCCGGAGCGTCCCTGCGGAGGTTGAGCCTGCGCAAGGGGTCGGGCCGGAACCGCGAAAGCCATCGGGTCGCGGGCCAGCCCGTCCGACGGACTGATTCCAGGCGGTAAGAACGGGCCACAGCACTGACAACCACCGGCACGTTGGCTGCCGCCGCCAGTTCCGCGCCCAGCCTGGCCGTCGTTTGGTGCCGGACGCCGGCGGCTTCGCCGTCTCCGGATGCCTCCCGCAGTTCCCTGGAAGCTTTCGCGACGTCGGCCTCCAGCCGCTGCGAGCGGGCCTTTCGCTGCACCACCACGCTCCTGATCGCAGCACGCACGCCGTCCACGCCCTGGCCGGTCAGCGCGGAGGCGGCAAGGACCTTTACTTTCCCCAGCCCCTCGGCAGCAAGGATCCCGCGAAGGGATTCCAGGACCGGCGGCACGTCGTGGGCGGGAAGCCTGTCCACCTGGTTGAGGACCACCAGGGTGACGGCGCCGTGCGAGGCCAGCGGGGCGAGGAAATCCTGGTGGACCGCTGCATCCGCGTACTTTTGCGGGTCGAGCACCCAGACGAGGACATCCACCAGTCCCACCATGCGCTGCACCACTTCACGGTTGGCCGCGCGGGTGGAGTCGAAATCCGGCAGGTCCAGCAGGATCAGGCCGGTGTCTTCGCCCGCAAAACCTTCCACAGGACCTGCGTGATGCCTGTTGCGGACATCAAGCCAGTCCAGGAGCGGTTCACTGCCGTCCACTCCCCATACCCCCGCCAGCGGCTCCGACGTGGTGGGGCGGCGCGCCGCCGTCGTCGCGATGTTACTGCCGCTCACGGCGTTGAACAGCGAGGACTTTCCGCTTCCGGTAGCACCGAAGAACCCCACCACAGTGTGCTCCGCGGACAGGGAGCGGCGGGATCCGGCGCGCTCCAGGACCTGGAAAACCTCCTCCAGCTGCGCGTCCGGAAGGACACCACCGGCCAGCTGCCTCGCGTCATTCAGGGCTTCCAGGCGCCGGTCCAGCCGCGATGATTCCCGGGCGCCGCTGTGCCGGCTCACGCGGCGCCCGCCAGGCGGGCCAATGCATCGGCTTGGCTGTCCAGTACACCGGCCGCCATGGTGTCTGCCGCCGGGAGCCGGACCAGGAACCTTTGCTGTTCCTCCTCGAGGAGCCGCTGGCAGCGGGCAGCCAGGTCCGTCCGTGCCTTTTCAGCCATCCGGCGCACAGCGTCTTCACCGAACACGGCCTCGAGCAGGCGCTGGCCCACGACTGCGGTTCCGCCTGCTACGCCGACCTCCAGCCCTGTCAGGCCCGCTGTCATGGAGAAAACAACGATCATCAGTGCAGCACCCAGCCCGTTGATGCCGAAGGAGAGCCACCGGGCCTGGGTCCGCTTTCCCTGGCCCTCCGTGCGGATAAGTTCCATCAGCGCCTCCTGCCAGGCTCGGATCTCCTGTGCCGCCCGGTCCGCGAAACCGGGACCGGTCCCCGAGAGGTCGTCCGTTCCCAACAGTTGCCGGCCGGCGGGGTCGGACCGCCAACGGTGGTCGGTTTCCTCTGCGGCGTTTGCTGCCTCATCGACAATGACGGCCTGCAGGCCCGTTTCGATGGCCGCTTCGACCTTGATGGCCGGCGGTGGTTCACCCCGGAAGAAGGCCCCCAACCGGTCGCGGAAGCGGCCCACGTTCTGCTCGAGTGTCCGGAAGAACTCACCGGTGCCCACAAAGTCCTGCCAGCGGGCCAGCACTTCCCCGCGGAGGAGGGCGCCGTCGCGCGTGGCGTCGAGGATCCGGCTGCCCGCGTCCCGGTAGGCGGCATCAACGCCGGCCTCAAGCGCAGCTGCAGCGCGCTGCTGCTCTGCAGCGGATGCGGAGATCGCTGCAACCCGGCCGGCCAGTGCCCGGACCGCACCGTTCAGGGTGCGGCGCGCGACGCCGGCCCGGCCTGCGGCGTCAGCGGCGAGGCCGGTGAGCCAGTTCCGCAGCGGGAGGACAGCGCCGGCGGGCAGCATGCCCAACGGATCCAGCGTGGACTCAGGGATGACAAAGAGCTGGGCACCGGCCAGGCCCTCGCCGTCGAGGAGTCGCCGCAGGTCCTCGCTGACTTCTTCCTCCGCGCCCGCCGGCACCCTGTCCAGGACCACCGCCACCATGATGTCCCTCGCCGCCGCATCCAGGAGCAGCCGCCAGGGGACGGCGTCGGCGTACCTGTTGGCGGTGGTGACGAAGATCCACAGGTCCGCGGCTGCGAGCAGCTGGCCGGCCAGCTTCCGGTTGTCATCGGAGATGGAATCGACGTCGGGGGCGTCGAGGAGCGCAATGCCCGCCGGAACGGCGTCATCGGCGAGCAGGACCAGCGAGGTGACGGCAGCAGCGTCGGGTCCCGTCACCGTTTGGGCCGCAGGGGCAGGTCCGGCAGACAGCGCACCTCGGATCCGGCCCAGGCCCGGCAGGACCCGGCTGCCCTCGAACCAGGCGGCTTCGGCAGGATGGTGAAGGAGGATCGGCTGGCGGGTGGTCGGGCGGATGGCACCCGAGCGGGTGACAGGATGGCCGGCCAGGGCATTAACCAGGGTCGACTTCCCGGCACCGGTCGACCCGCCGACGACGGCAAGCAGCGGGGCGTCGAGGCTGCGGTAGCGGGGAAGGATGTAGTCGTCGAGCTGGGCCACACCGGCGGCGGCGTCACGCCGCCCCTGCTCGGCCCCAGGCAGGGCCAGGGGCAGTGCCACGTCCGCCAGGGTGCCGCGGACCTGTTCAAGCAGGGTCACGGCTGCCGTGTTTTGCTGCTCCTGCCGGTCCGTGTGGCGTTTCTCGTTCGGTGAGGTCACAGCAACATCATGCCAGTTGAGAGCGAAGGAAGAATTGAATATGGCCGGAAAAACAGAATGGTCCCGGGCATATTGCCCGGGACCATTTCTTTGGTGACCCCAGCGGGATTCGAACCCGCGTTACCGCCGTGAGAGGGCAGCGTACTAGGCCGCTATACGATGGGGCCAAGTAACTTTTTGGCGTTTCCGCCGTTCAAGCTCAGTGATTGTTTCATACACTTTGCTTTAGTTTCAAATCGGCGAACCGGTTGAAACTGCCTGGCGTGAAGACGTAGAACATCTCCAAACCAGAGCTGGGATACCAGGACTCGAACCTAGAATGACGGTACCAGAAACCGTAGTGTTGCCAATTACACCATATCCCAATGGAACTTTCGGGCCCGGCCTTCAAGGCCTTAGCCTTGCTCCGTGCGCCTCAGCACGAGAAAATACTCTACCCGAGACTTTCGGCTCGCACAAATCGAGACAGCCGGACCTTCCGCCGCGCCCGAAGCTGCCCCGGAAAATCCCACCGGCGCTGTCCAGGTCAGGGACGGCTCAGCCGAATTGGAGGACGGGACATAGACACTGAACAGTGGCGCTGGGGCCCTCCAATCCGGGGCCGGTGAGATCTACTCCGCGGTCCGGGACAACTTTGCTGACGGCGCCGGGCAATTGGCGGCAGGAACCGGCCGCCTCGCTGCTGCCGCAGGACAGTTGGACACCGGTGCGGGCACCCTCAACAAGCTTGCCGAGGGCGGCCTCAGGCCCTGCTCGGGGGCAGCCCAGCTCAATGCGGGTGGCGGCTGGCTTGACTCGGGGCAGCTGCGCTCAGCGACAGCGCAGGCGCGGACCGGCCGCACTGACCCGGCAATACTCCTAGTGGAAGAGCGGGAGCAATTCCGCCAGCGTGGAAACCGCGGCACCAGAAAAATGCGCCGCGGTTTCCGCGTTCCGGTTCAGCCATACGCCCTGCAGCCCGGCCGCCGTCGAGCCCTCCGCATCGAGCAACCTGTTGTCGCCCACGTAAAGGGTTTCGGAGGCTGCCGTACCCAGGAGCCGGACACCTTCGAGGTAGATCGCCGGGTTGGGCTTGGCCACCCCCAGGGTGTCGGTGCCCACGAGGTGCGCCACCCGTTCCAGGCCTGCGCCGTCCAGTTTCGCCCGCTGGTAGTCATGGACGTTGTTACTGACGGCCCCGTACGGGATCCCTGCCCGGTCCAGGACATCGAGCAGCGGCAGGACGTCCGGGAACGGCTTTACGTAGGACGGCTGCTTCTGGATGTAGGCGGTCAGCCACTGGTGCGATTCCTCGCCGTCGGCCAGTTCGATGCCGAAGTGTCCCAGCGCAGCCCGGCCGCGCAGGAGGCGCTGCTCGTTGAACGTCAGCTCCCCCGCAAGGTACTGGTCGTAATAGTGCGTGGTCTCGTGGGTGAAGATGCGGCCGAACCGCTCCCACCCGGACTGGTCGAGGCCGGGCAGGAGATGCTCGCTGACCTCCCGCAATGCAGTGGTCATGGAGTATTCGAGATCCACGAGGGTGTCGTCGATATCGAACAGGACGCCCCGGACGGTACCCGCCTGGGCCTCCAGGATGCCGCCGGCAGCGGAACTGGCCACAGCCATCAGCCGCGGAAAGCCTGAAGCCTGCGGAGTGAGGCATCCTTGCCCAGGATCACCATCGACTCGAACAGCGGTGGCGAGATGCGGCGGCCGGACACGGCGGTGCGGACCGGTCCGAAGGCCAGGCGCGGCTTCAGTCCAAGGTCTTCGACGAGGGCCTGCTTGAGGGCTGCCTGGATGGTCTCCGGAGTCCAGTCCGCGATGGGCTCAAGGGCGCCGATCGCTGCGTCAAGGACTTCGGCCAGGTTTTCCGGCAGGCCCTTGCGCGCGTCGTCGGCAACGTCAATGGCGTCATCGGCCTTGAACAGGAAGGCGATCATTTCCGGCGCCTCGCCCAGCAGGGTGATGCGCTCCTGTATCAGGGGTGCGGCTTCGGTGACGATCTGTTCTTCACGGTCGGTCAGGATCTCCCCCACCAGTCCGGCTTCACGCAGGTAGTGCGCCACCCGGTTCCGGAAATCCTCTGGGGCAAGCATCCGCACATGCGTGCCGTTGATGGCTTCGGCCTTCTTCAGGTCGAAGCGCGCGGGGTTGGCCAGGACATCGTGAATGTCGAAGTTCTCCACCAGCTGCTCCACGGTGAAGATGTCCTCGTCGGCGCTGAGGGACCAGCCCAGCAGGGACAGGTAGTTCAGCAGGCCCTCCGGGATGAAGCCCCGCTCGCGGTGCAGGAAGAGGCTGGACTCGGGATCGCGCTTGGACAGCTTCTTGTTGCCCTGGCCCATGACATAGGGCAGATGGCCGAATTCGGGCATGTACTCAGCAACACCCACTGCGTGCAGCGCGCGGTAGAGGGCAATCTGCCGCGGGGTGGAGCTAAGCAGGTCTTCGCCGCGGAGCACGTGGGTGATGCCCATCAGCGCGTCGTCCACCGGGTTGACCAGGGTGTACAGCGGGTGGCCGTTGGCCCGCACCACTGCGAAGTCGGGAACCGAACCGGCGCGGAAGGTAATCTCGCCGCGGACCAGGTCGGTGAAGGTGAGGTCCTCGTCGGGCATCCGGAGGCGGAGGACGGCCTGGCGGCCCTCTGCCCTGTATTGGGCCAGCTGCTCCTCCGTCAGGTGCCGGTCGTACCCGTCGTAGCCGAGCTTGGGGTCACGGCCGGCGGCACGGTGGCGGGCCTCAATCTCGTCCGGTGTGGAGTACGACTCGTAGATGAATTCGCCCTCATGCAGCCGCTTGATGACGTCCTGGTAGATGTCACTGCGCTGCGACTGCCGGTAGGGTTCGTGCGGGCCGCCCACCTCGACGCCCTCGTCCCAGTCGATGCCGAGCCACTTCAGCGCATCCAGCAGCTGGTGGTAGCTCTCCTCGCTGTCCCGCGCCGCATCCGTGTCCTCGATGCGGAACACCAGGGTGCCCTTGGTGTGCCGTGCGTAAGCCCAGTTGAACAGGGCGGTACGGATCAGGCCCACGTGCGGAGTGCCGGTGGGTGAGGGGCAGAAACGGACCCGGACGGGTGTTTCCGCGGTAACAGGCGGGATGGAGGCGGCAGGCGACGAAGAAGCGATAGTCATAGTGGCTTCAACTTTACCGTCTGGCGCCTGCCGCCATCGCGGCCTGTCCCTTAGCGGCGGACGATCGGGTTGGACAGCCGGCCGATGCCTTCAATTTCCACTTCATACCGGTCACCGGCGGTGACCAGTCCGACGCCGGCAGGAGTGCCGGTCATGATCACGTCACCGGGCAGCAGGGTGAACGCCTGGGAGACGATGGACACCAGTTCCCGGACGCCGCGGATCATCTGGTTGGTGTTGCCGTCCTGCCGCATTTCGCCGTTGAGCCTGCCCTGGATCTGCAGGTCCTCGGTGTCCAGCTCCGTTTCGATCCACGGGCCAAGCGGCGCGGAGGTATCGAACCCCTTGGCACGGGTCCACTGCAGGTCGGTCTTCTGGACGTCGCGGGCCGTGAGGTCGTTGCCGCAGGTGTAACCGAAGATGACGTCGTCGACGCGGTCCTCCGGGACGTCCTTGCAGATCCGGCCGATGACGACGCACAGCTCTGCCTCGAAGGAGATCTCATCGGAGAACTCCGGCAGTACGACGGGATCGTTCGGGCCGACGACGGCCGTATTCGGCTTCAGGAACAGCAGCGGCTGGGCAGGCACGTCGTTGCCGAGCTCATGGGCGTGCTCCACGAAGTTACGGCCGACGCCGATCACCTTGCTGCGCGGGATAATCGGGGCCAGCAGCCGGACGTCCTCCAGCTTGTGGCGGACCGACGTGCGCTCCACGCCGTTGAAGAACGGGTCACCCTGGATGACAGTAATCTCCTCACTGCCGGCGTCACCTTCAACTACGCCGTACAGGGGATCGGAATCAACGACAAACCTCGCAATACGCATGGTTCATACCCTACCGTTTCCCCGGTGGGCCCCCGCATTGCCGGACTCCTCCCGCAGGTAGTGCAGCTGCGCGGCCACGGACATCTCGGCCGCGCGCCTGACGGAAGGTCCGACGTCGGAATAGACGGCGTCCGCCACGTCGCCGACGGACGCGTCGCGGCCCAGCCGGTCCAGGGCTTCGCGGATCTGGGCCAGGCGTTCATGGCGGTGCGTACGGTAACCACGGACAACCTCTGCCAGGGCGGGCAGGACAGGTCCGTGGGCCGGCAGGACCGTTGCCGGCCCCATGGCCTCAAGCCGGTCCAGGGTGGCCAGGTAGTCCCCCAGCGTCCCGTCGGGATAGTCAAGCATGGTGGTTCCCCTGCCCAGGATGGTATCCCCCGTCAGGACGGACCCGTCCGGCCCATCGCCGGGCAAGTGGAAGCACACCGAATCGGAGGTGTGGCCCGGAGTTGCCAAAACGGTCAGATCGAGCCCCGCGGCGCGGACCACCTCGCCGTCCAGCAACGGCGCTCCCCCACCATGGCAGTGTGCGGGATCGGCGGCGCGGACGGGCGCGCCGGTCAGTTCGTGCAGCCGCGCCGAACCGGCCGTATGGTCGGCGTGCCGGTGGGTAATGAGGACCAGTTCGACGGCGCCCGCGCGCGCCAGCGCCAGAAGGTGGGCTTCATCGTCCGGTCCGGGGTCCACCACCACCGCGCCGGGGCTGCCGGGAGCGGCAAGGACATAGGAGTTGGTCCCGTCCAGGCTCATCGGCCCGGGATTGGGAGCAAGGATGAACCGGGTCAGGTCGGAACTGCGCTGCAGGGTGGCGGCTGGATCGGGAGTCACTGCCCCATCCTCGCACCCATGGACCGGGCCCGCCGGATCAGGGGCCGGAATAGATCGAACACCCCTGCGGGTTGACCACACATGACGCCCCACCCCTCACCAGGAAGCCGGATACATTCATGACCAGCGCACCCACCCTTGCAGAACTCATCGCCAACGCGGAAGCGGACGGCCACGACCACTCCGCCACTGAGAAGAGCACCGGGCTCCTGCACCTCCACAACCATGCGGCAGGTTCCGTGGTCTGGTTTCCCACCTGGAAGACATTCCGCGGGACGGCCGACTGGAGCGAAGCAGTGGAAACCGCCGGCGCAGAACTCACCACGTCGGATGCAGCAGACGCACAGGCGGCCGGGATCCTGGCCGGCGAACTTGAGGAACTGCTGAAGAGTGCCGCAGTGTCAGGTGACGCCGCAGCTTTCGCCAGTGAAAACCTCACCCGGCACCTGACCCGTACCTGGGCGCTGGGTGACGCAGCCGCCAGGGCCACGGGCAGGGATCCGTTCACCGCCGGAGCCATCCCCGCGGCCTTTGAGGGCTACCCCTACGAGGTGTATGCCCAGGACGGCGGCGTCTTTGCCTCGTCGCTGTTCAACGACATCATCGACGCCCGGCGCCACCACGCACTGGCTGAAGAGGCCGCCAGAAAGGCCCTGAAGCCCGTCTCCCGCAAAGCCCAGAAGAACGCTGCGCGCAAGGCAGCCCGGCGCTGACCGCCGTCGTACGCCCTGCTCCGACCCGCGCGAGCAGCGTTCCGAAGCCCTTTTCGCGAAAACCCGGCCTCGGCGGTTCTGATACGCGGACAAGCCAAAGACCGGCACCGGGCTTAAGCGCAAACGGCGCCTGCATGGACCGAAGTCCGGCAGGCGCCGTCGAGCGTTTCCAACCCGTCAGCCCGCTCAGGCTAGGCGGGTCAGCCAGCCGTGGGTGTCCGGAACGGTGCCGGTCTGGATGCCCAGCAGCTTCTCGCGGATGGCCATGGTGGTTTCGCCGGCCTTGGCGTCCTCCGAGCCGATGAATTCCGTGGCGTCCTTGAGGACCCCGATGGGCGTGATGACGGCCGCGGTACCGCAGGCAAAGACCTCTGTGATCTCACCGGAGGCTACGCCGTCGCGCCATTCATCGAGGGTGATCTTGCGCTCGGTGACGTCCCGGCCCATGTCCTTGGCCACCTGGATGACGGACATCCGGGTGACGCCTTCCAGGATGGTGCCGGTCAGGGCTGGCGTGACCAGGGAGCCGTCCTTCATGACGAAGAAGACATTCATGCCGCCGAGTTCTTCCACGGCGTCGTCGTTGAAGTGGTCAAGGAAGAGGACCTGCTTGCAGCCGTTGGCTTCCGCTTCCTGCTGGGCGATCAGGGAAGCAGCGTAGTTGCCGCCGCACTTCGCGTCGCCCGTTCCGCCGCGCCCGGCACGGGCGTATTCGCGTGAGATCCAGATGGAGACCGGCTTGAGCTCGCCGCCAAAGTAGTTGCCGGCAGGCGAAGCGATAACCCGGAAGGAGACCTCGCGTGCGGCGCGGACGCCGAGGAACGCCTCGGTGGCGATCATGAACGGCCGCAGGTATAGGGCTTCGCCGTCACCGTTGGGAACCCAGTCCTTGTCCGCGGCCACAAGCTCGCGGATGGCGCCGAGGAAGTACTCCGCGGGCAGTTCGGGCAGGGCAAGCCGGCGTGCGGACTTGTTCAGCCGGGCCGCGTTGGCCTCCGGACGGAACGTCCAGACGGAACCGTCGGCGTGGCGGTAGGCCTTCAGCCCTTCGAAGATCTCCTGGCCGTAGTGGAAGACGGCGGCAGAAGGATCCAGGACGATGGGTCCGTAGGCTTCGACCCGGGGGTCGTGCCACCCGCCGTTACCGTCCGCGTCCACGCTGTAGTCGACGACGGCGGTGTGGTCGGTGAAGTAGTTGCCGAATCCCGGGTTCGCCAGGATGGCTTCACGCTGTTCTGCGGTCTTCGGGTTCGCCGAAGGCTGCAGGCTGAATTCGACGCCATGGGCAGTCTGGGTCATGGTTCCTCCACGATCGGCCGCCGGGGGTTCAGCGCTGAACGGAGGTGGCGGCATTTGGTAATTCGAGACAAGCTTACGCCCGATGCCGGTGGCTCCGGCGCGGGTCAGAGTCCGGCGGCGATGGCGTCGCCGACGGCGGTGGTGCTGCGGGCGGTGCCGTCGCGCTTTTCGACGTCGGCCACTACCGCGGCTTCGATCTTCCGGGCCGCTTCGGCGTAGCCAAGGTGGTCCAGCAGGAGCGCGGCGGAGAGGATGGCCGCCGTCGGATCGGCCTTGCCCTGGCCGGCGATGTCCGGCGCGGAACCGTGGACGGGTTCGAACATGGAGGGCGCCGTGCGGTCCATGTTGATGTTCCCGCTGGCGGCCAGTCCGATGCCGCCGGTGATGGCGGCAGCCAGGTCCGTGAGGATGTCACCGAAAAGGTTGTCGGTGACGATGACGTCGAAGCGGGACGGATCGGTAACCATGAAAATGGTGGCGGCGTCCACGTGCAGGTAGTCGTGGGTGACCTCCGGGAACTCCTGGGCCACGGCCTCGACAGTGCGCTTCCAGAGGTGCCCGGCGAAAACCAGGACGTTGTGCTTGTGGACCAGGGTGACGTGCTTGCGTTCGCGGGCGCTGGCGCGGCGGAAGGCATCGCGGACCACGCGCTCCACGCCGTGGGCGGTGTTCAGGGACACCTCGGTGGCCACTTCGTGCGGGGTGCCGGCGCGCAGGCTGCCGCCGTTGCCCACGTAGGGTCCTTCGGTTCCTTCGCGGACCACGATGAAATCAATGGTGCCCGGGTTAGCGAGGGGACTGCCGACTGTGCCGTACAGCCGTGACGGGCGCAGGTTGACGTAGTGGTCGAGGCTGAACCGCAGTTTCAGGAGCATCTCGCGCTCGATGATGCCGGACGGGATGCGGGTGTCACCGGGGGCTGCCCCGACAGCGCCGAACAGGATGGCATCGCGGGTCCGCAGGTCCGCGAGGACCTCGTCCGGCAAGGTCTCGCCGGTGGCCAGCCAGTGCTCGGCACCAAGCTTGTAGTGCGTCTGCTTGAGCTCCACTCCCTCCGCGGCCACAGCCTTTTCCAGCACTTTGACTGCCTCGGCAATGACTTCGGGGCCGATGCCGTCGCCGGGAATTACTGCAAGGTCAATGGAGGATGCGCTCATATTTTCAGGGTAGCCAAAACATCCATATGCTGGTCAACATGTCTCAGTATTCAGACACGACCGTGCCTTGTGTCTCCCGGGCGGACCCTCCGGAAGCGAGATCAGCCTCCGGTATGAGGCGTCGTCAGGCCCCAACAGCATAGAGTTCCCGGGTGGAACGACGGCACAAGCTCTATCAGTGGCTCCGGGTCAACACCTTCCGGGTGGACCTGGCGCTCATGTTTGCGGTCCTGGTTTTCTGCGGCCCGGTCTATCTCCTCGCCGACAGGCCAGGCCACTTCGTCCTGTCCAGCGCACTGGTGGTTCCGCTGGCCTGGCGGCGGACCAGCCCGGTCCGCGCCGCAGCAGCCATCGTGCTCGCTTGCCTTGCGCTGTGGGCCGCCGGGCTTGAGCCGCTGGCGGGCCTGGTGGCCGTTCCGCTGATCATCTACGCCGTTGCCGCCTACGGTCCCGCCTGGGCCAGCCGCTCCGTGCTTGGCCTGGGCCTGCTCGGCGGGGTGCTCCTGACCAGCCGCAACCTCAGCAGCACCGCCGAAACCGGAGTCCTTGGCCTGACCATCAGCGCGGTGTATACGGTGCTGATCTGGATGCTGGTCCTGTTCAGCTGGACCCTGGGCGACCTGACCCGGGTGCGGCGCCAGCAGCTCCAGACCCTGTCAGACCGTGCCCGCAGGCTCGAGATCGAACAACAGCAGGAACGGTCACTCGCCGCCGCCGATGAACGCGCCCACATCGCCCGGGAAATGCACGACATTGTGGCCCATTCCCTCTCGGTGATCATCACCCAGTCTGACGGCGCCAGGTATGCCGCCGCGGCCAACCCTTCGGTTGCCACCGAGACTTTGGCCACTGTCGCCGCCACAGCCCGGACGTCACTGGCGGAAATGCGGCGCCTGCTGGGCGTGCTGCGGCACGGCGATGAGGCCGCCACCCGTCCGCTGCCCGGGTTGTCAGACGTGGACGAGCTGTTCCTCGGCTTCCGGGCGGCAGGCCTTCCCCTGGCCTTTGAACAGCAAGGCTCCCCGCGCCGGGTTCTTCCGCCCGGTGCCGAACTCACCGCCTACCGGGTGCTCCAGGAGGCGCTCACCAACGTCCTTAAGCACGCAGGGCCCCGGGCCACCGCCAGTGCCGCCATCCGTTGGCAGCAGCGGGGCCTGCAGATAGAGGTGTACGACGACGGCCGGGGCGCCTCCGCGGACCACGCCGGCGACGCTGCGGAAAACGGCGGCAACGGCCTGCGCGGAATGCGGGAGCGAATCAACCTCTACGATGGTTCGTTGGCGGCCGGACCGGCCGCGGGCGGGGGCTTCCTGGTCTCGGCTTTCCTCCCGTACACAGAGGCCTGAGCAATGACACTCCTGGAAGAACACGCGCCTGCGGACAGGATCAGGGTTGCCCTGGTCGATGACCAGCAGCTGGTCAGGTCGGGATTTGGCATGCTGATCAACTCCCAGCCCGACCTCGACGTAGTGGTCGAAGCGGGCAATGGCCTTGAGGCGCTGCAGGCGCTCGGCGCGGTGGCGGCCGACGTCGTCCTGATGGACGTCCGGATGCCGGGCATGGACGGAATTGAAGCCACCCGCCGGCTGATGGAAAGCGCGCTTGCCGCCCCGGCCGGCTCGGCCAGGGCAGAGCTCCGGGTGGTGGTGCTGACAACCTTCGACCTGGACGAGTATGCGCTGGCCGCCATCCAGGCCGGCGCCAGCGGGTTCCTGCTCAAGGACGCTCCTCCCGAGGAACTGCTGGAGGCCATCCGGACCGTACACCGCGGAGACGCTGTCATCGCTCCGTCAACCACCCGGCGGCTCCTGGACCATGTTGCCCCGCTGCTGCGCACCCAAGGCAGCGAACGGCCGGAACACCATGCGGCCGTCCAGCGGCTCACCGCCCGCGAGCGCGAGGTGTTCCAGCTCATTGCGCAGGGACAGTCCAATCCCGAGATCGCGGCAGGCCTGTTTGTGTCCGAGGCCACGGTCAAAACCCATGTGGGGCATATCCTGGCCAAGCTGGGAGCCCGCGACCGGGTCCAGGCCGTGGTGATCGCGTACGAGACCGGAGTGGTCACCCCCGGAGGCTGACAGCGTATGGGCGCGGGCTCAGACCACGGTATGAGCCCGTCCCCGGCAGGACCAGACCCCAGGCCGATCCCCCGGCCCGGTGCCGGCCCATAGCGTGGAACCATGACAACTTCCGTGCATGACCACCCTGGTTTGAACAGGGATAACGCCACTTCCTCCCCCGCTGTCCAGGCACTGTCCCTCACCAAGAACTACGGCCGCGGCGCCACCCGCGTCAGTGCCCTGCGCGAGGTCAGCGTAACCTTCGACGCCGGCCGCTTCACGGCAATCATGGGACCGTCCGGCTCGGGCAAGTCGACCCTGATGCACTGCCTCGCCGGCCTGGACACCGCGGACTCCGGGCAGATCCTGGTGGGCGGGACGGACATCACGGCCCTGAACGACAAGCAGCTCACCGCACTGCGCCGCGACCGGATCGGGTTTGTCTTCCAGGCGTTCAACCTGGTGCCGACCCTGACGGCCGAACAGAACATCACCCTCCCGCTGGCGCTGGCCAACAAAGCCACGGACACCGCCTGGTTCGACACCGTGGTGTCCACACTGGGCCTCAAGGACAGGCTCCGGCACCGGCCGCATGAACTCTCCGGCGGCCAGCAGCAGCGGGTTGCCGTGGCCCGGGCCCTGCTGACCCGGCCCGAGGTGGTCTTCGGAGACGAACCCACCGGTAACCTTGATTCGACAGCCGGCGGCGAAGTCCTGTCACTGCTGCGCCGGAGCAGCCGCGAAATGGGCCAGACCATCATCATGGTCACGCACGATCCCGTGGCAGCCAGCTACGCCGACCGGGTGGTCCTGATGAGTGACGGCAACCTGGTGGGCGAGATCGCCGAACCCACCGCCGCATCCGTCCTTGCCGCCCTCGGCAAGCTGGGAGGCTGAGCGTGCTGCGCGTCGCCCTCTCGCAATTCCAGTCCCACAGCCGGCGGTTTATAGCCGTCGGCCTGGCCGTCATGCTGTCGGTGGCATTCCTGTCCACCACACTGATGGTGGGTGCCAGCACCAGGGCGTCGCTGGGCGCCAGCCTTGGCGAGGCGTACAGCAGGGCGGAACTCATCGCCACACCGGACAGGGGTACTTTCAACGGTGCGGCCCTGGCAGCGGCCCGAGGGGTACCTGGCGTCAGCGAAGCATACGGTCGCCTTCAGGCGTATGCGGAATTCACGGCAGGCGGCCAGGAAGTGTTCGCGCAGGCCCGCAACCTGGCGCCCGATGCCCTGGAAACAGCAGCCGTTACCGATGGCGCCCTGCCGGTGCGTGCCGACGGCGTCGCCGTGGACAGCGACACTGCCGGGCGCTACGGGCTGCATGTCGGCGACGCCCTGGAGCTCAGGGCTCCGGACGGCGCCACCACCACGGCGATGACCGTCACCGGGATCCTCCGCGCCAGCCATGATCCTTTCGCCTCCGCCCTCCCGCAACTGCTGGCCGGAACTCCTGCGGTCAGTGCGCTGGCGGCGGACGGCCAGGCCCCCGGTGCCGGCCCGGGCGCTGCGGACGGCTATGCCAGCATCCAGCTTGCGCTGGCGCCGGGCACCGACGTTGCCGCGGCCAGGGCGGGCGCCCTGGCAGCGATTGCCGGCACCGGAACCCCCGCGCAGGTCAAGACCGCGGACGAGCAGGTCACGGCCCAGGTGGCCCTGATGACCGGCGGCCAGGACGAACTGACGGTGGTCCTGCTGGCTTTCGCCGGAATCGCCCTGCTGGTTTCCGGCCTGGTGGTTTCCAACACATTCGCAGTGCTGGTGGCCCAGCGCACCCGGGAACTCGCGCTGCTCCGGTGCCTGGGCGCCGCCCGGGCGCAGGTGCGCAATTCCGTCCTGGCCGAAGCCCTCGTGGTGGGCCTGGTGTCTTCCGTGGCGGGGGTGCTCGCCGCCGTCGGCCTGATGGCAGCCCTGATTGGCTGGGCCGGGACGCAGCCGGACATGGCCTTTGCCACCATGGCGGTGCCGCCGTCGTCCATCGTGGCGGGCCTCGCCGTGGGTACGGTCCTGACCGTGGCCGCCGCCATGGTCCCTGCCAGGGCGGCGACCGCCGTAGCGCCGCTCGCTGCCCTGCGCCCCGCCGACGATGCCGGCATCGGGAACCGGCGCGGCCGGGTACGGCTGGTCATGGGCCTTGCCGCCCTCGCCCTGGGAGTTCCGCTGCTCGCCTTCGGCGCGGCCAGCGTGATGCTGGTAGTGGCGTTCGCCGGCGGCGTGCTGTCCTTCATCGGGGTGTTGCTCTGCGCCACGCTGTTCGTGCCCCGGCTGGTAGGCCTGGCGGGACGGCTGGCCGCTCCCGCCGGCGTCCCCGGCAAACTGGCTGCGCTCAACGCCGTCCGCAACCCTGGGAGGACATCAGTGACGGCTGCCGCCCTGCTCATCGGGGTCACGCTGGTGGCCCTGATGATGACCGGGGCGGCCACCGCACGCCAGGCATTCGATGACGCCCTCGCCGAGACCTACCCGGTGGACATGGCCGTCACCGCTGAGCACCTGACCGCGGCCCAGCAAGACGCCGTGGCGCGGATCGATGGCGTTGCGGCTGCCGCGCTGCTGCCCGCGGCGGGGCGTTTCGAGCAGCAGGGCGCGGAAAACCCCGTCTACGCGGTCGGCGCAGCGGAGGCCGGACGGCTGCTCCGCGACACCACACTCGTCCTGGAGCCCGGGAAGATCTACCTGCCCGAGGGCGCCCAAGCGGGGCGCGTCGACGTCAACGGCGCATCCGGCACGGCCACCCTGGAGGCAGAGGTCCTGCGGACCCGCAACATTCCGGCGCTCGTCTCCGCGGAGACCGCGCAGCAGTCCGGCCTGCTGGGCGATGCCACGGCGGGCAGCACCGTGTGGGTGCGCCTTGCAGACGCCCCCGGCGGCGGGCAGCTGTCCGGGGACCGCATCAAGGACATCCAGTCCGCCGTTGCCACGGCAACCGGGGTGGCCAGCGGGGCGGTCAGCGGTGCGGCCATCGAGCGTGTCACCTTCAACGAGGTCATCGACGTGCTGCTCCTGGTGGTCACAGGCCTCTTGGGGGTCGCCGTGCTGATCGCGCTGATTGGTGTGGCCAACACGCTGTCCCTGTCCGTGCTGGAGCGGACGCGTGAGAACTCCCTGCTGCGGGCGCTGGGCCTGACCCGTGGCCAGTTGCGCGGAATGCTCGCGCTGGAGGCCGTCCTGGTTGCCGCCGTCGCGGCGCTGCTGGGCTCAGCCCTGGGAACGGTGTACGGATGGCTGGGCGCCCGTTCGGCGCTCGGCAGCCTGGCCGCGGTCACGCCGGTGGTTCCGTGGCTGCAGCTGGCGGGGGTGCTGGCCGTGGCAATCGCCGCCGGGCTGCTGGCATCGGTCCTTCCCGCCAGGCGGGCGTCCCGGCTGTCACCGGCGCAGGGGCTCGCCACCACGTAGATCCGCCGGAGGCACCACTAAAAAGGGCAGGAGCGCGGAAATCCCGCGGCTCCTGCCCTTTCGTGAACCGGCTATGCCCCTGCCGGTTCCTCGTATTTGGGGAACACCGGCGCCGGTGCAGGCAGCGGCGTCCCGGCGGCGATGCGCGTGGGGACTGCTGCGAACTGGCGTGCGTCCCCTTCCGGCTGGCCGAGGGCGTCAAGCAGCCGCGCCGTCGAACCCGGCATCACCGGCTGCGCGAGGATTGCCACGATGCGCAGCACTTCCAGGGTGACGTAGAGGACGGTGTTCATGCGTTCGACGTCGGTCTTCCGCAGCACCCAGGGCGCCTGTTCGGCGAAGTAGGCGTTCGTGTCGCCAAGAACCGCCCAAATGGCCTCGAGGGCGCGGCTGAACTCCTGCTTGTCGAAGGCCGCACGCGCTGTGTCCAGCAAGGCACCGGCCTGTTCCAGGATGGCGGTGTCAGCATCCGTGAAAGCGCCCGGGGTGGGAACGGCTCCCCCGCAGTTCTTGGCCACCATGGACAGGGAACGTTGCGCCAGGTTGCCGAAGTTGTTCGCCAGGTCCGAGTTCATCCGGCCCACGATGGCCTCATGGTTGTAGCTGCCGTCAGCTCCGAACGGCACCTCGCGGAGGAAGAAGAACCGCACCTGGTCCAGGCCGTACTGCTCCACGAAATCGGCCGGTGCCACCACGTTGCCCAGCGACTTGGACATCTTGACGCCGTTGTTGTGCAGGAAGCCGTGGATCATGACGCGCTTGGGCAGTTCCAGGCCGGCACTCAGGAGGAACGCGGGCCAGTAGATGGCGTGGAACCGGGAGATGTCCTTGCCGATCACATGGACATCGGCCGGCCAGAACCGGCGGAACTTCTCCGAGTCCACGTCCGGGTAGCCCACACCGGTGAGGTAGTTGGTCAGCGCATCCACCCACACGTACATGACGTGGTTGCTGTTGCCCGGCACCGGGACGCCCCAGTCAAAGGTGGTGCGGCTGATGGACAGGTCCTCAAGGCCGCGCTTGACGAAGCTGATCACTTCGTTGAACCGGGACTGCGGGGCACCGAACTCCGGCTGCGCTTCGTAGAGGGCCAGCAGCTTGTCCTGGTACGCCGACAGCCGGAAGAAATAGCTCTCCTCGGCCGTCCACGTCACCTCGGTGTCCGTCTCTTTCGAGTAGCGCACGCCGTCGTCCTTCACGACTGTCTCATCCTCGCCGTAAAACGCTTCGTCACGGACGGAGTACCAGCCCTCGTACTTGTCGAGGTAAATGTCGCCGTTGGCTTCCATCTTTTTCCAGATGGCCTGAGAGGCTGCGTAGTGGTCCTCGTCCGTGGTGCGGATGAAGCGGTCGTACGTGATGCCGAGGGCTTCGTGCGCCGCCTTATAGACTTCCGCGTTCCGGTCCACCAGCTCCTTGGGAGTTATGCCTTCCTTTTCGGCAGTCTGGGCGATCTTCATCCCGTGCTCGTCCGTGCCCGTCAGGAACATCACGTCGTAGCCGTCCAGCCGCTTGAAGCGCGCCATGGCGTCGGTGGCGATGTACTCGTAGGCGTGGCCGATGTGCGGCACGCCGTTGGGGTAGGTGATGGCCGTGGTGATGTAGAACGGCGTTTTCTCTGAAGCAGTCACGTGCGGACAGTTACCTTCGATGCGGAGGGACGGGCTAGATCAGTTCAGTCAGGCTATCGCTCAGCCGGACCAGTTCGTGGTCGTGTGACGCCACCAGGACGGCGATGCCGTCTGAGGTGGTGTCCTTGAGGATACTGATGATGCGGTTGGCAGAGGCGCGGTCCAGGCTGGCGGTGGGCTCATCCACCACCAGGACGCGGGTGCCCAGGATCAGGGCGCGGGCGATGGCGACGCGCTGCCGCTCACCGCCGGAAAGCTGCGCGGGCCGGTGCCGCATGCGCCGGCCCAGGCCCACCAGGTCCAGGAGGTCCTTGGCCATGTCGCGGCGCTGGTCCACTTCGCCGTCGGGGACGGCGGGCAGGAGGACGTTTTCCAGGGCGCTCATGCCGTCAATCAGGGCACCGCCCTGGTCCACGTAGCCGATCAGCGCGCGACGGCGGTCGGCAATTTCGTCGTCGCCCATGCTTTCAAGGGAATCGCCTTCCCAGAAGACGCGTCCCGACGTCGGCAGGGTCAGTCCCGCGCCGACCGTGAGGATGCTGGTCTTGCCCGAGCCGCTTCGGCCGGCGACGCAGTGCATCTCGCCTGCGTGCAGCCTCAGGTCGAAGCCCTCCACGACGCTGACGGCTTCGGCTCCGCCCTTGCCGCCGCCATAGCGGATGGTGATGTCACTCAGCTCCAGCGGGGTGGCGTGGTCAGCCGCCTTGACGATGGTGTTGGCGCGGGTCTGCAGGGGAACCTCGCCGGAGCCACCCCTGCGGCTCCGCTGGACATTCGTCGGGTTTGTCATTGGACCACTTTCGTTGCAATTGGAATCCAGCAAAGTACTGCCACGAGGCCGGCAACGCCTGCCCACAGCGCGGCGTAGGGGGCCAGGAGGAGGCCGATGCCGAGGGCGCCCAGCACGCCCAGGGGCAGGGCGACGGTTCCCACCAGCGCGTTTTCGAACAGGCGGACCTGACGCAGCATGTCGGGGTTCCAGCCCATGGCCTCGAGGATGCCCAGGTACTGGCGCTTGGCGTTCAGTTCGAACCTGCCGGTGACCAGGGTGAGGATGAGTCCCACTGCCACGCCCGCGATGGCCAGCAGGATGCTGGGCAGCGCCACGCTGGCTGCGGCAAGCCCGCTCAGCGCGCTGGCGCCGGCAGCGCGGGGAATGTCGATGAGCAGTGCAATCAGTCCGCCCACGGCGGCGCCGAAGACACCCACTGCCACGGCCAGGGACAGGGTGTTGAACTTATTGGTGCCCAGCTGGCGGTTGGCGAAGGTCAGCGGCGAGTCCACCGGGATCAGCCGTTCGTCGTGCTGCGGTTCCTGGTCGATGACGTCGCGGTGCCTGAGCTGCTGTGCGGCAAACAGTGCCGCGGCGGCGTAGAGCACCAGGACTGCGGCGCACACCAGCGCGGTGGACAGGCTCCAGCTGATGAGGCTCAAGACGATGCCTGCCACGGCCAGCAGGACCGCGCCGACGCCGAATTCCTCGAGTACCCAGCTGCGGATCCGCCGCTGGGTCCAGCCCATGGCGCGCAGGGTCCCTGCCTCGCTGCGACGTTTACGGATGTAGCTGACGGTCGATGCCCCGGTGAGCAGGGCGGCACCGCACAGGGTCAGGAAGAGCAGGGTGACGTTGGTTCCGGACAGCGAACCGGTGACGGCGTCGGCGGCGTTCTGCCGGACCCAGGACTGCTGCACGGTGCCCAGCGGCGATTCCTTGCCGGCGTCGTCCTTGGAGTAGCCGGGTACAAAGATGCTGGCGTCTTCACGGGCTGAACCTGCCACGATGGTGGCTTCCAGTCCCATGTCGCGGATCTCCGCGGCGAGCTTTTCGACGTCGGGCTGTGCTTCCTTCCAGCTGCCCGGCGCCTTGGCGCGGACCCGGATGGCGTCGATGACGTTGGCGTTGTTGGTGTAGCCGCGGGCCGCGGCCAGGCCGTAGTAGTCCGTGATGGCGCCCGCGGACTGGCTGGCCAGTCCGGTGGCGCTGAGGGACGGCTGAAGCTCCGTGGCCGGAACATCCTTGCCTTCGGCGTCCTTGACCATCGTGAACGGCGTGGGGTCGTAGCCGCCCAGGGGCAGCTTGTTGACGTCGCCGGATGCCTCGGCGACTGCGGCGGGGTCGAAGGTGCCGTACACCATGGCCAGCGGGGAGGCCTGCTTCTGTCCGGTGGACAGGTTGTCCCGGTAGGAGCGCTCGTCCACGGGCTCGCGCTGGGTCTGGTCCACCGGGGCGCCGTTGGCGCTCTTTTCGGGCAGGCGGTTGACGGTTACCCATTCACCGGGGACGGCGTTCTTGTCCACGGCACCGTTGGCCGCCGTGCCGGCGTCGGTGTACTTGGGAGCTGCCGCGAAGTCGGTGCTCCATTTTGCGGGCGTGTAGAGGCCCTGGTTGAAGTTTCCGTTGGCGCCCAACAGCGACGTGTGGTCGGTCGAGCCGGGCCAGGACAGCGCGAAGGGGTCCTTCGAGACGAAGGGAAGGTAGTCCTTGTCGAGCGAGCGGGTGGCGGTGCCCACCTCGTTGATGACCTTGCCGGAGTCGTCGATCTCTTCGATCTTGACGTTGTACTTCAGATCAAGGGAGGTGCCGGAGCGGACCACGAGGGGGATGGCCTGGGAATCGGTCGTCAGCTGGCCGGTGCGCTTGGCCTGCTGGTACTGGGTCATCAGCGGTGCCCAGTACTTGAGCTTCACGCCGAGGAAGTCAGGCCCGTCCTTGAGTTCATCGAGGCCGATGCCATTGGTGAAAAGGCCTTCGAGGTACCGGCCGACGGCGCCGGCGTTGCGTGCGTCGGCAGGCGGCGCTTTTTCGAGCGGGGCCAGGAAGTCCCCGGCAGTGCCGAGGAGGGCGCGCTCCGATGCGGGGTCAACGGCCACCACGGATTCCGTCACCTCGGGCGCGAGCGGCAGGGAGACGGAAAGGTTGAACAGGTTGTGCTCGGAACCGCCGGCCGGAGACGGAAATTTGATGCCGGTTTCGCCCGCTGGCGCAGCGATGCGGATGCTGCTGCCTCCGGCGGCCTTCTCCTCGACGAGCTTGGCCTTGCCCAGGGTTCCCTCGGCGGTGGACTTGAACAGTGTCTGTTCGGAAACGCCGTCCGAGCTGACTGCGCTGGCGGTCAGGCGGTACTTCTTGGCTTTGTCGCCCAGCACGGATTCGGCGGCGGGCCACTGGTCCGGGGACGTGGCTCCAGCGGCCTGGTCAGCCGTTGCCGTTCCGGCGAGGCCGGCGTTGTAGCCGAGGTAGTCCATGGCGTCCAGCCGGGGCGCTTCGAGGTTCTGCGTCACGCGGGACACGAGGCTGATGGGGGCAGCCACCGACGTTCCGGAGAGCTTCCGGATCGAATCCAGCTGCTCGAAGCTGATGCCGCCGGTGCCGTTGGCGATCTCGGGCTGGAGCAGGGCTCCGGCAGGAGCCTTGGCCTGGACCAGCACGTCGTACAGGCCGCGTGAATTCTCATCCACGGTCCTGTTGAGTGCAGCCTGTGACTGGCTTTGGACGAGGACCGACAAGCACATGGCTGCGATCAGGATGGCCGCGGTCAACAGCAGCACTTTGCTCCTGATGAACCTCTGGACGGCGTTCATTGAACTCCCTGAGACCTGGATTGCGTGGCGCACACCCGTGTCGACCACGTGGCGGCAGCGGACATGGACGATTACGGACGGATGTGCAAAAAGTATTGGCCGGCCTGCCGGACCGGTCCCGAAACGGGACCAGGCCATATTAAGCAGACCGGCCAATCATACGTGGCCGCGCCGGGACGCGCCGAGCGGAGACGTGTCGTTCGGCGTTTCGTGCGGCCGGGCGGACTGGTTAGTCTTCCAGGTCCACTTCGCGGACCATCTCGGCGCCGATGCCGGCCTTGATGGCGTCCAGGACCTGCTGCGGCACAGAGCTGTCGATGGTCAGCAGCGCCAGCACCTGTCCGCCTTCGTCGTGGCGGGCCACCTGCATGCCGGCGATGTTGATGTTGTTCATGCCCAGGATGTGGCCGATGGTGCCGATGACGCCGGGACGGTCGGCGTAAGCCACCACCACGAGGTGTTCGCTGATGGGGATTTCCACCTCGAAGCCGTTGATGCCCACCAGCTTCTGGACCTGCTTGGGACCGGTCAGGGTGCCGGCCACGGAGATCTGGCTGCCATCGCTCAGGGCGCCGCGCAGGGTCAGTACGTTGCGGTAGGACTCGGTATCCGGGGTGGTGATCAGGCGGACGTTGATGCCGCGCTGTTCGGCAATCACCGGGGCGTTGACGTAGGAAACCTGCTCGGTGACAACGTCGGCGAAAATACCCTTCAATGCAGCCAGTTCCAGGACCTTGACGTCCAGCGAGGAGATTTCGCCGGCAACCTCAATGTCGAACTGCGTCAGCGAGTCGTGGGTCAGTGCCGTGAAGATGCGGCCCAGCTTCTCGATGAGCGGGATGCCGGGGCGCACGTCGGGGGCGATGACACCGCCGGCCACGTTGACTGCATCCGGAACCAGTTCGCCGGCCAGGGCCAGGCGGACAGACTTGGCAACGGACACGCCGGCCTTTTCCTGGGCCTCATCGGTGGAAGCCCCAAGGTGCGGGGTGACCACGACGTTGTCGAGCTTGAAGAACGGAAGGTCCGTGCTCGGCTCCTTGGAGAAGACGTCGACGCCGGCACCGGCGATGTCGCCGTCCTGCAGGGCCGTGAACAGGGCCTCTTCGTCCACCAGGCCGCCGCGGGCGACGTTGATGACGTAGGCGGTGTTCTTCATCTTCTTGAAGGCATCCGCTCCGAGCATGCCCACGGTTTCCGGGGTCTTCGGCATGTGGATGGTGATGAAGTCGGACTGGGCGAGCAGCTCGTCCAGGGTGACCAGCTGGACGCCGAGCTGGGCTGCGCGGGCCGAGGTGATGTAGGGGTCGTACGCAAGGATCTTGGTGTCGAAGCCCTTCAGGCGGGCTGCCACGAGGGCGCCGATGCGGCCGAGGCCGATGATGCCGATCTTCTTTTCGAAGAGCTCGATACCGGTGTACTTGGACCGCTTCCATTCGCCGTCCTTGAGGGCGGCGCTGGCCTGCGGGATGTGGCGGGCAAGGCTGAGGATGTGGCCCACCGTGAGTTCGGCCGCGGAGACGATGTTGGACGTGGGGGCATTGACCACCATGACGCCGGCCTGGGTGGCGGCTTTGATGTCCACGTTGTCGAGCCCCACTCCGGCGCGGGCGATGACCTTGAGGTTCTTCGCCGCTGCGATGGCTTCGGCATCCACCTGCGTTGCGGAACGGACCAGGATGGCGTCAACATCGCCAATCGCCGAGAGCAGCTGGGAACGGTCAGCGCCGTCGGCCTGGCGGATCTCAAAGTCCGGGCCAAGGGCCTCGACGGTAGCGGGAGAAAGTTCTTCGGCGAGCAGTACTACGGGTTTTGACACGGCTGATCCTCTGCGTTGCAGTCCTGGGGATGGGAACAAGTCTAGGCCGACGGAAAGGCCGGGCTCACATTGTTAAGTGTGAACCCGGCCTCATCGCGGCACTTTAGCTGGCTGTCGCGCGTTCGCCTGGCGGCGCGCGGTGGCCTTAGCGGGCTGCGGAACCTTCGACGTAGTCCGCGTCCTGCTGCTGCCAGGAGAAGAGGGAGCGCAGTTCGCGGCCAACCTCTTCGATGGGGTGCTGCTCTGCCTTGGCACGCAGTTCCTTGAACTCAACGCCGCCGTTGTCCTGGTCCTCGATGAACCGCTTGGCAAAGGCGCCGGACTGGATGTCAGCCAGGACTGCCTTCATGTTCTCCTTCACCTCGGGGGTGATGACGCGCGGGCCGGAGACGTAGTCGCCGTATTCCGCGGTGTCGGAGACGCTCCAGCGCTGCTTGGCGATGCCGCCTTCCCACATGAGGTCCACGATGAGCTTGAGCTCGTGCAGCACCTCGAAGTAGGCGATCTGCGGCTGGTAGCCGGCTTCGGTCAGGGTTTCGAAGCCGTACTGGATCAGCTGGGACACGCCGCCGCACAGGACGGACTGCTCGCCGAAGAGGTCCGTTTCGGTCTCTTCGGTGAAGGTGGTCTTGATGACGCCGGCGCGGGTGCCGCCGATGGCCTTGGCGTAGGACTTCGCCAGGTCCCAGGCGGAGCCGGAAGCGTCCTGCTCCACGGCGATGATGTCGGGGATGCCGCGGCCGGCTTCGAATTCGCGGCGCACGGTGTGGCCGGGAGCCTTCGGGGCAACCAGGATGACGTCAACGCCCTCGGGCGCCTGGATGTAGCCGAAGCGGATGTTGAAGCCGTGGGCGAAGGCCAGTGCCTTGCCGGGGGTCAGCTTGTCCTTGATGGAGTCGTTGTAGATCGAGCGCTGGTACTGGTCCGGCGCCAGGATCATGATGACGTCGGCCCATTCGGCGGCGTCGGCAACGTTCTTGACCGTGAAGCCGGCGTCCTCGGCCTTGGCGGCTGACTTGGAGCCGTCCTTCAGGGCGATGACAACCTCGACGCCGGAATCGCGAAGGTTCAGTGCGTGGGCGTGGCCCTGCGAGCCGTAGCCAACGATGGCAACTTTGCGGCCCTGGATGATCGACAGGTCGGCGTCGTCGTCGTAGAACATTTCAGTCACTTGCGTAACTCCTCTTGAGTGGTTTTGTACATGGTGGTCTTGCGGTGCTGCGGTTACGGGCAAACGTCCCGCCGTGGCGTACTGCCTAGGCGGAGCGCAGTGCCCGGTCACTCATGGAGCGGGATCCCCGTCCAACGGCCAGGGTGCCGGACTGCACAATTTCGCGGATGCCGAAGGGCTCCAGCACTGACAGCAGTGCCGTGAGCTTTTCGGGATGGCCGGTGGCCTCGATGACGACGGAGTCTGTGGACACGTCGACCACCGAGGCGCGGAACAGGTCTGCAGCCTGGGTCACCTGCAGGCGTGTTGCGGCATCCGCACGTACTTTGACCAGGATGTGGTCGCGCTGTACGGAAGATTCGGAGGTCAGTTCAACGATCTTGATCACGTTCACCAGCTTGTTGAGCTGCTTGGTGACCTGCTCGATGAGCTCACCATCGGCGTCGACCACCACTGTCATCCGGGAAATGCCCGTGACTTCGGTGGGGCCAACGGCCAGGGAGTTGATGTTGAAGGCCCGGCGGGCAAAGAGGCTTGCCACGCGGGTGAGGACGCCGGGTTTGTCTTCAACCAGGACGGAAAGTGTATGGCGGCTCATGGTCAGTCTTCCTCTTCCCAGTCCGGGGTCATGTTGCGGGCAACCTGGATCTGGTCGTTGCTCACGCCGGCGGGCACCATCGGCCACACCATTGAGTTGGGGCTCACCACGAAGTCGATCACCACGGGGCGGTCGTTGATTTCGAGGGCCTTCTGGATGGTGGCGTCGATGTCCTCGTCGCGTTCGCAGCGGAAGGAAGCGCAGCCGTAGGCCTCCCCCAGCTTGACGAAGTCCGGGATACGGACGGTGTCGTGGCCGGTGTTGAGGTCGGTGTTGGAGTATCGGCCTTCGTAGAAGAGGGTCTGCCACTGCCGCACCATGCCCAGCGAGGAGTTGTTGATGACGGCAACCTTGATGGGGATCTTGTTGATGGCGCAGGTGGCCAGTTCCTGGTTGGTCATCTGGAAGCAGCCGTCGCCGTCGATGGCCCAGACCACGCGGTCCGGCTCCCCCACCTTGGCGCCCATGGCTGCCGGCACGGCGTAGCCCATGGTTCCGGCGCCGCCCGAGTTCAGCCAGGCGTGCGGGCGCTCGTACTTGATGAACTGCGCGGCCCACATCTGGTGCTGGCCCACGCCCGCCACGTAGATGCCTTCGGGGCCCGTGAGGGCGCCGATGCGTTCGATGACCTTCTGCGGTGCGGTGAGCCCGTCCTCGGGTTCGGTAAAGCCCAGCGGGTAGGTTTCCTTGAGGTTGTTCAGGAAAGCCCACCAGGTGGTGAGGTCCGGGGTTCCGGCGGCCTCGAACTGGGCCCGCACGGCCTCGGTCAATTCGGGAATGATCTCCTTGACCGAGCCCACGATCGGAACGTCCGCGGTGCGGTTCTTGGAGATTTCCGCGGGGTCGATGTCTGCATGGATCACTTTGGCGTGCGGCGCAAACGTCTTGAGGACACCGGTGACGCGGTCATCAAAGCGGGCGCCCAAAGTGATCAGCAGGTCCGACTGCTGCAGGGCGGTCACCGCCGAGACAGTGCCGTGCATGCCGGGCATGCCGACGTGCTGCGGGTGCGAGTCCGGGAACGCACCCTTGGCCATCAGGGTGGTCACCACCGGCGCACCGGTGGCTTCGGCCAGCGCCCGCAGCTCGGCGCTGGCGTGGGCCTTGACCACACCGCCGCCAACGTAGAGGACCGGCTTGGTGGCCGCCGCGATGAGCTTTGCCGCCTCGCGTACCTGCTTGTTGTGGCCGCGGGTGACAGGCCGGTATCCGGGCAGGTCAATGCGGGGCGGCCAGGAGAAGGTCATCTGGCCCACCTGTGCGTCCTTGGCAACGTCCACGAGGACGGGGCCCGGACGGCCGGTGGAGGCCAGGTGGAAAGCTTCCGCCATGACATGCGGGATGTCGTTGGGGTTGGTGACCAGGAAGGAGTGCTTGGTGATGGGCATGGTGATGCCCACGATGTCCGCTTCCTGGAAGGCGTCAGTGCCAATGACACCGCTGGACACCTGGCCAGTGATGGCCACCAGGGGCACGGAGTCCATGTGGGCATCCATGATGGCGGTAACGAGGTTGGTGGCGCCGGGGCCGGAGGTGGCGATGCACACGCCCACCCGTCCCGTCACCATGGCGTAGCCTTGCGCGGCGTGGCCGGCTCCCTGTTCGTGACGGACCAGCACGTGGTTCATGGTGGAGGCCATCAAGGGGTCGTAGGTGGGCAGGATCGCGCCACCAGGCAAACCGAAAATATCGTCGACGCCGAGTTCTTCGAGCGAGCGGACAATAGCTTGCGAGCCGGTCATCACCGTTGGGGGTACAACGTTGTTCGGCCCAAGGACAGGAGAGACAGCAGCAAGGTCAGCGACGACGGCGGCATGCTCAGCCGTCCGGTCGGCACGTTCCGGAGCCTTGGGGGCTCCAGGGGACTTGGCAGCCATCAGCGAGGGGCTGATCGGCGATCCTTTGCTCATCGGACTCTTCCTTGTGGATCATCAATAACGGTGAAACTGCGGGGGAATAAAAAAACCCCTCAAGCCGTGCTGGCTCTTCGAGGGGTTTGCGCGTGACAGTTCGTTGCCGGGGCTAGTGAGCCACGCGCTTGGTAAGGACGACGACTGCAACTGCGCAGTTGGTAACGAAAGTCATGCGTTCAGTTTTCCCTCTGGTGTGACGGGTGTCAACGCGGGACAATCCCATCTCACCATGTGGACTCCAATGTCCACCCCTTGATCATATGGCATGGGGACCAAAGGTTTCGCCACCCGCACCCCAACCTCGCCAGCGGTCAGGGTGCGTGTGGCCTCAGCTCAACCGCGGACGGCGCGGTTGGGCTGCCGGAGCCGGTCAGCCGCAGTACGCACCAGTGCTGGCGCTGTGCACCAGTTTGGCGTACTTGGCCAGGACGCCCTTGGTGTAGCGGGCCGGCAGCGGCTCCCAGCCAGCCTTGCGGGCTTCAAGGTCAGCGTCATCCACCAGCAGGTCGAAGCTGCGCGCTGCGATGTCCACGCGGATCCGGTCACCGTCCCTGACAAAGGCGATAGGACCGCCGTCGACCGCTTCCGGCGCGACGTGGCCGATGCACAATCCGGTAGTACCGCCGGAGAACCTGCCGTCTGTCAGCAGCAGGACGTCCTTGCCCAGCCCCGCACCCTTGATGGCGCCGGTGATGGCGAGCATCTCCCGCATACCCGGGCCGCCCTTGGGGCCCTCGTAGCGGATGACCACGACGTCGCCGGCATGGATTTCGCCCTTGTCCAGCGCCTGCAGGGCACCCTGCTCGCGGTCGAACACGCGGGCGGTCCCTTCGAAGACGTCGGCGTCGAAGCCTGCACTCTTGACCACGGCGCCTTCCGGAGCCATGCTGCCATGCAGGATGGTGATGCCGCCGGTCTTGTGGATCGGGTTGTCCAGCGCGCGCAGGATCTTGCCGTCAACGTCCGGCGGGTTGATCGCGGCGAGATTCTCTGCCACGGTTTTGCCGGTGACGGTGAGGCAGTCGCCATGCAGCAGGCCGGCGTCCAGCAGTGCTTTCATGATGACGGGAACGCCGCCGATCTTGTCGACGTCGGTCATGACGTAACGGCCGAACGGTTTGAGGTCGCCAAGGTGCGGAATCCTGTCGCCGATGCGGTTGAAGTCGTCGAGGGTCAGCTCAACCTCGGCTTCGCGGGCGATGGCCAGCAGGTGCAGGACCGCGTTGGTGGACCCGCCGAACGCCATGGTGACGGCGATGGCGTTTTCGAAGGCCTTCTTGGTCATGATGTCGCGGGCGGTGATGCCCAGGCGGAGCAGGTTGACCACCGCTTCGCCGGACTTGCGGGCGAATTCATCACGACGGCGGTCTGCCGAGGGCGGGGCGGCGGAGCCGGGCAGGGACATGCCCATGGCCTCACCGATACAGGCCATGGTGTTGGCCGTGTACATGCCGCCGCAGGCGCCTTCGCCCGGGCAGATGGCCTTTTCAATACGGGTCAGGTCTTCCATGCTCATCTTGCCCGCGGCGCAGGCACCCACGGCTTCGAAGGCGTCAATGAGGGTGACTTCCTTTTCGGAACCGTCTTCCAGCTTCACCCAGCCCGGCATGATGGAGCCGGCATAGAGGAACACGCTGGCCAGGTCCAGGCGTGCTGCGGCCATGAGCATGCCGGGGAGGGACTTGTCACAGCCGGCCAGCAGCACCGAACCGTCAATCCGCTCGGCCTGCATGACGGTCTCGACGGAATCAGCGATGACTTCGCGGGAAACCAGGGAGAAGTGCATGCCCTCGTGGCCCATGGAGATGCCGTCGGACACGGAGATGGTGCCGAACTGCATGGGGAAGCCGCCGCCGGCGTGGACGCCCTCCTTGGCACCCTGGGCCAGCCGGTTCAGGGAAAGGTTGCAGGGAGTGATTTCGTTCCACGAACTCGCGACGCCCACTTGGGGCTTCGCGAAGTCGTCGTCGCCCATGCCGACCGCACGGAACATGCCGCGGGCCGGTGCGGCGTGGATGCCGTCGGTAACCACCCGGCTGCGGGGCTTGATGTCAGGCTTGCTCTCGGTTTCGATCTGGCTCTCGGTCATGAGGGAAAGTCTATGACCCCCGTAGTGCCAAACGGACTGAAGGGGGCGGTTAAAACCGGATCGCTGGACCTGCCTCCCGCCGGCGGCCTCCCACGACGCAGCGTGGCAACTCCATAAGCCCGCGCCCCGGCCCTGGCCAGCCAAGGGATTCCCCCGCGCGCCATTGCCGGCAAACCTAGACAGCCATGGTGACCCGACGTAGCGTCGGGGCAGAACGCGTTGTAAGCCAAAGTGAAGGGATTGCCATGGATGTCGTCATGTGGATCGTGGTAGCAGTCATTGTCATCGGCGTGGTGTGGTGGCTGGTCAGCCGCAACAACCGCAACAAGGACGCCGGTGCCGCTGGCCCTGCCGGGAACACCCGGCCCGCCGCGACACGGCCCCCGGGTTCCCCGGCAGACCGTCGGGCGGATGGGGCCCTTTCCGGCGGCAGCGCCGCGGCATCGGCCGAAGCAGCGGGAACAGCCGGGCTTGCCTCCGCTGCCGGCTTCGGGCGTCCCGCCGAGCCCGCGGCGCCCACAGCCGCCGACGAGCCTGCCGACTCCGCAGTGGCGTCCGCAGGAGCTACGACCCAGTCAGACGGCGGTCACATGGCAACTGCTGACCACGCAGGGGCCGGCCGGGACAACTCCAGCCCATCCGATACGGAAGCGGTAGCGGATGGCGCTGGGGCGTCGCCCCTGGAAGCCACCGACGCGGAATCGGCTTCGATGGCTGAGGCCCACCCGGAAAACCCCCGGGACGAGCGGACCCGCCAGGACCAGGCGGAATGGGAGACGCAGTGGTCCGAGGCCGGCGGTTCGGGTACCCCGGAGTCAGCACGCCACGCCGTACCCACGGCGGAACAGGCCTCGGTGCAGGCCGCCCAGCCGGTTCACCACGCGGAATACACAGAGTCCCACGCACCGACCCTTCCCGGCGCTGAGACAGCGGCGGTGGAAGAGGACGACGCCGGCCCGTCGGCTGCCGCCCGGACCGGAGCGGACAGAAGCTACTCCCCCGGCGCCGACGTCCCCGTCGGTACGGGCGCAGCGACTGCGCCGGGCTCACCGGACAGCGGTACGGGCAGCACCGCCGCCGACGCCGCTGCTGACTTCGCTGCCGCGGAGACCACGGACCGCGCCCAGTCATCTGCCCTGGCCGAGAACGGTGCAGACCACTTGCAGGCACCGCCGTCCGCTCTGCCGCAGGGAGCCCCGGAACCACAGGGGCACCTTGCGGCAGAGGAACCGTACGGAGCAGGATCCGCAGGGGCCGGTGCGGACGGCAGCGGCCCCGGGGAGTACACGGTCAAGGGCGATGCCGGCTCAATGGTCTATTACGAAGAGGGCCACCCGGACTACGACGGGACACGTGCCGACGTCTGGTTTGAATCCGCCGCCCACGCCGAAGCCGCCGGCTTCCGGGCTCCCCGCCGCAGGCGCCTCTGAGGCGGAGCCGGCAGAGGCGCCAGGTGTCAGCAAACCCCCGCAGATCCCACCCGAGCCCCCTGTGTCCCAACTCACAGCGGGGCCGGGCGGCCGGAGCGCCTTCCGCGGGTCACTTTCCACACCCTTGCCGCCAACAGCAGGAGCCCAAAATCCTTGAGTTTCCGCGGCTCCTGCACCCGAAGACCCTCCACATGGAACTGCCGGACGGGCCGATTTCACATGCACCAAAAGTTCGTGTAGAGTTTCATGTCGTTGCGGAGATCAACGGGAAAGAAAAAGCCCGGGAGATTGAAACAAACAAGATGCACCTCTAGCTCAATTGGCAGAGCAATTGACTCTTAATCAATGGGTTCCGGGTTCAAGTCCCGGGGGGTGCACCACTGGGAAAACAGCCTCTGGCTCGCGGAAACGCAAGCCAGGGGCTGTTTTGTTTTATTCTGCATTCTTTGGCCCATCACGCCTCCCCGGCACGCAAGGACGAACGCGGACTTCTCCCGCAAAAGAGGCATTCTGGGAGCACAAAAAACGTGGCCCGGGAGTCCGGGCCACGTTGTCTGTGGAAAGAGTGCGTTTGGGGTGGCGCGTTCAGCTGGAAGGGTTATCCACCAGGGCGGCGGCGTTGCCCGGGGTGGTGGCGAACTGGCTGGCCAGTTCCCGGACCACGGATTTGAGCTCCTGCCTCAGGAGTTCGGGGTCGATGGACGAGGACGCCAGCACCGAACGCTCCATTTCAACAGCCTCGGCCACCGCTTCCTTGCCCCTCTCGGTGAGGGAGACCACGTGGCTGCGGCGGTCCGACGTACTGCGGACGCGGGCAATGTGGCCGTGCGTCTCAAGCCGGCTGAGGGTTTTACCCATGGTTTGGGCCTGGACACGCACGTATTGGGCCAGTTGCGCCTGGGTCATGGGCCCCTGCGCGGCAAGGACCTCAATGGCGATAACGCCGGCGTGGGTCAGGCCGATGGCGCCGAGTTTTTCGTTCCACGAGTGTTCGACGAGGCGTGCGGCAGTGGACAATAGGCGCCCCGTGGGCCAGTGATCCATATCAGGCATAGCAGCAAGTATAGCCAAATGCTGATTAGCGCTGGCTTCCGCTGCTTATTAGGCTGTTGTGTCCCGCCCGCAACAAGGAGAAAAACAATGGCTGAAAGACTCGTTACCGGCGACGACGCGCCCGGATTCACGCTCAAGGATGCAACGGGCAACGATGTTTCCCTCTCCCCCGGCTCGGGCCGGAACACAGTGGTGTACTTCTATCCGGCAGCTGCCACGCCGGGCTGCACCAAGGAAGCCTGCGATTTCCGGGACAGCCTGGCGTCCCTCCAGTCCGCCGGATACGACGTAGTGGGAATCTCCCCGGACCCGGTGGAGAAGCTCGCTAAATTCGCTGCGGCGGAAGAACTGACCTTCCCCCTGCTTTCGGATGAGGACCACGCCGTGGCGGAGGCCTACGGCGCGTGGGGTGAAAAGAAGAACTACGGCAAGACCTACCAGGGGCTCATCCGCTCCACCATCGTGGTGGACCCCGACGGCAAGGTAGCACTGGCGCAGTACAACGTCCGGGCCACCGGCCACGTTGCCAAGCTGCGGCGGGACCTGAAGCTCGACGCCTGACGGGTGGCACCGGGCGGTGCACATGCGCACCGCTACAATGGAAGCTGGCATCCGCCGTCGTGGGCATTTTTTGACGCAGCGCAGCGGTGCCGGGCGCGAGTGGTGAAATTGGCAGACACGCAGGATTTAGGTTCCTGTGCCTTCGGGCGTGGGGGTTCAAGTCCCCCCTTGCGCACTCAGTAAATACGGGAATCCCCTGGCTTCGGCCGGGGGATTTTTGTGTTTCAGCAGGTGGACCCCTGAAAAACTTTCCCGAACCGCCCATCCGGATGGACCTGCCGCCCGAATGCACTGTGAGACGCCAGCCACAGTGCAGGTGCCCACCAGCCGGATCAGCACCACTTCCGCAGACATCCAGTCGGCGGCCGGCCCACAACAAACAAGGAGAACGCAATGCAGACAATCAAGCGCACAACTTTCACGGTCGCAGGCGTTGCAGCAGCCGCGCTGCTTAGCCTGACCGCGTGTGGCGGCTCCGGAAGCACCTCCGGATCCTCGTCCGCCCCCTCGGCGGAGCCGTCGGCCTCCAGCATGGCCGCGTCGCCGTCCGCAAGCTCCACTGCCAGCGCCTCCGCCGGCGCCATGGACCCGGCGGCAAACCTGGTGGGCCCGGGCTGCGCCGGCTACGCCGAGAAGGTACCCACCGGCGCCGGATCGGTCCAGGGCATGGCCCTTGACCCCGTCGCCGTCGCGGCTTCGAACAACCCGATCCTGACCACCCTCACCGCTGCGGTTTCGGGAAAGCTGAACCCGAAGGTGGATCTGGTTGACACGCTCAACGGCGGTGAATTCACGGTCTTCGCCCCGGTTGACGACGCCTTCGCCAAGATCGACCCCGCCACCATCGAGACACTGAAGACCGACGACGCCCTGTTGAGCAAGATCCTGACCTACCACGTGGTTCCCGGCCAGATCACGCCCGACATGATCGCCGGCACGCACGCAACTGTCCAGGGCGGCTCCGTGACCGTAACGGGCAGCGGCGACAACCTCAAGGTTGACGATGCCAACGTGATCTGCGGCGGCGTCAAGACCAAGAACGCCACCGTTTACCTGGTCGATTCGGTGCTGATGCCCAAGTAGGCAATGCCGGATTTCCGGCCCAAAACGTTGAAGCTGGGCCCGCTGTGAGCGGGCCCGGCTTCAGCGCGTTGGACCTGTACCCGCCCGGCGGCGGTCACCGCCCGCGCCGGCCCGGTGGCGGCGGCTAGACTGGACCCGGTCCGCAGGCGGCGGAGATCCACGATCCAGGGGTGATAAACGGGTGACCAGAAGTACATCGCGGCGAACGGTCCTCACTGCCGGCGCCGCGCTCCTGGCCTGGGGTGTGACCTCGTGCACCAACGCACCGTCCCCCTCGCCGTCGTCGGATTCCCCCAGCTCCGCGGCCGCTGCCGAACCGGCGGCGACGTTCAACTTCGGTACGGCAGCCCAGCCGCTCGGCCTGGACCCCGCGCTCTCCAGCGACGTCGAATCACAGCGCATCACCCGGCAGGTCCTCGAAGGCCTGGTGGGAGTCGACCAGACCACCGGCAAGCCCACTCCCCTGCTCGCCACCGAATGGTCCGAGTCCAACGAGGGCCGCAGCTACACCTTTAAGCTGCGCGACGGTGTCACCTTCCAGGACGGCACCCCCTTCAACGCCGACGCCGTCTGCACGAACTTCAACCGCTGGTTCGCCTTCCCCGCAGAGCTGCGGCGGCAGGCCCCCGGCAGCTCGTTCAAGGGCGTCTTCAAGGCGCACTCCGACGAAGCGGCGCTGTCCATCTTCAAGAGCTGCACGGCGGTGGACCAGGGCACCGTCCGGATCGACCTCACGCAAAGGTTCACGGCCTTTCTCCAGGCGCTGACCCTGCCTGCCTTTGCCATTGCCTCCCCGGCAGCCCTGGCGGCGGGGAAAGCCGATGTCCTGGACCAGAACCGCGCCGGGCGGCCCGTTTCCGATTTTGCCACCGCGCCAGTGGGTACCGGGCCCTTCAGCTTTGGCTCCTGGGATGACCAAAGCGTCACCCTGCTGACCAACAAGGCCTATTGGGGTGACCGGGGCCAGATTGCCACCATCAATTTCCTGGCCTACGACCACCCGCAAACACGGCTGCAGGCATTGCTCGACGGCCGGATCGACGGTTACGACGCCGTCACCGTGGGCAACTTTGACCAGCTGGTGAAGCGCGGCAAGCAGATCGTCCAGCGCGACCCGTTCTCGGTCATGTATGTGGGAATCAACCAGGACATCCCGGTCCTGCAGAACCAGAAGGTCCGGCAGGCCATCGAGATGGCCATCGACAAGGAGACCCTGATCCGCAGGTTCTTCATCGACAACACCACCAAGGCAACCCAGTTCGTCCCGCCGAAGATCAGCGGCTTCAACAAGGACGCACCCGAGCTTGGCCACGATCCGGCGAAGGCAAAGGAATACCTGAAGGACGGGGGCTATGCCGGCGAGGAACTGAAGTTCTACTACCCGCTCAACGTCACCCGCCCCTACCTGCCTACTCCCGAGAAGGTGTACGCCGAGATCAGCCGGCAGCTCACCGCCGTCGGCATCAATGTGCGGCCGGTTCCCGTGGACTGGGCCGACGGCTACCTGCAGAAAGTCCAGTCACCCGGCGACCATGCCCTGCACCTCTTGGGCTGGAACGGTTCCTACTCGGACGCAGACAACTTCGTGGGGCCGCTGTTCGGCGAGAAGAACGGCGAGTTCGGCTACCAGGATCCGCAGGTGTTCTCCAAGATCAACCGTGCGCGGGGGCTGCCCGAGGGTGAGGACCGTGATGAGCTCTATCACACCATCAACGCCCAGATTGCTGCCACCGTCCCGGCAGTCCCCATCGCTTTCCCCATCTCCGCGCTGGCTTTGTCCGACCGGGTTGTCAGCTACCCTGCGTCACCGGTCTTAAATGAAGTTTTCACGAAGGTGCAATTAAAGCCTTGACGGGCCGGGCCAATTTCAGTATGTCGGCAGGGCGGGGATATTCTGTGACAGCCAGAGCCGCTGCAATCGGAGACTGATCGTGACCTTCATTTCCAAGACCCAACATGCCGACGTCGTCCTGATTGGCGGCGGCATCATGAGCGCAACGCTGGGGGCATTCCTCAAGCAGCTGGAACCGGACTGGACCATCTCCCTGTTCGAGCGGCTGGACCAGCCCGGCCTCGAAAGCTCAGACCCCTGGAACAACGCCGGAACCGGCCACGCGGCCCTCTGTGAGCTCAACTACTCCCCCGCAGCCAAAGACGGTTCGGTCAGCCCGGCCAAGGCACTGCTGATCAATGAGCAGTTCCAGCTCTCCCGCCAGTTCTGGTCCCACCTGGTGGACGGGAACCTGATCGGATCCCCCAAAGGCTTCATCAACACCGTGCCGCACATGAGCTTCGTGATCGGCGACGACCACGCCCGGTTCCTGAAGACCCGCTACGAGGCCCTCAAGCCGCACACGCTGTTCCGGAGCATGGAGTACTCGGAGGACCACGGCCAGATTGCCAAGTGGGCGCCGCTGATCGTCAAGGGCCGCAACGCCCAGCAGAAGATCGCCGCCACCCGCGCCGCCGAGGGCACCGACGTCGACTTCGGTGCACTCACCCGCGAGCTGACCACCTACCTCGGGAACAACGGCGTCGAAATCAATTACGGGCACGACGTCACCGGGATCAGCAAGGCGTCCGACGGCGGCTGGGACCTGACGCTGAAGCACCCCAGGTCCGGCGAGCACGGCAGGATCCACGCCAAGTTTGTCTTCGTCGGCGCCGGCGGCGGTGCCCTGCACCTGCTCCAGGCCTCCGGCATCCCGGAGAGCAAGGGCTACGGCGGGTTCCCCGTCTCCGGCCAGTTCTTCCGCTGCACGGACGAGACCATCGCCGCCCAGCACAGCGCCAAGGTCTACGGCCAGGCGTCGGTGGGCGCCCCGCCCATGTCCGTCCCGCATCTGGACACCCGTTACGTCAACGGCAAGCGGTCCCTCCTGTTTGGCCCGTACGCCGGGTTCTCCACCAACTTCCTCAAGAACGGTTCCTACCTCGACCTGCCGTTGTCCATCCGGCCCGGCAACATCATTCCGATGCTGGCGGTAGCCAAGGACAACATGGACCTCACCGCCTACCTGGTCAAGGAAGTGGCCAAGCGCCACGGTGACAAGGTTGAAGCGCTCCGGGAGTACTACCCCGAAGCCAAGGACGGCGACTGGGAACTGATCACGGCCGGCCAGCGTGTACAGATCATCAAGAAGGATCCGCAAAAGGGCGGCATCCTCCAGTTCGGTACTGAAGTGATTGCCGGCCGCGACGGTTCCATCGGCGCGCTGCTGGGAGCCTCACCCGGAGCCTCCACCGCTGTTCCCATCATGATCGAACTGCTGCAGAAGACGTTCCCCAAGAACTTCAAGGGCTGGCAGGGCAAGCTGAAGGACATGATGCCCGGTTACGGGGTGAAGCTGGATGAGAATCCCGAGCTCGCCGCCGAGCTCGAGCGGGCAACTGCCAAGTCCCTTCAGCTGGAGAGTGTTTCCGCCAGCAACTGACCCTGCCGGGGCCAGTGGCTGGCTTACCGGGATCCAGTCACCAACCCTTCCAGGAGACCATCGATGTTTCGGCTGGCACACCTTTCATTGGCGAACCGGGCGCTGATTGCGCTGATCACCGTCTTCGCTTCGGTCTTCGGCGTGATCACCATGTCGTCGCTGAAGCAGGAACTCATCCCGTCCATTGAGTTTCCGCAGATCACCGTGCTGACCTCCATGCCGGGGGCCTCGCCGGAGGTGGTGGACAAGCAGGTCAGCGGTCCGCTCGAAACAGCCCTGAACGGCGTGGAGGGGCTTGAATCCACCTCCTCCACGTCCCGCAACGGCGTTTCGCAGATCACGATGGTGTTCACCTACGGTTCCAACCTGGACCGGGCACGGAACCAGATCGACCGGGCCATCTCCAACGCCAAGCGCAGCCTGCCGGCCGACGTCCAACCGCAGGCCATCGCCGGGAGCATCAGCGATTTCCCGATCGTCTTCCTGGCGGTGTCCTCGGATAAGCCGCTCAGCGAACTCAACACCGATCTCCAGCGGCTGAGCGTTCCCCGGCTGCAGAAGATCGACGGCGTCCGCGGCGCCGATGTCACCGGCGGCGCCACCCAGCACATCGAGATCCTTCCGCGCCCCGAGGCGATGGCTGCGTCCGGTGCCAGCATCGCCTCCCTCCGCGACACGCTCTCCAACAACGGAGCCCTGGTCCCTGCCGGCACGCTGGAAGAGCAGGGCAAAACGCTCTCGCTGCAGATCGGCAGTCCGGTTGACTCGCTCGACGCCGTCAAAGCCCTTCCGGTGTCCGGTGCCAGGGACGGTGCCACTATCGGGTCCGTGGCCGACGTCGCCATCAAGGACGACGAACGCACGTCCATCACCCGGACCAATGGAGCCGAAACCCTCGCGCTGTCCGTCACCAAAAAGCCCGAAGGCGACACGGTGGCCATCTCCCATGCGGTGCGGGACAGCCTGGATGAGCTGGCAGCGGAGCTTGGCTCCAACGCCACGTTCACCCCGGTTTTCGACCAGGCGCCCTTCATTGAAAAGTCCATCAAGGACCTCACCACCGAGGGCCTGCTGGGGCTGGGGTTCGCCGTGGCGGTCATCCTGGTCTTCCTGATGTCGGCCCGTTCCACCCTGGTGACCGCGGTATCCATCCCGCTGTCCCTGCTCATCACGTTCATCGGGCTCTCGGCTACCGGCTACTCCCTGAACATCCTCACCCTCGGCGCCCTCACCATCGCCATCGGCCGCGTGGTGGACGACTCGATCGTCGTGATCGAAAACATCAAGCGGCACCTTACCTACGGCGAGGACAAGGTCACCGCCATCCTCACCGCGATCCGTGAAGTGGCCGGGGCCATCACCGCGTCCACCCTCACCACGGTGGCCGTGTTCCTGCCCATCGCCTTCGTGGGCGAACTGGCCGGCGAGCTGTTCAGGCCGTTCGCCCTGACGGTCACCATCGCCCTGCTGGCGTCCCTGCTGGTGTCCCTGACAATCGTCCCGGTGCTGGCTTACTGGTTCCTCAAGAGCCCCGCGCCGTCCGGTGCCGGCGCACGCGCCGACGCCGACGCCGCCCGGGCAGCGGCCCAGGAGAAGGAACAGCGCGGCCGGCTCCAGCGCGGCTACCTGCCCATCCTCACCAGGACGCAGAAACACCCCGTGCTGACCCTGGTGGCCGCAGTGCTCGTGCTGGGCGCCACGGCAGCTATGACACCGCTGCTGGCCACCAACCTGCTGGGCAACTCCGGCCAGAACAGCCTCACCGTACGCCAGGTGCTTCCGGCCGGTACCAGCCTGGCGGACACCAGCGCCGCAGCCGTCCGCCTCGAAGAAGTGCTGCGCGGAATTGACGGGATCAAGGACGTTCAGGTCACTTCCGGCAATGCGCAGGCCGGGTTCGCCGCACTGGTGTCCTCCGGCTCGTCGAATTCAACCTTCACGGTGGTGACGGATGAGAAGGCGGACCAGGACCAGCTGCAGGAAACGGTCCGCACTGAGCTGGCCAAGGTTCCGGACTCCGGCAAGGTGTCCGTGGGTACCCAGCAGGGCGGCTTCGGCACTTCCTCCACCGTGGACATCACCCTCAAGGCTGCCAGCACCCAGGACCTGCAGGCAGCCAGCGACGCCATGGTGAAGGCCATGACGGGCGTGCCGGGCACCAGCGAGGTGGAAACCAACCTCGCCGCGAGCCAGCCGGTGGTCCAGGTCAAGGTGGACCGGGCAAAGGCAGTGGCGGCAGGCCTGAATGAGGAGCAGGTGGCGGGAGTCCTTGCAGCCACCATCAGCCCGGTCCCTGCCGGCACTGTCCGGATCGACACCAACGACTTCCCGGTGAGGATCGGCCAGGGAACCAGGTTCACCAGCATCGACGCCGTCCGGAACATCCAGCTGCCGGCCGCCGGAAGGCCTGTCACCCTGGGCAGCATTGCGTCCGTGGAACAGGTGGATATTCCGGTGTCCATCACGGCCAGCAACGGCCAGCGCACCGCAAAGGTGTCCGTGACGCCGTCGGGATCCAACCTGGGTGCCGTCAGCACCGAAGTACAGGGCCGCCTGGCGGGCGTCGAGCTGCCAGCGGGTGTAACTGCCGAGATCGGCGGTGCCACCACGCAGCAGGCAGAGTCCTTCAGGCAGCTGGGCCTGGCGCTGCTGGCTGCGATCGCCATCGTGTACGTCATCATGGTGGCCACCTTCAAGTCCCTGATCCAGCCGCTGATCCTGCTGGTGTCCGTGCCGTTCGCCGCCACAGGGGCCGTTGCCCTGCTGCTGGTCACCGGCGTTCCCCTGGGGCTGCCGTCGCTGATCGGCATGCTGATGCTGGTGGGCATCGTGGTGACCAACGCCATCGTGCTGATCGACCTCATCAACCAGTACCGGCAGCCACGAACCGGCCCTGCCGGAACAATTTCGCCGGGAATGAACGTCGCGGACGCCATCACCCACGGCGCCCGGCAACGCCTCCGGCCCATCCTGATGACGGCACTGGCGACAGTTTTCGCGCTGACGCCGATGGCGATGGGGCTCACCGGCGGCGGCGGCTTCATTTCGCAGCCGCTCGCAGTGGTGGTGATCGGCGGCCTGGTCTCTTCCACAGCCCTGACCCTGGTCCTCGTTCCTGTCCTGTACCGGCTCGTGGAGGGCCGGCGCGAACGGAAGGCGCTCCTCCGCGACCTGCAGGCACAGCCGGAATTCGAGCCGGCGGCCGACGTCGATGCCGAGTTCCGCGACTGGACCACCGGCGATGTGCCGAGGGTCAGCGGACGCCGCGCCGCGCCCGGCAGCCCCGACTGACACAAACGGAATAAATCCCGCATGGATGCGTTGTATCCGTCGATAGATGCAAATGCATCTAATTTGGACTACACTGGAACCAAGCCAGCAAGTCCAGGAAACGGAAGGGCACATCATGCAGTTCGGTGTTTTCAGCGTCAGCGACATCACCACGGACCCCACCACGGGCCGCACCCCCACCGAGAACGAGCGCATCAAGGCCTCGGTGGCCATCGCCAGGAAGGTCGAAGAGATCGGCATGGATGTCTACGCCCTGGGCGAGCACCACAACCGGCCCTTCTTCTCATCCTCCCCCACCACCACCCTCGCCTACATCGCCGCGCAGACCGAGCGGATCACCCTGTCCACGGCGACCACGCTGATCACCACGAACGATCCTGTGAAGATCGCCGAGGACTTCGCCATGCTCCAGCACCTGTCCGATGGGCGCGTGGACCTGGTGCTGGGCCGCGGCAACACCGCCCCTGTCTACCCGTGGTTCGGCAAGAACATCCAGGACGGCGTAGAGCTGGCCATCGAGAACTACAGCCTGCTGCGCAAGCTGTGGGACGAGGACACCGTCAACTGGTCCGGCAAGTTCCGCACTCCGCTGCAGAACTTCACCTCCACCCCGCGCCCGCTCGACGGCGTGGCCCCCTTTGTGTGGCACGGCTCCATCCGCACACCGCAGATCGCCGAGGTGGCGGCCTACTTCGGTGACGGGTTCTTCGCCAACAACATCTTCTGGCCCAAGGAGCACTACCAGCAGCTGATCGGGCTCTACCGCGAGCGGTACGAGCACTACGGCCACGGCACCGCAGACCAGGCGATCGTCGGCCTCGGCGGGCAGTTCTTCATGAGGAAGAACTCCCAGGACGCCGTGAAGGAATTCCGTCCGTACTTCGACAACGCCCCTGTGTACGGCCACGGACCCTCCCTGGAGGACTTCACGTCGCAGACTCCGCTGACCGTGGGCAGCCCGCAGGAAGTCATCGAGAAGACCTTGAGCTTCCGCGAGCACTTTGGTGACTACCAGCGCCAGCTGTTCCTGATCGACCACGCCGGCCTCCCGCTCAAGACAGTCCTGGAACAGCTGGACCTCTTTGGCGAGGAAGTCCTGCCCGTCCTCCGCAAGGAGTACGCGGACCGCAAGCCCGCCCACGTGCCGGACGCACCCACCCACGCATCCCGCGTCGCGGCGCACCTGGCAGCCCAGGACGCCGAAAAGGCCACGGCGGAGGCGTAATGGCAACCAGCCAATCCACTTCCCCCGTCCGGCTCGCCGCGGAAACCTGGGAGTCATTGTTCCGGGCGCAGGTGGCCGTGATGCGCAGGCTGCAGTCCGGCCCGGCGTTCCGGAAGCTGGCGGTGAATGAGTACGATGTCCTGTTCACCCTGTCACGCTGCCCGTCGGGCTGGCTCCGGCTTAACGAGCTCAACGACAACGTGCTGCTCAGCCAGTCCAGCCTGAGCCGGCTGGTGGAGCGGCTGGAAAAACGCGGCCTGGTGGCCCGGATGCCCGCGCCGGAGGACGGCAGGGGTGTGCTGCTCAAGCTCACCGACGAAGGCCGGGAGCTCCAGAAGGAGATCGGCCGTGAGCACGTCCGCGACATCTCCGCCCTGGTGGCGCCGGCGCTGAGTCCCGACGAGCAAAAGGAACTGCGCCGGCTCACGGACAAACTCCGGAACTCGCTGGGACAGCTGCCGCGGTAGGGGCGCCGGGCAGGACCTGAGCCGGCCAGCGACAAACCGGTCCGGGACAGGTCAGCCCAGCGCCACCCGGGCGGCGGGATCCTCAACCGGCAGCGTACCGTTGACCACTGCGGTGACGCGGAGCTGGTTGAGTGTCAGGCTTCCCCCCACCGTGGACAGGAAAGCCGTGTCGGACGAGTCACGGCCGGCGGTGATGCGCAGCATCGACTCCCGCGGGGCCAGCCCCGTGGGGTCGATGATGCGCCACGAACCGTTAACGTAGGCCTCTGCCACGGCATGGAAATCCATGGGTGACAGCCCCGGAGCGTAGACCGCGGCAAGCCGTGCGGGGACGTCCTTGGACCGCAGCAGCGCGATGGCCAGGTGGGCGAAATCCCGGCATACTCCGCGGCGGTGCAGCAGTGTTTCCACCGCGCCGTCGGTGCCACGGGAAGAACCGCTGATGTACCGGAGTTCGCCGTAGACCCAGTTCCTGACGGCCTGGACGAGTTCCTCCCCGTGCAGTCCCCCGAATTCCGCGTAGGCGGTGGGGAGGAGCCGGTCAGATTCGGCATACCGGCTGGGCCGGACGTAGCGGATCTGTTCCGCCAGCGTTGCGCCCTCCGGCTCGGCGCGGCCGGCCACTGTGGCTGAGTATTCGACAGTGACATCGGTGGGGTCGGCGAACTCCATGTAGTGGAACCGGCCGCCGTGGTGGTCGGAGATTTCCGTCAGCGGGACTTCCTCCCCGCCTGCCAGCACCGACAGGGATTCCTCGAAGGACGAGTATCCGTTGTTCCTGGCAGCGGCAATGGCCATGGCCACCTTGGTGTTCGCCGCGGTGCGGAAGGCCAGGCGTGCAGAAACAGAGCGTTCCATGAATCTCCGGGGGTGTCGGCGTTGGAAAGCAGTGCCGTGCCCTGGCGCCCTGTGGGGGCCGGCGACGGGACTAGTTTTTGATCTCCAGCGACATTAGCATCCGCTGGACATTGGCAAAGTCCGGGCTCTCCCCGGCGTACGCGGCCGCCGCGCCAAGGGTGTCAAAAGCCTTGGCGGGAGCCACCTTCTCATCAGGCGCAAAAGCCCTCAGAGCCACCAGGTCGCCGAAGGACCAGTCACCTTTGCCGGCCGGACCGCGGACGGTGTTGCGCAGCTCGCAGGCCTGGTTGCCGGCCCCGCCCACCAGGTTGGTGATGCCGTAGGAGCCGAAGTAGCGGTAGCCCTGGATCACCCGGAAGACCACCCGGGGCGGGATGGTGCCTTCCCCGGACCCGGCGGGGGCGCCCGGGGACACGGGAACGCTGCTGATCACCGTGTAGGGCCGGCGCGAACCTTCAGGGCATTCGGCGGTCGACGGCGGCAGGCCGGTCCGGAGCGCGGCCATGAAGGTCCCGTCGGGCTTCTTCACCTCGATCTTCAACGCACCCGGAAGGGTTCCGTCCTCGGGTTGGACGGATTGGGCGATCCAGTCCTGGGGAAGTTCAAAGCTGACCGTCCTGGCAGGATCGGCAAAAGTCTTCCATGTCGCCGCGGTGGCCGCGGGCCGCGGTTCGGCTGAAGCGGTGCCGGAAGCACCGTCTTCGCCTGACGGGCCCGGCATGCCACCCGAGGGTGTCGTGGCTGACGGCGCCGTCGTCGGCGCACCCGCCGCACCGGTCGAGGGCTCCGCCTGCGTGGTCCAGCCAGAACCGGATCCGCCTGCCTGCGGGCCACTGCACCCGGCAAGCAGCAGGGCAACCACCGTCAGGACGACCAGTGACCCCGCCCTGGCCTGGCCCCGCGCCGGTACTGCTGCTGTTCCACTGGCTTCCATGCAGCCAGCCTATCGGCGCCAGGCTGTCCGGCCGCCCAGGCGCGTGGAGTTCCCGGCGCCGCACGCAGGCGCACACCGCATCCCACTTCACCCATCGCACCGCAGCCATGGAACCGCCGGAGGTGCCGTCGTCGTTCATTGCGCCCTAGGGACGCTGCCATACGGCTAGGCTGGGGACATGGCGCACGGGCAGCAGGGCATGGACGAAGAGAACCTGGCGGAAATGTCCGCAGTCGACGTCGCCGACTGGAGGCTGCGGACCTTCGCCCTCTACGACAATGTGCGCCGGATCGCCGCCGATAACCCGGCGGAAGCGCATTCGTATTGGCGCCATCAGCGCGACCTGATGTTTGCCACCCACCCGGCCTCGGCGCTGACGCCCGCGGACAAGGCGCAGTTCTCCGGGTTGAAGACCGCTGACTACGATCCCATCTACCGGTTCCACGTTCCCCTCACCAACGAGGGCGCCGGCCGGGAGATGAGCGTGGAAACGGGCACCGACGGCGTAGTCAACTTTGTCCGGCTGGGCACCTTCGACCTTCCCGAGATGGGTCAATTGGCCGTGTGGAAGCTCAAGGGATACGGCGGCGGTATCTTCGTGCCGTTCCGTGATGCCACGGCGGGCCAGCCGGGCGGCACCTACGGGGCCGGCAGGTACCTGCTGGACACCATCAAGGGCGCGTTCCACGGAGTGCAGGGTTCCGGCCCCCACGCCACGTTCGTCCTTGACTTCAACTTTGCCTACAACCCGTCCTGCGCCTACAACGATGCCTGGGCTTGCCCGCTGCCCGGCCCGTCCAACCGGCTGGCCGTGGAGATCCCGGCGGGCGAGCTCTACTGACGCTTAGAGAGCCCGGGCGCCGCCTGGCCTTCGGCACCAATCACTACGCCGCGCCCGCGGACTGAAGCGGGACGGTGCTCCCGGTATGGCAGGGTGGACGGATGGATTCCACCAGCGCGCCGGCAGCCGTCCAGGAGCAGCAGGACGCCCGCCGCAAGCCGGCCGCCCTGCGCCGCCGCGGAATCCTGCGGTTTCCGGTGGTCCGGCAACTCCTTCGCTTCTCGGGCGTAGGGATCATCTGCACCGGCGCATCCTTGGCGCTTTACGCCCTGCTCCGGCCGTGGATCGGCCCGCAACCGGCAAACGCCGTTGCCCTGGTCCTGACGTCCCTGCTGAACACCGCGCTGAACCGCCGGCTGACATTCAAGATCTCCGGGACCCAGCGCCGGGCCAGCGACCACCTGAACGGGCTGGTGGTGATCGTCGTGGCACTGCTGATCACCGGAGGCAGCCTGGGCGTGCTGCACTGGATCAATCCGGAGGCCACCGTGCGGGACGAGCTGCTGACCACCACCCTGTCCGGGTTCGTGGCCACGGCGGTCCGGTTCACGCTGCTCCGCCACTGGATCTTCCGCCGGGCGCGGCACCGCTAGCCGGACCACCGGATCAGTTGGTGCCGAGTGACCTCACTCCGGCCACGGCCGAGCTGACGGCTTTGGCAGCGGTGTCCAGGTCTTCGCCGGTCACCGCCGCGTCGAAGCTGAAGCGGACAGCCGTCTGCGCCACTTCGCGGGGAATGCCAAGGGCCGTCAGCACGGCAGAGGGTTCATCCGAACCCGCCGCACATGCTGAACCGCTGGAACACACCACACCCTGGCGTTCGAGTTCGAGCAGGACCGATTCGCCGCTGGTGCCGGGAAAGCAGAAGGATGCCACCGAAGGCAGCCGGTCCCTGGGGTGCCCGGTGAGGATGGCTTCCGGCACTCCCGTAAGCACGGCGTCAATGAATGCGTCCCTCAGCCGCGAGACCCGCCCAGCCTGTTCCCGTTGCGCGGCCTGCGCCAGGGCAAGTGCGGTGGCGAGTCCCACGGCCCCTGCAATGTTTTCGGTGCCGGACCGGCGTCCGCGTTCCTGGCCGCCGCCGTGGAGCACCGGCTCCAGGCGGACCCGGCCCCTGACGTAGAGCACGCCGCAGCCCTTGGGGGCACCGAGCTTATGGCCGGAGATGCTGAGGGCGTCCACGCCCAGAGCAGCGGTGTCCAGCGGCAGCCAGCCGGCGGCCTGGACGGCGTCGGTATGGAAGGGGACGCCCTGCCCGCGGGCCAGCTCCGCGAGGGCCGGGACCGGCTGGACCGTGCCCACCTCGTTGTTCGCGTACATGATGCTGACCAGCGCTGTTTCCGGTCCCAGCAGCGGCATGAGCGCTTCCGGCGTCACCTGCCCGGCACCGTCCACAGGCACCACGTCAACGGAGAAGCCGTGGAAGCGTTTAAGGTACCTGGCGGATTCCTCCACGGCGGGATGCTCGACGGCGCTGATCACCACACGGTTCAGGGCGGGGTTCGCCGCCTGCCGGGCCAGGGCAATGCCCTTGACGGCAAGGTTATCCGCCTCGGTGCCCCCTGACGTGAAGACCAGCTCGCCCGGCCTGCACCCCAGGACCGCGGCCACGGAGGCCCGGGCACCGGCGAGCGCGGCAGCGGCCGACTCCCCCAGGCTGTGGTGGCTTGAGGGGTTTCCGAAGTTACCGGTCAGGTAGGGCCACATGGCCTCCAGGACTTCGCGGCGGACGGGTGTGGTGGCGGCGGCGTCGAGGAAGATCATGGCTTCACCCGACGGTCAGTTCCACGTCCAGGCCGAGGTCAAGGGCGGCGACGGTGTGGGTGAGGGCGCCAATGGAGATGATATCCACGCCGGTGGCGGCGATCGCGGCGACGGTGCCAAGGTTCACGTTGCCGCTGGCCTCCACGCGGGCCCGCCCGGCCACCAGGGCAACCCCTGCGCGCAGTTCATCGAAGCTGAAGTTGTCGAGCATGATGGTGTCTACCCCGGCCGCGAGGACGGGTTCGATCTGGTCCATCCGGTCCACCTCCACTTCAAAGTGCGTAGTGTGGCCCAGCTGGGCCTTCGCCGCCAGGAGGAGCCCGGTGAGTTTGGCGGGGTCGCCGCCGGTCATGACCGCCAGGTGGTTGTCCTTGGCGAGCACGGCATCCGAGAGGCTGTAGCGGTGGTTCGCTCCCCCGCCGCAGCGCACGGCGAACCGCTCGAGGATCCGCAGCCCGGGGGTGGTCTTGCGGGTGTCGGTGATGCGGGCCTGCTTCCCCTCGGCGAGCCGGACAAACTCGGCAGTCCTGGTGGCGATGGCGGACATCCGCTGGACCAGGTTCAGTGCCACCCGTTCGGCGAGCAGCACCGAGCGCGCCGGCCCGCTGACGCGGGCCAGGTGAGTGCCGGCGTCGAACGCCTGCCCGTCGTGTACCAGCAGGTCCACGTCCGTGGCCGGATCCACCAGCTGCATGGCGTCCCGGAACACCGTGGCGCCGCTGAAAACGCCGGGGACGCGGGCGTTCAGCACGGCTGTTGCGCGGGCCTGGGCGGGGATGAGCACCTGGGAGGTGATGTCACCGGCCGGTGCGTCCTCCGCGAAGGCGCGCTCCAGGATGTCGCGGACGGGTGCCGACGGAAGGGTGAGTCCGAGGTCGGCGTTGGTGCGGACGTACCCGATCACGGTGGGTTCAGTCATGGGAGAGGCTCGCTTTCGGCCGGAGTGGGATGGTCTCGACAGTTTCGTCGCTGCGGTAGTGGGCGCCCAGGGAATCACGCCGCGCCAGCGCGGCGGACACCAGCAGCTGCGCGGCCAGGAGCAGGTTGCGGTCTTCATGCACGGCTGGGTCCGCAGATTCAGGCACGGCATCGGGGCGCACGACGGCGGCCCAGCGGTCCAGCGTCCGGCCCGCCTCGCAGAGCAACGCCCCGGACCGCAGCACCCCGGCCTTGGCAGTCATCAACGACCGAAGACCCTCGCGGGAAAAGGGCTCCAGTACGTCCTCTGCACCTCCCGCACCGAAGCTGGACGGCCAACTCCCGCCTTGCAATATTGGGCGGTCCGCTTCGCCTTCCAAAGCAGCAGGGACCGCGAGGTGCGCCCTCGCGTTTCGTGGCAGGGGTGCGGAAGCGTGCGGCAGTTCCGGAGGTCCCGAAAGCGCCGTTGTCGCGTGAGGGTCCGCGCCGGCCGCCGAGCGTGCGAGGCGTTCGCCGGAGCGAGGCGCGAGCGCAGGCGCCGAGGGATCTGCGGAACTGCCCTCCAGGAAGTCTTCAACGGCGCGGCGGCCGAAGACCAGCCCTTCAAGGAGGGAGTTGCTGGCCAGCCGGTTTGCCCCCTGGACTCCGGTGCACGCAACCTCCCCTGCGGCGTAGAGCCCGGGGATGCTGGTGCGGGCATGGAGGTCGGTGGCGATGCCGCCCATCCAGTAATGCGCCGCCGGGGCGACGGGGACCAGTTCCCGGGTCCAGTCGATACCGGCGTCGAGGGTTTTCCGGGTCAGGGTGGGGAAACGCCGGCTCAGGAAGCCTGCACCGTGGGTTTGCTCGATGGGCCTGGCGTCAAGGTAGACATGGCCGCCGGGATTTCCGAGCTTGGCCAAGTGCAGGGCGATGCTGCGTGAGACGACGTCGCGGGGGGCCAGTTCGGCGTCCGCGTGGTAGGCCTTCATGAAGCGGCGGCCGCCGGCGTCCACCAGCACGGCGCCTTCGCCCCGCACGGCTTCGGAGATGAGTAATGGCCCGTCCAGCCGGCCGGGCCGGGGAGCTGCGGCGGCTACAAGGCAGGTGGGGTGGAACTGGAAGAATTCGAGGTCTGCGGGGGCGGCCCCGGCGCGGACGGCGAGCGCCAGGCCGTCGCCGGTGGCCACGGCGGGGTTGGTGGTCTGGCCGAACAGCCGGCCTGCTCCCCCGGTAGCCAGCAGGACGGCGTCCGCGGCCAGGGACCGGAGCATCCCGTCCTGCAGGTATACGACGCCGGTCACCTGCCCGTTGCGCTCCTGCAGGGCGGTGGTGTGGGCGTGGGTGTGGACGGTGAGCGTCCCCCGGGCTGCCCGGGCCAGCACGGCGCCGATCAGCGCGCCGGCGGTCCGGGCGCCGGTGGCGTCGCCGCCGGCGTGCAGGATGCGGGGCGCACTGTGTGCTGCTTCCAGTCCGAGGGCCGGGCCACCGTCGGGCCCTGAATCAAACCGGACCCCGAACTGCTGCAGCGCGGCAATGTCGCTGCCGGCCTCGGTGCACATCAGCCGGACGGCGGCTTCATTGCAGTGCCCGGCACCAGCGCGCAGGGTGTCTGCGATGTGTGCCGCCACGGTGTCGCCCGGAGCTGGCTCCGGCAGTACCGCCGAAATCCCGCCCTGGGCGTACCAGGTATTGCTGTGCTCCAGGCTGCCCTTGGTCAGCAGCACCACGTCCGCACCGGCATCTGATGCCAGCAGGGCGGCGTACAGCCCGGCGATGCCGCTGCCGACGATGGCAAGCCGGCGGCTCATCAGGGCCTCGCGGCGAGCATGCGCTCAAGGGCGGTCCGGGCGTTGTCCTGGACGGCATCATCGACGGTAATGCGGTTGACCACACGCCCTGCCACGAGTTCCTCCAGGACCCACGCGAGGTAGCCGGGGTGGATCCGGTACATGGTGGAGCAGGGGCAGATCACAGGGTCCAGGCAGAAAATGGTGTGCTGCGGGTACTCCGCGGCGAGCCGGTTCACCATGTTGATCTCCGTGCCGATCGCGAAGGTGGTGGGCTTGGTGGCGGCGGCTATGGCCTTCTTGATGAAGTCGGTGGAACCTGCGGAGTCGGCAGCGTCAACCACTTCCATGGGGCATTCGGGGTGCACGATGACCTGGACACCCGGGTGCTCTGCCCGGGCCTGCTCGATCTGCGCCACGCTGAATCGCTTGTGCACGGAGCAGAACCCGTGCCACAGGATGACGCTGGAGTCCAGCAGCTGCTGTTCTGCGTTGCCGCCCAGATCCGTGTTCGGATTCCACATGGGCATCTGCTCCAGCGGCACGCCCAGGGCCTTGGCGGTATTCCGGCCGAGGTGCTGGTCCGGGAAGAAGAGCACCCGCTGGCCGCGCTCGAACGCCCATTCGAGGACGGTCTTCGCGTTCGAGGAGGTGCAGACAATGCCGCCGTGCTCGCCGCAGAAGGCCTTGAGGGCTGCGGAGGAGTTCATGTAGGTGACGGGGATGACCGGAACCCGGCCGTCGGCGTCGGGCTCCGTGCCAAAGATTTCGGCGAGCTGTTCCCAGCACTCCTCCACCGAATCGGCGTCGGCCATGTCCGCCATGGAGCAGCCCGCCGCCAGGTTGGGCAGGATGACGGCCTGCTCCGGGGTGGAGAGGATGTCCGCCGTTTCGGCCATGAAATGCACGCCGCAGAAGATGATTGCTTCGGCCTCGGGTCTGGTCAGGGCTGCGTTGGCCAGCTGGAAGGAATCGCCCACGAAGTCCGCGTACTGGATGACCTCGTCCCGCTGGTAGAAGTGGCCCAGGACCACGGCCCGGTCGCCCAGCGTGGCTTTCGCAGCGAGGATGCGGGCCGCCAGCTCGGCGTCGGTGGCCTTTTTGTACTCCTCCGGCAGCTGGCCCTGCCGGGGGGTGGCTGCCGGGGCAACGTCCGCACTGGAGGCACCGGGACCGTAGGCGGGGATGCCGGCCAGGGCTTCGGCGAGGTCATAGTCCCACGGCCCCTTGGCAAGGGCAGGGCTGCAGGTGCTGCCGCGGGCAGCACCGTTTTCAGCCTGCTCGCGCGTGATCAGCTGGATGGCTGTGTTGACGCTGCTCATGGTGTGCTCCTGTTGTCTGGGTCGAGGCCGGGCCGGCCGGTGTAGCGGTAAAGGCGTGGCGGGCGGTGCTTGCCGCCCTGGAGGTATTCGCCGGTTTCTTCGATTTCCGGTGTTGCCTTGAGCTGGCGGCGGAAGTTGGCCGGATCCAGTTGGCGGTCCAGGACTGCCTCATAGACTTCCCGGACCTGTGCCAGGGTGAAGTACTCGCCGAGCAGGTGGTAGGCCACTGAGCCGTAGGCGAGCTTGTTGCGCAACCGCCAGAGGGCGTAATCCACGATGGCGTTGTGGTCGAAGGCGAGCTCGCCCAGCCGGTCCGCACGGAACCAGCGCACGTTCTCCGATTCGTCCGCGAGCGCCGCTTCCGTGGGCTGGACCAGGGCCCAGTACGCGATGGACACCACGCGCTGCGAAGGTGACCGGTGCAGCCCGCCGAAGGCGTACAGCTGTTCCAGGTAACTGGGGGCCAGCCCGGTGGTTTCCCGGAGGTTCCGTGACGCGGCGTCCTGCAGCGATTCGTCATGCGACAGCGGGCCGCCGGGAAGCGCCCACAGCCCCTTGAATGGCTCTCGGATCCGCCTGACCAGCGGCAGCCAAAGGGTGGGCCGGCCGGAGGTCTCACTCGGACGGAGCGCGAAAATGACTGTCGAGATTGCCAGCGAGGGCGGCGCGGCCTGGCGTTCAGAAACGTTTGCCGAACTGGAGAACATGGCCACACCGCCTTTCATTTCATCAGCCACAAGACCCTTTCAGGGCTCCCGTGCTAGTTATAGTCAACTTGACTCGAACTAAGTCTACGGCCTCGCCCGGCCGGATGGGAAATGTTTCTGCCGCCGCGACCGGACGCCGCCGGGCCGGCCATGTGGGCGCGGCCCCGGCGAAGAGAGTAAATTCAAGAGGTCCCACGAGGAACATCACGCCAAACCCCAAGAAGGTTCAACCGCACCATGACGACGAAGTCCGCATACGTACGCCCGGAACGCCACTTGGGCCACACCATGAAACCCCGCCAGCTGACCATGATGGGCCTGGGCAGCGCCATCGGTGCCGGGCTGTTCCTCGGCTCCGGAGCGGGGGTGCAGGCTGCCGGCCCCGCCGTGCTGCTGTCCTACCTCGTGGCGGGCACGCTGATCATCCTGGTGATGTGGGCACTGGGTGAGATGGCCGCCGCGAACCCCAACAGCGGCGCCTTCTCGGTGTACGCCGAACGTGCGCTGGGGCGGACAGCCGGCGCCACCATCGGCTGGCTGTGGTGGCTGCAATTGGTGGTGGTCATCGCCGCAGAGGCACTTGGCGCCGCCGGGCTCCTGTACTCCGTCTGGCCCGTGGTTCCGGTCTGGGCGCTGGCACTTGCCTTCATGGTGGCGTTCACCGCGATCAACCTCGCCGGGGTGCGGAACTTCGGTGAGTTCGAGTTCTGGTTCGCCATCCTCAAGGTGGCCGCGATCGTGCTCTTCCTGGCGGTCGGTGCCGCCCTCCTGCTGGGCTTCCTCCCCAACGTCGCGTCGCCGGGACTGTCCAACATCACCTCCGATTTCGCCCCGCAGGGCCTCGGCGGGGTGGCCGCCGCACTGTTCGTGGTGATCTTTGCGTTCGGCGGCACTGAGATCGTTTCGGTAGCCGCTGCCGAGACCCAGGACCCCGAGCGCAGCGTGGGCAGGGCCATCCGCACGGTGGTCTGGCGCATCCTCGTCTTCTACATCGGCTCCGTGTTCGTCATCGCTGCGGTCCTTCCGGCCACCTCCGAAAGCCTGGCGTCCCCCTTCGCCGGCGTCCTGGACGCCGCCCGGATCCCCGGTGCGGCAACGGCGATCACGCTGGTGGCCGTCGTCGCACTCCTGTCCGCACTCAACGCCAATCTGTACGGCGCGTCCCGGATGGCCTACTCGCTCGCGGAACGCGGGGAGGCCCCGCAGTTCCTGACGCGCCTCAGCGGGGCCAGCGTGCCGATGCTTGCCGTGGCCGTTTCGGTGGCCTTCGGCTTCGTGGCCACCGTCCTGGAACTGCTCTTCCCGGACAGGGTTCTTCCCGCTCTTTTCCAGCTGGTGGGTTCCACCTGCCTGGTGGTGTGGGGAAGCGCCCTGGTGTCCCAGCTGATCCTCCGGCGCCGCGCCGTACGGGACGGCACACCGCTTCCGCTGAAGATGAAGGGGTTCCCCGTCCTGACCGTCCTGGGGCTTGTCCTGCTGGGGCTGATCTTTGCGGTGGGCTTCAGCGCCGAGGAGAGCCGGGTGCAGCTGTTCAGCACGTTTGCGCTGATCGCGGGAATTGCCCTGGCCTGCGCCGCGGGCGCCCGGATCCAGGGCCGCCGCCAGTCGAAGTGACACGAGAAACCCGGCAGCCCGCCCGGTAGAGTGGCTTGTACCTTCGGCGGCCCCGCGCGATCAGCGCGGACCTCCGCCACCGTGTTCGAGTTGATGAGGACTGACACCATGAGCGGCAGGCACACCGGCCAACAGCATGCGCACACCGTGGAGGGCACGGACCCCCAACTGTTCGTGGCGGTGCATGATCCCGCAGACGATGCCGGGTTGCGGCCGGTCCTGCTGCTGCACGGCTTCTCCTCCTCGGGGAAACTGAACTGGGAGGACACCGGCTGGGTGGGCGCCCTCCTGGAGGCGGGCCGCCGCGTGATCACGGTGGACCTGCCCGGCCATGGCCGCAGCGGCGCGCCGGAGGACCGTGATTCGTACTCCCCCAGCCGCATCCGCGCCGACCTGCTGCAGACAGCGTTCGACGCCGGCGTCCGCCCCTTGCAGGACGGCGATCCGTCCAGCGGGCTCGATATCGTCGGCTACTCCCTGGGATCGCGGCTGGCGTGGGAGTTTGCCTCCACCCAGCCCGAGATCGTCCACCGCCTGGTGCTTGGCGGGCCCAACATCTCCGATCCGCTGGCCGAGTTCGACCTGACGGCCGCCCAGGATTACCTGGCCGACGGCACGCCGATCGCCGACGGGTCCACCGCGCAACTGCTGAAGATGGCGCTGCTGCTGCCCGCCAACAACATCTTCGCGTTGCTCACCCTCGTGGAGGCCATCAAGGCCGAGCCCTACGATCCCGCCGAAGCCGTCCCCCATGTACCAATGCTCCTGGTGGCCGGCGACCAGGATGAACGGATTGGCAGCCTCCCCAAGCTCGCCGAGCTGGCCAACAGTACCGGGGGCATGGCTGAGCAGCTGGTGCTGCCGGGCCGGAACCACACCAATGCCGTCACCAGCAGGGCCTTCAAACAGGCGGCTATCGCCTTCCTGGCGGTCTGAGGATACCGGCACCCCGGATGACGCCGGCACCCTGAATATCCCGGCGCCCGTCCGGCGGTAGGCTGGAATCGCAGGGCCGGAAGAGCCTGGAGGGGCAGATGGGTACGCGATTCGAAGACCGAACCGAGGCAGGCGAGCACCTCGCCGCCGCACTGACCCAATTCCGGGAGCGGCCCGGCGCCGTGGTCCTGGGCCTGGCCCGCGGCGGGATACCGGTGGCTGCGGCCGTGGCCAAGGCCCTCTACCTTCCACTGGGGACCGTCCTGGTCCGCAAGCTGGGCATCCCGGGCCACGAGGAAACGGCGTACGGAGCACTGGCGTGGGCCCGCGGCCGCACCGTCCGGCTGGTCAACAAACCACTGGTGGACCGGGTGCTGGAGCACGGCGTCCGGCGCGAATGGCTGGATGAGGTGGAAGGACGCGAGCGTGCCGAGCTGCAGCGCCGGGTGGACCTCTACCCCGGAACGTCCATTGACCTGGCCGGGAAGACCGTACTGCTGGTGGATGACGGCCTGGCCACCGGCGCCACCATGCGGGCAGCCGTGGAAGCGGTCCGCGAAAGCGGCGCTGCCGTTGTGGTGGCCGCCGCTCCGGTGGGTTCGATCGAAGCCGAGGCGTCAGTGGAGCGCGTTTGCGATGCCGTAATCTGCCTGCACCTGCCTGGCAAGTTCCGGGCGGTGGGCAGTTTCTACCGGCACTTCGAACAACTGTCCGACGACGCCGCCATCGACTACCTCAGGCACTAGCAACGGCGGGCCGGACGCAAAGGTCCGGCCCGCCGTCGTGGTTATGGTTTCCCCGGCCCACGCCTTAAGGTCCCACGCTGCCAGGGCTTCCCTGGCCGAAGCGGAGCGGGGCCAGGCCGCTAATCAGTGGTGGGCGCTGACGCCCAGCGGGCGGCCCTTGGTTTCCTTGGCCAGCACTACCCCGATGGCGGAGATGACGCACAGCACCATGATGTAGATGCCGATGGACCCGGCCCACTTGGTGCTCTGCAGCAGTGTTTCAGCGATGGTGGCCGCAAACGCGCCACCCAGGATGGCGCCGAACGCGTAGCCGATCGAGATGCCGGAGTACCGGACGTTGGCCGGGAACATTTCGGCGTACATGGCGGACATAGGCCCGTAGGACAGTCCCAGTCCGATGGTGAGGACGAACAGTGCCACACCGTAGAGCCAGATGTTCTTCGTATCGATCAAAGCGAACATGGGAAGCATCCAGGCGAACACGATGGCGTAGCCGGCCAGGAACGTCTTGACCCTGCCGATCTTGTCGGAGAGCCAGCCGCCCACCAGGGTGAAGATGAGCCAGCCGAATGATGCCAGGGTGGTGGCCAGCAGGATCTGCGGGGTGGGCATCTTGAGGGTCCTCGTGGCGTAGGAGATGAAGAACGCGATCAGCAGGTAGCCGGCCGCATTGTTGCCGATGAAGATCAGGGTGGAGTACAGGACCGGCAGCTTGTGGTTGCGGATAAGCTCGCCGAGTGGGGCCTTGCTTTCCTTCTTCCGCAATGCCATCTCCTGGAAGACAGGGCTCTCGGCCACAGCGCGGCGGATCAGGTAACCCACCACGATCAGGACGATCGACAGCAGGAACGGGACGCGCCAGCCCCAGGCAGCGAAGTCTTCCTTGGACATGCTGCTGTTGAGGAAGAAGAGCAGGCCGGTGGCCAGGATCATGCCCACGGGAACGCCGATCTGCGGGTAGGCACCGAAGAGGCCACGCTTGTTCAGGGGTGCATGTTCAACGGCCATCAGGGCGGCGCCGCCCCATTCGCCGCCTGCGGAGAAGCCCTGGATGACGCGCAGGAGGATCAGCAGGACCGGGGCCCAGGCGCCGATCTGGGCGTAGGTGGGGAGCATGCCGATGAGGGCCGTTGCAGCACCCATCATGACCAGTGTGAACACCAGCATGGCCTTGCGGCCCAGCCGATCACCCAGGTGCCCGGCAACCACTGCGCCGAGCGGCCGGAAAAGGAAGCTGATGCCGATCAGTGCGAAGGACAGGATCTGCGCCAGTCCGGGGTTTGAATCGTTCAGCGGCGCCAGGAACAGCGGGGACAGCAGCGTTGCTGTCAGCTGGGCAAAGATGAAGAAGTCGTACCACTCAATGGTGGTGCCGACGAGCGTGCCCGCGAGGACCTTGCGCTCTTCCCTCCGTGTGCTGGGACCGGAGAGTGTATCCACCTGGGAAGGTGTGGTCATTGAAACTCCATTGTTTATTGGCGGCTTGCACCGCCGGACGCCTTCAGGATTACCGACAGAACGGTCAGTTGGTAAGTACACTACTACGAAAATGTGAGGTGCAACACGGATTCCGGACTATTTCTCGCGGTGGACGCCCCCGGAATTGAGTTCTATATTTGAACTGCATGTTCTTAAATAGAAAATTAGCTTGATCCTGTCTGGTAGACAAGGGCGCGCAGCAGACGGGCCGCGGCCAACCCCGAACGGGACGGAAGGCGCCCTAGGATGGAAGCCATGAATCCCACCGCGGCAGCCCGGACCGAACCAGCGCCGGCGCAGGCATCAGCGTCCCAGACGCTGTCCCGGGGCATCCGCGCCCTGGAGATCCTTGCTGCCTCGCCCGGCCCACTGACTATCGCCGAGCTGGCCGATGCCATGGGCGTCCACCGATCGGTGGCCTACCGGATCCTGCGCACCCTTGAGGACCACTCACTGCTGGTGCGCGACGACGCCGGAAAGGTGCAGCCCGGCCCCGGCCTTGCCGTCCTGGCACGGGGAGTGTCGCGAAACCTCCAGTCTGCGGCCCTCCCCGAGCTCACTTACCTCGCCAACACCCTGGACATGACGGCGTTCATCGCGGTCTGGGACCATCATGACTGCATCACGCTGGTCACGGTCGAGCCGCGGCATTCGGGGGCCACAGTGGCCCAGCACCCCGGCACGAGGCATCCCATCAACGCCGGGGCACCGGGCATTGCCATCCAGTCAGCGTTCACCGAGGCTGAATGGGACCGGCTGGACACCGGCGTGGCCTACCGGCAGGAGGCCGGCGAGGCCCGCCGGGTGGGCTACTCAGCAAGCCACGACGAGGTCATCGCGGGGGTTTCCTCCCTGGCTGCCCCCATCAGGGTGCCGGGCGGCCGGCCCGCCGCCCTGGCGGTCGTCTACATCCGTTCCGCCCATGATCCCGGGGCCGTGGGTGCCGCGCTGGCGGGGAGCGCGGCGAGGATCCAGGAGCAGTTGGCCTGACCCGCCCCGCCCGTCTTCCCGCCCGCGGAGGCGCGGTGGCATCAGCCGCGGCTGCCGGTTCCGCGCTTCCCAAGGACGACAGCGGCAGCGGCGCCCAGCAGCGACAACAGCATGGAGGCCGCGATGGGCACCAGGAAAGCAAGGTGGTGGCCACCGGCCTCTGCCAGGAAGCCGCCGGCGGCCGAGCCCAGCGCCGTGCCGGCCACGATACCGCTGGCCAGGGCGGTCATGACCGTTCCCAGCCGGCCGGCGGGCGCCAGGATGCCGCCTGCCGTAAAGACCGTCACCATCACCGGGCCCACCGGGATACCCAGGACCAGCAGCACGGCCACCATGGCGGCCAGCGAATCCGGCAGCAGCAGGAGCAGTGACAGGAGGGCCATCAGACCGGCGGACACGATCCACCGCCTTGGCAATGTGAAGCTGCGCGGCCAGTAGGCCACGGAGAGTGCCGCGGCGGCGGAGCTCAACCCCACAGCCGCGTACAGCAGTCCGGCGATTTCCGGCCCCGCGAAGGGCGCAGAGAACGAGCTGAGGGCCGCTTGTGTCGAGCCGAAGAACGTTCCCATGCAGACCATGGCGGCGACAGGCAGGGCGACGGCGGCCGGCAGCTTTCCGGCCCGGGAGGCCGGCTGCCCGGTTGCTGCCTTCCGTGCGGCGGGCCGCACTGCCCGGTGGGTTGGGTGGGCCGCGAACGCGGGTACCAGCGTGGCAGTCATCGCGGCGGCCAGGGCCAGGGGCAGCCACGGCGCCAGGAGGCTGGCCAGGATTCCCACCAGCGCCGGGCCCAGGACGAACGTGACTTCGTCGGCGGTGCTCTCGTAGGACAGGGCAGTGTCAAGGTCGGCGGCCTGCTGCGACGCCGGGCCATGCGATGCCAGCGCCATCCAGCGAACCCGGGCCAAGGGGCCTACCTGCGGGGAACTCGCACCTGAGACAAGCGCCGCCGCGATAACGGCTCCGAACAGTCCGCCGGAAGCCACGGTGGCGGTGGCCGCCAGGATCAGGGCCAGGACCGCCACCGTGTTGATGATCGCCGCGGTCAGCAGGACGGGCCGCTGTCCCCGCCTGTCGGCGAGCGCACCGAGCACCGGGGCGCCGAGGGCCGAGCCAATGCCTACAGCCCCGGCAGCCGTGCCGCCCGCCGCGTAGGACCCGCTGACGGAAGTGACCATGGTGAGGGTTCCCACCGTCAGCATGGCGAGCGGAAGCCGGGCAAAAAGGCCAAGGGGAATGAAGCTGCGGCCAGCGAGCAGGGGAAGCCGGGCAAACCGGCCGGTCTTGGCCGGTTTGGGAACGCCCGCGGCAGTTGCAGGTTGCAACGGGGATCCGGTGTCAGTTGATGCCGGGGATGGCGGCGACGTCGGTGAAGAAGTGTGTGAAGTCAATTCCGGGCTCGTTCAAATCATGCGCATCGTCCCTCCTCCCGATGCGCGCAACCCGGTAACTGAACCAGTCTACGCCTGCATCTGAACCGCGGCCCGGTCAGCTGCGGGTCAACCGGCGTCGAGCGCCTCCGAGATCCTCAGCGTGGATCCGGTCCGGTGCTTGAGCACCTGCAGTTGGGTCCCGATCCGCTGCTTCATCTCGCCGACGTGGCTGACGAGCCCCACCACGCGGCCGCCATCACGCAGTCCCTCAAGGGCGTCCATGACCTGCTCCAGGGACTGCTCGTCGAGGCTGCCGAATCCCTCGTCCACGAACAGGGTTTCGATTTCCACTCCCCCGGATTCCTGCTGCACGACGTCGGCGAGGCCCAGCGCAAGGGACAGGGACGCCATGAAGGACTCGCCGCCGGACAGGGTGGACGTGTCACGGCGGTGGCCCGTCCATTGATCCACCACTTCCAGGCCCAGCCCGGATTTGGCCCCGCGGGCCGCTTTGGCGTCAGTGTGCTGCAGCAGGTACCTGCCGTCACTCATCGCCACCAGCCGCTCGGACGCTGCAATGGCAACCTGTTCCAAGCGGGCTGCGAGGACGTAGCTGTTCAGGCTCATCCGGTACGTGTTCTCGCCCCTGCCGGCCGCTGCGTCCGCCAGCCCCGCCAGCATCCGGGCCCGCTCCGCCGGTTCCCTGGCAGAACCTGCCAACGCGGCGTAGTCCTGGCTGATGGCCGCCAGCGATGCCAGGCACCGTGCGGCCATTCCGGCGGCGAGGTCTGCCTGGCGCGCCCGTTCGCGGGCCTCCGCAGCTTCGTTTTCGAGCCCTGTGAGCCGTTCCTCGCTGGGTTCAAATCCTCCGGATTTCTCTTCCGCGGCGCGCACCAGGTCCTCGGCAGCGAACAGCTCCCGCACCCTGGCTGCCTCATCCTGGCCGGCACGGACTTCGGCCAGGAGTCCGTCGGCCTCCGTGCTGTCGAGGAGTTGGCCGCGTGCCTCGTTGGCCGTCGCGAAGCCGGCCGACGGCAACGCCAGCTCGAGCTGTTCACGGGCGTCGTCCGCCTGTGACTGCGCCGCTGTCAGTGCGGCCTGCGCTGCCACGGCCTTGTCGAGCACAGCCACTGCGCCCTCCAGCGAGCGCAGGCGCCGGGCCAGGCTGGGACGCCCGGCCCGCAGACCGGACAGGGCCTCGTCCAGCGCAGCGGCCTGGTCAGATACCTCTGCCAGCGATGACTCTGCCTGTGCCAGCCCCGCATCAATTCCGGCTTTGGCGGCTGCTGCCTCGGCAATTCCAGCATCCAGTGCCTCAAGTTTTCCGCGGACTTCTGAAAGTTCGGCTGCCGCGCGCTCCGCCTCAGCAGCTGCAGTACGCGCCTCTCCGGCGGCGGCCAGGGCCTCTTCCTCGGGAGTGTCGCCGCCCTGCCCGGCAAGAACTGCCACAAACTGCTCAGCGTGGGCCAGTTCGGCGCCGACCCGGGCAAGGGCCCCGTCCGCAGCCTCGTAGGCGACGTGTGCTGCTTCCTCTGCCTGGGCCAGCCCGGGGCCCTGGCTGCCGCCGGCCGCAGGTGCGGGATGCTCCGCGCTGCCGCACACCGGGCACGGGTCACCGGCCTGCAGTTGGGCGGCAAGTTCCGCAGCGGCATGGGTAAGCCGCTCCTCCCTCAGGTCCAGCCATTGCTGCTTGGCCTCCAGTTGGCGTTCCCTGGCCGCATCGCAGCGCAGCTTAACCGCAATGCGCGCCGCGACAGCTGAAGCGTGGCGGCGCACCACATCCAGGAGCTCTCCTGCTGACGCGGCTTCCTTGCCGCGCAGCGGAGCTGTTCCCGCCAGCAGCTCCAATGGCCCCAGCCCGGCTTCGAGGCCTGCCCTCTCGTCGAGGAGGGCCGCGGAGCGGACCCCGAGCTTGGCTCCGGCTGCCTCCAACTCTGCCTGTTTCCTGCCAAGTTCGGCGTGACGCTTCCGCAGGGCCTGCAGCCTGTCTTCGTCCGGAAGGCGCGCCTCCACGACGGCCAACAGGGAGCGGAGCCGGCCCAGTTCATCGGCGGCAGACGCCGTGACGGATGCCGGCAGGGAAGCTGCACTGCTCCCGGCCACGGCGCCGTCCGTAAGTTCCAACGGTGCCAGTTCGGGGTCGTCGTCAGCGGCAAGACGGAGGAACGTCAGTGCCGATTCCGCGGCCCGGGACGCACTGGCCACCCTGGCCGCAGCACTGTCAACGTTCTTCAGCTGGCCCTCGAGGACCTCGGCCTTGCGGTGCCGCGCCAGGCGGGCCGCAAGTTCTTCGAGACGGGGAGCCGCATCCGATACAGCATCCCGCCGCGCTTCGGCCGCTTCAAGCCTGCGCCGCCGTTCGCGGCGTCCGGTTTCCTCATCGACAGCCAGCGTCCGCACGGCCGCCGCCGCTTCGGCGTCCGCCGCGGAACCGCGAAGTACCTCCAGGCGTTGCGCGACGGCTCCTTGCAGCCACTCCAGCCGTTCGGCCGCGTTGTCCGCCGCCGGGGCGCCATCCGCCGCCAACTCCAGGGAGGCGGCCTCGGATTCGGCACGCGCAGTGAGCAGTTCCAGTTGTCCCGACAGTGCAGCAACGCTTTCCCGGGCCGCCAGCGCCTCCCGGGAGAACTCCTGTTCCAGGGCTTCGAAGCGCTGGGTACCAAAAAGCTTCTGCAGCAGCTCGAGCCGGTCGGCAGCCTTCGACCTGAGGAAGGCGGCAAAGTCACCCTGCGGGAGCATCACCACGCGGGTGAACTGATCGCGGTCCATCCCCAGCAGCGCGGTGATCTCCGCACCGGCCTCGTCATTGCGGGCTGACTTTTCCACCCAGGCGCCGTCAACACGCTCCCGCAGGAGCGTCTTTGCCTGCTGCGTGGTAAAGCCGTTCCTGCCGCGCGCGCTCGGCTTGTCCCAGGCGGGCGAACGGGTGACTTCGAAGCGCCGGCCCTGCGCCGAGAATTCCAGGGTCACCGCAGGTTCCTGCGCGGGTTCGGCATGGTCGCTCCGGAGGCGTTTGCCGTCCTGCCGTGCACCAGGCACAGAGCCGTACAGGGCAAAGCAGATGGCATCCAGGACACTGGTTTTTCCTGCACCCGTTGGCCCGTTCAGGAGGAACAGTCCGTGCCCGCTCAGCCGGTCAAAGTCAACGTCCTCGGTTCCGGCGAAGGGGCCGAAGCCAGAGATGCGAAGGTGGTGGATCCTCACAGTGCCGCCTCCTGGAGCCGGACGTTCTCCAGTGCGGCCGCGAGCGCTGCCTTCTCGGCATCGTCCGGCGTTCGGCCACGGACATGTTCGAGGAACCCGCAGCACACTGCGAGGTCGTCCGGGGCTTCGGCGAGCCTGCTGCTGTAGCTGGTGGACAGCGCCGGTGTGCCGCCCTGGGGGTCGAAGCCCAGCACCAGGGTGTCGGGGAACCTCGCCCGGAGCCGCTCCATGGCGCGTGCCGGACGTTGGTCATCCGTCAGTGTGACCTGGCAGTAGGCGGTTTCGGCGCATGCATGCTCCGGTGACTCCAGCAGTTCCGCCAAGGGACCCCGCAGGACCGCCAGGGCGCGCGGCGCGTCCCACAGCACTTCCTCCACAGCCGTGACGCCGTCCGGGCCGAGGTCCACCAGCCAGGCGCCTTTGCTGTGGTTGGCCTCGGAGAAGGAATACGCCAGCGGTGAGCCTGAGTACCGGACCTGCGGCGAAAGGGACTGGCGTCCGTGCAGGTGGCCCAGCGCCGTGTAGCTGAAGCCGTCGAACAGGTCCAGCGGGACTGCTCCCACCCCGCCGATACTGAGTTCACGTTCGCTGTCCGAGCTGATGCCGCCGCTGGCGAAGGTGTGGGCCAGGACCACTGAATGGACCACAGCGGAGCCGGCGCGCCGCGCGATGTCCTCCCGGATCAGAGTGGTGGCAGCGCTGGTGACGTCGAAATGGCTGGCCGCCTCCACACCCAGCGGCTCGGCCACGAGCCGCGGTTCCAGCCAGGGGATGCCGTAGATGGCGGCGACGGCATCCCTGCCGGCCGCATCCGGGCCCAGCGGCAGAAGCAGCGGCTTGTCCAGGTCTTCCACGCGTGTCCGCAGGTGCACTCCCCCGCGTTCGAGCAGCCGGGCCGCAAAGCCCAGGCGGATGGCGGAGTCATGGTTGCCGCTGGTGAGGACCACCTTTGCCCCGGCGGCCGTGATCCCCACGAGGGCCTCATCCAGCAGGCGCACGACGTCGACGCCAGGCAGGGCGCGGTCGTAGACGTCCCCTGCGATCAGGACAACGTCGACCCCGTGATCCGATACCGCCGCCACGAGCTGGCTGACGAAAGCACGCTGGGCATCAAGCATGCCCACGCCGTGGAAAGACCGGCCGAGGTGCCAGTCCGATGTGTGAAGTAACCGCATCGTTCTAAGCTATCGGCTGCCACCGACAGTTTGCGCCAGCGCCGCAACCCGTCCGTGGCATCCCACAGCAAGGGGCCCTCAGCCCCGCTTGCCGTCGAAGAACTCCTGGGCCTCGCTGGCGGCGCCGCCGGTGGACCCGGCCGCACGTTCCGGCTGCCCCGCGCTGCGAGCTTCCCCGGCGGCGCCGGCTGTGGCGTCCGTGCCGGCCTCCGCAGCAACCTCAGGGCGCCCGTCCAAGGCGGCATCGTCGTCGGACGCGTCCCCGGCGGCGGGCGCGGGCGCCGCCGTGCCGCGGAAGATGCGGAACAGCAGGCCTGCGATGGCCGCACCCGCAAGCGGCGCCACCAGGAAGACCCAGACCTGTTCAACAGCCCAGCCTGAGCTGAAGACGGCGGACGCCACCGCCCGGGCGGGGTTGTAGGGCAGGTTTCCCACTGCCTGTCCCAACTGCAGGAGGGCGGCGAAGGTCAGGCCCACGGCAAAAGGTGCGACGACAGCCCCGGCCTTTTCGCGGGCGGCAGCTCCAAGGAAGACGGCAACGACGATGGCCGCACCCAGCACCTCGAGGAGCAGTACCGCGGCCACGGGCGCCTGGATAATCGAGTGCTCACCGAAACCGGCGGTGACCGTATCGAAGGCCGTGCGGCTGTCCGCGATGCCCGGCAAGGTGCGCAGTACCGCGAACAGCGCCAAGGCCCCCACCACGGCGCCGGCCAGCTGGGCAACGGCGTAGGCGGCTGCCGCGCCGGCACGCATTCGCCCGGCGAGAAGGTGGCCCAGGGTGATGGCCGGGTTGAAGTGCCCGCCGGAAACGTGCCCCACCGCGAGCATCGCCGCTGTCACGGCGAGGCCGGCTGCCAGGGCTGCGGGAAGGGGGCTGGACTGCGGGATGCTGAACAGCGGTACGCCAAGGCCGGCGACGGCGATGAAGAGGCTGCCGAACGCTTCGGCGCCAAGCCTGGGCAGCAGGCCCGGACGGACGGCGTCGGAAGTGCCGGGAAGGGCATCGTGTCGGTCAGGAACGGTAGTGCTCATGATGGGACCTTTTGGGTAGGGGCCAGGGGTGCTGCCGCCGGGCAACCCCAGTATTCTTCCAGCCCCGGCTGGGCGTTGGCTGGACACCAACCGGACGCCGGCTCCGCCGCGCGTCCGGCGGAGCCGTCCCGCGCAACTGCTTTCCGGCCCGCGGTACGCCCACGGTAGATTTGCAGCATGAGCTCTGACACTGGCGTGCCCGCACTGAAGTCCCGCATCCACGGATGCCTGCTCGGCGGCGCACTCGGCGACTCCCTCGGCTACGAAGTTGAATTCGATCCGATTGCCGACATCCGGCGCCGCTTCGGCCCGGACGGGCTGAGGGACTTCGCTGCCGTTTCCGGCAGCACCCACATCTCCGACGATACGCAGATGACCCTGTACACCGTGGACGGCCTGGTTGAAGCGCTGGAGTGGGCCAACTCGGGAGTCGGCGCCGACGTCAACGCGTGCCTGTGGCTGGCCTACCTGCGGTGGCTTGCCACCCAGGGCGAGGATGCCGGGCCCGCGGCACCGGCCCCGCAGGCCCGCTGGATCGACGGGCAGGCTGTCCTGCACCAGCGCCGCCACCCCGGCCGGGCCTGCATTTCCGGATTGGTAACCGGAGAAATGGGAACTTCCTTCCGGCCCGTGAATCCGGACTCCAAGGGCTGCGGAACCGTCATGCGTTCGGCACCTTTCGGGCTGGTGCCACACGTGACGCACGACGCCGTCTACAAGTTGAGTGCCGACGCCGCCTCCCTGACGCACGGGCATCCTTCCGCGCGGCAGAGCGCCGGGGTGTTCAGCCTCCTGATCCACCGCCTCATCTCAGGCGAAGCTTTGCACGATGCGGCTGCTGCGGTAACTGCCCACGCCGCCGCCATCACCGGCGTGGCGCCCGAACTGCCCCAGCGTCTTGAGGTGGCGCTGCGGCTGGCGGCCAAGGGCATTGTCCCGCCCGAGGAACTAATGGCCGAACTTGGCGAGGGCTGGGTTGCGGAGGAGGCGCTCGCCATCGGACTTTACGCCGTGCTGGCCACCCGCCCCGCCGATGACGCAGCCGCGGACACTCCGGTGCGGCACTTCCGCGACGCCGTGGCACTGGCCGTGAACCACAGCGGCGACAGCGACTCCACGGGATCCGTGGCGGGCAACATCCTGGGCGCCTACTACGGCGAGGCTTGCCTGCCGGAAGAGTGGCTTGACGTGCTCGAGGCCCCGGAAGTAATCCGGGGCATGGCGGACCTCCTGGTGAAAGTCACAACCGGCGAAGGCTGATGTTGTGGCACGCTTCGCAGACGTCCGCCGGAATCAACCCGCGGCGCTGAAGCCAGCCGAAGATCACGCAGCCCAGGCAGAACGCCAGGAATGCCTCCAGCGAGGCCGCCGCGATCAGGACGCCCAGGACAGCCCACGACGCCGGTACGGCACCGGCGATGAACAGGATAAGCGCCGCGGTTGACACCACCGCGCCCATCCCTTGGGCGAACCGTTTAGGCGGTCCGGCCACGAGCTTGACCTTGCCCAGCCGCGGCGTGATGACCTTCACAGACAGCAATGCCAGCGGCGAGATCCGCGGGCCGAACAGCAGCCTCAGCCAGAACCCCGCGGCGATGGCCGCCAGCCCCCAGACGGAACCGCTCAATGCTGTGCCAATCGCCGCGAGCACCACCAGGCCTGCAGTGACGCGGGCCGCGTACTCGTTAACGGGGTTGGGGAAGGCGAAGAGGCTCATGGTGCAAGGCTAGGATCGGGCCGCTGCCGGGGGAAAGGATTGTTGCTTCCCGTGAACTCCATGCGGTGGGGAAACGCCGCTTGGCCTGCCTGCGGTGGCAACTTGGCATGCAGGGAGGCTACGCGGTTGCTGCGCCCGCCATGCTCCCCACCATCTGCAGGAACTCCCCCTCGGACAGCACCTCAATGGCCTGCCCGCGGTCGTGGAGCTCAAGCACCCTGCGGGCCTTGCCCGTCAGCCGCCCGGAACGGAGGTCCGCGGCTACGAATCCGTCACCGACCACCAGGACTGTGGTCCTGCCGGTCACCCGGCTTTCCGTCCGGGCGCCGGCCTCGGCCGAACGGACCTTCGCCTCCGGCCGCCCGATGGACAACTGACCGGTGAAGACCACTGTCTGCCCGTAGAGGGGATGGCCGGGCTCCGCATCCGGGTTGGGCTCCGGGTTGGGGCCCTCGTCCGGCCAGCCGGACTGGAAGGGCCGGACCAGCGCGGCCCCGTTCCCCGACCCGCCGGCAAGGGCGGTCAGGCTTTGCTTGGACAACTGGTCCACCGCTGGATCGAACGCGTGCTGCCGGGGCATCACGAGCCCCAGTGAAAGATAGAGCTCGGCCAGGCTGTTGGCCCCGTTGCGCCGGGCGATGTCAATCAGGATACCGGCGCAGGCACGGGCATCCTCCGCAGCGTCGTGGTGCCGGAGCAACGGGACGCCGGCCTCCTCCGCAGCGAACGGCAGGGAGTTGGACACCAGGGAGTAGCACCGGCGGGACAGCATCACGGTGCAGACGTAGTCGTACGCGGGGCCGGGAAGTCCGGAGACCTCCAGGGCCGACCGGATCACACCCAGGTCGAAGGCGGCATTGTGGGCTGCCAGCACGTCGTCGCCGATGAAGGCCCCAATTTCAGGAAACAGGTCACCGAAGCGGGGCCGGCCCGCAACGTCCGCGGCGGTGATGCCGTGGATCCGCACGTTGTGGTACTCGAAATGGTCATGGTCCGCAGGTGGCCGCATCAGCCACGCCGCTTCCTCCACCACCTGGCCGCCGCGGACTTTCGTCAGGCCCACTGCACAGGGAGAGCCCCTGAAGCCGTTCGCCGTTTCAAAGTCAATCGCCGTAAAGTCCAAACCCACGCCAGCAACCTTACCGCCGGAAGGCGCCCGGACCCGACAGGCTGCAGGCCAGTCCGGACCGCCCGGCGCAGGCCCGTCAAGTACCCTTGAAGGGTGAACTTTCCCCTGATGAACCACCTTGCTGTGTCCATGCTGGGCGGTGCAGGACCGGTCCAGCCGCAGCTGGCTTCCTTCCTCCCCGACTGGCTGAACCCCCAGATCTTCCTGGCAGATCCTGCCCTGGCGCCATGGGTGGTCCTGCTGGTGTGCGGCATCGTCTTCGCGGAGACCGGCCTGCTGGTGGGCTTCTTCCTCCCCGGCGATTCCATGCTGTTCACGGCGGGCCTGCTGGTTGCCACGGACACCATCAAGTTCAACGTGTGGCTGCTTGCCCTGCTGATTGTGATTTCGGCCATCATCGGCAACCAGACCGGCTACTTCATCGGGTCCAAGGCGGGCCCTGCCATCTTCAACAAGCCGAATTCGCGGCTGTTCAAGCGGGAAAACGTGGAGAACGCCCACGCGTTCTTCGAAAAGCACGGCGGCAAGGCACTGATCCTGGCCCGCTTCGTCCCCATCATCCGGACTTTCGTGCCGGTCATCGTGGGCGTGGCGCAGATGGACCGCAAGAAGTTCTTCCTCTACAACGTCATCGGTGCGGTGCTCTGGGGTGGCGGTGTGACGCTGCTCGGCTTCCTCCTCGGTGACAAGGTCCCGTGGGTGCGGGACAACCTGGACGTCATCTTCATCGCCATCGTGCTGGTATCTGTGCTGCCCATCGGCATCGAGGTCCTGCGCGGCATGTCCGCCAAGCGGCAGGCCAGGGCCTACGGTACCGACGCCGTGGACGAGTTCATTGAGGAACACACTCCGGAGGACGAACACAAGACTCCCCGCCACCCCTAGGGGCGGATGGCGAAAGGCGCGGTCCCCCTCGATGGGGACCGCGCCTTTTTTCATGTATTTTTCCGGGCCGTTCCCGGGTCAGCCCGGCCTCAGGCGGGCTGCGCTTCCAGTGCCGCCACGATGGACGGCAGCAGGGCACGGAAGGCCTTGCCGCGGTGGCTGATGGCGTTCTTCTCCGCGGCCGACAGCTCGGCACAGCTGCGGTCGTGGCCGGCCGGCTGCAGGATGGGGTCATAACCGAAACCGCCCGCCCCGCGGGGCTCGCGCAGCAGGACGCCCTCGAGCTGCCCGTACTCCACCACCTCGCGCGTGTCCTCCCCCTCGGCTGCCGGGACAGCCAGGGCCGCTGCACAGACGAACGCGGCACCGCGGTGCTGGTCCGGCACATCGGAGAGCTGGCCCAGGAGGAGATTGAGGTTGGCTTCGTCGTCGCCGTGCCTGCCGGACCACCGCGCCGAGAAAATGCCCGGCGCGCCGCCCATCACATCGACGGCAAGGCCCGAGTCATCGGCTATGGCCACCAGGCCCGTTGCTTCGGCGACGGCGCGGGCCTTCAGCAGCGAGTTTTCGGCAAAGGTGACGCCCGTTTCGACGACGTCCGGCGCACCCGCCGCAGCCGCATCCACCACCTGGGTATCGACGTCGAGCCCCGGCACCTGGCCGCGCAGGAGCTCGCGCAGCTCCCGCAGCTTGCCCTTGTTGTGCGTGGCAAGGACCAGCCGCGGGGTGGCCGCAGCACTCACAGGGTGTCCGCCAGCGTCTCGCGCTGGATGGCGGCGAGCTGGGTGGTGCCCAGCAGCGCCAGGTCCAGGAGCTGGTTCAGTTCGTCCCGGTCGAAGGGCGCGCCCTCGGCGGTGCCCTGGACCTCCACGAATTTGCCGGAACCGGTGACTACAACGTTCATGTCCGTCTCAGCCCGGACGTCCTCGACGTAGGGCAGGTCCAGCATTGGAACGCCGTCGATGATACCGACGGAGACGGCAGCGATGGTGTCAGTCAGCGGCTGGGCGTTCCGCGCGATCAGCTTGTTGTCGCGGGCGAAGCGGATGGCGTCGGCGAGGGCCACGTAGGCGCCGGTGATCGCCGCGGTCCGGGTGCCGCCATCGGCCTGGAGGACGTCGCAGTCCAGGACGATGGTGTTCTCACCGAGGGCCTTGGTGTCGATGATCGAGCGCAGGGACCGGCCGATGAGCCGGGAGATCTCATGGGTGCGGCCGCCGATCTTGCCCTTGACGGACTCCCGGTCGGAGCGGGTGTTGGTGGCGCGCGGGAGCATGGCGTATTCGGCGGTGACCCAGCCCCTGCCCTCCCCCTTGAGCCAGCGCGGGACCCCGGCGGTCAGGGAAGCGGTGCACAGGACCCTGGTGTTGCCGAATTCGATCAGCGCCGAACCTTCAGCCTGGTTGGACCATCCGCGGGTGATGCTGATGGGCCGGAGCTGGTCGGGGGCGCGGCCGTCGGCGCGCACAATGGGCACTGCAGTTGCTTCAGAAGTCATGCCTTTAGCTTATCGAGTGCCAGGGCCCGGTCCGCCCCGGCAGCCGGGCAAGCTGAACCGGCTGCTAGATGGTGTAGTGCACTCCGGCCACGGCCACGGCAACATCACCCGGGAAAACCGGGCGCGCTTCAGCCATGACGGTGGTCTGCGAGGTCCAGACAGGAATGTGGGTCAGCAGGAGCCTGCGGGCGTTAGCGGCCGCTGCTGCTTCGCCGGCGCGCTTGCCGGTGAGGTGGACATCCTTGATCCCGTCATCGCGGCCTTCCTCGAAGGCCGCCTCGCACAGGAACAGGTCGGCGTTTTTCGCTGCCTCTTCCAGGCCGGGGCAGGAGTCCGTATCCCCGGAGTAGGTGAGCGTCCGGGCCACCGGGTTGCCGTCCTTGTCCGGTTCCACCACCTCTACCCGGAGTGCGTACGCCTCCTCCACGGGATGGTTCACGGCGTAAGGCGTCACCGTGAAGGGGCCAACCGTAACGGGCCGGCGTTCACTCCAGTTGGTGAAGTCGAATTCCTCGTGCATCCCGGGGTCCAGGTCCAGCCCGTACGCGGTGGCCATCCTGTCGGCGGTGGCGGCCGGCCCCCAGACGGGAATGCGGCCGCGGTCCCAGCCGCCGGGCTTCCAGCGGACGGCGACGTGCAGTCCGCACAGGTCCATGCAGTGGTCCGGGTGCAGGTGGGTGAGGAAGATCGCGTCGATGTCCTCCAGGTCCGTGTAGCGCTGGATGGCGCCGAGCGCACCGCTGCCGAGGTCCATGACCACTTTCCAGGTCCGCTCCCCGTCGGTGGCCGTCAGGAGGTAGCACGATGCCGGGGACCCGGGGCCGGGGAACGAGCCGGTGCAGCCGACGATGGTGAGCTTCACAGGCCGGTCCCCCCGGTGCTGCCGGCGGGGCCGGTGTCCGCAAGAGCGCGGTCCACGAAGTTGGAGATCCGTGGCCGGGTCCGCGCGCTCTGGGCGGCGGCGATCATCTCGGGCGTGATGCGGGCCAGGCTGCCCGTGGGGTACTGGGCGGCAACGTGGTCCACGTGGCGGACGGACAGCACCTCGGGCCCGAGGAACCGCCTGGCCAGTGTCTCGAACTGCGCGGCATCGCCGGTGGCCACGAAATGGTGCTCCGGCGGGGCGGCCGCCGTGCGCTGCAGGTTGTTGGTTGCCAAGGCCCGGTACACGTCCTTGGCGGTTTCCTCGGCGCTGGAGACGAGGGTGACATCCGCCCCCATGACGTAGGAGATGACGCCGGTCAGCAGCGGGTAGTGGGTGCAGCCCAGCACCACGGTGTCCACGCCCGAGGCCTTCAGGGGTGCCAGGTATTCCTCGGCAACGGCAAGCAACTCCGGCCCGGTGGTGATGCCGGCCTCGACGTAGCTGACGAACTCAGGACAGGCCACGGAGGTGATGTGCAGGTCCGGGGCTGCGGCGAAGGTGTCCTCGTAGGCACGGGAGCCGACAGTGGCGGAGGTGCCGATGACGCCCACCCGCCCGGAGCGGGTGGCCGCCACGGCTCGGCGGACCGCGGGCTGGATGACTTCAATGACAGGGATGCCGTACTTGGCCGTGTACCGTTCGCGGGCGTCCCGGAGCACCGCGGCCGACGCCGAGTTGCAGGCTATGGTGAGCAGCTTGACGCCGGAGTCCACCAGTTCGTCCATGACGCCGAGGGCATTGGCGCGGACTTCGGCGATGGGCAGCGGCCCGTAAGGCCCGTGCGCCGTATCTCCCACGTAAAGGATGGACTCATTGGGCAGCTGGTCGATGATGGAGCGGGCCACCGTGAGGCCGCCTACGCCGGAGTCGAAAACGCCGATGGGCCGGGTTTCCAGCGCCGCTGCGGGAAGGGCGCTGGCTGCGGACGCCTGTGCAGCGACCGCTGACGGCTCCTTGCTCGAGGCTGTTGTCATGATTATTCGAGGATAGGTCTTCCCTGAAGCCTCAGCCATCATGTTGTGGCCTGGAACTCGTGTCTGATGTGTCACAGGCCCGGCTGCCGGCGTGGCGGCGGCCGCTCACCGGCGGGTTTCCATCGACTGCAGCATGGCCTGCACCAGTGATTCCTGCAGCCAGGTGGTGAAGTTGTAGACCAGCGCCAGGTAGCTTTCCACGTCTTCGGCCTGGGACCAGTCCTGCATCAGGTGGACGTGTTCGGCGTCCTGTTCGTCGCGGATGTCCAGCCGTTCGGCCAGCACCAGGCGGACGTCGTTCAGCGCGGCGGACCAGTGCTTCGCGCCCTCGGTGGTCAGGACGATCTCGTCCTTGTCCAGGTCCAGCGCCGCGGCCCGCAACGCTCCGATCTTGGTTTCCCGCAGCGAGCGCTCGGTGAGCTGGCGGAACTCCAGCGAGGCGGCGCCGTCGTCCTTGACCACGTTCGGCAGCAACCGCCTGACCGCACGGTCGGTGGGCTCCACCACGTCCATGTCCAGCCCGATAAGTGCCGCCAGCGGGTCCTGGCCTTCGCGTTCCTCCGGCTGCAGCATGGAGATGACATCGGCAATCAGGCTCCGCAGGAGTTCGCGCTCGGTTGGTTCCAGGAATCCGGTGATGCCCTTGAGTCCGTACTTGAATGCCTTAGCCACGTTTCCCCTTGCCCTGGCCGGAGTTGCCGGACGTGCCGCTTGCCTTTTCCACGGTGGCCCACAGCCCGAAGCCGTGCATGGCCACCGCGTGGCGCTCCACCTGTTCCTTGCTGCCGTGCGTCACGATGGACCGGCCCTTCTTGTGGACCTCCATCATGAGCTTGTTCGCCTTGGTCTCCGAATATCCGAAATAGCTTTGGAAAACGTAGCTGACGTAGCTCATGAGGTTGACGGGATCGTTCCAGATCACCAGGTTCCAGGGGATGTCCGGGGCGGCCAGGGTGTCTGTGGACTCCGCTGTTCCGGTCCGGGTGCCCTCCTGCGTGTCAGGGCCGGGCGCAACGCTAATGGTCATCTGTCCATTCTATGGGGCTGGCTACTAGAGTGATTTTCGTGAGTACCTCTGCCGGCTGGGACCATCCCCGCACGTCCTTTTATACAGACCACTACGAGCTGACCATGCTGCAGGCTTCGCTCCATTCCGGCGCGGCCCACCGCAAGTCGGTGTTCGAGGCCTTTGCCCGGCGGCTCCCGGACGGCCGCAGGTACGGCATCGTGGCAGGCACGGGCCGGCTGCTGGAGGGCATCGCCAACTTCCGCTTCGGCGAGGCGGAGCTGGATTTCCTGGCCCGCACCAAGGTGGTGGATGACACCACGCTGGAGTACCTTGCCTCCTACCGGTTCTCCGGTGACATCTGGGGCTACGCGGAGGGTGAGGCCTACTTCCCCAATTCCCCCATCCTGATCGTCGAGGGTACGTTCGCCGAAGCCTGCATGCTGGAGACGTACATCCTGTCCGTCCTCAACCACGACAGCGCCATCGCTTCTGCCGCGTCGCGCATGGTCAGCGCGGCCGGCGGCCGCCCCTGCATTGAGATGGGATCGCGGCGCACCCACGAGGAAGCGGCTGCTTCGGCCGCGCGTGCCGCCGTGATCGCCGGCTTCGGCAGCACCTCCAACCTTGAGGCCGGCATCCGGTACGGCATCAAGACGGTGGGCACCGCCGCGCACTCGTTTACGCTGCTTCATGACACCGAACGCGAAGCCTTCGAGGCGCAGATCGCTTCCCTCGGCGAGGGCACCTCCCTCCTGGTGGACACGTACGACGTCGAACAGGCCGTCCGCACGGCCGTGGACATTGCCGGTCCCCGGCTGGGTGCGGTGCGGCTGGACTCGGGTGACCTCGTGGCCCAGGCCCAGTGGGTCCGCCGGCTCCTGGACGACCTCGGCAACGAGAACACCAAGATCATGGTCACGTCCGATCTCGACGAGTACGCCATCGCCGCCCTGCAGTCCGCTCCGGTGGACGCCTACGGTGTGGGCACCTCGCTGGTCACCGGTTCCGGCGCCCCCACCGCCAGCATGGTCTACAAGCTGGTCAGCCGGACGGGCGATGACGGCGCGTATGTGTCCGTGGCCAAGGCCGCCAAGAACAAGGCCAGCGTGGGCGGGCGCAAGTATGCGCTGCGCAAGCTGGACAGCCGTGGAACGGCAACGGCGGAGGTGGTGGGCGTGGGCCACCGCCCTGAAGACGATGGGAACGACCGCGTCCTGCTGCAGCAGTTCATGAAAAACGGCGAGCTCCTCCCGGGGTGGACCGGGCACGAAGGAGTAGTGCGGGCGGCCCGGCGGCACGCCGATTCCATGGCCGAACTGCCGCCGGTGGTCAACCGGCTGCAGCGCGGCGAGGCAGCAATCCCCACCATCTATGAAGAGAACTGAGGAGGACTGATGTCACGCGCACTGATTATTGTCGACGTCCAGAACGACTTCTGCGAGGGCGGTGCGCTTGCCGTTGACGGCGGCGCTGCCGTGGCAGGCGCCATCAGCGAATACGTCGACGCCCACCACAACGAGTTCGACCACATTGTCGCCACGCAGGACTGGCACATCGATCCAGGCGGACACTTTTCCGAGACCCCTGATTTCAAAGACAGCTGGCCGGCGCACTGCGTGGCGGGAACCCGCGGCGCGGACCTCCATCCGGACCTGGACACCGAATACATCGAGGCGTATTTCCGGAAGGGCCAATACGCTGCCGCGTACTCGGGCTTCGAGGGACTGCTGGCACCCGAGGACGCGGTCCCCACCGGGGAGCGCCAGGCCGGTTCAGCAGCAGACGCCCTTGAGCCCGACGGGGACGCCGTTGGCCTCGACGACTGGCTGCAAAGCCATGACGTCGAGGACGTTGTGGTGGTGGGGATCGCCACCGACTACTGCGTGCTGGCCACCTCACTCGACGCCGTCCAGGCAGGATACTCGGTCACCGTGGTCCGTTCCCTCACGGCAGGCATTGCCGAGGACCTTGAAGAAACCCTCGCAGAGATGGAACTCGGCGGCGTGGACGTCGCCTGAAAGCAGGAACCAAGAGGAATGGCCGGGCCTTAGGGCCCGGCCATTCCTCTTGGTTCAGCGGCTACTTGCGGCCGACGAACCAGTCCTGAAGCTTCCGCAACCGCGCCTGCAGCTGTTCCTCGTTGGCCTGGGCCACAGCGGGACCGCCGCAGACGGTGCGCAGCTTCGTGTGCACCATGCCGTGCGGAGTGCCGGTCCGGGCAGCCCATGCCGCCACATTCTTCGCAAGCTCGTTCCGCAGGTCCATCAGCATCCTGTGGTCCGGTACCGCGGGGATGACGGTTTCCGCCGCTGCCGGCCCCTTCCGGTTCTTCCGGTTCAGCTGCTCATGCTGGCGCTGCCGCAACAGCGTGCCCACCTGCTCGGCGTCCAGGAGCCCGGGAATGCCCAGGAAGTCCATCTCGTCGTCGGACCCTACCTCGCCGCCGGTGCCGAACTCGCCGCCGTCGAACAGGACCCTGTCGAAGGACGCCTGCGAGTCCAGCGCCTCGAACTTGCCCTTGGTGAGGCTGTCCGAGGCTTTGTCCTCCCGGTTGGCCTCGGCCATCAGCGAGTCCTCGGGGTTGAACAGGCCGTCGCCGTCTTCTTTCTCCGGCCGGTCCAGGGCGTGGTCCCGCTCCATTTCCATGGAGTTGGCCAGCGCCATCAGCGTGGGGACGGACGGCAGGAACACCGAGGCAGTTTCGCCTCGCTTGCGGGCACGCACGAAACGCCCCACAGCCTGGGCAAAGAACAGCGGCGTGGACGTTGAGGTTGCGTACACACCAACGGACAGACGCGGCACGTCAACGCCTTCGGACACCATCCGGACAGCCACCATCCACCGCTTTTCGCTGGCGGTAAACTCCTCGATCTTGCTCGAGGCCTTGGCGTCGTCGGAGAGGATCACCGTGGGCGACTCCCCCGTGATCCGCTTCAGCTGCCCGGCGTAGGCCCGGGCGTCCTCGTGGTCCGTGGCGATCACCAGGCCGCCGGCGTCGGGCACCGTGCGGCGCACCTCGCTGAGCCGCCTGTCCGCGCCGGCGAGGACGGCGGGGATCCACTCACCGGCCGGGTTCAGTGCGGTCCGCCAGGCGTGCGAAGTGATGTCTTTCGTGACGGCAGCCTCGCCCAGCGACGCCGCCATCTCCTCGCCGGCACTGGTACGCCAGCGCATCTGGCCCGAATACGCCATGAACATGACGGGCCGGACCACATGGTCCCGCAGGGCGTTGCCATAACCGTAGGTGTAATCAGCCCGGGAGCGGCGGATGCCGTCGCGGTCCTCGGCGTATTCCACGAACGGGATGGGCGAGGTGTCCGAACGGAACGGTGTTCCGGTCAGCGCGAGCCGGCGGATCGCGGGGTCGAAGGCCTCCCGCAGCCCGTCGCCCCAGGACAGGGCCTCGCCACCGTGGTGGATCTCGTCCAGGATCACCAGGGTGCGGGCGGCCTCGGTCTTGGCGCGGTGCAGCATCGGTTTGCTGGCCACCTGGGCGTACGTGACGGCGACACCGATGAATCCGCGGCCGTGCTGGCCGTCCGAGTTCTTGAAGTTGGGGTCAATCGCGATGCCCACCTTGGCCGCGGCGTCAGCCCACTGCCGTTTGAGGTGGTCGGTGGGCGCCACGATGGTCACACGGTTTACCGCGCCGGAATCGATGAGCGTTGAGGCGATGCGCAGGGCGAAGGTGGTCTTACCGGCGCCGGGCGTTGCGACCGCGAGGAAATCCCGGGGGCTTTTGGCCAGGTAGAGGTCAAGTGCTTCCTGCTGCCAGGCACGGAGTTTCGGGGCGGTTCCCCAGGCTGCGCGTTCCGGATAGGCCGGGGGCAGGGTGGGGCCGCCAAAGAGCGTCTCCGTCACTACTTGTTGCTGCCTGAGTCCCCTCCGGGACCCTTGCCGCCGTCATTGCCCGGGCGGAGCCCTTCGTAGACCTCTTTGCACGTGGGGCACACAGGGAACTTCTTCGGATCCCGGCCCGGCGTCCAGACCTTGCCGCACAGCGCGATGACGGGCTCACCGCTCAGCGCCGACTCCATGATCTTTTCCTTGCGGACGTAGTGCGAAAAGCGCTCCCGGTCCCCCGGTTCGACCTCCTGGCGCAGTTCTTCGCGCTCAATGGTGGCCGTGGACGTTCCAGCCCCGGAAAGCTCGCGCATCGGGTCGTTTTCGAGAGGGTCCGTCATGCTAGTCATGCCAACCATCTTAGCCTTTCCGGCAGTGCTGCGTCCGACGGCGGCGCGGCGCCCGGGGGCAGGGCCGCGGGGGCAGGACGCACCCCGGCGATGCCCGCCGTCGTACGTTCCCGGGACGCGCCCGCGTGCCGGAGGTGCCGCTAAATGCCCTGCCAGGAGGGCTTGTTGTCATAGGTATGCCGGTAGAAATCGGCGAGTTTCAGGGCCGAAGCGGCGGCCTCGTCCACCAGGACGGTGGCATGCGGGTGGAACTGCAGGACCGAGGCCGGGCAGATCGCAGCAACGGGGCCCTCCACGAAGTCCCGGACCGCCTGTGCCTTCTGGGCTCCGGTTGCGATCAGGATCACGTGCCGGGCGTCCATGATGGTGCCCAGGCCCTGCGTGATCACATGGTGCGGAACGTCGGCCAGGCTGGTGAAGAACCGCGCGTTGTCCTTGCGGGTCTGTTCGATCAGGCTCTTGATCCGGGTGCGCGAGGCGAAGGAGGAACCGGGCTCGTTGAACCCGATGTGACCGTCGGTCCCAACGCCCAGCAGCTGCAGGTCCACGCCCCCGGCCGAGGCGATGGCGGCTTCATAGGCATCGCAGGCTGCCGGGATGTCGGCGGCGGAGCCGTCCGGCGAATGGACGTTGGCGGGGTCGATATTGATCCGGTCGGTGAATTCGCGGCGGATTACGTTCCGGTATTGCTCCGGGTGCCCTTCCGGAAGTCCCACGTATTCATCCAGGGCGAAGCCTGACGCCCGGCTGAAATCCAGCCCTGCTGCATGGCGCCCGGCCAGTTCCTCGTAGACGGGCAGGGGCGAGGAGCCGGTGGCCAGCCCCAGCACAGCGTCCGGTTTGCGCCGCAACAGCTGTTCGATGGCGTCAGCCGCAAGCTTCCCGATGGGACGGCTGCCGCCAAGGATTACAACTTCCACGTCAAGCCGTCCTTCGGAGGTGGTGGATCAACGGTTCACAGTGAGCTGGGCCAGCATTTCCGGACCGCGGGCTTCCAGCCAGCGGCCGCCAATCCTGACGCCCACCACAAAAAGTACCAGCCCCAGGGCCAGGCCTACGCCAAGGTTCAGCCACCCGAAGAACGGATTCCCGGTGACGCTCTGCACGATGAGCAGCGCGGCCTCCGGAATGACCAGGAGGGCCAGCACCCCCATGCCGCCGAACTGCACCAGCATGGTCTGGCCAACATTTCCCGGTGGCTTCTTGAACGGGCTGTCACCCGGCAGCGGAACGGCGATGTTGTACCGGGCGGACACCACCGATGACAGTCCCAGCCCGCTGAGCAGCATGCCCAGCGACAGGCCCAGCACGCCCGGCAACCACTCCCAGGACCCGGTGAAGGCAAACGGCACCACCGTGAACGCCAGCACCACCGGGACGGAAAGGATCAGGCACGCCAGTGCCCGGCCCAGGCGGTCTGCGGTGCCCCGGACCCCGGTGGCCAGGTGGAGGGCGAAGGCGGTGTTGTCGTAAGAAATGTCGGCCGAAATGGACCAGGCCATAAGGAAAGCCGTGAGCGGCCCGAGCACCGAAAGTACGCCCAGGCTGTCGCCCTGGCTGGCCTGGAAGAACAGCACCACGGCCAGCAGCGGAATGACAATAAGCGATCCGCCGTAGCGGGGGTCCCGCAGCCAGTACGTGAGTGAACGGGCGGCTACGGCTCCGGTGGGCGTTGGCGGCAGCAGGGCGAACATTCCCAGCTTTCCGCCCTTCCGGCTCCCACCGCCTGCGTAGGGAGGGTTGACCAGCGCACGCTCCAGGAGGACTTTCCAGCACCAGGTAAGGCCCGCCAGCGTTGCGGCGGCAATCAGCAGTTTCAGGCCGGCGGCGCCGGGTTGCCCGGCGTCAACATCTCCGCCCAGGGACCAGGCCGCACCCAGCGGTGTCCAGGCAAGGGCACGGGCGAAGTCCGGCAGGAACCCCGCGGAAGCGGTAATCCCCTGTGCCACGCCTGCCACGATGGGTCCCAGCAAAATCAGCGGAATCATGAAGACCACGCCGCTGATGTCCTTGAAGCGCCGGGACGAGGCGAGGCTGGCCGTAGCCGTGGTCACTACCTTGGACAGGAGAATGCAGGTCAGGATTCCCAGGACGGCCCCCACAAGTGCGGCGCCGGCCGAAAGGATGCCCCGTGACCAGGTTGCCACGGTGGCGAGGCCCACCAGAGCGGTGGCCACCCCGGGGATCCCAATCAGGCCGCCCAGTGCGAGGCCGGCCAGCAGCTGCCGCATGGGGACAGCGAAGGTGGTGAACCGCAACGGGTCCAGGGTCATGTCGGCAGAGGATACTGCCACCGGGATGAGCCCCCACCCAAGAATGGCGAGCGATCCGCCCAGCACCACGGCAGTCTGTGCAATTTCGTGGCTTTCGCGGCCCAGCATGATCAGCGCCACAACCAGCGCCCCCACGATTCCCACGGCATAGAGGGCGCCGAAGGCGATACCCACGATCTGCCACGGGCTGCGCTTGAGTCCGTTGCGCAGCAGTGTCAGCTTGAGCCTTAGGAGGTGCGCAACCATTCCAGCCCTTCCGTGTGGCTTCGGCCGCCCACCAGCTGGACGAACCGGTCTTCCAGGGAGGCCCCGGCGCGTACTTCGTCAACGGTTCCGGCGGCCAGCAGGCGGCCACCGGCCACCACTGCCACGTGGTCGCACATGCGCTGCACCAGGTCCATCACATGGCTGGAGACAATGACTGTCCCGCCCGAGGCGACGTAGCTGTCCAGGATTGACCGGATGTTCGATGCCGAGACCGGGTCCACAGCTTCAAAGGGTTCATCGAGGACCAGGAGCCGCGGGGCGTGGATCAATGCGGAGGCAAGGGCGATCTTCTTGGTCATGCCGGCCGAGTAGTCCACCACCAGGGTGCCGGCGTCCTGGGCCAGGTCCATGGCAGCGAGCAGCTCGCCCACCCGGGAAGCCACCACCCCGCGGTCCATGCCACGCAGCAGCCCGGCATAGGTGATGAGCTGTTCTCCGGTGAGGCGGTCGAAGAGCCGGACGCCGTCCGGGAGGATGCCCATCAGCCGTTTGGCCTCCAGTGGATTCGCCCACACATCCACGCCATGCACCAGGGCCGTGCCGAAGTCCGGGCGGAGAAGCCCCGTCGCCATCGACAGGGTGGTGGTCTTGCCGGCGCCGTTGGGACCCACGATGCCGTAGAAGGAGCCGGCCGGGACATCGAGGCTGATTCCGTCGACGGCGATCTTGGTGCCAAAACGCTTGGCCAGCCCCCGGATGGAAAGGGCCGGAACGGCCCCGCCCGGGGGTGGGCCGGCAGGGGTGGGTGGAAGCGCCGGGTGCGGTTGCGGAGCAGTCATGAAGCCAGACTAGCCCGCGGGTGCCGCCCCTGGGGTCCTCCCGGAGGAGTAGCGACAAAGGCGTACGACGGCGTCCGCGGACGGGCCCCTAACGGACCTTGCGGATGCGGATGGGGCCCTTGGCAGTGGCCGGATCCACCACGGAACCGCCTTGGGTGACTTCGGCGTCGCCAGCGTCAACCAGCCGGCGGGCGGCTTGGCGGACCGGCTCCATCAGAGCCCGCCAGTGCTCCCCGCCCACGGCGCGGGCGGCATCGGACGGGCAAATGGTGGACGTGGCTGCCCGGGCGGCCAGCAGCTTCAGGATGGCAGCCTCCAGCTCCCGGCCCGTGGGCTCGGAGGGGGAAGAGCCTGACGCGGAGTTGCCCGACGGGACGGCGCCGCGGGGTGCTGCGTCATCGGATGGTTTCGGACCGGACTGCCCGTTCAAGGACTGTCTCCTCAGAACGAGCGCCGCGGAATGGCGCGCTCATACTGCGGAACCCAGGGCAGGTCATGGCCCAGCTCGAAGGCCGCCCGAAGCCACCAGTGCGGGTCGCGGAGCGCCGCCCTGGCAATCAGCACCGCATCCGCCTGGCCTGTGGCCACGGCATGCTCCGCCTGCCCGGCGGAGGTCAGGAGTCCCACGGTGCCAGTGGGCACTCCGGCTTCCTCCCGGATGGCGGCGGCGAAACCGGTCTGGTAACCCGGTCCCACGGTGATTTCCTGATGGGCCACCGCTCCCCCGCTGGAAACGTCGATCAGGTCCACGCCATGCTCCGCGGCCTCGCGCGCCAGGCGGACAGACTCCGGCAGGCCGATACCGCCCGGCGCCCAGTCGCTGGCGGAAATCCGCAGCAGGAGCGGCATCGAGTCCGGGATGGCGGCCCGGACGGCATCGATGACGGCGAGCATCAGGCGGTTCCGCCGCTTCTCGTCGCCGCCCCATTCGTCGTCACGGGTGTTGCTCAAGGGGCTCTGGAACTGGTGCAGCAGGTAGCCGTGGGCGCCGTGGATCTCCACTGTGTCGAAGCCGGCGTCGACCGCCCGCGCCGCAGCAGTTGCGAAATCCGCGATCACTGCCTGGATCTGGTTCCCGGTCATGGCCGCGGGAACGTCATACCCCTCGAAGGCGAGCGCCGACGGGCCCACCGTGGTCCAGCCGCCCTCGGCTTCGGGCACGGTCCCGCGCCTGCCGGAAAACGGCCAGAACGTGGAGGCCTTCCGGCCGGCGTGGGCCAACTGGACGCCGATCCTGGCCCCGCCGGTACCGTGCTGGTGAACGAACGTGGTGATCCGCCGCCAGGCCTGCACCTGATCGTCGTTCCAGATGCCTGCGTCGCGCGGGCTGATGCGGCCTTCGGGGTTCACGGCTGCTGCCTCGGTGAGGATCAGCGCGGCCCCGCCGGCGGCAAAGGAGCCCAAATGCATCAGGTGCCAGTCGTTGGGAACTCCCGGGCCGGCGTGGGGGTCGCAGCTGTACTGGCACATGGGCGATACCCAGCCCCGGTGCGGCAGTTCCAGCGACCTCAACTTCAGCGGCTCAAAGAGCGCGGGCACTAGAAGAGCACCCTCGCCAGGGCCTGGCGCGCCTTGGCCACGCGTTCGTCCGAGGCTCCTACGACGTCGAACAGCTCCAGCAGCCGCACCCGTGCGGTCTCGCGCTCCGGGCCGAAGTTCCGGCCGATGAACGCCACCACGCGGTTCAGCCCATCTTCCACATGGCCCCCGGCGACATCCAGGTCCGCGACTCCCAGCTGCGCTTCAATGTTGTCCGGCTCGTTGGCTGCGAGGGCCCGGACGGCTTCGCTGTCCTGGGCGGACACCACCTGGAGCCTGGCCATCAGCTCCACCTGTGCCAGGCCGGCCTTGGCCTCATGATCGGACGGCATCTCGTTAAGGGCCTGCCGGTACGCTTCGGCTGCTGACTCATAGTCCCCGGCCTCGATGGCGTCGTACGCGGCCTGGTGCAGCGGCGGCAAGGGCGCTTCTTCCGGTTCGCCGCCGTCCCCGGCGTTCAGGCTGCCGGTGACACCGTTGGCGGCGGCAACTTTCAGCAGCTCGTCGAAGAGGCTCCGAACCTGCTCTTCCTCGGCATGGCCCTGGAAGAGGGGAACCGGCTGCCCCTTCAGGACGGCCACTGCGGTGGGCACGGCCTGGACCTGGAAGGCCTGGGCAAGCTGCGGGAACGCTTCGATGTCCGCGGCGCCCAGGACCAGCCGGCCGCCGTAGCCGGCCACCACACGGTCAAGGACCTCAAGGGCCGCAGCGGATTCCGGGGAGTACGGAGCCCACAGGGCAAAGACCACAGGCACCTGCGCGGAGAGCTCGACGAGCTGCTGGAAGTTCTGCTCCGTCACGTCGACCCTCAGCTCGGGGCCATTTCCGGGCCCGCCCGGCGCACCGGCAGCCGGGGTGCCCGCCGGGCCGTCAAGTGCCGGCGGGGCCGCTGACGGCGACGGCGACGGAGCGGCGGGGCGTTGCTTCAGGCTGGAAAGATCGACGGCGCCGCGAAGGTTAAGCAGGTTGGCAGCGGCCGGAGGGACTGGACGGGAAGCAGGCGAACTCATGCTTCCCACTCTAGCCACTGCGGCCGCTGCCGGTGGTACTGCGGTAATGGGACTACTTGGTGCGGGCGGTTACTTGAAGCTGGCGCCCACGAGCCCGCGGGTTGCTGCCACAAGCTTCATGGGGTCGGAGGAACCCGCCGGCGGCACATAGACCGCTACCGACTCGGCGAAGCTCAGGACCATGCCGGTGGTGGTTTCCTTGCCTCCGGCCAGGGCTGCAGCGTCGTCACCAATGGAGAGCTTGTCCCCGGCGGCCTTCGGGGTTCCTTCGAAGCCAAAGTTGATGCGGCCCAGCACCAGTGCGCCGCCATCTTCGGTGCGGAACACCACTGTGCCTTCGGGGACCACCTTGTGGGTGAACGAGAAGTTCCCGTTTTCGCCGGCCTTGACCACTTCGGCCTGGTAGGACAGGGTGTCGGCAATGTACGGCGAGGATTCGCCTTCCACGATCTTGTCCTTGAACGCCGAATCGGCATTGCTAAGCCGGTCGGCCAGGCCCGACAGGGCCTCTTCTCCCGTGTACAGCAGGCCGGTCTTGTCCTTCGCTTCCACGGTTTCGGTGCCATTCCGGCTGATGGCGGGGAACGTGGTGCCCGGCTGGAGCGGCGTGGTCTCCATCAGCTTGTAGTTTTCCCGCGGCGACTTCTGGACGAGGGTCAGCAGCTGGGGAACCACGTTGCCGTCGCCCTGGGAAACGGCGAGGACCGAGCGCGGCCATCCGCGGTCCGTGGTGACCGCCGTCGTCAGGAGCTTGGTGGAACGGACCGGCATGCGGGCCTCATAGGAGCCCACCTGCGAGCGGATCTTGTAGTTCGAGGTACGGACTTCCAGCTCCGTGCCGCCCACCCGGTCGGCCAGCTTGGCAGCATCCTTGGCGGCGTCGCCGGCGTCGGCGGCACTGGATACCTGCTCCAGGATGCGGCGGAACTGCACGTCCAGCAGGACGGGAGCGGCGTTGCCGCCCTGGGCGGCCGGCGCGGAGGCCGAGCCTGTGGGCGCGGGGGCAGGCGACGTAGCGGCGGTGGCGGCAGTTCCTGTGCCGGCGAGCACCGCGGCTGCCACGCCGGCGGCCGCCATCGTGACCCTGGAGGAGGTGCGGGCCTGCTTGCGGGCACGGGCACGCTGGGCGAATCCGCTGCCCTCGCCGTCGCCGTCACCGTCGCGCCGGCGGGCAGAGAGCACTGCGAGGACAATTCCGCCAAGGATGAGCAGTGCGCCGAGGACCATCAGCGGGATGGCCCAGGGGGTGGCGGTGTCGTTGGGGAAGGTCATCGAGACCGTCGCGGGAGCAGCCTTTGTTCCGTCGGCGGCCAGCAGCAACGTCCAGTCGCCGTCTGCAGGAGGGGTCCAGGAGTACTCGAGCTCACCGCTGGCATTCTCCGTGGTGACCCAAAGGTCGGATCCTGCAGGGTTGGGTGCCGCAGCCTCGCCGTCGGTGTGTTCAACCTGCAGGGACCTGCCGTCCTCCGACGTTCCCGTGATGGTGTTGTGGGCAGCGGTGCCCACCCAGGCCTCGACGTCGTCGGGCCGGCCCGCGGCGAGCATGAAATTGCCGTCGCCCTGCACATCGATCTTGACGGTGCCGCCGTGGAGTGTCCGCAGCTTCTGGTCGAAGACGGTCAGCGGAGCTGCCGCAGTGTCGGCCGGCGCGGACGCCGTAAAGGTCTCGGAAGGGGCCCAGATGGTCTTCTGGCCGATACCGGCCAGAAGTGTCAGGAGGCCGAGCAGCACAAGTGCGGCTGCAGTCTTTAAACGCAAGGGAACACCTATCATCAGCGGGGTTTAGCTTCAATAGTAACCATTTTGTTACCACGAGCCCCAGTTCAGGCCCGTTTAATCGCATTTCGGCTCACCGCGCAAAGCGTCGCCGCGGGGCTCCTCCGCAGGTGTTGACAAGCCTGCTGATAGTGTTTGCGATGATCATCACACCGGCCCGCCAAGGCGGTGCCATGCACGGAACAGGCGCCAGAAACCAGTGACTGACAAGACGGACGGGTCCTCCCAGGCAGCAGGCGATCCACGGGACGTTGGGCCGTCGCCCTCGGTCCCCCAGGATTCCGGAACTGCCGGCCGGAAGGGCGCCGCCGCAGCAGCGCTGGGCTTCCTCGCCCGCCGCCTCCGGCAGCCGCTTCCCGGCGCGCAGCCGCGGCTCCGCTTCGAGATGCCGCCGGAATACTCCCAGCAGGACCAGACCACCGAGGACCCCGACGGCGTAGCGCGTCCCCAGTTCGGCGCGCCCGGGCCACGGATGTCCCCGCAGCACCCGCTCTACATGGGCTTCATGGGGACAGTCGGCGTCGGTGTGGCGCTGCTGGTCTACTGGATCGGGTCCCACACCACCCAACTTCTCCTGTGGATCGTTGCGGCGCTCTTCATCGCGCTGGGCCTGGAGCCTGTGGTCAAGTGGCTCGAGAACCGGAAGATCCCCCGGCCGGCCGGAATCCTGATGTCAGTCTCGGTGCTGGTTATCGCCGTCGTGGGCTTCTTTGCCACCCTGATTCCCACGATCATTCAGCAGGTCACCGAAATAGTGGAGCAGGCGCCCACGTGGGTGCGCGACTTCATGAATTCGGACCTTTTCCGCACCCTTGATGACCAGTTCGGTGTCCGGGACCGGATCGCCGAAGAGCTGAATAAGTTCGTCAACGATCCCAACGCCGTGGGCGGAATCGCCGGCGGCGTCGTGGGGTTCGGCTCCACGGTGGCCAATGGCCTCTTCGGTGCCCTGATTGTCCTGGTGCTGAGCCTCTACTTCCTGGCCGCCCTGCCGGCGATGAAGAAATGGGGTTACCGGCTGGCACCGCGTTCCCGCCGGCACCGGGTGGAGGCGTTGTCGGACGCTATCACCAAGTCCGTGGGCAACTACGTCATCGGCCAGGCCTGCGTTGCGCTGCTCAATGCCACCTTTGCCTTCATCGTTATGTCGATCGTGGGTATCCCGTTCGCCCTGCTGCTCGCGTTCGTGGTGGCATTGCTTGCCTTCATCCCGCTGGTGGGTGCCATGATCGCCGGAGTCGTCGTGGTCCTGATCGCCCTGACGGTGGGCTGGCAGACGGCCGCCATCTACGCCATCTGCTACTTTGCCTACCTCCAGTTCGAGGCCTACTTCATCTCGCCGCGCATCATGCAGAAGGCTGTGGCCGTTCCCGGTGCCGTCGCCGTCATATCAGTGATCGCCGGCGGCAGCCTGCTGGGGGTCCTCGGCGCACTCATCGCGATTCCCACCGCGGCTGCCATCCTGTTGCTGATCAAGGAGATCTACATCGTCCGGCAGGACCAGCACTAGCCTGACAACCGCAGGGATGCCCTATTAAGGGACGGGTCAGGAGGCGGCAGTCGCCGTAGGCCCGTCCCACTCCGTCGGCAGCGCAGCGGCGTTCCCGCCCGCGGCGGACACCCGCCCCACAATCTCGTTCAGGACCCGTGCAGCGTACTTCTCGCCCACCCACAGATGCTTTGCGCCGTCCACGCCCAGCACGTGCGCTTGGGGAACCAGGCTGAAGCGGGCTGCCGCCTCGGCGGGCTGGAGGAAGTCATCGTGCTCCGGCACCAGGACCGTCAGCGGTTTGCCTGATTCGGCCCACAGCTGCAGGTGTTTGTCCGTGGCCCGGTGCAGCGGCGGGGACAGCAGGACAGCACCCTCCACCTGCGAAGCGACAGGTTCGGTGGCCCCGTACATCAGGGCCAGTTCCGTGCCGAAGGACCAGCCCACCAGCCACCGGTTGGGCAGTCCGCGTTCGACGGCGAAGCGGACCGCCGCTTCCACGTCGTGGCGTTCACCGACGCCTTCCTCGAACGCACCTGTGCTGGTGCCCCGGGGGGAGCCGGTGCCGCGCGTGTTGAAACGCAGCACGGCGATGCCGGCCAGCGCCGGCAGCCGGTAGGACGCCTTGCGGTAGACGTGCGAGTCCATGAAGCCGCCGTGCGTGGGAAGCGGGTGCAGCGTGATCAGCGTGGCCCGGACCTCGCCGGATTCCGGCAGGGCGAGCTCGCCCACCAGCGTGTGCCCGTCCGCTGTCTGCAGCTCGACGTTCTCGCGCCTGGCCGGCAGCACGGTGGAGGCACGGATGGGAACGGGGCCAGCGGCCTGGGTGAATTCGTACGACGCCGGATCAAAAGTCATGCCTGCCAGCTTAGCGACAGGGGGCGGCTTCCCGGGCCGGGTCTCCCCCGCGCCGGCCGTTCAGTGCCGCGTCACCGGTACCGGTAGCTGCGTGAATTCCAGCAGTTCGTGTGCCAGTGGCGGCGTTCGGCGAGGCCGGCGGCGGCACCGAACAGGTGGTCGTCCTTCCAAACCACCAGGTGCGCCACCCCGGGCAGCACGGCGGTGGAACATTCGGGGCAGATGTAGGTCTTCGCCGCGTTCCGCGCTGTCATGCTGCGGACCATCCATTCCCCGTCCGGGGCGCTCTCCCGGCGGGCGATACCTGCCCGGGCCCGTTCGAGGTCCAGCTCGGGAATGTCACCGTTCCCCTTTTTCCCGGTTCCCCGTCCGGTTGCCGCAGCCTTCCCGGACACGGGACGGCGGGGACGGTTGGAGCGTGGCATGCCTCCATTCTGCCCCAACGGGACGGGACGCCACTGCAGCCTCTCCGCGACGGGTGATGCACTGCCGCCGGCGTCCACGTCGGTCTTCCCGCGCCGGTACCCGGTAGTGTGTACGGCGTGCGACTTGTGATTGCCCGATGCTCCGTTGATTATGTTGGCCGGCTCAAAGCCCATCTGCCCCTCGCCACCAGGCTCCTGCTGGTCAAGGCGGACGGCTCTGTCCTTGTGCATTCAGACGGTGGCTCGTACAAGCCCCTGAACTGGATGAGCCCGCCGGCCACGCTCCGTGTTTCGTCACCGGAGGACGTAGACCTGGAGCTGGGAGTCGCGGAGCAATGGACGGTCCAGTCCGCCAAGACGGATGACCGGCTGATCATCAATATCCATGAAAAGCTCAGCGAAACCTCGCATGACCTCGGCGTGGACCCGGGCCTGATCAAGGACGGCGTGGAAGCGGACCTCCAGCGGCTCCTGGCCGACCAGATCGAAACGCTGGGAACAGGCTATTCACTGATCCGGCGCGAATACTTCACGGCTATCGGCCCGGTGGACATCCTGGCCCGGGACGGCGACGGCGCAACGGTGGCCATCGAACTCAAGCGGCGCGGGGACATCGACGGCGTGGAGCAACTCACCCGCTACCTCGAGCTGTTGAACCGCGACCCCCTCCTGGCACCGGTGCGCGGCATTTTCGCTGCCCAGCAGATCAAGCCGCAGGCCAAGGTACTCGCCAACGACCGCGGGATTGATTGCGTCACCCTGGATTACGACGCAATGCGCGGTGTCGACGACAGTGAATCCCGGCTCTTCTAACGCCATTTGTCCTTCCGGCATTGGCCAATTGTGTTCGCAGAAGGCACGCAACCCGGTTTTTACTTAAAATTTGTCCGTTTCCGCCGCCGAAGCGTTGACCTGCGGGAACGGGCATGAAATTCTTAAGTCAGTCTTTGTGTAGGTGTTTTTCATGCTCGCAAGACATGTTGCGAGCGCGAAGCTCCTGCAGGGCCAGTTCCTATTCCGGACGGCTATTCAGGATTCTTCTCGCGGAGTGACCAAGGCCGGTACGAAGTGTGCCGATCTTAAGAAAGTTCCACAATGAGGAGAAATAAATGGCACAGGGAACTGTGAAGTGGTTCAACGCTGAAAAGGGCTTCGGCTTCATTACCCCGGACGACTCCGACGGCGACGTCTTCGTCCACTACTCCGAGATCCAGACCGGCGGTTTCAAGACCCTCGACGAGAACCAGCGCGTTCAGTTCGAGATCGGCCAGGGCGCCAAGGGCCCGCAGGCCACCGGCGTTACGCTCGTCTAGTCTGCGGACAGACTGCTAAGCCTCATCAGCAAAGAATGGTCCCCGGCACACGTGCCGGGGACCATTCTTTTGCCCGCCGCATTGTTTGGGTGGCCTTTGGCCTTTGCTTTATGCCGGCCCGGTCCGGGCGTTTATGTGGCAGCGGACGCCGTCTTTGTCAGACTAAATTCCGGACCAGTCTCGCGCCCTGGGGCAGTGACAGGCCAGGCAGGTAGGCCCGGGTGAGGGCGCGGCCGATTGCCGGCAGCTGCAGGGGGTCCTGGTAGTAGAGGTACAACGCCCGGTACTCCGGCTTGAAACGGGACTTGAAGGCCGCCAATGACCGGAAACCGTAGACGGGCTCCAGCGCGTGTCCCACCAGATCCAGGATGCGGACCAGGTTCTTGGCTCCCCCCTGGGCAGTGTCCTCGGCAGCGCCGTCATTCGCGAGCGGTGAGCCGGACAGCGAAATTACCTCCACGGAGTCGCGCAGTTCCAGGACAGCGGAGGCGATCAGGAATTCCATCACGCCGGGGAAACCCTCGGCGCCCCGGCGCATCACGTCCAGCGTCCGGCTGACGAGGCGGCCGTCGTCGTACACGGGAAGCCAACTGGTGAACCCATGGACCCTGCCCTCACCGTCAACGGCAAGGCAGCACAGCACCTCATCGTCGTCGAGCCCGTCCACGCTGCCAAGGGTGAACCCCATTTCCGGAACAGACTTTCCGGCGGCCCATTCCTCGGACACTTCGCTCAGCCGGGTGCGCAAGGCAACCGGCAGCCCGCTGTAGGGACCCCAGACGGCATGGACTCCCAGCTTGGCTGCCCGGTTCAGCGCAGTCCGGACGTTCTGCCACTCCTTGCCCTTGAATTCCAGCTCCCGGATGGCCAGCCGGGTTTCCTGGGCCACCGATACCCGGGAGAAGCCGCGCTCACGCAGGAACGGCCAGACGGTGTCGTCGCAGGAATACAGTGCCGGAATCAGCGCCTCGCGCCGGCAATGGGAGAGGAATCCCTCCGTGACGGCAAGTTGGGATCCGGCGGGGCCGATGGCACATCCGAGGGTGAGGGCCACACTGCCGTGCCGCTGGTAGGCCATGGCGCCCTGGCCGTCCGGGCTGAACCAATAGGTATTCGGTTCCCACAGGGCCATCCAGGACAGCGGGCCGCCGCCCTGGTGGAGCAGCGTCCGCGCCCGTGCCCTGTCCTGCCGGCCGGAGTCGTGGCCATGGTTTCCACCCAGCAGCGCCCACCATACGGCTGCCAGCGCAATGAGCCAGAACACCGGTCCGGAATAGGCGAAGAGGACGGCCTCCACAGTGTTGCGGTCCGCGAAGACACGGTGGTAATGCTGCGGAATCGGCACCGGTACGTACTGCCTGGCCAACTCGGCAAACAGGCCCAGCATGCCGCCGTCGCGGGACATCCCGCCAGAGGCGAACCATGCGGTGGCATACGCGGCAGCCAGCACCCCCCAGGAGCCGCCCACCAGGACGGTAAGCGTGCGCCGGGCGGTGGGGAGGGTCTGCACCCGGAACTGCCTCCGGTTCAGCCACAGGATGACGGACAGCAGCAGCGGCACCACTACCAGCGGAAGCACATGGACAAAGGCGGACCCCATGGGCGCTGCGTGGGGGCCCTGCGGCCGGGAGGGAACGAGGGCGAACAGTGCAAGGTACACGGCGGCCAGGGCCGTCACGGCCAGCTGGATCGCCAACGCAATGTTCAGCGCCATCCTGCGTCCCCGGCGCATCCCGTCGGCGCAAATCAGCAGCAGGACCACCGGGACCACTGCCAGCGCCAGGCCGAACGGACCGGCGAAACCTGCCCTTCCCGCTTCAAGGCAGGACGCTTCCACGGTGGCCCCGCAATTGAAAGCCAGTTGGCCCAGCGTGGGCAGCGGGTTCAGGACAACGTCCCGGAGCAGCGCCAGCGGCCCGGTGGGCGCCCGGGTGATCCCGGTGAGGATGGGCCCGACGGCGAACACGGCCACCATCAGGGCCAGCAGGTTTCGGGCTTCCCTTCCGGTGGAGCGGTGCCGGTGGAGCCTGCCTTCGTCCCCTTGGATCCACCAGCCCACCAGCAGCCCCAGCAGTGCGCCCAGGAGTCCGATCACCGTCTCGGCATGGCCCACGTACAGGACCAGCAGGAGCGAGATCGAGAGTGCCGCCGTCCGCAGGCGCCGCTGCCAGAGCACCGGCAGCCGGGCGCTGCCTGCCATGCCTGCGGCGAGCACCGGGGCGTAGGGGCCAATCAGGATGACGTCGGTCATGGTGTCGAGCCAGCCGTCCCCCACGTAGGCCGCGAGCTGGGTGACCAGGAGGAACAGCGTGACGGCCGCGAACTGGCCGCCCAGGAACAGTGCAGCGGCAGCCCGGAATCCGAGTTTTCGTTCGGCCAGGCCCAGCAGCACAATGATCATCAATGCCGCCACCACATAAGCGGTGGGGTTGGTGGCGAAGAAGAGGCTGGTGAACAGCGACCACCAGCGGCCCTCGCGCAGTCCGGGACCGCTGACGCCGGCCACATCCAGCAGCTGCTCGGAGGGACCGGCCAGGAAGCTGTCCGTCGCCGCGCCGGTCCCCACAAACAGGGCAAGGACGGCAAGCGTGAACGGCATGGCCTTCAGCCCCGCTGCTGCCCTGCCCAGCGCTGGGCGGACCACGGTGTCCCAGGCCAAAGCCATGGTCCGGGTGTCCTGTCCGCCGCTCATCCGCCGGCCGCCCACTGGTCTGCGAGGAACTGCAGGGCATCGCCGAACCGCCTGGACGACGTGTCCCAGGAGTGCCCGGTGTGCTCCACCTCGTAGGCGCGCACGGTGAATCCGGCGTCCTGGGCGGCGGCGGCCAGGGTCCTGAGGTAGCCCACGAACTCAGTATCGTTCTGCCCTGCTGTCAGGTACAGGCCGTGGCCGTCAAAACGCTTGTCCGCCATGATGGCCAGCGGCGTCTGCCGCAGGAACGCCTCGGGGTCCCCCGGGAAGGCGGTGTCGATGGTCTTCTGGCGTTCCTTGGCGATGGCGGGCTCGGCTTCCGCAGAGAATGCGAGGACCTCGGGGAACAGGTCCGGGTGGCGGGTTCCCAGCTGGATGGCGCAGGTGCCGCCGAATGAGAATCCCCCTACCGCCCAGTGCGCATTGTTCGTGTCAACGGCAAGGGTGGAGCTGATCCACCGCGGCACATCCTGCGACAGATAGGTATCAGCGTGGGCGATCTGGCTGTCCATGCACATGGTGTTGGCGTTCTGCGACCCGTTGGCGTCGGGGACCACCACCACGGGAGCCACGCCGCCATGCGCGGCAGCAAAGGAGTCCATGTGGCCGCGGAGGGCACCGCCGGTCAGCCAGTCGGCCGGACCACCGGGCTGGCCGGCGATGAGGACCAAAACGGGCAACGCCGGACGGTTCTGTGCAAAGTACGCCGGAGGAAGGTAGATGAAGGCGTCCCGGGTATCCATGCCGGAGATGGGGCCCGGAATGGCGGCCTTGCGCAGGACTCCCCCGTCCGGGATGTCCCCTTGCGGGCGCCAGCCCTGCAGCGCCACGCCGTCGGGCGTTCCCGCCGGCCTAACGAGGTTTTGTTCCAGGGCAGGAATGCGGGCAAGGGCGGTGCCCATCAGGTCGCTCACCGTGCGGTTGAGGCCGAAGTAGGCGTTGATTTGCACGCTCGACAGGGCAATCACCAGCAGTACGGCCGCCAGGCCACCGCCACGGCGGCGCCAGGAGTTGCGCGGCAGGAGGAACAGCCACAGGAGGACCGCGGCCACAGCGGGCACCAGCCACAGGAGGACCGGGTCCGGGATGTTTTCCGGGAAAACGGAATACAGGTTGATAAGCGCCCAGTGGACAGAGGCCACCAGCGCAAAGGCCACGGCAACGGCGGCAATGACCCGGTAGAGCCAGTGCAGCGGACCGTACGGCGGCGGCGGCAGCAGGAGGAACGCGGCTCCGGCGAGGCCCAGGATCAGCGAGGCCCAGTAGAGGGGGCCGTCGGTCAGCCGGACATCAAAGATCCAGTCCACGCGGCTAACGCCAGGTGCCGACGCCGATGACCGGACCGGCTTCCAGCCACGAAGACAGGCCCGTGTAGGCATCGAACTTCATGGCGAGCCGGAGGTCCTGGCCCTCGTAGCGCAGCTCCACGATGACGACGTCCGGCTGTACCTTGACGGCTTCGGCTTCGGTGGGCTTGCGGCGGCCAAGGAGTTCAAGGGAATGCCGCTTGAACTTGTGTTTTGGGCGGACACTGAGCGAGAGCAGCCGGAACCACTCAAGGTCGTTGTCCTGATAACGACAAACCCCCATCTGCCAGCTGTTTCCAGCCATGCAAATGGAGGCGTCCACCGTGCCGAGGGCACGCCGCAGGTTAAAGCGGCGCACCCCCGAAAGGCACAGTGCAAAAATCAGCAATCCGAAGGCGACTGCCAGTGCGATGAACGAAATACCCGGTGCGTCCATCAAGGTCGTGCTAGCGGATCCCAGCGGTAGCCGAGCCGCCCAGCTGGGCGTTGTCCGCAACAATGACTACCCGGTTGTTGTCGACGGAGAAGAACCCGCCGTCAACATCGACCGCAATACGGTCCCCGGACACCGGCTGAATCGCGAGTTCTCCTTCGGCCAGGATCGCCAGCAGGGGCGAGTGGCCGGGCAGGATTCCGATCTCACCATCACTGGTGCGGGCCTTGACCATCGTGGCCGCTCCGGACCACACAAAGTGGTCCGCTGCGACAATCTCAACCTCAAGCTCAGCCATATTACTTGGTCTGTTCCTGGATCTTGGCCCACTGGCGCTCAACGTCATCGAGGCCGCCGACGTTGAAGAACGCCTGCTCCGCAATGTGGTCGAGCTCGCCGTCGCAGATGGCGGTGAAGCCTTCGACGGTGTCCTTGATGGAAACCGTGGAGCCTTCGACGCCGGTGAACTGCTTGGCGGTGTAGGTGTTCTGCGAAAGGAACTGCTGGATACGGCGTGCACGCGACACGACGATCTTGTCCTCTTCGGAGAGTTCGTCAACGCCGAGGATGGCGATGATGTCCTGGAGTTCCTTGTTCTTCTGCAGGATCTGCTTCACACGGACAGCCGTGTTGTAGTGGTCCTTGCCGATGTACTGCGGGTCCAGGATTCGTGACGTGGACGTCAGCGGATCCACGGCCGGGTACAGGCCACGGGATGCGATTTCACGGGAAAGTTCCGTGGTGGCGTCCAGGTGCGCGAACGTGGTGGCCGGGGCCGGGTCGGTGTAGTCATCTGCGGGAACGTAGATGGCCTGCATCGAGGTGATGGAGTGGCCCTTGGTGGAGGTAATGCGCTCCTGCAGGAGACCCATTTCGTCGGCCAGGTTGGGCTGGTAGCCCACGGCGGACGGCATGCGGCCGAGCAGGGTGGAAACCTCGGAACCTGCCTGCGTGAAGCGGAAGATGTTGTCGATGAACAGCAGCACGTCCTGGTTCTGGACATCGCGGAAGTACTCCGCCATGGTCAGGGCGGACAGGGCTACGCGGAGGCGCGTTCCCGGCGGCTCATCCATCTGGCCGAATACAAGGGCGGTGTCCTTGAGGACGCCTGCCTCTTCCATTTCCACCCAGAGGTCGTTGCCCTCACGGGTACGCTCGCCAACACCGGCGAACACGGAAGTACCACCGAAGTTGCGGGCAACACGGGTGATCATTTCCTGGATCAGAACGGTCTTGCCCACGCCGGCGCCACCGAACAGGCCGATCTTGCCACCCTTGATGTACGGGGTGAGAAGGTCAATGACCTTGATGCCGGTTTCCAGCATCTCGGTGGAGCCTTCGAGCGAAGCGAAGGCGGGTGCCTTGCGGTGGATCGGCCAGCGTTCGCTGATGTCCAGCTCCGACTCGGTAACGTCCAGGGGCTGGCCCAGCACGTTGAAGATGTGGCCCTTGACGCCGTCGCCGACGGGGACGGAGATGGGGGCACCGGAGTCCACCACTGAGGTGCCGCGGACCAGTCCGTCAGTAGCCTGCAGGGAGATGGCGCGGACGAGGTTGTCGCCCAGGTGCTGGGAGGTCTCGAACGTGATGGTCTTGGTCTCACCGTTGAGAGTAATCTCGGTGGTGAGGGCGTTATAGATCGACGGGATTGCGTCAGCCGGGAATTCGACGTCGACAACCGGGCCGATTACGCGCGCAATACGGCCGGTGGCACCGGACGTTGCGGCTACGTGTTCGGTAGCAGTGGCAGTCATCTCTCTCACTTCACTCAGTAGATGGCGTGGGGTTAAGTTTATCTGTTGTGGTGCAGGTTCCGCGGAATCCGGGGCAGTGCAGGCTAGGACGCAAGTGCGTCGGCGCCGGCAACAATCTCGGAGAGCTCCTGCGTGATTTCAGCCTGGCGGGCCGTGTTGCGCAGACGCGTGTACTTCTTGATCAGGTCCGTGGCATTGTCCCCTGCCGACTTCATCGCGCGCTGGCGGGCAGCCAGTTCGGATGCGGCGGCCTGCAGCATTGCTGCGAACAGGCGCGACTCGATGTAGCGGGGCAGCAGCGCGTCGAGGACCTGTTCGGTCTCTGGCTCGAACTCGTACAGCGGCAGCAGGTCCGACTCGGAGGCGGCTTCCTCTTCCACTACCTCAAGGGGCAGCAGGCGGATGACCGTGGGCTCCTGGGTGACCATGGACTTGAAGCGCGTGTAGACAACATGGATTTCGTCCACGCCGCCGTCTTCGAACTCCGCAGCAAAGTCGGCCAGCAATGCGGCGCCGATTTCACGAGCGGTGCTGAACTCGGGTGCGTCGGTTCCTCCGGTCCAGACCCGCGCATATTCGCGGTTCCGGAAGTCGAAGTAAGCCTGGGACTTGCGTCCCACGAGGTAGGTCTTGACTTCCTTGCCTTCGGCGTGGAGCAGCTCGTTGAGACCTTCCGCCTGCTTGAGGACGCTGGCCGAGTACGAACCTGCCAGGCCGCGGTCCGAGGTAATTACCAGGACGGCGGCACGGCGGATCTGCTCCGGCTCAGTGGTCAGCGGGTGGTCGATTTCGCTTTGGCTGGCGACAGCAGAAACGGCGCGCGTGATCGCGTTCGCGTAAGGCAGTGAAGCTGCTACGCGCGCACGGGCCTTCCCGATGCGCGAGGTAGCGATCAGTTCCATCGCCTTGAAGATCTTGCGCATCGACGTGGTCGAGCTGATCTTCTGGCGGTAGACCCGGATCTGGGCTCCCATACTTATCCTTTCCTAACATTCCGTAAACCGGGTGTGCCGGACCCTGCGGGCCCGGCACACCCGGCCGTCGGAACTAGCGCTTCTGCTTGACGATCTTTTCCTGGTCGACTTCGCCCTCGGAGATGGCGTCATGGGCCTCGTGGCCTGCGCCCACCAAGTGGTTGTCGCCCTCGCCGAAGAAGCCCTTCTTGAAGTCGATGATGGCGGACTTCAGAGCTGCAGCGGTGTCATCGTCCATCACGTTGGTCTGCGCCAGCGTGGTGAGGATGGAGGACTTGTGCTTGAGGTGTTCCAGGAACTCGGTTTCGAACCGGTTCACGTCCTCAACCGGGACGTCATCCAGGTGGCCGTTGGTGCCTGCCCAGATGGAGACAACCTGGTCCTCAACGGGGAACGGTGAGTACTGGCCCTGCTTGAGCAGTTCCATCAGGCGGGCTCCACGGGTGAGCTGCTGGCGTGAGGCGGCGTCCAGGTCCGAGGCAAACATGGCGAACGCCTGCATGTCACGGTACTGGGCGAGTTCCAGCTTCAACGTGCCGGAGACCTTCTTCATGGACTTCACCTGCGCTGCACCGCCAACGCGGGACACCGAGACGCCCACGTCGACTGCGGGACGCTGGTTGGCGTTGAAGAGGTCCGACTGCAGGAAGATCTGGCCGTCGGTGATGGAGATGACGTTGGTCGGGATGTAGGCGGACACGTCGTTCGCCTTGGTCTCGATCAGCGGCAGGCCCGTCATGGAACCGGCACCGAGCTCGTCGGAGAGCTTTGCACAACGCTCCAGGAGACGGGAGTGCAAGTAGAAGACGTCACCCGGGTATGCTTCGCGTCCCGGCGGGCGGCGGAGAAGCAGGGACACGGCGCGGTAGGCTTCGGCCTGCTTGGACAGGTCATCAAACACGATGAGGACGTGCTTGCCGCCGTACATCCAGTGCTGGCCGATCGCGGAACCGGCGTACGGTGCCAGGTACTTGAAGCCGGCAGGGTCGGATGCGGGAGACGCCACGATGGTGGTGTACTCAAGCGCGCCGTTGTCCTCGAGGGTCTGGCGGACAGCGGCAATGGTGGATGCCTTCTGGCCGATCGCCACGTAGATGCAGCGGACCTGCTTGGTCACATCGCCGGAAGCCCAGTTGGCCTTCTGGTTGATGATGGTGTCGATCGCGATTGCCGACTTGCCGGTCTGGCGGTCACCAATGATCAGCTGACGCTGGCCGCGGCCGATCGGGATCATGGCGTCGATGGCCTTGAGACCGGTCTGCATCGGCTCGTGCACCGACTTGCGCTGCGTCACGCCGGGAGCCTGGAGCTCCAGGGCACGGGTGGTTTCAGCCTTGATCTCGCCGAGGTCGTCGATGGGCACGCCCAGCGGGTCGACAACGCGGCCGAGGAAGGCGTCGCCCACGGGCACGGACAGGACCTGTCCGGTGCGGTGGACTTCCTGGCCTTCTTCGATGCCGGTGAAGTCGCCGAGGATGATGACGCCGATTTCGCGGACGTCAAGGTTCTGGGCGAGGCCCAGGGTGCCGTCCTCGAAGCGCAGCAGCTCGTTCGCCATGACCGAGGGAAGGCCCTCAACACGGGCGATGCCGTCACTAGCGGTGGTTACGCGGCCGACCTCTACGCGTTCTGCGTTTCCGGGTTCGTAGGACGCCGCGAACTCGTTCAGCGCATTACGGACGTCGTCGGCGTTGATGGTCAATTCGGCCATCTGCAGTCCCTGCTCTCCTGTTTTGTGATCACCGTCAGGTGACCGGGGTTTCTATCAGTTTGGTTGTGCTTGTCCGGCTAGCCGGCCAGCTGGCGTTGCAGCTCGCCCAGGCGGCTGATGACCGAAGCGTCGAGCACTTCGTCACCCACCTGGACGCGGATGCCGCCAATGAGTGCCGGATCAACGTTGATGTTGACCTTCAGTTCCCGTCCGTACAGCGCGTTCAGGCCCGCCTGGAGGCGGGACAACTGCGTCGACGTCAGGGGACGGGTCACGCTGACCGTTGCAATCCAGCGCTGCTGCCGCTTGGCCGCCAACTCGGCGAACCGTTCCACCAGGCGCGTCGCCTTGATGCCGCGGGGCTGGGTGACTGCCTGGGTAATGAGGACTTTTGCTTCCTCACTGACACCGGGCACCAGCTTTTCGGCAAGGGCAGCCTTGGCGGCCCCGCTGGCCTGTGGTTCGGACAGAGCACGTTGTACCTCGTGGCTGGACGCCACGGTCTGGTTGAAGGAGAACAGGTCGTTCTCCAGTTCTTCCAGGCCAGTGATGCCGGAGGCAGAAACGGCCGACTTGTTTTCAGCAACGGAAATGACCACCGTTGCGGCAAGAGTCTCGAGTGCATCGCCGATGTCCCGCGCAGATGCCCAGCGTGAACCGGCCAATCCGCCCGCGACCTCTGCAGCATCAGCGGAGACTTTTCCGCCAACCAGCTGCCTGACCAGCGCCGACTTTTCGTCACCGTTACGGGACGGGTCAGTCAGGGCGCGGCGCAAGCCAGCCGAGCTGTCCACCATTCCCAGAATTCCGAAGAGTTCCTTTGCCAGCTGCAGCGACGCGGTGGGAAGCTTTACTTCCAGCGCGGTCAGCGCTGTTGCCAGCGATTCGCTCGATACGCCTGCCATTACTTAGCTGCACCTGCGCTCTGGGTCTCCAGATCTGCCAGGAACCGGTCCACGACCCGTGCTGCGCGGTCGTCGTCGTTGAGCGATTCGCCCACGATGCGGCCGGCAAGGGTGGTGGCCAGGGTGCCAACCTCGGAGCGCAGGGACACAACGGCCGCCTGGCGCTCGGATTCGATCTGTGCGTGTGCCTGCGCAGTGATGCGCGCAGACTCTGCAGCAGCCTTCTCCTTGAGGTCCGCGAGGATCTGCGCACCTTCGGCGCGTGCTTCCTCACGGATGCGGTTTGCTTCGGTGCGGGCGTCGGTCAGCTGCTGCTTGTACTCTTCGAGTGCAGCAGACGCCTCAGCCTGGGCTTTCTCAGCCTTGGCAATGCCGCCTTCGATGGCTTCGGCTCGCTCGGCAAAGGTCTTCTCGAACATCGGGACAACAAACTTGACCACGATGAACATGAGAATCGCGAAGCCAACCAGGACAACGCCCATTTCCCAAAGGTTGGGAACGAGGGGGTTAACCTTTTCGCCTTCAGTGGCGGCTGAGATGATCAGCTGATTCATATTTCACCCGTCCTTATCTACTCGGTTCTGAATGTTCGCTTCGCGCCAGGACTAGGAAAGGACGAAGGCGAAGACGAGACCAAGGATGGCGAGGGCTTCGGTCAGTGCCAGACCAAGGAATGCGATCGGCTGCAGCACGCGCTGAGCCTCCGGCTGACGTGCAACACCGTTGATGTAAGCGGCGAACACGAGACCCACACCGATACCACCGCCGATGGCCGAGAGACCGTAGCCGATGAGGTTGAGGGAGCCGTTGATTGTGCCTTCCATTTTTCTTCCTTTCAAGATGCCACCCATGTGGCAGGTTGTTTGGGTTGCTTCATCCCCGCGAGGGGAAGATTTGTGTGTGCCTGTCGGCAGGGCGCCTAGTGGCTGTCGGCGTGCAGGGCGCCTTCGATGTAGATCGCCGTCAGCAGTGTAAAGACGTACGCCTGCAGGACCATGATCAGGGCCTCAAGCATGTACATGGCGATCGCACCCGCGAGCACCAGGACCGAGGTGCCCTTCAGGAGGATGCTTTCCTGCATGACCAGGTATTCGATGCCGGAACCGGCGATCATCACGATGAGGTGGCCGGCGAGCATGGTGGCGAACAGACGGAGGCTGTGCGTTACGGGCCGGACGACGAAGTTCGAGATGATCTCGATCGGGATAACGATCGGCAGGATGAACCACGGAACACCCGACGGAACGGTGGCCAGCTTGAAGTAGCGCAGGCCGTTCTTCTTGACGCCGATGGCGATCCAGGTGAAGTAGACGATGCCGGCCAGGACGTAGGCTCCGCCGACGTGCGAGAACGTGGGGAGCTGGATGACCGGGATGGCGCCGTAGATGTTGTTCACCAGGATGAAGAAGAACAGGCTGAACAGCAGGGGCACGTACTTGATGAAGTCGCGGCCGCCGATGATGTCCTTGGCGATGCCGTTGCGGACGAAGCCGTATGCGGCCTCGCCGGCGAACTGGAGCTTGCCGGGTACCAGCTGCTGCTTGCGTGCAGCCAGCACGAAGAAGACGGCGATAAAGACGACAGAGAGGAGGACCAGCAGCATCTGCTTGGAGAATCCTTCTGCGGCACCCCACGGCAGGATTGCCGGCAAATGCATTTCGTTAATACCAGGAGGTGTAAACTCTCCTGAATCTTGGGCCGGGAGCGCAAGCGCGATCAACGCGTTTCCTCTCTGCAGTGTCCATCATTGGGCGTTGGGCGGGGAGCCGGGGCCTTGCGGCCTAACGCTCCCCCTGTGAAATTATTTGGCATTCGTGCCGCCGTCCTGGGACGGACCGCTGGCAGCAGGACGATCACCAGTGTTTTTGCGGGAACTGGTGAGGCCATGCATGTGGGAAAGGTAAAAACCTCCGACGGCTCCAAGCAGAGCGCCTGCGAGCACAATCCAGCGCGTTCCCCACAGAAAATCCAATCCCCACCCTATCAAACTCCAGACGATGATTCCGCCAATGATGTAGCTGAAGACGGCCATCCCGGCGTTGTATCCGCCGTCGGTGTTCTCGCTGGAGACGCCCGCGGCAGAACTGCCCTGCGCACGGTTGCCGTTGCCGGCAGCGTCACGTTTCCTTGAGTTACGCACGGGGCTCCCCTTTGTCCTCTGGATCGTTGTAGATCTGAAGGCGGACTTTGCTGAAACCATAGATTTCGGCCGCCTGCCACAGGACGACAGCCACTACGGCTCCGGCGACGAACCAGCGGCCTTGCAACCATTGGGGCGCCCCCAGTACAAACATCACAATGGCGAATCCCACGACTTTGATGAAGTAGGTGGCCACGAAGACGCCGATGGCCCCGGAGGGGTTGCTTCGTCCAACAAAGTGGCCAACCAGGAGGCTGATTCCAAAGAACAGCATCACCAGCAAACCGCCCAAGGCACTCGAAAGTGCGGCGGCGCCACCATTGAGGAACATCGCTGTTGCACCGCAGAGGACCAGGCCAACTGCCGCGGCAGCGGCGCTGATCTTTAGCAGGTGCAGCCACAGCGATGCGGTGGGACCGGAAGCACCAACATGTCCTTTGCCGGACGCAGGTCCGGGCTCGGCGTTGGAGGTCATTCGATCCCAATCGTCGGGGGCATTTGGCGGGGAGCCAGCAGGGTGGAGTGGCAGCTTGTGCTGCCCCTAAATTCTACACGAGATAGAAAATGTTTCCGCACGGCGTCACGTGGCGGGTTCCTCGCCGCTGCGGGACAGGTACGGCCACGCCGTGACGAGGCCCATGACCAGGGTGGCGAACAGGTCGACGGCGAGGACAATCTGCCAGGGAAAAATTGCAAAGGCGAGCCCGCCGAAGGACAGCACCACTGTCCAGAGGTACATGAGGATCACGGCCGTGCGGTGCGAATAGCCGATGTCGAGGAGTTTGTGGTGCAGGTGTCCGCGGTCCGCAGACCACGGCGAACGTCCGCGTGCGGTCCGGCGGACCACGGCGAGCCCCAGGTCCAGCAGGGGCAGGAAGAGCACAGCGAAGGGAAGCAGGATGGGGATGACCGTGGAAATACCGTTGGCGCGGTCATACAGGCCCGAGGTGATTTGCCCCGTGGACACCACACCTGCCGAGGCCATCAGCAGCCCGATCAGCATGGCCCCGGAGTCCCCCATGAAGATCTTTGAGGGGAACCAGTTGTGCGGCAGGAACCCGAGGCAGCCACCTACGAGGACCGCCGTAATCAGCGTGGCAAGGTCCGAGTAATCCAGCAGGACTGCATTGCGGTGCACCCAGTAGGCGGTGACGAAGAACGCCGTTCCGCCGATGACGGCCACTCCTGCCGCAAGACCGTCCAGGCCGTCGATGAAGTTGAAGGCGTTCATGGTGGTGACGATGAGCCCTGCGGTCAGCACCACCCGGAGCGTTCCGTTCTCCAGGTAGATGGGTTCCGGAACCCAGGGAACGATTGTCATCTGTACGCCCCAGGTGGCCACGGTAAGGGCAGCCACGCTCTGGCCGATCAGTTTCACCCACCAGCGGATGTCCAGGAGGTCATCGGCCACGCCCACCAGGACAATCACCGCGGCCCCGGCCAGCACTCCCCACGGCGAGAAATTGTTCCGGTAGATGTCCTTCACGAAGAAGGACTGGCTCGCGACGATCAGTGCCACCATCACACCCAGGAAGATGGCAACGCCGCCAAGCCTGGAAACGGGTGTGGAATGCATATCGCGGCTGCGGATGGGCTGGTGCAGTTCGAGCCTGTGGCCCACCACCCGGGCACCCCAGGTTGCGGCATAGGACACGACGGCGGCAATCAGGCCCATGAGCAGGTACATGATCATGGGGTGATGGCCGTTTCAGAGTTGAGGGGGCCGGGAATGGACCGCCGCGCCGGCGGCAGGTCCGGGCCAGGTGGGCTCACTGGCCGGGAATCTGTTCTCCGATAAATGAAACTTCTCCGTCGCCGAGCGCGCAGCAGACAGTACGCAGATAGCCTTACGCAGTGCCTTACAGGGCTGTATTACAGTGGACTCTAGTCAAAGATACTAGCGCCAACGGCTTCATGGCTCCGCGCCACACTCGCGCAGAAGGAGCAGGGAAACCCCTGACAGCCATGCTGAAAGGACCCCCATGACCGCCCGCATTGCAGTTGCAGCCGTGACCTTCGACCGTCCGAAGGAGCTCTCGGTGCTGCTGGATTCGATCAAGGCCCAGACGGCCTCAGTGGACACCATTTGCCTCGTGGACAGTGGCACAACCCCCGCGCGCAGCATAGCGGAACAGCATTCCAACGTGGACTATGTCAGGTCAGAAGCCAACCTTGGCGGCGCTGGCGGGTTCGCCCTCGCAGCCCTCAAAGCGGTGGCCAGCGGTGCCAGGTGGATCTGGATGATGGATGACGACGCCGTGCCGGCCGATCCTGAATGCCTCGCTACCCTGGTGCGGGAGGCCGAAGCCCGCGACCTGGAGGCTGTGGTTCCGCTCGTGACGGCGCCCGGACAACCCGACAGGCTCTCCTTCTTCTTCCGGCTCGACGGCAAGGTCACCCACGACCGCGCCGAGGTGGAGAAATTGGGGTTCCTTCCCAACGACGGGCACTTCTTCAATGGTGCGCTTATCCGGTCCGACGTGTTCTTCAAGGTGGGCCTGCCCGACATGCGCCTGTTTATCCGGGGCGACGAAGTGGACTTCACCATCCGCCTCCGCCAGGCAGGGATCAGGTTCGGCACAGTCACCACCACGGCCATTACGCACCCGCACGCGTTTTCCGAAACCCAGCACGTGTACGGCGCCGGATGGCACGTCATCGTTCCGGAATCGGCCTTCAAGCGCTATTACTACTACCGCAACCGCGGGTACCTCATCCGCCGGTATTTCCGGGTCCGCTCGTTCGTTGCTGACGTAGGCGGCTACCTGGGCTACTTCCTGCAGCGCCGTGACCTTTCCGGGCTGCTGGGCTGGGCCAGGACGTTCAGCGCCGGCCTGCGCGGCAAAGGATTCGGACCGCTGGAGGACCAGAAGTTCTAGCGGCACTCCCCACGTGGGGGCTGCCGGAGGAGCCCGCTAGTCCTTACGGGACAACCGGCGCGTTGCCAGAAGCCACAGCAGGACCCATGGCTCGCCGAAAACACGGTAGGCAACGCGGCGCGGGTGCAGTAGCAGCCGCCAGGCCCATTCAAGGCCCAGCCGGCCCAGCCAGCGGGGCGCCAGCTTCTGGATCCCGGCCAGCTGTTCGATGGCACCACCCACGGCGCAATAGATGGCCGGCGGCAGGCCGTCGAGCCGACGCTGCAGCACCTCCTCCTGCAGGGGCATGCCCAGGCCCAACAACACCAGCTGCGGCTGTTCGCGGTGCAGCCAGGCGACGGCGGCGTCCTCCAGTTCAAGGTTCCAGTCCTCGCCCGGAAAGCCTTCCACCCGCGCACCGGGAACGATGGTCCTCAGCCGGGCGACCGCACCGGAATTGGCTGAATTACCGGCGCCAACCACGGCAATCCGCTCAAGGCCGCGCACCTGGTCAAGGGCGGGCAGCCAGTCGGTGGAGCCGAGCCGGTAGTCCATGACGGGACCCGCCGCGTTACCGGTCCTCCCCCACAGCCACAGCACCGGCGCCCCGTCCAGGAGCACAATGTCACTGGCCTCGTAAAGGCGGCGAAAACCGTCATCGGAGAGGGTGAGCGTGACGCTGTGGAGGTTGTGTCCCAGCACCGTCCGGGTGGAACCGTCCTCGATGAAGCGGCTGAGCTCCTCAACCAGCTCGGGAACCCGCAGCGGCGTGGCGTGGACGTCCAGGACAGGAATCTGCTGGCGGTCCAGTGCCATCAAGGCTGCTGTTCCCTGGCCGGTGTGGCGGCATCCGCCGGCTCGGGCTTCGCGGCAGCATCAGCGGTGGCGGACTCCGCAGCAACGGGCTCTGCGCCAAAGGACTCCACACCGGCAGATTCACCCTTGGCCGCATCGTTCCCCGCGTCCTCCTCGGCCATCGGAATTTCGCCGAGGCCCAGGACACCTGGAACGTGCTCGCGGAGCTGGTCGAGGCTGACCGCGCCGTTGCGGACAACGCGGAGGCGGGGTCCGGTGGCATCAACAATGGTGGAAGGAACAGCGTCTGCACCCTCGGCCGGGCGGAAGCCGCCTTCCAGGTAGACCTCCACGGAGTCCGCCAGCTGCTCGCGTGCCGCGGCGGCGGTCTGTGCCGGGGCGTGTCCGGTCCGGTTCGCGGAGGATACGGCCAAAGGCCCGGTGAGGGTCAGCAGCTCCTGCGCAATCTCATCGGCAGGCATCCGCAGCGCCACAGTCCCCTTGGTCTCGCCAAGATCCCAGTCCAGTGACGGCTGGGCGTGGAAAATGAGCGTCAGGCCGCCGGGCCAGAAGGCCTCCGCCAGCTTCCGGGCATCCGCGGAAATATCCGTGGCCAGCCCGTCCAGGGCGTTGATGCGGGGAATCAGCACGGGCGGCGGCATGGTGCGGCTGCGTCCCTTGGACACCAGGAGCATGGTGACGGCCTGCGGGGAGAATGCGTCCGCGGCGATTCCGTACACGGTGTCCGTGGGCAGGACCACGCATTTCTTCTCGCTGATGGCCCGCTGGGCGTGTTCAAGGGCCTCGGCGCGCTGGTCGTCGGTGCTGCAGTCGTAGGTTGTGGTCACAGGCCTATTCTTTCATTCCGTGTGGCCAGGTGCGGCAAGGAAGGCGCTGGTGGCGCGCTCTTTGCCGTTCAGGTCCACATGCGTGCTGATTCCGGTCCAGGCCCCCTGCATGCCGAGCATGGCGGTGATCCAGCCCGCCTGGACTTCGGCGTGCTCCATCACGAAGTAGCCGCCGGGCCGAAGGAGCCGGGCAGCGGAGGCAGCGGCCGCCGTCGGGAGCTCCATACCGTCCGCTCCCCCGCCGTACAAAGCCTCCGGCGGGTCGTGCAGTGCCACTTCGGGTTCGTTGGGGATGGCTTCGGCCGGGATGTAGGGCGGGTTGGAAATGACGACGTCGAAGGTTCCGTTCAGCTCCGGAAGTGCGGTCCGCAGGTCCCCCAGGACGAGGTGGACGCCGAGGGGTTCGAGGTTCCGGGACGCCCACGCGTGGGCCAGCGGACTGAATTCGACGGCGTGGACTTCGGCGCCGGGAACTTCATGCGCGATGGAGCCTGCGATTGCGCCGGACCCTGTCCCGAGGTCCACGATCCGTGGGGAATCCATTCCCGCCACATGGTCGATCACCAGCTGGACCACAGATTCAGTCTCTGGACGGGGAATGAAGACACCCGGGCCTACCGCAAGTTCCAGATACCTGAAGTGGGCCACCCCGGTGATGTGCTGGAGGGGTACACGGCCGGCCCGCTCGGCGACAAGTTCGTCGTACCCCTCGGGCGCCGGGGTGTCACCGAGCATCAGGGCGCGGAGCCGGCCCAGGCCGACCTGGAGCAGGTGGTCGGCGAGGAGTTCGGCGTCGACGCGGGGGCTGGGCACACCGGCCTCGCTGAGGACGGCGGTAGCCGCACTGACGGCGTCAGCGAGGGACTGGCCTGCACTCATACCGAGGACTAGTCGCCGATGGCGTCCAGGCGTGCCTGTTCGTCCATCTCGATGGCAGACTGGATGACCGGTTCCAGGTCCCCATTCATGACCTGGTCCAGGTTGTACGCCTTGTAGCCCGTGCGGTGGTCCGCGATCCGGTTCTCCGGGTAGTTGTAAGTGCGGATCCGCTCGGAGCGGTCCATGGTGCGGATCTGGGATTTCCGCTGCTCGGAGTTGGCGGCGTCAATCTGCTCCTGCTGGTGTGCGAGGATGCGTGCACGCAGCACGCGCATGCCTGCTTCACGGTTCTGCAGCTGCGACTTTTCGTTCTGCATGGCCACCACGATGCCCGTGGGAAGGTGCGTGATGCGGACGGCGGAGTCCGTGGTGTTGACCGACTGGCCACCCGGGCCGGAGGACCGGTAGACGTCGATCTTGAGGTCGTTCTGGTTGATTTCGAGCTCTTCGGGCTCGTCCACCTCGGGGAGGACCAGCACGCCGGCGGCAGAGGTGTGGATTCGGCCCTGGGACTCGGTCACCGGGACGCGCTGGACGCGGTGCACGCCGCCTTCGAACTTGAGCCGTGCGTAGACGCCCTCAGCGGGGTCATTGGAGCTGCCCTTGACGGCCACCTGGACGTCCTTGTATCCGCCCAGGTCAGACTCCGTGGAGGAGATGATTTCGGTCTTCCAGCCACGGGACTCCGCGTATCGGGTGTACATGCGCAGGAGGTCGCCGGCGAACAGCGCGGCTTCATCGCCGCCTTCGCCGCCCTTGACCTCGAGGATCACGTTGCGGGCGTCGTCCGGATCGCGCGGTATCAGCAGTCGCCGAAGCTTCGCCGCAGCGGTCTCAAGGGATGCCTCCAGCTCGGGAACCTCTGCAGCAAACTCGGGATCCTCAGCTGCCATCTCCTTGGCAGCGGAAAGATCGTCCCGCAGCGCCTCCCAGCGGTGGTAGGCCTCCACAATGCCATTGAGCTGAGCCGACCGCCGCCCCAGCTTCCGGGCAAGCCGCTGGTCAGCATAAACAGCAGGATCCCCCAGCTGCGCCTGAATGGAGTCATGCTCATCAAGCAGGCCCTGTACGGACTCAAACATTTATAAACCTCTTTCGACTTGTACAAGTCTAATGACGCATACAGCGGCAGGTGACGTGCGACCGCCGTCGCATATTTTGCCGGCCAGGGAGTGGCATCGGGCCTATCGGAGCGTTGCGGCTGACGTACGCAGTACGTCAGCCGCAACGCGAAGGGGCGGGGCCGGCAAAATATGCGACGGCCCCACCCCTGTAACGCAGCTACTTGTCGTTATCCGACTTAGCGCCAAGCGTCGTCTTCTGTACCTGCATGAGGAACTCGACGTTGCTCCCGGTTTCCCGGATCTTGTTGGTCAGCAGCTCAAGGCTCTGCTGCGTTTCGAGTCCGGAGAGGACACGGCGCAGCTTCCACATGATCTTGACTTCCTCGGGCGAGAGCAGGTTCTCTTCGCGGCGGGTGCCCGATGCGTTGACGTCCACGGCGGGGAAGATGCGCTTGTCTGCCAACTGGCGGGACAGGCGCAGTTCCATGTTGCCGGTGCCCTTGAACTCTTCGAAGATGACTTCGTCCATCTTGGAGCCGGTCTCGACGAGGGCGGTGGCCAGGATGGTGAGCGAGCCGCCGTTTTCGATGTTGCGGGCTGCACCGAAGAAGCGCTTCGGCGGGTACAGCGCGGCGGAGTCGACACCACCGGACAGGATGCGGCCGGAGGCCGGTGCTGCCAGGTTGTAGGCACGGCCCAGGCGGGTCATGGAGTCCAGGAGGACCACCACGTCCATGCCCATTTCCACGAGGCGCTTGGCGCGTTCGATGGAGAGTTCGGCCACGGTGGTGTGATCGTCTGCGGGACGGTCGAAGGTGGAGGCAATGACCTCTCCCTTGACGGTGCGCTGCATATCCGTGACTTCTTCGGGACGTTCGTCAACCAGCACCATCATGAGGTGGACCTCAGGGTTGTTGGTGGTGATCGCGTTGGCGATGGACTGCAGGATGAGCGTCTTGCCGGCCTTCGGCGGTGAGACGATCAGGCCACGCTGGCCCTTGCCGATGGGAGCCACGAGGTCGATGACCCGGGGACCGATCTTCTTGGGGTCCGTTTCGAGGCGCAGGCGCTCTGACGGGTAAAGCGGGACCAGCTTGGCGAATTCGACGCGGTCCTTGAGCTCTTCGGCGGTCTTGCCGTTAACGGACGTGACGCGGACCAGGGCGTTGAACTTCTGGCGGGTGGACTGCTGGTTGCGGTCTTCGCCATCGCGCGGTGCACGGATGGCGCCGACGACGGCGTCACCCTTGCGCAGGTTGTACTTCTTGACCTGTGCCAGCGAAACGTAAACGTCGTTGGGGCCCGGCAGGTAGCCGGAGGTGCGGATGAACGCGTAGTTCTCCAGGACGTCCAGGATGCCCGCGACGGGCAGGAGAACGTCGTCCTCGGTGACCTCGACGTCGTCGACGTCCGGGCCCTGGTTGCGTCCGCGGCGGCGGTCGTTGCGGTCGCGGAAGCGGTCGTTGCGGGAGCTGTTGTCCCGGTCCTGGCCACCGGAGCGGTCGTTCCGGTCGTTCCGGTCGCGCCGGTTGCGGCGGTTCCGGCGGCTGCTGCCGTCGGTGTCATCTCCGTCGCGGTTGTCACGGCTGTTATCGCGCTGCCCGGCGTCACGGCTGTTATCGCGCTGGCCGGCGTCACGGCTGTTATCGCGCTGGCCGGCGTCACGGCTGTTGTCGCGCTGGCCGGCGTCACGGCTGTTGTCGCGCTGGCCGGCGTCGCGGCCGCCATCGGCATCGCGGTTGTCACGGCCGCCACGGCTGCGGTCGCGGCGGTCATTGCGCTGGCCGGCATCCACGGTCTCGGTGGACTCGGAGCGCTGTTCAGCAGCTTTCTGGTCCGTGCTGGCCTGATCGGCGGCCTTGGGTTCGCCGGCCGGCTGCTCCGCGGGAGTTTCGGCGGGAGTCTCCTGGGCGGCGGCTTCGCCACGGCGGCGGTTGCGGGTACGGGGCTGGCGGCGCTCGGGGGCAGCTTCGGCGGCTTCCGCAGCAGGAGCGTTCGACTGCGCTGCAGCAGCTTCCGCAACGGGCGCCGCTTCACCTGCGGGAGCGGTTTCGGCAGCGGGGGTCACTACAACACCGTCGCTGCCGGCTCGGCGGCTGCGGCCGCGGCGGGCACGGGTGCCTTCAGCGGCCGGTGCTTCGGCAGCCTCAGGTGCGGCGGCCGGAACGGAAACAGCGGGAGCGGCAACGGGCGCGGTGGCCTTTTCAGCCGCCCTGGCCGGTGCCTTCGTGGTGGGAGTGCCGGCACGGTGGGCAGAGATTGCAGCCACCAGGTCCCCCTTGCGCATGCGGGAACCGCCCGAGATTCCAAGCTGGCTGGCCAAGGCCTGCAGCTGGGCGAGCTTCAGGCCTGCAAGGCCGCTGCTCTTGGCGGGTGCTGCCGGTGACTCGGCAACAGAAGATGATAGTTCCACAGCTGGTGACAGCTCAGTGGTTTCGGTCACGAAGGATCCTTCCCCCTCGACGGCGTCCGGACTGGGAGCTGGACGCGATGATTTGATCTGGGCTGCAGTTCAGATCTGCAGCCGCATTTTGCGGCCTTGCCGGTTGGATTTCGGCCAGCAGGGCCGGTACTGATTCACCTTCCGTACCGCCCGTGGCGGAACGGAGGACTGACGCGTGGGGGGCAGTTGGATGCTGCAAATTCCTGCGACAGACCAAGCAGGTGGCACCGGAATAGATTCGCAGTAGGAGATCAGTTGCAACTGAGTGCAGAAGCAGATCAGATAGGCGGAATTACCGCCGGTGCACGTCCACCTTAGCACCTTCCACGTCCACAGCGAGCTTCAGCACGCGCCAGTTCACTTCCGGCGTGTTGGCTCCTGTAAACGCGCTGATGAACGCCAGGACGTCGGCTGCTTCCGGCTCGCCGTTGGCCAGTACCAGCACGGTGGGTCCGGCACCGGAAACCACTGCGGCATGGCCCGCCCGCCGCAGCGCTGCAATCAATGCCGCACTGGGCCGCATGGCCGACGCACGGTAGCTCTGGTGCAGGTAGTCCTCCGTGCCAGCCAGCAGGAATCCTGGATCCCGGGTCAGGGCGTGGATCAGCAGCGCGGCCCGGCCGGAGTTCATGGCAGCCGCGTGGTGTCCCACCGAGGCGGGCAGGAGGGCCCGCGCCGCTTCGGTGGACAATTCAAAGTCCGGAACAGCCACGATGGGAACCACTGTTCCGGCCACCTCGGCGCGGGTGCTGCTGTACTGGTCACTGTCCTGCCATGACAGCGCCAGTGCGCCGTAAATCGCCGGTGCGACGTTGTCCGGGTGGCCTTCCATCTCGCTGGTGAGCTGCAGGATCCAGTCCCGGCCGCGCCGGTTTTCCGCTGGAACCATGGCATTTGCGGCCGACACTGCCGCCACCACTGCCGACGCGGAGGAGCCCAGCCCCCTGCCGTGCGGGTTGACGTTTTCCGCCGTCACCTTCAGGCCGCCGTGGCGGAACCCGAGCCGTTCGAAGGCCGCGTCCATGGCCCGGATCACCAGGTGGCTGCCATCCCGCGGCAGGGTGTCTGCCCCTTCGCCACGCAGATCGAAGACGAGTTCGTCCGTGTCCAGGCTCTCCACCGTCAGGGTGTCGTGCAGGGCCAGGGCCATTCCGAGGCTGTCATATCCCGGGCCCAGGTTGGCCGTGGTGGCCGGGACCCGGACCGTTACGCGCTGGCCGGGCTCAATGAGTTGCAGTCCGACGGCGGCCTGCGAGGTGGCGTTCAAGGCTATTTTTCTTCCAGTCCCAGTTCAGCAGCAACAGTGACGACGTCGTTGGAAACCTTGACCGGCTGGACGTCGCTGCCGTCCTCGGTGCGCAGTGCCCACTGGGGATCCTTGAGCCCGTGTCCGGTGACCGTGATGACGATGGTCTTCCCGGACGGGACTTCACCGGCTGCGTGCTTCTTGAGCAGTCCGGCGACACCCGCGGCGGAACCGGGCTCAACGAAGACGCCTTCCTTGGCGGACAGCCAGCGGTGTGCGGCCAGGATCTCCTCGTCGGTCACGGCATCGATCAGGCCTCCGGACTCGTCGCGGGCGCCTACGGCACCGTCCCAGGAGGCGGGGTTGCCGATCCGGATGGCAGTGGCGATGGTGTCCGGTTCGGTGATGGGGTGGCCGGCAACGAACGGCGCGGCACCGGCGGCCTGGAAGCCCCACATGGTGGGCGTCTTGGTGGACACTGCGGGAAGCGTGCCGGCGGTTTCGGACTCGTACGGTGCGGAGTACTCCTTGTAGCCCTTCCAGTACGCGGTGATGTTGCCGGCGTTGCCCACGGGGAGTACGTGGATGTCCGGGGCGTCGCCGAGGGCGTCAACAACCTCGAACGCTCCGGTCTTCTGGCCCTGGATGCGGGCGGGATTCACCGAGTTCACCAGGAAGACGGGGTAGGACTCCCCCAGCTTGCGGGCGATGTCCAGGCAGTTGTCGAAGTTGCCGTCCACCTGCAGCAGCGTGGCCCCGTGCGCAATGGCCTGGCTCAGCTTGCCCATGGAGATCTTTCCCTCGGGCACCAGGACGGCGCACTTCAGCCCCGCTGCCGTTGCGTAGGCGGCCGCGGAGGCGGAGGTGTTGCCGGTGGAGGCGCACACCACTGCCTTGGCACCGGCCTCGACGGCGGCGGTCATGGCCATGGTCATGCCGCGGTCCTTGAAGGAGCCGGTGGGGTTCATGCCCTCAACCTTGAGGTACACCTCGGAGCCGGTGAGCTCGGAGAGCTTCTGTGCGTGCACCAGCGGAGTGCCGCCTTCGCCCAGGGTGATGACCCGGGTGGATGCCGTGACGGGCAGGCGGTCAGCGTATTCGCGGATGACGCCGCGCCATTGGTGAGCCACTTAGACTCCTTCTACCCGCAGAACGGATGTAACTGAATTGATGACGTCAAGGCCCTTCACAGCCTCGACGGTGGCCGCAAGGGCGGCCTCGGACGCGCGGTGGGTGACGATCCTTAGTTCGGCGGATTCCACGTTGGACTCCGCGTCGCGGTGGATGGTCTGCCGCATGGTTTCGATGGAGACACCGTTCCCGGCGAACAGCTGGGCGATCCTGGCCAGGACGCCGGGCTGGTCCGCGACGTCGAGTCCGATGTAGTAGCTGGTGACTGAGGCGTCGATAGGCAGCGCCGGGACGTGGCCGGTGGTGGTTTCGGTGCGCTGGGGTCCGCCAAGGACCAGGCGACGGGCGGCGGAGACGAGGTCACCCAGGACGGCAGACGCCGTCGGCGTGCCACCGGCACCCTGTCCGTAGAACATCAGCTCGCCGGCATTTTCCGCCTCGATGAACACGGCGTTGAAGGCGCCGCGGACGGCAGCCAGGGGGTGCTCGCGGGGCAGCAGCGTGGGGTGCACGCGGACGGACACGCCGTCGTTGCCCTCAGCATCTGCCAGCTTCTCGGCGATCGCCAGCAGCTTGATGACAAAGCCGGCGTCCTTGGCCGCAGCGATGTCTGCCGCAGTGACGGAGGTGATCCCCTCGCAGTGGACGTTGTCCAGCGCGAAGCGGGTGTGGAAGGACAACGTTGCGAGGATGGCGGCCTTGGCGGCGGCGTCATGGCCTTCGACGTCGGCTGTCGGGTCGGCTTCCGCGTAACCGAGGCGCTGCGCTTCGGCGAGGGCGTCGGCGAACTGGGCACCCGTTGAATCCATCTGGTCAAGGATGAAGTTCGTGGTGCCGTTGACGATGCCCAGTACCCGGGTGATCCGGTCGCCGGACAGGCTGTCCCGGATGGGCCGCAGGATGGGAATCGCACCGGCGACGGCGGCCTCGAAGGACAGTTGCACGCCGGCTTTGTCCGCTGCTTCATACAGCGTGGGGCCGTCCTGCGCGAGCAGGGCCTTGTTGCCGGTGACCACGCAGGCACCGTTGGTGAGCGCGGAGAGGATCAGCGTGCGGGCCGGTTCGATGCCGCCCATCAGTTCGATGACCAGGTCGGCATCCTTGACCAGGGTCTCGGCGTCCGTGGTGAACAGTTCCTGCGGCAATTCGACGTCGCGCTTGGAGTTCACGTTGCGCACGGCGATGCCGCTGAGTTCCAGCCGCGCGCCGGTGCGGGCGGCGAGGGCGTCGGCGTCCTCAATGAGGATCCGCGCAACCTGGGCCCCAACGTTGCCACAGCCCAGAAGGGCTACTTTCAGGGTTCGCATTTCCGTCATTCAGGCTCCCATGTCGCGGTTCAGCAGATCTTCTTCGGTTTCCCCGCGGACAATCAGCCGGGAAGATCCGTCGCGCACCGCGACAACGCCCGGCCGGGCCAGATAGTTGTAGTTGCTCGAGAGGGCCCAGCAGTAGGCGCCGGTTCCCGGTACAGCAAGCAGATCACCGGCTGCCACGTCCCCGGGCAGATATACATCTCTAACAACTATGTCGCCGCTCTCGCAATGTTTGCCCACCACTCGGGACAGCTGCGGGGCGGCCATGGAGGTGCGGGAGGCAAGGACGGCCGAATAATCGGCGTCGTACAGCACCGGGCGGGCGTTATCGCTCATGCCGCCGTCCACTGAAACATAGCGTCGGGGATACGTAACGTTGTTGTCTGCGTCACCATCGTCCGGCGCAGTCGCATCGACGCGGACGGTCTTGAGGGTACCCACTTCGTACAACGTGAAGGTGGTGCTGCCAACGATCGCGCGGCCCGGCTCGATGGAGATGCGCGGCGCCTTGATGGCCAGCTCGGCGCAGGTGGAACGCACGACGGCGGCCATCGCCGCCGCGATCTCCGCTGCGGGGCGGGGGGTGTCCACCGGCGTGTAGGCAATGCCGTATCCGCCGCCGAGGTCCAGCTCGGGCATGGTGATGGAGTACTTGTCCTGCATGGCTGCGAGGAAGCGCAGCAGCTTTTCCGCTGCCAGGGCGAAACCGTCCGGCTCGAAGATCTGCGAGCCGATGTGGCAGTGCAGGCCGAGCAGCTCGATGCCCGGGTGGGCCGATGCTGCGGCCACAGCTTCCTCCGCTGCGGAGAGCCCTGCCTGGTCCGTGGTGTCCGCGGCCATGGAGAGGCCGAATTTCTGGTCCTCGTGGGCAGTGGCGATGAATTCATGGGTGTGCGCGTGGACGCCCGGAGTGAGCCGGAGCATGACCTTGGCCTTCCGGCCGCTGGCCCGGGCGATGTCCCCTACCCTGACCAGCTCGTCCAGGCTGTCCACTACGATGCGGCCCAGGCCCATGTCCAAAGCCCGGGTGATCTCGGCGTCGGACTTGTTGTTGCCGTGCAGCGCAACCCGCTCCCCTGCGATGCCGGCGCGGGCGGCCACGGCGAGTTCACCGCCGGACGCGGTGTCCAGGCGGAGCCCTTCCTCTTCAACCCACTTCACGACGGCGGTGCACAGGAAGGACTTACCGGCGTAGTACACATCCACGCCACCGCAGATATCGGCGAAGGCGGCATCGAAGGAGTCCTTGAAGGCGCGGGCACGGGCACGGAAATCGGCCTCGTCCATCACGAAGAGGGGTGTGCCGAACTGCTCTTTGAGCTCCTGTACGTCAACTCCGCCCACAGTGAGGGCGCCGGCACTGTTCCGGTCCACGCTGCCTGCCCACATGGGTTCGTGCAGCGCATTCAGGTCGGCCGGGACCTGCAGCCATTCGGGGGCCAGCGGGGACGCCGCGTGCCCGGCGTGCACAGTGCTTCCAGCGTTTGTCATGGCACTCACATCCGTTCCGGAGCGGAAACGCCCAGGAGGTCCAGGCCGTTGGCGAGGACCTGGCTGGTGGCGTCGTTGAGCCACAGCCGCGTGCGGTTGGTATCGGTGACGGCTTCGTCTCCCATGGGTGCGATCCGGCAGGCGTCATACCAGCGGTGGTAGGCACCGGCGATGGTTTCGAGATGCCGTGCCACGCGGTGCGGTTCACGCAGCTCCGCGGCCTTGGCCACCACCGACGGGTAGCTGCCCAGGAAGGAGAGCAACTCGTTCTCGGTGGCGTGGTCCAGCAGGGACGCATCGAAGCTGTCCGCGCCGTCCACCTGGCGTTCCACGCCGGCTGCCACCGCGTTGCGCGCGGCACCGCGGGAGCGGGCGTGGGCGTACTGCACGTAGAACACGGGGTTTTCGTTGCTGTTCTTTTTCAGCAGCTCCGGGTCCAGGGTCAGCGGGGAATCCGCCGGGAAGCGGGCCAGCGAGTAGCGGACCGCGTCCTTGCCCAGCCAGTCGATGAGGTCCTTGAGTTCGATGATGTTGCCCGCGCGCTTGGAGAGCTTGGCCCCGTTGACGGAGACGAGCTGGCCGATCAGCACCTCGATGTTGACCTCGGGATCGTCCCCGGCGGCGGCGGCGATGGCCTTGAGGCGGTGGATGTAGCCGTGGTGGTCGGCGCCCAGCAGGTAGATCTTCTCGGTGTAGCCGCGGTCCTTCTTGGAAAGGTAGTAGGCGGCGTCCGCGGCGAAGTAGGTGGGCTCGCCGTTGGCGCGGATCATGACGCGGTCCTTGTCATCGCCAAAGTCGGTGGTGCGCAGCCAGACCGCACCGCCATCGTCGAACACGTGGCCCTGCTCGCGCAGGCGCGCCACGGCATTTTCGATCGCGCCGGCGTCGTGCAGCTCCTGCTCGGAGAAGAAGACGTCAAATTCGACGCCGAAGTCCGCGAGCGTGGCCTTGATGTCCTTCATCTGGGCTTCGTAGGCGGCAGCGCGGATGACCGGCAGGGCGGCGACCTCGGTGAGCTCGCGGATGTCCGGGTGCGCCGTCAGGACCTCATGGCCAAGGTCTGCGATGTACTGGCCCGGGTAGCCGCCGTCGGGGACGGGCAGGCCGTGCAGGCGGGAGTACACGGAGTTGGCGAACGTGTTCATCTGCGAGCCGGCGTCGTTGATGTAGTACTCGGCGGTGACGTCGGCGCCCGAGGCGCGCAGCACCCGGGCGATGGCGTCGCCGAGCGCGGCCCACCGCGTATGGCCGATGTGCAGCGGCCCGGTGGGGTTGGCCGAGACGAATTCCATGTTGACGGTGTGGCCTGCGAGCGCGGTGTTGGTGCCGTACTGCGTGCCGGCCTCGACGATGGCCTTGGCAAGTGCACCGGCGGCAGCAGCGTCGACGGTGATGTTCAGGAACCCCGGCCCGGCAATGTCCACGGCGGAAACGCCGCTGATCGTCTTCAACCGTGCGCTGAGGATGGTGGCGAATTCGCGGGGATTCGTGCCGGCCTGCTTAGCGAGCTGCAGCGCGATGTTGGTGGCCCAGTCGCCGTGGTCCCGGTTCTTGGGTCGCTCCACGCGCACGTCCCCGGGGACGGCTGATTCTGCCAGGGCGATTTCGCCGGCGGCGACGGCGTCCTTCAGGCATGCGGATATGGCGAGGGAGAGTTCTTCGGGAGTCACCCTTCTAGGGTACCGGGGGCCCGTCACAGCAAAGAATTGCGGGCCTTTGCTTCGTCAGGCTTCCGCAAAGGACGCCTCCAAGGAAAACCCAGAGAATGCACAGGGTTGAACCAATATGGTGGTTTCAGCGTTGACAAGGTCGTAACGTCCGCCGATACCTGTGATCCCCTACGAAACGAGAGCCTTCATGAGACCCTCAGCACTGAACCGACCAGTACGCAAGAGCATCTATGTTGGAATCGCCGGGCTGTCCCTCATGGGCACGGTGGCCGGCTGTGCCCCCTCGGCGGCCGAAAACAACCCAGTCTCGACCGCGGGTGGCGCCTCTGCTGCCGCAACCACACCTTCCGCAGGGGAATCTGCCCTTGCCAGCAGTGGTTCGAGCTACAAGGACGGTACCTACAGCGCGGACGGCACCTACGTCTCGCCCAACGGGAACGAAACGGTGGGCGTGCAGCTGACCCTGGCGTCGGGCAAAGTGACGGACGTCCAGATCACCCAGCACCCGTCCAACCCCAACACCCGCAAGTTCCAGGGCGAGTTTGCCGGCGGCATCGCCGCCCAGGTGGTGGGCAGGAACATCGAGGACCTCAACGTGTCCAAGGTGGCCGGGTCGTCCCTGACCAGCGGTGGCTTCAACCAGGCCGTGGAGCAGATCAAGTCGGAGGCGCAGTAGGCGGTGCCGCACGGGGACTGGGCTGCTTTTTCCTTCGAGGGAATCGGGACGCACTGGGAGGTTTCCACGCCGCACGTCCTTGCGCCGTCCGCACAGCAGGACCTGCTGGCCCTCGTGGAGAAGTTCGACGCCGCCTGGTCCCGTTTCCGCACCGACTCACTGGTCAGTGCAATGGCCCGGAAGCCCGGCAGCTACAGCTTTCCCGCAGAAGCTGCCGGGCTCGGGGAACTGTACAGGACGCTGTACGGGCTGACCGGTGGCGCCATGACGCCGCTGGTGGGCGCAAGCCTTGAGCGCCTGGGCTATGACGCCGCCTATACCCTCCGGCCGTCGGGTGGCCCACTGCCGGCCCCGCGCTGGGAGAACATCCTGGACTGGAACGGAACCTCGATCAGCACCACCGCTCCGGTAGTGCTGGACGTCGGGGCAGCCGGCAAGGGCCTGCTGGTTGATGTGCTGGCGTCCGCCCTGGAGGCCGGCGGTGTGGAGGCCTTCATGGTGGACGCCAGCGGCGACCTGCTGGTCCGCGGCCCGGGTACCGTCCGGGTGGGGCTCGAACATCCTTATAACCCGGCCCAGGCCATCGGCGTGGTGGAACTGTGCGGCAGGGCACTGTGCGCTTCCGCCGCCAACCGCCGGGCCTGGGGCGACGGACTTCACCATGTCCTTGACGCGACCACCGGGCAACCGGTCCGTACCGCCGTCGCCACCTGGGCGCTGGCGGACACCGCCGCTGTGGCCGATGCCCTCGCCACCGCCCTCTTTTTCGTCCCCGGCGCCGTGCTCGAGGAGTCGTTCGATGTTTCCTGGCTGACGGTTTTTTCCGACGGCAGCGCCGCCTTTTCCGCAGAATTCGAAGGGACACTGTTTGCATGAGCACCGTTGAGACGCCGTCCGCCGGCCCGGCACCCACCATTGCCGGGCGGCTGGACACCGTGCTTGGCCGCTTCACGATGTACCGGCTCATCCTGCTGGTCCTGTCGGGCCTGGTGGCGTACAGCCTGCTGCTGGACGTGCTGGGATGGCTGACGTTCGGCATTCCGGAGATGCTGGCACACCTGGCCCTGTGCCTCCTGCTGACCTACGCCTCGAACCGTGCGCTGGCGGCGTTGTTCAGGGTACGCCCGCACTCCGAGTCCTCCCTCATCACCGGCCTGCTGCTCTACTTCCTGTTTTGGCCTTCCTTCCAGGCCATGGACGTCGCCGGCGTGGCATTGGCCTGTGTCCTTGCTTCCGCATCGAAATACGCACTGGCGTGGCGGGGCAGGCACGTCTTCAATCCTGCAGCCCTCGGAGCCTTCGCAACTGGCCTGACCGGACTCAATATCGCCACCTGGTGGGCGGCCACGCCGGCCATGCTGTGGCTGCTGGTTCCCGGCGTCCTGCTGGTCCTGTACCGGACCCGGAAGGTCCTGATGGCCTCGGTGTTCACGTTGGTTGCAACGTCGATCATCACGATGGATCTGCTTCGGGCCGGTATGGGCGTGGGGACGGGTGTCTGGCAGGCACTGGCTCAGCGTCCTGTGCTGTTCTTCGTGGGCTTCATGCTGTCGGAACCCCTGACGCTGCCGCCGCGCCGCTGGCAGCAGCTGTCCCTGGCGGCAGCGGTGGGCGTGGTGTTCGCAGTCCCATACAACTTCGGCTTCATTGCCAATTCACCGGAGGCTGCCCTTCTGGTGGGCAACCTTGCGGCCTTCCTGCTGGGCCAGCGCGGCGGCGTAAGGCTCCGCTTTGCCTCCAGCCGGCCACTGACGCCCAGCACCACCGAATTCTCGTTCATGCCGTCGCGTCCCATACGGTTCCTCCCCGGCCAGTACATGGAGCTGGACCTGCCGCACGCGAAAACCGACGGCAAGGGCAGGCGGCGCGTGTTCAGCCTTGCCGGCTCGCCAAGGGAGCGCCTCGTGAAATTCGGCGTCCGTACTGCCGAACCCCTTTCTGCGGCCAAAAAGGTCCTGCTGGGGTTGCAGCCCGGTGATGAGCTCACGGCCACGTCCGTGGGTGGCGACTTTGTCCTGTCCCGGGATCCGAACCGCCCGGTGCTCCTGGTCGCTGCGGGTATCGGCATCACGCCGTTCCTCTCGCACGTTGCCTCCGGCGCCCTTGAGGAGCGCGACGCGGTAATGGTCCTGCTGGCCAGGAGCGCGGACGACGTCGCCTACGCGGACGAACTCCGGGCTTCGGGTGTCCGGGTCCTGGTCCGCACTGCCGACGGCTCAGAGCCGCCGCAGGGCCTCGACGCGGCGCCGGCCGGCAATTCCAGGCTCGACGCAGCCGGGCTGAAAGCCCTCGTCCCCGACATCGCAGACCGCGATGTGTACGTGTCCGGCTCGCCCGCCAGTGTGGCGTCGCTGCGGCACGCGGCGCGCCAGGCGGGGGCACGGCGCGTTCACGTGGACTCCTTCTCGGGGTACTGATGCCACGGGGTACTGATGCGCGTGGCTCAGTGTGCCCGGGCGGGCCGCTGCGGCCCGGCCAGGGATTGGCCGGGCTTGAACCCGAGCCGATTTTCCTTTGCGGGGCACCTTCCTGCTAAGCTCTAGGACGTCCCGCCAGCAACGGCAGGAACCCCGGATTGCCCTCGTAGCTCAGGGGATAGAGCGTCTGCCTCCGGAGCAGAAGGTCGTAGGTTCGAATCCTATCGAGGGCACAGCAAACCCCGCCGTCCAGTACGGCGGGGTTTTTTGTTTAACCCTCCGTACAGCAAGGCCGCCCTGCCATGCGTGCACAGCCGCGGCTGCTGCCTGCCGTGCGGCGGGAACGTGGCTGCCGTGTGGCTGCCGCCAAATGTCGGTGCCTCCTCCTAACCTGAAGTTACCTAGTTGAGGGGGTACGCCATGCACGTTCCGTTCTGCACCATCGTTCCGCCGTACCTGCTGCGGCGCCTTGCCCGGCAGGACGCACCGGAGTACTCCGCCGCCGCCCGGGCTGCCAGGGAAGCCCTGGTCCATGTGAAGAGTGTCCAGGCGGCCCGGATAACCGCCCGGCCGGAGACCACCGCCGGGATGCTGGCCGCCAAGCCGGGCCCGGCAATCCGGACTATTTATGACGCCCATGGCGCGGAATCCCTCCCCGGAAAACTGGTGCGGAAGGAAGGCGAACCACAGACCGGAGACGCCGCTGCCGATGAAGCCTATGACGGCCTGGGCCATACCCACCGCCTCTACGCCGACGTCTTTGGCCGGGACTCCATTGACGGCCGCGGGCTCCCGATGGACGCCACGGTGCATTTCGGCAAGCTGTACGACAATGCTTTCTGGGACGGTAAGCAGATGGTCTTTGGTGACGGCGACGGCGCCGTCTTCCAGCGGTTCACCGCCTCACTGAGCGTCATCGGCCACGAACTGGCGCACGGCGTAACGCAATTTTCCGCCGGCCTGGCGTACCGCAACCAGGCCGGCGCCCTGAACGAGTCCATGTCGGATGTCTTCGGCGCACTGGTGGAGCAGTACGTCAAGGGCCAATCCGCGGCGGAAGCCAGCTGGCTCATCGGCGAGGGACTCTTCACCCCGGACGTGCAGGGGCAGGCGCTGCGCTCCATGAAGTCCCCCGGAACGGCATACGACGACGATGTGCTGGGCAAGGATCCCCAGCCTGATTCCATGGACGGCTACGTCCGGACCAGCGCTGACAACGGCGGCGTCCACATTAACTCAGGCATCCCCAACAGGGCGTTCTACCTCGTGGCCCAGGCCCTGGGCGGGAACGCCTGGGACTCGCCGGGGAGGATCTGGTACGAAACCCTGACCGGTGGCTCGCTTCCCACCACGGCCACCTTCACCGTCTTTGCCCGCGCCACGCTCGCCGCGGCGGTGGAACTTTTCGGCTCGGACAGCCCGGAGCATGACGCCGTCCGACAGGCGTGGGAAACTGTGAAGGTCAAGCTTTAACAGATGCCTGGCTGCCGGATTCCAGGCCGCCAGGCTGAGCGGAAGCCCCAGGAACCAGGCCATGAAGATCAGTGTGGAGCGCACGGGCGGCATCGCGGCGATCACCAGGGTGTGGACCGTGGATGCCCGGTCCGAGACCGCCATCAACCAGTGGCAGCCGATCGTTGAGGCGTGCCCCTGGGACGCCGTCCCCCGGACCGCGGTGGCCGCGGCCAGGGAGTTCGCCGACACCCAGCCGGATCGGTTTATTTATTCCATCCGGGCCGGCGGGCGCCGTGCGGCCCTGCCGGAGCGCGCAGTCACCGGCCCGTGGCGGATCCTGGTGGAAAGTGCCCGGGCCGCAGCGGAACAGGACCAGGCGTCAGCGGACGACGCCGGAGCGTCCGGCGCGTAGGCTACCCCGCCTCGGCCAGTTGCCCCCGGAACGCCCGGCGATAGGACTGCGGGCTGGTATCCAGCACTTTTGCGAAATGGTGCCGCAGCAGCACCGGGTGGCCGAAGCCTGATTCCCTCGCCACTTCGTCGATATTCAGGTCCGTGGACTCGAGCAGTTCCTGCGCCCGCATCACCCTTTGGGAATTGAGCCACGCGGCGGGTGTGGCCCCGGTTTCAGACCGGAACTTCCGTGCGAACGTGCGCGCTGACATGTGTACCCGGGCCGCCAGTTCGTTAACCGAGTGCTCACGGTCCAGGTTCTGCACCATCCAGCGCAGCAGTGCCTCCATGGGCGCCGAACCGCAGGTAGGCATTGGCCTGTCAATGAACTGCGCCTGGCCGCCGTCACGGTGCGGCGGAACCACCATGTCCCGTGCGATGGCGGAGGCCACCTGCGCGCCGAGCTCCACCCGCACCAGATGCAGGCAGGCGTCAATGCCTGCGGCGGTTCCGGCGGAGGAGATGATGTTGCCATCCTGGACGTACAACACATTCTCATCGACCAGTGCGTGCGGATAGGACGCGGCCAGCTGGCCTGAGTAATGCCAGTGCGTGGTGCAGCGGCGGCCATCCAGGAGCCCGGCCCTGGCCAGGGCGAAAGCGCCGGAACAGATGGACATGACCCAGGCTCCCCTGGCATCCGCGGCGCGCAGGGCATCCAGGAGCGATTCCGGCAGGTCCTGGTCGCGTCCGAACGGGGCCATGATCACCAGGTCCGCGTCCTTGGTCGCTTCGAGGCCGAGACTGACGTTCATGGACAGGCCGGACTTCAGCGGCACCTCCCCGGGCGATGGCGTGCACACCCGGAATTCGAAACCGGGAACGCCGCTCCCCCGGTCCGAACGGTCGATTCCGAACACCTCGCAGGCGGTGCCGAATTCGAACATCGAGAAGTTGGGAACCACGATCACTGCCACGGTTTTCAGCATGTCTTCAGTGTGGCAGAAATTCTCTCTTTTTGGGCATTTCTGCCACTGTTTCCTGCTGCTCCACAGGAGAAGCATGGAGGTATGGAAATCTTCGCAGCCATCCTCGTCATCGTCCTCCTCCTCGTCGCCGCGGCCACCGTGGCGGCACTCCTCAGCGACGGCCGGGGGCATACGCCTCCCGTTGCTTCGCACCAGGACTGGTCCGCGCTGGACCTGCCCAGCACCAACTACACCCTCCGCATTTTCTAGCCACCAGCAACAGCCGCAGGCAGTCGAACCACAGGGAGTAGGCCCCGCCGCAGTAGACTGTCTGCAGCCATGACTCTTCACATTTCCTATCCCGCCGAGCTGCCGGTCTCCGAGCGCCGCGAGGACCTGATGGCAGCCATCGCGGCCAACCAGGTGACCATCATTGCCGGCGAGACCGGTTCCGGAAAGACCACCCAGATTCCCAAGATGTGCCTGGAACTGGGCCTGGGCGAGAACGGGCTGATCGGCCACACCCAGCCGCGCCGGCTGGCCGCCCGCACCGTCGCCGAACGCATCGCCGAGGAATTGGGCGTGGAGATCGGCCAGGAGGTGGGGTTCCAGGTCCGCTTCACCGGCGAAGTCAGCAAGGCCACCAAGGTCAAGCTGATGACCGACGGCATCCTGCTGGCCGAGATCCAGCGCGACAAGCTGCTCCGCAAGTACAACGCCATCATCATTGATGAGGCCCATGAACGCAGCCTCAACATCGACTTCATCCTCGGCTACCTGAAGCGGATCCTCCCCCAGCGGCCGGACCTGAAGCTCATCATTACCTCGGCCACCATCGATCCCGAGCGCTTCGCCAACCACTTCGGCACGCCGGAAACACCGGCCCCCATTATCGAGGTCTCCGGCCGTACCTTCCCGGTGGAAATCCGTTACCGCCCCCTCTCCCAGCCCAGGGAGGAACACGATGACGCCTCGGACGACGAGCTTGAAGAGGACCGCGACCCCCTGGACGCAGTCTGCGACGCCGTGGACGAACTCGCGGCGGAAGCCCCGGGCGACATCCTCGTGTTCTTCTCCGGCGAGCGCGAGATCCGTGACGCCGCCGAAGCCCTCCAGGCGCGCATCCAGGGGAACCGCCGGCTCGCGGGCACCGAAGTGCTTCCGCTCTTCGCCCGCCTGAGCCTGCAGGAACAGCACAAGGTCTTCCACCCGGGCAGCAAGCGCAGGATCGTGCTGGCCACCAACGTGGCCGAGACGTCGCTGACGGTTCCCGGCATCAAGTACGTCATCGATACCGGCACGGCCCGCATCTCCCGGTACTCGCACCGCACCAAGGTCCAGCGGCTGCCCATCGAACGGGTTTCCCAGGCCTCCGCCAACCAGCGGTCAGGGCGCTGCGGCCGCGTCTCCGACGGTATTGCCATCCGGCTGTACTCGGAGGAGGACTTCGAGTCCCGCCCCCAGTTCACCGATCCTGAGATCCTGCGGACCAACCTTGCCGCCGTCATCCTGCAGATGACCGCGATGGGCGTGGCACGCGGCCCCAAGGATGTGGAGGAATTCCCCTTCGTCGAACCGCCGGAAACCCGGGCCATCAACGACGGCGTCACCCTTCTTCGTGAGCTCGGCGCCCTGGCTCCCCCGCGGTCCCAGGGCAAGGGCGGCCAGGCGGAAGCCGGCACCCGGGGCGGGCCCCAGGGCGGCGGCCTCACCGCCGTCGGGCAAAAACTCGCCCAACTGCCCGTGGATCCCCGCCTGGGCCGGATGATCGTTGAAGCCGGCAAACGCAACTGCGTGCGGGAAGTCATGATCCTGGCGGCGGCGCTGACCATCCAGGATCCGCGCGAGCGTCCCACGGACAAGCAGCAGCTGGCGGCCGAGAAGCACAACCGGTTCAAGGACGAAAACTCGGACTTCACCGGCTACCTGAACCTGTGGAACTACCTGCAGGAGAAGCAGCAGGAACTCTCGTCGTCGGCTTTCCGCCGCCTGTGCCGGGCAGAGTTCATCAACTATCTCCGGGTCCGGGAGTGGCAGGACCTGTTCGCCCAGCTGCGCCAGCTCGCCAGACCACTGGGCATCAGCCTGGACAACAAGCGGCTCACGGATCCGGTGGGGAACCACGAAGGTGTCCACATCAGCCTGCTGTCCGGGCTGCTTAGCCACATCGGCATCCTGGACGAGCGCAAGCGCGAGTATGCCGGTGCCCGGGGCAGCCGGTTTGCCATCTTCCCGGGTTCTGCGCTGTTCAAGAAGTCCCCCACGTTCGTCATGGCTGCCGAGCTGGTGGAAACGAGCCGGCTTTGGGCCAGGGTGGCCGCGAAGTTCGATCCCGTCTGGGCTGAGCAGGTGGCACCGGACCTGGTGAAGCGCAGCTACAGCGAGCCGCACTGGTCAACGCGCCAGGGCGCCGTGATGGCCTACGAAAAGGTGACCCTCTACGGTGTCCCCATCATCGCCCAGCGGCGGATCAACTATGGCCGGGTAGACCCGGTAGTGGCGAGGGAGCTGTTCATCCGGCACGCCCTGGTGGAGGGCGACTGGCGCACCCACCACAAGTTCTTCCACCGCAACCGTGCCCTGCTTCACGAGGTGGAGGAACTTGAAGCCCGGATGCGGCGCCGCGACCTGATGGTCGACGACGACACGCTCTTCGACTTCTACGACGCCCGGGTGGGCGCCGATGTGGTCTCCGAGCGCCACTTCGACAAGTGGTGGAAAGAGACACGCAGGGACAATCCCGACCTTCTGGACTTCGACAAATCACTCCTGCTCAGTGACGACGCCGAAGACCTTGACGAGGCCGCCTATCCGAAAACCTGGCTGCACAAGGGCTTCGAACTTCCGCTGACCTACGAGTTCCACCCGGTGGCCCCGGGGTCTCCCCCCAATCCCTCGGACGGCGTGACGGCGGAAGTTCCCGTGCTGTTCCTCAATCAGCTCGATGACGCCCCGTTCCGGTGGCTGATCCCCGGACAGCGCGTGGAACTGGTCACAGCCCTGATCAAGTCCCTGCCCAAACAGGTGCGGAAGAACTTTGTCCCGGCCCCCGACGTGGCACGCCAGGCCGTAGCCCTGCTTGAGGCCGACTTCGATCCCGCCACGGACGGGCTCGAACCGTCACTGGAGCTGGCCCTTCGCCGCCTCCGCGGAGCGGTCATTCCCCCCGGCTCGTGGAACTGGGACGCCGTGCCGCCGCACCTGCGCGTGAGCTTCACGGTGGTGGACAGCAAAGGCAAGGCCCTCGGCGAGGGCAAGGACCTTGCGGCGCTCCAGGAGAGCCTCGCTCCGGCTACCCGCCGTGCCATAGCCGAGTCCCTCGGAGCCACGCCGGCCACAACGACCCGCGCCAAGGCCCAAGGCAAGGGCCAACGGGCGTCCGGGGCCGCCCCAGCGGGAGCAACGAGCGACGGCGGAGCGGCGCCGGCTGGGCAGCCCGCCTCCACCAACGCCGGTGGCAGCCCGGCAGCTGCCGGATTCGTGGAGCGAGACGGCCTGACGGAGTGGAGCTTCGGCACCGTAGAGCGCAAGGTCAGCAACATGGTCAAGGGCCATACGGTGACCGGGTACCCGGCATTGGTGGACCAGGGTCCATCCGTGTCGCTGCAGGTCTTCCAGACCCCGGATGAGCAGCTGGACGCCATGAGGGGCGGTGTAATCCGCCTGCTGGCATTGCGCGTCCCGGCGCCGGACCGCTACGTCCTCGAACACCTGAGCAACACCGAAAAGCTCACCTTCAGCCAAAATCCACACGGCTCAGTGTCAGCCCTGATTGCCGACTGCGCACTGGCGGCAATTGACAAGCTCACTCCCGCAGAGCTGCCGTGGGACAGGGACGCATTCGACCGGCTCTACGAGGTGGTCCGTGCGGAGCTGATCGACACCGTCTTCAGCGTGACTGCCGTCGTGGAGCGCGTACTTGCCAGCACCCGCCGGATCGAAAAGCAGCTTAAGGGCACTACCAGCCTGGCCCTGATCAGCGCCCTGAATGACATCAGGAGCCAGCTGGAGCAGCTGGTCTACCCCGGTTTTGTGGCACGCACGGGCTACGCACAGCTCAGCCAACTGCCCCGCTACCTCACGGCCATCGAAAAGCGGCTGGAACGCCTGCCGGGAAACGTCCAGCGCGACGCCCTCAACATGGCCGTGGTCCAACGCCTCGAAGACGACTACGACGATGCCGTCTCGGCGCTGCTCCCGGGGCGGCGAGCCGGGCGCGAGTTAACCCAGGTGCGCTGGATGCTTGAGGAGCTCCGGGTGAGCCTCTTCGCCGTCGAACTTGGAACTGCCTACTCCGTCTCGGAAAAGCGCATCCGTGCCGTACTCAACAAGGCTTTGGCCCCCGCATAGCGGGCAACTTACCCACGAGAGGAAAACCCATGGAGATTTCGCTTGCCCACGGGCCTGCCGGCACCGAGATAGCCGGCCTTGGCCACGCACAGCCGGTGCGCGTCATGGACAACCATGAACTCGAAGGCATGATGGACACCAACGACGAATGGATCCGCCAGCGTACCGGCATCATCACCAGGCATATCGTCGCGGAGGGCGAAACCGTAGTAGACCTCGCCGTTCCCGCCGCACGGATGGCGCTGGAAGACTCAGGCGTTCCGGCCGCCGACATCGACCTCGTCGTCGTGGCCACCACCACTGCAGCCGAGCGCTCACCCAACACCGCCGGACGCGTGTCAGCAGCCCTCGGGCTGGGACGGGACGGCCGGGGACCCGCCATCATGGACGTCAACACGGCCTGTTCGGGATTCGAATACGCCCTGGGCATCGCCGACCAGGCCATCCGCATGGGAAGCGCCTCGCACGCAATCGTGGTGGGGGCCGAAACCCTCTCAGCGGTGACTGACTGGACGGACCGTGCGACGGCGGTGCTCACCGCCGACGGTGCGGGCGCCGCCGTCGTGCGTCCCTCCGCCACCCCGCGGATCGGCCCGGTGGTGTGGGGTTCCGAGATTGGCATGGCCGACGCCGTCAAGATCTCCCCGCCCTCGGGACGCTTCGCCCAGAACGGCCGCGAGGTGTTGCGCTGGGCCCTCACCAAGGCACCGGAGCGCGCCCGCGAGACCGTTGCCCGTGCGGGCCTGACGCTGGACGACATCCAGGTGCTGGCCGCGCACCAGGCCAACCTGCGCATCATCGAGCCGCTCGCCGAGGCCCTGGGCATGACGGACCGCGTTGTCATCACCGATGTCACCGAGTCGGGGAACACGTCTGCTGCCAGCGTGCCGCTCGGCTTGAGCAAGTGGTGGCACTCCGGCAAGATCCCGGCGGACGTCCCGGCGCTGCTCTTCGGGTTCGGCGGAGGCTTCACCTACGCCGGCATGGTGGCGATGACGCCCCGCCGCAGGTAAAGAACACCACAGGGCTGCTGATTGCCGGCACATGGCGCCGGCAATCAGCAGGGCCTAGTCGGCCGGGACGAATTCCCCGTACCCGGCGGCCCGGAGACCCTCGCGGAGTTTGGCGGCATTGGCGTCGAGCACGGCAGGGTCCGGGCTCTGGTCCGCGGATGCGAAGTCGAAGTCTGCCATGGTCCGGGACGGCCACACGTGGACGTGCAGGTGGTTGATCTCGTACCCGGCCACGATCAGCCCGGCACGGCTCGCGCCAAAGATCTCCACCTGGACTGCGCCGATCCGCCGCGCCACCTCCATGACTTTCGCCAGCGTCTCGGGCGAGGCGTCGGTCCAACGGTCCACTTCTTCGGTGGGAACCACCAGGGTGTGGCCGTCGGCCAGCGGCCCGGTGGTGAGGAAGGCACCGACGCCGTCCTCACGCCACACAAACCGGCCGGGAATCTCGCCATTCAGGATCTTGGTGAAAAGCGTGCTCATGCGTCTGCCTCCTTGGCGGGTGACTGAAGGGTTCCGGCGTCCAGCACGAAACGGTATTTGACGTCGCCGGCAACCATCCGGTCGTACGCTTCATCAAGCTGGTGCGCACCGACCACTTCGATGTCGGCCAGCACGCCGTGTTCGGCGCAGAAGTCCAGCATCTCCTGCGTTTCTGCGATACCACCGATCAGCGAGCCGGCATAGGCCACGCGGCGGCGGATGAGGGTCCGCGGATTGACCGGAGGCATCTCCCCGGACGGCAGGCCGAGCTGGAACAGGGCGCCGTCCACGCGGAGGGTGCGGAACAGCGCGTTCAGGTCGTGCGGCGCCGCCACGGTGTCGATGATGACGTCGATGGTCCGGTTGGCGCGCGCCATGGCGTCCGCGTCCCGGGACAGGACTACCTCGTCGGCTCCCAGTTCCAGTGCGGCGGCCACCTTGGATTCCGAGGTGGTAAAAACGACCACCCGTGCACCCATGGCTTTGGCGAGCTTGACCGCCATGTGCCCGAGTCCGCCCAGGCCCACCACGCCCACCACGTCCCCGTCTTCAACATCGAAGTGCCGCAGCGGCGAGTAAGTTGTCACACCGGCGCAGAGCAGTGGCGCGGCGGCGGCCGGGTCCAGTGCATCCGGGACGCGGAGGACATACCGGCGGTCCACCACGACCGACGAGGAGTAGCCGCCCTGGGTCATGGCGTCACCGTTCCGCCGGTCCGTGGCTCCGTAAGTCCCGGTCATGCCGTTTTCGCAGTACTGTTCCAGGCCGTCGAGGCAGCTTTCGCATTCCCGGCAGGAATCCACGATGCAGCCGACGCCCACGCGGTCACCCACAGCGAAGTCCGTGACGCCGGCACCGACGCGGCTGACCCGTCCCACAATTTCGTGGCCGGGAACCAGCGGGTAGGTTTGGCCGCCCCACTCACCCCGCGCGGCATGGACGTCGGAATGGCAGAGGCCGCAGAAGTCAATGGCGATTTCGACGTCGTCGGCCTTGAGTGCGCGGCGGGCAACCGTCAGCGGAACCAGTCCACTGTCCGGGGACACGGCTCCGCGGGCTGCAGCCAGCAAGCCATTGGCCCCGCGGGCGGGGAGACGGCTGCCGGGGAGGCCGGCTGCGGGTTCGACGGGTTTGGCAAGGGGCGGGGGAACGGGGCGTCCTGGGGTCATAGTGCGACGCTACCCTTGCCTGCGGCGCCGTTTCCAGCCGGCTCCCGGGCGGTGCTTCCGGGTTCGGGGCCTGTGGCCACGGGCAGGTCCGGTTGGTTGGACCACTCGGAGAACGAGCCCGGGTACAGTGCCGCCGTAAATCCCGCGGTGGCCAGCGCGGCCACCTGGTGCGCGGCAGTCACCCCGGAACCGCAGTACACGGCCACGGGTGTCCCTTCCCGTACGCCCAGCGCCTCGAACCTGCTCCTCAACACGTCCGCCGGCAAAAATGTGCCGGTCCCGTCGACATTCTCCGACGTCGGCGCACTGACTGCCCCGGGGATGTGCCCGGCACGCGGGTCCACAGGCTCAACCTCGCCCCGGTACCGCTCCCCCGCCCGCGCATCGAGCAGGAGCCCACTGTCCGCCCAGGTGGCGGCAGCATCGGCGTCGGCCACCGGCATGGCACCATCGCCAAGGGCCACATTCCCAGGGACCGGCTGCACCGGGCCCGTTTCGACAGCCAGGCCGGCGGCACGCCAGGCGCCCAATCCGCCGTCGAGCAGGTACGCCTCGGGGAAGCCGGCGTTCCGCAGCATCCACCACGCCCTGGCGGCGGCCATGTTTCCGGTGTCGTCGTAGGCCACCACCACGTCGCCGTCGTTGATCCCCCAGCGCCGGGCCGCCGCCTGGAAGTCCGCCGGCGCGGGCAAGGGGTGCCTGCCCCGCCTGGGCTCTGCGTGGGCAGCGAGTTCCGTGGCCAGGTCCACGAACACGGCGCCGGGCAGATGGCCTGCGCGGTAATGGTCCCTGCCGTGCGGATCCCCCAGCGCCCACCGCACGTCCAGCAGTACGGTGCGCTGGCCTTCCGTGAGAAGCTCCGTAAGCCGGGCGACGTCCATCAGGGGATTCATCGTTCTCCTTGGGTGGGTGCCAATATGCTTCCACTCTAGGCGGGCGCGCTCCCGTCCGCGGGTAGGCTGGTGCGGTGGCAAACGGATACAGCGGCAACGTCGACGACGGCAGCAGGGCGGGTGCGGACGGGAGCCTCCGCGGGCGGCAGGACCGGGAATGGGCCGACCAGGCAATCCGCAGGATTACGGCGGAAAACAACCGCTCCGCCGACACCCATCTCTATTCGATCCCGCTGCCGGAGCACTGGGGCGTCCAGCTTTACCTGAAGGATGAGTCCACTCACCGGTCAGGGAGCCTGAAGCACCGGCTGGCACGTTCCCTCTTCCTCTTCGGCCTGGTCAACGGCTGGATCCGTTCCGATACCACCATCGTCGAGGCCTCCAGCGGCAGCACCGCCGTCTCAGAGGCCTACTTCGCCCAACTGCTGGGGTTGCCGTTCGTCGCGGTCATGGCCCGCAGTACCAGCCCGGAAAAGATCGCCCTGATCGAACAGTTCGGCGGTTCCTGCCTCCTGGTGGACCACGCCTCCGATGTGTACTCGGCGGCAGAAGAGGTGGCCGCCACCTCCAACGGCCACTACATGGACCAGTTCACGTACGCTGAACGGGCCACGGACTGGCGCGGCAACAACAACATCGCCGAATCCATCTTCGGCCAGCTCAGCCAGGAAGAGCATCCGGTGCCGGACTGGATCGTGGTGGGAGCCGGAACCGGCGGCACCAGCGCCACCATCGGCCGCTACCTCCGGTACCACAGCCACCCCACCCAGCTGCTGGTGGTGGATCCGGAGAATTCAGCTTTCTACCCGGGGTGGCTTGGCGGGAGGACTGGCACCGCAGGTCCCGCCACGGGGCTGCCGTCCCGCATCGAAGGGATCGGGCGGCCGCGCATGGAACCGAGTTTCGTGCCGTCCGTGATCGACCGGATGGTCCAGGTGCCGGACGCCGCGTCGGTGGCTGCCATGCGACACCTCCGTACCCTCGCCGGGCTCCATGCCGGCCCGTCGACGGGAACCAACCTCTGGGGCGTGTGGCAGCTCATCGCGGAGATGGTGGCGGACGGCCGCCGCGGCAGCGTCGTCTCACTGATGTGCGACGGCGGCGAACGCTACGCGGGCAGCTACCACAACGCCCAATGGCTGGCCTCCCGGGGCCTGGAGCCCGCACCGTGGGAAGCGGTCATCGCGGAGTTCTTCGAGACGGGCCGGTGGACGGGAGCCTAGATGTCCACCGATTCCCCTGCATCCAGGTGGGCGTAGTCGGTCCCATACTTCGCACCGATCCGTTTGACGTGGGCCTCCACGATCTTCAGGCCATTGTCGTTGAGCAACCCGTCATGGATCTGGAAGGCTTTCGGCGCGCGCACGCCCACCACGAAGTCCACCACCTCACCGGCCTTGCTCCACGGCGCATGCAGCGGAACCAGCAGGGTCTTCACGCTGATGCCGTCAGGAATGATGAAGGAATCTCCCGGGTGGTAGAGGTCTTCATCCAGCAGGTAGCCGATGTTTGCCACCACCGGAATCTGCGGATGGATCAGTGCATGCTGGCCGCCGAAGCTCCGGACATCGAATCCGGCTGCCTGGAAGGAGGACCCTGGTTCCACCGCGTGGATGCGGTCCTGCGCGTCCCCGGCTTCGGAGCGCATCTGCGCTGCGACGCCTGCCGGGGCATACAGCGATAACCCCTTGTTGCTGCGCAGGGCACCTGCCACGGCGTCGACGTCGATATGGTCAGCGTGTTCGTGGGTCACCAGCACCGATTCCGCACCGGCCAGCGCCTCCCCGGTTTCGGAGAAGTTGCCGGGGTCGATCACCAGGACCCGGTTGTCCTTCTCGAGGCGGACACAGGCATGGGTGTATTTCGTCAGCTTCATAGCGCCAGCCTAGGGCGGGCCCCGGAAAGGTGTCCACGGAGCTCCGGCTGGTAATCTTGATCGTTGCCACCAACACCACGGAAGCGAGTTCATCCATGCCGCTCGGCGCCAAGGCTGATTCCACCCCGCCTGCCCCGCCTGCGGGTGCCGGCAAGGAACAGCGCGTCACCAAGCAGCGCCGTGCCGTGAGCGCTGCACTGGACGAACTGGACGACTTCGTCAGCACCCAGGAGCTGTACCGGATCCTGCAGAACCAGGGCGTCTCGGTGTCCCTGGCAACCGCCTACCGCATCCTCCAGTCGCTCGCGGACGAGGGACTGGTGGACGTGCTGCGCAACGGCGAGGGCGAGGCCGTCTACCGGCGCTGTGCTGTCACCGGGCACCACCACCACCTGTTGTGCCGCAACTGCGGCAAGGCCGTGGAGGTGGAGGCGCCCGCCGTGGAAACGTGGGCCGCACGCACCGCTGCCGAGCACGGCTTTACCGAGGTGGCGCACACTGTGGAAATCTTTGGACTCTGCCCGGACTGCACCGGGCTCAAGGCAGCCGGCCGGCTCTAAGCCCGGAGGCTTTCCGGCCCAAACCCGTCAGCGCGGCTGCAGGACCCGGCCGTTGATGCCCCTGCGCTGCCGTACCGATCCGATGACGCGGCACACCACATAGATCAGGAACGACAACGTGGTCACGTAGGGGCTGATGGGTATCCGTCCGCCGAGGGCCAGCAGGATTCCGCCCACCGTTGCCGTCACAGCGAACGCGACACTCAGCGCCACCACGGCCACCGGGGAGGATGTCACCCGCAGCGCGGCTGCCGCAGGCGTGATCAGCAGGGCCAGCACCAGCAGGGCGCCCACCACCTGGATGGACAACGCCACGCTGACTCCCAGCAGGACCATAAAGACGATGGCCAGGGTCCGCACCGGAACACCCCGCGCTTCGGCAAGCTCGGGATCCACACTGGCGAAGTTCAACGGCCGCCACATGGCTACCAGCGCAATCATGACCACCACGGCGGTCCCTGCGAGCGCCTGAAGCTGTACCGTGTCGACGGACACGATCTGGCCGGTCAGCAGGCCGAATTTATTGGCGGCGCGGCCCTCATAAAGGGAGAGGAAGAGGATTCCCAGGCCGAGCCCGAAGGGCATGATGACGCCGATGATCGAGTTTTTGTCCCGTGCCCTGACGCCCATCAGCCCCAGCAGCAACGCCGCGGCCACGGAGCCGACGAGGGAACCGAACACGATATCCGCGCCGATGAGGAGGGCGAAGGCCGCACCGGCGAATGACAGCTCGGATATGCCGTGAACCGCGAAGGCAAGGTCCCGCTTCATGACGAATGTTCCCACCAGGCCGCCCAGGAGGCCCAGGATGGCTCCGGCCCAGATGGAGTTCTGCACCAGGACCAGCAGCTCACCGTAGTTGTCGAAGTTGAAGATGGCTCCGAGGATGCTGTCAGCGTCCATCAGGCAACCTCGCCCGCGAGAGCATGCGGTTCAGCATGATGGTGGGTTGTGGCGTCAGGGAGCCCAACCACCACCAGCCGGCCGTTGGCGCGGATCACCTCTACATGGCTGCCGTACAGGTCGGACAGCACCTCGGTGGTCATGACGTCTTCCGGTGTTCCCACCCTGAACCGGCCGCCGGCCAGGTAAAGCACCCTGTCCACATAGTCGATGATCGGGTTGATTTCGTGGGTTACGAACACCACGGCGCTGTTGCGTTCGCGGCACTGGTTGTTGATGAGCGCGCTGACTGCCTGCTGGTGGTGCAGGTCGAGTGAGAGGAGCGGCTCGTCGCACAGGAGCACCTGGGGATCCGAGGCAAGGGCCTGGGCCACCCGCAGCCGTTGCTGCTCGCCGCCCGACAGCTGGCCCACCGGCACCTTCGCATAGTCGGCGGCGCCCACCAGGTCCAGGAGCCCGTCGATCCGGCGGTTGGTCTTCGCCGACGGGAGCCGCAGCCCCCAGCGGTGGCCGTCCACGCCCAGTCCCACCAGGTCTCGGGCGCGCATGGGAGTGTCGGGGGCAAAGGATTTTTGTTGCGGGACGTACCCAATCAGCCTGCTGCCGCGCTCTACGGGCCTGCCGCCGATATCGACATTGCCGCGGTGGAGGTTCTGAAGGCCCAGCAGGACCTTCAGGAAGCTCGTCTTACCGCTTCCGTTGGGTCCAAGGACCGCAAAGAACTCGCCGGGGTTGATCTCCAGGTCGAGGTCCTCCCAGAGCGTCCGCTCGCCGAATTTCAGGGACGCCCCGGTAAGGCTGACGACTGGTTCCACCTATTTGCTCTCCAGGATTGTGCTGATGTTGTCAACATTGTCCGTCATCCACTGCAGGTACGTCTTGCCGTCGGGGAGGGTTTCGTTGAAGTCCACCACCGGGACGCCCGCCGCCTCCGCCGCCTTCTTCAGGGCCTCGGTCTGTGGTCCCTCGGTTTGTTCGTTATAGGCGAGCATCCGTACGGACTTGCCCGACACCAGGTCCGTGGCCGCGCTGAGTACGGCGGGCGGCACGTCCGTGCCTTCCTCGATCGCAGCGGTGTAGTCCGCCGGGGTCGCGTTGACCAGGCCGGCGTCTTCCAGGAGGTAGAGCGGCACGGGTTCCGTGACAGCCACCTGGGCTCCGCCGCCTGACGCCTTCAGGGTGTCCAGCTTTCCGTGCAGTTCCTCCAGCGACGACTTGAACGAGGCAGCGTTGGCCTTGAACTCCTGCGCGGAGTCCGGTTCCCGTGCCGACAGTTTGGCTTCCAGCTCATCGGCGAGATGCTCCATGGCATGCAGGCTGTACCAGACGTGTTCGTTGAAATCGCCATGGTCATGCCCGTGGTCTCCTGGCGTGGCATCGGCACTGGCGGAGGGCTCTGCCTCCTCGCCGGAATGCTCCAGGCCGGAAAGTTCGACGGCGTCAAGCACGTTTCCGGCGTCGAGCTTGCTGCCGTCCACCAGGGTATTCATGAAGTCGTCGTACCCGCCGCCGTTGGTGATCACCAGGTCGGCCTTTGACACCGCCAGCCGGTCCTGGGCGGTTGCCTCGTACGAGTGCGGGTCCTGGCTGGTCTTGGTGATGATCGAGGTTACGTTGACCTTGTCGCCACCCACTGACGACGCGATGTCGCCGTAGACGTTGGTGGAAGCAACCACATTGATCCCAGTGTCACCGGACTGCACCCCCGGCGAAGCATTGTCCGGCTGCGCGCTGCATCCGGAGAGCAGCAAGCCAAGGCCGGCAAAGGCGGCCAGGGATGGACGGACGGCGGAGCGGCGCACGGAAAACCTCGGTTCACTGGGGAGGGGAACAGCAGGTGCCAGCTTATACCTAAATGGGAATCATTCCTATTTAGGTCCGGGTTAGCCCGATCCCCTGCACGCGCAAGGGGCCGGGCTCCCGGCACCGCAGTGCCTATCCCCCGTTGGGCTGCCCCAGCCGGCGGATGCCGGTGGCCTGGGTAGCGTCCCGGATCTCACCGACCAGCTGTTCAATCACGTCCTCGAGGAAGAGGATGCCCTGGGTGTTGCCGTCCTTGCCGATGACGCGGGCAAGGTGCGAGCCTGTCCGCTGCATGACGGACATGGCCTTTTCGATCTCATCGCCGAGGGCCAGGTTGGCCAGGGAACGGACCCGGCTTTCTGCGATCGGGAGCTCGTACGCCGCTGCAGGGATGGACAGCACATCCTTGACGTGCAGGTAGCCGTATAAAAGATCGTCCTCGTCCAGCATGGGGAACCGTGAAAAGCCCGTGCGGCTGACGGCCTTCTCAAACTCCACCGGGGTCGTCGCAGCCTTGAGCATGACCAGGCTGTCCAGCGGCACCATGATGTCGCCCGCCGTATATTCGGAGAACTCCAGGGCGCCGGTGATCAGGCCGGCGTCGTCGTCCACCAGTCCGTGCCGGGTGGATTCCTGCACGATGGACTGGACCTCCTCGAGGGTGAAGGACGAGTTGACCTCATCCTTGGGCTCGATCCGCAACAGCTTGAGGATGTGGTTCGCGGACCAGTTGAGCACGGAGATGACGGGGTGGACCAGCCGTGCCACGAAGACCAGCGGCGGAGCCAGGAACATTGCCGCCTTATCAGCGACCGATACCGAGATGTTCTTGGGCACCATTTCGCCAAAGGTGACATGCAGGAAAGTCACGAACATCAGGGCCACGGCGAACGCGGCGACATCGGCTACTTCCACCGGCAGGCCCACCAGCTCCAGCGGCGCGGCGAGGAGGTGGTGGATCGCGGGCTCGGCCACCAGCAGGATCAGCAGCGAGCACACCGTGATGCCGAGCTGGGCGCAGGCCAGCATCAGCGACACGTTCTCCATCGCCTTCAGCGTGGTTTGGGCCCGCTTTGACCCGGCTTCCGCCAGTGGTTCGATCTGGCTTCGCCGGGCTGACATAATGGCGAACTCGGCCGCCACGAAGAACGCGTTGCCGAGCAGCAGGAACGCCAGCCAGACAATGCCGGCCCAGTCGCTCATGATGCGCTCCCGTCGTTGTTGCCGTCCGGTTCAGGGGCAGACGGCCGGAAGCAAATACGGTCGATGCGGCGCCCGTCCATCCGGGTGACGCTCAGCGTTCCGCCGTCGACCGCCACGGTGTCCCCCACCGCTGCGATCCGGCCAAGTTTGCTCATCACGTAGCCACCCACGGTTTCATAGGCCGATTCGTCCGGTACCGTCAGGCCGGGGATCTGCTCGGACAACTCATCCGGGCGCAGGAGCCCGGGAAAGTACCAGTCCCCGGAAGCGCTCTGCAGCAGCCCCGGACGCACCTTGTCGTGCTCGTCGGCAACCTCGCCCACAATTTCCTCGACCAGGTCTTCGAGCGTGGCGATGCCGGCGGTGCCGCCGTATTCATCGAGCACCACCGCCAGTTGGAGGTTGCCCTCGCGGAGTTCCGCCAGCAGGGCGTCAAGGTGGATGGTCTCGGGAACCCTGAGGACTTCGGTCATGATGGCTCCGGCCTCGAGCTTGTGCCGCCTGTCCCAGGGCACGGCCACGGCCTTCTTGACGTGGACGAGGCCTTTGATATCGTCCGCGGAATCGCCGATCACGGGGAAGCGTGAATATCCCGTGCGGCGTGCCGCGTCAACAATGTCGGAGACCGGCTGGTCGGCGTCGAGCATCTCCACGCGGATGCGCGGCGTCATGACGTCGGCCGCGGTCCTGGAGGAAAAATTCAGGGTGCGGGCCACGAAGTTCGCCGTACCGGCGTCGAGCGTTCCCATCGCAGCCGACCGGCGCACCAGTGACGCCAGCTCGGAAGGGGTGCGGGCGCCGGAGATCTCTTCCTTGGCTTCGAGCCCGAAAATGTGGAGCACCCGGTTGGAAAAGCCGTTGAGGACCACGATGGCAGGCTTGAAGACCGCGGTGAAGATCAGTTGCGGCCGGGCCAGGGCCTTGCCCACGGGAAAGGACAACGCGATGGCCATGTTCTTGGGAACGAGTTCGCCAAGGAGCATGGACAACAGGGTTGCCAGCACCATGGCCAGGATCAGCGAAATTGATGCGGCCGCAACCTCCGGGAGGCCAAGGGCAGTGAGCGGACCCTCCAGGAGGCGGCCCACCGACGGTTCCATGACGTAGCCCGTGAGCAGAGTGGTGAGGGTGATGCCCAGCTGGCAGCTGGAGAGCTGGGTGGACAGCGACTTGAGGCACCTAAGCAGGGGCACGGCGCCGGCGTCACCAGCATCGACAGCCCGTTGGACCGTCGGCTGGTCAAGGGCGATCAGGGAGAATTCGACGGCGACGAAGAAGCCCGTGCCGGCAATCAGCAGCAGTCCCGCCGCCAGGAGTAGCCACTCCATTCAGCACCCCGCCGGCCCGGACAGGAGTCCGGGAATCACGGGGCTGGAAAATCGGTCCGGCGGAGGATGGTCAGCGGATGCCCTGTCCCCGGGGAATTCGACCGGGGAGGCCGACAGCAGATGATGGGCGCGTGTTCGGGGTTTGCCGGCTCTGCGGGTAGGCTGTGCGGCGCTGTGGTTCCTGCTCCGCTGACAGCCCCCAGGCCGGCACCTAGATTTACTGTCCATAAGGATTTCAGTCTACAGGAGCCCCTGTCCCCGGCCCGTTCCCCGGCAACGGCAGCGGACTCCCGAACCCCATACCCGGGGACACCGTCCAGGGCCTCTTCCAGCCGCCATAATCAACGCCCCGAACGTCACTTCATGATTTGGGTCACCCTTATTGGCAGATACCACATTGGGGTTACTAGACTTGCAGAGGTCTGGGTTCAGAGGACTCAGGGAAACCGGTCCGTCAGAGTGCTGTAGCACCGTATGGCCGGCAGGGAAATCAAACTCATGGAAGAGGCGTATTTCAAGTGCCAGAGCAGCCAAGCCACCGTCTACCAGAGGAATTTGGCGGGAACGAGTGGCTCGTTGATGAACTGTACGAGCAGTATCAGCAGGACAAGAACGCTGTGGATGCCAAATGGTGGCCGCTGTTTGAATCGTTCGACTCAGGCAGCAGTTCTTCTTCCAACGGACACTCGGCGAATGCCGCAGCGAACCCTCCCACAACCAAGATGCCTATTGTGAGCGCGGCACCTGCAGCACCGGCACCGTCGCCGGCCGCCGCACCGCCTGCGCCCGCAGCAGCACCGGCCGCAGCACCCGCGGCACCGGCACCTGCGAAAAAGGCGCCCGCTACGGAAGCGCGCGATGGCGGCCGGAAGCCCGCCGCCGGAGCCCAGCCCATCCCGGCCCAGCTGCCCAAGAACGTCAAGGCACCCACCGCTCCGGAAGAGGACGTCGTCTCCGTCCTCCGCGGACCGGCCAAGGCCATCGCCACCAACATGGTCACAAGCCTTGAGGTTCCCACCGCCACCAGCGTGCGCGCCATCCCGGCGAAGCTGCTCATCGACAACCGCGTGGTCATCAACTCGAACCTTGCCCGCGCCCGCGGCGGCAAGGTCTCCTTCACGCACCTCATCGGCTACGCCGTGATCCGTGCCCTCTCCCAGTTCCCGTCCATGAACGTGTATTACGACGAGGTGGACGGCAAGCCTGTCGCAGTCCAGCCGGCGCACGTCAACTTCGGCATCGCCATCGACATGCCCAAGCCTGACGGCACCCGGCTTCTGATGGTCCCGAACATCAAGAAGGCCGAAACCCTCAACTTCGCCGAGTTCTGGCACACGTATGAGGACCTGATCAAGCGTGCCCGCAACGGCAAGCTCACGGCCGATGACCACCAGGGCACCACCGTGTCCCTGACGAACCCCGGCGGCATCGGCACCGTGCACTCGGTTCCGCGCCTCTCCAAGGGCCAGGCCGCCATCATCGGCGTCGGCGCCCTCGATTACCCCGCCGAATTCCAGGGTGCCAGCGAAAAGATCATCGCCCAGAACGCCATCAGCAAGGTCCTCACCCTGACCTCGACGTACGACCACCGAGTCATCCAGGGCGCCGGCAGCGGCGAGTTCCTCAAGCTGGTCCACCAGCTGCTGCTGGGTGCGCAGAACTTCTACGACGAAATCTTCGAAGCACTGCGCATTCCCTACGAGCCCGTACGGTGGAGCCCCGACCTTCAGGTCGACCCAGCCGACGAGATCAACAAGGTTGCCCGGATCCAGCAGCTGATCCACTCGTTCCGCGTGCGCGGCCACCTGATGGCGGACACTGATCCGCTGGAGTACGTGCAGCGCAAGCACCCCGACCTCGATGTCCTGACCTACGGCCTGACCCTGTGGGACCTGGACCGCGAGTGGCCTACCGGTGGTTTCGGCGGCAAGCCGATGCTGAAGTTCCGCGACATCCTGGGTGTCCTCCGCGACGCCTACTGCCGCACCACCGGCATCGAGTACATGCACATCCAGGAGCCGGAAGAACGCAAGTGGTTCCAGGACCAGCTCGAGCACCCCTACTCGAAGCCCAGCCGCGAAGAGCAGCTTCGGATCGTCTCCCGGCTCAACGCCGCAGAAGCATTCGAAACCTTCCTGCAGACCAAGTTCGTCGGACAGAAGCGCTTCTCCCTCGAAGGCGGCGAATCGCTGATTCCGCTGCTCGACGCCGTTATTTCGGAAGCGGCCGACGACGGCCTCGACGAGGTTGCCATCGGCATGGCCCACCGCGGCCGCCTCAACGTCCTGACCAACATCGCCGGCAAGACCTACGCCCAGGTGTTCCGCGAATTTGAAGGTACGCAGGATCCCCGCTCCGTGCAGGGCTCGGGCGACGTCAAGTACCACCTCGGTACCGAGGGCACCTTCACGTCGGAGAACGGCAACGAGACCAAGGTCTACCTGGCCGCAAACCCATCCCACCTTGAAGCCGTGGACTCCGTCCTCGAAGGCATCGTGCGCGCCAAGCAGGACCGCCTGGATCAGGGCGAGGCCTTCCCCGTCCTGCCCATCATGGTCCACGGTGACGCCGCGTTCGCCGGCCAGGGCGTTGTCGCCGAGACGCTGAACCTGTCGCAGCTCCGCGGCTACCGCACCGGCGGCACCATCCACGTGGTGGTCAACAACCAGGTGGGGTTCACCACAGCGCCGTCGTCATCGCGTTCGTCCACCTACTCCACGGACGTCGCCAAGATGATCCAGGCACCGGTGTTCCACGTCAACGGCGACGACCCCGAGGCAGTGGTCCGCATCGGCCAGCTTGCCTACGAGTTCCGCCAGCGCTTCCACAAGGACGTTGTTATCGACATGGTGTGCTACCGCCGCCGCGGGCACAACGAAGGCGATGACCCTTCGATGACCCAGCCGATGATGTACAACCTGATCGAAGCCAAGCGCTCGGTCCGCAAGCTGTACACCGAGGCCCTCATCGGCCGCGGCGACATCACCGAGGAAGAAGCAGAGCAGCTGCTCCGCGACTACCAGGAGCGGCTGGAGCGCGTCTTCGCTGAAACGCACGCAGCGCAGACGTCCCCGATCCCGATCGTCACCGCTGACTCCGCAGCTGTCTCGGACATCGAGCGGCCCATCGCCCAGCAGTCCGATTTCGGCACGAACGCCCCGGCCAACACCGCTATCTCTGCAGACACCCTGGCCCGCATCGGCAAGGCACACGTCGAGATCCCTGAGGGCTTCACGGTGCACGCCAAGCTGAAGCAGCTGCTGGAGAAGCGCGAGCAGATGTCCCGCGAAGGCGGCATCGACTGGGGCTTCGGCGAAATCGCCGCGTTCGGCTCCCTGATCATGGAAGGCGTCCCGGTCCGGCTCGCCGGCCAGGACTCCCGCCGCGGCACCTTCGTGCAGCGCCACGCCGTGTTCCACGACCGCGCCAACGGCAACGAGTGGCTGCCCCTGGGCAACCTGTCTGATGACCAGGCCAAGCTGTGGATCTATGATTCGCTGCTCTCCGAATACGCGGCCATGGGCTTCGAATACGGCTACTCGGTGGAGCGTCCGGATGCGCTGGTCCTCTGGGAAGCGCAGTTCGGCGACTTCGTCAACGGCGCCCAGACCATCATCGACGAGTTCATCTCATCCGCAGAGCAGAAGTGGGGCCAGCGCTCCTCTCTGGTCCTGATGCTGCCGCACGGCTACGAGGGCCAGGGGCCGGACCACTCGTCCGCCCGTATCGAGCGGTTCCTCCAGATGTGCGCCGAAGAGAACATGATCGTGGCCAACCCCACCACCGCGGCATCACACTTCCACCTGCTGCGCCGCCAGGCGTACAGCCGGCCGCGGAAGCCGCTGATCATCTTTACTCCCAAGCAGCTCCTGCGCCTGAAGGCCGCCGCGTCCTCCGTGGAGGACTTCACCACCGGGACCTTCCGCCCGGTGATCGCCGAGCACGAGCACCTGGATGCGAACGCCGTCGAACGCGTCCTCCTGGTGTCCGGCCGCCTGTACTACGATCTTCTGTCCACCCGCCAGAAGACCGGCGACAAGACCACCGCGATCGTCCGCGTTGAGCAGCTGTACCCGCTGCCGAGCGCCGACATTGCGGCCGAGCTTGCCAAGTACCCGAACGCCGACGTTGTCTGGGCCCAGGACGAGCCCGCCAACCAGGGCCCGTGGCCCTTCATTGGCCTGAACCTGCCGGACGCACTTGACCGCAGGGTCCGCCTGGTGTCCCGGCCCGCGTCGGCCTCGACGGCGGCCGGCTCGATGAAGCGGCACGCTGCTGAGCAGGATGTGCTCTTGAAGCAGGCATTTGCCCGGAAGTAGGCAGCGGGCTGCCCGGCCGGAGTCGAAATACCAGACTCTGGCCGGGCAGTTCTGTTTAATGGATGGACAGCGCCCTTTGTGTGCCGGTTGCAGCTCCAGGCGGCAACCGGAACGCACCGGCCGGTCAGTACGAACGTTAAGAGGATCGTGTGGAAGACAGGAAGCTGCGCATAGCAGCTGTAGGAGACGAACTGCTGGCCGGACTGGGAGACCCCCGCGCGCTGGGTTGGCTGGGGCGTGTCCTTGCCCGGACGCCACAGGACGGCATGCTGCTGGAAAGCTATGCCTTGCCCTGCCCCCAGGAAGGCACCGAGGGGTTGGCCGCCCGTTGGCTGGGCGAGGCCGGGCGGCGTTTCAGCGACCAGGCGGAGAACCGGCTGGTCATCGGGCTGTCGGGCCGCGACATTGAGTTTGGCCTGTCCACGGCACGGAGCCGGCTTAACCTCGCCAACATCCTCGACTCCGCCTCGCAGAACCGGATCGAGGTCTTCGTCGTGGGCCCGCCGCCCACCCTGGACCCGGCCCAAAACCGGCGCCTGGACGAGCTGAACACTGCCTTCGCCGATGTCACCACCCGCCGGAAGCACCTGTACGTGGACACCTTCTCCCCCTTGCTCAACCATGAGCAGTGGCGCCAGGACCTCGCCGCCAATGGCGGCACTCCCGGGCAGGCTGGCTATGGACTCATGGCCTGGCTGGTCCTGCACCGCGGCTGGTTCCAGTGGCTGCGGATCAGCGCCCCGGAGTAGCCGGGAGTCGCGATATATCTTGACCGGCCCCGGCCTCCCGCGTACGCTGGATGCAACCGCGATATATCGTCTTTGGAGGGGAAATGCCTGAGCAGAGCTGGACAGTCACCAGTCCGCAAACCATCGATGTCGACGCCGTGACGTCGCTGAAGCTCGGCATGGTCAGCGGCAGGTTCGATGTTGTGACCCACGAAGAGCCGGTGACCCGCGTTGAGATCTCCCAAGTTGAGGGGGATCCCGTCGCGGTCTCGGTGGTGGACGGCAGGCTTGAGATCCGCCACCAGCTGCACGGCCCCCAAGGCTGGTTCAAGAACCTGATGGGCACAGTCAGCCACCACAGCGACAATTCCGCGATCATCAGCATCGCAGTCCCGGAAAATGTGGAAGTTGAGGCAGGCACTGTCAGCGGCGACGGACTGGTGTCCGGCATCTCCGGACACACCAGGCTGAACACCGTCTCGGGATCGGTCATGGCGGACGGCACGGCCGGTGAGCTGCACGTCAATACCGTCAGCGGGGATGTGACCGCCCGGAGCCACTCCGGCGTACTGACCGCGAAGAGCGTTTCCGGCGAGGTCACCGTTTCCGGCACCCTCAGCCACGTCCGGGCCAACACGGTCAGTGGGGACCTCAGCTTCGACCTGCACGGTTTTACCGAGGATTTTGGTTCCAACTCGGTTTCCGGGGACCTGACGATCCGGCTGCCGCATGATGTCGGCGTGGACATCGTGGCCAAGTCGGCCAGTGGCGCGGTGGTCATCAACAACCACCGGTATGCCCAGGTGGGCGGCAAGGTGGAAACAATCGCCGGGCCGGACCGCCAACTGATGCTGGTCCGGACAAATTCGATCTCCGGCACCACATCGATCTTCCACGGGGCGGAGCGCGGTAACGCGGAAGCAGGGCTCTGATGCCCCCGGTATTCGCACACGGCGCCCTCCGCCTGTATCTCCTTGCACTTCTGGAGTCAGGGCCGAAACACGGCTATGAGCTCATCAAGGCCCTGAAAGACAGGTTTGGCGGCACCTACTCCCCCAGCGCAGGCACCATCTACCCCCGTCTCGGCAAGCTTGAGGAGGAAGGGCTGGTTTCCACTGAAACCGCCGGCAGGAGGACCAATTACCGCATCACCGAGTCCGGCCTTGCCGAGCTGGAGAGCCGCCGCGACGAACTGGCCGGGGTCGAGAACGAGATCTCGGCCTCCGTGCGCCGGCTGGCCGACAATCTCCGGGAAGACATCCGAAGCAACATGCGCGGCCTCCGCGCGGACCTTGCAGCCACGGCAGAGGCCGCCCGCGCCACCGCCACCGCTGCGGAGTTCCGGGGCAGGAGCGGACGAACGCCGGCCGAGGGAAACCGGTCGCTGAAGGAAGCGGAAATGATGCTGCAGGCCTTCCGCGACGACCTCCGGCGGGAGCTGCGGCTGAAGGCGGGCAAGGAGCCGCTCAGCCCCGTGGCACTGGAGACAGTCCGCACCGTCCTGGAGCAAGCCAGGATCGCCGTACTGAACTCCCTGGCGCGCTAGCAGCGGCCGCAGCCGCCTGATCCAGCTGCAGGTCATGAGGCGGTGCCGGTTCGCGGCGGGTCTGATCATGTGGGAGACTGGAGGGCAGCTCTTTTGAGTACCGAAAGTAAGGAGGCCAGCTATGAGCAAGCGTGCACGCAAGCGTCGTGACCGTAAGCGTGGCGGCGCGAACCACGGGAAGCGCCCCAACACCTAGGCAACAGCCAGGTACCACGGTTCAAGTGAAAGACCCCGGACGCCAATCGGCTCCCGGGGTCTTTTACTGTTTAACTTGCTGCTGCTTCCCACACCCAACGTATCCAGTTGAGGGCGGTGGCGTCGCGGCGCGTGGTCAGCGCACCGCTGTGTCCCTGGCTAGGCGTCCACGGGCCTGATGGCGTGAATGCGGTCCAGAATGGCGTTCTTGAGGTTGTCCGGGGCCGCTTCGGTGCAGGAGCGCTTCACCATGTTCCGGATGACGCACTCGAGGTCATACTGCTCCGTGCATTCCGGGCACTCGTCGAGGTGGTTCTTGATCTCTGTGATGTCCTCACGGGTCAGCGCACCATCGAGGTACTCATAGATGCGTTGCATCCGGGCGTCGTCGCAATCGCCCAATCCCTGGCAGTCGCTCATTTCCTGCTCTCCTGTTGTTTGGTGTCGGCCGCGGCCTGCGATTCCACGCCCGTCTTGAATCCGCGCTCCGCGGCGTACTCCGCGAGCATGTCCCGCAACATCTTCCGGCCGCGGTGCAGCCGGGACATCACCGTTCCAATGGGGGTGTTCATGATGTCGGAAATTTCCTTGTATGCGAACCCCTCGACATCCGCGAAGTACACGGCAAGCCGGAACTCCTCGGGAATGCTCTGAAGGGCTCGTTTTACGTCGGAGTCCGGAAGGTGGTCCAACGCCTCTGCCTCGGCGGAACGGAGTCCGCTTGAGGTGTGCGACTCGGCCCGCGCCAACTGCCAGTCCTCGATGGTGTCCGAGTTGGACTGAAGGGGCTCGCGCTGCCGCTTGCGGTACAGATTGATGTAGGTGTTTGTCAGAATCCGGTACAGCCAGGCTTTCAGGTTTGTTCCCGGCTTGTACTGGTGGAAGGCCGAAAATGCTTTGGTGTAAGCCTCCTGCACCAGGTCCTCAGCGTCGGACGGGTTCCGGGCCATCCGCATGGCGGCGGAGTAAAGCTGGTCGACGTACTGCATGGCATCACGCTCAAAACGGAGCCTGCGTTCCTCCACCGATTCGGCGGAAACATCCAGGCCGTTACCGCCCGAATCGCCGGCAGGTACGTCCCGGGTTTCCCCGCTGCCTGCCGGCACCGCAGCGTTTCCGCCCTTAGCTTCAGCGCTGGACGCTTCATACATGGCCGAAACGGCCGGATCCAAGGTACTCATTGCCTTCAAGTCTACTGTCAGGCTCTTCGTCTCGGCGCTGCCGTACTCCGGCAACGCGTCCGATACCAGGTCCAGTGCCACCGGCCCTGGAGCACCTACTCCGTCCAACACCCTCGCCAAGGCCCAACTCCGCTCTCTGTCCGGTGTCCCGATCTGCTGCTTGCTTTCGGGCCCAGCCCCCTGTGCGGACCCATGAGCCATAACCGCCGGCCTTGGGCAAATATTCCCTAAAAGTGCAAGACTAGAACGGACTTACGCCGCTGCCGATGCGGTTCGTCCAGCCAGGAGGAAATCCATGTCCTTTGTCCGCACGCTCGCCCGCCCCATGCTGGCTTCCAGCTTCGTCATTGCAGGATTGGACAAGCTCAAGAACGCCGACGACACTGCCCAGCAGTTGTCTCCCCTGCTCCGCAAGGCGGCGGCGTCCCTGCCTTTCCAAACGGACGAGAAGACCCTCGCCCGGGTGATCGGAGGAACCCAGGTGGGCGCGGGAGTGCTCTTTGGACTGGGCAAGTTCTCCCGGGTTTCCGCCACCGTCCTGACGGTGGTCTCGCTGCTTAACACATTCGTTGAATGGCGCAGCGCGGACATCAGCAGCAAGGAAGGCCGCGAAGCCCGCCGGGGCAGGCTGCTCAAGAACCTGTCGCTCAGCGGCGGCGCACTGCTGGCTTCGGTTGACACCGCAGGCAGGCCCGGACTGGCGTGGCGCGCGGAACACCTGGCAGCCGACGCCCGCAAGGGTGCCGCCCACCTCGCCGCGGATGCGCGCAAGACCACGAACAAGAAGCTGACCAAAGCAGACAAGGCCGTGCGCCGCGCCGTGGAGCAGGCTACGGGGGCCTAAAGGACATGATCGCTGCAGCCGCTGCCCGGAATGACTCCGGAACGACTGTCCCCCACTGGCCGGCACCCTACGCAGGCCGTCCGGTAGACGCCACCGTCACGGTTCCCGGCTCAAAGTCCCTGACCAACAGGTATCTTGTCCTGGCTGCCTTGGCTGACGGGCCGTCGCGGTTGCGGGCGCCCCTGCATTCCCGGGATTCGGTCCTGATGATCGAGGCGCTGCGCCAGCTGGGCGCCACGATTACCGAGGTTCCCGGGGACGGCGCCTTCGGCCCCGACCTTGAGGTAGTTCCGCTGCAGCACCAGGACCATGGAGGACAGGAGGACGCAGCGGGCACCGCGGTGCACATCGACTGCGGCCTTGCCGGCACCGTCATGCGCTTCGTTCCACCACTCGCTGCGCTGCGCAGCGGTGCCAGCACGTTCGACGGCGACCCGCACGCACGCAAGCGCCCCATGGGGACGATCATCGAGGCCCTGAAAGCCCTTGGCGTCAATGTCTCGGCGGAAGATGGCGGCACTCCCGCGTCGCTGCCATTTGTCGTCGAAGGAACCGGAGAAGTCCGCGGCGGGCATCTGGTCATCGACGCCAGTGCGTCCTCGCAGTTCGTCTCCGCACTCCTGCTGGTCGGTGCACGGTTTACCGAAGGCCTGCACCTGGAGCACGTCGGCAAGCCGGTGCCCAGCCTCGACCACATCAATATGACGGTGGCCGTGCTCCGCGGCGCCGGTGTGCAGGTGGACGATTCCGTTCCCAACCACTGGGTGGTTTCTCCGGGACCCATCCGTGCCTTTGACCAGCAGATCGAACAGGACCTTTCCAATGCTGGTCCGTTCCTGGCCGCCGCCCTCGCATCCGGAGGAACCGTCAGGATCCCGGGCTGGCCGGAGCAGACGCAGCAGGTAGGCGACCTGTGGCGCAGCATCCTGGCCCGGATGGGCGCAGAAGTAACACTGCTGGCGGGGGTGTTGACGGTCCGGGGCGGTCCCGAGATCAAAGGGGCGGATTTCGCCGACACCAGCGAGCTGGCGCCAACAGTGGCCGCGCTGTGTGCCCTGGCCACCGGCCCCTCCCGCCTGAGCGGCATCGCCCACCTCCGGGGGCATGAAACGGACAGGCTCGCCGCACTGGTCACCGAGATCAACCGCCTGGGCGGCGACGCGGAGGAAACCGGCGACGGCCTGGTCATCCGCCCGGCAAAGCTGCATGCCGGCGTCGTCCACAGCTATGCCGACCACCGCATGGCCACTGCCGGGGCAATCCTCGGCCTCGCCGTCGAGGGGGTCCAGGTGGAAGACATCGCGACGACGGCCAAAACCATGCCGGACTTCCCGCGGCTGTGGACGGGCATGCTCGCGCAGCAGGGCACGGCCCCTGCCACACAAGGCTCCGAAACCGGAGCGGGAGGTTCGGCCGGTGCCGCGGAGGACTGACTCCTGGGACGAATCCGACGTCCGGATCCGGCCCAACAAGAAGGGCACCCGGCCGCGCACGAAGGACCGCCCCAGCCACGACGACGCAGTAACAGGCCGCATCATCACCGTCGACCGCGGGCGCTACACCGCCGTCGTTGACGAAGACTCCGGCGATGAACGGACAGTCATTGCCGCGCGGGCGCGGGAGCTGCGCCGGAACCCGGTGGTCGCCGGCGATTTCGTCTCCCTCGTCGGCGACGTGTCCGGGGATCCCAACACCCTGGCGAGGCTCGTCAAAATCCAGGACCGCACCACCCTCCTGCGCCGCAGTGCAGACGACACTGACCCCGTGGAACGTGCCGTCGTGGCCAACGCCGACCAGCTGGTGGTAGTGGTGGCAGCAGCCAACCCCGAGCCCCGCACAGGGTTCATCGACCGCGCCCTCGTGGCAGCGTACGACGCCGGCATCGAGCCGATCCTGCTGGTCACCAAAGCGGACGTGAAGGATCCCGGCGAGTTCCTGGCCAACTACAGGCACCTTGACTTCCCGGTCATCATCAGCCGGACCGCCGACCTGAAGGCGTCAGGCATTGACGCGCGCTCCGATGACGGGTTGTCGGCCCGGCTGGACAGTGACGCTGTTGCCGGGCTCAGGGCCCACCTGGGCGGCAAGGTCACTGTGATGCTGGGGCACTCCGGCGTCGGCAAATCCACCATGGTGAACGCCCTGACCGGTGCGGAACGGGCCACCGGCGGTGTGAATGCGGTAACCGGACGGGGACGGCACACGTCGTCGTCGGCCCTTGCCCTGCGCCTGGCCGACGCCCCACCCGGCAGCTGGATCATCGACACCCCCGGCATCCGGTCATTTGGCCTTGCCCACGTGGATCCGGACCGGATCCTGAGGTCATTCCCGGATCTTTCGCCGGGCACTGATGATTGCGAACGCGGCTGCAAGCACACCGCCGCTGCCGTCAACTGCGGGCTCGACGCCTGGGTGGCCGGCGGACACGCAGGACCCACCGGTGAAGCGCGCCTGGCTTCGCTCCGGCGGCTCCTGGGCACCGATCCCAGGATGGAAGCCCAGGAGGCCAAGGAGCTCGGCACCATCAGCTGACAGCACCAACCGGCACGGCCGACCTCCCGGCAGAACCGGCGCCAGACGGTAGTTTGGAACCATGATCCAACCCGCTTCGACCTATAACGACGACCTGCGCCTGGCCCATGTCCTGGCCGACTCCGTGGATGACCAGACCATGAGCCGCTTCAAGGCGCAGGACCTCCACGTGGAGACCAAGCCCGACCTGACGCCGGTCACCGATGCGGACAAAGCCGCCGAGGAAGCCATCCGCGGCCAGCTCTCACGTTCCCGGCCACGCGACGCTGTGCTGGGCGAAGAGTTCGGCAGCACCGGCCACGGCTCCCGGCGGTGGATCATCGATCCCATCGACGGCACCAAGAACTTCGTCCGCGGAGTTCCCGTCTGGGCCACGCTCATCGCCCTCGTTGATGAGGGCGAGCCGGTGGTTGGCGTTGTCAGCGCACCCGCCCTGGGTAAGCGGTGGTGGGCCGCCAAAGGCATGGGGGCTTACATGGGCCGATCCCTTGCGTCGGCCACCCGGCTCCGGGTCTCGGACGTTTCCACCCTGTCCGACGCTTCGCTGTCCTATTCCAGCCTGGGCGGCTGGAAGGAACGCGGCAACCTGGACGACTTCCTGGGCCTGACTGAGGACGTCTGGCGCACGCGCGCCTACGGCGATTTCTGGTCCTACTGCATGGTGGCCGAAGGATCGGTGGACATCGCCTGCGAGCCCGAGCTGAACCTTTATGACATGGCCGCCCTCGTGCCCATCGTGGTGGAGGCAGGCGGCCGCTTCACTTCGCTCGAAGGTGAGGACGGGCCGTTCGGCGGGAACGCCCTGGCCACCAATTCCATCCTGCACACCGAAGTGCTGCACCGGCTCAACCCCGGACTGGACGACCTGCTGTAAGCCGGCCTCCTTCCGAACAATCGACCGCGGGCGCCTCCAAAAGGGGGCGCCCGCCGTCGTATTCTTCGGAGAAAGTCCCGTTTCCAGGCCGCGCGTAACAAAGGCCTTAACAATCCCCCCGGCTTCGGACCGGGCCGCCTGATGTTCTATGGTTTTATCCAGGTCACGAGTGCCAGCGCTAAACCCCGGTTTGCTGGCCGGCAACCCTCCATTCGCGGTGGGGTGCCCCGGGTGACGACCAGGCCGGTCCGGAGCGGATGCGGCAAGCGCGGATTCCAGCACAGCCGGAGTCCTGTCCTGAAGTGAGGTCTCCGTGACTACTGCCGTCGAATCCCCCATTACCGCCATCGCCGCCGGGAACGTTCCGGACGAACGCCTGGCCGCCGCCGGACGTCCGCTTTCAGCGGTTACCGGCGCCGAAATCCTGGCCCCGTTGATCTCCGGCGGGCACGTCCGCTACGCCAACCTTGACTACGGGGCCTCCGCCCCGGCCCTGACCGTGGTGTCGGCCTACCTCAACGAGATCCTGCCGTTCTACGCCAGCGTCCACCGCGGTGCCGGATACGCATCGCAGATCAGCACTTCGGTCTACGAGAACGCGCGCAACATCGTCCGCGAGTTCGTCGGCGGGCGCCCCGACGATTCCGTGATCTTCACCAGGAACACCACCGATTCCCTCAACCTGCTGGCCGGCTGCCTCCCCGGCACCGACGGCGAACCCGCCGGTGACGTCCTCTACCTGGACATCGAACACCACGCCAACCTGCTGCCGTGGCAGGGTGTCCCCCACCGGAGCATCGTCGCCGCCGACACGATCGCCGGGACCATCGATTCCGTGCGCACCGAGCTTGAGCAGGGCGGCGTCAGCCTGCTGGCCGTGACCGGCGCCTCCAACGTCACCGGCGAAATCCTGCCCATCAGGGAGCTTGCCGCCCTCGCCCACCGGCACGGTGCGCGCATCGTGGTGGACGCGGCCCAGCTGGCGCCGCACCGCCGCGTGGACATCAGCGCCGACGACGTCGACTACCTTGCCTTCTCCGGGCACAAGCTCTACGCACCGTTTGGCGCGGGCGTCCTGGTGGGCCGCCCGGACTGGCTCGACGCCGGAACTCCGCACCTCGCCGGCGGTGGCGCCGTCAAGGAGGCAAAGCTCGACGGCGTCAGCTGGGCCACCGGCCCGGCCCGCCATGAGGGCGGCTCCCCCAACGTACTGGGTGCGGCTACCTTGGCGCGGGCAACACAGGTTATCGCGAGCCTGGACCAGGACCGCTGGCACGCCCACGAGTCGGCCATCCGTTCCTACCTGGTGGAAGGCCTGCAGGCGATCGACGGCGTCACGGTGCACCAGATCTTCAAGGACACCGATCCTGACAAGGACACCATCGGGGTGGTGAACTTCTCGGTGGCGGGTTACGACGCCGGCCTGGTAGCCGCCTACTTGTCCGCCGAACACGGCGTGGGACTCCGCGATGGCCGCTTCTGCGCCCACCCGCTGCTGAAGCGCCTGGGGCTGCCATCGGGATCGCTGCGGGCAAGCTTTGGAGTGGGCTCCCGGCTGGAAGATGCCCAGCGGCTCCTCGCAGGCATTGAAAAGCTCCGCCGGGACGGGCTCGGCTGGGACTACGTGGTCGATGCCGGCCGATGGGTGCCGGCCAACGACACCAGGACCTACCCCCACTGGGCACCGAACACCCCGGGAACGGCCGGCGCAGCGCCCTGCATCGACGACTGACCGCCGGGAGCCGGCACCCGGGTGCATGCTGTAAATTCGGACGGTACCCGCAGGGAATCAGCTGAAGGAGGCCGCACGTGGTTCGGGGTGGGCCCAAGCTCGATCACGGGCGGCGCCGGGAGCTCGGCCAGAGCTTCCAGGACGGCGGCAAGCACTATGACAAGGTCCGTCCGGGGTATCCGGCGGAGTCGGCACGGTGGCTGGTGCCCGCAGGCGCCCATGATGCGCTCGACGTCGGCGCAGGGACAGGCAAATTCACTGACCTGCTGCTGGCGCTGGGATTGTCCGTAACCGCCGTCGATCCCTCCGCGGACATGCTGGCGCAACTCTCCGCCCAATACCCGGCAGCTGCTGCCCTGCGCGGCACCGCCGAGGCCACCGGGCTCGATGACGCAAGTTTCGACGTCGCCAGCGTTGCCCAGGCCTGGCACTGGTGTGACGCCCTCGCGGCCAGCACGGAACTTGCCAGGGTCCTCCGTCCGCAGGGAACGCTGGGACTGGTGTGGAACCAGCTGGACACCTCGGTACCGTGGGTGCACCGGCTTTCCCGCATCATGCATGCCGGGGACGTCTACAAGCCCGGGCAGCGGCCGCTGGTGGGCCCGGAGTTCGAGGGCCTCGAAGGACACGTGACCCGCTGGCAGGATCCTGTCACCCCTGCCGACCTGATGGAACTGACCAAATCCCGGAGCTATTACCTCAGGGCCAACGAACAGACCCGGGCCAAAGTCCTGGCGAACCTCACGTGGTACCTCCATGAGCATCTGGGGCATGCCGAGGGTGAAGAACTCAGCCTCCCCTACCTGACGTTGTCCTGGCGCGCCGTCCGCGCGTGAGACGCGGATCCCGGCCGCGTCCCGCCAAAGGGTAGGCTTGAACGTGTGAAGACCAGCGCGCCCTCCTCCTCCATTGAGGACTACGTCAAGGTGGTCTATTCGTTCACGGAATGGCAGGACAAGCCCATCACGTCCTCCCAGCTGGCACAGCGCCTGGGAGTGGCAAATTCTTCAGTCTCGGAGATGGTCCGCAAGCTGAAAGACCAGGGGCTGGTGGACCACAAGCCCTACAGCGCGATTACCCTCACGGATGCCGGACTCCGGCTTGCACTGTCCATGGTGCGCCGCCACCGGCTCATCGAAACGTACCTTGTCCAGCAGCTGGGCTACAGCTGGGATGAAGTCCACGACGAAGCCGAACTGCTGGAACACGCCGTCTCTGACACCTTTATCGACCGGGTGTCAGCGCAGCTGGGCCACCCGGACCGGGACCCGCATGGTGATCCCATTCCCACGGCCGACGGCAAGGTCCACATGCCCGTTGCCCGCCTCCTGGGCGAACTCGACGAGGGCCACACAGGCCGGATCACCCGCATCAGCGACGACAACCCTGAGCTGCTGCGCTACCTTGCGGCCGAAGAGATCGATCTTGATTCCGGGGTTGAAATCCTGGGACGGCGGCCCTTCGGAGGTGCCCTGATCGTGCGGATCAGCAATGCCGGCGGAACCAGGGAATTTGATCTCGCCGACGAGGTCACCTCCGCACTGTGGGTGCACACCGGCCACCCCCACGAGGGTTGCACCCTGACGGAGTCCTGACATGCGCAGGGCCGGATGAGGGAGACGTGGATTCCGTCGGGCCGTGCCTGGCTGGCTGTTGCCGCCGGCGGCCTCGTTGGTTCTGAACTCCGGTACGGGCTGGGCCTGGCCTTCCCCGACCCCGCGGGGTCCGTGCCCTGGACAACGCTCTGGATCAACGTCGTCGGCAGTTTTGTCCTGGCCGCCCTGACCACCACCTGGATGGCGCGGCCGCAGACCGCATTCTGGCTCCGTGCCGGTCTGGGGCCGGGACTGCTTGGGTCCTTCACGACGTTTTCGGCGGTGGTGTTTGCCGTGGACCAGCTGGCGCGGGAGGGGCAGCATGTGCTGTGGATCGCTTACCTGGGTCTCTCCTTGCTGCTGGGCCTGCTCTCGGCGGCGCTGGGCTGGCGCCTGGGCAGGCTCACCGGGCGGTTGTCCGCGCGGGGCGGCTCCGGGAGCCGGCAGTGATCAGCGCCGCGTTGGTGGGAATTTTCGGTATCTCCGGTGCACTCCTGAGGTTCGCCACGGACAGCTGGTTCGCCCACCACAGCTCCCGGCGCACCGTACGGCCGGGACTGTCGAAGGAGCGGCTCCACTGGCCTTGGGCAACACTGGTGGTCAACGTGGCAGGCTCCTTCATCATCGGAATCTCGTACGGCCTCACGGCGCAGCTTGGGCTGGGGCACGAATGGAGCATTGGCCTTGCGACGGGCTTTGCAGGCGGCCTGACGACCTTCAGTTCCTGGACCACTGCCACGGTGCGTCTGCTCGGAGAGGCAAGGTTCGGAGCCGCAGCCATGAACGTCGCAGTGAACCTGGTACTGGGCCTTGGCGCTGCCGCCGCCGGCGTCGCGTTGGTGTCCTGAGGGCCCGTCCCGTCCGTGGCGGCCTTTCCCGTTCACGTATTGTGGAGGTGATGATCAGCAGACGCGACGTGGCAATAGCCCTCGATATCCCCATGGAAATGGCCCAGCGCCACGGCCTCCCCAAGTTTATGTCCGAGGAGCAACTCGGCGCGCTGTTGGACAGCCCGCCGGCCTGGCTGGAACAGTCCCGTGCCAACCGGACGGGCAAACGGCCGGTCTGGGTTCACCTCGTGTGCGCGGTGTGCGGTTACGAGGAAGCGGCACGGCCTAAGAAATGGTGGCCGGACTTCACCTATGTGGTGTGCGACCATCACCGCCCGGACGATGTGCCGCCGGCCCAGGCAGGATTTGTCCGCAGCGAGTTCGACGGCGTGGGCACCCGCTTCGTCGGCATCGCAGACGTGGAAGCGCCCGACGGCGGACGCTAACCCGTTCAGTCACGCTCACTTGGGGTTGCTGGTCATTTCGTCAGGGACCGCCACCAGGCGGAGTTCCGCCCCGTCACGGAGCACCGCCAGGTCCAATGGTTGGCCGATGGCATCGGAGAACAGCAGCCGCTGCAGGCTTTCGGCGTTGCTGACACCCCTCCCGCCGGCGGTCAGCACGATATCCCCTGCAGCCAGGCCGGCCCGGTCTGCCGGAGAACCTGGCAGCACCTCAACGATGCGGAGGCCGTCCCGCTGGCCGCTCCGGATGACTGCGCTGGGAGTGAGCCGGACCGGGGTACTGACGAGTCCCAGGTAGGCCCGCCGCACCCGGCCGTCCGAGAGCAGGGCCGAAATGATCCGCCGGGTGGTGGAGTTGATGGGGATTGCCAGGCCCAGCCCTGCCCCGGCCACAGCGGTATTGATGCCCACGATCCTGCTGTGCGTATCGGCCAGGGCACCGCCTGAGTTTCCTGGATTCAAGGCGGCGTCGGTCTGGATGACGTCTTCGATCACCCTCCTGTTACCGTCCGCCCAGACCGGTATGGCGCGGCCCAGGCCACTGACCACTCCGGCTGTTACGGAACCTGCAAGTCCCAACGGGTTTCCGACCGCGATGACGAGTTGCCCGACGCGGAGGGACTCGGCATCTCCCAGCTCGGCGGGCCGGACCTTGGGGCGCCGGCCATGGACAACTGCAAGGTCGGACAGCGGGTCTGCGCCCACAAGCTCCAACTCCAGCCTGCTCCCGTCGGCAAAGACAGCGTGCCCGTTCCCTGTTCCCGCCACTACGTGGGAGTTGGTGACGAGGTAGCCGTCCTCCGTGAAAAGCACCGCTGAGCCCGCTCCAACGCGCATCCGGCCGTTGCGGCGGGTAGCTGACATCTCAATGGCGGCGACATGCGGCGTGACCGCCGCTGCCACCCGCATGACTGTGCGTGAATACGAATCCAAGGCTTCGTCGTCGTACCTGTCCGAAGCCTCTTCCCGTGCGCGCTCCATGACGCACCTCCCTGTCCTGGCACCCCGCACCTGTCGCGCTGGGGGGCTTACCGGATACAACGGGCGGCCGAGCAACGCTAGTCCCTGGCCCGCTACGCCTTCGGTGAACGCCTGCTCTTCGTTCCCCTCCCCTGGTGCAGCCGCGTATCCGCCGCGCCCCGGGCCGCTTGTCACCTTGGCCTGCCCACACCATCACCGCGGTATGTCCGGTGCTAAAGTACCCGAGGGGATTTCCTCCACAACCTCACAGCATGTGGGTTGTCTTGGCTTCCCGACGATGCGGCTTTCATGCCATCCGGGCGTTGTTCCCGGTGGAAAGCACGCCTGGCCGCCACACCTGTGGCGGGACGGGACCACGCTCCCGGTGAACCCACAGGTCGAATAACAAGGAGTACGTGTGACCGGACAGGTCTTGTTCCGAACGCGGTCGGAACTGCGACGGAAAGAATCGGTCAACGCAACGCGCAAGGACATCCAGGCCCTCCGGGCCCTGGCAGTCATGCTCGTGGTCCTCAACCATTTGTGGCCCGTTCGGCTTCCGGGCGGGTACGTCGGCGTCGATGTATTCTTCGTGATCTCGGGTTACCTGATTTCCAAGCACCTGCTCGGCGAACTGGAACGATCAGACCGGATCAACCTTGGTCAGTTCTATGCGCGGCGGATCAGGCGGCTCCTCCCGGCGGCAACCCTTGTGGGCGTCGTTTCCCTCCTGGCAGCCTGGGCGCTGCTTCCGTTCTCACGCTGGGTGGCCATAGCCCAGGAGACCATGGCATCTGTCCTGTATGTTGAGAACTGGGTTCTGGCCGCTAAATCCGTGGACTATTCAGCGCACAACGAAGCCGCGTCCACGGTGCAGCATTATTGGTCGCTCTCCGTGGAGGAGCAGTTTTACCTGGTCTGGCCCCTACTGATGCTCGGACTTTTTACGGCCGCGGTCAGGTTCCGGCTCCGCCGTCGGGCGCTACTGACCCTGGGGGTCGCGCTTGCCAGTGTCATCGCGCTGGTGTTTTGCATCTGGTTTACGTACACCAACAAGAGCCCGGCCTATTTTGTCACGCCGGCCCGCGTCTGGGAGTTCGGTGCCGGGGCCCTGGTGGCCATCGGAGGCGCCCACGCTTTGGGATCCTTGCGCCTGCGGCTGCCCTCCTACCATTTGGCACTCTCTGGAACAGCGCAGTGGCTGGGGCACAGCCTGATCGCCTTTTCCGCCCTGACGTTCAATGAGCACACGTTCTTCCCCGGCTTCGCTGCCGCAGTTCCCGTCCTCGGTACTGTGCTGGTGATTGCTTCGGGGCCGAACAGCCCCTTCTGGTCGCCCAACCAGGTCCTTGCCGCCAAGCCAATCCAGTTCGTCGGCGATGTGTCCTACTCGCTGTACCTGTGGCACTGGCCGCTCATAGTCCTGGCGCCGGCCATCCTTAGCCGCCCGCTGGGGACCTTGGACAAACTCGGCATCCTGGCACTGGCCATCGGGCTCTCCTACGCGTCGAAGAGACTTGTCGAAGACCCGGGCCGCACCAAACTCCTGAAGGGGGCCAGACCGCTCCGGGTCGTCCTGGTCACGGCGGCTGCCATGGCCACCGTCTGTGCCTTGTGCGGAGGCCTTTTGCTGAGTTTCGGAAAGGCGCAGGAGGCAGAGACAGCCAAGCTGCAGAACCTTTCCGGGGACCCCTGCTACGGCGCGCGGAGCCTGGACCCGGGAAATGATTGCGGTGATCCCTTTGGCGCTGCCCGGGTTGCCAACGTGGGGCCGAACGAGGCTCCGCGCTTTGACGCCCCGGAATGCCACCCGGCGGCAGACCCGGTCGTTTTTGAGGACCAGAAACTCCTGACGGAGTGTGATTTCACGGGCGGCGCGCCGGCCTCGGCAACTGTTTGGCTGATCGGCGACTCGCATGCGGAGCAGTGGAAGAGCGCCCTGTATGAGCTGGCGCGGCTGCACAAGTGGAAGCTGAAGGAATCCATGGTGGGTGGTTGTCCGTTCGTCGAAGTAAAGCGTGTCGCTTTCATGGGCGAACCCGCGGATGACGCACGCTCCCAGAAACGGTGCCTGGACTGGAGCAAGCAGGTGACCGACAGGATTGTCCAGGAAAAACCCGGCATGGTCTTCGCTTCCTCCTTCGGCGCCGGGGAAACGATCGACGATGGCACCGGCCGCCCCCAGTTGGAACAGTACGGCGATGCCGTCGCCAAGCGGTTCCTCGCCTGGACAGGTGCGGGCTCCCGGGTCTTCGTCTTCCGCGATCCCCCCTTGACGCTGCGCCACAGCAGCCCGGACTGCGTGGCGCTCAACCAGCAACAGCCCATTAACTGCGCGAACCCCCGGGCCGAAGCCTTGGTGCCGGACCCGATTGCGAGTGCGGCCGTCGGCATGGGCAAGCCCTCGGTGAAGGTGCTCGACATGTCTGACCAGTTCTGTGACGACCAGACCTGCTACGCGGTCATCGGCGGCCTGCAGGTCTACGCCGATTTCGACCACGCCTCACGGAGCTACATCCACTCGCTGATGCCCGTAGTGGCGCAACGGTTCAACGAGGCCCGGCAATAATCCTGCCTCCAGAAGTCTGAGGAATCGGGCCCTGGGTCACCGTGGTCCAGGGCCCGGCCCGGCGGTCCAGGGCCCGGCCCCGGCCTGGGATACCAGCCCGCTCAATCCGGGCAAAGAAAAACACCCCGGTCCGAAGACCGGGGTGTTTTTTCGGTGACTCGACTCATCCGCAAGGGATGTCCCGAATCACCGCAGGGGTGTGGAGATGGGGGGAATTGAACCCCCGTCCGATGTCGTGTTGTCAGGGCTTCTCCGGGCGCAGTTTGCGTCGGACTTTCTCGGCCCCAGCCATGCTGCAAACAGCTGGCTGATCCGGGCCCAGTCATCTAAGAGTCCCGTTTACCCCGATGACGGGGGTAAACAGCAGTGGCTATCTAAATGACGCCAGGATCCGGGGCAATAGCAACCTCGGGCTGACGGACTGTCTTACTGCTTAGGCAGCAAGAGCGAAGTCAGTGCGCTTAGATTCGGCACTTATTGGTTTGCAGACAGCGTTTACGAGATAATTCTGCATCCTCGGCCCGCTTCACCTGTCGCGACTAACATCGTCGAAACCGATCATCCCCGTATTTTGTTACCAATCGGTGTTACCCAATCCCCCGGGCGTACCCGCCGGACTATTTATAGTAACGCATGTTGTGCCGGATTCATTCCGGGCAACACCGTTCAGCCGCGCCGCCTGTTGCGTTCCCGCATCTCGCGCTGGGCTTCGCGGTTGTCCTGCTGTTCGCGGAGTGTCTGGCGTTTGTCATACTCGCGCTTGCCGCGGGCTACGCCTATTTCAACCTTCGCGCGGCCATCCACAAAGTAGAGCTGGAGAGGCACGATGGTGTAGCCGGCTTCCTGGACCTTGCGGGAGATCTTGATGAGCTCTTCGCGGTGCAGGAGCAGCTTTCGGCGGCGCCGGGCAGCATGGTTGGTCCAACTGCCCTGGTTGTACTCCGGGATATGGATGGCTTCCATCCACAATTCGTCGTTGTAGAAGGTACAGAACCCGTCCACCATGGACGCGTGCCCCTCGCGGAGGGATTTCACTTCGGTGCCCATCAGCGCAATGCCGGCCTCATAGGTATCCAGCACGTGGTAATCATGCCGGGCCTTGCGGTTGGTGGCCACCACCTTACGGCCACTTTCTTTGGGCACGGAACAGCTCCTCAATCAAATCGAAATGTCCTCCGGCCGGGTCGCAGCGGAGTCATACCAGTGTACGGCAGGGCCGCGCAGCCCTAGAGCAGGCCCATCGGGTCGACGGCGGCACCGTTCAGCCAGGTTTCGAAGTGGGCGTGGCAGCCCGTGGAGTTGCCGGTACTGCCGGAGTACGCGATGAGCTGGCCCTGCGAGACCCTCTGCCCGTTCGACACCACGATGCTGGAGTTGTGGTAGTAAATGGTGGTCAGCGAGTTGCCCTGCACCACCCCATGGTCCAACTTCACCCGCCAGCCGCCGCCGTCTGCGGAGTTCCAGCCGGAGCTGAAGACTTCACCGGCTGCTGCGGCGTACACCGGGGTACCGCAGGCGGCGCCGAAATCGATACCGGTGTGGACATAGCCGCCCTGGCCGTAGAAATCGATGGTCCCTGGCGGAGTGGTGCGCCAACCAAATCCGGACGTGATGGGAATGCTGCCGTCGAACGGGTGGCGAAGACCAAAGGCCGACGGCGATCCGGCAGCAGGCGGAACGTACGGCTGGACCGGCGGTGCCGGGCGGTTCGCTGCCGCGGCCGCGGCGGCGGCGGCCGCAGCAGCTGCTTCGGCCAACCGGCGCTGCTCGGCTTCCCATGCCTCCCGGGCCCTGCGATCCCGTTCGGCAATCTCGTTGGCCACCTGGTTCTGGCTTGCCTGGACTCCGGCGAGCTGGGCCTGGATTCCCGGCTTGGCGGCCTGCAGTTCAGCGTCGAGTCGCGTCGTATCAGCGATCAGCTGGTCAACCTGGGCTTTCTTGGCGGCGGCTTCATCGCGGGCCGCCTTCTCGCGCTCAAGGGCGGCGTCAGCCTTGGCCTTCAGATCCTTGATTTCCGCTTCCACGGCCTGAAGGCGTGCCTCGGAGTTGACGTTGGTGGCGTTCTGCTGGCTCAACTTGTCCATGGCTGCGTTCTGGCTGCGCATGGCCTGATCCGCCAGGTCCATGGTGTCGGTGAGGCTGCCGCCGTTGTTCGAACCAAAGAACAGGGACAGGTTGGAGGGGACACCGCCTGACTTGTATGCCTGTGTCGCGATCTGGCCGATCAGTTTCTTGGTGTCGGCGATCTTCTGCTTGTCGGTTTCCAGCTGCTGGGTGATTTTCGCCTTGTTCTGCTGCGCCATGTCAACGCGGGCGGACAGTGCCTCGACTTCCTTGACTGCGCTGGCCACGCGCCCCTGCGCTTCGAGCAGCGCCTGCTGGGCGCCGGGCAGCTGGCCCTGGTACAGGACCAGGTCACCGGCGGCCTTCGCAATCCTCGAGTCAACGAACTCCAATGACTGCTGGACGCGTTGCGCTTCGGCCTGGAGCGCGGCCTGCTTGTCCTCCAGCTCATCGGCGAATGCCGGTGGTATGGACGAGGCGAGCCCGGAAGCGAGGACGACGGCGAGTACCCCGCTCAGGAGCGCCGAGCGGCGCGCTGCATGACGCCTCGGTCGCAGGCGCAAGGGATTTTCTGACGTTACGTTCATCGGCATTCCTCGGTCGGTTTGCATAGCCTAAACGCGCAAATATCTGCGAAGGGTCAAGAGGGACGAAATTCCAGCCAAGGATCCGCCAAGGATCAGCAGTGCAGGCACCAGGATCAGTGTCTGGCCCGAGGAAATGAACGCGGTGTCCGGATACTGCTTGGACATGTACTCCCCCAGGAAGAAGTGGGCCACGGCCCACAGCGTTGCCGAGGCAAGGGCTGCACCGATCACCGCTGCGATGACGCCTTCGAGGATGAAGGGCAGCTGGATCACGGTCTTCGAGGCTCCCACGAGGCGCATGATCCCGGTTTCCCGCCTGCGGCTGAAAGCCGAAAGCCGGATGGTGGTGGCAATCAGCAGGATGGCACACACGATCATGACACCCGCGATGCCTACCGCAACGAGGGAAGCCCCGTTCATCACCGAGAAAAGCCGCTCCAGCAGCTGACGCTGGTCGATCACGGTTTCCACCCCGGGCTGGGAGCTGAAGGTTTCACTGATGATTTCGTACTTTTCCGGGTCCTTCATGTTGATCCGGAAGGAAGCCGGCAACTGGTCGGGGGTTACGGAATCGACAATCGGTGAGTTCGAGAACTGGTCCTTGAAGTGCTTGTAGGCATCTTCCTTGGACTCGAACTGAAAGTCATTGATGTATTGGGCCACTGCCGGGGACTCGAGCAGGGTGTTGAGGCTGTCCTGCTGCTCCGGGGTGACCGAACCGCCTGCGCAGCCGGTGGCCGTCGAGCCGTCACTGCAAAGGAAGACGGCTACCTGGACTTTGTCGTACCAGTAGCCCTTCATCTGGTTGATCTGCATCTGGAGCATTCCGGCGGCACCCACGAACGTCAGAGAGACGAACGTGACCAGGATGACCGAGACCACCATCGATAGGTTGCGGCGCAGGCCGCTGCCGATTTCGGAAAGGATGAATGCGAGCCTCATCGCTGCGCCTCACCTTCACGGCCTTCGTCCGCCGGGCGGGCGTCGGGTTCGTCCCTGCCGCTGGCGTCTTTGAGTCTCCTGGACTGTCCGATGACCGGAATCATCGAGGTGTAGAGTGCCTTGGCTTCGTCGCGGATCACCACGCCGTTCTTGAGCTCCACCACCCTTTTGCGCATTTCGTTGACGATGTCGTCGTCGTGGGTGGCCATGACCACCGTGGTGCCATTCTGGTTGATCTTGTCCAGCACTCCCATGATGCCCATGGAGGTGGTGGGGTCCAGGTTTCCGGTTGGTTCGTCAGCGAGGAGGATGCCGGGGCGGTTCACGACGGCCCGGGCAATGGCGACACGCTGCTGCTCGCCGCCGGAGAGCTCGTGAGGCATCCGGTGCTCCTTGCCTTCGAGCCCCACGGTCTTCAGGACCTCAGGGACGGTGTCGCGGATGACGCTGCGGCTCTTGCCGATGACCTGCATGGCGAAAGCCACGTTAGCGAAGACGTTCTTTTGGGGCAGGAGGCGGAAATCCTGGAAGACCACGCCAATGCCGCGGCGGAGGCGGGGTACCCGCCAGCTCGAGATCTTCGCGACGTTCTGGCCGGCCACGTAGACGGCTCCCGAGGTGGCGCGGTCCTCTTTGAGCACGAGCCGGAGGAAGGTTGATTTTCCGGAGCCCGATGCTCCGACGAGGAACGCGAATTCGCCGCGGTCGATCTCAAGGTTGATGGAGTCCAGCGCCGGCCGGGCCTTCTGGTCGTAGACCTTGGTGACATTTTCGAATCGGATCATGGCCCTAAGTACCCTGCAGGGCATGGCTGATGCGGAATGCAGCCCAGTTCTGCAGCCGGTGCACGGGTGTTCGTTGGGGGAAGTAGGGCCCCGGCCCCTCGACTATACGCAGGATTGGCTGCTTAAGACGCGGCTTTGGGGGCGTGTCGCGGTAGGCCGATCCGCAGTGACGGTGTTCCGGCCCTACTTCTCAGCGTTACGGTTGTCAGTGCGCCAGCGGATGCCAGCGTCGATGAAGTCGTCGATCTCGCCGTCGAAAACAGCCGAGGTGTTGCCCACCTCGTGTTCGGTGCGCAGATCCTTGACCATCTGGTACGGGTTCAGGACGTATGAGCGCATCTGGTCTCCCCAGGATGCCTTGACGTCCCCGGCCAGCGCCTTCTTCTCGGCGTCTTCCTGTTCCTTCTTCAACAGCAGAAGGCGGGACTGCAGGACGCGCAGTGCTGCTGCCCGGTTTTGCAGCTGTGACTTTTCGTTCTGCATCGACACCACCACGCCGGTGGGAATGTGCGTGAGCCGGACAGCGGAGTCTGTGGTGTTCACGGACTGGCCGCCCGGACCGGAGGACCGGAAAACGTCGACCCGGATCTCGTTATCCGGGATCTCGATCGAGTCCGTCTGCTCGATCAGCGGAATGACCTCCACCGCGGCGAAGGACGTTTGGCGCCGCCCCTGGTTGTCGAAGGGGCTGATCCGCACCAGCCGGTGGGTGCCGGCCTCAACGCTGAGGGTACCGAACGCGTATGGGGCCTTGACCTCGAACGTGGCCGACTTGAGCCCGGCTTCCTCGGCGTATGACGTGTCCATGACTGTGGTGGGATACCCGTGGCGCTCTGCCCAGCGGAGATACATCCGCATCAGCATTTCGGCAAAGTCGGCGGCGTCCACGCCGCCGGCGCCGGCACGGATCGAGACCACAGCCTCGCGCTCGTCGTACTCGCCGGACAGGAGGGTGACCACCTCCAGGTTCTTCAGCGCCTTCTGGATCGATTCCAGCTCTGCTGCCGCCTCTCCCATGGAGTCGGCGTCACCTTCGTCCTGGCCGAGCTCCACCAGGACTTCAAGATCGTCGATGCGCGATGCCAGGGTTGTCAGACGCTCCAGCTCTGACTGCCGGTGCGAGAGTCGGGAGGTGATTTTCTGCGCCGCAGCGGGATCGTCCCACAGGTCCGGCTCCCCTGCACGCTCGCTGAGTTCGGCAATGTCTTCCCTCAGCGCGTCCATGTCGGTAACCCGTTCAATGGACTCGTAGGTGGCGCGGAGCGCGCGGATTTCAGCGGAAAAATCAATATTGGCCATGGTCGTTTAAGCCTACGCTATCCGGCGAAAGGCACGGTTCTTTGCACCCGGCCCCGGGTTTGCCTGCCTACCGCGTTAACCGCGAGCGCGCTGTCGACGTCGCCTCAATCAGGATTCCGTCTGGGACCAGGAAGTTCACCACCGGCGGATGCACCGCGGCGGTGAGCACCACAACAGCGGTAGAGCCGTCCGGAGTACCGGTTGCCCCGGCAACTGCCAGGGCGTCAAACCGTGCCGAGGCGGGGCTCCGGGCAACAAAGTCAGCCGCGACACTCCGAACACGCGCGGGGTTAAGGACGGCAGATGGGCTGCCGCCCTGGGTCGCCACCTCACCCAGCGTATAGCTGTCCGCTGCAGCAAGGGAGGCGCCGTCAGCCAGGGACAGCAGTCGCTTATGCTCCAGGTAGACGGAAGAAATTCCCATCACGACTGTGGCCACCAGGAGTGCCAAGGCCACATATCCGATAATCATTACCGTTATCTGGCCGTCCTCGGATGTCGATTCCCTCACCGGAACCTCCCCACAATTTGGGTAGCGGCGGCCTCCACCTCGGTGGCAGAGAGCCGGACGCCATCCTGGAACGGTACGAACGGCAGCGGGATGGACAACCTGACGGTGACGGTCACAGCAGTGCCCGGCGCGTGACAGTCAGCGGGGTCACAGGTTGTTGCCATCGAGGCCTGGTCCGGGCTGTGTCCAAAGTCGGCCAGTGCCAACGCCACGGCCTGCTCCGCGGCCGCCTGGGCTGACGCGCTGTCGGCTTGGGCGACGTAGACCTTCGCAGCCTGGTCTGCCGCCCCCACCACGGCGAACGAGCCACCCTGCATCTGCGCGACGGTGATGATGAAGTAAACGAGCGGGACCATCAGCAGCAGGGCAAGAAACGTGAACTCCACAACCGCACTTCCCTGCTCACTGCGCCCGGCCGCTTGCAGGCCGGATGGTTCCGGTCCCCGGCACAACGCCTCGAGTAACCGGCAACGGACACGCCGGAACACTCGGCGGACGTCACGGCTGTACGGCGGCATGTCCCGTCACCTCCAACATTCCCCGGGGTCCGATCAACCCCACTACAGGCATGGGAGCCCGGACCGTTACTTCCAGCGTCCTAAGGCCCTGAACGGTCACTTCGTTCGTGCTGATCTCCTCAGCGAAGGATGGGTTCAGGGCAGTCATGATGAGGCCGCGGGTCCGTTCTTCCGCGTCACCAGGGCCCCGGTCTGCGAGTGTTCCGTACCGCGCGCCAGAAGCTGCCGCGTCAATCAGCGTGTTCCGGACGTGCAGTACAAGGGTCAGTTGGAGAATTGCCAGGAAGAACATCGTGAGCAGGCCACCCACCAGCACAAAATCCACGACTGCCGAACCCTGTTCCCGGCCTAGGACACCTGGCTGGCCGCGACCCGAGACGCGTACGGAAGCGGCCATGGGGCTAGTTGCCCACCTTGTCCATTGCCTGGTTGAACATGGCCTCAAGCGCGGGACCGGCAAGCGCCAGCAGAGCAGCTACGAGCACCGCGGACATCAGGGTGATCATTACCCACCCAGGAACATCACCCCTCTCGGGATCATCGGCAACGTGGGACGTTCCTCGCTGTTGCGCGCGGCGATGGACGGCAGGGAAACGGTATCGGGCCGGGCGCCGGACGCCCTTGGTGGCCCAGGCGCCGGGTGAGGCGGCGACCGCAACCAGTAATACTGCCCAGCGGAGTACTTGAGTCTTCATCTACTGTTCCTGTCCCTTGTTGTTTTCCGTGCCGTTGACGGCGTTGTCATGGATTGCATGCTGTTTTCGCCCCGATCAATTGACGCCATTAGAGCCCCAGGCTGATGGCGGCGATGCCGGGAAAGACGGCAAATACCACCGTCAGGGGAAGCACACCAAAGACGAGGGGCACCATCATGGCAATTTCCTTCTTTCCTGCGGCTTCCATCAAGTCCCGCTTCGCTGTGTCGCGGACATCCTGGGCTTGCGCACGCAGTACGTCCGCGAGGGGTGTCCCCCGTTCGACCGCAACAACGATTCCGTCCACAAACCGGACGAGTGGTGCAAGGTCCGTACGCGCGGAGAACTCCTGGAGGGCGTTGGTCAGGGGCTTGCCAGCCCGCGTTTCTGCCAGGATCGTGGAGAACTCCTTGGACAACTCGCCCTTGGCGCTCCGGCACACCCGGTCCAGGGCTCCGGTGGCACTCTCCCCTGCACCGACGGCCAGGGCCATCAGTTCGGCGAGACTGGGAAACTCGGCCATCATCCGTTCTTCCCTCCTGCGGACCTGCACACCCAGCCAGTAGTCCCGAACAGCAAAGCCCGCCACCCCGCTGCCGATGATGGCCACAGCAGCCAGCAGGGCGTTGAACCTTCCGGCCGCAGCCCCCACGGCGACAATGGCCGAAGACAGGGCGAATCCTGCAGCTGCCCACATAATCTGTTCGGCGCGAAAATCTATGACCGACTTGCCGATTCCGGCCTGCGCGAGCCGGCGGGCTGTTGCCCCCGGAGCAGGACTCATTTTCCCCAGGGCGGAAATGCTGTCGCGGATAAACGGGCGGAGGATCCGCTCCAGCGGTCCGAAGGGCGTCAGGGTGTGTTCTCCGGACAGAAGGCGCGACTCCAGGTTCTGCGATTTGAGCTGGGGCTCAATGCGCTGGGTCAGAGTCGTCGCCCGCATGAGCGGAGACCTGAAAATGACCAGCCACAGTCCGATTCCGAGGACCGCGCCGCAAACGGCGGCGGCCGGTGACACAGTCATCATCGAAGCACCCGTTCGTCCTGGGGCAGGGCGCCGATCCTGAGCATCGTTGAGTAGCAGACCAACGAGATCACGAGCCCGCCGAGGAGGACCGCAGCCCCCATGGCTGTGTTGTATGCCTGCACAGCCTCGGGCCGGGTGGCGAGGAGAAGCATCACGATCCACGGCGCTGCGACGGCAAGACGGGCAGCATTGACGGTCCAGGACTGGCGGGCTTCGAGTTCGCTGCGCGTTCGGGCGTTTTCGCGGAGGAACTCGGCGAGGGTTCCCAGTAACTTGCCGAGGTCAGACCCTCCGACCTCACGAGTCAGCCGCAAGGCTTCGACGATCCGGTCGGCCACGGGGTCGGCGAGCCGGTTCTTCAGCTTGTTCAGGGAACCATCAAACTGTCCTCCGGCCCTGTAGTCCGCGCCAAATTCGCGAAAGACCGGCCTGAGCTCTTCGGGCCCCTTATCACCCAATTGGATGAGCGCCTCAGGCAACGGGAGTCCGGCTCGGATCGCTGACCGCAGATGGTCAACGACGTCGGGCCACAGCTGGCGGAGAAGGGCAGTCCGCTTCTTCGCGCGCCACCGAAGGATGGTGAGTGGAAGCCAGCCGGCGAACAGTCCGAAGCACACAGCAATCGGCCACGACCTGCTCACGGCGAAGAAGACCAGGACGACGAACAGTCCCAAGCCAAGGCACGTTCCAAGCAGTCCGCCCACGGAAACTTTTTCCACTCCTGCGGCGGCCAGCAGATCCGCGATCCGGCTGGGCGGCCGTTGGCGGGGCTTGCGCTCCGGCGATTCCCACAGTGACCACCAAACAAGGAACAGGCCCGTTCCCGCAGTGGCTCCCAGCAGTGCAGACATCATCGTGGGTCCAGCAGGGCTGCAACGTCATAGCCTGCCCGGGCAAACTTCTCTATTGCGGGCATCGCGTTGGCGCGTGCCTGCAGAACGCCGTCCGCCATGGCAAACACCGGTGATGACTCGATGATTCCGTTTTCAACCCGCCGCCCAAGGGAAAGGATCTCTGTTACCTCCCGGCGTCCGTTGGCAAGCCGGCTGCAGTGGACCACCAGGTCTATGCAGGATGCCACCGTTGGAACGACGAATGCCGACGAGATGTTTTCGCCCGCCAGCAGGGGAAGCGTGCAGATCTTGGTGACGGCGTCATGGGCGGAATTGGCATGGACCGTGCACATTCCGGGAAGTCCGCTGTTGAGCGCAATCAGCATGTCGAGGCTTTCGGCTTCCCGTACTTCACCGACCACAAGGCGGTCGGGCCGCATGCGCAGGGCTTCCTTGACGAGGCGCCGGAGTGGGATCTCACCTGTTCCTTCAAGGTTCGGCTGCCGGCACTGGAGTCCCACCACGTCCCGCAGGGGAAACTGCAGCTCAAAGATCTCTTCCACCGTGATGACCCGCTCCCGGCTGCCGATGCTGGCGGCGAGGCAGTTCAACATGGTGGTCTTACCGGCCTGGGTTGCCCCTGATACCAGGATGTTCAGCCCACTGGACACAGCCGCGCCGAGGAACCGAGCCGACTGCGGCGTCAGGGTGCCGAGCTCCACCAGGTGTTCGAGCCGGCTGGCTTTGACAACAAACTTTCGAATGTTCACGGCCCAGTGGCGGCGCGTCACGTCCGGAATGACGACGTGGAGCCTGGAGCCGTCAGGGAGGGCAGCGTCCACAAACGGAGATGACATGTCCAGGCGCCTGCCGGAACTCTTCAGCATCCTTTCCACCATGTCGCGCACCTGCTGCTCAGTAAGGCTGAGCGAGGTTAACTCTGATTCCCCATTGCGTGCCACATAGATTTCGTTGGGAGCATTCAGCCAGATTTCTTCTATCGAGGGATCGTCCAGCAGCGGCTGGAGCACGCCGAAGCGCGCAACGGCGTCGAACAGAAACCGCCGCGCTGCGTCCAGGGAACCCAGCGGCGGAAGTGGTCCCATGAGGGCCCGTTCGTCGTAGTCCGTCACCGCGGCGTCGACAAGGCGCCGCACTTCGCCTGATTGGTTGAGCGGGTCGAGTCCCCTGCGCCTGATCAGTTCCCGGACTTCGTCCTCGACTATCCCCAGAGCATCCACGCCAGTTTCCCCCAGTTGACTGCCGCCCCCGGCGGAGGCAGTTCAATTGCGTCCAGCCTAGGGAGGCTACCTCATGGCAACAAGTCATATTTCCCGGAATGTGGATAAGCCACCATCGTGAGGCTCTCTATCACTCCAGCCCCAAAAGAACCACTGGTTACGCTGGTCACACCAGTGCTATGGTGAGCGCGTTAATTGTCGAATTACCACGGTCAGGTGCCTCCCTGGGGGGAGCATTTGGCCAGTTATCTAAATGAGCGCTCAGGAGAGCGCCACATTGTCTCCGGAGCCAATATGAAGCGGAACCCGTCTCAGTCCCGTCGCCCCGCCGTGAAATCGCTGTGGGTCATGCTGCTGGCAGCCTCGCTAATGGCAAGCCCCGGAATTACGGGCGCGGCCTTGGCTGTTGAACCGGCGCCCTCACCAACGGCGTCGGCAGCACCCGAAGCAAGTGCGCCGACCACACCGCCGACCCCCGCCCCGCCGTCTTCAGGCGGACCTGCCCCGGCATCGCAGGAGCTTGCGGCAGCCACCGAGCCGCCGGCTCCGGCACCCTCTCCGGAAGCCCAGCAGTCCATGGCTGAAGCCGTCGGGATTGGCGGCGCCGAAATGGGCCAGCGATCTGCACGGGTAGTGCGCTCCGCCCCCTCGGAATCCGTGAGGAAGCTCAGTTCCGAAGCACTGTCCAGCGAAGGCACCTGGATGCCCACGTTCGGCGTCCAGGGGCTCGACGTGAGCGGCCACCAGCCAACCGTGGACTGGAGACAGCAGTGGAACATGGGGGCTCGGTTCGCCTATGTGAAAGCAACTGAGGGGAACTACTACACCAATCCCTCCTACAGTTCCCAATACCAGGGAGCGCGGAACGTTGGCATGATCAGGGGCGCCTACCACTTCGCCATCCCCAACTGGTCGTCGGGCGCAGACCAGGCCCGCTACTTCGTGCAAAATGGCGGCGGATGGTCCTCGGACGGTTATACGATGCCTCCGGTTCTGGACTTTGAGTTCAACCCTTACGAGGGCCGGACGATCAATGGCTTCTACTTCGGCAACACCTGCTACAACATGTCCGCAGCACAGCTGCAGTCCTGGATCCGGGACTTCGGCAATACAATGCGTTCGTTGACCGGGCGGCTTCCCGTGATCTACACCAATACCAGCTGGTGGAACCAATGCGTGGGCAACCCTGCCGGGTTCGGTGATTACCCACTGTGGATGGCCGCCTACCCCAGCTCTGCCACCAACAATGCCGGCCCTGTCCCGACGGGTAGCTGGAGCACTTACAGCATCTGGCAATACAGTTCCACTGGCCCCCTCGCCGGCGATTCCAACGTCTGGAACGGCGACTACGCCTCCTTGCGGACGTTCGCCGGTGCCGCGGCTCCCGACGGGTCCTTCGACGACCTCTCGGTGCAGCGAGTCGGATCCACCACGCAGCTGAACGTGCGCGGCTGGGCCGTCGACTTTGCCAATTCCTCTGCCTCGACGCAGGCGCATGTCTATGTCACCGGCCCGGACGGAGTACGCACCGGCTATGCACTCCCCGCCAACATATCCCGCCCGGATGTGAACGCCGCCCTTGGAGTCACCGGGCAACATGGCTTCCAGCAAGGCATCCAGATTCAGAAATCAGGAACCTACCAGGTCTGCGCCTACGCCATTGGCGCCTTCAGCAATACTGAAATCGGCTGCAAGTCGATTGACGCGAAGGGCACCGAACCGCCCTTAGGCAGCATTGATGACGCCAAGGAAGTGCGGAGCGCAGACAAGGTCACGCTTTCCCTTCGGGGCTGGGCAATCGACGGCGCCAACCCGGCGACAGCAACAGAAGCCCACGCCTACCTGACGGCGCCGGACGGTACCAGGACCGGTTACGTCATGCCCGCGAATCTTTCGCGACCCGACGTGGACCAGGCGTTGGGGATGGGCGCCAATCATGGCTACCAGCGCGATATTCCCGTCACGGCGCCCGGAACCTACAAACTCTGTGTTTACGCCATAGGCCAGTACGGCAATACCGAGATCGGCTGCAGGCAGCTGAACTTCGCCCCGGCGGCCGCCCCCATTGGCAGCTTCGATGACGCATCCCTGATAAAGACGTCCACCACAGCCGCACTTTCAGTTCGTGGTTGGGCACTGGACCGCGGGGACTCAACACGGTCCATCCCTGTCCACGTCTACGTGACCTCACCGGACGGCACCACTAAGAGCTACCCGTTCTCGGCGTCCCAGGCCCGGGCCGATGTCAACAGCGCACTGGGAGTAACAGGAAGCCATGGCTTTGCTGCCGCCATACCGATCACGGCACCGGGACAGTACAAGGTTTGCACGTACGCAATAGCGCTCAGCCCGCTTGCCCCGGGGAATCCCTTGCTGTCCTGCCGCAGCGTTGATGTCGGAGCGGTCGCACCACCTATCGGGAGCCTCGACAGCCTAACAGTCAACAAGACGACCACCTCTGCCTCGCTGTCGCTCGCCGGCTGGGCCGTGGACAAAGCAGATGCCTCGCGGTCCATCGACGTGCACATATATGTCACCGCACCTGATGGAACCACAAAGGGATATGCCTTCAATGCGGCCCGCCCCAGGGCTGACGTCAATACTTCGTTCGGCGTGACGGGCGACCACGGCTTCGCTCCCTCGATTCCCATCACCAGCCCCGGCGTCTACACTGCCTGTGCCTACGCCATCGCGCCCAGCCCCCTGGCGTCCAGCAACCCGTTGATAGGCTGCCGCACGGCTGACGCCGGCAAGAGCGGGGTACCGGTGGGTGTGCTCGACTCAGTAGCAATCAAGACGGCTGCGGGGGTTACTTCGCTGGAGGCGACTGGGTGGACCTACGACCCGGACATGCCCACCCTTTCGAATCCTGTTCACGCTTATGTCACCGGCCCCGACGGCAAGACCACGGGATACGTGTTCTCAACGACGGTGGACCGGCCCGATGCAAACAAGGCTTTCGGCATCACGGGTACCCACGGATATTCAGTCAACGTCAAAACCACGGTCCGTGGAACATATACGTTGTGCACCTACGGGATCGGAGTCTCCCCCTTCACCACCGGCAACACGGGGCTGGGTTGCCGGACCCTGACGTACTAAGGGCCGCCCGGCCAGCAGAAAGGGGGGTGAAGCTTGGCTTCACCCCCCTTTCTGCTGGCCCCGGCTAGTTGTTGCTCTCGGCCAGCAACTCCAGAAGGTACGCCCCGTAACCGCTCTTGACGAGCGGCTCAGCACGTTCCCGCAACTCGTCGTCCGTCAGGAAGCCCAAGCGCCACGAGATCTCTTCCGGTGCCCCGATCTTGAGACCCTGCCGGTTCTCGACGGTGCGGATGAAGTTGGAAGCGTCGTTCAGGTCATTGAATGTCCCGGTGTCCAGCCAGGCAGTCCCCCGCGGCAGGATCTCCACCTGCAGCTTTCCCGCTTCGAGATATTTACGGTTGACATCCGTAATTTCAAGCTCTCCGCGGGCGGAGGGCTTCAGGTTTTTCGCAATGTCCACCACGTTGTTGTCGTAGAAGTACAGTCCGGGCACCGCGTAGTGGCTCTTCGGTGCAGCTGGCTTTTCTTCCAGGGACAGTGCCTTGCCCTGCTCATCGAACTCCACCACGCCGTAGGCCGACGGATCCTTGACCCAATACCCGAAGACGGCGCCGCCGTCGATGGTCTTGAACCGGCGCAGCTGGGTACCCATGCCCTGGCCGTAGAAGATGTTGTCCCCCAGCACGAGGGCCACACTGTCGTCGCCGATGTGCTCTGCACCGAGTACAAAGGCCTGGGCCAGCCCGTCCGGCGAGGGCTGCTGCTTGTACGTGATGGAAACACCGAAACGGGAGCCATCTCCGAGGAGCCGCTCGAACTGCTCGGCGTCATGCGGGGTGGTGATAATTAGAATGTCCCGGATCCCGGCGAGGATGAGGGTTGACAGCGGGTAGTAGATCATCGGCTTGTCATAGACAGGGACCAACTGTTTGCTGACACCCAGTGTGATGGGGTGGAGCCTTGAGCCGGTTCCGCCGGCAAGTATTATTCCGCGCATGTCCCCATCTTTCCCTTCGCTAAGTGCAGCGGCAAATCCGGTACCCTTGGGAATTATGCAGCGACTTCTTGTGACCGGCGGAGCCGGCTTCATTGGCTCAAACTTTGTCCACTATGTATTGGAAAACACTGATGACCATGTCACTGTTCTGGACAAGCTGACCTACGCCGGCAATCTTGAATCACTGCGCGGCCTGCCCGAGGACCGCTTCACCTTCGTTGAGGGTGACATCGCCGACGCCGGCATCGTGGACGGACTCGTCGCGGGCACCGACGTCGTGGTCCACTACGCAGCAGAATCGCACAACGACAATTCCCTGCATGACCCCCGCCCCTTCCTGGACACCAACATCATCGGCACCTACACGCTGATCGAAGCGGCCCGGAAGCACGGCAAGCGCTTCCACCACATCTCCACCGACGAGGTCTACGGCGACCTCGAGCTGGACGATCCCGAGCGGTTCACCGAGCAGACCCCCTACAACCCCTCAAGCCCGTACTCCTCCACGAAGGCCGGCTCGGACCTCCTGGTCCGCGCCTGGGTGCGCTCCTTCGGGCTGCAGGCAACCATCAGCAACTGCTCGAACAACTACGGCCCGTACCAGCACGTGGAGAAGTTCATACCCCGGCAGATCACCAACGTGATCGACGGGATCCGCCCCAAGCTTTACGGCAAGGGCGAGAACGTCCGTGACTGGATCCACGCCAACGATCACTCCTCCGCCGTCCTGGCCATCATCGCCAAGGGAACCATCGGGGAAACGTACCTGATCGGTGCCGACGGCGAGAAGAACAACAAGGACGTCGTTGAACTGATCCTCAAGCACATGGGCCTGGCCCCGGACGCGTACGACCATGTAGTGGACCGTCCCGGCCACGACCTGCGGTACGCCATCGACTCCACCAAACTCCGCAACGAACTTGGCTGGGAACCCCAGTTCTCCAACTTCGACGCCGGCATCGAAGACACCATCGACTGGTACCGCCACAACGAACAGTGGTGGCGCCCGCAAAAAGCCGCCACCGAAGCCAAATACAAGGAACAGGGCCAGTAGTCCATGTCTCTGGAGTTCTCGAAAAAGCTTTCCGGCCACACAACCCCCATTCCCGGCGTCGTTCTCTACGACCTCCCTGTCCACGGCGACAACCGCGGCTGGTTCAAGGAAAATTGGCAACGGGAAAAAATGGTGGCTCTTGGACTGCCTGACTTCCGGCCAGTCCAGAACAACATCTCGTTCAACGAAAAAGCCGGAACCACCCGCGGTATCCATGCCGAACCGTGGGACAAGTTCATCTCTGTTGCCACGGGGCGGATCTTCGGGGCGTGGGTTGACCTGCGTGAAGGGCCCTCGTTCGGCGCCGTCTTCACCGCTGAGCTGGACCCCAGCCAGGCCATCTTCATTCCGCGCGGAGTCGGCAATGCGTTCCAGACCCTTGAGGACAACACGGCCTACACCTACCTGGTCAACGACCACTGGTCCGCCGATGCCCAGGGACAATACACCTTCCTGAACCTGGCAGACGAGACCGCTGCCATTTCCTGGCCGATCCCGCTGGAGCAGGCTGAACTCTCCGACAAGGACAAAGCCCACCCCCGGATGGCAGACGTCGCCCCGATGCCGGCCAAGAAGATCCTCGTCGTCGGCGCCGACGGCCAGCTGGGCAAGGCGCTGCGCGGACAGTACGACGGCGATGCAAGGGTCGAGTTCGCCGGCCGCGGTGAGTTCGACCTCGCCAGGGAGGATTCCTACAAGAACCGGAACTGGAAGAATTACTCCGCCATCGTCAACGCCGCGGCCTACACCGCCGTGGACGCTGCCGAATCCGAGGAAGGCCGGGCTGCCGCCTGGGCCATTAACGTGACGGCCGTCGCCAACCTGGCGCGCACCGCCGTCGAGCATGACCTCACGCTGGTCCACGTCTCGTCCGACTACGTTTTTGACGGGAGCCGCGACAACCACGACGAAGACGAGCCCCCTACACCCCTGGGCGTCTACGGCCAAACCAAGGCTGCAGGCGAGGCGGTGGCAGGTGTCGTCCCCCGCCACTACATTGTGCGTACAAGCTGGGTTATAGGTGAAGGCAACAACTTTGTCCGGACCATGGCAAGCCTCGCAGGCAAAGGAATTAAGCCGGCGGTGGTCAATGACCAGACCGGCCGCCTGACCTTCACCCAGGACATCGCAGCTTTCATCAGCCACCTGCTGACCACCGAAGCCGCCTACGGTATCTACAACTTCAGCAACGATGGACCCGTAAAAAGCTGGGCCGACATAGCGGCGGACGTCTACGAGCAGGCCGGCGCCTCCAGGACTGATGTCACTGGAATCACCACTGCTGATTACTTTAAGGACAAGGCCGCCGCTCCGCGGCCGCTCAAGAGTGCCCTGAACCTGGCGAAGGCACACTCCACCGGATTTGATGTCGCCAATGCCGATGAGCGGCTGACTGCCTACCTAAAGGCGGAAAACGATAAAGCATGACTCCTGCAGAGCAAGCCCACCGCACCCTGGTGATCATGCCGGCCTGGAACGAGTCGGAGGCCATCGGCGGTACCATCCGGGAAGTGTTCGAGTTCGGCCCTGACTGCAGCGTCCTCGTCGTGGACGACGGCTCGCGCGATAACACTGCCCAGGTTGCCCGCGACGCCGGTGCACTGGTGGTGCAGCTCCCGTTCAATATGGGCGTGGGCGGAGCGATGAGGACGGGCTTCAAATACGCGAAAATGCACGGCTACACGCGGGTCATCCAGGTGGACTCCGACGGCCAGCATGATCCTCGTGACATCAAGGCCGTCCTCGACGGCCTGCAGGAAGCGGATATCGTCATCGGGGCCAGGTTTGCGGACAAGGGCACGTACACCGTCCGGGGGCCCCGTAAGTGGGCCATGAACGTCCTTGCCTGGACCATCTCGCGGATTGCGGGCACCCGTCTCACGGACGTGACGTCCGGTTTCCGCGCTGCCAATGCGAAGGCCATCCGCCAATACGTGGACCACTACCCCGCCGAATACCTGGGCGACACCATCGATTCCCTGGTCGTCGCCATCCGGTCGGGATGTACCGTGCGCCAAGTGGGCGTCTCGATGCGCGAACGGCAGGGCGGGACCCCAAGCCACGACCCCGTCAAGGCCGCCATCTACCTGGGCCGGTCAGCCTTTGCCCTCCTCTTTGCGTTGACGCGCAAGAAGAACGAACCGTCGTCCAACTAGGAGTTTCCATGGCCACCCTCGTTGGCTTCATCTTTGTGCTGGTCATTCTGCTGATCATTTTTGAAATGCTGCGCCGCCGCCACCTGCGCGAAAAGTACGCCGTCATCTGGATCATCATCGGGATTGGCGTCCTGGTGCTGGTGGCCTTTCCGCAGCTTCTCTTCTGGTCCAGCGGAGTGCTCGGCGTGAAGGTGCCTTCAAACCTTCTGTTCGCCATGGCGATCGTGCTGCTGGTTTCCGTGTGCCTGCACCTCTCCTTCGAGCAGTCCCAGGCGGAAGACGAAGTCCGCGTCCTGGCGGAGGAAGTAGGTATCCTCCGGCTCAAAGTCCTTCAGCTGGAAGAGAGCCTGGCGCAGGGTGGCACAGCCGCCGGTAACGGCACTCACCCCGAAACGCTCCCTCCCGAACCAGCGCCGTAACGAAAAAGGTGGCTGCCCCCAGGATCTGGGGGCAGCCACCTTTTTAAGCAAACCGCTAGGAAACCACGTGCTTCAGCAGCCTGGGCAGCGAATCGGTTTTCCCGATCATCAGTGATCGTGCTACCAGGGTGGCTGCATTCAACCGCGACGTCGTGTGGAAGGCCGCGGCGCGTGCCGTTCCGTTCCAGCCAAGTTCCCGGAAACGCCGTGCCTGTCCTTCGAAATACGCGCGCTCCTCGTCGAACCGGCGCCCGTCAAGCGCCTTGACCGACGAGTCCGATGCGGAATGGCGGCGGTAGAGGAACGCGAGCGTCGGGTCAACCACCATGGAGCCGCCTTCGGCTGCAATATCCAACAGCAGCGCCAGGTCCTGCACCACGTGCAACCCCTCCGTGAAGCCGATACGGCGGATAACATCCGTGCGCCACGCCAGGGACGGGAAGTACGCCCAGTCGGCCCGGACAAGGCTGGTGGCCATCTTCTCGCCCTGCAGCAGGACTGTGGACTTGGTGGACGGTGCGTACACCTTTTTGACGATGTCCACCAGCGGGGAGCACGCGCGCCCTTGCTCGTCGATAACCTGAACGCCAGGCTGGACAACGCTGGCTTCGGGGTAGGCTTCGAACGCTTTGGATACGACGTCGAGGTAGTTCGGCAGCATGATGTCATCTGCACCCATGACCACAACAATGGGAGCTTCGGCCAGTTCCAGCGCCTTGCGGTAGTTGCCGTTGGCGCCGAGGTTCTCTTCGTTCTTCTGGTAGCTGACCCGGGGGTCTGACATGGATTCGAACCAACGCTGGGGTTCCGGGCTGGGGTAGCCGTCGTCGACCACGATGAGGCGCCAATCCTCGAACTGCTGGCTCATGACGCTTTGCGCGGCAAGTTTCATCAGGTCGACGTCGCCGTAGTACGGAAGCAATACATCAATGGCCATGTGCCAGGTAGGTCCTTTTCTTGAAGATTCACAGGGTTGGATCTGTTTGCCCGGAGATGAGCACCCCGGTCAATGCTACCGCGTCGGCCTGCGCGAGCGGCTTCCAGCCGCCTGTCCCCCGCCAGTGGCCGGGTTCAAATGGAGGCCCCTCCGCCCCGGCGATAGACTGAAGCCTGCTGTCTGACAGTTCCCTGACGCATTGGAACGGTCTATTTGGGTAAGCGAGAAGGAACTATAAGACGTGACGCACCAGAGTGACCCGCGTGTGGTGGCTGTTATTTCAGCCTTCCACCCTCCCCAGGACCTTCCCGAGAGGGTCGAAAAACTCAACCAGCAAGTCGTTCATACAGTTGTTGTCGACGACGGTTCCGACCCCCAGCAAACGAGCAGCGTGCTGAACGGTCTGGAAGCGCTGGGATGCACCGTGCTGCGCATGCCCGAGAACGTGGGAATCGCGGCAGCACTGAACGCAGGCATCGATGAAGCGCTCAAGGCGTGGTCTCCGGATTTCCTCGTCACGCTTGACCAGGACTCCGCGCTTGATGATGGCTACATCGCTGCCGCATTGGCCACCTACACGGAGGCCAGTGCCAACGGCATCGACGTCGGCCTGGTCAGTGCCCAGTCACACAACGGCCTCAACGTTCCGCTGCTGGCCAGGAGGGCACGGTTTCCCGAAGCCTTCGACCCCCTGCAGTCCGGCGCCGTCATACCGGTGTCCACACTCAAAACAGCCGGAATGCTCGACGGCAGGTTATTCATTGACTGCGTCGATTCTGAATACAACCTTCGTGTCAGGTCCCACGGCCTTGCCACCCTTGTGGGCAAGGGGTGCAACATGACCCATGCCCTGGGCCAGGCACAGCCAATGATGCTTTTCGGATGGCATGTCAGCGTCTTGGGCCGAAAGCGCCATGTACACTCACATGCCCCTTTCCGGGTGTACTACATGACCCGGAACAACATCCACCTCTGGCGGCAGTACGGCGCCAGATTTCCGATCTGGCTGATCCGCAGGCTCCGCTTCCAAGTGGAAAGTGACGTCTTCAGGATGCTGTACGGCGCCGATCGAAAGGGGCAGTACCGGGCGTTTGCCCGCGGCTTCGTGGATGGCTGGCTCGGACGGCTCGGCAAGATCGATCCCTCGTTCCAGCGGAAGATCAGCGCATGAACGGGGACGGCGCTGTGCGGGTCTCCGTATGCATGGCAACGTATAACGGCCAGGACTACGTTGCAGAACAGATTCAATCCATCCTTTCCCAGCTGTCTCCGGAGGACGAACTCGTCATCGTGGACGATGCGTCAAAGGACTCCACGCTCGACGTCGTCCGTCGCCTTCAGGATCCGCGCATAGTTCTCCTGCCAAGCGCGGATAACAAGGGTTACGTTGCGAGCTTCGAAAAGGCAGTCTCCTCCAGCAGGGGTGAGTACATCATGCTGTCGGACCAGGACGACATCTGGCTCCCCGGACGCGTGGAGACGTTGGTGAGTGCCCTGCAGACCAAGGATTTTGCCGCCAGTAATTTCACCGTGTTCGGCGGCCCGGCCAACAGGTATCACAAGGTTCAGCTCAAGGAATCGGACAGCGGCAGGTGGGTGGCCAACCTGGTCACCACGTGGATAGGCATTCGTCCCTACTACGGGTGCACCATGGCATTCCGGGCGGCAGCCAAGAAATTAATTCTCCCCTTCCCGGAGTTCCTGACCGAAACCCACGATCAATGGATCGCCATCGTCGCCAACCTCAACCGCAACATGGTCCACGTGGCAGCCCCCACCGTTGCCCGGCGACTGCACGACGAGAATACGACCCCGAAATCCCGCCGCCCGGTCGCGGTGATCCTGCGGGCCAGGATCATGCTTCTTCGCGCCATTTTTGTGGCCCTGGGCAGGAAGCGGGGAACTCCATGACATCGAAAGGGACCCCTGCGCCCCACCCATCCGGGGCGGGCACTTACGCCGGAACCTTCGGCGCGGTGGCGTTGGCCGCATACAAGCCGGATCAGCCCATGTTTGCGCGCCAACTCCTGTCAATCCAGGCACAGACCCACACGGACTTCGTCTGTTTCATCTCGGTGGACGGCGACTACCAACAGGTTGCGGATATGGTCCGGCAGATTTGTGGCGGCGACGAGCGTTTCCAGGTTCTCGGGTACAGCAGCCGGCTTGGCTTCCACCACAACTTCGAGCGGGCCCTCAAAGCCGTTCCGAAGGAGGCCCGCTGGGTCGCCCTCAGCGACCAGGATGACTACTGGTATCCCGGAAAACTGACGGCGCTTCTCCCCCGCCTTGACGGCGCCGCCCTGGTTACAGGGCAGGCACGGGTAGTGTCGCCGGAAATTTCCGCAACTGACCCGGACCCCGCAAGAGGGACTCTCACCGATAGGAGAAATGTCGGGGCTGCGGACCTTATCGCCACTAACCAGGTCACCGGATCCCTGTGCGTGTTCCGGCGCGAAGTGCTTGAGACGGCTCTCCCCTTCCCGTCGTTGGCAGCGCCATCCCAGTATCACGACCACTGGCTTGCGCTATGCGCCCTCGCCTCCGGGGGCATCAGCATCCTTGATGAGGTGTTGCAGGATTACATCCAGCACGGCGGCAACGTGGTGGGCGAATCGCGGCAAAGCCTGCTCACTTCCATACGGAACACTCTCCGCTTCGTAAAGCGGTACGAAGGAAACACCTCGCTGCGGAGTATCTGCAGCATCATCTACAAGACCGGCCTCGGATGGCGGACGCTCATGGCGAGGACTCTGCTGGCACGCTCTATGCAGGCTGGCATCTCCACGGACCCGGAATTGCAGGATGCCCTGAACCTGTATGCACGGCCACGCGCGTGGCGCCTGTTCAGGGCCCTGTGGGACGGCGTGCGACGCAAGAACGTAGCTCCGATCCGGGCTGCTGAGATTTATCTCGGCGTCGTGCTCCCATGGAAGCGGCACAGCGGGATCAGCGATCCACGGTAACCCAGTGTTGTTCCGGGAGCACCGGCGATGAGGCTTGAGGCGGTGCTCCGGCACGATGTGGTTCGGGGTGATCAAACATCCCCGCACACGGCCCTGGTGCGCACAGCCATGCGGCTCTGGACCACCGGACGAAGCAGCCGCCACGGCCATCCGGCACCACCAACAGAAGGAAGCACTTAAAGCATGAAAGCTGTGTTGTTAAGATTGGCCGGCTTTACGGGGTTACCCCTGGTGTCGATACTGACCCCGTTCCTTCTTGTTCCCATCGTGGCACGCGTCGCCGGGGAGGGCGGCTGGTCCACCGTCGCGTCCGGGCAGGCTATCGGTGCCTTCGGCGGTGCGGTCATAGCTTGGAGTTGGAATACCCTCGGCCCCGTCGAGATAGCCCAAAACCCTTCTCCGCAGCACCGTGCCGAGGTCTACCGGCAAAGCCTGAGAACCAGGCTGGTCCTTTCTGCGCTGGTTTTCCCCTTCGTCTTTATTCTGGCCTGGCAGTTGGCAGCCCCTGGCCATCGGCTGGATGGAGCAGCAATGTCCCTGACGACAGCTGTAACTGGACTATCGCCGGCCTGGTATTGCATTGGCGCAGGAAAGCCCGCCCTTCTGGCAACGTTCGACGCGCTTCCGCGGGTTGCGGCCACAATTCTTGCCGTTCCCGTGATCTTGCTGACGACTCATATTTGGCTGTACGGAGTCATTCTGCTCGCGACTGTTGGCGTAAGCCTGGTCCTATTCCACCGCATCGTAGTCCCGGAGCGGGGTAAGACCTTCACTGCCTGGGGCGGAACTTGGCGCTACCTGCGCCAACACTTCGGACCGGCCGCCATCAGCTTGTCCGGCACAACCTACGCAGCAACTCCTGTCCCAATAGGCCAGGCCTTTGTGCCCAACACCCTTATGGCTGGATTCAGTTCCGCGGACACGGTCTACCGCTTCGGTCTCTTCTCTGTGATGGCTTTGGGCAATACTTTCCAAGGCTGGACTTTGGAGCCGCAGGAAGCCAGCCCGAAGAAGCGCCACGCCGCCGCCATCGTGTCCCACCTTGCACTGGGTCTCGCGGGAGCTGCCTTCCTGGCTATCCTGGGACCCCTGGCTACGGAGATCATCCTTGGATCCGTCAACAAGGCAGGCCAAGCGACATGCGCTCTCTACGGCCTGTCATTCCTTTTCATCTCCGCCAGCACTCCGTTCATCCGCAACCTCCTGCTCCCACAGGGCCGCCAGCGTCTCATCCTTGTCTGGACGCTGATCTCGGCCGTGATCGGCATTACCCTCATGTTTCTCGCGGCGACCCGCGGCTGGGTGGATGGCATCGCGCTGGCAATGGCCCTCAGCGAGGCGATTCTCTTCCTGGGCCTGCTGGTCCCAGGGCTACGCCTGCTGAAAAAGGCGTGAATTAAGCACCAGTTTCCGTCAACGCCACGGCACGTGGAGACGGGCGGGCCGGTCCTGCGTTCAGTTCCCGCAAAGCTGCAACTTGTATAGCTTTGCGTCGCCTTCCGAATCTTCAAGAGTGGCCATGCCCGCCGCAATGAGGCTGTCCAGCCCCTTATAACCGCTGTCCCGGCCGTGCACTTCACGGTGGCCGAAGTCCAAAATGTAGTCGATGTTCAGTTGTTCGACCGCAGGGCAAACCGCAGGATCGTCTTTGGACGGGGTAGGCCCGTTAAGGAGCGCTCCCGTCCCGTCAGGAACGGCGCTAAGGATGTGCAGCTGGATGAGCTTTCGGTCCGCCAGGGCATAAGCCAGGGAACTGCCGTTCCAGGGATTCCCCACCATCACGGCGTCCTCCGGCACTTCCTCCGAAAGGCGGTCAATCAACTCCAGCTCATCACTCGAGATCAGGGGTGAGTCAGCAGAAAGCCTGTAAGAACCGGCCATTGAGTCCTGCGCCTGGCGCACGCTTCCACGCTGTGTGAGCACGCCCAGTGCCAGAACTGCAATCAGGCTGGCAACCACAACGTAGGTTGCCTGCGGTACTCCGGCGCCCTTTTCGAAGGGTCTTCCCCGTTCCGCTGCAGTCTTCCGCTGCACAATGCCCGCGCTGCGAGTGGCTCCCCGAAGCAGTAGTTCCCAAGCGCAAACGGCGCCACGGGTGGCAAGGGGAATCGTGACCAACGGCAAGAGCGCGGCAAGCCGGGGAGGATCGTTGTACCAGATCCCCGTCCAGTAGGTCCGGAAGTCGTCGGCGGGGAAAGAACTGACCACAACAAAGAGGAACCCCGCTACAGCATAGGTTCCCAACCACCACAGCTGCCGGCCGGACCTGACCACCACGAAGATGCCAACGAGGGTCAGTGCCATGATGGCCCATGCTACGGGGCGGCCAATCGCGGAGCTGGCGATGACTTCTCCGATGGCCTGGCCGCTACTCTCAACAGGTGGCCAAAAGGCCGCCTCCGCCGGTGGCCGGACGAGGTCCCAGAGAATGCGTACAACGACGACGGCGATCACGCCCAACGCCATCAGGGCCGCCGTGGCTGTCCAGCGGGTCCGCCCACGCGACGTGATCCATGTTCGCACCAGAAAGCGCACGTAGACGAAGACCGCAGGCGGAGTCATCAGGGCAATCCAGGCCATGGCGGCGCTGGGGTGGGCGAGGGCGACGCCCGGGAGTACTGCGAGGAGGACGAGTGCTCCGATGATCCTGGAATGGACCGGCACCGCGGACAATCCGAGTACTTCAAGCGAGATAGCCAGCACGAGGGGCAGGAGGGCAACGGCAAGGAAATTCGGGTACAGCACCCCAAAATCGAGCAATGAAATGGGAAAGGCGCCAAAACCGGCAGACAGGACACCGGCGGACAGGACCACCGCGGGCCGGTCGCCCCAGACGGAGCGAGCGAGATACAGGCAGCCAAGGGGCCAGACAACGGCGGCGACGACAATGTTGATCACATTGACCGAGACCGGTATACCGCCGCCGCCAAGGCTGGCCAGCAACGAAACAAGGTCGTGCCATGCTGCGGGGTACGAGGCCGCACCGGTCATCTCATTGAGCGTCAGGGATGAGCCGGAGCCGGTATCGAGGATGTACCGGATCGCGTTGAGATGAAAGACATTGTCAAATGTCTGTGAAAATGACTCCGGGTGTCCGATGGCTTCCACAAGCCGGCGCGAAACCAAAAAGGCTGCCATGGCAACCGCCAACACGATGGAACCCAGGACCCAACGCGGATTGCCGCCGTCGTGCGGCTGAACCATCGCGCCCTTCTTCGCCACCACAGCCGACGCCGCAAAAGCCATTCCGGCCAAAATGGCAGTGATAGCAAGGACTGGCAGCAGTGACCACCGGATCCCCGCGAACGGAGCCACGATCGCAGCAACGGCCACTACCGACACGCTGATTCCCGGCGCCAGGGCGAAGATACGGAATCCCCTCAGCCTGGCTGCCGCACCCACGGCGAGTCCCGGAATGAACAGCAAAGCCGCTGCCAGGACAAACTGTGGGACTGTATCAAACCAGGACAAGAATCCTCCGAAAATTCAGTGGCACAGCGGCCAGAGCGGCACTCCGTGCCACAGACTTTGACGATAAGGGACCATCATCCGCCCCGAAGCGAACGTCCTCGCGCCGCTAACTGTCAGGCGCGCAGAATCGAAACTGCCTCGTGGATTGGTCCATCGAATTTCACGTTACCGTGCTCCAGGAGGATTCCCCGGTCGCAAATGCGGGAGACCAGATCCAGGTCGTGACTCACCACGACCAGCGTCTTTCCGTCGCGGGCGAGTTCCTGGATCTTGTCGATGCACTTCCGCTGGAAAGGCTCGTCGCCCACGGCCAGAATCTCATCTATGAGGAACACCTCGGGATCAGTATGGACGGCAACGGAAAATGCGAGCCTTAAATACATTCCTGACGAGTAGAACTTGACCTCGGTATCAATGAACTGCCCGATCTCGGAAAATTCGACAATATCGTCGAATCGGTCCTTGACCTGCTGCTCGGTCATTCCCAGGATGGCGCCATTGAGGAAGACGTTGTCCCGGCCGGACAGGTCGGGGTGGAAGCCGGCGCCCACTTCAATGAGGCCCGCCACCCGCCCCCTGGTCCTCACGGTTCCCGAATCCGGCAGCATCACTCCGGAGATGTGCTTCAGCAATGTCGATTTGCCGGAACCATTAAGGCCCAGCAGCGCCACGGTTTCCCCCGTTTTGACATCGACAGAGACGTTCTTCAGCGCATGGAACTTCTCGGACAGGTCGCCTTTACGGCCCTTGACCAACCAAACAACTGCTTCCTTGATGGAGCGTGTGTGCCGGAGGACGAACTGCTTGCTGATGTCTGAAACTTCAATTGCGTTGACCACTCACAGCTCCTGAGCGAAGCGGCCCTCGAGCCGCCGGAAGGTGAACTGACCCAAAATAACAATGGCCAGGGCGATGACCAGGCCCAGGGGTGTCCACAGGGTGAAGAGATTTGGTGGCATAGCGGTGGTGCCATCTGTCGTGGGGAACCAGAACGCGTAATGGAACAGTTCCACACCAATGGTGATGGGGTTCGCCTGGTAAATGGCAAACCACGTTGAACCGAGTTTTGCTTCCACCATCGACCAGGCATACATCACCGGCGAAGCCCAGGTAGCAACCATCAGGAGCATGTCCACGAGATTCTCCGAATCCCGGAAGTACACATTGGCAGATCCGAAAAGCAGGCCAAGGCCGGTGGCCAGCAGGCCCACGATCACGAAACCTGCGACAGCTGCCAGCAGCTGGAACACGCTCGGATGCCATCCTGCCAGCAGGCACCCAGCCACCAGGACTACCAGCTGCGGGAAAAAGTGAACCGCGGAGACCCACACAGAGGCAACCGGGAAAAGCTCACGTGGCAGGTAAATCTTCTTGATCAGGTTCCCGTTGTTCACAATTGAACGGGACGCATTTCCCAGCGCCTCGGAGAAGAAGTTGATCAGGACGATCCCCGAGAAAAGGTAGACCGCATAGTTCGGAAGACCTTCAGGGTTCCTGGCGCTGCGCTCCAGCCCCAGGAATACACCAAGGGCAACATAGAAGACGACGAACTGAACGCCGGGTTTTACGTAGGACCACAGGAGTCCGAGAACGGACCCGCGGTAGCGGACCTTGAGTTCCTTGCGGACCAACAGCTTGAGGAGGAATCCGGACTGCCGGATGTCCCGCAGTCCACCCCCAAGCCCTGGACTTGTCAGTTCGGCCGGTGACGATGCACTCACTTGATTTCGTTCTGCGTATGTTGCTCGAACGTCTTCCTCCACGACTCCATCGACGTCAGGTCCGCTACAGCTGCCTTGTACTTCCGGCTGAGCGCGGGCCATTCCTTGAGCAGCGCGGAGTGCAGTCGCGCACTCTCTGCCAGCATCTTCCTCAGTTGCTTGGGGTCCCGCTTGTACCAGGACGCACCGGTCCCCTCGGCGTTCGAGACTACTGCACTGTCATACTGCGCCATGCGCCACCACCGGTTGTCCTGGTGGGCAATGGTCGTTTGCGGACGTTCGGTGCTGGTTTCCTTCACCGGGCTCGCCAGCTGGCGGACGACGGTTTTCGCTGCCCAGGGAAGCAGGGAAATCTTGGACGGCTGGGCCGGCCCGTGTCCCCGGCGCGGCGGCTTGTCCATCTTCGCCGCCGGGAAGTCCTCAGGATTCGGTTTGAAGACGGCGTCGGGGTGCGCGGACATCATTTCGCGGATCTGGGGCAGCTTGGCCGGCAGAAGGTCAGGCAGGGCTTCGGGGCCCTTCAGGACATCTTCGAGCGCCCACTGGCGGCCCTGCGCCGTGGCGTACTGCATGGAAACAAGGTGTTTGACATCGGCATACTGCGATTCTTTAATCACGCGCCCGCCGAACTCGTAAGGACTGTGAAGCAGCGCGGCCACCACACGGTTCCGGGCGTGGAAGTACGCCTGCCAACCGACGAGGTCGTCCTTGTCAATCCAGGAAACGTGCCACACGGCCGATCCCGGAAGAGAGACCGTGGAGTAACCGTGGGCCTTCGCACGCAGCCCATACTCCGAGTCGTCCCATTTGATGAACAACGGAAGGGAGAGTCCAATTTCCCGGATTACCTCCGTGGGAATCAGGCACATCCACCACCCGTTGTAGTCAACGTCGCAGCGGCGGTGCAGCCAGGAAGTCTGACGAAGGTTGGAGGACTGGAAGTCGTGACCCAGGATCATTTCGTCGCTGGGCAGCGACGGCTGGAACCGGTAGGGGTTGACCACCTCTCCGAAGGTGTGCAGCACGGTCCGGTTATAGAGGTCGAACATGTGTCCGCCCACCAGCGTGGGCGTCTTGCAGCGATCAGCGAAGGTCAGCAGCCGGATGATGCTTTCCGGCTCCACGACGACGTCGTCATCCATCAGCAGTGCGTAGTCGCTGCCGTTTTCGACGGCTTCGAACATGCCGCGGGCGAATCCGCCCGACCCGCCGAGGTTGGACTGGTTAATGATGCGCAACTTGCCGTTGAGCATCTTTTTGATGTCGTCAAACCCGTCCGCATCGGCGAGCTTCTGGGTCCCCTGGTCCACAATCAGGATTTCCTGCACGTGGTCGAGGGCCTCTTTGCTTTCGGCCAGGAGCCGGAGGTTGTTGAGGCAGAAGTCGGTCTTGTTCAGGGTGGTGATCTGGAGCGTTACGGAGCCGGGGCTGCTCTCAACGGCGGGGCCCTGCCATTCCGCATCGAGCATCACCAGTGGCTCAGTTCCTGCCAACAGGTCGAACCAATACCAACCGCCGTCACCGAAAGGTGCCAGCGACAGTTCGAAGAAGTTCTCGGCAGTACCCTCAACGCGGCGCGTGTCTACGCGCTGCAGGGATCCGCGGGCGTTCGACTTGTACACGATGACAGAACCAGCGCCCTGCGTGCGGACCTGCAGCCGGACCTTGTCCACAGTGGTCCAGCGCCGCCAGTAGCTGGCAGGAAAGGCATTGAAGTAGCTGCCGAAGGACACCCGTTCGCCCGACCGTACGGAAGTCGAGTGCCGTGAGAGGAAATCCTCCACGTGCGCTTCCTTGGTGGGGCTGCTGATGGTTCGGGCTTTGGGGGTTTTCCCGTCCCGGTCGCCGGCTGTAGGCAACTGGATCCCTGTGGCAGTGCCCATGTCCATGTAGAGGGGAACAGTGTCCATCTGGCTGGCGCTGGGGAGGATCACGCGCTGCAGCGTCTGCCACTGCTGGCCGGATTCCACGGCGCCGCCCTCGGCCTTGTCCTGGTTCTTGGTATCGGTGGGGACGCTCATGCGTCGACTCCTCCGCTTTCGATGTCGGCTCCCGCCTCGAAGTGAGGACGGATTTTGTTGTCGAACATGGTCAGGGCAGAACCGATGGCCATGTGCATGTCAAGGTACTTGTAGGTGCCCAGGCGGCCACCGAACAGGACGTCCTTTTCGCCGGCCGCGAGATCGCGGTACTTGAGCAGCCGGTCACGGTCTGCCGAAGTGTTGATCGGGTAGTAGGGCTCGTCGCCCTTCTCGGCAAAGCGCGAGAACTCGCGCATGATGACGGTTTTTTCCGTCTGGTACTCCCGCTCGGGGTGGAAGTGACGGGGCTCGATAACGCGGGTGTAGGCCACGTCTTCGTCGTTGTAGTTGACCACGGACGTACCCTGGAAGTCGCCGACATCGAGCACTTCCTCTTCGAAATCAATCGTGCGCCAGGACAGGTCTCCCTCGGCGTAATCGAAGTAGCGGTCAACGGGCCCCGTGTACACGACCGGAATATTGCCGACGACCTTGTTCTTGCTGTATTCGTGCGACTCATCAAAGAAGTCCGTGTTCAGGCGGACCTCGATGTTCGGGTGCTCCGCCATCTTTTCGATCCAGGCCGTGTAACCGTTGGTGGGCAGGCCCTCGTACTTGTCGTTGAAGTACCGGTTGTCGTAGTTGTAGCGAACCGGGAGCCGCGAGATGATCCCGGCGGGAAGGTCCTTCGGGTCCGTCTGCCACTGCTTGCCCGTGTAGTGCTTGATGAAGGCTTCGTACAGGGGGCGCCCGATCAGCTGGATTCCCTTGTCGTTGAGGTTCTGCGGGTCGGTGCCTGCAAGTTCTCCGGCCTGCTCCTGGATCAGGTCCTTGGCCTGGCCCGGAGTGAGGTTTGCCCGGAAGAACTGGTTGATGGTGGCGAGGTTGATGGGGAGGGAGTAAACCTCACCCTTGTGGACCCCGTAAACCTTGTGCACGTAGTTGGTAAAGCTGGTGAACCGGTTGACGTACTCCCACACGCGTTCGTTTGAAGTGTGGAACAGGTGGGCACCATAGCGGTGCACCTCGATGCCTGTCTGCTCTTCCTTTTCGCTGTAGGCGTTTCCGCCGATGTGGTGGCGACGGTCGAGGACAACGACCTTCAAGCCGAGCTCAGTGGCGGCCTGTTCTGCGATTGTCAGGCCAAAAAAGCCGGACCCTACGATGACGAGGTCAGCGGTCACAAAATCTCCTGGTTCGAATGCGGGCAGCGCAATGTTGAGCATTGTCTGCTGCTCTAGCCTACCCGAGTGACTGCAGCGCCAGTCGAATCGGCCGCAGGCACCGGCCCGGCGAAATGCCCATGAGCCAGCTGCGTCCCAGAGGGCACGGAACGTTTTCCACATAGCCCACGTTCGGGCCTGCCCGTTCGGAGCCTGTCTCTTAGCTTGGGAACTACGTTCAAAGGAATCCACCACATGACACTCCACTGCACGTTGGTAAGAGCAGCCGGCCCTGGTTCCGGCGACGATCCACTGGAGCTGACCATTGAGGCTCCCGCCGGAACCGCAGGGACGGAAATCCACCACCATCTTGCCCGCCAGTTCGGCACGGGGGAGATTACCGTCCGGGGAATCCGCCTGGGCTCGCTCAACGTTGGCACCGCTCCCCTTGTCACCGGCGCGGTACTCGTCGATGCCGGCGATGCCAGGCCGCCGCTCAGGAAGCAGCTGTCCCGGATTGCGGACGAGGCGGAGGCTGGGCTGGCCCTGGCTGTCCACAGCGGCTCGGGAGCCGGTGCCGTTGTTGCCCTTGTCCGGGGCACCTACACAGTTGGCAGGAGCGGCGCGCGGATCTCCATTGCTGACGCCGAAATGTCGCGGGAGCATGCGAAGCTGACCGTCACGGACACAGGCATCTTCATCGAAGACCTGGACAGCTCCAATGGAACGTGGGTGGATGGCCGGAGAGTCCGGAATGCGGCCGTGTCCACGGCCTCCGTCATCCGGTGCGGGACGTCGGTCATGTCCCTGATCTTCACGGGCCGCCTGCCGGGGCACCTGGCGGACGCGGGCGCTTCGGTGGCGGACCCCATTCCCGTTACCGCCGGCACCGATCACGGAAATCGCGCAGTCCTCTTACTGACCGCGACGCTCCCCTTGGTCATCGGGGTCGGTTTGGCTGTCTTTACGGGAATGTGGATGTTCCTGGCGTTCGCCGGCGCCTCAGCCGTCTCGGTGCTGATTCCGCTGCTAACGGGGCGAAGGCAGCGGCGGGACAACGCAGCCGCAGTCGCTGCGGCTGTCCAGGAGGACAAGGAACGACGACGACGGGCCGGGCCGTCCCTGGCCTCACTCGCCTTGAGTGCGCCGCGCCTTGGATCTCACGGGAGAGGCGCCGGCGATGGCAGGATCTGGCTTCGACTCGGCTTGGGCGCACAGCCCGCGAATATCAGCGTCCAGCCCGCCGGCGCAGTCCGGGACCTGCCGTCGGCTGGTGCGGTGCCAATCCTCCTCAATCCGTCCCGGCCGGAGACAGTATTTCAAGGAGCACGCCCGGCGCTGGACGCCATGATCAGGGCGCTGGTCATGCAGTTGGCCGGTTATCCCCGGGGTACAGAGACCAGGGTGGTCATCCACGGCCGGCCGGAAGTCCTTCCCCTCGCTGCAAGGTTCCTTCCCCGCGTCGTCCTGACAGCAACCGGGGAGTCATGCCGACGGCATCTGTCCGAGAATTCTTCCGGGGGCTACCCGCACGAAGTCCTCATCATCGCCGGCCCGTCAGACTGCCGGGAAACGGACAACGCCCTTGCCGCTACTGCCATCCAGCTCGGATGGCAGGTCCTCAGGTTCATCACCACGGGAGAGCCAGCCAGTAGCGCTGATGTGGAACTGTCCGAGCCGGAATCCTCCTTACTTTGCCCGGAAGGCGATACGGGATTCGTTCCCGACTTGGCTCCTGCGACGGTCTTTGACGCATTTTGCCGGAACCTTGCAGCCGGAGCGGATGGCAGGGCGCGGGAAGACTGCGTCCCGGATACGTGCGCCCTGGAGGATGTCATGCCCTTATCCGCGGCCGCCACAGCTGCGCGGTGGGAGACGGCGGAGCAGGCCACGGGGCTGGCAGTTCCGCTGGGACTCAGCGCCGGAGGCGTCAGGTCCTGGGACCTTGACGGCGACGGGCCACATCTCCTGGTGGCGGGTACCACCGGTTCGGGGAAGTCGGAGCTGCTGCGCACCCTCGTTGTTGCGCTGGCACTAAGTCACCCGCCCGAACTGGTGAACTTCCTCTTCGTTGACTTCAAGGGCGGCTCCGGACTCGGGCCGTTAGCCGACCTCGTGCACTGTGTTGGGCTGCTGACTGACTTGTCCGCCAGTGAGCTGGACCGCACGCTCGCCTCATTGCGGGCTGAGATCCGGCTCCGTGAGGAGGCCCTCGCCGCGGCAAACGTGCCGGATCTGGCGTCCTACCGGTCCACGCCGGATGTTGCAGGCCCCGCGCTCCCCCATCTCGTCATCGTCATCGATGAGTTCAGAATGCTCGTGGATGACGCACCGGAGGTCCTGCGGGAGCTGATGCGCATTGCCGCCATCGGACGTTCCCTTGGCATCCATTTGGTGATGGCCACTCAGCGGCCGCAGGGAGCACTGACAGCCGATATCAGGGCCAACGTGACGTCGAGCATTGCCCTGCGGGTACAGTCCGACATGGAATCCCATGACATTATCGGCACCAAAGCTGCGGCAGGCATCGGAGTGGGCTGCCCAGGGCGCGCGTTCCTTGCACGTGGAACGGAACCTGCCCAGGAATTCCAGGCGGCAACACTGAACCTTTCCGTCGCGGAAACCCGGAACGACGCCCTTCACGTTCAGCGCACTTCTGATTTCCTGAGGGCGGGAGAAGGAGGTGCACCCCGCTGCCAAACGTCAACCCCGGCGCAGGCCGCACGGCCATACGTTGAATTGGTCCGCAGGCTTTGGGCAGCACGGGGTGGGTCACCTCCCCGGCACCCCGTAGCGCCTCCCCTTCCGCATGAGCTCCGGGAACCCGTGGTGACACCGGTGCAGGCAAACGGCCAGCAGGCATCCGGGTCTCGGCCGGAATGGTCTGTTGAGCTGGGCGCCATGGACCTGCCCCATGCCCAATGCGTCCTTCCCCTGATCTGGGAACCAGCCCGGCACGGCCACCTGGGGCTCGTTGGCTCTGCCTCCTCCGGCGCCGTTGAAGCCTTGGACCTCGCAGTACGCCGCCTGCTGGCGCACCCGCGTGAGTCACACTGCTACTTCCTCGATGCCCCGGGCGGACTCCAGCATGCCGCCGGCCATCAAAGGACGGGGGCCCATGCCGGCCTCCACGAACTCCGCCGCGCGGTCCGTGTACTGGAGCGGCTGGCCCGCGAACTTGGCCACCGCCTCAACCGCCCTGATGATTGGGCCACTCCGTTGGTGCTGGTCATCTCCGGGTGGGGATCCTGGGTTTCTGCCTTCAGGTCCGGACCGCTTGCGTGGGCTGAGGACGTGGTACAGGACCTGGTCCGGGACGGTCAGCGCGCCGGGATATCGGTCGCCATATCCGGGGAACGGGAACTGGCCACCGCCCGTTTTGGCGGCTCCCTGCAAAACCGGCTGTATTTCCCCGCAGCCTCCAACGAGGACAGCAGGCTCGCTTGGCCCAGGATGCCTTCCACGGAAAAGGTGAAAGGGCGGGCGGTGGCCTTCGGACCATTCGCAGGAAGCGAGCCCGTGGTCTGCCAGGTCTATGACCTCGCCATAGCGGACCAGTGGCACCAGGACACGGGCAGGGAGCTGAACGCCAAGCAGGGAACCCTGCCCTTCCGGATTGAGTCATTGCCCCCGCTCGTCTCAGCGACGGACGTTCAGGAGTCTGCAACGAACCCGGTCTCATCCGTGGCCGCCGCCGGGTCCACCCCGCCCGGACTTCTGATCGGCGTGGGTGGGGACGAGCTCTCCCCGGTCCGCCTGCACGTACCCGCCGGCGGCGTTTTCACCATTCTGGGCCGCCCCGGCGGCGGTAAAACGAACAGCCTCCGCGCGCTACGGATCCTCAACCCGGAAACCTGCTGGGTGCATCCGCCGGATGCCGCAGAGCCGGACAGGTTTTGGACATCACTGCGCCTGGACGCCGCGTCCCGGGCTCCGGCGGGGAGCCGGGTCCTGATCGCCGACGATGCCGACCACCTGTCTCCCGATGCGCTGACTGCACTGGCGGAACTCCAGTCACGGGGCCACACCGTCATGTTGACAGCAAACTACAATCCCCTGCTGCTGCAACGCCTCCCCCTTGTTATGGCGTCCAGGGCTCACGGCGCCGGAATGCTGCTCGCGCCGCGCTCCATGGCGGACGGGGACCTCTTCGGCGTCCGCTTCGAGGCGGAGCCCGCTGCTCCGCCGGGCAGGGCAGTGCTGATTTCCGGAGGAGGGTCCGCCGCCCTCCAGGTTGCCTGGGCGCCGCCCGGGTCTGAGGCCTGCGGCAGCGGCGGCAGCAAAACTGGCTACAAGGCCGGCGGCACTCCGCCGGCCCGGGAAGCATAGGCGATAACGCTGCTGTGGAACAGGAGCACAAGGGCTGCCACCGCAGGGACAACCATCGCCAATCCAGCAAGGATCAGGCCGCTGGTCAGGGTGGGGAAACCGATCGTCAGAACGAACAGTTGGGCCACCAGGGCTGCCGCACGGGTCCACCGGAACCCGCGGTACAGGAAATGACCCACCGCGAACAACCACGCCGAAAAGGCGAGCAAAAGCCCGAGGGTAAACACCGCACCCCAGAACGACAGGACGGGGCTCCCCGATACCAGCTCGAATGCGTACCATGCAGCTGCCGCCAGGAGGGCCGTCGCCTCGGCCGCAACCACCACGGCAATAAGGACAGCGGCGCGGGGAGGCCGCACCTTCCCTGATGCAACGGCACCGTCCTGGCCGGGGTGGGTTCCCCCGGGAGGGGGCGGGGACTCTGCAGGCATGGAAGGGGGTCTTGACACACTGGCACCATACCCGACATAGTCGGAGACTGGTGAGGGCCAGCGCCAGCAGTGTGATGTATCGCTCAGCATTCCCGGGATATCAAGCGTTATTACCCCTTGTTTACACAGCGTTAACATGACAGGCTTGATGAAGATGACCAAGGGGGCCCTGCCGGGCCCTTTTCCTTTGTAGCTACTAGTGAATAATTTCACAAAGGGCGATTCCCAGAAATGGAGCAACTAATCAGCATGGATTGGCGTAACCGCGCAGCGTGCCTCGAGAAGGATCCTGAACTCTTCTTCCCCGTCGGGAACACGGGGCCGGCCCTCCTGCAGATCGAGGAAGCCAAAAGTGTCTGCCGCCGGTGCCCGGTAGTCGATACCTGCCTTCAGTGGGCACTTGAGTCCGGCCAGGACGCCGGCGTCTGGGGCGGCATGAGCGAAGACGAGCGCCGCGCCCTTAAGCGCCGGGCAGCCCGGGCACGCCGCGCTTCATAAGCGGCAGGCCCCCGGACATACAGCGGAAGGATATCCGCCAAATAGAAAGAGCCCCGGCAGCAACCGATCAGGTTGCCGCCGGGGCTCTCTCCATTTAATGCCAGGGGACGCCGCCGGACAGCAGGCGCCGTCCGGCTACCGGCCCAAGAGGCTCAGGCGGATGCGGACCGCTGTGCCGCCGCCTTCGCGGGGCAGCCACTGGATGCTTCCGCCAAGCTCGCTGGTCACCAGGGTCCGCACGATCTGAAGGCCAAGACCCTCGACGTGCGGAGTATCCGGTAATCCCACGCCATTGTCGGCGATGGTCACGGTGAGCTCTTCGTCGTCGCCATCCTCGCCCTCCGCACGGTCGGCAATAAGCCACACCGTCCCTGCCCGCCCTTCAAGGCCATGTTCCACAGCGTTGGTGACCAGTTCGTTGATCACCAGTGCAAGGGGGGTGGCCAGGTCGCTGGGAAGCTCGCCGAAAGTGCCCGAACGTTCCGTCTTCACCTGCTGGGACGGTGAGGCGACCTCGGCGGACAGCCTGAACTGCCGACCAATCAGCTCATCGAAATCGACGCTCTGGGTCAGGCCCTGGGACAGGGTCTCGTGGACCAGCGCGATCGTCGCAACCCGGCGCATCGCCTGCTCCAGGCCTTGTTTGGCTTCCTCGCTCACCATCCGGCGCGACTGCATCCGCAGCAGGGCAGCCACGGTTTGAAGATTGTTTTTCACCCGGTGGTGGATTTCCCGGATGGTGGCGTCCTTGGTCACCAGCTCCATTTCCCGCCGCCTAAGCTCCGACACATCGCGGCACAGCACCAGGGCACCGAACCGTTGCTGTTCGTCACGAAGGGGAATCGCCCGCAGGGACAAGCTAACGCCGCGGGACTCGATTTCACTGCGCCACGGCATCCGGCCGGTAACAACCAGGGGCAAGGTTTCATCGACCATCCGACGGTCCTTGAGGAGGCTGGCAGTTACCTCCGCCAAGGAACGGCCCTCCAGCGATTCACCATCACCAAGCCGGCGGAAGGCAGAAACACCGTTGGGGCTGGCGTACTGCACCACGCCGTCGGCGTCGAGCCTGATCAATCCGTCCCCCACCCGCGGCGCGCCGCGGCGCGACCCCGTTGGCGAAGCGAAGTCGGGCCACAGGCCAAGCGTTCCCATCCGCAACAGGTCATAGGCGCACTGACGGTACGTCAGCTCAAGCCGGGACGGCATCCGTGAGCTGGACAGGTCCATGTGCGTAGTGACAACGGCCAGGGTCCGCCCATTCCGTACCATGGGGACAGCCTCGACCCGCAGTGCCATGTCGCTGCTCCAGTTTGTCTCGCTGGAGCGCTCGATGGCCCTGCTGTTCCAGGCCTTGTCCACCAGGGGCCGAAGGTCGGAGCGGATGCCTTCGCCGACGAAGTCCCCGTGGAACACGGTGTGCGTAGTGGACGGCCGGACGTGCGCCAGCGCCACGTACCCGTATTCCGGATGCGGGAACCACAGTGCGAGGTCGGCGAAGGCCAGGTCCGCAACCATCTGCCAGTCCCCCACCAGCAGGTGAAGCCATTCGGCATCACCCGGGCCGAAATCGGCGTGCTCCCTAATGGGGTCGGTAAAGATTGCCACTGCACCTCCAGTTGCGACGCCTGATTGATCAGCGCCGGACGATAGACCTCAAGAGCCTCAATGCTACCGACAGCGACGCCATATCGTCGGTTTCGAGTGCGTTGACCTCATCGAACATGCTCTTCGCGCGGCCCAGCTGTTCGGCGTTCCGCGCCTCCCACTCCGTGAGCCGCGCCTCGGGCGAGCCGCCCGCGGCCGTGGCGTCCAGCACCGCCGTCGTAATGTCCGACACCGTGGAGTACAGGTCATCGCGAAGCGCTGCCCTTGCCAGTGCCTGCCACCTGTCCTGCCGGGGAAGGCTGCTGATCCGTTCCAGGAGGGAATCGGCGTGGAAACGGTTGAACACCGTGTAATACGCGGCGGCGATGTCCTCAACCGGCTCTTTCCGCAGGCGGGCGATCTTGGCAATGTCCAGAAGGACAAAGCTTTCGAACAGTTCAGCCCAGCGCAGGGCAAGGCCATCCGGAAGTTCCCATTCGCGCGCGTTCTCGAGCCAGCTGCCCACCCGTTCCCGGTCTTCGCCGCGCAAGTAGTCCAGGACGCGTGCACGCAGGGGATCCATCAACGGCTTGAACTCAGCCACCACTTCATCGATGGGTTGGGAGACGGTTCCCTGGGTGAGGAGCCACCGCACTGCGCGGTCAAGCAACCTGCGGATATCCAGGTGGACCGTGCTCCAGTGCTCCGTGGGGAACGACGCAGGCAGGCTGTTGAGCTCCCGGACCATCACGTCCAGCTCGTAAATCTCCCGCAGCGCGACGAAGGCCTTGGCCACGGCCACTTCGCTGGCCGACGTTTCTTCCATGACGCGGAAAGCGAAAGTGATGCCTCCCATGTTGATCATGTCGTTGGCCACCACCGTTGCGATGATTTCACGCCGCAGCGGATGCGTGTCCAGTTCAGCGTCAAAACGTTCACGCAGTTGCGTCGGGAAATAACCGCGGAGGGTCTGCCGGAACCACGGATCGTCCGCGAGATCGCTTTCCCGCAGGGCCGTCGCCAATTCGATCTTGGCGTAGGCCGCGAGGACGGAGAGCTCAGGCGACGTCAGGCCCTGGCCCTGCTGCAGCCGTTCGCGCAGGGTCTCCGTGGTGGGCAGGGCCTCAAGGTCGCGCTTCAGGTCGGCCGATTTTTCCAGCCAGTCCATGAGGCGTTCGTAACTGGGGCTCCACTCCGCAACCCTTGTGCGGTCGTTCAGCAGCAGGATGTTCTGGTCAATGTTGTCTTCCAGGACGAGGCGGGCAACCTCGCCGGTCATCGAGGCAAGGAACTCGGCGCGTTCGGCCGCGTCCAGCCTGCCGGCAGCCACCATCCGGTCAACGAAGATCTTGATGTTGACCTCATGGTCGGAGCAGTCCACGCCTGCGGAGTTGTCGATGGCGTCGGTATTCAGGATGACACCCTGCAGTGCTGCCTCGATCCGTCCGCGCTGGGTCATTCCGAGATTCCCGCCTTCGCCCACCACCTTGACGCGGAGGTCCCTGCCATCAACCCTGATCGAGTCGTTGGCCTTATCCCCCACCGAAGCATTGGACTCGCTGCTGGCCTTCACGTACGTCCCGATGCCGCCGTTGTAGAGAAGATCTGCCGGGGCCAGCAGGATGGCCCGCAGGAGTTCGGGCGGGCTGAGCTCCGTAATGTGGGCGGGAAGTCCCAGGGCGTCGCGTACCTGGGGGGACACCGGGATGGACTTGGCCTGCCGCGCAAAGACACCGCCGCCTTCGCTGATGAGGGACTTGTCGTAGTCGTCCCATGATGACCGGGGCAGTTCGAACAGGCGCCGGCGTTCAGTGAAGGACGACTCCTCGTCCGGCGTGGGATCCAGGAAGATGTGCCGGTGGTCGAAGGCAGCGAGCAGCCGGATATGCCGGGACAGCAGCATGCCGTTGCCAAACACGTCGCCGGACATATCGCCCACGCCCACCACGGTGAACGGCTGGGTCTGGGTGTCCAGGTCCAGCTCGCTGAAGTGCCGTTTCACGGATTCCCATGCACCGCGGGCGGTGATGCCCATGGCCTTGTGGTCGTAGCCAACGGAGCCGCCCGAAGCGAAAGCGTCTCCCAGCCAGAATCCGTACTCAGCGGCCAGGCCATTGGCAATGTCCGAGAATGTCGCAGTCCCCTTGTCCGCTGCGACCACGAGGTAGGAATCGTCGTCGTCATGCCTGACCACGTCCGACGGCGGCACCAGCTTCTCGTCCGCACCTTCGGTAACCAGATTGTCGGTGAGGTCCAGCAGGCCCCGGATGAAGGTCTTGTAGCTTTCGACACCTTCGGCCATCCACGCCGCCCTGTCGACGGACGGGTCCGGCAGCTGCTTGGCAAAGAAGCCGCCCTTGGCCCCGGTGGGAACGATGACGGCGTTCTTTACCGTCTGTGCCTTCACCAGGCCGAGCACCTCGGTGCGGAAGTCCTCCCGGCGGTCCGACCAGCGCAGGCCGCCACGGGCGACCTTGCCAAATCGGAGGTGCACACCCTCAACCCGCGGAGAGTAGACCCAGATCTCAAACATGGGACGCGGGAACGGCAAGCCGTCGATCCGCGCCGGATCGAGCTTGAAGCTCAGGTGCCGCTTGTCCTGGTAGAAGTTCGTCCGCAGGGTGGCCTCGATGAGGTTCACAAACGTCCGCAGGACACGGTCAGCGTCAAGTGTTGCAACTTTTTCGATGGACGCTGACAGTTCTTCCCGCACGGATTCCTGGGCGGCCTGCCTTGCATCGCGGTCCAGGGACGGGTCGAACCGTGCTTCGAACAGGGCACTGAGCCCCCTGGTCACATCAGGGTTGGCGAGGAGGGTGTCGGCCATGAACCCGAACGAATTGGTGTTGCCCATCTGGCGCATGTAGCGGGCGTAGGCACGCAGGACGGTGATCTGGCGCCAGTGCAGCCCTTCCCGAAGGACCAGGCGGTCGAAAGCGTCGGATTCTGCCGCACCTGTCACAGCCGCGCTGAAGGAATCCGCCAGGAAGCCTCCGGTTGCCACCGGGTCGACGCCTGCGGGGTATTTCAGACCGAGGTCGTACAGGAAGAAATCGCGGCGGTCCGCGGTCTCGATTTCGAAGGGCCGTTCGTCGAGCACCTCGAGTCCCAGGTTGTGGAAGAACGGAAGGATTTGGCTCAGGCTCTTGGGCTCGAGCATGTAAAGCTTGACCCGCGCATCTTCCTCAAGCGTTGCGCCCGCCCCCTCGGGGAGGTAGACGTGGACGCCCGGGCGCTCCTGCCGTGCCCCCTCGGTGCGTTCGGCCGCCGCTCCGTACTTCTCGAAGCGGGCAATGTCGTCAAGGGCGTCTTCCACTTCGTAGTCCACCCGGTAGCTCGCCGGGAACGCTTCAGCCCAAATTGCCGCCAGTTCCTTGGCTTCCGCCGCGTCGCCGCCGTCGCGCAGCACCTCGGCGATGCCCTCGCTCCAGGACCTGGCCGCACGGACCAGCCGCTTTTCGAGCTCTCCGCTGTCAACGTGGCTGACGTCCGCATCCTTCGGCAGGCGGATCCTGAAGAAGAGGCGGGCCAGAGCCGATTCGGTCATCCTGGCTTCGTAGTCAATGGAAACCGCTTGGAAGGTCTCTCGGAGTTCCTGCTCGATCCGAAGCCTGACATTGGTGGTGTAGCGATCCCTGGGCAGGTAGACGACAGCCGACATGAAGCGGCCGTAGATGTCGGGGCGGAGGAAGAGCCGGGTCCTTCGGCGCTCCTGCAGCTTCTGGATGCCCACTGCCGTGGCGGCGAGGTCGGGGACTTCGATTTGGAACAGCTCGTCGCGGGGATAGGTCTCCAGGATGCCGAGCAGGTCCTTTCCGGAGTGCGAGTCCGGTGGGAACCCCGCATTGCGGAGAACGGCGTCGACCTTTTCCCGGACGATCGGGACTTCACGCACTGAACCGGTGTAGGCGCTGGTGGCAAACAGCCCGATGAAGCGCCGTTCTCCATTGACGTTGCCGGCGGCGTCGAAACTCTTAACGCCAATGTAGTCCAGGTAGGCGGACCGGTGGACGGTGGAACGGGAATTGGCCTTCGTGATGACAAGGGCACGCTTTTCCCGCGCCTTTTTGCGTCCTGTATCAGTCAGATGCTGGATGTGGGGGGAATCGGCCGCTGCCCGGAGCAAGCCAAGGCCGCTGTCCTCCCGCAATTCCAGGACGTCCTCCCCGTCCACGTTGATGAGGACGTATTCCCGGTATCCGAGGAAGGTGAAGTTGCCGTCGTCGAGCCAGCGCAGGAGGTCCTGCGCCTGCCGCAGTTCGGCGATCTGGGCCGGGTTGGCTACCTGGTCAAGGCTTTCGGCGATCTCCAGCGCCTTTTGGCGCATTTTGGGCCAGTCTTCGACGGCCGCGCGTACGTCCTTAAGCACTCGCTGCAGTCCTTCAAGCAGCGACGCTTTGGCTTCGTCGGAGATGCGGCCGATCTCGACGGCGATCCATGACTCCATATATGAGGCATTTTCGCCGGTGGCAATCAGGTGGGACAGGCTCGGCATCGCTGCGGTGTCACCGCTGGAAATTCCGATATGCGACGGAACCCTGTTGACCTTGACCAGGTGCCCGGATTCCCGGTTGCGCGTGGCAACGAACATAGGGTGGATGACCAGCTTGATGGCCGCATGCTGACGGACCAGTTCAGCGTTGACTGAATCCACCAGGAAAGGCATGTCGTCCGTGACGACGAATACGACGCTGCTGTCTTCCTCATCGGCAATGGCCACCTTCGCCTGCCCGGGCAGACGCCCCGATGCGACCTCGCGGTGATGGTCCGCCCGCTTAGCCAGCAGCTCCTGCGGATAGCTGCGCGCGTCCTCCTCGGCGAGATGCTGGTAGTAGTCCCCCATGAAGCCTTCAAAGCCTTCTACGGAAAGGGCCTGATCCTCCACGCTGGATCCAGACGACATCAACAAACGCCTCCATCACACGATATGCGCTGCACCTTTGCAGCTCTTATGGCGAGCCTAGTCCTTTGCCCTGCGGCCTGCTGTGGAAGAAAATACAGAGGATTTGGGCTTTTGCTGGACGGATGCACAAACGAGTTCGCGGATTGAGCGGCGAAGGGCTGACTGGGGCGACGATTCGAGCAGCAACGATCCGGCAAGCAGGGCAGCATCCGCGGCAGCGTTGTCGTACGGGAGGAATGCCTGAAGCTCGGATGCCGGACCGTAACGCTCCCAGGCATCCCGCAATTGCCGTTCGGGGCCCCTGCCAACAGAGGACGACCGCACTTTGTTCATCACCACCGTGGGCGAGGCTTGGGGAACAGTGTTCTCCAGTTCAGCAAGGCCCCTAACCAACCTCGGCACGCCCACGGGATCAGCAGCCCCGACCGCGAACACGGCGTCTGCCATCTCCAGTGCACGCAGGGTTGCCCCGTTTCGCCGTGGCGCCATGGTGTCAAAGCTCAGTTCTTCATCCGCTTCCAGGCAGAAGCCGGTGTCCACCACAACAACGTCGGCGATCTGCCGCGCCCGTTCCAGGACGATCGCCAGGGCCGGTGCCCTGAGCTCCGTCCAGCGATCTGCCCGCGTTATGCCGGTGAGTACCTTGAAGGTACCGGCAGTCGTTGCCACAGGAGCGGCAAGCCTGCGGAGGGCTTCTGCATCCAGGGCGCCCTGGTCCGCAAGCCGGCAGGCCTGGGCCAATGCAGCCGATTCGTCGAGCAGTCCGAGGACCGCAGCGACGCTCGCCCCGTAGCTGTCGGCGTCGATGAGGAGGACCTGCTCGCCGTCGGCCGCCAGTTCAGCTGCCATGTTGGCGGCGAGGGTGGTCCGGCCCGGAGAGCCGGCGGGACCCCACACTGCGATGATTCGACCTGGTCCTGGCCCGCCCGTATCTGGTTCAGGCTCCGCGGCAACGGGATGCAGGGCTGCACCGGTGTCCGCGAGGGAGCTCATTGCGGCAGTACGGCCCGGCGCTCCTGTCAACTGCTCTACGGCGTCGGCGATCCGGTCCGAAAGTTCTGCGGATTGGACGCCTGTCAGGGCTGATGCAACACCGATCTTGCGGAGCCGCGCTGCTTCCTCGGCGCTGTCGGTGAGGGCGATGATGGCCACGCCAACGGCTCCCAGCCGGTCTACCAACGAAGCCGTGAGGCCTTCGGATCCGTCTGCCACGACGGCCGCCCTGGCCAGCCCGCTTTGGCACGCTGCCAGCAGTTCGGGGAGTTCGGCGCATCTCCTGACCACGGTGACAGGGCCGTGCAGGCGTTCGAGTCCGCCCACCAGATCTTCCCGGCTTTGCCCGACGGTAACGACAGGTATGCTCACTTGGCGCCCCCGGGGTTCCACACGACGGAGATCCGGGCGTCGTTGGCCTGGGCGCCCAGGATGGCCGGCATCCGACTGTCCTCCACCAGCACCATCAGCACTGTGCTCTTGGCGGATCCGAGAGTTGTTGAACCTGCCGTTACCTCAGCGATTTCTGCACCCGGCAGCAGGAGCTTAGGCTCACTGAATCCGTTCTTGGCATCCGGCTGGGCAACCCAGACGTCCACGCGGGCCCCGGCGATAACCTGCGCAGGCAGCGTTTCGTCCACCGTAATGGCCACTGGTTTGCGGTCAAGGTCGTCAACCTCCCCGAGGCTGGCACGAGGGACCAGTTGGTCTTTTCCGATGCGCTGCACGGCCACTACGCCCTGGGGCAACCCGGATTCGGCGGTGATGTAGTGCTGTTCCGAATCGCCGAGCCGCACCTTGGCACGGACCACGTTCTCCTCCGTCAGCGCTTCGCCCACGGCTATCCCGTCGCGGGCAGCGTAGACCTCCGTGGTTTGGTCTGCACTTCCGACCAGGAATACAACTCCCGCCACTGACGCAAGCACCAGGAGGATCCCCACCAGCAGGCGCGGATCTTTCCACGACGGGCGCTTCAGGCGTGCTGATGCGGCTGAAGTTTCTGGAACCATGCCGTTTCTCCCCCTCGACGTGCCGGCGGGCCGTTCCGCGGCCGGACACCTCATTGTTGCGGGACGGACGCCGGAACAAAAGTCAAAGCCCCAAATATGGCGGAACTGTGGATAACGCAAGCGTGCACCCCGTTCGGATGGCAAAATGGAGGCATGCCCAGGTTCCTCACACTCGCAGATGTTGCCGAGCAGCTTCAGATCAACTCTCCAGCCGCTTACGCACTGGTACGGAGCGGGGAATTGAAGGCCATTCAGGTTGGTGGACGCGGGCAATGGCGTGTGGAAGAGAAGATGCTGGAACAGTACATCGAGGAACGCTACGCAGAAGCCAGCAGGATGATTCAGGAGTCCAAGTCGAAGTCGGTCTGAGCGGGCGCGTGTTTCGTCCCTGCCGGCAGTGCCGGGCCCGGGCGTTGGCTACAGTCCGGCTTGTTTCCTCGACCTGATGGCCGCAAGCGCGGCGAACGGCACGGTTGATACATCTCCCACGTTCCGGCTCCTCCGGGCTTCACCGGGAGTCACTGCCGCTAAGTCCACATAGTCCTTGCCCACGCGGTCGATCACGCCTTCCAACCGTGTGATGCCCGCGCTGCCACCGAGGCTGATACTCAGCTCAGCTCTGTCCCTGGCAAGGGCACGGAGCGAATGCGCCAACCCAAGCGCGCGCCGCACGGCTGACGGCTCGGTTTGCGCAAGCCTGCCCATGCCCACGTAGCGGGCAACCGCCGGGTATGGAATGAGGACCTGGTACCAGTCTTCGTCAATAACCAGCGCCTCGGCACCAGCGTGGGCAAGGCGGCCATGGACAGATTCTCCGTTCCGGAGGTGGACCCCCAGCGTGCATCCAAGTACTCCGCGGAGCCTGTCGGACAACGCGATGGCCACCAGTTCAGCGCGGGTCATCTCCCCGATCTCGGCCTCCAGTGAAAGCCGGTCCGATTCCGCCAGCTGGCTTTCGAGGTCGTTGAAGAGTGCATCCCAGCGCATTCGGCCACAGTAAGTCCGACCGGGCAGGCCGTCAATTCCAGGAACTTTTTCTCTCCACCGTATGGACATATGACAGAACACAGGCGCAAACTGAATCAAGCAATACCAAACAGCATCAAACTGCATCAAAAGGATGAATTAATGATGAAGCGCGACTCCCACGGAATCAGAATGGACGCCCTTACGGCCCTGGCGTTGTTGGTCCTGGGAGCTGTGCTCGTCTTTATTGGATGCGGTCTTGTCCTGCAGTGGCAGGAGGCATCGGCCAGGCACCAGAGCACGTCCGCCGAGGACATCCTGGGGGCCGTAGCATTATTTTCGGGTTCGTCATTGATCGCCTGGTGGTTCCTGTGCCTTCTGGCCGCCGGCGCGGGCGTGCTCCTGGAGCGGCAAGGAAAGGTCCGTGCAGCTTCGCTGACGCGCAGGCTTTCGCCCGCCTTCATGAGGCGCCTGGTCGTCGCGGCCGTCTCATTACAACTGGTATCGGGTGCAGCGGCAAACGCCGAGACCCCCGCTCCGGGTCCGCAGTGGGCGCCCACGCAGGACTATGCCTCGGCTATGGAGGCAACCCCGGACATGCCGGCCCCGAGCTCGGTACCTTCCACAGGTACGGCAGGCGACCCTATGTCGGACGCCTCCACACCGGCTGCGGCCTCGGATGCGAGCATTCCGGAGCAGACAGTGACGCCGGGATTGATCCCGACGTCAACGGCACCGGAAGAACTTGCGCAAGCAACGCCCGCTGCTGCCCCAATCACTGCGGACGCGGGCTCCGGCGCCGCGGACCATTCCCGGCTGCAGCCTGGATGGCAGCCCCGCACCACCCCGGTGGTGGACCCAGGACTGATGGCCTCCCCCGCCACGCGCGGAGGGGCCACACCGGTTGGGGGGTCAGTTCACACAACAGGAACCGTGGCAGTCCTCGCGGGGGACACCCTGTGGGACATTGTGCGGGGCCAGTTGGGCAGCAATGCTTCCGACATCGACGTCGCCCTTGAGTGGCCCCGATGGTACGAAGCCAACAGGGCTGCCATCGGCCAGAACCCGGATGTCCTGCTCCCGGGCCAAGTCCTGCAGCCACCCTCACCGTCCTAAGCATCCGTAACCATGCCGGCCGAGTGCCGGCACCGCAAGAACAAAGGGGAAAGCAATGCCAGCAGTAACGCCGATCCGCGCCCTCCAGGGAGGAACCGAAAGTAGTGCTGAAAAGGGCTTCACCCCTGGCGCAGCCAGCCAGGAGGCGCTGCGCCAGACACAGCTGCGACAGGGCCAGTTGCGGGCCCTCGGCCAGGGCCGGCAGGCCCCGCGTCCCGGAGAGCCGGTTCAGCTCCGGGCAGCCGACGAGGAAGCGGAAGTCCGGGCCCTCACCCGGGGAACAGTGCAGGCGGCCATGGAAGTGCTGGCCGGTATCCGGCCCGTCCACCAGCTGGCCCGCCGGCTTGACCCCCGATGCCTCGCTGCCCTCCAGCATCGGGCCGCACTGATTCGGCGGGAAATCACCAGGACCGGAAATCCTGCGCTGGGCCGGCTGCACCGGAACTCCATTGTCAGGTCAGTAAGGATCTGCGAAGTGGCAGAAGGCACCTACGAAGCAAGTGCAGTGGTAGTCGATGACGTACGTGCGCGGGCCGTGGCAGTCCGCCTGGAGCGCAGCAAGCAGGTTTGGCGAGTCACGGAACTCGTCATTGGATAATCACCCGCATGGCCGCCCGGACCAAGGAAGGGCAGGACCCCGGGATGCTGTCTCCCGCTGGTCCTGCCCTTGCCTTACACGCCGTCGTCCGTGGACGCCGCTTTAGCGCCGCTTCTTTTTGGCCGGACGCTTGGCGGCTTCCTTTGCCGCATCCTGCTCCGCAGCCTTCGCGGGGTTGCCTGAGCGCCCTGAGGAACGGGTTTCCACCCGGGTCTGGGTGCCACCGCCCTCGCTGGGTGCCGTGTACTGCAGCTGCGCAGGCTTTTCGGGCGCTTCCAGACCGGCCGCCCGGACCTGCGGCTCAACATGCTCGGTGTGTCCGCCGGCGGCGTCCTCCACCACCACGTCCTGGGCCGGAGTCACTTCGACTTCCAGGTTGAACAGGAACCCAACGCTTTCCTCCCGGATGGCTTCCATCATGCTTTGGAACAGGGTGAAACCCTCACGCTGGTACTCCACAAGGGGATCGCGCTGGGCCATGGCACGCAGCCCGATGCCCTCCTTGAGGTAGTCCATCTCGTACAGGTGTTCCTGCCATTTGCGCCCGATGACTGACAGCACGACGCGGCGTTCCAGTTCCCGCATGCTCTCCGACCCGATGCTTTCCTCCCGCGCCTGGTAGACAAGCCGGGCATCCGAAAGCAGCTCTTCCTTCAGGAACTCCACCGTCAGCCGGGACTTTCCTCCGGCTTCTTCGATGATGTCATCCGCGCTCACGCTCACCGGGTACAGCGTCTTGAGATTGGTCCACAGCTGGTTGAAGTCCCAGTCGTCGCCGTTGCCTTCAGCGGTGGCGTCGTCAATCAGGGCCATGATGGTGTCCTCGACAAAGAACTGCACCTTTTCGTGCAGGTCGTCACCCTCGAGGATCCGGCGACGGTCGCTGTAGATCGCTTCACGCTGGCGGTTCAGGACGTCGTCGTACTTCAGCACGTTCTTCCGCTGCTCAGCGTTGCGGCCCTCCACCTGGCCCTGCGCCGAGGCGATGGCACGGGATACAAGTTTGGATTCGAGGGCCACATCGTCAGGAACGGAGCTGTTCATGAGGCGTTCTGCGGCACCCGAGTTGAACAGCCGCATGAGGTCGTCCGTCAGGGAAAGGTAGAACCGGGATTCGCCAGGGTCGCCCTGGCGTCCGGAACGGCCGCGGAGCTGGTTGTCAATGCGACGGGACTCATGCCGTTCGGTACCGAGGACATACAGTCCACCCAGGTTCAGGACCTCTTCATGCTCATCCTTGACGGCCTGCTTGGCTGCTTCAAGTGCAGCCGGCCAGGCGGACTCGTACTCCTCGGAGTTTTCCTCCGGGTCGAGGCCGCGCTTGGCAAGTTCGGCGACCGCAGTAAACTCGGCATTGCCGCCCAGCATGATGTCGGTGCCTCGGCCCGCCATGTTGGTGGCCACCGTGACGGCTGCCTTACGGCCGGCCTGCGCAACGATCGCGGCCTCCCGTGCGTGGTTCTTGGCATTCAGGACTTCGTGGCGGATGCCGTCCTTGGCGAGCAGCCGGGAAAGATACTCGCTCTTTTCGACGCTGGTGGTACCCACCAGGACGGGCTGGCCCTTTTCATGGCGTTCGGCAATATCCCGGACGACGGCGTCGAACTTCACTGTTTCGTTCTTGAAAACGAGGTCGGACTGGTCGATGCGCTGCATGTCGCGGTTGGTGGGAATGGCCACAACGCCGAGCTTGTAGGTGCTCATGAACTCGGCGGCTTCAGTTTCAGCCGTGCCGGTCATGCCGGAGAGTTTGCCGTACATGCGGAAGTAGTTCTGCAGGGTGACGGTGGCCAGGGTCTGGTTCTCCGCCTTGATCTCGACGCCTTCCTTGGCCTCGATCGCCTGGTGCATGCCCTCGTTGTAGCGGCGGCCGGCCAGGATACGGCCGGTGTGCTCATCAACGATGAGGACTTCGCCGTCCATGATGACGTAGTCCTTGTCCCGCTTGAACAGTTCCTTGGCCTTGATGGCGTTGTTGAGGAAGCCGATCAGCGGCGTATTGGCGGACTCGTACAGGTTCGTAATGCCGAGGTAATCCTCAACCTTTTCGATGCCGCCCTCCAGGACGCCAACGGTGCGCTTCTTTTCGTCGACTTCGTAGTCTTTTTCGGGCTGCAGCCGAAGAACAACCTTTGCGAATTCGCTGTACCAGCGGTTCGTATCGCCCTGGGCCGGTCCCGAGATGATGAGCGGGGTACGGGCCTCGTCAATGAGGATGGAGTCCACTTCATCGACGATGGCGAAGTTGTGTCCGCGCTGGACCAGTTCGTTCCTGTCCCAGGCCATGTTGTCGCGCAGGTAGTCGAACCCGAATTCGTTGTTGGTTCCGTAGGTGATATCCGCAGCGTACTGCTCGCGCCGGACCGCAGGGTCCTGGTTGGCGAGGATGCATCCGCTGGTCAGCCCGAGGAAGCGGTAGACGCGGCCCATGAGGTCGGACTGGTATTCGGCGAGGTAGTCGTTCACGGTGACCACGTGGACACCCTTACCCGTGAGGGCATTCAGGTAGGCAGGAGCGGTTGCCACCAGGGTCTTGCCTTCACCGGTCTTCATTTCAGCAATGTTGCCCAGGTGGAGGGCGGCGCCACCCATCAGCTGGACGTCGAAGTGCCGCATTCCCAGGGTGCGCGAAGACGCTTCCCGAACAGCGGCGAAGGCCTCCGGCAGGAGGCTGTCGAGCTTTTCGCCGTCCTGGTGGCGTTCGCGGAGCCGGTCCGTTTCTTCACGGAGCTCGGCATCGGTAAAGGTCTTGAACGAGTCTTCGAGGGCATTGATGGAGTCGGCATAATTCCGCAGTTGCCGAAGTGTTTTCTTGTCACCCGTGCGGAGAAGTTTTTCAATAAGTGATGCCACGTGAAGATGCTCCCAGTCTCATGCCGCCGAATTCTGGCGTTTTTAGTCTACGGGAGAGACAACCTGCCGGTGTCGGTTTCCCTCAGAGCGGATCGGAGCCCGCGTTGCCGACGGCCCGCGCAAGGTCCGCCGCGAGGTCACCCGACGGCCAGACCTCCACGGACTGAAGGCCCAGCCATTCAGCCATGAGGCGCAGTTCCCCGGCGAGTTCGACGGCGGTGTCCGGCGGGGCGGCCGGCTCGGCGAAGGCGGCCCGGGCCAGCAGTTTTCCGCCTGCCCGGTCGGCCTTCAGGTCCACCCGGGCAACGATGCCGTCCCGGAGGAGGAAGGGAAGGACGTAGTAGCCGTGCCGCCGCTTGAGTTCTGGCGTGTAGATCTCAATCCGGTAGTGGAAGCCGAAGAGTTCTTCCAGCCGGCGGCGCTCGAACACCAGGGAATCAAAAGGGCTGAGCAGGGCACGTCCAGTGGCCCGCCGAGGCAGGACAGCATCGGCATGGCGGTAGACATCCCGGTTCCAGCCCGTGACGGTCACCGGTTCCAGGGCACCCCGCTCCACCAGGCGTTCCACGGACTGCGCTGTTGCCTTGACGGGCGTCCGGAAGTAATCGGCGAAACACCGGACCGTTCCGATGCCGTGCGCGCGGGCGGCAGCGTCCGTCAGCCGGTCCAGTGCCCTGACCCGATCCTGGGTTCCCGTGGGGGCCTCCCCCGTGCCGTTTCCGGCCTGCGGGAGAATTCTCGCCGTGAGGGTGTATTTCCGCTCGAATTGTTCTGTCCGTGCAGCTGCGGAGACGAACCCCGCTTCAAAAAGGTGTTCGAGGACCCTTTTGACGGCGTTCCAGTTCCAGCCCCAATTGCCTGTTTGCCGTTCTTCCACGTGGCCGATCCGGGCGGTCAGTTCGGATGCAGTCAGGGGACGGCTTCCGGCAAGGGTTTCCAGGATCCGTTCCGATATGGCAGCCCGCTGGTCAGGGTCCATGCCCCCGGCACCAACCCACGCACGTTTCTGCCAGAGCAGGAGGTCCGCATAGTGTTCCGGCCGGATGTAGCTGGCCTCGTGTGCCCAGTACTCGATCATCCGGCGTGGGTGAACTCCGGACATCCGTTGCAGAATGCTCCGGTCGTAGTTCCCGAGGCGCGAATAAAACGGAAGGAAGTGGCTGCGCGCGAGGACGTTTACGGAATCGATCTGGACCAGCTGCAAGCGGGCAAAGGTGCGGCCCACCGTCCGCGAAGTTACGGGTCCGGTGGGCCGTCCTTTGTCGAGCCCCTGTGCTGCCAGAGCGATCCGCCGGGCCTGGTTAAGGCTCAGCGAAACCGGCACGCCAGTCCTCTCTGTTGATTGCTGCCAGCACCCTAAGCGGTTGCTGCAGCATCATCCGAACGGTAGGCAAGGATCTTTTCTTCGACTACGGTATCTCCGGGTTCACACTCGTGGTCAAGCGTGATCACACCATAGGTCCAGCCGCGCCGCCGGTAGACAACCGACGGGGTATTGGTGGCCTTGTCGACGAACAGATAGAAGTCGTGCCCCACGAGTTCCATGTTGTCCACGGCGTCGTCGAGCGTCAGCGACGCTGCCGGGAAGACCTTCCGGCGGATCAGGACAGGGGAATCGCCCGCCGGGATATCGTTGTCCACGTCGTAGGGAGACCTGTCGGCGGATGACTCGCTGGCCTCGCTCCGGTGGCTGGCCTCCATGTAAAGGGGCTCGTGCGCACTGGCCGGTTCGAGGGACGCGGTTGCTTCCCTCACAGCCTTGGGGGTGTGGCGTCCGTGATGGACTTTTTTCCGGTCCTTGGCCCGGCGGAGGCGTTCAAGCAGCTTGTTGTACGCGAGATCGAAGGCGGCGAACTTGTCTGCAGCGCTGGCTTCGGCGCGGATCACCGGTCCGCGGCCCAGGACTGTCACCTCAACGGTCAACTGGTCGCCTGTTTGCCGGGCGTTGGTCTCTTTGGAAACCTTGGCGTCGACCCGCTGGACTTTGTCGCCCAACGACTCAATCTTTGAGATCTTCTCCCCGGCATATTCGCGGAACCGGTCTGACACTGTCAGATTTCGTCCGCTGATCATAAACTCCATGGTGCCCTCCAAATGACTTCGGTGACACGACGGCGGCGCTTCCCTGGGCCGATCTGCCTGACAGTCGAGCCCCTCTCCGAGCCGCCATCGAAAGGTACATTCTGTCTTGGTACCCATCACCGACGTTAGTTCATCGTCATCCGTTATTCATCCTTTCCCGGTTTATTTTTTTCTAAGTCGCGGTAGTTTCGCTGCTGGCTTAGGATGCGCCGTCCGGGCTGCCCGAGACCGGTGGACGCGTTGCGGCAAGGACCACCGCCCCTGCCACCAGGACCCCGTCGCGGTGCAGGGCACGCGCGGCCTCGGACAGCGTGGAACCGGTGGTGAGAACGTCGTCGACGATGATGCAGCGGCTCCCGGCCACCGTGCCCCGGGCGCGCCGCCGCACCGTCATGGAGCCCCGGACGCGCCTGGTCCGGTCGCCCCTGTCGAGGCCTTTCTGGCCGCCCGCCGTCCGGATACCTCCAGGGGTGGCCTTGGCGAGGACGTCCTGCATAACGGCGCCGGGAAGCTGCCGGACTGCCTCGGCAAGGAGCAGGTGCACGGGGCTGAACCCCCTCGCCAGGTAGGCGGCTGAGCTGGTGGGAACCGGAACCAGGACCAAGGGCTGACGGTCTCCCGTTGCCGTCCGCACCGCGTCTGCGAGCGCCCTGCCCAGGCACTTCCGGAGCCGGTGCTGGCCGTGGCGCTTGAAGGACAGCAAAGCCTGCGCGAGTTCTTCCCTGTAGACGCCTGCTGCAACCACCGGCAGCAGTATTCTTCCGTCCACATCTGTCAGCGCGGGTGCGGCAGCTTCGGCACGGAACGGTTGCGCGGTGAGCCGGCGTACCTGCCGGGCGCAGTGCGGGCAGAGATGGTAATCTTCGGCGCCGCAGCCTACACAGTCGGCAGGGATGGCAAGAGCCAGGAGGTCGGCCGCGGCTCCGCCCACCTGGTCGCCCAACCGAAGAAGGGCGCTCCGATGTTCTGATCGGTGCCTGGCCGCCGGTTGGGACGGGAGGAGGTCAGGGTCTGCCCGGCCACGGCGGGGCGTTGATTCGCTGCTCACGCCTCAACAATTCATCGGGCAGGCAGCAAAGCAAAGCAGTGTGAGTGCCTATGTGGACCCAGCCCAACGCCGCGTTCCCCCTGGGCGGCAGTGCGTGTGGCCCCTACCCCGGGTACGAAGGATCGATGGGGCCTTTGATTTGCGGCGACCAGCCGTTGCCCAGCCGCTGGAAGATGCCCTCGGACGATTGCCCGTAGATCTCCTCCGGCCCGTTTCCTGCGCTGAGCGCCACCAGGCCCGGCCAGGGAGCGAGCTGCTGGGGCTGGCCCGAGGTGAGGGAGAGTAATTCCGGCGTCACGTTGGCCGCCGCCGCGCCCTTCATGACCACCACCGTGGAGTCGTTGACCCAGGCACCCTGGTCCGGGTTGCTGTCGGTCGCCAGGGTGGTCGGCTGGGTCAGTTCACGGGGTGTCCCGTCGCCGCCGCGGATGATCCCGGCGACCTGGACCCGGGTCTTACCGTTCTGTTCAGAAATGACCAGCGCACGGACGCCTTCCCGGGATATCCGGAATTCCTTGACGGATCGTCCCGCCAGCCAGGCCGGCGCCAGCGTCACCGACGGAACGGATGCCCCTTCCGCGACTCCGGTGGGGCGGAAGGCCACCACTTCAGTGGCGCCGTTTCCCCCGGGGCCAGCCGACCAGACCCAGTCGTTGAGGCTGAAGGAGGGCCGGCTCAGGGTGCTCCGGGTCGTCAGGGCGCGGGCCGGCTGGCCCGGATTGATGCTGTACAGGGTTGTCCGGCTCTCGTTGAGGAAGGCAGCGGTCTGCGAGACCGGCGATTCCGCGGGGAACCGCGGGTCGAGGGCGGAGACGGGCTGCATGTCAGGAAGCGGCGAAATCCTGTTGTTTTCGTACCGCACCAGCTCATTGCCGCTGACGGCGATCTGGCGCGAGGGCGCACTCTTGTCCTGTACCGGCGGGAGGACTGAGCCGTTGTCCTCTACCCTCACCAGGTCCTGGTTGGCCCGCAGCTCGACATTCACGACGTCGGGCTGGCTGCGGAAGGTCAGGGTGAGCTGCATCTGCATCCGAAGGCGGTCCTCCGGGGATGTCTCCGTGAGTTCCTTGGCCGTCAGGTCCACCTGCGCGGCCCCGGAGACTACCGGGACGGACTCGCGGGCGAGTTTGATGCCCGACGGGAAGGCGCTGGCCACCGCGCCGCGAAGGTAGGGGGCCGGCCCCGCCAGCAGGGCACTGGTCATGGCCTTGACCGTCTTGTTCCTGATGAACCAGCGGACGTCGGGGACGGCATAGGTGAATGTAGGGTCGTAGAAGTAGATGGGATAGGCGCCGTAAATCACCTTGAACGTTTCCTCAGCGATTGCGGTCCCGTCCGGTATTGCCGAGATACGCCATTCCCCGTCCACCTGGGTGACCGTGACGGGGATCCGTTCCACGGTGCCTTCCGGGGACTGGGTGGTGATGCCGTCAGCATCGACGGTGTAGGCCACATCCAGTTCATAGTTGTAGACGTTTTCGATGCCTGTGGCCACCACGCGTGCGTCCCGGTAGACCAAGGCACGCTGGTCCGGCTTCCAGGACACGGACGAGGCCTGCGTGAGGTACTGGCGGGCCACGGCGTAGTCATCCTCGTAGCCGCTGCCTGCGCGGTAGAAGTAGTCAATGATGGTTTCCGGCGATGCGCCCGGTTGGGGCGCAGCCGGGAGGAAGACCGGCGCGTTCAGGTTGCCGGCGCTGCCTTCGCTGCTTTTGCCGACCGGACCCGAGATGGGGATCCGGGCGCAGCCTGCCAGCACCACAACCAGCAGCGCCAGCAGGAAAGCACCGAGCTGTGCCGGACGGCCGCGGCCGGTCATGGGTTCTCCTTCGTCGTCGGCACCGGTGCCAACCGCGCCGCTCCGGTTTCCAGGACCAGGATGTTCCTGGTGTCAGGTTCCCGGGGAACGCTGCCCGGTTCGCCCGTGGTGATGTTGTCTTCGGGTTCGAGCTGGACCGGCGAGTTGCCGATCTCTTCGCCTTGGCGCAGCGGCAGGGTAAGCCGGAAGTTGGCCCCGCTGCCTTTCCTCCCCCAGGCCTGCAGCCAGCCGTTGTGGAGCTTGGTGTCCTCCGCGGCTATGGACAGCCCCAGGCCGCTGCCGCCGGTGGTCCGTGCGCGGGCAGGGTCTGCGCGCCAGAACCGGTCGAAGACCCGGGCCGCCTCGGCCGGTTCCATGCCGATGCCGTGGTCACGGACAGCGATGCCGACGGCGGATTCGCTCGCTGCCACAGTGACAGTCACCGGCCTGCCCTCGCCATGTTCGACGGCGTTCAGGATCAGGTTCCGCAGAATCCTGTCGATCCGGCGCGCGTCCATGTCTACGACGATGGCGCCGGCCGGTGCACTCAGAACAATCTCCGATCCGTACTCCGCGGCTACGGGCGACGCGCCCTCGATGACGTGGGCGATGACTTGGAGGATGTCTTCCGGTTCGGCATCGAGCACCGCCACACCGGCGTCGAAGCGGGAGATCTCCAACAGGTCCGAGAGCAGCGACTGGAACCGCTCCACCTGGTTGTAGAGCAACTCGGCAGACCGTTTGTTGATGGGATCGAAATCGTCACGGGCGTCGTACAGCACTTCGGCCGCCATCCTGACCGTGGTCAAGGGAGTGCGCAGTTCGTGGGACACGTCGGACACAAAGCGCTGCTGCATCTGCGAGAGGGTGGCGAGCTGGGTGATTTGCTCCTGCAGGCTGGCAGCCATGTGGTTGAACGAGGCGCCCAGCCGGGCGACCTCGTCCTCGCCGCGGACCACCATCCGTTCCTGCAGTTGCCCGGCGGCCAGTTTCTCCGACACCATCGCCGCGTGGCTGACCGGGCTGACCACGTTGCGCGTGACGTACCAGGCCACCGCACCGATCAGGAGCACCAGCACTGCACCGCCGGCCCAGAGGACGCTTTGGATCTCGTCCAGGGTCTGCTGCGCCGTGTTGAGGTCATAAATCAGATACAGCTCATAAACCGTGCCGTTGAAGGTCACCTTGTTACCGACGGCAATGCCTGGCCGGTCCTCGGTGCCCACAGGGATCACGGTGGACGCCCAGTACTGGTCTTTGCCGGATTCCTGGACCGCTTTGCGGAGCTCCGGGGGGATAACACTGACTGTCAGCTGGTCCGAGGCCCGGGACTCCACCCAGCGGTTTCTTGGCTTGGTCTGCTCCGGCATGGCTTCGAAGACATAGCGGCGCTGGATCACGGAGCCACGGCCTTCCACTGCGTTCAGGGTGTCGTAGACCAGCGTGATGACACTCGACTGGTCGGTGACCTGGGCGCCGTCGAACGTCTCCTGGACCTGCTTGACGTTGTACCGGGTTTCCGATTCGGCCTGTGTCAGCCGTTCCTGGAAAAGGTTGTTGGCGATCTGGTTCGACAGGTACGCGCCAACTACGGCGAACGACGTGACGGCCAGAAGCAGGGTGGTGAGGACAGTCCTGAACTGCAGGGAACGGCGCCAACGCTTTTGCAGGGCGCGTCCGACGTAACGCAGGGCAGGCAGGAACCGGAGGATACCGGTCTTAACGAGCCTGGCCACCCTGAGGCTGACAATGACGGCACGCCGCTGCCAGATCCGCACGCGGAACGCGAACTTCCTGAATCCGGGGCTGATGGCATCCGTGTGCTCCGGCGCCTGGTGGTGCTGCGCTGTTTGGTGATGCTGCGGTTCCTGGTCCGGCTGTGCCACGGCATGCTGTTCCGAAGCCGCTGCTTCTCCGGGGGTCGCCTGGGCGGGGACGCCGGTCCGGCGTTCCCCCTCGGAGGAAGCGGGGTCAGGCCCCTGCTTTGTAGCCGACACCACGCACCGTCAATACAACTTCCGGAGCTTCCGGGTCCTGCTCGATCTTGGACCGCAGGCGCTGGACATGGACGTTGACCAGGCGGGTGTCTGCCGCGTGGCGGTACCCCCACACCTGTTCGAGCAGCAGTTCACGCGTGAATACCTGCCACGGCTTGCGGGCAAGGGCCACCAGGAGGTCGAACTCCAGCGGCGTCAGGGAGATACGTTCGCTCCCGCGGCTTACTGTGTGCCCGGCAACGTCAATGGTGATATCCGCGATCCGCAGGGTTTCGGGCGCCTTCTGGTCTCCCGGGCGGAGCCTGGCCCGAACACGTGCCACAAGTTCGGCGGGCTTAAACGGTTTTGGTACGTAATCATCGGCGCCGGATTCAAGGCCACGGACGACGTCGGAAGTGTCTGCCTTGGCGGTGAGCATGACGATCGGAACGTCCGACTCAGCGCGGACCTGCCGGCAGACCTCAATGCCATCCACGCCGGGAAGCATAAGGTCCAGCAGGACAAGGTCCGGCCGCGATGACCGGAAGATGTCAAGCGCCTGGGCGCCGTCCGCGCAGAAGACGGGTTCAAAGCCGTCATTGCGAAGAACAATTCCAATCATTTCGGCCAGCGCTTCATCATCGTCAACCACCAGAATGCGTGCCTTCATAGTTATATATTCCCTTATCAGGGGGGCTTTGTCCTGTTGAGCGGCTTCGGCATGGCGGAACGCTAGGACGTCCGACGCCGGAACTATAGGCTGGGACCGTGCCGGACCTTCCCGGCGGCCAGGGGCTGTCAGGGCCCGGTCGCGGGACAACGGTGCGGCCGGAATGGGGGAAGGAAGAGCGTGTCAGGACAGGATTCAGGCCGGGAGGAACCGGCTGGACCGGAGCAGCCCTCCGACGGTTCCCGGGAACCCTGGCCCGGCCGGGGCCAGGACGGCAGCGGCGGGTACCAGCGGGACCGGGACGATGACGGATGGGCGGATCCGAACCGGGGAACTGCCGGCGGGGGCAGCGGGACTTGGGGTGGTACGCCGTCGTGGGGTCCCTCCGGGCCATGGGACCAGCAGCCACGCGCCAGCCAGGACCAGCCGGGCCCGCATGGCCAAGCCCAGCCAGGTCCGGGTCAAACCCCACCCGGCCAGCAGGCACCGTGGAACGGTACCCCGCCGGTTTACCCGGGCGCTGCCTATCCGCATCAGCCCTACGGAACGCCCTATGGACCCGCCGCCGGGATCCAGTACGGCCACCAGTATGGGAGCCCCTACGGACAGCCCCGCTACGTTGCCCCGCCAAAGCCCGGCATCGTTCCGCTGCGGCCGCTGATGTTCGGCGAAATCCTTGACGGCTCCTTCCAGGCGATCCGCCGGAACCCGAAAGCCATGCTGGGTGCCGCCCTGCTGGCGCAGTCGCTCTCGGCGATACTGGCCGCCGTCGTCACGGCCGTGTCCGCCACGTCTGCCGGCTCCATCGAGGCCTGGGTGGAGGGCGCCAGCCCCGCGGATTTGGCCGGCATGGGGTTCGGTTTCGCAGGCGCCATCCTGGTGGTCAGCATCCTGACGCTCGTCATTTCTGCGGTACTGCAGGGGGCCATGGTGGTGCCGGTCGCCCGCTCGATCCTCAACAGGCCCACAGGGTTCCGCCAGATGTGGGCCCTTGCCAAATCCAGGGCCGGTGCACTGATTGGCCTCGCTGCGCTGCTGGTGGCTGCCGTGCTGCTTGCTTTCCTGATATTTGGTGGAGCGGCTTTCGCGCTCATCGCCGGAACCGACCGGGCAGCGGGCGCACTGTTCCTGATTCCCCTTGTCCCTGCCTTCATTGCAGTATTTGCCTGGATCGCCATCAAGGTCATGGTGGCCCCTGCCGCGGTGGTCATCGAGGAAGTCGGTCCGCTCGCCGCCCTGCGCCGGTCCTGGCAGCTGACCCGTGCCAACTGGTGGCGAATCTTCGGAATGACACTGGTGGTAAGTCTTTTGGTGGGCGTGATCAGCCAGGTAGTGATGATCCCGGTCAGCCTGCTGACCAGTTTCCTCGGCACCGTGGTCTCGCCCCACGGCGGATCCGGACAGGACGCGGGGATGGCGGTGGCTTTAGGGATTGCCACCGCTGTCCTTGGCGCGCTGGTGGGCGCGTTGGGTTACGCGTTCCAGACGTCGGTGATGGCCTTGCTGTACATGGACCTCCGCATGCGGAAAGACGGCCTGGACATTACGCTCCTCCGCCTGCTCGAGACGGGTGCTGATCCCGACGGCGTCCCTGGCCGGGGTGCGGCATTCACCGCACCGGGCCGCAGTTCCCAGGGGCCGTCCGGAAGTGCATGGCCGGATGTCCGCTGAACCGCCGGTGCTTCCCGACGCGGAACAGGCACGCAGGTGGGCCGCGGAGGAGCTGGCAAAGCCTGAGTACCGGGAGGCCCAGCCGTCCTGGCTGGAGGCCGCGTGGCACGACTTCCTCGAGTGGCTGGGTTCCCTTGACGGCCCCTCGGGACCTGACGGGTCGGTTCCCACCCCGGTCATAGGCATCGTTATCGTCCTGGTCATAGCCGTGGCCCTTGTCCTGGCCCGCCCGCGGCTCAACCCGGCCGCCCGGAAGCCGAAGGATGTCTTTGGTGCCGAGACCATCGTCACTGCCACGGACTACCGCCGGCGCGCCGCTGAGGCCGCGGCCGCCGGAAGGTGGGGCGACGCCGTCGTCGACCGTTTCCGTGCCCTGGTGCGCTCCGCCGAGGACAGGGCGGTCATCGATGCGCAGCCGGGCCGGACCGCGGATGAAACCGCACGCGAACTATCCGTGCCGTTCAGGTCCGAGGCGCAGCGGCTGGCACAGGCGGCCGCGGCCTTCGACGCGGTCCGCTACGGCAACAGGCCTGCCGGCGGTGCGGTGTACCAGGACATGGTCCGGCTCGACGACGCCCTGGCGGCAGCCAAACCCGAACGTCCCCTGGACCGGCACCAGCCGGCGGTCCTGCCATGACCGGATCCGTGTCCGAAGCTGACGTTGCCCGGGATGCCGGCCCGCGGCAAGCTGCCGGCCCGTCCTTCCGGTCACGGCTGCGCCGCCACCGGGGACTGGTGGCGTTCGGCGCGCTGGTCGCCGTCGGGCTTGGCCTGGTCATCTGGGGCCAACTGGCGCCCAAGGGAGACGTCGTCCCCCTGTCCGTGAGCAATGCCGGCCCTGACGGCGCCCGTGCCGTCGCCCAAATCTTAGGCAACCACGGGGTGCAGGTTCACGACGTCCGGAACTACGACGCAGCGATGGCTGCCCTGGACGCCAGTTCATCCCCCACCCTCCTGATTTACGACCGGAAAGGAGCCCTCGACGGGCAGCGCCTCCGTGGCCTCGCGGACTCAAGTGCCCGGGTAGTGGTGGTCTCACCACGCCTTGAGACGCTCCGCGCCCTGGACGGCGGCATCCGGCAGGCAGGCGTTGTGCCGGAGGGCACGCCCGCGCTGGACCCCGGCTGCTCCCTTCCGGATGCGCGGGCGGCAGGACAGGTCAGCGGCGGGTCAGGATTCGTGTACGACGGCGGGACCACCTGTTTCCGCCCGTCCGGCTCGGCCGCCGGAGTGCTTGCGGCCGGCGCTGACGGCAGGCTGGTAGTCCTCGGCAGCACCGCAGTCCTGGGAAACGAACGGCTTGACGAGCTGGGAAATGCCGCCCTCGGGCTGCGGCTGCTGGGTGCTTCCCCTGACCTCGTGTGGTACCTGCCGTCATTGGAGGACATGGACCTCACCGGATCGCCGCGCACCCTCGACGAACTGGCCCCGGATTGGGTGCGGTTCGTGGGCCCGTGGCTGGTGGTCGTCGCCCTCGCCGCCATCGCCTGGCGCGGCCGGAGGCACGGGCCGCTGGTCTTCGAGCCCCTTCCCGTGGTGGTCAAGGCAGTGGAGACTGCCGAGGGCCGCGCCCGGCTCTACCACGACAACCGGGCCATGGACCAGGCACGGGACAACCTGCGCGCGGGCACGTTGTCCCGTCTTGCGGCAGCCCTCCGGCTTGGTCCGGGAGCCACCGCGGAGGCCATCGTTGATGCCGCGGCACGGCAGTTGGGTACGGCGGCATCCACGGTCAGCGACCTTGTCAATGATCATCCCCGCAGCGAGGCACGCCTGGTGGCCTGGGTCCGGGAACTGCACACACTGGAGAAAGAGGTCAAAAGACGATGAGTGAACATGGCAGCGGCCAGCGGGTCCTTGACCCGATGGAGCACGACTCCGCCCGGCAGGCGCTCCTGGACGTCCGGCATGAAGTGGCCAAAGCCGTTGTGGGACAGGACGCTACCGTCACCGGCCTGCTGATAGCCCTGCTGTCGCAAGGCCATGTCCTCCTGGAGGGGGTGCCGGGCGTCGCCAAGACCCTGCTGGTGCGGGCGTTGTCCGCTGCACTGGACCTGGAGACCAAGCGGGTGCAGTTCACTCCGGACCTCATGCCCGGCGATGTGACCGGGTCGCTGGTCTACGATTCCCACACGTCCGAATTCACGTTCCGGGAGGGGCCGGTCTTCACCAACCTGCTGCTGGCTGACGAAATCAACAGGACGCCGCCCAAGACGCAGGCCTCCCTGCTCGAAGCCATGGAAGAACGCCAGGTCTCGGTGGACGGGGAGCCCCGCCCGTTGCCGTCGCCCTTCCTGGTTGCCGCCACGCAGAACCCGGTGGAGTACGAGGGAACCTATCCCCTGCCGGAGGCACAGCTGGACCGGTTCCTGCTCAAGCTCACCATGCCATTGCCGGAGCGCGGCGACGAGATGGAAGTCATCAGGCGCCACGCCGTTGGTTTCGACCCCCGGGACCTGGCAGCGGCGGGCGTGCGTCCTGTGGCGGATGCCCGTGATCTGGAGCGGGCCAGGCAGGCGGTGGCCACTGTGGACGTGGCCCCTGAAATCATCGGGTACATTGTTGACCTCGTGCGGGCTACCCGGGCTGCCCCGTCCTTCCTGCTGGGCGTATCGCCACGCGGGGCGACAGCACTGCTGAACACGTCGCGGGCCTGGGCATGGCTGTCCGGGCGGGCGTTCGTCACACCGGACGACGTCAAGGCGCTCGCCCTCCCCTGCCTGCGGCACCGGGTCGCCCTGCAGCCGGAAGCACAGATGGACGGGGTGCAGGTGGATGACGTGCTGGGCAGCATCCTGGCGTCGGTCCCCGTCCCGCGCTGATGGCCATTTCCGGGCGTTTCGTCCTGCTGGTACTGCTGGGGCTGGTACCGGTCCTGCTGCTGCCGGGGTGGGGTTCGTTCTTTGCCGTGGCCGCTGTGCTTGCAGCCGTTGCAGGCGCTGACCTTGCCCTGGCCGGATCGCCCGGCTTGCTGCAGGTCGTCCGTGGCGGGCCCGTAAACGTTGCCCTCAACGCGCCGGTGCACGCCGCCCTCACCATCCATAACAACGGCCGGCGCCGCGTGCGCGGCAGTTTCCGCGACGCCTGGCAGCCTTCGGCCGGGGCGGCCGACCCGATCCAACCGGTGGACGTGCCCGCGGGCGAAAGCCGGCGTGCCGCCGTCGTGCTCCGGCCCTTCCGGCGGGGGGACATAAAGTCCCCGCATGTTACCTTCCGTTCCTTCGGCCCCATGGGACTTGCCGCCCGGCAGCGGACCGTCACTTCCGCCGGGTCAATCCGGGTGCTCCCGCCGTTCAACTCGCGGCGGCACCTGCCCTCGAAGCTGCAGAAGCTGCGCGAGCTCGACGGCAAGGCGGCGGTCCAGATCCGCGGCGCCGGCACCGAGTTCGACTCCCTGCGCGACTACGTCCGGGGCGACGACGTCCGGTCCATTGACTGGCGGGCAACGGCGCGGCGCTCTGCCGTGGTGGTACGGACCTGGCGTCCCGAGCGGGACCGCCGCGTGCTGATGGTGCTGGACACCTCCCGTACCGCGGCGGCAAGAATCGATGACGAGACCCGGCTGGACAGCGGCCTGGAAGCTGCCCTGCTGCTTGGCGTCCTCGCCGAGCGCGGCGGAGACAGGGTGGACTTCCTGGCTTTCGACCGCAGGGCACGCGCCCGGGCGGGCACCGCGGGCAAGGGCAACCTGCTGGGCCGGCTTGTCCAGGCGATGGCACCGCTGGAACCGGAACTCATCGAGATGGACTGGGCCGCCGTTCCTGCCCAGGTACGGGCGGTAACTGCCCACCGCTCCCTGGTGGTGCTGCTGACCAGCCTCGACGGCGGGGCACCGGAGGAAGGCCTCATTCCCGCGGCGGCGCAGCTGGCCGTACAGCACGTCGTGGTGGTGGCTGCGGTGCGTGACCCCCAACTGGGCGCCATGCTGTCCGAACGCAGCGATGCTGCAGGGGTGTTCAGGGCAGCCGCCGCCGAGCGTGCGCTCCTCCAGCGGGCCGCCGTGAGCGCTGAACTCCGCCGTTTCGGCGTGGAAGTTGTGGATGCCGAACCGCACCAGCTGCCCCCCGGGCTGGCCGACATGTACATCCGGCTCAAGGCTGCCGGTAGATTGTGAATCAAGCGCCGCAATCCAGCAGGAGGTCCCCTTGAACGCACCGATCTATCAGCAGGCCCTGGGCGCGGATTTTAGCCGGCTCCAGCCGGAACTCCGGGAGTACTTTTCGCTGGTGCCCGGCTCGGGGCGGTACGGCGTCGGTGAGGGAACGTTCGACGTCGTGGGCTGCCGCCAGTCCTGGCTGCGCCCACTCATGCGGCTTACCAGCAGCGAAGAGGCGTTCTTTCCGGAGTACGGCGAGAATGTCCCGTTCCGGATCGAGAACCACGCGCACCTCGATCCCTTCGGCCGTTCCAGCCTCACGGCACGGCGGGAGATCCGATTCCCGGGCCGCACCCGCATGTTCCAGGACACAACCAGCGTCAACCAGTGGAGCGAAGGGCAGGAGCAAGGCAAAGGAAAAGGTCCGCGCGGCGGAAGCCACCTGGTGGACTACGTGGGACGGTACCGGCGGATGGTCACCGACCTGAACCTCAGGGTGACCCCGGAGGGCAGGCTGCGCGGCGTATCCGAGGCGTCCCGCCTCTTCCTGGGGCCGCTGCGCATTCCCCTGCCGTCTGCCCTGGACGCCAAGGCCTACGCCGAGCAATGGTGGGATCCGGCCGTAGGCCCCGCCGGCAGGCACCGCATCCAGGTCAAAGTCATCCAACCGCAGATCGGCCTGGTGCTGGTGTACGCCGGCAGCTTCGATTACCGGCTGCGGCCCTACACCGGCGGCAGCTCCGCCCAGAGTTTCCTGCCCCGCTACGCACAGCCTGACCGGTGGGAAAACCGAACCTGACCGTCCCGGCGCGGCCTGCCCTAGCCGAGGGCCTGCTGGTTCAGACCGTCGGCCACCTTGGTCAGCTGGCCCAGGAGTTCCTGTGCCCGGGACGGGGTGACGGCGGCGAGCCCGGATGAGGGAGTGATCCGGACGCTGCTGATGGCCGCGGCAGGAAGCCCGAGCTGCCGCCACGGGCGCCAGACTGCGTCAACACAGTCGGCGGTCTTCGTCCGTGCACTGCCGGCAACGTCCAGCGCACCGATCCAGAGCCGCTTTCCCGCTTCAGCGGCACCCGCCAGCTGTTCCCACTGGCGGGTGGTCAGCGCCTTGAGCGGCACGGCGATACCGTCGGCCCCGGCCGCGAGGATCTGTTCGAAAGGCGCCTCCACCTCAGGTACCGCAACAACAGTTTCCACGGCGCCGGCAGCGCGTAATGAATCAAGGACCAGGCGCCACGAATCCCGGGCTTCGGAACCTGCCACCGCGCGGAGCGTCCGGTAGCCGCTGGCCGTGGGAATGGTGCCGGCCAGGACCGCAGCGATGTCCGGTTCGTCAAGCTGGACAACCAGCCGGGCTCCGGGCACGGCGGCCGCCACCCTGCCGAGGTACGTTCCCAGGCCGGCAGCCAGCGACGCCGCGAGGTCCCTCCGGGCACCGTAGTCGATCAGGGCACGCTCACCGTTATGCAGGTGCAGTCCAGCTGCAAGGCTCATCGGGCCGACCAGTTGAACCTTGATTTCCGGGGCAGGGCTGTCTTCTGCGCCTGCGACATCGGCCAGGATATTGATGTCCGTGGACAACGCCGAGGCCGCGCGGCGGTAATCCTTGCCGGGCCGGTCCACCAGGCGCCAGCCGAAGGGCTGCACATCGACGGCCAGCTCTTCAAGGAGGGACGCGGTGCGCCCCAAGGCGTCGGACCCGACGCCGCGGGCCGGGAGCTCGGCGAGGAACGGCATGTGCGGGCTGCCGAGTTCGCCACGGATGATCCGCGCTGCTTCATAGGGGTCTTCACCCGGCCACTGCCCGAGTGCCGTGGCGGTCACTTCCGTGGGCAGGAGCTGTTCCGGCGCCGGAGCGGAAGCCTCCGGGTGTTGGGCGGTCACGCGCGCGTCGGCGCCTGCGCCTGCCGGCCGGTCGCCGCCTGGTGGTCCTCGGCAATGGCTTCGTGGTGCCGGATGACTTCGCCAATGATGAAGTTGAGGAACTTCTCGGCGAACGCAGGATCCAGGTGCGCGTCCTCCGCCAGCCTCCGAAGCCTCGCGATCTGCGCCGCTTCCCTCCCGGGATCGCCCGCAGGCAGGCGGTGGTTGGCTTTGAGGAATCCGACTTTCTGCGTTGCCTTGAACCGCTCCGCCAGCAGGTACACCAGCGTCGCATCGATGTTGTCAATACTGGAGCGGATTGACAGCAGTTCAGCCATCACCGACTGGTCGACCTGCCCGGCCAACGAACTGGCGGAGGGATCAAAATCGTCGGAACCGGAAGAATGGAGGTTGTGCTGCGTCATGCATCCAGTCTATGGGCAGGCAGCGTAATGAAACGGCTGTGAAGCGCCGATGCAGCGTCTGCCGCACCGGCGCTTCACACTGTGGCCGAACCCCGCTCCTAGAGGCCCAGCAATGCCCGGCTTTCCTCCCGCCGCCGGGCCTGCTCGTCAGGATCGGGAACGGGAAGCGATGCGATCAGGCGGCGGGTGTAGTCGTGTTGCGGGCTTCCCATGACCTGGCTGCCGATCCCCTGTTCCACCAGCTTTCCCTTGTACAGCACGCCCACCCACGTGGACAGGATGTCTACCACCGCAAGGTCGTGGCTGATGAACAGGCAGCCGAAACCGAACTCCTCCTGGATGTCCCGGAACAGCTCCAGGACCTTCGCCTGGACCGAGACGTCGAGGGCCGATGTCGGCTCGTCCGCAATCAGCAGCCGCGGGTTCAGGCTCAGCGCGCGCGCCAGCGACGCCCGCTGCCGCTGCCCGCCGGAGAGTTCATGCGGGTACCGTCCCGCATACGACGCCGGGAGCTGGACTGATTCGAGCAACTCGCCGACGCGTTTGCGCAGCTGCGCTTCGCTGGGCCGGGTGTGGATCACCATAGGCTCGGCGATGCAGTCCCCGATGGTCAGCTGCGGGTTGAAGGAAGCGGCCGGGTCCTGGAAGACGAAGCCGATGTCCTTGCGGAGCGGTTTGAAGGTCCTTTCCCGCAGGTCCAGCATCTCGTAGCCAAGGACCTTGAGGCTGCCGCCGGTGGTCCGGTTCAGGCCGGCGATGGCCCGCCCAATGGTGGTCTTGCCGGAGCCGGACTCCCCCACCAGCCCGAATACCTCACCCCTGGACAGGGTGAAACTGACGCCGTCCACTGCCTTGAATGCCGGTGTTCCCAGCCTTCCCGGGTATTCGATGGTGAGGTTTTTGGCCTCGACCAGCACCTCCTCTTCCTGGTGGCGCCGTTCCGTCAGCCCTTCCGACGCCGAGTTCCGGCCCAGGTGCGGCACTGCGGCCAGGAGCTGCCGGGTGTACTCCTGCTTGGGCTCAGCGAACAGCTTCCGCGCCGGGGCCTCTTCCACGATGTCGCCCCGGTACATCACCACCACCCTGTCGGCCAGGTCTGCCACCACACCCATGTTGTGGGTAATCAGGACGATCGAGGTGCCGTATTGGCCGCGCAGGTCGCGGAGCAGTTCCAGGATTTCCGCCTGGACGGTGACGTCGAGGGCTGTGGTGGGTTCATCAGCCACGATCAGTCCGGGGTTCAGTGCGAGGGCTGCTGCGATGACCACCCGCTGCTTCTGCCCGCCGGAGAACTGGTGCGGGTAGTAGTTCACCCGGTGTTCAGGATCCGGGATACCCACCTTGCGCAGGGCATCGATGGCCCGTTCCTTGGCTTCCTTGGCTGAGACCCGCTTGCCGCCGCCCTGTCCGGAGTGGGCGCGGATACCCTCTGCGATCTGCCAGCCGACAGTAAAGACCGGATTCAGCGCCGTGGACGGTTCCTGGAACACCATTGCCACGTCCCGCCCGCGGATCTGGCGCAGGCGGGCAGGGCTGAGGCTGATGATGTTGGTGCCGTTGATGAGGACGGCGCCGGAGCTGGTGGCCGTTTCAGGTAGCAGGCCGAGGATGGTTTTGGCGGTGACGGTCTTGCCCGAGCCCGACTCCCCAACGATGGCCAGGACTTCACCGGCCTTGAGCTCCAGGCTCACATCCTTGACGGCATGAACGTCGCCGGAGTCGGTGGCGAAGGTGACCTGCAAATGGTCGATGCCAAGGACAGTCTTCGGTCCGGGGCCTCCGCTGCCCGATGGCGTATCCAGGTTTTCGGTCACGGGTTGCTCGATTCTGTGTCAGGTCCCGGGGCGGCGTTGGCGGCCGGAGAGGCGGCCGGGGCCTTGCGGTTCGCCCGTTTACGGCCGCGCAGGCGGGGATCGTTGAGGTCGTTGATGCTTTCACCCACCAGGGTCAGTCCCAGGACCACCCACACAATGGCGAGGCCCGGGAAGACTCCCGTCCACCAGATACCGGAGGTGGTGTCGGCAAGGGCCTTGCTCAGGTCGAAGCCCCATTCGGAGGCGGAGCTGGGTTCGATGCCGAAGCCGAGGAAACCCAGTGCGGCGAGGGTGAGGATCGCCTCGGACGCATTGAGCGTGAAGATCAGTGGGAGTGTCCGCGTTGCGTTCCGGTAAATGTGGCGGGTGATGATGCGCAGGTTCGAAGCACCCACCACCTTGGCGGACTCAACGAACGGTTCGGCTTTGAGCCGGATGGTCTCAGCCCTGATGACCCGGAAGTACTGCGGGATGAACACCACGGTGATGGATATGGCCGCTGCCATGACACCACCGAAGAGGCTGGACTGCCCCCCGCTGATCACGATGGCCATGACGATCGCCAGCAGCAGGGAAGGGAAGGCGTAGATGGCGTCCGCCACCACCACCAGGATCCGGTCAAGCCAGCCGCCGATGTAGCCGCTGACGAGGCCAAGGATGACTCCGGCGAAGATGGACAGCACAACGGCGATGATGATGACGAGCAGTGCCGTCTGGGTTCCCCACATCACGCGGGAGAGGACGTCGTAGCCACCCACGGTGGTGCCCAGCGGGTGCTTGCCGCCGGGTGGCTGCTGGGCGGGAAAGTTTCCGTCGCCGTCAGACAGTTGGGCGAACCCGTACGGCGCGATGAACGGGGCAAGCAGTGCGGTCAGGAGAAAGACTGCCGTCAGGACGAGGCCCATGATGAGCATCCCGCGCTGCAGCCCCACGCTTTGGCGCACATGCGACACCACCGGGAGCCGAAGGAAGAAGGAGGCCCGCGGGTTGGCCACGGGTGCTGGAACTTCAGTTGTGGACATGGTCAGTACCTCACCCGCGGGTCGATCAGCGCGGCGACGACGTCCACGATGAAGTTGGTGGTGGCGACGATGACTGCCAGGAGCACCACGATGCCCTGGACGGCAACGTAGTCACGGGCCGTAAGATAGGTTGCCAGCTGGAAGCCCAGCCCCTTCCATTCGAAGGTCTTCTCGGTCAGGACCGCACCACCGAGCATCACGGCGATCTGCAATCCCATCACGGTGATGATCGGAATCAGCGCCGGTTTGTACGCGTGCTTGGTCACCAGCCTGAACTCGCTGACCCCTCGGGAACGGCCGGCCTCGACATAGTCCTTACCGAGCGTGCCGATGACGTTCGTGCGTACGAGGCGGAGGAAGATCCCTGCTGTCAGGAGGCCCAGGGCGATGGCCGGAAGCACAGCATGGGCCATGACGTCGCCCAGGGCAGCCATGTTCCCGCTGCGCAATGCGTCGAGCCAATAGATACCCGTGGGCGCCTGAAGCGAAGTCAGTGCCAGCTCGGTTGATGTCTTTGCCCGCCCGGCCACCGGCAGCCAGCCCAGCCAGACAGAGAACGTCAGCTTCAGCAGCAGTCCGGCGAAGAATACCGGGGTGGCGTAGCAGAGGATGGCGAAGATGCGCAGGACGGCGTCCGGAACGTGGTCCCTGCGGTGTGCCGCCAGCATGCCCAGCGGAATGCCGACGAGGAGCGCCACGATCAGGGCGTTGATGCTCAGTTCCAGGGTGGCGGACCCGTAGGTGCCGAGCATTTCGGTCACTTTGCGGTTGTCTGACAGTGTGGTCCCGAAATTGCCGGTCACCAGCTGTCCCAGATATTCGAAGTACTGCACCAGGATGGGCCGGTCGTAGCCGGCGGCGGTGATCCGCTGCTGCAGCTGGTCGGGCGGCAGCCTGCCACCCATCGCGGCGGTGATCGGGTCGCCTGTGATCCGCATGAGGAAGAACACCATGGTGACCAGGATGAGGATAGTGGGGAAAATCAGGAGGAAACGGATCAGGATGTACTGGCCAAGTCCCCCGCCGGACGACTTCTTCTTGGCCGGCAACAGGCCGTCGGAATCTTCCGGCGGCGCTTCAATCAATGTGGTCATCGGATTACCTAAAAACTAAAGCCCGCGCCATTGCTCCCCCACAGGACTGGCTGGAGGCGGCCAACGGGGCGGGATGCTGATGCATCCCGCCCCATCTCCCGCCGTGGGCAGAATTGGCCGGACTACTTGGAGATGACACCCAGGCGGGTCTTGAACGAAGCGTCCAGGGTGGTCTCCACGCCCTTGACGTCGGCACCGGCCACCAGGACCTGGGCACCCTGGAGCAAAGGCAGGGTGGAGAGGTCCTTGGCGACGGCGTCCTGGGTTTCGCCCAGGATCTTGACGCGCTCGTCCTTGTCCACCGTGGTCAGCTGCTTCTGGATCAGTGCCGCAACGTCGGCGTTGTCGTAGTGGTTCTTCAGGAAGTTACCCGGAACGAAGAACGGGGTGAGGTAGTTGTCCGGATCGGAGTAATCGGGGAACCAGCCCAGCTGGTACACCGGGTAGGCATCGGCGGTGCGGTCCTTGGAGTAGGTGACCCACTCGGTGGACTGCAGGTTCACGGTAAACAGGCCGGACTTTTCAAGCTGTTCCTTGATCATGGCGTATTCGTCGCCCGAGGAGCTGCCGTAGTGGTCCGGGTTGTACTGGAGCTTGATGGTGACCGGACCGCTGATTCCTGCATCGGCGAAGACCTTCTTGGCCTTGTCCAGGCTCGGCTTTCCGCCATCTCCGTAGAGGTCCTTCAACGGCTGCTTTGCGCCGAGGAATCCTTCCGGGACCACGGAGTAGGCAGGCAGGTACGTACCCTTATAGACCTGGGTGGCGATGGCGTCGCGGTCCACAATGTTGGCCATTGCCTGGCGGACGGCCAGTGCCTTTGCGGGGTCGGCCTCGGGAGTCTTCGCACCGAACGGCATGGTGTCGAAGTTGAAGACGATGTACCGCAGCTCGCCACCGGGCCCCTTGTGGACCTTGACCTTGGAATCTTTCTCCAGGTCGGCGACGTCCGTGGCGGTCAGCGACCGGCCGGCAACATCGATGTTGCCCTGCTGGATATCGAGCTTGAGGTTATTGGCGTCGGCGTAGTACTTGATGTTTGCGCCGTCGTTGGCAGGCTTGCCGAGCAGTCCCTGGTAGTCAGGGTTCACGCTAAGGCTGATGAGCTCGTTCTTCTTGTAGCTGTCGATGCTGTAGGGACCGGCGAAGGGCTTGGCCTTGACGATCTCGTCGTCGCCCATGACCTTGTCCGCCGGGAAGACTTCCTCGTCGATGATGGGTCCCGAGTTTGAAGCCAGGACGCCCGGGAAGACCTGGTCGTTTGCGGCCTTGAGCTTGAACACAACGGTGGTGTCGTCAGTCGCCTCAACGGATTCCAGGTTGCTCAGCAGCGACGCGGGGCCGTTGGGGTCCGCGATCTTCACCACGCGGTCGATGGAGAACTTCACATCCGACGAAGTGAGGGCATGCCCGTTGGCGAATTTCAGGCCGGATTTGAGCTTGACCGTGTACTCGGTGGGGGCGGTAAAGGACGCTGATTCAGCGATGTCCGGCGAGGCGTCCGCACTTCCGGGCTTGGCGTTCAGCAGGAAGGGGTAGACCTGGTTCATCACCAGGAAGGAACCGGCGTCGTAAGAACCCGCGGGGTCGAGGGTGACCACTTTGTCAGTCGTCCCGAGGGTAATCGTGCTGCCTCCGCTGCCGTTTGTGGAGGTACCGCCGCCGCCCGACGGGCCCGTGCAGGCCGTCAGTGCGAGCGCGGAGATGCCTGCCAGCGCGATGGCGCCGTGCAGTGCTTTGTTGCTCTTGGTCATCTCTGAACTTTCTGTCCGATGAGTACCTGCGCGCCGGCCACGAAAAAGCGCATGAGCCCGGGCAGCGGCGCGCAGTGCTGATGGGTAGATTCAATCAGAGAGTCAGCACCCAGGAGCGCCAATCCTGTGAGTTGAGACACAAAATTTACCTTGGGCAACAGATGTTTTCCTCCGGCCCGCCGGTCAAGGGGCAGCACGGCTAAAGACGCCGCCCATATTGTGCCGGGCGGCGTCGTGAGGCGGGCGACTGCCCGGCCTGGGGAAATGTCCTAGAGCACTGCGCGCTGCAGCGAACGGGCGGCGTCAATGGTGGCCTGGCCGAGCACCCGGCTGCCCTGGTACAGGACAACCGTCTGACCTGGTGCGACACCACGCAGCGGGTCGGTCAGCGTGACCACAAGCCGAGCCGCGGCGTCCGCGGCGTCGGGATCCGCTTCCATCCGGGCACGCGCCGGCACGGGGTCCCCGTGGGCCCTGACCTGCGCATAGCAATCGAATTCTTCGCCGGTTTCCACTTCCTCGATGGGCAGTCCGGCCCAGGAGACTTTGATGCCCTGGATTTCGTCGATGGCCAGCAGCGCCTCGGGCCCCACCACAACTTTGTTTTCCTTGGGCCGGATCTCCAGCACGAAACGGGGCTTGCCGTCAGCGGCCGGGCGCCCGAGCTTCAGGCCGCGGCGCTGGCCTACCGTGAAGGCGTTGGCCCCGGGGTGCTCGCCAACCTTCGCGCCGGTTTCGTCCACGATGTCCCCGGTGGCCATGTCGATCTTTTCGGCGAGCCATCCGGCAGTGTCGCCATCGGGAATGAAGCAGATGTCGTGGCTGTCGGGCTTGTTGGCTACCGACAATCCCCGGCGCTCAGCCTCCGCACGGACCTCGGCCTTGGACGGCGTGTCTGCAAGGGGAAACATCGAGTGCTTGAGCTGCTCGTGGGTCAGGACGCCCAGAACATAGCTCTGGTCCTTGGCCCAGTCCGCTGCGCGGTGGAGCTCGCGGTTGCCGTGGGAGTCTTCGATGACTTTGGCGTAGTGGCCGGTGCAGACGGCGTCAAAGCCCAGGGCGATGGCCTTTTCGAGAAGCGCTGCGAACTTGATCCGTTCGTTGCAGCGCATGCAGGGGTTGGGGGTGCGGCCCGCGGCGTACTCGTCGATGAAGTCCTGGACCACATCTTCTTTGAAGCGCTCCGAGAAATCCCACACGTAGTAGGGAATGCCGAGCACGTCGCAAGCACGCCAGGCGTCCCGCGAGTCTTCAATGGTGCAGCAACCCCGGCTGCCCGTCCGCAGCGTACCGGGCATCCGGGACAGCGCCAGGTGGACGCCGACGACGTCGTGGCCTGCCTCGACGGCGCGGGCGGCTGCAACGGCGGAATCAACGCCGCCGCTCATGGCTGCTAAAACTCGCATGCTGGCTTTCTGGTGGGAGGTATTCGGCTCGTGGCCCGGGGCGGACCGCCGGCACGAGCCGGAAAACGATCCTCGCCTATCTATTCTACGGCCGGCCGCAAATCGCCGCCCTTGCCCGCCCGCGGCCAGCAGAGGCAAACGGTCAGCGTACGCTTCGGCGGGCCACCGTTGCGGCCGTCTGGATGGAGGACTCGTGGCCGGCCATCCCCGCCTGCCGCGCACGGGCGCAGGCATCCGGAAGCGCTGCCAGCAGGGCCTCCACGTCCGCCTCCGTGGACGCGTGGCCGAGGGTGAAGCGCTGCGCACCACGCGCGGTTTCCTCATCCAGCCCCATGGCCAGGAGGACATGCGAGGGGCGTGGCACCCCGGCGGTACAAGCAGAGCCGGTTGAGGACTCCACCCCGGCGAGATCCAGGAGGAACAACAGGGAATCGCCTTCACAACCCGGGAAGGTGAAATGGGCATTGCCGGGGAGCCGGCCATCGCCGGGCGCACCCCGGAGGACCGCTTCGGGCACCCGCTCCCGAACGCCGTCGATCAACCGGTCACGAAGAGCGGCGATCCGGCTGGACTCGGAGGCCAGGGCGGAGGTGGCTCCCTGGGCAGCAGCGGCAAAAGCGGCGATCGACGCCGTATCCAGGGTTCCCGAGCGGACATCGCGCTCCTGGCCCCCTCCATGCTGGACCGGGGTCAACTTGACTGCCCGGCCAAGGAGCAGCGCCCCCACGCCCACCGGCCCGCCGATTTTGTGGCCGGACACGGACATGGCGTCCAGTCCCGAGCCCTTGAAGTCCACCTCTACCGAGCCGAAGGCCTGGACGGCATCCGAATGGACAGGAACGCCGGCTGCGTGGGCCATCTCGACAATCCGCGAAACGGGCTGGATGGTCCCCACTTCGTTATTGGCCCACATCACGGTCACCAGGGCGATGGATCCGGGATCGCGCGCAAGCTCGGCGCCCAGGACGCCCAGGTCCACTACGCCGTCGCTGTCTACAGGCAGCCACGTCACGTCGGCGTGTTCGTGCCGCTCCAGCCATTCCACAGTGTCCAGTACTGCGTGGTGCTCGACGGCGGAACAGAGGATCCGCCGGCGCGCCGGGTCCTCAGCCACGCGGGACCAGAACAGGCCTTTGACGGCGAGATTGTCGGCCTCAGTGCCGCCGGAGGTGAAGATGACTTCGGAAGGGTGGGCGCCGGCGGCGGCGGCCACCGATTCCCGGGCATCCTCGACGGTGCGGCGTGCCCGCCGCCCGGAGCCGTGCAGCGACGATGGGTTTCCGGTACGGGCCAACTCGCGCGTCAAAGCGGCCAGCGCTTCGGCGGAAAGTGGGGTGGTGGCGGCGTGGTCGAGGTAGGCGGACACGCTGCAATTCTATCCCCGGGGCGTGACGGCCCCTGGCCGGAGGGTCTCCGCAGATGTCTCCGCAGCCGCGCCTGCATTGATTCTGGCGCAACATCCTCCCGGGCCGGCGGCGGCAGCCACATCGTCCCCGCTGCCCCCGCAGGCCTGCGCGGCGCCACGCAGGAAGGCTCCGTTCATGACGCAGACCACGTCCCGGTACTCCCGTGACAGCCGGTGGAACGGGCAGTTTGGCAGCGTGTAGCCGCCACTCCCGTCCGGAACCGGCCGGTATCCCGTGGCCGTCAGGAAGTCCTCCAGCGAGGCGGCGCCGCCGGCCTGGTCGCGGCCCGCCGTAAAGGCTGCTTCCCGAAGCGCATCGCCCACCGTCTCCCCCGTGGTTTGCGCCCGCTCAATGGCCGCAGCAAGGACTTCTCCGGCAAGGTCATAGTTCCGCTCGGGAACCGAGGCCGTAACTTCATGGGCAGCGGGCCGGTACATCTTGGCCGGCCGGCCCGATCCGGGTCCGGAGCGCTCCGGCGGCTTGTGGAATTCCACGGACAGGAGGCCGTCCTGGACCAGCCGGTCGAGGTGGAACGAGGCGGTGCTCCTCGGTACACCGGCCGCGCCGGCTACTTCATCGCGTCCCAGCGCATGCGGGGCGGCTGCGACGAGTTCAAAAATCCGGAGTCGCTTGTCGTCGGCCAGCGAGGCGAGGGCCGCCACACGACGCGCCCAGGGAAGCTTACCCATTGTCCACCACTTCCATAGTCAAGATCTCTTGATTATAGACTCCCAACGTTTCTAAAATAGTGGAATCTACTTTTAGAAGGAGTTGCAATGAAAACTTCATCAGCCACCCGCCCCTATCACCTGACGGCCGTTGATCCGGCGCGGCAGGCCTTCCTGCTCCTGCGCACGGTGTTCACCGTTGCGCCCATCCTGTTCGGCCTGGACAAGTTCACAAACGTGCTCACGAACTGGACCATCTACCTCGCCCCGCAGGCCACCGCCGTAGTGCCGCTCCAACCCCAGACCTTCATGTACGTGGTGGGTGTCGTGGAGGTTGTGGCGGGCATCGCCGTCGCAGTGCGCCCCCGCTTCGGATCCCTGCTGGTGGCCGCATGGCTGGCCGGCATCATCATCAACCTCCTCGTCCTGGGAAGTTTCTTCGACGTTGCCCTGCGGGATTTCGGCCTGCTGGTGGGTGCACTGGCCCTCAACCGCCTGGCGCAATGGAGCAGCGCCCAGCGGAACGGAGCGTCCCGGCAGGAGCAGACAGCGCCGCGGACCACCTAGTTGGACGGTGGCAGGACCGGCAGGAACTTTACGACGTCTCCACGTGCCGACCCCAAGGATGCGGTATCGGGGCAGGACACACTGACGTAGACCGAAGAACCTGCAGTAGCAAACAGCCGGGCCAGGATTGCCGTGGCCCGGCCGCCCTGCGGAACGGCGGGCTCCAGCGCCAGCACCTCGACGGTACGGGCGGGCGCGTCAGGATCGCCGCCCCACCGCAACTTCTCCGTCTTGAGGTATTCCGGGAGGATGGTGGGATCCAGGTACTTGAAGAGCGCCACTGTGGATTCGCGGTCGTCCCCCTTGGCCAACGCCGACTGGTTGCCCCGGACCTTCGCCGCCACCAGGCAACCGTCCGCCTTAAGATATTGGCTTTCACCGGCGACGTTGTCCTTGACCTGCTTCCACCCCGGGGCCTCCTTCAGGCCGTCCGCCAGCCCCACCGGAACACCGCGCGCCAGGATGCCGCCGGCGCTGAAGGGAAGGTCCTGCGCAGCCACAGCTTCAGCGTCATGGCCTGGAGTGATACTGGGGGTGGCCAGCACCGACGGACTCTGCACCGGTTCGGGAACGGACGGATCACGGACATCCACGCTGCACCCCGCCAGCAAAGTACCCACCACTGCGGCTCCGGCCGCGAGCGCCTGCAGCGGCACCCGCCGAGGCCTTACGCACGCAGCCCTGTCCGCCGTCGGCATCTCCATCTCCACCCCAGTCAGTTCCCGGACGGCCGCGCCGGCCGTGCCCCCACGAGTCTAAACTCCAGTGCGCCGGGAACCGGAGCCGCCCGGACAGACGTTGAAAGAACAGGGTCCGCGGCCGTCTCGCAAGGAAGGTCGCTGGCTAGACTGGGCAGGCCGGATTCCCGCGGACCGGCCGACGGAGAAAAGGATGAGTGTTTGACTGAGGCCAACAGTTCCCACTACCAGGTCCTCAAGGTGGCCGTCACTGCCACCGACAAGGAGATCAAGCTGGCGTACCGCCGCGCTGCCCGCTCGGCCCACCCGGACCAGGGCGGCGATGCCGCAATTTTCCGGCAGGTGACAGCAGCGTATGAAACCCTCATCGATCCGCAGCGCCGCAAGGCGTACGACCGTTCCTATGCGGCAGGTTCCTTCCAGAACGGCTCAGCGGACAGTGGTCCGCATTTTGACGCTCCGCCTGCCGGCAGCCGGGCCTCCGCTACCGTCCACCGCCAGCCAGGGACACGCAACACCGCCGGAGACCCGCCCGTTTATGTGCCGCCCTACAACGACGGCGGCATAGTTCCGCTGATTCCCCTCGCCCAGGCCAGCCAGCAGGTCCACGGCACGCCGCGTAAACGGGGCATCTTCGGCGCCGAGGCCAGGATCCAGCGCGAGATGCGCACGGTACAGCTCCTCACCCGGCAGGTGCTGCCGGCCATCCCGGCCGCCAGGCTGATCAACGGCCTCCTGTCCCCCGCGGACAACAGCCACATCGATCACGCGGTCCTCTCCGGCTACCGGCTGGCGCTGGTGGGTTCCATGCTGCTTCCCAGAGGCGCCTACGCGTGGGACGGCCGGACGCTGAACCACGGCGGGCGCGCCATCGCACCACCGCAACTTGGGCAGGTGGTGCGCGCAATGCAGGATATCTTTCCGGAGCTGAACGTGACGGGATGGACTGTGGTCCACAGCCCTGGTGGAAATTTGCACGAACCGGTGATTGACCAGCACCGGCGATCAGCTGGAGAACTTGAAACTGTCAGGATCGTCAACGCTGCGGGGCTGACCCGCGGGCTCAAGGAGTTCCTGTCCTCCGGCCCGGCCCCCAACACCGTGAATGTTCCGGTCCTTGCCCGCCTCCTGCGCGGAATGCACTGACTGCGGTAGCTAGGATGGGATGGTGTTCCGCATCCTCTTTCACGAACCCGAGATTCCCGGCAATACGGGCAACGCCATCCGGCTCGCAGCCATCACCGGTGCGGAACTGCACCTCGTGGAGCCGCTGGGCTTCGACTTTTCTGATGCGAAGCTCCGGCGGGCAGGCCTGGATTACCATGACCTCGCCGTCGTCACCGTGCATGCCACCCTTGAGGACGCATGGCGCCACCTGCAGCCCGAACGCGTCTACGCCTTCACCTCCGATGGCACGGCCAGCTACACGGACATCGCCTACCAACCCGGCGACGTGCTGATGTTTGGCCGCGAATCCGACGGCCTGCCCGCGGAGGTGAAGACCGACCCGCACGTCACGGCAACGGTCCGGCTGCCCATGCTGCCCGCACTGCGCTCCCTCAACCTGGCCAACGCCGCCTCGATCGCCGTCTATGAGGCATGGCGGCAGCAGGGCTTTGCCGGCGCAAAAGTCTAACCAGGCACCGTCACTCCGCGTCGCGCCAGAGCCGGGTGCCTTCAGGAAATCCGCCAGGCGGCCCATCCATGCGCTCCGCAGCCCCGAATTACAGCTGGGAATCGTCGCACGCGTGATGGAGGAGGAGCAGGTGACACTTCTGGAGGCAGGGTCCAGACCCGCTCGGCATGTCAATGGCATTGCTAAAGATTCTCCGCCAGGAGACTTATGCTTGGAAGCAATGGAGACTCCCAAGGCGCCAAACAGCGAGGCTGTGGCAGCAGTAACAGATCCCCCGGCTGACTCCAGCCATCAACTGGCAGTCCTGCTGGAAGGGATAGCGCGCGGCGACCAGGCAGCTTTTGCCGAGTTCTACCGGCTCACGTCACGCAGGGTGTTTGGCATGGCGCGCAGGGTGCTGATCGATCCCGAACTCAGCGAAGACACCACCCAGGAGGTATTCCTGCAGGTGTGGCAGAACGCAGCAAAGTTCGATTCCTCGGCAGGAAGCCCGCTCTCCTGGCTGATGACCATCTCCCATCGGCGCGCCGTGGACCGGGTGAGATCGGCACAATCCTCCACCGACCGCGAAGCGAAATACGGAGCGAGCTCGCAGGACATCGAACATGACAGCGTTTCCGACGAGGTCAGCAGCAGGCTGGAAGCCGAAGCTGTGGTCCGCTGCCTGGAGACCTTGACCGAAACGCAGCAGGAGTCAGTACGCCTGGCCTATTACGGGGGCCTTACCTACCGGGAAGTCGCTGAACGGCTGAACGCTGCAGTACCAACCATTAAGTCCCGAATCCGCGACGGGCTGATCCGCTTGAAGACCTGTTTGGGGGTGAGTTGAGATGACAGACATGAACCAAGGACACCACGGCCGATCTTTCGGCGATACGGTTGCCGCGGACCTCGCATCAGGCAGGGCCGTGGATCTCGCGGAGCTTTATGCCTTGGACGCCGTGACGGACCACGAGCGGCGGGCCATCGACGAGTACGTCTCCTCCGCACCCGAGCCCGAGCGGCAGGCCTTCCTCGGCAGGGTCCGCCAGGCGCGGGAAACGCTGGCCGCCACCTTCCGCGTCGAGGAAGAACCCCCCGCAGATCTCTTTGAGCGGATTGTCGCCCAGCTTCCGGCGCACGCAGTGGCCACCGAAGCCCCACCGGCAACAGTGCCCGCCGCGGCCGATGGCGATGAACTCGCCATGGCGCGCCAGCGCCGCGAAGACCGGCGCCGGCCTTCGGGAACACGCCGCTGGCTCGCGGGCGTTGCTGCTGCCGCGGCAATAGCCCTGGGCGGAGTCGGGTTGGGAGCCTACTTCGCAGACCAGAACGATCCCGTCAACCAGGTCGTCAGGGCATCGGATCTTCGCGAAGCGTCTGTGGACGTTACCGGCGGCGGTACGGCGACATTGCTCATTTCGCCCTCGGAAAACGCCGCAGTGGTGAAGATGAACGGCGTTCCGGCGCCTCCGGCGGGCAAGGTCTACCAGATGTGGCTCATTCCCAAGGACGGTTCAGCACCAGTTTCCCAGGGTTTGATGGACAAGGAAGCCCTGTCCAAGCCGGCTGTGGTTGAAGGTATTTCGTCAGCCGCAACGCTCGGAATCACCGTGGAGCCTGTGGGCGGTTCCCGCACCCCCACCCTGCCCACTGTCGCTGCGGCTCCGCTCGGAGCGTAGCCGGACCCTGAATGCAAAGAACACCCCGCCTCCCGAAGGAGGCGGGGTGTTCTGCTTTGGCGGCTAGAAGCCGGCGATGGTGCCTGGGCCGTTCACGGCCACCACATGGAACGCCTCTGCGCTCTGCCCGGCCGGAAGCCCGGCCCGCTGGGCGTTGACGCTCATACCCTGCCTGACGGCTGCCTCCATGGCTGCCACATCGGGGTGCTGGCTCACGTGCACGTGAATGGCCTGAAGCTTCGCGTCCACGTGGCCGGTCACGTCCACAACATGGTTTTCGCGCTCTTCCGGGCCCGCATAGAGCCACAGCCACGGCAGCTTGTAGGCCTCGAGTCCCGCTTCAGCCAGTTCCGGGTAGGCGAAGGGGTTTTCGACCGCCGGGTAGACGGCGCGTGTCACGGCCTCCCCCACCGCCAGATGGTCCGGATGGCTTTTCTGGATGCGCTGCCAGTTACGTTCAGGGTGCATGGAAAGCACGACGTCGGGACGGATTTCGCGGATAAGCCGCACCACTCCCCGCATCACCTCGTGCGTCGGTTCGAGGTAGCCGTCGCGCTCGTGGAGGTAATGGATGTCGGTGACACCCACCAGTTCGGCGGCCCTTCGCTGCTCAGCGTCACGCATGGCGGTGATGTCTGCCCGGTGGGCCGGATCGAATCCCCCGGCGTCGCCGTCGGTCATGATGCAGTAGCTTACCTGCACCCCTGCTGCCGTCCAGGCGGCGATGGTCCCGGCAGCGCCGAAGTCGATGTCATCCGGGTGGGCCGCGAAACAGAGCACCCGCTCCACCCGGTGGATTTCCGGATTGAACGGGCTCTGGTCCTGCTGAATCAGTGCAGCCAAGGTCAGCCTTTGCGCTTCCTGATTTCCGCCGCTGCCTGGGGCAACACATCGAACACGTCGCCGATAATTCCGAAGTCCGCGATTTCGAAGACTGGCGACTCGGCGTCCTTGTTGACGGCCACGATGACCTTGGAGGTCTGCATCCCGGCTTTCTGCTGGATGGCCCCCGAGATGCCTGCTGAGATGTAAAGCTGCGGCGAAACGGTCTTGCCGGTCTGCCCCACCTGGGCGTCGTGGCTGATCCAGCCTGCGTCGGTAGCCGCACGCGATGCACCCACGGCAGCGCCCAGCGCGTCTGCCAGTTCCTCGACGGGGCCGAAGTCACCGTCCATTCCGCGGCCGCCGGCCACCACTACGCGTGCGTCGGTCAGGTCGGGGCGTCCGCTCGCCGCTTTCTGCTCGCGGGCCGTGATGCGGGCAGCGGGAACGGTTCCGGCCGAAACCTCCACAGTGACGGTTTCCGGTGCCGAGGCTGCTGCCGCCGGTTCCGGTACCACGTTGTTGGCCTTGATAGTCAGGACGGACACAGGGGTCTTGGCCTTGCAGGCGGTGGTGTAGGACCCCGCCAGGACCGACTTGTGGGCGGTTCCGTCGGCATCCACGGACACGACGTCTGTGATGACGCCGGCGTTGAGCCGGATGGCCAGGCGTGCCGCTACTTCCTTGCCTTCCGGCGAGTTATCCAGCAGGACGACGCCGGCTCCCGTGTTATCTGCGGCGTTCGCCAGGAAGGCGGCCTTGGGGGCAACCAGGAAATCGTTCAGGTCCTGGGCAGAGGGCCGCAACACGGCCGCGGCGCCGTATTCGGCAAGGGAGGCGGCGACGGCGTCGGTGAGCTCACCGTTGACGGCGACGGCGGGCTCCCCCAGCGAGCGGGCCAGGGTGAGCAGCTCAAGGCTGCTCTTCTTCAGGGCTGCGCCCGGGTTGTCAATGAAAACGAGTACTTTTGCCATGTCTGTGATCCTCTTAGAGCAGCTTCTGGGCGGCCAGGAAGTCCACCAGCTTGATGCCGGCGTCGCCTTCGTCGGTGATGATGGTGCCGGCGGTCCGCGGCGGCCGTTCTTCGGCGCTGGTCACCGTGGTCCAGGAGCCGGCGAAGCCAACCTGGTCGGGGGAAACTCCGATGTCCGCGAGGGACAGCGTGGCGATGCTCTTGCGCTTTGCAGCGATGATTCCCTTGAAGTTGGGGTACCGGGGCTCGTTGATCTGGTCCGTCACGGACACGATGGCGGGCAGCGGCGCTTCCACGGTTTCCGAGGAAGTGTCCGCGTCGCGTCGCGCAGTCAGGCTGCCGCCGGCGACCTCCAGCGAGGAAGCAAAGGTCACCTGAGGGAGGCCAAGCCGTTCGGCCAGCTGTGCCGGCACCAGGGACGTCTCACCGTCAGTGGATGCCATGCCGGTGATGACCAGGTCCACTTGGCCGAGGTGCCGGATGGCTGCTGCGAGCGCGAGCGACGTTGCGGCCGCGTCGGAGCCTGCCAGGGCGTCGTCGGTGAGGTGGACGCCTTCGGTGGCACCCATCTGCAGGGACTTCTTGACGGCGTTGACTGCGCCGGAGGGGCCCATGCTCAAGGCGATGACCTGGTTGCCGGCCTTGCTGCCGCCGCGTGCCTCGGCGAGCTGCAGCGCCGCTTCGAGCGCGTACTCGTCCAGCTCTGACAGGATGCTTTCATCGCGGTCCGTAGTGTTGCCCTCCCCGTTGAGGTGGCGGTCGAACTGGGCGTCCGGTACATGCTTGACCAGGACGACAATCTTCAAAGTATCTTCCACTGTAGTGACAGCAGCCTTCCATGCTTGTGGACAGCCAGCCGGGTGAGGTCGTGGCCGCGGAGTGCCCGGCATGCGGGTAGGTCTAGCTAACCATATTGCGACCGCCATGTGACGCCCGGTTAACCCCTGTGTCCGTGCGTTTCCCTGCGCGGACGCCCGCATCCGGAAACCCGGCGGCCGGGTGGTCCACCCGACGGCGGCGCCGCCCCCGAAGGTGCGGCGCCGCCGTCGTTATTGCCGGTTCACCGGTGTAGTTGCCCTAGCTGGCCGCGGTGCCAAGTTTGACGTCGAACGTCTGTTCCTGGCCGCCGCGCAGGACGGTGATCTTCACGGAAGAGCCTGCCGGCTGTTCGCGGACAGCGGCGGTCAGCTGGTTGGGCTCACCGATGGCGAGGTCGTTGAACTTGGTGATGACGTCACCCACCTTGATCCCTGCGTTGGCTGCGGGCGAGTTGGCTTCGACGGTGGCCACGTCTGCGCCGACGGAGAACTCGGAGGATGCTCCGGAGGTCGTCTTTGCCTTGACGCTGACCCCCAGCTGCCCGTGGGACGCCTTGCCGGTGTCGATGATCTCCTGGGCCACGCGCTTGGCGTTGTTGATCGGGATGCTGAAGCCAACACCGATGTTGCCGCTGGACGAGGATGAGGTGCCCGAGCCGGCGGAGGCGATGGCAACGTTCACGCCGATGATCTCACCCTTGCTGTTGACCAGTGCGCCGCCGGAGTTGCCCGGGTTGATGGCCGCGTCAGTCTGGATCACATTGATGGCGATGGATCCCTGGCTTGAATTCTGCTGGCTCTGGCCGCCGCCGGGAGGCGCGAACTGGAAGCCCTCGTCCCCGCCCTGGCTGTTGTCACCGCCTTCGGGCGCTGCCGATGAGGCCACGCTGATGGTGCGGTTGAGGGTTGAGACGATGCCGTCCGTCACGGTGCCGGTGAGTCCCAGCGGTGAACCGATGGCAATGGCGGTGTCGCCCACATTGAGCTTGGAAGAGTCGCCAAGGGTGGCAGGCGTGAGGCCGGACGTGTCATCCACCTTGATCACCGCAAGGTCTGACAACGGGTCGGTACCCACCAGCTTGGCGGGAACCACCTTGCCGCCACTGGTGCGGATTTCCAGGTTGGCATTGGCGGACTGGCCGTCCAGGGTCACCACGTGGGTGTTGGTAAGGATGTGGCCCTGGTCGTCAAGGACGATGCCCGAGCCGGTTCCGCCGGAACTCCCGCTGGTGGCGCTGATGGTGACCACGCTCGGCGAAGCCTTTACGGCTGCCGCGGTGATCTCATTGACGCTGTCCTGGTTATTGACGATCACGGTGCCTGGCTGGCTGTTGCTGCTGGCCGTAGTGGAGGTTCCCGTGCTGCCGAACAGCTCGCCGGAACCCACCGTGGCAACGCCTCCGCCGACGAGGCCGGCAGCAAGGATGCTGGCCACCAGGGTCCCGACGCCGAACGTCGCCTTGCGCCGCGGAGCATCCTTGGCGTTGGGGGCAAGTCCTACGCCGCCGGCCGGTGCCCCGTGGGCAGTTCCGGCAGCGGGCTGGCCGTAGTGGTGCGCGTTCCCGTCGTGCTGGGTCTGCTGGTGTTGCGGATTCTGCCCGTAATAGGCCGACTGGCCGTAGAAGGGCTGGCGCTGCGGGTACTCGGGGTGCTGGCCCCGCGGAATTTCCCGGGTGGGGTTGTCCGTGGCATGCCGGTCAAACTGTTCCGTGGGGTACTGGCGCCCCCGGTCAACTCCCCCGGTGTTCGCGTGGGTAGGAGTATTGCCGTCCGCGCCCTGGTTTCCTGCTTCATCCGGACCGGCACCCGCACTGTCCGCATGCCGAGCGTCCGTGGGACCGTCTCCCGGCATGGTGGGCTGCTGCCAGGGGTTCCGGCTGGTGGACCGGTCCTCGGGGCCGTGTCCGGAACTTTGGTTCTCAGTCATGGGACTTCCTTTCATCCTCGTCTGCATTAACTATGTACCCCGTCGCTGGAACAAGTTCGGATGTTTGCTGGGAGCTTGCTGAACGCGGCTGGCGCCTGATCACCAGCTATCACCTCCCCTGGAAGCCGCCCTGCCCCCAACGTTTCGCTGGTGGCATATTCAGCTCAATGGACGGCCTGTGGGGTGCACCATAGAATCAAGATGAAATGCCACAGCGACCTGCGGCTTCACACCAAGCGTGGGGGCGCTGCTGGATTTCGTGACGACTGATTCGTCCGGAATCGGTGTCAGGCGTGCTGAAGGGTTGCACATGCGGTCAAAGTTCAAACGTATTCTCGCCGTCGTTGGCCTTACCGGCCTGCTTGCGGTGCCCGCCGGCGCGGCCTGGGCCGAAGATCCGGTCAGCCTGGATCCCCAGAGCAAGATCGTCGACTCGGCCGGAGTGCTGGGCGCAGACAAGTCCAAGGTCGAAGCTGCCATCAAGAAGCTTGGTACCGACCACGCCACCGTGCTGCATGTCGTCACCGTGAAGAAGTTCGAAAACCCCACGGATCGCGAAGCCTGGACTGACGAAGTAGCGCAGAAGGCGAACCTGGGGCCGAATGCCCTGATACTTGCGATTGCCACCGACCCCAGTGTCAGGCAGTACACACTGAACAAGGGCGGCAGCAAGTTCACCACCGCCCAAATCGACAACATCAAGTCGACAGCCATCGGGCCGCAGCTCGCCAACGACAACTACGCGCAGGCTGCAATCAACGCGGCATCGGCGATCGGCGACGCAGCGGGCGGCGGCAGCGGCAAGCTCCCGTCCGAAGGCGGCGCCGGTGCCGCGGTGCTCGTGGGTACAGGCGTTGTGGCCGCCGGCGGTGCCGGCGCCTACCTGTACTTCCGAAACCGCCGCAAGAAGGCAGCCGGTCAGGCTTCGAGCGCCAGCTACGGCCCCCAGGGTGGCGAGGTGGACCCGCTGGCTTCCCTCACGGTCGAGGAGCTGCGCCGCAAGAGCGGGTCGCTGCTGATCGAAGCTGATGACGCCATCAAGTCCAGCGAGCAGGAACTCATGTTCGCCCAGGCTCAATACGGCGACTCCGCCGTTGGCAACTTCACCAAGGCCCTAGACGAAGCCAAAGCCCACATGACCGAGTCGTTCAAGCTCCAGCAACAGCTCGACGACCACATCCCGGACACTGAAGAGCAGCAGCGGACATGGCTGGGCGAGATCATCCGCCGGTCAGAGGCCGCGTTGGCCTCCCTGCAGGAGCAGAAGGCAGACTTCGACTCGCTGCGGGAACTCGAAAAGAATGCGCCCCAGGCCCTGGCCGCCGTCAATGCCGGAGCACGCGACGCCGACGCGAAGATTACCAACGCCGAGGCATCGCTCACCACACTGCGCGCCAAGTACGCCGACAGTGCCCTGGCCCAGGTGTCCGACAACATCCTCCAGGCCAAGGAACGCCTCGCCTTCGTCAAGAACGCCAGTACCGCCGCACAGCAGAAACTCGACGAGGGCGAAGCAAGCCTCGCCGCCGTGGCCGTACGCGCTGCCGAGGAAAGCCTCCACCAGACGAATGTCCTGATGGATGCCATCTCCAAGCTCTCGTCCAGCCTGGACGAGGCCCGGAACAGCCTTGAGGCCGCGGTGGTGGACACCTCCCAGGACCTGGCCCAGGCCCGGGCCATGATCCAATCCGGCGCCCATCCCGAGCTTGCCGGCCCGGTAGCAGGCGTCGAGGCTGCCCTTGCCCAGGTCAAAGCCGAAATCCAGGGTGGCAAGATCGACCCCATTGCCACGCTGCAGCGGGTTGAGACTGCCCATCAGTCCCTTGACCAGTCGCTGACCGGAATCCGCGACCAGCAGGAGCAGGCGCGCCGGGCCCAGGCCTCGCTGCAGCAGACCATCATGTCCGCCCAGGCGCAGATCAGCGCCACCTCGGACTACATCACGGCCCGCCGAGGCGGCGTCGGCACTGAGGCACGGACCCGTTTGGCGGAATCACAGCGGAACCTGGACTACGCGCTCTCCATCGCACGGACCGATCCCGTCACAGCCCTCACCTACGCACAGCAGGCACATGCCCTTGCCGCGCAGGCAGCCCAGTTGGCGCAGGCGGACGTGGACCACTTTGACGGCTACGCCAACCAGGGGTACGGCCGTGGCGGCATGTTCGGCGGCGGCGGCGGAGGCGGCGGCCTGGGTGGCGCCATCTTGGGCGGCATCCTGATCAACTCCATCCTCAACGGCGGCGGCGGTGGCGGTTGGGGCGGCGGCCACGGCGACGGCGGTGGCGGTTTCGGCGGAGACTCCGGCGGCTTCGGCGGCGACATGGGCGGCGGCTGGGGCGGCGACTCCGGCGGCGGAGGCGACTTCTGATCACCACAAGCTAGGCGCCCGCCGGAATGCCGGCGGGCGGATAGGCGCAATACACCACTGTTCACCGGCAGCAGTGGCCACAACAGAGCAGGACGAAAGGTAACACCATGGTTAAGCAGTCCATTTTCGGCCGCATCGCTCAGCTGGCGAAGGCAAACATCAACTCCTTGCTGGACAACGCTGAGGATCCGCAGAAGATGCTGGACCAGATGGTCCGGGACTACACCAACAACATCGCCGAGGCTGAGTCAGCCGTGGCACAGACCATCGGCAACCTCCGCATGCTCGAAGACGACTACAACGAGGATGTCCGCAATGCCCACGACTGGGGCAACAAGGCCCTGGCAGCCTCCCGCAAGGCCGATGAGTTCCGCAGCAGCGGCGATGTGACGGACGCCGAGAAGTTCGACAACCTGGCCAAGGTGGCCCTGCAGCGCCAGATGGCTGCCGAAAGCGAGGCCAAGGGCGCGGAGCCCAGCATCGCCTCGCAGCGCGAAGTGGTCGACAAGCTCAAGACCGGCCTCGACCAGATGAAGGGCAAGCTCAACCAGCTCACCAGCAAGCGCAACGAACTGGTGGCCCGGTCCAAGACCGCGGCCGCACAGTCGCAGGTCCACGACGCCATCAAGAGCATCGACATCATGGATCCCACCAGCGAGGTGGGACGCTTCGAAGAGAAAATCCGCCGCGAAGAGGCCAAGGTCCGCGGCCAGCAGGAACTCGCTGCATCGAGTCTCGATGCACAGTTCAACCAGCTGGAAGACCTTGGTGAGCAGGTGGAGATCGAGGCCCGCCTGGCCGCACTGAAGTCCGGCGGCAAGAGCACCCAGGCCATCGGTTCGGGCAATTCGGCCGCTTCCGCATCCCATGTGGATGAGGCGGATTTCGACAAGCTCTGAGCCTGCGAACGCAGGTAATTGCCAACGCTGAGGGGCCGGGACGGAAAGTCCCGGCCCTTTGCCGTTCCCCGGTGTGTAGCGTGGTGGCATGGCTTCCACAGATCTGACGTCACTCGTATGGCTGCGCGACGACCTTCGCCTTGACGACAACCCTGCCCTGTCCGAAGCTGCCCACCTCGGTGCACCGATGACCGTGGTCTATGTACTGGACGAGGAGTCGCCCGGCGTTCGGGCGCTCGGCAGGGCAAGCCGGTGGTGGCTCCACCACTCACTGGCGGCACTGGGCGCCGACCTGGAAGCCAAGGGTTCGCGGCTGGTGCTGCGCCGCGGCAAGGCTGCCGATGTCATCACTTCGTTGGCTACGCAAACGCATGCGGGCCACCTCTTCTGGAACCGCCGCTACGGCGGACCGGAACGCGATATCGACGCCGGCCTGAAGGAATGGGCTGCCAGGAACGGCATCGAAGCCTCCAGTTTCCAGGCCAACCTGCTCTTCGAGCCCTGGACCATCAGGACCGGCGCCGGCGGCCCGTACAAGGTCTACTCACCGTTTTGGCGCGCCTGCCTGGCAGCCGGCGACATCAGGGATCCTTTCGACGCTCCTCAAGACCTTCCCGAACCCGCTTCCTCCGGCCCGGGCCTCCCGTCAAGCGACTCCCTGGGCAGTTGGAAGCTGCTGCCCACCTCGCCCGACTGGAGCGGAGGACTGGCCGAAACGTGGGTGCCCGGCGAAAAGGGCGCGGTAGACCGCCTTACTGACTTCCTGGATGGTCCCATCGAGGACTACGGGACCGGAAGGAACATCCCCGGCACTGAAGGAACCAGCCGGTTGTCTCCGTACCTCCGGTTCGGTGAAGTCAGTCCGTTCCGGGTATGGCGTGAGATCCGTCGCCGCCATCCGCGGCAGGTTCCTGCCGACGTCGGCATCTTCCGCTCGGAACTCGGGTGGCGCGAATTCAACTGGCACCTGCTCTACCACAATCCGGAACTGGCCACCCGCAGCTTCCGGCCGGACTTTGAGAAGTTCGAATGGGGATCCCTAAGCCGGAAGGAACTGGCTGCGTGGCAACAGGGCCAGACCGGCTACCCGCTGGTTGACGCCGGCATGCGGCAGCTCTGGCAGACCGGGTGGATGCACAACCGCGTCCGCATGGCAGCGGCATCCTTCCTGGTCAAGAACCTCCTGACCGACTGGAGGGTGGGCGAACAATGGTTCTGGGACACCCTGGTGGACGCCGACGCCGCAAACAATCCCGCCAACTGGCAATGGGTGGCCGGCTCGGGCGCAGATGCCTCCCCCTATTACCGCATCTTCAATCCGGTGACCCAAAGCAAGAAGTTCGACGCCGGCGGCGACTACCTGCGCCGCTTCATTCCGGAGATCGCCGGCCTTGAGGGCAAAGCGGTCCACGAACCATGGACGGCGGAGTTGGACGGCTACCCCCAGCCCCTGGTGGAGCTCCCGGAGTCGCGGGAGCGGGCACTGGATGCCTACCAGAAGCTCAAGGACTCCTGACCGCCTGCACGGGCCGGCAGGGTCAGCGGCTGACCTTACCCATCAGTGAGGCGACGGGGCGCAGGAAAAGCGGGCGGGCGAGGAACCAGGCGCCAACCATGACTGCCACGGAAGCGGCGAAGACCCAGAAGCCGAACCAGCCGTCATCGTCACGCACACCGTACATGTGGTTGAGGTTCCGCAACGCCCCCGTGGCGAAGACCAGGAACACGTGCACCACCACGAAGGCCACGAAGTAGATCATCACCGGGAAGTGCACTGCACGGGCCCACTCGATGGGGTAGGCCTTGTTCAGGCCGGCAGCCTTCTTGGGCCACGCACCGGACATGCGCAGCCCGGTGATGAACGCCAGCGGTGCGGCGATGAAGACGGTGATGAAGTACGTGAGCAGCTGGAGCGCGTTGTAGTTGACCCAGCCGTTCTCGGTGGGCCAATTCAGCGAGGCGTACTGGAGCGCGGCCGAAAGGGCGTTCGGGAAGACATCCCAGCTGGTGGGGACAATCCGCATCCATTGGCCCGTGGCAAACAGGAGAACAGCGAACACCAGCCCGTTGAGGATCCACAGGGCGTCCAGGGTGAGGTGGAACCACAGCTCAAGGCTGATCTTCGTTGGCGCGTTCCTGGTACGGATCAGGCCCTTGTTGTTGCGGGTCCAGTGCGCGCTCGGGCGGGTGGTGGTCCGTACCTGCCAGCCCGTTCGGATAATCAGCAGCAGGAAGAAGGCGTTGAGGAAGTGCTGCCACGCCAGCCACGCAGGGAAGCCCTGCGGGGCCGAGTCCGGCAGCTCCGAATGCCCCGGGTAGTCAGCCACGAAGGAAGCCACGGCGGGAAGGCCCACCAGCCATCGGGCAGCGAGGACCACCAGTACCAGCGCCACGAGGACGGCCGGGACGCCCCAGTAGAGTCGGGACCGCTTACCCGTGGCGGTGCCGGGCTTCTTCGTGGGTGTGGACATCGAACTACATTCCTCTCGAGAATGACTGGCCAGGTGCTCGCAGCACGCAAGCCCTGCGAACGAGAATACTAGGAACTACCCTCATCCACGGAAAAAGAAGACCCCGTCCGGCTGGTATGCCGAACGGGGTCTTTCCATAGTTGCGGGGACAGGATTTGAACCTGTGACCTCTGGGTTATGAGCCCAGCGAGCTACCGAACTGCTCCACCCCGCGTCGCTTGATCAACACTACCCTATCTTTTCGGCCGCCGTGACCACTGGGCCCGAAGCACCTTCCAGCCACGCGGCGGGGGCGTGCCGTGGCACCGCCAACGGCACGCGCAGGGGCACAAAAAAGACCCGGACACTGTTTCCAGTGTCCGGGTCTTTTACCAGTTGCGGGGACAGGATTTGAACCTGTGACCTCTGGGTTATGAGCCCAGCGAGCTACCGAACTGCTCCACCCCGCGTCGCAAGAACTACTTTACCGGGAGGTGAACGCCAGGCCAAATCGACGGAGCGTGACGTCCGTTACGCAAGCGGCACCCGCTTCCCGGAGGAAGCGGATGCCGCGTTACGTCGTCGTACTTTCGTTCAGGTCCTGTGCGCCCGGGGGTACCTCAGGACGCCGCACACCCCGCTAGTTGCTAGGCGACGGTGACGGCGTTGCCGTTGGTGCCGGGCTGGCTTCCGGGGTGGTGCCGGGAATCTTGGCCTCGGCATCCACGGCCTTCTTCAGCGCCGCGGTGATCCGCTTCTGCGCCTCACCGTAAGCGGCGAAGTCACCGGATGCAAGAGCTGACTGGCCGGCCTGGATGGCAGCATTTGCTTCGTCCAGCGCCGCCTTCAGCTCAGCCTTGGCGTCCGCTCCCGGCTCCGACGGAGTAGCCGGCCCCGCAGGCGCCTGCCCGTTGTTGTCCGAATCGCCCGCCGCTGCGCCGGAATTACCGCCGAAGAGCTGCTTGAGTGCTTCGTCCAGGGTGGGTGCGAAGCCCACCTTGTCACCGAATGCCACCAGCACGCGCTGCAGGGTGGGATAGGAGGTCTCACCGGTCGATTTCAGGTAGACCGGCTGCACGTACAGGATGCCGCCGCCCACGGGCAGGGTCAGCAGGTTGCCGTTCAGCACGTCCGAGGCGCCCTGGCGCAACAGGTTCAGGGCCTGGGACACCGTGGGATCGGAGTTGAACTTGTTCTGCGCCTGGCCCGGGCCGGGGACCTGGGTTTCCGGCGGGATATTGAGCAGGCGAAGCTTGCCGTAGCCCTCACCCTTGACCCCTGCCTGGTTTCCGGCGTCGGAATCCGCCGCCAGGAAGCCGTAGAGGACGTTGCGGGCGTTGTTGTTCACGATCTGCGGAATGAAGGAAGACGTGAGCTGGAACGCCGGCTTGTCCTGGTCCGGCATCTGCAGCGACATGTAGAACGGCGGCTGCTTGACGTCCGTGTCCACGGTGGGATCGGCCGGGACGCTCCAGGCGTCGTTGTTCTTGTAGAAGCTGCGGGGGTCCGTCACGTGGTACTGGCCCAGCAGTTCACGCTGGACCTTGAACAGGTCCTCCGGGTACCGGACGTGGCTCATCACTGCACCGGACATCTCCGAATAGGGCTTCAGGGACGTGGGAAACACCTTGTTCCAGGCCTTGAGGATGGGGTCCTGGTCATCCCAGGCGTACAGGGTGACGGACCCGTCGTAGGCGTCCACGGTTGCCTTGACGGAGTTCCGGATGTAGTTCACAGTGCTGTTCGGCAGCGCCACGGCACGGCCGGAGGTGGTCTGCGTATCAGCAGTGGCCTCGGACAGCTGCTTTTGCTGCGAATAGGGGTAGTACTGGCTGGTGGTGTAGCCGTCCACGATCCACTTCACCCGGCCATCAACGACCGCCGGGTAAGCGTTGCCGTCAACGGTGAGGTACGGCGCAACTTTCTGGATGCGTTCGCGGGGGTTGCGGTCGTACAGGACCTGCGACTCGGAGTTCACGCCGTCCGAGAGCAGCAGGTCCGAGGACTGGAACTTGATGGCGTACAGGACCTTGTTGAAGAACGAACCCACATTCGGGCCACCGTTACCGGTGAACGTGTACTGGGTTTCACCTTCGCCTTCCGGCCCGGATGGACGGTCCTGCTCACGCGGAGCGGTGCCTTCCGGGGCACCGACGATGGAGTACTCGGGCGAGGATTCACCGAAGTAGATGCGCGGCTGGTAGGACGCGTCGTTGCCAAGGACACCGTTGGAAGGAATGCCTGACTGCAGGAACTCAGGTTTTCCGTCCACGGTGAACTTGTTGCCCTTGGCCGCCACCACGCCATACCCGTGGGTGTAGACCACGTGCTGGTTCAGCCAGCCCTGCTGGTTGGATGCCACGTTGGTGGGGTTCAGTTCCCGGACAGCGATCACGGTGTCCTGGATCTTGCCGTCCACCTCGTAACGGTCGACGTTGAGGGCCTCGGGGAACTGGTAGTACGGGCGGTACTGTTCCAGCTGCGCGAATGCGTCAGAGATCAGGTTGGGGTCCAGGAGCCTGATGTTCGCGGTGGTCTGCGCGTCCGGGGCCAGGGCGCCTGAGGTTGCGGTGTTGGTGGCGTCGTAGCGGGTCTCCTGGATTCCATCGAGCCCGTATGCGCTGCGGGTGTTGTCGATGTTCCGCTGGATGTAGTCCTTCTCCAGCGTTTCTTCCGAAGGACGGACCTGGAACTGCTGAATCACCCAGGGGTAGACTCCACCGGCCAGGATGGACGTGATGATCAGCATCGCCGTTCCGATAACCGGCAGGCGCCAGCGGCCAATGATGGCTGCCACAATGAACAGCGCAGCTACAAGCACGGCAGCGACGGCGAGTATTGCCTTCGTGGGGATGACGGCGTTGACGTCCGTGTACAGGGCGCCGGCCCAGCGGCCGCCATTGCTCTGGACCGAGGAATACCGGTCCAGCCAGAAGTTGACGCCCAGCAGGATCAGGAACGCGGCACCCGTGACGGCAATGTGGATCTGGGCGGCACGGGCGGTGTAGACGCCGCGCTCCATGAGCCGGATGCTGCCGTAAAGGTAGTGGGTCAGGATGCCCGCGATGCCGGCAATGACAACGACGCTGATCAGGAAGCCCGTGACGAATCCCAGGAAGGGCAGGACCATCACATAGAAGCTGATGTCCATGTTGAACTGGGGGTCCTGCTTGTTGAAGCCCACCTGGTTGAAGAAGAGCAGTACCTTTTGCCACTGGCTCGCAGCAGCGCTTCCGGCGAAGAGGCCGAACAGGATGGGCAGGCCAATCATGACCACCCGGCGCACCGGTTCCAGCTGTGCCTGGTACCGGTTGAGGTTGTCCCGGATATCGGAATCAGGCGCATAGACCGGCCGGGAGCGGTAGGCAATGCGGATGGCGAAGAACACGCCGGCAAACATCACGGCGAACCCGGCAGCGAAGATGGCGATCTTGGCCAGGTTCTCGGTGATGAAGACTTCCATGAACCCCAGCTGCCGGTACCAAAGGACATCGGTCCAGACGTTGGCGAAGAAGATGAAGCCCACGACGACGAGGGCAACAACGATCAGGGTGGGCGTCAGCGCGCCGCGTCGGGAAGGGGGTCTGCCGGTGGACATGGTGCTGGCGGGACGGGACAAACTGGGTACCTCATAGCTGGTCGTCAGATATTCGAAGCGTGCGTGCGAGTGACGTACTCCCCCGGCCTGCAGCTGGAATTGTCCGTCACCTTTGCCACGAGTGGCGGTAAGGCTTAGTTCCTGTCGAGTCTAGATGCGCCCAGTCTAGTTGTTTCCGCAGGTGGGCAGGCCCGTTGTGTCCTGGCCGCTGCCCGCACGTTCGACGGCGGACTTCGCCTCAGCGAGCTTTCCCACTTTGACCACCTGGAGCCCGTCCGGGATGTGCCCCACCACTTCCCCGCAGTTTTCCGCGGGTGCCAGGAAGAGGGTGGCTCCTCCGGCGCGGGCGCCCTGCATTTTCTGCACGATGCCGCCGATGGCCCCGACGGTGCCGTCCGGCGAAATGGTGCCCGTACCGGCGATGTGCTTGCCGCCGGTCAGGTCACCGGGGGTGACGGTGTCGATAATGCCCAGGGAGAACATCAGGCCGGCCGACGGGCCGCCCACTTTGTCCAGCGAAATATGCACATCGAAGGGGAACGTAAACAGGTACTTGAGCATCACCCCGAGGATGAACCGGCCTTCTCCGTTGTCCTTGGGGGTAATGGTCTCAGTCACCGGCTGGCCGTCCCGCTCCAGCACCACGGCTGCGGGCGCGCCCTTGCCTGCTGAGAGTTCGTCCTGGATGACGGCCAGTGACGTGATGTCCTTGCCGTTGATGGTTTTGAGGACGTCCCCGGTCCGGATCTTGCCTTCCGCAGCCGACCCGTCGGACAGTCCCGCGGCCTGCAGCTGCTGGCCGAAAGGAATGTCCAGTTCATTCAGGGCCGAGGCGACGGCGTTTTCCTGGGAAGTGGTCATGGCGACGGCGCTCTGCTCGGCGGCTTCTTCCTTCGTGGTCCCCGTGGGGTAGATCAGCTCCACCGGATAGACGGACTTGGACCGGTCAAGCCACGCGGAGAAAGCGGCCAGGATGCTGACCGGGCTGCTGGGTCCGCCATCGACATAGACCGTGGTGAGGTCCAGGTTGCCCGCTGCCGGGTAGGACTCATGCCCGGTGACTTTGATGACGGGGGTTCCCTGGCCCTGTCCCAGGGTGTTGTATGTGGGCCCCGGGGACTCGACGACGTACGGCACGGGGAGGACCCCGGCGGCGATGCCCAGGCCCAGCGCCGTCACGCCGGCAAGCATCATGGCCGAAACCCTGGGGCTCGGCCGGGACGCAGGTCCTGTTGCCGCGCCGCCGTCCGCGTCATCGCCACCGGCCGCGCCGCCGTCGTGATCCCCTTGCCGGGGCTGGGAAGGAAGCTCTGAAGCGTGGTCCTCGGAAGGGTACCCACCACGGGTTGTAGTCACCCAACAACAGTACGCGGTGGCAGGACCCGGGGGCTCTTTGCCCACAGCGAACGTCAAGCCGGTGCGGCAGACAGCCGTGGATGGCCGGGGTACCGTGAAGGTTGAGCAACAGTCACACCGACGATCGGCGGGATCATGACCTCCAACCCACACAATTCTTCGAACGGCGACGACACCCCCAAGGACCCGTTGGCCGAGATGCTGCAGAACCTGATGGGCGGCAAGGGCATGGAAAACTTCGATCCGGCCGAGCTCGCCAAGGCTGCCGGCCTGCCGAACGATCCCAACCTGCTGGCCCAAATGTTCTCCCAGGTCCAGGCCATGATGAGTGCCCCGTCCGAAGGGCCCGTCAACTGGACGCTGGCGCACGACAATGCACGGCGCGTGGCCGCGAGCGGTTCCGATCCTTCGGTGACCTCCCAACAGTCCCGGGAGGTGGACGAGGCCCTTCGCCTGGCGGAGCTGTGGCTGGACGGCGTCACGGACCTGCCGTCCACCGGACTGATCGGGCGGGCATGGTCCCGCGCGGAGTGGGTCGAGGCAACACTGGGGACCTGGAAGCGGCTGACGGAGCCGGTGGCGAACAGCATCGCCAATGCCCTCTCCTCCGCCATGACGGAGCAGATGCCCGAGGAAATGAAGTCCATGATGGGCGGCGCCTCCTCAATGCTGCAGAACATGGGCGGTGCCATCTTCGGGATGCAGCTGGGCCAGGCCATCGGCGCGCTCTCCGCGGACGTTGTCAGCTCCACGGATATCGGCGTACCGCTTGCGGACCTGGAAATGGCCCTGTTGCCGGCCAACGTCGCAGCTTTCGGCGAGGGCCTGTCCCTGCCTGAAAACGACATCCGGCTGTTCCTTGCAGTGCGTGAGGCCGCCCACGCCCGGCTGTTCGTGCAGGTCCCCTGGCTGCGGGGGCACCTCCTCGGGGCAATTGAGGCATACGCCCGCGGCATCCACATCGACACCTCGCGCATCGAAGAACTGGCCCGGGACCTGGACCCGAGCAACCCCGAGGGAATCCAGGAAGCCCTCTCCCAGGGCGTATTCATGCCCAAGCGCACCCCTGCGCAGGAGCAGGCCCTGGAGAAGCTCGAAACGGCGCTGGCCCTCGTGGAGGGCTGGGTCGACGAACTGACGGCCGCGGCCACCGAGAATGTGCTCCCCTCCGCTGCCGCCCTGCGTGAAACCGTCCGGCGGCGCCGCGCAACCGGCGGCCCGGCAGAGCATGCCTTCGCCTCGCTGGTGGGGCTGGAGCTGCGGCCGCGCCGCCTCAGGGATGCGGCAACGCTGTGGGCCGCCCTCAAGGAGGAGCGTGGCGTCGAAGGCCGGGACGCCATCTGGCACCACCCGGACCTGCTGCCCACCGCCGAGGACCTGGACGATCCCAAGGGCTTCAGCGGGCGCCGCAAGCTGGCCGAGGCCAGCGACAGCGAAGTGGATGATGCCCTGCAGAAGCTGCTCAGCGGTGGTTTTGATGCCCCCGCCGCCGATGATGCCGCTGGAACGTCGGCTGGCCCCGCCGAGAGCGGCGACGGCGGCGCGGGTTCCGGCGAGGCTCCGGGCCCAGCCGGCTCCGGTGCCGACAACACCGGTGACGACGGCGCCGGCGACGACGACGGCGAAGGTACCCAGCCGAAGGCCTGACCTTCCGCTGCGGCGGCAGCACGCTTGACCTAGTCGGCGTCCTCCGGCCAGCCTTCGGGCTCCGGAAGGGCGCCGGTTTTGTTGTCCCCGGCTCCGCGGCCGGTGGCCAGACCGCGCGCCGAGGCATAGGACACCCCTTCCAGGAAGGCTTTCGCACGCTGCGTTTCCGGATACGCCTCGAGCAGCTTCCAGAACGCGGCGTTGTGCCCGGCCACGAGGAGGTGCGCGAGTTCGTGGAGCAGGACATAGTCAATGACCCACTGGGGCATCGGCTTCAGCTTGTCCGAAAGCCGGATAGTGCCCTCCGCCGGCGTGGCAGAGCCCCAACGTGAATTCTGGTTGCTGACCCACCGGACGGAAGCCGGAGTTGACCGCCCACCCAGGTACTGGGCAGAAAGGTGGGCGGCGTGGGCTGCGAGGGCGGCATCGGACGCCGGCCGTTTCCTGCCCGCCGCACTGCGCCGCTCCCCCTGCCGCTGCAGCTTTGCCAGCATGCGCCGGACCCACTCGGTTTCCTGGGCCGACGTAAACCGCGCAGGGATGGCGACGACGGCAGTCCCGTCCTCCCAAAACGCCGCCACCGTCCGGGTCCGGCGGGAAGACCGCCTGACCTCCACCGGCGCGCCGTCGGCTGTGGTCATTGCGGGCGGCCCGCCGGACCTCACAGCTCAGTGCTTTCGGTCAGCACCTTCAGGACGTCTTCGCCGTACTTCTCAAGCTTTGATGGACCTACGCCCGCCAGGCCGGCGAGGTCCTCAATTGATGCCGGCCTCGCCTCGGCAATGGCGGTCAGGGTGGCATCGGTGAAGACCACGAAAGCGGGCACATCGGCAGAGAGGGCAACTTCGCGGCGCCAGCTCCGCAGGGCTTCAAACGTCTGTTCCTCGTAGCTGGGCGGGCACGCATTGCACCGTCCCACCTTGCGCTCCGCGCCAGAGGACAGCATGCTGCCGCAGACCCTGCACACGGCGGGGGCTGCAGCCTTCCGTCGTGGGGCCGGGCCCTTTCCACGGGTGCTGGACGTTGCCACGGAATTGGGGCGGAGTCCGTCAAGGAACCTGGACGGTTTCCGGTTGGCCCGTCCGCCAGGTGTTCGCGCCGTGCTCCAGGACAGGGAAAGGTTCTCCCGTGCACGGGTGATGCCGACGTACAGGAGCCGGCGCTCTTCATCCACCGATTCCGGGGAATCGGCGAAGGAGATGGGCATCAGGCCTTCACTGAGGCCCACCAGGAACACGGCGTCCCATTCCAGGCCTTTCGCGGCGTGCAGGGACGCCAGGGTGACGCCCTGCACCGTGGGGGCGTGCTGGGCGAGCGATCGTTCCTGGAGTTCGTTAACGAAGTCCGCCAGTCCGAACTCCTGGCCGCGGACCTGGACCAGCTCATCGGCGAGGGCCACCAGCGCCGCCAGGGACTCCCACCGTTCCCGCAGTGCGCCGCCGCTGTGCGGGGCGGAGTCCGTATACCCGAGGGAGGAGACAATGTCCCGGACCAACTGCCCGAGCGGTTCACTGGCCCCTTCTTCGCTCACCGCCCTCGTGGCCGCACGCAACTGGAGGATGGCGTCCCGGACTTCCTTGCGGGCAAAGAACCTCTCTCCGCCGCGTAGCTGGTAGCCGACGCCGGCGGCGGCGAGCGCCTGTTCGTAGGCCTCGGACTGCCCGTTGGTACGGAAAAGAATGGCAACTTCGCTTGCCGGGGTGCCGGCGTCGAGCAGTGCCTTGATTTTTTGGGCGACTGTGGCCGCCTCGGCTTCGTCGTCCGTGCACTCGGTGAACGTGGGCACCGGGCCCGCGGGCCGCTGGGCTACCAGTTGCAGGGGCGCGGCCCACGCTGCATCCGCTGCCGGACCACCGCTGCGACGTCCGGCCAGCAGGTCATTTGCCAGCTTCACCACCTGGGGTGTCGACCGGTAGTCGCGGATCAGCTTGACCACGTTGGCCTGCGGATACCGGGCCTTGAAGTCCAGGAGGTGCCGGGGCGAGGCTCCGGTGAAGGAGTAGATGGTCTGGCTGGCGTCGCCCACCACGCAGAGTTCGTCCCGGCCACCGAGCCACAGCTCCAGCAGCCGCTGCTGCAGGGGCGACACGTCCTGGTACTCGTCCACCACGAAGTGCCGGTACTGCTCCCGGACGGTGGCCGCCACTTTCTCGTCCTCCTGGAGGATCCCCACGGTGATCAGGAGGACGTCCTCGAAGTCGATGACGTTGCGGTCTGTCTTCACGTCCTCGTAGGACTGGAAGACGCGCGCCACGGCGGTGAGGTCGAAGCCGCCCGGCGCACCCCTGTCCTGCGCGTTCTCCAAGTAATTGGCCGGGGTCAGCATGGAAACTTTCGCCCACTCGATTTCCGAGGCGAGGTCGCGGATGGACGCCCTGTCCGTGCTGAGCCGCAGCCGGCGTGCCGCTTCGGCCAGGGTCTGTGCCTTGTGCTCCAGGAGGTTCGGCAGCGTGCCGCCAACGGCCTGCGGCCAAAAAAACTGCAGCTGGCGGAGCGCCGCCGCATGGAACGTCCGGGCCTGTACGTTGCCTGCCCCAAGGTCCCGGAGCCGGCTTCGCATCTCCGCCGCGGCCCGCGCCGTGAAGGTCACAGCCAGGAGCCGCTGCGGTGTGTAGACGCCGGAGTGGACCCCGTAGGCGATGCGGTGGGTGATGGCCCGGGTTTTTCCGGTTCCGGCACCTGCCAGCACGCACAGGGGTCCGTTCAGGGTGCTGGCCACCTCGCGCTGTTCGGCGTCTAGCCCGCCCAGGATGCGGTCCTCCAAGGAGGCAGTACCGTCTTGAGAAAGGGCTCCGGTGAAGTTGTCTGTAGTCACGTCTATTGCTCTGTGTCCCGTTGCTGCTTTGTTCGACTGCCGCGCCCAGTCTTGTGAATATGGATCTCAGGCGTCGGCGAGGTCCCGGATCCGGCCGCCGTACCAGTGTTCGATGAGTGCCCGGGCGATGGAGAGCCTGCTGGAAATGGTGATCTCACCGCTGAGGACGGCGTCCTGGAGTTCCTCCCGGCTGAACCAGCGCGCCCTGGTGACCTCCACGCCGTCGGGCGTTGCCACGGCGTCATCGGTGATGGCGGTAAATCCAAGCATAAGGGAGGCGGGGAAAGGCCACGACTGCGAGCCCAGGTACTGGCAGGCTTTCACGCGGACACCCACCTCCTCGAACAGCTCCCTGACCACGGCCTGTTCCAGCGACTCCCCCGGTTCCACGAAGCCAGCCAAGGTGGAGTAGTTTTTGGCGTCAGCCGGCCCCCCGCCGCCCAGGAGCAGGCGGCCGTCCGGGCCCACCACCGTCACGATGATGGCAGGATCTGTCCGCGGATAGTGCTCGGACGAATCCGCGGGGCAGCGCCGCACCCAGCCTCCGGCCTGCACTTCAGTGGGCGTGCCGCACCGCGGACAGTGTGTATGGCCGGCGTGCCAGTTGGCAATGGCACTTGCCTCCACGAAGAGGGCTGTTGCCGTGGGACCCAGACCGGCCGCCACGTCACGGAACCCGGCCCATGAAGCCTCCCGGGGAAGGCCTGCCGTTCCCGGCTCGACAGGGGCGGGCAGCACGAACAGCAACAGTTCAGTCCCGGCGGGAAGATCGGCCGCCGGCAATGCCGATCCAAGATAAACCATCAACTCCGGAACGGTGCCCGCCGCTGCCAGCTCCGTGTGCAGTGCGCGGGCGTTTGCAAGGACCAGGCTGCCCCCGCTCACCAGCCCTTGCCGGCCCGCCAATACAACCGCCAGGGTCTCCGGAGCGGCCAGGAGCTCTTCAACCATTCCTGCCCGCATCCGTTCCGTAGAGCCCCTGTCCACGAGGGCGGGCCGCACCGGAAGCAGGGTGTCGCGAAGATGGTTGGCAGCAAGGAGTCCCGGTCCGTCCGGTGTAATTGCTGGTTGCCCCTGGGCGGGCGTTTCCAGATGGACGGGCGTGGCAGACTCCGCGTGGCTCATGACTCCACCGTACTGACTGGGACTGACATTTGAACATTTTGGCCCCGTTGGGTATCCCCCTGTTTTGCACGTATCTGGAGACTCGCCGCTACCGGACCGGCGTCTTGGACGGCCGGCAATCTACCGTGGAACGGTGAGAAGAAAACCGATTGAACTGGCAGCCGTTGCAACCGCGGCAGTCCCCGGACTGACCCCGACGGCAGTTAGCTCCGCTCCGGATGATCCCGCGGACTTCGACTCGGCGCTGCTCCTTGACTCGGAAGGCAAACGCTGGCGAGTCAGGTCACCCCGCCATGCAGAAGCCAGCGCCCGGCTGGAAACGGAATTCCTCGTCCTTCGTGCGTTCGCTCCTGCCATCCGGGCTGAGCTGCCGTTCCTCATGCCCACGGTGGCCGGCAGCGTCCGGCTGGGGACCCTGAGCACCTTCGTCTACTCGCACCTGGCCGGCAGCACCCGCAGCGTTGAGGACCTCACCGCCGGCCCGGCTCCGCTGGCACGGGAGATCGGCGTTGCCCTGTCAGCCATCCATGACCTCCCGCGGTCGCTGGTCAGCAACGCCGACCTGCCCAGCTACACCCCCAATGAGTTCCGCCAGCGGCGCCTTAATGAGCTTGACCAGGCGGCCACCACCGGCAAGATTCCTTCGGCGCTGCTGCTGCGCTGGGAACACGCGATGGAAGACGTGTCGCTCTGGCGCTTCAATCCCTGCGTGGTGCACGGCGACCTGCACGAGGACAACCTGCTGGTGGAGGGCCAACGCGTCACGGCAGTCACGGGATGGACCGATCTGCGGATCGGCGACCCCGCCGACGATTTCGCGTGGCTGGTGGCCTCCAACGAACAGGACTTTGTGGACGCCGTCCTGGCCGGCTACACCGCCAGCCGCCGCGACACCCCGGACGCGCACCTGCTGCGCCGGGCAGCCCTGTCTGCGGAGTTTGCACTCGCCCAGTACCTGGTCAAGGGCATTGCCGCGGGGGACGCCGACATGGTGGCCGAAGCAGAGGGCATGCTCGAGACGCTGGCCGCCGATATCGCCGAACACGGCGGCCAACCCATCAGCGTCGAACCCCAGCCGCCAATCCAGCCAGGGCAGACTGCCGGCGTGGCGCCGGCAGATTCGGGCGCCGGCACCGCATCGGACACCCCGTCCCCGGGGGGCCAGTCCCGCACGGGTTCTTCCACGCAGGACGCGCTCGACGACGGCCCGGCGGCGGGGATGCCCGCCGTGACGGTGGTTCCGGTGCCGGTCCAGCCCTCAGTATCCGCCGTTCCCTTGCCGGTGCAGGCAGCAGTTCACGTGAGCAGGATTCCGGTGACGCCTGCCGAAGCAGCAACGGGTGAGGGCATGCCGGCCCCGGAACACGGCGGCGACACGGCTTCCCCGGCCGGCGCGGACCAGGGCGCCGGCAGAACAGGGGACGATACCTCAACTGCGGCCCTTTCCGTCATCAAGACCAACCACGGTCAGTAACCGTTCGCTGCCGAACGCGGCAGCGAACGGTTACTGGTTGGCAACAGCGGCGGCAACGATCGCTTCGAGTTCTGCTGCTGTCCCAAGATCGTGGGGCCGGACAACCTCGTTGTCTCCCACGTAGAAGAATGCTGCCCGTACCGCTTCCAGCGGAACATCCTTGAGCCGCGCCCAGGCAAGCCGGTAGACGGCCAGCTGTACTGCCCGCGTCTTGAGCCGCGCACCGGACGGCCGCCGCCCGGTCTTCCAGTCAACCAGGTCCCAGCGCCCGTCGGCGTCGCGGAACACAGCGTCGATCCGACCGCGCACCACCACGTCGCCCACCCGGGTTTCCACTGGCACTTCCACGAAGGCAGGCGCCCGGCCGGCCCATTCCGAAGCCCTGAAAGTCTCCACCATGGCGTCGAGGTCGTAGGCAGCATCGATGTGGTCATCAGACCCAGGGGCCTCGCCGAGGTCGAGCATGCCCGCGGAGCCGAAGTAGTCTTCCACCCATGCGTGGAAGACTGTCCCCTTGCGCGCGGACATCCCCGGTTCCCGGGGCACGGGCCGGCGGAGCCTGGCCAGCACGGCCGCCGGATCCTCTTCGAGATCGACCAGGGTCGAAGCAGAGATGTGGGTTGGCAGGTGGACGTCCTGTCCTTGGGACCGGCGCGAACGGCGCTGCAGCAGCAGCGCAGCTTCCCTGGCCCATCCGGCGGCCGGGCCGGTCAACCCGGGGTTCTTGGCCGGTTCCTGCTGGGTCCGGAGATCGGCTGGCCCTTTTTCCAGTTCGGCCCGCACCCGCGCTGCCGCGGCTTCCATGGGTGCCCTGCGCCCTCCGGAGAGACGGAGCCGTTCGCCCGAACGGGGATCAATTGGTCCCTCCAGCGGATCGTAGGGCCAGCCCGCCACTTCCGTTTCCAGCGTCAGCGGGCTGTTTTCCGGCAAGCCTGCTTCATCGAGTGACAGGGGGTGCACGCGGGCACGGGCAGGTGATCCGGCCGCCGGCAACGCCAAGGTTTCCAGCTCGGCAAGGAAGGGGGACATGGTGCTCCGCCCCGACCGCGATCCTACCCAGGCAGCGCTGGACACCCACAAGACATGTTTCGCCCGGGTATAGGCCACGTAGGCAAGCCGGCGTTCCTCGGATTCCCCATGCGCCTGCACGGCTGCCTTGAAATCCTTTTCGGCATCGATCCAGCCCTTCTGGTCAGGCTGGTCCAGGTCCCACTGCGGGAGGTCGGACCGGTCCCCGCGAAGCGGCCACGGAAGCGCAGCCGTTCCGCTGCTCCAGCGCGAATCCCTGTCGGTGGGGAAAGCCCCGGCGTTCAGCCCCGGAACGAAGACCGCATCCCATTCCAGCCCCTTGGAGGCGTGAACCGTCAGGAGCTGGACGGCTTCCCTGTTCACGTCCCCGGGCGGGGCTTCGAGGCCGTTTTCCTCAGCCGCCGCTGCCTCGAGCCACGAAAGGAACGCGAGGATGTCAACCCTGTGGGAGGTGCGCAGGAACCCGGCCGCAGCGTCCTGGAAGGCATCGAGGTTCCGCCGGGCCTGGTGGATGCTGACACCGGGCAGGGCCGCAACTTCGATGTCGAGGAGCATGGCCCGTTCAACTTCGCCCAGCAGGGTGGTGAGGTCATCGCCAAGGTAGCCACGAAGCTGGCGTAGCTCGACGGACAGACGGTGGAGCCTTTCGCGGGCAACCTCCGTCAGGCACCGCCCGGCGGATGAGGTCCAGCCCTCGCGGGGCAGCCAGTCAAGGGCTTCGACCAGGCTGGCGCCGTCGGTCAGGTCCGACTCCGGGACCGTTCCGTCGTCGTCCCCAGGCCCATCAACCTCCGGACTGGCTGAAAGCTGCCCGCGCCGGCGGGCCAGGTGGCTGGACCAGTCGCGCAGTGCCATCAGGTCTGCCGGTCCAATCCGCCAGCGGGCACCGGCCAGCAGGCGCATCAAAGCATCGGACCTGCCGGGGTCTGCCAGGACCCTAAGGGTGGCCACCAGGTCCACCACCTCCGGGGTGTCCAGGAGTCCGCCGAGCCCGACAATCTCATAGGCGATGCCGCGTGCCTCAAACTGCCGGCGGATCGTTTCCATTTGGGCACGACGGCGGCACAGGACGGCGAGCGCCGGGGCCACGGAAGATCCGTCCGGCTTGGTTTCAAAATCAGTGACCCGGTATTTCAGGACATCGTCCGCGAGCGCGGCGGCCTCTTCAGCGTCGCTGGCGAAACGCCCCAGGACCACCCTGCCCTCCACTGCGAATGGACTGGGCTGCAGCGGCGGCACGCTGGCTGCGGCTGTGGCTCCCCCGCCGGCCGGTCCGCGCTGCCCTTCTGCGTTGGCCAGGGATTCAGACATGACATTGGCGGCGGCCAGGATCGACTTGCCGTTCCGCCAGGCGGTTGTCAGGTACGACGTGGGGGCCGGCTTCCACTGGGCGGGGCCTTCCGCCGGGCCGGTGCGTACCGGGAACTCGCGGACGAAGTGGAACAGCTGCCCTGCCGAGGCGCCCCGGAATCCGTAGATGGATTGGTTGGGATCGCCCACCGCCGTGACGGCGTGACCGCCGCCGAAGAGGCGCGAGAACAGGACCAACTGGGCATAGGAGGTGTCCTGGAACTCATCAAGCAGCACCACCTTGTACCGCTGACGCTCCATGTGTGCCGCGAGGGGAACATCTCGGGCGACCCGGGCGGCCAGGGAAACCAGGTCCCCAAAGTCCAGCGCTCCCCTTGCCCGTTTGGCATCCGTGTAGCGGCCCACCATGTCCGCCACGCTGGCCCGTGTCCTCAGCATGCGTGCGATGTCCGCGGCTGCCTGCGGCGGATTTTTCTGCTTCTGGGCAAGGTACGGCAGTGCCTCATAGTCGGCAAGCCGGGCCATCAGCCAGGCCTCAACCTCCTCGGGCTCCTGCAGGTGTTCGGCACATTCGCCGGCCAACTGGATGACGGCCTTCACGAGTGTGGACTTGGCCGCGCGGAAGTGGCCGTACTCGCCGTCGTACGCCTCGACGACTTCGGTGGCGAGCTGCCACGCCTGCGCCCCGCCGAGGAGCACCACGTCCCGCTCGACACCGAGCCGAAGCCCGTAGTCCGACACGATGCCACTGGCGAAGGAATGGTAGGTGGAAACCTTGGGCTCAAGGGCGTCACTGCTAATCATCCCGGCCGGAAACAGCGGTGCGCCGGTACCCCGGGAAGCCACCCGCTGCAAAGCCACCAGTTTGGCCCTGATCCGCGACGCGAGTTCCCCCGCGGCTTTCCGGGTAAACGTCACACCAAGGACTTCCTCGGGCCGGACCCAGCCGTTGGCCACGAGCCACACCACACGGTCCGCCATGGTGGCGGTCTTGCCCGAACCTGCCCCGGCAATGACCAACCGCGGCGTCAGCGGTGAGGAGATAATTGCCGACTGCTCCGCGGTCGGGACGTTCTTCTCACCCAGCAGGACCGAAAGTTCCTCAGGGCTGAACCGAACAGGCGGCGGGGATTCACCGCCGGCAGGTTCGGCGGTTGGCCGGCCGTCGAGGGGCACCTGCACATCCTGGCTCATTCAGTCACCTGCCGCCCGCGGGCACAGAGCGGGCAGACCTCAGGGAGCCGGCAGCCGTGCCCGCCGAAGCTTCCCTTGCCGGGGTCGTGCCGGGCCTCGAACGTATTTCCTCCCATGACGGCTGCGGCCTCCTTGACCATGTCGAGCGCCCAGTTGTCCTGCGGGTCCAGCGGCTCCTGTTCCTGGACAGCCGGCGATTTCGCCGTTGTCCCCAGCTGGGCAAGGACCGCCCCGCCGGGAAGCACCTGCCCGGTGTCGCTGCCATCGTCGAAACCGCCCGCGAGAACGGCGGCCTGGTAGGCGCCCAACTGCGGGTGGCCGGCCAATTCAGTCTTCCCTGGCTGCCGTTTCCCTGTTTTCAGATCGACGATGACCAGTCTTCCCTCGCTGTCGATTTCCAGCCGGTCCACCTGACCGCGAAGCACCGCTTCCCGCGAAGATGCGTCATCGAGCAACACTTCTCCCAGGGCAACGTCAAAGTCCTGTTCCACGCCCAACAGGCTGCGGCCGCTGCCGCGCATCACCAGCACGTATTGGGCGAGCTTCCGCACCATGGCCTCGGCCCTCTGGTGGTCGAGCCTGCCCTCCCAGTTGTCTTTCATTCCCAGCTGCGGCCAGCGGCGGGCAAGCTCTGCAACGTATTCCTGGCCGGAGGCATCAGGCATGTCCTGGGCGATGGCGTGGACCAGCGTGCCGAGGCTGCGGGCAAAGTCTGTCGCGGCTTCGCCGCCGGCTGCCTGGACGAACCAGTCCAACGGCGATTTCTGCACGGATTCGACCTTTGAGGGGGAGACAAACACCGTGCCGCCCGGCGGCACCACGGCGTCGGTGGATGTGAGCGGCTGAATCCCCCACCAGCTGTCCGGATGGGCGCCTGGGACCGGAGGCTCGGCGGCGGCGAGGCCTGCCAGGACCTTCGCCGCCTCCTGCGCCGGGGCGCCGTCCAGCTGTGCATGCTGGCGCAGCTCCGCGACGAGGGCACGCAGCGTCATGGGCCGTTCCACTGCCGTGAAGCCCCTTGCATCCTCACCCGGGTCCAGCGGTGCGGCGTAGTCCAGGAACGACGACGGTTGGTCGTCTTCGGAGGCCACTGCAGTGCAGATGAGCAGTTCCTCCGCACGGGAGACAGCTGTGGAAAAGCTGCGGAGTTCGTCATACCGGATGTCGCGCAGCCGGCTGAGCGGGTCGCGCTGCAGGGCATAGGACGTCCCGTGCTCAACAGCGTCTGCATACAGTGTGCTGCCCAGGAGCTCCCCCCGAAGCCTGGTATTGGGCCACACCCCTTCCTGCAGGCCTGCAATGAGGACAACTGGCCATTGCCGGCCGGCGGCGCTGGCGGGGGTCATGAGTTCGACGGCGTCGTCCACCTGGGCGCGGGCGGCGAGAGTGTCCATGGGCAGCTCCTGGTTCAGGAGGTATTCCAGGAACTGTTCCGGACCGGCGCCTGGCATCTGGTCCACGTAGCGCTCTGCCGTGTGGAACAGGGCCATCATCGCGTCCAGGTCCCTGTCCGCCCGGGCGCCGTGCGGTCCCCCGGCCAGGGCGGTTTCCGTCCAGGCCGCGGAAAGGCCGGTGGCGCTCCACAGGGCCCACAGCACAGACTCGGCGTTGGCCCCCGGTTGGCTGGCTGCTTCTTTGCCGGATTGGATCATCCGGGCAGTCCGGCGGGCGGCACGGCCTTCAATCCCCAGGCTACCCAGCGCCCCCGGCTCCAGGAGCGCCTCGACCAGCAGGGAGTCGCTGCCGCGGCCGCCGCCAGCCGCCAGCTCCTCGCGCCGAAGCGATTGCCGGAGCCGCCGGAGTTCAAGGGGGGTGGCCCCACCGATCCTGGACGTCAGGAGTGACACTGCCGCTTCGGGTGTCAGGAGCGAGGGGTCCAGCGCGATGGCATAGGCGTCCAGGAGGGGGCGGACGGCCACTTCGTCGCGCACCGCCGACTCAGCCACCGGGACCCGCACCGGGATGCCCTGCCCGGACAGGTATCGCTGCAGTTCGCTGACCTGGCCGCCGTTGCGCACGATGACGGCGATGTCTGTCAGGGGCCGGCCCTGGCCGATGTGCTGGTCGAGAATCCGCTGGGCCACGTACCGCAACTCGTGGACGGCCGAGGGCACCAGATGGGCTTCAACCCGGCCTGGACCGTCGCCGCCGGAGCCTTGCTCCAGGCGGCGCGAAAGCTGGCCGCCGGCCCGCTGGGAAATGCGGCCTGCTACACCGAGCCACGCTTCCGCGACCGCGGGAGCGAGCCGGTGGGCGTGCCATAGGGGCCTTTCGAGCACCAGGGCGTCCGGCGACAGCAGGCGGGGCAACTCGGCCACAAGATCGGGCCGGGCGCCGCGGAACCCCTGGACCACGATATCCGGAGACGAGCTGACCAGGCAGTCCTTGCCGGCGGCAATGTCTGCCAACAGTTCGAAGACCGCCGGGTTGGCTTCCTGGATGTCATCCACCAGGATCAGCTGCAGCCGTTGCCGCTCCGCGGCGAGGAATTCCGGGGCGTCCTGGAAGATCTGCCGGGCAGCGGTGATGATGCCGGCCGGGTCGAAAGCCTCCGGCATGCGCAGGTCCAGGACATCCCTGTATTCGCTGTAGAGGGCCGCTGCCGCGATCCAGTCCTGCCTGCCGCACACCTTGCCCAGCTCCACCAGGTCGGCGGGTGTCCGGCCGGACTCGATGATGCGGTCGAAGAGCTGGCGGACTTCCTGCCGGAACCCGCGGGTCTCCAGGGCGCCCCCAAGGTCGGCGGGCCAGGGCAGTTCCAGCCCGGGCAGCCGGTGCCCTTCCAGCAGTTCCTTGATAATCAGGTCCTGTTCCGGCCCCGAGAGGAGCCGCGGCGGCCTGGCGAGGGGGATGATGCCCTCAGCCTTGGCCCTCCTGATGAGGTCGAATGCGTAGGAGGCCCAGGTCCGTGCCGGGGTGGTGCTGAGGCTTCTGTCCAGGCGGGCGGTGAAGCGGTCGCGGAGGTGGTCCGCGGCCAGGCGGGTGGGGGCGAGGATCAGGATCCCTGCGGGATCAAGGCCGTCGCGGTGGACGCGCTCCACGGCGGCCTCAACAAGGACGGTGGTCTTACCGGTTCCGGGGGCTCCCGGGACCAGCACAGGCCCGGAACCGGCCGCAACGTCGACGGCGGCTTGCTGGTCCGGGGTCAGTGCGGGCCGTTCGGCATGCGACTGGCTCGGAGGAAGCAGCCTGAGGGGACCCGCTCCGGAGAGCCGACCCTGCGCAGCGCGGCCGTCGGGAGCCTCCCCGCCCGCGCCATCCCGATCGCCAAAACCTTGGCCAGACGGGGCCGGATAGTCCTCTGGGTATCTGCCAGCCGGGCCTGTCAGTGGAAGTGTTACCGTCACACCGACATCCCATCATCAGCCACTGACAATCTATGAAGCTCGCGCTCCAGTTGCTCCGCCACCGCATCCATCCGGTCGAAATCCTCTCCATCGGGTGCCCAGCGCGCCGCCTGGAGGTCCACCCGCCACCGGCCTTCTCCGGTGCGCTGCCACTCCCGGTAGGCGCCGGCCAACGGCGTCCCTTCATCAAGGTAGCGGCGCAGCGCGTCTGCCTCGTGTCCTTCGGGGGCGTGTCCACTCGCTTTCAGGATCCGCCACCACGGGACGCCACTGCCGTAGTGGCTCATGACCGAACCGACCTGGCGGGGTCCCCCGGAACCCAGCAGTTCCGCGACGTCGCCATACGATACCGCGGATCCCGCCGGCACCATCCTTACGATGGCAAGGACCGCCTGCACATACTCAATCCGCATTGATCCAATGTAGCCGCAGTGGCGTTCCACGGAATTGTCCGGGGGTCCCTTTAGCGTGGAGGTATGAGCACCTGGAACACCCTCCCCCGCGCCGCTTTTGACCTGGAAACCACCGGCCGCAACTCGCGGGCCGCCCGGATAGTTACCGCATCGGTCACCGTTGTGGACCACAGGGGCGAGGTCATCCGGGAGCACGAGTGGCTGGCCGATCCGGGGGTTGAAATCCCCACCGAAGCAAGCGATGTGCACGGCGTCACCACTGAGCAGGCACGCAAGGACGGCCGGCCCGCGCATGAGGTCACCAGGGAGCTTGCCGCAGTGCTGCAGGAGCTTTTCGATACCGGCGTCCCCGTTATCGCGTTCAACGCCAGCTACGACTTCACGGTCCTGGCGGCGGAGTCCGCCCGGTACGGTGTTCCCCAGCTGACCCGGTTCCCCGTGCTGGATCCCTACATCATGAACAAACAGGTGGACCGCTACCGCAAAGGCAAACGCACGCTGACGGCCCTCTGCGAAGAGTACGGCGTGGTCCTCGACAACGCCCACACCTCCGCAGCCGACGCTTTGGCCACCTTGAAGGTCCTGGACGCCATGGCAGGAAAATTCCCTAAACTGATGATGCCCGCAAGCCAGCTCCACCAGCTGCAGGTGGACTGGGCGGTGACGCAGGCCGCGGATTTCCAGGGGTATCTTCGCAAAACGAAGCCCACGGCCGTCATCGAAGGTGATTGGCCCGTGCTGCCCCCGCAGGACGCCACGGGCGGCGGGTTCTAGCTCCCGGAAGCCGAGTGCGAGGCACGTCACAGTAGTGCCGCGTAACATTTGGCGCTTTCAGTATCACCCATCTGTTCGGCTGTACTGGATATGAACGGCCACCCGGCGCTCAACGGTTGCCCAGACTCGAATTTCATGCGGCTTTTTGCCAGCACCTCACCCTGATCTTCGTCTCACGTCGGCATTTGCCCAAGGTGAGAGAATTTAGTTTTGCGGTCACCCCTGCCCTGGCCACGCTGGACCAGCACCGGGCAGGTGCCAGGCGCCACCAGCGCAGCCTTGCGGCCCGGTTGACTTAAGACTCAATGAAAGTGACAACCTGATGAAAATCAAAGCGATGAAGTGGCTGACAACCGCTCCCGTTGCCATTGCACTGGCGGTCTCCCTGGCCGCATGCGGCTCCGGCTCTTCCCAGCCGAGCGGAACGCCCACAGACGCCCTGCAGGGCAGCGACCAGCAGACGCTGGACAAGTACACCACCGCCGATGTCACCCCTGTCGACAAGATCGACAAGACCAAGCTTGGCCTGAACACCGAAGGCAAGCTCGAAGTGGGCACGCTCTCCGACGCCCCGCCGAACATCTTCATCGACCCGTCCGGCAAGTTCACCGGCTACGACAACGAGCTCCTGCGGGCCATCGCCGGCAAGCTGGGCCTTGAGGTCGAGTTCGTGGCTACGGACTTCTCCGCACTGCTGTCCCAGGTTTCCACCAAGCAGTTCGACGTCGGATCCTCCTCGATCTCAACCACGGACGCCCGCCGCCAGAACGTTGGCTTCACCAACGGCTATGACTTCGGCTTCATGGCTGTTGTCGCGAAGAAGGACAGCGACGTCAAAGGCTTCGACGACCTCAAGGGCGACCTCCGCATCGGCGTCGTCCAGGGCACGGTCCAGGACGATTACGTCACCAACACGCTCAAGCTCGAGCCCATCCGCTTCCCGGACTACGCCACGGTCTACGCCAACGTGCGCAACGGCCAGGTCGACGCCTGGGTGGCGCCGTCGCAGCAGGCAACCGGCCAGGTCAAGGAGGGTGACGGCACTGTCATCGCCGAGTCCGTGGTCAACACGCAGAACTTCACGGCCTACGCCGTCGCCAAGGACAACCAGCCCCTGATCGACGCACTGAACTCCGGCCTGGACGCCGTGATTGCCGATGGCACCTGGTCCAAGCTCACCAAGGAGTGGTACCCGGACCGCGAAACGCCGACTGACTGGAAGCCGGGCAGCAAGGCCGCCACGGTTCCCCAGAGCTGATTGAGCCCGGACGTTTATGGATCTCCTCGATCAACTGGCTGACACCTTCTTCAACTGGGAGGAAATGGCCAAGGTCATTCCCTCCCTGTTGTCGGTGGGCCTGCCCAACACCCTGATCCTCGCCGTGGCCTCCGGCATCCTCGGTTCCCTGCTGGGACTGCTGCTGGCCATGATGGGAATCTCACGGAACGCCGGCGCGCGTTGGGTTGCCCGCATCTACACCGACATTTTCCGTGGCCTCCCGGCCATCCTCGTGATCCTGGTGATCGGCATCGGCCTGAGCCCGATTGCCCGGGAAATCACGGGGTCGCGGAACCCGTACCCGTTGGGCATCCTGGCCCTGACCCTGGTCGCCGCCGCGTACATTGGCGAGATCTTCCGTTCAGGCATCCAGAGTGTCGAAAAGGGGCAGCTTGAGGCGTCGAGGGCGCTCGGGTTCAGCTACGGCAGTTCCATGCGCCTGGTGGTGGTGCCTCAGGGTATCCGCCGCGTCCTGCCTGCCCTGGTGAACCAGTTCATCTCGCTGCTGAAGGACTCCTCGCTGGTGTTCATGCTGGGCCTTGCTGCCTCGGACCGGGAGATCTTCCGGATCGGTAACGATGCCATGGCGAACACGGGCAACCTCTCGCCGCTGGTGGCTGCGGGTGTCCTGTACCTGATCCTGACCGTCCCGCTCACCCACTTCGTCAACTTCATCGATAACCGGCTCCGCACGGGCCGGCCGGAGAAGAAGGAACCCGACGACGCGGCAGCACCTATCGGCAAGGGGGCACAGGCATGACGGAATTCGCTTCCGGAACCCTGACCGGCAAGAACCTTCACCTTTCGTTCGGACACAACCACGTCCTGCGCGGCATCGACCTGCACGTCGAGAAGGGCACCACCGCTTCGGTGATCGGCCCATCGGGTTCGGGCAAGTCCACCCTGCTGCGGGTCATGAACCGGTTGATCGAACCGGACCAGGGCGACATCCTGCTGGATGGCCGCTCGGTCCTGAAGGACAACCCGGACGAGCTGCGCCAGCGGATCGGCATGGTGTTCCAGCAGTTCAACCTCTTCCCGCACAAGACGGTGGCGGAGAACGTGACGCTGGCCCTGCGCAAGCTGCGGAAGCTGCCCAAGGACCAGGCGCGTGCCGAGGCCCTGGAGCAGCTGGACCTGGTGGGATTGAAGCACAAAGCGGATGTCCGGCCGGCCAACCTTTCCGGCGGCCAGCAGCAGCGCGTCGCGATCGCCCGGGCGCTGGCCATGAAGCCCGAAGTCATGTTCTTCGACGAGGCCACATCAGCTTTGGACCCCGAGCTGGTCAAGGGTGTCCTCGCGCTGATGACAGACCTGGCCAAGGGTGGCATGACCATGGTGGTGGTGACGCACGAGATGGGCTTCTCCCGGAACGTGTCGGACACCGTGACATTCATGGACGCCGGCGTGGTGGTGGAGTCCGGCCCGCCGGAGCAGATCTTCACGTCTCCCGCCACGGACCGGCTGAGGGGCTTCCTCTCGGACGTCCTCTAGCCTCAGCTACACAAGAAAGATCCCCGGTTGCGCCGCAGCCGGGGATCTTTCTTTATGGTTTGGGCCGTGCGTCCGACGCTTGTTCGCAGGACCCCGCCGTCAAGGCAGGGTCCTGGGAACAAGGCTCAGGGAAGCGCACGACGCCGGCCCTCGCCAATGGGGGGCACCTCGCCTGACGCGGGACCAGCCTGCGCGGGACCGGCCAGGGCGGGACTGTCCACCCACGGGACTGGCCCGGGCGGAAACTAGCCCTGCGCGGCTGCGGCAGCCCTGGCCGCGGCGGGCAGGGCGTCGAAAATCCGGTTCATGGCAGCGTCGTCGTGCGCGGCGGACAGGAACCAGGCCTCGAATACCGACGGGGGCAGGTATACGCCGGAATCCAGCATCGAGTGGAAGAACGGGGCGTAGCGGAACGCCTCCTGGCCCTGCGCATCTGCGTAGTTGTGGACCCCGTGGGCCGAGGTTCCGAACGCCACCGAGAAGAGGTTCCCGGCGAACTGGATGGAGTGGTCCACGCCGGCTGCGTCCAGCGCCGTGGACAGGGCGGACGACAGCTCCAGTGACCGCACGTCGATGTAGGAGTACACATCGCGGGTCGCGTGGGTCAGGGTGGCCACGCCGGCTGCCATCGCTACGGGGTTTCCGGAGAGTGTCCCGGCCTGGTAGACCGGGCCGGTGGGCGCGAGGTAGTCCATGACGTCGGCACGTCCGCCCAGGGCCGCCGTCGGCATGCCGCCGCCGATGACCTTCCCGAAGGTGAGCAGGTCCGGCGTCCACGGGTCTGCTGCGTCCGGAGCACCGCCGGTGAGCCCCCAGTAGCCGGAGTAGCCCGTGCGGAAGCCGGTCAGCACTTCGTCCACGATGAGCAGCGCGCCATGCTCCCGGGTGATCTGGGAGAGGCCCAGGTTGAAGCCCTCGCCGGGAGTGACCACGCCCATATTGGCGGGGGCTGCCTCGGTGATGACGGCCGCGATGTTGGGCCCGTGGGTGGCGAACGCCTCTTTCACGGCCGCGAGGTCGTTGTAGGGCAGGACCAGGGTTTCGGCCGCGGTTGCCTCGGTGACACCGGCCGAACCGGGCAGGGCGAGGGTTGCCACCCCGGATCCTGCGGCGGCCAGCAGCCCGTCCAGGTGCCCGTGGTAGCAGCCGGCGAACTTGATGATGAGGTTCCGCCCGGTGAACCCGCGGGCCAGCCGGACGGCGGTCATGGTGGCCTCGGTGCCGGTGGAGACCATGCGGAGCCGTTCGACGGCGGGGACGCGTTCCATGACGATCTCGGCCAGGTTGGCCTCATCCGGAGTGGAGGCTCCGAAGGACAGGCCGCGGTCCACTGCAGCGTGGACCGCGTCAAGCACGGCCGGATGGGCGTGGCCCAGCAGGGCCGGACCCCATGAGCACACCAGGTCCACATATTCGTTGCCGTCGGCGTCCATCAGGTACGGGCCCTTGGCCGAGACCATGAACCGGGGCGTTCCGCCGACCGACCCGAAGGCCCGGACCGGCGAGTTGACCCCGCCCGGCATCAGCTTGCGGGCGCGGTCGAAAAGTTCCTCGTTGCGAGGGGTGCTGGAAGTCATGGTTCCTATTCTCTCAGTTTGCCGGCGCTCCGGGTGCCGCCCTGGTCAGCCGCCGGCAGTGCCGGGGCCGGCGTCGCGGGGCGTCAGCAGGCGGCGCGAAAGGTCAGCCGGCGAGGGCTTCTGCCACCCGGGGCGCAACCGCCGTGCCGAGCAGTTCGATGGAGCGCATCATGGCCGCATGTGGCAGCGGTCCGTTGCTGTACTTGAAGTCGAAGCGGTCCACGCCCAGGTTCCGTTTCAGCTGGACGATCTTGCGCGCCACAGTGTCCGGGGAGCCGACGTAGAGGGCGCCTTCCGGGGCGCACAGGGCGTCAAACTCGCCGCGACCTGCCGGACCCCAGCCGCGTTCGGCACCGAGCCGGTTGCGTAGGGCCAGCCAGTGCGGGAAGAACTCCTCCCGCGCCTGCTCGTCCGTGGCAGCGACATGCCCCGGCGAGTGCGTGGCCACCTGCTGCATGGGATGTCCGTACTTGCCCATGGCCTCGCGGTAGAGGTCCGCCAGCGGGCTGAAGGCACGCGGCTGGCCACCGATGATGGCGAAGATGATCGGGTACCCGTACTGGGCGCACCGCAGGACGGATTCGGGTGTGCCGCCCACGCCAATCCACGTGGGCAGCAGGTGGTGTTCGAGCGGCGGGTAGACGCTCAGCCCGTGCAGTGAGGGACGGGTCCGCCCTTCCCAATGCACGGGTTTCTGCGCCCGCACCTTGTCAAAAAGCTCCAGCTTTTCCTCGAAGAGGACCTCGTAGTCGGCCAGGTCAAGGCCGAAGAGCGGGAACGATTCCACGAAGGATCCGCGCCCCAGCATGACTTCGGCGCGGCCGTTCGAGATCGCATCCACCGTGGAGAATCGCTGGAACACCCGGATGGGATCGTCCGAGCTCAGCACGGTCACGGCGGAGCCGAGCCGGATCCGGGACGTGCGCGCCGCGGCTGCGGCCAGGAAAACCTCCGGCGCGGACACGGCGTAGTCCTTGCGGTGGTGCTCCCCCACACCAAAGGCATGGAGTCCGACGGCGTCGGCAAGTTCCGCCTGCTCCAGCAGCTGGCGCAGGACGTGGGCGTGCGGTTGGGGGCTGCCGTCCGGATTCGTGCCGACATCGCCGAAAGTGTTCAGGCCCAGGAGGATGCGGTTCCCGCCCACTGGGGCTGTTGGAGAAGCGGCCGGCGATTCCGGGACAGGTCCTTCGCCGGAAGTCCCGGTCACCGGGCTTCCTTCAGCCAGCCGGCGAGCTCGGCGGCCCAGTAGGTCAGCACCATGTGGGCGCCCGCCCGGCGGATGCCGAGGACGGACTCGGCAATGGCTGCCTTGCGGTCGATCCAGCCGTTGGCGGCAGCGGCTTCGATCATCGCGTACTCGCCTGAGATCTGGTAGGCCGCCACCGGCACGGGGCTCATGGCGGCGACGTCAGCCACAATGTCCAGGTAGCTCATGGCCGGCTTGACCATGACGATGTCCGCGCCTTCCGCGAGGTCCAGTTCCACCTCACGCAGTGCCTCGGTGCGGTTGCCGGCGTCCATCTGGTAGGTCCGCCGGTCGCCCTTGAGCTGTGAATCCACAGCTTCCCGGAACGGCCCGTAGAACGCCGAAGCGTATTTCGCCGAGTAGGCGATCACCGAGGTGTTTGCGTGGCCGGCGTCGTCGAGGGCTGCCCGGATGGCGGCGATCTGGCCGTCCATCATGCCGGATGGCCCCAGCATGTGGGCGCCGGCCTCGGCCTGGGCAACGGCCATCCTGGCGTAGATTTCCACGGTGCGGTCGTTGTCGACGTACCCGTCGGCGTCGAGCACTCCGCAGTGTCCGTGGTCGGTGAATTCATCCAGGCAGACGTCGCTCATGATGACCAGGTCATCGCCCACTTCGGCACGGACGTCGCTGATGGCCTTGTTCAGGACACCCTCCGGGTTGAGGGAAGCCGTCCCTTCGGCGTCGCGGGTTTCCGGGATGCCGAAGAGCATGATGCCGCCCAGGCCAAGTTCAACCGCCTCGGCTGCAGCCCGCTTAAGGGAGTCGGTGGTGTGCTGCACCACGCCTGGCATGGACGTAATGGGGTTGGGTTCGGTGAGCCCTTCGCGGATGAAGGCAGGAAGGATGAGTTCGGCGGGGGCCAGCCGGGTTTCGGCGGTGAGCCGGCGCATGGCGGGGGTGGTGCGCAGGCGGCGGGGGCGTTGGCTGGGGAAAGTCATGGATGATGTCCTTCAGGTTGTTGCGTGGGTGCTGCTGCGGCGGGTGGTCTGCCCGGTCAGGGTGGGGTGAGGGCTTTCACGACGGCGGCCACCAGCCCCTCCGGCGTGGGCTCCTCCGCCACCGCGGCCACGGGCAGGTCCAGCGCGGCCGCCTGTTCCGCCGTCGAACGTCCGATGGCCACGAGCCGGCAGACGGCCAACGGTGACAGGGCGGCAAGGCGGCGCACGGCGCTCGGGGATGCGGCCACCACCGCGGAGATTTGTCCGCCGTCGATTTCAGCCGCTGCGGCTTCGGGTGTGAGCAGCGTGTACGACGCCGTCGCCTGGCCGGCGCCGGCGTCTTCCGGCTGCACGGCGAGCCTGCGTTCCGCTGCCGCCGGGAAGTCGACCGTGCGGTAGGCCGTTACCGCTGTGACGTCACTGCCGCGGTGGGCCAGTCCGTCAGCCAGTGTGGCGGCGGCAATGTCGGCCTGGGGCAGCAGGACCCTGCCGCGCCCGGTCCAGGCTTCCAGGAAGCCCGCGGCCGACTGTTCCCCGGCCGGCGTCAGTTCCACTGCCAGGCCCTGGGATTCCAGGATCCTGCGGGTGGCGGGTCCGATCGCCCCGATCCTCGTGGCCTGAGGGACCAGGCGGCCCAGTTCCAGTCCGCGTTCCGCTGCCTTTTCCATCAGGACGTGGACGGTGGTGGCGCTGCTGACCACCAGCCAGTCGAAGGCACCGGCGGCCAGTGCGTCGCAGGCTACGTCCAGGGCATGCTGGTCAGGCGCGCGTTCAAAGTCGATCAGCGGCAGCAGGACGGGCGTGGCTCCTGCCCGGGCCAGCGCCTGGACAAGCGCCGCCGACCGTTCCGGGCTGCGGGTTACCAGGACGCGGGTTCCGCTGAGCGGTCCGTGCTGGCCGGGTGCGCTGGAAGGCATCGTCATCGCCGGGTCAGGAGGCCTGGAGGTCGGCAATGTCGGCGGCCCCGCCGGCAAGGAGGACTTCGGCCAGTTCAATGCCCAACAGCGTCGCGCCCACGTCGGTAAGCCCGTCCGTGGCGCGTTTGTCCCGGACGGAAGCTTTCCCGTCCACGGCACACACCACGGCTTCCAGGTGGAGCATGCTGCCCTTGCGGTACGCGTAGGCACCGACGGGAGCGGCGCAGCCGGCTTCGAGCCTGGCCAGCAGGGCACGTTCCGCGGTGACGGCCAGCCGGGTGTCGGGGTCGTCGAGGGCGGCAAGGGCCTGCGCCAGCACTTCCTGGGATCCCTCTGTTGATCCGGGTTTGTGCGGCGCGTCGGCGGTCCGGCACTCGATGGCGAGCGACCCCTGGCCAGCGGCCGGGAGCATCACATCGGGTTCAAGGTATTCGCTGACGGCGTCCAGCCGGCCGATGCGCTCCAGTCCCGCTGCGGCCAACACCACGGCATCGAGATCGCAGGACTTCCCGGGAACCACCTCGGCGGTGGTGTTGCCGGGCAGTCCGGGTACCCGGCCCAGTCGGGTATCCACGTTGCCGCGGATATCCACTATCTCCAGGTCGGCGCGCGCGGCCCGCAACTGGGCTGCGCGCCGCGGCGAACCCGTCCCCACCTTGGCGCCCGCGGGAAGGTCGGCAAGCTTGAGTCCGTCCCTGGCACACAGCACGTCGCGGACATCCACGCGTTTGGGCGTCGCCGCAAGGCTCAGGCCCACTGCGGCTCCCGTGGGCAGGTCCTTCAGGGAGTGCACGGCGACGTCGCATTCGTCGCGCAGCAGGGCGTCGCGCAAAGCGGCCACGAATACGCCCGTGCCGCCCATCTGCGAGAGCGGTCCGGTGAGGACGTCGCCGTCGGTGCGGATGTGGACGAGCTCCACGGGGAAGCCTCCGACGGCGGCGAGCTGGTCCGCGGTCTGCTGCGTCTGGGTCAGGGCAAGCTTGCTGGCCCGGGTACCGATGCGGACTGTCACTGCTGCACTGCTTCCCCGGTTTGGCCCGACGCGGTGTCGGATCCGGCGGCCGGATACGGGTCGTGCCCGGTACCGACGGTCGTGTCCGCTCCTGCGATGGTGGGTTTCTCGCCACGGAAGTTTGCGCAGCAGCCGGGCCGGCACACGTCGTACCAGGGCCCTAGGCCGGTCAGCGCCGGGCGGTCGCTGATGTTGTTGGCCAGCGTGCGTTCGGAGATCAGGTCCACCAGCCCGTTGACGAACTTCCGGTGCGTGCCCGGAGTGGGGACGCGGGTAGCCGCCAGCCCAAGGTTGGCACAGGTTTCCAGGGCCTCGGTGTCCAGGTCCCAGACGACCTCCATGTGGTCGCTGACGAAGCCGAGCGGAACGATGACGATTCCCTTGGTGCCCTTGCCTGCGAGTTCCTCAATGGCGTCGTTGATGTCGGGTTCGAGCCACGGCACGTGCGGGGCACCGGACCGCGACTGGTACACCAGCGACCAGTCCGCGGTGAGTCCGGATTCTTCCTTCACGCGCTCAATGACAGCAGCGGCCGTGGCAAGGTGCTGCGCCACGTAGGCGGAGCCTTCCTCGAATTCGCGCGGTTCGCCCTCCGACCGGCCGGCGGCCTCGGCGTCCCGGGTGGGGATGGAGTGGGTGGCGAACAGGATCTGGACCGGAGCGTCGGGGGTACCTGCATCGGCCAGCTTGGCGCGGACCTCGGCGAGGCCCGCGGCGGTGCCCTCAATGAAAGGCTCAACAAAACCGGGGTGGTCGAAGTACTGGCGGACCTTATCCACTTCGAGGCGGCCGTCCAGGCCGGTGTCCGTCAGGGCCATGCCGATGTCCTCGCGGTACTGGCGGCAGCTGGAATAACAGGAGTAGGCACTGGTGGTGACCATCAGCAGGCGGCGGTGCCCGGCGTCGTACGCGTCCTGCAGCGTCTCCGGGATGTACGGCGCCCAGTTGCGGTTGCCCCACAACACAGGCAGTTCGATGCCGCGGGCACCGAGTTCAGCCTCGAGTGCGGCCTTCAGCTCGCGGTTCTGCTGGTTAATGGGGCTGATGCCGCCGTTGGCACGGTAGTGGTGCGAAACTTCCTCGAGCCGTTCGTCGGGGATCCCGCGGCCGCGGGTGACGTTGCGGAGGAACGGGATGACGTCGTCCTGGCCCTCGGGCCCGCCGAAGGAGGCGAGGAGGACGGCGTCGTAATTCTTGGGAGCCATGCGGCCGGCCTCGGTGACGGGATTGGCGGCGGCGGTCTGGGGGTCGAGCGGGCTCATGCGAGTACCTCGGCTACTTCCTCGGCGGAGACCCGGCGTCCGGTGTAGAACGGGACCTCTTCACGGACATGGTTCCGCGCTTCGGTGGCACGGAGGTGGCGCATAAGGTCCACGAGGTCAACCAGCTCGGGGGCCTCAAGGCCAAGGATCCATTCCCAGTCGCCCAGGGCGAAGGAGGAAACCGTGTTGGAAATGACCTGCGGGAACTCGCGGCCAAGGAGTCCGTGTTCGCGCAGCATTCCGCCGCGTTCCTCCTCGGGCAGGATGTACCACTCGTAGGAGCGGACGAACGGGTAGACACACAGCCATTCGGCCGGGGCGACGCCGCGTGAGTAGGCCGGGGTGTGGTTCTTGGCGAACTCTGCTTCGCGGTGGACGCCCATGGCGGACCAGACAATCTCCGTGCCCGCGAAAAGGTTGCTGCGGCGGATGTCGCGGATGGCCTGCTGCAGGGCCTCCGGCTTGGAGCCGTGGAGCCACACCATCACGTCGGCGTCGGCGCGCATGGCTGAGACGTCGTAGCTTCCGCGGTGCGTGACACCGGCGGCGGCGAGCCGTTCCAGCAGCGTTTCGAACTCAACTGCAGCATCGGCGCTGCGGGCAACCTGCCCTGACCGCTTAAAGACCGTCCAGAGGGTGAAGAACTGCTCGGCTGATTCTTCGGTTTTAGTGACAGATTCGGCAGAAGTGTGGCTCATGGTTACAAGTTTGCCCCTTCGGTACCGCCAAGTCGAAACCGGAGACTTCTACGGCGTGTAGAAGTGCTTAATGTCACAGACGTCGCAGCCTCCGGTGCCGGCGGAGCGCCCGTCAGGGCTTGCGAAGACGCAGGTAAACGAGGCCCGCGGCGCCGCCCACGGCAACCAGCCCTATGCCCAGCCACACCACAGCCGTCTGCATTCCCGACTGCGCCGGCGTCAGCGTGCCGGTACTGCGCACGGTGCTGCTGGCAGCGGCACTGCCTGGCAATGTTGCGGCCCGGGGCACGCGCGTGTCCGCAACCTGTCCAAGCCCCCTCGCCGCAGATGCCAGCCGGTCCGCACCCGGCGACCCGGCAGTGCCCGAAGCACCGTCAGCGGAAGCGCTGCTGCCGGGAACGGCTTCGGCGGACCGGGCGGCGCCGTCCGTGGACGAGGGCCGGGCGGCTGCCGGGGCAACCGTCGTTGAGGGAACCTGCGGCGCCTGCGGCCGGGGAACGGCCGGAGCCTGCCGGGCCGCCTGGAGCTCGGGGACGGCCTGCGATTGGCGGGATTCCGGTGCGGCCTGCGTGGTGGCGTCACCGGCAGGTGCCACAACGGTTTCCGATGGACCGTTCGGGGTGCCGGACGGCAGCGGCAGGGGCAAGTCCGGAAGCGGAACCGGCGGGAGGGTCACGGCCGGCGCCGTCAGTGCCCTGGCAGTGGACGTGGGAGCAACGGTGGCACTGGCCGTGGGAGAAACACTGGCCGTCGCAGTCGCAGTCGCCGTCAGGGATGCCTGCACCGCCGGGACCAGCGACGCCGGCACCGGGGTAACGGCGGAGGCTGCCGTCCGCCGACGGGCGTCCTTGGCCGCTGCTTGACGGGGTTCGCCGGATTCCTTGGCATCCCCGGAGCCGATCGTGAGGGACACATCCACAGGCAGGAAACCCGCGCCCAGCGTGGCTGACGCGGTGCTGTCGCCGGGGTCAGGCGTCGCTTGGGACGCTTGGGACGCCTGCGCGCCTGTGGTGAGAACCAGTACCGCTCCGACTGCGGCTGCTGCTGCGCTGCGTCGGATTCCCCCATGGATACCGGTCCGGGACGTTGAAAGCTCGGACCTGTGTTGAACCATGGTCATCGACCCTAACCAAAGCCTGCACGCAAAGGAAAGTTTGCAACCGCCGCCTCTGCATGCGCGGGTGGGACCCAAAGCTGTGGCCGCCTTCCTGACCAGCGGCGATGGTCAGGACAGCAGGTTTCGCAGCTGCGTCCGGGTGTCGGACACCACGGCTGCCAGGCCGTTGCCGGCCACCCAGCCGCCCACGACGGCCAGGGCGCCGGTGGCCGAGCAGGCTTCCCGGATGGACGCTGCCCGGGCACGGTGCCCTACCGCGGCAAACGGCAGCGAGCCGCGCCAGCGGACCACGTCCCAGTCCACAACGTCACTGCGCCGGATGGGAACTTCCAGCAGTGCCGAGGTGTCGTGCAGGGCAGCCGCGAGCAGTTCCTCATCGGTCTCCGGACCGCGCTGCTTCTCTGGCCCGCCGTCGCCGTCGGCCCTCCCGTAGGACAACCGCACCACGTGCCGGCCCGGCCCGGCGGCTTCGCGCAGCCATTCCCACTTTCCGGTGGCGTGCGTCAACGCCTTCGCGCCGATGCCGGGCGTTTGCGGCGCCACCAGGACGCCGGTGCCGCGCGGGCGGTTGTCCAGCGCTGCATTGCCAATGACCAGGGTCACCAGCTTCACGTCAGGACCGGCGCCCGGCTTCTTTCCTGCGATTCCCGGAACGGACGGCGCCAGAAGGTCGACGGCGGCGGGACCGTCGGTGGCCACCACCAGGACGGCGGCGTCGTAGGTTGTTTCCCCGGCGGTTACCCGCCATCCCCCGGACGTGCGGTCCGCGGATTCGGCGCGGGTACCCCTCAGGAGGGTCACTCCCCTGGAAGCGAGGTCTGCCACCAGCGCGTCGGTCAGCGTGTGCATGCCGCCCTTGAGTCCGGCGACGGCGGAGCCGGCTTTTGCGGGGCCGCCCGCCTTGCCCTTGCGCTGCGCGGAAACCGCGGCAGCGAGGGAACCCTCCCGACGCAGTCCGGCACGGAGACCGGGCGCCACCATGTCGACGTCGAGCATCCCCGGATCCGCTGAATGGACGCCCCCCACCACCGGCGCCACCAGCCGTTCCAGGACGCGCTTGCCCATCCGCGCGCGGACCAGCGCAGCCACGCTTGTTACGTCAGTTCCGGCACCCACCGACGCCGGAAGGAAGCGGTCCGCTGAGGCCCGGAGCGCACCGAGCAGGCCCAGGGACCGCCGGACTTCCGGGTCCCACGGATTGGCCGGGATACCCAGGACACCGGTCTTCGGCAGTTCGCGGGGGCCTTCGGGCAGCTGCACCCACCCGCCGCCCGGCCGGGGCTGCACGATGTTGGTGCCCAGCGCGAGTTCGGCGGCGAGGGAGGCGACGGCGTCGGACCTGGTGGCGAACGATTCTGCCCCGCTGTCCAAGTTGATTCCGGCCACAGTATGGCTGCCGACGCAGCCGCCCCAGGCGCCGCCTTCCTCGAGCACCGTCACCCGGTAGCCCGCGGCGGAGAGTTCCCTGGCGGCGAGCAGGCCGGATATTCCCCCGCCCACCACCAGCGCCTGGCTGGCTTCTGTCGGCGAGCTGTCCACGCGGCTACTCCGGGGAGATGGAATGGATGAGTTTGACCACGCGGGTCAGGACGTCCGGGTCGGTTTCCGGCGGGACGCCGTGGCCGAGGTTGAGGACGTGGCCGGGTGCCCCGGCTCCGGCGGCAATGACTTGGCGGACGTGAGCTTCAAGGACGTCCCACGGAGCGGACAGAAGAGCGGGGTCAATGTTTCCCTGGAGCGGTACGGAGCCGCCCAGCCGGCGGTTGGCTTCGTCGAGCGGCAAGCGGTAGTCCACGCCCACCACATCCACCCCGACGTCACGCATGGCAACGAGGAGTTCTGAGGTGCCGGTTCCGAAGTGGATCAGCGGTGCGCCAAGTTGGCGGACGTGGTCAAGGGCGCGGGAAGATGCCGCCGCCACGAACCGCTGATAGTCAGCGAGGCCCAGCGAGCCTGCCCATGAATCGAAGAGCTGTCCGGCGGACGCTCCGGCTTCGAGCTGGGCGCGCAGGAAGAGGCCGGAAGCGTCGGCAGCCCAGTTGGCCAGGGCGTTCCAGGTTTCCGGATCGGCGTGCATCATGGTGCGCGGGCCCAGGTGGTCGCGGGAGGGCTTGCCTTCCACCATGTAGGCGGCCAGGGTGAACGGTGCGCCGGCAAAACCGATCAGGGGCGTCTTGCCCAGTTCGGCGACGGTGAGCCGGACGGCTTCGCGGATGGGTTCCAGGGCTTCCCAGGTCAGCTTCGGGAGGGCGGCCACATCTGCTGCCGTCCGGACAGGCTTGTCCAGCACGGGGCCGACCCCGGGGACAATGTCTACGCCCACGCCGGCCAGCTTGAGCGGGATCACGATGTCCGAGAAGAAGATGCCTGCGTCCACGTCGTGCCGGCGGACGGGCTGGAGGGTGATTTCCGAGGCCAGTTCGGGCCGGAGGCAGGAATCCAGCATGGCGATGCCTTCGCGGACCTTCAGGTATTCCGGCAGCGAACGCCCGGCCTGCCGCATGAACCAGACGGGACGGCGGGACGGCTTGCCGCCCCGGTAGGCCGTGATCAGCGGGGAGTCTGCGGTGCGGCCATCCATGAGCGGATGGTCTGCGGCGAGTGTGCCGGCAGCGGAGACGGCGGGGCTAGGAGTCATGCCTTCGATTGTGCCCAAAATCAGCCGCAAAAGATAACGACAGGCTGTCACGGATGGGCCCTGCCGCCGCCCGGTGGCAGGAATCACAGCCCCTCATGGGCCATCTTCGGCGTACCCGTTGTTCTACGGAGCTGCGAAAAAGCTATGATAGGTCTGCTGTGGTTCTTTTTTCATTGGTGGCTACACACGCCGACATCGATCTTGAGACCGTTGCTCAGTTGAGCAACGGTTCCTCCGGGATTGCCGCTACCGTGCTCTCCGGCTCGCCGGCAGTGTCCGGGGCCGTGGTCCTGGCTACCTGCAACAGGTACGAAATCTACGGCGAGGCTCCGAATACGGACGACGTCGAGGCCGCCCGTGCTGCCCTCGTGGCCCAGATCAGTGCCAAGAGCGGGCTCGCCGAACCACTCGTATCCCGCTCCTTCAGCACCAGGACCGGCCCCGAAGTGACCCGGCACCTCTTCGCCGTGAGTGCGGGACTCGACTCCGCCGTCGTGGGCGAACGCGAAATCGCCGGCCAGGTGCGGCGCGCCCTGATCACGGCCCAGCATGAAGGCACCGCCAGCTCCGGGCTGGTCCGGCTTTTCCAGGCCGCCTCCAAGACCGCCAAGGACGTAGGCGCCCAGACCGCACTCGGCTCGCGGGGCCTGTCCATCGTGTCCGTAGCCCTGGACCTCGCAACCGATCTCTCCGAAAATCCTGACTGGTCCGCCAAGAAGGTTGTCGTTTTTGGAACCGGTGCGTACGCCGGCGCCACCATGGCACTGCTGCGTGAACGCGGCTGCACCGACGTGTCGGTCTTCTCCTCATCCGGCCGTGCCGAAGGGTTCGTCGCAACCCGGGGAGGCACAGCCCTGGACGCTGACTCACTCCGCCCGGCCGTGGCCGCTGCGGATGTCATGATCGGCTGCAGCGGTTCCGATACCCGCGTTGAAGCCGACGAACTGGCGCAGGTCCGTGCCGGCTCCACCCAGCCGCTGATCGCCATCGACCTTGCCCTCACCCACGACTTCGATCCCGCGGTGGGCGAACTCGATGGCGTGGAACTGCTGACGCTCGAATCCGTGCGCCTCGCGGCGCCGCAGGAGCAGGCCGAATCGCTGGCGCAGGCCAGCGGCATCGTCAAGGGCGCTGCCAAGGCGTTCGAGCAGGAACGCGAAGCCCGGTCCGTGGACTCGGCCATCGTTGCGCTCCGTCGGCACACCATGGACGTCCTGGACGCCGAAATGGAAAAGGTCCGCGCCCGGCACGGCTGCACTGCAGCGGCCGAGGAAGTGGAGTTTGCCCTGCGCCGGATGGTGAAGCAGCTGCTGCACGTACCCACGGTGCGCGCCCGCGAGCTCGCTGCGAACGGCCAGCAGGACGATTATGTGGCGGCCCTGGAAGCGCTCTACGGCATTACCGTGGAACAGCCGGGGACAGCAGCTCCCGCAGGCGGCCAGGCGGAATGCCCGGTGGACCACAAGGGCTTCGAAAGCGCCTGACCCTCCCAACTTTGCAGTATCAGATATGGCTCCTAAACCGCCGGTTTAGGAGCCATATCTGATAGGGCAACGGGTCAGTAGACGGGCTTTTCCGGCTCCACCTCACGCACCCAGGAGAGAATGCCGCCGTCGAGATGGCTCACGCGCCGGTACCCTGCCTTCTGCGCCGCGGCCAGGACGTTCGCCGAGCGGGTGCCCGCCTTGCACAGGAACACGATGTCCCGGTCCTGGGCAATCTCCCCCCAGGCATCCCCCGCCAGGATCCTTCCCTGCGGAATGAGCACGGCACCCTCGATCCGGACGATCTCAAACTCACCGGGCTCGCGGACGTCCACCAGGTCGAAGTCCTTGAGCCCGGCCTTCCGTGAGGCCAGCATGGTGGCGAGCTGGGCGGCGGTGACGGTGTGTTCGGTGTCCGCCGGCGCCTGGGGCTCGATGCCGCAGAACGCCTCGTAGTCGGTCAGTTCGGTGATGGGAGGGGCGGCCGGGTCCTTGGACACCCGGATCTCACGCCAGCTGCCGCCCAGGGCGTCGTACAGCGCCACCCGTCCCAGCAGGGAGCGCCCGACGCCGGTAATAAGCTTCACTGCCTCTGTCACCATCAGTGATCCCACCGCCGCGCACAGCATGCCGAAGACGCCGCCCTCGCCGCAGGAAGGAACAGACCCGGCCGGCGGCGCCTCCGGGTAGAGGTCGCGGTAGGTGGGTCCGTGCTTTTCCCAGAAGACGCTCACCTGGCCGTCGAACCGGAAGATTGAGCCCCACACATAAGGCTTTCCCAGGATCGCGGCAGCATCGTTGACCAGGTAGCGGGTGGCGAAATTGTCTGCGCCGTCCAGGATGAGGTCGTAATCGGCAAACAATTCCAGCGCGTTGGATGCGTCCAGCCGGACCTGGTGCAACCGGACGTCCACGAGTGGATTCAGGGCGGCGATGGCGTCGCGGGCCGATTCGATCTTCGGCCGTCCGACGTCTGCCACACCGTGGATGACCTGGCGCTGGAGGTTGCTCAGGTCCACGGCGTCATCGTCGATGATCCCCAGTGTTCCTATCCCCGCGGCTGCGAGGTAGAGCAACGCGGGCGAGCCCAGCCCGCCGGCGCCGATAACCAGTACTTTCGCGTTCTTGAGCCGCCGCTGCCCTGTCGAGCCGATTTCCGGAATGATGAGGTGCCGGGAATACCGTTCCACCTCTTCGGACGTGAGTTCCGCGGCGGGTTCCACCAAAGGATCAAGGGAAACTGCTGAAACATTTGCAGTGAAGGACGAAGCCATACTTCAATGTATGCCCCGGGGTACCGCCGGGTCATATTACCCCGCAGTAAAGTAGGGGTAACTGCAATGGAAAGAAGGACAACTGTGGTCCATGAAGCACGGGCTGACCGCCCGCCGGCAGCCGAACCGCAAACTTCCTCGCGACCCGCAGGACAACGGTCGGCCCGGCTCCCCCGCGATGAACGGCGGGCACAGCTTCTTTCCGCAGCGCAGGAAGTCTTCGTGGCCAACGGCTACCACGGGGCCGCCATGGATGAGATCGCCGAGACCGCCCATGTCAGCAAGCCGGTCCTGTACCAGCACTTCCCGTCCAAACGCGAGCTGTACCTGGCCCTCCTGGACAGCCACCTGGCGTCCCTGACCGACCTGATGCTGGGGGCGCTGAACTCCACCACGGACAATAAGGAACGCGTCCAGGCTGTCATGCGGGCGTACTTCCGGTTCATCGCCAGCGATGACCAGGCCCACCGCCTCGTCTTCGAGTCCGACCTCGTCAACGACCCCGACGTCAGTTCGCGCCTCGAGACTTTCAACCGGACCTTTGCCGATGCCATTGCGCGGGTGATTGCCGGGGACACCAAGCTGCCCCACCTCGAAGCGGAACTGCTGGGCCGCGGCCTTGCGGGGATGGCGCAGGTCAGCGCCCGGTACTGGCTGGAAACGGACGGCAACCTGGATCTCGATGTGGCCAGCGACCTCATCTACCGTTTAGCTTGGCGCGGAATCTCTCGCTTCCCCAAAGAGTCCTAGACTACAAATAGAGCATCATCAAAGAACCTGACCGGCTGGGAGGCCCCTGTGGAAATTAAGATCGGCGTGCAGAACGTTGGCCGCGAGATCGTCCTGGAATCAAACCAGGATGCGGAGACCGTGGCCAAGGTTGTGGGAGAAGCCATCAAGGGCGGCGGCGAACTGCGCCTCACCGATGACAAGGGGCGCCTGATCATTGTTCCCGGCAACGCCCTGGGCTACGTGGAAATCGGCGCGGAAGAAGTCCGGCGCGTAGGATTCGGCCAGTTCTAGCACCGGCCGGAACTGCCCTGCTTCCCGGAGGAGACCCATGCTTTCCCTGATCATTGTTGTGCTGGCCACCGTCGCGGCCGGCTTCATTGTCTGGGCCAATGACAAACGTCATGCCAAGTATGGCGCCGGCCTTCCGGCCGGCGTGGCCGTCGGGGTGGCTGCACTGAGCTGGATCATCCTGATGGCGGCCGGATTCGGTTACCTTCCCGGACGGACGTGGATTCCCTGGGTGCTGCCCATTGTGCTGGGCGCGGCGGCATCCGCCGGGACGGTGCTTGTCCTGGGCCGTACCCGCGCAAGAAACGATACCCACCGGTTGACCGCCATCCTGAGGCGTTAGTTACCGTAAACGGCTGTGGCCGCCACCTTCGACGGTGGCGATCCTGAGGCGTTAGTTACCGTAAACGGCTGTGGCCGCCACCTTCGACGGTGGCG
>NZ_LMOI01000023.1 GCF_001423525.1 Arthrobacter sp. Leaf137 | reverse complement strand
GTGGACTTTGGCCTTGATCCATTCCGGTTTGCGTTCCACCGGGACAGCCGCGTTGCGCTGCTCGATCCGCAGCAACTTCCGGCCTTCGGGTGCCAATGTCACAGTAGAGCTCCTTCGGGGCTTGAAACGAGTGCTTCTTCGTGCTTGCGGAATTCTTCCACGAAGCGTTCGGCGATGTCGGCGGGACGGATGTCCTTCCCGGTTTCCCGGGACATGGTTGTAACGCCGGCGTCGGTGATGCCGCAGGCGATGATCTGCCTGTAGGGGGCGAGGTCGTTACTGCAGTTGATGGCGACGCCGTGCATGGTCACGCCGTTGAGGACACGGATGCCGATGGCGGCGATCTTGCGGTCGGGCCCGTTGGCGTCGGCCTTGACCCATACACCGGCGCGGCCCTTGATGCGTTCAGCACGGATGCCGTAATCGGCCATGACGGCGATCATGACGGCTTCGAGCCGGTCCACATAGTCACGGATCCCGGCGCGGTTCCTCAGTTTCAGGATGGGGTACGCGATGAGCTGGCCCGGACCATGCCAGGTGAGCTTGCCGCCGCGGTCCACGGCCACCACGGGAGTCCCGTCGAAAGGCCGTTCGTGGTCCTCGGTCAGCTTGCCTGCGGTGTAAACGGCTGCGTGCTCCAGCAGGAGCACGGTGCTGGGTGCCTCATCGGCCACCACTTTTCCGTGAAGTTCGCGTTGAAGGTCCCAGGCGTGCTGGTAATCAACGAACTCCGGGGCAAGACCCAGCCCTGAAAACTCAAGAGTCATGCCTTCCAGCTTAGACCCCGCAGCGCCGCGGACTGGGTTTAGTGTCTAAGCTCACCAGCGGCCTTCACCTGCGCCCACAATGTGACTGAGGGCCCGCTCCGGCTGTGGATAACTTCTGCAGCCGTCTGCGGATTCCGCTAGACATGGGACATGGATGATTTGCAGGCTCCCGACGTCCCGGGTTTTGCGGTTGACCGGCTCCTGGGCCGGGGAAGCAGCGCGTCCGTCTGGCTTGCCGCTGAGCAGGCCACGGGCAGGAAATACGCCGTAAAGTGCTTCCACCCCGGCTCCGGTGAGTCACGCTGCCGGGGAGAGACGTCGGAGGAGGCGGTGAGAAGGGAAATCCGGATCCTCTCCGTCCTGGACCACCAGCACCTGGTCAGGGCCCACGACGCCGTCAGCCTGCACCCCGGGCCGCCCGGCGACGCGGAAGGACGGGCTCCGACTGCCCTCATCATGGACTACGCGTCCGGTGGCTCCCTGGGGCAGCTCCTTGGCTCCCGCGGCCGGCTCAGCGTCGGTGAAACCGTAACGGTACTGACTCCCATCGCCCAGGCGCTGTCCTATCTCCACGGGAAAGGATTCACGCACGGGGACGTTTCGCCCGGCAACGTGCTGTTCACCGGCCAGGGCAAGCCGATGCTTTCGGACCTGGGAATCGCCCGGATGCTGGGGGACCCCGCCGGCGGAGCAGGCCACGGCACTCCCGGCTTCGTGGATCCTGCACCGGTGGATGCGGTCCGCGCAGGGCTGCAACCCGAGAGGGACGTCTATGCGGCGGCGGCCCTCGGATGGTTCTGCCTCACCGGTGCCGCGCCCCCACGCACGGCAGACCGGCCACCGCTGCCGCTCCTGGTTCCCGGTGTACCTGTGGACCTTGCTGCAGCCCTGGAAGCAGGTCTCAGCGAAGACCGCAGGCTCCGTCCCACCGCCGGTGCCTTGGCAACCGCTGTCTACCGCAGCGCCGCGCCTGTGCCGGTGGACCTTTCTGCCGCCGTCCATCCCACCGTCATCGCCGAGCTCCTGACGCGCAGGCACGTGCCGCCGCCCTCACCGGGCCGGCTGAAGGAACGGTTGGGGACATTGCGCCGGCGGGTGGCCACGCCGCCGCGGCTGACGGCGGTCCCCGCCGCAACGGGCGAACCAGCACGGCGGAAGGACACGGGTGGTGCCCATGTGCGTTCCCGGAAGCACGCAGGCGGGCACCGGAACGGGGCTCACCGCAGTGTGACTCCAACCGGTGTTCGCCAGCGCCGGACCGTCCTCGCAGCCGGCGCGGCTGCCGGTGCGGCGATGGTCCTGTGGCTGACTCCTTTGTCCCAAGTGGCCCTGGGCACCCTGGATCCCGCCGGCGATGGCAGGGCTGCGGCAGAGGCAGCTTCCGCCACTGCCGGAGACTCTGCTGCGGTTCAGGCCGGCGGCCCTGCCGCACTGGACGAGGCCAGGGCCCTGGCGGCGTCCGCACAACCTGCGGACGCCCTGCGTGGCCTTGCGGCGCTGCGTGACCACGCCTTCCGCAGCGGCCAGGTGGACCTGCTGGCGGAAGTCAACGCCTCCGGGTCGCCGGCGGCCGCTGCCGACCATCTCACTGCGGAGAGGCTGTCAGCTTCGGGCAGGGTGCTTTCAGGCTTCATCAGCACGCTCTCGGACATCCGGACCGAACCGGGTCCAACGGATTCGCGCGCGGTTGTCCAGGCCACCGCCGCCACATCAGCCTGGGAAGAGAAGGACACCACAGGAACTGTTGCCGCAAAAGGTGCTGATGCACCCGGCCAGCCCCTGCGTTTGGTCCTCATTGCGGAGGACGGAAAGTGGCGGATCAGCGAGATCCTCCCTGGCTCCTGAAACCGCGCCCCGCCGCTGCAGCCCGCACCAGGCTCACCAGGTCAGCGTCAGGCCGGGTCCGCGGCCTTGTCGTTGCCGGCAACCCAGGCGGCCGCCTCCGTCAAACCAGGATGTTCCCAGCGGAAACCGGCCGCCGACAACACGGCAGGCTCCATCCTCTGACTGGCCAGCAGCAGCTCTTCGGCCAGGTCGCGCATCAGCAGGCGCAACACCGGGCCCGGGACCCGCAGGACAGCAGGCCGGTGCAGCGCATGGGCCAGTGCGGCCACGATGCTGTTGACGTCAGCCTGTTCGGGGGCGCACAGGTTAACGGGGCCACGGATGTCGGATTCCAGCAGGAACAGGAAAGCCCTTGACACATCCGGCAGGGAAATCCAGGGCCAGTATTGGCGGCCGTCCCCGAACGGTCCGCCGATGCCGAGGCGCAAGAGGGGGAGCAGCCTGCCCAAGGCGCCGCCTGAGTGGCTGAGGACAACGCCGGTGCGGGGCGTGACAGTCCGCACGCCTGGCGGGGCGGCGGCAGCGGCCTGTTCCCATTCGACACAGATGCGGGACAGGGTGCCCGACCCCGCGGAGGCATCTTCGCGAAGCACGGTGTATCCCGCGTCGCCGTAATACCCGGAGCCTGATTGGCTGATGAAGGTGGGCGGCGGGCTGTCCACCTGCTGCATCGCCCGGACCAGGGTTTCCGTAGACCGGAGCCGCGAACTGAACAACTCTTCAACCCGCTTGCGCGTCCACGGGCGGTCGCCGATTCCGGCACCGGAAAGATTGACGACGGCATCCGCGCCCTCAAGTGCCCGGGGATCCAGTTCTCCGGCGGCCGGATCCCAGCGGACTTCGGCGGCCGTCTTCGGTTCCCGGCGCACCAGGGACACGACGTCATGCCCGGCCTCCCTGAAGGTGGCGGACATGGACGTGCCGATCATTCCCGAGGCCCCGGACATAAGGATGCGCATGCTCCATCACACCACGGACCCGGCCCCAAGGCACGTCCCGCGGCGCCGGGTAAGGGATGACTATGATCGAACGATGACCTCTTCGAGCTACTTCCGTTTTCCGCATCTTCACGGCGATCTGGTCACCTTCGTGGCCGAGGATGACGTCTGGATTGCGCCACTGGACGGGGGCCGTGCGTGGCGTATCTCCTCGCTCCAGCTGCCCGCCCGCAACCCGCGCTTCACCCCGGACGGCAAGAAGCTGGTGTGGACGGTGGTCCAGGGAACGGCACCGGAAGTGGTCGCGGCGGACGTCGACGGCGGCGGTTACCGGCAGCTGACTTACTTCGGCCACAGCACCACCCGGGTCAAGGGCTTCACCGCCGGCGGCGCCGTGGTGGTGACCAGCGCGTTCCGGCAGGCCGAAAGCCGCCACACACATGCGTACAGCGTGCCGCTCGAAGGCGGCTGGGCGGAAGAACTGCCGTTTGGTCCCGTGGAGTCGGTGGCCTTCGGCCCGGAAGTGGGAGATGAGCGCCCCGTCGTGGTGGCCAGCGTGCTGTCCCGCGAACCCGCCTGGTGGAAGAGGTACCGCGGCGGCACGGCAGGGAAGCTGTGGATCGATACTGACGGCAACGGCGAATTCGAAAGGCTGCTGCCGGACCTTGAAGGAAATTTTGCCGATCCCCTGTGGGTGGGTGGCCGGGTGGCCTTCCTCTCCGACCACGAGGGCTACGGCAACCTCTATTCGGTCCTTCCCAACGGTAAGGACCTGCGCCGGCACACCGACCACGAGGACTTCTACGTCCGCCACGCCGCCACGGACGGCAGCCGGGTCATCTTCGAATCCGCCGGTGAACTGTGGGTACTGAAGGACCTTGGGTCCGAGGCCGTCCGCCTTGATATCACCCTCGGGTCCGCCTCGCAGTCCCGCCGCCCCGCCCTCCTGAAGACTTCAAAGCACCTGGGTGCCGCAGTGCCCGATGCCACCGGTTCAGCCAGCGCGGTGGAGGCGCACGGCACCATCCACTGGCTCCGCCACAAGGACGGGCCTTCGCGCATCATCGAGGCCACACCGGGCGTGCGCGGCCGCCTTCCCCGGCCGCTCGGCGATGGCCGCATCGCCTACATTGCGGACCACGGCGGCATCGAAGCCCTGCACATCAGGGACATCGTGGCAACCATCGACCACCCGGCCATGCCCGCAGGCGCCGTGCCGGCAACGCCGTCCGCCGGCGACACGCCGGAGGCAGCCAATCCCGTGGAAGCAGACACCGGTTCAGGCTCCGGGCGGGCGGATGCCGTTGCCTTGCCCCAGCCCGTGCCTGCTGCCGGCGCCGCGGTGCTGGCGGGATCTGCGCAATCTTCGCCTGTTGTGCCGGCCAATTCCCGCACGGGTGGCAGCGACGAACAGCAACCGGAGGTGGTTGCGGAGGAGGGGACCGGCAAACCTGCCGCACCCGCCTCGGCTTCCGCTGCCGCGCAGATTGCCGTTCCGACGCCGTCGCGCGTAAGTGCCCTTGAGGCGAGCCCTGACGGACGGTGGCTGGCCCTGGGGACGTCGTTCGGCGACGTGTACCTCGCCGACGCCGCCTCGGGCGAACTGACCCGGGTGGCCAGCATCGGGGAGGGAACCATCTCCGACCTCGCCTGGTCCGGCGACTCCGCCTGGCTGGTCTGGTCCGAGCCTGTCACCTCCTTCGGCTCGCGCAGCCGGCTGCGGGCTGCCAGCATCGCTGCCCCGGGCTCCGATCCCGTGGAGGTTACCGACGGACGGTTCTGCGACAGGTCGCCGGCGTTCACCCCGGACGGGAAGTACCTGGCCTTCCTCTCCAACCGCAGCTTCGACCCCGTCTACGACGGCCACTCCTTCGATCTGTCCTTCCCCAGCCCCATCAAGCCTTACCTCGTGGCCCTCGCCGCCGGTACGCCATCGCCGTTCGGACCGGACGTGGCGCCCGGGGCAGCTGGTGCAGATGCCGCTGGGCCCGATGCCGCTGATGCGGACGCACAGGACGGGCCGCCGGCGGTCCGCGTGGATCCCGAGGGCCTGGCCCACCGGGTCATCGGTGTTCCGGTTCCGCAGGGTAACTACACCGGTCTCTCGGCAACCAAGGACGCGCTTCTGTGGCTTGACGCTGCCCTCTCCGGCGTCACCGGCGACGGCAAGGCAAGCCAGGAGGACAAGGACACTCGTCCCAGCCTGGTGCGGTACGACCTCGGCCGCCGCAAGCAGGAAACCCTGGTGGAGTCCCTGGACAGTTACCGGCTCTCGGGCGACCGGACCAAGGCCGTGGTCATTGCCGACAAACAGGTCACTGTGGTTCCGTCGGACGCCAAGGCGGATGAGGAATCCGGCAAGCTGGTCAAGGTGGACCTGGGGCGCATCCGAGTGATGATGAATCCCGTCAGCGTCTGGGGGCAGGCGTTCGACGAGGCCTGGCGCCTGCAGCGGGACTTCTTCTGGGCCGAAGACATGGCGGGCCAGGACTGGGACTCGATGCGCAACCGGTACCGTCCCCTGGTGGACCGGCTGGGCTCGCACGACGACCTCGTTGACCTGCTGTGGGAGCTCCACGGCGAGCTAGGCACGTCGCATGCGTACGTCCGCCCAGCGGCCGTGACGGAGAACGGGAGCCGCGGTCAGGGCCGGCTGGGAGCCGATCTGGCCCATACCGCGTCGGGCTGGGAAATCACCCGGATCCTCGCCGGCGAGTCTTCGGATCCGCTGGCCACCTCACCACTGAACCGTCCCGGGGTCGACGCAAAAGCCGGCGACATCCTGCTGGCCATCGACGGCGTGCCGCTGGCTGAATCTGTCACACCGGCCATGCAGCTGGTCGGTGCTGCGGGCCGCGCCGTCGAACTGACCCTGCTGAACGGTGCCGGGCACGGCGATACCGCCGGCACCCAGCGCCGCGTCGCCGTCGTTCCCGTCAAGGACGAGGAGCGGCTGCGGTACCAGGAATGGGTTGCCTCGAACCGCCGCACCGTCCGGGAAGCATCCGGCGGCGCCTTCGGCTACCTGCATATCCCGGACATGATGGCCAACGGCTGGGCCCAGCTGCACCGGGACCTGGACACCGAGACCGCGCTGGACGGGCTGATTGTGGATGTGCGGCGCAACCGCGGCGGACACACGTCGCAGCTGGTGGCCGAACTGATTGGCCGCAAGGTGACCGGCTGGAGCATGCCGCGCGGGGAAAAGCCGCGCACCTACCCCCACCACGCACCGAGGGGACCGGTGATCATCCTCGCGGACGAATTCGCTGGCTCCGACGGCGACATCATCACCCAGGTATCCAAGCTGCGGGGAATTGGCCCGGTCATCGGAACGCGCACCTGGGGCGGCGTGGTGGGCATCGACAACCGCTTCGCCTTGGCTGACGGAACCGGCGTAACCCAGCCGCGCTACGCCACCTGGTTCGGCGGCGGCGTCGGCTGGAGCGTGGAGAATTATGGCGTGGACCCGGACATCGAAGTGACCTTCCCGCCGCATGCCTACGCCGCCGGCCGCGATCCGCAGCTGGAGTACGGCATTGGCGCGCTCAAGGAAATGGTTCAGGAACTGCCCACGGACCGTCCGCCGCTCCGTGAGGGTTACCGCCGGCTGCGTCCTGCGCCGCTCCCGGCGCGGAGCCAGGCCAAGGCCTAACCTGACGGGCTGCTGCCTGCAGCCGAAGCGCAAAAGGCCCTGTTCCCGCCGGACGAACCGGCAGGAACAGGGCCTTGGGCGTTAATCGGGTCAGGAAGCGAGCGTGGCGTCCAGGCTGATCTCGATCCCGGCCAGCGCCTGCGATACCGGGCAGCCCTTCTTGGCTGCCTCGGCGATGCGCTGGAAGTCTTCCTCGGAGATGCCGGGGATGCGGGCATTCAGGGTCAGGTGGCTGCCGGTGATGCCGGTGCCCGGCTGGAAGCCCACCTCCGCCTTGGTGTTGACTTCTTCCGGGGTGAAACCGGCCTGGCTGAGTTCGTGGCTGAAGGCCATCGAGAAACATGCCGAGTGTGCGGCTGCGATGAGTTCCTCGGGGCTGGTCTTGCCCTCGGCCGCTTCGGTGCGTGCCTTCCAGGTGACATCGAACGTGCCCAGGCCTGAGCTGTCCAGGGTGGTGTTGCCGGAGCCCTCAGTCAGGCTGCCCGTCCATACCGTGTGCGCGTTGCGTGTTGTAGCCATGTCACTCCTCAACATTGATTCGATCCGGGCGCCGGCATCCGCCGCAGCCCGCCGCTCCCCATCCTAGGGATTTGGCAGCACCGGTGCACGGGTTGTCCGCTGAGAGAGGATTGTGACCAGCCTGAACAACGCACGACGGCGGCGCTCCCGCGCAGGGGGAGCGCCGCCGTCGTCTGTGGCAAGCGGAGGTGCGGGGCAGCTACCGCCAAAGCGTCGCGATGGCGACGTTCAGCAGTGCCAGGCCGCCCACGCTGTGGGCCAGGCCGATGGAGACCGGTTCGCCCTTCTTGAATTTGCGGCTGCCAAGGAAGGCCAGGACGGCAACCACCAGTGCAATGACGAGCTTGATGCCCAGCTTGGCGTAGTTGGCGTCCATGTCCAGGGCGGGGATCAGGCCCATCATCGCCACACCGGTGAGGAGCTGCAGGGCAGCACCATCGAACTGGCGCGGGTGGACGGTGGGCTTCTTCATCTGCCCGATCCAGATGCCGACGATCATGGCGGCGCCGACGATGTGCAGGAAGACCATGACGTTGTAAACGATGTTCATGGGAACAGTCTATCCGGATTCTTCTACGCTCTGTAGTAACCGGCGGATGTGTGCCCTCCGCAGCGCGTGCCTGCCGCAGTAGCGCTTAAATGCCGCAGCGGCCGGCCGGACTTCCAGTGGAAAACCACCGGAAGCCGGACAGCCGCCGCGGACTGCTTGCCGGGCTTAGAGGCCCAGATCCGCTTCGAAGGCGCCCTCTTCGAGGCGTGCCTTCAGGGTCTGGAGGAACCGGCCCGCGTCGGCGCCGTCCACCAGGCGGTGGTCGTACGTCAGCGACAGGTACATCATGGAGCGGATGGCGATCGAGTCGTCACCGTTTTCGTCAGCAACCACTACGGGGCGCTTAACGATGGCACCGGTGCCCAGGATGCCCACCTGCGGCTGGTTGATGATCGGGGTGTCGAACAGGGCGCCCACCGAACCGATGTTGGTGATGCTGAACGTGCCGCCGGACAGCTCGTCCGGACCGATCTTGCCGTCGCGGGTACGGGAAGCCACATCGGCGATCTTCCCGGCGAGGCCGGCCAGGTTCAGGTTGCCGGCGTCGGAGATGACCGGAACCAGGAGGCCCTTGTCGGTGTCGACGGCGATCGCCAGGTGTTCGGCGTTGTGGTAGGTGATTTCCTGCTTGTCCTCGTCGTACGCAGCGTTGAGCTTGGGGTGCTGCTTGAGGGCCTCGGCCACGGCCTTGGCAATGAACGGCAGGAAGGTCAGCTTGGTGCCGTTCTGGGCCTGGAACGAGTTCTTGGCCTTGAGGCGGAGCTTGGCAACCTTGGTCATGTCCACTTCGTGGACCTGTGTCAGCTGCGTGGACACCTCGAGGGATTCGCGCATGCGGCGGGCGATGACCTGGCGGATGCGCGGAGCCTTCTGGGTGGTGCCGCGCAGCGAGGAAACCTGGCCGCTGCCGGCTGCCGGTGCGGCTGCGGCCGGTGCTGCAGCGGGAGCTGCCGCTGGTGCGGCCTTGGCCTCGGCGGCGGCAATGACATCCTGCTTGCGGATGCGGCCGCCGACGCCGGTGCCGGACAGCGAGGAGATGTCCACGCCGTGCTGGTTGGCCAGCTTGCGGACCAGGGGAGTGACGTAACCGGACTCGCCGCCTGCCGCCGGTGCCTCGGCTGCTGCCGGGGCGGCCTGCGGTGCAGGTGCGGATGCCGGAGCGGGGGCGGCTGCGGGTGCAGGCGCTGCTGCCGGTGCTTCCTGCGCCGGAGCGGCCTTCGGGGCTTCCTGCTTGGGTGCTTCCTGGGCGGGGGCGGCCGGGGCGGCCGCCGGTGCTGCCGCAGCGCCCGAGCCGATGACGGCGAGGACGGAACCGACCTCTGCGGTCTCGTCCTCGTTCACGCGGATTTCCTGCAGGGTGCCTGCAACAGGGGACGGGATTTCGGTGTCGACCTTGTCCGTGGAAACCTCGAGCAGCGGCTCATCGACCTCAACGGTGTCGCCCACGGCCTTCAGCCAGCGGGTGACCGTGCCTTCGGTGACGCTCTCGCCCAGGGCAGGGAGGGTGACGTCGTGGCTTTCGCCACCGCCGGCAGCAGGTGCTTCGGCAGCAGGTGCTTCGGCGGCTGGAGCGGACGGTTTTTCTTCCGCGGGTGCGGCGGGAGCTTCCTGGGCGGGTTCAGCCGCGGGCGCCTCTTCCGCCGGTGCAGCTGCGGGCGCTTCTTCGGCGGGCGCGGAACCGCCGCCGGAGCCGTCACCGATGCGGACCAGCGGTGCGCCGACCTCTGCGGTCTCGTCTTCGGCGACCAGGATTTCCTCAATCACGCCAGCGACAGGAGAGGGGATTTCGGTGTCGACTTTGTCGGTGGAGACCTCGAGCAGCGGCTCGTCCACCTCTACCCGGTCACCTACCTGCTTCAGCCAGCGGGTGACGGTTCCTTCGGTGACACTCTCACCGAGGGCGGGCAAGTTAACGGATTCAGACATGTCGTCCCCGTTCTCCTTATTGATCTTTAGTGCGAATGATTGCTGCCTTGTTGGAAGCCTAGTGCACCCGGTCTGCGGGACCGGGTGCACCGGGCTCGGTAATGCTGTGGGGAATCAGCCGTGAAGCGGCTTGCCGGCCAGAGCCAGGTGGGCCTCGCCAAGGGATTCGTTCTGCGTGGGATGTGCGTGCAGCAGCTGGGCCACATCTTCCGGGTACGCTTCCCAGTTCACGATCAGCTGGGCTTCGCCAACCTGCTCGCCCATGCGGGCACCGATCATGTGGACGCCCACCACGGGGCCGTCCTTCTGGCGGACAAGCTTCACCAGGCCGGAGGTGCCCAGGATGGAGCTCTTGCCGTTGCCGGCCAGGTTGTATTCCTGGGTCTGGACCTGGTCGTCGCCGAACTTTTCCTTGGCAGCCTTTTCGGTGTAGCCGACGGTGGCGATCTCGGGCTCGGAGTAGGTGACCTTGGGGATGTTGATGTCCTCGACGATCACGGGCTTCAGGCCCGCGATTTCCTCGGCCACGAAGATGCCCTGCTGGTAGCCGCGGTGTGCCAGCTGGACGCCGGGGACGATGTCGCCAACGGCGTAGATGTTGCCGACGCCGGTGTGCAGGCGCTCGTTGGTGATGACGAAGCCGCGGTCAATGGTGATGCCTGCGTCCTCGTAGCCAAGGTTGGCGGTGACGGGGCCACGGCCCACAGCGACCAGGAGGAGGTCTGCTTCGAACGTCTTGCCGTCCACCAGGGTGACCTTGACGCCGTCGGCGTTCTGCTCGACGCCCTGGAAGAACACGCCGGTGGAGAACTTGATGCCGCGCTTCTTGAAGGCGCGCTCAAAGTTCTTGATGATGGTGGCGTCCTCGTTGGGAACCAGGGAGGGCAGGCCTTCCACGATGGTGACGTCCACGCCGAAGGACTTCCACACCGAGGCGAATTCGACGCCGATGACGCCGCCGCCCAGGATGATTGCGCTCTTGGGGATGGTGTCCATGGTGAGGGCCTGGTCGGAGGTGATGACCTTGCCGCCGATTTCCAGGCCGGGCAGGGTGCGGGAGTAGGAACCCGTGGCCAGGATGATGTTCTTGCCCTTGTAGGCGGTGCCGTTGACCACGACGGTGTCGGTGCCCTGGAGCTTTCCTTCACCCTCGATGACGGTGATGCCCTTGGACTTGATGAGGCCCTGGAGGCCCTTGTACTTGCCGGCGATGATGCCGTCCTTGTACGCGTTGACGGCGGTCATGTCGATGCTGTCAAGGGTGACGTTCACGCCGTACTTGGCGGAGTCGCGGGCGTGGTCGGCCAGTTCGGCAGAGTGGAGCAGGGCCTTGGTGGGGATGCAGCCATTGTGGAGGCAGGTGCCGCCCAGCTTGGCTTTCTCCACGAGGCCGACGGTGAGGCCGAGCTGTACTGCCCGGAGCGCCGCGGCGTATCCGCCGCTGCCGCCACCGAGTACCAGGATGTCGAATTCTTGCGCAGTTGCCTGATCGGCCACTTAAACGCTCCCTCGCGTGAACGATGACGCGTTCTGCGCGCATCATCTGGTCTTGGAATTGCACTGCCGTGATTATGTCAGCAGGTCAGTTCTCTTGCATTTGTGACTACCGTGGTTCACCTTAGCGAACCACCCATCCATGCTCCACCTTGGCGCAGCGTTTGTGGAGCGCTTGTGTCCAGTGTCACGCGGCCCTGTGGCACAGGGATCACCCGTACCGCAGGGCCGCGTGCACCCCTGCCGCGTCGCCGCGTCAGGCTGCGGCCAGGATGTCCTCCACGTAGGCCACCAGGGTCCGGACCGTGCAGCCGGTGCCCTGCTTGTGCGTGTAGCCGTACGGGCTGCCGTTGTTGAAGGACGGGCCGGCGATGTCGATGTGCGCCCAGGGGATCTGTTCGCCTTGCTTGTCCTGGCCCACGAATTCGCGCAGGAACACGGCCGCGGTCATCATGCCGCCGTGCCGTTCGCCGATGTTGGCCAGGTCCGCCACCTGGGAATCCAGGGTGGGGCGCAGTTCCTCGGGCAGAGGCATGGGCCACACAAGTTCTCCGGCGCGGTCCGCAGCCGACTTGAGGGCGCCGGTGACGCTGTCCGAGCCCATGACGCCCGCGGTCCGGTTGCCCAGGGCGATGAGCTGCGCACCCGTGAGGGTTGCGACGTCAATAATGGCGTCCGGGTATTCGCGGCTGGCTGCGACGATTCCGTCGGCCATGACCAGGCGTCCTTCGGCGTCCGTGTTGAGCACTTCCACGGTCTTGCCGCCGAACATCGTGAGGACATCGGCGGGACGGGACGCAGCACCGGACGGCATGTTCTCGGCAATGCAGAGCCACGCGGTGGCCTTGACCGGCAGGCCCAGTCCGGCGAGGGCCAGGACAGTGTTAAGGACGACGGCGGCACCGGCCATGTCGCTCTTCATGTCGCCCATGCCGAGGGCCGGCTTGATCGAGATACCGCCGGTGTCGAACGTGATGCCCTTGCCCACGAGCGCGATGCTGGACGCAGCCTTGGCGGGGGAGTACTCCACCTTGACCAGGCGCGGCTGGCGCGTGGAGCCCTTGCCGACGCCCATGATGCCGCCGAAGCCCTCTTTTTCCAGGCGCTTCTCGTCCCAGACCGTCACCTTGACGGGCAGGCCCTTGGCCAGGTCCTTGGCTGCCTCGGCGAACGATTCCGGGTACAGGTGGCTGGGCGGGGTGTTGACCAGGGAGCGCGTGGCGTTGACAGCCTTGGCTACCAGGCCCGCGCGCTTCAGGGCAGTGCCGAGTTCCTTCTGCTCCACCACGTCGGTGAAAATCAGTGCGTTGCGGACCGGATCCTTGAGCCCGTCCCTGGAGGACCGGAACTCGGTGAAGGAGTAGGCACCCAGCGCCGCACCCTCGGCGACGGCCTCGACGTCGGCGACTGTCGCCGTCGGGAACGCCAGCGCCACCGTTGCCAGCCCGGCGAGTTGGCGGACCGCGGAACCGGCGGCACGGCGAAGCGATTCTGCGGCGAGTGGCTTGCCTGCCTGCACCTTGCCCACGCCCGCCAGTACCAGGATGCCGGCACCGGTTTCCGGCAGGCCGGGCATCCGGACCACCTGGTCTGCCGCGCCGGTGATGCCCAGCGCCTTGAGGGAATCGGCGAGGGCCTCGGCCGATTTCGCCGTCAACGGATTGTCCAGCAGGACCGGCCCGTCAGTTCCCTGCCCCACCCCGATGACCACGGCGTCGCTGGGGCTCTTCTTCAGGTCCCGCGAGACGGTACTAAGGTTGATTTCAGTATTCTTGACCACAGGGATGAGTCCTCAATTCTCGAAAAGATCGGGCGGGGATGCATGTTTGGCTCCCGCCATGGTGGCCCGGAGGCGGCCGTTCCGGACGCGGCCCGGGCGAAAGCAGGCCCGGCTGGCAGGCCAGTTCCGATCGTAGCCCTTTGGTGGCACGGCGGGAGAATTTCCTGAGATGTGCACCACATGGTCCCGCGGAATGTCCGGTCCGCCGGATGCGTTAGGACTATTGACCACCCCAACCCGTGAAAGGACCATGGCGTGCTTGAAAGGATCTCCGGCTCCCTGCTGGACCCCGACGCTCTCTATGCGAGCAACATCGAGCTGTTCCACAGCCCGGAGCTTCGCGGCCTGAACCTGGTGATGGGGTTTACCGGTTTCGCGGACGCCGGCCATGTGGTGAAGCAGATCAATGCCGAACTGCTGGACTCCCTTGATGCCCAGCCCGTCGCCGTCTTCGACGCCGACCAGCTGATCGACTACCGGTCCCGCAGGCCCCACGTGAGCTTTGTCGAAGACCATATCCAGGATTACCAGGAGCCGCGGCTGGCGCTCTACCGGCTGGTTGACGGGCTGGGGAAGCCTTTCCTGCTGCTGGCCGGGTTCGAGCCCGACCTCCAGTGGGAGCGCTTCGCCCGTGCCGTGGTGGGCATCGTCGAGAAGCTGGACGTCAACCTGGTCACGTGGATCCATTCGATTCCCATGCCAGTGCCGCACACCCGCCCGGTGGGTGTAACAGTGCACGGAAACCGGCCCGAGCTCATCGAGGGTATCTCCGTGTGGAAGCCAACGGTGGAGGTGCCCGCCGCCGTCGGCCACATCCTGGAACTGCGCCTCGTCGAGGCGAACCGCAACGTTGCCGGCTACGTCATCCACGTGCCGCATTACCTGGCTGAAGCCGAATACCCCACCGCCGCGGTGGCGGGCCTGGAGTACCTGGGGGCGGCCACATCCCTCATGCTGCCCACGGACCGCCTGCGCGAATCGGGCCGCGACGTCAGCCGCCAGATTGCCGAGCAGATCGAGGCCTCGGACGAGGTCCAGCAGGTGGTTTCACGGCTGGAAACCCGTTACGACGAAAAGTCTGACGGCATCGTCCGCCGCTCACTGCTCGCCGACGAGAACGACGAGCTTCCCGACGCCGATGTGCTGGGTGCCGCCGTCGAGGCCTACCTCGCCCGGGAGAACCCCGGGCAGTAGCCGGCGGCGCGTGTTGCGGTGGGGCCTGTGGCATGCGGGCATAATGAAGACGTGACTGCACCCCGCGCCTGGCTGATTTGGACCGTCGGTGTTTTCGGGTACCTTGTGGCCGTGTCCCAGCGCACGTCCTTCGGCGTGGTGGGACTTGAGGCCACCGAGCGGTTCCATGCCAGCGCGTCGGCAATCTCGTTCTTCACCGTCCTGCAGCTGCTGGTTTATGCGGCCCTGCAGATCCCCGTGGGGCTTCTTGTGGACCGGTTCGGGTCACGGGCCATGATCGCCGGTGGCGCGGTCCTGATGGGCCTGGGCCAGTTTCAGCTCGCCTTTGCCGACAGCATTCCCGGCGGTGTCCTGGGCCGCGTCCTGGTGGGTGCCGGTGATGCGATGACCTTTATTTCCGTGATCCGGCTGATCCCGCTGTGGTTCGCGCCGGCCAGGGTTCCGCTGGTCACCCAGCTGACCGGCATGTCCGGCCAGCTGGGCCAGCTCATCAGCGTGATCCCCTTCGCCTTCGTCCTGCACTCGTCCGGCTGGACGCCCGCGTTCCTGATGCTCGCCGGCATGTCCGCTGTCGCCGCGGTGCTGGTGGTGGTCCTCCTGAAGGACGTTCCGCCCGGCGTCGAACGGCCCACATCGCAGCAGGGGCTGAAGGCAACGGGCGTGTCCCTGGCCCGCGCATGGCGCCAGCCCGGCACCCGGCTGGGAATGTGGAGCCACTTCACCATCCAGTTCAGCGGAACCGTGTTCGCCATGACGTGGGGCTACCCGTTCCTGATTTCCGGACAGGGCCTGGATGCCGGCACTGTTGCATCCCTCATGGCGCTCTACGTGGCTGCGGCGATGGCGGTGGGTCCGTTCATTGGCCGCTTCGTCTCCCGGCACCCGCTGCGGCGCTCTACGATGGTCCTGCTCATTGCGGCGGTGACGGCGGCCGCGTGGGCAGCGGTCCTGCTCATCCCGGGCCGCGCCCCGCTTTGGCTGCTGGCCATCCTGGTGGTGGCCCTGGCCATCGGCGGTCCCGGGTCCATGATCGGCTTCGACTTTGCCCGGACCTTCAACCCCGCGCACCGCATCGGCACCGCCACCGGGATCGTCAACGTTGGCGGCTTTATCGCTGCGCTGACGGCCATCTTCCTGATCGGCCTCGTGCTGGACCTCCTGTACGCCAGTGGATTCTCCAACGGAGTCCTTTATGGGCTCGATCCCTTCCGCATCGCCCTCAGCCTCCAGTTCCTCCTCCTCGGGTTCGGCGCCGCCGCAGTGATTGGCTGCCGGCGTAAGGTCCGGCGCCGGATGGCCGAGCAGGGCGTGGTGGTTCCGCCGTTGCGGACTGCCCTCGCCAGGCAGCGCCGCGAGAACCTGGCGCGGCGCAGCCAGAACACTCCCTCCGGCGACTGACCAGTCCTCCACAACCGGTATCGGCCGTCACTGGGCGGCGGTTTTTTGGGTGTTTGTTGGTGGACGCGGCCGCCTGCGGACGGCGCCTGGCTGGACTTGTCCACTTAGGCAGGGCCACGCCTTCCCGGTGATGGCTGCCCGGCGGATCGTGGAGCCATGACAGCTCCCGAAAGACTCACCGTCACCGGACCCGCGGACATCCTCGGTTTCATTCCCCATTCGCTGGGCTATTGGCCTTCCGACAGCCTCGTGGCCATGACCATGCACGGCAGGCAGCTTGGTGCCACGCTTCGGCTCGACCTGCCGGCACCTGAAGGGGCCGCCGCGCCGGAGCACTATCTGCAGGCGGTACGCGGCTACCTTGATGCTGACACGAGTGCCGACGGTACGCTGCTGGCCGTCTTCACCAGCGACACGCACCTGGGCGCAGGCACTTATGGAGGGCTGCTGGCCGGCCTGGCACCCGTGCTGGATCAGGCCGGCATGCCGGTCCGGGACGCCTGGTACGTCGGCGGAGACTACTGGCGTGGCGCTTTCTGCCTGGATGCCGAGTGCTGCCCATGTCCCGGACGCCCCGTCCAGGAAATCCGCGACAGCGCACTCAACGCCGAAATGGTGTACCGCGGAAGCAGCGTGGGGCCGGCTCCGGAACGGCAGGACACCGCTGCCCGGCCGCTTCCCGCCATGCACCGGGCCGCCGCCATGGAGGCTGAGAAAGAGTGGGAACACGGGCTGTCGCCGCGGAGCCGCAGCCTGGCACAGTTCCGGCTGGTCCTGGATGTGTGGGAGGACCTGCTCGCCCGGCCTGCCGGGCTGCCCTGGCTATCGGATGTGGACCGCGACGGCTTCCTGTGCGCCTCCCTTTTGGTCCCGCATTGGCGGGACGCTGTGCTGGTGATGAGCGCAGCAGGGAGGAAAGCGGCCGAGGCCGGCGTTGAAGGCTTTTACCTCTTCGACGATGCCCTTCAGCTGGAGGCGATCAGCCCGCTGTTGGTACCGGGCAATGGCGCCGGTGCGCACTGCGGGGCGGGTGGGCCAGGCAGCACCGCAGGGGAGCGCTGGGGGCCTGAACGGCTTTACTCGGCGCACAGTACGGAACCGGTGGCCGTCGACGGGGAAGTGCCCAACTATGGGGCGGTCCTGATGGGCATGGCGCCGGCCGTCCCGGACTGGGCAGGCATGGACGGGTTGGACTGCATCCTGGCGGAGTTGGCCGCGTTGGGCGGCCAGGCGGCTGCAGCGGCGCTGACCGGCCGCGGCTGGATCTCATGGTGCCGTGGCCGCGGCTCCTATGCTGCCCGGCACCTGAGTGACGCACTGAGCGCCGAACCCGGGTACCGGCTTGCGGAACTGATCCTGGAGCTGGTGGGACGAGGATCCATTTGCGGATGGGCGGCCAGGAAGGAATCCGCGTGGCAAAAGTTCGGTCCCGGAGCCGCTGCATGAGGGTTGACCGCGGATAGGGACGGCACCTACGGAAGCGGCCCGTGGGAGCCGGGGGAGGCCCGGTGCGGCGAAACATGAGACAATGGATGCCGAGACCCGGTTGGGTCCGTGTATTGAGCACCAGCAGTATTGCCCTTCGGGGAACAATATGGCCGCTCCGGTAGTTGTCTTAACAGACTCTGCCGGCCGTGGTGGCGCTTGATTTACATCACGGACTTGACAGGGTCATAGTGGTGTTGCCCGTATGGCGATTCCACAGACCACCGCAAGAAAGGTTTTCTGTGACCCCGTCTTCCACGAAGAAGGACCCCGCCGCCCAGGACAATGTGTCCGCCGAGGAGAAGCAGGCTGCGACCAACGCCAAGCGGGCCGCTACGCGGGCAGCCAACAAGGCTTCCTCCGGTGCGGACGGCAAGCCCGAGCCCAAGAAGCGCGGGCCCAAGCCCGGCGCCAAGGCAGCCGCCGAGGCCGCCAACAAGGCCTCTGCCGACGACGCTGACGAGGCTGAGGACGCCGAGGAGGAACTCGACGAGAGCCTCCTGGAAGGCGCCGAGGCTGCTGAAGAAAGCGAAGCCACCACTGCCAAGGGTGCCGTAGGCAGCGGCAAGGGCTTTGTCTACTCTGACGCCGACGACGACGACGCCCCCGTGCAGCAGGTCATGTCGGCCGGCGCTACGGCCGACCCCGTCAAGGACTACCTGAAGCAGATCGGCAAGGTGGCACTGCTCAACGCTGAGCAGGAAGTGGACCTTGCGCTGCGGATCGAAGCCGGCCTGTTCGCCGAAGAGAAGATCGCCGCTGACGACGGTTCCATGGAGCCGAAGTACAAGCGCGAACTCGAATTCATCATCCACGACGGCAAGCGCGCCAAGAACCACCTGCTGGAGGCCAACCTCCGCCTGGTGGTCTCGCTGGCCAAGCGCTACACCGGCCGCGGCATGCTCTTCCTGGACCTGATCCAGGAAGGCAACCTGGGCCTCATCCGCGCCGTGGAGAAGTTCGACTACACCAAGGGCTTCAAGTTCTCCACGTACGCCACGTGGTGGATCCGCCAGGCCATCACCCGTGCCATGGCCGACCAGGCCCGCACCATCCGTATCCCGGTGCACATGGTGGAAGTCATCAACAAGCTGGCCCGCGTCCAGCGCCAGATGCTGCAGGACCTGGGCCGCGAACCCACGCCCGAGGAACTGGCACTGGAACTGGACATGACTCCTGAAAAGGTTGTCGAGGTCCAGAAGTACGGCCGCGAACCCATCTCCCTCCACACCCCGCTGGGAGAGGACGGTGACTCCGAGTTCGGCGACCTCATCGAGGACTCCGAAGCCGTGGTTCCTGCCGACGCCGTGAGCTTCACGCTGCTGCAGGAGCAGCTGCACTCCGTTCTGGACACCCTGTCCGAGCGCGAAGCCGGCGTGGTGGCCATGCGCTTCGGCCTGACCGACGGACAGCCGAAGACTTTAGACGAAATCGGCAAGGTCTACGGAGTCACGCGCGAGCGGATCCGCCAGATCGAATCGAAGACCATGTCCAAGCTGCGCCACCCGTCACGCTCACAGGTGCTGCGCGACTACCTCGACTAGGCATCACGCGCCGGCCGGGCCTGAAGGCTCCGGCGGCAAGACAGGCCAGCGGGCCGGTCCGGATCCATCCATCATGGATCCGGACCGGCCCGCTGGCGGTTCCGGCCTCATTCGGCTGAACCGGCCCCGGTTCGGCCGAGCCCCGCATCGCAGCAAAGCGCCGTTAAAGCAAAAGGGTGGGACCCCTCCATTCGGAGGGATCCCACCCTTTGGACGTTGTGCTGTCCCTAGTCGATTTCCACGGCTTCCTTCTGGTGAAGCTTGGCCGTCTCATCGTGCCAATCCGAGCTCAGGGGCTTGAGCGTCGCTTCGACGGCACGGGCATGGTGGCCGCAGAACAGCAGCTCACCGCCGGAGGACTCGAGTACAACCCGGACATACGCTTGAGCTCCGCAACGGTCGCACCGGTCGAGTGCGTTGAGTGTGCGGTCTGCCACTGCTGTTGTCATAATCGGCCTCCTTAGTAGATCTGTACGTCTATATAACCAGTATTCGTATCCAAACCGTCGCAAGGATGGACCAAGTTCGCTGTCCGCGTATCCGCAAGTTTCGGTCAAGATTGGCCCCCGCCGGGCACGCGGCGGCTGAGTGGCGCGGTGCACATGGGCTGCAAGGAGTGGCAACCGCAGCTCCGGTCCCGGGCCGACTACCCTAGAGGGAGCGCTTTATGCGCCTGCTGTTCCGTCCCTGAAGGAGTTCATCACCAGTGGCACCAAGCTCTGAGTACACCGCCCGGCATCTGTCTGTCCTGGAAGGCCTGGAGGCCGTCCGCAAGCGCCCGGGCATGTACATCGGCTCAACGGACTCGCGCGGCCTGATGCACTGCCTTTGGGAAATCATCGACAACTCCGTGGATGAGGCCCTGGCCGGCTTTGGCCACGACATCCGCATCATCCTGCATGCGGACAACTCCGTGGAGATCCACGACGACGGCCGCGGCATCCCCATCGACAAGGAACCCAAGACGGGACTTACCGGCGTCGAAGTGGTCTTTACCAAGCTGCACGCCGGCGGCAAGTTCGGCGGCGGGTCCTACACGGCTTCCGGCGGCCTCCATGGTGTGGGCGCCTCGGTGGTTAACGCGCTGTCCTCCCGGCTGGATGTAGAGGTTGACCGGGGCGGCAAGACCTACCGGATGTCCTTCCGCAGGGGAGAACCCGGCCGTTTCAAGGATGTTGGCAGCAAGATCGATCCTGCCGCTGCGTTCACCCCGTTCGTTGACGACTCGGTGCTCGACATCGTCGGCAAGGCCAAGCGCGGAATCACCGGCACCCGCATCCGCTACTGGGCGGACCGCCAGATCTTCACGCCGGACGCCAAGTTTTCCTACGACGAACTGGCAGCCCGCGCACGGCAGACGTCCTTCCTGGTGCCGGGCCTGAAGCTGACCGTCCGCGATGAACGCCGGGTTCCCGGCACCCCCGGCGAGGCCGGTCCGCACGAGGAGGTGTTCCACCACGACGGCGGCATCTCCGAGTTTGTCGACTTCCTGGCCGCAGACCCGCCGGTGACCGACGTCTGGCGGCTGCACGGTTCGGGCAAGTTCAAGGAAACCGTCCCGGTCCTCGATGAGCGCGGCCACAGCCAGTTGGCAGAGGTGGAACGCGACTGTGAGGTGGACGTGGCCCTGCGGTGGGGCATCGGCTATGACAGCACCGTCCGCAGCTTCGTCAACATCATCTCCACTCCGAAGGGTGGAACGCACCAGTCAGGCTTCGAGCAGGCGCTCGTGAAGACCTTCCGCAAGGCCGTGGAAACCAACGCCCGCAAGCTCAAGGCCGGCAACGACAAGATCGAAAAGGACGACATTTTTGCCGGCCTGACGGCAGTCCTGACCGTCCGCCTTGCCGAGCCGCAGTTCGAAGGCCAGACCAAGGAAATCCTCGGCACCTCCGCCGTCCGTGCCATCGTGGCCAAGGTGGTGGAACGGGAGATCGTTGCCAAGCTGAACTCCTCCAACCGCAACGACAAGGCGCAGTCGGCGCTGCTGCTCGAGAAGATCGTCAGCGAGATGAAATCGCGCATCTCGGCCCGTGTGCACAAGGAGACCCAGCGGCGGAAGAACGCGCTGGAAACCTCCTCGATGCCCACCAAGCTGGCAGACTGCCGCACGGACGACGTCGAACGTTCCGAACTCTTCATCGTGGAAGGCGACTCGGCGCTGGGAACTGCCAAGCTGGCACGATCCTCCGACTTCCAGGCGCTGCTGCCCATCCGCGGCAAAATCCTCAACGTGCAGAAGGCCTCTGTGGGGGACATGCTCTCCAACGCCGAATGCGCGGCCCTCATCCAGGTGGTGGGTGCAGGGTCCGGACGCAGCTTCGACATCAGTGCGGCCCGTTACGGCAAGGTCATCCTGATGACCGATGCCGACGTGGACGGAGCGCATATCCGAACGCTCCTGCTGACGCTGTTCTTCCGCTACATGCGGCCGATGATCGAGAAGGGCAGGGTGTTCGCCGCCGTCCCGCCGCTGCACCGGGTGGAGGTGGTCAACGCCGGCCAGAAGGCCAACGAGATGATCTACACCTACTCCGAGGCCGAGCTGCACGTGCTGCTGGCCAGGCTGGCCAAGGAAGGCAAGCGGTACAAGGAGCCCATCCAGCGGTACAAGGGCCTGGGCGAAATGGACGCCGAGCAGTTGGCCGAGACCACCATGGACCCCCGGCACCGGATGCTGCGCAAAGTGGGGATCGCGGAACTGGAGGAGGCCGAGAAGACCTTTGACCTGCTGATGGGCTCTGACGTGTCCCCGCGCAAGGACTTCATCATCGCGGGCGCCGCAAGCCTGGACCGGGAGCGCATCGACGCCTGACGCAGGGTGGTGGGCCGGGCATCCGCCCGCAACGCCCGACGGCGGGAGGTTCAGCCCAGCAGGCCGGGCACCACCAGCAGGGCGGTGGGGAGCGCCAGCAACAGCACGGACGCGGTGAGGACCAGGCTCCGTGCAGCGCGCGGCAGTTCGGGCTGTGGCGAGAGCAGGCGGCTGACCCGGGACGCAGTAGTGCGGGTGGAGTCGGAGCCGGCAGTACCCGCGGCGGCCTCAAGGCCGGACAGCGCCATCCCGGGAGCGGCCTGGCCGGTGCCGTGCCCGTTGGTTCCGGCAGCCGAACCGCTGGCCACGATGGCGATTGCCTTGATGAGGGTGGCTTTGCTGGCTGTTCGAAGGGCAACGTCGTCGGCCAGCATTTCGATCAGTGAGCTCACGGATTCCTGCGCCAAACGCGTGGTGGGCAGCCAGGGGAGGGCCTGGCGCCACGCAGCGAACGCCCACAGCAGCAGGTGGTGCCGCTGGCTCAGGTGGGCGTTTTCGTGGGTCAGGACGGCTTGGAGCTCTGCTGGCTCAAGGGCCGCCATGAGGCCGTCAGAGAGGACCGTGACAGACCGTGCTCCGCCAGGCAGGCAATAGGCCACCGGGGAGTCATGGCTGATGACCAGCGTGGCGGTGTCCTGGCCTGACGGGGACGCCAGCAGGGCCAGCAGTTCCCGGTGGCGCCGCCGCTGCCGCTGGATCCTGTAGTACGTCAGCAGCAGGGTGAAGACAAGGTGGGCCGTCAGCAGGGCTGCTGCCGACAGGGCGAAGATGTGCCAGAAGCCCAGGGCCGTGGTGGGGGCGTTGAAGAGCACCATGCCTGCCAGGGACCGGAGCCCGGCGATCAGGTTGTCCCCGATGGGCTCCAGGCCGTACACCAGCATGGCGCCGATCATCGACAGGCCACCTGCCAGGGCGATGGCCTGCCAGAGCAGCATCGCCGTAAACGGCGACCGTGCCGGCCACTGCGCGCGCGACAGCAGGATGGGTACCGGCCACGCCAGTATGATCGCCAGGACCGCCAGCAGGTATGAGGCCCAGAACATGGTGGGCTAGACGTGGCCCAGCAGTTTGCGCAGCGTTTCGGCTTCACCCTCGGAGACTGATCCGATGAACCGGGCCAGTACTGCTTCGCGGTCCGGAGCCGATCCCAGCACCTCATGCATGAGCTCGGCCGTGTGGTCCGCCCGGCTGGATACCGCCTGGTAGCGGTGCGGACGGGTTCCACGTTCCCGCTCCACGAGGCCCTTCTTTTCCAGCCTCGACAGCACCGTCAGCACGGTGGTCACCGCGAGTTCCTTGCCCTCGTGGCCGGGGCCGCCCTGCGCGGCGGATGTGCGGGCCAGCTGGTCCCGCAGAGTGTTGGCCGTGGCTGCTTCCTGGCCCGCCCAGAGCAGGTCCATCACTGCCCGTTCCAGTTCACCAAGACTAGCCATTGCACTTTTCCTTTATGTCCCCGCACCGTGCGCGTCCTGCGCCGGTGACTGCTCAACGGTTAAACAACTGCAGGTTCAAATTTACCCTGAAACCGCCGGACTTTCTACGTTGGGTAGAACACGTGGCGCGCTGGGCGGTTTGGCGCCATGCTGGTAACGGGCGGGGCGTTTTCCGTCGGACAGCAAGTTGTTCTACACTCTGTAGAAGTTGAACTTCTACGAAACGTAGAAGTTTGAGTTGGCCTAGAGTAGGGACCCGCGTTGGACGCCTTGGAAATCGCACGCTGGCAATTCGGCATCACCACCGTCTACCACTTCATGATGGTCCCGCTGACCATCGGCCTGGGCCTGGTGGTGGCCGTCATCCAGACGGCCTGGCACCGCACCGGCAAGCCCGAGTATCTGCGGATGACCAAGTTCTGGGGCAAGCTCTTCCTCATCAACTTCATCATGGGCGTGGCCACCGGCATCGTCCAGGAGTTCCAGTTCGGCATGGCCTGGAGCGAATACAGCCGGTTCGTCGGCGATGTGTTCGGCGCGCCGCTGGCCCTGGAAGCCCTGCTGGCCTTCTTTGTGGAGTCCACCTTCCTGGGACTGTGGATTTTTGGCTGGAAGCAGCTGAAACCGGGCATCCACCTGGCCTGCCTCTGGGTGGCGGTGATCGGATCGGTCTTCTCCGCCTACTTCATCATCGTGGCCAACAGCTGGATGCAGCACCCGGTGGGCGTCGAAATGATCGACGGGCGTCCGGTCATGACCGACGCCTGGGCCGTCTTCACCAACAACACCGCCCTCGTTGCCGTCCCGCACACGATCTTCGGCGCCCTTGCGGTGGCCGGTGGCTTCCTGCTCGGCATTGCCTGGTACCACCTGTGGCGCCGGCGCCGCGACGGCATCGACACCACGGGTGCCGACGGCAAGGTCATTCCCGGCGAGTCCACCACGATCCCCGGCCGTGACCGGGCAGACCACAGCGTCTGGATCCGGTCCCTGCGCATCGGCGCGGTGGTAGCCATGATCTCCTTCGCAGGAACCGCTCTCACCGGGGACCTGCAGGGCAAGCTCATGTTCGAACAGCAGCCCATGAAGATGGCTGCAGCGGAAGCGGCCTGCCACGACGGCACCGGGTTCTCCGTGCTGAGCATCGGCAACATCGGATCCCAGAACTGTGACGACATCGTGGCCGTCATCGAGGTCCCCGGAATCCTGTCCTTCCTGGCCAAGGGCGACTTCACCACCGAGGTGAAGGGCGTGAACACGCTGCTGCCCGAGTACAAGGAAAACTACGGCACCCACCTGCCGGACAACCCCATCTACGGTGAGCGTGCCGGCCAGGAAATTGAGTACCTGCCGGTCATGGAAGTCACCTATTGGGGCTTCCGGATGATGATCGGCTTCGGCGGACTCGCCGCGCTGGCGGCCGTGGTTGCCCTGTGGCTGACCCGGAAGGGCACAGTGCCGGAATCGCCGTGGCTTATGCGCCTTGCCGTCTTCGGCATCCTTGCCCCGTTCGGCGCCAACGCCGCTGGCTGGATCTTCACCGAGATGGGCCGGCAGCCGTTCGTGGTTGCCCCCAACCCCGATCCCAGCGGCATCGACCAGGTGTTCATGTTCACGGCCGCGGCCGTCTCACCCGGGGTTTCCGCGGGCGAGCTGATGGCTTCCCTGGTCACCCTCACAGCGGTCTACGCCGTGCTGCTGGTGGTGGAGGTCAAGCTGCTGGTGAAGTACATCCGCGGCGGTGTGGTGTCCGCCATGCCCGAACTGGCCCATGTCCCCGCCGACGAGAACGAGGACGAAACGCCGGGCTCCGGCGGACCGGGCGGCGCCAAGCCCGCCGACGACGTCCTGGCCTTCGCGTACTAAGAGCAGAGGAATTCGACAATGGAACTGCTGCCCACCATTTGGTTCATCGCCATTGCGGTGCTGTGGACCGGCTACCTCTTCCTTGAGGGCTTTGACCTCGGCGTGGGGATGCTGATGAAGATCTTCGCGCGGAACAACACCGAACGCCGGGTCCTGCTGAACACGGTCGGCCCAGTCTGGGACGGCAACGAGGTCTGGCTGCTGACCGCCGGCGGTGCCACGTTTGCGGCGTTCCCACTCTGGTACGCCTCCCTGTTCTCGGCCCTCTACCTGCCCCTCCTGGTGGTCCTCGTTGCGCTGATCTTCCGCGCCGTAGCCTTCGAGTACCGCGGCAAAGTGGATACGGACCGCTGGCGTGCCCGGTGGGACTGGGCCATTGCCCTGGGATCCTTTTTCGCCGCCTTCGGGGTTGGAGCCGCGCTGGCCCTGACCACCACCGGCCTGCCCCTGAATGCCAACGGCGACCGCGAAGGCGGCCCCTTTGCCTGGTTCAGCGGCTACGCCGTACTGGGCGGCGTGGCCGTGGTGGGCTTCTCGCTGGTCCACGCGCTGGCCTTCCTTGCACTGAAGACCGACGGCGAGGTGCGGCACCGTGCCCGCGCCTGGTTCGTGCGCCTGCTTCCGGTGCTGATCCTTCCCATCGCGGCCTGGGCGCTCAGCATCCAGTTCCTGGACGGCAAACCCTGGACCTGGGCCCTCGTGGTGCTCGCGGTGGCCGCCGCCGCCACCGCCTGGGTATTGGCCCGCGCCGGCGCCGAAGGCAGGGCGTTCCTGGCGCTCGGCGCTTTCCTGGTGCTCGGCACGGCCTCCATCTTCGGCGCCGTGTTCCCCGTGGTGCTGCCCTCCACCCTGGACACCGCCTTTGACCTGACCATCTCCAACGCCTCGTCCTCGGATTACACCCTGGGGCTCATGACCATCGTGGCCGCGTTCGGACTTCCGCTCGTGATTGCCTACCAGGCATGGACCTACTGGGTGTTCCGCCGAAGGGTCAGCACCGATTCCATTCCGGAGGCCCACAGCTTCCTGCCTGCCATCGCCGTCAAGGCGTTCACCACCAAGGGCTGACGTGCGGCCCATGCTCCCGCCGGGACCCGCCACCCGCTCCGCTGTCTACTGGCTTGGCCTGCTCGCAGCGCTGAAGGCACTCTCGCTCGTGCTGATGGGCCAGGCGGTGGCGGCCGCTCTTGCAGGACTGGCGGCCGGGGAAGCCGTACATCCGGACCAGATCACGCTGGGTATGGCCGGCGTCGTCCTGCGGTCCATCACCGTATGGGGGCAGGCCGTGGCCGCCCGCCGCGCCGCGCTTGGCATCAAGGAGGAACTGCGGGCCGGGCTCCTGGAGCGGACGCTGCGCAACGGGGTACGCGAAACCGGTCCGGCGGACGGTGGCCTCGCCGTGCTGGCCACCCGCGGCCTGGACGCGCTGGACAGCTACTACACCCAGTTCCTGCCGGCGCTCGTGAACTGCGCCGCCGTGCCGCTGCTGCTCGGTGCGAGGATCCTTTTCGCGGACTGGGTCAGCGCGCTGGTGATCGTCCTGACCGTGCCCCTGGTCCCGCTGTTCATGGTGCTGATCGGCCGCTACACGGAAGACAACGTGCGCGAGGCACAGGCGTCGCTGGCCAGGCTTTCGGCACACATGCTGGAACTCGCCAAGGGACTGCCCGTCCTGGTGGGCCTGGGCCGGGCCACGGCCCAGCGCAAAGCCCTCGAGGAGATCTCCGAGGAATACCGCTCGCGCACCATGGGGACCCTGCGGACCGCGTTCCTCTCCGCCCTGGCGCTGGAACTCATTGCCACTATCTCCGTGGCCGTGGTTGCCGTGTTCATCGGCGTGCGCCTGGTGCACGGCGACATGCCACTCGAAGCCGGGCTGCTGGCCCTGATCCTCGCGCCGGACTGCTACCTGCCGCTTCGTGAGCTGGGCACGGCGCACCACGCCAGCGACGACGGCCGGGTAGCCCTGGCCGGCGTCACCGCGGTCACGGACGCACCCGAGGCGAAGCCGCTGCCTGCCGTGCCGGCGGGAAGGCCAGGAGCACCGCTCACCGTCACCGGCCTCACCGTGACCTACCGCGGAAGGTCCCGCGCCGCCGTCGGACCCTTGACGTTTGAGGCGCCGCAGAGCCGGATCACCGCCTTGGACGGTCCCAGCGGTGCCGGCAAGAGCACGGTACTGGGCGTCCTGGCCGGCACCATCGGGGATGGGGCAGGGGCATCCGTTACCGGGACCGTGGCCGGGTTGGACCGGAACGCGGTGGCCTGGGTGCCGCAGCATCCCGTGCTGGTGGCCGACAGGGTGCTGGACGAAGTGATGCTCTACCTCGGTGCCAACCCCCGCAACGCCCGGGACGGTGCGCTGGCTGAGGAAACCGCCCGCGCCTGCCTCACCCGGGCGGGCGCCGGCCACCTGGCCGCGAATCACCCTGCGGAGCTGAGCCCCGGCGAGCTGCGGCGCGTTGCGCTGGCACGCGGGCTGGCGAGGATCGACGCCGGAGCAACAGTGCTCCTGCTCGATGAGCCCACCGCGCACCTGGACAGCGATTCAGCGCGGGCCGTGGAAGACGCCATCCACGGGCTGCGCGGGCAGGTCACCGTGATCCTGGTGGCCCATGAAGAGCGGACCCGCAGCCTCGCCGACGTGCTGGTGCCGGTCGCTGCCACGGCGCCGGAATCTACGCACCAGCCGGACACGGACACCGTGCCGGCACGGGTTTCTCCCGCCGGAGCAACAGGCCTTCCCGCGGCGGCTTCAGCGGCGCCGCCCGCGGCCAACCGGCCCGCCACCAAACCGCCCGCCGCGTCCCCGCGCGCTGACGACGCCAAGGCCGGAACCGCGGGCCGTTCCGGCGGAAGCGTCATGGGACTGCTGGCTCAGCTGCTGGCACCGGTACGGGGACGGTTCGCCGCGGCCGCCATCGTGGGCACCTTCGCAGCGGTCTTCGCGGTTGCGTTGTCCGGGTTGTCCGGCTGGCTGATCATCCGCGCCAGCGAGCAGCCACCCATCCTCTACCTGCTGACCGCCATTGTTGGCGTGCGCCTCTTCGGCATCGGCAGGGCGGTACTCCGGTACTGGGAACGGCTGCTGCTGCACGATGCCGTGTTCGCCGCGCTGACCAGGCTCAGGGGAAGGCTGTGGGCGTCACTGAGCCGCCGGGCCCTGGCCCTCCGCCGCCTCCTCCAGGGCGGGAACGTGCTGGGCACCGTGATCGACGACGTCGACACAGTCCGGGACCTCCTGCCCCGGGTGGTGCTGCCCCCCGTCACGGCCGTGGCGGTCGCCGTTTTGGCGGTGGGAACCACCTGGCTGGTGGTCCCGCCGGCACTGCCTGCGGTACTAGCCGCCTCCGCTGCCAGCCTGGTGCTGGCGCCCGCGCTTGCGCTCTGGGGCGACCGGAAGTCGGCGACGGCAGAGCAGGTGCTGCGCTCCGGCGTGCTTCGCCGCATCTCGGCTGCGCTGGATGCCCGGGCGGAGCTGTCCGCCAACGGTGTGGCGCCGCGGGTGCTGGACGGACTCCGCGGCGAAGACCGCAGTGCCACCCACGCCTCCCAGCGTTCGGCCTGGGCAGAAGGCCTGGGCCAGGCGGTCACCGCTGCCGCCTGCGGTGCCGCAGCGCTCGCCAGCGCGTGGCTGGCAGCCCCCGCCGTCCTGGACGGACGGATCGGGCCGGCCACGGCCGCCGTCGTGGTCCTGCTGCTGCTGGCCCTGGTGGAACCCTACTCGGCGATGACGACGGCGGTGCGCCAGTTCCCGGCCCTGCGCGCGGTCCTGCAGCGCGTCGCTTCGTCCGGGGCGCTGGACGCGTCCGGCGTTCAGGACGACGACGGCGGCACCGCAGACGGGCTGCAGCCAGTGCCGGCGCGTGACGGCGGCCGTCCCGGGCTGGAGCTGGCGGACCTCGCGGCGGCGTGGCCTGGCGGCGAACCGGTCTTTACCGGTCTCAATGTGCTTGCGGGGCCCGGGCATTGGCTGGCGGTCACAGGCCCGTCCGGTTCCGGGAAGTCAACGCTGCTCTCGGTCCTGCTGGGATTCCTGCCGCCGGCCGCAGGAAGTGCCCGGGTCTCCGGCGGGGTGGCGTGGTGCCCGCAGGAGGCCCACCTCTTCGACTCGACCATCCGCGGTAACCTCCTGCTGGGGCGCGCCGCTGCGGGTCCGGACAGCCGGGGACAGGGCACTCCTGGACAGGACAAATCGGGGGAGGGCGCGACCGAACGGGACATGGCAGCGGTGATTGCCGCCGTCGGCCTCACCGGCCTGATGGACCGGCTGCCCGCGGGACTGGACACGCGGATCGGTCCCGGTGGCGCTTTCCTCAGCGGCGGCGAACGCCAGCGCCTCGCCGTGGCCCGCACCCTGATGACCGGTGCCGAGGTGATCCTGCTGGACGAACCCACCGCGCACCTGGATGCCGAATCAGCCAGGGCCATGCTGCACGACTTGAGGGCCGGACTGCGGGACCGGACCGTGGTGCTGGTAACCCACCACGCCGCCGAAATCCAGGCCGGAGACGTTCGCTTGGCGCTTGCGCCGACTGGGGAACGCCGGGAGCCTGGCCGGGCAGCCGCGGGGCTGCGGGCCTGACGCCGGCGCGGCCGGGAGCCGGCGGAACTATCCGTCGACGTCGTGCAGGTGGTGGATGACGTCGTGCAGGAAGTAGCGCGCGAGCGTCAGGACCGTGAACTCGGAACCGTTGCTGCGAAGTCCCTTGCGGTCCCATTCGGATTCGCGGACCCCGGCGAAGGACTCCGCCACCTGCTGGCCTTCGGCGGCCAGCTCGGTGTTCACCACTGCCGGATCGGCGTTGGCATAGTCCTTCTCGATGGCGGTCAGGTCCTGGTCCCAGTTCTCAAACTTTGCGTCGTCGGAGTCCAGCATCAGGTTCAGGCGCTGGTCGAACAGGCTGAACACATCGCGCACGTGGCAGGCGTACTCCAGCGCGGACCAGGTGTTGTCATCGGGGCGCTCGGCGACCTCCGGCCGGCGCAGGACGGCCCGCCACCGGGGCAGCATGTTTTCGATGGTGCCGGGGACCGTTGCCGGTGTGGTGGTGGAGGGGTCGAACGAGCACTCGGGGCAGGGGCGGTCCAGGACCCAGGTCCAGTCCTTCTCATCAGGCACGATAGGCATGGGAGCAGTCTAAGCGGAGAGCTGTTACATTGGCCGTTCGCGGCGCCCGCGCCACGGGAACCCGCGCCCCGGGACCCGGATGCGGCACGTGCAGCTCAAGAGGCCGGCAGGCTCAGCATCTGATGGCTGGTCCGGGCCCATCGACCCATCGGAAAGTACACGCAATGAAGCACCCGGACGCTGCACGGTTCCTCGCGGCCTACGATTCCCAACTGCGCCTCGCCCCCGAAGTGGCCGGCGCCAGGTCAGTGCTCCCGCTCGGCCCGCTGCGGCTCGCCACGTTCGACGGCGGCCGCGGATTCGTCACCTACGCCGGCCTTGGCGGGGCGTCCGCGGCCACTGTCGCGGAATGGGTGGACTAGGCCGTGGCGCACTTCCGCGCGGACCCGGCGGTCCAGTCCGTGGAGTGGAAAACCCGCGGGCACGATGCCGCGCCGGGCCTGCACGGGGCACTGCTGGCCCACGGTTTCGTGCCCGCCGACGCCGAATCGATCATGATTGGCGCCGCTGCCGCCCTGGTGGCGGACGTTCCCCTGCCACCCGGAGTGTGGCTTCGACAGGTCACCGGGCCAGCGGATGTCCGCGCCGTGAGCGCCATGCAGGATGTCGCTTTCGGGGACAGCATCTCGGAAGCGCGGGCCGAAGACCTTCTGCGGCGGTTGTCCGCCGGTGGTGGAACCGAGCTGTGGGCAGCAGGCCACGAGGGCTGCGTCGTCAGTGCCGGGCGCCTTGAACCGGTGGCGGGGACGGACTTCGCCGGCATCTGGGGCGGGGCCACCCTGGCGCCGTGGCGCGGGCAGGGCATTTACCGGGCCCTCACCGCACAGCGTGCCCGGTCCGCCCTGCGGCTCGGCAAGACCCTGATCCACAGCGACTCCACCGAATACTCGCGCCCCATTCTTGAGCGGTATGGTCTGGTCAAGGTCTCCACCACCACGCCGTACAACTGGAGCAGGGAAAACTGATCCGGCGCAGCGGTGGCGGGCGGGGCGGACTACGCCTCGGCGGCCTCCGGCCACGCCATCGCGGCCCCCACCACGTCCACGGCCTGGGACAAGGGGACACCGGAACCATCGCGGCGGCCGTGCTCCTGCGGAAGTGACCTGGCTACGCCTGCGGCCGAGGACGCCTTGGCCGGACCATGCCCGGCCCACGCCAGCAGCAGCGTGTCCTCGCCCTTCAGGAACCGGTGCGCGCGCACCCCTGCGGTGGCACGGCCCTTCACCGGGTATTCGGAGAACGCGGTCACCTTCGCCGTGCCCGGGGCAGTCCCCGGTAGGGCGCCGTTGGTGCCGGCAATGGTCACCACGACGGCGGCCTCGTCCTGGGCGCGCACCGCGCCGAAGAATGTCACGCGGTCGCCCGCGGCAAGTTTGATGCCGGCCATTCCACCGGCCGTCCGGCCCTGCGGACGCACGGCGGAGGCGGCAAACTTCAATAGCTGGGCCTGGGCCGTCAGGAACACCAGTTCGGTATCATCAGCGGCAGCCGGTGCCACGCCCACCACGAAATCCTTGTCCTTGAGCGCGATGACTTCCCAGTCCTCGCGGTTCAACGGGTAATCCGGCTGGACCCGCTTCACCACGCCCTGGGCGGTGCCGATGGCCAAAACCTCGTCCAGCGGGGCGAATGCCACCAGGGTTTCGCCCTTCAGCAGCGTCAGGAAGTCCTTCGCCGGGACACCACCGGCCATGTTGGGCAGGCCTGCCACGGGTGGCAGGACCGGCATGTCCATCACTTGGAGGCGGAGCATCCGGCCCTGGGAGGTGATGGCAGCGATCTCGCCGCGTGCCGAGGTCTTCACCACCGACGTGAACACGTCGTGCTTGTTCCGCGGGCCTGCCTCTGCCAGCGGTTCCTGGTTGCTGGTGCGCCCGATCTGCCCCGAGGCGGTCAGGATGGCCCAGCAGGGGTCGTCGGCGATCTCCAGGGCCAGGGGAGCAGGCTTGCCCTTCCTGCTGCCGGCAAGTTCTGCCGCAACGGTGGGGGAAACGGCTTCGGACTCCAGCAGGATGGTCCTGCGCGGGGTGCCGTGTTCCTCGGCAATCGCTGCGAGTTCATCGGACACCAGCGAACGGAGCAGTTCCTCGGAGTTGAGGATGGCTTCGAGTTCGGCGATCTCGCGGCGCAGCTGGTCCTGTTCCTTCTCCAGCTCGATCCGCGAGTATTTGGTCAGCTGGCGGAGCCGCAGTTCCAGGATGTAGTTGGCCTGGATCTCGGTGAGGTCGTAGATGGACATCAGGCGCTCACGGGCGGCGGCGGCCTCATCGGAGGACCGGATGATCTGGATGACCTCGTCGATGTCCACGATGGCGATGAGGAGGCCCTCCACCAGGTGCAGCCGGTCCTTCTTCTTGCCCAGCCGGAAGATGGTGCGGCGGCGGACAACGTCGATGCGGTGGTTGACGTAGACGGAGAGCAGGTCCACCAGGCCGAGGGTCTGCGGCTGCCCGTCCACCAGCGTGACGTTGTTGATGCCGAAGGAATCCTCCATCGGCGTGTACCGGTAGAGCTGCTGGAGCACGGCCGTGGGGTTGAAGCCGTTCTTGAGCTCGATGACCAGGCGCAGTCCGTGCTTGCGGTCCGTCAGGTCCACGATGTCGCTGATGCCGGTCAGCTTCTTGGCGTTGACGGCGTCCTTGATCTTCTCGATGACCTTTTCGGGGCCAACCATGTACGGCAGTTCGGTGACCACCAGGCCGGTGCGGCGGGCCGAGAGCTGCTCCACTTCCACCTTGGCACGGGTCTTGAAGGACCCCCTGCCGGTGGCATACGCGTCACGGATGCCGTCCAGGCCCACGATCCGGCCGCCGCTGGGCAGGTCCGGGCCGGGAACGAAGCGCATGAGGTCTTCGAGCGTGGCGTCCGGGTTGGCGATCAGGTGCCTGGCCGCGGCGATGACTTCCACCAGGTTGTGCGGGGCCATGTTGGTGGCCATGCCCACGGCGATGCCGGTGGCGCCGTTGACCAGCAGGTTGGGGAAGGCCGCCGGAAGGACGTCCGGCTGAGTGAGCTGGTTGTCGTAGTTGGGGACGAAGTCCACCACGTCTTCATCGAGGTGGTTGGTGAGTGTGAGGGCAGCGGGCGCCAGCCTCGCCTCGGTGTACCGCGGAGCTGCCGGGCCGTCGTCGAGCGATCCGAAGTTGCCGTGCCCGTCGATCAGGGGCAAACGCAGCGAGAAGTCCTGCGCCATGCGCACCATGGCGTCGTAGATGGCGGCGTCACCGTGCGGGTGCAGCTTACCCATGACTTCGCCCACCACCCGGGCGCTCTTGACGTGCCCGCGGTCCGGCCGCAGGCCCATATCGCTCATCATGTACAGGATGCGTCGCTGCACCGGCTTCAACCCGTCGCGGGCGTCGGGCAATGCCCGCGAGTAGATCACGGAGTACGCGTACTCCAGGAACGAACCCTCCATCTCGGAAGTGACGTCGATGTCGACGATGTTCTCCGTGAAGGGAGTGGTGTCCGCGACGGGTGCTGGGCTTTGGCGGCGGGCCATGGGGGTGGTGAATCCTTCGGTTACTGGGGTTGCCGGGCAGGGTGCTGCTGCGCTGCGGCAGTTTTTGGCTAGGCTAAGCCTATGGTGGATCAGCCCGGGGACGGCGAATATCCGGAACATTGGGAAGCCGATGTCGTCCTGCGCGACGGCGGGACAGCCCATTTGCGGCCCATCCATCCGTCCGATGCGGAGGCCATCCAGACCTTCCATACCGGACAGTCGCAGAATTCAATTTACATGCGCTTCTTCGCCTTCAAGGCACGGCTGTCAGCCAAGGAGCTCAAGCGGTTCACCGAAGTGGACTACAAGGACCGGGTGGCGTTCGTCATCACCATGCGCGGGGAAATCATCGGGATCGGCCGCTACGACCGGCTGGATGATCCCACCGAGGCCGAGGTTGCCTTCAACATCGCCGACGCGCACCAGGGCCGCGGAATCGGCTCCATCCTGCTCGAACACCTCGCCGCCGCCGCCCACGAAAACGGGATCCAGCGCTTCAGCGCCGAGGTGCTGCCCGAGAACCGCAAAATGCTCATGGTCTTCTCGGATGCCGGCTATGACGTCAAACGCCACTTCGACGACGGCGTCGTCAGCCTCGAATTCAACATCGACCCCACCGAAAAGTCCCGGGCCGTGATGGAATCCCGCGAGCACCGCGCCGAGGCCAGGAGCGTGCGGGACCTGCTGACGCCGTCGTCCGTGGCCGTCATCGGCGCCAGCCGCAAGTGGGGGACCGTGGGCTACCAACTGCTGGAGCACATCGTGGAAGGCGGCTTTCCCGGGCCCGTCTACGCCATTAATCCCGAGGCGCTGGAACTGGCCGGCATGCTGTCCTACGGGCGGCTGACCGAAGTACCCGAGCCCGTGCAGCTCGCTGTGATCGCCGTGCCGTACGAGGAGGTTCCCTCCGTGGTGGAGGACTGCGCCGCCGCCGGCGTCAAAGGCCTGGTGATCGCCTCGGCAGGTTTCGCGGACGACGGCGAACGCGGCCTCCAGCGGCAGCGGAACCTTGTGCGCCAGGCGCGCGCGAGCGGGATGCGGGTCATCGGCCCGGCGTCCCTGGGCATCATCAACACGCACCCCGAGGTCCGTCTCAACGCCTCCATGGCGCCCACCCTGCCGCGCCGTGGCGGGCTGGGGCTGTTCAGCCAGTCGGCAGCCATTGGCGTCTCCCTGTACGCTGCGTCCAGCCGCCGGCGCCTCGGCATCTCGACGTTCCTCTCGGCCGGGAACCGCGCCGACGTATCCGGCAACGACATCATGCAGTACTGGGAAGACGATGCGGACACCTCCGCCGTGGGCCTCTACCTGGAATCGATCGGCAACCCCCGCAAGTTCTCCCGCATCGCCCGCCGCCTGGCCCGCACCAAACCGGTGATCGTAGCCAAATCCGACACCATGGGCCTGCGCCTGCCGCCGGGCCACGCCGTCCGCACCACCCAGGCGCCAGGCGGGGCGCTGGACTCCATGCTGCGCCAGTCCGGCGTCATCCGCGTCGAAACCATCGAGCAGCTGGCGGACGTGGCCCAGGTCGTCGCGGGCCAGCCGCTGCCAGCCGGGCCCGGCCTGGCCATCCTCAGCAACTCCCAGGCGCTGGGCAAGGTAGTGGCGGACAGTGCAGCAGACCACGGCCTCAGCGTGGAGCAGCTGGTGACGGGGGTAGACCTCGATGCCGGCCGCTCGGTGGCCTTGCCCGCCCTGCGCGCAGCGCTTCTCGAGGCGCTGCGCCCGGCGCACGTCCATGCCGCCGTCGCAGCACTCCTGCCGGCCCGCGGACTCACAGTGGACAGCATCGCGGAATCGCTGGCGGACGTCTCCGCCGAGGCCGGCAAGCCTGTGGTGGCGGCATTCACCGGCATCCTTGACGACTCCGTCTACGTTGAAGGCATGGTGGGGGCCGCGGACAAGGCCGTACCGTGCTTCTCCAACCCCGGCGCGGCCGTGGCAGCGCTCGCCGCCGTGGTGAGGTACTCGGAATGGGTGTCGCGGGACCACGGCCACTTCGTGGAACCGTCGGGCTGCGATCCCGCCCGTGCCCGCGCCGAGCTCGAAGTCCAGCTCCGCGACGTCAGGGGGGAGCAGCTCAAGCAGCTGGACCCCGCAGCGGCCGCGTCCCTGCTGGGGCACTACGGCATTTCCGTACTGCCGTCTGCGGCCTTTGACACCCCTGAGGAAGCGGTGGAAGCCGCCGAGGCTCTTGGCTGGCCGGTGGCGGTGAAGACGACTGACCCCGCCCTGCGGCACCGGCTCGACCTGGGCGGCGTCCGCCTGGACATCCAGGACGCCGAGTCGCTGCGCCGGGATGTGCTCCAGATGCGCCGTGCCCTTGCCCTCTACGGCGACCCGGCCCTGGAGGTGCAGTCCATGGCACCGGTAGGCCAGGCGTGCACGTTCCGGGCCATTGAGGACCCGCTGCTGGGGCCGGTCATCTCCTTCGGCCTGGCCGGCGATGCTGTGAACCTCCTGGACGACTGGTCGCACCGGGTACCGCCGCTGTCCGCCGCGGACGTCCACGACTTCATCCGGGCGCCCCGGGCGGCGCGGAAGCTTTTTGGCTACCAGGGCCTTCCCGCCGTCGACGTTTCCGCCCTGGAGGACCTGGCAGGCCGGCTGGCCTGGATGAAGGACAACCACCCCGAAATCGCTTTGGTGGAGTTCAACCCGGTGCTCTGCGGGACGAGCGGGGCAACCATCCTGGCGGCCGACGTCCGGATCGGGAACGCCGCCCAACGCACGGACAGCGCACGGCGGGCAATGCGGGGCTGACACTGCGTCGATCCACGGGCTTGCCGGCGGCGTCATCTGCCGGTTTGTCTCTGCCGCATCCCTTTCCCCACATTGCTAACTTGTCCTTCGCTTCTCCTGTGATTGCCGTTCGTTTGTCCGCTGCGGGGAGCGGGCGGTTGGCAAAGTAAGCAGCGCATCTGTGAAAATGGAGGAATGAGCTCCCAGCCTCCCGCCTCGGCGCCTGAAACGCCCGGTAATGAAGACCAGGCCATCCGCCACCACAGCTCACACAGCCACGGTTCCCAGGGCCAAAGCCTGGAAGGTGCCCTCCAAAAGGCAGGTTTCTATCCGCGCCTCGTGGCAGATGTGGTGGATGACGCCCTGGACGGCCGCGACTGCGTGGCGCACCTGGTGCACCTGGAAACCCACTTTGACCGTGCGGAGGTCCGCCGGCACATCACGGTGCTGGTCCTCACGGCGGACATGCTGGTGATCACGCACGTGGACGACCAGCAGCTGGATGAGGCAGGCGAGCAGATCGTTGCCCAGATCTCCACGGAGTCCGTTCCCGTGGCCCAGATCCGTTCGGTGGTCCTCAGCTACATGTATGCCCAGCCGCAGAACTACAAGCCGTCCGATCCTGTGCGGGAGCTGACACTGTCCATTGCCTGGTCCGGTGGCCAGCGCCTGGATATGGGCCCTGCCAGCTGCGGCGATCCCCAATGCGAAGCAGACCACGGCTATACCGGCACGATTGCGCAGGAGGACATCGTCCTGCGGATCAGCGCGGAGGCCGACGGGCTGCAGGCAGTCCAGGACGCGAAGCTCTTTGCCCGGGCCCTGCGGGCCGTCAATACCGGGTCCACTTCGCCCGTACCCCACGTGCAGTCACTGCCGCCCCGGCCGCGCGCCGGCGTGTTCGGCACTCGCCTCAGCCGCGGCCACCAGCAGCGCTGATGCCCGAAGAGCGCCCCCAGGTACCCCCAGCCGCCCCTGCAAATGCCGCCGCACTGGCCGGACCGGCGTCGGACCTTCCCCCGGCACCGGCCTACGGACACCGTTCCGTCGCCGAGGTGCTGACCAGCGCCGCCGCCAGCCTCGGAATCGGCGGGTTTGAGAACACGCTGAAGCTGCCGCCGTCGCAGCGGGTTTGCGTTGTGGTGGCGGACGGCCTGGGCCGGAACCTGCTCAAGCAGAAGTCCGCCCACACCCCGTTCCTACGCTCGGTCATCCAGGCCGGGCAGGGCTTGGTGCCCGTCTGGCTCGACTCCGCGTTTCCTTCCACCACCGCCGCAGCCCTGTCCAGCCTTGGCACCGGCCTGCCGCCCGGCCAGCACGGCATGGTGGGCTACGACGTGCTCGACCCGCAACAGGACAAGGTGGTCAACCTGCTGGGGAACTGGGACCCGGGAGTAGACCCCAACGACTGGCAGCCCCACCCCACGGTGCTCGAACGGGCGGCCGCACATGCCGACGTCACCACCATCAGCCTGCCGCAGTTCGCGGATTCGCCCATGACCCGTGCAGCCCTGCGCGGTGGGCGGTTCATCTCCGGCACCACATCCCATGCGCGCACCGCAGCCGCAGCGGATGCCATGTCCGGCAGCGGGCCATCGCTGATGTACTTCTACCTGAACGAACTGGACAAAGCCGGGCACCGCTACGGCTGCCAGTCCCAGCAGTGGGAACACCAGCTCGAGGAACTCGACGCCACCGTCAAGCGGCTCAGCACCTCGCTTCCGGCCGGGACCACCATTCTCCTGACCGCTGACCACGGAATGCTGGACGTGCCGGAACCGCACCGGATAGATTACTCCGCCGAGCCCGCACTGGTGGAAGGCGTACGGCACACCGCCGGCGAACCCCGCATGGTCCACCTCTACCTCGAGGAGACGGCCGGAACAGCGGGCCGGGACCGGCTGCTGACCGCATGGCGGAACCGGTTCGGCAGCAAGGTCTGGGCTTTCACCCGGGACGAAGCTGTGGCCGCCGGCCTCTTCGGTGCGGTGCGGCCTGCCGTCGAAGGCAGGATTGGCGACGTGATGATCGCAGCCCGGGATTCCCTGGCGCTCTACGATACCCGGCGCAGCCGCCCCACCGCCATGGAAGTGGTGGGCCAGCACGGGTCACTGACCAAGGCGGAACGCGAGGTTCCTCTGCTCTGCCTGACCGCTGGCGGCGGCAAGGGTGGCCGCCGCCGTGGCTGAACTTGTCTTCTTCTCCGGCACGATGGACTGCGGCAAGTCCACCCTCGCGTTGCAGATGGACCACAACCACCGGGTCAGGGGCCGCGGCGGCGTTCGGTTCAGCCGGAACGACCGTGCCGGTGAGTCACGGATCTCCAGCCGCCTGGGCCTGGAAACGGACGCCGTCGAGGTGGTGGACGGCACGGATTTCTGGGAGGAAGTCATGCGCCGGCGCACCCACGGCCAGCGCGTCGACTACCTGATCTGCGATGAAGCACAGTTCTACACGCCCGAGCAGGTAGAGCAGCTCGCCAAAGTGGTGGATGAGATCGACGTGGATGTTTTCGCGTTCGGGATCACGGCCGACTTCCGGACCAGGCTGTTTCCGGGCTCGCAGCGGCTGATCGAACTCGCTGACCGCGTCCAGGTCCTGCAAGTTGAGGCTTTGTGCTGGTGCGGGCGCCGCGCCACACACAATGCCAGGACGGTCGACGGCGTCATGGTCACCGAGGGCGCCCAGGTGGTGGTGGGAGACGTGGACATGGCAGTGGACGGAGCCGTTGCTGCCGCTGGCCACCACGTCCCGGTGGTGGGGTACGAGACTCTCTGCAGGCGGCACTTCATGCGGCGTGTCACCGCCCACGGGGCCAACCTGATGGCTGAGCAGGACCAGCTCCTGCCGTTCGACGTTGACGCATGCCTCTGGCACGGATCCGGGGGACCGGCCGCGGGGACCGGGGCCTAGCTCCTTCCGTTGCCCTTCCCGGACGCGGAACCGGGACCGCCTTGAGTGGGGTCCGTCCGGGGTGGCTGTACGTTCCGGCAGCAATGTCAGACCCTCGCGCGATGATGCCTGTATGGGAAACGCAGGGGTTGGGGCAGTGGTGATGGAGGGTCTTCGGGCTTCTGTGGCCAGTCTTGACGCGCTCTTCCTGAGGGACGCCGGGCTGGACGGGGCTGACCCTGAAGCAATGGTCCGTGAAGCAGTTGATGTGTTGGAGCGGAAGTCTGAGCTTCGGTTGCAGCGGTTGGCATTCTGGAAGCAGTTGGCGGCGCAGGCCGCGGCCGGAATGGCAGCGGACGCCGCTGAGTTCGCCGAGTTTCAGGAGGCGATGACGCCCCCGGACGCCACAGACTCCGAGCGGGCGTTCGTGGAGATGTCCACGACCGCGGAAGTCGCGGGGGTCCTGACGCTCAGCCCTGGCGCAGCGGCAGCATTCATCAGCCAGTCCCGGAAAGTCTGTGCAATGCCCCTTGTTGCCGGTGCACTGGCTGCGGGGTCGATGTCGTGGCGGCACGCGGTGATCGTCGCCGACGAAACCGACTGCCTCGCCCCCGAAGGTGCTGAGGCGCTGGTGGCGCACTTCTTCGACCCCGACGCCCCTAACCGCGCCCGCGGGTTGGCACCCGGTGACCTCGTGGCACATCTGTTCCGCCGGAAAGTCAGGACCTGGCGCGAACGCACCTACCCCGCCTCCCTCGCAATCCGGCATGCGAGGTGTGTGGCGGACCGGCGGATGGAATACCGCCCAGACGCCGACGGGATGGCAACGATTACCCTGATCCTGCCCGCTGACACCGCCTGCGCCATCTGGAACAAGACCACAGCCATCGCCCGCGGCCTCCAAGGCCCCGGCGAGACCCGCACCCTCACCCAGCTCCGCCCCGACACCGCCGCCAGACTCCTCCTCGGCACCCACACCGGGGCCGCTGCCACAGACCGGTCCAACGACGGCCAAAAACCCGGTGGCGGGAGCGACCCGTACTTCGTTGACCTCAGCACAGTCCCCGCACTGAAGGCCGATGTCCTGGTGACCGTCCCGCTGTTCGCCCTGCTGGGCATCACTGATGAACCGGCAGATTTGGACGGGTACGGGCCCATCCCGGCGGCCATGGCACGGAAACTCGTCGCCGACGGTCCCGCTGTTCGCCCTGCTGGGCATCACTGATGAACCGGCAGATTTGGACGGGTACGGGCCCATCCCGGCGGCCATGGCACGGAAACTCGTCGCCGACGGGGCGACCTCGTTTTACCGGGTCCTCGTCGATCCCCGCGACGGTGCGCCCTTGGAGATCGGTCGGACCAGTTACCGGCTGACGGAGGCGATGAAACGCTGGATCAGGATGCGCGACGGGCACTGCACCTTCCCCGGCTGCACCAACCCCAGCACAGACAACGAAACGGACCACCTCACCGCCTGGCAGCACGACGGGACAACCGGGGTCAGCAACCTGGCACAACTCTGCCCGAAACATCACCGGCTGAAGCACAACAGCGGCTGGACCCCCACGCCAGCAACCGGGACTGAACCACCCGGCTGGACCTCCCCCACCGGCCGCCACTACCCGGCCCAACAGCCCCACCCACAACCACCACACTGGCCACCCGCACTCCTCGAACTCGAACAGGACAGGGCCCTGACCGGAGACTATGTCGAGGCTGGCGACTGTGCGGTGGCGGGCGTCTCTGCAGCGAACCGGGACGTAGGCGTGGTCGGGGAGCCAGGAGTGACCGCAGATGTTGGTGCGGCGGGGGAGGCCAACATGACCGCAGACGTGCGCGTGGGCAACGATGTGATCTTGTCGGGCGGGACGGACGCGCCCGAAAGAATAGGCCAAGCGCAGGAACCGGCGAAGCAAACGCGTCCAAAGCAACTGCCGGAGGAAAGAACTGCCCACGGATCAAATGATGCGCCGTGGTCGTTGGAGGAGCAGATACTTGCCGGCATTGTCGTCTGTCCGGAACACCTGCTCGCGGACCCACCCGACGACGAAACAGTGGACAGGGAACTACTCGGTGAAGACCTCATCGAACCCGGCGATCTCTCCCCGGACGATCCGCTGTGGGAGGCCTTCTGCGCAACACCCTTCATACTGCCCGCCGATCCATGGGGAAACCGCACAGACTGGTTGCTCCACGCCTAGCAGCCGTCAACTCCACAAGGACCAGGCATAGCAGAGGCTCGGTTTTCTCTTCTGCACGGCGAAGGGCCCGGATGTGGACAGGAGCTGCGCGACATACCGCTATTCGCTGCGGGTGCCGAAAACAATCTCGTCCCAGGACGGGACACTGGACCGCTTGGGGCGGGAAGGCTGACGCTCGGGCGCCTCAGCCTCCGGCGACTGCCCCTTCACGCTTGACTGGCCGTCGTCGTTCCTCGACGCGAACCGGCGCTGGCCGCCGCCCAGCAGTTCGTCCAAGCCGGCATTGGTGTTGCCGTCACGCCCGGAGGGAGCCTCGTCGGAGGTTGTCTCGGCGGGGCGTTCGGGAGCGGGCTGGCCGTTCTGCGAGGGTGCGCTGTTGTGCGGGGACGCGACGATGGTGACTTCGCGCGTTTCCGTGCTGACGCCGTCGTGCAGTTTCAGGACGTCGTCCTCAACGTCGCGGTGATGCGGGATCAGGCTCAGGCGGGACAGCATGGACGGCCTGGCATCGCGGCGTCGGATGAAGGAGTCGCCCTTTGCTGCGGGAGCATCCGGTTCATCGTCATGCTGCCCGTCGTCCGGTTCTTCGACACCGGCCTCAACGTCCGCCTCGGGTTCAGGGACAACTTCCGAAGGCCGCGGGTGCGCCGCCGGCACACCCTGGGTCAGTAGCATGGCGAGGGCATCATCGGAGTCCTCGTCGACGCCCAGGCGCTGGCCGCGGCGGGAACGGAGCATGTCGAGCAGCCCATCGGCTTCCTTGCCGGGACCTGTAACGACACCCTGCGGGCCAGTCCGCACCGCGTCGGCGTCGGTTTCAAAATCGAACGGCCGGTCAGAGACGGCCGACAGGCGGCGGGCCGGAACGGGTCCATCCAGCGGCTCCAGTTCGCTGAGCTGCTGGGCCCAGCGGTTGGCGTTTTGCAGTGCCTTCCGGACGGGGTTGAAAGTCCACGTCGCCGGAGGTTCCTCGCCGATTCCGGCAGTGCCATCAGTCTTTGCCGTGAAACTGGCGCTAACGGTCCAGGTTCCGTCCTGCCTGCGCCACGAATCCCATTCCACTGCTGAGGGGTCGATGCCGTGAGCGGTCAACCGGTGCGACACCATCTCATCCAGGGTGGCGGGGTTGTCGCCGAAAGCGGACCTGTATACGTCATGGCCGGGGGAGGGCGTGGCTACTTCGACCTTGCGGGCCTGCTGCGCAATGTATTCCCGTTCGGCAAGGACCGGGCCTTCGTAGCGCTCGACTTTTGCAAGCGGCAGCCCGGAAAGTTCTGCGACGTCTGCGGCCGTGGCGCCGGCGCGGATCCGCGCCTGGATGTCCCGGGGGGACATCGGAATGGCAGGCCGTTCCGGCGTCGGCTTCGGAGCCGACCGGCCCGCTGTTCGGAGCGCTTCATCGATCGGCAGCCGGAACATCTCGCCGCCGGCCCCGCTCAACAGGAGGTGAGTCCCGTCGTCGTGCACGCCTACAAGCCGTAGATCCTGCATACAAATCCTCCACCCTGGCATCACTATCAATCGAAACTCTGCCACCCGGTGGGCGTTAATTGCCTCAAGGGGCAGGGCGCGCCGCGATATTCCGGCGTTTCCGGCGATGCCACCGCGTTTCTATCCGAGAGCGAAGGTCCCTGCGTTGCTAACCGTTCCGTTCCCTGGCCGGCACGGGCGTGACCGACTTATCAGTTGCGGCTGAGGGCCGCCGCGAGTTCTTCCGGGTGCCGCGTCGAGGTCAGCCAATAGGGCGTCTTGTCGGCAGGATCGGTGATCTCCACCTTGACTACGGGGTCGATCCACCCTCGGATGCAAAGGTAGGCAAGGCCGTTGAGCCTGGTGCCCCGCTCCGCCGTTGCTTCCCCGCCGCTGAAGTGTTCGACGGCGCCGACGAACTTGCGTTCGATGGTGGCGCGGCCGACGGTGAAGGTTTCCGGGGTGACCAGGAGGGTCGGTGTCGACAGGATCAGGAGCACCGCCATGATGGCGAAAAGGACCACTGCCGCAGTGATGCCGGCAAACATGCTGATCGGCGCGAACACCAGGATCCCTGCCGCCGAGATTCCAGCCGCAATGATCCAGATCCACACGTTGGGCCAAAGCTTCTCCCTATAAGTGGCCGAAGACCCTGTAGACGGGCTGGGCGTGGGGGCTGGGGAGCTTGTTTCGGGCATAGGCCAAGCTTTCCACCTTTGCCGGGCTATTTCATCTTGGCGTGCAAACCGCACGTGCCGTTCTCCCCGGCCATGGGCCTTCGCCCTTCAGGGGCCCACCCTAGGTCTGATCCTGAGGCGCGGGTTAGAGTGAGTGACTGTGACTGATCAACCCGCCGCAGCAAGCACCGTTTTCGATGAAGCGCCGGAACTTCCGGCCTCCGCTCCCACCCTGCAGGTCCAGCTGAAGATGCTGGATCCGGAACTGGAAGCGCCCTCCTACGCCCATCCCGGCGACGCCGGCGCGGACCTCCGCGCGCGGCAGGACGTTACCCTGCAGCCCGGTGAGCGCAGGCTCGTTCCAACGGGCGTAGCCATCGCCCTTCCCGAGGGATTCGTGGCCCTGATCCACCCCCGTTCCGGCCTCGCCACCAAGCACGGCCTCACCATCGTCAACGCCCCGGGAACGGTCGACGCCGGCTACCGCGGCGAGATTTCGGTCACGCTCCTGAACACTGATGTGAGCCAGGCCATCGAGCTGCGGCGCGGCGATAGAATTGCCCAGATGGTCATCCAACGCGTCGAGCATGCACAGTTCGTTCCAGTCACGGAATTGAGCGGCTCCGTGCGCGGCACCGGGGGCTTCGGCTCCACCGGCGGGTTCAATCTGCCCGGAGCCTGATTCGGCCCGTGGCAGCTGGTGCCACGGCCAACGCAGTACGGCGACGGTACCTCCCAGGGCCGGACCGGAACATTCACATTAAAGGAGAAACATCCTCATGGCCTTTGGGTTCGGCAGGAAAGCCAAGACGGAGCAACCGGACGCACCGGACGGGTTGCTCGCTGACGATGCGCCCGCAGACGGCGAAGCGGAGGCAGCCGACCAGCGAGCCAATGGCCCCTTGGATGAGTCTGAAATCAGCAGCCGCGACGGTTATGTGGATCTCGGCGCCCTGCTGATCACCCCAAGCGAGGGCCTCCAGCTCCGCCTCGAGGTTGAGGAAGCCACCCAGCGGGTGGTGGCAGTCACCCTGGACCTCAACGGGTCCAGCCTGCAGCTGCAGGCCTTTGCCGCGCCCAAGACCGAAGAGCTCTGGGAAGAGATCCGCAGCCAGATTGGCCAGTCGGTGGGTGCGCAGGGCGGCCAGGTGGAGGACATCGAAGGCCCCTTCGGAACAGAACTCGTGGCAAAGCTTCCTGCTGGTCTTCCCGACGGCAGCCAGGGATTCCGCGTGGCGCGCTTCATCGGCGTCGACGGCCCCCGCTGGTTCCTTCGTGGCGTGCTCGGCGGACCTGCTGCGCTTGAACGTGACGCGGCCGAACCGCTCGAAGCACTGTTCCGGAAGGTGGTGGTGGTTCGGGGTGACAGTCCCATGCCACCACGCGACCTTCTCCAGTTGCGTCTCCCCAAGGATGCCACCACCACACCGCCTCCGGGCGCTCCGAACCTCTCGGAGCCGGAACGCGGCCCCGAAATCACCCAGATTGGCTGAAGCCATGGGTGGGGGATCGCCGGCGTCGCATGGCAGGGCTCCTGTTCCCCTGGACCAACTGCCGGACAAGGGGCGCGTCCTGTGCCAGGGCCGCATCGAATCCGTCACCTACGTTCCCGCTGACCGGACAGCAGCCTTCAGCGCTATCGTCTCCGACTCCGGTGCGCTCCGTCCAGGGTCCGTCCGGGCCGGCGCCGAGAGGGCGCGCCTGCGGGTGGTGTGGCTGGGCCGGCGCCGGGTTCCCGGCATTGAAGCCGGGACCGAACTCAAGCTCGAAGGCATGCTGTCCAGGAGCGAGGGGATGCCCACCATTTTCAACCCGCGCTACGAGATACTTTCCCATCAGGAGAACGAATGACCGCGCACCAGCCAGACCCGTCTCCCGGCGCGGCCCACCCGGACACCACCGGCAACTCCGCAGCTAACGGCGGGCAGGACGGTCAGTCACCGTCCACCAGGGACCAAACCAGCAACTTCCAGGCCGATGACACCCGGGACAACGGCCCACGGAACGGCGGGGAGTCCTCGCCAATGGCAGGCATGGCCGCCGACTACGCGGCCAAAGCGGGGCTGCACAGGACCCACGACGGGCGCGTCGACGTCCTGAAGAGCGCAGGCGGGGTCCAGGGCATCGCCGAGAGCATCGTGCCCGGGCTGGTCTTCCTCATTGCCTTCACGGTGACCCAGGACCTCACCCCCTCTCTGGTGGCGGCGCTGGCGTCCGCGGCGGTGTTCACTGTGGTGCGGCTGGTGCAGCGGCGGCCGCTGACCCAGGCCCTCGCCGGCGTAGTCGGCGTCGGGATTTCCGCGTGGCTTGCCAACACCACGGGCAAGGCCGAGGATTTCTACCTGCCCGGGTTCTTCACCAACGGGGCATACATCATTGCGATGGTGATCTCGATCTTCGTGAAATGGCCGGTTGCGGGGCTGCTGTTCGGCTTCATCCGCAACGAAGGGCAGGACTGGCGCAAGGAACCGGCCCGTGTGCGTGCCTACCAGCTGGGCACCTGGATCATTGTCGGCGTCCTGGCACTGCGGCTCCTGGTGCAGGTCCCGCTGTACCTGATGGGACCGGAGGGACTCGCAGCCCTGGCGACCACGCGCCTGATCATGGGCGCCCCGCTGTACATCCTGGGCGTCTGGATAGCCTGGCTGGTCACCCGTCCCGCTGCCGCCGCGGATGCAGCAGGCAGCGAAACGGCGCCGAAGGGCTAGGCTCGCCGGGGTTCCCCCGCCACAGCCCAGGCCGGCCACCGGTGGCCGGCCGGGCCACGCCACAGGCGCCGGTCCGGCTACCCGTCGAACCCGTCGTCCTCCAGGGACGACTGCCGGGCCTGCCGGGAATCCTGCGCCGTACCGGGACGCCCAGCATCAGCCGGTGCGGCGTCACCGTTCCCTGGGGCAGCATCGGCGTTCTCCGCACCGCCACTCACGGCGCCGCCGTGATCCCCGCCGGCAGATGCTGTACCTGCGCCTGACGGCACCTGACCGCCGGGTGGTTCGCCTTCCTCCGGCTGCGCCACTGATTCGGCAGCATCGGGGGAGAGGAGGGCACGCAACTCGTCCTCCGCTGCGATGGTGGTCACGAAGAACAGTTCGTCGCCGCCGTCGATGACGTCATCCCGGCTGGGCGTGATGGGCGCATGGTCCCGCAGGATTGCCACCAGGGTGGAATCATCGGGCCACTCGATGTCGCCCACGGTGCTCCCGATGACATGCGAGTCGTGCGGAACCGTGAACTCCACCAGCGAGGCAACGCCCGTCTGGAGGGTCAGGAGCCGGACCAGGTCGCCGATTTCCACGGCCTCTTCCACCAGTGCAGTCATCAGCTGCGGGGTGTTGACAGCAACGTCCACGCCCCAGGAGTCGTTGAACATCCAGTCGTTCTTGGGGTTGTTGACGCGGCCCACCGTACGGCCTACGCCGAACTCGGTTTTGGCCAGCAACGAGACCACAAGGTTGACCTTGTCATCGCCCGTGGCGGACACCACCACGTCGGCTTCCTCAACCTTCGCCCCTTGGAGTGTGCTCAGCTCGCAGGCGTCACCCACCATCCAATGCGCGCCCCGAAGGCCGCTGCGGCCGATGACCTCGGGCTTAAGGTCGATCAGGAGGATCTCGTGCTTGTGGGACAGCAATTCCCTGGCAATGGACGATCCGACGCTGCCCGCGCCAACGATCACGACTTTCACTGCAACTCCTTAGCGGGGGCTTTGGCCAGGACCTGGGCGACCTGGGAGGTGCGGTCCACCTGGAGCATGGCGTGCACGGTGTCGCCGTCCTGGTAGGCCGTGCCGGCATCCGGCAACATCCCTTCTCCGAAACGGGTGAGGAACGCCACGCGAACGCCGGCAGCCTTCTCGATGCTGCTGATCCTGTGGCCCACCCACCCGGCGTCCAGGTCCAGCTCCGCCAGCACCAGGCGTCCGGAGGGTTCGCGGTAGTCGCCGGCAAGATGCTGCTCCGGAAGGATCCGGCGGAGCACCTGGTCGGCGCTCCAGCGGACCGCCGCTACCGTAGGGATGCCCAGGCGCTGATAGATCTCGGCGCGGCCGGGATCGTAGATCCTCGCCACCACATGCGGTACATGGAAGGTCTCGCGGGCCACCCGGGTGGCCAGGATGTTCGAGTTGTCGCCGCTTGATACAGCTGCGAAGGCGTAGGCCTCTGCCACGCCGGCCTGTTTGAGCGTTTCCCGGTCGAAGCCGACGCCGGTGACCTTCCGCCCGGTGAACCCCTGCCGGAGCCGGCGGAACGCGCGGTCGTCCTGGTCGATGATGGCCACTGAGTGCCCGGCATCTTCGAGCGTGTGCGCCAGTGTCGCCCCCACCCGGCCACATCCCATGATCACGAAATGCGCCACCGTATCTCCTCTGTATTCCGGTCCAGCTTCTGCAGCTAGAACTCTACCGGCAGCGCCCCTGCTTCCTGCCGCCCGGCTGCCGTCATGACATCATCCGGGAATCAGACTAGCTTTGTGGAGTGCTGACAATATTCAACGCGGTTAAGCGCGTTCTGGTGGGCAGGCCGTTCCGGAATGACAGGATGGCCCATACCCTGCTTCCGAAGAAGATCGCCCTTCCGATCTTCGCGTCTGATGCACTGTCCTCCGTCGCGTACGCGCCGGACGAAATCCTGCTCACCCTGGCCCTTGCCGGTGTCAGTGCCGTGGCCTTTTCCCCGTGGGTTGGCCTGGCCGTCATGGTGGTCCTGCTGACCGTGGTGGCGTCCTACCGGCAAAATGTCCACGCCTACCCGTCCGGTGGTGGCGATTACGAGATCGCCAATGAGAACCTGGGCAAGTACGCCGGGCTCACTGTCGCCTCAGCACTCCTGGTGGACTACGTCCTCACCGTGGCGGTGTCCATGTCCTCGGCGGCGGCTTATTTGACGACGGCGGTGCCCTCGCTCCACGGCCAGCAGGCCGCCATCGCCACCATCGGTGTGATCATCCTGGCCCTGGTCAACCTGCGCGGCATCAAGGAAGCCGGCAGCGTCTTCGCCGTCCCCACGTATATCTTCATGGCCTCCATCTTTGGCATGACGGCGGTGGGCGTCTACCAAGTGGCCACCGGGCAGTTGGGCGAGGCCCCCTCCGCCGCCTTCACGATCGTCCCTGCGGCAGGCTTCGACGAGGGCCTTGTGGGACTTGCCGGCGCCTTCCTCCTGCTGCGGGCCTTCTCCTCGGGGGCGGCGGCCCTCACCGGCGTCGAGGCGATCAGCAATGGCGTGCCGAATTTCCGTCCGCCCAAGAGCAAGAATGCCGCCACCACGCTGCTTCTGCTTGGCGTTATCGGCGCGTCGATGCTGGCCGGGATCATGTTCCTGGCGCAGGCAACAAAGGTCCACATTGTCCTGGACCCGGCCAGGGAGTTCCTTCTCAACGGCAGTCCGCTGCCCGAGGACTACATCCAGAACCCGGCCATCAGCCAGATCGCCCAGACGATTTTCGGCCCGGGCTCGATTCCGTTCTACATTGTGGTGGCCGCCACCGGCGTCATCCTGGTGTTCGCCTCCAACACCGCGTTCAACGGGTTTCCGGTTTTGGGTTCCATCCTCGCCCAGGACGGGTACCTGCCGCGCCAGCTCCGCACCAGGGGTGACCGGTTGGCCTTCAGCAACGGTGTCCTGGCCCTGGCTGCCGGTGCCCTGGTGCTGATCATCGCGTTCAACGCCGATGTCACCAAGCTCATCCAGCTCTACATCGTTGGCGTCTTCATTTCCTTCACGGCCAGCCAGCTCGGCATGATCCGGCACTGGGGCCGGGAGCTGAAGCTCGCCAAGGACAAGGCCGTGCGGCGCAGGATGGTGAAGTCCCGCACCATCAACACCATCGGCTTCGGCATGACAGCGCTGGTCCTCGTGATCGTGCTCATCACCAAGTTCGAACAGGGAGCCTGGATTGCGCTGCTCGCCATGTTCATCCTGTTCCTCATCATGTGGAGCATCCGGGCCCACTACGACAACGTGGCCAAGGAACTGGCCGTGGACGAGGACTCTTCGCCCCGCGCGCTGCCCACCCGCGTCCACGCCGTCCTCCTGGTGTCCCACGTGCGCAAGCCGGTGCTCCGCGCCCTGGCCTACGCCCGCGCGTCGCGCCCGTCCCGGCTGGATGCCATCACCGTCGACATCGACGCCGCCGAAACCGCGCACACCGTCAACGACTGGGAGAAACTGGACATCCCCGTTCCCCTGACGGTGCTGGCGAGCCCTTACCGCGAAACCGTCACGCCCATCATGGAATACATCAAACAGATGCGCCTCGACTCACCGCGCGACCTGGTGGTGGTCTACATCCCCGAATACGTGGTGGGCAAGTGGTGGGAGCAGCTGGTCCACAACCAGACGGCCCTGCGCATCAAGACCAGGCTGCACTTCGAACCCGGAGTCATGGTGGCCAGCGTGCCATGGCAGCTCAAATCATCCGAAGAAGCCAAGAACCTCCAGGACGTGCAATGACCCCCAGAACTTCCACCGCCGCCGCCGGCGCCACAACAGATCCGCATGCCGGGGAGGAACTCGTCGTCGAGGTCGGGCCCGTCGCGCACGGCGGCCACTGCGTAGCCCGCCACGAAGGGCGCGTCATCTTCGTCCGCCACGGCATCCCCGGGGAAAAGGTCCGGGTGCGCCTCACCGACGCAGGAGGCAACGCGAAGTTCTGGCGCGCCGACGTCGTTGACGTAGTGGACGCGTCACCGGACCGTGTGGACCACTTTTGGCATGCAGCCGATTCCACCCGGGCGTGGGCGCACGGGCATCCTCCGGTGGGCGGTGCGGAGTTCGGCCACATCAGCCTTGACAGGCAGCTCCGGCTCAAGGCCGAGGTGCTGGACGAACAGCTCAGGCGGTTGGGCGGGGCGGGACAGCCTCCGGCCGGCTGGAGCGGCGCCGTGGAGGCCGTGGGGGAAGCGGCCGACGGCGGGACGGGCCTTGGGTGGCGCACGCGGGCCAGCTTCTCGGTGACACCCTCGGGGAAGCTGGGCATGCACGCGCACCGCTCCACGCAGGTCCTCCCGGTTCGGGAGATGCCGCTCGCCACGGACGCCATCAATGCCCTGCAGCTGTGGAACATCGACCTGCAGGGCATCGAACGGGTGGAAGTCGCGGCCCCGGCCAACGGTTCCCGCCCGCTGGTGCTGCTGGCTCCGGCGGAGGGAACGAAACCCAAACGCCTGGCAGCCGTTGCAGCGGCCCTGCCGGATGACGTGTCGGCAGCCGGGCTCGACCCCCTCTCGGGGGAGGTGACCCGGTTGCGCGGCCGTTCGTGGGTACAGGAATCCGCGGCCGGACACGACTACCGGGTCACCGGCGCCGGGTTCTGGCAGATCCACCGCGACGCGCCCGGGACACTTGTGGGGGCTGTCACAGATTTCCTGCATGGTGGCGGGTTCCTGCACCGCGGTGCCGTGGTTGCGGACCTTTACGCCGGCGCCGGACTGTTCACCGCGGTGCTGGCCGACGCCGTGGGGGAGACCGGCTCGGTCCTCTCCGTTGAGGGCGCACCGGGAACCAGCAGGGATGCGCGCAAGAACCTGCACGCTGCCCCGCAGGTGGAAATTGTCCAGGGCCGGGTGGAGCGTGTCCTCCGCCAGAAACCGCGGAATTTCGACGCCCTGGTCCTGGACCCGCCCCGCGCCGGTGCCGGCAAGGCTGTTGTGCGGCAACTGGCGGATGCGCACCCGCGGGCCATTGCCTACGTATCCTGCGATCCGGCGTCGTTCGCCCGTGACGTGTCCTACTTCCGGGACGCGGGCTGGGAGCTCGCCCACCTGCGGGCCTTCGACATCTACCCGCACACGCACCACTTGGAGACGGTGGCGCTGCTGACGCCCCGTTCCTGACGGCACCATCCATGATGGCCACGGCGTTTTCGACTACGATGGCCGTAGTAGTCCCACGTCGCGCCCCGTATTCGCGGGCGGCTGTGTGCCATTTTCGGGTCCTGAGCTAATTAGGACCACCTAACTAGCAGGCGGTCAACCGCGCGACAAAGATGAAACTGTTGCGAGAGGAGTCCTGCGATGAGCACTGTGGACAGCTTCGGTTCAAAAGGCAAACTTAATGTAGCCGGAACCGAGTATGAAATTTTCCGGTTGAACTCCGTTGAAGGTGCAGAAAACCTTCCGTTCAGCCTCAAGGTATTGCTTGAAAACCTGCTGAGGACCGAGGACGGCGCGAACATCACTGCCGATCACGTCCGCGCCCTGGCAGGCTGGGATCCCAACGCGGAACCCGATACAGAAATCCAGTTCACGCCGGCACGCGTGATCATGCAGGACTTTACCGGCGTCCCCTGCGTGGTGGACCTGGCGACGATGCGTGAAGCCGTCAAGGAACTTGGCGGCGACCCCAAGCGCGTCAACCCGCTGGCACCGGCCGAAATGGTCATCGACCACTCGGTGCAGATCGATGCCTTCGGCAACTCCGGCGCGCTGGAGCGCAACATGGAGATCGAATACCAGCGCAATGGTGAGCGCTACCAGTTCCTTCGGTGGGGCCAGACCGCGTTTGACGACTTCAAGGTTGTCCCCCCGGGAACCGGCATCGTGCACCAGGTCAACATCGAATACCTGGCCCGCACGGTCATGACCCGCGAGGTAGGAGGCGCCCTGCGTGCCTACCCGGACACCTGCGTCGGCACCGACTCCCACACCACCATGGTCAACGGCCTGGGTGTGCTCGGCTGGGGCGTCGGCGGCATCGAGGCCGAGGCTGCCATGCTCGGCCAGCCGGTCTCCATGCTCATCCCGCGTGTTGTCGGCTTCAAGCTCAGCGGCAGCATCCCGGCCGGCGCCACCGCCACCGACGTTGTGCTGACCATCACCGAAATGCTTCGTAAGCACGGCGTTGTGGGCAAGTTCGTGGAGTTCTACGGCGAAGGCGTTGCAGCCGTCCCGCTGGCTAACCGCGCCACCATCGGAAACATGAGCCCGGAGTTCGGCTCCACGGCCGCGATGTTCCCCATTGATGACGTCACCCTGGACTACCTGCGCCTCACGGGCCGGGCTGACCAGAACGTAGCCCTGGTGGAGGCCTACGCCAAGGAACAGGGCCTCTGGCACGATCCGTCACGCGACATCAAGTTCTCCGAGTACCTGGAACTGGACCTGTCCACGGTTGTTCCGTCCATCGCCGGCCCCAAGCGTCCGCAGGACCGCATCGAACTGACCGAGGCCAAGGACGAGTTCCGCCACGACCTGAAGAACTACGTCTCCCACGACGCCAACGCCGGCACCCTGGACGAGTCGCTCGAGGAAACCTTCCCGGCCTCGGACGCACCGTCCTTCACCGGCGGAGCGACCCACGTCTCGGATACGGACCGCGAACCGCCGAAGTACTCGGCAGGCCACGGGGGAGCAGGACGCCTCTCCCAGCCGGTCCCGGTCAAGATGGCTGATGGCCGCGAGTTCGAACTGGACCACGGTGCAGTCACCATCGCCTCCATCACCTCCTGCACCAACACCTCCAACCCGTCCGTCATGCTGGCCGCCGCCGTCCTGGCACGCAACGCCGTGGACAAGGGCCTGACGTCCAAGCCGTGGGTCAAGACCTCCGTCGCCCCCGGCTCGAAGGTTGTCACGGACTACTACGAAAAGTCCGGCCTGACCCCTTACCTGGAGAAGCTCGGCTTCTACATCGTGGGCTACGGCTGCGCCACCTGCATCGGCAACTCCGGTCCGCTGGAGACCGAAGTTTCGGAAGCCATCCAGGCCAATGACCTCGCCGTCGCTGCTGTCCTCTCGGGCAACCGCAACTTCGAAGGCCGCATCAACCCGGACGTGAAGATGAACTACCTGGCGTCCCCGCCGCTGGTCATCGCCTACGCCCTGGCCGGATCCATGGACTTCGACTTCGAAACCGACGCCCTGGGCCAGGACCAGGCCGGCAACGATGTCTTCCTGAAGGACATCTGGCCCAACCCGGTTGAAGTCCAGCAGGTCATCGATTCCTCGATCGACAAGGAAATGTTCGCCAAGGGCTACGAAGGTGTCTTCGAGGGTGACGACCGCTGGAAGGCGCTCGACACTCCCGCCGGTGACACCTTCGCCTGGGATCCGAGCTCCACCTACGTCCGGAAACCCCCGTACTTCGAGGGCATGCAGGCGCAGCCGGAGCCCGTCAAGGACATCACGGGCGCCCGCGTGCTCCTGAAGCTGGGCGATTCGGTCACCACCGACCACATCTCCCCGGCCGGTTCCTTCAAGTCCGACACCCCGGCCGGCCAGTACCTGCTGGCCAACGGTGTGGAGCGCAAGGACTTCAACTCCTACGGTTCCCGCCGCGGCAACCACGAGGTGATGATCCGCGGAACGTTCGCGAACATCCGCATCAAGAACCAGATCCTGGACGGCGTCGAAGGTGGCTTCACCCGCGACTTCACCCAGGACGGCGGCCCGCAGGCCTACGTTTACGACGCCTCGCAGAACTACCAGGCGGCCGGCACCCCGCTGGTGGTCCTGGCAGGCAAGGAATACGGTTCCGGTTCCTCCCGTGACTGGGCGGCAAAGGGCACCGCGCTGCTGGGTGTCAAGGCTGTCATCGCCGAGAGCTACGAGCGCATCCACCGCTCCAACCTCATCGGCATGGGTGTCCTGCCGCTGCAGTACCCGGCCGGCGAAAACGCTGCCAGCCTGGGCCTCACCGGCACGGAAACCTTCTCGGTCGAGGGCGTCACCGCCCTGAACGAAGGCACCACACCCAAGACCCTCAAGGTCACGGCAATTGCCGAAGACGGCTCTTCGAAGACCTTCGACGCCGTCCTTCGCATCGATACGCCGGGTGAAGCGGACTACTACCGCAACGGTGGCATCCTGCAGTACGTGCTGCGCCAGATCTCCGCGAACTAGCGGAGCCTGCCAGCAGGCAGAACCTCTCCGAAGCCCCGGCCGGTCACCGACCAGCCGGGGCTTCGGCCGTCCGGCTGAGCCTTGTCCGCGGACCAAGGCGTTAGAGTTAAACGGCACGTCTACCACCCGAAGGAGGGGTCATTGGGAATCTTGGACACCATCCGGAATCCGCAGGACCTGAACGATCTATCCGAAGAGCAGCTGGAGCAGCTGGCCTCGGAGATCAGGGAATTCCTGATTACCAACGTTTCCCAGACGGGCGGCCACCTCGGACCCAACCTCGGCGTCGTGGAACTTACGCTGGCCGTGCACCGCATCTTCGACTCACCGCGTGACAGCATCGTCTTCGACACCGGACACCAGTCCTATGTCCATAAGCTGCTGACCGGGCGGCAGGATTTCAGCACCCTGCGCCAGCAGGGCGGCCTCTCCGGGTACCCGTCGCGGGCCGAGTCGGAGCACGACGTCGTGGAAAGCTCGCACGCGTCCTCGTCACTGTCCTGGGCCGACGGGATCTCCCGCGCCCGGCAGCTCACCGGCGAAGGCGACCGCCACGTCGTCGCCGTCGTGGGGGATGGCGCGCTGACCGGCGGGATGGCCTGGGAGGCCATCAACAACATCGCGGCCGACAAGAAGCGCCGCGTGGTCATCGTCGTCAACGACAACGGCCGCTCCTACGCACCCACGGTGGGTGGCTTCGCCGATTACCTCGCGTCCCTGCGCCCCACCATCGACTCCTTCCGTGCAGCACCCGCCTACGAGGTGGCGCTGGACTGGTGGAAGAAGAAACTCCAGAACGGCGGCCCGGCGGGCCAGTTCACCTACAAGAGCCTCCACGCCATGAAGAAGGGCGTCAAGGACTGGTGGGCGCCGCAGGGCATGTTTGAAGACCTCGGCATGAAATACATCGGTCCCGTGGACGGGCACAACCTCCAGGCCCTGGAACACGCCCTCGCCACCGCACGGAATTACCACGGCCCGGTGATCGTCCACGCCATGACCGAAAAGGGCCACGGCTACGCGCCCGCCCGCGCCCACGAGGCAGACCAGTTCCATGCCGTCGGCATCATCGATCCGGAAACTGGCGAACCTACCGGTACTGCGGGAGCAAAGTCCTGGACGTCGGTCTTTGCCGACGAAATCGCCGCCATCGCCGACGAGCGCAAGGACGTTGTGGGCATCACCGGCGCCATGCTCATCCCGGTGGGCCTGCACAAGTTTGCCGCCAAGCACCCGGACCGGGTCATCGACGTCGGAATTGCTGAACAGCATGCCCTGACGTCCGCAGCCGGCATGGCCTTCGGCGGACTGCACCCCGTGGTGGCTGTCTACGCCACCTTCCTCAACCGTGCCTTCGACCAGCTGCTCATGGACGTGGCCCTGCACAAGGCCGGCGTCACCATCGTCCTGGACCGGGCAGGCGTCACCGGCCCTGACGGCGCCAGCCACCACGGCATGTGGGACATGTCCATGGTCCAGATTGTCCCCGGCCTCCACCTCGCAGCCCCCCGTGACGCCTCACGCCTTCGCGAGGAGCTGCGCGAAGCAGTGGCCATCAATGACGCGCCCACCGTGGTGCGTTTCTCCAAGGGATCCGTCGGCGCCGAAATCGAAGCGCTGGAACGCCTCAGCGACGGCGTTGACGTCCTGGCACGCCGGCCCGCGGGCTCCACCGCCAACGATGTCCTCATCGTCAGTGTCGGCGCCATGTCCGAGCTCGCCCTCGACGTGGCGAACCGGCTCGGCGCGCAGGGGATCAGCACCACCGTGGTGGACCCCCGCTGGGTGCTTCCGGTCCGCCGTTCCATCATTGCCCTGGCCTCGCACCACCGCCTGGTGATCTGCATCGAGGACGGCGTCCGCGCCGGCGGAGTGGGATCGCGGATCCGGCAGGAAATGCGGGCGGCAGGGGTGGACACCGCACTGAACGAGGTGGGCCTTCCGGTCGAGTTCCTGGACCACGGCACCCGCAGCGAGGTGCTGGAGCGCGTTGGCCTCACCGCCCAACAGATCACGCACGACGTCGTCGCACAGGTTTTGGGGACAAAGGTCCCCTTTGCGCGTCCATTGCCGGGGCAGCAACACCCCACCACCGGCAGCCTTCCCATCCTGTGAGGGGAGAAGAAAGGCTGGAGGACCAAGGCGGGCGCGCTTATCCCGGCATGCTGGGGGACCAACACGAAACCGGCCACCCCGGCGCAACCCGGACACCGCAGGGACTCGAACCCGGCCAGTTGGTGGTGGCCCGTAACCGCAAGTGGAATGGCAAAGCACACTGGGTAGTGCCCGGCCGCTACCTCGGCGAAGACGGGCACGGCTGGTGGATCTTCCAGGGCACCAATGAGTTCTGCTCCCGCCCCGGCGCGGCGTTCTACACCAGGTCCGACGCCGTCCTCCTTGTCCCGCGCCACGGCGACTGGGTAGCCACCTTCTACGATGATGCCCACCCTGGCGGCGTCAGGACCTACATCGACCTGGCCGTGGGCCATGAGTGGAACCCCATCCGGCCGCACGTCACGGAATTCCACGTCATCGACATGGACCTGGACGTGGTCAGCACAGCGGGCCGCGGCGTCTTCATCGACGACGAGGACGAGTTCGAGGACCACCGCGCCGCCATGAACTACCCCGCTGCACTGGCGGAGTCCCTCGAGGCTTCCGCCGCAGAACTTTTCCAGGCCGTTAAGGCGCAACAGGCACCGTTCGACGGCACGGACGTCGGCTGGTTTACCAAGGGACGAATATGAGCGACAACATGCGGGTCTACAAACGCGACGACGAGGGCGCCCTCCACTTCCGGGAGGCCTGGTACGACGAAGAGTACGGCCAGTTCGTCATGAATTTTGGTGCCGTGGGGCACCAGAGCAAGACCCAGGAGACAGACGTACCGGATGCTGACGCCGCAGAAGGACTGATGGATGCCTTCGCCGCGCAGTGCACTGAGGATGGCTACGCCGAGATCCCCGCCGAAGACCAGTTCTGGGTAGTGGCCCAGTTTGCCCTGAAAACCCGTGAAGGCACGGCCCGCGACCACCACCTTGCCCAGAAGGCGTCCGACGCCCTCATCAGCCACCTCGCCTGGCGGGGCCTGGGCACCGTGGACCGCAGCGGGTTCAGCGACTTCAAGCTCAACATCTTCTGCCTCTGCCCGGACGTGAACAAGGCCGTCGCCGCCATCAAGGTATGTGCCCGCGGTGAGGACCTGGACTTCACCAAGCTGAGCATCGGTGCTGCCCCGTTCACCGACCCGGAAAACTTCAAGCTCAAGCACTCCGCCAAACCCGCCAACAGCTTCAGCCTCTAGGAGTTCACTGTGACAACGTACCGCCGCGTCGGAAAATCGGGCCTGACCGTCTCCACGGTAGGCCTCGGATGCAATAACCTGGGCCGCGCCAACACCGTTACCGAATCCCAGGAAGGCACCGACGCCGTCGTTTCCGCGGCACTGGATGCCGGCATCACGCTGTTCGACGTGGCGGACAACTACGGCCGGGAGCCCGGACTCAGCGAAACCATGCTGGGCAAGGCGCTCGGCAGCCGCCGGGACGACGTTGTGGTGGCCACGAAGTTCGGAATGGATGCCAAGGGCGTCAATGGTCCGGACTTCGGCGCGCGCGGTTCCCGCCGGTACATCATCCAGTCCGTCGAAGCGTCCCTGCGGCGCCTTGGCACCGACTGGATCGACCTCTACCAGTTCCACACCCCGGATCCTCAGACGCCCATTGACGAGACCCTCTCGGCCTTGGACGACCTTGTCCGCAGCGGGAAGGTTCGATACATCGGCCATTCGAACCGCGCCGGCTGGCAGATCGCCCAGGCCGAGTACGTGGCGCGCGAACTCGGCGGGGCCCGCTTCATCTCCACCCAAAACCACTACAACCTGCTGGACCGCCGGGCGGAACTGGAGGTCACCCCCGCTGCCGGGGAATTCGGCCTGGGCGTCCTCCCGTACTTCCCGCTGGCCAACGGCCTGCTGACCGGCAAGTACGCGCCGGGCCACGCACCGGACGGTTCGCGGCTCAGCCACACACGCACCAACATGGTGGACGACGCCGACTGGGACCAGCTGGGCAAGTTCAGCCTGTTCGCCAAGGAACGCGGCCTGGGCGAAGTGGAGGTCGCCTTCTCCTGGCTCGCCGCCCAGCCGTCCGTGGCCAGCGTCATCGCCGGCGCCACGAAACCGGAGCAGGTCCGGCAGAACGCGGCTGCGGCCCACTGGCAGCCCTCGGCGGACGACCTCGCGGAATTGGACAGCATCTTCCCGGCCGTGCCCAAGGTAGCCCTCTTCTAGGGGCCGGACACCGGCACCCCCGGCAGCTGAACCTCAACGCCCGAACCCCGCAACCGGACCCGAAACCATGACCGCATTCCTGCTGGACGTCGACACCGGCATCGACGACGCACTGGCTCTTGCCTACCTGGCCGCCCTGCCGGCCACGGAATTCGTATCCGTCACGGCCACCCCCGGAAACGTGGACGCGGACCAAGTGGCACGGAATACCCTGGCGCTGCTGGAGCTTTGCGGACGCCCCGGTGTTGAGGTGGCTATCGGGGCACGGGTACCGCTGTCCGTCCCGTTGGTCACCACGCCGGAAACGCACGGTCCGCAGGGGATCGGCTACGCCGTACTGCCCGAACCGGACGGGCAGGTCTCGGCGCGGAACGCCGTCGACCTCTGGATCGACCATGCCCGCGCGCGGCCGGGCGAACTCACCGCGCTCATCACTGCGCCGCTGACCAACTTTGCCCTGGCCCTCCGCAAGGAGCCGGACCTGCCCGAGCTGCTGGCCGGCGTCGTGATCATGGGCGGAAGTTTCTATTACCAGGGGAACACCACGCCCACCGCAGAGTGGAACACCCACGTGGATCCCCAGGCCGCGAAGGAGGTGTACGCCGCCTACCGCGGCAGGCCCGCCGCGAAGCTGCCGGTGGTCTGTTCGCTGGACACCACCGAGCGGATGGAGATGCGGCCTGAACATGTCCGGCAGCTTGCTGAGGCGGCCGGTGCCTCCGTTCCCGAGCTTGTGCTCCCGGAGCAGGCTGAGGGCCGGCGCAGCACCTCTGACAACCGCGTCATCCGGCACCTCTCGGACGCGCTGCGGTTCTACTTCGAGTTCCACCGGCTGTACGAACAGGGCTACCTGGCGCACGTCCACGATTTTTTTGCCGCAGGAGTTGCCGCGGGCACCCTCGAGTACAGTGCGCGGCCGGCGACCATCGACGTCGAGGCGGACTCGCCGCTGCTGATGGGAACAACTGTGGCGGACTACCGGGGACTGTGGGGGAGCGCGCCGAACGCCCGGATCGTCTCGGCCAACAACCCGGAGCAGGCGTTCCGGGAACTCATCACAGCCGTCGGGAACCTGGCCGCCCGGTTGGGCTGACACCGCGCGATAACGCGGCCCCGGCTGATGGCATTCCGGGCGGCACAGACTGTCCAGGTGACGGGGACAGCCTAGAGCGGGGCGTCGGCCGGTACGTCAGTGTCCAAGGCCAGCAACGCGTTCTCTACCACTTCCATCAGCGCCGGGTGGATCCAGTACGGGCCGCGGGCCAGTACGTGCACGGGTGTTCCCTGGTACATGGCCTGCACCAGCGGCTGGATCAGGTTGGACGCTTCGTGGCCCAAAATGTGGGCCCCCAGCAGCCGTCCTGTCGAGCGCTCGGCGATGAGCTTGACCACCCCCTCCTGGTCCTCCATGGCCCAGCCGTACGCGGTACTGCCGTACTCCTGCAGGGCGGTGACAACATCGGATCCGGACGCAGCGCCGGACCGTGCCTCCTCTTCCGTCAGTCCCACCGAAGCGATCTGCGGATTGGAAAACACGGCGGAGGGGACGGCGGTGTAGTCGATGCTGCGGAGCCTGTCCGGGTGCTCAAGATTGTGGGCCACCACCCGGGCTTCCCGGTTGGCCACGTGTTTGAGCTGGTACGGGTTGGCGGCGTCACCCAGTGCGTACACCCCCGGGAGGGGTTCGCCTCCGGAGAGGACCCGGAGCCTGGAGTCCACGGCGAGTATTCCGTCCTCGCGCAGGTCAAAGCCCGCAGCCCCGGCGGCAAGCCTGTCGGTGTTGGGAACCCGGCCCGTGGCCATCAGCACGAGGTCAGCGGGCACCCGCAGCTGCTCGCCGCCGCGGCCCGCGAAGACGGCGGTGACGCTGCTATCACCGTTGTCTTCCACGGAGTCGAGCGCAAAACCGGTCCTGAGCGTCCAGCGTTCGGCGGCAGCGGCTGCGAAACGTTCCGCTATGTCCGTATCGTGGCCGCGGAGCAGGCGCCCGGACCGGTTCACCTGCGTCACGTCGGAGCCAAGGCCGGCAAAAATGCTGGCGAACTCTGCGGCGATGTAGCCCCCGCCCACCACCACCACCCGCCGAGGCAGCCCGTCCACCCGCATCACCGTGTCCGAGGTGTGCACCTGGGGCAGGTCCATGCCGTCAACGTCCGGCACCACCGGCCGCGAACCCGCGGCAACCACTACCTGGTCCGCCGTGATCTCCACCCCGGACTCCGTCCGCAAAGACCGCGGACCGGTGAAGCGCGCGTGCTCCTCGTACAGGTCAACGTTGTCCAGCTCGTCCGCCCGGTACCGGCGGCCCGATGCGGAAATGGCGTCAATCCGGCCAAAGATCCGGTCCCGGATGCCGTTCCAGTGCACCTTGTCCAGGCTCAGGTCCACGCCCAGCCGACGTGCCTCCGCCGGCGCGGCGGCAAGCCCGGCAGGATAGACGAACATCTTGGTGGGGATGCAGCCCACATTCAGGCAGGTTCCGCCGAACACGCCGCCGTCGATCAGGGCTACCCGTTTGCCGTCCCAGTAGGGGGTGATCAGAGAGTTCCCTGATCCGGATCCAATGATGGCGAGTTCGTAGTGAGGCATGCGGCCGACTTTCAGTGGAGGACCCCCTGCCAGGGAGGGCCGGTGTTCTTCGGGCGGGCCGGCAGCCCAACTGCCGGTGCCCCTTCCGGCAGTCTAAGGGAGGACACCGGCCGGCACCCTGCAGCGCCGGTAGACTGTTCCCGTCCGCCGGTTCATTCCGGCGCCTGCCGCCGAGGTGACATAGGCGGCGTTCCGCACGGCCCGGTTCTTCCGTGCCGTCCGTGCCGCACCCCAAAGGAACCAACATGTCATCGCCCTCCCTGACGCTGCCGTCCCCGGCGCCCGCCGCTGCCCGCCGGCGTTGGCTACTGGAAATCCTCGGTGCCCTGGCAATTGCCGGCACCTACGTCTTCCTGGTCCTCAACCAGCCCGCCGACATTACCGGCGGCCCTGGCAGCGCTTCGGCGCTGATTGCCCTTTCCGGTTTCCTGGTGGGTGCCATCCTGCTGATCATTGCCGTGCTGCCCAGCCTGCCGGCGTCCACCGTCGTGCTGATTCCTGTGGCCCTGGTCCTGAACATCGTGCTGGGCCAGTTCGTCGGCAGCACGCTGGTGCCTTTCTACCTGGACGCGATCGGTACGGTCCTGATCGCAGTGCTGGCCGGTCCCGCCGCGGGTGCGGCCACCGGGGCACTCAGCAGCATCGTCTGGTCCTTCTTCAATCCCACGGTCCTGCCTTTCGCCGCCGGCGCTGCGCTGATCGGCTGCCTCGCCGGCCTTGCTGCACGGTACGGCCTGTTCCGCCGTTTCTACCTGGCACCCGTTGCCGGCTTCGCCACCGGCATCATCGGCGGCGTCGTCTCAGCACCTGTGGCCGCCTTCGTCTTCGGCGGCACCTCGGGGGTGGCAACCGGGGCCATCGTCAGCGCCTTCCGGTCGATGGGCGACACCCTGCTGGCCGCCATCACCAAGCAGGCACTCATTTCCGACCCCATGGACAAGGCCATCGTCTTCACCGTGGTTGCCGTCCTGGTGTATGCGCTGCCGCGCCGGACCAGGTTCCAGTTCCCGTTTGTGCGCCGGCACCGCGTCCTGGCCGGAAAGACTCCGGGAGAGGGTGCAGGGCAGGATTCGACGCCCGCGTCCTGAATCCCGTTTCCCATGCGCCTCCACCCGCTGACCGGCCTCGCCGCGGCCGGCAGCACAGCCGTGATCACGACGGCGGCGGGCAGTTGGCCGCTTTCCCTCGCCGTCGTTGCGGGTGCCCTCGCCGTGTCCGCCGCGGGCGGCACGGCCCGCCGGCTGCTTCCGGCGGCTGCGGCAGTGCTGGTGCCGCTGACCCTGTCCCTCCTGATGGTGCACGGGCTGGCGTATCCCGAGGGCCGCACTGTCCTGGCCGAGTGGGGCCCTGCCCGGGTCACGGCCGAAGGACTCGGTTTCGCCCTGCAGCGGGCCGTGCAGGTATGCGCCGCCGTGCTGGCGCTGCTGGCCTTCTCCTTCAGCGTCAGCGTCCCTGACCTGGTAGCCGCCATGAATGCCAAGGGAGTCAGCGGACGGTTCGCCTTCGTGCTGGCCTCCACGCTCACCCTGCTGCCGGCCATCGCAGCGCAGGCGGAGCGTATCCGCACCGCCCAGGAAGCCCGCGGGCTCGTGATCCGCAGGGGGCTGGTCCACCGGGCGGCCGCATTCCGCCTGCAGGCTGTACCGCTGGTCCTGGCGCTGGTGGATGACGCCGGTACCCGCGCCGCTGCACTGGAAGCACGTGGTTTCAGCAGCAGCGGACCCCGGACCAGCTACCGCACCGTCCCGGACTCCACCGCCCAGCGCCTCCTGCGCGCTGCGTTGCTGCTCGCTGCGGCTGCCGCCGTCGTCCTGCGGCTGTTGACCTCAGCAGCGGGAGGCTAGGCGTGCCCCTCCCAACCGGTCCGGTCCTGGAGGCCGGCATCCAGAGCTTCACATTCCACGACGGCGGCGGCCCCGTCCTGGAGAGGATCGGGTTCGCCGCCGCGCCGGGCACCCTGACCGCGGTACTGGGCGCGTCAGGCAGCGGAAAAACCACCCTGGGACGGTTGCTGGCAGGCTGGCTGACGCCAGGAAGCGGCGGCACCCTGCACGGCTACCTGGAGCTGGGAGGCACGCGGCTGGACTTCGGGAGCGGACGGGCAGGCGCCGACGCTAACGGCCAGCACCGGGTGGAACCCCGCATCGACCCCGCCAAGTGGGGCCGGCAGGTGGGCTTCGTCCCCCAGGACGCGGCAGCGGCCCTTTCCACTGTCAGGGCGACGGTCGCCGAGGAACTGGCTTTCGGGCTGGAGAACGCAGGAGTACCCCGCCCCGCCATGGTTGCCGCGGTGGCACGCACGGCAGGCCTCCTGGGGCTCACCGGGCTGCTCGACAGGAACCCGGCCCGGCTCTCCGGCGGGCAGCTGCGGCGCCTGGCCATTGGCTGCGCCGTCATCAGCGGGCCTGCCGTGCTGGTCATGGACGAGCCGTTCGCCTCCCTGGACGCGGCAGGGGCTCATGAACTGGCGGCCCTGGTGCGGCACCTCGTGGCGTCGGGAACCGCCGTCGTGATCCTGAGCCAGGTGATCGACGGGCTCCTGCTGGCAGCGGACCAGTGGCTGGTGCTCGCTGCCGGGACCGTGGCGGCCGCCGGCGATCCTGCCAGCCTCGGCCCGGAGACCGGCCTGGTTCCTGCGGGAATCCGGCGGGTGGGTGGCGCCGCGGGGGTCGACCGGGGCGCCCTGTCAACCGCGCGAACGGCCCCAGCCTCCACAGGCAATGCGGAGGTTCCAGCCGCAGCAGGCACCGCCGCGGTTCCAGCGCCGCCGCGGGAGACAGCCGGAGCCGGCGCGGCGTTGGAGCTGCGTGACGTCTCCTTCAGCTATGGTCCGGACGCCAGGCGGCCCCGCAACAAAGGCCACTGGCTGGCCCGCAGCAGGAACGCCGCCCAGCCACCCCGGCAGCCCCTGGTCCTGGCGGGCATCAACCTGGCGGTGCGTCCGGGGGAGATTGTTGCCGTCACGGGGCCCAACGGTGCGGGCAAGTCGACCCTCCTGCGGCACCTGAACGGGCTGCTGCGGCCGACAACCGGCTCCGTGCTGGTGAACAGCAGCGACATCGCGGGACGTGCGGCGGGGGAGACTGCCGCCGCGGTGGGCCTGCTCTTCCAGCATCCCCGCGACCAGTTGTTCGAGCGGACGCTCCTGCGTGAGGTCCGCTTCGGCCTGGACCGCCTGGCCGGCGCTGCCGCAGCAGGCGAACGGGCCGCGGCCGCGCTGGCGGCGGTCGGGCTTCAAGGTGCCGCCCACGGACACCCCGCTGAGCTGTCCGCGTCAGGCCAGCGGCTGCTGGCACTGGCCATCGTCCTGGCCCGGAGGCCATCGGTCATCGCCCTTGACGAGCCCACCGTGGCACTGGACGGCGACGGCCTGGCCGTGCTGGACGCAGCCGTCCGCTCCGCGGCCGCGGAGGGGGCCGCCGTCGTGCTGGTCACCCATGACCTGGACTATGCACGGACGGCGGCCCACCGCCTGGTGGCCCTCGACGGCGGCCGGCTCACGGAGCGCTGAGCGGCGGCCCGCAGGCCGCGGCAGGCCTAGCCGGCGGCCGGACCCGACGCCACGCCGGGCGGGAGGAACCGCTTGCCGTTGACCCGTTCGGAGGCACCCACCCGGTCGAGGTACGGCGTGATGCCACCGAGGAACATGGGCCACCCGGCGCCCAGGATCATGCAGAGATCGATGTCTTCCGGTCCTGCCACCACGCCTTCGTCCAGCATGAGTCCGATTTCTTCCGCCAGGGCGTCCTGCGTGCGCCGCAGCACCTGGCCGGCGGTGGAGGGGCTGGTGCCGAAAGACATCAGCGACAGGGTGGAGTCCGGGATGGCCACCGACCCGTCCGGCCCGGTTTCCCAAAGGCCCTTCACACCGTTGTCGATCAGCTTGTGGAGGTTGGCGGACACCGGGAACCGGTCACCGAAGGCAGTGTTCAGCGACTCCTGGACGTGCTGGGCCACCGGCAGGCCCACCATGGCCAGCAGCGTGAAGGGGGACATCGGCAGGCCCATCGGCTTCAGGGCGCTGTCCGCCGCATCGGCCGGTGTTCCTTCATCGAAGGCGGCCGTCACCTCGCCCATCAGGCGCAGCAGGATCCGGTTGACCACGAAGGCGGCGGCGTCCTTGACCAGGACGCCGGTCTTCTTCAACGTCTTTGCGAGTTCGAAGGCGGTGGCCAGTACGGCGACATCGGTCCGCGGGGCGCGGACGATCTCCAGCAGCGGCATCACGGCCACCGGATTGAAGAAGTGGAACCCCACCAGCCGTTCCGGGTGCTGCAGGTCCTCGGCCATGGCCGTCACCGAGAGCGACGACGTGTTGGTGGCGAGGATGCAGTCTGCCGAAACGACGGCCTCCAGCTCTGCGAACACCTGCTTCTTGACGCTGAGTTCCTCAAAGACCGCCTCGATCACGAAATCAGCATCCGTGAAGGCCGCCTTGGACACCGAGCCGGACACCAGCGCCTTGGTGCGGTTGGCGGCGTCCGCGCTGATCCGCTTCTTCGCCAGCAGTTTGTCCACTTCGCCGTGGACGTAGCCAACGCCCTTGTCCACCCGGGCCTGGTCAATGTCGGTCAGTACCACCGGCACCTTCAGCTGGCGGGCAAACAGCAGCGCCAGCTGGCCGGCCATCAGGCCGGCTCCCACCACACCGACTTTGGTGATGGGGCGGGCGAGTTTGCGGTCGGGGGCGCCGGCGGGACGCTTGGACCGTTTCTGGACGAGGTCCAGGAAGGCGTAGACGGTGGCGCGGAATTCATCAGTCTGCATCAGCCCGGCCAGTGTCTCGCATTCGACGGCTGCCGATTCTGACTGGTTCATGGTGCGGTTGGCTTCCATCAGGTCCAGGACCTTGCCCGGGGCGGGCGCCGCATTCGACGTCTTGGACTCCACGAACTTCCGGCCCGCAGCCACCGCGGCGGCCCAGCGGCCTGCGGTGTCCGGGTGGGAAGGGTCGACGGCGTTGGCGCGTTCCGGGACCAGCTCGCCGGAGATGACTTTCGCGGCCCAGGCAAGGGACTGCTCCAGGAAGTCGGCGGGCTCGAACAGGGCATCCGCGATGCCAAGGTCGAAGGCCTGCGGGCCGCTGAGGGTCCGGTTGTTGCTGAGCGGGTTCTCGATCATCACCTTGACGGCGTTCTCAGGCCCGACTAGGCGAGGGAGCAGGTAGACGCCGCCCCAGCCCGGGACCAGCCCCAGGAGGGCTTCGGGGAGGGCCAGGGCGCCGGCGCCCGTGGACACGGTGCGGTAGGTGGACTGGAGTGCGATTTCCAGTCCGCCGCCAAGGGCGGTGCCGTTGATGAACGCGAAGCTGGGAACGCCCAGGTTGGCCAGCGTTGCATACACATCGTGGCCCAGTTGGGCCATGTGGAGTCCGTGCTCGCGCTCTTCCAGCGATTTCACCGCAGAGAGGTCTGCTCCGGCCACGAGGTAGTAGGGCTTGCCGGTAACCCCGACGCCGGTGATCTCACCGCGGGCGGCACGGTCCCGCAGGCCTTCCAGCACCGTGCCGAGTTCCACGAGCGTGTTGGGACCCAGTGTGGTGGGTTTGCCGTGGTCCAGGCCGTTGTCCAGCGTGACCAGGGCAAACGTTCCGGGGCTCTCCGCGCCTGGGGCAGCCGGAAGCGGAATGTCCTGGACGTAGGAATGGGTGACGGTTTCGTTGGGGAACAGGCTGGCGAATCCGGTGAAATCTGCGGCGCTCATGCTGTGGCTCCTTCGGTCTGGACTGCTGCCGGGGCGGTGGTTGCTGTTCCTGCGGTGCCGGTGCCGCCACTGTAATCGGCGTGGTGCGGGTTTTCCCAGATAACGGTCCCGCCCATCCCGAGTCCCACGCACATGGCGGTGATGCCGTAGCGCACTGACGGGTCCTCTTCGAACTGGCGGGCCAGCTGGGTCATCAGCCGGACGCCGGAGGAGGCGAGGGGGTGGCCCACGGCAATCGCGCCGCCGTAGCGGTTAACCCGGGGGTCGTCGTCGGCAATGCCGAAGTGGTCCAGGAAGCTCAGGACCTGGACGGCGAACGCCTCGTTGATCTCGAAGAGGCCGATGTCGCCGATGGTGAGGCCCGCGTTCTGCAGTGCCTTCTCGGTGGCCGGGACCGGGCCGATGCCCATGACTTCAGGCTCCACGCCGGCGTAGGCGTAGCTGACCAGCCGCATCTTCACCGGGAGGCCAAGCTCAGCCGCCGCTTCACCCGAGGCCAGGACGGCGGCGGTTGCGCCGTCGTTGAGGCCCGCGGAATTGCCGGCGGTTACGCGGCCGTGCGCGCGGAAGGGAGTGCGGAGTCCGGCGAGGTCGGAAATGGTGGTCCCGGGACGTGGCGGTTCGTCCACGCTGTGCACGGTCCATCCCTGGCCCGGTTTCCGGCCGGCTACCGGCACCAGGTCGGGCAGGATCCGGCCCTCGCGGTAGGCTGCGGCCAGCTTGTCCTGGGATGCGACGGCGTAGGCGTCGCTGCGCTGCTTCGTGATGGCGGGGAAGCGGTCGTGCAGGTTCTCGGCGGTGTTGCCCATGTTCAGGGCGGCGGGGTCCACCAGCCGTTCGGACATGAAACGGGGGTTCGGGTCGGCGCCGGAGCCCATGGGGTGGTTGCCCATGTGCTCCACTCCGCCGGCGATGACGACGTCGTACGCGCCGAAACCGATGCCGCCGGCCGTGGACGTCACGGCGGTCATGGCGCCGGCACACATGCGGTCCACGGCAAAGCCCGGGACGGTGCGTGGCAGTCCGGCCAGCAGCGCAGCGGTCCTGCCCAGGGTGAGGCCCTGGTCGCCGGTCTGGGTGGTGGCGGCAATGGCCACCTCATCCACCCGCTCCGGCGGCAGCGAGGGGTTCCTGCGCAGCAGCTCGCGGATGCACTTTACGATCAGGTCGTCGGCGCGGGTACCGGCATGGATCCCCTTCTCACCGGCCCGGCCGAAGGGCGTGCGGAGGCCGTCAACAAAGACGACGTCGCGGACAGTGCGCCGGGGGGCGCCGCTTCCGGTGTGGCTCACGTGTAACTCCTCATCGAGACGTAGGCGCCGCGCACATGCCGAAGGACGGCAGGGTGTGCGGCAGTACGTCCGATGTTACTCGCGAGTAACTTAGGCTGCAAGGCCAGAGTGACAGGGCGCCGGAAGGCTAGCTGCCCGCGGCGACCGCGGCTTTTTGCTCTTTGGGCGGAAGCGGCTGTGGGTCCAGGAATGCGCGGGTGATGAGCGGGGCGGTGAGCTCCACCTGCCACTCGCGCGCACCGAGTCCGCGCAGCTCACCGGCTACCGACTCTTCGCTGATCGCTGCCGGCGGGCGCCATGCAACCCGGCGGAGGTAGTCGGGCGTGAGCAGGTTTTCCACCGGGAGGTTCAGCTGGTCGGCGCGCTCCTGCAGCAGCGGCCTGGCCGTGGCGAGCCTTGCGGCAGCCTCGGGGTCGCGTTCCGCCCAGACCCTGGGCGGCGGCGGGGCGTTGGTTGCCAGGTGCAGCGGGGGAAGGTCGTCCAGGTCCCGGGCGGCGGCGATGCAACGGAGCCAGCGCGGAGCCTCACGCTGCGCCGCACGGCCGTGGAAGCCCTTGGTCCCCAGGAGCTGGGGAACGGTGGCGGGCATGGCCTTGGCGGCGGACACCAGTGCGGAGTCCGGGATCAGCCGGCCGGGTGCGACGTCGCGCTTGCGGGCCAGTGCGTCGCGTTCCAGCCACAGTTCCCTGACGGCGGCCAGCTGGCGCCGGTCCCTGATCTGGTGCAGGCCGGAGGTCTTCCGCCACGGGTCCAGCCGCGGCGGAGCGATGCCCGCTGCCAGGATCGCGGCAAACTCCTGCTCGGCATACTCCAGCTTGCCGTCGGCCTGGAGCAGTTCCACCAGCTCTTCCCGCAGCTCACTGAGGACCTCGACGTCAAGGGCTGCGTAGCGCAGCCACGGCTCGGGGAGGGGGCGGGCGGACCAGTCGGCGGCGGAGTGTTCCTTGGCCAGGCCGAAGCCAAGCAGCTGTTCGATGACGGCGGCAAGGCCCACGCGGGGAAGCCCTGCCAGCCGGGCGGCGAGTTCTGTGTCGAAGAGTTTGTCCGGCCACATGCCCAGCTCCGACAGGCAAGGAAGGTCCTGGGTTGCGGCGTGCAGGATCCACTCGACGCCGCGGAGCGCATCGTTAATAATGGCGAGGTCATCAAAAGGCTCGGGATCGATCAGCCAGGTGCCGGCGCCTTCGCGGCGGATCTGCACGAGGAAGGCACGCTGGCCGTAGCGGAATCCGGAGGCTCGCTCTGCGTCCACTCCTGCCGGTCCGGTTCCTGCAGCGATGGCGGCTGCGCAGCGTTCCAGCCCTGCCTGGGTCTCAATGACCAGGGGGACGCCCTCACGGGGTGCGTCGAGTTCGATGATTTCGGGGATGGGGCTGTCGAAGCCCTCCACGGTGATGTGGGGTGCGGTATCAGCAGCCGGAGCGCCGGCCGTGGTGTTTTCCGGGTTGTTAGGGGTCATGATGACCCCAGTTTACCGGTCCTGCGCGCCGGCAGTCCGCTGGCCGGCTCCCGGCAGGGCTGGACGGGCGTCAGTTCCGGCGCCGTTGCGGCAGGGGCGTGACGCCGTCGGGCAGGGGCGGGAGGCCCGCGAAGGTGCACACCATATCGGACCAGGCTTCGAGGTGTGCCGTGACGTCCGGTGTGGCGGGTGTCCAGGACGCCCGCAGTTCGATGTCGATGGTCCCGGGCCGTTCGGAGAGGGTCCCGAAGCTTTCGGACAGGACCCGGGTGGCGGTCCCGCCGGCGGCCCGGTAGGGGGCGTTGTGGTTTTCCAGGGCCTCCACCAGCCAGGTCCAAGCCACCGTACCGAGCATCTCGTCGTTGCCCATGTCCGGTTCGAGCTCCGCACGGATATAGGTGACGATCCTGAATTCCCCGTCCCACACTGCAGAGCCTTCGGGGTCGTGCAGCAGGATGAAGCGCCCGGTGGCGAGCTCCGTGTCGCTGTCCTCCGCGGTCCCGGCGGCCGCCAGGGCCATTGCCGCCGGTCCGTGCAGGGGAGGTGCTGCGGTCCCGGCGCCCTGGGCCATGACTTCCGCGCCCAGGGCGACGGCGAAGGGTGCCAGGCGGGCCGGCGCGGGGATTTCCGCGAGGTGGAGTTCCTTGCGGCACCGGGCTTTCCTGAGGGTTCCCAGAGCGTGGAGGAAATCCGGGGGAACCTGGTCAAGTGCGTTCACCATGGCAGATTACGCAACCCTTCAGCGCTGTCCGGGGAGGCTCGCCGTCACGTGCGCCTCAGCCGGCCTGCCCGCCGTCGTAGTCACGCAGTTCGTGGCGGATGGCGGCGATGAACGAATCCACGTCCCCTTCGGTGGTGTCGAACGAACACATCCAGCGCACTTCCCTGGCGGCTTCGTCCCAGTCGTAGAACCGGAAGGATGCACGGAGCCGGTCCGCCACTCCTTCGGGCAGCACGGCAAAGACTCCGTTGGACTCCGTCTTCTGGGTGGGCCGGACGCCGTCGATGGTGTCCACGGCGGCGCGGAGCCTGGAAGCCATCGCGTTGGCATGGGAGGCCGAACGCAGCCAGAGGCCGCCTTCGAGCAGGGCAATGAACTGGGCGGACATGAAGCGCATTTTGGATGCCAGCTGCATGTTCATCTTGCGCAGGTACACCAGGCCGTGGGCGGCTTCTGGGTTCAGCGCCACCACCACCTCGCCGAACAGCAGGCCGTTCTTGGTGCCGCCGAAGGAGAGGATGTCGACGCCGGCGTCCCGGGTGAAGGCCCGCAGCGGCACCTGCAGGTGGGCTGCGGCGTTCGCCAGCCGGGCACCGTCCATGTGCAGCTTCATGCCCTTGGCGTGGACATGGTCGGCTATGGCGCGCACTTCCTCCGGGGTGTAGCACGTGCCCAGTTCGGTGGTCTGGGTGATGGAGACGGCCAGCGGCTGTGCGCGGTGCTCGTCACCCCAGCCCCACGCCTCCTTGTCGATCAGTTCCGGAGTCAGCTTTCCGTCCGGGGTGGGGACCTGCAGCAGCTTGATGCCGCCGATGCGTTCCGGTGCCCCGTTTTCGTCCATGTTGATGTGGGCTGTGGAGGCGCACACCACGGCCCCCCAGCGGGGGAGTAGAGACTGCAGCGAGAGGACGTTCGCCCCGGTTCCGTTGAACACGGGGAAGCATTCGATGCCTGGCCCGAAGTGTTCCTCCATGATCTCGTGCAGCCGCGAGGTGTAGTCGTCCTCGCCGTAGGACACCTGGTGGCCTTCGTTGGCGGCGGCAAGCGCCGCAAGGATCTCCGGGTGGACGCCGGAGTAGTTGTCCGAGGCGAAGCCCCGCACGTTGGGGTCGTGCAGCCGAAGGGCCGCGCCGGTCTCTGCTGTGGTTGTCATGGCTTTGCTCACATTCCCAGTCTATGTATGGCTTGCGGGGCGGGCTGCCCCTGTGCGGCGGGGTCCTGGCGGGTCACGGAGCCAGCCGGACCCGGGTGCCGTTCAGCTCGACCGCCGGGGCGTCGAACAGCCCCACCACCGCTGCCGCGAGTTCGGCCACGTCCGTGGCTCCCGGGAACGTCCGCTCCGGGTGGCTGCGGCGCAGCCCGTCGTCCACGAGGGCCTTCACCACGAGGACGACGGCGGCCGCCTGCCCGTCGCCGCCGGTCGCGGCCGCGCGGCGGAAACCGTCCGCCACGGCCATGGTCCACGCTTCGGCGGCAGCTTTGGCGGCCACGTAGTTGGCCACGCTGGCCGCCGGACTTTCCACGGCAGTGGAGGAGACCATGGCGAACCTGCCGTGCGGGGAGGCGGCGATGTCGTCAAAAAACACCCGCGTGATGTTGCGCAGCGTCGTGACGGCACCCCGCTCGAGGAAATCCCAGTCCTCGTCGGACTGGTCGGGGATTCCCTGCGCTCCCCGCCATCCGCCCACCAGGTGGATGACGGCGTCGACGGCCCCGGCCTGGAGCGCGACGTCGTCGCGGAGCTGCCTGACGTCGTCGAGCCGGGCGAGGTCGCACGTGAGGGGCGTGACGCCGTCGCCCGCCTGTTGTGCTGCTGCCTCGATCCGCTGCTGATCGGAACCCACCGTGATGACCCGGTGCCCGGCCGCGCGGAGGGCGCCCGCGACCGCAACCCCGGAGGCTCCGCTGCCGCCTGTGACGAGGACGGTGAAAGCCGGAAGCGAGCCGGAGGTTCCGCTCACAGCGCCGAACTGCCGGTGATGCCCGCGGTGGACTCGATGACAGGGCGCATCTTCTTCTCCAAAGCCTCGTAGAACATGGAGAGCGGGAATTCATCGTCCAACACCTGGTCGGTCAAGCCGCGCGGGGCACCGGACAGCGGGAGGGCGTCCGGGCCCTTTGCCCAGACGGACGCGGGGTTGGGCGTGACCGTGCCGGAGATGAGGTCGTAGGCGGCCAGCCAGTGGGCGGTCTTGGGCCGGTCGATGGAGCGCCAGTAGAGATCGTCAATGCGGGCACCCAGTGCGATTACCGCGTCCGGCACGCCGTCCCAGTCGATGGTGAGTCGGGTGTCGGTCCAGTGCAGGACGTGCTGCTGGTGCAGCCAGGCGAACAGCAGCTGGCCGCCCAGGCCGTCGTAGTTGCGGACGCGGCTGCCGGTGATGGCGAAGCGGAAGATCCTGTCGAAGATCACGGCATACTGCACCAGTTTGGCGTGCCGGCGGGCTTCGGGGTCCGCCTCGTCGTCCTTTTCGATGCGCACGGATTCCCGGAAGGCTGTGAGGTCGCAGCGGAGTTCTTCCAGTGAGTAAAGGAAGAAGGGCATGCGCTGCTTGATCATGAACGGATCGAAGGGCAGGTCGCCGCGCATGTGGGTCCGGTCGTGGATCAGGTCCCACATGACGAAGGTGGCCTCGGTCAGGTCCTGGTCGGCCAGCAGCTCAGCGGCGCCTTCGGGCAGTTCCAGGCGGGTGGTTTCCGCGGCGGCTTTGAGCACGCGCCGGAAGCGCGCAGCTTCGCGGTCGGCAAAGATTGCGCCCCAGGTGAAGGTGGGTGTGGTGCTGACGGCCACGGTTTCCGGGAAGAGGACTGCGGAGTTGGTGTCGTAGCCTGCGGTGAAGTCCACGAACCGGATGGGAACAAACAGTCTGTTGGAGTAGTCGCCCGCCTCCAGGCCGGCGATGAACTCCGGCCAGATGACCTCGATCAGGACGGCCTCCACCAGCCGGCTGTTGCTGCCGTTTTGGGTGTACATGGGGAAGATCACCAAGTGCTGAAGGCCGTCCTGCCGCTGCTCCTGGGGCTGGAAGGACAGCAGCGAAGAGAGGAAGTCCGGAACAGCGAATCCGCCGGCCACCCAGGCCGTGAAGTCGGCGCAGACGGTGTCCAGGTAGGTGGCATCGTGCGGGAAGGCTGGAGCGAGGGCCCGGACGGCGTCCACGATGGTGTCCACGTGCATTGCTGCCGTGGTGTGGCTGGCCGCATCCGGCACGGAGCCGTCCGGGGCCTGCAGGGCCTGGAGGGCCGACGCTGCGGTCCGGAGCCGGAGCCAGTCCTGGTTGTCCGCGGAAATCCGGGGGACGGCGGTGAGGGTTTCAGTCATCGTCGCTGCCTTTCTGGGCGTTGCTTGCTTCTCTCTTCGGAGCGTAGCAAGCAACAAGCAGAACTAATCTGAAAAGCGGTTGAGACTAAGAAATACTATTTCTCAGCGCTGTGGTCGTCCCGTTGAGCCTGCACCGCGCTGGGGGATGGTCGCTCTGCCCACGCCCTTAAACGGGCCAGCGGGCGGGCCAGGCCTGGCTGACCGCCGCGCCCCGCCCGCCGGCACTGGCAGCTGAATCAGCCTGCCGTTGTGCCGTCCGCCGCCACTGCCCCGTCCTTCGGGACGAGTCGCAGTGAAACGGAGTTGATGCAGTAGCGCTGGTCCGTGGGAGTACCGTAGCCCTCGCCGTCGAACACATGGCCCAGGTGTGAATCGCAGGCGCCGCAGCGGACCTCCACGCGGTCCATCCCCATGGTCCGGTCGTGAATGTAGCGGACGGTACCCTCGGCCAGAGGGGCCCAGAACGACGGCCAGCCGCAGTGCGAATCGAACTTCTCATTGCTGGTGAACAGTTCGGTCCCGCAGGCCCGGCACTGATACACGCCCGCAGTGTGCGTGTCCCAGTACTCGCCGGTGTAAGGGCGCTCGGTACCCGCCTGCCGGAGGACGCGGTACTCCTCGGGTGTCAGCTCTTCGCGCCACTGCGCATCGGACTTCTGCACGGCGGCCCCGTCCCCGCCGTCCTGCCCTCCGGTGCCGTGGGTATCGGCTGCCGGGTCCGCGACAGCGTGGGTGGCCTTGTTTCCGAAAATGTTGTTTCCGAAGATACTCATGCTGTGGTCAACGCCTAGGAGTCGCCGATAAATCCCGATCCTGCGTACAGGTGCAGGACGGGAATGCCGAGCTGGTCCTGGGCCTTGTTCGCCCAGTCGGTGTGGAAGGTATCGGACACCGCGTGCGGCCGCGTGATCACCACTGCCTGCGCGGCGCCGGTGTCCCTGACCTTGGCCACCAGTCCGTTGACCGCACCGCCGTCCACCACCTCGCCGTCGACTCCGGCCCCCAGTCCTTCCAGGGCGGCAAGTGAGGCAGACAGGGTCTCCGTGGCGTGGGCGCGTTCCTCTGCGGGGTCCGGCCCGCGGGACGTGAGTTCGCGGAAAGCCGCGGCAATTTCCAGCAGGGAGAGGTGTTCGAGGAAATCCACCAGCAGGTGCCGCTCGGTATTGGCTGGAACAAGGACCAGCAGCCGGGAGTCTGCTCCGTCCACCAGGCGTTCGATGTTCAGGCGGTCGTCCGCCCCCAGTGGCTCTTCGGTCAGGATGACGATGGGTTCACTCATGGCCTTAGCCTAGCCCTGTAGGTGGGGCGCCGCACCAACCCGTACACGGGCCTGTCACGGTGCACAGGCGCCGTTCCACACAGGACCCGCCCGGGCCGGAATGCGATGATCCTTGAGCTGACGGTAAGAATAGGAGCATGGCTTCTTATCTGCGGACGCGCCCGGAGCACACTGCCCACACCCCGGAAACAGGGGGCATGTCGCTGGGGACCCGATGGGCTATCGCCGGTGCCATCGCGGGAAGTTCCCTGACCGGGCTCCTGGCTGCGGGTTCGTCCGCGCTCGCCGTGTATTTCGCCCGCCGCGTCATTACGCCGGCACGGCAGCGGACGTCGGACCAGGAGGTCCTCGCAGTCATTCGCGACGGGCAAAAGCAGCAGGTGATCCTGGCCGCCACGGACGACACCACGGTGGACGGCCGGTACGGCTTCTATTTCGACGGCGGCAGGGGGCACGCCAGGATAGGCCGCATCGTCTCGTACTCGCCGGCGGAGCGGACGGTGCTGCGAGAAGTCGAAGCGGTCTATGCCGGAGACCTCTCCGCCGCCCGCTGGGGCTGGTGGAGCGGCGCACTCTACCCGGACCCTGCCGCCGCCGGCTATTCAGCCGAAGAGGTGGCCATCCCCGTGGAACGCGGCGAGGCGCCGGCCTGGCTGGTCCGCGCCGGCGGGACCGCCCGGACCTGGGCTCTCATGGTCCACGGGCGCGGCGCAACCCGGCAGGAAGCGCTGCGCGCGGTGGGTCCGGCGCTGGAGCTGGGGCTGACCAGCCTGCTGCTCTCCTACCGCAATGACGGCCTGGCGCCGTCGGCGGATGACGGCCGGTACGGACTGGGTTCCACGGAATGGCAGGACATTGAGGCGGCCATCGGGTATGCACTGGACAACGGGGCCGAGGAGATTGTGCTCTTTGGCTGGTCCATGGGCGGGGCCATCTGCCTGCAGGCAGCGGACCTGTCCCGGTACCGGCACCTGATCCGGGGCATGGTCCTTGACGCGCCGGTCATCGATTGGGTCAACGTCCTTGCCCACCATGCGCAGCTGAACCGGATTCCCTCGCTGGTGGGCCGGTACGGGCAGCTCATGCTGGGGCATCCGCTGGGGCGCAGGCTGACGGGATTGTCCGCGCCCGTGGACCTCAAGGCCATGGACTGGGTCTCACGCGCCGTCGAACTCCGGACCCCCACCCTGATCCTGCACAGCGTCGATGACGAGTACGTGCCCTATAAGCCGTCCGCGCTGCTGGCCGAGCGGAACCCCGAAATGGTGACCTTCGAAGCCTTCAACCACGCACGGCACACCAAGGAATGGAACGTGGACCCCGAGCGCTGGGAGCGGCTGGTGAAGGCGTGGCTGCGGCAGCAGCTCGCGCCGCGCCTCAACCCGGGTACCCGCCCGGGAGAGCAGCCGAGCTGATCAGCCTGGCTGGCAAGCCTGGCCAGGCAGCGACGCCTTACTGCCGATCGGCGCGGTGACTGCGTCGGTCAGCCGGACAAGGTCCAGCGGTGCGAGTTCGATATCCAGGCCGCGCCGGCCGCCGGACACGAGCAAGGTGTCCAGCTCCAGGGCGGAGGAATCGAGCACTGTAGGGGAGGGGAGCCGTTGGCCAAGCGGTGAGATACCGCCCAGCACGTAGCCGGTCCGGCGCTGCGCGGCGGCCGGATCTGCCATGGCGGCCTTCTTTGCCCCCATCGCTGCAGCGAAGGCCTTCAGGTCCAGGGTCCCGCTGACGGGGACGATGCCCACGGCCAGCCTGCCTTCAACCTCCACCATCAGGGTCTTGAACACCCGTGCCGGATCGATCCCCAGGACTGCGGCCGCCTCCGCTCCGTAGCTGTCCGCGGCCGGATCATGGGAATAGGGGTGCAGCACGAAGGGAACCCCGGCGGCGGCAAGTGCCGCCGTGGCCGGGGTTCCCTGTCCAGTGCTTTTGCGTGCCACGTGGTGGTGGCGTCAGGCGCTGGCGCCGGACGCTGCAGCTACCTTGCGCTTGATCCTGCCCAGCATCGCCGTCATGCCCCTCATCCGGAGCGGGGTGATGGCCCGGGTGAGGCCCAGCAGTTCGGGCATATCATCCGGTACCGCAAGGATTTCCGCCGCCGAGAGCCCGTCCAGGCCTTCGTGCAGCACTCCGGCGAAGCCACGCGTGGTGGGCGCTTCGGCGGGGGCTTTGAAAAAGAGCCGGACGGCGGTGCCAGTACCGGCAGTGCCGTCCTTTTCCGTTTCGATGGTCAGGAACAGCGGCGACTGGCACTCCACTACCTGCTCCAGGAGTTCGGGATGGTTGGTGAGCCGTTCGGGAAGTTCCGGAAGCCCCTCCGAGAATTCGAGCAGCAGCTGCAGCCGCTCGGGCTCGGACAGGGCCTGGAAGTCGTCCACAATCGCCGCGAGGGCGGAAGGCAAGGCTTGAGTAGTCATCAGGGCAAGTTTACGCGGGAGCCTTCGTCAGACTCCAACGGCGACCGGGAAGGAGCCGCGCTCGGCGCCCTTGACAATGGGGACGCGGACGGCGTTGCCCCACTCGGTCCAGGAGCCGTCATAGTTACGGACGGACTCGAAGCCCAGCAAGAACTTCAGTGCGAACCAGGTGTGGCTGGAACGCTCGCCGATGCGGCAGTAGGCCACCACGTCGTCGCCCGCGGCAAGGCCGGCCTCGCCGAGGTAAATGGCGTCAAGTTCTTCCCGGCTGCGGAACGTGCCGTCTTCGGCCGCTGCGCGGGCCCACGGCACAGAGGCAGCAGTGGGGATATGGCCGCCGCGCAGTGCGCCCTCTTCCGGGTACGCCGGCATGTGCGTGCGCTGGCCGGTGTACTCCTCGGCGGAGCGGACGTCGATCAGGGGCTTGCCCAGGTGGGCCAGCACGTCGTCCTTGAAGGCGCGGATGGGGGCGTCGTCGCGCTCCACCACGGGGTAGTCGCCCGTGGCGGGCGCAGGCTTGTCCCTGGTCAGGTCCCGGCCTTCGGCGATCCACTTGTCCCGGCCGCCGTCGAGCAGGCGCACGTCCTGGTGGCCGAACAGGGTGAAGACCCACAGGGCGTAGGCGGCCCACCAGTTGGACTTGTCGCCGTAGATCACCACGGTGGTGTCGCGGGAGATGCCCTTCGAGGCGGCCAGCTCAGCGAAGGCTGCGCCGTCAACGTAGTCGCGGGTGACGTCGTCGTTCAGGTCGGTGTGCCAGTCGATCTTCACTGCGCCGGGGATGTGGCCGGTCTCGTACAGCAGCACGTCCTCGTCCGATTCCACGACCACCAGCTCACCGTTGGCAACGGCGCCGCTCTCCAGGGCGGAGGCAAGCCACTCGGTGGAAACCAGCCGCTCCGGGTGGGCATAGGCGGCGAACTTTTCATTCTGTTCAACGGGGTAGGGCATGGTGTTGGCCTTTCATCGAGGACACGGGAGGGCCGCGCAGTGCGGAAAACGGCTCCTGCATGGGGACCTTTCCCCACACTATCCAGCGGCAGATGCGTTGTCCGTATTCCGTTAACAGGACGAAATGTTGGCTTCATCACCCCTGGTGGTCCCGCCGACGCTGTGCCCGGACGGGGACCGCGAAGCCGGTATCCTTTCTGGGGACCACCTACCAGCAGAACGGACCACCTTGGTACAGATCGAACAGCTTGCGGCGCGCACTCCTGCAGTGTCGGTGAACGAACTCCTTAAGGGTTTCTATCCATCGCCGCGGTTTGGCCAGGTGTCCTTCGCCAGCTACCGTCCGGACCCGAAGCAGCCCAGCCAGGCTGCTGCCGTCCAGGCCCTGGAGGGGTTCGCCGGCAACGTGGCACCGTCTGACGGCGGCGGGCTCTTCAAAAAACTGTTCGGCAAGAAGGACAGTTCGCGTGCCGGTATCTACCTGGACGGCGGATTCGGCGTGGGCAAGACCCACCTCCTTGCTTCGCTCTGGCACGCCGCCCCCGGACTGAAGGCCTTCGGCACCTTCGTTGAGTACACCAACCTGGTGGGCGCCCTGTCTTTCCGCAAAACAGTTGACGCACTCAGCAGCTACAAGCTGGTGTGCATCGACGAATTCGAACTCGACGACCCGGGCGACACAGTCCTGATGTCCCGGCTGATGCGTGAACTGGCCGACGCCGGCGTAAAGCTGGCTGCCACCTCCAACACCCTGCCCGGCTCGCTGGGTGACGGCCGCTTTGCCGCTGTGGATTTCCAGCGCGAGATCCAGGTCCTGGCGGACCAGTTCGACGTCATCCGCATTGACGGCGAAGACTTCCGCCACCGCGGCTTGCCGGCAGCCCCGGCCCCGCTGAAGAACAGTGAACTGTCATCCCACATGAAGGCCGAGTTCGACGGCAAGACGGTGGCCCAGGACGAGTTCAGCACCCTGATCCACCACCTCGCCGGAGTGCACCCCAGCCGGTACCGCCAACTCATCGACGGGATCGACGGTGTGGTGTGGCGCAACGTGGAGACCATCACCGAGCAGGCCGTGGCGCTGCGGTTCGTGGTCCTTGCGGACCGACTCTACGACAAGGACGTCCCCATCCTTGCCAGCGGCGTGCCGTTCGACAAGCTCTTCACAGAGGAAATGATGGCCGGCGGCTACATGAAGAAGTACTTCCGCGCGGTGTCCAGGCTTACCGCACTGGCCCGCGAAGGCCAGAACCACGAACCGTCCTAGTCAGTTCGGCGGGGCGGCGACGGCCCGCGCAGTGCCCCTCACCGGCAGTTCCTAGGCGCTGTCCTTAGAGCCTGCGTGCCCTTCCTCCAGCAGTTCCCGCTCCCGGCGGGGGACCAGCAGCGTCCTTACCAGCAGGCCGGCAAGGAGCGCCCAAAAAGCCGATCCGATCCCGCCGAACGCGAGCCCTGAAGCGGCCATCAGGAACGTGACGGCCGGGGCAATGCGGTCCTCGGCATCAGCCAGGGCCGAAGAGACCGACGCCGCCAGCGTGCCCAGGAGCGCCAGCCCTGCCACCGCTTCCAGCATGCCCGCCGGTGCCGCGCTGACCAGGGTGACCAGCGCTGCCGAGAATGCGGCCAGGACCAGGTAGGCCAGCCCGGAGGTAAATCCTGCAACCCAGCGCCTGTTCCGGTTGCTGCCGGCCTCCTGGCCGGCAGCAAGTGCCGCGCTCAGTGCGGCAAGGTTGATGGCATGGCCGCCGAACGGCGCGCCCAGGACGGTGCCGGCACCGGTCACCAGCATCGATGCCCGCCATGGTGTCGCAAATCCGAACGACCGCAACACCGCCACACCCGGAACGTTCTGGGAGGCCATGGTGACCACAAACAACGGCAGGGCAATGCCCGCCATGGCCTGCAGGCTGAAGGACGGCGTGGTCCACACGAGTTCCGGCAGCACCCCGCCCGTTCCGAACGCACTGCCGGTGCCAGCCAGGGAGAAGGTGATTACTCCCAGCGCCACCACAAGTGCCGCAGGCACAGCCCAACGCGGGGCGAACTTCATCATGAGCAGCCAGCAGGCAATGACCGGGGCCACAAAGAGCGGAACAGTGCTCAGTGCAGTGAACGGCGCAAGGCATAACTGCAGCAGGACGCCGGCCAGCATTGCCTGGGCGAGCGATGCGGGGATCCGCGCCATCAGCCGGCCGAGGGCAGGGACCAGCCCGGTCAGGGCTATCAGCACGCCGGCGGCAAGGAAGGCTCCGACGGCGGCCGGCCAGCCGCCGTCGGGCGTGCCGGACGTGGCCAGCAGCGCTGCGCCCGGTGTGGACCAGGCAAGCGTGACCGGAACTTTGGACCGCCATGCAAGCAGCAGGACGCCGACGCCGACGGCCAGGGTCAGAGCCAGCAGTCCGGAGGCAGCCTGGGCCGGGTTGGCCCCCACGGCCTTGAGCCCGGCGAGGACGACCGCGAAGGACGACGTAAAGCCCACCAGGGCCGTGACAATACCGGCAACCACGGGCCGGGAATCGAAGGTGGAGGGCCTGGCCGTCCGGCCGGGGCGGATGGGTGCGGAAGACTTCGCCATACCGGCAGGTTATCCGTGGTTGCGGTTCGGGTGGCAATTGCGGACTGTGCTGCCGCCACTGGGCGACCTGTCAGCCGGTCAGGCCATCGCCGGTGAGAGCACGGCGGCCGGCAGCCACGGGGCATTTAAACGCCAAAGGCGCGGGCGCCGCCTCCCGGCGGGACCCGCGCCCCGTTGACGTGCTGGGGCAATGCCCCGGCCGAGATCCTTACGGAGTCCGGTCAGCCGGCGGTGCCGGGTTGACGGGATTGACCGGGGGGACCTGCTCTGCGGCAGGTGCCTCGCCAGGGGTCCCATTCTTGTCCACGAGCTTGGAAGCGCCATCCTGGATCTTGTCGACGTGGCCGGTGTACTTGCCACCGGTCTTCTGGTCGACGAAATCGCCGGCTTTGGTGATGCCGTCCTTGATGGTCTGCTCGTTTCCGCGGATAAGACCCTGTGCCTTGCCCTTTAGATCGTCAATCAGTCCCACGAGCACCTCCCTTCGGTCGCGGAGCCAGGTCGCTCCTTGCGCAATCGATCCTAGACCTGCGGGAGGGCAGTTCCAAGGACATTGGGAAGATTCGGCGTTCGCCCGCAGCGGATGGGGCCTAAAAAGGCAACAAAAAAGCAGCTCTTTACGAGCTGCTTTGAGGGTGGGCGATACTGGGATCGAACCAGTGACCTCTTCCGTGTCAGGGAAGCGCGCTACCGCTGCGCCAATCGCCCGGAACCGGAGGACCGGCCAATGGGTTTCAAAAAAGAGAGCGGACGACGAGATTCGAACTCGCGACATCCACCTTGGCAAGGTGGTGCTCTACCAGCTGAGCTACGTCCGCAATTGCGTTCCGGCCGGGGCCGGACTGCTGTTGGCAAGTTACCTTGCCGAGTGGGCGATACTGGGATCGAACCAGTGACCTCTTCCGTGTCAGGGAAGCGCGCTACCGCTGCGCCAATCGCCCATGCTGATTCGGAAGGGATCCGAAAAACCATGGTTTTCACCGAGGTGGGTACGGGATTCGAACCCGTGTATACGGCTTTGCAGGCCGCTGCCTCGCCTCTCGGCCAACCCACCGTGTAAGCCCCGGTTTAGCAACCGTTGCCGTGACAGTGTCCTGCGAGCGGACGACGAGATTCGAACTCGCGACATCCACCTTGGCAAGGTGGTGCTCTACCAGCTGAGCTACGTCCGCAGTTTGGGGTTTGATTCCTTGCCGTTTGGGCATTTCCTCGCTTCCAACGAGTAAAAACAATATAGGAGGTTCCGGGAAAGTCCAAATCGGCTGTTCCGGCCGCTTTACACATGCCCCTGCATCCCAGCAATGGCGCGGAAAGATGCAGCTTACATGCATGTAATTTGTGCATCCCCTGCCGTCCCTGCTGCCGCGGGGTGCACAAAACTGGAGTGTGTTTCCAAGGGGCGGGCCGCGGGAATGGGGCATTCCGCGGGGCTGCATTCGGCATCCGGAGGCCGATTTTTGAAATGGCCGCCGGGTGGGCTAGCATTCAAATGCATCGGGGCGATTGGCGCAGTGGTAGCGCGCTTCGTTCACACCGAAGAGGTCACTGGTTCGAACCCAGTATCGCCCACCGCAGAAGGTCCGTTTCCGCTCATCAGCAGCGGAGGCGGACCTTTTTTATGCCCGGGCCTGGCTCCCGGAGATTTTGTCGGCCCCCTGTGAAAGAGTCTTTTCCATGACTGATCCGCTCCTCGCCCATGCCACCGAATACGGCCGGATGTACGCCCGGTCCACCTCGGAACAGTTCTCCGTGCCGTCCATCACCACAGTCATCAGCCAGCAGCCGCACGGCCTGGACGGGTGGTTTGGCTACATGGGGGCAAGCAGCCTGGCCAAGGACCCGCTGCTGTCCGATTGCCTGGGCAGCCCGGCGAAGATCAAGCAGGCCATCAACCGGGCGGCCAGGGCCGCTGAGACTTATCGGGACGATGCCGCGCGCCGTGGGGACCGTGTCCACACGTACTGCGAGCAGGTCGCCCTGCGCGCACTGGGACGCCCCCATGCCATGAAGGAAGCGCGGGAAGCGCTGGCTGCCAACGGGGAGGAAGCCTTCGCCGTGCGGTTCGATGAATGGTGGGAGCTTTTCCGCGTGGAGCCCCTTGCTCCGGAAATCACCGTCTGGAACAAAGCGGTGGGGTACGCCGGCACCCTGGACCTGGTGGCGCGGATCAATGGCCGCATCTGCCTCATCGACTACAAAACCAAAGGCACCACCCGGGACGGCCAGGTCAAGTCCCTCGACGACAAAGTGGTGATGCAGCTGGTGGCCGGCATGAAAGCCGAGGAGAGCCTGGTGGACCCGGTGGCAGGTACCTGGGAACCGTGGAAGTACGGGGAAGACCCGGTCCTGCTGGCGGTAGCCATTGGGGAAACGGAGGTCCGCCCGGTGCGGGCCAACCCCGAGGTCCTCAAGCACCACTGGTGGAAGTTCTGCGCACTCCGGCGCGTGTGGGAGCTCTCGGCCGACACCATCAGTGCCGGCACGGCCCTGCTCCCTATTGCCCCGCCGCCGTTGGCCCAGGCCCGCACCGCCTAGCGCCTAAACTGGATTGGTCCCATTGCCGCCAACCGTGAGGAAAATCCGCGCATGGCTATTCTGAATATCCGCATCATCGGCGATCCCGTGCTCCGCACTGTGGCCGATCCTGTGACGGAATTCGGGCCTGAACTTGCCAAGCTGGTCGCCGACATGACCGAAACCATGGAAGACGTGGATGGCGCCGGCCTCGCCGCGCCCCAGATCGGTGTCAGCAAGCGTGTCTTCACCTACCGGATTGACGGCGTTGAAGGGCACATCATCAACCCCGTGCTGGAAAACAGTGACGACTACCAGCCGGACCATGTGGAGGGCTGCCTGTCCATACCGGGCCTGGGCTTCCCCGTCCGCCGCTTCCGCGCCACCCGCGTTACCGGCGTGGACATGCACGGCAACCCCGTCTCCATCGACGCCGAGGGCATGCTGGCCCGCTGCTTCCAGCACGAGAACGACCACTTGGACGGGGTCCTCTACACAGACCGGCTGGAGGGCGAGGACCGGAAGGCCGCCCTGCGCTCCATCCGCAACGCCAATTACGACTCCGTCACGGAGCGCACCACGGCCAAGCGCGCCAAGACAGTGGGATCCAGCTTCGGCGGAGCGAGCTTCGGCGGGTCCGGTACGGCCGGCTCCAGTTTTGGTAACGCCGGGTGAGGGTCCTTTTCGCGGGGACACCCGCCGTCGCGGTTCCCTCGCTGGATGCCCTCGTCGAGGCCGGATTCGACGTGGTTGCCGTCCTGACCCGTCCGGACGCTCCGATCGGGCGCAAACGCGTCCTCACGCCCTCCCCGGTCGCTGCGCGGGCCGCTGAACTCGGGCTGGACATCATCTACGCTGCCAAGGTTGACGACGCCGCCGTCGAACAGATCTCGGCCGCTGCCCCCGATGTCGCAGCCATCGTTGCCTACGGCGGGCTGGTTCCCCCCGCCGCCCTGGCCATTCCACGCCACGGCTGGATCAACCTGCATTTTTCGCTGCTGCCCGCTTGGCGCGGTGCCGCACCCGTGCAACGGTCGGTGATGGCCGGCGACGACGTCACCGGCGCGGTGACCTTCCAGCTGGAGAAGGGACTCGACACGGGACCGGTGTTCGGCACCCTCACCGAGTCCGTTGGCCCGGAAGACACCGCCGGCCAGCTCCTGGAACGGCTCTCGCACAGCGGCGCCGTCCTCCTGGCACAGACCTTGTCCGCGATCGAAACGGGCAAGGCATCTGCGGTGCCCCAGGCCGGAGACGTATCGCTGGCGCCAAAACTAACCCTGGAAGACGGGCACTTGAACTGGCACCACCCCGCCCTGGCCATCGGCCGCCAGGCCCGTGGCGCCACCCCCGAGCCCGGAGCCTGGACGCTCCTGGACGGCCAGCGTGTAAAGCTCGATCCTGTGCGGCTGCGTCCGGATGTCGAGGACCTCGCTCCGGGTGCCCTGGCCGTTCACGGCAAGAGCGTGCTGGTGGGCACCGGTTCCCACGCTGTGGAGCTGACGCGCATCCAGCCCGCCGGAAAAAAGATGATGGCCGCGCCCGATTGGGCCCGCGGTATTGGTTCGCTGGAAGGCGTGGTATTCGAATGAGTGGGTCCGGTACAAATTCCGGTGGTGCACAGCAGGGCCGCCCGTCAGGCCGGGGGCGTGGCGCAAGCCAAAGCGGCCGCGGCCAGGGCGGCCCGCGGGACAACAGCCGCCGCGACGCCCAGGGCCGGGAGCGGAACCGTGGCCCGCAGCGGAACTTCACCGAGAACGCGCCCGCCCAACGCACGCGCCGGGCGGACCCTGCACGGCTGGTGGCATTCGAAGTACTCCGCGCCGTTGCGCAGGAGGATGCCTATGCCAACCTCGTCCTGCCGGCCCGGATCCGGCAGCACCGGCTGGACAAGCGCGACGCCGGGTTCGCCACGGAGCTGAGCTACGGCGCGCTGAGGGGACAGGGAACCTATGACGCCGTCCTGGCGCGATGCGTCGACCGGCCGCTGGACCAGCTGGACCCTGCAGTCCTGGATGCGCTGCGCATCGGTGTCCACCAGCTCCTTGCCATGCGCGTGCCCGCCCATGCGGCACTGGACCAGACAGTTGGTCTCGCCCGCGCCGTCATCGGTGCAGGACCTTCCGCCCTGATTAACGCGGTCCTCCGCAAGGTCAGCGCCCACAGCCTCGATGAATGGCTGGACCTGCTGGTAGCGGACGAAACCGATGAGACCCGCATCGCGTCACTCCGCCATTCCCACCCCGAATGGATCGTCCGGGCCATGCGCCAGGCTCTGGTTGCCCACGGCCGCCCCGTCGGGGAAATCAACGCCCTGCTCGAAGCGGACAACGCAGCCCCGGTGGTCAACCTGGTGGCCCTTCCCGGACTGGGGAACCTCGACGAAGCGCTTGAAGACGGCGCTACCCCGGGTGAACTTGTTGAAGGGTCCGCCCTGTCCAGCGGTGGGGACCTGGGCCGGTTGTCCTCCGTACGCGCGGGCACCACCCGGGTACAGGACGTCGGCTCGCAACTGGTGGCCCGTGCGATGGCTGCGGTGCAGCTGGGACCTGCCGCATCCGATGCCGCAGCGCCTGAAGCCTGGCTCGACCTCTGCGCCGGACCGGGTGGGAAAGCGGCCCTGCTCGGCGCCCTCGCCCGGGAACGCGGCGCCACGTTGCTGGCCAACGAGCCCGCGCCGCACCGCGCCAAATTGGTCAAACAGGCATTATCGGCCGTCCCGGACGACACCTGGCAGGTCCGCACCGGTGACGGCCGCGAGGTCGGCGCAGAGCAGCCCGGGTCCTTCGACCGCGTCCTGGTGGATGTGCCCTGCAGCGGTCTGGGGGCATTGCGCCGCCGGCCTGAATCCCGCTGGCGCCGCTCGCCCAAGGACCTGGCGGACCTGGGACCGCTGCAGCGCGAACTGCTGGCCTCAGCCCTGGCAGCTGTCCGGCCCGGGGGAGTCGTCGCCTACGTGACGTGCTCGCCGCATCCCGCCGAAACCACCGCTGTGGTGGCGGACGCCCTACGGAAACGTGATGACCTGGAACTCCTTGACGCCGGGGCCGCGCTCGACGCCGTCAGCCTCACCGGAAACCTGGGTGCAGGGCATGAATTGACCGCGCAACTGTGGCCCCATGTCCACAGCACCGACGCCATGTTCCTGGCACTCATCCGCAAAAAGGCCTGACGCCACCGTTCGGCACACGCACCCAGCCACCCTTCGAAAGGCATCCCCGTGACGCAATGCTGCATCAACCCGAGCATCCTCTCGGCCGACTTCGTCAACCTTGAGGCCGAGCTGAAGCGCATCAGCAACGCCGACGCCGTGCACGTGGACGTCATGGACAACCACTTCGTCCCCAACCTCACCATCGGACTGCCGGTGGTCCAGCGGATCCAGGCGGTCAGCCCGGTTCCCCTGGACGCCCACCTGATGATCGCCGACGCCGACCGCTGGGCGCCTGGTTTCGCGGACGCGGGCCTGGCCTCCGTCACGTTCCATGCAGAGGCTTCCATCGCGCCCATCAAGCTGGCCCGTGAACTCCGCAGCAGGGGTGCGAAAGCCGGAATGGCATTGCGGCCATCGACACCCGTGGAGCCGTACCTGGACATGCTGTCCGAACTGGACATGCTGCTCATCATGACCGTGGAACCCGGTTTCGGCGGCCAGGCCTTCCTCGACGTCACCCTCCCCAAGATCCGCCGCGCCCGCACCGCCATCGACGGTTCCGGCATCGGCGTGGCCATCCAGGTTGACGGCGGCATCACTGAGGAAACCATCACCCGCGCCGCGGAAGCGGGGGCCAACGTGTTCGTAGCCGGCTCCGCTGTCTACGGCGCCGACGACCCCGCCGCCGCCATCGACCGGCTCCGTGAAGAAGGCAGCCGTTCGTTACGGAAGGCGACGGCGGAATAAGAAGAAGCCACATCCGGTTGTGGCACAATAACAACACACATACGTGCTCCGGGGTCGGTGTAAGTCCGAACCGGCGGTGATAGTCCGCGACCCGCGAACCGATGGTTTTTCCTGGCTGACCAGGCGAAGCCCCGGTGAACGGTTGAACCGGTGAAATTCCGGTACCGACAGTTAAAGTCTGGATGAGAGAAGCACGTACAGCTGTATCTTCGGTGCCCGTGGGCTCCGAAGCGTTCTGCTGTCGTATACCCCCGGAGCCATCGCGGTTCTGACAGGGAAGGAACGACACACAGACATGGACCTCCTGCGATGGCTCTTTGACGCTCAGGTCCCCGTGGGGGGATCTGTCCTGATATTGAGAGAAGTGCTGGGCAACATTTTTGGCCTGGCAAGTGCATTCGGCGGCATGCGCCGCAAAGTTTGGGCCTGGCCCGTGGGCATTGCAGGCAACCTGTTGCTGCTGACGGTGTTCCTGGGCAACGTCTTCGGCTCCGCCACACCGGCCACCTTGTGGGGGCAGGCCGGCCGCCAGGTGATGTTCATTGCCGTGGCTGCCTATGGCTGGCAACGCTGGAAGCAGGGCCGGAGCGCCGGTGGCGGGAACACCGCCGTCGTACCCCAATGGGCCAGCAACCGGACCCGGCTCATCCTCGCGGCAATGCTGGTGGCCGGCACCGTTGCCCTGACGCCGCTGTTCGACTCCCTCGGGTCCTACCCGCCGGTGTGGGCTGACGCCTGGACCTTCGTGGGATCGCTCCTGGCCACCTACGGCATGGCGCGGGGCTGGACCGAGTTCTGGCTGATGTGGGTGGCCGTGGACATCGTGGGCGTCCCGCTCCTGTTCAGCGCCGGCTACTATGCCAGCGCCTTCATGTACCTCTTCTACGGCTTCTTCACCCTCGCCGGGTTCTTCGTCTGGTGGAAGGCTACCCGCCGGGCTGGCACAGCAAGCGGGGGCAAGGAACAGCCGGCCTCGGTGGAAACCGCGTTTCCAGACCCACGGGTGAAGCTCTGATGGCCGCCGAACTCCGGGTGGCCGCACCCTTCACCCCCACGGAAGTCCAGGCCATGGAGCACGCGCTCGAAGCAGCCCTGCAGGGGCCGCGCGGCGCCAACCCCCTGGTGGGCGCCGTCGTCGTGAGCCCTGACGGCCGCGAACTGGCCACCGGATACCACCGCGGGGCGGGCACCGCCCACGCCGAGGCTGATGCCGTGGCCCGCGCCCTGGAAGCCGGCGTGGACCTTGCCGGCTGCACCATGGTGGTGACCCTCGAACCCTGCAACCATGTGGGCCGGACCGGACCGTGCACGGAAGCAATCATCGCTGCAGGCATCACCGACGTCGTCTACGCCGTGGACGATCCCCACGACCCTGCGGCCGGCGGGGCAGCAACCCTGCGCAACGCCGGTGTCTCGGTCCGCAGCGGCCTGGCTGCGGCGGAATCCCTGGAACTGAACCGCCGGTGGTTCGAGGCTGTAGCAGAAAAGCGGCCCTTCACCACCCTCCATATCGCCCAAACCCTCGACGGACGCATCGCGGCCGAAGACGGCACCAGCCAGTGGATCTCCAGCCCGGAATCCCTGGCGGACAACCACGGGATCCGGAGCCGCATCGACGCCATCCTGGTGGGGACCCAGACCGTTGCGGTGGACAATCCCCGCCTGAATGCCCGGGATTCCTCGGGCAACCCGGCAGCGAGGCAACCGGTCCGCGCCGTCATGGGCCTGCGGGACATTCCCGAAGATGCCGCAATCCTGGGCGACGACGGTCTGGCCGTCCACCTTCCCACCCGGGACCCGCGCGAGGCGTTGACCAGCCTGTACGCCTCCGGAACCCGCCACGTCATGGTGGAAGGCGGTTCACGGATCCTCAGCGCGTTCCTCACGGCAGGACTGGTGGATGAGCTGATCGTCTACCTGGCGCCTACACTCCTCGGTTCGGGGACCTCGTCGCTGGACGGGCTGGGAATCAGCACCCTTCCGGACGCCCAGCAATGGGAATGGGACGCTTCCGACGGCGGTCCCGTGCGGACGCTGGGCCGCGACCTGAGACTTCACCTGAAACCGCAACACCACGTTGCACTTGACCCACAACCGTCCCGCGAAGCTGCGCGACAAGCCCAGGGAGGCTACTGATGTTCACCGGAATAATCGCCGAACAGGGAGAGGTGCTCGCCGTTGAGCGCGACGGCGATACCAGCGCCACCGTCCGGCTCCGCGCCCCCGGCACCACCGAGGGTCTCGCCCTGGGCGGATCCATCGCCGTCAACGGCGTGTGCCTCACCGCAACGGACATCGACGGCAAGGAATTCAGCGTCGACGTCATGGGGGAGACCCTGGTCCGGAGCACCATCGGCGAACTGGCCGCAGGCGACGCCGTCAACCTGGAACGGTGCGTTCCCGCAGGAGGGCGGCTGGACGGCCACGTGGTGCAGGGCCATGTGGACGGCGTCGGCGTCCTCCAGGAACGCGAGCCGCAGGGCAACTGGGAGCGGCTCCGCTTCGGCGTGCCCGCGAACCTGGCCCGCTACGTTGCCGAGAAGGGCTCCATAGCCATCGACGGCGTCTCCCTCACCGTGACGGCCGTCAGCGCCGCAGCGGAGGAACAGCCCTGGTTCGAAGTTGGCCTGATCCCCACCACTCTGGCCGAGACCGGGCTCGGCATAAAGACCACCGGAAGCCGGGTCAACCTCGAAGTGGACGTCCTCGCCAAATACACCGAACGGCTGCTCTCGTTCCGCACCGCCAGTACCGGGGGCACCGACGCCGGTACCGAGACCGGGGGCACCGTGGCGGCAGCACCGGGTGGTGCCCGGTGAACGGGACTGCGCGCCTGGATCCCGGAGCCGTACCGGCCGCTGTTCCCACCCGCGGACTGGATTCCATCGGGGACGCCGTCCGCGCCATGGCAGCGGGAAAGCCGGTGCTGGTAGTGGACAATGAGGACCGGGAAAACGAAGGCGACATCATCTTCGCAGCCCAGCACGCCACGCCCGCGCTGATGGGCTGGACCATCCGCTACAGCTCCGGCGTCATCTGCGTGCCGTTGACGGGGGAGCGGGCTGACGCCCTGGATTTGCCGCCCATGACGGCAGTCAACGAGGACGCCAAAGGCACGGCCTACACGGTGTCCTGCGACGCCGCCATCGGTGTCAGCACCGGCATCTCCGCCTCGGACCGCGCCCTCACGGCACGCGTCCTGGCGGATCCGCAGGCCGTCCCGGCGTCAGTGACCCGCCCGGGGCATATTTTTCCGCTCCGTGCGGTTGACGGAGGTGTGCGGGAGCGCCAGGGCCACACCGAGGCCGCGGTGGACCTGTGCCGCCTGGCGGGACTCGAACCGGTCGGCGTCATCGCGGAAGTGGTGTACGACGACGGTGAGATGATGCGCCTGGACGGGCTCCGTTCGTTCGCAGCGGAACATGGGTGCCCTTTGGTCTCCATCGAGGACCTGGTGGCGTATCTTGAAGCCGGGACCGGGGGAGGCCTGGATCAGAATGTCCGGACTGTTCCGGGCGGAGAAAAGGAGAAGCGATGACGGCATCGGCAGCCAGCGACGACAGCCAGAACGGTCACCGGAAGCACCACACCGGCAACGGTGAGGCTCCACACCCCGTCAGCGGCGGTCCCATTGTGCAGCTTCCCACCGCCTTCGGTGACTTTGTGGCGCAGGCATGGACGGACCTTGTGACCGGCGTAGAGCACCTGGCCGTCAGTTCGCCCAACCCGCCCAGCGACGGAAAGGCGCCGCTGGTGCGGCTGCATTCGGAGTGCCTCACAGGTGACGTCTTTGGTTCGTACCGGTGCGACTGCGGCGAACAGCTGGCCTACGCCCTGGAACTGATCCATGAACACGGCGGCACCCTGCTGTACCTGCGCGGCCAGGAAGGCCGCGGCATCGGCCTGGCCAACAAGATCAAGGCCTACGCGCTGCAGGAAGCCGGTTTCGACACTGTCGAGGCCAACGAACAGCTGGGCCTGCCCGTGGATGCGCGCTGCTACAAGGCCGCCGCCCAGGTGCTCGCCGAGATGGGCCTGCACGAGGTCCGGCTCCTGAGCAACAACCCGGACAAGCAGAATCGGCTGGCGAAGGCCGGCGTCAAGGTAGTGGAGATGGTTCCCACCGAGGTGCCGTCCCGCGAGCAGAACATCCGGTACCTGCGGACCAAGAAGGACCGCATGGAACACCGGCTGCTGCTGGACACCGGGGCCGACCCCGTGCCGGTACCGGGCCCTGACGGTCCGTTCCGCCACGAACAAGACTGACCTGACATACCACTGAACCACCAGACTGAACGGACACCTCGCACCCATGAGTGGACACGGCGCCCCCGACATCGACCTCACCACCCTCAACCCGGCGGAAACGTCGCAGCTCCGGCTTGCGATCGTTGCGGCCAGCTGGCACACCCAGATTATGGACGGCCTCCTGGACGGCGCCCAGCGCGCGGCCAAGGACGCGGGCATCAACGAACCCACTGTCATCCGCGTACCCGGCAGCTTTGAGCTGCCGGTAGCGGCGGCACGCCTGGCCCCGCACTACGACGCAGTGGTGGCGCTCGGCGTCGTCATCCGTGGCGGAACCCCGCACTTCGAGTACGTCTGCCAGGCCGCGACGTCGGGACTCACCGACGTCAGTGTCCGCACCGGGGTGCCGGTGGGCTTCGGCGTGCTCACCTGCGACACGGAACAGCAGGGGCTGGACCGCGCCGGACTGCCCGGCTCCAAGGAAGACAAGGGGCATGAGGCAGTTACCGCGGCGCTGGCCACCGCCGTCGTCCTTAAGCAGTACACGTAGCCGCCTGAGAGCAGGCAACGTCGAAGTCCAGGGGCGGGCGCGGTGTGTATTCGCTCACATCGCGTCCGTCATGGAACGGCCCGGGAAGCGCCCGCCGCGCCGCAGCAAGTAGGCTGGAGGGCGTGAAGAATTTCGAGACGCTGTTCGCTGAGCTTAGCGAGAAGGCAGCCACCCGCCCGGAAGGCTCCCGCACCGTCGCTGAATTGGACTCCGGTGTGCACGGCATCGGTAAGAAAGTCGTTGAGGAAGCAGCCGAAGTCTGGATGGCTGCCGAATATGAATCCGATGAAGCCGCGGCCGAGGAAATTTCCCAGCTGCTGTACCACCTGCAGGTTCTGATGCTCGCCAAAGGCCTGACCCTGGAAGACGTCTACAAGCATCTGTAGCCACCGGCCCGGCGCGCACTCTGCCGCTGGTCCAGCCGTGGCCTGCACTGCCTGAACCACCAGACATTCCATCCAGAAAGAACACCCCAATGCTGCGAGTTGCCGTCCCCAACAAGGGATCCCTGTCCGAAGCCGCTTCGGCGATGCTGTCCGAGGCGGGCTACCGCCAGCGCCGCGACAGCCGTGAGCTGGTCATGGTTGACCCGGACAACGACATCGAGTTCTTCTTCCTCCGCCCGCGCGACATCGCCGTGTACGTGGGCCGGGGAACCCTCGACGTCGGCATTACCGGCCGCGATCTCCTGCTGGACGCCGAGGTGGAAGCCGAGGAACTGCTGCCGTTGGGGTTCGCAGCCTCCACTTTCCGGTTCGCCGGACCCGTGGGCGATTTTGCCTCCGCCGAGGAACTTGACGGCAAGCGCCTTGCCACCAGCTATGACGGCCTTCTCCGTGGCTACCTCGCCGAACGCGGCATCAACGCCAAGGTGGTCCGCCTTGACGGTGCTGTTGAGTCCTCAGTCCGCCTGGGTGTCGCCGACGCCATCGCGGACGTCGTGGAAACGGGTAACACCCTCAAGGCCGCCGGCATGGAAATCTTTGGCGACCCCATCCTCAAGTCCGAGGCTGTCCTGATCCGCCGTACCGGTGGAGGCGCCAACGGAACCGCCAAGGAAGTCGACGTCCTCATCCGCCGCCTCCAGGGTGTCCTGGTGGCCCGCCAGTACGTCCTCATGGATTACGACATCCGCAAGGAACTGGTGGAAAAAGCGGCTGCCCTGACCCCCGGCCTGGAATCGCCCACCGTGTCACCGCTGCGCGACTCCGACTGGGTTGCCGTCCGGTCCATGGTGCCGAAGAAGGAAACCAACCGCATCATGGACGAACTGTATGATCTCGGTGCCCGTGCCATCCTGGTCAGCAGCATCCACGCCTGCCGCATTTAGCGCCGGAAACCCCCACAGCACCGCTGATTTCTCCAGGAGTACCCATGGCAGTAGCAGTCCGCGTCATTCCCTGCCTTGATGTTGACGCCGGCCGCGTCGTCAAGGGCGTCAACTTCGAGGGCCTCCGCGACGCCGGCGACCCCGTTGAGCTGGCCCACCGCTACGACAAAGCCGGGGCCGACGAACTGACGTTCCTCGACGTCACGGCATCCTCAGGAAACCGCGAGACCACCTTTGACGTGGTCCGCCGCACCGCCGAGGAAGTCTTCATCCCGCTGTGCGTCGGCGGTGGCGTCCGCGGCGTGGCCGAGGTGGACAAGCTCCTGCGGTTCGGCGCGGACAAGGCAGCCATCAACACCGCCGCCGTCGCCCGCCCGGACGTCATCGACGAGATCACCCGGCACTTCGGTTCCCAGGTCCTCGTCCTGTCCGTGGACGCCCGCCGGACCCGTCCCGGATCCAAGCCCACGGCCTCGGGCTTCGAAGTGACCACCCACGGCGGGCGGACCGGGACCGGCATCGACGCGATCGAATGGGCGAAGGAGGCGGCCGACCGCGGGGTAGGCGAAATCCTCCTGAACTCCATCGACGCGGACGGGACCAAGGACGGCTTTGACCTTGAAATGATCCGCATGGTCCGCGCCGCCGTCAAGGTGCCGCTGATCGCATCGGGCGGCGCAGGGGAGCCCGCCCACTTCCCGCCCGCTGTGGCTGCGGGGGCTGACGCCGTCCTTGCAGCCTCAATCTTCCACTGGGGCCCGAATGACATGATGCACCAGGTCAAAGACGCCATCAGGAACGCCGGCTTCGAGGTCCGCTAAAGCATGTCCCTACTCAACTGAGTAGCACTAAATGCTGTTTTGAGGGCTCAAAACGACACTTAGTGCTACTCAGTTGTGTAGGTTAAAGGCCGACTTCGGCTGACTGGAGGAGCGCGACGGCGTCCGGCTGGCCTTCGAAGGTGACCAGGGCGTGGCGGGTGCGGCCGTGGGCGTGCATCAGCAGTTCGCCCGGCTCGCCAACGATGGCCACCGATACCGGTGCGCGCTTGGCCACGTGGCGGGGCCCGGACGGGCGGACCAGCACGATGCCCAGATCCACGCCGCGGTACAGGATGGCTGCGCGCTTGACGAGTTCATCCCAGAGTGCATCCGAGTAGGCCTCGTCGAGGGCGCGGGGCGCCCATCGGTCGACGGCCCGGCGGACATCCTCGGTGTGCACGAAGTACTCGATCAGGTTGGCACTCTCATCCAGGGCCCTGATACTCATCGGCGAAAGCGCCGGGGGCCCGGCGCGGAAGGTGTTGACCAAGCCGGCGTAGTCCTCGGTGTTGGTCAGCTTCTCAGCCAGTTTCGCGGTGGCCTGGTCCGAGGCCTTGGCCAGCCGCTTGATGATCAGGCCAAGCCCCACCGCAGCCTTCCGCTCGCGCAGGTAAAGGTGCGCGGCGAGGTCCCTGGTGCGCCACCCCTTGCAGAGCGTGGGCGCGTCAGGGCCGGCCGCAAGCAAGGTTTCGGCCAGGACTTCTCGGGACGGTTCGACGAAATGCATCACTTGGAAAACTAGCATGAGAGGCCCGAAGTTGGGCAGCACGGCCCCTGCGGCTGGCGTGCCGTTGTTCACATCGGGTCCGGCAGTGGCCAAGGCACTAGACTTGACCTGATGTCTGAGCAGCCTGCCCCCGCACAAACCACCGCCCAAACCACCGGTGCCGCCCTGCCCGGCGCCGCCTTGCCCGGCGCCGCCGGGGGCGCTCCGGAAAGCTATGCACCGGCCAGCCCCCTTCCCGCGGCGCTTGCCGCCGCGCTGAAGCGTGACAACGCAGGCCTGGTGGCCGCCGTCGTGCAGCAGTACGACACCAACGAGGTCCTCATGCTCGGCTGGATGGATGACGAGGCGCTGCACAGGACCATGACCACCGGCCGGGTCACCTTCTACTCCCGGTCCCGCCAGGAGTACTGGCGCAAGGGCGACACGTCCGGCCACGTCCAGTGGGTCAAGTCCGTAGCCATGGATTGCGACGGCGACGCCCTGCTGGTGCGGGTGGACCAGGTAGGTGCCGCCTGCCACACCGGCACCAGGACCTGCTTCGACGGCAGGGACCTGGACGTTGTGACCGCGGCCGCCGGCTGAGCCCCGCACCGCAGGCCCACCCGGCAGAAGGGGAGTCCGGCTCCCCGCAGAACTTCAGGCGCCCGGCGCAGCCGGCCCTTCTAAGAACAGGCGGAATAGCATAGCCATGCAGGACCTTGGAACCATCAGCCCCAGCCTTGAGGAATTCCGGGAGCTGGCCGGCCACAGCCGGGTCATTCCGGTACGACTCAAGGTGCTCGCGGACGCCGAAACCCCCATCGGCCTGTACCGCAAGCTCGCACAGGGCCAGCCCGGCACGTTCCTCATGGAATCCGCTGCCGTGGGCGGCACGTGGTCCCGCTACTCCTTCATCGGTGCCAAATCACGTGCCACCCTCACCACCAAGGACGGCCAGGCGCACTGGCTGGGCGAACCGCCGGCGGGCGTACCCGTGGACGGCAGCCCCGTGGACGCCATCCGGGACACCATCGATGCCCTCCGTACGGACCGGTTCGACGGCCTGCCGCCGTTCACTTCCGGGCTGGTGGGCTTCCTCGGCTGGGAAACCGTGCGGCACTGGGAGCGGCTGGTAAGCCCTCCCGAAGACGACCTCCACCTGCCGGAGATGGCGCTCAACCTGGTCACCGACATGGCCGTTCACGACAACGTGGACGGTACGGTGCTGCTGATCGCCAACGCCATCAATTTCGATAACAGCACCGAGCGCGTGGACGAGGCCTGGCACGATGCCGTGGCACGGGTCAAGGCGCTCCTGGCCAGAGTCAGCACCCCCGTGGTGCAGCCGGTCTCCGTCCTTGCCCCCGCCGCCCTGGACTTTGCCTCCAGTGTCCAGGAACGCTGGGATGAAAACGACTACCTGGCCGCTCTTGACCGCGGCAAGGAAGCGATCGTCGACGGCGAAGTGTTCCAGGTGGTCATCTCGCGCCGGTTCGAAATGGAGTGCAAGGCCTCCGCGCTGGATGTGTACCGCGTGCTGCGGAACACCAACCCCAGCCCGTACATGTATATCTTCAGCCTCGAAGACGCCGATGGCCGGGAGTACTCCATCGTGGGCTCCTCACCCGAAGCCCTGGTGACGGTCACCGGTGAAGAGGTCATCACGCACCCCATCGCCGGATCCCGGCCCCGCGGGAAGACGGTGGAGGCTGACAAGGCCCTGGCGGAGGAACTGCTCGCAGACCAGAAGGAACGCGCCGAGCACCTCATGCTGGTGGACCTCTCACGCAACGACCTCTCCAAGGTCTGCGTTGCCGGAACCGTTGACGTCACCCAGTTCATGGAAGTGGAGCGCTTCAGCCACATCATGCACCTGGTGTCCACCGTGGTGGGACAGCTGTCCCCGGACGCAAATGCCTACGACGTCTTGAAGGCCACGTTCCCGGCCGGCACGCTTTCCGGCGCCCCCAAGCCGCGGGCGCTGCGCCTGCTCGACGAGCTGGAACCGCACCGCCGCGGCATCTACGGCGGTGTGGTGGGCTACCTGGACTTCGCCGGGGACATGGACATGGCCATCGCCATCCGCTCCGCCCTGGTGAGGGAAGGCCGGGCCTATGTGCAGGCCGGCGGCGGCATCGTGGCTGACTCCGTGAACCCCACCGAAGCACTCGAGACCGTCAACAAGGCGGCCGCGCCGCTGCGGGCAGTGCACACCGCCGGTTCCCTTCACGACATCACCGCAGACTCCCTGCCCGGCGGCGATTCCTGATGCCTGACCCAAGCCCCGCACCGAGCGGCGCAGTGAAAACCCGGACGGCAGCTCCTGCGTGGGCGCGGAAGTCCAGTGTGGTGCTGCTCATCGCTGTCCTTGCCCTGGCCGTCTTCGGCACCACCACCCAGACCTGGATGACCGTCACCCTCGACCCCAGCCAGGCCGGCGCCGGCCAGGAACCGTTGCAGGTCCAAGGCAGCAAGGCTGCCACCGCGGTGACGGCCCTTGCCCTGGTGGCTTTGGCAGGCGGGCTCGCCGCAGCCATCGCCGGCAGGATCGCCCGCTGGATTATTGCCGCCATCATCGTCCTGGCCTCGGCCGGCATCGTCGCTGCGGCGGGGACCGTCCTGGCCGACCCGCTGGCGGCGTCCCAGGGATCCATCGGCGCGGCTACGGGCGTCACCGGCACCCAGGCCCAGGTGGCGGTCACCGCTTTCCCTGTGCTCGCCGTCGTGGCCGGTTGCCTGCTTGCCCTGGGCGGACTGCTGATCCTGCCCGCGTCCCGCCACTGGGCCGCACGGACCAAATATGACGCCCGCGCCATGGCCGGAACTGCGGCGGCCAGCGGCCCCGTGGATGAGATCGACAGCTGGGACAGGCTCTCGCGCGGGGACGACCCCACCTGATCCGGCAGATAGCCACCGGTACAGGCCCGCAGGGCAGCGGGCCGGTTCCGGATCACCGGCCAAAAAATGGCAGAATGTAAGCAGTATCCACCCTGAGGAGATTTTCCATGAGCAAAGCACCTGCGTCCGTTTCCAAGTCCGGCACCCGCCAGGTAGCCCCGGGCGCCATTGACCACAGCCAGGAACTGGGCCACGGCAACAGCCCCGCCGCATGGACCTGCGTCATCGTCATGCTCGTCGGTGCACTCATCATGTCCATCGCCTTCGTCATCGCCAACACCCCCATCTTCATCGCAGGTGGCGTCGTCATGGTGGTGGGCCTGCTCCTCGGTTACGTCATGCGCAAGGCAGGTTACGGCGTCGAGGGCAGCAAGCTCAAGAACTCCGGCCACTGATGGCAACTGTTCTCGACGACATCAACGCAGGTGTCCGGGAGGATATGGAGGCCAGGAAGCGGCTCGTTTCCCTGGCTGAACTGAAGGACCTCGCGCAGGCTGCCGCGCCCGCCCGTGACGCCTGGACGGCACTGGGCGGACCCTCACCCTCGCGCGACCAGCTCAAGGTCATCGCCGAAATCAAGCGGCGGAGCCCCTCCAAGGGGGACCTCGCCAGCATCGGCGATCCCGCATCCCTCGCACGGCAGTACGCCGACGGCGGTGCCGCCGTCATCAGTGTCCTCACCGAACAGCGCCGCTTCAACGGCTCCCTCGCCGACCTCGACGCCGTCCGCGCCGCCGTCGACATCCCGCTGCTGCGCAAGGACTTCACCCTGGATGAGTACCAGATCTGGGAAGCCCGGGCGCACGGTGCGGACCTGATCCTGCTGATCGTCGCAGCGCTGTCCGACGCCCAACTGGCCGACTTCAGCGCGCTCAGCCACGAGCTCGGCATGAACGTCCTCGTGGAAACGCACACGGAAGAGGAAATCGACCGCGCCGCCGCGGCGAACGCCCGCATCATCGGCGTCAACGTGCGCAACCTGAAGACGCTCGACGTCGACCGGTCCGTGTTTGCCTCCCTTGCGGGCCGGATTCCGGCCGGCGCAGTGGTGGTGGCCGAGTCCGGAGTCCGCGATGTGGACGATGTCACGCACTATGCCGCCAGCGGCGCCGACGCCATCCTGGTGGGCGAGGCCCTGGTCAGCCACTCCACGCCGTTGGAGCGCATCGCGGAGTTCACCGCCGCAGGTGCCGCCGCCATAGCGGCCCGGGGCTGACCGGCACACGCCTGCCGGCAGGCCGCGAGGCTGCTGATGCCGGTCCATTGGCGCGGTACAACAGTCCGGGCGGCCCCGCCCGGACCCATACTTTGATCGAACTACTGGAACAGGACGGGACTGATGGCCCACGCACCCTCAGGCAACGCTGACAACAATGCCACGGACGCCTTCCTGCAGGGCGGTTCCCTGCGCCACGCCCCGGGGCCGTACTTCGGCAGCTTCGGCGGGCGCTGGATGCCCGAATCCCTTATCGCCGCCCTGGACGAGCTCGAGGAAACCTTCGACAAGGCCAGGAACGATCCCGATTTCCGGGCCCAGATCGCAGACCTGAACAAGAATTACTCCGGCCGGCCGTCACTGCTCACCGAGGCGAAGCGCTTCTCAGAGCACGCCGGGGGAGTCCGCGTCTTCCTCAAGCGCGAGGACCTGAACCACACCGGTTCGCACAAGATCAACAACGTCCTGGGGCAGGCCCTGCTGGCCAAGCGGATGGGCAAGACGCGCATCATCGCCGAGACCGGCGCGGGGCAGCACGGCGTTGCCAGCGCGACGGCCGCCGCGCTTCTGGGACTCGAGTGCGTCGTGTACATGGGCGCCGAGGACTGCCGCCGCCAGGCCCTTAACGTGGCCCGCATGGAGCTTCTTGGCGCAACGGTCATCCCCGTCACCAGCGGTTCGCAGACCTTGAAGGACGCCATCAACGATGCCCTTCGCGACTGGGTGGCCAACGTGTCGAACACCCACTACCTGCTGGGCACCGCCGCGGGCGCCCACCCGTTCCCCGCCATGGTCCGCTACTTCCACGAGGTCATCGGCGAGGAAGCCCGCGCCCAAATCCTTGAGCAGGTGGGCCGCCTCCCGGACGCCGTGTGCGCCTGCATTGGCGGCGGTTCCAACGCCATCGGTATTTTCCATGGCTTCTTGGACGACCCGTCCGTCAGGATCTACGGCTTCGAAGCCGGCGGCGACGGCGTCGAAACGGGACGGCACGCCGCCACCATCACGCTCGGCAAGCCAGGCGTCCTGCACGGCGCCCGCTCCTACCTCATGCAGGACGACGACGGCCAGACCATCGAGTCCCACTCCATCTCTGCCGGACTGGACTACCCCGGCGTCGGACCGGAACACTCCTACCTGTCCGACATTGGCCGGGTCAGCTATGAGCCCATCACCGACAGTGAGGCGATGGAGGCGTTCCGCATCCTGTGCCGCACCGAGGGCATCATCCCCGCCATCGAGTCTGCGCACGCCCTGGCCGGCGGCATCAAGGTGGGCCAGCGGCTCGCCGCCGAAGCGGCTGAAAGCGGCGGAACTGCCGCGGACAAGATCATCATCATCAATCTCTCCGGACGCGGTGACAAGGACGTGGCAACGGCCGCTGAATGGTTCGACCTGTTGGACAAGGATTCTGCCGAATCAGAAATCGGCAAAGAAGGGGAACAGCTGTGAGCAGCGCACAGGCGGCCGGTAAGGCACAGACCACCAGCAAGTCCGCAGCAGCCATCGACAAGGCCCGCGCCGAGGGCCGCGCCGCACTGATCGGCTACCTCCCCGCCGGGTACCCCACCGTGGAGCAGACCATTGCCGCCGGCATTGCGCTGGCCGAGAACGGCGCCGACCTGATCGAGATCGGCATCCCGTACTCGGACCCCGTGATGGACGGCCAGGTTATCCAGGCCGCCACCACCGAGGCCCTGGCCAACGGCTTCCATGTGCGGCAGGTCTTCGACGTTGTGGAAGGCATCACCAGCAAGACCGATGCCGCCGTCCTGGTCATGACCTACTGGAACCCCGTGGTCCGGATGGGCGTGGACGAATTCTCCCGTCGCCTCGCCGAGGCCGGGGGAGCAGGGCTCATCACCCCGGACCTGATCCCGGACGAGGCCGCCGAATGGTTTGAAGCGTCCGACAAGTACGGCCTGGACCGGGTGTTCCTGGTCGCGCCGTCGTCCACCGCCGAGCGCATGCAGCGCACCGTCGACGCCAGCCGCGGCTTCGTCTACGCCGTATCCATCATGGGCGTCACCGGCGCACGGACCTCCGTGAGCTCCGCCGCCAAGGACGTGGTGTCCGCCGCCCACGCCGCCGGCGCCGAGCGCGTCTGCGTGGGTCTCGGCGTGTCCACCGCCGGCCAGGTCCGCGAGATCGCTGCGTACGCCGAAGGCGTCATCGTGGGAACCGCGCTGGTGGCAGCCGTCCGCGACGGCGGTGTTGACGCCGTCGCGGCACTCACCAAAGACCTGAGCACGGGCCTGGCGCGGGAAACCGGCCACGCCGGGGAAGAAGCCTAGGGGATGCAGACCCTCCTCGCCGCCGCTGAACTGGCGCCCACCCTGGTTCCCGCCAGCATCCCCAGCCCTGGCTGGTCCGGATTCGATATCCCCCTGCCCTGGGGTTCCCTCCGCATCCACGCGTATGCCCTGTGCATCCTGGCCGGCATCATCGCGGGCCTCTGGCTCACATCCGTCCGCTGGGCCAAGCGCGGAGCCCCGGAAGGCAGCGTCTGGGACATCGTCATCTGGGCCATTCCGTTCGGCATCATCGGCGGCCGGCTCTACCACGTGTTCTCATCGCCGGATGCCTACTTCGGCCCGGGTTTCGACGGCACCGGCGACCTGTCGCTGATTCCGCAGATCCAGCGCGGCGGACTCGGCATCTGGGGTGCCGTGGTGCTCGGAGTCATCGGTGCCTGGATCGGCTGCCGGCGCAGCGGCGTCAAGCTCTCCGCCTTCCTGGACGCCGCAGCACCGGGACTGCTGCTGGCCCAGGCCCTGGGCCGGTGGGGCAACTGGTTCAACCAGGAACTCTTCGGCGGTCCCACCACCCTGCCCTGGGGACTGCAGATCGACGCGGACAACGCGAACTTCCCCGCCGGAGTCCCGGCGGACACCCTGTTCCACCCGACTTTCCTGTACGAATCGCTGTGGAACATTGCCGGCGTCGTGATCCTGCTCGCCCTGGACCGCCGCTTCAACTTCCGCCGCAGCCGGCTCTTCTGGCTCTACGCGATGTACTACACGCTGGGGCGTGTGTGGATTGAGGCCATGCGCATTGACGACGCGGAGCAGGTTTCACTGTTCGGGATCACCACGCGGCTGAACGTCTGGACCAGCATCCTGGTCTTCGTCGTGGCGTTGGCGGCCTTCATCCTGCTGGGCCTGAAGAAGCGCACGGAGCCGGACACGGTGTATCTGCCGGGCCGCAAGCCCGCTGACGGGGCGGTGGAAAAGCCCGCAGACGCGGATGCGACGGGAGACGTCACACGGACGAATGATCAGGTCCGTGATGCGGACTCTGTTGTCTCAGATAGTGAATCGCGTGATAATCTCCCTGATAACCAAAGCGGTTCCAGGCCTGCTTCCGTCCCCGCGGAAAAGGCCCAGGCAGCACCGGCCGGCGGCAAGCCAGGCACGGACGCAGCGGCTTCCGGACACTCCGGCAGCACAGCCACCGGAACGGCACCGGAAGCCGGCAGCAGCAAGTAGGGCGCCGGCCAAGGCAGGGCAGCAGAGCCACCGCTCGAAGGGCCCGAAACCACAATGTCGTGGCATGGGGCCGAACTTGGACAGCATAGAGCTGCCGTCCGGTGAAGCCCTGGGCAGGGGCCTGCGTAACCGTTAGTTCAGCAGGCCGGGCTGACCTACAATTTCCAGTAAATAACACTTTGTTGTGCCCATCACAGTGGCGCCGACGAGTGGGGCCAACGGTGTCCCTTCCATACGCACGATCAGGAGGAAGGACGTCTCCCATGACCCAAACTCTTCACACTCCCAGCTGGTCCGAACCGGACCAGCCCGAGGCCGCCATGTCGCCGTTTAAGCGCTTCGCGTCCCTGCCGGAGGCCGCCGGGCTGTACAACCCGGAGCAGGAGAAGGATGCCTGCGGTCTTGCGATTATCGCCACCCTCCGCGGCGAGCCCGGATATGACATCGTCGATGCCGCCCTGACGGCGCTGCGCAACCTCGAGCACCGCGGCGCTGTAGGCGCCGACGAGGGCACCGGTGACGGCGCGGGCCTGCTGATGCAGATCCCGGACGAGTTCTTCCGGGCCGTCACCGAATTCGAACTGCCGGCACCCGGCCAGTACGTCGCCGGCACCGCTTTCCTTCCGGCTGAACAGCGCGAGGCCGACGCCGCCAAGGCCGGTATCGAGGGCCTGGCCGCTGACGAGGGCCTCACCGTCCTCGGCTGGCGCGAAGTGCCAGTGGTCGCCGACCTCGTCGGAGCCATGGCCCGTGCCTGCATGCCGTACTTCTCCCAACCGTTCTTCGCCTCCGCCACCGGCGAGGCCCTGGAGCGCAACGAGCTCGATTTCCGTGCCTGGCGGATCCGCAAGCGCGCCCAGAACAAGTTCGGCGTCTACTTCCCGTCGCTGTCCTCCCGGACCATCGTCTACAAGGGCATGCTCACCACAGCGCAGCTGGAGCCGTTTTACCCGGACCTCTCGGACAAGCGCTTCAAGACCAAGCTGGCGATCGTCCACTCGCGGTTCTCCACGAACACGTTCCCGTCATGGCCGCTGGCACAGCCTTTCCGGACCATCGCCCACAACGGCGAGATCAACACCGTCAAGGGCAACCGCAACTGGATGCGCGCCCGGCAGTCACAGCTGGCCAACCCGCTGCTGGGTGACTCGCCGGAAGAGCTGTACCCCATCTGCACCCCCGGCGCCTCCGACTCCGCGTCCTTTGACGAGGTGGCCGAGCTGCTGTGGCTTTCGGGCCGCCCCATCACGCACTCGATCATGATGATGATCCCTGAGGCCTGGGAAAACCACGCCACCATGGATCCGGCCCGCCGCGCGTTCTACGAGTACCACTCCCTGCTGATGGAACCGTGGGACGGCCCGGCTGCAGTGTCGTTCACGGACGGCAACCTGGTGGGTGCCACGCTGGACCGCAACGGCCTGCGCCCCGGCCGTTTCTGGATCACCGAAGACGGCCTGATCGTCTTTGCCTCCGAGGTGGGCGTCATCGACGTCGAGCCTTCCCGCGTGGTCAAGAAGGGCCGTGTATCGCCGGGCAAGATGTTCCTGGTGGATACCGACGCCGGCCGCATCATCGACGACGAAGAGGTCAAGGCCGAGGTCGCCGCCGCCAACCCGTGGGCTGAGTGGGTCAAGGACAACCTGATCGACCTCAACGAACTGCCCGAGCGCGAGCACGTGGTGCACACGGCCGCATCCGTGAACATCCGCCAGCGGACCTTCGGCTACACCACGGAGGAACTGAAGATCCTGCTGGGCCCCATGGCCCGCACCGGTGCCGAGCCGCTCGGCGCCATGGGTTCCGACACCCCGGTGGCCGTGCTGTCCAAGCGCCCGCGCCTGCTGTTCGACTACTTCGTCCAGTCGTTCGCGCAGGTCACCAACCCGCCGCTGGACGCCATCCGCGAAGAACTGGTTACGTCGCTGACCTGCGCGATCGGCCCCAACGGCAACCTGCTGGACACCAAGCAGGTCCGCCAGCCCCAGGTCCAGTTGCCGTTCCCGGTGATCAACAACGACCAGCTCGCCAAGATCGCCAACATCGAAAGCCCCGACGGCGACCGCTTGTCCATGAAGGTCCGGGGCCTCTACCGACCCGAAGGCGGCGAGAACGCGCTCCGCGCCCGCCTCACCGAAATCTGCGAGCAGGTTTCCGGTGCGATCAACCGCGGCGTGCAGTACATCGTGCTGTCCGACCGTGACTCCAACGCCCAGTGGGCGCCCATCCCGTCGCTGCTGCTGGTCAGCGCAGTGCACCACCACCTGCTGCGCAGCGCCAACCGCACCAAGACCGCACTGGTGGTCGAGGCCGGCGACGTCCGCGAGACGCACCACGTTGCAGTCCTGATCGGCTACGGCGCCTCCGCCGTGAACCCGTACCTGGCCATGGAATCCGTGGAGCAGCTCATCGCCGCCGGTGACGTCACCGGCGTGACCCCGCAGGACGGCGTCTACAACCTGATCAAGGGCCTCGGCAAGGGCGTCCTCAAGATCATGTCCAAGATGGGCATCTCCACCGTGGCCTCCTACACCGGTGCGCAGACGTTCGAGGCGCTCGGCCTCGGCCAGGACCTGGTGGACGAATTCTTCGCCGGCACCCACTCCCAGCTCGGCGGCGTCGGCCTCGACGTCATCGCAGCCGAAGTTTCCGCGCGGCACCAGATGGCCTACCCCGAGGGCGGCATCGAGCAGCCGCACCGCCCGCTGCTGGGTGGTGGCGAATACCAGTGGCGCCGCGACGGCGAACCGCACCTGTTCAACCCGGAGACGGTCTTCCGGCTGCAGCACGCCACGCGTGAACGCCGCTACGACATCTTCAAGGCCTACACCAAGGGCGTGGACGACCAATCCACCAACCTGATGACACTGCGCGGACTGCTCAAGTTCAAGGACGGGCGCCCCGCCGTTCCGCTCGAGGAAGTGGAGCCTGTCTCCAGCATCGTTAAGCGGTTCTCCACCGGAGCCATGAGCTACGGCTCCATCTCCAAGGAAGCGCACGAGACCCTGGCCATCGCCATGAACCGGCTGGGCGGCAAGTCCAACACCGGCGAAGGCGGCGAGGACGTGGACCGGCTGCTCGATCCGGAGCGCCGCTCCGCCGTCAAACAGATCGCATCGGGACGTTTCGGCGTGACCAGCCTCTACCTGACCAACGCCGACGACATCCAGATCAAGATGGCCCAGGGTGCCAAGCCAGGCGAAGGCGGCCAGCTGATGGCGCAGAAGGTCTACCCCTGGGTAGCCCGGACCCGTCACTCGACCCCCGGCGTGGGACTCATCTCGCCGCCCCCGCACCACGACATCTACTCGATCGAGGACCTCGCGCAGCTAATCTACGATGCCAAGCGTGCCAACCCCTCGGCCCGTGTGCACGTGAAGCTCGTCTCGGAAGTCGGGATCGGCACCGTCGCGTCCGGCGTGACCAAGGCGAAGGCCGACGTCGTACTCGTCTCCGGACACGACGGCGGCACCGGCGCCTCGCCGCTGAACTCGCTGAAGCATGCGGGTGTCCCTTGGGAACTCGGCCTGGCCGAAACCCAGCAGACCCTGATGCTCAACGGCCTGCGCGACCGCGTGGTGGTGCAGGTGGACGGCCAGCTCAAGACCGGCCGCGACGTTGTCATCGCTGCGCTGCTCGGCGGTGAGGAGTTCGGTTTCGCTACTGCTCCGCTGGTGGTGGAAGGCTGCATCATGATGCGCGTCTGCCACCTGGACACCTGCCCGGTGGGCGTTGCCACCCAGAACCCCGAACTGCGGGCCCGCTTCAGCGGCAAGCCCGAGTTTGTGGTCAACTTCTTCGAGTTCCTGGCCGAGGAAGTCCGCGAGATCCTGGCGGAACTCGGTTTCCGCAGCCTTGAAGAGGCCATCGGACACGCCGAGGTGCTGGACACCCGCGAAGCCATCGACCACTGGAAGGCCGAGGGCCTGGACCTGGATCCGATCCTGCACGGCCTCGAGTTCGACGACGACGCGCCGCTGCGCAACATGACCGGCCAGAACCACGAACTGGACAAGCACTTCGACCAGCGCCTGATCACCATGGCCACCGAAGCGCTGACGGACCGCAGCCCGGTAAAGATCACCGTGGACGTCATCAACACCGACCGGTCGGTGGGCACGATGCTGGGCCACACCGTCACCAAGGCGTTCGGCACCGATGTGCTGGCCACGGACACGATCGACATCACCCTGAACGGCACCGCCGGCCAGTCGCTGGGCGCCTTCCTGCCGGCAGGCATCACGCTGCGGCTCTTCGGCGATTCCAACGACTACGTGGGCAAGGGCCTCTCCGGCGGCCGGATCATCGTCCGCCCGGACCGTACCAACGTGTTCAAGGCAGAGACCAACGTCATTGCCGGCAACGTCATCGGCTACGGTGCCACCAGCGGTGAGATGTTCCTCCGCGGCCAGGTGGGCGAACGCTTCCTGGTGCGCAACTCCGGTGCCACCGCCGTCGTCGAAGGCATTGGCGATCACGGCTGCGAGTACATGACCGGCGGCCAGACGCTGATCCTGGGCCGCACGGGACGCAACTTCGGTGCCGGCATGTCCGGCGGAACCGCGTACGTCCTTGACCTGCGGACCACCCGCGTCAACAAGCAGGCCCTTGAGTCCGGCGAGCTGCAGCTGCGCGAGCTGGACGCCGAGGACCGCGACATCGTCCACGGGCTGCTGGTGAAGCACATCGAGGAAACCGACTCGCAGCTGGCCGCGCGCCTGCTGGAGAACTTCGATGACACCGTTGCCCGCATTACCAAGGTGCTGCCGCGCGACTACGCGGCCGTACTGCAAACCCGTCTTGACGCCATCGAAGAGGGCCTTGACCCCGACGGCGAAGAAGTTTGGTCTCGAATCCTGGAGGTGACCGGTGGCTGACCCACGCGGATTTCTGAAAGTACGCCAGCGTGAAACCCAGCCGCGCCGTCCCGTTCCCGTCCGCATCATGGACTGGAAAGAGGTCTACGAGGCCCAGGAGAAGGGCACGCTGAAGGCCCAAGCGGGCCGCTGCATGGACTGCGGCGTTCCGTTCTGCCACCAGGGCTGCCCCCTGGGCAACCTCATTCCTGAATGGAACGACCTCATGTGGCGGGACAAGGGCGAGGAAGCCATCGAGCGCCTGCACGCCACGAACAACTTCCCGGAGTGGACGGGCCGTCTCTGCCCTGCACCCTGCGAGGCGTCCTGCGTGCTGGGCATCAACCAGCCTGCCGTGACTATCAAGCAGGTTGAGGTCTCCATCATCGATGAGGCCTTCGACAACGGCTGGGTCAACCCGCTGCCGCCGCACCGGCTCACCGGCAAGACGGTGGCTGTCGTCGGTTCCGGCCCTGCCGGGCTGGCCGCTGCCCAGCAGCTAACCCGCGTCGGGCACACCGTCGCCGTCTACGAACGGGACGACAAGATCGGCGGCCTGCTGCGCTACGGCATCCCCGACTTCAAGATGGAAAAAGAGCAGGTGGACCGCCGGCTCGAGCAGATGAAGGCCGAAGGCACCCGCTTCCGCACCGGCGTCGCTGTTGGTACCGACGTCACCTGGGAGCAGCTGCGCCGCCGGTATGACGCAGTGGTCATCGCCACCGGCGCCACCGTGCCGCGCGACCTGCCCATCCCGGGCCGCGACCTGGACGGCGTGCACTTCGCCATGGATTACCTGGTTCCGGCCAACCGCGCAGTGGCGGGGGAGTCCATCGAGAACCAGATCCATGCGCAGGGCAAGCATGTGGTGATCCTGGGCGGCGGCGACACCGGTGCGGACTGCCTCGGCACCGCGCACCGCCACGGCGCTGCGTCCGTGACCACGCTGGCCATCGGCAAGCAGCCGCCGGCGGAGCGTGCCGGCCACCAGCCGTGGCCCACGTTTCCCACGCTGTTCGAGGTTGCCAGCGCCCACGAAGAGGGCGGCGAGCGTACCTACCTTGCCTCCACCATCGGGTTCGTTGGCGAAAATGGGAAGCTGACCGGCGTCAAGGTTGCCGAAACCGAGTTTGTTGACGGCAAGCGATTGCCCAAGGCAGGCACCGAGCGGGTTATCCCCGCCGACCTGGTGTTCCTGTCGCTGGGCTTCACCGGTGCCGAGCCTGCAAACATCACCGAACAGGTAAAGGCCGAATTTGACGGCCGCGGCAACGTCTCCCGCGACGGCTACTACATGACCAACACCGAGGGCGTCTTCGTTGCCGGCGACGCCGGCCGTGGCCAGTCCCTGATCGTCTGGGCGATCGCGGAAGGCCGCGCCGCCGCCGCGGCAGTGGACAAGTACCTGATGGGCAGCACCATCCTGCCGGCGCCGGTTGCGCCGACGGACCGCGCCATCGCCGTCCTCTAGCCGCCGTCCTCCAGCGGTGCACGGAGGGTTCACCTCCACGACAACTTAACCAATGCAAGTGACCAATAGGGTAGGTATATGAGACGCGCAAAAATTGTGGCGACATTCGGTCCGGCCATCGCCAGTTACGAGAACACCCTCGCGGTGCTGGAAGCCGGCGTTGACGTTGCCCGCATGAACATGAGCCACGGCGACTACACCGTGCACGACAACACCTACGAGAACGTCCGCAAGGCCGCCGCGGACCTGGGTAAGCCCGTGGCCATCATGGCCGACCTGCAGGGTCCCAAGATCCGGCTGGGCCGCTTCGTTGACGGCCCGCACGCCTTGGCTGTTGGTGACATCTTCACGATCACCACCGAAGACGTCCCCGGTACGCAGGAGATCTGCTCCACGACGCTGAAGACCCTGACCGAAGACGTCAAGGTGGGCGACGCCCTGCTGATCGACGACGGCAAGGTGGCGCTTCGTGCCATCGAGGTCGACAACGTGAAGGTCGTTGCCGAGGTGACCGTGGGCGGCATGGTGTCCAACAACAAGGGCATCAACCTTCCCGGCGTGGCCGTCAACGTTCCCGCACTGAGCGAAAAGGATGAGGACGACCTCCGCTGGGCACTGCGCCGCGGCGTGGACCTCGTTGCGCTCTCGTTCGTCCGGGACGCCTCCGACATCACCCGCGTGCACGAGATCATGGACGAAGAAGGCCGCCGGGCACCGGTGATCGCCAAGATCGAAAAGCCGCAGGCAGTGGACCAGCTGCCCCAGATCGTCGACGCGTTCGACGCGATCATGGTGGCCCGTGGCGACCTCGGCGTGGAACTTCCGCTGGAGGAAGTGCCGATCGTGCAGAAGCGTGCCATCGAATTGGCCCGCCGCTGGGCCAAGCCGGTCATCGTGGCCACACAGGTGCTCGAGTCCATGATCGACAACCCGCGGCCCACCCGCGCCGAAGCCTCCGACTGCGCCAACGCTGTGCTGGATGGTGCCGACGCCGTCATGCTGTCTGGTGAGACCAGCGTGGGCAAGTACCCGATCGAAACGGTCAAGACCATGGCGCGGATCATCGAATCCACTGAGGTCCACGGCCTGGAGCGCGTCCCCCCGCTGGGGACCAAGCCCAAGACCCGTGGCGGCGCCATCACCCGAGCCGCCGTCGAAATCGCCGACCAGTTGGACGCCAAGTACATCTGTGCGTTCACACAGTCGGGTGACTCGGCCCGCCGCCTGTCCCGCCTGCGGCCCATCAAGCCGGTCTTCGCGTTCACTCCGGTGGAGCAGGTCTGGAACCAGCTGGCGCTCACCTGGGGTATCCAGCCGGTACTGGTGCAGATGGTGGACCACACCGACGCCATGACCGCGCAGGTGGACCGCAGCCTCTCGGACATGGGACTCGTTGAGGACGGCGACCTGGTGGTCATCGCAGCCGGTTCCCCTCCCGGAAAGGCGGGTTCAACGAACTCCCTGAAGGTGCACAAGGTGGGCGACCTCGCCGACTCCACACGTGCCGGGGAAGTTACCAGCAACAAGGAAAAGCTCGGCCCCTGGCCGGAAAAGAAGAAGAAGGCCTAGTACTTCTGAACGGAAAAGGACCCCTGCCGGCTGGCAGGGGTCCTTTTCGCGTTGGCGCGGCCCGTCGTCGTAATCGCTCCGGGCCAGGCCCGACTAGTTGACCTGGTTGATGATGGTCTCGGCGACCTCGCGCATGCTGAGGCGGCGGTCCATGGAAGTCTTCTGGATCCAGCGGAAAGCCTCGGGCTCGGTGAGGCCCATCTTGGTGGTCAGCAGGCTCTTGGCGCGTTCCACGAGCTTACGGGTGGCGAACTGCTCCTGCAGGTCCGAGACCTCGCTTTCGAGGGCCTTGATCTCCTCGTGGCGGGAGAGCGCGATCTCCAGGGCGGGGATGAGGTCCGCTGGCGTGAAGGGCTTCACGACGTAAGCCATGGCGCCGGCGTCGCGGGCGCGCTCAACCAGTTCCTTCTGGCTGAAGGCGGTCAGCAGCACGACGGGCGCGATGCGTGCCTTGACGATCTTCTCCGCAGCGGAAATTCCGTCCATGACGGGCATCTTCACGTCCATCAGGACCAGGTCCGGCTTGAGTTCCTCGGCCAGCTGCACGGCCTTTTCGCCGTTGTCCGCCTCGCCGATGACGTCGTAGCCTTCGCCGCGCAGGATCTCGATGATGTCGAGGCGGATGAGGGTTTCATCCTCAGCCACAATGACGCGGCGCGCCGGCTGGGATGTGGGCTTGGACTCCGTCTGTTCAGTCACGGGATCTCCTTGGAGGGGTACGGCGGGACATCACTATCTTAGGTGCCACCGCGGTTGTTACTTGGCCTGTATGGGTACAGTTGCGGCAACGGCGGCGCGATTCTGGACTTCAGCCTATCTGCATGTAGAGTAATTCCGCGTACGTGAAGCGATCGCGTTGCTCACAATCAGCTGTGGGCGTACCCGCTGGACTCACGTATTCCGCGCCCGAGTGGCGGAATTGGCAGACGCGCCGCACTCAAAATGCGGTATCGAAAGGTGTGTGGGTTCGAGTCCCACCTCGGGCACAGTGTTTCCGCAGGTCAGAGACCTGTTTCCTCTTTGGGTGTTGACAAAACCGCCCAAAGTGTTGACAGCGGCGTACCGTTTTGGTGTGGCAAGCATTCGAAAACGCACCAAAAAGGACGGATCGTCGTCCTACATGGTGTTGTGGCGTGACCCGAAGAGCCGCGAGCAGCAGGGCCTAACAGTTGCCACGCTCGTTGAAGCTGAGACGCTCAAGCGGCTCCTGGACGCCAACGGCCAGTCCTTTGAAATCGCGCAGCATGCCATCCTGTCGAACGAGAAGCGCACGCCCACTGTGGCTGAAGTCATCCAGGAACACATCGACCTGCTGATCCGTCCATCCAGCGGAACCACAAAGACCTACCAAACCATGTTGGACCTGCACATCCGGAACGTTATTGGCCATGTGCCGGTGGACAAGCTGGACTATCGGCTCATCGCACACTGGGTGAAGTCGATGATGGCCAGGGGCAAGGCGCCGAAGACCATCCACAACGTCCACGGCTTGATTTCGGCCGCTATGAACACCGCGGAGATGCTTGGCTATATTTCGCGGAACCCCTGCCGTGGCGTGCAGCTTCCAGGTATCGAAAAGGCCGAGGACGAGGCGATGTTCCTTACTCATGCGGAGTTCAGCCTCATCATGGAGGGGATGGGGGAGCGGTATAAGGCCTTCACCAACTTCCTGGTCATGACCGGCACCCGCTTTGGTGAGGCCACTGCCCTGACTGTTGCCGACGTGGACCTGCTCTCGAAGCCGCCCACCGCCCGGATCAATAAGGCCTGGAAGCGGGACGGACAGAACCAGTTCTACATTGGGGCGACGAAGACAGGAGCCGGCAAGCGAACCATAGGGTTGAACCCTGCGCTTGTGGAACTGCTGATCCCGTTGGTGGCGAGCAGGCCCGGAAAGGAACTGGTGTTCACGACGCCCAAGGGCGAGCGCATCATCCACAAGCTGTACTGGCACCACTACTGGGTGCCTGCCGTTCGCACCGCCCAGGCAATTGGCCTGACCAAGAACCCCCGCATCCACGACCTCCGCCACACCCACGCGTCCTGGCTGATCCAGGACGGAGTGCCCTTGTTCACCATCTCTCGCCGGCTGGGGCATGCTTCTACGCGGACTACTGAGCAGGTGTACGGGCACTTGATGCCGGAGGCGCTGCAGGCAGGTGCTGACGCGACTGAGCGGTCGATAACGGCTTTCCTGCGGTGACGGCCATACTACTCAGCATGGCGGAAGTCTGTTCCCGGGTTGGCTTGGCCGACGCGCGGCGTCGGTCATGTCGGTCGGTCTCCACGCGGCCATGAGAAGTGGAAAGTAACGCCTTCCTTCTGGAGATCCAATGGAGATCGAATTCTTTGAACCCGCCGAAGCCGCCGCACTCATGCGCTGCACAGAGTCATGGCTCCGCGACGGCGCCACAAGTGGACGCTTCCCCCATGCATGCTGGGGAAAGGGAAAGATCATTTTCACTTCCGAGCACATCCTAGAAATCGCGAAGTTGAGTGAGATCCTCCCCGTTAGCTCTGGTTCTTCGCTCTCTGGCGGTGGGCCCGTGACGAAGGAAAGGCTCATTGGTACTCGGTCCAAAGTCAGACTGGCTACGGCCCACTGAACAGGGTGGCGTATTCGTTCGAGTCACAGTTTTTAGAGTTGAGCCGGCCGCGGCACCCGGAGGGGACCCGGTCCGACGGCAAAAGAGTGGACGTGTGGCCGGCACCACGCACAGCCTACCCGCCGCAGGCATTGGTCGAAGCTAGCGTGGAACGACCGTCGAAAACCAAAAGGACCATGAAGACCACCTGTTCTCCAGCCAAGGCCCTGATCGCTGTCACCGCACTGATACTGACCGGGCCATTAGTAGGTTGTGAGGCTGCAGCCAGCGTCATTGAGGTCATCGAAGCTGCTCCGGGCTTCACCGCCGACGCGCCGGCGCCTGCCGGTGACGTCGCTAACGCCCTTGTACAACTGGAGAGCATTCCCGTGAAGGGGCGCGCCCCAAAGACTGGTTACATGCGCGATGAGTTTGGACCGGCTTGGGCTGACGTTGACCGAAATGGCTGCGACACCCGCAATGACATCCTCGCCCGCGACCTGACGAACGAAACGTTCAAGCCCGGCACCAACAACTGCGTGGTCATGACAGGAACTCTGGCCGATAAATACACCGGCACCACGATTACCTTTACGCGCGGCCAGGACACCAGCTCCGATGTCCAGATCGATCACATCGTTGCACTGAGCGATGCCTGGGAAAAGGGCGCACAGCAGCTCAACGCTGACCAGCGCAAGGAAGTCGCCAACGACCCGCTAAATCTCATGGCCGCTAATGGCCCTACGAACAGCGCCAAAGGCGACAAGGACGCTGCCACGTGGCTGCCGCCGAACAGGGCGTTTCGGTGCGAGTACGTTTCGAAGCAGGTGGCCGTGAAGGCCAAATACAACCTTTGGGTCACACAGGCCGAGTACGACGCAACCACGAGTATTCTCAAAGCCTGCCTGTAAATGCACTTACAAAGGTGCTCCCATTAATGGCGTTTTCTTTGCTCGTATTGCGGCCCGCGGACCCAGGAATGATCCGACGGTCCCGGCTCTCAAACGCCTGCTGCGTCAGTTCAGCCTAAAGGGGCAACTTTCTACTTCGTGTGGATGGCACGTAGTGGTGCCCCAGCGGTCTTTCTAACTGGCTGCTCTACATTGCTAACCGCTCGGATCGGCCGGCACCTTTGAGCGCGAAGAGTGGAAGTGAACGAAACTGCCGGTTCCCGCGCGCCCTACGCGATGCCAAGTAGCCGCCTGTATTCTGTGGAGAGCGCTTACTAGGTGATCACACTAAGCTTTGGGGGCAAGAATGAATAAGGCAGATCGCAGTGCATATCGGGCGCCGGACTGCCCCGAGTGTGGCCATCGAGGAATAGTCTCCTGGGTTGATGAACGGTCGTCTGCTTCCATGACGGCAGACTGGCTTCCAACCCAGCCACGGTGTACGAATTCTCGATGCCCTCTCTCCGATCCGCGCGAAGCCTCCGCCGGCCAGTGGAAACTCGGACAGTAAACCGTGGCCTTTCCACTCGAACTCACGGCTGTGCTATCAGGCGCCACCGCCCGCCAACTGCGCCTCTGGCGTGGACGCGGCATCCTCGTGCCTGAGATAAATCGCGACAACCCAGCTCTATACTCTTACCGCGACGTCGTCGCCCTGCGGACAATCGCGTTCCTCCGCTCGAGGACGTCCATGCAGAATATCGGCAAGGCGTTTCACTCTATGCAAAAGCTACAGTTCACAGAGCATCCGGCAACGTATAGCTTCGGACTCTCCGGGACGTCCATAGTATTCAAAACGCCCGAAGGCATAACTTTGGATCTGTCCAGGAACGTCGGCCAGATGATGCTCTTCACTCTGGAAGAGATCTTTGAGCCCTATACGAACCGCAGAAACGAAACGGTCGTGGACTTCCGCCATCCAAAGCCGCATATCGAAGTCGATCGCGGGCGACTGGGCGGCTGGCCAACAATCGAACGAACGCGCATCTCGTACGACACCATCGCTTCCCTTGTCGACGGCGACACCGTCCGCCCGGAGGAGGTGGCTTACTACTACCCCAATGTAAGTGAAGCCGCTGCCCAAGACGCGGTCGATTTTGCCAGCATGGTCAAGGCCGCTGCAGCATGAGGTTCTTTGTCGATGAGAACACATCACCGCGGATAGTGGATACGCTCGGTCAAATATTCATGTCCCATGAGTTCGTAACGCCGGAGTCACTGGACCTTAGTGGCGCGAGTGATGTCAGCGTATTCGAACGGCTCGGAGAACATCGTTTCGATGCCATCATTACCAAGGACAAGAATCAGCTAGAAAACCCTGATGAACTACGAAGCCTTTACGAGAACGGCATTCATTGGGTGGGATACAAGGACATCAAAGGACTTGGCGGAGTCCCACTGATGGCCACCGTGACAGCTACGCTCGCCGGCGGCTTGGTGCCCTTGCTGGACAATTGGGCGGATCGGCCTCGTTGCTACAAGTTCATGCATGGCGGCCGGGAGCCCGGCCAGCGATTCCGAGCTTTTGACGTCGATACTTTGCGTTGGCGAACAAAAGGCGTCAAGGTATAAGGCCGCCCGGGTCGTCCCAATAGGCGTTGCCATGAGCAAAACACCATAACGGGAATCAGGAGACGTGGTCTTGCCCTTGTATCCGAGGACATCGTCACCTGCCCCGCCTCATCGAAGGAAGTCAAGTTCTTCAGCAGGATGGGCCCCGCCGTACAGCACGTACCAACAGCGAACCTCAGTGCTGTCGGCACACCCTGCTGCTGCTTCACCAAGAACGGTGGCGCTGCCATTTCCGGTCGACTTCACAGCAGAAACGTGTTCTGGATTATGCAGTCAAGCGGGGTGGCCGGCGAAGTTGCTCGCCTACTTAGTGCCCCCCTTCTGGACATGTCCAGAGGGTAGGCGTTCAATTGAAGCTAGGGCGCCTGCGCCACCGGTGGCTCTATCAACAGCAGTCACACTTGCTGTCCGCTGCAAGGAGGGGGCGGTATGGACCAGCAAAAATCGCAAGAACAGGGGCCGGCTCAGGTTGCGGCCGAGGCATTCGTATCACTGCGGCTACCGAGCCACCTGACGCTAGAGAGGCTCATCGCAATCGTGGCCGCCCGACGTCGGCGTCGAATCGAGATCGAAGCCACGACGATCCTCAACGGCACGTCCGTCTGCGGTCTCTGGTTGTCGACGGATACCCGGGAAATCATTCTGCACGCCGTCACGGACTCAGCGCTCCATAGGCAGCAGTTCATCCTTCATGAACTTGGGCATATGATCCTGCGCCACGATGAGTTGGGGATTTCCTCCGACTATGCAGCCAGCCTCTTCCCAAATCTTGACGGAGAGATGGTGTCACGAGCTTTGGCACGGAGTAGCTTCGTCGACGATCTGGAGGCCGCAGCTGAGACTCTCGCAGATCTTCTTGCCGGCGCCATCCGCGACAGCAGCATGGAGCCTAGATCCTTTGAACAGGTCTTCGGGTGATCCAGGCAGTCACGGCTGGGGTGATCTGGGGCCTCGTTCTGTGCTTGCTGCCCGGCGCGCGCACGAGGAAAGATCACAGCATCCTCGTTGCCGCCGTTACGATTGCAACCGCGCTCACCTTGAATGTCGATCCAATCTATATCGCGGTTGATCGAGCCCTCGGCGGCTACAACCTCCTGGACCTTCTTGCGAATATTTTGATGGTCGTGGGAATCTACTTCCTCTCCCAGGCGATCCTCCGGGCCGCAGAGCTCAACGATGCACCTGTTGGTAAGGATCGTCTTGGCCTTATGGTTTTGGGTCTAGTCTCCGCCGGGCTCGTCCTTGCATTCCTCCGCGTCGAAGCACCCGTGTCCTCAACGAAATTCATGTTGGATTACGGGGACCAGCCTGCTGCCGCCCTCTATTCCACCATCCAGTTTGTTTACATCGGGGTGGTCATCGGCGTCACCGGATACGTGTGCTTCAGATTCCGACGGCGGATGGCCGCCTCCTACTTTCGCGTCGCCTTCACCCTCATCGGCATCGGCTGCTTCCTGGCTCTCGTCGTGGTGTTCTCAGTCTTGGGAATGGACCTAGCCCATCTTCTCGGTGACCAGTCGACCATGCAGCAGTTGGCGGCTATCTACGACTCCAGTTTTGTCGGGGCGATGTTGTTCCTGTGTGCTGGCCTGGCCCTGCCACCAGTAGCGCGCCGGCTCGTTCAACGAACGCAACGGAGGACTCAGGCTGACTTACTCGAAGACCTCACATCCACTTGGGAGAAAGCGACAGCTACCCGCAAGGATGGACGCCTGGCGACGCCCGCTGGAGTCATCGAGCGGGGAGACCCAGAGACGCGGAGGCTTCATCGGATGCTAGTCGAGATCGAGGATGCTCTCCTGATGGATCCGGGGGCTGCTAAGTTGCTGGATGAAGCTGATTTTCAAACTTTGACTCGAACAGAGAATTACCTCGCTTCCCATGGGGACAGGCAGGGTGGTCGATTGGGCATGGCGCGATGGGGGAGGGGGAAGAACCCAAGTGGCAGATGATGCAGTAGAACCCTCAGAATCGCCGCAGACCAGGCTCGCTCGCAAGATCAATCTCTTGCTGGATTTGTACGAGTCCAGAGGTACAGGGCCCTTGTCCTACAGGGAAGTCAGCGAAGCAATGACTCAGCAGGGCACGCCGTTGTCGCGGTCAAGGTGGGCCTACATGCGAAGCGGTGATAGTTCGCTGGCTATGGACCAGGATCTGCTGCAGAACCTCGCGGCATTCTTCGGCGTGGATCGCCGATACCTTCTGGATGACTCAACAGAGATACCCGAACTAGTGGAAGCTCAGCTCAACCTCCTTAGGTCGATGCGTGAAGCTCGCGTCAAGAATTTCGCAGCAAGGCAATTGCAGGACTTGTCTCCGGAGACGCTGGCGCGACTTAGGGAGGTTATTGACAAGCATGTCAGGAGCGAAGATGAAGGCTCCTAAAGTGCTGGGCCCGCTGGCGCTTGCAGCTGTATGTGCATCTTCAATAACGTTCCTCGGTGCCGCGTACTTCGCGCGCCGGGTGGTGGTGCCGAGCACTACACGACGGGAGGATCTTTTCATCAGGCAAGTCTTCTCCGGCGAGGATGGATCCCTGAGGATTGAACTGCCAGCGACCCCATTAACGAGAGCGCCAGGCCGCTTCAGCTTGTGGTTCGGCAACGGCAAGGGCCACGCCTGCATCGGTCCTGTCGTAGACGAAGAGACGAAGAAGGGAACAGTGATTCGTCTCGTGGAGCGAGTCGACTCAGGTGATCTACATGCTGCTACCGCCGGCATCTGGAGCGGGTACGCGTTCTCCAAGGCAGAGCAACTGGGCCTGCCTTTTGAGGACGTGGAGATTCAGGTCGACGGCGGCATGGCGCCTGCATGGAAATTCGTGCCCACGGTGGCCGGTCCGTTGTCTTCGACATGGGCCATCCATGCGCATGGAATGGGTGGAAAACGCGCCGGCGCCCTTCGCGGTGTTCCTGTTGCGAGCAGACTTGGATGTACATCGCTCGTCGTGTCATTCCGGAACGACGGCGAAGCGCCGCCGTCGAACGATTCCAGGTACTCTTTGGGCCAGAATGAGTGGCTGGATGTCGAAGCGGCTATTAGGTACGCCGTGGACCATGGCGCAGAGCGGCTCGTATTGTTTGGATGGTCTCTTGGCGGTTCCATGGCTCTGCGTGCAGCAAACCTCTCAGCCCATTCTGATCGGATCATCGGCCTGGTGCTCGTGGCTCCCGTCCTGGATTGGGCCGAGACTCTGACGTCAAACGGGAGTGCCAGTGGATTGCCCAAAGCTATCGCCAGGGCTGGGCTGAGCTTGTTGGGTTCGAATGTGGGCCGCTGGATCACCGGTCTCAAGCAACCCATTGACCTCTCCGCGCTGGACTGGCTTACCCGCGCTGGTGACCTCAAGACACCGACCCTCATATTGCACGGGACCGACGACAAATCGACGCCGGTCGCAGCTTCTGAACGGTTCGCAGAACTACGACACGACCTCGTTCAGTTGGTTCGCTTCGATGTTCCGGGGCATTCACTCGAGTGGAACGCCGATACCGAGAAGTGGGAGTCGTCCGTTACGCAGTTCCTGAAGTCGCTGCCCGCTGACTGAAACGTGGCCGCAAGGTCCGCAAGCTCCCTTTCGACCATATCCGGCCGCGCTTTATACGTTCCCGAACCGAGGATGACTAGGCCTGCCTCGCATAGAAGGCTGAGGTGTTTGCGGACAGAGGGAGCAGAAATGGTGAGGGCTGCACCGACCTCACGGCAGGTCGCCGGGCCATGGCTGATCAAATAGCGAATGAGGCGGCTTCGCGTCCGGTTCATCAAGATGTTCGCCATGGAGACCACCAGGTGACGAGGGAATCTCTTGTGGCCCGCTGTAGACGGGTCTACAGCAGAACGATACGCTCATCCTCATATGGATGGAAGGATGAAGGCCCGCTTATTGCATGTGGACTTGGCCAAGGCAATACTGGGCAACACTTAGTGAATCGCTGACGATAGTCATGTCTTGCTGGGAGGTGAATCGTGTCCGGAGACGAAGAAGGTCTCAAAGGCGCGGAACTGTCTCCCCAAGCCGAACTTGCACGGCGCTTGAACCTGCTCCTCGACGTTGTTGTTGGCGAGCGAGGGCAGCCCGTCACGTTCCGCGAAGTCCAGCAAAAGCTGGCGGAGAAGGGCATCAAGCTTTCCCGAGCCCGCTGGTTCTACATGAAGGACGGCACAGGCAGGCTGGTGAGCGACCCGGCGCTACTGGGCGCCCTGTGCGACATCTTCAATGTGGATCCGGACTATCTGATGGGCAGCGACGACGCAGACCTGCCCGAGCGCATTGATTCCCAGCTTGAGTTTGTGAAATCTCTTCGCGCTGCGAGGGTGAAGACCTTCGCAGCTCGAACCCTTGGTGACGTGTCTCCCGAGACACTTCGGGCGATCACAGAGTACTTGAATAGGGACATCAGTCGTCGGCCAGAAGGGGAGAGGGAAGAGGCCAGTCCGCAGTTGAACGGGGACGAGGCGCGGGAGCGCGCAGACTAATCGTCTGGCTCATCTTTCCAACCCACTGCGGCTACTTTTCCAGTAAGTACCTTAGGTGAGCGTCGAGCAGTTCCTTGATCCGGACAGGGTTCGCCGAATATCGCGGTGACCGTCCGTGTCTACGTCCAGGCTCGACGTCGACCATCACCACGCCTGCCTCTTCGAGCGCCGCCAGATGCTTGGCCACGCTGGGATCGCCCGCGCTGACAGCAGCCACGATGTCCCCGCGCGTCGCGGGCCCAGTGGCAGTGAGGAATCGAAGAATCTCGTTTCGCGCCCGGTTGCCGAAGGTTGCGACGGCAGCCTCGACGTCGGCCGACCAGGCGGCGTCGTGGGGCTGCGTAATTCTCGGCATGTGGTCATTCTTCCTGAAGACAGTGCAAAAAGTAAGAACCGGACTCTTGACGATACTTTAATTATCTTCGACAATAATTCCTATAGCTTCTTCTGATCGTTGTTGGATCTCCGCATCCACTAACTGGGGTGGCCGTGTGTGCGACTCTGCGAACTACTCGATCTGAACAGTCAAAGCGGTGAAGCCATGGAAATTGAAGCCAAGGCGTATCAATCTACAAAGGGACCAGCGACGGTCGCTGACATTGATGCCTCGTTGCGAAGCGCACTTCCGCCGGGAGAACCCGTCATCCAGATCGACCGGATCATGGGCGCGGTTGATGGGGTGCACCGTTACGTCGTTTCCCGCCTCGCACGGATCGGGAGAGCCTGCGACGTGGACGACGTCATGCAGGACATTAGGGTCGCCGTTTGGGACGGGGTTGCGCGGGGACGTTACCGGGAGCTGCCGGGCATCCCGTTTGAAGCATGGGTCCAAGGTGTCTGCAACAAGATCTGCGCTGCCCATATCCGGCGGGAGCTTAGCCATCAGACGTTGCCCTTGGTTGTAGACTTCACGACGACGGAAAGCTCACCGGAGCTTCTTGCTGTCGTGTGTGCCGGGGTGGCAGGAAACGCCGTCGAGAACTATGTTGATCAGGCCTGGGCACACGCCATGCTGGGCCTGGTCCAGCGCAGCGTCAGTGAGGAAACCTGGAGGCTTGCCGTATCCAGCCTCACGGGGCCGAGGCATTACGGACCTCCGTCTCCCAAGGACCGGCGTCGGTGGCATGCCGTAACCGTCGTTCGGCAGACGGCCAAAACAATCAACACAGCATTGAACTGCCATCCCGAACCCGGATTAGGTATCGACGACCTCTGCCGGTGTGCTGCCAACTGCCTTCCCACAAACGTCCTCAGGAGCGTCGCGGAAACCATAGTCCGTCCATGCCTGCGAGGAGTGGATAGGTCCATTCAGATGGCTGCTCTAGCCTGTGAGCTCGGCGTTACCGAGAGGTACATCGCGGTGAATATCGGATTTGCCCGGCAGCTGTACCAGGCAGCTTGGCGCGTGCTCCAGCACGAAGTGAACAGGCCGGCTGTGTAGGTCGTGGGTGTCGTTCACCGGAGTTGGCTATGTATTGGTTCCGCAGAGTTGGGCGCCGGGAGTGGCTGGGCACAGGGCTGGTTGCTCTGCTCATGATTAGTGCAGTCTTCTTAATCTGGTCTGCCGATGGCCCCAGCGGACCGGTCCTGCCGACGACGTCCGCAACCGCGCCTTCAACGGCGAAGCCATCAGGCACTGCCACTGCACCAGGCAGTACGTCCGGTGTTCCTGACGAGCCGGTCCTTACGGCGGAGGCAACGCCGGATGGTTTGCCACGTACCCGCGATTACCGGGTGCTCGCTGTAGCGGCAGCAAAGGGAATCTATAGCTGGGACAGCCGTTCGTCGTCGTACTCGGATGTATACGCCAAGCTGCGTTCCTGGTGGGAGCTGCTGCCTGATGGATCGAATCCCTTATCTGTGCTGGTTCGAGAGTTTGAAGGGACAGGCGTGACAGCCGGGACTTTCACCAGCCTGGCTGACCAGTCCGCTCGCCGAAGCGGCACCGCTGAGTCCCTGCGCTGCGATCTCGAGTTGGCCAAAGTTCAGGAGTATCCGGCCCCGTGGGAGGGCCTTCACGTGTGCACGGTGACGGTGCAAGTTGTGGATGAGTCCAGCAACGGCAGAAGTGCCTATGCGGCACCCGTCACGGTAATGGTCAATTGTCCTCCTGCCACCACCGCCCCATCTGGGCGCTGCGCCATGGTTGCCTTCTATGCGACGGCAGAGAGAATCGTCTACTAGTGGCTGGATTGGTGGCCGTCGTAGGCCTCTTGCGGCGCAGGGCATTGGTGAAGGTCGTATCGGCCGCCGCTTTCCTCGCTCTGCTTGTTGGCGCCATGGCAATTGCCGGAGGCGTGGCGGCGCTGACTGGTACGGCGCGCCAGTCTGCAGTTGCCTGTACGCCAGCGGGATCCGAGGTGACCACTACGCCTAGCGTTGCTGGTGCCGGCTTGGAAGTTTGGAATGCTGGGCGCTTTCTTTATGAGCTGACGTCTCGGCAGGAGAGCGTTGCGCGGACATACATCGCGGTCGGCAAGCAGCTTGGAATACCGCGCTCCGGGCAGATCATTGCCATCATGATGGCGCTGCAGGAGTCAAGCCTGCGCATGCTCGCGAACCCCAGCGTGCCGGCTTCCCTACAGTTCCCGAACGACGGCGTTGGACGTGACCACGACTCGATCGGTTCAGCACAACAGCGTCCGGCGGCGGGCTGGGGGACAGTTGCGCAGCTAATGGATGCCTCCTACAACGCGCGTGCCTTCTACGGCGGTCCCTCGGGACCGAATCGCGGCAGTCCTCGAGGACTGCTGGACATTCCCGGTTGGCAGGGAATGGACAAAGGTCTGGCGGCTCAAGCAGTCCAGGTGTCTGCTTTTCCCGAACTGTATGCGCGTTGGGAGCCGGCGGCCACGGCAATCGTTGCTGCGCTCGAGGGTGGCACTGCTCCTGCCTCCTGTGCAGAGTCCTCTCTGTCGCCGCGGCCCGGAGCATCTTCCCGTAACATGAGCCAGTTGCGTCAGGACATTCTGAGGTTCACGCAGGAAGGTTTGGGCGGAAGATATGTGTGGGGAGGGACCGCCTTTAAAGCGTGGGATTGTTCAGGCTTTGTGCAATGGATCTATCGACAAGCTGGAATCGAGCTGCCGCGAGTAGAGCAATGGCGCGTTGGTGTCCGAACAGAGGATCCCCAACCGGGAGATCTCGTCGTCCAAAATCCGCAGGGACCCGAGAACTGGGGCCACGTCGGCATCTACGCGGGTGACGGCATGATGTGGAGTGCGCTGAACCCGGCGGTAGGGACATTGCTGCATCCTGTTAGCTGGAATCCCGGCGCGGCCTATTTCAACCTGCTGGAGCGTTGAAGAACGCTCTGCTATTGCGAGACTAAGCTTCAGTCGCCCGACGCGTAGGTGTTCGGTTCAAGCGGTCATCAGTAAGGCCCAGCGGATTTCGGCGGCAGAACGACCTTTATGGGCGGCTGATGGGTTCGCAGCTTCGATTGCCTTAGTTGTCGCTGCCCGGGGCTCCGGCAACGTTCAACCCCTTGCTGCCTTCAGCGACTGTCTTGCACTACCACAGGCGGTTTGTGTCCCGTGGCTTCTGGCTTGCCGTTAGATCAAGCGCAGGGGAACCGAGGTCGATGGCAGAGTTCCGGAGCCTGGCCGGATTGTTTGCGCGCTTGCAGTGATCGCATGAGCGAGCCGCACTGGCGCTTTGGACCTGGTCTGGCGGAGCACCGAGGACGAGCTCACGAAAGGGAGTGCGTGAAGTCCCCTCCGGAAACTAGGAGGTAAGCCGCTGATCCACGCGCTTCAGGAGTTTTCGGCGCGGATAGACCTCGCACTGCCAGTCCGGCTCTGTGGCATAGTCGCTGCGGTGGAGCGTATGCAATGGTCACCGACGGCGCGCAAATGTTTCACTTGCGGGGAATTGTCCGTTCGATTATCTAAGATCGGACTGAATGAGGGGGCAATAGCGTGACACACGTAGAGACACAACCGTCGGAGTTGGACCAAGAAGCGGCTGAAGATGCGCCGCTGGATTTGGAGACTGTGGCTATCGGCCACTACTTCGCCCGTTTCGGGACATTCTTCCTTGCATCCTTCGACGAGGAGGACGACGACTCTATCGCCGCGGCTCACAAGGCAGTGCTGAGTTCCCTCCGCCAAGATAGCCGCGTGCAGACACTCCATTCGGCACCCTTTAGGCCGCATTGGTCATTTTGCCACCCTATCTATCCGAGCGGGAGGCAGGCCACGGCGGAGCGCGTCCTGTCGGGGACCGACCGTGTGTTTGCTCTTGAGTTCTCCGACCCGCTGTTTATTGAGCTCCGCGTGCCGATCAAGAATCAGCCGGTCATTAATGGAGAAGCGGACGTGCCCACGGACCACTACTGGGTCGCATGGGATGGCATTACGGCTGTTGTGCTCTGGGAAGCCGGTCCGGACGAAGTTATTGCGCCGAGGTCTGCTGGGCACATTCTGGATGATGTTCTGAAAACCGCTGCTGAAGATGCCGGCTTCTTGGTCCTTCAGCAGGCGTGCTCGCCGGAGTGCAAGAACATGTTTGCGCATAGGGACCTTCGGCTAATTCAGATCCCCGGTAACCGCGGTATCGCGAGTGGCTTCGTGGCAGGCGATGATGTCGGCCCCGCGAGTGCCATCGTCGAGCGCGATGGGTCAGCAAAGGACGTGCTTCGGAGCATCTGTGGCACCGCCCTGCCAGCGAGTTTGGAGTTCGCGTTTTTCAAGAACTATGCGCGGCGGCTGTTCGCGATGGAGGACTTGGCTCACGAGCTTGTGACGGACCTTCTTGGCCAGGACTATGCGGCGATTGTTCGAAAGCGGAGGCCGCTGTTGAAACGCGCCCTCTCTCGATTGCTGAGGAAGGACAAGAAGCGCGGAGAGCGAAGCGTTGACGAACTAATCGCTTCGCTCTGGCTCCTCATGGCTTCCAAAGACGTTCTCGCCGGCACTGTGGCAGCTAAGCGGCGTTCTTTCCATATTCAGGCCGCTGATTATGAGACTGAGTTGCTGTACGTAGCAGACAGACGGGAAGACGAGCACCGTCTCGAACTTCTCAACCTAGATTTCGTGCGATCAGCAATCGAACAAAAATCGAGCCGTCTCGACAATCGGATCATTGCTTGGGCCACTGCTTGCGGTGCCTTCGCCGCGATTATCGGTGCCGTCATCGGCCGCGCCTGGTCCTGACATGGTTGACGCATGAGTATTATCGACTTCTTCACGTCGCCGGACTGGGGCACTGTGCCGGACTGGCTGGCGGCAATCGGCACGATTTCCGCGGTGGTCGTGGCGCTTCGCTTGGCTCACCGGGATGCCGAGCGTCTCGACGAGGAGCGCCGTGAGGCGAAGGAAGACCGCGACGAGGCCGCTAAAGAACGGGCGTTGTTCCGTGAACAGCAGGCCGCGGAGGCCGAAGAGCGGAAGCGGCGGCTCGCTGCGAGGGTAACTCTAGTGGTTGAGCCGTTTCATGACGGCGCAGAAAAGTTCATCAAGTGGACGGTCCATAACGCCGGGGACGAACCTATCTCAATGGTATCCGTCGTCCGGCGTCCGCTACCGCGCAACGGGAGCCAGGAAAAACCCGATGTGCAGGTGTGCCACACGTGGCCCAGTATCGAGGCTCGTGGCGAGCGAACCAAAGTGACTCAAGTTCATGACGCCTTCAAAATGCGCGAGGGGGAAGTGCAGTTTCTCGATGGGGCTGGACAGCGTTGGCAGCGTAAGGAGTTCGGTTCCTTGCGGATGCTCAGTCGGGACTATCCGGACACGCTCGGGATGGTCATGATTGAGCGCTAGGCGCCGTTGGCTAACGCGCCAAAAAGGCCCCTCTCAGCGCCCCCAGGGTTGATTCCTGGGGCTCGTGAGGCGGCTTTTGCGAAGCCAGTGGCTTCAGGCGCCGGGCCCGGCAATCAGGGCCCACATTTCGCCTTCCTCCGCTCTGCGGTTCGCTCGGCAATAGCTTGCTCGGGCCAGTCGACGGGCTCATGGCTGATGTAGGAACGTATAGCTCGGCGGGTTTCCCAAATCCAAAAAGAAGCGTCTTCTTCTGCTGCCTTTATAGATCCGGCAGCCCACTTTTCATCTTCTTTAGTTAGGAAGCCCGTGCTCGTGACGAACATCAGGTTATTCCTGTAATAAGTCATGCTGGCATGACGGTAGACCTCTGGGGCGAGGAGCCCTATCTCCTCGGCAAGGTCCCTCAACTGGTTAAGGTTCTTCCTCGCATCTGCGTACGTCTCTTCGGTGATCGCGTGGCCCCACGACCCAGATCGCTGTTTGATACGCTCCGCAGTGGATAGGAACTTCGTGAAGAGTTGCGTCTTGTGTTCTAGTTGCCGATCTCGGCGCTTTGCGTTGTTTTCGATGTGCCAGCGCTTTTCATCCGCTTCAGCCTTCTTTTGCTCGCGTCTGCTCGCGATAACGCCGCCAAAAACCTGAGACATGATTGCGCCACTCGCGCCGATAGCTGCGCTGCCAAGCGCCAACATGATTGCCACTTCTTGTGCGATTTCCCCTGCCAACTGCTGCCCCTTCCAAAGCTGTCTGATGGGCCTAAGGTACGTCTCGCAAGTGACACAAGTGACGCGGTTTTGTGGTATAAGCAACAACGAGAAAAATCCCTCCGCTGAGCGGTTGGGGGTTGGCTCGCCGAAGGGGCTTTCGGGCGCCGGTGGTTTCGCTCTCCGACGCTGGCTTCGCGCAGGACATTTCAGAGCACCGTGAGCGCATCAACAAGGCGAAGAGAAAGCTGCGGAAACGGCAGAAGCAGTTGATCCGGTACACAGGCGGTTATCGCGCCGAGCTGATCATGAGGATGATGGACAAACAGGCGGGCGCCACCCAAGTAGCGCCCGCCTCCGCTTCAGCCGTTCACAAGGTCCGCGATCCGTAGCGTCTTGGTGAACAGGATCTCAAAACCCACCCTGAATCCGGCTCGGAAAACGACTTCATTTCGGCGGAAGAAATCCCTGGGCTGCAGGGCTCCGCTTGAACCGATCTCGGTCATGTAGGGGTTCCGTTCGATCCGCTCGGAATTCCGGTACAGCAACGACACGTCGGACAGATCGCCGATGATGGCCTCCAGTGCGGGCATCCCTGCTGCCGGGGGACAGGAGTGTTCACAGGCGGCGTTTGACCGAGCTCTGGGATGCCAGCGGCAGCAGGAACCCCCAGTTAGCGGGGGTCAGCGTCTCGACGGACTCCCAGTCGGACGGGTTCATGATGATGCCGGTCGCGGTGACCCCCTGCACGTCGAGCTGCCCGATGGCACGACGAAGCGTCAGCAGTCTGTTGGTGGTGAACTGGGTCTGCACGACGGCGATGGTGTTCAGGATGCCCGAGACCGTGCTTCCGTCCTCGGCAGTGTTGATGTCGTAGACGGTTGCAGGGTACTCGTCGCGACCTCGTGATCAAGGCTCTGCCAATTGTTATGGAAAGAGGTCATGTCGCTTTCTCCCGCTGGTTCCATGAACCCGTGAGCTCATCTGCTCACTCCATGGAATACAACGGACGGAGCACCAATGTTTTTCGCAGCGGTGGACCCGGGGATCACCCCGAACGCAAGCTTTCCCTTCCTGGAATCGCTCAAACAGATCGGCGGCGGCATCCTGGTCGGCGCTTTCATCATCATTGCGATCGTGGCCATTATCGGCGCCGCGATGCTGCTGGCCGGCAAACTTAGCCAGTCGTCACGCCTTGCCTCCGGCGGCGGCGTGATCCTGCTTTGGACAGGTCCTGTGGCTGCCATTCTCGGCGGCATCAACGGCTACATCCTCTGGTCACAGACCGCCTTTCCTCTCGGGTTTTAGCTCATGCCTGTTGAGTGCGACCTCAACGGATGGTGGCCGCCCGGCTGCGGATTGGTCTCACAAACCAACGACAACGCCATGGGCGCAGTCACATCTCTCTTCGCCAACATCCTCCAAAACATGGCGTCCTGGCTCTGGGCCTTCATTACCGGCGCCTTCTCAGTGTCGGACGTGGACGACTCCCAATGGCTCTCCATTGAAGGGCTGACGAGCTGGTGGGTCGTCGTCATGATGACCCCGCTCGTCGTCGTGATGATCCTCCAGGTCCTGTCGGGCCTGGTCAGTCAGCAGCCGAGACGCATCGGCCGCGCGCTCCTCGGCGGAGCTGCCGCCATTCCACTCGTCGGGGCTGCCGTGTATCTCGTCCGGCAACTGACGAGGGCGAGTGACTTAGCCTCAGCCGCGCTGCTCGAATCGATTGGTTCTGACCCATACCTCGTGTTCATGAGGCTTTTCGGATTCGAACGGGCACCAGAAGGAAGTGGTCGGGAATGGAACTTGGTCTCGCTGGCACCTGGGACGACAGGGGGCCCAGCCGGTGCAGTCGTCGTTACAGTGATGGCAGTTATTGTCGTGTGGATTCTTTCCTTCATCCTGATGTGCTCGATGATCTTCCGCTCCTTTGCACTCGTCGTCTTGGCGGCCGTCGCGCCGGTGGCGTTGATGCTTCTGCCCTGGGACAAGACAAAGTCCTGGGCACGCCGCTGGTGCGAGGTGGTCATTGCCCTGGTGTTGGCGAAACCCTTAGCCGGAACGGTCTTGGCCGTTGCAGTGAAGCTGTTTGCGGAGTCCAAGTCCTTTGCCGGATTGGCAGCTGGCACGGTGGGCATGGCGCTTGCCTGCGGCGCACCTCTGATGGCCCTGCGCTTGGTTAGCTTCGCAGGCGGGGAACTCGCGGCAGCAGCCCAAACGGCCGGTGGCGGCCACGTCCTGTCCCGGAGCAGCAGCGTGGCGGCTCGCCAGATCAGTCGGCAGACGGGTGGTCGCCTTACACTCGCAAGCCTCGTGAATCGGTCCGCCATGACCCGGCCGATCAGCTCAAGCCGTAGTCTCTTCCCGACACAAGTGTTGGCGCCCGTGCTCCGGTCCGGGATGCCGTCGAACCAAGGCGACGGGGGCCAATTGTCCCTGAGAAGCGGGGCCTCGACAGGCGCTCCGAACACTCTGCACTCACCGGAGTCGCAGCAGGGCTTGGTGCGCGTAGATCCTCACGAAGTAGGCGGGACTGCCCCAGCAAACGCGCGGCAGGCTTCACTCGGAGGCTTCGAAGCGCGAGCGCATGCCAACGAAAGCGCGCCTGCCCCTTCCAGCGTTCGGCCGCCGAAACCCCAACCACCAAGAATCAACCCTCCGAACGGAGGAAACCCACATGTCTGAAGATGCCCGTGCCCTTGAGGTCGTCAAATTCCCGAGGTACGAGCGCCGCGGCTTCTTCCTTGGCCTCAAGTGGTATCAGTTGCTGATCGTCGCAGGGGGAGGGGCGGTTGCCATCGTGGCTTCTGCAAGCAGTGGGCCGGTTGGTCTGTTCTCTTCCGGCCCCCTCTGGCTTGGGCTTATGCTGCTCGGGCTCCTCCAGTATTCCCGCATCCCTTATCCGGTATGGGCGAAACAGCTCGCTCTATTCTTCTACCGGGCAGCCGCGGGACAAACACGGTTCCTTGCAAAGCCCGCGGCCCCGCAACTTGCTGGCCGCCTCGCGCTCCCTGGCGGTTTGAGCAATCTGGAGATACGAACAACGGCCAGTGGTGAGTGCTTCCTGGTCGACCGACACGGCAGGGAGGCAATCGCGGTGTTGCGCTGCAGCACGCGATCCTTTGCACTGCTGGATGCAGATGACAAAGCCTGGGCGGTCCAGGCCTGGTCGCGTGTGCAAGCCGGGATGGCCCAGCGGCCAGGCGTGGCCAGGATTGCCGTCCAGGATTACACGGTGCCCTATCCGTCGTCGGCGCTCTGGGAGTTTTACAAGGACAACGCCATGCCGGCACAGGCTGGCGAGAAGGCTGCGTGGGGTCAACGCGCGTATGAGGACTTGCTCGGTGCAGCCGGATCAACCATGAGCCATGAACTCCTGGTGGCGGTTGTCCTAGACACGAGCAAGGCTCGACGACGGATCAGGGAGTCGGGTGGAGGGCTGGTTGGCTTGGAACACGTCCTGCGGCTGGAAGTCGAGGCAATGAAAACGTCGCTCGGTACCCACAGCGTGAAGGTAGAAGAGTGGATTGGTGAACCTGGACTGCTTAGCATCATCGGTGGCGCATTCGATCCCGCCGCTTTACCGGTCGCCAAAGCGCCGGCGGCGGTAGCCCCGCCGTCGGACGAACCGGCAAGTAAGGCGATGGATACTCTCCACCGCCACGGCCCGATGGCAGTCGAGGAACACTGGACCTACCTCCGGACAGACACCGGGTTCCACCAGACCTTCTGGATTGCTGAATGGCCCCGCCAGAAAGTCTTCCCGGGCTTCCTGCACCCCTTGATCTATGTGGGCGAATTCCGCCACACGTTCACGGAAGTCATACGGGCAGTGCCTACCGCTGAAGCCCTCCGTGACATCCGCTCCGCCCAGGAGGCGCATGAAACCCGTCGCCGCATCAACGCCCGCTTCGATAGGCCGCTCACCCGTGAGCAAAAGGCCGAGGAAGAAGAAGTGATCCAGAGGGAGGAAGAGATCGTCGCCGGCCATGGGGACGTCCGCCCGGCTGCCTACATCACCGTCACCGCGACCTCGCTGGAGGACTTGGCACGGCATCGCCAGGAACTTGAGTCCGCTGCCGCAGGAGCATTCGTTGAGCTTCGGCTTCTCTACGGACAGCAATGGGCCGCGTTTGTCGCCGGCGGCCTGCCGCTTGGAAGGGGACTGCGTTGAAACAAGCATTGAAAAGCTTTGAGTACCTACCCTCGGGAAAGAGCCGGACGGAACGGAAAGCACGACGGCGGCCCGCACCACCCGCTGCAGGGTGGGCGAGTGCCGGGGAAGGCGAGAAGCAGCGCGACCCCCAGGGGCTTCGCCTCGCGGGTGACTGGGGGAGTAACGAGCCAAACTCGCTGCGGGGTCCGCATCGGCTACGGCCCGCGCCCCACCGTGCATCGACCATGACGTTTGCGGCCGCCTACCCGTTCCTTACAGAGTCGGGGCTTGGACACGAGGGAACCTACATCGGCACGGACGTCTTCGGCTCCGGGGCCTTCTCCTACGATCCCTGGATCCTGTACGACAAGGGCATCATCAGCGGTCCGTCCATCGTGGTGATCGGGACTGTCGGCACCGGCAAGTCCATGTGCGGCAAGTCGCTGGTGACGCGGTCAATCACGTTAGGGCGAAAGGCGGCGGTCGCTTCTGATCCCAAGGGCGAGTGGGTAGCGGTAGCGGAGGCTGTTGGTGGCAAAGTCATTTCCATTGGGCCGGGCCGACCTGCGAGGGTGAATCCCCTCGATGCCGGTCCGCGCTCCACTGCGCTTACCGAGGCTCAGTGGCAAGCGGTGGTGAGGCAACGGCGTCGGTATCTTCTTGGGGCCTTGGTCTCGCTTATGCGGCAAGGGACGCCTCTGCGGCCCGTGGAGCACACAGCCTTGGACATCGCCCTCATGGAAACCATGGCCGAGAACTCAAACCCAACCCTGCCCATGGTGCTGGACCACCTCCTCAAGCCGTCGAAGGAGATGACCGCCCTGGTCGGCTCAGACGGAGCAACCGCCGTCAGCCATTCCCTGCGACGTACAGTGTCCGGTGATCTCGAAGGGATGTTCGACGCACCATCCACGGTGGCCTTCGACGCAGACGCCCCCATGATGGTGATGGATACGTCAGCACTGATCGGCGCATCCGAGCAGGCGCTTTCGCTGGCCGCAGCGTGCGGCGCCACGTGGTTGGAAGCGGCCATCACCAATCCCGACGGCGGGAAACGGCTTGTGGTGTACGACGAGGGTTGGCGGATGCTCGCAGATCCGTACATGTTGGCAAAGATGAGCGAGCAGTGGCGACTCGCCAGAACATACGGGATCGCGAACCTGCTCATCATGCACAAGGTCGCGGACCTGAACGAGATCGGTGACAGCACGAGTGGACATAGGCAGAAAGCCCTGGGCCTGCTGACTGAGGCTGACACCAGGGTCATTTACCGGCAGAAGCACGATGCGATGCGCCTGACCAAGGAAGCGCTCGGCCTGACCGAAGCTGAATGCGAGCATGTTGAGAACCTTCCGAAGGGTGTCGGGCTCTGGAAAGTGGGCAACCGCTCCTTCATCGTTGCCAATCGAGTGACCACTGACGAGCTTGCCGTTTTCGGGACAGATGACAGGATGCTGTGAGACGGCCAGCGAGCTCGCGGGCGGCAAGCGACAACCCTTTGGTCACCGCTGGGCTTGTCGCCGCCGCAGCCTACGTAAGTCTCTGCGCAGTGGTGCAGGCAGCAGCGCACGTGGCCGGCTCTTGGCAGTGCGGCACCATGCCGCCGTCGCCCTTCAACCCTGCCGCCGCCGTCGGACTCATCGCCAACAGAATGGAATGGATCATTGTTCGCCGGGCTGATTGTGTGCTTGGCACAGACAGCGTCTGGTGGGTTCTCACCCCGGCTCTACTGCTGCTTGGTGCGCTCGCCGTCGGTGCGGTGGTCCTTTGGCGGCGATGGAAGCAATCGGGTAGTTGGCTGCGCCAAGACATCTTGAACCGCGACGGCGTTGCCCGCCGAGCGGAGATTCTTCACGATTTTGGGGCGAGGGCTGTGCGGAAAAGAGGAAAGTTCACGCGTCCAGGACTCGCAAACCCTTCGGTGCAGGACCTGTCGTGGACGCTGGGCCGCTCACGGGGCGTCACCGTTCATGTTTCCACGGAGGAGTCGATGGTGATTCAGGGTGCGCCACGATCCGGCAAGGGCTTGTACGTCGTCATCAACGCCATTCTTGATGCGCCGGGGGCAGTCGTCACGACATCCACGCGTGCGGACAACCTGGTGGTGACGATGAAGGCGCGGGCTTCCGGTGGGCGACCCGTGACCGTCTTTGACCCACAGGGTATGTCGGCGATCCCGTCGTCGCTTCGCTGGTCGCCGGTACGCGGGTGTGAAGACCCTGACATTGCTACCCGGCGGGCGCTAGTTATCACGGCGGACACCGAGATGAAGGGCGAGAACGCCGCCTGGCAAAAGCGCTCGCTGATAGTTCTTCAGTGCCTGCTCCATGCCGCGGCGCTGACTGGCGAGGGAGTGACGGCTTTCCGACGCTGGTCTTCCAGTCCGGTACTGGCGCGGGAAGCACTGGAGGTGCTGGGTCAGCCGGGCGCGGCGCTGGGTTGGCAGGCCGACCTGATGGGCATCCTGGAGGACGACCCGCGGAATACGTCGAACTCGTGGATTGGGGTTACGGCGGCGGTGGCGCCTCTGTCCTCGCCCAAGGTGCTGGCCGCGCTGAATCCGCAGGATGCGTCTGAAGAGTTTGATCCGAAAGCCTTCATCCGGGAGCGGGGAACCCTGTACCTGATTGGTACTCGGGCTGGAGCCGCAGCCGCAGGGCCGTACTTGTCCGCGCTGATTGACGACATCGACAACGCAGCACGTGAGATGGCCTTCGTTTCTGCCGGTGGACGGTTGGAGCCCCCACTTTCCCTGATCCTCGATGAAATTGCCAACTTGGCCCCATGGCCGGGACTTCCGGTGGCACTGTCCGACGGCGGAGGTATCGGCATCTCAACCCTCGTGGTCTTGCAGTCCCTGTCCCAGGCGCGTTCCGGATGGTCAATCGATGAGGCGGCGACGATCTGGGACTCGGCCATTATCAAGGTGATCTTCGGCGGCGGATCGGACGAACGAGATCTCCGTTCACTCGCCGGATTGCTCGGTGAGCGTAGCCTCACGCTCACCACACGATCCTGGTCGTCCCAGGGCCGCCAGGACGGAGAGCAGATACGTGAAACCCCAGTGATCGCGCTCGACGAGATCCGACGTCTCCCCGCTGGCACCGCTCTGATGCTTGGCCGACGAACCCGGCCTATCCTGCTCGATCTGCTGGAGTGGCACAAACGCAAGGACGCGGGGGAGCTGCGTCGCCTGAAAGCCGAGATGGAGGCCCTGTTAGCGGAGGGCCACAGGCTACGCCAGCAGAAGACCGAGGAGACGCCTGATGCGCAGCCATGACAACACTGACGAGTTCGATGTTCCGTCTGCGGGACACTTCGGTGACGACGAGATCACCGCCCAGCTGTTTCGGTCTGCGTTCACATCCCCCGCCACCCCGAAAAGTGTGACCCGGCGCTGGAGGGACATGACTGCGGAGCAGGCGCAGGATGTGTGGCAATCACTCTTTGCCTGGGTTCGATGGCTCGTGGCCACCTATCAGTTGACGACGTCGATCGTGCCGGATTGTTGGTGGCGGCACCCTGAGATTGTGGCTGAGTTATACGCACTGCAGCGCGCGGAGCTCGCCTCTTACACGCCCGATGACCCGGGCTTCGGACCGCTGGCCTTTCACGAAAGGCTCCCTCACGCCGTCGAACGGTTGAGGATACATACCAGGACGGCAGGATGCGTCGGGCTGCAGACGCACAAGGAACCTGCCCCACGTGTCCTCGCTAATGACGACCCCGCCTTCCTCGAATGGTGCAAAGCCTCACATCAGCTGGTTCCCGACTTCTGAATCATGTCGCTCAAGGTAGCTGGGGCCATGTACAGGTGTCTGCGCAGTAACGCTGCGGTCCAAGAAGCAGAAGGGTGGCTATCGTGGCCGCTTCACCAAAGGTTTCCGCAAGTACCTCGCCTGACCTGATATCCGCGCTGGAAGCGCGGCACCTGGCGCCGGAGGAGCGCGTTGCTCTCCTAATGGACGGCCTGCATTCGATCCTCGAAGAGGCAGTAGAGTCTCCCTCGCGCTGGCAGGTTCTCCTCGATGCCTCCGCCACCCTGTGGCGCTACTCAGGGGGCAACGTCGCCCTGCTGACGATGCAGATGGCACAGCGCGGTACTGACGAGCCCACGCTGGTGGCCGGGTACAAGGAGTGGGAGCGGCACGGCCGCACGGTCCTCCGCGGCGAGCATGCCCTGTGGGTTATTGCGCCCAGGACGGCCCGGGTTCAACAGCTGCTGTTGCCCAACGGCACGCGACAGCGCGTCCCTGTGGGTGACAAGTGTCCCAATGGTGCCATCGATGAAGGAAAGAAGACGATCATTACCGGTTGGCGCGGCCAGGCAGTCTTCGATGTTTCCCAGACCGAGGGTGCGCCTCTGCTGGTCCCGAGGCCGACAGGGGTTTCCTCCAGTGTGGCTCCACAACTGTGGAATTCATTGGCTGGAGTTGCGCGGGTACACGGCTTCTCGGTGGACGTGACCGATGCGCAGTACGGGCTTACCAGTGGCTTTACCGACTTTGCCCAACGCAGGGTTCAGGTAGGCGGCTGGCTGAATGCCGTAGAGCGCAGCGCTGTGCTGGCACATGAGCTCGGGCACGTGCTGCTTCATGGGCCGGATGACAAAGTGGGCAAGCTCTATGGGAGCAGCGTGGACCACCGTGGACTGGCCGAAGTCGAGGCCGAGTCAGTTGCCTACACCGTGCTGAAGGCTCATGGAATTGACCGCGGTCCCCAGTCGGCCAGCTACTTGTCCGGCTGGGCTGACGCCGTGATTGAGGCGGAGCACTCTGCATCTGGCGCCTCCTCCGGGAAGCCGGCTTCCTCGCGTGTGGACATTGCGAAGTCTGTGCTTGGACGGGTCACTGCAGCGAGCAAGGAGATTCTCGAAGTATCTGATTCTCAGGGGCCGGGTGGGAAGGTTCCAGGGGTTGAAGCCGCTCCGCGGGTCGAAGGCCAGGATTCTTACGCGGGCATGAACCAACCCGGGCCTTCGCACGGCCTGGAGATCGCGGGCCCGTAGGACACTCACAACCGTTGGACGGGAGAGCCCCGTCTGCGAAGGGAAGGACAGAAAATATGAGCACCAAGATTCCGGTCAACATCGTTGGCAACCTCGTCGCGGACCCGGAGCTCACCTACGGTGAGTCCGGTGTAGCGCACGCCAAACTGCGGGTAGCTGTGAACCAACGAATTCAAGGAGCAGACGGAGCGTGGCAGGACGGCGAGCCTGTCTTCCACAACGTCTCAGCGTTCCGCGCGCTCGCCGAAAATGCCTCAAACTCCCTGAAGAAGGGGGACCCTGTTACGGTGTCCGGTGAACTCGAGTTCCGTGCTTTCGACAAGGATGGAGAGCGGAGGGAGGCCCGACGCATAGTCGCTGAGACGATCGGCCCTGACCTCCGTTTCGGGACAGCCGCTTACCAGCGTTCGGCCCGTGCCGCCGGCCCTGAGGCGACTGCTGCCGTCGGTTTGCAGGCCGCTCCTGAGGCAACTCAGCCTGCGGCCCCTTACACAGTCACGGCCAAATGGCCGGTGGCCTTGAACCCTTCCGGCAGGGCGGCGCGGACTGACATCAGCCTCTGAACCGTCGAGTCCGGCGTCGAACCCACGAATTGCCTTCATCACCGAACATCTACCGAACGGAAGCTGGCCTGGTCCTCCCAGCGGAGGACCAGGCCAGTGTTTATGTATCAGCTCAACGGACTGATGGCTCCGCGGCGTGGTTGCTGGACGCTACAGCCTACTGCTGCCCTTCCACTCTTCCGGCTGCACCCGCTTAATGCTTGAGGAGTGCGCCCAGCCCATGTGGTACTTGCCGGAGGAATCCAGCCATTCGATGAGTCCGTACTTGTGGGTCCAGCCCACAGCTTTGCCGTAAATTCCTCCGACATAGATCAAAGGCCGGCCGTATTTGGGAAAGTCGCGGATCGGAGCCGGGTCATCTATGGGGCGAGTGGCCTCGGCATCCATCCGAGCCATCATGCGCTCCAAATCTTCGGGAGAGCCGGACTTAATCACGAAGACAAGTATAGAACATATGTTCGAATAGATGCCTGCCGGTGTGGCTACGAGGGGGCCTACGGATGGCGCACCCTGAAAGTTGACGACGGCTGCTGTACTGAGGGGCGCCCTTCAGCAGGCGCCCAAGCTAGGCAATCAACAGCGCGAATAAGATAAGCGTCGGGCCAGGGCGCACCAGGCATTACTTGCGCCGGGTCGGGGGAGATGAGTAGGACAGATCCAGGCCAGATTGGTTCCGGAAGCGATTCTAGCCAGGCGGGCTGAACGTGATTGAAGCGATTCCACGCTACGGTGACCCAGGAACCAGTGGGTTGGACAGCGTCGACACTAAGCAGAGTTACTTCGGTGGTGGTGCCGCCGGCCCGCTTCGCATTATCGAAGGACCGCCACTGCTCCGCTGCGGTGGCCTCCCACGTACGGCGTCGTTTGGCTCGGCTCCACCACAGAAAGCCCGCGATCATAGTCGCGGCCAAGGGGAGTGCAGCGGCTACCATCTTCGGCGCAAGAGGTAGTTCTGCGGCGGGAATGTAAACGATAGCCAGAACAAGAAGGATGAGGGCAGTCGCACTGGTCGTTACCAGCCCGGCTGTCGCAACTACCGGTTTCACTGCGGGGTTCCCAGCCATGACATTGCCTCTTAGATCAGCTTAGAGCTGCCAGCCGGCGGTAGTAAGTAGGGCGGGGCCGCCGAGTGGAACATCGACGACGGTTGAAGCTGGCTGCGCTGTGCCTATACGTCCTCGGGTTCCCTCAATCGCTAGCTGGAGCCTTGCCCAATGAGTCTGCTGTTCCCACTCGTAGTCGGCTGGTTTCGGTCCCAAGAGAAGGTCGGGCTGCAGGACTCCCCATCGATCCCGATAGACGGCAATCTCACCAATCAGCTCGCCCGACACCGCACCGCTGCCGACCAGCGAAGCCAGGCAGTGCTTCCATTCGGGTTCTTCCGTTAGGGCGGCCATCATCACATTTTCCGTCCGCTGCCGGATCCGGTGGCGGACCTGTTCGACCAACGTCGCCAAATCCGGGCGGGAGATTTCAAGCACCTCTTCCAAAGGTTCCTCTACCGAGGTCGGCATTCCCCTTGAAGACTGACGCAACCGCATGCTGAGGACAGCAACGGGATCATTCGCTGTGGCGATGCTACGAAGAGTTCGGACTAACACGACTTCGGCACTCTGACGGCTGACCGCTGTGGCTTTTCGCCAAGCCGCCACAGCAGCGCCCCACGAGGGCGACTGGTCATAATCGGGAGACGCGTCCATTGGTTGCTTCTCTAGGCATTGCAGAAGATCGTGACTTGCAGCGAGCTGCGCCAAGTAGTCGTACTCGGAGTAGAGCCGCTCAAGGCTGTCCGACTTAATTCGCTCGGCGTCCCGCACTTCATGCGCGGTCCGCTCAGCACCTTCGGCTGCTAGGACCTCCGCCAGAATGTTCCGCCACGACAACTGAAGTGAGGGATCTACGACAGGATGGTCAACATCGTCGCCTTCACTCACGTATGCGAAGTTGCCGGACCGGCCCCGCGTCATGCTGACGTACAGCAATTCGCGGGTAAGACGGCCTTGAGTCACTACCGTGTGCCCGGTGTCGACCGTGACGCCCTGGGAACGGTGAGCGGTGGTCGCATACCCCAACTCGACGTGCGACTCGAGATACGTGCGCGGAAGCTCGACCCGTGCGCCTGTCTCCCGCCGCACAGCGAGAACGGAGCCGTCACGGTGGACGCCTTCGACGTCGTAGAGCGTTCCGTTCCGGACAAAGTCCTCGTCGCTGTCGATGAGCCTGCGGTTGTTTCCGCGGGCGATAATCGTGTCGCCTGAACCGGCTCGTAAGCCATCAGCAAGCTGAACTGTCAGCTCGGCGTCCACCGCTCCTTGGGCCACCAAGTCAGCTTGGGCGCGTTCGTTGAGCATGCTGACGGTCTCATTGTCCGCGGCGATGAGGATGGATGATTTGCCTGCCCGGCTGTCGGCCTGCCACGCAAGGTAGGCCTTGTCGAGCATGTTCAGGTAGGTGCCGTGCCGGGTCCGCTGATGCTGCTCGTAGTCAGAGATCGCCGAGTAGTCTCCCGTCCTCAGCTTGAGGGAGGATGTCCGTTCCCACTCTTCGTGGAATCTCCAGATGGTGCTGAGGCGAGAAGCCCTTCCTTGCCGGTCCAGCCAGCCGAGGACTCCGCCGGCGTCGATCGCATCCAGTTGGCCGGGGTCACCCACCAGCAAAATCTTCGCCCCGGCATCCTGGGCCTGCCGGACGAGGGCAGCGAGCTGGAAGGTGGAGACCATGGAAGCCTCGTCGACGACAATGAGTTGGTTGTTATGGAATGACCACCGGTGCTGGGTGGCAGCGAGGCGGGTGGCTTCCTGCGCGTATGCGATGCTCCGATGCTCGCCGATAGGGGCATGGGTCAGGCGAGCTTGGACGTCGAGGAAACTTTCAGCTCTCATGCCTGCACCTCGACCCATCGATTCATGAAGCCACTTCGACACGTTCTCTGTGGCCATCCCCAGTTCACGGCCCAACACGTCGGCACTCGCTGCTGCCGGCGCCAAGCCAATGACACTTCCGGCACCGTACTCTGCTTCCCATACTGTTTTGACCACGCCGAGCGTCGTTGTCTTTCCCGTACCGGCAGGGCCGACGATGGCATCGAGGCGGTTGCCGCTCAGGACGACGTCGGCGACGGCGGCACGCTGGTCGGTGTGCAGTGCCGACTTCTCGGAGCGATGAGCGTTGTCCAGCGCATCCATGGTGACGTCCGCGCGGACCGCTGGGCCGCCGTCGTCGTTCCTTGCAGCCATGATGGCGTCCTCACAGGCGAGGGTAGTGGCATCGGTGTACAGGCGCGATCCCTGGAAGTCGAAGCAGCTTTGCTGCCCAAGTCTTAGGTCCAATGCTGCGTCTGGACGGACGGTGTAGCGGTATTCGTTGAGGGCAACGGACTGTCGTTCAGCGGCGGTAGCAACGGCATCCATCAGGGCCGCCCGGTCAGAGGAGGTGCGGCAGCGGATCTGGGCGCAGACCCGTTCGGCTTCGGCCAGGAGATTCCAGCGATTCCAGGTTGAGCGCTTCGCGGCGACCCTTTCCCTGGTGAGGCTAGCGACGGAGGTGATCCAATCGGCAGCGAAGTCACTGGAACTGAATGGCGAAAGCCGGGATCGGTTGATGGTGGCGGCGAGGACCTCGGACGGCCGGAATCCCTTCTCGACGGCGCGTGTCCGCCACTGTTCGGAGAGTCGGTGCAACGGTGTGGGGAGTTCGGTCTTTGGTGCGCGGGTAGCCAAGGTGGCCTGCTGTCGGAGCTTGATGACTGTTGTGGCTGTCGGGGGATGGCCGTGGTCCTCGATCCATTCGGACACGAGTCGGTCTGTTTCCACATTGATGAGTCGGGACCGGTTGGAGAATTCTCGGATGAGTTCGTCTTCGATACCGGTCAGCTGTTGGCTGGGGTTGTGCGTGGTCGTGATGGGAACGCGGATGTCGGTGTCGGTTCCAAGTTCCTCTTGGAGGGCGTCGAAGAGGAGGCCGTTGTAGTGTTCACTGGCGGCGACGGCGGCTTTGTACAGAGTGCGGGAGTCCAGTGTGGCCCAGGCGCCGTCGGTTATGCGTTGGATGCGGTTTGCGATCACAAGATGGGTGTGGAGTTGCGGGTCGCCGGTGCGTGATTCCCAGTGGTCGAAGGAGGCGGCGACGGCGCCCCGCGTGCCGAGGTGGGCGACTCCGTTGCGTCCGGCCCGTGTGTGGATGACTTTCTCCTCGAGCCAGGCAAGGGTTGCTTCGACTGCGTCATGATGGGTGCGCAGGATCCGTTCTTGCGTGCTGCGGGGGCTGAGTGCCCAGAGGACGGACACGGACTTTGGCACGCTGAAGGTTAGGTCGAAGGCGACGACGGCGTGACGGGTGGTGGGCGGACCGTTCTTGTTCTCGACGGCGATGGGTCGGTTGTGTGGGCGGCCCAGGGGAGTGCCGGCCTCAGGGTGAGTCGCTAGATCGAAGACGGCTCGTGCATCAATTTGTGTGACAACCTCCCCAGCTTCTTTGCTGATGCCGTTGAGTCCGCTGCCGATCCAACGGCCTTCCGGGGTACCTGCCTTCATGTAGTAGGTGGTGGCGTCCGGGGGAGTGGTGGAGAGGTCATCCATCATCGTTGTCTTGAACAGGTAGCGGAGACCGGATTGTGCCGAGAGCCGCGCGATGGACATGGTCATGACCGTGGTGCTCCTGCCTGGCGCCGCGTCGGATCCCATCCCCGCCGTCTCAGGATTCCCAGGGTGCGCACGTCTAGAGCGATCCCCTTAGCTCGGGACATCGAGACGAGCCATGCCGCAGCGTGCGCGAGGTCCTGAACATTGATTTGTTGGGCCCGTTTGAACCGCGCGACTTCTGACTGCAGAAGATTAATGCTCTGGCGCTGCTCCGAGTTCTCGCCCTCAAGCCGTTCAATGTGCGCGGCAGCTGCCCGGAGCTTGGACTGAATTATCTGGCGCCGGCGCTCGCAAGTGTTCTTTTCTGACTCCAGCTGACGCTTTGTCGCTTCCAGCTGGGCCTTTAGATGCGGTGCACCCAAGTTCACACCAGGTGTGCTGGTTGAGCGCCTGCTACCACGGCGTCGCCGGCTCCGTTGCCTATTGGCGCACTTTGCGGAGCAGAACCGCTGGCTTGTGCGGGACGGTTGGAATGCACCAAGGCAGTCTTCACATCGCTTGTTGATCACGTCCGTTCATCCCCGGCGCGGTACTTGGCGACATGACTCGCCGTGACCGTGCCGACACGCTCATCCCTTGGATGCCAGAGGTGTGAGGAGTTGATCGTGATGGTCGGGTGGGGAAGCCGACGACAACTGTGGCATCGGTAATCGACGGGGCGTGTGGGGATGGGCAGAACGACGAATAGTGCCACGGATTGTGGCACTATTCCGCAGATTAGAGGACACGCAGGGTTCGGACAGGCGGAGCCCGTGCAGCTCGGATTCTGAATTGTCCAGGCACCTGCCGCCAAGCTCAGCAACAAGGACGGCGTCAGGTCTGCATCTAAGACTTGCCGCTGGACATGTGCAGAAACTGGATTCAGACCCTATTCTGTGTGACTGTCGGCGGTAAATGGCGGTCTTTTTGCGGCGCTAAATGTCGCCCCTGCTAGTCGGCAACCGCTCGGGACCGCCTGTGGTACGTCGCTCGCGACGTACCGAGATCCCGGGGAACCTGCGCTGCGGGTTCCCCGCTTTTGACCAAGCGAACCGCGCTTCTAATCTGACTATCAATCACCCGGCGGGGCCGGCCGCCAAGGTCCTTGCCAGCTTCTCTTCGTTTGAGTATGGAATCAGTGACGCGTTCGCGCTTGATCTCGTGTTCCATATGCGCGAGGGCGGCCATGATTGTGAACAACATAGAGCCCATCGGTGTTGCTGTGTCGACATCGCCTCCGCCCAGGTTCAGGACGCGCAGGCCGGCGCCCCTGCTGCGGAGTTCGTCAGCGAAGGCAAGCATGTTCTGAGTGGATCGCCCGAGTCGGTCCTAAGTCGTGATAATCAGGGTGTCACCCTCCAAGAGCGCGTCCAGCGCTCGGTCGAACTGGGGTCGCGACGCACGCGCTTCGGAGACACCCTAATCGACGTAGAGGTCATCCCGTCGAACGCCGGCGGACAGTCGATCCGCCGGCTGCCGGTCCGTGGACTGCTCCGCGTCGAAACCCGTGCATAGCCATTAAGTTTCGACACGCCTGCCTCCAATGTGCCTCATAACTAATGATTAGTACCTGAATCCAACCAGAAGGTTTCGAGACATAGTTATGAGAATCGCCGGGTGCGGAGCCAGCTGCGAGATTTACACGAATCAGGGTCTTGCGGGAAAAAGCCAGGTGAGACGCCTCGTATCCCAAGGGTTATGAGACGGCAGCCCCTTGCGCCGCCAGTGGTGCCCGCAATTCACAACGTACTCCGGCAAGTCGAAAAACTAGTCAGAAATGGTTATTCTTCCCTTGTCATCTTGGTAGCGATGACGTGGAGGTACGATGAGGGGTCGCTCTGGCTGACTCAGAAATGCCTCGGAGACTTCTGGTCAGCGTTCGCCCTCCGGCAGCCCGATCTGTTCGTGCAGCTTGTCTTCCACGAGTTTGGAGTGGAAAGAGTTCTTAGGTGGCGAGGAGTCCCGGCGCATCGCCACCTCTACTCGACCGTTGCCCATCCTTAGCCTGACTACGAGCATCGTGCAGAAGTCCAACAGCTACTTTGTGTTCGTAACTTCGTGGGGCGAAGGACGGCACGCTTGTGTCTATCGGCATGCTGCGTCAGCCATGGAAGCCCATGAGTTGCAGGCACAGCCGATCACCTCACGCCTTGATGCCTTGCTTGCTAACGACACTCACGACGCGTTGCAGAGTGACGCGCTCTGATCCCTGGTAGCTTCTCCTCCATGAGCGATTCGAATGGGGAGCCGACGAGTCCCGTTTCGTTGCCAGAAGTGACCAGTCACGACACCGTTACAAGGAAACAGCCCGCACTATGGGAAAGACACCCCACTCTCACAGCGGGGTTGATCTCCGTGATCGCTGCTCTCCTTGCTGGAGTAATCGGCTACCTCGGTGCGGTCACTGGCGCGAACGCTTCTCTTGATGTCGCCAAGGCGCAGACTCACGCTGAGAACGAGCGGCGCGCTCAGGACCGCCGCGACACCGTGTATAAGGACTACTTGGACGCGGCCAATCACTATTTCTATGCGTGGGACGCCATCCGCAGCAACGCGCCCGATAGCGCAGTCGAGGGCGGAAAGGTCGAAGCATTTCTGCAAGCCCGTACTGACTACATTGGACGCATCAACGACGTTTTCGTCCATGGCAGTGACGCTGGTTGGGCTGCGACCCAGAAACTGGACGACACGATGCCGCCTAGTTCCGGTAGTGGAAACTTGCCTCCTTTCGACACTGTGCTTGATGAAGCAGCTTTCCGGACCGCCTTCAACGAGCTGCTATCCATCCGTTGTAGCGAGGCGTCAGCGGTGGCTCGTAGCTCTTGCTCCATAGCTTAAGGACACGCCCATGAGCGAGATGCTGTGGGGAAGCACCACAGATAAGCCAAGGACGTTCCATCGCATTCGTGCTGAGGTTCTGGAGCATGGTGTCCGTCTTGAACTGTTTGTGGGTGGTGCTCTTGCCGCTGGTTATGGTCAGACCAGTTCGCTGGCTCAGGAGCTACAGCACGAGTTGTTCCATCGCATAAGCATCGAACAGCGTATTGCGATGTTGAAGCGTGTGTTGGACAGGAAGTCACTGATCGACACCTACCCGTTCGTGATTCCGATCCTCACCAGACTGTTCGAGCTGCGCAACGATTTCGCCCATTCCTTGAGTGATGGCTATGACCCGGAGAGCCGGTCCATCCAGCTCATTAGCGTCCGCAAGGGCAAGGAAAGCAAGAAGAGTTACGGCGCGTTGTACCTCCATTGGTTGGTAAAGGAACAGTGCCCGGTGGTGGAACGCGAGCTGGCGGAACTCTATTTCTCCATCGCTCCGGGCGACGCCGAGTGGCACAAGAACTGAGGTCTCCGCCAGTCATATCGACGATTCCGCTGACGGAAACCTATATCGGGAGCGTCGCAGGCTTGGGCGCTATTGTGGCCGCGGGCGCATGAGCGCCATTGAGTGATGGGGAGCGAATGCTGCACGAGGTTCTGGAAGACACCGAGAAAGCCATCGCATACGTGCGCGACTACTATCGGGCTGATTTTCGTCAGGGGCTCCCGCGCACGGGAGCGAGCTTCGACCAGTGGGCGGGCGGAGGTGATCGCGCCGACATCGCCAACCGACTTACCGGAGATGACTTTGTAGCCGTCTCCTTCCTCAGTGTGAACGTGCCGCCGATGGCAGCCATCGGACTGATGCGCGACGAGGAGAAAAACGTCGACCGACTTCTGTTCGCTCATTCCGATTAATGTGAGGATGTCGGACCTTGACGAGAAGGGCTATGAGAGGCATCTCGGGATGGATAGCCCCGCCCAGGAGCTATGGGAAGTCATCACCCGCCGCAACGGCGCCAAATGGGACATCGGGTCAACGACGGCGAGCAAAATCATGGCCCGCAAGCGCCCGAACCTCATCCCGATCGTCGACAGGGTCATTCAAGACCTCGTCGGGTTCGGTCACTACTGGCACGACTGGCACAAGTACCTGACGGACGGAACGGGCCTGCCACAACGCCTCGACAGGATCCGCCGGGACTCAGGCATCCTCGCCCTTGGCTACGAGCCCTCGACCCTGAGGATCATGGACATCGTGCTGTGGCAGGAGGGGCTGGCGGAAAAAGCGCGACGGCGCGACGTCGCGGCCGCAGCGCCACTTGTTGACGGCTAGATCAGGAGTCGTGGCATCCTTCGTCGTCAGCCAGCAAGAGAACGGCCACCATCACTGCCCGTCCAACGCGTTGTCTCGAAACCTCTGCGCCTCAAATACCTAGCGTGTGGAGGCGCGCCTTCCCGGAACCCAAAAGTGTCCGGCCACTCGCCGTCCTGGTCTGGCTTGCGCTCAACTCGCTAATCATTGTCGGATAAGAGGGGTCGTGGAGGCTGCCATCCCTCCTGCTCTCGGATGGCTCGCTGGATCCGCAGACTGATCTCGCGCAGCTGGCGCCGTTGGGCGTTTGTCAGAGGCTCGAGGACTAATTCGGTGACCGTCTGAGCTTGTACGGGAGTGGCTTTTTCGAGCATCTCCAGCCCAGTCTCGGTCAGGGTGGCCAGGGTTGACCGCCCGTCCAAGGGGTCTCGGGTGCGCTGTACCCAGCCCCTGCCCTCGATCCGTGAAATGGCTCGCGACAGCCGCGAGAGCGAGCTGTTGGCATAGCTGGCCAGGACGCTCATCCTCAGAGCGTGGTCCGGTGCCTCGGCCAATGCGAACAGGATGCCGTACTCGAAGTGCGTGAGATCGAAATCGCGAACCAATGGAGCGTCGAGTGCCGGTGGCAGCCACTCCAGTACCGTCGCAAGGGCCGCCCATGTCGTCAGGTCATCTTCTGCAAGATGGTTGGGTGCGCTGAGATGATCCATCCCTCCAGACTACAAGATTACTTGACTGAGCAAGCAAACTACGGCTACTTTTACTTGCCTGAGCAAGTAAACAAAGGGTAGATGACTATGGATATGCAGCTTGCAAATAAGCGAGCCTTCGTAAGCGGCTCGACGCAGGGAATCGGGTATTCGATCGCGAAAGCTCTTCTCCAGGAGGGCGTCGGGGTCGTTATCAACGGCCGTGACGACATCCGGGTCCAGCAGGCGGTTAAGAATCTGGAAGCCGCGGTTCCTGGCGGGAGCGTGACCGGTATCGCGGCGGACTTCGCAGACGCCACCCAGGTCCAGCGCCTGCTCGCTGCGCTCGGCGGCGTCGACATCCTCGTCAACAACGTCGGCCTCTTCGAGCTGAAACCCTTCGCAGAAATACAGGACGAGCACTGGTCGCGCTACTTTGACGTCAATGTGATGAGCGGGGTCCGGCTGTCGCGAGAGCTGCTGCCAGGAATGATCGACGCAGGATGGGGCCGGATTATCTTTGTAGGGAGCGAATCAGGTGTGAACATACCCGCTGACATGACGCACTACGGTGTAACCAAAGCAGCAATGCTCGCTTTGAGTAACGGCCTCGCCAAGCTCACCCGGGGTACCGGCGTAACGGTTAACACGATCCTGGGCGGCCCGACCTATTCAGACGGAGTCGCCAATACCGTCCGCGGCATCGCTGAAGCGCAGCGACTCTCCACGGAAGATCTGAAGGCGGCGATCATTGGCGGGAACCAGACCTCTCTGCTCGAGCGCTTCATCGAACCCGACGAAATCGCCAACCTCGCCGTTTACCTATCGAGCCCGCTTTCCTCTGCAACAAATGGAGCTGGCGTGCGCGCTGACGGCGGAGTACTGACCACAATGCTCTGACCGGAGCACGGCAGCCCCGGGATTCACACCATTGCCAGCCTTCAGGTTGGAGGAGGTGTGAACCCCGGTGCGGAAATCGGTAAATGGGCCCTCCCCCGGCTCCTGTTCTCGGCCCGAGTCGGTGTCTCGAAACCTCTGCGTCTCGAAACGCTAGGGTTTCGAGCCAGATTCGTGTGGAGCGTATAGGGCACCTTCACCGGGCAATTTCTCGGGCAGGGTATACGGGGCACCTTGAGCGTCGGCTTCACGAGATCGCAGGTCAGTGTCGGTTTGTCCCGATAGGGGACCGGCTTACGGGCGGACATGCAATACGTTTTCCGCAACGGAAAGACTTGAGTTTCCACAATGGAAAGTCTAGGTTGATGGCATGACACATGAAAGCAGTGAGCGGCCCAATCCTCTGGAGGCACAGCAGGCGCTGGAGTCGGTTACCGATTCACAGCGTGCCCTCGCCCCCTTTGTCCGTTCCCCTGGCTGGTTGTATCCGGCTCAAGGCGTAGCGATGGCCCTGTTCATCATCGGGCTGGTGCTATTCACCTCCCATGGCTGGGCGACCTTGGCCCTGGGAACCTCCATCATCATTTTCTGTGTGCTACCGGTCCTGCAGTCAGCCCGATCCCGGGTGATAATCGACGTTTACACGCACAGCGGCAGCAGAGTCCTCGGCTTGCTCTATCTCGCAGGTTTCGCGGGTCTCGTCATCGGCGCCCTCGTGGTCCATGCCCTCAGCGGAAGAGAGTGGGCTGCCTATATCGCTGGCCTACTGGCACTTGCCCTCACGCTCGTATGCGGGCCAGCGATGGACAAGAAACTCTGCGCTTCAATTGGAGCCTCTCACTGATGGAGGCCAATTTTGACGAGATCATTCACGTTCCTACCCGACTACGTATCTGCGCGCTCCTGGCCGGTGCAGGAGAAGTGGAATTCAGCGTAATCCGTGACGGTCTCACCCTCAGCGATTCGGTATTGAGTAAGCATCTGAAAGTCCTTGAACAGGCCGGCTACGTCGACCTGCGAAAGGGCACGGTCAATACGCGCACCCGCACCTGGGTGCACATGACAAAGGCAGGTTCAGGAGCCTTTAGAGGCCATATCCAAGAGCTACGGCGACTAGCCGCCAGCGCAGACCACCTATCAAGCTAGTTTTTGGCCAGGTGCGCATCCCTGGGGCCAAGGCGGACAAACCCCGTCACCGGCGCCCGTTTGGCCATCCTTCAACGGGGCAAGGTGAATGCGACCCCGCCCGCCCTAACGAGTTACAGGGCTGGCAGAACGACTGTCGTTTCGCCATATTCGAGGGTGACCTCGCGTGAGACATCTACAGCACTGGGAGTCCTGATTATGTAGGTGCGTGGAGCCATATCGGCTGTACAGTTTGGCCCACCGCGGCTATCAAGGCTCAGTTTTAGATGTTGAGAATTGACGACCTCGATTGAGGCGGGGAAATCGGGACAACTCGAACTGCCGCTCACTACGACAGCGAATCTTGCGCCGGCGTCGAGCCAGCCTGCTGCAGCAAAAGGAAACGACGGCACTCGAGCGGAGGAACTGGGCTTGGCGGTGATTGCTTCCGCTGGGAGCCCGCCCTCGCGTTCAGCTTCGGCGATTGAGGCAGGTACGGCTGAACAACCTGCTAGTAACGCTAACAGGCCAAAAACAAGAAGCCGAAATGAGATCCCCATGGGCAGAGGCTACTCTGCCGATCCTGCTCAACCACTGCTTTGACGAGCCTATTGGTCGGTAAGCAGCACCCGGAATGACACCCTTCTGCGGGGCGTCCGGAAGCCGATCCCTCTACGCGACGCCTCTTGCTGTCAGTTTCCGCCTGCGATACTGAGGCGCCTACCCAAGGTTTTCGTTCAGCAGGACCGTGAATGCAACCACGCAGGGGTTCTGGTGCTCATCTAGATGGTGGGATCTGAGGCACGAAGCGAAAGAATGGCCCGGGCGGCGAAGGTGACGCCGGCGAGCAAAAGTATGATCGCCGAGACGATGCTGTACCAAATGCCGTTGGCGTTCAACGCGATATATACGCCGACGAGAGAGAAAATAACTGCCCCCAGCGACCAAATGAGCGTTGCTCTCATGGTGTTATTCATGACATCAGCCTAAGGGCTGCATTGATTGGTAAAGTTCTCGGCCACGTTAGAGGGATTGTTCACCGGGCGTCACGCTGGCTGTCGGCAGTCGGCGACTAGGCTGCGTTTATGGACGTTGAGCCCCACAATTCGTATCTGAGTGCTGTCGTTAACTTCGTCTGCGGTGTCACTGAGAAGGCTTGGCCTTCGGACCCGACCCAGTATGCGCGGTACTTCCAGGAATTGAAGTGTGGGCTACTACCCTCAGACGAACGCGGGGGCGAGGATGCGTTTGGCATGACCAGAGGAAGCTTTTCGTCCACTAACATTACGATCGAGAGCGCCTCGTGGACCGCCCTGCACGGTTGTTTATTCAGTTTGAACTTCTTCCCTCACATACAGGATTTGGATGTTTTTGGTGATGTAGCTGGCGCATACGAAGGCTTGAGGTCGAGCCTTATCGACGCGTACGGGCAGCCACAAGATGAGAAATCGGATCAGCGGGACAACCGTGCCGCTACCTGGCTTGCTGGAGTCACACGGATCGAGCTCTACGTACATGTCGCAAGGCCTGCCGCGCTCCAGATTGGCCTAAGCCACTCCGAGCGGAATGCCATCTACGAACAACGTCTGGCTCAGACGGACGCAAAACCCGCGACCTAATCTGCGGATGCGTGCCTCCACGCCAGGGCCAGACGTCAAATGACCGCAGCATCCACGTCGCACGGTTGAGGATCCCTCAGCGGACAGGATCGTCTGACTAGCAGCAGAGGTAGGGTCATCTGCATGATGTCGAGAGGAGTTTGATTCGAAATGAATACGATTCATCGCAGTATGAGCCAACAGCGCAACTGGCTGAAGATACTTCTTTACGGCTCGATCGCCAGCGGAGTGTTGGCGCTACTAACGGCAGGATTGACTTTAATTCTGTTCCAGGAAATTGAGAGCAGGGGTGACGTTACCAACGCGCATGATTTCGGGTGGCGCGCAGTCGCGCTTGCCGTGTTGCCCCTCGTGCTCTTCACTGTCTACATCATCCGTCGCAATGCGCAGCGTAGGAGGTCCCGCTAACGTAGAAGAATGGCTCCAACCCCGTGACGTGATCATGGTGCCGACACAACGAGTAAGTGAGGCACTCTTCTGCAGGACCCCGAGCTTAGACGAGGGTGTCCGCATTAGGTTCTATGAGCGATCCTTTACCGGGCGGTGGGGCACCACTGCTACATGGGTAGCCGGAGTTGTCTCAGCTTCCTCGCGGCGTAGGCTCGCCCTATGCGTAGTGTGCGAGCCAATCCGGATGATTCCGTTGGATGCAGTGATTCAGCTCCGGTTTATAGAGTGCGCCTTTGGTTTCCACCGCCGTCCGTGGATTTCGCGTGGCTCGTCGATGAATGGGAAGTCACCGACGCCGGACAGGTCACTGAGGTCATTGCATGGGCAACAAGTCAGGCAGAAGGAAATTCCTTCGAGGTTTTTCTTCGCTGGGAGGATCACCATACGTCCAAAGATGGTCGGCTAGAGCCCTACTCACGCTATGCGCTGATCTACGGAAGGCCTGCCATCGTCGAAACGACCACCGAAACCGTCTTCTTTGAATCGGAGTAGGACCCGTCTCAGCAGCTCGGCCACGGCCTTTACCAAAGCCCGATCCCCTTACGGACACCTGAACCGACTTCCAAGTCGGACTCGATGAGTCTCATAACCTCGGTGCCTCGAATCCTTACAGATTCAAGGCAGCTGGCACAGTGGTGCGACAAAGAGCGATCACAAAACGCCGCCTTTTAGCGGCAAACTCCACAGGCCTGATCGGTGAACTGCTGCACGTAGCAGTAGAGGGTCCGCGTTCTGCGAACGCGGACCCTCATGGGTGTAAACATCCTGCTGCTTACGTATTCGAGCATCCCACAGAATCCAGGGCCACGGCTGGAAGTGGCGGCACCAAAGGGGCGTTGGTTGTCTCGGAGGGCCCGGCCGGGTACGTCTGCCTTGGCGTCGCCGGTGCGCCCTCGGGTCTGGGCGGGGCATTTGCGGGACCGGGTGGCTACGTGGGAGCGGTTGTTTTTCTTTGGTTGCTGCGCGTGCGGCCTTCTCGCCAACCGGGTAGGTGTGTGTTGAGTTGTTTTGCTTTGACCGGGTCCATCTTGCCGGCACGGTAGTTGATCCGCTGGTATGCAGCCACACCCCGAGGGTGCGTTCGTCCCTGTCGTCGGTCTTCTGGTGCCGCGGCCAGTCCCCGCCGGCGGACCTGATTTTCCGGATCCGGCGCAGGCGTTGCTGCCACCGCGCCTGGTCCACCGCTTTACGGGTCGACGGAGTATCCCATTCGGGAATGACCGCCAGAGCTTCTTTGTACATGGGGGAAAGGGTTCCGGCGGCTGCTTCCTGCCTGCGGCGCAGCAGCCACATCCCGAGCGCCCGCTTCCGCGGCGTCTTCTCGTGGGTGCCTGGCAACCGCCCGTGCTTCTTGTAGAAGGCCAGGACATCGGAGAGGTTCCGTCGGCCGGCCGACACTGTCCGCCGTCGCGGCGAGGCTAGGGCTGCCTGGTGTTCGTCCCGGAGCCCCGGATCCTGTTGCGCGGCGATCTGCAGGTGTACCGGACCGTCGTTGCTGCGACTCCGGCGTCGGTGGCGATCTTCGACGTCGGCGTGCCCTGCCGGTACAGCAGGACGAATTCAGGATCGGGCGCCGTACGCCGGCCACCAGTAGTCACCCTTCCGGTCCTCCTTTCACTGCCGGTCCTAAGCCTAAAGCGGGGGCACCACTCCTGCGCGGTGATTCCTCGCCGGGCTCGCACTAGTGGGAGCGCCACTCTTCCGCGGCCGGCTGCTGGGCCCTGCCGGTTCGTCGCAGCGCTCAGAGCATTGTGGACAGGACTCCGACGTCAGCGCGCAGGGCAGCTCCATTTCTTGCAGACGTACTGGACGTCAGCGCGGCAATGGCTAGAACATCAGGTACCTGTGGCAGGCTAGGGCTTCGCCGAACGTGAAGAGTGTTCGATACCGAGTTGTCTCTTGATCTCACCTACTTGCGGAGAATAGTGACGCCTGTTGGCGATGCTCAGCTTTTGAAGCTTAGGAAGTGTGAGGAGCGGCCTGAGGTCACCGTCAACGATCCGGGTCGACTCGGAAAGATGCAGCTCCCGCAGTTCAGGCATCCCGGTTAGCGGTGCAAGTGAAGGAAAGTCGCCGCTATTGGCGATGTTAAGGACCTGGACATTTTTGGCGCTGACTACGTCATCTAGTGCGGGAATCTTCTTGCAGGTATCGAAGTGCAGCTCGCGAATTGATTGCGCCGTCGGCGCGGTCCGAAGGGCAGAGACATCTGCAAGCTTGGGCGCTAGGAAAATCCCGAGAGTTTTGAGTTTTTCGAAGGATCCCAGACCCTCTAAAGACCGCAGTTGGGGGTACTGCTTCATGCGAAGCCTATTCAACGACTTCGCGGCCGCCAACGGTGCCAGGTCAACCGGACTATAGCTCTCGAGATAGAGGTCGGTAAGTGATGCCAAAACCGCTTGCTGGTCCCTGATGAAGTCCCAAGAAATTGAAAGCGACGACAGGTGCGGGAAGATGCTGACATCAAAGGTACCAACAGCGGAGGGATGAGTAGCCGGCAAGCTCAAGCTTGTTAGGTACTCCGCGATGCGGTTAATCGGTGCGAGGTCTGTTATCCATCGGGCAGTCACTAGCAAACGCGACAGGGGCCAGGGCTGCAGGAACTCCAGGTTAGGTTCGGCAAAGCCACGGGCGCCAATCAGCACCAGCTCATGGACGCGGCCGCTTTGGACCAGTGATTCCATCTCCGTGTTCCACTGCCCGTTGACAAAAAGGCTGAGGCCTTCGGGCGATTCTGCCAGCGAATACCCGTCGTAAGGAACAGTGTTTTGCGGCAGGATCGACATGGGTCTCCGTTTCTGTCTAAGGCCACTCTAGGTGGCCGGCCATTGCGCGGTGGTCTGCCTTCGCACGGTGCCTACTGAGGAGCGATGCCGGTCGGTTGCCCAGGCTGCCTCTAGCTGTTCACATCTGGGATCAATTCGGGTTATCCACGGCTGTTTTAATTGGGAGCCTTTGGGTAGCTCCCATCGGCAGCGGAAGCGGTGGATAACCCATAGGAATTGTCCCTGGTTGTGGACAGCGGAAACAACGCTGCTCACGGTTACGGAACCGAACTCGTATCTAAGGTTTGACAGCTATAGGAGCGTCACGTGTGCGGGAAAGCCCGGAGGATTCTCAATAGGTTTTGTCAAGGACAAGCTGCGGTTCTCGTCTGCGGTACCTGGCTCTTAAGGGAGGTTGAGCTGTCCCGATCACAATGATGTGGACCAAACGACCAGCACTTCGGTACCTTTGGGCGACGTGGTCGTTTCTGGCGACGCGGCCGCATTGGCTGCCCTGAAAGGCCTCGTACGGGAGGCTCAGCACCGAGCTCACCGCGTGGTTAACGCAGCCATGATTGAGCTCTACTGGGACATCGGGCGCACAATTCTAGACAGACAGCAGAACGAGCCGTGGGGGAGTAAGGTCCTCGAACGGCTCGCGCGCGACCTGAGGGCCGAGTTTCCCCACATGAAGGGATTTTTCCCGCACCAACGTTTACAACATGCGCGCCTACGCCGCAGCCTGGGACGGCCCTGAACCAATTGTCCAGACGCCGTCTGGACAATTGAGCTGGAGCCACAACGTGGCACTCCTGAACAAGCTCACAGAGGACAAACTTCGGCGGTGCTATGCCTCCAAAGCCGTAGAGCACGGCTGGTCGGTGCCGTCCTGGAACACCAAATTCTTACCAAACTCCACCGCACAGGTGCAGCACTGAACAACCTCGAAGCGAGACTGCCAGGGGAGGGAACCGCCCTGGCGCGGGAAGTGGCCAAGGACCCACTGGTGCTTGACTTCTTAGGGCTCACAGAAGAAGCCGAGGAACTCGCCATTGAGGAAGCCATGACGCTGCGCGTCGCAAACACTGGCAGAGTTCGGTAAGGGCATTGCGTTCTATCGGCGGCAGTACCACCTTGATGTAGGCGAAGGGTTCTACATCGACCTCCTCCTGGTGCACGTACCCAGCAACAGGTTCGTCGTCGTTGAACTGAAAGCAGGCAAATCCAAACCGGAACATTTGGGTCAACTCAACTTCTACGTATCCGCCGTCAACGACCTCGTGAGGTTCCCCGGGATGGCGCCCACCGTAGGCATCCTGGTCTGCGGATCCAAACACGAGCCCACGGTCCGCTACGCGCTAGACGGATCCTCACAGCCCATTGCGGTTACTTCATATACCTATGACACCCTGCCACCGGAGGAACGAGAAGCGCTCCCCTCACCGGAAGCGATCACGGCTGTCCTTGATCAACATGCCAGCGAAGAAGCACCCTACGGCGAGTAACCGTCAGCCGCTTTGGCCTGACATTTATGGTTCCTGGGCAACCAAATCGGCCAGCTATGGATGAGTGTGCGGAATCGTCCTTTGGACCTAGCGGCGCCGGCAACAGCGGTGGTGCGGACATGTGGTCAGAACACGAAGGTCACTTGCGCTCGATAGGACAGCTTGAACGCAACGGAGCCGTGCCACCGCGCAGCGTGCCTTGGACAGCGCTTCATGCAAGGTGACCTTGTCGAGCACAAAGCGTCCGACCGTGTGATCGGTCTCGTACTCCACGGCATACGCCATCAGATAAAAATGACGGTTCCTCTGATGATGTAGAAGAGCGGGTAATCGAAGGGTCGGGGCTGCATAGGCCGCCAAGGGAGTAATCTCGGAAAAACCTTCTCCCGACGACAGGCCCGGCAGCGGCGGACAATATCCTCGACGCCAGGCAGGTGTCGTCAGTCAGGTAGTCGGTGAGGGTCGTGTCATCCTGCTTTCACGGCAGAGAGTGCCTGGTTAGTCTCGATCCGATGGGCTGACGTTGGTATTCCGCGGCCGGGCGGGACTGCCTGTCCCGGTTGGGGGAGGGGTAGTCAAGTTGCCGGGCGGTACCGCAACAAGACGTTCCCGGAGCCACGGAACGGCGGAGCGTACATCAGGACGAGGTTGGTCGGCCGGAGTAACAAGGGCAGTCCCCGGGTGAGTGCGACCGGAACAAAGCTTGTACTTAGAGGGGCTGTCGGCCCTGGGCAGTGCACTGTCGAAAGAGCCAACGGAGCGGGTTGCGTCCGCTGAGGCCTTCCGTGAAGGTTCAAAGCCGAATACCCAAGGCATTTTCACGACAACAGCTATGTCGGGAACCTGCTGCAAAGTGCGCAGAACGCCCGGCGGATCATCTCAGCAGAGGCCGATAAGGAGAACCTCAGTAGGAACGGCGGCCAAGGACCGCGCCTGGAACCAGCTCATACTGGACTGACTGACCTATGAACTGCGACTGTCAGTGTTGTCTTCTATGCTTTTTGAGTCCGCGCTGATCCCGGCTATCGCGGGTGCCATGGAAGAACGCGCCGAGCGCAGGGGTGCACTCCCCATCCCGGACGTAGTTGAAACTTCCCGCTATTTTGAGAGGCGGGGGAACTATAGAGCTCTCTCATTTTGAGATCAGGTTTCGATTCTTGGGACTCTAGGAAGGGAGTGCAGTGACAAATCAAATCGGCGTCGATGACAGCAACAAGTTGGACGAACCAGGCGACTCTAATGACGTCAGCCATTTAGAACGGCCCACCCCAATCACTCGTGCGGCGCTCTGGCTGCACAAGAGGTGGAAGTTCCCCATGTGGGGAATCTACACCATCGGCTTCTTGGCGGTTGTGGCATCTTGGGCCTTCCTTGCATGGGTGATGCCGGAGGGCGCCCGCCCGCTCATCAACGTTGCGGGGTGTGGACTGTTGGCCTTGGGTGGCCTGTTTGCCGCCATCTCAAAATCCGAGCCGCTTCTCACGGGTAGACACGAATCAGATGCTCAGACGCACTGGAGGTCCAAAGTGGAGGACGCTTCCTATATCGCTGTCGTGGTGGGCGGTCTCTTTGTACTCGTTGCCGCAGTTAGGGATCCAGCCGCCATTGCTTCGTGGCACAAACTCTGGCACCTCTGGTAGAAAAAATTGAGGCAAGAGTCGGTACCTCTTTCTGAAGCTACCGACCCTTGACGTTAGTATCTAAAACGCCCCGCGCTACCTGATCAATCGTCAGCAGTTCCGCCTGACGAACGGCGGCGAAGTTTGCCGCTTCCACTCCCAGGATTGGGAGTGCAACGTGCTGACTATCCAATCTGGTTCACATTTCTCGTATCTAATCCGCATCCGACCGAAGGCCAATAGCCAGCGTTCCATAAGGCTGGCCGCATAGGGCTTCGCGACATGCTGCTTTACATCCTCAAATGCAGATCCCAACGTTCCTAACACTTTCGCCACGATGTGCGGTGTCGACAAAGACCGGTTGCCTTCCTGAGGCCGGTCCAGAGTGTCATGGCAAACTCATCGACGGCCAGCGCGCCGTCACTAGGCAACTTCACGCTAGCGGATCCCCCGCCGCGTCCCCGGACATCCCGCGGGCAACCGCACCTGTGGACCTTCAACCACCCGAACGGATAGCAACTCCAAGTCGCGAACCGTGGCTGGACCGACGAAGAAGACGAGCAATAGCTGGGCCACACCTTTTGCTCGCAGCTCCGAGACGCCCAGCGGGTACCGCATTAGCGCCACAAGTCGCCAACCCTGAGGCAATGCGGCCGCCCTTTTCACAGCCACATGGCCAGGCGATATACGTGGGGAGGACGGCCAAACTACGGGTACTTGTCAAGTCAATTTTATGGTGTTTTCGGAGCTGCGGCGCCGGTTACTATATCGTTTGGAATTTAACGGATCTTGTGGGTATCGTTCCGCAAGCCGTGGCGTGTGATCGGCGCGAAAGCCTTGAAAGGGCTGTCCCTTTGCTGCCCCACGCATCCTCGTACCCATAGGTTGAAAGAAGGAAATTACTGTCATGCCTCGGAAGATAATTAAGCGGCTGGGTTACGCCGCAGCCACCTTGTCCGCAGCGATGGTTGCGTCCGTAGGGCTGGTGGCGGCTTCGCCAGCCCCTGCCCAGGCGGCCGGCAGCTGTTACTACAGCTCGTGCTACAACGTTGACCCGCAGACCTCCGGCTGCTCAGCGGACGCCTACACGATCGGGTGGCCATCCGGTCAGACCGAAATCAGGTACTCGCCCTCATGCGCGGCAAGTTGGCTTAGGAGCGCCCAGTACGGATTCTCGGCCTGGAGCCAGGGCGGACAGGATACGTACAGCCGCAACTTTGACGGATCCGTTGGTGGACGTCTATACACGGTCAACATTCCATGGGCCGGTTACAACGGCACCTGGACGAAAATGGTGCCGATGAGTTCCCTGCACTACACCAGGGTGCGCATCAATGGCTGGACTTCCGGCTACTTTAACACCAATCCGGGAGCCTGACCCAGGATCGGAGCACGCAAGGCCCACAGAGCGCTGTCTGACGCCAGTTGTCTGGTTGGAGGCGCTCGTCAGGGCTTGCAGCCGGAGCAGGTCTTATGCCCAGGTCTGCACTGGTGCCGTACAGGCACCGGTGCAGACCTGCGCGGTGAGGGCGATGCCCCTCTATATGTCCAGGGTGGGCAGCGAGCCCAGTGTATGGACATCCACTAATGCGTTATCGTTTCGCTGCCATTATCTTGTGGGCAAAGATGTCGTCTTAGTCAGACTTAGCTAGAAAGCAGCCCGGTGCACTGTCGTTAATACCAGCTTCCAGGCCCCTTGCTCGGATCTGCCAGTAGTAGACCTCGTTGAGCACCCAAAAGTGCCCAGCTTCAAATCAGGACCGGTTCAAGCCGCACTGACGATCCTCCTCCCTTCTCGCCCTGATCTCATCACTGCCCAGCAATGGAAAATTGCCTTAGTCCAGTTGGACAGCGTTGGGTCTGAAATCCTATAAGGAAAACTTTTTGGATCCGCAAATACTCAATTCGCAGAAATGGTTGAATCAGACTTACGGCGGAAAAGCCGGGTGGGTTCCAGTTATGGAGAACGGAATAACTGGATGGGATGTAATATTCGGACTGCGTCGTGCGCTTCAGGCCGAATTGGGCATCTCACCAGTTGCTTCTGGATTCGGGGACGCTACCACCGCAGCCTTTAGTTCGCAGATCGGGCGAATAGATACAAATTATACAAAGAATGCAAACATCATGCGCATTCTTAGCGGAAGCCTTTGGTGCAAAGGAAAGGAGGGGGACTACAGCACGAGCGGAACAATTACGTTTGCTTCTCTGGCGTCCTCTATAGGTGATCTAAGAAGCAATTTGGGCTTGAGCGTCAATGACGTCTCCGTTGACGTAAAGCTCATGGCATTCCTACTTTCGATGGATGCTGAGGTCATACCGTTCTTCAGCGCCGGGACGCCATCGATTCGCGACGTTCAACGCTGGTTGAATGGAAAATACTCCGCTCGAAAAGACTTTTCGCTCGTACCCTGCGATGGAATCTTTTCCAGGCAAGTGCAAACCGCCACCCTCTTCGCGCTCCAGTACGAGTTCGGTATGGCCGACGGGGTGGCTAACGGGAACTTCGGTCCTGGCACCAGGGATGGGCTACGATCACAGGCCTCCGTCAAAGTTGGCAGCACCGACGGCACCAGGAGCTTTGTCCGGCTCTTTCAAGCCATCATGCGGTTCAATGGGCTAGGCGTTCCCTTCACAGGAACATTCGATGCAACCACATCGTCCAAAGTTCTGGAGTTTCAGAGTTTTATGGAGCTCCCTTCCACGGGGGCCGGGGATTACACCACGTGGTGCAACCTCCTTGTGTCCTCAGGGGACACGAGCATCACTACGAAAGGGTTCGACACCAACAAGCAACTCTCCGCCGCGCAGGCAATGGGGGCCCGCTCGAGGGGTTACACGCACGTCGGGCGGTACACGGTTGGTGCCGAAAAGTTCATAACATCAGCCGAACTGGACGTGCTACGCTCCGCGGGGTTGCGTCTCTTCCCCATTCATCAAAGGTTCAACAACAGTGCGTCCACGATGACCTACGAAAACGGTCGAACCCACGGCCGCGAGGCGCTGGAGAGGTGTAGGGCCCTGGGTTTTCCCGAAGGAAGCCTCGTTTTCTTCACCGTGGATTTCGACCCAGTAGGGGAGGTGATTCAGGGCCCGGTCAGCGATTTCTTCACGGGCGTGAACGACGTCATGAACGCAGCCCTTAACGGCAAGTATGCGGTAGGCGTGTACGGTACCCGCAATGTGTGTCAGGTGGTTCTTGACGGCAGCAAGGCCAGTGGGGCTTTTGTTGCCGGTATGTCCACGGGATTCTCAGGCAACATGGGCTTCCCGATGCCAGCCCAATGGCATTACAACCAGATAATCGAAGTCTCTGAAAACCTCGGTGGCATCACAACGGGCATCGATCACGTAGTTGTTTCCTCGAAGGCGTCTTCCGTGGACCTCACCCGTGTCGTGTCGCCACCTGTTGAACTGGAGGCACCGGAAAACTCCCCAACCGGATTCGATATCGCTTTCGAATGGGTCGTCCGTGCCGAAGTCGCCTGCGAGCTTGACATCAGCGCCGCCAATACGCTTTTCACTCCGATCGCCTCCTACAAGGTGTTCATCCCGGAATACATTCTGGACTGGTTGCGAACCCCCAAATACTCTGGTGGGGCGTTGTGGCCGGTATACACGCCGACGGTAGACGCGAATGAGTCGGCTGTCATAGCCCGAGGGGCGGCGCGTAGCGCGCTAGGCAAAATGACGCCAGCTGCTCCGGCCAGTGCCCGCGACGTGGCTCACTGGGCAGCGACTGTCCTCGGGTACGTCAATTGGGGAGTGCCGACGGCCGTCGGCGGCTACGGCCTTGGTGACTTGGGCGGCTGGCCACTTGATCTGTTGCAGGTGTGGGGGGAGTACGACAGGCTAACCACTAAGCCGGACCTGATGACGTGGATGACGGAGAAAATCGGCGGTGCGTCTTCAGCGTTTGGCTATGATGACGTGGTCGCAGACGCCGACGCCTGGTTGGTCGCGAAAGCGCTTAAGGGCAGCCCGGCACCATTATTGTCCGACACCATGCGGCAACTGTATAAGCTCACAGCCAGCCAGCGAATCAAAAAGTTCTATGCCGAGCGGTTCGGCTCTTCTGAAACCAATATCGCAAACGCATTCAAGGCTGTGGTGGATGGTATCGATGTCGGTCCGGTACAAAACTTCCCGCTCACAGTCGAAGCCCTAAAAAACGCCGCATCCGCTGCGAATCTACCTACTCAAAGCCAGGCAGAGACCTGCGGACGCGCATACGCCAGGGCGATGATCCGGCTAGGCGGATAGGGCAATGGAGAAGAGAAATATGAGTGATCCGAGCGCGATGACGCACTTTAGAGCCGGCCGAAGGCGGGTAAATCAAGTCCTCCGTTTCGCACAATTGACCACGGGTGTGGCCATAGTTTTGGCGGCAGGGATTTGGACAGGCGTAGGAGACGGCGGGCTCGAAACGGTGTCCCTTGTCCGGTCCGGTTTGGTCTACCCGGAAACACATCCAGGCAACTGGGTGCTCATGCTTCTTCTAACTGCGACTGGGCTAGCGCTGCTTTCCTCCCCCAGCCCGGACCGATCTAACGGACCTCTTATAGACACAATGCAACTGGTCGGAGCGGTCCTCTTATTCCTTACCACCTTGGTCTTCCTCCCCTTTGTCTCCGGATTTGAGTTCGTCGGCCCTTCAGACCAATGCCACGAACAAGGCTGTTGGCCCCGACCGTTCCAAGAACTGTTGATTGCGGTGCCCTCGCTCTGTACGGCCTTGGCTATGGGAGTTATCGCCTTCTCGGGGAACCGGCTCCATCAGTGGAAGCGCGCCCTGGTCCCTTCGGGCATCTACGCCGTTCTTGCTCTCATCCAGCATGCGACCTGGCATCCCTTCATCATCCCCTTTCTGAGCGGACCATCTCCGCTCGGACCCTAACGTTTAGGACTTACGATGCTAGAAAGCGTTGATAGCACTGGAGCCACGGGCCGTACCATCGGACGGCGCAGAGTTTTGTCGGCCGCCTTTGGAGGTCTGGCATTTTCCACCATGCTCGTTCTCGACGGCAGCCGCGCACAAGCCGCTCCCGTCTCAATTACAGTTCGTCTCCTGCCCGGTCCTGGGTCCATGTTTGTTCCAGTTGCCGAGGGGCGAGTATTTGAGGCGCCGAGACGCCTAGGAGGCAAGCTGCGAGTAGAGGGTGCGACTCTTCGGCGCGGTTCAGTTCTGGTGGTGGCCTGGGACGACCGAATGTACACGGCCGAAGGGCCAGTCCTTTTGCAAGGAAATCGTCGGCTCCCCGTGCAGGAACTTGGTGGCCCTGCCCTACGAGGAGACGGCCGCATGGCGTTGGCTTTGAAAATTGATGAAGACCTTCCACCGGGGGTCGAGTACTCACTACGTCTGGGGCGCGGACGCCCCAACCAATACCCTCAAGACATAATCACCGCGCCGTTGCCTACAACCATCGAGGTTCAGGGACCACAGCAAGGAGCAGCCGTGGCAGTCATAGAAGCGCCGTCCTCCACACAGCAGAGCCAGGTCTGGGGCGCGGCGCTCGGCGCCTCATGGGTACCCATTGAATGGGCCAATGGATACCGCAGTTGGCGGCCGGAACTTATTACAATCCGTTCCGTCGGCCCCGACGCCGTCCCGCCGGGAACCATCTTGTCCGTACAACTCGAGCAGAGGCTGTTCCGAAACCCGTCCCTCCTCGACCTCGCCGGCAACGTGATGCAGACGACCGCCCTCGCTACTGGCGGGATCGTTGGCCTGTCTTGGGCACTACCTAGCTCTTTGGAGGTCGGTAAGAGGGTCAGCCTTCAACTCAACTCCGACATACTCAAACCCCACGGTGAACTCACAGCCTTTCAAGCCCCCACCGTTTCCGTGCAATCAACGAACGCATCCCCCGGCCAACGGGTCACAGGGCAGGAATCCACGACGAGACTAGACAGCGCAACAACAAAAGCAACTAGAGTCCTTTTTCCCCTCGACCAGCATCCGCCCGCCACATAGGGGCCACGGACTCGTCAACCGCCTGCCCTAGGTTCGGCGCGGCACTGGAAGGTTCGGATCACTGCCCTTTTAGTTCTGATTGCTGCTCGCGTTCCTGGGCCTTCACCGGTTGGCGGCAGCGTCTGCGCAATCGCCAGCGAAAGAGAAAACTCATTACCAGTTTCCACTGTGAGTAGCGACCGGCTGCGGCGGGGGAGGAGTGCCGCCGCAGGATTCGGCGCTGGCTGGCTGGCTCGCCCGGAAGTCGGTGCCCGCTTCCTACTGGCACACCGGAGCCGTCAGAATGAGCTCTCAGATGTCCCGAGCGCATGTCAGTAAATGGGAATTTTCGTCCTATTCTGACCGAATTTCGCACCCTAACTGACGTCAGGTTGGCGTGTACTGCAACAGGACGCGTTCATGGAATCAGGGCACGTAGTGCTCGTCGTCTCGAAACTAATAGTGACTGCCGGGGCCGACAGAGCGGGTTGCGATACAGAGTTGCAAAAATCGACGCGTCCCAGGATTCACCCACGGGCGCTGAGCGTTCAAACAGTCAGTGAGACGCCTCGTATCCCAAGGGTTTCGAGACGGTTCCCTCTGATTTGGGGGACACGCGCCTGGCGATGAATAGGGCAGAGCCTTGGTTCCTTCGGCGACCGGTTGCAATGGATTGATGTCTTGAAAAGGCTATGGTGCGGCCGGTGAGATGATTCCAGCGGCCCGCATCGAGCGGAAAGGCCTGACCACGGCACGCCTAGGAAGTACGCGACGCCAAGCGAAGGGCCGCCTGGAGATCTTCTTGGGAGGGTAGGCCAGCCAGGCCCGCTCGGGTTCGGTAGACCCTGCAGGTCAGAGAAGGGGCAGTGGTTGAGGGAATCAGGTCGCGGCCGCCGGCGATGAAGGAGGGCGAACCGTGGAAGTTCAAAGCTTCTGCCTGCTCCTCGTTACTGAGCTCGACCACGCGGATATCCGCCGCTTTGCCTTCGGCGGACAGGGCGCGACGGAAAAGTTCCAGCGCAGCAATGCTGTTGGGGCAGCCCGGGATAACTCTCAACTCGTGGGTCACTGATTTAGTATTTCAACCTGCGTTGCGGGGCGCGAACATGATGACGGCGACCCCGAGCAGGCAGATCGCAGAACCTGCGATGTCCCACCTGTCGGGCCGGAAACCGTCAAAGGCCATACCCCACAGCAGCGACCCGGCGACGAACACACCCCCGTAGGCGGCAAGGATCCGGCCGAAGTGCGCGTCCGGCTGCAATGTCGCAGCGAAACCGTAAATACCGAGGGCGATGACGCCCAGTCCGGCCCACCACCATTCCTTACCTTCCCTGACAGACTGCCAGACCAGCCACGCGCCGCCGATTTCCGCGGCGGCGGCAAGAATGAACAGCAGGATTGTCTTCGCGATAGTCACACGGCCCATCATTACAGGCGCGCGTCCATGCGGTTTACCGGTGCGGGCGGCCGAGGCTGAGTTGCCCTGCATGGAAGTCGAAGTGCTTTGTGGGATAGGCATAGACATCGTTGAGCGTCATGGTGGGTGCGAAGAACGGATCCCACCGGTCCGGGAACGACATCGATCTGGCCAGCGATGCGCTGCTCTCGCGCTCCAGCCTGCGGGTGATGGCGTTGATGGTTTTTCCGAGTTTCCGGGCCATCCGCCGCTTGTTGAAGTAGAGTGCCGCACCCGTGGAGCCCCAGTAGTTGATGACGTCGAAGGGGCGCGTGCCCGCGTTCAGGAGTGCGGCGAAGGCCTTGCCGATAGGTGTGGGGAGCCGGCTGATGAGGTGGACGAGTGGAAGCAGAGCACGGACCACCATATAACCGAAAACCATGTGGAAGAGCAGTTCTTCATTAGTCCACTTCGTGCCGTTGCTCTTACGGCGAAGCTCCTCGGCAGGGACGCCTTCCAGCCACCTATCAAGGTCGCCCCGGGTCCGTGCGTATCCGGCCAGGATCTCTATCTTTGACGGCTCCATGTTTCCCTCCCTGACGCCGGCTGCCTGGTTAGATGCTGGGTGAGCGGCGTTCGATCAGGAGGGTGTCACGCCACTGCCCGTTCAGGGGGCCGTGGGTCATCCGGGCGATGCGCTGCCGGTGTCCGACAATGGAGAAGCCGTGGGCCTGGTGGAGTTTGAGGCTGGCTTCGTTCTCGGGGAAGACGCTGGCCTGGACAGTCCAGATGCCCTGGCGCTCGGTGGACTTGATAAGCGCTTCAAGGAGGGCTTTGCCGATGCCCAGGCGCCGGGCAGTAGAGGCTACGTACACAGAGTGTTCGACGACACCGGAGTAGACGGGGCGGGCTGAAACGGGCGAGACGGCCGCCCAACCGACGATTCGGCCCTGCGCGATTTCGGCAACGAGCCGATGGCGGGAAAGCCGGGAAGTGTCGAATCGGTCCCAGTCGGGCGCTGCGGATTCGAAGGTGGCGTGGCCGGTGTCGATTCCCTCCTGGAAGATGTCCCGAACATCCGGCCAATCCTCCTGACGCATGGAACGGACGGAGACGCCCGTCGGAACCGCGGGGGTCACAGGCTCTCCAGCAGACCTGCGGTGCGCTCCAGGGCGCCGGGGACGAGCGAAAAGTAGGCCCAGGTGCCGCGTTTTTCGCGGTGCAGCAGGCCGGCGTCAACGAGGATCTTCAGGTGGTGGGACACGGTCGGCTGGGTGAGATCCAGCGGATCGGTCAGGTCGCAGACGCAGGCTTCGCCGCCTTGGGCGTTCTTGACGATGGACAGCAGCCGCAGCCGGTTCGGGTCGGCAAGGGCCTTGAAGACCGCCGCCCTGTCGTTCGCCTCGGCAGCGCCCAGGCTGGGCACTGCCGGCGCACAGCAGGCGGTGTCCGTGGCTGGTTCTAGCAGCGGCAGTGAGGTCATCTATCCATTATGCCCCAATATTGACGTTCATCAATATGTGCGCCGCCTGCGTGATGTTTGCCTGCGGGAGGGTTATGGCTTGGTGGCTTTGGCGCTGTGCGGGATAACGACGTCATCGGCTGCGCGGGCAGCGGCCGGGAACAGCAGGAGCAGCAGGCCCAGGCCGACGGCCGCGCCGATCAGTTGGGCGATCACGAAGGGCGGCACCGATCCCGGAGCGATGCCGGCGAAGGTGTCGCTGAAGATCCGGCCGACGGTCACTGCGGGGTTGGCGAACGAGGTCGAGGAGGTGAACCAGTATGCAGCGCCGATATAGGCGCCGACGGCGGGTGCTGCGAGGGCGCCGCGGTTGGTTGCCGCAAGGGTGAAGATCAGCAGGATCAGCCCCGCCGTGGCGACAACCTCACCGAGCAGGTGCCCGGTGGTGGCGCGGTCCTTGGCGGAGATGGATGTTCCGACGTCGAACATGGCGTTGGCCAGTGCGCTGCCGCCGATGGCCCCGGCCACCTGCGCCGCCATGTAGGCGCCCACGTCCGGCAGGGAGAGGCCGGAGCCGCTGCGCCGGCCCAGGAACCAGTCCGCCAGGGACACGACAGGGTTGAAATGCGCGCCGCTGACCGGTCCGAAGACCAGGATCAGCACGGTCAGGCCCAAGACGGTCGCTGTGCTGTTCTGGAGCAGCTGCAGGCCAACGTCATTGGGTGAGAGCTGCTGGGCGGCGATCCCGGAACCGACGACGATGGCAACGAGCAGGGCGGTCCCGAATATCTCAGCAAGGGCGCGGCGCCACAACGGCGGCTGGTGTGAAGTCATAGAACCAGCTTGACCGAAAGAATTAACTCAGTCAAAATTGAATCAATGAGAACTGAGGCAGATGACATATTCCAAGCGAGGGTGGCCAGGCATGCGGCTCTTGCCGATCCGGCCCGCCTGCGCATCGTTGACCTCCTGACACTCGGGGACCTGTCGCCCACTGAACTGCAGTCCGAGCTCGGCATGCCCTCGAACCTGCTTTCGCACCACCTCCGAACCCTGGAAGACGCCGGTCTGGCGACCCGGCACCGGTCCGAAGCGGACAAGCGCCGCAGCTACTTCCGGCTGGCGGCCGGCGCCCTGGAAGGACTGGTGCCCGGAGTCGTGCAGAATGCCGGTCGCGTCCTGTTCATCTGCACCCGCAACAGTGCCCGCTCCCAGCTGGCCGCTGCCCTGTGGCGTCAGGTCAGCAGCATCCCGTCCGCCTCTGCAGGAACGCACCCCGCGGACCGCATCGCTCCCGGCGCGGTCGAGGCCGCCCGCCGCCACGGCCTGGACCTGCCCGACGTGCCCCCCCAGTCCATGGATGATGTGGCGGCAGCGGCCGACTTTGTCGTGACCGTCTGCGACAACGCCCACGAGGAACTGCCCGGGATCCGCGGGATCCACTGGTCCGTTCCCGACCCCCTACGAGTGGGAACAAAGGAGGCCTTTGATCGAGCCTTTGATGACATCGCCCACCGCATCGCCGACCTCGCGCCCCGCCTCAGCGCCGCCTGACGCAAAGCGCACCAACTGCACATATTGACATTCATCAATGTATGGCCCGATACTCGCTATATCGATCATCATCAATGTTCGGTTGGCGAGGTCACCGGAGCCATGCCGTCCACACATCACCAACCGATTCCAGGAGAAACATCGTGAGCACCGAAACTGCCAAGAAGCCCTCCGTCCTGTTCGTCTGCGTCCACAACGCCGGCCGTTCACAGATGGCCGCCGCGTTCCTCACCACGCTGGGCAAGGGCCAGATCGAGGTCCGCTCCGCTGGGTCCCAGCCTGCTGACAAGATCAACCCCGCCGCCGTGGAAGCCATGGCCGAGGTCGGGATCGACATGTCCGCCGAGGTTCCCAAGGTCCTCACCACCGAAGCCGTGAAGGAATCCGACGTGGTGATCACCATGGGCTGCGGCGACGAGTGCCCGTACTTCCCGGGCAAGCGCTACGAGGACTGGGTCCTGGAAGATCCCGCCGGCAAGGGCGTCGACTCGGTCCGCCCCATCCGTGATGAGATCAAGACCCGCATCGAGGGCCTGATCGACTCCCTGATCCCGGCCGCCAAGTAACCCGGACCCTCAAGGAACACGCCCATGAGCAACGAACAGCTGATCATCATCGGGTCCGGCCCCGCCGGTTACACCGCCGCCATCTACGCCGCCCGCGCCGGTTTGCAGCCCCTGGTGCTGGCCGGCTCGGTCACCGCCGGCGGGGCACTGATGAACACCACCGAGGTGGAAAACTTCCCCGGCTTCCCCGGCGGGATCCAGGGCCCTGAACTGATGGACGGGCTGCAGGAACAGGCCGAAAAATTCGGCGCCAAGGTCGTGTTCGACGACGTCACCGAAGTCCAGCTTTCCGGTCACGTGAAGACCGTGGTCACCGGAGCCGGCGAAACCCACCAGGCCCCGGCGGTCATCCTCGCCACCGGTTCCGCGTATAAGGAGCTCGGCCTGCCTGAGGAGAAAAAGCTCAGCGGCCACGGCGTCTCCTGGTGCGCCACCTGCGACGGGTTCTTCTTCCGCGAACAGGACATCATCGTCGTCGGCGGCGGCGATTCCGCGATGGAGGAAGCAACCTTCCTGACCCGCTTCGCGAAGTCCGTCACCGTCGTCGTGCGCAAGGATCAACTGCGGGCCTCCCGCATCATGGCCCAGCGCGCCAAGGACAACCCCAAGATCAGCTTCGCCTGGAACTCCGCCATCACGGCCATCCACGGCGACGCCAAGGTCACCGGCATCACCCTCACCGACACTGTCACCGGCGAAACCCGCGAGCAGGCCGCCACCGGCATCTTCGTGGCCATCGGCCACCTCCCGCGCACCGAACTGGTGGCAGGCCAGGTAGACCTGGACGAAGACGGCTACATCAAGGTCGATGCCCCCACCACGGTCACCAACCTCTCCGGCGTCTTCGCCTGCGGCGATGCCGTGGACCACCGCTACCGCCAGGCAATCACGGCCGCCGGAACAGGCTGCGCGGCCGCCCTGGACGCCGAACGCTACCTCGCCGCGCTGGACGATGCGGACAGCATCGCCACCGCGTTAGTCGAAGAACCCAGCCACGCCTAACCGGGAACACGGGGAGGGGGTGAGCTTCATGACCAACGGATGCTGCAGCGATTCCGGCTGCTGCGACGAGGACTGCTGCTAACCCCCTCTCCAGGGTCCTGCCGGCCCAAACGGGCCGGCAGGACCCCCGGACGCAACCGCACCACCACCAGAAGGATGAAAGAGGACACCATGGAATCAGCGCAGAACCTCCCGGTCGCCGTGATCGGCGCCGGCCCGGTCGGCCTGGCCGCCGCGGCCCACCTGCTCGAACGGGGACTGGAACCGCTGATCTTTGAAGCCGGTACCTCGCCGGGGGCTGCCATTGAACAATGGCGCCACATCCGTCTCTTTTCCCCATGGCGGTTCAACACCGACGCCGCAGCCGTACGCCTCCTCGAAGCTGCCGGCTGGAAAGCGCCCCGCCCCAACGCCCTGCCCTACGGCGGCGAGCTGATCGACAACTACCTCACCCCGCTCGCCGCACTGCCCCAGATCTCATCGCGCCTGCAGACCGGCGCGCGCGTCACCGCCGTCACCCGGCAAGGAATGGACAAGACCCACATCAAGGGCCGCGACACCACCCCCTTCGTGGTGCGGGTGGAGCACTCCGACGGCGAAACCCGGGACCACACCGTGGCAGCCGTCATCGACGCCTCCGGCACTTGGTCCATCCGCAACCCGCTGGGCACGTCAGGACTTCCCGCCATCGGCGAAGACACCGCAGCGGACCGGATCTCAGCGCCGCTGCCCGACGTCACCGGCCGCGACCGTGAAACCTTTGCCGGCCGCCGCGTCCTGGTCGTCGGTGCCGGGCACTCCGCCGCCAACACCCTGATCAACCTCGCTGACCTCGCCAAGGATGAGCCGGGCACCCGGATCCTGTGGGCCGTCCGCGGCGACTCGGCCGCGAAAGTCTACGGCGGAGGAGACCTCGACGGGCTGCCCGCCCGCGGCCAGCTCGGCGGCCGGGTCCGCCGGCTCGTGGAGGCCGGGAAGATCGAACTGCACACCGGCTTCGGCATCAGCTCCCTCAAAGCCCTCGACTCTGGGGTCACCGTGGGCGCGGTGGACGGCCGGACCCTTGAAGCCGACGTCCTGGTGCCCTGCACCGGATTCCGGCCCGACCTGGACATCCTGCGCGAGCTCCGCCTCAACCTGGACCCCGCCGTCGAAGCTCCAACGGAACTCGGCCCGCTGATCGACCCCGAATTCCACTCCTGCGGAACCGTCCCTCCGCACGGTGCCAAGCTGCTGGCCCACCCGGACAAGGACTTCTACATTGTCGGGATGAAGTCCTACGGCCGGGCCCCCACCTTCCTGCTGGCCACCGGCTACGAACAGGTCCGCTCCGTCGCCGCCGCCATCGCCGGTGACCACGAATCAGCCGACACCGTCCACCTCGAACTCCCCGAAACCGGGGTCTGCTCCACCGACGCCGGCACCAGCTGCGACGTCCCCGCCGCCACATCGACAGCAACCGGAGCCGCTGCTGCAGAGGCCGGTTGCTGTGCCGCGCCCGAACCGGTGCTGGTCGGATTTCCTACCGGCCTGGCCCATGGCCGCTCCGGCACCAGCAACGCCTAACCCTCGTCGCCTCGCCTCCCGCCGCCTCACTCGAAAAGGAAAATACCCGCTCATGAACCAGGAAAAGACGCCGTCCGTACTCTTCGTCTGCAGCAAGAACGGCGGCAAATCCCAGCTCGCCGCAGGACTCATGCGCGACCTCGCAGGAGAGGCCATTGCTGTCTATTCCGCCGGCACCAAGCCCGCCAAGGACCTGAACCCGCAGGCCGTGGAGTCCCTGACCGAACTGGGCATCGACGTCACCGGCGAATACCCCAAGCCGGTCACCGGCGAAGTCCTGGACACAGTGGACACCGTCATCGTCCTGGGCACCGAAGCCAAGCTTGAACCCGTCGAGGGCAAGCGCTTCGAGGTCTGGGAAACGGACGAGCCCTCCGAACGCGGCATCGAGGGCACGGAACGGATGCGCCTGGTCCGCGACGACATCAAAGCCCGGGTCCAGACGCTCTACACGGAGCTCACCGGAAACTAACCATGCCAGCGCCGGCGCCGCCACTGACATTAGCCGCCGAGGGTGCGCCGCGGCGGAAACGGCGGCTTTCCTGAGTCTAGGCCAGGGCTTTGAGGGCCGGGTAGGTCAGGGCGACAAAGCCCTGCCCCTGATGGCGCCGCTTCCATGACCCGGCGGCTGGGGGACCCTGCCGTGTCTTTTCAGGATTCGCTGAGCGCGTTGCTGATGAGAGCTTTGAGGGTGCCCTTCTCTGCAAGGCCGAGCACCCGGGCAGCGACTTTGCCGTGCCTGTCCAGGACGAGGGTGGTGGGGACGGCCCGTGGGGGTACGTGGTCGGCCAGGGCCAGCAGGATCCCGCCGTCGTTGTCATTGAAGCTGGAGTAGGTGGTGCCGAAAGTGCGCTCGAAGGCTGCGGCGGTGGCAGCGGTGTCCCGGACGTTGATCCCGTAAAACCTGACGCCGTCGCTTTTGAACTCCTGGTTCAGTGCTTCAAGGTCCGGTGCTTCCTTGCGGCAGGGCGCGCAGGCGGCGTACCAGACGTTTAGGACGGTGACGTTTCCTTTCCAGTCGGCTGAGCTGACCGCCGATCCGTCGAAGAGGTTTCCGGTGAGATCAACCGCCGGCGCCCTGGTTTCGGCAGCGTACTCAGAGACGGACCCGTCTCCTGCGATGTAGTTCTTGTTATCCCCGGCCCGTGCTTGGGCGGCCAGTGAGTCGTCCGGTCCGGCGCAACCGGCGAGCAGGATGGCAGCCGACGCGGCTCCCAGCAGAATGCCACGCCGGGCCGGCAGGTGCGCTGCCATTGGGTTACCGGGCAGTTGTGAATTCATGTTCTGGTAACTCCTAGACAGGGGTGCTGATGGTCGCGGCGAGGTTTTGCAGTTGGTAGATCCAGAGCATCCAGACCCCCGTTGCCATCAGAATTCCGACCAGGATCAACAAGGCACCGCCGATGATGTTGAAAGCGCGGATGTGCCGTCGGATGTACCCGAGGGTTCTGCTCACCCAGTTCAGGCCCAGCGCGACCAGAACGAAAGGGATTCCAAGCCCGAGGCAGTAGAGGAATCCGAGCAGCGCACCACGCCAGGGATCCCCGGTTGTGGTGCTGAGGGCCAGAACCGCGCTCAGGGTCGGACCCATGCAGGGTGTCCACCCGAGGCCGAAGACAATTCCCAGCAGCGGGGCGCCGGCAATGCCTGTGCGGGGCTTGAAGGATAGCTTGCGGGTTGCCTGCAGGAACGGGATCCTGCCCACCAGGACCAGGCCCATCAGCACGACGAACAGCCCGAGCACCCGGATCAGGGCATCCTGCCACCGGACCAGCCAGCCGCCAATGACACCAAAGGCGGCACCGTAGAGGGTGAAAACGGCGGCGAACCCAAGAATGAACAGCCCAACTCCGGCCAGGACCCGGCGGCGGTTGTCCGACCGGCCCGGATCGGAGATCCCGGAGACGTAGCCAAGGTACCCGGGGACAAGCGGCAGGATGCAAGGAGAAACGAAGGAGACGGTCCCTGCGATCATGGCCAGCGGGATGGCCACGAGCAGAGTGCCCGACTGAACCATCTCAGCGAAAAAACCGCCGATCGTCATGTTCGCGACCCGCGGGGCCCATGGGAGCCATGCCCGGCCACGGCATCGGAGGGACAGGCCGAGGACCGGCGGAAACAGCTTCTCATCGATAACATCACCGCTTTACGCTATCATCGCCATATGACGATACAAATTGGGGGCGCTGCCGATGACTGCGGCCAGCTGGATCCCGCGGCGGCTTTGTTTCATTCTTTGAGCGACCAGACGCGGCTGAGCATCGTGAAGCGGATGGCCGGGGGTGAGATCCGGGTTGGGGAGCTGGCCGGGGAGTTGGGGCTTGCCCAGTCCACCGTGTCCGCGCATGTGGCGTGTCTGCGCGATTGTGGCCTGGTGCAGGGCCGGGCGCAGGGCCGCAGCGTCTATTACTCGCTGTCGCGTCCGGAATTGATGGACATGCTTGCCCAGGCCGAGGTCCTGCTTGCCGCGACCGGCAACGCGGTGAGCCTGTGCCCGAATTACGGCACCGGAAGCACCGGCGCGGTACTGACAAATGTGGAACTGACGAAGGAGAACGCCCGATGAGCGACGCTTGCGGCTGCAGCGACGACAAGCCCGAAACCGCGGCCGAAGAGGCTGAGGAAGCGGTCGGCTTCTGGCAGATCGACGAGATCCGGGCCGCGGCAATCTCGGGTGTGCTGCTCCTGACGGGCTGGATCATGTCCCTGACGGGGGGCCCGGAGTGGCTGCGCCTGGTCCTGGAAATCGGGGCACTGCTGGTCGCTGCCTGGACTTTTGTTCCCTCCACCCTGCGGCGCCTGGCCAAAGGCAAGATCGGCGTCGGGACCCTGATGACGATCGCCGCCGTCGGCGCCGTCGCCCTGGGCGAGTACGAGGAAGCGGCGATGCTCGCCTTCCTCTACTCAATCTCCGAAGGGTTGGAAGAATACTCACTGGCCAAAACCCGGCGCGGTCTGCGGGCACTGCTGGACCTGGTCCCGGCCGAAGCCACAGTCCTGCGCGGCGGGACAGAAGTCACCGTTGACCCGGCCGAGCTCGTTCCCGGAGACCGGATGGTGGTCCGCCCGGGCGAACGGCTTGCCACCGACGGCCGGATCATCACCGGCCGCACCTCCCTGGACACCTCGGCCCTGACCGGCGAATCCGTCCCCGTCGAGGCCGGTCCCGGCAGCGACATCTACGCCGGGTCCATCAACGGCACCGGGCCGCTGGAAGTCGAAGTCACCAGCACCGCGGAGAACAACTCCCTGGCCCGCATCGTGCACATCGTCGAGGCCGAACAGTCCCGCAAGGGACCCGGCCAGCGCCTGGCAGACAACATCGCCAAGAAACTCGTCCCCGGCATCCTCATCGCCGCGGCCCTGATCATCGCCTTCGGCTTCATCATCGGAGAGCCGCTGCTGTGGTTCGAACGCGCCCTGGTCGTCCTCGTCGCCGCATCGCCCTGCGCTTTGGCGATCTCCGTCCCGGTCACCGTCGTCGCCTCCGTCGGCGCCGCCAGCCGCATCGGCGTACTCATCAAAGGCGGCGGCGCCCTGGAAACCCTCGGCAAGATCCGCACCATCGCCCTGGACAAGACCGGGACCCTGACCCGGAACAAGCCCGAAGTCATCGACGTCGCCGCCGCAGGGACCGCCACCCGCGACGAAGTTCTGGCCCTCGCAGCCGGACTGGAGGCCCGCAGCGAACACCCCCTGGCCCGCGCCATCCTCGCCGCATCCCCCACCCGGGCCGACGTGACCGACGTCGACACCGTCCCCGGCGCCGGCCTCGAAGGCCGCTTCGAAGGCAAGACCGTCCGGCTGGGCCGCCCCGGCTGGATCAACCCCGGCTCCCTCGCTGGAGAGGTCGAGCGGATGCAAACGGCCGGCGCCACCGCCGTCCTGATCGAATCCGCCGGCGAAGTAATCGGTGCCGTAGCAGTCCGTGACGAGCTGCGCCCCGAAGCCCGGGACGTCATCGCCAGGCTGACCGCTTCCGGATACACCACGGCCATGCTCACCGGTGACAACGCGATCACCGCAGCGGCCCTGGGCAAGGACGCCGGCATCACCGAAGTCCACGCCGACCTCCGACCGGAAGACAAGGCCGAGATCATCCGGACCCTGAAGTCCCGCCAACCGACCGCCATGGTCGGCGACGGCGTCAACGACGCCCCCGCCCTGGCCACCGCCGACACCGGCGTTGCCATGGGAGCCATGGGCACCGACGTCGCCATTGAAACCGCCGACATCGCCCTGATGGGCGAGGACCTGAACCACCTGCCCCAGGTCCTGGACCACGCCCGCCGGACCCGGTCCATCATGCTGCAGAACGTGGGCCTGTCCCTGCTGCTGATCGCGATCCTGATCCCCTTGGCACTGTTCGGTCTGCTGGGACTTGCCGCGGTTGTCCTGATCCACGAGCTCGCCGAAATCGTGGTGATCGCCAACGGCGTCCGCGCTGGCCGGATCAGCCGCAAAAACGCACTCCCCGCTGCCAAGCCGGCGCCGGCTTTGGAACCGGCAGCGTGAGCGCCGAGCCCCCGGCAGATCCCGCCCGAACGCCGGCGGTTGCCGGGAAAGCACGGAGGATAAAGGTTGCCCTGCTCGTCTCGGCCGCAGTGCTCGCGGCGGCCGATCTGGGGATCAAGGCCCTGACCGAAGCCCTGCTCTTCAACGGTGCCACGGTCGACCTGGGCCTGGTGAACCTGAAGCTGCTCTTCAACACCGGGGTCGCGTTCAGCCTCGGCGCTGACCTGGCCCCGTGGCTGGTCATCGCCGCGACCGCGACCATCGTCCTGGCCATGACCTGGTACGCCGTCTCCACCGCCCCCGCCACGCCAGCCCTGTCCCGGGCCGGGGCGGCTATGGTTCTCGGCGGCGGTGCCGGGAACCTCGTGGACCGACTGGACGGGCGCGGCGTCGTGGACTACCTGCACAGCGGATGGTTTCCCACCTTCAACCTCGCAGACGTGTTCGTCACAGTCGGTGTCGGTCTGTACGTCCTGGGCACCCTGCTCGGGTCCAGGGAACAGCAAAAGGCGTAAGCAGCCGCCGGACGCTGGCCCGTTTCGGCCCTGAACTGGAAGGACCTCTCATGCTTGCGACCATGCTGGCCGCGGCGGCGATGTTCGCCGCGACCAACATCGATGACATTGTGGTGCTGACGGCGCTTTTCCTGGCCTCCAGCAAGGGCCAGCCGCGGGCCTGGCACATTGTCGGAGGGCAGTACACCGGTTTCATCACCCTGGTTGGGCTAAGTCTCCTCGCCGCCCTGGGCCTTACCATCGTCCCGGACGAATGGGTCGGGCTGCTGGGAATCTTCCCGCTGATCCTTGGCATCTTCGGCCTCATCCGCGGCCTGAAACGCGAGGGCGATGATGATGAGAACAGACTCACGGAAGGGCTGGGGCTGCTCGGCATCGCCGGCATCACGATCGCCAACGGTGCTGACAACATCGCGATCTACACCCCGGTGTTCCGCACCATGACCCCGGCCGACATGACCATCACCGTCCTCGTCTTCCTGGCCCTGGTCGCTGTGTGGTGCGCTCTGGGCAAGCTCATCGGCACCCACCACAAAGTCGTCGAAGCCCTGGAAAAAATTGAACACTGGCTCGTCCCGGCCGTCTTCATCGGGCTGGGCCTGACCATCCTCATCGGATCCGGATCCCTGCAACGCCTCATAAACCTCTGGCTCTGACGCTGTCCCGGCAGCTTCTGCCAACGTGAATTCTGAAAACGTCGGTTTGTACGAGCGACCTCGGAAACTGACATCAGTCGTTGTGTATCGGTGATTTGGGGTAAATGAGGGTATGGGAGACCAAGTGGTGGGGTGCTGTTTGAGTCTCGCGCAGGATCCGCCCGTCTGGAGCCAGGGTTAGTTCAAGGACAGCGTTCTCGGCCGGGTAGGACAGGACGAGGCGACGGTTTCCATCCTCGTCCGGAAGCCTGTTGACGATGCTCGCTTCCCCGCTGGCGTAGAGCGCGCGGCGGGTAAAGTCGGCGCCAGTCGTCTGGAAGGCGCGAGGCGTTCCCAGTCCCTTTGCTGTATCGCTGGTAACCAGTTCGTGCAGTGTGAAAGCCGGGACAGCCTTCATGGCCGTGACGGCTTCACGAAGCATGTCCTCCGCCGGGATGGCGGGCCAGGCGATGCCCAGTGCGGCGGGTTCTGTGCTCCAGATTCGGGAGGTCGGGATGAGTGTAAGCCGGCTGGTCCCATCAGCCCACGTGGTTGGGCTGAAGAAGCATCCTGGGCCGCAGCGCCGGAAATCCAGATCTACTCTCGCGCCCTCGGGGCTGGTGAGGGAACCGCTGAGGCCAGGTTCGGGGGTGGCGACGTTGGTTTCCGGGACCATCAGTTGAATGACGAGCTGGCCCGAGCTGGCGCGGGCGTTGATGCCGATTTGTCCGGCCAGGGCCGCTGCCGGGACGACCGGACCGGTGGTGGGCGGCGGAAACGCCAGCGGAGCCGAGGAGCTGCCGGGGACGGGAAGTATGGTCAGCACGGCGGAGAGGATAAGAACGACGGACAGGACGGCTGCTTCGGCCCGTGCGGGGCGCCTGATTTTCTCAAGGGCCGATTGCTTGTGGAGTAGCCGACGGGCGGCCAGGGCAAGGGCGGCGACGACCGCGACCAGAGTTGTCTTACTCAGCAACACTCTTCCGTAATCGGTCGTGAGTAGGCTGTCGGGGGTGACAAGGATCAGCGCGGACCCAAAGCCGGTGAGTACAACGACGGCGAACAACCACACGGCGGTCCGCGAATAGACACTCAGTGCTGTCCGGACCAGGTCCTGTCGGTGGCGCCAGTGCATAAGGGTGCGGAGAACATGGATGAGCATTCCTGCCCAGAGGCACGCCCCGGCAAGATGGGCCATCGATAGCGGGATTCCCAATAACGGTGCCGCCATTTGCGGGTGGGCGCGCACCGCTTCGGCGCTGATCACGGCAGTGAGGGGCAACCAGAGCCATCCACGGCGGTTGCCTGCAACAGCGGCTGCTGCCAAGGCGAACCCGCCGAGTTCGACCACGGCCAGTATGCCGGGCCGGCTGCCGGTCAGCGCACTTGGGTCCGGGCGGGTGAGGCCCTCTGACAGGGAACCGTTCCCCAGCAGAACCATGGCCAGCCCGGCGGCGGCGGCGAGACCGACGGCGCAAGCCCACCCTGTGATCGGCCGCGGTCCGGGCGGGATGCCGCGAAGACGTACCAGCAGGCGGGTTCCGGCCTGTTCGCCCAATGCCAGGGCGAGGGCGGTGAACAGGAGGGCCCGGAGGACAGTCATCGGCCATGAACCCTGTGTTTCGGTGGTCTGACCACCTCCCAGGGCGGCGGCGGAAGGTCCTACGGCGTAGCGGTAGGACCCGCTCATGACATCCCCATCAGTTGCGGTAACTTGCCAATGGACCGTGTAGATCCCTTGTCCGGCGGCACCGGTGATCGGGACTTCAAGGGCTTTTCCGTCGTGTGTGAGCCGGGTAGCACCAGCCACCGGAGGTTCTCCCGGCCCCGTCACCTGCACCGGCGTACCGGCAGTGGTGACCGTCTGGTCGAAGAGCAGCGTCAGGGTTTCCGGAGCGGCGGGGACGGTCGAGTCTGCGGCGGGGGCAGCAAAGAGCAGATTGGCGTGCGCAGAAGCGGGGACAGCGACAGCGAGGCTGGCGCCCAGGAACACCGCGGCGAAAGCCACCAGCCACGCAAGGACCCGCCGAAGGGGACAGGCACTGCCACGGCGAGCATTGCGTCTCACGCCCCGCCACCGGGTGCGGGCTGCTGACCGGCCCCGGGGGCCCGCAGCCTGTCCAGCTCGTTCCGCGCGTGGCGGATTTGCGCGTCGATGGCCTGGCCAGGATCGGCGCAGCGGCCCTGCCGCTGTGCCCGGCCGTTCCGCTGGTTGCAAAACATCGGACGTATGCAGAAAAACCAGGTGAGGGCGGCGGCCACAACCGTGGCCGTCAGGGCAATCGGTACCGGCGTGTTCATGCCGAGGGTGCCCCGCCCGGGTGCGGTGCCTGCTTCAGGACGTCAAGCGGGCCCAGGTCCCGGTTCGGGGCAGGACGGAGGGCCTCAAGCTGGGCACGGAGGTCGGCCAGTTCGGCTTCCTTCTCAGCCGCGGTGCCGCCGCCGTTGTTCTTCCCGCCCCGCATCATGAGCCACATCAGCAGACCCATGCCCACGGGACAGAAGATGGCGGGCAGGAAGAGGAGGAATTGCTCCATGGGGTCTCCCGGGCGTCGGATCGGCACCCGAACGGCACCGAAAACTATTCTCCTAAGGAGAATAGGAGGACGGCTGGGTTGCTGTCCAGTCCCGCTGAATCAGCGGACGGAGACCTCGATGCCGGTCCCGTCGGCGGCTGTGGGGCACACCGCGTGGCCCGCGGCGGCGGCCGCCGGGCCGCCCAGCACGAGCACGGGGAGGGCGAGCAGGAGGGCGAGGCTCAGGGAGCCCGCGGTGGTGCGGGCCCGGCCCAGCGGACTGCGCGGTGGGATGAGGCGCCGGATGCGTGCTCCGGCCCCGCTGCCGCCGGCGGCAAGGGCAGCGGCCGGGACTGCGTGGCCGTGTCTGCCCGAGGCCACGGCCAGCAGCGCACCGGCCAGGGTGAGGCGGCCGGCGCGCTCCGCGGCGGCGTCGTCGGCGCGGAGTTCGATGAGGCGGGCGGTCTCGGCGGCGGCGCTCCGGAAGGCGGGGACGGCAGGAAAGGCGGCTGCCATGGCCCGCGCCATGCCCAGGATCAGGTCATGGCGTTCGGCGAGGTGGGCGTGCTCGTGGGCGAGGACGGCGTCCAATTGGTCCTCGCCCAGGGCCTGCAAAGCGCCCGTGGTCACCACGGTCCGCTGTCGGCGTCCGGGCAGGCAGTACACGGCTGCCTCGGCAGCGTCCAGGACGATAATGCCGGTGCGGGGCCCGGCCGTTGCGACCAGGTCCAGGGCCTCCGCGTGGCGGGCGCGTTCCCGGGCCGCGCCGGACAGGGCCGCGGCGAGGCACCAGATGGCTCGGCCGAGAACGGCCAGGGCAAGGACGGCGCCGGTGGCCCCGGCTGCCGCCCCGCCCGGGGAGGCGTAGTGGGCCTGGATGGCCATGACGCATGAATGCAGCAGCGCGGCGAGGTCGTTGCTGACCTGCACTGTCGGGAAGGTCAGGGCGATCCCGGCGAGAACGACAGAGGAAATGATGGCCGTAGTGAGGGCCTGCCAGGCGGCGATCGCAAGCCGCGGGGCGCGGTCCGCCCAGGATCCGGCCTGCAGCAGCCGGGGGCCCGCGCCGGCCAGTACGACAGCGTAGGCCAAAAGGGACAGCGCAACGATCATCGCTTCACCCCCGCGCCCCCCGCCGCAGCGTCCAGGAGCCGCCGCAGCTCGGCCGCTTCCTCCGGCCCAATCCCCTCGACCAGGCCGACGAGGGCCGCGCTGCGGTCCTCGGTCAGCGAGAGGGCTTCGGCCACAAGTCCGGCAATGTACTTTTCCCGGCCCGCGGCGGGCGTGTAGCGGAAGGCCCGCCCGTCCCGTTCCTTGGTCAGCCAGCCTTTCCGGTACAGGATCTCGGTGACTGTCTGGACGGTGTTGTAGGCCAGGCCCCGGTCCAGCCCATCAAGAACTTCACGCACCAGTAAAGGTTTCTCCGAACGCCAAAGCTGTTCCATGATGGCGCCTTCAAGCTCGCCAAAGCGCGGCATACACACTCCCCCGTCAGGTCTTTACGGCAAGTGTACGGGGCTTGCCGTCACCACGCCTATACACCTAAGTTGATTAGGTTATAGTTCTGTTGGCGCGTCAGTCCCCTCCCCGTACGGTCCGTGGCCGAGTGAAGGAAGCACATCATGCCCCCATCTAACAGGCCTGGCCGGGAGCCAGCCCCCGGCACCGTGTCAAAGCCCACCATCAAGCAGCAGCGGACAGCGAAGATCCAGGAGAAGCTGGACCGGGTCCGCGTGGAGCAGGCCCGGAAGCGGCGCAAGCGGCTGATCCTGGTCGCATCGGCCTGGGCGGCCGGGGCGCTGTTGGTGGTCGGGGTCGTGGTAGCGCTGGTGCTTAACCAGGCGCCTAAACCGTCGCCGGCTGCGATCGAGGGAGTCCAAACGTTCTCCGGGCTGTCATCAAACCACGTCACCACGCCGGTCGCGTACGCCCAGACCCCGCCCGTCGGCGGTGACCATTCAGCGGTTCCGCTCAACTGCGCCGTGTACAGCGAACCGGTGCCTAACGAAAACGCGGTCCATTCCCTGGAGCACGGCGCCGTCTGGGTCACCTACGATGCCAAGCAGGTCCAGGCCGCGCAGCTGGACACGCTGCGGAAGGAAATTCCTTCCACCTACGCGATCCTCTCACCCTCTGAGAACCTGCCGGCACCGGTCGTGGCCTCCGCCTGGGGTGCGCAGCTGAAGGCCGCGGGCGCCGACGATGCGCGCATCAAGGAATTCATCGGCAAATACCGGTCGGCCAAGACCGCCCCTGAGCCCGGCGCTCCCTGCACCGGTGGAGTCGACGGCCCCGGCAAGGTCAGGTAAGACCAACGGGGATGAGGGACCGGAAACAGCCCGGACCCCCACTGGTAGACACCCACGCGAACAAAGGGAAAGGTGCATCGCAATGATGGGACACGGCGACATGGAACTCATGTGGCCCTGGATGCTGGGTTGGTCGGTCATTGCTCTTGCCGTACTGCTCGCACTCATCTGGGCGATCATCAGGCTCGTCCAGACCGGGACCCGGGATCCGGATTCCGGTTCGGCCCGCCGGATACTGGACGAGCGCTACGCCCGCGGGGAGATCGGGGACGAGGAATACCGCACCCGGCGCGACACGCTCCGACAAATCAAAAAGTCCTGAAGCCCCGCGCGATGCGGGCCTTCCGCCCTCCAAGAGGAGAGAAACAGTGAATGTGCTCGACCCCGGGCATCTGCCAGCCGGCCTGAACGGGAGGAACCCGGTGACGTCCCCGGCAGCCCCTTCCAGGCCGCCCCGCCGCCGGGTCCTCGCCCTCGCCGTGGCCGGGCTGCCGGTCGCGCTGGCTGCCTGCGCCCCCGCGAAAGACTCCCTCGCCGCCCAGGCAAGGGCCGGCGACAGCAAGAACTACGTCGCCGGCGACGGTTCCGTCACCGAATACGCTAAAGACGCCCGCAAGCCGGCGGTGTCATTCACCGGCACCCTCTACAACGGCACTATCGTGGACTCGGCCAGCTTCACCGGCAGGGTCACGGTACTGAATTTTTGGTACGCCGCGTGCGCCCCCTGCCGAGTGGAAGCGCCCCGCCTCAAAGCCCTGCATGATCAGTTCAAGACCCAAGGCGTCGACTTTTATGGCGTGAACCTGCGCGATGAGAAGGGTACCGCCGAGGCGTTCGAGCACACTTTCGGCATCACCTACCCGAGCTTCGATGACAAGGACGGCCGCGTGCTTTTGGCGCTCTCCGGCATGGTCCCTCCGGGCGCCGTCCCGACAACGCTGGTCCTGGACCGGCAGGGCCGGGTCGCCTCGCGCATCCTGGGCGAACTCCAGGAAGGAACACTCAAAGCCCTCATTGAGACCGCGGCAGCGGAACCGGTCTGAAAAACTTGATCGATAAAAAGCCCCTGCCGGTCAAAGGCACACTGCACCGCCTGCGCAACCGGCGGGCGGATCCTTGCCTTCCGTTCCCTATTCCTATTCCAGAGAGACCCATGCCTACATCGCCCCGTCCCGCCCCGCTTACCCAGGCCTGCTGAACCGTGGACATCGCAGGGTTCTTCGCCTCAACTGTTGCCTCCGGGGCCCTGGCCTTGGCGATCCCGCTGGCCGCGGCCGCCGGCCTCGTTTCGTTCCTCTCCCCGTGCATCCTCCCCCTCGTGCCTGGCTACCTCGGTTTCGTCTCCGGCCTGACCGACCCCACCCAGCCACGCAACCGCAGCAGGGTCCTGGCAGGGGTGGGGTTGTTCGTGCTCGGCTTCGCCTCCGTCTTCACGTTGTACGGGGCCGCGTTCGGCGCCATCGGGTCCTGGCTCCTGCGCTGGCAGGACGCATTGATGCGGGGCCTGGGCGTGGTCGTGATCCTCATGGGGCTGGCCTTCCTGGGACTGGTGCCGTGGCTGCAGCAAACCCGCAAACCGGCCCTCAGCCGACGCGCCGGGCTGGCCGGCGCACCGTTGCTGGGATTGGTGTTCGGCCTTGGCTGGACTCCCTGCATGGGCCCGACACTGGCCGCAGTGCTGTCTTTGAGCGTGACCACCGGCAGCAGCAGCCGCGGGGCCCTGCTCGCCTTCGCCTACTGCCTGGGCCTGGGCATACCGTTCATGCTCACCGCCCTCGGCATCGGATGGGTCAGCGCCGCTCTTGCCTTCGTGCGCCGACACATGCGCGCAATCAACATCGCAGGCGCGTCCATGCTGATTGTCCTCGGGCTGCTCATGGTGACAGGTGTATGGGTCCAATGGATCTACCAGCTGCAAAACCTCTCAGGTACCTTCCTTACACCCATCTAAAGCGTCACCGTTTCCGACCACGCGCTCAGGGCATCTGTGAGTAATACGGCCCCCGAGGCCGCTTCTTTCGTAGCGAAGCCGTGGGGGCCGAGAACCGTAACTGGGTGTACGCCATTCAGGCGTTGGCGCCCTTGGGCGGCCGGATCTGGGCCTGCTTGTCGAGGACTTTTTGTCCGTGGCGGGTCAGTCCCCGGGGCTTATAGACGGAGAGGACGCTGGTGACGAGCAGCGCCAGTATCGCCGCGCAGGCGTCGAAGACCAGCTGCACCCTCATCCCGGTCATGTCAGACGGTGCCAGGTCAGCTGCCAGAGACATCTCCGCCATCGCGGTGACCGGCTGCAGGTGTACCAATAACAGGGCGGTGGCCACGGCGGTGATGATGAGTTTGATCAGGACCCAGTAGTGCCGGAGCAGTCCCCACACAGTGCCGAGACCCTGGATGATTCCAGAGACCAGCGAAGCCAGGCTCAAGGGGAAGATGACCGCCCAGCCGATCAGGTTCATACCCACATACACGGCGCGGACCAGCTGCGGGTCGGTAGCCGCGAGTCCGGTGACCGCCAGGACCAGGAACGCGGCGACGGCGCCGAGCCACCCCACGGAGGAGATGATGTGGAGCGTCAGGGCCGCCTTCCGCACTGCGGGGGGCATGATTCTCATGGTGTGTGGTTCATGACCATGCCCCCGCCGGTGAGGTGAATGACGGCAAAGGCCACCATGATCACGGCTGCAGCGACCAGGAATCCCTTCACCCACAGCGGTGTCTTATGCCGCGGGGCCTCATGGCTGCCAGCGGGGCCGCGGTCGGGGTTGGAGCCGGGGTTCGTCATAGTGATCCTTCACTTGATTTTGTAAAACAGTATGTATTGAAAGCGTCAGTGTGTCTATGCTGCGTCAGGTTGTAGCATTCGGGTATGCCCAAGCTCTGGAACGAGACGATCGAAACCCATCGGGATGCCGTCCGGGGTGCCGTTCTTGACGCCGCCGCCCGCATCTTGGCGGGCCAGGGAGCGTCGGCGGTGACGATGTCGGGGATTGCGCAGGCTGCGGGTATCGGCCGGGCAACGCTGTATAAGTACTTTCCGGATGTGGAGTCCATCATGCTGGCGTGGCACGAGCGCCAGATCCAGGCCCACCTGAACCAGCTGGTCGGCATCAGGAAACAGACTGCCGGGGCCCGGGAGCAGCTTGAAGCGGTTTTGCACGCCTATGCTTTCCTGTCCCGCTCCGGCCACAACGAGGCAGACTCGGCGCGTCTGCACCAGGGAGCCCATGCGGGGCGGGCTCAGCAGCACCTTACGGATTTCATCGCAGAGATCATTGGCGAGGGCTCGAACGCGGGGGTCTTCCGCGCGGATGTTGCCCCGGACGTTTTGGCTGCCTTCTGCCTTCATGCCCTGGGGGCTGCGGCAGGACTGGCGTCACATGAGGCCGTGACCAGGCTGGTCGGAGTCACTTTGGATGCCCTGCAGACGCCGGGGTACCCGGCGTCTGCAGGGCGGGCTCCGGTCAGCCCAGGGAGGTAAGCAGTTCGTTGCAGGCTTGCTCGCAGCGCCGGCAGGCTTCGGCGCAGATCCGGCAGTGATCGTGCATTCCGGCGTGCTGTTCGCATTCATCGCCGCAGGCCTTGCAGGCGGTGGCGCAGGCCTGGAGTATGGCGCGGGTGACGTTGGCATCGTAGCCGGTGTGGCGGGAGAGGATGTTGCCCGTCGTGGTGCAGATGTCGGCGCAGTCCAGGTCGGTGCGGATGCATTTGGTCAGCTCGGCCACCATGTCCTCGCTCAGACACGCGTCCGCGCAGGCGGTACAGGCCTGGGCGCAGTCAAAGCAGGCCGCGATGCATTCGGCCAGCTTGTGGGTGTCGATGCTGCCAAGGTCCTTGGGGTAGGCATCGAGCAGTTTGTGTGTGGTCCCGTGGGTCATTGTGCACTCTCTCTTCGGTAGTTTGAGTAGCTGCAAAAATGTCCCGGACACCGCCTGGATTGTTGTTGTGGCGCCCGGGCCTGTGTTCCCGTCCGCCTCCTTTCCACTTCTTCTTGCGCTGTTATGCGCCAGTATGGCTGTCCTCTTGCTGGTAGGTAATTCCCCTTCTAATCGGGGAGCCGGCTTTGCCGGTGTACCTTTCTGGCACGTTCCCTTGCCCTGTAGGAGGTGACGGCCGCGCGGGGACGTCCGGCAGCTTTGAACAGGTCAGCCGCCCACTCGAACTCGGCGGCGGCAGCGAGGTAAAGACCTTCGTCGAAAAGCCGCCGCCCGATCTGATGGCGGACCTGGGCTTCCCTGAACGTCGTGCGGGCAGCACGAAGGGCCCGTTCCTGCACCTGGGCGGCGTCCCGCCACCGATACAACCGCTGATAGGCGTAAGCGAGAACGAGCAGGGCACGGAATGGGTCCGTAGAGACTTCGAGTAGTTGTTGTGCTTCGTTGACTGCTTCTTCACCCCGTCCCAGAAGGGATAACACCCAGACGCGTTCCAGGTCGGCGCAGCCTTCCAGCCGGGCTTCCATTGCCTCCCGGTCCACGACCACGTCCCGCAGCGTGACGGGGTCCACGAACCAGATCCTCTCCTGATGCTCCACCATTTAGCCGCCTACACTGCCACGATCATCAGCCCGCAGGTATCACCCGTGAAGGCGGTAAGCCCGGGGTTCATCGGACAGTGGGAGGGGTACTGAAGACCTGGCCACCGTCGGTGGACACGACGATCCCTTCGGTGGTGGCGGCCCAGATGATTGGTTTCCCGTCTGTCTTTTTCACAGCCGTGATGGCCTGGACCTCTCCCTTGATTGAACCTGTCTGAGTCCAACTGCTTCCAGCGTCTGTTGAATAGTGGACGGCACCGCCGGGTTCGACGCCGAAGACTTCGGTGCCGCTGGCGAACGCAACGAATTGAATGACGGGCGCTGCGGCGTTCAGTACCCAGGTTTTTCCGCCGTCGGTGGAGCGCTGGAGCCCCTCGCGGGTGGTGGCCAGAACGGAGTCGGTTTCGGGGTTGCCGGCGAGAACGGCAGGCACGAATCCGGCGGTGGCCGGGGTCCAGGTTTTCCCGTCCGGGCTGGTTTGCAGCGTTCCGTCATGGGCGATGATCCCGGACTTGGCGGTAGCGAGGGCGTGGAAGTCTGATTCGCCTTGGCGGGACAGCTGCTCCCACGTTTTTCCGCCGTCCACTGAGCGGATCAGGCCCATGGGGTTGGGCATGTCCGAGCCGGGGCCGGGGTGCCCGGAAGCATAGAACACGCCTTGGTCGGCGGCTGCGGTGAAGCCCATCAGGTCGTTGGTGCCACCGATTTTGGTGGCGGGGGACTTGGTGACGTCGAATAGGCCTTCATGGGTGGCCAGCAGGGCCTGATCGGTTTGGGGGTTCACGCTCAGGCCGTGGACGTGGGAGCTGGGAAGGCCGGCGGCCGCTGTGGACGGTGCGGTCGCGGTTGGTGATCCGGTGGAACAGGCGGACAGGGTGAGCAGGAGGGCGGCGGCCGCGGAGAGTCCAGCGGCGGAACGTCCTCGGGTTATGAAGTGCAGGGGCACGGGGAACTCCAAAGGTGGTCCGGGAAATGAGGGTGGGGGAGGGGCGCCGGCCCCACGGGGGGATGGGGCCGGTGCCGGTTGTGTGCTGGCTACAGGGTGGCCAGCAGGTCTTTCATTTCCTGGATTTCGGCTTCCTGGGAGCTGACGATGTCCTTGCTGAGCTGGACCGCGTCCGTGTTCTTGCCGTCGGTGGTTTCGGTCTTGGCCATCATGACGGCGCCTTCATGGTGGGCGATCATCTGGGTGAGGAACAGTTTGGCGGCCTCGGTGCCCTGGGCGGCCTCGAGTTTGGCCATGTCGTCATCGCCCATCATGCCCTCCATGCTGTGTGCCGAGGGCATGTCGGTGGGCATTTCGGTGGGCTGTCCCCAGCTTTGAAGCCAGCCGGTCATCTTTTCGATCTCCGGGCCTTGGGCGGCTTTGATCTGGGTGGCCAGGTCGGTCACCGCGGCGGGGATGCCTTCCTTCTTGAGCATGATGTCGCTCATGGCCACGGCCTGGGTGTGGTGCGGGATCATCATCTGCGCGAACATGGTGTCCGCGTCGTTGAAGTCCGCCGAGGCGGCGGCCGACGTTGCCGGGGCTGAGGTCGATGGCATCGCCGAGCCGCCGTGGCTCATGCCGGGCATGCTGGTCGCCGAGCTTCCGGCATCAGAGCCGGCGGAGCATCCGGCGAGGGCGATTACTGCGGCGATCGCGGCAGCGGAAATGGTCAGGGTCTTTTTCATGAAAATCAGGGTCCTCAAAAGTATCAGCGGCGCGCAGGTGCGCCTTTGAACTGCATGTGGTGACCGTCCCGGAAAGGGCCAGTCTTTATGCGGGCCGAAACGGCTGAACGGTATGCGCCGGGCAGGGCACGGCGGGCGTCAGTGCTGGTTTTACGTCCGGCTGATACTCAAGTCACCGGGAGAGGGGCTGTCCGGTGAATAGGAATAGTTGAAGCTGGCCGCGGCCGCCAACCCGAAGTGCGGTAGGGCGTAGGGCGCTGTTCCGGGGGCAGGGGCGGTCAGTGAAGTGTTTCCCGGGGCCAGCACGCAGGCATTGCCCCCGGCAGACATTTCCGGGCAGGAACCTGCAGGGCCGCAGGCAGACGACGACGAGAAACCAGATGCAGCTTGGGTAACCGCAGGCCCCTCCATTGAAGTCCCCGATGGATGGGAGTGCCCGGCCGGGAGGCCCTGCACGTCCGCCGAGGGGCCGACGGCTGCTGCCGGCATGGCATGACCCGGGCTCACGTGGTGTGCCCCGGTCATGATGTGCATGCCGAAGATCCCGGCGATGATGGCCAGGGCCGCCGTCAGGAAGCCTGCACGAAGGAGGAACGCGATGAGGGGAGCACGGGCTGGTGCGCTCACAACGGTTCCTCCTTTCCGTGCGGGTTGTTCAGGGTCTTAAGCCTACCGGCAGGAGTTTTTCCCACCGGTCACAGCCTCTTGTTCAACGCACCTGGGCGGGATTGAGTTTCACCCTCCGCAGCAGTTGGGCGTTCAGGGCCACCACAATTGTGGACACCGACATCAGCACCGCCCCTGCTGCCGGGGACAGCACGACCCCGGCAAAGGCCAGGACACCGGCTGCCAGCGGCACGGACAGGACGTTGTAGCCGGTGGCCCAGATCAGGTTCTGCCACATCTTCCGGTAGCTGGCGCGGGACAAATCCACCATCGACAGCACAGCCCGGGGATCATTGCCGGCCAGCACTACTCCGGCGGATTCCATGGCCACATCGGTGCCGGCGCCGATCGCGATGCCGACCTCGGCCCGGGCCAGTGCGGGGGAGTCGTTCACCCCGTCACCGACCATGGCGACCTTCAGGCCGCGGGCCTGGAGCTCGGCGACCTTTTTGTCTTTGTCCGCGGGCAGGACTTCGGCGAACACCTCATCGATGCGCAAGTCCTCGGCCACTGCCTGGGCGACCTGGCGGGCGTCGCCGGTGATCATGGCGACCTTCACGCCGCGGTTCTGCAGCGCCTCTACGGCCTGCCGGGATTCGGGACGGATGCTGTCCTCCAGGCTGACTGCCCCGAGCACGTGGTGTCCGTCGATGACGTGCAGCACCGCTGCACCGCGGCCCATCCAGGTGCTGGTGGATTCGGCCAGGTCTGCCGGTTCTGTGGTGCCTAGTTCACGCAGCAGCGCTGGCCCGCCGACGTGGACAGTGCGGCCGTTGACGGTAGCGCGGACGCCCCGCCCGGTCAGGGAGCTGAAGTCGCTGGCCTGCGGGATGCTCAGGTTCCGTTCCCTGGCTGCCCGGACGATGGCCCGTGCCACGGGGTGCTCGCTGTCGGATTCGACGGCGGCGGCAAGGGCCAGCAGCGCGTCAGCGTCTGCACCGGGGACGGTCGCGATGTCTTTGAGGTCCGGCTCGCCGGTGGTAAGGGTGCCGGTCTTATCGAACAGGACGACGTCGATGGTGCGCATGCGCTCCAGCGCCATCCGGTTCTTGATCAGCACCCCGGCCCGGGCTGCCTGCTCGGTGGAGATGGCGATGACCAGCGGGATGGCCAGGCCCAGGGCGTGCGGGCAGGCGATCACCAGGACGGTGACGGTGCGGGTCACCGCTTCCGGGACGCTCCCGAGCAGCGTCCAGATGATGAAGGTGATGACGCCGGCACCGGCGGCGAAGTAGAACAGGAAGGCGGCGGCCCGGTCAGCCAGGGCCTGGGCCCGGGAGGATGACGCCTGCGCTTCGGCGACAAGGCGTTGGATGCCTGCCAGGGCAGTGTTATCCCCGACGGCCGTGACCTGGACCCGGACGCTGTTATCGGTCGCCACGGTTCCCGCCACGACAGTGTCTCCGGGGCCACGGGGGACCGTTTTGGATTCACCGGTGATCATCGACTCGTCGAACTCGGCCTGTCCATCCACGACCGTGCCGTCCGCGGGCATCCTGGCGCCAGAGCGGACCAGGACGATGTCGCCTTCGGTCAGTTCGGAGACCGGGACGGTTTCGGTGCCCGCACCGGTGACGCGTTCGGCCTCGTCCGGCAGCAGCGCGGCGAGGGCATCCAGGGCGCCCTGCGCGGAGCCGAGGGCGCGCATTTCGATCCAGTGGCCCAGCAGCATGATGGCCACCAGCAGTGCCAGCTCCCACCAGAAATCCAGATCAAATCCACCGATACCAAGGCTGGTGACCCAGGACGCGGCGAATGCGACCGTGATGGCCATGCCGATCAGCAGCATCATGCCCGGGCTGCGGGTCTTCAGTTCCTGCCATCCGCCCTTGAGGAACGGCTCGCCGCCGTAGAGGAAGATGACCGTGCCCAGGACGGGCGGGATCCAGGCCGAACCCGGGAACATCGGGGCCATGTAGCCAAGGATGTGCCCGACCATCGGGCTGAAATAGACGACCGGTACGGACAGGGCCAGGGTCAGCCAGAACCTGTTCTTGAACATCGCGGTGCTGTGCCCGGCATGCTGGCCGTGCGTGTGGACCGCGTGGTCATCCTGCGCCCCATGGCCCCCGTGGTGGCTGTTGGTGTGCTCGGTAACGGTGGCGGTGGTGGCCGGTGAAGCGGAAGTGCTGTGCGAGTCGGCGGCCGGCACAGCTGAGCCGTTGTGGCCGGCATGGCCGCCGTGGTGCTGGGTGTGGTCTTCCATAGTTCCTCCTTCGAGAGGAGACTCCGCCTCCCCGGCAGGTCCACTGCGCGGGGAGGCTGGAGAGGTCAGTTGCTGATGAGTGTGTAGCCGGCGGAGGTAACAGCCTCACGCACGGCGGAGTCGTCGGCGGTGCCGCCGACAGTCAAGCGCGAACGGCCGCCCGGAACGAGGTCAACAGAGGCGGACTCCACACCCTCAAGGGCGGACACGGCCTCCTCGACGGTCTGCACGCAATGCCCGCAGGTCAAACCCTCGACCGTGAATTCGGTGCCACCGGCGTCCGCAGCCGTGGAAGGCGCGGAAGAAGCGTCCGTGGAGCAGCAGCCGCAGCCTGAAGCGGCTGAAACGAGAGGCAGTTCGGTACGGTTTTCGGTTCCACACATGTCAGGTTCCATTCCTTGAAGACGAAGGATCGATGGGCGCTGGGGTTGAACGGCTGTGAGAGGCGGTGCAAGGGGGCACCTGCCGGGACATACCACTTCACTGACAACACCCCGACTATACCCCCAGGGGGTATAGTCGCGCAAGGCACTAAAGCTGAGCCCTGTCGACCCCCGTTATGCAAATGTGACAAATGGGACGGGTGTGACGTAGGGTCTGAAGCCGTGCCGGTTTCTCCGAATGCGGCACTCCTGAGCAGACTTGCCTAACTCTGCCGCTGCCCGGGATCCGTTCGGAACATTCGTCCGGCAGAGACGGGGAACCCAATAATGGCCTGCTTCCGGCAAGCCTTGGGGTGAAGCCGTGCCTGGTGCCTTCGTGCATCACCACGGCCGGGTGCCTTCCATCCGAATCCGACAGCTAACCTCGCAGGCAGTGGGAGAGGCCCTTTCATGCCCAATAGCAAAGCTCACGGCCGCCGCCGCGCGGTCCCCGTCCACACCAGCCCCCTGGCAGTCCTGTCAAAATCTGTCGCCGGAAACGCCGGAAGTGTAGGCCGCCAAGCCGCTGTCATCGCGGCAGCTTCCGGGCTCGTCCTGACCAGCGGTATCGCCGCCCAGGCAGCGGACGCCCCCACGCAGCGCGAAGCCGAGCCGGCATCAAATTTGGAAGTCACCAGCCAGGTACAAACCCCGCTCAGCGCGGATGCCACAGTGCAGATCTCCTTCGAGCGTCCCGTCGTGGAAACCACTCCGGCCCCCGTCGTGGAAGCCCCCAAACCGGCCGCCGTCGAGACCGCGAACACGGCCATTGCTGCGGCGCCGGCCGTGGCGAAGGCTGCCGCCCCGGCCAAGGCCCAGGTCACCGTCACGCCCGCTGCTGCCGCTCCCGTTGCGGCACCGGCAGCCGGTGGCGTCAATGCCATCATGGTGTCCTCCGCCTATGCCCAGATCGGGATGATCCAGGACTGCACACGCCTGGTCGAAAACGCCCTCAACGCCGCCGGGATTCCCGTCGGCGACCTCGGCCCGATGCAGTTCATGAACTACGGCACCGTCGTCACCGATCCGCAGCCCGGCGACATGGTGGTCCAGTCCGGCCACGTAGGCATCTACGTCGGCAACGGCCAAGTCCTCAGCTCTGGCCTGAACGGCAAGAACGAAACAGCCGTCCACCCCCTGACCTGGATGACATCCAAGGGTGGCGTCACCTTCGTCCGCGCAGGCAAATAAAACCACTGAACGCCGGTGATTCAATGCCTTGGGGGCAGTGAATCACCGGCCTTCAGCATGCCCTCGACACACTCGGCCCTGTTGGCTGTTGTTCGCCGGGCTTGAACTTGGATTAAGCCTGCCCTTCGATCTCGTTGCGTGCGGATATGCGTTGCCGTCCCCTAATCCACCGTTCCATTCTGCCCATGGCCGTGGTCGCTGCGGCCCAGTAGAGGATGCCGGCGGCCAGGGAAGCAGCGACGGCCAGGCCCTTGTGCTCAGGACCGACCAACGGGTACAGCAGCCAGTGCGTGATGGAGATATACAGGGAGGCACTGGCCAGCAGGGCTGTGATTCGGTGCAGTCCGCGCGGAACTGTCGTGGTGGGAACCCAGAGCAAGATCAGGAAGCCCACCAGGATGGTGGCGCTGCGGTACTGGTCTTCGAAGGATTCAGGGACAGTGAATAGGGCGATCGCTGTGACGGCTGCCCGATGCCACACGTTTTTTGATGTCGCGGCGGCCCAGCCCAGTCCGAACAGCCACAGCACGGGCCCTTGGCCGGGGTAGCGGCTGTCAACAAGACCGAAGAGCAGCGGCAGGTCAACGGCTATCAAGACCAGGGCGAAAGCCCACGGCCATCTTCGCTGGGCCCGGTCAACGGCCGGAACAACCAGGAGGGTGGCCAGGCCGATCAGGATGTGGACCAGAATCTCGACAAACCAGAACCGGGAATAGTCGGTCCATCCTTCAGGACCCGGCAGGGAGTTCAGCAGGAAGACGTTGGCCCAGGTATAGGTGTCGGTCACTGCGAAGGCGAGGCCGATGACCGCGACGCTGGGCACGACGATCCGGACCACGCTGCGCAACTGGCGACGGAGCCTGGCTTGGCGGGTACCGGTCAGCTGGAAGCGGGCGAAGTTGTAGCCGGCGACGGCGATGAGAACGTGGGCGGTGCCCTCCCAGTGGAAGAACCCGATGTGGGTGGAAACGATGAAGATGATGGCAACCGCGCGCAGCACAATCCCGGTTTCCATGGGGGCAAGCATCCTCCGGTGCCAAGGAGGCCGGGATCTGCCGAAGCTCTGGTGTTGAGGCCGGCCTGCAGAATCAGCCGGAGCCGCGGCGGCCCGGTTCTGCGGCGGGGCTGGGGAGAGTTCGCACACGGGCATCTGGTGCCAGCCGTGCGGGATATGCCCAAGCGCACGCTCCAGCCGGACCGTCGCTGCCACGTAGGACAGCGAGTCTCCGCCCAGGGAAACGAACGTGTCTGTCTCGGCGATGTCCTCCTGTTCCTGTTCGAGGACTTCCGCGAAGATTGTGCGCACGTCAACGGGGTGTGTTGCCGGTTCCGGAGCCGTGGCAGCGCCACCGACAGGGCCGTTGTCCCGGCCTGGGAGGGCAAGGACGGCGGGGTAGTCCGGCTTTCCGTTGATCAGTCGCGTAATCTTCGTGACGTTATGTAACCGGACTGCTGTACGGGGCAGGCCCAGGTCATGGGCAAGGGATTTGCCACCAGGGAAATATCGTTGTGGCCTTCCACCGCTGCCACCACAGCCTCGTCCGAGCCTGCGGCTGCGGCCTTCAGACCAAGACCGGCGAGCAGCTTCTCCACCTGGTCCAGGTCCACCCGCAGGCCGACAATTTTCAGGAACCGGCTGCGCCTGCCCACGATCTCGTACAGTCCGCCGGGCCCGCACCTGGCCAGATCACCGGTGGGAAGCTCTGTGATAACACGTCGCAGCGCGAGGTCTTCTGGCCGTTCGGCGTACCCGAGCATGACGTTTGGACCGGAGTAGATGAGTTCGTTCATCTCCAGTCCCGGGACGGGTTCGAGCCTGAAGGACCCGCCCGGGACGGGTACTCCGATGGCGTGGGGGTGCTCTGCTGCCAGGTGAGGAGGCAGGTATGCCATGCGAGCGGTTGCTTCGGTCTGGCCAACACCAAGGACGCGCCCACCAATAGGTGACTGTTCACGACGCTCAACCCATAGTAGGAAGACAGGGGGAGAGTAGTGGCCGCGGTGTCGCTGGGGCGCAGGTACAGGTACTGGGCGATCGCCGATGCGTTGGCCTGGACAGAATCGGCGGACAGGCGGACGAGTCTGGGTGAACCGGCGGACCCGGAGGTACTTACCAGCAGCGCAAGGTCCGGGTGGAGCTCATGCCGGGTTTCTTCGCGCCGCACGTCCGGAACAACTTCGTCCCCTGACGTCCGGATCACAATATCCGGATCGTACGCGGCAATCACTGCCTCGGCGGCAGCACCGCCCCTGAGAGGATCAGCAGTGGGTTACCCGTGGATAGGGCTGTGAGGTAGGCCACCAGGGACGGCAGGGTGTTGTCGGCCTTGAGCGCGACCAATCGGCGCGCTGGCCCCAAGGTACGAGCCACCTCCTCTACCTGGCGCGCCAGCCCCGCATATCTTACGGAATATTTTTTGGTCTTGATGGCGGTGCGTCTCCGAACGCCGCCAGCAGGCAACGAAGGGAACATGCACCAGCTCTGGCTGTACAGTCACGTCCAGCACAGTAAAGGGAACCTAATGTAACTCAAATGGACTTGGATGCCTTCGACATCTTCACCTTCGTTGCCCGGCGGCCTGCTGATTGGACCCTTCATCGTGTTTAGCCCCTCTGGCCTTCAGTGCGTCATGGCCAAAGGCAGACTCCGGGGCTGAACTGTTCCCGCACCGGGGGAGCGGATTCCGGGAGTTCGGGTCACGGCGGAGGAGGACCATCGCGGCGGTGATGGCAAGCCAGAGGGCTGCCGTGGCCCACATAACGGGGCCGCCCATTTCCGCGGCCGCTGTGGGTGAAAGGCCCCAGGGTTTGCCCACAGCGGTGTACCAGGGCAGCTCCATGGCCGGTGCCTTCTCCACGATTTTCCATCCGCCGAATACGTAGAGCGAGGCGGTTCCGGCCAGGGCCAGCAGCCGCTTGCGGGTGAGGCCGGGTTCCTGGATCCCCGTGAGGGCGGCAGTGGCGAGGCAACCGGTCAGGAGGGCGAGCAGGCTCATGGCGCTGTACCCGATTTGTCCCGCGGCTGCCCAGTCAAGGAGCGGGGTGTAGTAGATGGTGATGAGGGCTGCGGCGAGGACAAAAATGATCAGGACCGGGTCCTTGCGCAGCGTTGCCAATGGCGGGTTCACGGTGTGGCTTACGAACTCTTTGACTCCGGTGCTGCCGTCGGTTCTGGCCTGGACGGTCTGCCGGGCCAGCGTCAGCGGGGCTGCCGGGACCAGCAGCAGCGGCACCACGGCGGTGAGCATCGTCTGGGTCAACACGTGGGCGTTGAACAGGTAGCCCTGGTACACGTGTATGCCTCCGTTCGTGACCATGAACAGGACCGCTATCCCTGCCAGCCACAGCGCCGTGCGGTACACCGGCCAGGACCTGCCGGCCGCGTGGACCCGCCGCAGACCCGCCAGATACGCAAAGACCGCGAAGCCGCAGACCAGGCTCCACAACGGGTCGGGGGCCCACCCGGAGATAAATTCCCCCAGGCCGGGCTCGGGCAGTAAGGCAACAAATTCCTGTGCGCCCACTTTGCGGACAGCCTCAGCTCCTGTCCTGGCCGGCGGTTCTGTCCGCGCCAGCGCGGCCGCCATCCCGGAAGCTGCCCCCATCACTGCGAGTTCGGCCACGGCGAGGGCGGCGAAGTGCCTGCCGCGCCGGCCGGGGTTCTTTTCCATCCGGGTGATGGACCAGCGCCGGTGAAGCGCACCGAACACGCCGAGGATGACGAATACCCCGCACTTGGCCAGAACGATGACGCCGTAGGGGCTGAGCAGGGCTTCGGCTGTGGTGATCCGCACCAGGGCGCCGAGGGTTCCGGTCACGGCGAGGCAGATGAAGCAGATCAGCGCGAGCGTGGAATACCGCCGGACCGTCAGGCCCAGCTGGCCAGTGGACAACACGCCGCGGATCACTATCAGCGCCAGCAGGCCGCCCACCCAGACCGCCGCGGTGGCCGCGTGCAGGAAGATGGCGGTGGTGCTGTCAGCGTGGTCGGTCCCTCCGGCGGCATGGGATTTTATAACCAGCGGCAGCAGCCCTGCGAAAGCGGCGGCTGCGGTGCCGGCAAGAAGGCGGGGGCTCCGCACCCGGAAGCATGACACCGCCACGGCCCCGGCCAGCACACTGGCCAAGGCTCCGGCACGGCCGGCATCAATTTGGGTCAGGTACGTCAGGAAGGCGGCGCTGGGACCTGTCCAAGGGCTGGTGTTGGCAATGAACAGGAAACTCGCGTACGTGTGGACCGTGGCGCTGATGAACCATACGGCCGCCGACCAGCCGGCAAACCGAAGGGCACGATCGTAGGCGGTTCCGCAGTGGGGAAGCGCGAAGAGCGCCAGCACGAGGGCCCCAATGGTCCCGGCGCTGGCAAGGTTGAACACCAGCTTCGTTGTGGCCAGTGCCCAGGTGACCGCCGGGCCTGACCGGTCCAGCAGGCCTGGGTCTGAACCGCCGCCGTAGTTGTAGGCCCACACAAGTGCCAGCATGCCGGCAGCCAGCAGGCCCGCCCCTGCCGCACCTTTTGTCCTGAGCGACATCGTGCCCCTTTTCGCCGCGCTGCCGACCCCTGGTATCCGTGGCGCACCAGTGGGCCCCTAACTGCTTGCAAGCTTGGCTGGCGCCACTTGGGAATTCCTTGGCACGGCTTGGAAACAACAGGGAAGGGCTCCCCAAGTTTTCCGCAGGACCCGGCTGCCAGGCTGCTGCTATCCGGATACGGCGCAAGCCCCCAGCCTCCGTTCCGGTCAATGCCGGGCCCGGCATCGCACCCCAGAATGCGGTTCCGGGCCCGGCCACCAGGTCTCCCGCTCTCAGACGCAAAAGCCCCTCGGGCTTTTGGTGTCGCTTGTTCCCCCTCCGGGAGAGTCCGGAAGGAACCAATCAGGGAGGGCGACCTTGCCCACGATGGCCTGCACCTTGGCGCCCATGTGGAGCCGGTCCCAGATTTCCCCAACTTTTTCGCACTGTGCTCCCTGCACTGTTCATCCATGTCCATTTCACGTCGTCAGGCAATGCAAATAGGTGGGATCGGAATCATCGGCGCCTTTGGGCTTGCGGTGCCGTTACGGTCCGTCGACGCCAAGTCCGCGAGCCGGCTGGCTGCCCGCAACATGCCCAAGCCGTACCAGGCAACCTTGAAGGTTCCCTCGGTGCTTCCCTACTACCGGACCTCCATGGACGCGGACGGCCACGTCCGGCGCCATTACCGCATCCAGCAGCAGCTCGCGTCCGCCAACATTGTGCCGGGACTGAATACACCCATCCTTGGCTACAACGGGACGTTCCCGGGCCCCACCATCAAGGTGGAACAGGGCGAACGTGTTTCCCTGATGATGGACAACGTGCTGCCGCTGCTCCATCCGCAGTGGGGGTACCGGCTCGATACGTCCACCCACTTGCATGGTTCGGCCTCGCTCCCGCAGTTCGACGGATACGCGAACGACGTGACCGGGATGGGCTATTGCAAGGACTACGAGTACCCCAACTTCCAACCGGCACGCACACTCTGGTACCACGACCATGCCGTCCACAACACCGCCCAGAGTGTCTACTCCGGCCTCGCCGGCCAGTACCACCTGCATGACGACGTCGAAAGGAACCTGCTCCCGCAGGACAAGTTCGACGTTCCGCTCACCGTCTCAGACGCCATGTTCGACGCCAACGGCGCCCTGGCCTACGACGACAACACCCACTCCGGCCTTTGGGGAGACATCATCCTGGTCAACGGGGCACCGTGGCCGGTGATGAAGGTCCAACGGAGGATTTACCGCTTCCGGATCCTCAATGCTTCCATCTCGCGTTCCTACCGCTTCTCCCTCAGCACGGGGGATCCGGTCACCATGGTGGCCACGGACGGCGGCCTGATGCCCGCCGCACAGCAGGTGGCCTCCTGGCGGCACGCCAGTGCGGAACGCTACGAGATCCTCATCGACTTCTCCAAGTACCCGGCCGGGAAACGCGTGGAGCTGCGCAACCTGTCCAACGCCAACAACGTGGACTACGACAACACCGGTAAAGTCATGGCTTTTGATGTGACGGGTGATGCGGTGGATACGTCCGGTCCGGCGGCAAAAGTCATGCCCACACTGCTGGCTTCGAGCAACACGATGAGCCTGACAACCTCCCAATCGGTGAAGACCCGGCAAATGCGGGTGAAGCGGGACAACGAGATCTGGACCATCGGCGGCATGACGTGGAACGAGGTGGTCGAAAGCGGCTACCGGAAAGTCCTGGCCGACCCGGACCTGGACGATGTGGAAATCTGGGAAATCGAAAACAGCTCGGGCGGGTGGTTCCATCCGGTCCACATCCACCTGGTGGACTTCCAAATCCTCAGCCGCAACGGCAGGGCACCGTTCAGCTATGAACGCGGACCCAAGGACGTTGTCTACGTTGGCGAAGGCGAAACCGTCAGGCTGGTGATGAAGTTTGAACACCAGCGCGGCCGGTACATGATCCACTGCCACAACCTTCCGCACGAGGATCACGACATGATGGCCCAGTTCAGTGTGGGCATCAACACGAACGAGCCCGATCCCAACCATCCCATCGAGGCCTCGCGGCCGCACCCCATCACCGCCGAAACCACGGATACAACGAGCGAGGAACCCGGTAAAACGCCAGCGCCGGCAACCACTGAACCTGCAACAGGCGGCTCTGCCGGGGCCACCGAGCCAACCCAGGCTGCAGCGCCGGCCACCTCCCAGTCCGCAACGCCACCGGCGGCAGAGAACCCCGCTGCGCAGAAAGACGTTCTCAGCATCACCACCGCCCGGCACCGGCTCAACAAGGACATGGACTTCGCTGGGACCTCCAGGACCGCTGGAACCGCCCCGGCGGGTCCAGCTTCGGTCACCCTTTATGATGTTTCGCCCGGCCGGGCAGCCACCAAGCTGGGCACGGCCACTACCAACGCCCTGGGGAGCTGGTCCCTCGCGGTGAAACCGGGCCCCAGGCAGCAGGTGACATCCGTGAAGGCCGAATCCAGCCGCGGCGGCACTGCTACCCGCGCCGTGGACACCCGCTGACCCCTGGCCTCCCGGAACGGCCCAGACGTCCCTGGAACCAGGACGACCGAGGCACCGTTGTTCTGGGGCTGATGAACCTACAGCTGCCACACAACACCGGGGCAACATTCAGACTCGCCGCGGCCACACCCCGTGGCTGGTCACCACCGCTACCGCCGTGGTCGTCCTGGCCATGCCCTGGTATGGAGTCGCCACCACCCCCTTGCCGCACCGGCTCTCTCCCGGGCCGTTGCGGCCATGGTGTCGAGCGGCGGTACCGGGAACTTCGTGGACCGGCTCGCCGGGCGCGGCGTCGTGGACTACCCGGACAGCGGTTGGTTCCCGACCTTCTACCTCGCCGAGTATTCGTCACTGTCGGCATAGCCCCGTACGCTCCCGGCAGGCTTCGACCGGCCCGGGGCGCATTGGACTGAACGGCCGCAGATCTTTGCGATGCGACGGGGGATCCCAATGCCCCTCGTGCGGGGACAGGGACGTGTACGGCAGGGGAAGGGGTCGGGTCTGCTTTCCGCGTATGCTGGATTGGTGCTAAATGAGTTTTGGTCCACCGCACCCGCATCATATAAAGCGGTTGTTTTCGGTGCCATGGGCATGGTCGCGATTGGAATCGCCATCAGTTTTTTTGGCCAGGCCGTCACAAGTGAGGCCCTGTCGTTTGTATCGCTGGCTGTCATAGGCGCGGGGCTGCTGCTGCACGCTGCAGGGGTTGTCATCCGTGGACATCGGGTCCAAAAGCGCCTTCGGAATTCGTCAAGAAAAGGATGAGTCAGTGCAGAACACTTTTGTTGCGGCCGGCCTTCACGCCCTAAGCACGATGCCTACTCCCGGTCCCGCAAATGACGGGCTGAGGCCCGGCCTGAGCGCCGATCAGGTGTCACCGGGATTTCTCGGGTTTCTGATGACGGCATTTATGGTCATAGCCGTCGTGATGCTCATGGTGTCCATGACCCGGCGGATCCGCCGCGTACGCTACCAGGCACAGGTCAGCACGCCGGAGCAGGACAGCCCGGAGCAGGACGGCCCGGGCGCTACGGATGCGGCCCCTGGTATCGCCGGTGCGCCGCACGCAGGCGGGCTGACAGCCAGATGAAGCGTCCGGCGTCCGGTCTTTTAGGTTCGCCAAGATCTTGGAACTTGCCACCCGGCCTTTATCAATTCCTGCGGGACTCGTAACCCTGTTGCGCCCCGGTGGCCTGAGAGAAATTGGAAGGGCCGCCCACACCGGTAGGCGGTCTCGGCGCCGGTGGGAAGACTCCCGATCCGGCCCGTTATGCCCAGCTCCGCCCGCCACTGCCCCCGCGGCCGGAGGTGTCAATGCCACTATGGTTTCGTCCGCTTACGCCCAGATTGGCATGGTCCAGGACTGCACGCGGCTGGTCGAAAATGCCCTCAGCGCTGCCAGTGTTCCGGCTGAGGACCCCGGCCGATGCCATTCATGAATATGGCACCGTTGTCACCGACCGCCAGCCCGGTGACATGATCATTCAGCCAGGCCATGTCGGCATCTACCTAGGTGACGGCCAGGTCCTCAGCTCTGGCCTGAAGGGGAAAAACGAAACGGCCGTCCATCCCCTGACCCGGATGACATTCAAAGGCTCTGTGACCCTTGTCGCGCCGGGATGTAGGCACTTAACGCAGTTGATGGCCGGGGTAGCCGGGGCCTTGGGGGTTAAGGCTGATACGCGGCACCCGTTTCGATGTCGTGGGGCGCGCCGATGCTGGCAGGTGTGGTGAACATTGCGAAGCTGTTGCTGGCTGCATCCAGCTTTCGGGTATGTAGGGGACAGACACCATTGCCGGCGCCCACGTCGCGGTCACATCGGCGTGGGTCCGGTCATGGGTGTGGTGTTCGCCATCGGGCTCCTGGCCCCGGGCTTGCCTCAACGTCTGTCGGCTGCTACGCCGGGCCCCCGATCATGGGCGGGTTGCTGACGTTCCGGGTGCCGTTGCTGACGCGCCGCGTGACCCCCTGATGCCTGCCCAGCTGATCCTCGGCGCCGGAACCGAGCCGACAATTGGCTCTGGTACTCGCCTTGATTCCCTCGGCCCGGTTGACCCGGAAATTGTGAAGTGACGGGCATCCATACCGATTCGAAGCCACGGAAAATTGCCTGGTACACCCGCGCGGCACTGATTGTCGGGCTCAATTGCGTCCTCATCGCCCTGACGATTACCGGACAGTCCTGAAAATTTCACCCGCTTGGGGGACTAACTGCAGGCGATGACCCAGATCGCATAGGCTGGTGCCGCCCGATTTCGGTGCCCGCGTCGTACCCGGCGAACCGGAGGGTCGTTCCATCAGCGAAAGGGTTCCACGACCGTCAGCTTCGCCCCGAGCAGCAGCCCCAGCCCGGCGCAGTACCTCAGCAGGGCAAGATCGGTATCGGCGATCCGCATCAAGGTCGGCGGCGCACCAGCCGGGGCGGCCGACAAGAGGATGCCCTTGCCGTCGTCCCGGATTCCATGCCTCGAAGGAATCCGGGACCCGTGGGGGCCGCGTATACGGATGCCCGAAGAGCTGGTCAATCCTTGCCACCAGATTTTCTGACCCTGCATGTTCCAGGACATCGGCCTCGTCGTGGACCTCATCCCGGCCGTAACCCAGCATTTCGACAAGGCACAATTCCAGCAGCCGGTGCCAGCGACTATCGCGAGGGCCCGGTCCCATCCCGCGTCGGTCAGTTCTCTGTCCAAATGGGGCATGCGTGACAGGGCCAGCGGCGTGAGCTTCAGCACCCCTCAGACGTGGGCGCAGCGGTGATTCCCAGAGTCTTGGCGAGCCCGCCGACCGTTACGGGGCCAGGGCCCGTCCGTTGCCGTCCAGATCAGCTTCAGGTAGTCCTGGGCAGCTGCAGTGAGATCCAACAACGGTCATGGTCCTGATCCTGCGGCTGGACCTGCATGACTTTTCTGACAGCCAAGTCCATTCATCCGTTCCTGTACTGTCATAAGAGGCCTCATAGCGCCCACGGATGCTGTCCCGCCTAAGGAGCAGTCCTGACGATGATTCAAGGAAAACGCAATGCCAGCTGAGAATACGACGGCCAAGGGCCCGCTTCGGCCCGTGCCCCCGGCCCGGTCCGAAGGCATGCCGCTTGGCTGTCGACGACTTTTGATGATCGGCGGGATCTGTATTCCGGGCGGCCTAGTCGCCGGACCGTACCTGTTACCCGCCCAGCTGGTGGCCGTCGCCGGGATTATCCTCTTGGCCCTCGCCCTGTCCTACGGGCCCGGGCAGCGCTGGTTTTGGCGCTGGTCATTGGCCGTGGCCCTGACTGGTGGTCTCTGGCTGGCCGCCACGGCCGCCTACTACGTTACGATCATGACCGCCGCTGAGGCCTCCGCCCCGCTGCCAGCCTTCGCGCAGGTGCTCTTTACTGCCGGTGCGGTGTGCTTTGCCGTCATGGCAGTGGCCACCCTGACCGGATCCGCGCTGAGGATTCTTGCGGGCCGCCGTCGAGTCCGGGAGGCCGGGGCTGCTTCCCGGCCCTGACCCCAAGACCGCATCAAGCGATGCTCGCTGGTTTCTTGCCGGTGTTCCCGCTCCGCGGAAAGCACCGGCAAGAAAAGGGTTAGGAGCCGTGGCTGGCTTTCCTGCGGCGCAGCCACCAGGTCACGCCTAACGCGGCGGCAAGGAGCCCGATGGCTATCCCCACGACCAGGGGTGCGTTGTCATCATTGGGCCTGGGCGATGGCGGTACCGCGTTGTCGGTGCTTTGCGGGGCCGCCGAAGAGGTGCTGGCTTCGGCGGAAGGAGTGGCAGAGACTGCCGGTCCCGACGCAGCCGCTGCCGCCTGGACCGTGAAGGAATAGTCGCCTTCGATGGGGTGGCCGTCTGAAGAGACGGCCCGCCAGAATACCCTAAAGGTGCCGGGGCTTCCCGGGGCGGTCTTGGTCGACAGGGTCGCCCCGTCCACAGTTACGGTCCCGTCGCTGACGGTCTTTCCCGCTCCGTCGGTGACGGTGATGACGCTCAGGTTCAGGGACGCGGAATCCGTGGGCGGCTGGGTGAGGGTCAGCGACACTTTATCCGGGGTGGTGGCTACGCCTTCATCCTTGGCCGGAATCGTGGAGGACAAGGCGTCATGGGCGAGGGCAGGGGACGCCACCGCGGCGGCAGGCAGCAGCAGAGCTGCGACGGCTGCCAGGCGCAGGCGGGCGGTGAGTTTGGTTTTCATTGCTGGTTTCCTTCGACAAATATTCAGGGTGCACGCCCTCTCCGTGAAACGGGCATGCAGGGTGTCCGGGGCGGCCGGTGACCGCAGACCACAACTGGTTCACACGGTGCCGGGCGGGCCACGCCGCGGATGCGTGCCCAGCATGATCCAGCGCAGGACCGGTGCCCGTCGCGGGGCTGAAACCAGTGGGGCCAGAACGGGAACGAACGTGACTGGGGCAAGGAAAAGTATGGGGCGGAGCCAGGCTGCCAGCGCCCAGAGGGCTGCTTCGCCCTTGGCCAGCAGCAGCGCGGTCAGCACTGTCGCGGCAAGGTGGGCGGTGAACATGGCGGGCCCAAGGTCCCACGCCGGGTGCGGATGCGCGTCCTGTCCGACGGGCAGGAGGGCCCCGGATCCAATCAGCGTATGCCGGTGTGTCCCCGTGAAGACAGGGCGGACGGCAGAGGTGCCCGCCGCTGCCGGGGAGAGCGTGGACAGCAGTGAGTGCAGCAGGCCCTGGCCGCCGGCCAGGACCAGGCCCAGCACCGGGGCCTTCAGTTTCCACCTGGTGACCGCGGTGACACCCAAAACGAGCAGGGCCAGGCAGGCCGACAGTAACGGCGCCGGGGGCAGGTGGCCGCCGGCGCCCACATGCGCCGCGGCCGCCAGCGACAGAATTGATCCTGCCAGGGCGGCGGTGCGCAGCAACCGGAACGGCGCACGCTGAGCAGTCATGCGCGCGGTCCTTCCTTGGTGCCGTTGTCTTGTGCCGGAACCGGCCAGAGCGGGAATGCTATTTGGCGGCGTCCGCCAGTTTCTGGCGGAATTCCTCCACCGTGTTCAGCGTCAGCTTCTCGCCGTTGAGGAAGAACGTCGGTGTCCCGGTTACGCCCAAGGCCTTTCCGTCCGCGATGTCCTGACGGATCCGGTCTTTGGTGGTTTCGCTGGCCACGGCGGCGTCGTAGGCGGCCAGGTCCAGTCCCAGGTCTTCGGCGAAGGTGCGGAACAGGGGCGCCTGGGAGTCCTGCTTTTCACCCCACTGCGGCTGGGTCTCAAACATTTTCGCGTACATCTGACCGTATTTTCCCTGTTGGGCGGCGGCTTCGACGGCCAGCGCGGCCTGCCCCGAGTTCCGGTGGGCCGCGAGGGGGAAGTAGCGGTTAACGAAGGTGATCCGGTCACCGAATTCTGCCTTGAGCTCGGCCACAACGGGTTCGGCAGCTTTGCAGGCTTCGCACTCGAAGTCCAGGAACTCAACCAGTTGGGCCTTCTCGATGCCCGGGGCGGTGATTCGGTGGCTGTCCTCACGGACGAGCTGGGCATCGGCGACGGGCTGGACGGCCACCGGCGCTGGTTTGTTGAGCGTGAAAACGGCGTACCAGACGGCGCCTGCGACCAGGACGGCTCCGAGCAGAATCCAGATGACGGTTCTGGCACGTTTGGCAGGGTCTGCCGCGGCCGGCGCCGGTGCGGTTTTTGTCTGTGGCATCAGTGGTGGATACTTTCCTGGTCGCGGTGGGCGGCTGGTTCAATCTGGAAGGTGGAGTGTTCGACGCTGACGTCGAAATGTTCGGCGACGCACCGCTGGAGATCGGCCAGGATGCTGGAGGCGTGCCCGTCCGTCATGCAGCCGTCTTCGACGGTGACATGGGCCGAGAGTACCGGGGTTCCGGAACCGACCAGTGACGCGTGCAGGTCATGGACGTCAATGACGTGGGGCAGGGCAAGGATGTGCTCGCGGACATCGCCCAGGTCAAGCCCCGCGGGCGCGTTTTCCATCAGCACGTTCACCGTGTCGCGGAGCAGCCTCAGCGTCCGGGGGATGATCAGTACCCCGATGAGCAAGGACACCACGGCGTCGGCCTGCACCCAGCCGGTCACGGCGATGATGATCGCGGCAACGATGACGGCCACCGATCCCAGGGCGTCGTTGAGGACTTCAAGGAAGGCTGCCTTCATGTTGAAGTTGTGATTCCGGCCTGATGCCAAAACAATCAGCCCGATGGCGTTGCCGGCCAGGCCCAGGACGCCGAACCACAGCATCGCCGGTCCGGCGATTTCCGGTGGTTCGAAGAACCTGCGGATGCCCTCGATGATCACAAACCCGCCAACGCCCAGCAGCAGGGCAGCCTGGAAGGCTGCGGCGATGATTTCGGCGCGTTTGTAGCCCCAGGTGCGTTTCAGCGTCGGCGGTTTCAGGGCCAGCGACGCTGCGATAAGAGCGATCAGCAGACCGGTGGAGTCCGTGAACATGTGTCCGGCATCGGCCAGCAGCGCGAGGCTTCCGGTCAGGATAGCGCCGATGATTTCCGCGGCCATCACGCTGAAGGTGATCGCGAAAACGATGATCAGTTTTCCTCGCTGGCCGGCACCTGCCGCGGCGTGGTCGTGGTCATGTCCGCTCATGAGCGATCCTTCACAGTAGTGGGCTGGGCAGGGGTGACGGAATTCTTGTCCTGGCCGCAGCCGGGCTCTTGACAGGCGCAGAGCGGGTCGACGGTGAGGATGGTTCCGAGCAGGTCATCGAGGGCATGCGCGAGCCGGGGGTTGGAGAGCTCGTAGCGGACCCGGCGTTTTTCCGGCTCGGCCCTGACCAGGCCGCAGTCCCGCAGACAGGCCAGATGGTTGGACAGGACCTGCCGGCTGACCCCGATGTTTCCGGCCAGGTCGGCAGGGAACCCCGGCCCGGTCCGGAGCTCCATCAGGATCGCCGCCCGGGTCGGGTCGGCCAGGGCTTTACCGAAGCGGGCCAGGACATCAATTCGTGAGAGCACGCGCATACAGAGATAATACAGATTTGGATGAATTCAGCAAAGGCTGTATCAACTTAGGAGCCTGAGTGATGTGCATGCTCATCGGCGCTGCCCGCGGTCGCCGGGGACTGGGTAGGTGCGTTCGCCCAGTTGGGAAAGCATGGCGTTGTAGGCCTCCAGGTCCGCGTCGTGGTCGCGGTCCGCGGCCCGGTCTTTCCTGCGGGTTTCCCGGGCATCGGAGCGGGACCACATGATGGCGACTCCGATCGCGATCAACAGGGTCGGAACCTCACCGATGCCCCAGGTGATGGCACCGGCCATCTGCTGATCAGCCAGCGGGGAAAGCCCCCAGTCCCGGCCCAGCCCGGTGAACCATGCCGGCTGCAGGAGAGTGGTGGCGCCCATCAGGGTGACGCCGAAGAAAGCGTGGAAGGCCATCGTGGCGAGCAGCAGCAGCAGCCGCAGCGGGTACGGCGCCCTCCGGGGGACCGGGTCGGTGCCGATCATGGACAGGATGAACAGGTAGCCGGTGATGACGAAGTGCACGGTCATCAGTTCATGGCCGGCGTGCTCACGCAGGGCAAACCCGAACGCGTCGGAGTAGTAGAACAGCACGATCGAGCCGGCGAAGTTCGCCGCGACGAAAAGCGGGTGTGTCACCACGGCGGCCGGGCGGGAGTGCACCAGGATCATGACCCACTCACGCGGCCCGCGTGTCCCGTCATGCCGGGGCGCCAGGGCCCGCAGGGCCAGGGTGACGGGGGCGCCGAGGACGAGGAACACCGGAACGATCATGGTCAGCGCCATGTGGTCGAGCATGTGGGCACTGAAGAGGACCCGCCCGTAGACGGACGGCCCGCCGGAGGTGAAGAAGACCAGGGCAGCCAGGCCCACCAGCCACATCAGGCCCCGCACCCAGGGCCACTTGTCCCCTCGCCGGTTCAGTTGCCGTGCGGCCCGAAGGTAGAGGTACGCGGCGATCACTGCCACAGCGATCCAGAGCCAGTCCGGACGCCAGACGGTAAACCAGCGTTCGGGGGTCAGTTCCGGTGGCAGGAGGTAGCCGGTGAGGATTTGCGCCGGCGTCAGCGCCGGCTCGATTTCCTGCCCGCCCGGAGGGGGAGTGCGGCTTAATGCGGCAGCAAGTCCGCTGACCGCGCCCATGATGAGCACTTCGACAATGATCAGCCGCCAGAACAGCGCCGTGGCTCGCGTGGTGCCGGCGGCGGCAGACAGGGCCGGGATGAGGCGTCTGCGGTGCAGGAGCCCGAGACTGCCCAGGACGATGGCGCCGGCCGTCTTTCCCATCAGCAGGACGCCATAGGGTGAGGCGAGGCCGTCGGGGACGTCCACGCGGATGGCCGCGTTGATCAGCCCCGAAGCCACGACGAGGACGAAGGCGAACCCGGTCAGGGTGGAGAACCGTTTCACGACGGCGGCGGTGTCTTTGCCTAGCGCGGTCCCGGCTGCGGCCAGGGCGATGAGCCCGCCGAACCAGAGGCAGACGCCAACAAGGTGCAGGCCCAGTGAGTTGATGGCCTGCTCATGGTCGCTACCCCCGGCGGCGTGGCCGATCAGGATCATCGGCACCAGCCCGCCCAGGGCCAGCACAGCGGTTGCGGCCAGCCAGCCGGGGGAGCGGAGCCCGAAGGTCGCCGTCGCCACCGTCGCTGCGATGACCACCACCCACAACCAGGCGGTGCCGTTCGGGAGTTCCGTGACGTAGAACGCCAGCTGCGAGGCGAATTCCGGGCTGCCCGAGATCGGTACCCCGACGATGTCAGCGAAGCTGAACACTATGACTGCCAGGGCCGAGAGCGTCCACACGATGCTCGCAGCACAGGCCAGTTTCATGACCCGGCCAAAGGCAGGATGCTCCGGCGCGGAGGCGCCGGCACCGGGCTGCTTGTTTCTCCGCGGCGGCGACATGGACGGCGGAACAATAAAGGCTGCGAAAACCAACGCGCCGATCGTGGCGGCCGCGGATACATTATGGACTGTCTGCACAACGCCGTAGCCCCAGCGCACCACAGCCCCAGGGTCACGGGTTTCGACCGGCAGGGTCCCCCGGCCATAAGCAGTCGCTGCAAGAACCACGGCGATGGCCAGAAGCCCGGCAACGGCGAACCACCAAGGCCTAGGCGCTGTTGCCGGTGTCCCGGTCGGGAGCTTCACAGCCACAAGAAATCCTTTGCATGGTAGGCCTGCCGCCGGCCGGAGACCGGGGGCGCGTGCCATCAGGACCGGCACCCTAACCAGATTATCTGTAAGGTTGTTCAGACGATAATTTGGGCGGTTTCCGATCCTTGTGGCCGACCCCGGCAGGGACTGAAGCAAATGCGAAGCATTAGCAGGCGAAGGTAATCTTGATGAATGACAATCACCTCTACGCCGCGAGCGGCAGCCCGCGGCAGCGATTGTGCTGTCCGGGTGGTGGACGCCGACCGGGTCCGCGCCGTCCGCGCCAGAATGCCGCAGGAGTCCGACGTCGCCGACCTTGCCGTGATTTTTGGGCTGCTGGCCGATCCCGGCCGGGTGAGGATCCTCATCGCGCTGCTCGAAGGGGAGATGTGCGTCTGCGACCTGGCTGCGACAACGGGCCTGAGCGAATCCGGCGTTTCGCACGCCCTGCGCCTGCTGCGCGGGCCAAAGGTGGTCACGGTCCGGCGTTCGGGCCGGATGGCCTATTACTCGCTGGCCGATTCGCACGTCCGTTTACTCCTGGATCTTGGCCTGACCCATGTCGGACACACCGGGCAGGACCGTCTGCAGGTAGCCGCCAACGGCTGACCCGAATGACCCTGAGGCAGAGGAAAGCGGGGGTCGGGCGTGGCCGATGATCCCACTATCGGCGGACCTGTCTGGCTGCCGTCCTTGCCCCCGTCGCTGGGGGAATACTTGGCCCCGAACCTGCAGCCGGTCCCGCTCATCCCGGCGCTGGCCCTGACTGCAGCCGCCCTTTACCTGGCCGGGGCCATCAGCCTCTGGCGCCGGGGCAGGGGATGGTCACCGATACGCACGGCCTCGTTCCTGACCGGCTGCGCCGCCATCGTTGTGGTCATGGGCGCCGGGATCGAAGGCTACGGGCTGCGGATGTTCTCCATTTTCATGTTCCAGCAACTGACACTGATGATGGCCGTTCCGCCCCTGCTGGTGGTCGGTTCAGCGGGCACCCTGCTGCTGCGGGCAACACCGCACAACCGGCTGGGCCGGCCAGTGCTTCGGGCGGCCATCTGGGGCCTGCGCTCCGGATGGGGCCGGCTGGCCATCCATCCGGCATTCATGGTTCCGCTGTTCCTGCTGAGCTTTTACGGCGTGTACTTCTCCGGGCTGGCCGACCTGCTGCTGCCCAGCTGGTACGGGCACGTCGGACTGGAACTGCTGTTCCTGGTCGCCGGGATCCTCTTCACCGTGCCACTGATCTCGGCCGACCCATTGCCCACCCGGCAGACCCACTTCGGGCGGATGATCGATATCTTCGCCGAAATGCCACTGCACGCCTTCTTCGGAGTGGTCATCATGATGGCAACCGATCCGATGGTCGAATTCTTCGCCGCCCCGCCCGAAAGCTGGAACATCAACCCAATGCAGGACCAGGGAGTTGCCGGCGGGCTGGCATGGTCCTACGGGGAGCTGCCGGGGGTGCTGCTGCTGATGTTCATCCTGGTCCGGTGGCAGCGGGACGAAGCACGGGGGTGGGTACGGTCAGAACGTGCGGTGGCCAGCGCCGGCAACGACGCGGACATGGATGCCTACAACCGGTACCTGCAGCAGCTGGCGGCCAGGCCCGAACGGCGGCGCTGAATCCGGCCCTGCCGCCTCTCCACCTTCGGTTGTGTGCCCTATTGCCCGGCCAGGGCTGAAACGATGAGCGCCTTCAGGGTCCCCTTCTCGGAGATCCCCAGAATCCTGGCGCTGACCCGGCCCTCCCGGTCCAGGACAAGGGTGGTGGGAACAGCCCGTGGCGGCACATAGGTGGTCATGGCCAGCAGGATCCCGCCGTCGCTGTCATCAAAACTTGGATACCCCACCCCGAACGTGCGTTCAAACGCGGCCGCAGTCGGTGCATCATCCCGGACGTTCACGCCATAGAACAGCACGCCCTGGGCCCGGAATTCATTGTCCAGTTCGACCAGGTCCGGTGCTTCTTTGCGGCAGGGAGCACAGCCCGCGTACCAGAAATTCAGGACCACCACGTTGCCCGCCCAGTCGTCCGAGGAACGCTGTTCACCACTGAACAGCGTCCCGGCCAGGGAAACCTTGGGACCGCGCGCCTCGGGCCGGTACTCGTTGACCGAACCATCCCCGGCGATGTAGTTCTTGTCATCCCCGGCGCGCGCCTGCGCGGCCAGCGAATCCTCCCGTGCCCCGCAACCGGACAGGGCCAGCGCCGCGGCACCGAACCCCAGAACGACCCGGCGGCGCGGGAACTTTCCTTCTCCTGCACGTTTGAACAGATCCACAGCTGTCGATTCTATCCCGAGTAAAAAAAGGAAGCCGCGGGGACTGGCAGGCAACTATCAGCCAAATCACAGGGTTATAACGATCCCGGCACCTGCCTGTACCGTTGATACAGGCATTTGTGTATTAGTGCCTTTCGAGGCCGCACGCCCAACCCCGCCGGGGCCTCGAAACGCCGAACCTCCCAGGCGGGGGCGGAGAACCCATCTTCTGGCAGCTGCGCTGCCTTGGGGTGAAGCCGGAGGTGAAGACTGCATCGAGCGGTCCGAGTCCCCGACCGGGCTTGATCCTTGGCCCGAACCCGACAGCTAACTTCGCAGGCGCTGAAAGGACCCCATGCCGTCTTCCCCTGCCCGCGGCCGGCACCGTAGCCCGGTGCCCGCCCGCGCCCTGCGCGCTGCTTCTGCCGCTCCGCGGCACAGCCGGCGCCGGCCCACCAGCCGGGACTTCGCCGTCCTTCGACGCAACCTTCCGGCAGCGGCCACCATCACCGCCGCCATGCTGGTCGGGGCCACGATCACCGCGGCCAATGCCGGCACGGACCGGCCCGCGGCGGCAGGCGCCGAACAGGTGGCAGCAGCCGAGGTTGCTGCGCAGGCTTCCCCGGGAGCCGCTATCTCGTTTGACCGGTCCCCGGTGTCCACTGTGCCCGGCCCGGCCGTACCCGAAGCGCCCGCGGCCGGGTCCGCCGGGGCTTCAGCGCAGCTGGCCCCCGCGGCAGCTGTTCCCGCCAGTCCGGCGGCTTCGGGACTCGCCGCACCGTTGGCCGGCATGTCCGTAGCATCGCCGTTCGGCTTCCGCACCAGTCCGATTACCGGGGGCTCCGGGGAGCTTCACACCGGCCTGGACCTGGTGGCGTCCTGCCAGACAGCCGTGTTCGCGGCCGGGGCCGGAACGGTGGTCGAGGCGGGATGGTCCGCGTATGGCGGGGGAAACCGCATTGTGGTCGACCACGGCAACGGCCTGAAGAGCACCTACAACCACCTGGCCTCGATCGAGACGAGCGTCGGCGCCCCCGTCGCCGCCGGGCAGCGCCTGGCCGCTGCCGGAACGACGGGAAACTCCACCGGCTGCCACCTGCATTTCGAGGTGCTCTTCAACGGCCAAACCGTTGATCCGCAAGGCTGGCTGTGACCGCAGTGAACCCCAGCGCGGGTGCGGCAGGCCACCCGCCACGGCCGGTCCCGCGCCGCGGCCTGCTGTGGGCCGTCTTCGTCACCGTGGTCATCCTCACCGCGCTGGCCTTCTTCGCCGTCGGCCGGCTTTCCGGCGCGCCGCAGCAGATCTCCGATGACGGACCTGATGCCGGATTTGCCCGCGACATGCAGGTCCACCACGCCCAGGCCGTGGAGATGGCCCTGATCATCAGGGATACGTCCACCAACGAAGAAATCCGCGCTGTCGCCTATGACATCGCGACCACTCAGCAGCACCAGAAGGGTCAGATGTTCGCCTGGCTGCAGGGATGGGGCCTGTCCCAGGCAGGCACCGCGGCGCCCATGGCCTGGATGCAGGCCGGGGAACACGGACCATCTCACGAGGCCTCTGCTGCCGCGGCACCGCAGACACAGATGGAGGGCATGGCAACCCCGGAACAGATGCAGTCCCTCCGGACCGCTTCCGGGACAGAGGCGGACCGGCTTTTCACTGATCTGATGATCCGCCACCACCAGGGAGGGGTGGCGATGGCCACCGCGGCCGTGAACCTCGCCGAGACCGCCCGCGTCCGCGACTTCGCTGCCGGCCTGGTCGAAGCGCAAAACGCTGAAATACTGGCTTTGCAGGACCTGCGCGCCCGACTTTGACCACCCGCAGCCCATTCCGGCCGCACCAGCGACGAAAGCGAGCCCACTGATGCCCCAGTCCCGGCCCTCCCACGAGGAACGACAGGCGATCCTGAAGGCCCTGCAGGCACAACAGCGGGCCAAGGCGCGCCGTAAAGCCTGGCTGCTCTACGGTGCGGCGGCGGTCGTCGTCGCCGCGATCATTGGTTCGGTGGCGTTTGTCGTAGTCGGCGAGGTACGCCAGCGCGAGGAAGCCACCGCGGCGGCTTCCCGGCCGATAGAGGGTGAGCAGGACTTCCCGGACCAGTCCAGGAACCACACGAGGGAACCGGTCAGCTACCCTCGGACCCCTGCTACCGGAGGGGACCACGCCCCGGTCTGGACCAACTGCGGAATCTACACCGCCCCCGTCCAGCAGGCACAGGCAGTGCATTCCCTCGAACACGGCGCCGTGTGGCTCTCCTACCGTCCTGACCTCGCGAAGGACCAGATCGCGGAACTGACCGCTGCCGCCGAGGGGCAGCCGTATCTCCTGCTCAGTCCGGTCCCCGACCAGGAGGCTCCGATCGTGGCCACGGCATGGGGCAAGCAGCTGGCCTTGGAGACCAGCGGCGATGAACGCCTCGCTCCGTTCATTAAGAAGTACCGTCAGGGCCCGCAGACGCCCGAACCGGGAGCCGTCTGCACGGGCGGGATCCAGGGCTGAAACGCAGCTGCCGGGTGTGCTCAACGTCGGCTGAGAGGTCCCTGCCAGTTGCCTAGACGGGCATGAGGAAGGTCCCTGCGAGGTTCTGCAGCTGGTAAATCCACTTCACCCACAGCCCGGAGACCATCAGGACGCCAAGGATGATCAACATCGCCGCCCCGGCGATGTTGACCGCACGGATGTGGGCCCGGACAACCGCCAGGACCCGGGAAACCCAGTTCAGGCCGAAAGCGACCAGCGCAAAAGGGATCCCCAGGCCCAGACAATAGACGAACGCCAGCAGCGCACCGCGCCAGGCGCTGGCGGCCGTGACGCTCAGGCTGAGCACGGCACTGAGTGTCGGACCCATGCAGGGGGTCCAGCCGAGCCCAAACACCACGCCCAGCACCGGGGCGCCGGCCAATCCTTTCCTGCCCGGGGCACGGAATTTCCTGGTCTGCTGCAGCCAGGAGAAACCGCCCAGCAGGACCAGGCCCATCAGGATGACGACGACGCCCAGGACCCGCATCAGTGGATCCTGCCACCGCACCAGCCACGACCCGATGGCACCGAAGGCCGCACCGTAGAGGGTAAATACCGCCCCGAAGCCGAGAATGAACAAGGCCACCCCCGTCAGGACACGCCGCCGGTTCCCGGGCTGGCCGGGATCGGTCAGCCCGGAGACAAACCCCAGATATCCCGGGACCAGCGGAAGGATGCAGGGCGAGAGGAACGAGACCAGACCCGCGACCGCGGCCAGCGGCAGTGCCAGCACCAGCGCACCGGAAGTCACACTTGAGGCAAAAAACTCTCCGATGTCCACGCTTAGCGTCCCTTCCTGACTGAGCCGCGTACGATTCCCAGAACCAGCAGCCCTGCCCCGGTCACAACGAAAACGCCGGCAAGATTCGAACTCGGCAACCACCCGGTGTGCAGGTAATCCACCACCCCGGCCCCATCCAACAGGTCCACGAGGTTTCCGAGCGCACCGCCGAGCAGGAGCGCCGCCCCGGACAGCGGAAGTTTCCTCAACCGCGGGGCGGATCGGACCAGGACGGCGGCCAGCACAGCAACAAGCGCCACAGCAGCCAGAACCATGCCCCCGGGGGGAAGCCAGGACGGGGGACTGAAACCGGCACCGGTGTCGTAGGCCAGCCGCACGGTAAAGAATCCGAAGTCAGTGTCGTGGCTGTCGTGACTGAGGGCCTGGACCAGGGCGGACTTGACTAGGAGATCGGTCACCGCCAGGGCGGCGGCTGCGAAGACCAGAATCGATCTGGCGGCAGTGGAGTGCTCAGAGCCCGGTTCGCTCACGTGCTCGAGGCTGTGCTGCCGCGCACTGCGGCCCGCAAGGATACAGCGGACGGCAGCCCGGCAAGACCGGTGCCCGAGGGATAGAGCCGGCAGCTTAATCCGGCGTCCGCCGTGGAAGGAAACGGGTCCTTCCCTCCGGCCATGAATGATGGGGAGCCGCGGAACAGCATCCCGGCGGCCTCGGATTCGGAGCCGATCTCACGGAGAGTGACCAGTTCAGGGTCAAGGCCGCCTCCAGCGTGCAGTACGTGCCTGAAGAGCTCCAGTGCGGGTCCGGAGTTGGGGCACCCAGGTGTGGTGTGTACTTCGTAGGACATGCCTCACTCGCCCCGGCGTGCCCGTGGCAGGGCAAGGTTGCGGGGTTCCGGTTGCGGTGCGGCCGCTGTTCCGCAGCCTTCGCAGCACGGTGCCGTCGCTGTGGCGGGAGAGCTGTTGGTGTGGGGGAGGGGGGCGCCGGCGCCGTGTTCGGAGCCCTTGTCCGGTCCGGACGGTGCGCAGCAGGCGTCCTCAGCTGCCTCGCCGTGCTCGGCGGTGGTGTGCGGGACCGTGCAGCAGACATCGCCTTTCCAGGCGTTGATGCCTTCCCGGACGGCGATCGCGGCGATGACCAGGGCGGCCCCGGCATCTGCCCACCACCAGCCCAGGGTGCTGTTCAACACCAAGCCCACCAGCAGAACAGCGGAAAGATAGGTGCACAGCAGGGTCTGTTTGGAATCAGCGACAGCCGTGCGTGAGCCCAATTCCCGGCCCGCGCGGCGCTGCAGCCAGGACAGGACAGGCATGATCACCAATGAAAGTGCGGCGATCACGATGCCCGCCGTGGAGTGCTGCGCCTCATCGCCGCCGGTCAGGGAACGGACCGAGTCCACGGTAACGAACAGGGCCAGGGCGAAAAAGGACACCGCGATGATCCGCAGCGTCACGTGTTCGCGCCGTTCCGGGTCCTGTGCGGAGAACTGCCAGGACAGAGCGACCGCCGAGGCCACCTCGATCACCGAATCCAGACCAAAGCCGATGAGCGCAGAGGAGTCCGCCAGGTTACCGGCCCAAAGCGCGACGACGGCTTCGACGACGTTATATGTGATGGTCGCGGCGGCGAAAAAACGGATCCGGCGGCTCAATACTGCGCGGCGTCCCGTATCAGCAGTGAGCTGGAGTGCCGCGCTCATGCCACGCACGTCCCGTCAGCTGCGCAGCAGGCCGGATCAACGGCCAGCACCACACCCAGAAGATCCCTGATCGCGTGCCCCAGCCGGGTGTCAGCGAGCTCATACCGGGTTCGCCGGCCGTCCGGAACGGCCACGACCAGACCGCAGCCACGCAGGCAGGTCAGGTGATTGGACATGCTCTGCCGCGAAACACCGAGGGATTCGGCAAGCTCGGACGGGTACCCGGGCCCGTCAGCCAGGGCCAGCAAGATCTTGGCCCGGGTCGGATCCGAGACCGCATACCCAAACCGTGCCAGAACAGGAGCGTTCGTGAGGGTTTCCATAACCCCCAGAGTACATTCCAGAATGTATCAATGTAAAAATCCCGGTTCGTCCCGGGACCAAGCGTGAAATCCTTTCACAGCCCCATTCGGTCCAGCAGGGCGTCCTCTTCTTCGTCAGAGCTGTTGCGCTTGCGGGTTGTTTCTTCGCGCCGGACGTGCGGGGCCGGGTCGTGCGGGTCGCCGTGCGTCTGGTCTTCGCATTCCTCCCGGGCGATGCGGGCCTGCTGCCGGGCGGTGTATCCGAAGCCTACGAAGGCAAGTATTCCAAAGGTCAGCCACTGCATCGCGTAGGACAGATTCGATCCTTCCTGAACAGCGGGCATGGCGAGCTGTTGAGGCGCTGAGTCCGGAGCGCGCGATTCGGAGGCCATCAGGCCGTAGCTTCCGGTCAGCAGTGGGTACCCCAGCTGCCGGGCATAGTCGGACAGGGCGATGCTTGGCAATTGGCCCTCGGGCGCGGTCCTGCCGTCCAGTGTCTGTTCGGACGGTTTGATACGGACCACCACCTCGACGTTTCCCGCCGGCGGGGAGGGGACAACATCCGGGTACCCCGGCTTCACGTTGCCAATTGGCAGCCACCCCCGGTTCACGACCACGGTCTCGCCGGAGCCGAGCCGAAAGGGAACAAGAACTTCATAACCGGGAGCGGAATTGTTTGGCCTGTTCCTGACAATTCGTTGGTCCTGCACCAGATAGTGACCAGCAAGCGACACTGTTGTCCATTTCATGTCCGGGTCAGCCACGGAGAAATACTGTTTCACCTGCTCGAACGGCGCAGGGGATTTTTCGTAGTTTTGCTGGACACGCCGGATCTCAGTGACCGCCTGATTGCGGCGATCCATCTGCCATTTGCTGAGTCCGGCGCAGGCTGTTGCAATAAGGGCCGCCAAAAGCAGGAAACCCATCCAACGACGTGAGAGAAGGAACCGATATGTCATATCCGGCCCGGGCTTTGAAGTCTCCCTGCAGCAGGTTCCAGTCCGATGCAAGGTTCACCCGTACCAGGATTTGTGGTCGACATGATGGATGGCAGAGGAGGGTCCGCAGCATGAGAGACATACACCAATTCAGCCTACCTGTCAGCTCGTTTATGCGCGGATGCCCGTCCTGGTTCTCGCTGCCCGTGGTGCCTGATTGCTGTCGGTGCACGGTGCACCTAACACCGTTAATTTCATCGTCCCAGTCCCCGGAAAGCACATAGGTCAGGGTCCCGTCCGTTGAGCGGACAGGACCCTGACCTGGTATCGGTATTGCGGTCAGCGCGCGGTGACTGCTCCGGTCGCGGTACCGCCGCGGCTGGACTGGACCATCACGCTGGTGATTTGCCGGTTCGGTCCGGGCTTGGCCTGGAACGACCAGGTGCCCAACGTGTCCACCTGTGCGGTACCGAGCTTGGTAACCGCCCGGCCGGGGGTGGTGTCGTAAATGACAACCGTCGTGGCCGGTATCAGGAGTGCCGTGCTGTTTCCCAGCGTGGACGTGCCCGTGATCCTCATGTCCTTTCCAACCCGGTGGCGGGATCCGGAGTCGACTGCCAGGGTGTCCGCCTGGATGGCCAAGTCAATGGTGGCCGGGGCGCTGCTTGCACCATTCATATCGGTGACAACCAGCTCGATCTTCACCGAGCCGTCCCCCTTGTCCATCAGTGGGGCAGTGTCCGTGCTCTTGGCGTAGAAGGGAATGGAAACGACCGGCTTTGCCGCGGTGTCGCTCGACAGGGTCACCGCGGGGCCGCTCACCTGGCGCCACTTGTAGCTGATGGCGCCGGTGGAGCGGGTGCCATCCAGCTGTACCGTGCCGCCTCGGTTCAATGAAGGCGAGGCTGCAGTGGCAGACGCGGTGGCAGGTGCGTTCGGGTCAACAGGCGCCGGGGTGACGCTGCCGGTGCCGCCGCCCGTGTCCGTCACAGGACCCGGGTCGGGTTGCGGGGTTATGGGATCTAGGCCCACAGGGGTCGCGCCGCCGCCGCTGATCGTGACCGGCAGGGAAGCCGAACCACCGCTTGCAGTTTTCACGGTCACAGTCGCCGGAGGCGCAATGACCGGGAACGACTTCTCGGTCTGCGTTCCGGGAGTTGCGTTGTCGAGTGTGCCGATGTCCGTGACAGTCAAAGCACCCGTTTCACTGGACACGGCGGAAACAGTCAGTGCGGCTCCGTCGAATGAAGCCTTGGTGACGGCAACGGTGCTTGGCGTGGCCACCCTGGTGGTGCTGCTGCTGGCGGGTTTGTCACCAATGTTAGTGATCTTGATACTTTCCGGAGCGGTACCGTTGAGCTTGATCCGGGCGTAGTAGCGTCCGCTGCCCGGGTCGCTGACCATGGGCGTCGTTTCGAAAGCCGGACCTTGTCCGTCCACCTGCAGCTGCGCTTCGGGGCCGCTGCTGGCGAACACATCGATCATGTCCCCGTTGAGGACGGCGCCGTCGGCGCTGACCCCGCGGTTAGTGGAAATCTTGCCCATGAGGCCGAACTGTGTGGTTTCCAGGTTGAGGCCGCCGCCGGTGATGGAGAACTTGTTGTAATTCATGGGGCTGCCGGTGACCGCGTGCTCCTGGTTCGGGTCGCCGAGGTATCCATCAGGGGCTGCCGGAGCAATGGCCGGGTCCCATTTCAAGAAGGGCCCGATGTTGCTCTTCAATGCGGTGTTGAAGTTGCCGATTGCCGGTGAGATGTCTTCCACGAGTTTGCCGCCGCCGGACCCGTCGGTATCGATGGTGATGGTGCCGTAAGGGTGCTTGAACTCAAGCGTGGCGTTCGCCGGCCCGCCCTTGACCACCACCCGCTGGCGGCCGAACACCACCTGGTCACCATCGGTCACGGAGTTGGCGAAGGCGGCTTCCAGGCCGAGAACCAGGACGGCCCGTCCTCCGCCGGGGAGATCCAGTTCGGACCCGGCGAGCATGTAGAAGGCCTCATCCGGGAAGTTGCCCGGGAACGAGATAGGGGCGGATTCGTTAGGGACGTCACCAGGTAGGTATCCGCATAAGGGATTTTCCGCATCAAGACACAGCTCGACGCGCGTTTTGGTGCTGTCTTCGTACCAGGACGGGAAGCCGTGTTCGGTGTTGACGGGGCCGACCGCGATCAGGTGCCCGGGGTTCTTGACTGTTACCTGTGTGGCTGCCACAGCCGAACCGAGTCCGGTGGCGGTCAGGACCAGGGCGGCTGCCGCGGCGATACCGCGGCCGGTTGCAAGTCTTGGGTTCAGGCGTCTGCCTGGGTTTTCAGCTGGCTTGAGTACCACATCTTCTCCTCAGAAAGGTGCTGATGGCCTCCAATATTGAGCATCGTGCTTGGAGATACACTGTGTCCGACTTGGACAAACCCTCCACCGGTCCGCCGGCGAACTGCCACACCCCAAGAACTTGGAGAAACCTTGGACCTTATGGGGCGCGCGAATTAAGCACTACGTCGGCAGGCGGCGCTGACGGCCGCTCTTCAGCCACGAATCTGCAAACGCTTTCCCCCTAGGAAGAAGCCGAAGCCACAACACTCAGCTAGGAGCACCCGGGGACGTTACCGACTGCGTCGATGAATCTGGGCAGGCTTCTTGCCTCGCTCGGCATCACAAAGACTTCAACGGGGCCTGATTTGGCCAGTTATTTCCAGTGTCAGGGTCAAGCCCCCGGACCCTACACCGGTCCAGGCGGACCAGCTGTCGAGAATGGGCGCCAGGTCCTGGCCCATAGGGACGTCACGCCCTTCCATGTCCCATGGGGCGCCGGCCTCGATCAAGGCATTGAGCCTAGAGTGGTCATGTTCGCAGCATCGCCTCTCTGACCTGCGAAAAAACCAGTTCCTTCACGCACGGGATGTCCGGTCTCATCCCAGATGTCAGTGCTGACCTGGGGACTGACAGGTTGAATGAGACAGATCTCGCGGATTCTTTCTCATTCATGTTGTCAATTCCGCAAAATTCACAAGCGCCTGGAACGCGCTAAAAGGAGTCGCAGCGTTACTACTGAACCCGTATACAAGCCAGACGACGCCACAGGGGCGGTTCGTCGCAGCGCAGCGACCGCACTGACAGCTTGATTGAGAATGGCCCGGGATCCGTAGACTGACACGTTCGATGCGAAAACTGACATCTGGCATGAGAACGGACACGGGAGTTCTCGCAGCTACTTCTACTCCCGTGCTTTGAACGCCGATAATAAAGATTCTGTAAAGCTGTGGGGCTTGCTTCGCGCTTGTACTGGACTCTCGGCAGGATGACTGCGGAGCTGCTGGTTCAGTCGAAGGGTAGGGCTTTGTAGGCCGTGTTTTTGTTCATATTCCAGCCGGCGACGATTCCGGAGCCGATCATTTGGTCGCTGAGGCGTGCGAGACGGTAGGCGGGGTCGGTGTCGAGGGCGAGTTGGAGGAATTGGTGGGCTTTGCTGCCCCGGCCTTCCCACCAGTTGATGTAGCCGATGGTGGTCAGAACGGGTGCTGCGTGCTCGGGGCTGGTGCGGGCGTAGGCGTGGAGAAGCAATTGTTGGGCCCATTCGACGCGTGACCATTGTGGTGCGCTATCGGTTTGGGCGAACAGGATGTTTTGCATGGGTTCGTCCAAGCCAGGGATGTCTGCGATAAGCCGGTCTCGGATGCCGGGAAACTGCAGGTGTGCGACTAGGGCGCGGCAGTCGTCATCGCTCGGGAATGAGTTCGAGTTGAGCATGTCTGCCCAGAGTTTCCGGCCGTTCTGGATGGCTTTGCCGTCGGTTTGGTTCCGGATCGCATTCATATGCTGCTCAACGGCTGCAGCTTTCGCTTCATCCTGGCCGGTGGCTGGAAGGGTGACACGGTCGGTGGGCTGTACGGCGCTGCCGCGGTAGATGAATTCAGCGTTAATGGCGCTGGTTTGGGTGTCGGTGACCGGCAGGGCAAGGGCGGTGCCTGGTTCGTCGTCGTAGGGGGAGAACGTGTCGTCCCCGACGAAGAGTCCGTCCCGAATGGTGATGTCCTGTTCAGCGAGGACGCCGGTCAGGGCGGCGATGGTCGCTGCGTGGGGTTTTGGTTGTCCGGGCTGGCTGGGTTCGCTGGTGTAGATGGCGAAGAGGAGTGATGTGGCGGTGGTGTCGGAGGTGAGGTAGTGGGCGACCGTCCGGGCGTAGGGGAGTTCCTGCCCGGGGAGTTGGGGGAGGTCGATACGGAGTGTGGCGCCGATGCTGTTTTCGTGAAGGGTGATGCAGACCAGGCTTTCCTGTGGCCAGAAGCCGAGGGTGTGCCCGATGAAGCTGAGGACATCTGCTGGTGTTTTGATGGTGAGCTCTTCCATGATTAGTTTCTTTCACCCTGGTGTTGCGTGGATTTTCTGCGGTTCGTTGGTGGTGGGCGTCGGTCTGGTAGGGGACGATCCGCTGGGCTGAGGGGCCGGAGTGCAACTTGGGGGACCGGCAGCGGGGTGGGCGCGGTAGCGCCCTGGTTGCGCGGAGGACCCGCCCAGCGATCATGGGAACTATCAGAATGACAAGCAGCGATACAGCTTGTACTCGTTCATCGGTGCGGGGTGATGGGGCAGCATGACTTCGGTGGCAAAGGGCCATGACACAGGAATCAAGGGCTGATGAATCCCGCCAGAAGTCCCGAATCGCTGGCTGTGGGCCGCGAGCAGCAGCGGGAGAAGCGTAGACCGGAAGGCAGGCTTATGAACCCTTGTCGGATATCGAAGCCTGCAGTCGGTAATCGCCGGGCAACCGGTTGATGGCATTGACGTAAGGGTGTATAACGAGGCCATTGGCCAAGAAGCGTGCCTTCGAACAGCTGGGGTGTTCACGAGTGTGAATCATTCCTGATGATGTGCGGAGGTATTTGCAGTGACTGGGTTAGATGAGCGTCAAACTGGGCAGCAAACAATCGGGGACGGAGAGTGGTCCCTGGATCCGACTGACCACGCACTCAGCGTCAGCCACAGACGCGGAAAATTGGTGGATCCGCTCTGTGCGGAAATAGGCCGACGACTTTTGCTTGGTGAGATGCAGTTCAATCGGTGGATGGTTAGGAGGGTGGAGAAAGTCAGGTTTGATGAGGACCGCAATGTGACTCGTCGTATCACCGTCGACTTCAATGTGCGCGAGGACGCACCCGTTGTGATTGACAGGACTGGCGGCCGGTTTTGGATTGTGCCCATCACGCTGATGCGGAGACGCACCGTGGTCAATATGCGGATAACTGATGAGTACGGCCAGGTGTTGCCGACGCCTGGGATTCGCCTGACCCAGCAGTTGGACGAATCTCTCCTACTTGCTGCTGTAGCCACGCTCAGGCCTGAGGTCGACTACGAAAAGGTTCTGCCTTTCATCCGTGAGCTCGTCGCCGGTGAAAAGAAGGAATCAAAGCAAGCGTTAGCGTCCTTTGGGGCCGAAGAGCAAAAAATGCCAACCTACTTGATACCACTTGCTAGCGATCCACTCGTACGGGCCGTTGTTTACCTTCTGTGCAAGAATTTTTCGCTGTACGTCTTCCTTCCGGCCGGCAAGAAAGATGAGACAACAAAGCGCCATCGGTTACTAAACCTGGAGTTCAATGAACCCACAGGCTGGAACCGTATGACTCCTTTAGTCACGCAAGTCGATCACATGACCTTCTATCGGCATGATGATCAGCCCACGCCAAGGCCGGTGCAGCCCGAGGATGAGCGTGATGACAGGAAAGAGAGTGCGGGCGAAGTAGCGGGAGGGCGACCAGAGGCGGCCCCCTCAAATTCCCATTCGTGGAGGTGGAGACTTCTCCAAGCAAAAAGAAAGGTTCGCGTAAGCTTCCCAGCTGCCATGGGCCTGATTCCCACAAGTATCCGGTTACAGGTGCCGGGTGCCGAGAACGCCTCCAGCTACCACTTGGAATTGACTGCACCCCCTGGGGTGGAAGTGGTCCGAGCACGGTTGCTCGCCGGGCGGCCGAATGAAGACGGGAGGAAATACACCAATGACCGTGTGGTGGGTCACACGGCCACGGTTGGTCTGCACGGTGTAGAGATACCGAACGGATCCCTTTGCCTTGCCCAAGTCGATTTTCGCATGACGTCGCGGGGGTGGCTGACCAACGCCGTTTTTTCATGCGCCGTAGTTGCCGGCGGTTTGTGGTGGCTGACGATCATCGCTTCGGTGCACACAAAGAATTGGTCGACTTCCCAAGTCACAAACATCATCGCGGTTCTTATTACTACGGCCGCTGCCGTTGCCGCCACTATCGCTCACTCCACGTTCACAGGGGTGGCAGCGCGTATGGTGTCACGGCTCCGGCTCGTCGCAGCTCTGGCGGTGGCGCAGCCGATCATCGCGGCCGCAGCTCTTGCCTTTGCCACTGAACAAGAGGGCTCCACGCCCACGGTCCAGCTTCACTTAGGCACGATGATCGTCCTCTGGATAAACGTCGGCTTGGCGACTTGCGCGGCTCTGTTGATTGGATGCGCCCTGATCTTGAGTCTGTGGGATGAGAGGAAAGGTTGGAATTTAGCTTCGCCCTGGGACATGACAACTGACGATTCCGGGGAAGAGTGCGAGCCAAAGAATTTCGTTGACGCCTTGGAGGATTATGGGTTCAAAAGTACTGCCATTGGAATCCTCTCAGCAGAGGGATGGCATGAGCGATACGCGTGGACAGATGAAAAGCACGAAACCGCTGTTCGTGTACTGCATAGTAGTAGAACCACGCGAGCAGATTCGCTTTTTCGATGCGACAATCAGCACAGTGCTTGCACGATCGAACACGCTTGTCCTTACAAAGCCGGCCTTCAAAAGGCGGACACTGCCTGACAGATTGCCTTCACCGAATCCCGGTGCCCAAATGAATGACTGAGGTCACTCAACTAAGCCAATGCCGAAACGCCTGTGGACATTGTCCACACTTTTCGTCTCGTAGTGGCTCTTACTGGCTTCGGACTGGCACGGTTTCCGCATGCTTTCGCGGGTTCCCTGTGTTTGCAAGGCCCGGAAGACAGTTCGAGTCCCACCTCGGGCACGGCATACCCCCTCGTCATAGGGGGTTTTTGCTTTAACGTGTTGGCATGGCTTGTGGTGGCGTCCCTCTGGCGCTGGGTGCGCGGGCTTCGGCCTGGCCGCCGCGGCGGCCTATTCTGATGTGCGCGGTGGCGGAACCCCAAGAAACCGAACATGTTGAGGACGCCAAACGCGTAGCCGAATATTGGAAATCCCTCGGCATGACTGTACGCACCGTCAATCCAACGACACACCCGACCGTTTTCGCAGAAGGGGGGGCTGTCCTTCGCGCAAGCTTCGATACTAGCGCAGCTGATAAATCCTACCGAGTGGGCGCTACTGCCGTCTGCTCTACGGGAGACGCTTGGGAGCTCAACGTTGAGGATCAGGCCGAGCGGGATCAGGGCAAAGTACTCCCCGGAGACGAAGGCGTCGTCGTTCGAGAAGACTCCACTCAATAACTCGACGAGGCGACCACACCTGTGGTGTCACAGGTCCTCGAGACGGCGGGCACGGTTCCGGGCAGCCGGGCGTGTCCCAAACAACGACACGAACGTCGTCCCGCAATCCTAAGAGCCCCCGAAAGCTCTTCGGCAGGTCGCGGAAACGGGAGACTTTTACTTAGAGCCTTAGTTCGTTCGAAGCACGAAGGTTGGAATTGCTGATCCCTTTGGTGGCGAGCAGGCCCGGCAAGGAACTTGTGTTCACGACGCCCAAGGGCGGCGCATCATCCACAAGCTCTATTGGCATCACTACTGGGTGCCTGCCGTTCGTACCGCCCAGGTACAGGGCTGACGAAGAATCCAGGGATTCACGACCTGCGCCACACTCTTGCGTCGTGGCTGATCGCCAGTGGGTGCTGACGCCACTGAGCGTTCGGTGACAGCTTTCCAAAGGCTTTAGGTGAGCATTCTGTCAATGTCTGCAGAGTTGAACCACCATAGCGTTCGAGAGTCGTCGGTCATGTCGGTGAATCTCGCGGTGGGCATGAACCTGAGAAACCCGCACCATTTCCTGGGAGAAGCCGTGGACATCGAATTCTTTGGGCCCGCCGGAGCCGCGGCGCTGATGCGCTGCACGGAGTCTTGGCTGCGCGATGGCGTGGCCAGCGGACGCTTCCCCCACGCATGCTGGGGCAAGGGAAAAATCATTTTCACATCAGAACACATCCGGGAAATCGCCAAGCTCAGTGAGATCCTTCCCGACTCCGCCGGATTCCATAAATCACTGGACGACCGCTGACGAAGCAACGGCTCATAGGCACACGGTCAAAGGTACGACTCACCACAGCGAACTGACCTCCGCCTGACAGCCCGGTTCTGGCAAGTACTCCAGCATGTGGCGGGCACGACATGCACTCTTGCCGTTTGTAGGCGATGCCCGACGATAGCGTGGAAACCTTGCTAAGCAACACAGAAGGGCCGCTCACATCATTCGCTCCACCGCCCCAGTCCTGACAGCTGCAGCCGCCCTTCTTCTGGCCGGTCCTCTTGCTGGCTGCGACGTTGCCGCCCGCGCAATAGACGGCGTCGGTTCTGCTCCCAGCAACTCTGCGACTCAGCCGGGAGGCGGCGACATGGGCCGTGCAGCCGCCCAGGCTCTTGTTCAGTTGGAGAGCATCCCAGTTAAGGGCCGCGCCCCGAAGACCGGCTACACCCGCGATGAGTTCGGACCTGCCTGGGCCGATACAGACCACAACGGGTGCGATACCCGCAATGACATTCTCTCCCGCGATCTGACCGGCGAAACGTTCAAGGCAGGCACCCACGACTGCGTCGTCATGACAGGCACGCTCGCGGACAAGTACACCGGCGCCACCATCAACTTCGTCCGCGGCCAGAACACCAGCTCCGACGTTCAGATCGACCATATCGTGCCACTCAGCGACGCCTGGCAAAAAGGTGCACAACAGCTGAGTGCCGATCAGCGCAAACAGCTCGCCAACGACCCACAAAACCTCATGGCGGCCGACGGCCCCACCAACAGCGCCAAAGGCGACAAAGACGCCGCAACGTGGCTACCGCCGAACAAGGCTTTCCGGTGCGAATATGTTGCACGCCAGACAGCGGTCAAGGGCAAATACACTCTCTGGGTAACCCAGGCAGAGCACGATGCCATGGCCGGCATCTTGAAGGGCTGTCAGTAAGCGCGTCGCAACAATTCCCAATTACTGTGTAACACTTCGTGGCATGAACGATCCCCGAAGCCGGATCCTGCCACTCCTTCGCCAAGGCGAAAAGCTCCTGTGGGTGGGTCAACCCGATCCGCAGGTCCGTTTTACCGGGGCGGACGCCTTTCTGGTGCCATTCAGCATCCTCTGGGGCGTGTTCGCAATCTTTTGGGAGTTCATGGTCGTCACCACCGTCAAGCAGCAGCCCTTCTTCGCGCTGTGGGGCATACCCTTCGTCCTGGTCGGTCTCTATTTCATCTTTGGCAGATTCATCGTCAAGAAGCGGCGGAAGCTACGCACGGTGTACGGACTCTCTGATCGCCGGGCAATCGTCTGCATCGGAGACCGATCCGTTTCAGATTCGCCTGTCAGCGGGGTAGCGACCAAGGTAGATCGGTCCAGAGATGGGCGCCATGTCAGCGTGGCGTTCGGGTCTCAGGGCATGGGTGGAATTTTCGGAATGGGTTTGGGAATGTACCAAAACACCGGGATGGATGTCGTTAGCTTCGGGCTGGGGCAAACGGTGGCCTTCTACGACGTTGCCGACGCCGAGGGCCTGCTCAGCGCATTGGACCAGGCCAGAGTCGGCTGATATTAGGCGGTGGACCGGAACCACCGCATGGGTCCTGCTCGTCTTCGCTTTGATGGTCCTGATCGGCTGCGGCCTGGCGCGGACAACGTTCTCCGGTCGGGCACCCGAACCGGTTATGCTCGAGGACGCCCGGGGCAGGGGACGAGCCGGAAGATGGCTTTCGTCAGGCATGTGGGGAATTCTTCGGCCCCAGGTCGTGTCGGTGGGAGACTTTGACTATGAGCGTCCAGCAGTGGTGGCCAAATCTTGAGCCCACAACGCAACAATGGCTGATCAATAACAACGGTGATGTCCTTCCGCCCGAGGTCATTGCAAAGATTGTCGAGGCAGGTGGGCCGCCGCCGGGGGACTCATGGTGGGGCAGAAACGGTGAATCCGAAGGCTTCCTGTTCCCCGATGAGGCTATCGATTGGATTGAGGAGACCGCTAACGGCGAGGATCGAACTTGAAGCGCCAGGTCTTCCAATGCGCATACGATGTTGTGGTCATGGCCAGTCTTGCCGGACGCATAGAATGCGAAGGCAACCACCGATAGAAAGACCTCCGTGAAGCAGAGTATTTTCGCCCGCGTTGCCCAGCTGGCCAAGGCCAACCTGAACGCCCTCCTGGACTCCGCGGAAGATCCGCAGAAGATGCTGGACCAGATGGTCCGCGACTACTCGAACAACATCCGTGAAGCCGAGGCCGCGATCGCGCAGACGATCGGCAACCTCCGGATGGCCGAGGACGACCACAACCGGGCTGTCGACGAGTCCACCTCCTGGGGCAACAAGGCAGTCGCAGCGTCCCGGAAGGCCGACGAGTTCCGGACCGCGGGCAATAGCAGTGACGCGGATAAGTTCGATGCCCTCGCCCGGCTGGCTCTTCAGCGGCAGATGACCGCCGAGACCACAGCCAAGGCCCAGGCGTCTGGTCTGGCCGCCCAGAACGAGGTCGTCGATAAGCTCAAGAGCGGCCTGGACCAGATGCGCGGCAAGCTCGGGGAACTGACCGCCAAACGCAACGAGCTGGTCAACCGGGCCCGGGTCGCCGCCACGCAGACCCAGGTGAACGACGCCCTCAAGGCCCTGGACACCGGAGACCCAACGTCGGCCATTGGCCGGTACGAGGAGAACATCCGCCGCCAGGAAGCAACCGTCCGCGGCCAGCAGGAACTCGCCGCCTCCTCCCTGGACGCCCAGTTCGCCTCCCTCGAAGACCTCGGGGAGCAGTCCGAAGTGGAAGCCCGCCTCGCCGCACTGAAATCCATGGACCGGAAAGCCATCGACTACTAGAGGAAAGAACCGGGTTGTTGAAGGGTTGACCAAGGATGGTCGAATCCCTTGCCTGACCTGCATCTCGCCGCTTGGATCGGACTATGAGGATTCAGCCTTACCCGGGGCGCGGCCGGTTATGAACAAGCCGGCAGCTGCCGGGGGGACACCGCGGGGCGGTTGGTCGGCCTGGAGAGAGTGGGCCGGAAGCCGCCCTATTCTGCACGCCGTCCTGGTCGGGGTCACCACTGGTTTCCTCTGGCTGGGCGTCAGCCTCATTCTGGGACGCAACGCGGGCTTTGGCGGTCAATGGCATCTTCTACGGACTGGCGGTCGCATCAATGACATGGTTCGCGCAGAGGCGGTTCCGGAAGACCGACGCCAGACTCGACGAGCGAGGGCAGGCGCTCATGTTCCTGCGGTATCCCTATGCGAGGCCCGGTTCCCTAAGCACCATTTGGCAGATGGGCATCGCAGATCCGGGGCCGGGCCGGATCGACTTCCAACCAGCCGTCTACGAAGATCTTGTGCCAACCGGCCGGAGCAAGGCCCTGACCGGGCTTGGCGCCGTTTCAGCTCCGCGGTATGCGGATCCTGACGACAATAAGCATCACGTGCCGCCCGGTTTCCAGGTCGTCAGTGTCGAATCAGACGGCGGAGTCATCGAGATCGCGGCCAGGCCAAAAACGCTCCAGAGGATTCGGGAAGCCGTTGAGGCGCCCTCCATAGGCACCGATTCCTGACCGGTCTGAGGGAACAACTGGGGTGAGCTGATTCGCTGCGGCCTGGCGCTCGTTGCCCGCGGACTTTCCTGCCAAGTGTCGGATCGGCCGCGAGGAACTGGCCCGACTTCCGGAAGTCACGTCCCACGAAAAAGATGGCGACGATGTAAAGAATGGCGCCACCCGCAGAAAGCCATCGGAGAGGACTTTCGAACATTGCTACCTGCTGGAAGAAGATGTAAAACATCGCCACCGAGTAGACGAGTTGGGTAGCGAGTCCCTTTCTGGCTTGGACGGCTGCGGCATGTTTGACGTTCATGTGGTCCGGGGTCGTGGCCGCCCTGCCGAGGATCTGCCGGCGTACAGCCTTCCGTTCGTCGTCGCGGAGGGACAGAGTAACGTCGCTGGTGGCCATGTTGCAGCATTCTCGAGGACTTTGGGTTGGAGACGAGGCCGCCGATCATAAGGCCGACGCCGGTCAGGAGACAGCCAAAGCCAAATATGTTGGTGATGCTGGCTTCGTCCGGGAAGGACAGCATTCCTAGGCTCGCACCGGTGGGGAAGAGTACCACCGCCCCAATGGGCAAATAGAGGGTGAAGTAATTTCGGACAGCACGGCCCAGACAAAGGTCGGCGACTCCCTCGGCCCGGCGTTCCGCCTTCGCCCACCGGTCCGCCGACCCGGCCAGCAGGTCATCGAGCCCGCCCATCGATACCTCCCGGTTGGGAACCGCATACTTCTGAGTCCACGCTACGTCTGGGACGCCAGTTGGCAAACTCGTTCTCAATCACGTACTTGATCACTTTGTCGGTGACGAGTCCCGAGACAAGAATTCCTCATCGAATGCTGCTCTTCAATGGAGTCAGTTCTGGTTCACGCCTCAGTCCTAGCTGCTGAAGGCGGCGTCGAAGCTGGTCTGGGAGGCGGGGAAGTCGTATTTTTTGAGGGCTGCGAGGGCTTCGGGGGCGCCGTGGAGGCGGTCCATGCCGGCGTCTTCCCATTCCACGGAGATGGGTCCGTCGTAGCCGATGGCGGCCAGCGCCCGGAAGGACGCTTCCCAGGGGACGTCGCCGCGGCCGGCGGAGACGAAGTCCCAGCCGCGGCGGGGGTCGCCCCAGGCCAGGTGGGAACCGAGGACGGTGTTCCGGCCGGTCTGGCGGATCTTGGTGTCCTTGCAGTCCACGTGGTAGGTGTTCCGGCCGGTCTGGCGGATCTTGGTGTCCTTGCAGTCCACGTGGTAG
>NZ_LMOI01000022.1 GCF_001423525.1 Arthrobacter sp. Leaf137 | reverse complement strand
ACAGCAAATTCAACCAATTCAATACAATAAATTGGTATCAACAAACTTGGCACACTATTGAGTTCTCAAACAACAGACACACCCGGCACCACCCAAACATTTCCAGTTCAGGATCGCTCCGGAGCAACTTTCCAAACTTACCCGACCACCCGGCCCGATGCAAATCCATGTTTCAGGACTTGAAGCGGAAGATGACCGCTCCCACCANTATCAACAAACTTGGAACACTATTGAGTTCTCAAACAACAGACACACCCGGCACCACCCAAACATTCCGTTCAGGATCGCTCCGGAGCAACTTTCCAAACTTACCCGACCACCCGGCCCGATGCAAATCCATGTTTCAGGACTTGAAGCGGAAGATGACCGCTCCCACCAKTTTTCAGCGCCCTGAAGAGCAAYTAAATCTTGGTCTTGGTTTTTGGGAGTTTGGCCGCCCGCGGTTACCAGCTCTTCGCTGTCTCCCTCGCGGCGACTTAGAAAACAATACACGCCCACCAACCCCACCGCAAATCCACCCCCAGGAAGGCCTACGGCCCCCGGAACCCGTGCAATTGCAGGGATTCCAGGGGCCATTGGCACTCTCCAACCTCTTTATCGGCCGGAACTTCCCGCTATGCAGTGGCTCACACCAGCTACTTGGGTCCCCGGGCGGTAGGGCTCAGGTCGTCGTCGGACTGCGGATCCGCTTCCCGCTGGTCCTTGGAGGCAGCGGCCACCGTGCCGCCCTCCACCGTGTGCCGGTCGTTCTTGTCCTCATCGCCGCGGGTCTTCATGAGGCTGGCAACCGTGGCTACAGCAATAGTGGCGCCGATGAACACCAGCGAGAACCAGATGGGAATCTCGGGGACCCACAGGAGCGGCTGGCCGCCGTTGATGAAGGACAGCTCGTTGACGTGCAGTGCGTGGAAGACCAGCTTCACGCCAATGAAGGCGAGGATGACTGCCAGGCCCTGGGCCAGGTACACCAGGCGTTCCAGCAGCCCTCCGATCAGGAAGAACAGCTGGCGCAGGCCCATCAGGGCGAACGCGTTGGCGGTGAAGACGATGTACGCCTCGTTGGTCAGCCCGTAGATAGCGGGGATGGAGTCAACGGCGAAGATCAGGTCCACGAAACCGATGGCAATGATGGTCAGCATCATGGGGGTGAAGAAGCGGGTGCCGCCCTTCTTCACGGTGAGCTTGTCCCCGTGGTACTCGTCTGTGACGGGCAGGACGCGGCGCACCAGTTGCATGAACTTGCCGTCGGCCGGGTTGGACTCGTGGCTGCCAAACGCCTGCTTGTAGGCCAGGAACAGCAGCAGCGCGCCGAAGATGTAGAAGATCCAGGAGAAGTTCTCGATGAGGCCTGCGCCGATGGCGATGAAACCACCGCGCAGGATCAGCGCAATGACGATGCCGATCATCAGCACCTTCTGCTGGTACTTCTTGGGGACAGCGAACCCGCTCATCACGATGAGGAAGACGAACAGGTTGTCGATCGAGAGGGCCTTCTCGGTGAGATAGCCGGCGAAGTATTCACCGCCGAAGTTCCAGCCGGAGACCATGCCGATACCCACGCCGAACAGCAGCGCCAGTCCGATGTAGAACGCGGACCAGCGCGCCGATTCACCGATGGACGGTTCATGGGGTTTGCGCACATGCGCGAAGAATTCGTAAACGAAGAACAGGACGGTCACAGCAAGGGTGATGATCCAGATCAGTGGTGTTACCTGCATTGGGGTACTCCAAGGGGGTTGGCGCTGACAGATACGCCAAGGTCTCCTCCGCCCGGCTGAACCGGAGCCGATGGCCCGGGATGCTTCGCTGCATCCGTATTGACGGGCCTATCACAGACGGGAGTACTCCCCTTGATGCGTCAATTCTAACTCATGGACGGCGGCACCCGCTCAAGCGCCGCCGTCGTCCGCTCCCCTGCGGAGGAACCGCCTACGTCAGTTTGGGCACGAGCACCGGGGTGCTCTTCTTGTACTCCTCGTAGTCCGGCTGGCCGCCCCACTTCCTGTCCGCCTTCTCTTCAAGGGGCGGGACGCCGCTGCCCTTGGTGAGCAGCAGGGTGACGAACACGGGCGAGACGAGAGCTGCCCACTGCCAGCCCTGGATCACGGGCAGGGCGATGATGGCGACGCCCACCCACAGCGTGATTTCGCCGAAGTAGTTGGGGTGCCGGCTCCTGGACCAGAGGCCCGTGGAGATAAAGCGGCCCTGGTTGGCGGGGTTGTTCTTGAACCGGGTCTTCTGCACGTCGGCGATGATTTCCACGGTGATGCCCAGGATCCACACGGCCAGGCCAACCCAGAAGAATCCGTCCAGGCCCACCTTCTTGTCCGAGGTGATGGCCACCCAGGCCAAAGCCGCGGTCAGCACCACCCACAGGCCCTGCAGGGTCCAGGTGTTGAGGTAGCGGGCGAAATCGGGCTTCAGTTCGTCGAAGCGGTCGTCCTTGCCATGCTTCATGACACGCAGGAAAAGGAACCCGCCCAGCCGGAGGGCCCAGAGCACCACCATCGCCGCCAGCAGCATGCCGCGGGCGTCGATTCCCGGGCTGGCCAGCACCAGGAACACTGTGATGGAGATGTAGGTCAGGGCGCCGGTGAGGTCGTAGAACTTCTCGGTCTGCTTCGCGAAGGACGGGATGAACACCAGCCACTGGATCAGCATCGCGGCAGCCACACCCAGCGCGAACACGGGGAAACCACCGATGGCGGACCCGCCCTGGCTGCCTGCCCACGCGATCAGCACTGCGGCCGCCACCGCGAGCCCAACACTGATGAGCGCCTTACGGCTCTTGTCCTTCATTGCCTCAAAGTCCTTTCCCCTGGCCTGCCGCACGCTGCTGCGCGGCGCGGTCTGCCCGCCCACTTAGTCTTCGGAGCCGGAAGGGAGTTGTATGGGTGGACCCGTCCGGACACCGCAGCGGCACCGAACTGCCAGTGCAGCCTTCCCCCACCATAGGAGTCCAGCATGAGCCACCGCACCAAAAACTGGCTGACCGCCTACGTCGTCGCAGCCCTCATCTTCGCGGTGCTGGACGTGGTGTGGATCCTGGGGGTGGCGAATCCGCTGTACCAATCAACCATCGGGGGCATCCTCGCGGCCAAAACCAATTTCGTGGCTGCCGTCCTGTTCTACGTCATCTTCGTGGCCGGGATGGTCCACTTCGGGGTCCGGCCCAACAGCCCTGAAGCGACCATCCGGCAGCGGGTCACCGGGGCGGCGCTGTTCGGGTTCTTCACCTACGCCACGTGGGCCCTCACCGGGCTCGCCGTCCTCAGGGACTTCACCGCCATCGTGGCCGTGACGGACATCCTCTGGGGTGCCGCGGCCTGCAGCCTCGTCACGTGGCTGACCTCGGTGATCCTACGACGGCGGCTGGCGAAGCGGGTGCCCTGACGCACCTTCGCTTCGGCGCACCTTCGTCCGGGGCCGGCGTCACGCACGGCATACTTTTGGCCTCCCGCCGGCGGCGGAACCAGGAAATACCAAGGCTCCGCCGTCGTGCGTCATCTAAAAGCGTGCTCTGCGTGACACCGGCGCATACTGGAAACCTCCCGTGTCCCCGGACCAGCGAAAGACGACCGCATGCCCGCACGCTTCTTCCCCGCCGAACCGTCCCGGCTGCACCTGGTGCTCATGCTGATGCTGACGTTTTCCACGGGGGTGATCGATGCGGTGGGCTATCTGGGCCTGGACCGCGTCTTCACCGCGAACATGACCGGCAACGTGGTGATCCTGGGCATGGCGCTGATGGGCGGCGACAACCTGCCCGTGCTGGGACCGGTGGTGGCGCTGGCTGGTTTCATGGCGGGTGCGTTGGTTTCCGGCCGCACCCTTCGCCTCACCACATCCGGCTGGTCGCACCGCACCAGCGCGCTGCTGGTGGGCGTCGGAACGGTGATGGCCGCCGTGGCCGTAGCCTTGCTCAGCGGTGTGACGCCGCGGAACAACGAGCCGCTGACGGTCGCGATCACCGGCGTCCTGGCAGTGTCCATGGGGGTTCAGGCCGCCACCGCACGGCACCTCAACGTCAAGGACGTGTCCACAGTGGTGGTCACCTCCACCATCACCGGACTGGCCGCCGATTCACGGCTCGGCGCCGGCACCCACCCGTTCTGGGGCCGCCGGCTCGCCGCCGTGGGGCTCATCATGGCCGGCGCAGCACTGGGCACCGGGCTCCTGCAGGTCCACATGGGCCTCGGTGTGCTGATGACCGCGCTGCTCACGCTGTTCGTGGCGCTGGTGGGCCGGTCCTCCCTGACCCGCCGGGATGCGGCAGCGCCGGCACCTGTTGCGGGACCGGCGTCGTAAGTAGTTGATCATGCGTCACGCGCAGCACGCTTTCAGCCCGACGGCGGCGACCAAACCCCGGAAACCCAAGGGCCCCGCCGTCGTTGGTGCCCTAAAAGCATGCTGTGCGTGACGAAGTCGCGGGCCGGCATCGCGAACGCGGACGACTCAGCCGAACAGGGCGGCCACCCGCGTGAGGGTTTCGTAGACGCCGTAAGCCAGCGGCACCCCCACCAGGGCCCAGCCCAAGGCGAGCTTGCCGGTGGCGGTGTTGACGGCCACTGTGTTGTCCGGTGCCGAGGGATTGTTGTTGGGCACGTTGCTCATCTCAGGCCTCCATGGCGGGTTCGTGCGGGCGGTCCCGGTCCAGGCGGGGTTCGTGGAATCGTGCACTGACGGGTTTGACCAGCAGGTTCGCCACAAACCCGACCACCAGCAGCGCCACCATGGTCAGCAACGCGGGCTGGTAGGACGCCGCGGTCAGCTGGCCGGGCTTGCCCTGGGCATCGAGGAAGGCGTTGACGATCAGCGGGCCCGCGACACCGGCGGCGGACCAGGCAGTCAGCAGCCGCCCGTGGATGGCGCCCACCTGGAAGGTGCCGAAAAGGTCGCGCAGGTAGGCGGGCACAGTGGCGAAACCGCCGCCGTAGAACGAGATGATGAGGAACGCCAGCGCCACGTACAAGATGGTGGTGCTGGATCCGGCCAGCGCCAACACCGTGTACAGCAGTGCCCCGACGCCCAGGTACAGCATGTAGATGCGCTTGCGGCCGGTGATGTCCGAGGTGGCACTCCAGGCGAACCGGCCCGCCATGTTGCCGATGGACAGCAGCCCCACGAAGCCTGCGGCGACGGCGGCACTGACCAGGGACGCGCCGTCGGGCCCCCTGAAGAAGTCCTGGATCATGGGTGCCGCCTGTTCCAGGATGCCGATGCCGGCCGTGACGTTGCAGAACAGTGCCACCCACACCAGCCAGAACTGCGGGGTTTTCACTGCGTTCTTAGCGGAGACGTTCTCGGTGGTCACCAGCTTGGCGGCCTTGACCTTGGCGGGGTCGAAGCCGGCGGGCCGCCAGCCGTCCGCGGGGACCTTGATGGTGAAGGCGCCGAACAGCATGTACACGAGGTAGACGACGGCGAGGGTCAGGAAGAGCTTGCCCACGGCATCGCCGCTGGCCACCCAGCCCTGCGCGCCGGAGTTGGGATCGTACGCCTTGAGCAGCGCTGTGGATACCGGGCTGGCGATGAGCGCGCCGCCGCCGAAGCCCATGATGGCCATGCCGGTGGCCAGGCCGGGCCGGTCCGGGAACCACTTGATCAGCGTGGACACCGGCGAGATGTACCCGATGCCCAGGCCAATGCCGCCCACCACGCCGTAGCCCAGGTAGACGAGCCACAGCTGGTGCGTGAAGATGCCCAGCGAGCCGATGAGGAAGCCGCCCACCCAGAACATGGACGACGTGAACATCGCCTTCCGCGGGCCGTTCCGGTCCACCCATGTACCCATGATCGCGGCGGACAGGCCCAGCATCACGATGGCTATGGAGAAGACCAGGCCGATCTCGGTGAGGCTGGCGCCGAAATGCTTGACCAGCGCCGTCTTGTACACGCTGGTGGCGTACGCCTGGCCGATGCAGAGGTGGACGGCGAGCGCCGCCGGCGGCACCAGCCAGCGGTTGAAACCCGCCGGCGCGATGGTTCTTTCACGGTCCAGGAAGCCCATGGATGATTTCCCCTGCTCAAGTAGACGTCAGTGTCCGGCAGTCCAGAGGCTCATGGCCCTGCCCTCGGACCTTTTGGCACCTCGATACGCCTCCGGCCATCCTGCGCCAAATGATCAGTAAACGTATGATTCCTGCGGTGAGTGGTGTGAGATTAACGGTGAGCGGCGCTCCCCCACCTTTCCGCTAACGGGCACCGGGGGTGCCCGCGCCGCCTTCCCGGGTGCCGCGGGCCAGGTCGATCCAGTACCGCCTGAAGTGCCCGCCGTCGTCATCCGGCCGGACGTCCTCCAACTTGCCCCCGCACCGCTCGATGGTCCGTGCCGAGGCAGCATTGCCGTCGTCGCAGGTCAGCAGGACCCGGTCCGGCTCGCCGCGTTCAGCCAGGCGGGTGCACAGTTCGCGCAGCGCCCAGGTTGCAGCACCCTCGCCGCGGCGGGCCGGGCGGACGCCGTAGCCGATGTGCCCGCCCGAGTTCAGCAGCGCCGGCGTGAGGTAGTGGCGGAAAGCGATGGACCCCACATACCGGGAGCCCTCGGTGATCCACCAGTAGGTGCACGGGACAATACCGCCCGTCCCGTCCGCCTGTTCGGCATTCGCCAGCTTGTTCACCCAGGCCTCGAACCCGGCCGGGCTGCTGACGTCATCCCCCGCGAACAGCCCGGCACCGTCCTGGTGGGCGCCTGCCCATTCGCGGTGCGACTCGAGGAAGGAACGGTAGAAGGAAACATCCGGGGAGACCAGTTCAAACATGTCCACGACCCTATCCCGCCGCTGCTGTAGGTTGATGCTGGACTCTCACTTATCTCTCAACCAGGGCGGATATTCGGATGGACGCTGACGTCATCATCATCGGCGGCGGGCTTGCAGGGCTGGTGGCGGCCAACGAGCTGGTGCGGGCCGGCAAGCGGGTGGCCATCGTGGACCAGGAGAACGCGGCGAACCTGGGCGGCCAGGCTTTCTGGTCCCTCGGCGGCCTGTTCCTGGTGGACACCCCCATGCAGCGCCGCCTGGGCGTCCGGGACTCCTTCGACCTGGCCTGGCAGGACTGGCAGGGCTCGGCGCAGTGGGACCGTCTGGCCGGACCGCTCGCCGAGGACCGGTGGGCGCAGCAGTGGGGCCGCGCCTATGTCGAGTTTGCCGCGGGCGAGAAACGTTCCTGGCTGCATCAGCAGGGCATCCGGTTCACGCCGCTGGTGGGCTGGGCCGAGCGCGGCGACGGCCGTGCGGGCGGGCACGGCAACTCGGTGCCCCGCTTCCACGTCCCGTGGGGCACCGGTACCGGCGTCTCCGAACCTTTCGCGGACAAGGCGCGGGCGGCGGCGTCAGCGGGGAGCGTCCGCTTCCATTTCCGGCACCGGGTGGACGGATTAACGTACGACGGCGGCACGGTCACCGGGGTGCGCGGCTCGGTCCTGGCACCCGACTCTTCGCCGCGCGGCGTTTCCTCGAACCGGGACGTTGTGGGCGAATTCGAGCTGCGGGCCCAGGCAGTGGTGATCGCCAGCGGCGGCATTGGCGGCAACCACAGCCTGGTGCGGCGCTGGTGGCCGGAACGGCTGGGAAGGCCGCCGGAGAAAATGGTGACCGGTGTGCCGCAACACGTGGACGGGCGCATGCTGGACATCGCGGAGGGGTCCGGGGTACGGCTGGTCAACCGCGACCGCATGTGGCACTACACCGAGGGCATCCAGAACTGGAACCCCATCTGGCCGGACCACGCCATCCGGATCCTGCCAGGGCCGTCGTCGCTTTGGTTCGATGCCTTGGGCCGCCGCCTGCCCGCGCCCGGGCTCCCCGGGTACGACACGCTTGGCACCCTCCGTTTGTTGCGGACCACCCCGGACCTCCAGCAGCACAGCCATTCCTGGTTCATCCTCAACCAGCGGATCATCGAGAAGGAGTTCGCCCTCTCCGGATCGGAACAGAACCCTGACCTCACCGGCCGTGACGTCAGGCTCCTGCTCCGCAGCCGCCTGGGCAAGGGCGCACCGGGTCCCATCGAGGCCTTCAAGGAGCACGGCGCCGATTTCGTGGTCGCTGACAACCTGGCGGACCTGGTCCGTGGCATGAACGGGCTCACTGCCGAGGCGTTGCTGGACCACGGGCACCTTCGGCGGCAGATCGAAGAACGCGACGCCGAAGTGCGGAACCCCTACTCCAAGGACGCGCAGGTGGCGGGCATCCGCAACAGCCGCCGCTTCCTGGGCGACCGGCTCTTCCGCACCGTCAAGCCGCACCGGATCCTCGATCCTGCCGCGGGGCCGCTCATCGCGGTGCGCCTGCACGTGGTGACCCGCAAGAGCCTCGGCGGAATCCAGACCAACCTCGCCGGCCAGGCCCTCGGGCAGGACGGCTCCCCTATCCCGGGCCTCTACGCCGCAGGGGAAGCGGCCGGGTTCGGCGGCGGAGGCGCCCACGGCTACAACGCATTGGAGGGGACGTTCCTGGGCGGCTGCCTCTTCACCGGCCTGACCGTAGGACGGCAGCTGGTCCGGTCGCTGTAGATCCCGTCTCCGGAGGTGCGGCCCGCTTTAGGGGACATTGGCACTGTGCCCCAGCATGGCCTGCCCTAGGATCGGCATAAGGCAAACGACCCCGGCTCCACGACGACGTGGCGGCCGGCACCTGGGAATGGGGGCATTGTGGAATCCAAAGCCATCGTGGTGGGCTATGACGGTTCGGAACCGGCCGCACGGGCGGTGCGGTGGGCGGCGCAACAGGCGTCACTGCGCAACGTCCAGCTGCATCTGGTGCACTGCACGCTGTGGCCCTTGCTGACGAAGAACCTTGGCCCGGTCCCCGGCATTGCGGACAGCGGTTTGCAGCGGGCTGCGGAGGTCACGCTCGAAGAGGGTGTTGGGCACGCGAAGCAGGCCTCCCCCGGCGTCGACGTCCGTACCAGCCTGGTGTCCGGCAGCCCTGCCGTGCATCTTCCCAAAATCGCGGCGGACCAGGAACTCCTGGTGGTGGGAAGCCGCGGGCTGGGAGGGTTCATGGGGCTGCTGGTCGGTTCCGTGAGCCTGGAACTGGCAGCTACGGCGCCGTGTCCCGTTGCCGTGATCCGGCAAGGTGGCAACCCTGACGGACCCGTGCTGGTGGCCGTTGACGACTCGGGTTCGCAGGCGGCACTCGAGGATGCCTGCACTGCAGCCACTGCAGCGGGAACCCGGCTTCTCGTCACCCACGTCCGGACGGTGCCCGCGGGCTACCGGCTGGTCCGCGACCCCGTGGATCCCGGCGCCGCGGCGGAGGCACTCCTCGACGCCGCCGTCGCGAGGGCCCGGGAACTTGCCCCGGGACTCATTGTGGAAAAGCACCTGCTCACCGACACGTCGGTACCCCGCGCCGTCCTGCACGCTGCCGAGGGAGCCCGCCTGACCGTCGTCGGAACCAAAGGGCACGGAGTCATCAAGGGCAGCATCGGTTCCACTGCCCATGCCATCCTCCACCATGCCAAGGGTCCGGTGCTCGTCTCCCGGCGCCAGCCCGCAGCCAAGAGAGAGCACGAGGCGTAATCCGGGCGCGGAGGCAGGTGTGCGGAGGGCGGGGCTGAGTTTGGGTGATTAGACCTGCTGTTCAGCGGTCCTGTTCACCCGCATGCAGTGCCTTCGCTTCGATCGCGTCCAGGTCACGGACCGCAAACCTGTGGTGCTCCCATTCCTCGTGCAGGATGACGTGCAGGCAGTCGAGCGTGGTGACGGTGAAGCGCGGTTCGTCCGGTGCCGGGTGCGTCGCCTGAAGCTGCTCGGCGGTGGTACCGGCGATGAAGTCCCGCACCATGGCCACCCGACCGGCCCGGACCTCGAGCACCTCGTCGTAGGAGGGCATGGTTTTCTGGAAGACGGACATGTCCAGTCCGTCCGTCCCGTACTCGGCGTTCGGCTCGCCGGCCGGGTGGTACGGCTTGTCGATGCCCAGGACCGCCCCGCGCAGCCATTTATCCGTGGCCATCACCAAATGCCGCAACGTCTGCGCGAAGGACCACTCGCCGTCGACCGATATGTCCTCGGTACCGGGTGGCATCCGGGCCACCCGCTGCATGGTGGCAGCCCATGCCTCCTGCAGCCGGTCCCAGGCGTCGCGGAGGCCGGCAGGATCCGCGGCGTGCCGGAGCTCCCGGCCGGGGAAGCGCCGGTTGAGCTCGGCATCGATCAGCGGAGCCACGTTCACGCCGTTCACGTACAGGGACCCGTCATCTTCCAGCAGCCAGGGCGAATCGATGTCCGCGCCGTCAATCTCCACGCCGCGCATCACGACGCCGGACAGGCTGCTCCGGACGAACCGTGCCCCTCGGAGGCTGACGTCGGAGAATTCGGCACCGCGCAGGTCATCGGATCCGGTGAAGGTAGCCATGCGCGCCATCATTCCGCGTGACGCGCCGCACATCAAGGAGGGTTCGCGGAGCTAGACTGACCGGATCAGGACGGATTGGGGGATCCACAGTGGCGTTCCGCTATTCCACCGGATGCCTGTTCACCATTGGCTGGCTCTTCCGCCGCGGCGACCAGGACGAGAACGCCTGGTCCGACCTGCACCACGCCTTCTTCCAGCCCGGGATGGGCCACCGCCACGGGGGAACCCAACAGAACAACCTCATGTTCGGAGTGGAATTCCCGGACGGTTCGAAGGCGAGCACGGCTCACCAGCCGGTTCCGGGGTTCATGGAACCCGCCGTGGAACCGAACCCTCCTGTCCTCGCCCTCCACGGCGGCGGAGGCAGCGGTGGTGACGACGAACTCTCCGGTTCAGGCACGCTGTGGCTGTGGCCGCTGCCCCCGGTGGGCGACCTCCGGCTGGTGGCGCAGTGGACCCAGTTCGACGTGGCGGAAACATCCGTGATGCTCGACGGCGGGGCGTTGCGGGACGCAGCGGCCGGAGTCCAGCGCTTCTTTCCGGAGGAGGACACACCGGAGCGCTAAGGCGCCGGTGCCGCGGGGCACCTGCTCAGGCGCCGTCGTCGGACATGTCCGACTCTTTCGGCTCGGAGGAAACGATGCTGCCATAGCCCTGCAGGAACATCCGGCGCCCCTGGCCCTCGTCCGTCCACACCCAGACGATCGCGTAGTCGGAGGTGACGGCGTCCACGGTACCCGTGCCGGTGGTGGTCCCTTCGGCAAAGTGGACCCGCTCCCCCACTGAGAGGCGGGGGTGGCGAACTTTCTTCCGCCTCGGCTGCGGCGGGGCCACGGGCGCTACCATTGCAGCGTTTCGGGGCGGGCGGTGTCCTGGTCCTTTTGCATCAGCTTCCTCGGCTCGCGGGCGGGTCGGTCAGCTCATTACAACCCTGCCCGCTGCTCCCAGGTCACGCGATGCCGCGTGGTGAAGCCAGACTAGCGCGCCCGGCAGCGTCCGCCACCGGTTCGCGGCACGGAACGGAATGTGACTGGCGGGGCGGTGCGCCGCACGTTGCCGGTTGCACCGCCCGCATGTGGGCCGTACAACCAGCCACGGCGGCTGCTATATAGGGCTACTTGTCGCAGCCGATGCCGTCGCCGTCACGGTCGAGATGCTTTCCGTAGCCCGGCGTACCTGCGTACACCGGCGCTGCTCCTGCGGCACGCGCTGCTGTGCAGTTGGCGTAGTAGGCGGCTGCCGGTGCGGGGGCAGCGGGCGCTGGTGCGACAGGCGCCGGTGCTTTCTGCGCCTGCTGCGCTGCCGCATCCCGGGCGGCCTGGTCGGCGGCCGCCTGGTCACGCGCGGCCTGATCAGCTGCGGCCTGCGCAGCAGCTGCCTGGGCTGCCTGCTCGGCGGCGGCTTTGTCAGCAGCAGCCTTCGCGGCCGCGGCAGCTTCGGCAGCAGCTATATCTGCGGCTGCCTTCTCGGTCGCAGCCTTTTCCTCCGCAATCTTCTCGAGGGACTTCACCCCGAGACGGACCGTGGAACCCTTTGCCGGTGTGGCGCCGCCGGCAGGGTCCTGGGTCAGGACCTGCCAGTTCTTATCCACCAGGATCTTCTTGCCGTCAACGCTGTCCACGGCCTCGACCTTGAAACCGAGGTCCTCGAGCTGCTTCTTTGCCTTGTCCAGGGTCATCCCCACCACGCCCGGAACGGCCACGGCGGCTTCGGCCGTTGCGCTCGCGGCAGGAGTGGCAGCCGAGGCCGGCTCCACTGCCGCCTGCTTGCCGCCGCAGCCTGTCAGCAGGAGCCCTGCCAGCACGGCCATGGCCAGCGATTTCTTCAGCTGCCCCGCGTTCGGGCGGGCAGCAGCGTACAGGTTGTTCATGATTCCCCCTAGGAACGCGATGTGTTGGTGATGCGAATGAAAGTCAAAAACCGGGAAGCGAAAAGGGACTATTCGCAGGCGATGCCATCAGAGTCACGGTCCAGGGCTGAGCGGTATCCGGCCTGCCCGGCGTACAGCGGCGCAGCTCCAGCGGCCCGGGCGGCAGCACAGTTCGGGTAGTAGGCAGCAGCCGGGGCAGGTGCAACAGGAGCGGGTGCAACAGGAGCGGGCGCGACGGGAGCCGGGGCTACCGGGGCCGGGGCTACGGGAGCGGCAGGTGCAGCAGGAGCGGGTGCAACGGGCGCAGGCTGCACGGCAGCAGGTGCGGGCGCAGCCGGCGCAGGTTCAGCCACGACAGGCGCCTTCTGGTCGGTAGGTGCCAGCTGCCCGGTGCAGTCCGCCAGGATCCGGGCCATTGCGTCATGCTCGGCCTGGGTCACCCACAGCGAGTAGGTAGCCTTCACCGAAATCTGGCGGGCAACGTATTCGCACCGGAAACCCTTGTTCGGCGGGAGCCAGGTGGCGGCGTCGCCGTCGCCCTTCCTGATATTCGTCGGACCGTCCGTCGCCTGCAGGTTCAGTGGATCGTTGGCGAACGCCGTGCGCTGTTCGGTGCTCAACTGCTGGGCACCTTTCTGCCAGGCATCGCTGAGCGCCACCACGTGGTCGATCTGCACGGCAGTGCTGGTAGTGGAGCCGCGGACAAAGTTGATGTTCGAGCCCGTGTAGGGATCGGCCAGCATCCCGGACTTCACCTTGCACGGGACGCTGTTGACGTACGCGACGCCGGTCAGGTCGCGCTTGAGGATGTCGTTCCGGGTATCGCAACCGTTGCGGTCCACATCCGCCCATGCCTGCCCGAACAGCGCGCGGTCGTATCCCGTTTTTGGCGCCCGGCCCTTGATGGGGAGCGTGGCCAGTAGGTCCAGGGCCTTGGTGGCGTAGGCCGGCTGGGCATTCGGCGCCGCAGCCGTGACGCCGGATGCCAGGGTGTAAGCGGTGTCCGGGTCGAGGGGTTCGCCGCTGGCCTGCGCCGTAGCCGACGGAGTGGGAACGGACGACGGCGACGCTGCCGCCGAAGGTGCGGCGGCCCCCGTCGGGGGCGTTTCCTTCGCCGTGCCCGCCGCGGCGGCCGCCTCAAGGTCCGCCGAGGTGGAACGCGGCAGGGCGAGACCGCCGGCCACCAGGAGGGCGAATGCTGTGCCGAGCGCGACGGCGCCGGCCCTGCGTCGTGCAGGCAGCCAGGCCCAGGAGCGCCGACCGGTGACCAGGACGTAAAGGCCCGTGAGCGCCACGGAAATGGCCAGGAAAATCAGCGCACCGCCCACGCCGCCGCTCAAAGCGCCAAGCAGCATAAACAATGCGGTAATGGCGCCAACGATGAATGTTGATGCGCGCGGTTTTTGCGGCGGCTTCGGTGCCGACGCAGACGGAAATGACCCCAGAAGGGTCGGATACTCGGACATTTTCCCCCATTTGTGAGGGCCCAAATAAATTGCGGCCCCGCACCTGCCGGGCCTGCTGCTAAGCCCGACAAACTCGTCGTCGCTGAGCCTATTCCGGGGGCGGAACGAATTCCGGCCTGCCAGCCAATGCTCGGGCAATATTGCGCCAGCCTTGATTCGATCTTGAGGAAAGTCCGTCGCACCTGAATGGGCAGCCTTAACATTTGCAAATTTCCGGGCGTAGCCTTCATGAAATTCCCCCGCAAAAGCACTGTCGCGAAGGTAGAGTGGCGCGCATGGAAATGCGCCTTGAAGTTGTCCAGGTTCCCGTGTCCGACGTCGACCGGGCCAAAGAGTTTTACACCGAAAAGCTGGGCTTCGTGCTGGACCACGATGTGGAGCACTTCCCGGGGATGCGGGTGGTGCAGCTGACTCCCCCGGGCTCACCCACGTCAGTAGTCATCGGCACGGGGATGACCGCCATGGAGCCCGGCAGCCTGGAAGGACTGCAACTGGTGGCGCCGGACCTCCCCGCCCTTCGCGCCGAACTGGTGGGCCGGGGCGCAGACATCAGCGAGGTCCAGGACATGGGCGGCGTGCTGTTTGCCCACTTTGCCGATCCGGACGGCAACCGCTGGGTGCTCCAGGGTGCGACTCCGCCCGCCGTCAGGGACGCGCACACAGCATAGGCACCCACGGCCGCGGAGGTTTGACCGAGGGCTGAGCATCCCACTAAGTTATCGAATATCGTTATTAACGATATTCGATAACTCTTGGGGGAAGAATGAAGCTGGCCAAGCACACCGGACGTCCGTCGGAGAACAGGAAGCACCAGGTGGTGTCCAGGACGGATGCCCTGGTGCTCATGGTCGGCGCGGCCGTGATCGCCGCCGGATCAAGCGTCATGTCCGTCATGGGCATCGTGGACATCTTTTCCGGGCCCGTCACGCTGACGCTGCCCGTTGATCCAACCCGAAAAGTGGCCGGCCTGGAACTCGGCGCCGAGGCCCGCTTTTCCGCCGTCGACGCCACCATCCCCGCCCTTCCCGGCGCCGAAGCCGGGCAGTTGGCGTGGGCAGCCGCACTGACCCAGGTTGGCGTCCTTGCCGTGCTGGCCCTGCTGTTCCTGCTGGCGTTCCGGCTGCGGGGCGACACGCTGTTCACCCGGGGGTCGGTGTGGATCATCGGCGCCTTCGGGGCGGCCCTGGCACTGGCCGGCACGGCGGGCCAGGTGCTGGACCAACTGGCCCGGACCCGGCTGGCGGATGCCATCGGGCTGAACGCGGACCGCACCCCCGGCAGCGTCATCTTCGAAGGCAACATCAGCCTCCTGCCAATCGTGGCCGGCATCGCGCTGGTCCTCATAGCCGGCGTCTTCCAGTTCGGCGGCCGGCTGCAGAAAGACACCGAGGGCCTGGTCTGATGCCCACGGAGGAAACCACCGGCATCCACTGCAGGCTTGATGAACTATTGGAGCAGCGCGGCATGACGCTCACCGAGCTCAGCAAGCGGGTGGGCGTCAGCCTGGTGAACCTCTCGGTCCTGAAGAACGGCCGCGCCAAGGCCATCAGGTTTTCCACCCTCGCCGCAGTCTGCAGTGCGCTGGACTGCGAGGTGGGAGACCTGCTGGTGACGGACCACGCCGGTTAAGCGTTCCCCGGCCGGTCCCGGACCATCCGCAGCTCCGGCACGCCCTCCCACTCGGGCGGCAGGTGGCCGCGTCCGCCGTCGAACGCAAAACCCTGGCGGCGGTAGAAAGCCTGTGCCTTCTTGTTGTCCTCAAGCACCCACAGATATGCCGGAGCGTCGCCGAGGGCGGCGGCCAGCAGCGCTGTTCCCAGCCCTGTCCCCTGCGCCCTGGCCAGGACGAATATGGAGTAGAGCTCCAGGGGAAACGGGGCGTCCTCATGGCGCGGGGGCCCGGCATCGGCCAAGCCGACAATCTCCCCGTTGGCGTCCTCGGCAAGGATCCGCGGGTGCGGAACGTCAAGATACGGCCGACGGCGGGCCACGCGTTCGGGGACGGACCGTCGCCGCTCCGCGAAGAAGCCGGGCGACAGCAGGTGCCCGTAGCTTTCCTCGTGCGCGGCCGTATGCATCAGCACGACGTTCTCGGCGTCATCCGGGGCGGCCTGGCGAAGCACGTAATCCATGGCCCCAGCCTAGTCAGTGCCGGACGCGCGCTCCTAGGCCTCGCGCACGCCCTGAACCACTTCGTTACGCCGCAGGAACCACGGCTTGAAAGGCGGATCGAAGCGGGCGAAGCGGGGTGCCCCCAGGGGCGTGAGTCCAGCGAGGCTGAGCGCGGCCTGGAGTCCGTTGTTACGGCGCTCGAAGTTTGCCTCGGAGCCGCGGCCGGAAAACCGCAGTACCGCGGCCAGGGAGCCCGGCACCGCACGAATCTTCACGGTGGGGTCGGTGGGGACCGGAGCCGTGTCAGCCGTCAGCCCGGCCGGCAGGACGAAAGCCACCACGAATTCCGCAGATCCACCGCCTCCGGTGAGCGGGCCGGCCTGGATGACCGGCGCGGTCATCGCGAGTTTTTGGGACTGCCCGGCTTCCTGGACAACGGGCGCCGTCATGGCCAGCTTGGCACCGCCCTTGTTGTTCCCGCTGATGTAGTTGAAGAGGCGGCGGAAGGCCACGTTCCCTGCACGGTCAAAGTCCGCCGCCACCGCCACCTCCGCGACGACGTAGTCCGGGTAGCGGCGCAGCTCGAAGTGCGGATAGCGGCGGACTGATTCATAAGGCTGCTGCTCGGTCATGGTGGAGCAGAGCCTACGCCGGTCCCGCAAGTCCTGCCAGACCCGGCTGCGGACCGGGCCAACCACCTCTACTCAGGAGACAGGGCATCCTTGCCCCTCTGCGAGCGCCCCTTGAGGTAGGCGCCCAGCATCAGCAGGACGACGACGAGTCCCAGGCTTGCGAAGATGAAGGTCAGGACCGTGCCCACGCCACGAACCCATACGCCGTCGCTCTCGTAGCCCGGAACGATGGCCCGGCCCGGATCGTGCTCCGCGTAAATGACAGTGGTGGCGTCACCCACGATCGGGTACTGGTCGTGGTCCACGGTGGCCCACGTCGCGTGGCTGGCGCCGTCGCCGGATGTGAACTCCACTTTCATCCTGCGCTCCGAGGCCTTGGTGACGTCGTCGAAATGCACAATGGTGCCTGTTGCCTGGACGCCGCTCCGCGCCAGGTCCTCGTCAGCGCCGATCATGAAACTGCCCAGGCCAATCATGACCGGTCCCAGCAGGAGAACCAGCACAGTCACCGCCAGGTTCAGCTTCCCCTTCCAGGTCAGCCCGGAGTTGCGGTTCTTATCAGTTCTGCGCCCAGTCACGCCGTCCATTGTGCCAAGGACCGCGCCGCGGGCTGGACGTTAGCGGAACCACACCAAAAAAGGTTGCCGCCAGCAACAAGAAGGAGGATGATAGTTAGCAGAACTAATTAGCAGTGCTAAGCAAATAATGAGCCGATTGCTCCAGGAGGCGCACCCGCCCATATGGCCCCCACCGAGACCAAGACCAAAGAAACTCCGCAGATCACCCCGGACACCCTCGCCATCGACCTCCGCACGGCCGTGATGCGCACCTCGCGCCGGCTCCGCGTCGAGGCCACCGGCGAGGTCATCACCCCCGGCCAGTACACCGTCCTCGCCGTCCTGAACGGTGACGGCGCCCGGACCCTCCGCGAACTCGCCGACCGCGAGCATGTGCAGGCCCCGTCCATGACCCGCATCGTCAACGCCCTCGCCGACCAGGGCTTCGTCACCAGGACCCAGCATCCCGACGACGGCCGGCAGGTCCGGATCGACATCACCGATGCCGGCAGGGACGTCCTCGCGGAGGCCAGGGAACAGCGCACCGCCTGGCTGGCACAGCGCGTGGCAGGCCTCAGTGCAGAAGACCGTGACATCCTCAGCCGCGCCGCACGCATCATGCAGGAAATGAGCGGCAAGTGAGCCAGATGTTCCGCGCCCTCGAAAACCGCAACTACCGGATCTGGGCCGGCGGTGCCCTGGTCTCCAACGTGGGCACCTGGATGCAGCGCATCGCCCAGGACTGGCTGGTGCTCACCGTCCTGACCAACCACGACGGCGCTGCCGTCGGCATCACCACCGGCCTGCAGTTCCTGCCAATGCTGCTGCTTGGCCCCTACGGCGGAGTCCTGGCAGACCGCTACCGCAAACGCGTCATCCTGCTGTGGACCCAGCTGGCCATGGGCATCACCGGCCTGGCCATCGGTTTGCTGGTAGTCACCGGCACGGCCCAGCTGTGGCATGCCTACCTCGCCGCCTTGTGCCTGGGCATTGCCAGCGCCATCGATGCCCCGGCGCGGCAGTCCTTTGTCTCGGAACTGGTGGGCCAGGACAACATCTCCAACGCCGTGGCCCTGAACTCGGCATCCTTCAACACCGCCCGCCTCACAGGTCCGGCCGTCGCCGGCGTCCTGATCGCCTGGGTGGGCACCGGGCCGGTGTTCCTGCTCAACGCCGCCAGCTACGCGGCGGTGATCTGGTCCCTGTTCTTCATCCGTACCTCCGAGCTTGTGCCCACCGTGCGGGCAGAGCGCGGCAAACACCAGGTTACTGAGGGCATGCGGTACGTGAAGCGGCGGCCGGACCTCGTCCTGATCATGGTCCTGGTGGGGATCCTCGGGGCTTTCGGCATGAATTTCCCCATCACGAACGCCCTCATGGCCACCACCGAATTCCACGCGGGGCCGGGCGAGTTCGGCCTGTTGGGCTCCATCATGGCCGTCGGCACCCTGGCCGGCGCACTGCTGGCCGCCCGGCGCGCGCGGCCGCGGCTGCGGTTCCTGCTGGGCGGCGCCCTGGGCCTGGGGATCTTCACGCTGGTAGCCAGCGTGGCGCCGTCGTTCTGGCTCTACACTGCCGTGCTGATTCCCGTGGGCCTGGCGTCGATCACGTTCCTGAACAGCTGCAACACCAGCATCCAGCTCTCCGTGGAGCCAAAGTTCCGCGGCCGGGTGCTGGCCCTCTACCTGGCCATCCTGCAGGGCGGCACGGCCTTGGGCTCGCCGCTGATCGGCTGGGTGGGCAGCGAATTCGGCGCCCGCTGGTCCGTGGCGGTGGGCGGCCTGGTGGTCCTGCTGACCGGGCTGGCCGCCGTGATTGTGGTCAGCCGCCGGAGCAAGCTCAGCCTCCGCCGGGCGGTCCGCATCGCTTTCAGCGGCAAGCGCGAAGCCGCAGTCTGACCACCCGGTCACGCCTTGCGCACGATGTCCACGGAGATCTCCACCGCCGGCACCGTCCCCCGGTTTCCCAGCCATCGGCTTTCCTTTCCGAACGTACCGGGCCCGCATGGGGCGTGGCATACTGCAGCCATGCCTGCAGTCTCCTCCCTGACGCCCGACGACGTCATCAACCAGCCCGCCCGTGCGCAGTTCGAGGCGTTCCTGGACCAGCACCGCGCCATGTTGGAAGCCTGCCTGGATGGCCTGACGGAGGAGCAGGCCCGCCGGTCCCTGGTGCGGTCCAGGACCACCCTGCTGGGGCTGGTCAAGCACGCGGCATTCGTCGAAAAGGTCTGGTTCGACGAAGCCATCACGGGGCGGTCCCGGGCCGAGATCGGCATTCCGGCCACCCCGGACGAATCCTTCATCCTCGGCGGGCAGGACACCATCGCCAGCATCCGGAATGCCTACCGCCAGGCGTGCGAGGCATCCCGGCAGTCGGCATCCGGGCTTGACCTCGACGACGAGGTCCGGGGCAACCGCCGCGGCCCGCTGCCCCTTCGCTGGGTGTACCTGCACATGATCCGGGAGATCGCGCAGCACTGCGGCCACGCGGACATCCTGCGCGAACAGATCCTCAACGGCTGACCCGCAGGAAAAGATCGGCCGGAAGAAGTCGTACGACGGCGGCACCGGCCTTCCGCCCGCCCGGCACCCCGGGTGGGGATGCCGCGGGAGGCGGCGGCCGGCGTCGTCCGTTGCTGTGTGTTGGGCCCGCGGCTACATCGGCATCGACGAGATGTTGAGGATGTTGCCCTCACTGTCGAGGAACCAGGCCCCCTGGCCCATGCCTTCCATGGTGGCGATGCCGTTCTCGGTCTTGAGCCCGGGCATGTCGTAGTCCTCGAAGACCACGCCGCGGCCGCGCAGTTCCTCCACTTCCTTTTCGACGTCCGCCACTCCCCATCCCATCTGGGTATTCTTCGCCGTGCCGGCATTGTCAGTCTGGTAGAGCAGGAACGCTGTGCCGTTGCCGCACTGGTAGATGAGGTTATCCCCTTCAATGGTCTGGCTGGGCTCGAGTCCCAGCTTGTCGCGGTAGAACTCCTTTGCCCGGTCGATGTCCTTGGCGGGCAGTACTGCCATGACCTGCGAATCCTTGAGCATGACAAATCTCCTTGGTGCAATCTTGCGATGGCGGTGCTCTCCCCCTGTAACGGTCCGCGAGGTCCCTGCCGGAGATCTGGCGGGCCGCGTGACCGCCCGCTGCGCCGACACCGGGGCTGCCACCTGGGACTCTCCTGCGCCCCGGCCATCACAGGTCGCATTGGCGGGGAGGGTCCCCGAAGCCTATGAGGCCATTATGGAACTGCTTTGGCCGGAGCGATATAGGGGAATATTCCGTGCGCGGATGCCATGGAACCAGCGACGCCGGCACGCGGCCAGACGAGCCGCGGAAGGGTACGACGGCGGGCTGCGGCACTACTTCCGTGCAGCGGCAATGGCGCGTCGCAGCGCGGTCCCGGCCACGGCGACCAGCGGCACCAGGCATGCGAGCAGGGCGAGGGTGTTGGGCCGGAAGACCGTCCGGCCATCGACGGTGGTGTAGACGCCCACCGGCATCACCATTCCTCCGCCGCCACCGCCGGACGCGCCATCGCCGGGCTCACTGCCGCCGCCGAAACCGAAGGAAACCAGCGCCACCGGCACGATCTCCTGGCCTCCCACGCTCACCGGCGTGCCGTAGGCCTTGGCGACTCCCACATTCTTGAACGTGTCCACGAGGGACGCAAAAGTATCAGCCATGGGGCCAGCGTAGGCGCCCCGCAGCGCCACGGTAAGGGCGTTCGGGGATGAACAACTGAGGACCAGTTGAGCGGGTTCAGGGCCGGATCTCAGCCATCCGGCGTCGGACGATCTCTTCAACTACCTTGTCCGGAAGTGGCTGCTCGGCGGTGAAGCGGATGGTGCCCTTGGACAGCGAGTAACCGTCCAGGCGGCCGGCCACAGCCTCCACCACCGCCGGCGAAAACGGGAAGATGGACAGATGCCTGGCGCCGGCCACCACCCCCACCAGCGGTTTGCCGTCGAGCTTGAGCGCGGGCATGCCGTAGCTCATGCCTTCGGTGGCCTCCGGCGCCACGGAACGGGCCACCGCCACGATGTGCTGAAGGCAGCTCCGGCTGGGCTCGGGCAGTTCCGCGAGCGCGTCGACAACGCTTCCCACGGGTGGCCTCAGCTGTTCTTTTTTGCCGCCACTGCCGACGCCAGCGAGGTGAGGCCGCGTTCAAAGTCCGAGCCCACCATCTTGTCCATGTTGATGAAGAAGGCGAAGATCTTCGCGGCGCCCTTGTTTTCGCCGGTCATCTTCCACGTGACCTCGGTGCCGCCGGGGACAGGCGTGAACGTGAAGGTGGTGGGGTTCAGGGCCTTGAACGGCTTAGTGAACTGGAGGCGGATGCCGACGGTGCTGGAGGGCACCGACTCGACGATCTCCATGGTGCCGCTGCCGGCCTTCCGGTTGCCGCTCCACTCATACCCCGCTCCCGTACCCGATGCGGGGCCGTAGTAGCGGCGGCTCATGCCGGGGTCCACTTTCTCCCACGGGGACCACGCTCCCCACTCACGAAAGCTGTTGACCAGGGGGAAGATATCTTCCGGGGCGGCAGGGATGACCGAGCTGCGGCGGACCTCATACGTAGACATGGACCCAGCATAGGAGTCCGGAAGCAGCCCTGAACAGGCCGCCACGATGCCACTGCGGGTAGCCGCAGTGGCGTCGCCGCCACCTAGCCGCTGGCCGGTCCACCCAGCACCACGTTGACCGGGTCCTTGCCCTCGAGGAGGAGGCCGATCTGCTGGCGCACCAGCTTGACCATTCGAGGGAACATCGCCGAGCTTGCACCGCCCACGTGCGGGGTGATGAGCACGCCGGGGGTGGTCCACAGCGGGTGGCCTGCCGGCAGCGGTTCCGGGTCCGTGACATCCAGCGCGGCGCGGAGCCTGCCTGAGGCAGTCTCGGCCAGGAGCGCTTCGGTATCCGCAACCTGTCCGCGGGCCACATTCACCAGCAGGGCACCATCCGGCATCGCAGCCAGGAACTTCGCGTCCACCAGCTGGCGGGTGTCCTCACTCAGCGGCACGCTCACCACAACAATGTCGTGGAGCGGCAGCTGGCCGAACAGGGCATCGATACCGTGGATGGTTCCCGCGGCATCCCGGCGGGCACGGCTGGCCAGGCGTGTCACCTCGGTTTCGAACGGCAGCAGCCGTGCCTCGATGGCTTTGCCTACGCCGCCGTAGCCCACCAGCAGCACCCGCCGGTCGGCCAGGCTGGGACGCTGGCCCCGGTCCCAATAGCCCGTGGCCTGGTGGCGGGCGAACTCCGGGATCCCGCGCTGCGCGGCGATCATCATGCCCAAGGCGAGCTCCGCCGTCGACGTCTCGTGGACTCCCGCGGCATTGGCGAAGGCGACGCCGGCGGGCAGCACGTCCGCGACGCCGTCGTACCCGATGGACTGGCTCTGCACCAGGCCCACGTCCGCGCCCTCCAGCGCTGCCAGCGCACCGGCGCTGCCCATGTAGGGAGGCACCAGCAGGTCCAGCCGGCCTTCGGGAGCGGGGCCGGTGAGGTCCCAAAGGACAATCTCGACGCCGTTGGCCGGTTCAAGTGCCTCCATCAGTTCCCGGCTGGGCAGGCTCACCCGCAACCGGGAGCTCATGCCACGTCCGCCAGTTCTACACGCAGAGCCTGGCGAACCGTTCCACAAATGCTCATGTTGCCTTCCCTCGAATCACGGTCTGCGGTCCACGTCGCGCCGCTGACCTGCAGTCCTACCAACGTACTGTCTGGCCACCCTTGGGCAGCTGCCGTGACCACCCTTCGGACGCCCCGCCGCAGCCGTCACCATGTCGATTTCAGGACCCCGGATCCTGTAAATTTAAGGCAGGAATTGTCCGGCCAGCGAGCCGCGTTCCAACCCTCCCCCTTGAATGGATCCGCTCCCCCATGTCCTCCGCGACTTCCGCGCCCGCCCCTGCCCGTTTTCCCTACGCCGCCCTCCTGGTCCTGGCAACCATTGCCTTCACCGCCATCACCACGGAACTCCTCCCCTCGGGCCTGCTGCCGCAGATCAGCGCCGGCCTGAACGTGACCGAACCCGTTGCCGGGTACCTCGCCGCAGCCTATGCCGCCGTCATCGTGGTGACCGTGGTTCCGGTCGCCCGGCTGCTGGCGCGGATTCCCCGGCACACCCTGCTGGTGGGGCTGGTCCTGACGTTCGCGGCCAGCAACGCCTGGGTGGGGCTTTCCCCGGATTTCACCACAGCGATGATCGCCCGGATGGTGGGCGGGCTGGCGCACGGGCTGCTGTGGACCACCATGGCGCCGTTCGTGACCCGGGTGGTTCCGGCGAACCAGGTGGGCAAGGCGCTGGCCATCGTCTTCAGCGGCAACAGCCTGGGCCTGGCCATTGGCGCGCCGGTGGGTACGGCCCTGGGCGGACTGCTCGGCTGGCGGGCGGCGTTCCTGGTCCTTGCAGGATTCGGCCTGCTCCTGACCGCCCTGGCGTTCTTCATGCTGCCGCGGGTGCAGCGGATTTCCGATACCGTCCGGCCGTCCATCCGGCGCGCCATCGCCGAACCCGGCGTCAAGGCGGTGGCCACGGCCTGGCCGCTGCTGGTACTGGCCCACTTCGCGCTGTTCACCTACATTGCCCCGTTCATCCGTGAAGCCGCCCTGCCGGAGTACGCCACCAGCCTGGCGCTTACCGTTCTCGGCGCCTCAGGCCTGCTGGGTATCTGGGTCGCGGGACTCACCGTGGACTCGCGGCCGCGGCGATCACTGATGATCACGACGGCGGCGATCGCCGTCTCGATGGCATTGCTGCCTCTGGCGGTAGGCAACCTTCCGCTGGCCCTGGTCCTGATGACCGTCTGGGGAGCCGGACTGGGGGCCATCGGCATCTACAACCAGTCCGCCATCCTCCGCGCCGGCGGCGAGTACAGCGAAGCGGCCAATGGCCTCACTGTGCTGACCATCCAGCTGGGCATCACCGTGGGCGCCCTGTACGGTTCCGGCGCGCTGGTGGCCGGCGGCCCTATGCTGGTGCCCGTGGCTGCCGCGCTGCCTGTGCTGGCCGCACTGGTGATCACCATCGCGGGCAAGAAGCACGCCTATCCGCCGGGACCCCGGGAACGCACCTGGCTGGAGCCGCGCCCGGTCCGCCAGATCCACCCGTCCCCGGCCGGCGACTCCCGGAACACTACCGTGGAGCCAGCGCCCGACAAGGTGGAGGATCCTGCCTAACCCCTCAGCCGCGGTACTTGGCCACCGTGAACAGGAACGCCGAGTCCTCCTCCGCCTCCAGGCTGTGCAGGCCCGGCGGGACGATCAGCAGGTCCCCCGCCTTGCCCTGCCAGGAATCCCCTCCGGCCACCAGCCGGACGCAGCCGCGGATCACGAACACCGTGGCGTCGCCGGGGTTCTGGTGTTCGCTGAGCCGCGTTCCGGCCTTCAGCGCCATCACGGACTGGCGAAGGGTCTTTTCGTGCCCGCCGTAGACGGTGTCCGCGGCGCGGCCGTTGGAAGATGCGAGTGCCGCTTCGAGCTGCTGGCGGGCCAGGGCTTCCACCGATATCTTCTGCATGGGCCAAGGCTACCCAGTGGCCGTCAACCTGGCGACAAGTTCCCCGCGGCTGTTCACACCCACTTTGTCGAAGATGGACTTCAGGTGATCGTGGACCGTGTGCGGTGAGATGAACAGATGCCTGGCAATGTCGGCGCCGGCGCTGCCCGCCATGAGTTCCAGGCAGACTTCCTGTTCCCGCGGGGTGAGCCCGTACGCGGACAGGAGCAGGGCCAGCAGCTGGCGGGTGGTGGCCGGTTCCACGGTGACCACCATCTGTTGGGGATCGTCGCCCGTGATGAGCCGGCTGGCCTGCAGGATCACCCAACCGGAATCGACGTCGCGCATCCTGGTCCTGGCCGTCCCGCCCGGTGCGGCCCTCGCCTGCGCCACCAGCGCATACAGCACCATGCTGAACTGGCCCGGGGCGGCTTCCTCCAATGCCTGAAGCCAGGCTGCCGCGGCCGGGGTGGCGGCGCGCAGCTCACCGCGTTCGCCGGCCAGGACGATCACCGGCCCGTCAGGCTGGTGCCACAGACGGTGCTGCGAGCGGGCAGCAATGCGGGTGGCGGCCGCCAGCGCAGCCGTCACCGCCGCAAGGAACTCCACCTCCCTGTCGCTGAAATCCCCGGCACCTTGCCGGAAGAGGCTGCCCACACCCCAGCACGACTGGTCCACGCGGAACGCCCCGCGCAGCTCGTGCACCAGCCCCAGCGGACGGAGCAGCTCGTTGATCCGGATGCTGGCTGCCACCTCGCTGCGCGGCGCATCCGAGATCCGTGCCACCGGGTGCGGCCGGAGCATGAGCTGCGCGAAGGTGTTCGGTTCGGTCCCCTGGTATTCGGACTGGGCGAACCTGGCTGCGTACTCATCGGTGACTGGCCACGGCCGCCAGTTGGTGACCGCGTTCATCACCATCGTTTCGGGGTCGACGCCGGCCCAGCAGGCTTGGTCGAACGGCACCGCTTTGCGCACCAGCACCAGGGCGGCGGTGTAGAGGGCGGCCAGGTCCAGTCCGTCCGTGGCCAGGGTGGCGATGTCCCGCCTGGCACGCTCTGCGCGCTCCTCCCACATACGTCCAGTATCGGGCCCGCCGGTGCAGCAGGGTATCCCCTGTTCCGGGGATGGCCTGCGGCTTCCGGGCGGGCCTACCCTTCCGGCATGAACATCATGTCCCAGGTTTTCGCGGTGCTGGCGGTGGTCATCTACGTGGGAGTCTTTCCGGTGGAGAGCTTCCTGCTACGGCGGAGCAAATGGGCGCAGAAGTTCCTGAGCACACCGCCGGAGAACGTGGCCGCCGTGATGATGTGGGCCATCCCCACCGGGTACAGGAACCTGGTAATCGCCCTGGGCGTGGCAGCCGGGCTGGTGGCCGTGAACATCGGCGAACCCGTGGTGGGCTACACCCTGGTGGTGTACTGCTGCCTCAACATGGCACTCACTGCACCCGCGATGCTGCTTGCCGACCTGCAGGGCCACTACCCGCAGCGCTGGGACAGCGTCCCCGGCACCCTGGCCGCCACGGTCCCGGCGGTGCTGGCGCTGCTCTTCCTGCCGCTGGGCCCCTAACGCGTGCTGAGGCTGCGCCCGGTTCGACGTGGATCTCATAAATCCCTTGATAGGTGACTATATGGTCACCTATCATTGTGTGTATGGACGACGTGTTCAAAGCACTCTCCGACCCCACCCGCAGGGACCTGCTCGATGAGCTGTTCCGCGAGGACGGCCAGAGCCTCAGTGCGCTTGAGGCGAGGTTCAGCATGACCCGGTTCGGGATCGCCAAGCACCTCCGCATCCTCGAGGACGCAGGCCTGGTGGCCACCCGTCGTCGCGGGCGGGAAAAGCTGCATTTCCTGAACCCCGTTCCCATCCGCCTGGTCCACGACCGATGGGTCAGCAAGTACGCAGAACCATGGGCCGCTGCCCTCAGCGACCTCAAATCCAGATTGGAAAGTCCCATGGAAAAGATCTTCGAGATTTACATCAAGACCACCCCGGAGAAGCTCTGGGAGGCCATTACCGACAGCGACATCCGCAGCAAATACCAGTTCGGCAACACCCTGGAGTCTGACTGGACCCCCGGCGGCCGCTTCGAGATGGGCAACCCCAAGGCCGGCCAGATCCTGGGCGAAGGCGAAAACCTGGAGGTGGATCCGCCCCGCCGGCTGGTGCAGACCATGCGCGCGCTGTGGGGCGACGACGTCAAGGCCGAGGGAACCTCCAAGGTCACCTGGGAGATCGAGCCGGTGGGCGATTCCTGCCACCTCACCGTCACGCACAGCGACCTCCGCGAAGGCGCCAACGACCAGCTCTACGGCGGCTGGCCGATGATCCTCTCCGGCCTGAAGACCTGGCTGGAGACCGGCGAGAAGCTCACCACGCCGGGCTCGCTCATGTACACGTAACCAGCGGCTCGTGCGTACGACGGCGGCGCGCGGCGTGGGTGCCCGTTCGCCGGCTCGTACGGATCGGGGTTTTCCGCTGTGAGATGACAGGGGCGCCCCGGCACATCCGCCGCGGTGCCTGCGTGCAACGATGGTGCCACCACCGACGAAAGGGCACACCGTGGCGGATGCAGAGGGCTCGGGATTCCAGGACCGCGGCCTCCCGTTGACGGCCCTCGCTGTGGCGGCAGGCAGGGCCGTTGAGTCGTCCCGGCCTGACCGGCTGGTGTGGGATCCGTTTGCGGCGGACCTGGTGCTGGCGGCCCGATCGCATGTGGACATGCCAGTACAGTGGCCCGCCCGCCCCGCCGATGCCACTCCCCTGCAGCAGCCGCTGCTGCTGGCATCCATCTACATCGGCATGCGGACGCGGTTCATCGACGACTTCGTCCTGGACGGTGCCACGGCGCAGACAGTGATCCTGGGAGCCGGACTCGACACCAGGGCATTCCGCCTGGAGTGGCCGGCGGATGCCCGGATTTTCGAGATCGACAGCGCCAACGTCCTGGACTTCAAGGACAGCGTCCTTGCCGGGCTCGCCGCCACACCGGGCCCGGACCGCACCATCCTCCACGCCGACCTTTCGCAACCGTGGCGCCGCCACCTCGTGTCCGCCGGATTCGACCCCGGACGGTCCACCACCTGGGTCCTGGAAGGCCTCCTGCCGTACCTCGACGCCGCGGGGCAACAGGCTGTCCTGGGCGAGGTGGCAGCGCTTTCGGCCCCGGGTTCGCGGGCCGTTATCGAGCGCGCCGTGCCGCTGCCGAAAACCGACGACCTCGATGCCCAGCTGCAGGAGTTCAGCCTTAGGACAGGCCTGCCCATGAGCGAGCTGCTGGCCCGCGCGGATCCCCCGGACCCGGTGTCCGTCCTGGAAGCCGCCGGCTGGCGCTGCGCCCAGCACTCGGTGCAGGACCTGTGCACGGCGTACGGCAGGGTCATCTCGCTGGCCGAAAGCACCTCGGCCCGGCCCGCATCAGGCAACGCGCGCGACGCCGGTGCGGAGCCGTCGTCGTCCGCGCAGCCCGGCGACCAGTCGCGGGGCGGGTTCGTCACGGCCTGGCTGTAGCGGCACCTCCCCTCGTCCCCAACATCCGATCATGGAAGGCGGCCCGGCTGTGAGCCTTGCCCACCCCGAAAGCCCGTCAGCGCAGTGGTGGCAGTCCGCCGTCATCTACCAGGTGTACCCGCGCTCCTTCGCGGACGGGAACGGCGACGGCGTCGGTGACCTCCCCGGGCTGCTCGGCAAGCTGCCCTACATTGCCGCGCTGGGCGTGGACGGGATCTGGCTGACCCCCTTCCAGCCGTCCCCGCAGGTGGACCAGGGCTACGACGTCAGCGACTACTGCGGCGTGGACCCGCTGTTCGGCACGATGGCGGACTTCGATGCACTGCTCGATCAGGCCCACGCCCTGGGCCTGAGAGTGCTGCTCGACGTGGTCCCCAACCACTGCTCCTCCGAGCACCCGCTGTTCCAGCAGGCCCTCGCCGCCGGGCCGGGAAGCCAGGAGCGGGAGATGTTCCACTTCGTCGAGGGCCGCAGCTCGTCCCCGGATTCGCCCAGCGACCTGCCGCCCAACAACTGGCAGAGCGTCTTCGGCGGCCGGGCCTGGACCCGGGCCAACCCGGGCTCCGACACCGACACGGAGTGGTACCTGCACCTGTTCTCGGCCGGCCAGCCGGACTGGAACTGGCGGAACCCGGCGGTGGGCGACTACTTCGAAAACGTCCTGCGTTTCTGGTTCGACAAGGGCGTGGACGGCCTCCGGATCGACGTCGCGCACGGACTGTTCAAAGCCGATGGCCTGCCGGACGCCCCCTCCGCGCATGCAGTGGTGGACGGGCTGCGCGCCAACCCGCTGGTCTCGGACCAGGAGGATGTGCACGTGGTGTACCGGCGGTGGCGGCGGCTGGCGGAAAAGTACCAGCCGCACCGCCTGCTGGTGGGCGAGGTGAACCTCGAGCCTGCCCGCGCAGCCCGGTACACGCGCAGCGACGAAATGCACCAGGCCTTCGCTTTCGCGTTCGTGAAGCTGGGCTGGGACCCGGCGGCGTGGGCGGCCGCGGGCAACGAACTTGAGGAAGCCCGGAAGCTGCACGGTGCGGCCCCCACCTGGGCCCTTGAAAACCACGACATCGTCCGTTCCGCCACCCGCTTCGGCGGCGGTGTGGCTGGCGGACGCCGGGCACGCGCGGCGCTGGTGGCGCTGCTCGGCCTGCCGGGTTCGGCCTACCTGTACCAGGGCCAGGAACTCGGGCTCCCCGAGGTGGACGTCCCCGCTGAAGCCCGCGTTGACCCGATGTGGGCGCGCGGCGGCATCACCCGCGACGGCACGCGGGTCCCCCTCCCCTGGACCACGGACCCGGCGCGTGCCCACGGCTTTTCGCTGCCGTCCCGGGATCCGCAGCGTCCCGCAGACCCCTGGCTTCCCGTTCCGGAGGACTGGGGACGCCACGCCATCGAGCTGCAGCAGCGGGACCCGGGCTCGATGCTCGCGCTGGCCACGCGGGCGATCGCTGTGCGCCGCCAGTTGTGGGAGGACGGCACCTTCACAGCGGACGACGGCGGCACTTGGCACCTGCAGGACGGGAACCTCCTGCTCTGCGAACGCAGCCCCGGCTTCCTTGTGGCCGTCGCCATGGGGAGCAGCCCGGTGAAGCTGCCCGCCGGCGTCGTACTCTTCAGCGCCTTCCCGCTGGCGGAGGCCGGCTGGCTGCAGCCGGACAACGCGGTGTGGCTCCGCCGCGACTAAGGGCGCCGCAACTGAAACGGCGCAGCTCAAACGGCCGGGGAAACCCCTACTGGTTAAGGCTCTGCTCCAGGAACGCCAGGGTGCGTTTCCAGGAGTCGGTGGCGGCATCGGCGTCGTACCGGATAGGGGTGCTGTCGTTGAAGAAAGCATGGCCCGTCCCCGGGTACACCACCGCTTCGAAGTCCACCCCGGCACCGAACATCCTGGCCTTGACCAGCGGCAGCTTGTCCACCAGTGCCTTGTCTTCCTCGCCGTAGAAGGCCAGGACGGGGCAATTGATCCGGCCGAGTTCCTCCTCGCTGAAGTCACACGTGCCGTAGAACGGCACGGCGGCACGCAGGCGCGGCTCCTTGGTGGCGAGGGTGAAGCTGTAGGTTCCGCCGAAACAGAAGCCCGCCACCGCCACCCGTCCGGCCAGTGCGGGCACCCCCTCGAGGTGGTCGAAGCAGGCCCGGAGGGCAGCCACCGCCTTGTCCGCGAACTCTGGCGAGTGCAGCGGGGAGGTGATCTCGCGGAGCCTCGGCTGGATCTTGCTGCGTTGCTCCGGATCCGGATCGGCGAGGCCGGTGAGGACTTCCGCGGCCACGTCCGGCGTCATGCCGATGTCCGTCAGCAGGTCAGGGGCCAGCACCAGGTAGCCCTCAGCGGCGAACCTGTCCGCCACGTCCTTGATGTGGTCCACCATCCCCCAGATCTCGGAGATCAGCAGCAGCCCACCCTTCGGCTTTTCCTGGAAACGGCCGGCGGCCGGTTCGCTGACGTAGGCCTGGACGGAGGTTTCGGCGTTCCCGATGGTCATCATGTGTCCCATCAGGACAGGCTATGCGCTCCGCTGCCGCCAGAACAGGCTCACGCCGAAGGTGGCGGCGCACAGCACCAGCATGGCCACCACCATCCGGGCCCAGCTGTCCTGGTGCACCCCTCCTGAGGCGAAGACGCCGATCATCACCGTGGCGGTAATCGCGCCCACGTACCTGCAGGTCTGGTAGATGCCGGCGGCCACACCACGGTCCTGCGGCCGGGTGGAAACGAACATGCCCTGGTTGGTGGCGATGCTGACGGTGCCGTACGGGATGCCCATCAGAGCGGTCATCACCACCACCAGCGGGATGGCCAGGGTTCCGGTCAGCAGCCACATCAGGGCAGCCGCCACGGTCAGGAGCAGGACGCCGGCCAGCAGCACCCGCCGGACGCCAAACCGACCCATGGCCTTCACGGCCCACGGGGTTGCCACCACTGACATGGCGGCCAGCGGGAGCATCAGCAGGCCCACCACGCCGGGATCGTACCCGCCGGATTCCTGCAGCAGCTGGGGCAGACCAAAGAAGACGAAGTAATAGACGCTGCTGAACACGGCGAAGGCCAGGTAGACCAGGACCAGCGGCCTGTTGCGGCCCAGCAGCCGCAGGTCCAGGAACGGCCGGGCAAACCGCAGTTCCCGCCACGCGAACAGGGCAGCAATGCCGGTGCCGGCCGCCAGCATCCACCAGCGGTAGCCGGGGGCCACGTTCAGGGCAGCCATCATCACCAGCAGCAGGGCACCGACGAACGCCAGGATGCCCGGGATGTCCGAGTCGCGGAGCAGTTCGGCCAGGCTGCCACGTTCCCGGGCCTCGTCCGGCGGGGCCGCCTGTTTCACGATCAGCAGTGCAGCCAACGCCAGCGGCACGTTGATCAGGAACAGCGCCTCCCAGCCCACCAGGCTCACCAGCAGGCCGCCGATGACGGGACCCACGGCCGCGGCGGACGTGTTCGCCATCTGCAGCCGGCCCAGCGGGCGGGCCGGCTCCACCTTCGCCCGCTGCGCGATGGCCCCCACCATCACCACGGCGCTCGGATAGGCGGTGGCGGTACCGAGCGCCATCACGGCCCGGGCCACGCACAGCAGCGCGAAGTTGGGTGCCAGCGGCGCCACCGCACAGGTGACGGCCACCAGGGCCATGCCCAGCATGAACATCCGGCGCGGGCCGAACCGGTCGGCCAGCCTGCCCATAACCGGTTGACCCGCGGCCGAGGCGAGGTAGAAGGATGTGACCACCCAGGTGACGGCGGCGACGTCCAATCCGAAGTCGGCCCGCAGCACCACCAGCGCCACGGCGATCATCGAGGAGTTCAGCGGGTTCAATGCCGTGCCCAGGCTTAGGCCTGCCACGGCCAGGGCGGTCCGGGGGTTGTTGCTCACGGTAACAGTCTGCTTCAACGGAGGGGGCCCGTGCGATTCGCGGCACGCAAAACCGTCCCCGAGGCGAATGTTCGCAGGCGCACCGCAGATACGGGGTGCGTCAACGAACCAGCGCGTCGAGGACGGCGTCCTGCGTCGAAAACAGGGGGGCGGACCGTCAGCCCCGGGTCCGGGCGGACAGGGCGCTGTCCAGGAATTCCAGGTGGGCCGGACTAACAGCAACGGCGCTGCCGACGTATTCCGGGTGCTTGCCGATGAACTTCTTGATGAACGGGCACACCGGAACGATGCCGATCCCTGCGTCGGCCGTCTCATCCAGCGCCACCGTGGCGAGCCTGCCGGCAAGGCCCTGGCCACCGTATTCCTCGTTGATCACGGTGTGGTAGAAAATCCGCTGCGGCGAGGCCCCGCCGTCGTACTCCTTGTACACGGCCTTGCCGATGACGTGGCCGGCCACGAGGATTTCGAAGCGTTCGCGCTCGGGGTTGTGGCGGACGGTGATGTCACTCAAGGGAAATCTCCTTCATTGCAGTTTAAGACCTGTGAAGCGTAACCCGCAAAAGCCAGGCCTTATTTCCGCACGCGGCGGGAGGCCGGCCCGTGAGCCGGCCTCCCGCCGTTCGGGAAACTCCTTCCTAGCTGAGGTAGCCGTTCGGGTTCAGGACGTACTTGGTGGCCGCGCCGGCGTCGAACTCCGCGTAGCCCTTAGGCGCCTCTTCCAGCGGGATGGCCTTGGCGTTGACGTTCTTGGCGATGCTCACCCTGTCGTGCAGGATGGCCATCATCAGCTGCCGGTTGTACTTCATGACCGGACACTGCCCGGTGGTGAAGCTCAGCGACTTGGCCCAGCCGGTACCAAGGCTCAGGCTCAGTGCGCCCTTCTTGGCGGCCTCGTCGATGCCGCCCGGGTCACCGGTGACATAGAGCCCCGGGATGCCCAGGGCGCCGCCGGCAGCGGTGATCTCCATCAGCGAATTCAGCACGGTGGCCGGCGCTTCCGAGGCGTTGCTGCCGTGCCCGCGCGCCTCGAAGCCCACAGCGTCCACGCCGCAGTCCACCTCCGGGACACCCAGGATCTGTTCGATCTGCTCGGCCGGGCCGCCCTTGCTCAGGTCCACCGTCTCGCAGCCGAAGCTCCTGGCCTGGGCCAGGCGGTCAGCGTTCATGTCGCCCACAATCACGACGGCGGCGCCCAGCAGGTGCGCGCTGGTTGCCGCTGCGAGGCCAACAGGCCCTGCGCCCGCCACGTACACCGTGGAGCCGACCCCCACCCCGGCGGTCACGGCCCCGTGGAATCCCGTGGGAAAGATGTCCGAAAGCATGGTCAGGTCCAGCATCTTCTCCAGGGCCTGGTCCCGATCCGGGAACTTGAGCAGGTTCCAGTCCGCGTAGGGCACCAGGACGTAGTTCGCCTGGCCGCCCACCCAGCCGCCCATGTCCACGTAGCCGTAGGCACTGCCGGGGCGGTCCGGGTTCACATTCAGGCAAATGCCGGTCTTCCGCTCCTTGCAGTTCCGGCACCGCCCGCAGGCGATGTTGAACGGCACTGAGCAGATATCGCCTACCTTGATGAACTCGACGTCGCGGCCCACCTCCACTACTTCACCGGTGATTTCGTGGCCCAGCACCAGGTCCGGCGGTGCTGTGGTGCGGCCGCGCACCATGTGCTGGTCCGAGCCGCAGATGTTGGTGGCCACGGTCTTGAGGATCACCCCGTGGTTGACCGCGCGGCCAACGTTGGCCGGGTTGACGCCCGGGCCGTCTTTCAGTTCAAAGGTGGGATAGTCAACATCGATTACCTCGACCTTGCCGGGTTCCTTGTAGGCAACGGCTTTGTTCCCTGTCATCTGTTCTCCTGTTGTCAGGCCTGCCGGGTACGGCGGCTGATGGTTGGATAGGTGATGCGCCCCGCAGGCGGGACCCGGCGGACCGAAATCGTGCGCTCCCGGATGGTATTGGCCGTGCCGGAACGTTCGTGCCGGACGTTCTTTGCCTGCCGGAAGTGCCGGTCGCTGCGGGTTCCTGGGTGGGGGTCCGCCCAGTCTAGGCAGGCCCGCTGGACTGGTCTAGGGGTGCGGACCCCATGTTTGGGACAGCACACTTCAGGGGACTTGCCTGTGGGGCGTACGCTGCACCCAAGGGCTTTTGCACCCCCGTCATGGTGGGTGCGGAGCACGTTCTACCGCTGAGGAGAACCGAATGAAGACCCGTACCATCGGATCATTGAGCGTCTCTGCCCTGGGCTTGGGCTGCATGGGCATGAGCGAGTTTTATGGGGAAGGTGACGAGCAGGAGTCCGTTGCTACCATCCACGAATTCCTGGACGCCGGCGGCACGCTGCTGGACACCGCGGACATGTACGGCCCCTTCACCAACGAACGCCTGGTGGGCCGGGCCATCGCCGGCCGGCGTGATGCCGTGGTGATTGCCACCAAGTTCGGCAACGAACGCCGCGAGGACGGTTCCTGGGTTGGCATCAACGGCCACCCGGACTACGTGCGGCGTGCCTGCGATGCCAGCCTGGAGCGGCTGGGCGTGGACCACATCGACCTCTACTACCAGCACCGGGTGGACAAGACGGTCCCCATCGAGGAGACCGTGGGTGCCATGGCGGAGCTGGTGCAGGCCGGCAAGGTACGCCACCTGGGCCTGTCCGAAGCCTCCGCCGACACCATCCGCAGGGCCCACGCCGTGCACCCGATCACGGCCCTGCAAACCGAGTACTCCCTGTGGGAACGCGAGCCGGAAACCAAGGTGTTCCCCGTCCTCGAGGAGCTGGGGATCGGCTTCGTTCCCTACAGCCCGCTGGGCCGCGGCTTCCTCACGGGGCAGATCCGCAGCGAGGAGGATTTCGCAGCGGACGATTTCCGCAGGCACTCCCCGCGGTTCCAGGGCGAAAACTTCACCAAGAACCTTGAGCTGGTGGACCGCGTCCGGGAACTCGCCGCGGGCAAACAGTGCACACCCGGGCAGCTGGCCCTCGCCTGGCTGCTCGCGCAGGGTGAACACATCGTGCCGATTCCCGGAACGAAGAAACGCGAGCGGCTGCGCGAGAACCTGGGCGCCGTCGACGTCGAGCTCAGCCGGGAGGACCTCGACCTGCTGGACCGGCTGGCACCGGCTGGATCCACGGCGGGCGCCCGCTACCCCAACATGTCCACCATCGATAACTGACGCAAGGAGAACCATGGCAGTCAACGACGACGAGGCTCAGGTCCTGGACCAGTGGAGCCACCGGCTGGCACAGGCACTGCAGATCCTCGATCTCAAGGTTGACCAGGAGCTGCTCCTGGACCTGGCCCGGAAATCCGCTGATTCGGTGATCCATGCCGCCGCGCCGGTCACCACATTCATGGTGGGTTACGCCGCCGGGCTGCATGCCGGCACCGGCAGCGCGGGCAACAAGGAGGCAGCGGCAGCGGCCGTTGATAAGGCCGCAAGGGTGGCGTTCCAGCTGTGCGAGGACGGTCACGACGGCGGCCCGGCCAGCAAGGGCTGGGCCGACACAGCCCAGTAGCCGCAGAACCGGGACCGGCCCGCACAACAGGTGTTGGCACGCACCGCTTGTGCGGGTCAGGGCCGGCAGTGCGGGCCGGGGCCTGTTGCGCCCGGCACGTCAGCCCCCGGCGGTGGGTTCCTCTTCCAGCACCGCCACGGGCTCAAGGCGCACGATGACGGCCTTTGATGCCGGCGTCTGGCTGCCCTCTGCCACGCTGTCCAGCGGCACCAGGACGTTGGCCTCCGGGTAGTAGGCGGCTGCGCAGCCCCTGGCGGAGGGGTAGGAGACAATCCGGTAGTTCCGGAGTACCCGCTCCACGTTGTCCGTGTACACACCGTGGATGTCCACCCGCTGGCCGTCCCCGAAGCCCAGCTCGGCAAGGTCCACCGGGTTCACGAACACCACTTCGCGGCCCTTCTTGATGCCCCGGTAGCGGTCGTTGTTGCCGTAGATGGTGGTGTTGAACTGGTCGTGCGAGCGCATGCTCTGCAGGATCAGCGTGCCCTCGGGCCGGTCCACGTGTTCGAGCTCGTTGACCGTGAGCATGGCCTTGCCGGTGGGGGTGTTGAAGGTCCGGGAATCGCGCGGGCCGTTGGGCAGGATGAAGCCGCCGTCCTGCCGGATCTTGCGGTTGTAGTCCTCGCAGCCGTTGACCACACGGGAGATGTGGTCGCGGATGAGGTCGTAGTTTTTCTCGAACCCTGCCCAGTCCGCGGAGCTGCGGTCCTGCACCACGGCGGCGGCCAGACGGCAGATGATAGCCACCTCGGACAGCAGGCCCTGGGCCACCGGTTCCACGGTGCCGTGGGAGGCGTGCACTGCGCAGACCGTGTCCTCCACCGAGACGAACTGCGGGCCGGTTTCCTGCCGGTCGATTTCGGTCCGGCCCATCGTGGGGAGGATCAGCGCCTCGGCGCCGGTGACCGCGTGGGAGTGGTTGAGCTTGGTGGAGATCTGGACCGAAAGCTCGGTCTTCTCCATGGCTTCCTCGGCCACCGCGGTGTCCGAAATGGCTCCCACGAAGTTGCCGCCGAGGCCCACGAAAACCTTGATCCCGCCGTCGCGCATTCCGCGGACGGTCTGGACGGCGTCCAGGCCGTGCTCGCGCGGCGGCTCGAACGCGAACTCCTGGCCCAGCGCGTCAAGGAACGCGGGCGGCATCTGCTCCCAGATGCCCATGGTGCGGTCGCCCTGGACGTTGCTGTGGCCGCGGATGGGGGACGCTCCGGCGCCCGGTTTGCCGATGTTGCCGCGCAGCAGGAGCAGGTTGATGATCTCCTTGATGGTGGCCACGCCCTTCTTCTGCTGCGTGATGCCCATGGCCCAGGTGATGATCACGCGGTCCGCTGCGAGGTAGCGGGCGGCGAGTTCGTCGATCTCCTCGGTGCGCAGGCCGGTGGCCGCGAGGACGGCACCCTCGTCCAGCTGCGCCAGGTGCGACCGGAGCTCCTCGAGCCCTTCGCAGTGCTCCTCGAGGAATGCGTGGTCCAGGACTTTGCCCGGGTTGGCGGCCTCGGCGTCGAGCACCCGTTTGGAGACCGCCTGCAGCAGCGCCATGTCCCCGCCGATCCGCACCTGCAGGAACTGGTCCGCCAGGTCCGTGCCGTGCCCGATGATGCCCTTCACCTTTTGCGGGTTCTTGTACCGCATCAGGCCTGCTTCGGGCAGTGGATTGACGGCCACGATCTTGCAGCCGGCCTCCTTGGCCTCCTCCAGCGCGGTGAGCATGCGCGGATGGTTGGTCCCCGGATTCTGGCCCATGATGATGATCAGGTCGGCTTTTTCGAAGTCGTTGTAGGAGACCGTTGCCTTGCCCACGCCGATGGTCTGGCCCATGCCCCAGCCCGAGGACTCGTGGCACATGTTGGAACAGTCGGGAAGGTTGTTGGTGCCGTAAGCCCTGATGAAGAGCTGGTACAGGAAGGCGGCCTCGTTGGAGGTCCGGCCGCTGGTGTAGAAGGTGGCCTGGTTGGGATCGGGCAGTGACTTCAGCTTGTCCGCCAGGATCCCGAACGCCTGCTCCCAGCTGACCGGGCGGTAGTGGTCCTCCCCCGCCGGTTTGTACACCGGCTCGGTCAGGCGGCCCTGCATTCCCAGCCAGTACTCGGACCGCTGCCGCAGCTCGCTCACGGGGTGCTCGGCCCAGAAACCGCTGCCAACCACCACCGGGGTAGCTTCCCAGGTGACGGCCTTGGCCCCGTTTTCGCAAAACTCGAACATCTTGCGGTGGCCCGGGTCCGGCCAGGCGCAGCTCATGCAGTCGAACCCGTCCTTCTGGTTCAGCGCCAGCAGCGTCTTCCGGGACCGGTCCACACCCATGTGCTCCAGCGCCGGCTTCATCGAGTGGTAAACACCCGGAACACCGGCAGCCCAGGCCTTGGGATGCCCGGTGACCTCGATCCGGGATTCGTCGGGCTCTTCAACCTTGGGGTTCTCGCGCACCACGATGCGTTCTCCTTGCGTCCTCGCCGGGTCCGGGAAACCACCGGTTGCTTCGGCACTTCCCGCTCTTTCCACAGTTGTTCAGCCATCCGCGGAAGTCAAGGGCACGGCCAGCGGCAGCACCGGGCCGGCGTTAAGGTGGGTTGTACGGCTGAAGCAAGCGGCCTGGCACCTCAACGCGGAGACGTACCATGCCGGACCACCTCGCCCTCGCCGCCCTCGCGGCATCCACATTTTCTCTCCCGGAGCTTCGGGACGGCCAGCTTGCCGGAATGACCGCGCTCGTTGACGGCCGCGATGTCCTGGCCGTCATGCCCACCGGCTACGGCAAATCCGCTATCTACCAGGTGGCGGCCCAGTACCTGCACAGCGCAACGGGACGTCCCGCCGTCGTGGTCTCACCGCTGATCGCCCTGCAGGAGGACCAGTTGGACGGCCTGGCCGCCGACCTCGGCCCGGATGCCGCCGTCGCCATCAACTCCTCCCACAGCGACGCCGAAGTGGAGGCCGCCTGGCAGGCCGCCGAGTCCGGGACGGCAGCATTCCTCTACCTGGCGCCGGAGCAACTCGCCAAGGACACGACGGTGGAGCGCCTGGCCCGCCTGGGGGTCTCGCTGTTCGTGGTGGACGAGGCCCACTGTGTCTCCTCCTGGGGCCACGACTTCCGGCCCGACTACCTGGGCCTGGGCGCCGTCCGCGAACGGCTGGGCAACCCGCCAGCGGCTGCACTGACCGCCACCGCTTCTCCCCCGGTGCGTGACGAAATCGTGGAGCGGCTCGGCATGAAGGACCCGCTGGTGCTGGTCCACGGCTTTGACCGGCCCAACATCAACCTTGACGTGGTCCGCCATCATGGGGACAAGGACAAGCGCAGCGCCGTCCTTCACCAGGTGGCAGGGCTGGCCCGCGACGGGCAGGGCCTGGTGTACACCGCCACCCGCAAGGACACCGAAAAGTACGCCGCCAAGCTCGCCGCCGAAAGCCTCCGGGCGGAGGCCTATCACGCCGGTTTGGCCGCCGCGGAACGGGAGCGCATCCACGAACTCTTCCTGGCGGACGGGCTGGACGTGGTGGTGGCCACCACCGCTTTCGGCATGGGCATCGACAAACCCACCGTCCGTTTCGTGGTGCACGCCGACATCCCGGAGTCCCTGGACGCGTACTACCAGGAGATCGGCCGTGGCGGCCGGGACGGTAAACCTGCCACCGCGGTGCTGCACTACCGTTCCGAGGATCTGGGCCTGCGGAAGTTCTTCAGCACCAGCACCCCGGATCCGGAGAAGCTGCTCAAGGTGCTGAGGGTCCTCAAGGATGCCGGCGGGCCTGTGCCCAAGTCGTCGCTGGCGGAGCTGAGCGGGTTCCCGGCCCGCCGGGTCACGGGTTTGGTGAACCAGCTCGAGGAGGCGGGTTCGGTCACCACGGGCAAGCGCGGGATACGCCTCGCCGCCAAAGCCAAGCTGCCTGCGTTGGCGGCGGCCGCCGTCGAACGTGCCGAGGCCCGGCAGCGCGTGGAGCAGTCCCGCCTGACCATGATGCGCGCCTACGCCGAAACGGACGGATGCCGGCGCCAGTTCCTGCTGAACTATTTCGGCGAAGACCTGGCGACGCCCTGCAACAACTGCGACGCCTGCGCCGAGGCCGCACGCCATCCCGGCAAGCCAGCCGGGCCCGGCTCCGGAAACGAGGGCGGCAGGAAGGGGAAAAAGGAGTACGACGGCGGCGGGCCGGGTCCCGCGGCGGCCGACGATCCGTTCCCGCTCCAGTCCGCAGTGGTCCATAAGGAGTGGGGCCCCGGCCTGGTGATGCGGCACGAGGACGACGTGATCACCGTGCTGTTCGAGCAGGAGGGCTACAAAACCCTGTCGCGTTCGGCCGTGCTGGAGCATAAACTCCTGAAGCCTGCTTAGTAAGCTTCAGGGACACGTTCCAACGAAAGGCCGCCGCGTGGAAGTTCCTTTTTATGTCTGGACCCTGACCATCGCGGGAATCGTGGGGCTGCTGGCCTTCGATTTCTTCTTCCACGTCCGCAAGGCGCATACCCCCACGCTGAAGGAATCGTCCATCTGGTCGGCGATTTACGTGGGCATCGCACTGCTGTTCGGGCTGGGGGTGCTGCTCTTCGGCGGACCCACCATGGGTACCGAGTACTTCGCCGGCTACGTCACGGAAAAGGCCCTGTCCGTGGACAACCTCTTCGTGTTCCTGATCGTCATGTCCAGCTTCAAGGTGCCCCGCGCGGACCAGCAGAAGGTGCTGCTGTTCGGCATCGTCTTCTCCCTGATTGCCCGCACGGCCTTCATCTTCCTGGGCGCAGCACTGATCAACAGCTTCGCGTGGGTCTTCTATATCTTCGGGCTGATCCTGCTGATCACCGCCGGCAACCTGCTCAAGCCTGACGACCACGACGACGACTCCGAAGGTTTCGTGGTCCGGCTCGCCAAAAAGTTCCTGCCGGCGTCGGAGCGTTACGACGGCGACAAGCTCTTCACCATGGAGAACGGCAAGAGGGTGCTGACCCCCATGCTGCTGGTGATGGTAGCCATCGGCGGCACGGACATCCTGTTCGCCCTGGACTCCATCCCGGCGATCTTCGGCCTGACCCAGAACGTGTTCATCGTCTTCACCGCCACCGCGTTCTCGCTGATGGGCCTGCGGCAGCTGTTCTTCCTCATTGATGGCCTGCTGGACCGGCTGATCTTCCTGTCCTACGGCCTGGCAGTGATCCTGGGCTTCATCGGCGTCAAGCTCATCCTGCACGCCCTGCACGAAAACACCCTGCCGTTCATCAACGACGGCGAGCACGTCAACGTGGTGGAGGTCAGCACCGGGTTGTCGCTCAGCGTGATCCTCGGCGTGCTGGTGCTCACCATCCTGGCCTCGATCTTCAGCCCCAAGGGCAAGGCCAAGAACGCCGTTTCCGGAGCCCGGCGGCATGCCACTGAGTACGTGGACCTGAACTACGAAACGGATATGGCGGAGCGGGACAAGATCTTCGCCAAGATGGTCCGCGAGGAGGACCAGATCCGCAAGCTCCCGGAGAAGTACAAGCGCCTGGTCCGGAACGAAACCGAGTTCCTGGCCCTGATCCGCAAGGCCCACGACGAGCACGACAAAGCCCAGGTACGGGCGGACGCCAACGGCTGACGCGCTGCCCAACTAGGTAGCAGTTGATGTCGTTTTGAGGGCTCAAAACGACATCAACTGCTACCTAGATTCGAGGATAAGCGCTGCAGGGCTGCTGCTCCCGCCCTGGTTGTCGGCCCCTCTTGCTACGTTTGAAGCAGCTGTAAACCAAGGTCAGGGGAACCGTCCCCCGGCCCGGCTGTCCAATGGGGAGGCCCCGTGTTCCTGCTCGAAGCCGATGCCAGTGCCGGTCCCGGTGCTGCGCCGGACCTCGTGTTCTCCGCGAGCGACCTCGTGGCGGCCAGCGAATGTGAATACCGCACGCTCCGCGTTCTGGACGAGAAACTGGGCCGGTCCCCCAAGGCCGCATTCCCTCCGGACGAGATGCGGGTCCGGGCCGGCGAGCTGGGCGACCGGCACGAGCAGACCGTCCTGGCCAGCCTCGTGGCCAAATACGGAACATGGGATGCCAGCCGCGGGGCGGGCGTCTACTCACTGGAACGCGGCAACACCGTCCGCGGGGAACTCCAGGCAAAGCACGCCGAAACCGAGCTCGCGCTGCGCTCCGGAGCCGACGTCGTCTTCCAGGCCACCTTCTTCGATGGCGAGTTCCTCGGCTATGCGGACTTCCTGGTCAACGAGGCCGCCGGAACAGGGTTGCCGGGCCGGTATGAGGTCTGGGACACCAAGCTCGCCCGGCACGCCAAGGTGGGCGCCCTGCTGCAGCTGGCGGCCTACGGTGACCAGCTCCTCGGGATGGGGCTGGACCCCTCCCCCGTCGTGACCCTCGTGCTGGGCACCCGCGTGGGTGAGGACTGGTTGCGCAGCAGCCATTCCCTGCCGGACCTGCTCCCCGTTTTCCACGAAAGGCGCCGGCGCTTCCGCCAGCTCACCGCGGAACACCGCGAGGGCGGCGGGGCTGTCCAGTGGCAGCAGCCGGGGATCGTCCACTGCGGCCGGTGCGACTACTGTGCAGAACAGGTCAGCCTGCACCGCGACCTCCTCATGGTCGCGGGAATGTCGGTGGTCCAGCGCAGGAAACTCCACGCGGCCGGCATCACCAGCATCGACGAACTCGCTGCCATGCCGGCTGCTGCAGCGAAAAACTCAGTGGCCCGGCTGCGTGCCCAAGCCAGGATGCAGCTGGGGCTCGATGCTGCCGCCGGGTCCCGTACGTTCAGTAAAGACGGCGAGCCACACACTGTTTCCTACAGCGTCCTGCCGGAACACACCGTCGGCACATTGCCGGCCCCGAGTGCCGGGGACATCTTCTTCGACTTTGAGGGCGATCCGCTCTGGCAGGACCCGGCAACAGGAGTCTGGGGCATCGAGTACCTGTTCGGCGTGATCGAGGCACCCGTCGCCGACGCTGGGGGCGATCCGGTGTTCCGGCCCTTCTGGGCCCATTCCCGGTCCGGGGAACGGAAAGCCTTCCTGGATTTCCTCGAGTACGTGGAGAACCGTCGCAGGCAGTATCCGGACATGCACGTCTACCACTACGCCGCCTACGAGAAGACGGCGCTGCGTAACCTGTCCCTGGCCCACCAGGCGGGCGAAGACACCGTGGACGACTGGTTGCGGAAAGGGCTCCTGGTGGACCTCTACGCCACGGTGAAGCACTCGCTGCGCATCTCCGAGGCGTCCTACTCCATCAAAAAGCTCGAGCCGCTGTACATGGGCGACAACCTGCGCTCCGGGGACGTCAAGGATGCCGGGGCGTCCGTGGTGGCCTACGCGGCCTACTGCGCCGCCCGCGACGCCGGGCACCAGGCCGAGGCAGACGCCGTCCTTGCCTCCATTTCCGATTACAACCAGTACGACTGCCTGTCCACGCTGCGCCTGCGTGACTGGCTGCTGGACATCCAGCCCCAAGCTGGTTCCGAACTTCCGGCGGAAGCACGGGAGGGCACCGGATCCGGAGTCCCTGGATCCGGCGATGCCACCACGGGACGCCGGGACGCGCGGGGCGAATCCCCTGAGGAGGGCCGGCTTCACGAGTACCTTGCCGGCCTCCCGGACAACCGCCCCTGGACGGACGATGAACGGGCCATCGCGATGGTTGCGGCGGCCACAGGATACCACCGCCGTGAACGCAAACAGTTCTGGTGGCAGCACTTTGACCGGGTGGAGGCTTCCCTGGAGAGCTGGTCCGATCAGCGCAATGTGTTCGTGGTGGAGTCCGCCGAGGTGTCCTCCGACTGGGCACTGGCGAAGCCGCGGGAGCGGATGCGGACCCGTGTGCTGAAACTACGCGGCACTATGACCGAAGGTTCCGACTTCCGTACGGATTCCACCTGGTGCCGTCTCTATGACGCCCCGCCGCCGGAGGGCATGGCGGCGCCGGATGCAGCGCCGGGAGCCCGGGCGTACAACTTCGGGACGCGTATCAGCGACCTGCAGGCTGCACCGGATAACCCGGTCTACACCCTCATCACCATCGCCGAACGCGAGTCCGCCAAGGTGGCGGCGTACCCGCATTTCCCGATGGCCCTGACCGAGGACCAGCCGCTGGCGACGGTGAGTATTGAGGCCGCGCTGGCGGAACTTGCGAAGGCCGTGGGGTCCGCGGTTCCCTCACTGCCCTCCCAACCGGGCCTGGACATCCTTCGCAAACTGCCGCCGCGGTTCCGCACGCTGCCCGGCCCGGCCGAGGTTCAGCACGGGGTCGATGGCGCTGCCGATTATGCAGGCGCCATCGCTGTTTCGCTGCGGGACCTGGACCGTTCCTACCTGGCCGTCCAGGGGCCGCCCGGCACGGGCAAAACCTACGTTGGCGCGCACGTGATCGGCCAGCTCGTCGGCGAAGGCTGGAAGGTGGGCGTGGTGGCCCAATCGCATAACGTGGTGGAGAACCTGCTTTGCCGGGCCATCGATAAGGGCGGGGTGGACCCGTCGCTGGTGGCGAAGAAGCTCTCTGCGCCCCACGAGGTGCCGTGGAAAGCTACGGCCGACGGCGATGTCGCACGGCTGCTGGAGTCTGCCGGCGGCTGCCTGGTAGGGGGAACGGCCTGGACCATGACCGGCAAGGAAGTCCCGGCCGGTTCCCTGGACCTGCTGGTGATCGATGAGGCCGGACAGTTCTCCCTGGCCAACACGCTGGCCGTTTCCCGGGCAGCGAAGCGGCTCCTCCTGCTGGGGGATCCCCAGCAACTCCCCCAGGTGACGCAGGGTGCCCATCCGGAGCCGGTGGATGAATCCGCCCTCGGCTGGCTGGCCGCCGGTCACGCCACCCTGCCGGCACGGCTGGGATATTTCCTGGCTGACAGTTGGCGGATGCATCCGGTACTGTGCGCTGCGGTGTCGAGGCTCAGCTACGAAAGTAGGCTCCAGTCAGCACCGGCCGCGTCCCTGCGTGAGCTGGAAACCGTGCCGCCGGGCGTGGAGACCGTGGTCGTGCAGCACACCGGCAATTCGACAAGCTCGGCAGAGGAAGCGGCGGAGGTGGTTCGGCAGGCACACCGGCACCTGGGCCTGAAATGGACGGCCGGGCCGGAATTAGCAGCCCGGCCGCTTGAGCAGCAGGACCTGCTGGTGGTGGCCGCGTATAACGCCCAGGTCCACCTGATCCGCAAGGAATTGGCCGACGCCGGCCTGCCGGACGTCCGTGTGGGAACGGTGGATAAGTTCCAAGGCCAGGAAGCACCGGCGGTGCTGGTATCGATGGCCTGCTCTGCGGTGGCGGAAGCTCCACGGGGCGCCGAATTCCTCCTGAACCGGAACCGGGTCAACGTGGCCGTGTCACGTGGCCAGTGGCGGGCGGTCATCGTCCGCTCCCCCGAGCTCACGAACTACATGCCGCATAAGCCGGCGGCCCTGGAGGAACTGGGTGCCTTTATCGGGCTCAGCGTGCCCGGAAGTCCCTAAATGATCCCTGGGCGTCGGACATGGAATGGTCCACCCGCTCCACCCGGCCGGGGGCGCGGTCCGAGTTCAGCCAGTCCAGGAGCTTCCCCACCTGGTCGCCGGCACCTTCGGCAACCAGGGCCACCGAACCGTCGTCGAGGTTTTTCACCTCACCGGTCAGGCCCAGCTCCTCAGCCTCACCCATGGTCCGGTACCGGAAGCCGACACCCTGCACCACCCCGAACACGCGGGCGCTCAAGCGAACCTGGTGAGCCGACGGCCCGTCAGCGGTTGGTTCTGCGTGGCGTGCCATGGGTAGGCCTCCTCGGCATCCGCCCTCCCCAACTGGGTAGCAGTTGATGTCGTTAGGAGGGCTCAAAACGACATCTGCTGCTACCCAGTTGGGGAGGATGGGCGCTTAGTTGATGGTGATGTCGCGCGTGGAGTGGTTGTAGCGGATGGTTACGGTGCCGCCGGAGTGGTGCAGCTCGTGGTTGGGGCCATCGAACGTCCCGAATGCGCCGTAGTTTTCGGTCCACGAGCGGTTGAGCGCGATCTTGAAGGTGTAGTGGCCGGCCGGCAGTTCGGCGCTTTTCTTCCACAGCTGGTCCAGGAAGTCGAACTCCATCTGGGCCTCGTCGTACTGCGGCGCCCAGTTCTCGGGGGCACCCAGGATGGTGTTGAAGTCGCCGGCAACAGCCACGGCCTCGGGCTGCGGGTGCGTCTCCACGTCCGGACCTTCGAACGGCTCGGCTGCGACAGGTGTGGCGGCTTCCGCTTTCGCCGGTGCCTTCTTGCGCACGGCCTTCACCACGGGCTCGACGGCGTCTTCGATCGCCTTGGCGGCCTTCTCCACAACAGCGGCAGCCTTTTTGGCCGGCGCCTTCTTCGCTGGAGACTTCTTGGTGGCGCTCTTGGCGTCGTCCTTGGCCGGCACCTCAAGGGTGGCGGCAGCGGCGGACACCGGACGGACGAATCCGGCGGGAGCTGCCGGAACCGGGGTGTCGGCCGGAACGGGAGTGCCGGCGTCGAGCGCGGAAGCGAAGGAGACAGCATCCGGGTAGGCGACAGTGGCGCGCATGCCGTCCTCGGTGATGGTCCAGCCGGAGCGGCCCTTGACCAGCCAGCCGGCCTTGACCAGCTTGGCGGTGGCCGAGGTGAGGGTCTTGTGCCCGCGGGGAATTCCGCCGCTGAGCAGCTCGACCTCGTGCTCGTTGAACGGCACGCGTGCCGTGGATTCCGCCAGGACCTGGCCCGCATTCAGCGCATCACCGGACCACACGCCTTCGGTCAGGACATCCAGCACGGTCTTGAGTCGAAGGAAGGTGTTTTCTGCGGTGGACTTGGCCATGATTCCCCTAGTGTGTGAGCGATCCGATGAGAGCATCTTGCCAAGTGCCCGTTAAATCGCGCGACTTTAATTGGTTAACTCTGCGTGTCGTGACCGACTATGAAGCGCAGGTCACAACAACTGAGGCGGCGGTCTCGGGTAAGGCCGGCTGCTCGACCATTTCTTGCGCTGGTGCGGGATTTCTCCTGCACGTCCCTGACCCGCCTGCGGGACCAAGTTTAGCCGGAGATTGGGCGGCCGGGACGCGCAAGGCTCGGGTCAGTGTGCCAGTTCCCCGCTGTTCAGTTCCTCCAGCAGCTCTGCCTTGCGTTCTTCGGACGCAAACGACGAGTGGATGGAGTTTGCCGCGAGCCTTGCTTTGTCGAATTCAGACAGCTCGAACACGGCCTCCAGCTGGGCAAAGTTGTCATCCACGTAGCCGCCGAAGTAGGCGGGGTCGTCAGAGTTCACGGACACATTGAGTCCGGCGGCCAGCATGGCCGGCAGCGGGTGGTCAGCCAAGGTGTCCACGGTGCGGAGCCGGACGTTGGACAGGGGGCAGACCGTGAGCGGGATCCGCTCGTCCACCAGGCGCTCCACCAGGTCGGTGTCGTCCATGCAGCGGATGCCGTGGTCGATGCGTTCCACGCCCAGGACGTCCAGGGCTTCCACAACATACGACGCCGGCCCTTCCTCGCCTGCGTGGGCCGTCAGCCGCAGGCCTGCTTCGCGGGCCTTGGCATAGAGGCGCTCGAATTTTGCGGGCGGGTTGCCCACCTCCGCGGAGTCCAGGCCGATGGCACCGATCGGTGCGTCCATGGCCAGCAGGGCGTCCAGGACTTCGAGGGCCGACTCTTCGGGGAGGTCGCGCAGGAAGGCGGCGATCAGGATGGTGGACATCCCAAAGTCCTCCATCGAGGTGGCCAGCACGGACGCCACGCCGTTGACGCAGGTCTCCAGGGAGATGCCACGGGACAGGTGGGCCTGCGGGTCGAGCATGATCTCGGCATGCCGGACGCCGGCGGCCGCCGCGCGTTCCAGGTAGGCGTGGGTCATGGCCGCGAAGTCCTCTTCGGTCTGCAGCACGGCCATGTTGGCGTAGTACAGGTCCAGGAAGGACTGGAGGTCGGTGAATTCGTACCGCTGGCGCAGTTCGTCAAGGTCTGCGTACGGGAGGGTGATGCCGTTGCGTTCCGCGAGGGCAAAGATCAATTCAGGCTGCAGGGTGCCTTCGATGTGCAGGTGCAGTTCAGCTACCGGCAGGAGCCGGGCCGGGACAGCGGCGTTGGATTCTGACACTTCGGTTTCGGGCGCAGCGGGCTCACCCTCAAAGTTTTCCATCCGGTCAGGATAATCCCCCACGAGGGTTCCCGCCTGCCCGGGCCCCGGAGCCGTGCACCTGGGCGGAGGCCGCCGTCTCCGTCGGTGGCCCCTTCAACTGCCCTTGCCCGCACTGCGAAGTGCAGCACCTATCTCGATTTGATAACGCCGAGCCTATGTTTTAGCGTGAAATGCATGCCCGTCCGGCGGGCGCATGAATGCCAGGTGCTGCCTTCACCAGAACTGCCCAGCGGCAGCCACCGACGTTGACCTCTATTTGTCAGGGGCGGGCAGTAGCGCGACGATCTTCGGGGACGGAGCCAGCGCGGGTGGCCTTCAGGAGCATCACCACCATGAATAAATCTTCTTTCCGTACTGTTGCGCGCCGTGGAGCCACCGTGGCGGCCATCTCCGTGGCGGGCATCGCCCTGTCCACCGGCGCCGCCAACGCGGCCGCCCCCACGTCAACGTGGGACTCGCTGGCCCAGTGTGAGAGCGGCGGCAACTGGTCCACCAACACGGGCAACGGCTTCTCCGGCGGCCTCCAGTTCACGTCCAGCACCTGGCAGGCCTATGGCGGTTCCGGTTCGCCGGCAGACGCCAGCCGCGAACAGCAGATCGCCGTGGCCGAGCGCGTCCAGGCCTCCCAGGGCTGGGGCGCCTGGCCTTCCTGCTCATCCCAGCTCGGCCTGAACGGCGGCGGGGGCGCCCCGGTGCAGCAGGCACCTGTGCAGCAGGCGCCGGTCCAGGCGGCACCCGTCCAGGCCGCGGCCGTCGAAGCCGCTCCCGTGGCAGCTGCGCCCGCCGCCCAGGCACCCGCCCGGCACGCTACCTCCGTAGCCCTCAGCGGGGAGACCTACACCCTCGAAGCCGGCGACACCCTGAGCATCGTCGCCGATAAGCTTGGCGTTGCAGGCGGTTGGCAGCACCTTGCCGACGCCAACCTGGACACCATCTCGGACCCCAACCTGGTGTTCGAAGGACAGGTGCTCCAGCTCCCCGCCTAGCGGGCTCCAAAACCGGTCGGCGATAGACAAATTCCGTTGACCATAGAACGACGCCGGCACGCCCCCACAAGGGATGTGCCGGCGTCGTTCTCTTTAATTTTGTGCCTCGGATGCCAAGTCCGGGTGCTGCAGCTTCAGCTGGCGGGAATCTCCCGGACGATGCGCACCTTCCAGGCCGAGTCGTCAGAGGTGTCCAGCAGGGCCACAGTGCCGTGGGCCAGGTTCAGTGCAACGCGCTTGACGGCGAGCAGTTCCAGGTAGAGGTGCTCGTTCATGCGTGCCGGGGTGTCGACCACGTACTTCACGGCGTCGCGCACCTTGCGGTAATTGGCGCTGCGTTCCCGGTGCAGGTGGAGTTCCAGTGCGGAGCGCTGCTTCAGGCGCGGCTCGTGGCGGTTCAACAGCGTCACTGCCGTGTGCACACCGATGACGAGGGCCAGCGAGACGGCGTAGATCCACCATCCGCTCGAGAGCAGGAACAGCGGGAGGTTGCCGATGGCCACGAGGGCGATCACCAAGCGTAGGGCCGCAATGCGGCGCATGGTCCTGGCAACGGTAGCCATGCCGGCCCGGAAACCGTGCTGTTCGTAGCGGGCAGCGGCGGGGTCGATGGTGAACTCATCGAGGACCAGGATGCCGTTGGCTTCGGGACCGAGCATCAGTCCGTACCGGGGCTGCGCGGGGCGGGAGGCGGGGTTTTCAGCTGTAAATGTCATGAGGTAGCTTCCAAAACGCGGGATGGGTTGCGGTGATCTTAGTGGTTCGACCTTCCGCCAGTAAGCAACCGTCCACTATCTGGACATCCGGCAGGCCTTCCTGTGGCGCCCGGCACTGCAATTGGCACATCAGCAACCTGCCGTCAGACTGAATGGATGCAAACCTTCCTCCCGTACCCTGATTTCCGGCAGAGCGCCGCTGCACTGGACACCGCCCGGCTGGGCAAGCAGCGGGTGGAGGCCCTGCAGACACTCCGTGCGCTGGTCCTTCCCGGATACGGGTGGCAGACCCACCCCGCGATCCGGATGTGGATGGGCTACGTCCCGGCCCTCACCATGTACGGCCTGGCCATGGTGAACGAGTGGATGGAACGCGGCCACCCGGACAACACGCGCGCCAACATCGCCGAGTTCGCCCCGCAGGCCGCCCACCCGGACTACGCGTCGAAGATCCTGCTGCCGCCGTGGCTCGGCGATCCGGATTTCCACCTCAGCCACCGGTCCAAGCTGGTCCACAAGGACTCCAAGTTTTACAGTCCCCTCTTCTCCGATGCGATTCCGGAGATGGACTACATCTGGCCCGAACCCCGGCATGAGTTCCTCCCGCAGGAGCCCGAGGGGGACATCCTGTGGATCCTCCGGAACCCGCATGCCGACGTCGATCCCCAGACGCTGGACACGGTGGCGCTGCCGCCCGTGGGAAGGGGCAACGCTGCCGCGGCGGGCGCACCGGGCTCGGACGACGACTACAGCCCCGTGTACCTCGAGGAGAAGTCCCGGCGGCCCTCAAAGCAGTCGCGGAAGGCCGCACCCAAGCCGCAGGCCAAGAAGCCCACCCGCAAGCGGCTCGCGCAGGAGGAAGCCTTCTCCACCCTGCCGGGAAAGACGCCGGTTGCCGTTCCGTTCGAGAAGGGCGCCAAGTTCGCCGTGGGCCAGGTGACAGGCCGGCCCATCACCCTGGACGACGGCCGGTTCGGAAGGCATTTCACTGTCAACGAGATCATCGACCGCTCCGCGTTCGCCTACCCGGCCCTCTTGCAGGACCCGCGCGTCTTCTTTCCGGTGGAGGCACCGTAACCCATGACGATCCTTCTGGCAGGCTGCGGCGACCTGGGCACGGAGGCCGGGCTTCGGTTCGCCGGCCTGGGCCACCGGGTTGTCGGCTGGCGCCGCTCCCCTTCCAAACTTCCGGCGGCCATCGAAGGCGTGGCGGCTGACCTGAGCTCCGCCCAGCTGCCGCCGGTCCCGGCGGACACGTCCGTCGTCGTGATTGCCCTGGCGGCGGATGCACCCAGGGAAGACGCGTACCGCGCCGCCTATGTGGACGGCGTGGCCCACGTGCTGGATGCTTTGGAGCGCGACGGCGTGATCCCCCGCCGGGTGCTTTTTGTCTCGTCCACCGCTGTGTACGGCGACGCCGGCGGCGGCTGGGTGGACGAAGGGACGCCGCCGGAACCGGGCGGTTTCTCCGGCCGGGTTTTGGTGGAGGCTGAGGACCTGCTGCAATCCAGGCTTGCGGGTTCCGGTACCGCGGCGGTGTCCCTGCGGCTTGGCGGTATCTACGGGCCCGGCCGGACGAGGCTGATCGACCAGGTGCGGACCGGCTCAGCGGTGGTCCCGCAGGATGTCCGGTACACGAACCGCATCCACCGCGACGACGCCGCGGCCGCACTGGTGCATCTCGCCACGATGGAAAGCACCGCCGCGCCCGTCTATATCGGAGTGGACAACGAGGCCGCGGACCTGGGCTCGGTGCTCCGGTTCCTGGCCGCGGAAATGAAGCTGCCCGAACCAGCCGTGGGTGACGCCGGACCGGCACGCGGCGGCAACAAGCGGTGCTCCAACAAGCTTCTCCGCGGTACCGGCTTCACCTTTGCGCTTCCCAGCTTCCGGGAAGGATACCGGGATGTTTTAGCCGGGAACGGGGTACGGCACCCCTAAGCGGCTGGGTGGAGACCGGTGCGGAGTTCGAGTCGGCGGTGTTCTGTGCCCCTGCGCAGTTTAGGCTTCAGCCATGACTGTTCCACCTCCGGGCGGTGGTCCGCTTACAGTGCGGCCTGCGGATGACCAGTGGCCCAACCCGCCGGGGCTGCCCGCCCCGGTGCTCTCCTCCCAGCGCTGGCTGGACGCCGTTTTCCTGCACTGGCGCATCGATGTGTCCGTGGCGGCGCGGTTCATGCCGGCGGGCGTCCGGCCGGACGTCTTTGACGGCAGTTCCTGGGTGGGGCTGATCGGATTCCGGATGGAACATGCCGGGCTGGGGCGCGGGCCCGGCATCCCGTACCTGGGGAGCTTCAACGAGGTCAACGTCCGACTCTATTCACGTGCGCCCGACGGGACGCGCGGCGTGGTGTTCCTGAGCCTGGACGCCAACCGACTGCCGGTGGTGATGGCCACCCGGGCAGTGGGCATTCCTTACGTCTGGTCAAAGATCCGGCGCTGGCCGGCCTTCCCTTTGGGGGTTGGTGGGCTGCAGAAGACCTGGTCGGCGGCCGGAACCACGGTATCGGACGGCGGGGCCGCCCCGGTGGGCTACTCGGTACGCCGCTTCGGCGGCACAGGGGCCGGCAGCGATTTTACGGTTGTTCCCCGCCTCGGCGCGGCGGCGGCAGACCCGTTGTCCGTCTTCCTGACGGCGCGGTTCGGCATGCATGGGCCGCTTCTTCGGCCGGACCGCCTTCATTCCCAATACGCACAGCCCCTGGCCCCTTTTTGAGGCAGATGTCCATACGCTCGCGGACGGGCTGGTTGAGTCTGCGGGGATCACGGCCGAAGGACCGCCGGAGTCCGTCCTCTACTCACCCGGGGTGCAGACAAGGTTCGGCAAGCCGCGCCTGCTGGGGAGCCGGCGTCCGGGATGATCCGCTAAAAGGTACGGCCCTGCGGATCCTCCCCGGGGGTGTCCTGCCAGCCCTTGCTGTCGGTGAAGGTGGCAACGAGCGTGCCAACGCCAGTCCCGAGCGACTCAGAGGGATCAAAGTACAGGGCGGCTTCCGAGGCGCGGCTGTGCGAGATCAGTTGCTCAGCCTCAAGTTTCGCCTCGGGGACCGTGGCTCCCACGATGCTGGTGCGTGCGGGAAGTTCCGAGGAATGGACCACTCCGGCGCCGGTCTGGGCCAGCGGAATAGTGGTGCCGGAATTGATCTCATCGTGGGGAAACTCAAACTCGGCGTCGCTGGATGCGGCAGGGATCGTGTACTCCAGGAAAAAGGTCATGGCCCCACCCTTGCAGAAAGCTGCCCCGCCCGAAACCCCACCGTTCCACCGGCCCGGTCCGGCAGCCCCGTGAGGCCCCCCTTACTTCCCCAGCCCTGCCCGGCGCAGCGCCTCGGCCATGGCAGTGTTCGCGGGCGCAGCCTGCGGAGCAGCACCGCGTCCGGCGGAGCGGCCGCCGGTGGAACCCGGGGTTCGACCTTCCGCGTTCTTGCCACCCTGGCCTCCGCTGGCATTCCGTTCACCTTGCGGAGCGGCACCCGGACCGCCCCTGCGGGAATCCCGCGCTTTGCCGCCGCCTGCAGACGAACCCGCGGGGCGCTGCACGCCGGTCCCCGTACCGCGGGGAGCCTGTCCGCGCGGGCCGGGTTCGTCGTCGAGCCTCAGCGTCAGGGAAATCCTCTTTCGGTCCGGATCCGCTTCCAGCACCTTGACGCGCACCACCTGGCCGGACTTCACCACTTCGCGGGGATCGGACACGAAGCGGTTGGACAGGGCAGACACATGGACCAGGCCGTCCTGGTGCACGCCCACATCCACAAACGCCCCAAAGGCGGCCACGTTGGTGACCGTACCCTCCAGGACCATGCCGGGCTTCAGGTCGGAAATCTTTTCAATGCCTTCGGAGAACGTGGCAGTGGTGAATGCCGGGCGCGGGTCGCGGCCCGGCTTGTCGAGTTCAGCAAGGATGTCCGTCACGGTGGGCAGGCCGAACGTGTCGTCCACAAAGTCGCGCGGATCCAGCGACGACGCGGGCGCCGCGCCTGCCGCCACCAGGATCTTTCGGGCCACTGCGTAGGACTCCGGGTGGACGCTGGAAGCGTCCAGCGGCTCCGCTCCCCCGGTGATCCGGAGGAATCCGGCGCACTGCTCAAAGGCCTTGGCACCCAGCCGCGGCACTTTCTTGAGGTCCGAACGCTTGCCGAATGGACCGTTCTGGTTCCGGTACGCCACGATGTTCTCGCTGAGCAGTGGTCCGACGCCGGCCACGCGGCTAAGGAGCGCCGGCGAGGCGGTGTTGACGTCTACGCCGACGGCATTCACGCAGTCCTCCACCACCGCGTCCAGGCTCCTGTCCAGCTTTGATGCGGTGACGTCGTGCTGGTACTGGCCCACGCCGATGGACTTGGGATCGATCTTCACGAGCTCCGCGAGGGGGTCCTGCAAACGCCGGGCAATAGACACGGCGCCACGCAGTGAAACATCCATGCCGGGAAGTTCGGCGGCGGCGAGTGCGGAGGCCGAGTAGACGGACGCTCCGGCTTCGGAAACCACCAGCTTCTGCGGCTTGCGGTCCACGTCCGGGAGGAGCTTGAGCAGCTCCGCGGCGAGCTTGTCCGTCTCCCTGGATGCGGTTCCGTTGCCGATGGCCACGAGTTCGACGGCGTGCTGCCGCGCCAGTTTCACCAGCGATGCCAAGGCTTCGTCCCACTTCCGAGCCGGAGCGTGCGGGTACACCGTGTCTGTGGCAACGACCTTGCCGGTACCGTCCACCACCGCCACCTTCACGCCGGTGCGCAGGCCCGGGTCCAGGCCCAGGGTGGGGCGGTTGCCTGCCGGCGCGGCCAGGAGGACATCCCGGAGGTTCGCGGCGAACACCCGGACTGCTTCGTCCTCAGCGGCCGCGAACATCCGGCCGCGCAGATCTGCAGTGAGCCTGGCCAGCACCCGGGACTTCCAGGCGACCTGGGCGGTCTGCATCAGCCACGCATCGGCGGGCCGGCCGCGGTGGGCGACCCCGAGGAACTTTGCCACCGCGGACTCGTAGCGGGCCCGTGAGGCGGCCAGGGCGTCGTCGTCCGCGGGATCCGCCTCGGCGAGGTCGAGTTCAAGGACGCCGTCCTTCTCCCCCCGCAGCAGCGCGAGCACACGATGGGACGGCATTCCTGCGGGCGCCTGGGTGAAGTCGAAGTAGTCAGCGAATTTCTGGCCGTCCACCTCTTTGCCTTTCTTCACGCGGGACACCATGCGGCCCTGTGTCCAGAGTCGCTCGCGGAGCGTGGCCGCGAGATCGGGGTCCTGGGCAACGCGCTCCACGAGGATGGCGCGGGCGCCGGCGAGGGCTCCGGCCGCGTCACCGATGGCGTGCTCAGGGTTGAGGTACTTGGCGGCCTCGCGCTCCGGATCGAGCTCGGGACGCTTTACGAGTGCGTCGGCGAGCGGCTCAAGCCCTGCTTCGCGCGCTATCTGTGCCTTGGTGCGGCGCTTGGACTTGAAGGGCAGGTAGATGTCCTCCAGCCTGGACTTGGTGTCCGCTGCCAGGATGGCCTTCTTCAGTTCTGGTGTCAGCTGTCCCTGGGCCTCGATGGCTTCCAGGACCGCACGACGGCGGTCGGCAAGTTCCCGGAGGTAGCGCAGCCGCTCTTCCAGGTCGCGGAGCTGGCCGTCATCCAGCGTTCCGGTGGCTTCCTTGCGGTACCGGGCAATGAACGGGACCGTTGACCCGCCGTCCAGCAGATCGACGGCAGCTTTCACCTGCCACGGCTTGACGCCCAGTTCCACGGCAATCTGTGTGTAGATGGCGTCGTCCGGCTGGTGTGCTGCGGGCTTGGAAGGGGCTTGCGGCTGTTGGGTCACCAGAACATCTTGCCTTACCCGCCAGTTGCGCTCCACCGGCGGCAGGAGCCAGCGCGCTTCCTCAGATTGCGCGTCCGGGGGCATGCGCCGGGCCGCGCGGCCGGTAAGGGTATTCCACTCCCGTCTGCGAAGTGCTGTAGTTGATATGCCGTCTTAGGCCATCAATGCTCGAGGAAGAGGCCGCCATGAAAGAACTGCTGATTGTGTTTCAGGAAGGGTTCGAGGAGGCCAACATCACCCTGACGGTCAACGGCAAACAGGTGTGGCGTGACGTGGATGTATCCACCAATCCCATCCTCGGCATTGCCTCTGAGGTCTCCGTGGAGCTGCCGGCGAAGGGATCCCAAGTCGGCGTCGAAGTGACCAACCGCGGGCTGAAAGCGATCACGAAGGTGAGCGGAAAGCCTAAAAGCGTGCTTGTCTCCATCCAGGACGACAGGCTCGTAATGACGGAAGGAACGGGCCGCGAGGCTCTTCTGTAGCCCGGGAAGCTGCACTTGTTTCGAGGCCGAAGAAGGTCTGGTAAAAGTCAAATCGTTGGAGTAGCATCTGATCACCGCCGGCTTCCACAGGGGTCCGGCGGGCCAAAAATCCGAGTAGGCCGGGGGTCGTCGGATGGCTTCCGGTTTTTCGCTGCCGGGACAGCACACCGTGCAGCAGCAGAAGAGGGCGGCACCCAATTGTGGGTGCCGCCCTCATCGCATGTGGCCGTTCTGCTGCTACGAGTTGCTGTCCTGGTACACGGGGTAGTCCGTGTAGCCTTCTGCACCAGTGCTGTAGAACGTGCTGGCGTCCGGCTCGTTGAGCGGCAGGCTTTCCTTCCAGCGCCGCGCGAGGTCCGGGTTGGCGATGGCGGGCCGTCCCACCACCACTGCGTCTGCATGGCCGTCGGCCACGAGGCTTACCGCCTCTTCCCGCGTGGTCACCACGCCGAAGCCGGTGTTCACCAGGAAGGGGCCGCCGAATCGTGCACGGAGGTCCTGGACCAGCTGGCCGGTGGGCTCGTGGTGGAGGACGCTGAGGTAGGCGAGGTTGAGCGGGGCGATGCTGTCCACGAGCACTTCGTAGGTGGCGCGGACATCTGCCGCGTCCGTCTCGGCGATGCCCTGGACGTTGTGCTCGGGCGAAATGCGGATGCCCACGCGGTTGGCACCGACAGCTGCCACAACGGCGTTCACAGTCTCGATGACGAAGCGGGCGCGGTTTTCGGGTGAACCGCCGTAGCTGTCAGTGCGGACGTTGGAGTTCGGGGCCAGGAACTCATGCAGGAGGTAGCCGTTGGCGGAGTGCAGCTCAACGCCGTCGAATCCGGCCTCAATGGCGTTCAGCGAGGCGTTGACGAATTCCTGGATGACCATAGGCAGTTCGTCAGTGTCCAGGGCACGTGGCACCGGGTAAGGCTGCTTGCCTGCCGGCGTGTGGACAGTTCCTTCCACGGCAACGGCGCTCGGCGCTACGATTTCCGCCCCACCCGTGATGTCCTGGTGCGAGACGCGCCCGCCGTGCATGATCTGGGCGAACATCCGGCCGCCCTCGGCGTGAACTGCGTCCGTGACTTTCTTCCAGCCTGCGACCTGCTCGGGGGTGAAGATCCCGGGCTGACCGGCGTACGAGCGTGCACCGGCGCTCGGGTGGGTTCCTTCGCTGACGATCAGGCCGAGCGAGGCGCGCTGGCGGTAATGCTCGACGACGAGCGGCCCGGGGACGCCTGCCTCGCCGGAGCGGACGCGCGTCAGTGGCGCCATGACCAGACGGTTGGGGAGCTCAAGTTCACCGAGAGTGAGGGTGGAAAACAGCATGCGCGTTCCTTTCGGGGGCTGAAGGCTTACTACTTCTGCCAACTAAGAAGCGCATGCAACTATTCCGGATGCGAGGTGAATCACAGGACAACTGTCCCCCGCCGCTGCGGAACGGGGCGATTTCGGCACTGCCTGGACTGTGGTTCAGCGGGCCGTGCCGGGGCAGCCTTGTCCTTGTGAGTTGGTGTTGCAGTCGTCCGCGTAGTTCCGGGTGAGGGACCGCCAGACGCTGATGGTCTGCGGCGGGGCGCTGAACTGACCTTGGCCGGGAATCGGCAGGGCGGGGCCGTTATTGACGGAGTAAGTTCCCTGGAACGACGTAGTCAGCACTACCTGGAAATCACCGGTGGCCCCGTAGACGTGGCTGGTCCGGGTCTTCTCACCCCACCGGTCCTGCGGCAGCGGTCCGCCCATTGAGGGTTGCGGGCCGAACACAGTGCCGTCGCCGTAGTTCCACGTGTATTGCACCGGGGTGGCGACCACGTGGACTTGCTGGCCGAACATGGTGATGTCGAACTGCTGCTCCACGGACTCCGCGTAGAAGTTGGTTTCAGCCCCGCGGAGCGTGTGGGGACTCGGCTGGGCGGTGACCGATCCGGCGCTCACTGGCAGGTTTTGGAACTCCCGCTGGATGTCCGCCGCGATCCGTGGCAGCAGGTCCTCAGGCCTGGCGTCGTAAAGGCAGGTAGGGCCGGAATGTGGCGCCCACACGGCTCCCGGAACGCCACGGGGACGGGAAAGCCACATGACAGGGATGCCTTCTTCGCCGTCCGGGCCGTTCTTGCATTCCAACTGGCGGGCCAGGCACGGCGTGTCGAAATCTCCCCCGCCGAGGTGGCACTGAAGTTCGTATTTGTACTCGTTGGGATCTGAACTGACGGCACTTTGCCCTGGTGGAACCAAGGTCCCCGTACCGGGATCCAAAGTCCAACCGTCAACGTCAATACCTACTTCCCCAAAATCCGCTTCCACTCCGTCATCGGCGACCCCTGGCGATGCAGGCACGAGCATTGAGAAGATCACAAAAAGCAACAGGGTCGTGAAGGGCAACCGCCGAACTCCACTCATCAGCGAATGGGGTGCAGATCGTTCGCGTGCCAGGCGCCGCCTTCAAAAGTCACTAGTAGAACGTTCCCTGTGTTGGAGCCCTTGCTAGCACTTCGGAACTCTTTGCCAGCAGATTCGTAGTAATTGATCGGAGTCTGAAGCACCTGCAAAATGACTTGGAAGTTGCCATCCGACGCTTTTTCGAACGTTGTCGAGACGGCCGGCGTAGTGAATTTTCCACCTGCAAGCCAGCGGCCACCTTGATAGTTCGTCGTTACAGAATCGGTCAACTTCGAGCAGTAATCACAGTTCGGGGAAGTCATCTTCTGCAGGTTGGAGACATCACCTGTTTGATACGAATAGTCCAAGACCTCGAACCAGTATTTTGTGAAAGCTTCTGCACCTTCCTTCGTCTCCGTTTTCGCCACTTCCGGAAGCACCGGAACAGGGACGTTCTGGGCGGGCCCGGATGCGTCGGCGGGCTTGTAGACGGCGCTGGGAGTGGGAGTAGGAGTGGGCGGGACGCTGGGAGACGCCGACTGGGATGGCGTTGGCGAACCGGTCCCCGGATCGGCAGGGGCTCCGCCGGAGCAGCCAGCCATCAGAAGCGTTCCGGCAACCGCAAGAACAGCCGCGCCGGACCGAGGGCCAAAGGTCGTACGAACGTTGCGCGAGGTCATGGGCCGCTGTTCCCCCAGTAGTTTCAAGACGGCTTGCTCCGGACAGTGATTCAAGGGTAGCCCAGGTCACATCTTGGCGATAAGAGTTATCCACAGGCTTCCGACTCCGGTTTTACCACCGCTCCGGGCCGCGCGGAAGTCACATGGAGAAAGCCGGCGCCCCCAGGCACCGGCTTCCCCCACTGCAACAGCTCCAGCCACAGAGCTCCAGAACGGCTACTTCTGCGCCGGAAGCACCAACTCCCCGGTCTTGTCCGTGGACAAGGCGAGCGAGGAAACGTACTGCGGGCCGCCGTCGGGCGCGTCCTGTGCCGAACGCACCATGTCCGGACGCTCGAACTCCAGCCCCGTCACGTGGCAGGTGAGTTTCGCGTCGCTGGGGTTGCCGTCGGCGTCGAACATGGGCAGGTCGATGCCGTCGTCCGTGCGGCGGAGGTAGTACCGGCCGCGGGTCAGGACCGCGAGCGCCGGCGGCAGCACCAGCGCCAGGCCGACAGCGAAGATCGGCGAATACGGCTGGATGCCGGACCCAAATGCACCGAAGAACACAGCGATGGAAACGCCCGCGGACACCAGCATCGATACAAACCCCACCGGGTTCACGGCGTAGAGCATGCCGCGGCGGAACTCGGGCACCTTCGGGGAGATCTTGAGCAGGTACTTGTTGATGGCGATATCGGAGGCAACCGTGACCACCCAGGCCATGGCGCAGTTGGCGTAGAAGCCGAGAATGGTGTTGAGGAAGTCGAACATGTTGGCTTCCATCAGAACCAGGGCGATGAGCAGGTTCACCACTACGAACACCATCCGGCCGGGGTAGGTCTTGGTGATGCGGGTAAAGCTGTTGGTCCACGCCAGCGAGCCGGAGTAGGCGTTGGTGACGTTGATTTTGATCTGCGAAATGACCACCAGCACCACGGCCAGGGTCATCGCCAGCCATGCCGGCATCATCTCCTGGTACACGCCCAGGAACTGGTGCACGGGCTCGTTGGCCGTGGCAGACGCCGCGGGGTCCAGCGTGGCGATGAGGTAGATGGCGATGAAGAGGCCCACGATCTGTTTGATGGCCCCGAAAATGACCCAGCCGGGTCCGGCCAGGATCACGGCCCTCCACCAGGCGCTCCGGTTGGCATCGGTGCGCGGCGGCATGAACCGGAGGTAGTCGATCTGCTCGGCGATCTGCGCCATCAGGGACAGGCACACGCCGGCGGCCAGCATCACGGAGGCCAGGTTCGGACCGCCGTCGCCGGACTCGCCGGTGTATGCAAAGAAGCTGTCGATGCTCTCCGGATGCGAAACCAGCAGGTATCCCACCGGAACCACCATCAGGAGCAGCCAGAGCGGGGTGGTCCACACGTGCAGCTTGGCCAGGGTGTTCATCCCGTAGATCACCAGCGGAATGATGATCACGGTGGACGCCGCGTACCCCAGCCACTGCGGAATCCCCAGGCCCAGCTCCAGCCCCTGGGCCATGATGGAGCCCTCCAGCGCGAAGAAGATGAACGTGAACGTGGCAAAGATGACGTTGGTGACCACGGATCCGTAGTAGCCGAAGCCGGAGCCGCGGGTGATCAGGTCCAGGTCGATGTTGTAGCGGGCCGCGTAATAGGCCAGCGGGAAGCCGGTGGCGAAGATGATGACGGCGGCCACCAGGATGCCGAAGATCGCGTTCACCGTGCCATAGGAAATCCCGATGTTCGCGCCGATGGAGAAGTCCGCCAGGTAGGCGATGCCGCCCAGCGCGCTCGTGGCCACCACGCCTGCGCTCCACTTGCGGTAGGACCGCGGTGCGAACCGCAGCGTGTAGTCCTCCAGGCTTTCCTTGGTGGCGTTCAGCGCGGCGGCGTTTCCCGCCGTCGGAGTCGCCGTGGATCCGCCGACGACGGCGGCGCCGGGCGGTGCGGCAGGCTCCAGCAGTTGCGTGGATTCTGAGTCGTGGCTCATGGGCGTGTGTCGCTTTCGTTCGGAGTTCGAGGTCTGCGAGAGACGCTATCCACCCGAAAAGACAGTCCCATCACGTTCCTGTTTCCGCGGTGTAAAGCCTTGACTTCAGCAGTCAACAATGGGCGGCCCGGCTACTTGTTGCCACCCCACAAAAACGGCCGGCGCCCCTGGAACTAGCGTCGGAAAGGTACGTTCCGCGAGACAAAGGACCACCCATGACTGCCACCGTCCACAATTGGCCCATCCTGGAGACGGCCCGCGCCCAGGTCCTGGAGCGGGGCATGGGCCTCACCGAAGACCAGCTGGTGGAGGTCCTCACCCTCCCGGACGAAGCACTCCCCCAGGCTTTGGAGCTGGCGCACCGGGTCCGCCTCCGGCATTGCGGCGAGGACGTGGAGGTTGAAGGCATCGTCTCCATTAAGACGGGTGGCTGCCCCGAAGACTGCCACTTCTGCAGCCAGTCCGGACTCTTTGACAGCCCCGTCCGCGGCGTCTGGCTGGACATCCCGGAACTGGTCAAAGCCGCCAAGGAAACTGCGGCAACCGGTGCTACGGAGTTCTGCATTGTGGCAGCCGTGCGGGGCCCGGACATCAAGCTGATGAACCAGGTCAAGTTCGCCATCGACCGGATCAACGAGGAAGTGGACATCAACATTGCGTGTTCCCTGGGCATGCTCACCCAACGGCAGGTGGACCAGCTCGCCGGCTGGGGCGTCCACCGCTACAACCACAACCTCGAAACCGCCCGCAGCTTCTTCCCGCAGGTGGTCACCACGCACACCTATGAGGAACGGCTCGGGACGTGCGCCATGGTGAAGGCTGCCGGCATGGAACTGTGCTGCGGGGCGCTCCTGGGAATGGGCGAATCACTCGGGCAGCGGGCAGAACTCGCCGCCCAGCTTGCTGCGCTGGAACCGCACGAAGTGCCGCTGAACTTCCTCAACCCCCGGCCGGGAACACCGCTCGAAAACCAGGGCATCATGGACGGCAAGGATGCCCTCCGGGCCATCGCCGCCTTCCGCCTGGCCATGCCCAAAACGGTCCTCCGCTACGCCGGCGGACGCGAGCTCACGCTTGGCGACCTCGGCACCCGCGAAGGGCTCCTGGGCGGCATCAACGCGGTCATCGTGGGCAACTACCTCACCACCTTGGGCCGCCCCGCCACCGCCGACCTCAACCTCCTGGTGGACCTCAACATGCCCATCAGGGAACTGCAGAAGACCCTGTGAGCCCGTTCCCGGCGGGTGCCTCCCCCAATGCTGCGGGCCCGTACTGCGGCCACTGCGGCCAGCCCCGCGAAGAGAACGCCCGCGAAGGCAGCCCGGGCGACGCCAGCCACCGCAGAAAGGACGCGGACGACGGCGGGTCGCTTCCGCCGTCGTCCGCCCACCTGCGGTGCGCGTCGAGGCTGCACCTGGAACCGCCGCGGTTCTGCGGCCATTGCGCGCGCCGCCTGAAGGTCCAGGTCACCCCGCTGGGCTGGTGGGCTGCCTGCTCGCGGCATGGGGTCACCACCTACCCTGCCAGTGAGCCGTGAAAATTCAGCTACCACCCCCTAGCGCTTTTCTACAAGCAGTAGAAGAATGGCTGCATGATGTTTGAACACGCAGATGGGCAACCCGTTCTCGAACTCACCGACGAGCAGTCCTGGGAACTCCTGGAGGGCACCAAGCACGGCAGGCTGGTGGTTTCCGTTGCGGGTGAACCGGACATTTTCCCGGTCAACTACGTCACTGCGGACCGGAAGATCTACCTGAGGACCGCCCCGGGCAATAAACTGGCGCAGCTGACCATCAACTCCAAAGTGCTCTTCGAAACGGACGGCATCCTCTCGGACCAGGCGTGGTCCGTGGTCCTTCGCGGCAGTGCACGCGTGCTGAGCAACTCGGCGGAGCTGGAACCGGTTGAGGCGCTGGGACTGAAGACGTGGGTTCCCACGCTCAAGGACTTCTATGTGGAGATCGATCCCAGCTCCGTCAGCGGCCGGCACTTTAACTTCGGAGAGCAGCCCGAACGGGAGATCTAAGCGCTCCTAGACTGGAAGCATGGCGGACAGGCTCACTCCCGAGCAACGCAGCTGGAACATGTCCCGCATCCGGGGCAAGAACACCAAGCCCGAACTCCTGGTGCGCAGGCTCCTGCACGCGAAGGGCTACCGTTACCGGCTCCATGGCGCCGCACGCGGGGGCAAGCTGCCAGGCAACCCGGACCTTGTGTTCGCCAGCCGCCACAAAGTCATCTTCGTCAACGGCTGTTTCTGGCACTTCCACCACTGCCGCGTTGGCCAGCATGCCCCCCAGGCCAACGCGGGCTTCTGGGCCGAGAAGCGCACCCGCACCAGGGAACGCGACGCCGCGCAGCGCCGCAAGCTCGAGGACGCCGGGTGGGAGGTCCTCACCATCTGGGAGTGCGAACTCAAGGACAGCTCCGCACTCGAATCACAGCTGGTGCGGTTCCTTGAAACCCAGCAGCGGACCTGAGTCAAACTTCAGACCGGAGGAAAGTGTTGCTGGCCGGTGGTCGCGGCCTTGAACCCGGTACCGGCCACTGTCACTGCGGGCCAGGGCGCGGACGCCGGACTGAACGCAATGTGTGCTGCCGGGCGGCCACGGGCGCAGGGTATGAGTGCGGAAAGCACTGGCTCAAGTACTGGGGGTGGAAGCCGCAGCGTCATCAAGAAACCCACAATTCTTCCCCGAAACGGTGCCGCCCCCGGGCCCCGGTCCTAACCTGAAACTGCACGCCCGCCCCAACCCGATGATGCGCTGCCGGACTGGAACGTCAGCTGAAAGGAACCCCGTGAGCCCCTCGGATGACGCTCCCCTGCCGCTGGTGGACCAGTCAGTGGTGGACCGTCTCCGGGAAGAACTTGAAGAAGACGAGGGCTACAGCAAGGTGTTTGTGGGGAACTTCATCGAGTGCCTGCCCCGGCGGCTCAGCAAGCTCCGGCTGGCCCTGACCACAGGCGACCTGGACGGTTCCGTGGACGCTGTCCTGAGCCTGAAAACCTCCAGCCAGATGGTGGGCGCGGAACGGCTTGCGGGATTGGCCACGAATCTGGAAAGCGAAATCCGCGCCGGGGCACACGCCGCGGACGCCGCCGTCGTACTTCCCCAACTGGCCGTCGCGTTCCTTCGCAACATCAACCAGTGCGGCCGCCAGACCACGCACCGGCTGCAGGCTCAGTGCGCGATGGGCGCCAGCCTGTAACCCACGCCGCGGACGGTCTGCAGCCAGCGCGGCTGCTGCGGCGAGTCGCCCAGCTTTTTCCGCAGGTTGCCCATGTGCACCTCGACGGACCGCTCGTCCGCCTCGCTGATGTAACTCCCGACGTCGTAGTCTTCGTCCCGCAGCCGGCGCACCAGGTCCGACTTGGTCCGGACAGTCCGCCCGGCTTCCAGGAGCGCGTGCAGGAGTTCGAATTCCGTACGGGTCAGATTCATTTCCGTGCCGTCCACCAGCACGGTCCGGGAGGCGTAGCTGAGCTCGAGCCCGTTGTGGCTGTAGTTGCCCCGCTCCGGGTGGCCGCCGGCCTCTGCCGGGATCTCGGCGGGAGTGTCTGCGGGTTCGGAGGCGGATCGAGGGCGCCGCATCATGGCCGCCACCCGGGCCCGGAGCTCGCGCGGCCGGAAAGGCTTGGTGAGGTAGTCGTCCGCGCCGGATTCCAGCCCGATGAGGGTGTCCAGTTCTTCCGTGCGCGCCGTGAGCATCACGATGTAGGCATCGGAAAATTCGCGGATCTGCCGGGAAACCTCGAATCCGTCGATGTCCGGCAAGCCCAGGTCCAGGGTGATGACATCAGGGCTGATGGTTTTGGCCACCAGGACGCCTTCTGCGCCACTGCTGGCTACTGTTACATCAAATCCGGCTTGGGTCAGCACCGTGCGAACCAGTTCCCGGATGTCCTGGTCATCCTCGATGACAAGTCCCACACGTGCATCACTCATAGAGCCCCCTCAGCAGCCAACGTCAGAAGTATAGCTGGCTGCGGATATCCTGCTGGTATGGTCTCGCACGCGCCCGCCCGAATGTCCCAGGTCAATGGCTAACCCGGTGGCATGGTCGTCGGGAGGGCTGCGCTTTTTCCGGCGCCAGTTCCACGAGTACAGACTGCGGGATCGGGTGGCCATGAGCCAGATGCCGCTGTTCATCACCACGCTGCTGACGATGTTCCTGGTGTGGGCCTTCTTCCCCGGAACAATGGGCAATCCGCTCTTCGCTTCGTTCGTCATTTCGCAGCTCGTCCTGATGGGTCTGTGCTACGTCGTTCCGTGGGAGCGGCTTCCCTTCACGAGCTTCCTGATCATTCCCCTGCTGGACTTCGTGTCCATCGCGGTGGGCCGGGAGGGCGGGCAGGACAGCCTCACCGGCATCAGCCTGCTGGCTGTCTTCCCGGTCATCTGGCTGTGTGCCTCCGGGTACTATCCCAAGGCCGCCCTGTGGTTGTCCTTCCTGGCACCGCTGGCCATCATCTGGGTTCCGCTGCTCCTGAAGGGGAATGTCACGGCCCAGGACCTCACCCGGTCCCTGCTGCTGCCGGTCATGATGCTCGGCATCGGGATCTCGGTCAGCGTCCTCACGCTCAGCATGATGCGCCAGCAACGCGAACTCGAGGAGAAGGACGCCCAGCTCCAGGCCAACCTCCGCACCAGCCAGCGGCAGGAGTCCCTGCTGAACACCGTCCTGGATACCGTCCACCTGGGCGTGCTGGCGGTGGACGCGGACGGTCACGATGTCCTGATGAACAAGAAGCAGCGGGCCAACCACCTGCTGGCCAGCCCCAAGGACAACCCGGACCCCAACGAGTCCCAGCTGCTGGTGTTCGGTCCGGACAGGAAGACCCTCATCCCGGTGGAGGACCGCCCCGTCCGCCGCGCCGTGCTGGGCGAAACCTTCACGGACTACCTGGTGTGGCTGGGCGACGGCAGAGACCAGCGCGCCTTCGTCACCACTGCCAGAGCCATGAAGGACAGCGACGGGAAGTTCGCCGGCTCGGTCATCGCCTTCAGCGACGTGACGGACCTGGTGAACGCCCTGGCTGCGAAGGACGACTTCGTCTCCAGCGTTTCCCACGAGTTCCGCACACCGCTGACGTCCATCCTCGGGTATGTGGAAATCCTGCTGGCCGACGAGCCCGAGGAATCCCAGGCGGAGATGCTCGAAATCATCCGCCGCAACTCCGAGCGCCTGCTGACCCTGGTGTCAGACCTGCTCTCCAGCCGCAACGGGCAGCTCATCGTCACCCCGCACACCGTGGACGTTGCAGAACTGGTGCGGGCCAGCGTGTCCTCCGCTGTGCCGAGGGCCACGGCCTCCGGCGTGGTGCTGGCGGCCGAGACGCCGGATCAGCTCGAGGCGCACGTGGACGGAGCCAGGATTTCCCAGGTCCTGGACAACCTGGTGTCCAACGCCATCAAGTACTCCCCCGACGGCGGCAACGTCCTGGTCAGCCTGGCCCGGGAGGATGGCCATGTCGAATGCCGCGTTACGGACACCGGCATGGGGATGACCCCCGAGGACGCCTCCGAAGTATTCGCCAAGTTCTTCCGCACCAGCAGCGTCCGCCGGACCGCCATCCCCGGCGTGGGGCTGGGCCTGCCCATCAGCAAGGCCATCGTCGAAGCCCACGGCGGCAGCATCGCGGTGGACAGCACGCTGGGCAAGGGCACCACGTTCACGTTCCGCGTGCCAGTTTAGGGCCCGCCGGCACGCGCCTGCCGGACCACTTCGCCCCAGGACTGCCGGGCCAGGTCCTGGACCGCGGCCAGGATCTCTGCGGGCGGCAGGGAGAGGTCCAGCGGAAACTCCACGATGTCGATATCCGTGTTCAGGATCCTGCGGAGCTTGATGTCACCGGAGCCGGCGTAGACCAGCCATGCTGTTGGCACCGCCAACGCCGTGCAGTGGGCCAGCATCTGGAAGTGGTCGGCAGTGAGGGAGGCGCCGGAGTCCGTGGCGGCCCTGTACTTGGCGTTGTAGGCCACCACGGGACGGCCACCGAGCATGTGCACGGCGTCCGGCTGCACGGTGAGGCGGTCGGAGTCCCGTACGGCTTCACTCAGCAGCGCGTTGTACCGGAGCCGCAGTTCCCCGCGGTACGTGGCCATCGCCTCCCGCAGGGCGGTGCCCACGAAGTCCTCGAAAACCCTTGCCATGTCCACCACGAACGCGGCCGTCTGCTGCCGTCCCGGCCCCGCCTCTGCCGACGCGTTGCGCAGGATGAGCTCGGCCAGCCGAAGCACCGCGTGGTACCGGAGGTTCATCCTGCTGGGCTTCCACGGCGGCAGCGGCGCGCCCGACGGGAGCCGGGTGACGCCGTCGAGCTTTCCCTTCAGCAGGCGCAGCCGGCTCAGCACCTCGGGCCGGACCCGCGGCACCTGGCCCATGCGTTCCAGGGCCGCCCGCAGGATCCGGTTCTCGGCAATGTCCTCGGTGAATTCGTCGTAGGAGACCTCCAGCGGGACCAGCATGCCCGGCCGGCGGGAAATCTGGTCAGAGATGCGGATGCGTCCCTTGACCGTGCGGAGGGATTCGTCCACGGTGCGGTAGCCCTGCAGGACGCCACGTCCCAGCGCCCGTTCGGCCAGCTGCGCCAAGGACTCGGCAAGCGCACTCCACAGCTCCCGCTCCTCGAAGGCGGCTACCGAGTCCGGCCGGAAGCCCTGCTCCCCCGCGTAACTCAGGAGGAACAGCAACCGGCCAAGGCCCAACCGGTCCTTGGGCCTGACGTCCAGCTGGACGGAGGCCGTGCGCACCGAGCCCACTTTGCCCACCGGCTCGATGCGGTACAGCCCCATTCCCATGGGCGAGGCCGTGGCCAAGCCGCTCGAATTGAGGAATGAGGCACTGGCAGGATCCAGCCGCTCCACAATCCCGCGGGACAGCTCGTCCAACACCAGGTGCCGCGCTGCATTTCCGGGGCCGCGCGCGCCGGCGGTGCCCGCCGGGGTAAAGGCCCTGGCGGGGTCAGCGGAGCGCAAGGCGTCCCAGCAGTTGCTCCAGCCCGAACCGTTCCTCCAGCTGCGCGCGGGTCAGCTGGCCGTGATAGTGCTCCTCCAGCAGCGGCATGAGTTCGTACTTCCAGATCCGCCGCAGCCCGGCCGGTGTCTGCGCCGCGGGCTTCATGAAGTAGGACGGGCCGATCATCAGGTCCCGGTCCCATTCGTCGATGGCATCGTTGAGTGCATCCAGCAGCAGCGCCGGCGTGGTGTCCAGCCCGCGGGCCTCCAGGAAGCGCAGCAGCGAGCCCTTGACCGGCTCGGTTTGCGGATGCAGCTCGATGAACGAGAAGCGCCGGCGGATGGCCGCATCCATCATGGCGATGGACCGGTCCGCAGTGTTCATGGTGCCGATGATGTACAGGTTGTCCGGCAGCGTGAACGGCTCGTTGGGGCTGTACTGCAGGTAGATCCGGTCGTCGCGGTATTCGAGCAGGAAGTAGAGCTCCCCGAACACCTTGGCCAGGTTGGCGCGGTTCATTTCGTCGATGATCAGGAAGTACGGCTTTTTCTCGTTGCCGGGCTTGGCGGCTTCCTCGGCGAGGCGGCGCAGCGGACCGGCAACAAGCTTGAAGGAGACCTGGCCTTCGTCCGTCTTGTCCGGCCGGTACCCCTCAAAAAAGTCCTCGTAGGCGTAGGAAGGGTGGAACTGGACCAGCTTGACGCGTTCGTCAGTGGTGTCGTCCGCCAGCTCCGCGGCGAGGTGCTTGGCCAGATAGGTCTTGCCGGTGCCGGGCGGGCCGTACAGGACCAGCTGGCGGTTCTCCTCCAGCAGGTCCGCTATTTCCTGCAGGGGTTCGAGGTCCATGTGCAGGGACCCTGCGAACTCCGGCGTCAGCGGGCGGAAGCCCTCCTGCGCAGGTTCCACGACGGCGGCGGCTTCCGTTTCGGCGTCGGGCTCCGCCTCCGCTTCGGCCGGCAGGAGGGCCTGAAGCGCCTGCACCACGCGGGTTGCGTCCACCACGATGCCGGGGGTGGCCAGCTGCCGCTGGACGTGCCGGGGCAGGCTGGTGGTGGCATGGCCCTCGTCGAACCAGCGCACCTTCCGGCGCAGCCGCCGGTTGTCATCGTTGTACTCGGGTTCGCCCAGCACGCCGCCCAGCCGGACCGTGCCGGCGTGCTGGTACAGGACCAGGTCGCCGGGCTTCATGACGGTGAGGAAGGCAAAGACGGCGGTCTTGGTGTCCTCGCGCTCCACGTAGCCAAGGTGCTTGTAGTCCTCGTCGACGGCGTGCTGGACCAGTCCGGCGGTGACGCCGGGTTCCAGCAGGCGGAGGTGTTCGACGTCGAGCGTCACCTTTTCCTCGCCCCGCCAGGCGGTGAGCAGCTCCGCGTTGTCGTGATGGGTCCGGAGCAGCCACGCGCGGCGGCCGGGGTCGCCCACCTTGCGCCACTGGCTGACGAGCTGGCGGGCGTACCAGTCGATACGCTGGCCGGCCTGCTCATCGAGGTGCAGGCGGATGCGGTGGATGTCCGCGGTGATGTCGTCTTCCGAATCCCCCTTGGCGCCGCCCACCAGTGAGGCGAAGGCATCCCGGATTTCCTGCCGCTCCACGTCCGCCACCACGGGTTCGAAGTAGCTGGGCCACGCCAGAAACTCGATGCTGCGGCGGATGGCGGGCTGGTCCCCCGGCGTGCCGGCGGCCAGGGCGTGGAACTTCAACGGGTCCAGCAGGGCCGCCGTGATGGTGGTGGGCGGTTGCTCGTCCACATGCTGCACGAAGCGGCACAGCCACCGGAGGTGGTCCCAAATAGTCCAGTTGAACTCGGCCGTGCGGTCCCGGATCACGCCGTGGTCCGTCATGCCCTGGTACAGCTCTTCAGGCAGTTCCAGCGGCGGCTCAAGCCAGGAGGCGGCCTCTGCGACGCGGGCCCGCTTGACCTTGAGCGACTTCACCTCATGCGCAAGCGGCAGGGACTGCAGGAACAGGAGCTCGGCGGCCAGCTGCTTGGCTTCGCGGGACGCGCCGTCGAGGTTCTGCCGGAGATTGGTCATCATGGGCGCTTTGGGATCCGGCGTGCCCCGTTCCAGGCGGTCCAGCAGTTCCGCTGCGGCCTCGGAGGTCCAGGTCAGTGTCCGCCCGTCCAGGGCCGATGGTTTGCCCTGCAGCCCCGGGCCCAGGACAAACCATGCCGCGTCCTCGATCTCCTTCGAGATGCCGAGGGCGCGGGTCATGGCAGCAGTGGAGGCGGGGGTCATAACTTCAAATTTACAGGGTCTAACTGGACGCCTGCTCAAAGCCGCTTGGCCGCCCGGTCAGGAGCCGTCCGGCTTTCGCCGGACGGCTCCTGACGGTTAGCCCGGAAGACTTACGTGCGCGGAGCGGACCGCTTTCGTCCGAAGATGAAGTAGCCCATGGGTCCGACGAAATTGATGAAGGATGCCGCACGCCAGGCGCCCTTTGGTCCGTTGATCAGTGCCGCCGGCCGCTTCGAGATATCCCGCTGCGCCGCAACCAGTAACGAGAGCTGGACGATGGCCACGATGATCGTGCCGGCCTTGGAGGACGGCGACATCTCCTTCCAGGTCTTTTTCTTCCTGGCGACGCGGGTCTTGTTCTTGCCCATCTGGCTTCCTTTCGCTGTGGTGTGGTGTGGTGTGGTTCCAGTCCAGTGTGCCCCGTGCGGTCCCGCCCAGAGGCTTAGTGCCTGTACGGCGCCATGCGTGCCTTCTGTTCCGGCGTGAGCCGCTGCACCCGGCCGGTGGCCTCGTCCACGAAAGCAAGGTGGCTGCTCGCCTTGACGCAGTCCTCCCCTGTGACGGGATCCTGGACCAGGTAATGGATGTCGAAGCTGGCACCCTTGACGGCACCGATCCATACCTGCACCGCGGCCGGGACGTTGCGGTATTCCAGGGTCCTGACGTAGCGGATCTTGTGGTCCACCACCAGCGCCATGATGCCGTCCGGGACATCGTTGAACAGCGAAACCTGCGGCTCAACGCCGGGCAGGCCAGCGCCCCGCGGCGGACCGAAGGCGCCGATCCGGGCTTCCTCGAGCATGCGGACGATCTGTACGTTGTTGATGTGTCCGTAGGCGTCCATGTCGCCCCAGCGCATGGGAACGGGGACCTCGATCCGCTGCCCGCCGTTCCCGTCGTGCCCGCTCAGCTGTGCACCGCCGTCGAATCGTCCACTGGCACGTCACCGGCGTCGGCCCCGGCGAACTGGGACATGTACAGGCGGTGGTAGGCGCCTCCGGCCGCAAGCAGGACCTTGTGGTTGCCCTGTTCCACGATCTTGCCGTTCTCCATTACCAGGATGGTGTCGGCGTCGCGGATGGTGGAGAGCCGGTGCGCAATCACGAAGCTGGTGCGGTCTGACCGGAGCGCGGCCATGGCTTTCTGCACCAGCAGCTCAGTGCGGGTGTCCACCGAGCTGGTTGCTTCGTCGAGGATCAGCAGCGACGGGTTGGCCACAAAAGCCCGGGCAATGGTGATCAGCTGCTTTTCACCGGCGCTGACGTTGTTGCCTTCCTCGTCGATCACCGTGTTGTAGCCTTCGGGCAGGGCGCGGACAAAGCGGTCCACGAAGGTGGCCTTGGCGGCGGCCATGACCTGCTCTTCGGTGGCGTCCAGGTTGCCGTAACGGATGTTGTCGTAGATGGATCCGCCGAACAGCCACGCGTCCTGCAGCACCATGCCCACCTTGGAGCGGAGTTCAGACCGGCTGAGGTGCGTCACATCCACGCCGTCCAGGGTGATGGAGCCGGAGTTGAGCTCATAGAAGCGCATCACCAGGTTCACCAGCGTGGTCTTTCCGGCGCCGGTGGGCCCCACGATGGCCACGGTGTTCCCCGGCTCTGCTGTGAAGGACAGGTTTTCGATGAGCTGCCGGTCTTCGGTGTAGCTGAAGGTGACATCCCGGAATTCCACGTGGCCGTCGGTCCTGGCCGGCAGGTGCTCCGTTGCGGTCTCCGGGTCCTGCTCGTCGGCGTCGAGGAACTCGAACACCCGCTCGGCTGAGGCCACGCCTGACTGGAGCATGTTGGCCATGCCCGCCATCTGGCCCAGCGGCTGGGTGAATTCGCGGGAGTACTGGATGAAGGCCGTGGCGTCACCAAGCGACATGGAACCGGAGGCGACGCGCAGGCCGCCCACGACGGCGATGCCCACGTAGCTGAGGTAGGACACGAACTGCATCACCGGGAAGATGATGCCGGAGACGAACTGCGCACCGAAGCTGGCCTTGTACAGGGCTTCGTTGCGCTCGTCGAACCGCTCAAGCATGTCCGCCTCGCGGCCGAAGACCCGGACGAGGTCATGGCCGGAGAAGGATTCCTCGATCTGCCCGTTCAGCGTGCCGGTGTTCTTCCACTGCGCCGCAAACAGCTTCTGGCTCCGCACGCCGATAAGGCCTGCGGCGACGCCCGAGAGCGGCAGGGCCACCAGGGCGATCAGGGCCAGCTGCCAGGAGACGATGAACATCATGATGACGATGCCCACCACTGTCAGCAGGGAGTTGATCAGCTGCGCGAAAGCCTGCTGGAGCGCCTGCTGGATGTTGTCGACGTCGTTGGTCACCCTGGAGAGCACGTCGCCGCGCTGGCGGGTGTCGAAGTAGTTCAGCGGGAGGCGGTTGAGCTTCTTTTCGGTGTCGTCACGGAGCTTGCGGATCACCTTCATCACGATGCGGTTCAGGACGTAGCCCTGCAGCCACAGGAAGATGTTGGACACAAAGTACATCAGCAGGACCACGGCGATGAGCATAGTCAGCTTGTTGAAGTCGATGCCGGTACCGGGCACCAGTTCCATCCGGGAGACCATGTCCGCGAAGTTGTCCTGGCCCTGTTGGCGCAGCCCCTCCACGAACTGGTCCTTGCTTACGCCGGCCGGCAGTTGCTTGCCCACTACACCGCCGAAAATAACGTCCATGGCCTGGCCGAGGATTTTGGGCGCGATGACATTCAGCACCACGGCCACCACTACCATGGCCACCACCACGCAGATGCCCAGGGTTTCGGGCTTCAGCAGGCCCATCAGCCGCTTGGCTGACGGCCAGAAGTGCTGGGCCTTCTTGGCGGGCATGCCGCCGAACATGTCGCCGTCGGCTTCGGAGGGCGTGAACTCCTCCTCGTAGAAGTCGTCGTCCTCCACCACAGCGGTTTCAGCGGAGCTGCCGGCGTCCTGTACGGGTGCCCCCGCGTCTTGCCCGGTGTTCGTCGGGTCCTTCTTGCGGGGGCTCATGCCATTTCCTCCACGCTCAGCTGCGATTCAACAATTTCCTGGTAAGTGGGTGAGGTTTCCAGGAGTTCCTCGTGCGTTCCGCGGTCCACGATCCGGCCGTTGTCCAGCACCAGGATCTGGTCCGCCTCGGTGATGGTGGAAACGCGCTGGGCCACGATGATGACCGTCGCGTCGGCGGTCGTGTCCTTGAGGGCCGCACGGAGGCGGGCATCGGTGGCAACGTCCAGCGCCGAGAACGAGTCGTCGAACAGGTAGACACGGGGTTTGGTCACCAGGGCCCTGGCGATGCAGAGCCGCTGGCGCTGCCCGCCGGAGACGTTCGTGCCGCCCTGGGAGATCCGGGATTCGAGCGCCTTGGCCTTGTCCCGGACGAACGATTCTCCCTGCGCCACCCGCAGCGCTTCCCACAGTTCCTGGTCCGTGGCATCGGTCTTGCCGAACCGCAGGTTGTGCTCGATGGTGCCGGAGAAGAGGTAGGGACGTTGGGGCACCAGCGCAACACGCTTGGTGATCTCGGCGTGGTCAAGGCTGTTAACGGGGACACCGTCCAGGAGGACTTCGCCCTCCGCGGCGTCGTAGAGCCGTGGCAGCAGCGAGAGCAGGCTGGTCTTGCCCGCGCCGGTGGAACCGATGATGGCGACGGTCTGGCCCGGCCGTGCGGTGAAGCTGATGTTGCTCAACACCGGGGACTCGGCGCCCGGATAGGCGAAAGTGACGTTGCGGTATTCCACCACGCCGCTGAGCTCCGAGGGGGCCACCGGGCGTTCGGGATCGTGGATGGAGGGTTCGACGTCGAGCACCTCACCGATGCGGTCCGCACAGACGGAGGCGCGCGGGATCATCATGGCCATGAACGTGCCCATCATGACGGCCACCAGGATCTGGAGCAGGTACTGGAGGAACGCCGTCAGGGCGCCCACCTGCATGTCGCCCGAGTCGACCCGCTGGCCGCCGAACCACAGCACCGCGGCCGTGGACAGGTGCAGGATCATGCTGATGGCGGGGAACATGAGGACGAACAGGGCACCGATCTTCAGCGAAACATCGGTGAGCTCCTTGTTGGCTTCGCCGAAACGGCCGGTCTCGTACGGTTCCCGGACGAACGCCCGGACCACCCTGATGCCAATGATCTGTTCGCGGAGCACCGCGTTGATGCGGTCGATCTTCTTCTGCATCGACCTGAACAGCGGCATGAGCCGGACCACCAGGTACCCCACCACCACGGTCAGCAGCGGCACGGAAACCCAGACCAGCCAGGACAGGTTGATGTCCTCACGCAGCGCCATGATGATGCCGCCGATGCACATGATGGGCGTGGCCACCATGAAGTTCAGGCCCATCAGCACCAGCATCTGCACTTGCTGGACATCATTGGTGCCGCGGGTGATCAGCGTAGGCGCGCCGAATGCGTTGACATCCTTGGCGGAGAAGCTGGTGACTTTCCGGAACACGGCCCGGCGAAGGTCACGGCCCAGGGCCATGGCCGTCTTCGAACCGAAGTAGACGCCGGCGATGGCGGCGGCCACCTGGGCAAAGGCTACGAGCAGCATCACGGCACCGGTGCGCCAGATGAAATCTGTGTCTCCCCTGGTCACGCCTTCGTCGATGATCCGGGCGTTCAGGCTGGGCAGGTAAAGGGCCGCAATGGTGGATGCGAGCTGGAAGATAATGACGGCGGCGATGTAGGGAAAATACGGTTTGGAGTAGCGCCGTATGAGCGTAAGGAGCATGGTTTCAACTCTAGTGTTGCCCGCTGACATTGGAGTCCCATTTATTCCACCTTTTCGATCCGGTTAACGCTGCGGCACCACCGGCGGTCCCCTGCGAAAAAGGGCCGCCGCCCGGACCCGGAATGCGATCCGGATGCGGGCGGCGGCCCTGTTGTTCACGCGTGGCTGGCCACGCGCAGCGCCTTACTGGTCCCGAGGGGTCCCGGCAGGTGCTGCGGACGACGGGTTGGCGGCACTGTGCTTGCCGCGTCCGGCCAGATAGAGGGCTGCAGCAGCCTGCAGCTTGCGTTCCTTGAGGAGCTTGCGCTGTACCCTGCGGAGTTCAGCTGCCGTCGCTTCCTGCTGGGCGGCGAGATCCCGCTGGGACCGCAACTGCTCCTGGATATCCAGGACCAGTCCGCCCAGCTCGGCCTGCTGCCGGGCCAGCAGGTGCTGGGTGTCCTGCAGCTTCCGGAGGGTGTCGGCGGCACTGGCGACGGCGTCGGCCGCCTTTTCGACAGAGTCGGCGGACCGGAGGTCCAACCCTTCGCTGCCGAACGTCCGGGCAAAAGCCGCTTCGAAGTCCTCCGTAGCTACTGACCTGGACGCGGCTGCGGCCGCGGCCTTGCCGCCGTCGTACGTCTTTGCCGGCGCGGCGCCTGTCCCCGGCCCTGCGTGGATTCCCGTCGGCCGGACAGCGGGCGCTGTGCTGTGTCCGGTGTCCGGGTCGCGGGGAACGGTGGAGGAGACAACGGGCAGTTGCCCGGTCATGGCGGTCATTCCGGCTTCGCCGGCGGCGTTGGCCTGGAGCGATGATTCGGGGGTGATGTCCACGGTCTTGCGCAGCGGCACCTCCTTGATGAAGATGACGGCGATGAGGGCAACCACGGCAACGACGGCGGAGATCATGAAGATCCCGGCAGTGGCGTCACCGTAGGCCGCACGCATGACGTCGGCGATCGGGGCGGGCAGGTCCTTGAGGTCCAGCGTCGCACCGCTGTTGCCGGTGGACTCGATGCCGAGCTTCGCCAGTCCGTCCGTTGCCAGGTCCTTGACGTGGTTGGCCATGACGGCGCCGAGCACGGAGACGCCGATGGCGCCGCCGACGGAGCGGAAGAAGGCGACGGAAGCACTGGCGGAGCCGATGTCCTGGGCGCGGACGGTGTTCTGGACAGCAAGGACCAGGTTCTGCATGAGCATGCCGAGGCCGATGCCGAAGATGCCCGTGTAGATGCCGGTCAGCCAGAGTTCGGTGGTGTGGTCCATGGTTCCGGCCATCGCCAGCCCACCGATCAGCAGGACGGTACCGCCGACCAGGAAGCCCTTCCACTTGCCGTAGCGGCTGATCAGCTGGCCCGAGACCACCGAACCGGCAAGGTTGCCGGCGATCATGGGCAAGGTCAGCAGGCCGGCCTCGGTGGGCGTGGCGCCGCGGGCCACCTGGTAGTACTGGCCCAGGAAGGTCGAAGAACCGAACATGGCCACGCCAACAGCAACGGAGGCCACGATGGCCAAAGCGGTGGTGCGGTCGGAGATGATCTTCAGCGGAATGATCGGTGCGGACACCTTGGACTCCACCAGCACCAGCAGGGCCAGCAGGAGGACTCCGCCGCCCACCATCAGAGCCGACTGCCAGGACCACCAGTCGTAGTAGTCGGCCTTGCCGGCAAAGGACACCCAGATCAGCAGGAGGCTGACGCCGGAGGTCAGCAGGATGGCACCGAGCCAGTCGATCTTGGCAGGGCGCTTGACGTGCGGAATCTTCAGCGTGACCTGGAGCAGGATCAGGGCGACCACGGCCAGCGGCACGCAGACGAAGAAGGTCCAGCGCCAGCCCAGCGAGCTGTCCACGATGAAGCCGCCCAGCAGCGGGCCGCCGGCGGTACCGACAGCCATGACGGCGCCCATGTAGCCGGAGTACTTGCCGCGTTCGCGGGGCGGGATGATGGAGCCGATGATCGCCTGGGCCAGGGCCGTGAGGCCACCCATGGCGATGCCCTGGATCACGCGGGCTGTAAGCAGGAACGGGATGTTTTCCGAGAACCCTGCCATGACCGAGCCGGCCACGAAGATCACGATGCTCAGCTGGACCAGGACCTTCTTGTCGAAGAGGTCCGCGAGCTTGCCCCAGATGGGGGTGGTGGCCGCATTGGCGAGCAGTGCCGCCGTGATGACCCACGCGAAGTCCGTCTGGGTGCCCTTGAGCTCGGACATGATGGTGGGCAGCGCGTTGGCCACGATGGTGCTGCTGAGGATGGCGGTGAAGAAGGCAGCGAGCAGGCCGGTGAGGGCCTCCATGATCTGCCGGTGGTTCATGGGTGCGCCGGGTTCGTGGCGCTTGGATTGCCGCGATTCCTGTTTGGCAGAGCGTTCGCGGTGGCGCTCCTCCAGGTCCGCGGCGGCGGTGACGTTAGCCATTGAGGGACTCCTGCATGGTCTGGTGTTCGGTGGTGGTTCCGGCCGCCCTTGCCCGGATGGAATTCTTCAGTGAAGCTGTCAGTTTGTTGAGCATCGCGGCTGTTGCGATGGCATCCTCTTCGTTCCAGTCGGAGAGGTAGCCCTGCAGCGTCTCGGCCCGGTGCCGGATGAGCTCGGCAAGTTTCTCCTTGCCCCGCGGTGAGAGGGCCAGCAGCTGGGCCCTGCCATCGTCCGGATCCGGAGTCCTGACCACCAGGCCCGCGTCGGCGAGCTCTGCAATGTGCCGGCTGAGCACCGGGGGGCTGACGCCCAGGCGTTCTGCCAGGTGCGCCGCGCGGGTTTCCCCTTCGCCGATGAACTTGAGCACGCCCTGGAGGGCTATGCCGGTGTCCTGGCCTTTGACGTTGATCATGGTGACGCAGCGCAACGCGCGCTGGAGGTCAAAGATATGGCCGACGAGATCGGCGGCGGTGGCCGGTGCGACAGACATGACCCTCCCTAAAGAATTAGTTGCTGCAAGCAACTGTATCAGGAAAAGGTTGCTTAGGGAAACGAATTGTCCCGCCGCCGTCGAACGCCCACCGTCCTTAAACGGCAAACGCCCCCGCACCGCTGCCAAGGCAGGGGTGCGGGGGCGTCGCTGCGACGATGCGCTGCTAGTCGCCCAGGTGTGTGGGCCCGAACATTTTCAGTAGCGTTTCAACCACGACGACGTTGGGGCCGTCGGTGGCGAAACTTGCCTTAAGCGCGTCCCCCACATCCCCGGGGGCTACCTTGACGGCGGGCACGCCGAACGCTTCGGCGAGCTTGACGAAGTCCGGGCGGGCCAGCTCGGTGGCGGTGGCCTTACCGAAGGCGCCCACCATGTATTCGCGCAGGATGCCGTAGCCGCCGTCGTCCACGATCAGCCACGTGACAGGGACGTTGTGCTGCTTGGCCGTGGCCAGCTCCGAAATGGAGTACATGGACGAACCGTCGCCGGAAACAGCCAGCACCCGGGCAGAACCGGCGGGCTTCCCCACAGTTTCCAGGCCTACGGCAGCCCCGATGGCGGCCGGGAAGCCGTAGCCCAGGCCGCCGGCGCCCTGAGCCGAGTGGAACTGCCCCTCGCGGGAGTCCCAGCAGGACCAGCCCCAGTAGGAGGCGATGGTCATGTCCCAAAAGGTCTGCATGTCCGCGGGGACGGCCTCGCGGATGTCGGCCATGAACGCCAGTTCCTTGGCGAGGTCCTGGGACTCCAGCCTGGCCTTTACCTTGGCCAGGGATTCCTTCACCAACTCTTCGGCGCTGGAGCCGTGCCAGTCAGCCGCGGCTTCTGCGGGCGCCAGCGCTTCATCGAGGGCTGCGAGCGCCTGGCCGGCGTCGGCCCGGATGCCCAGGCCTGGCCGGTTGGATTCCAGCACGCGGGGTTCGGCGTCGATCTGGATGATCCGGCCGCGGGGTTCGAACGTGAAGTAGTTGGAAGTGACCTCCCCCAGGGACGAACCGATGACCACCAGTACGTCTGCGTCCTCAAGGACGTCGGTCATGTACCGGTCTTCGATCCATGACTGCAGCGACAACTCGTGGTTCCAGGGGAAGGCGCCGTTGCCGCCCGGGGTGCAAATGACGGGTGCACGGAGTTTCTCGGCAATGGACAGCAGAGACTTCTCCGCCTTGCCGCGGCGAGTGCCGCCGCCGGCGATGATCGCCGGACGCCTGGCCTCCTGGAGCCATTTCACGGCTTCGCGGACCAGTTCGATGCGCGGCGGGTTATCCGCAGCCTCGGCCAGCGCGTCCTCCACCGGCGGGACCATGATGGGATCCAGCAGGACGTTCTGCGGAATCTCGATCCACACCGGCCCCTGGGGTGAGGAGATGGCCTCCGTCCAGGCGTCCTGGATGGCGGACGGGATACCCGAGGCGTGCTGGATCAGCCGCTGGCTCTTGGTGACGTTCGCGGCAGAGGCCTTCTGGTCATCGAGCTGGTGGAGCATGCCCTTGCGCCGGGCGCCGAGTCCCTCCAGCGGGATCTGGCTGGCCACCACCACCATCGGCACGCCGGTGGCGTAAGCCTCCTGCAGCCCAGCCAGCGAGGTCAGTGCGCCGGGGCCGGTGGACAGGAAAAGGACGCCCACTTCACCGGTGGCACGGGAGTACCCGTCGGCGGCGAATGCGGAGTTGTTCTCCACCCGCGAAGAGACAAACTGCAGGTTTCCACGGCCCATCGCGTCAAAGAGGCCCAGCGCGTGCTGGCCGGGAATGCCGAAGACTGTCTTCGCGCCCAGGGCCTCGAGGGTCTCGACGACGAGGTCCCCGCCATTGCGGGCGCCCGTGCCGGATTTTGCACTGGCGCCCGGTGCCGCCGCGCCAGGATCGAAATCGATCATGGCCGCCTACTCCTTGCCCGCTGCAGCGAACCCTGCCGGCCGGCGGACTTCCTGCCCGAGGGCCTGGTTGGCATAGCCGGTGGCTGCGCCGAAGCGGTCGCCGGGCACTGCGTTGTCTGCCATCAGCGTCACCAGTTCGTAGGCCACATGGCTTCCGGCGACGCCGGTGATCTCAGCATGGTCGTAGGCCGGGGCCACTTCCACGACGTCGGCGCCCACCAGGTTCATGCCGCGGAAGCCCCTGAGGATTTCCAGGAGTTCGCGGCTGGTGATGCCACCGGCTTCGGGGGTTCCCGTACCGGGAGCATGCGCCGGGTCGAGAACGTCGATATCCACCGAGATGTAGAGCGGGCGGTTGCCGATCCGGTCGCGGACCTTGGCCACGGTTTCCAGGACGCCCTGGTAGTAGACATCCGCCGAGGTGACGATGCCGAACCCGAAGCGGTGGTCGTCGTCGAGGTCCTTCTTCCCGTAGAGCGGGCCCCTGGTGCCGATGTGGCTGATGGCTTCGGTATCGAGGATGCCTTCCTCCACGGCCCGGCGGAACGGGGTGCCGTGGGTGTATTCAGCGCCGAAGTAGGTGTCCCAGGTGTCCAGGTGCGCGTCGAAGTGCAGCATTGCGATCGGACCGCCGGCGCGTTCGGCGGCAGCGCGAAGCAGGGGCAGGGCGATGGTGTGGTCACCGCCGAGCGTCACCAGCTTGCTGCCCCCGGCAGTGAGGTCCAGGGCGTTCTGCTGGATGGTTTCGATGGCCTCGTTGATGTTGAAGGGGTTCACTGCCATGTCGCCGGCGTCGGCCACCTGGACGTTCTCGAAGGGGCTCACGTCCCAGGCCGGGTTGTACGGGCGCAGCAGCCGGCTTGCCTCGCGGACATGGTTCGCGCCGAACCTGGCGCCCGGCCGGTAGGAGACGCCTGAGTCGAAGGGGACGCCCACCAGCGTGACGTCAGCTTTGGCCACCTGGTCCAGCCGCGGAAGGCGCGCAAACGTGGCCGCTCCGGCGTATCGCGGGATCCGGGATGAGTCGATGGGTCCAAGGTTGCCGTTGGCTTCGATGCGCAGCTCTTCCATGCGGGTTTCTCCTTTGAAGAGTGAGGGGCTGATGTGACTGCCATCATACACCTCGGTTTTCTAATGCGCATCAAGTGTTTACCTACTCGGGCAGGGGCATTGTGCGCTCCTGCCCACTTACCGCCGATGTCTCTATGCATGGACGACTGAGATCCGCGCCAGTCCGGCACCGGACGGCCACCGGACCGCAGGAACCGGGACGGAATGCACAGGTACCCGAGCCCCCGGTTGCCCACATACGCCAGCAACCAGGTTCCACGCACCCCCGCCACACCTTCCAATAGCCACGTGGACATCCACCAGTACCTTCGAAAATCAGGCGGCGTGGCCCGCTCCGGCCAGCTCCGGGACGCCGGGTTCCCTCTCCGGGACCTCTCACGGCTCACTGCACTGGGGGCCACCCAGCCCCGGCGAGGAATTTTCGTCCTGCCGGAGTATGACAAAGGACTCCTCGCCGCAGTCCTGAATAACGGCCGGCTGAGCTGCGCCAGCGCAGCGGGCCACTACGGACTCTGGCTCCGTTCACCTCCCGAGCAGCCCCACCTGGCCTGCAACCACGGTCACGGCAACGGTTTCATCCGGCACCGCACAGTAAGGTTTCCGGGACATCCGTCGCTGCCCGTGGCCGCCGTTGAAGATGTGGTGCTTCACGCGCTGGGCTGCCTGCCGCCACCGGCATCCGCCGCCATGGCTACCTCGGCGATCAGGCTCCATGGCGTCCCGCGCGAACTGCTGGCATCCCGACTGCAGGCCGACCGCTCCGGCCGTGCGCGCAGAATCCTCAGTGAACTCGACCTCCGCGCAGAATCCATCGTGGAAGTCGATGCCCAGCACCTGCTCCGGACACACGGAATCGCCTACGACGCCCAGGTTTTCCTACCGGGAATCGGCCGCGTGGATTTCCTGTTGGGCGGATTCCTGATCGTGGAGATTGACGGCTTCGCCTTCCACTCGAAGCGGGAGGACATGCTTCGGGACAGGACCCGCAACAACCTGTCCGCCGTCCACGGGTATGCCGTCCTCCGCTACATGCCAGAGCACATCTGGTTCGACCCGGGCAGGGTGATCTCGGAAATCACCACAGTCCTGGCGGCAGGGCCCCGCAAACCGGGCCGGTGATCGTGCAGTCCAGCCCAGTTGCCGCCGCACCAGAGGGGTCTGTTCGAGCGCATCCTCCGGAAACATGCGGCTCAGGCCGAACGCGGCCAACAGCAACTGGGCAGGAAGGCACGCGGACAGGGGGAAGGCTAGCGGCTGGCGGCGGGCACCAGTACCCAGAGCACTTCCACCGGCTTGTCGGTGGGGTTGATCCAGGTGTGTGGCTCACGGCCGGGGAAGGTGACGGTATCCCCCGCACTGAGGTCGTATTCCTCATTGGTAAGAATCAGCCTGATGCTGCCCTTGGTGACGTGCAGGACGTCGACGTCGCAGTCCACGGCGTAGAGCTCGGACTCGCCACGGCCATGCGGCTCGATGACAGCCTGGATGATCTGGATGCGCCGCTCGGACCGGGCCGTCAGCAGGCGTTCCACAATCCCCTGCCCGCCGAGGGAGATCCGCGGGCCTTCGTTGCGCTTGGTCAGGTGGGTCTCCGGCGCCACAAAAAGGTCGCCGATGGAAATGGACAGAACCTGGCAGAGCGTCACCAGCGAAGCGACGGACGGGGAGGTGAGGTCACGCTCCACCCTGCTGAGGAAGCCCTTGGTCAGCCCGGTGGCATCCGCCACCTGTTCGATGGTGAGCCGCTGGGACTGCCGCGCCGCGCGTATCCGGGAGCCGATGGCAACCGGAACATTGCTGGGCTCAACTGGCAGTGCCTTCATTCACGAACCTTTCATAGCCGGCAGTCCGGCCCCGCTCTGCAGCAATACTAATGGCCGCCACCATGTGTGACGCCTCCATGGCGCGCGGGCCCGGACCATCAACTTCCCCTTGACTGTTACTGCGGTCACAGCCTAATCTTTGGAAACACCTGTTGCCTATAAGGCAATTATCGGGAGCCTCCTCCCCTTTTCCATCTTCCGCAGTTCGGCCCGGGCCCCCGCCGGGCACGTCGGCTGCCAATCAGCTCCAAGGAACCCAACATGGATGCAAGTGTCATCAACATCGCCATCGTGGTGGTGTACCTCGTCGCAATGCTGGCGTTCGGCTGGTGGGGCAAGTCCCGCACCCGCAACAACAGCGACTTCCTGGTGGCCGGCCGCCGCCTGGGACCCTTCCTCTACACAGGCACCATGGCCGCCGTCGTCCTGGGTGGCGCCTCCACCGTCGGCGGAGTCGGCCTGGGCTACAAGTTCGGCATCTCCGGCATGTGGCTGGTGGTTGCCATCGGCTCCGGCGTCCTGCTCCTCAGCCTTGCCTTCGCCGGCACCATCCAGAAGCTGAAGATCTACACCGTCTCCCAGATGCTGTCACTGCGCTACGGCAGCCAGGCCACCCGCACCTCCGGCATCATCATGCTCGCGTACACCCTGATGCTGTGCGCCACGTCCACCGGCGCCTACGCCACCATCTTCGTGGTGCTGTTCGGCTGGGACCGGGCCCTGGCCATCGCGGTGGGCGGCGCCATCGTGCTGGTGTACTCCACCATCGGCGGCATGTGGTCCATCACCCTGGCCGACCAGGTCCAGTTCGTGATCAAGACCGTGGGAATCTTCTTCCTCATGCTGCCCTTCACGCTCAACGCCGCCGGCGGCCTGGACGGCATCCGCAGCCGCGTGGAAGCCAGCTTCTTCCAGATCGACGGCATCGGCGTCGAAACCATCATCACCTACTTCGTGGTCTACACCCTGGGCCTGCTGATCGGCCAGGACATCTGGCAGCGCGTGTTCACCGCCAAGACGCCGCGGGTAGCCCGCTGGGGCGGCGCCACCGCCGGCATCTACTGCATCCTCTACGGCGCTGCCGGCGCCCTCATCGGCCTCGGTGCACGCGTGGCCCTCCCCAGCATCGACGTCGCCACCGAAGGCAAGGACGTTGTCTACGCCGAAGTGGCCCAGAACCTGCTCCCCATCGGCATCGGCGGCCTGGTCCTCGCCGCAGCCGTTGCCGCCATGATGTCCACCGCGTCCGGCGCCCTCATCGCTGCCGCCACAGTGGCCCGTGCCGACGTGCTGCCGTTCGTTGCCGGCTGGTTCGGCAAGACCGTCAACACGGACGATTCCGACAACCCCGAGCACGACGTCAAGGCCAACCGCCTGTGGGTCCTGGGGCTGGGCATCGTGGCCATCCTGATCGCCATTGTCACCAAGGACGTGGTGGCGGCACTCACCATCGCCTACGACATCCTGGTGGGCGGCCTCCTCGTGGCCATCCTCGGCGGGCTCATCTGGAAGCGCGGCACCGGTATTGCCGCAGCAGCCTCCATGGCCGTGGGTTCCGTGGTGACACTGGGCACCATGATCATCCTGGAGGTCAACGCCGACGAACCCTTGGCAGGCGTTTTCGCCAATGAACCGATCTATTACGGCCTGATCAGCTCCGCGGTGGTGTACATCGCCGTCTCCCTGCTCACCCGCCCCACCGAGGCGCACGTCATGCGCAACTGGCAGCGGCGCGTCGCAGGGCAGGACTCGCAGGAAGAGTCCGCTGAGCGGATTGCCGCCAACTGACCGGACCTGAAGAAACCGCAGGGTTTTCGGCACGCAACAGATCCTGGCAACGCACGACGGCGGCGCCTCCTTTCGCGGACAGCGGGAGGAGGCGCCGCCGGCGTCCGTCCTACGCCCCTTGGCGCGGCTTACCCGTCTTCACGGACCTCGTCCGGATCGAGCGGGACCACACGGTCCTCGGCGTCGACCACCACCGGGGCTGCATGGACCACCGGCTCCTCCTGGTCCAGGAATTCGTCCTCGGTGTCCCAGTCCTCGCTGGTGACCGGTGTGTCTTCGGCATAGTCATATGCGGGGTCCGCCTCCACGGCGTCCAGGTGCGGCATGTCCGGGTGCTGTCCGGTGGTGCCCATGATTCAACCTCCGTGTGTTCGCCTGACGTGCTCTTGTGAGTGGCGGCCTTGCCGCGCCGCACTTTCATCACAACACCGCGGCTGGGCCGGGTCAAGAGTCCAACGGCCGGCCGCAGACAACGCACTTGAGAGCCTCCCGGGGAACGCCGGGAGCGCCGCCGGATTAAGGCATACCGAAACCCGGATGCGAGGAACACCAGCCGAAAAACCGCGGAAATTCGCAGTAGGCTGGCTCTGCAACGGGGCCGAATATCATGCCCCACCAGCCCAGGAGTCTTCGTGTCGCAGCACGCCCAGTCCACGCCAAACCATTCCACCCCGCACCATTCCAGCCCGGAGTCCGCCCCGCGTACCGGCGCAGCGGGCCACCATCCGGCACCGTCGTCCGCGGACCTCAAGCGGTGGCGCCAGTACCTTGCCGATGAACGGGCCGAGGCCGCCGTCTACCGCGATCTGGCCCAGAACCGTGAGGGCGAGGAACGCGAGATCCTCCTGGCCCTCGCCGAAGCCGAGGGCCGCCACGAAGCCCACTGGCTGGGACTGCTCGGCGACCAGGCCGGAAAACCGCGCCCGGCCTCGGCCCGCAGCCGGATGCTCGGATTCCTGGCCCGCCACTTCGGGTCGGTCTTCGTGCTCGCGCTGGCCCAGCGCGCCGAAGGGCGCTCGCCCTACGCCAAGGACCCCAACGCCACCGAGGCCATGGCCGCGGACGAACAGATCCATGAGGAAGTTGTCCGTGGGCTGGCCACGCGGGGCCGCAACCGCCTGGCTGGAACCTTCCGTGCAGCGGTCTTCGGCGCCAATGACGGCCTGGTCAGCAACCTGTCGCTCGTGATGGGCATGGCGGCCTCCGGCGTTGCCAGCAGCGTGGTGCTGCTCAGCGGCATCGCTGGCCTCCTGGCCGGCGCCATGTCCATGGGTGCCGGTGAGTTCATCTCCGTCAGGTCCCAGCGGGAACTCCTGGCCGCCACCCGCCCCACGCAGGTCACGCTGGCTGCCGCTCCCAAGCTGGACCTGGAACACAACGAGCTCCTGCTGGTGTACCTGGCTCGGGGCATGTCCCACGAAGCAGCCGAACACCGGGTGGCCGAACGCATGGGCATCCTCTCCTGCGACTGCGATCCCAGCCTGTCCCTCCAGCCCGAACTGCCGGAGGAGGAAGACCAGCACGAGGCCGTGGGCACCGCCTGGGGAGCCGCGTTGTCCAGCTTCTGCTTCTTCGCGTCCGGCGCCATCATCCCCATCCTGCCGTTCCTGTTCGGCCTGACCGGGGTTTCCGCCCTGGTGGTAGCCGGCGTCCTGGTAGGCGTGGCGCTGCTGGCAACCGGCGGCATCGTCGGCCTGTTGTCCGGCACGTCCCCCCTCACCCGGGGCCTGCGCCAGCTGGGCATCGGCCTGGGCGCTGCCGCCGTCACCTACCTGCTGGGGCTCGTCTTCGGCACCGTCGTCGGCTAGCTGCGGCCCCTGCCGTGAAAGCCCTTTAGTGGAGGAATTCCCGCCCCGGCATGCCGGGAGCCGCCCCGCACGGAAGCACGGTCCGGGTTACCGGGCCGTGCTTGTCGTCGCGCTCTGCACGGCTGCCGTGCTGGGCGGCGCCCTGGCCCTGGGCGATCCGCGAATCAGCCAACTGCTGGCCCAAGGTCAGGGGCCAAGTCAGGTCCCCGGGCACTCGCAGGAACAGCCCGGGGCAGGCCGGGCGGAACCCCTCCCCGGCCTCGCCGGCGAACCATCCGCGGCCAGCACGGACGCGCCCCCTCCGGGCTACGAGGAGGAGCCGGTGCCGCTGGCCGAGCCGGAGGTTCCAGCAGCGGGAAGCGACTCCTACCGCTTCCTGGCGGTCAACGGTGACGGCACCCCGGTGGGCTACTCGCCCTGCCGCCCCCTCCACTACGTGGTCAATGACAAGCTGGCCCCTGCCGGTTCGGAACGGCTCGTCCCGGATGCCATCAGGATCATTTCGGCCGCCACCGGCATCACCTTCGTCTACGACGGCACCACCGGCGAACAGCCCTCGCCGCAGCGCGGCGCGTACCAGCCGGCAGCCTACGGCGAGCGCTGGGCGCCGCTGCTGATCGCCTGGACCACGCCGGACACCTCTCCGGAACTCGCGGGCAAGGTGATCGGCACAGGCGGAAGCACCCACTTCAGTTTCGACGGCGGTCCCAAGACGTTTGTCACCGGCAGCCTGGACCTGGATGCCCCGCAGATCACCGATGAGCTGCGCCGGCCGGACGGAAGGCTGTACGCCGCGGCGGTCATCCTGCACGAACTCGGCCACGTGATGGGACTTGACCATGTGGCGGACCCCGCCCAGCTGATGTATCCGGAAATCGGCGGTTCGGTTGGCGCCGCCGGGAGCCTCGCAGACGGGGACCGCAACGGCCTGTATGAGCTGAGCAAGGCCCAGTGTCGGAAAGACCTCTAGGCCTGCACGTGCCGTGACCCGCCAGGGGCGGTCCCCCTGTCAGTCCTGCAGCACCGCCACGGCCTGGTCCACGGTGTCCACCAGGAAGATTCGGTCCTCCATGGCACGGCCCGCCGCGAGCTGCCGGAGCAGCGGCCAGGCGGGGTAGTCGCGGGTCCAGTACTGCGTGCCCACCAGGACCATGGGCGTTACCTTTTCCCGTGCGCCGTAATAGTTCTCGCAGGCGTCCTGGAAGATTTCCTGGACGGTTCCGGCGGCGCCGGGGAGGAAGATGATGCCGCCCCGGCAGACGTCCAGCAGGACGGCCTCGCGGATGGAGTTGGCGAAGTACTTGGCGATGTGGGTGGCGAAGTAGTTGGGCGGCTCGTGCCCGTAGAACCAGGTGGGTATGCCCAGCGAGGGTGTCCCGCCGGGGTAGCGTTCGACGACGGCTGCCGCGGCGCGTGCCCACGCGGACACGGAAGGACGGAAGCCGGGGACGGCAGCCAGGAGGCTGAGCGCGGCCTCCAGCTCGCCGTCGTCGTACCCGCCCAGGTAGGCGCCCAGGTTGGCGGCTTCCATGGCGCCGGGCCCGCCGCCGGTGGCCACCGCATGTCCGCCGCTGACCAGCAGCCGCCCCAGCCGTGCAGCCTCAGCGTAGTCAGCACTCCCCCGTTGCGCCGCGTGCCCTCCCATGACGCCCACCATGCGTTTCCCGGACCAGGGGCCGGCCCGGAGCACCTCGTCCAGCGCATCGCCGATCGCGTGGTCGTGCAGGGAAGATGCCAGGGTTGATTCCACGCGGTGTTCCCGGCCGGGCTGGATGCTCCAGTGGTAGATCCGCGCATCCGGCAGTTCCTCGTAGGGGGCGCCGGCCAGCCCTTCGTAGAGTTCGGCGGGCGAGTACAGGGCGGAGCGGTAGGGATCGAAGGGGACACCCTGCAGCCGCGGGAAAATCAGGGCTCCCCTGCCGCGGAGCCTGCTTTCCATCCCGTCGTCGAACGTGCAGCCCAGGAACAGGGCGCCTTCCACGTCCAAGCTGTTGAGCGCCGCCGACCTGCCCCGCAGGTCCAGGGACTGCGCATGCCATCCGTGGGCCCGGACCGCCCCCGCGGCGACCAGCCGGTCGAAGCTCTCCAGGTCCTCGACTTCGAGGCTGCGGGGCGTGGGCCCCAGCATTCCGGTATGGCTCATGGTTGCCGTCGTCGTCCGCCGCTGGTCATGGGTTCAGCCTAGGCCAGCCAACGCGAACGCGGGGCCGGGCCCTGCCCGCCCGGCTGGTACCGGAAGGGCTGGTCCCGACCCCGCGATGCTTGGCAGTCGGAGATCAGGGTGCGGCGGTCTCCGCCGGAGTGCTAGGCGGAAACCTTTGCAGGCACCGCACCGTCACGGAAGTGTGCTTCAAGGTCCTCGAGCGAGTGGCCTTTCGTTTCCGGGACGAATTTCGCCACGAAGGCCAGCGACGCGACGTTGACCAGGACGAAAAGTCCAAAGGTTCCGGTGGAGCCGAGGGCGTTGACCACGATGGGGAACAGGAAGGAGATGGCGGCGTTGACGGTCCACAGGGCGAAGACCGCGATTCCCATGGCAAAGCCGCGGATGGCCAGCGGGAACATCTCCGAGAGCAGGAGCCAGACGCAGGTGCCGATGAAGCACTGGACGAAAGCCACGAACAGCATCATGGCGGCCAGGATGGTGTAGCTGGCAAGGTCGGACTGGGGCAGGAGGAAGACGATGGCCAGCAGCGCCTGCGAGCCCACCACGCCGGAGAAGCCGATCACCAGCATTTTGCGGCGGCCCACAAAGCCCAGCAGCCAGATGCCCAGGATGGTCATCAGCACCGAGGTGACACCGACGCCGATGGTGGCTACGAGTGAGGCGCTGACACCAAGCCCGCTCTTTTCGAGGATGGTGGGTGCGTAGTAGTTGACGGTGTTGATGCCGGTTGCCTGCTGGACGGTGGCCAGGCCGATGCCGATCCACAGCAGCCGGCGCATCCAGGGGTTGTTCTTAAGGTCGCGCCAGGCGTGGCCGCGTTCTTCCTTGGCGGTGCGGGCGGTCCGGGCGATTTCCTCGAATTCGGCCGCGGCCTGCTCCGGGGTGCGGCTCATGGACAGGACGCGGCGGCTGTCTTCGAGCCGCCCGCGGATGGCGTACCAGCGGGGTGATTCGGGGAGCATGAGCATCCCGGCAAGGAGCGCCAGCGCCGGGAGCGAGGCGATGCCCAGCATGGTGCGCCACACTTCGGTGTCGTGGATCAGGGCGTCCAGCAGGGCGTTGATGGCGAAGGCCAGCATCTGGCCGGTCACGATCATGAGTTCGTTGATGGTGACCATCCGCCCGCGAAGGTGGGCCGGGGCCATTTCGGCGAGGTACAGCGGACAGGTGACGGCAGCTGCGCCGACGCCCAGGCCCAGGATGATGCGGGCAGCGACCATGAATGTGACGTTGGGTGCGATGGCACAGCCGATCGCGCCCAGCAGGAACAGCAGCGCGCAGACCAGCAGCGATCCGCGGCGGCCCAGTTTGTCCGCCATCCGCCCACCGGCCAGGGCTCCGACGGCGGCGCCGGGGAAGAGCAGGGCGCTGACAACGGTGGCTTCTTCGACGGCGGTCATGTTCAGGGAGTCATTCATGTACAGCAGGGCGCCGGAAATCACGCCGGTGTCGTAGCCGAACAGCAGGCCGCCGAGCGTGGAGATGACGGTCAGGCGGGCCAGGTAGCCCCGGCGCGTGGACCCGGGGGCACTAGGGGAAGGTTTCTGCAACAGCATTGTTGCCTCTCAGATTCTTTAGGGACCGAACGGTCCGGAATGTGATGCGTCCCACTAGATTAGAGCGCTCTAATTCGCGGCGTCAAGAGAAAGTCTTAATGTCAGAACAAGTTGACTTGCCGGCATGCTGCCCAACTGGCGCGCAGCCAGCCTTGACCCAACAACCCCGCCTGCTACGATCGAACCAGAAAGTATGTCCTATCAAGAGAACATATGGCGGCAAAGCGGCTGCGCCCCATCCGGGCGGAACCGGACGCTGCGACCGAGAACAGGAATACACCGTGGCGAACAACCTGGGCCTCAGCATCGACCGCTCCTCCCCCGTGCCGCTCTACCACCAAGTAGTCCAGGGCATCGAGGCAGCCATCCACAGCGGAGTCCTGGAACCGGGCAGCCGATTGGACAATGAGATCGACCTCGCGGCGCAGCTGAACCTCTCAAGGCCCACCATGCGCAAGGCCATGGACGAATTGGTGCGCTCAGGCCTGCTGGTGCGCAAGCGCGGCGTGGGAACCCAGGTGGTTTCCAGCCAGGTCCGTCGCCCCCTGGAACTCTCCAGCCTCTACGACGACCTCACCAACAACGGCAAGAAGCCCACCACCGAGGTGCTCAGCTTCTCCCACATCGAGGCCGACGACGCCACCCTGGCCATCCTCCAACTGCCTGCCGGGTCCAAGGTGTACCACTTCTCCCGGTTGCGGAAAGTGGGCGGGAAGCCGCTGGCCCTGATGGAGAACTGGGTGCGCGACGACATCGCTTCCATGGACGAAGCGATGCTGTCAGCCGAAGGCCTCTACTCGATCCTCCGCCGCGGCGGCGTCAACTTCCGGCTGGCCACGCAGCGGATCGGAGCCGTGACGGCCAACGAGTACCAGGCCTCCATGCTGGACGCGGCCGAAGGTTCGGCCCTGGTCACCATGGAGCGCACCGCGGTGGACGATACCGGCCGGCACATCGAAACCGGACACCACGTCTACCGCGCCGATTCCTACAGCTTTGAAATGACACTCGTACAACGCTAAACCGCAAGGAACACACACCATGACCAACTGGGTCTACCCCCTGGGCACCGCCGCCGACGGCATCTGGGATGTCTCTCTCGGGACGTCCGATTCCTCCCTCACTGTTGACGGGTGGGCACACACCGGCCTGAAGGTGGCCACCCTGGCCGCGGGCGCCGCCGTCGAACTTCCCGCCGCGGACGAAGAACGCATTGTGGTGCCCCTCAACGGGTCCTTCACCGCCACTGTGGACGGCACGGACTACCCTCTCGCCGGCCGCGCGTCCGTGTTCGCTGGCCCCAGCGACGTTCTCTATACCGGGACTGGGCGCGCCGTCACTGTCAGCTCGGCCGACGGCGGCCGGGTCGCTATCGCGACGGCACCTGCCAAGGCCTCGTACCCCACCCGGCTGGTACCGGCTGCGGACACCCCCGTGGAACTTCGCGGGGCGGGCAACTGCTCACGTCAGGTCCACAACTTCGGCACACCCGCTGCGCTCGAAGCGGACCGGTTTATCGTCTGCGAAGTACTTACTCCCGCCGGAAACTGGTCCTCCTACCCGCCCCACAAGCACGACGAGGAAAAAGACGGCGAGACCCACCTCGAAGAGATCTACTACTTCGAGACGCAGGTTGCCGACGGATCCGGAGCACCGTCCGACGCCGATGCCATCGGCTACCAGCGCGTCTATGCCTCGGATGAGCGCCCCATCGACGTCTCCGCCGAGGTCCGCACCGGCGATGTCGTCCTGGTGCCCTACGGCTGGCACGGCCCCGCCATGGCAGCCCCCGGCTACGACCTGTACTACCTCAACGTCATGGCGGGCCCGGGCCCCGTCCGGGAATGGCTGATCAGCGACGACCCGCACCACGGCTGGGTACGCCAGACCTGGGACACCCAAAACATCGACCCGCGGCTGCCCTTCGGAGCCTAAAGCCGGGCCGGGCCGCCGGCTGGCATAGTGGAGTCTTGTGAAACAGACTTCCCCTTCGCCACGGTCAGTGACCATGGACGACGTGGCACGCGAGGCCGGAGTCAGCCGCGCGCTGGTGTCCTTGGTGATGCGCGATTCCCCCAAGGTCTCCCCCGCCAAGCGGACGGCGGTGCTGGAAAGCGCCGCCGCCCTGGGCTACTCCCCCAACCGGCTGGCGAGCCGGCTGGCGAGCCACCGCACGCACACGCTGGGCGTGCTGTTCCTCGACCTGCACAACCCGGTCTTCGCAGACATCCATGACGGCCTCAGCGCGGGCCTGGCCGGAAGCGGCAACCAGGTGATGGTCGCTGTCGGCTCCGCCGACCCGCACACAGAGATCGAAGCGGTGCGCTCTTTCGTCGACCTGCGCGTGGACGGCGTCATCCTGGCCGGGTACACCGGCACCTCCGAGGACCTTGCGGCCGCCCTGCGCGGGACCCCCGCGGTGGTGATCACCCGTGAGTTGGAGGCCGACGGCGTCGATTCAGTTTTGACGGACGACTTCCGTTCCGGCGTACTCGCCGTGGAGCACCTCTACGGCCTGGGGCACCGGCGGATTGCGCATGTGGACATCTCCGACTGGCTCCCCTACACCGCCCGCCGCGAGGGTTACCTGCACGCCATGAAGGAGCACGGCCTCGCGCCCCAACTGGTGCACAGCGACATGACCGAACGCGGCGGACGCGCGGTGATGGAGCAGTTCCTCGACTCGGACGGGCAGCTCCCCACGGCGATCTTCGCGCACAATGACCTCACGGCCATCGGCGTCATGGAGGCCCTCACCGCCCGAGGACTGTCCATCCCTGGCGACGTGGCCATTGTTGGTTGCGACAACATTGAGTTCGCGGCTTCCCCGTTGATTGGCCTGACGTCCATTGACCAGCACGCCAGCGAGCTGGGCCAGGTGGCTGCGAGGGCCATGCTGGACCGGATCGCCGGGTCCGCCGGGCGGGCGACAACCCGCAAGCTGGAACCGGCCCTGATGGTCCGCCGCTCCTCGGACCCCGGGGCCTGATCCCCTGGCTCCCCCGACGCTTCTATGTCTGTGAAGCGTCGGAGGGGAGCAGGAGCATCTGCTACGGCAAGGAGTGGTCGAGTCTCCTCGCCGTCGTGACTCTGATACCCCGCTATTGCGGTGATGGCTACCCGTCGCCGAAGTAAGCTTTCGCCACGGCACAGGTGGGGCGCAGCGCATGCTCGGCGATGAGGGAAATGGACCCTAAACAGGGGCGCCGCTCAAACTTCAGATGGTGCGCCTTTTAAGCTCGCGGTATACCGTCGTCCGTGACACGCTGAACAACTCGGCCAGCTCGGCCTGTGTGTGCTCTCCGGCATCGTGCAGTGTCAAAAGGTGCTTCCGCTGCGTCTTGGACAATTTCGGCTGCTTGCCTTTCAGCCGCCCCTTGGCCTTTGCAACGGCCATGCCCTCGCGGGTGCGCATCCGGATCAGATCCGCCTCAAACTCGGCCACCATTCCCAGGACGTTGAACAGCAGCCGGCCTACCGGGTCAGTCGGATCATGGGTGCTGCCGCCCAGACTGAGGGCTACTCCCTTGGCTGTCAGCTCGTCGGCGATGTCTCTGGCATCCGAAAGGGAGCGCGCCAGCCGGTCGAGCTTCGTCACCACGAGGGTATCGCCGGCCCGGCAGGCAGCCATTGCTTCGCGAAGCCCGGGCCGCACACGGTTTGCTCCCGTCAGGCCGTGATCGACAAAGATCTGCTTCTCATCAACACCAAGGGCAAGGAGGGCGTTTCGTTGGGCCGTCAGGTCTTGGTCGTTCGTCGAGACCCGGGCGTAACCGATCTTCATTACAGTCCTGAGGATCATAGTTGCAGTAATCCCCCATCACTGTGCATCTCATCGTGCGGGTCATACGTACATGGCCGAGTTCAGCAGCCGCGCGGAACGCTGCGGCAGGCTCAGTCGGAACAGTGAGGGACCGGCTAACGGACGAAGAAAAGCATGCCACTACTCGGGCTGGGCCCCGCGGGGATAAAGAAATCGCGGCGCATTACAGAAAAGGGGCTCATGACCTGAAGCTGTGATTGGCTGTCCCCATGAGTGAGCAACTGGCGGATCAAAATAGGCGCAGGAGGGCGCAGGTTCTTCTCTTCGTCGTGATGCCCGTGGTCGCAGGCGTGTTGACACTTGTGACCGGGAACCTTCAACCAATTTTCGCGGTGATGATTATCTACCTGCTACCCCTGTTTTCGTCCGCCGCTCGAAGCAGTGTTCTCACTCGCGCAGCGCCTCAAAATCCACCACCCGCCAGTGCAAGGGCGGGCTGGTGGACACGTCGTCGTAGATGGGGGTTCTATGCAGCTTTTTCAGTACTGATCGCAGTGAGCCTGGCTTTCCTGCGCTCTGCCCTCACTGATACTTGGGGTGGCGGTGACGTCTTGCTGGCCCTCATATGCCTTATTCCACTCCTCGTAATCCTAAGGACGCAACCGCAGATAGTTGATGGCTTCGCGCAGCGTAAGAAGCCAACAGACCCAGCTAGCTAGCTTTGTCCGTCTGAGGATCGGTATACGGACGGCTATGCCTTCACCTTCGATGCCCCAAAGGACGGTATTTAGAGATCAGTTCCCATTCTCGATCGTTGCACTGACCGAATGAGCCTATAGGCGAGGTAAGCGCTAAGCGCCGCTACAAGAGTAATAAACGCCGGGCGAATTTCGGCGGGAATGAGATAGAAGTCTCGGCAGAGGCTCGTACCGTCAACTGCGCTGGCATTGCAGCCATGACTCGCGATGCTGAGCGCAAAGGTGGCAACAGCAGACACCAATACAAGAGCGATGGCCCAGGGGCACCATTCTGTCCATGGCCACGATGCTGATCGTCGCGGTTGTCCGTTGTCCGTCATAGCCAGAGCCTAGACAGCTTTCCGAGAACGGTAAACCACCCTCCGTTTGAGGATCGTTCTGCGTGTTCGTGCCGGATGCAAGGGATGCACCTACCCATAGATACGACAGGTCTTCAGCCTTATGATGCGGCTGTGAGGAAAAACGTCGGGATAGCTGGAGTTACGGCCGCTATCGTGTTCACTTCGGCGTCATGTGCGGTGCAGCCAGCGTCCACCGGGATCGTGCCAAGCGGTAGTGCTGTGCCTTGTCATGGCGCCTTTGTTGCTGACGTAGACACGAGCGTGCCAGGAGAACCAACCCCTGAAGGTGCCGCCCTGGTGTGGGCTAAGTCGGTGAGCGCGCCTTCCGGTGCTCCAACCGAGGGTTGGAACGTTGTGGATGAACAGATGGTGCGCAGCAGTGACTGGATTGTCGGTGTAAGCCCGACCATTCCTGGCGGGTGGGTAGTCTCCGGCCTAGGATGCGGCGTCTCCGGGACCTGACTTGGGTGGCCCCTACTCTTATAAGCAGTTTGCTCACTCAGGAAAAATGCGCGCGCCCTCGTGCGGACTGTCATTCATGATGGAAATATATCGCCGGATAAGACCGGACGGCTCTGCCCGCAAGGGGATCCTCGACCGGCACTCATTCGACTGTTTCAACCGTGCTGTCAGCCTACTCGGCGCTAGGCTCAAAGTGATTAGGGCGGGGGTTCGAGACGGTATCGTCCGTGCTAATGAGCGGAGGACCGCTGATAATAGATCTGCAGACAGGACCCCGCTGGCGCCGAGACTCGCTAAACAGATAAAGCCCTCGCCGAATCTTTTTATCTTGCTCGACGAGTGGATCGCAATGCCCGGTCGGTGACAATAACAACGGCCGCCACCAGCACTCCGATGAGGAAAGCAGTTGTTGGGCCATAGATAGGCCAAAAAATGGCGAACGGGACAAATCCAGCAAGGAAAACGAGAAGCCAGCGTCCCATACGTCTGGTCCGTGGAGTCACTTTCAAAAGTGGACGCTACCACGGACTTGGCGCACCATAGCGTCCCCAAATGCCAATTTCAAATACAGTCAGCCGACGCACCCTCCTGCGTCCGATAGGGGATCCTTCACCGGACACTCCGCTGGCCTGTTGGCGCGCAGTAGTGTTCTTTGGGTGGAAGAGGAAGCTGAAAAACTTGCCGGCGGAAACGCCTCCGAGTGTGTCGTTCGTATCGGTAACACTGTCCGTAAGCCGTGGCTGGAAAACTCCGCGACTGTCCAGGAGTACCTGAGGGCTCTACATCTGGCCGGCGTCGACGTTCCCAAACCCCTCGGCAAGGACCAAGCTGGGCGGCATGTCACCGGGTATGTCGCGGGTGTACCTGCGATGGACCAGCTGCCTCTGGGGCAGGGCGACCTGCTGCGGGCCGGACATTTGGTTCGCCAGATTCACGATGCCAGCGAAGGCTTTAGCGTCCCGGATACGACCGGATGGAACGTTTTGCTTCCCGCCGAGAATCCGAACCTCATGTGCCACAACGACCTCGCTCCATGGAACCTCATTATGGGCGAACGGTTCGTGTTCATCGATTGGGACGCTGCGGGCCCGAGCACGCGCCTCTGGGACCTTGCATATGCAGCCCAGTCCTTTGGAATGCTCTTTGAAGGCCAACCGGTTCCAGCGGCAGCCGCCAGGCTCCGCGCAGTAGTCGACGGTTACGGGGCTGACGAGCTCCTACGGGAAGCGTTGCCCGTGGCCTTGGGAAAGAGGACGGCGGCCATGCACGAGCTGCTGAAGTCCTCTCATGAAACCGGATTCCAGCCTTGGGCCGACATGTACGTCAACGGACACGGTGCGCACTGGGGTGCTGCGGCTGACTATGTCATACGCAATCAGGACGCCTGGAGACAGGCCCTGACGTAGATTGGGGCTGGCCTGCGGGGCCCGATAAACGATCGTCTAACGGGACCGCTGGTTGCGGCGTCGACGCCATAGGGCAGGTATGCCCAGTGATATTCCTATGGCGGTAATTATCATGAGCCAACTCGTGAAGTTACCAATTGAATCGCGTGCCAACACAGCAGCTGTGATGAGGAATCCGCCCACCAGGATCAAAATGACCGTCAAAAGAATGAGTTTGCGGCGTCCTGAGTCGTCATCCATCCCCGAATCCTAGCTTCATATGGAAACTCAGTCAGCGGTGCATCTCCGCCGGTGAATGGTTCTGTCGCGGAAAGCTGTTCTGATCGATTCGGACCTAACAAACGCAAGCCACGAGGATGCCCGTTAGTCAATCCTCAACCGAACGCATTGCACCGTGTTGAGGCTAGATGCCGCGCCTCGCTCACCCAAGATCTTCACAGACGAATAATGAGATGCCACTCTGAGGGCGAGTAGCTTCTATAGAAAATGCAAAAATTGGGGAACATCGTGCCAGGCAAAAAGTCGAATCACACAGGACGATCAGGTTCGCACCGGCTTCCTTTCCGGGTGCCCACGCTGATCGCGGGTACGGTCTCCCTGTTGCTCTGTGGTTGCTCAGCGTCCGCTCCCCAAGCTACCTCCGAGCCCTCGACGCCGACCCAGATCGCCAGTCAGGCCGCAGCACCGCCTAGCTCCGTCCCCAGCACGACCTACAGCCGAGACAAAACAGCTGACTTCAAGACAGCCAAAAAGAATGCGCCATGGTTGAACACGATCAAGTCAGTGGCAGAAACTGAACCGGGCAGGATTCGCGTCGAAACCAAACTTGTGGACCCCCGCGGCGCCAGCGGTGGCGAGGAGGCGAAGAGCGCGGTTGCTATCTGTGAGTCAGTCGTAACCCTTTTCGGCCCAAAATATGTCTCGATCTTGGAAGATGACGGCACAACCTTCGTCCTGTTTGGACACCCATCAGTACCTAGCGGAGCTTGCGCCGAGGTCTGACAAGGGGTGCCCGTAGAGGGATCCCTTTACGGCCGCTTGGTGTTCGGTGGGCCAGCCCCTATTGGCATACGGCGGCGGGTTGCCAACTTTTCGGACGGTAGGCGCCACCGGCTTAATGGTCACCTGCCTGGTCTCCGCTAGAAGCTGTCGAAGTTCCGCAACAGCCCTGTTATCTTTAGTCATGAATCGTGAAAAGATTCGTCGATCGTCAATTGCTCAATTGAGTTCTTTGAGATTGAGCAGCTTTCTCAGTGGTACTAGCCTCCTTCTCGGCAGCGTCCTGTTGTTCGAATGGAACACCTCGCTGAAAACATGGATGGCTGTGGCAGTTTTTGCCTGTGCCCTTGTCTGCTTCTACCAAGCGACGCTTGCTTGGATGGAACTGAAACGTCGTGAGCGAAGCGGTTCAACGGGGGCCCGGTGACGGATCCTTCAGCGGGTGTGACTAGTTCGCTTCCCGGTCGCGAAAGGATCCTGCCTCGAGCTGGTGCCTGAAAATCGACAGTGCATGGTTTTGGTGCTTGCTGCTGCCCCAAGCACCGATTGCCATTTTGACTGTCCGTACGCCAGTCGATCGATCTCGCCCCGCGGAAGCCCGCCGCGACGTCCGTCGTTTTTAGCGGTCTAAGGTTCGAGTAAGACAAGCTCGACCACGTCCGGTCCTTCGCCCCAGTTCCTAAGTACTTTCCGGGCACTGTCGTACTGCTCTGAAAGGGGAGCTCGCTGTTCTATGAGGAGAGAGAGATCAACGATGAAGTCCAGCATCGGATACAAACCGTCAGGATCCGATCTAAAACCATCCAGGCCAGCAAGCCTCAACCCGAACTGCTGGGCCCTGTCCAGCGCATCAAAAACTATCTCGATCCCGATTAGAACAGCTGACTCTTCGACGCTCACATGATCTGGAAACTCGGATGCCAGGGCTGAGATGAAGTCGTCTTCTATCAATCGTTTCTCCAATTCTCTTTGACTTTGGACGAGTGCGAAAACTCCCGCCCCACAGTGGATCCCTGACCGCGCGTCGCGTAGTTGTGTCGGGCAGAGTCAGTAGTTCAGGAGTGCTTACGTGTTGAACGTCTAGAGGCGACGCGCCGGTCTATTTCGTTGCGTCTACGTACCATCCCAATGTGGGTACGAAGTCCATGTCCCATCCGGCAACAAGGCCTGTGACGTTCTTATGATCGGTGTAACTCGGAATGCCGTCCGTTAACGTGGGAATGACTCCCGCATAGAACTCGGCTTTCAGTGCCGTTAGATTGAGCCTCATGCCCTCAATGACACCCATACGCAGACCAAGTTTGAAGCGGCCGCCCTCAAGCCGGGCTAGGACCGTATGGACTGGCCACGCATAATTATTATCATCCTCAGTGAGAGCGCTCCACCAGTGAAGATCCGTGGCCCGGCGCAGGATGAGAGCGCCGCAATTGATCGATTTGTCGCCCACGTACATGGGTAGTACGCCTGATCGCAGTTCAAAGAGAACACCCACCACTAGGCGCAGCGCGTCAATGCGTACATCGAGGATCTGGGCTTCTTCAAAGGCTTCTTCGACAAAGATTGGATTCTCGTCGGCCTTACCTGGAAGTCCGGGAACGTCTTGGTGGAACAGATCGATGAGTTTCATCTTTCCATTTCTATGTGCGTGATCGATTAAGGTCGCAAAGGAATAAGCTACTTCATCAGGCACGACTACGAGCCTCGACCGGAAGGGCATGTCTGTCTGCCCTGCGGTGCCCGGTGAGAGATCGGTATACGAACGCGCTATGGACGGGTCTTACCTTGTTTTCACTATCCGCATGCCCAGTCGAAGGTATCGGATTCCAGATCGAATTGAGCGTTGCCGCCACCCCCAAAGTTGAGCCCGGAGATCTCTTCCAGTTCGAGGTACCAAGGCGTGAGACCTTGAGGCATGGCTTGGATGGGGAAAGCAGTTCCGCCCAAATGGCTTAGGCCGAAGAGGGGTTCTGCCCAATCCGCTAGCACGCCCCCGGCAGTCGCAGGATGGATATACCCATCGGAGCCGACTTTGTCTCCCCACAGGTCAACGGGTGTCTTGCCAGCATTCGGATCAACTCGGGGAATCAACCAAACGTCGAGTGTCGGTTCGACGTGGTCCCAAGCATTTGTCCCCTGGGACTCGTCTACATGCTCACCATCGATACGAAGATCAGGGTGTGGACCTGTCGGACCAGCTGTTAGCTCATCATGGGTAAGCCAGAGGATCGCGAACTCCCCGTCGATCAAGTCTCTGCGCCTCAGCAAGCCGGGATGGTTCTCGGCCGCTGCGAGGTCGCGGAGGAAGGGATCGGATGTTTCTGAGCTCGGGATAGGAGATTCGTCTTCCACTGCGAATTGGCCCTCGCCAGCAAAAATGGCAATCCCCGGATATTTGGGCCCACGCCTCTGGAAGTCACTGGGGAGCCAGAGAGTGAGCGCATGCATCATGGGCAAACCAGTGTTGAGGCTTCGTGGCCAGTGTTCCCAGCGAACGCCCGGCCCATGACTTCCGGTCCACCCTGACGGCGGCTGGTTTGGCAGAGGAGCGTCGGCAATCCGTCCTGGCGCTTTGCCCAGGCCGTTGGCACAGCGAAAGGCAAGATTCCAGGCGATCGTCTCAGTCATGGCACCACCATATGAGCTAACTGATCCCATCAAGACCCACCGGGCTCAAAATTTGTCCGTTGAAGGACCGGCTTTCGGGCGCCCCCGCGGCTGGTTGCCGGCCCTGATCGAGGAGCGCACTTTTACCTTTGCGGATGCTGTACACGAGCCGGAGTTTCCTATACGAATATGTGCACGGGTGATCGCGGCATGAACTTGGCAACGCTAAGAATGCGGCGGGAGCAATCTCCGGCCCGTATAGGAGGGGGAATGTACGTACTTCTGGGCCTCGCGGCATTTGTCGTGGGCCTGCTCGGCGCTTGGCAGCGAAAGCGGTTGATGGATTGGAGTACACGTTTGAACAAGCGATCCGGGCCACCGGGGGAATTGCTTAACAATTTCCAGTCAGAACGTGGCTATCTACTCGGGGGATTGGGAATGGCTCTGGCGGGCCTAATCACACTTGCGTACGGATTTACTACCGGCCACTAGCAACTTGCGTCAGCCCCATCCCCCGTGGGCCCCAGGCTGTCCGAGGACTCGTCTGGTCCTAGGATGTGCTGACTTAATAAGTTAAGCACCTTGAGCACCAGGAGAAACCATGCAGCCAATGATCGGCCCTAACCTTGGAGGCGGGGCAGAATACGTCGGCCTCGTTTTCGCACTTGTAGGCATTGCCCTTGTGGGGCTTATAATCACGGGAATTGTGGTTCTTCGAAGAAAAAACAAGAAATAGGTCAGCCGCAGCAGGTGCAGGCCCATCAACACTAGGGTGCCTTCCCCGGGTCACGCACGACGTCATGCTTGGTGGGATCCTGTCCGCTAAAGGATCCAAAACCGGACACTGCAGATCGCCACCGACCAGCTCTCATGGCCAAATCGACGTTAAGCTCGCACCATGGGACCTGGGTGTCTGACCGGCAGAACCTGTTCGCGACCGACATCGGGGATTATTAGCGGCATGGGAGATTTCACCATCACGATTCCGCCAATATCCATCGCACGAGAACTTTGGCGACTTGGAGAGGCTGATCTTGCCTTTCGTGCATTGCGGCTCAGCGCCGAAGAAGCTGTGGACATAGGCCGCAGGGCGGGCGCATTCCATCAATCCGGCGAAGCGCGTGAGATCTGGCCCGATGGTCCAAGCGGCGTGTACTCCGCTGTAGCTCTTGCTGCCGTCGAGCATCTCGAGGGTTCGGCGCGACCCTGTGCTAGAAGCCGCCGTCTTCCCGAAAAGAGTCTGCCTCCCGATCTTCAGGTGAGCGAAGCGGACCGTTGGGCCGCACTTGCCCCCTTTGACGCAGATGGAGGCCGCGTCGGATGAACCAGTGGCTCGGGCAGGCCACCTATTCGACGCATAAGCCTTCCGCACGTCCGGACGAGGATCCTCCAGGGGACCTGGGTCCGGCGGGTTGCCGGCGGATTATCCGATTGGGTGCTTGCCGGGTGACTCTTAGGCCGACCTTCGGCCCTCTCTTCGCCGGTCTTTGACTATAGTTACGGCAAAGCTGATGCCCATTTCTAGGGCGGAAAATCGAGGCGAGCAACCCAGCGGTAGGGCTTTGTCGCGCCTCTAAGGCTTATCGCTTGCCTTCGCGGGTTCTGACTTGGCGTGCTTCCAGATCAGGGTGTAGCCGAGCGCCAAGGCCAGGAGCATTAGAGTCAGAACAACGTCGACAAAGGAGAAATTGTTGTTCGAAATGTCGAACACGGTTTTCGCGGCGTAGAGCAAGCCGACGACCCACAGAACCACGGCTGCCCCCTTGGCGACCCTACGAGGTGATCTGCCCAGCGGGTTCTTTTTGATTGTCATGGCTCACAATAGCGAGTTTCAGACCAGGAAGACTACGCGGTCACCCTGACGCGCTACTCGGGCGCTCAATCCTCCACAGACGCGCTTATGTTTCGGGCTTTATAGGAGGCATTGCCAGAATCGTCATTCCAGCTCCAGGGGGTGCAGGTCTGCGCCCTTGGTTGAATGAACCTAGAAGCTCGTTGATGGCGTGCTGTCCCCAGTGCAGGGTAGTTAGGGTTCTTTCGGGTCCCATCGTTCTGCCGGTGAGGGTACCGCCGCCTTCCATGGTGTGCGTGTACAAGAAGTCATGGAAAAATTGCGGCGCCCAAGAGAAACCGTGAGCAAAGCCAGAACATAGCTGCCACTCCGAAAAGAACGTTGTTTTGCGAGCCTTGTCCACCTGCTTCAACGCGTCTGTACGGCTGAGGGGACGGGTTACCAGCTTCTTCTCGATCCCGAGGAACGAGCAGCTGGCAATCAGATTTCTTACCTGCGAGTCATGGTTCTTCGCAGCCACAGCCGCGTCCTTTTGAGTTTCCGGCGGGGCTGTGGGTTCCTGTGAGAGGTGTGTGAAGAACTTCTTCCCATTGATCAGCGAGTCGTGTGCAACTCGCAGGGCGCGTTCTTGCCGCCCAGCTCGGCCGGTTGCAGTTAGAACCCACATCCCAACCCCGGCTAGTTCTATCGAACCTCTCACAAGGGTTGGGATTCCGACTGGGCTTGGCCTCCCAGCACTGTTTACCAGTGCGAAAGCTGACGCTAGATCATCAACCGCAGAGTCCAAAAGTGAGCGAACCACCGCAGCAACCGAGGTGCCGGCGGGCATGCCTTGTTGATCTAGAGCCAGAAGGCTCTTGGAATCCAATTGGTAGGAGTTTCTGTCAGCCGAGAGGCGCTGTTTGTCTTGCAGCCAGAGGCCCAACTTTTCCCAGTCGTTTTCGGAGGTGGGCGGTTCGATCAACATTCTCGTAGTGTGCCAGATTCCTGGAAGTGGAACAGGCTTATTCGCACCACTCCCCTGCTTGCAAGTTGTCTCAATGACCGCCCAGAGCATCGGATACGCCAGAGTCTCTACACGGCAGCAAGCGTCACCGTGCTGTAGTGAGGTTTTGACACAGCCGGCTTCTGAAATTTCTCAAATCCTTAATGAACCAGTTCCAGGCGCATGAACTTCAACACGGAGTTCACACGCCTGATGTCTGTGCCCGTAAGGCGGTGGGACTACCGGACGCATTTCCGGGTTCGATAGGGGATCGGCTTGCGGGCGCTTCTTTGAACTGCGATGGGGCATGAAAGACTCCAGTTATGGTGACAGCCGTTCATTACTTCGCGACTCTTGAAGATCAGATGATTTTGTTCGATTACTTGGGCGAGCCCGCGAAGGTGACCTTGCATCCATGGCCACTCATCAAAACGCCGCTGACGGCATTGAGCCGGGAAGAAGCGCTTGAGCAATCACGCGTGATAGTCGTGAATCACCAGCTCGGCTTGCCCGTTCCAGTACGTCCCGGTGATGCAGCAATGCAAGACGGTTCTGTCCACGCCGTATTCAATAGATTGAACTGGGAGAAGTTAGCTCCCGTGGAGGATGAAGCCTTGATGGATGCCAACGCTTCGCCCACGATCTTGTGGTCTCCTGCCCGTCTTCATACAGAAGCGATATTTCCTAGCTCGCTGGGCTCACAGGCAGATTCGATGGCGGAAGTTTCCAAGGACTATGAAAGATGGGTCAATCGCAGCATGTCATGGATTCGGCGCAACGGAACTCGGGTCTGGGGGCTGGAAGGGAGCCAGACAAGGCCAGACCTGGACATCGATCTCAATTTCATCAGCACCGTCTTCGCACTCCCAAACGCCTTGCAGGCCATGGAATCCGGCACACCCGGCCGGAACTCTTAAAAAGAGCTGACGCAGCGACAGGAAATGTATGACCCACGACGAGCAGCTTTAGGCTCTGGAGGTGCGTTCCTCGATCATTCGGTCCACTTCCTCATCGGGCGGGCACGGCTGGTCGTCAATCGGGCACTGGCGTTCACCGACGACCACACCCATGCTTTCGGCCGTCTCCACGCACATCGTGCAGATGTTGTGGGAGTGATGCATGATCGTCGGGTTTTCCTCGACGTAGCCACAGATGGCCTTTCGCCAGTCCAGATCACGGCAGCAGACCATATGGGCGAAGTCCTCGGGGTTCTCGCCCAGCTCGTACTTGGTCTCCCACGCCGGGGCACGGACTTGCTCTAGCCCTCCGGCTTCTTCTAGAACCCGCGTATCCCCGGTTGCTGTCTCAGTCATTGCTCCCCCGTGCCTGGCCGCTTCTAGGAGAGCCTACCGTTGCCTCCAGGGTTTCCAACAGCAGGAGGCAGGGTAAGGAATCGACGTATTTGGGAAGCAGCTTGGTACTACTGTTGGGCGAGCATGAGTGCAGATTCGATTGCAGACTCAACCGCCTCGCGGCGTGCGTCGGTTGAGTGATCAAGAAGCGACTGGATCGCTTGGACCAGTGCCACGAGCTCGGGCGTCCGGAGCGTTGTGAAGCGTCTCATTGAAGTGGAGAGCGATTCAGTGACGAGGACGCCGACCTGATCTCCGTAAGCACCCGAGTGAGACCCGTGAGGAGCCACGTAGCTTCCTCCGATAGAGATGTCCCCCAAGAGGGCCAGCAAGGGTACGCGGATCTCGTCTGGGACATCTCCAGCAGCAACTGCTGCGATAAAGGGAACCGCATAGGCAGTTGCTTCATAGACCGTGCCCTGGTGGCAGACATTGGAGTAGAGCCCATCACCGATTGCGAAGGAAGGGTCGTCTCGAAGCGCATCTAATGATCGCGCTACGTCGCCGGCAATGCTAAGTGATGCCTTGGAGCCCTCCAGAGAAACGACGCCATTTCCGTACGCGTGCTGCAGTCGGTTCCAGTCGACTTTGTCGAGTTCATCCAAGGCATCGAGGCCTGTCTCCTTCGGTTGATAAAGAGCATCCATATAACTGAGAGTAACCAGACGAACGCAGAAGGGATCCCCAAGCGGGCGCCTAAAGCGTCCGGCGAACCACTGACGAACGGGCACGTAATGGGCGGCATCTGCCGTGACTGTTATGGTCTGAGCATGAAACGCGCGTTCGCGAGAGGTGGGCTGCTTCTGTTGCTGACCCCACTGCTAGCTGGCTGCGTGGGCGACTACTCCGCGTCCGACGACTGCGACGGTCTTGCAAACGAGCTCTCTCCGGTCATCGAGAAGTCCAGCGGGTCCGCCCCATCCATAAACAGCACTTGGGGCGACGGCGGGATGATGCCATGGTGCCGAATTGAATTCTCGACGAACAAAGAGTATGCGCCCGGCGATGAGAGCCTCAGTGCGCTGAAATCCGAAGTCGAGGCCGGAATGGCGGACTGGTCAAGTGGCGTCGTCGTGACAATACGTAGGGGCAACGACCGCAGTATTGAAGTTCTTTCGCCTGACGATAAGCGTTGAAACAACGCGTCACGCGATGCAGTTAGAGCCCCGGGAGCTCTAGCCCCATTAGAAGGGCTTCACATCGTCTTTGCGGCGGTTCTAGGGCGCAAGCGGAGGCCCGCTCGGCAACCCGAAAGCCCAAACGGAGGCCTACAGTGTCCGGTGAGGGATCGCGTGTGGGCGTATGAATCAGTCGTCTGGGCGCGAGTCCGCGTGAGGGCCTATGACCGTGAGTGGTCCTTCGTCCCCTGTTGGGACTTCGAACTGATCGAAGTATTGAGCGGCCACTTCTTCCCTTAGGCAGAAGTCGTGGGCGTGGTCCGCCCTTCGGGCACGAATACGTGCGAGGGCGACAGATCGAGGCGTTGCCAAGTAGATCGTTTCGGGCTCAACACCTAGAGGCCTCAACTGGTTGCGATAGTCCTCACGCATCCTTCGGGACCAGAAAGAAAAGTCGAGGACGATATCTGCGCCAGCCTTGACGAGGGCGGCTACGCGCTCCTGAAGTGATGCCTCGACCACGCGTTGAGTCTCCGCATCCAGGGGCATAGTGCGTAACCCCATCTCCCATGCCACCTCGTCGAAAGAGAGACGGACCATGCCTTCACGCTCGAACCGACGCGAGAGAGTGGACTTGCCGGCACCTGCTGGCCCACACATAAATACGGCTCGACTCATATCTACGATCGTAGGAGCAGGTTTGGCGAGCACCTACCCGGCGCCCGGTAAAGGATCCCTCTACGAGCTGCCCCAAAGGGCCAGCTCACCTCCGGGCGTGGAGACGATCAGTAATCCGTCTGGACCAGTGACGTTCCACGCTTCGTACGCCGACTCGGATTCCGGCACCACGCTCAGCCGGATGCCGTCCTGGATGACAATTTCAAGTCGCCCGTCGTCGAACGCTCTTCCTTCAGAAATTACCTTGGATCGTGAGAGCGGCAGAACGGGACTGAGCTGGTCGAAACCGCCGCCCGGTTTGACTACGTGTGAAGTGCCATCGGGGTGCTCAAGAACGAAGCTCTCCTCGATGGTGATTCTGAAATGTTCGAGAACCAGAGTTACCTGGAAATCCAGGACGAGTTGCAGGATGAGTTGCCCACTCACCTCGAGAAGCCAATAACCCTCGGATCTTTGAGCCCCGCTCATGGACGCCGGAACATATGCCACAACGGCCCCCTTCCTACTAAGCTCCACCCTAGCCCTGCCCATGGGCCGGCAGCCCAAAAACGAAGAGCGTCTCACACGGCGTCGCGGTAATCCAAAGGAGTGTCCGTAAGCCGATCGGCTTACGGACGAGGTTCCCCTAGGGGGCGACGTCAAGCTTGGTGTTGCTGTATTTGGAATGGAAGCGTTAGGTCCGGGGCGTGAATTGGACTTGGATGTGCTTGAGCTCAGTGCGGGGAAGCACCGCGGTCACCACGCCGCCGCCTGCCAGTTGTGCTCCGATACCGTAGACGAACGGGTCCGTATCGACCTCTGCACCGGGCATATCGACTCCGTTGATGACGGTCCTGGCCTGGCTGTTGACCATCCGGCCGGTAACTGTGGGGGCGTGCTGGTCCCACGGGTTGCTGCCCGGCCAGAGCTCTTGCCGATATTGGTTCATGAGGATGTGGTTGACATGGTCAACCAACAGGCTTCGAACCGAAGAACGCTCGGATGGATCGCGGTGCCAGGTGGTTCGCACGGCATCCTCAAGTTGCGGGTAACGCAGGCGCTCCACGTACTCGATCAGCCAAGGGGGCCGCGGCCATGGCTGACTTCCTCGATCGATCTGCGTGTCTTCTCGTTGAGGTCCGCGAGGTTTACCGGGTCTGAGCGGTCATCCGGGTTTCGCCAGAGCGTATAGGTGATGCTCGCCGTCATCTCGTTGTACCCACGATCATCTTGGCCATAGGTCACACCAACGCTGTCGGTGTCCTCCAACGATGGTTGAGGCGCGAGCCCCATCACCGGAATGGGCATCAGCTTCAGGCGCTCGGCCCATCCGGCCCGCGGGTCAGGAGCGTCTGAGGGGAGAATTCCGGCCACTCGCATACCTCGAATATGAACCACACGAGGGTGACTGTAAATGGGAATTGGGTTTCGGCCCGCATTCATGAGCAGGCCTCTATGTGTCCGTAAGTCGATCCTTCAACGGGCACATTGTGGGTGGCGAGTTCGGAGCCGTAGGGATGTTTTCGCGAATGCTCACGCTCTATTTGCTGGAGTTAGCTGGATCAGCTTCGCGAGTTCGTATGCCGTGCGGCGGTCATTTTTGTTGGCGACAAAGACCCGACCGATTAGCAGGGCGGCGTGATGGGGCACGTCGATCCGGGTCATGCCGGGTGGCGTATCCCCCTGCCATCTGGGTGCGCAGAGGAGGAAGTCGCCCATGGCGGTTCCGGTGGTGCGCTTGCCCACGTAGGCAAAGTTGGCGCCGCTGGTCGGGTCGGTGAACTGCACGCTGTAATAGCGCTTTTCCATCCCTGGCACGTGCAGCACTTGTGGTCCGGCTGTGACATCCAACCAGCCGCCAAAGTACAGGACGTTGTCGGTGCCGGTCGCGATGACACTGCCGGACGAAGCGGACTGAGACGGGCTCTCTGGCACGGCGTAAATCGTGTTCACCGGGATCGGTCCGCCACCCAGCCCGCGCCGGACAAATATTCGTTTGAAGCCGCCCACTGTTATCCGTGGCCAAACGTAGATGAAGACGAATGTACCGATCACCCAGATGGCCACAGTTGTCGCTACTAGCAGAATGATCGAGTCCAGACCGCCTGCCGCGATTCGCCTATAGGTGACCCACGTGAAGATTGCCAGGATGGCAATCGTCACGGGAGTGGCGTATTTCAGGATCAGGCGATTCATGACTGCACCTGTAAGACGGGCGGAACCTCGTACCGGCCGTCTACGATGGCCGCTCCGGGTAGATAAGCGCGGAGCATGAGCTTGAACCGGCCGGGCGGCGTCGCTACCCAGTTCTGCGCCGCCCCGGATGGCTGATTGGGTTGGAGCAGAATGTCGACTGAGCCGTCGGCATTCGTCACGAGACCAGAGTGGCTGTCCACGCTTGCCAGCCCGGTTGGGGTGTTGACCAGGTAGCCGATGGTGTCCGTGGCGGTGAGCGACCAGAAGGCATCATTGGGCGGAAGCTGACCGGCCGAGAAATGTAGGCGATACGTATGCTGCCCACTGAGACGCTTGCCCGCGTCATCACTGGTCGCCGTCCAGTAGGCGGCCTCTTCAAACACGTTGACAACCGGGAGCGCCTTCTGCAAGGCCGCACGAACCAGTAGTCCGTTGTCTGGATGGCCAGCTTTGCGGATAGAGCTCCAGCCGTTGACGGTCTTCGTCTCGGTCCTGGCCACGGCGTTCAAGACCAGGACAGTGGTCAGGTACGCGAAGGTTAGGCCCATGATCAGACCCTGCACTATGCCGGAAACCGCGACCCAGGCAAAGAAGCCGCTCATGCTGACGTCCGCATCACAGCAGCCGAATTCTGAACCGCACGGGTAACCACCGCAGCGGCGCCGACGCCAATGGTCAACGAACTGGGATGCCAGCCCGGGCTGGACTTGTTCGATCGGAACCACGGCTTCCGCCGTTTAAGATCCATGAGTGAAACCTAGCCTGATTCCCATCGCTTTGTAGAGACCAAAGAGCCAGGGCTATGCACGCATCGTTAGGGCCTCCAGCAACAATGGGGCCCGCGCCCGTAAGCCGGTGGATCACCTAACGCTCGGGTGCGCGTTAGCCGATTCTCTACCGGGCGCTTGCAGCCTTCGCCAGGCCACCGGCTTACGGGCACTACTTTTGGAAAGGTCTCTCACCTTTTTGCTACCAAAGACTAGGCTGTCGTCACATTCCTAATACGTAGGAGAAGATCAATGGGGATAGTGGGAAGCCGAACAAAGCCGATGTTCGAGAAGTCTGAACAGTGGTTGTCGCCGCTTTCTCCGAACCAGGTCTTGACGGCCATATCCACAGCTTTTGCTTCGGAAAAGGCAAGGATCCACCAGGACGAGGACTTCGTAGATATACGAACTGGATCAAACTGGCAGTACCGCCTCTGGGGCAATTTGTTCTCATGGAGTCGCACGAACGTACCAGTTGCCTTGACAGTCCGCATCCGCGCAGCCGAGCAGGGCTACCAAATTGAGGCTCACGCGTTTGATACCTTCGGTATCCGGCTGACCGATTACGCATTTTTCGGAGCCCAAGAGACTTTTGAGGACCGTCTCGACGGGCTATTAGCGATGGCAGCTTCCGCTGCAAATGCATCTCGCGAAGGCTAAACGCGTTGCCGAGCCAGACACCCTGGGCAGCAAATTGAGGCACTGCGGTTAGCGTCCCCCAAGAGGATCGGCTTACGGGCGCGTCGAGCCGAAACGTCAGGCGAGTAGGATCCATGCATAGGAAACGGGGGTAAAAGAATGACAACGTCGTTCGCTGTACCAGGCGACGTTGGTTCTGCTTTCCGCCTCACCCACAGTGCACGGGTAGAGGCGGCCGCAACCAGTCATCGACGTCCGGGTCGTGTTCCATCATGAGGGTCTCTAAGGCCTCCCGGCCATGGGTCGCAGCGAAGCTGGCCTCTTCAGGGAAGAGTGGGACGAGCATGGCAATGATCATTGGGCCGTTCGCGTCATCGCAGACGGCGAACTCATTGGGTTGGTAGTAGGGGTTGTAGACGAGGAAGGCTTCAAGCCTGGTTTCAGGATCAAGCGGCCCTCTCGGTCCGATGATTTCTCCCCGCAGTGGCGCCCGTCCCTCGTGAATCATCTCCTCTGCGAGCTGCTGCATGATCGAGGGAATGAACCGCTCAAAGTAGCCGCGGCGGACCATTATCAGGAACTCCATTCGGACCGGCGCCTTGCCCGGCAGGGCCAGCGAGTGACGGCTGAGCCCCAAGGTCGTGTACGCGACCACGCCGTCCAGCGGCCCGTCTCCAAACTTGAGGATCTGCGCATGCATAGGCAGCCCGTCCGCATCCTTCGACCAGCCCTCGGAAATGGTGCCCAGATGGCGTTCAAGATGCTCGACAAGGGTCATGTGCCCACCCTATCGGCGTCCCTGTAGCCGATCCTTTACCGGCCAGACTGAAACGGTCTTCTATTTAGGGTGGAGGTCGTAGTCTCGGCGGAGCAGGCATCGTAGGTCGGTTGTCAGCCAAGCTCGGCTCGGCGGCGAGGCTCGGCTCCGTACTCTGACCACCCGCCTGCGTAGAGACGGCCCCGGCCGAGTCCTGCATGCTCGAGAGCGAGAAGGTTGTGGCAGGCCGTGACGCCTGAGCCACAGTAGGAGATGACGGCAGTCGAGTCGTCGATCCCAACCTTCGCAAACGCTTGTCGGACCTCGGCGATCGGGCGCAGGCGTCCATCAGGGGCGAGGTTCCCACGGCACGGGACGTTCACTGCGCCGGGGATGTGTCCGGCTTGGGGATCGGTGGGCAGCTGGAGGCTTCCGTCGAAGCGGTCCGCATTGCGGGCGTCGACAATGATCCCGGCAGCTCCTGCCGTGATGTCCTCAAGCTGGGCGAGACGGGCCTCGGGCCACGGAGATGGCGTGAAGGTCGCGGGTGTCGGCTTCACGGCCGTCGTCTCCAGCGGTCCTGTCCACGCGGCCATCCCGCCGTCGAGCAACGCCGCCCGGTGCCCGAGCGCACGCAGCATCCACACGAGCCGCGCGGCGATGACTCCTCCCGCGTCGTCGTAGGCAATGACGGTCGTGTCGTCGCCAATTCCCAAGGAAGACATTCCATGTGCGAACACTTCAGAGTCGGGAAGCGGGTTCAGCCCGTGTGGTCCCGAACTGCCCGACAGCCATGCGTCCAGGTCCACGAACACCGCATCTGGAAGATGCCCGCGGTCATACGCTGCATGGCCCGACGCACCGTCGAGGTACCAGCGAACATCAGCGGTGACAACGTTGCTTCGGTGCGCCTCGAGCCACGCAGTATCGATAAAGGGTGGAAGATCTTCTTGGGTTGTCCGGCTGTCGTCCATACAGTGCAGGCTAAATGATGTGTCCATAATTCGATCAAAAATGTTCCATGATGTGGACATTCTGCAGCGGATGCACCGCACCACTGCAGGCGTCCGTAAGCCGATCGGCTTGCGGACCTCGCTTTACGATTCGCTTTGCCTGGGTGACTTCTTTGCGGCTCGCCGGTACCACCAGAAACTGAAGCCCAACAGGCCCAGATTCATGACCTGGATAATCCAGTACCAGACCGTTGCTCGGGAACCCTCGGCCAGCACAGCGTATAGGTTGTTGGCCAACCACATCACGGCGACCAGGCCCATAATCACGGCGCCGTCCTTGGTTGGTTGACTCCAGTTCCTGGTACTCATGACCTGAGCGTAGCGAAGGCGTGAACAGATGAGGAGGGGAATCCGACTCAAGGGGTAGCCCTTGATATGCGCCCGATGGAGGATCCTTTAGCGAACGCGAGCGTCCGTTTGGGCCTGCCTTAATTGTCGTCGGCTGAAGCCCTGAATTGCTCGCGTTTCGCCGGGCGGCGGCCGATGAAGTGCTTGAGAATCAGTGCCAGGCCGATCGGCACAAAGATGATGCCAGTGACTAGGCGGAGAGTCTCCACTGGCGCCCATGTGAGAAAGATTGTCCCCCAGAGCAGGAAAAATACACCGGCAATCAACGCCGGCCATTTGGAACTGCTCATTGGCTTCTCCTTCGGTGCGGAGTCCGGACCGGGCTTGCTGCGTTAGACCGACCTTGTGACATGCCGCGAGCCTAGCCAATGGGTCAGCGAACGCAAGTCATGCCGAGACGGCCGAATCATCGATGGCACCATCTCGTTGCGCAGGCGTCCCGTAGAGGGATCCTCCACCGGGCGAGAACCATCAGCGGGCATGCTTGCCGCCAGCAGCTCAGAGCCCGACTGACCGACGAATTTCGGCGGTCGTCTGTGATTGAATCTAGGTGATCATTCTGACGCTAAAAGACCACGGGCGGGTGATGGAGAAGAATGAATGTTTCGCCCCTTGACGAGTTTCTAACCGGGGAGCTCAACGACTTCATCCGGACTCAGCTTCTCGCCACAATCGAACAGTTACAGACCGGCCAGCGCTACTTTACGTACAACACCTTCAATGTGCTGCTCGATGTGGAATCGGGCACTGCCACTGTCGAAGACGAGCTTGACGTCGATCGCCAAAGCACGGTTGCCCTTGATGATTTCCGGAAGCTTCTGGATTAGGCACGAGCTGCTACGAATACAGATTCGCAAGGCATCAAATCTAAGTCAGTTAGTAAGCCCCAAGCCTGATATAGGAGTACCTGATGGAAGATTGCGGGTCGCCGTTATCAGTTGGCCCGTAATCGACCAATAGACGTCCAGGTTTGAGAGTTCCAGGTTAGAGACTTCATCGAGTCCGCCGAGAAACAACGGAGTTTTGTACCCGATGCACTGGTCGATCCTAGGGGTGTCGCCTCCGTGAGCTTGCCATTCTCCGAAAAATTCTGGTGCCAGACAGGCATCTTGATACTCCAGGAGTGCGTAGTCGTGGAAATCCTCGAAAGTAGCGGGTACCTCCAAGATCTCACCAGTTCCTGGCTCGAGCATCACTACTTCAGGGTTGTCCGCTGTGCCGCGGTGGAAGTCGAGGGCGAATTGTCGCCCTAGCCAGTCATATCCAAAACATACCCATGGAAACTTCAGCGCCGGATACACAAAAGCGGCGTTCTGGCTGGCTTCACCAGATGAGACAGCGTCATGGATCCTGTAAAGACCCTCGTTGAACGTGGTCCCACCATACGTATCGAAAAGCCTTTGCAGAACTGGTTGCGTTTCTGCCGTCTCAAATGATTGCGTTGGACCCTGGGACGTGGCCGTGAACTGTCTAGCGAAGCTTTCAAACATTCACTAGTTCTAGCAGATGCCGCTAGACGGCCGGCTACTGCCCTTTAGCCGGTGGGCTACCGGACGCATTTCCGCGTTCGATAGTGGATCCCTGACCGCGCGTCGCGTAGTTGTGTCGGGCAGAGTCAGTAGCTCAGGAGTGCTTACGTGTTGAACGTGTAGAGGCGACGCGCCGGTCTATTTTGATGCGTCCACGTACCATCCCAAAGTGGGTACAAAGTCCATACCCCATCCCGCTACAAGGCCGGTGACATTCTTATGTTCGGAGTAATCTGGAACGCCGTCCGCTAATGCAGGTGCTATGCCCGCGTAGAACTCGGCCTTCAACGCCGTGAAATTCAGCGTCATACCTTCAATGACACCCATTACAAGGCCAAGTTCAAAGCGGCCGCCCTCAAGCTGGGTCAAGACCCTGCAGACCGGCCACGCATAGTTGCCTTCCTTGGCAGTTAGATCGCTCGTCCACCGAAGATCCGTGGCCCGACGCAGGATGAGAGCGCCACAATTGATCGATTCGTCGCCCACATACATGGGCAGCGTCCCTGATCGAAGTTCAAAGAGAACACCGACCACCAGACGCAGAGCGTCGATACGTACATCGAGGATCTGGGCATCTTCGAAGACTTCCTCGACAAAGAATGGGTTCTCCTCAGCCTTGCCAGGAAGACCTGGAACCTCGTCGTGGAACAGATCGATGAGTTTCATTTTCCCATTTCCATGTGCGTGATCGATTAAGGTCCCAAAGGGATAAGCTACTTCATCAGGCACGACTACGAGCCTCGACCGCAAGGGCATGTCTGTCTGCCCTGCGGTGCCCGGTGAGGGACCGGCTATCGGGCGGCACTTCACCAAGTTCAATGAGGCAATTCGGCAACAGCATTAGGCGCTCTGATACCGCTTCCCACTAAAACTTACTGGTAGCTTCAATAGGATTCATACGCTTTGGAAGGTTGGAAATGTTCGGCCGATTCAAGAAAAGAAGTTCCAACATTATCGTTGTCACGCTAAATGCCCGGCTGCAGCCCCTGGACCGGGCCGCATTAGAAGATGCCTTCGAGGCCGCGATGAAACAGCGCGGACAAGAAGTTCGCGTGGTCGGCGGGGGAACCCAAATGGCGGCGAACGGTGAAATCAGTGAGTGCGATATCGAGATTGAGTTTGACGGACCCTCAGATACGAGAGTCGAGGCCATTTCCGAAACCCTCACCTCAATGCTTGCGCCCAAGGGCTCAACACTGCACGTGCTAGACCTAGATCGTCGGATACCTTTTGGGGCGCACGAAGGACTAGCCCTCTACCTCAACGGCACCGACCTTGCCGATGAGGTGTATCGGGACTGCGACTCCAATTACGTCTATGCAGAGTGCAGCCGGTTGTTGGAGGGACTCGGCATCGTAAGCAGCCATTGGCAAGGACCCCATGAAACAGCGCTGTACATGTATGGATGGGACTTCAAAGCAATGCAGGAGAGGTTGACTCCATTCCTGCAAGAGTATCCGCTGTGTCAGCAATGTCGGGTACTCCAGATCGCATAATCCGACGCTGATGCGGCCAAGCGAATATACGATCCTTGCGCTACGTCGGAGAGATGCCTCGGGAAGTCTGAGACGATGCTGCCATGACAATCAGCGGTGCGCATGCAACGGCATTTTTCGAGGAAGTTGTCCGCGAACAGCAAGTCTGGACAATTCGGGATGCTCACGGCTTTCCAGCCCCGCTTGGAAACAATGGACTTCGAAGCATGCCCTTCTGGTCCTTGAGCTCACGAGCGGAGCGCATCGTAACGAATGTCCAGGACTATGCAGGCTTCGAGAAAGTCCTGATCCCTCTTAGTGAGTGGCATTCAAAGTGGCTGCCCGGCCTGGAACGAGATGGGCTACGCGTGGGGCTCAACTGGTCCGGCAATCGCGCAACTGGGTACGACGTGGAGCCGCGCGCGGCCTTGGCATCGTTGGCCACTCGCCAATTATCCGAGTAAGTGCCCGGTGGAGGATGCCCTACCGCTCGCCGCAGGGAAGACATGGCCCCTGGCGTGGGCTCATCGATGTTTTCCTTGGGTAGTCTCAGCTCGTGACCAATTACCGGCAACATCCCAGCGTCGTGGCGCACTGGCGCGATGCTTTGCTCCAGCCACTTCCAGAAGCCCAGGAAGCGCGAGAGACCATATGGTTTGCGGTGCCCCCTGAACCTGACGCGGAGCAAATGTGGGAGGGACTTCGCGGTCGCTTGGAAGCGGACGGCACTGCGACTGTTCTAGGAGTCCCCGCTTATATCTACGACCTCAATTTCGGCGACCGCGTAAGCGTGATGCGATCCGCTGAGAATGCGCTCGTTGCCACGGGTGTGGAGCGCGACGCTCTCAATTTCACATTCAGGGTCCAGCTGAATACTGATGAGTCCAACGCATCGCATCCCCTGGCCGCTGAACTTGCCGAGAATGGCTGCCTCGTCGATTTCATCTCTCCGCAGTTCTTCGCCATATCCTGCGGTGAGCCTCAAGCGCAGGAAGTCGCCGACAGACTGTCCGCATTGGAGCACGACGGCGTCCTTCATTACGAGACTGGTCGAACACAGCAGTTCGGTTAGGCGCCCGATGGACCGGGTGTCCGGTGGAGGATCCCTTATCGGACGCTGAAGCGCTGCTCGCGTTCGGACAGCGACAATGCGCGCTTCGAAGCCATGGTGCCCTGCAGTTGGTTGACTAGGCTGACCTGGGCACTGTCGTGCTTGACCGGGGAAATACTTGCGGGGGGATCATATATGCAGGTGACTATCTGGGGGCCCTGCTGAGGGTCGGGATAGCCGGATCGTTCGGGATGCTCCAGTACGCGCTCCTTGCCGTGGCTACTCCATCTGGAATGACCGGGAGCGGCGTTGCGGGGCAGCCATCGGACTCTTCTCTTACCGAGGACATGCTGAGGCGTGGCTTCAGGCGAGCGTGCAACAGTGACTATGCGGACATCGCGTTAAAGGCTCAACCGGCCGATGGCAGCATTCTGTGTCGTGCCTTCGCTGACGGCACTGTTTCCTTGTGGTTCGAGGAAAATCTGGTCTGGTCTGAGCGTTTTGACTCAACGGATGAGGAGACTGCTCTTTGGTTACAGGCCGCACGGACCAGGGAAATTATTCTCATTAGCGGCGACCATCTCCTGATATCGGGGGCTGACGTTGATCCGACAGCCGCGGCCGATAAGCGGACCCTGGTGATGGCCAGGATTCCTGTTGCTTGGTCCTAGAAAGCCGCTGAACAGTACGTTCGGCACAGACTTGCGTTCACCCGGACAGCGGCCGTGCTCGCGTCCGTGCAGTCGTTGAGACGCCTGGTATTTGGAGCCTTCAGTACGCCCGGCTTTCCCAGCCGGCACAGGACTGGCTCATGGGGTTCAAGGGCCACCCCTAGAGCCTGACGTAGGCCCAGCCGTCCCATTGGCGCCGGGCCAGGTGGGCGATGGCTGCGGGCACCGTGCCGACGCCGGGTGCGAGGTCTTTGTCTTCCATGCCTGCTGAGCGCATGCTGTTGCCGCAGGCGAGGATGTCCACGTGGAGTTGCCCGGCGTTGGTCATGGCTTCGGCGGCGGGCGTGTTGGTGGTGAGGAGTTTCACGCCCGGGCCTTGGACAACCACTTCAATGTGGGCTCCCTGGCCGAGAGCGGCACGGGCGTTGGCGGCGCTGCGCAGGATGACGGTCAGGGCTTCCTGTTCGAGCGGGCCGACTGAGTGGATGAGCAGGCCGGGTCCGGCCTGCTCAGTCTCTGGAATCGTTGTTACCACGGACGTTCTATGTCGCCGGTTGACCCAGGTCGGCGAGGGCCTTCCGGAGGCGGGTGCCGGCGTCGTCGGCTACTTCTTTGACGGATGGGGCGGTGCTGAGCTGGACCATGGTCTGGGGGTCGATGGCTTCGACTGTGGTCAGTTCTGCGTCCTTGTTCCGGCGCACGACGACATTGCATGGCAGCAGAGCGCCGATTTCGGGTTCGGCGGCGAGGGCGCGGCTGGCCAGTGCCGGGTTGCAGGCGCCGAGGATGACGTAGTCACCGACAGCGTCCGCCGCTTCAGCACCAAGCTTGGTCTCGAAGGTCGAGCGGACGTTGATTTCCGTGAGGATTCCGAACCCCTGGGCTGACAGGGCGTCCCGGGTGCGGTCCAGGGCTTCGGCCCACGGAAGGTCGACGTTGGTAGTGAGTGTGTACGTCATGGTTCTCCTTGGGCTGCTCGACAGCCGGTCTGGTCAGGCGAGGGAGAGGAAGAGCTTCTCCAGGTCTTTCTTGTCCATCGTTGCATCCTGCTGGACGATGCACTGCTCAAGGCCGGTAGCGATGATGGCGAAGCCTGCCCGGTCCAGGGCCTTCGATACGGCGGCGAGTTGGGTGACGACGTCCTTGCAGTCCCGGCCTTCTTCAAGCATGCGGGTGACAGCAGCCAGCTGGCCCTGGGCGCGCTTGAGGCGGTTGATGACAGGGGTCAGTTCTGAGGGGTTGAGTTCCATGGGTTTCTCCAACTATCGATAACTTCCCTCAATCTTATACCCCCTAGGGTGTTTTGACTACCCCCCGGGGTATCTGCAATACTCGGTGGGGTATCCAACCGACCCCTTCCGAGAGGCCAACCATGACTTCCCCTTCCACGGCGCCGACCGTTACCGCACTCGCCCCTGAAACCCTCCAGTCCTGGTTCACAGAGCACCAGGACCTCGTGGTCATCGATGTCCGCTCCGCCGCGGAGTTCGAGTCCATGCACATCCGCGGCTCCTACAACGTGCCGCTGCCGCTTTTGTCCGAGCACACCGACGAGCTCGCCGCCCGCCTTGGCTCCCGTGTGGTCCTCGTCTGCCAGTCCGGCGTGCGCGCCGAGCAGGCCCGCCAGCGCCTGGCCAAGGCCGGAATCGACACCGCCTACGTCCTGACCGGTGGTGCACCCGGTTTCGCCGCTGCCGGCGGGGACGTCGTCAGGGGTAAGGACCGCTGGGACCTTGAGCGGCAGGTCCGCCTGGTGGCCGGGTCCCTCGTGGTCCTGGGCCTGGCCGGCGGCAAGTTCGTCTCTCCAAAGATCCGGACCCTCGCCGGGGTCATCGGGACCGGCCTGACGTTCTCGGCCGCGACCAACACCTGTGCCATGGGCCAGGCCCTCTCGGCCATGCCGTGGAACAAGGCCGCGAAGGAGCCCACCCGCGAAAGCGCCATCCTGCAGCTTCCCCTGCAGACGGTTGAGGACGCCGCGGCATGATTCCAGCCCTGGCTCTGGGGCTCGTCGTCGGCATTGTCCTCGGTGTTGTGGGCGGCGGCGGGTCCATTATCGCCGTGCCGGCCCTGGTGTACGGGGTGGGCATGACCCCGGTGCAGGCGATTCCCACCTCGCTGCTGGTGGTGGGCGTATCCTCGCTTGCCGCGCTGCTGCCCAGGGTCCGGGAGGGACTGAACTGGCCCGTCATCGCCCTGGTCGGGGCTGCCGGAATCCCGGCAGCCTGGGCAGGCGCGGCCGTGGGCAAACTGCTGGACCCGAACATCCTGATGCTCGCCTTCGCCGTCATCATGGTGGCAGCCGGCATCAGGATGCTCATGAAGTCCCGCGAAACTGAGGGGTCCTGCAGCACGGGGCCGCACCGGGCGTTCCGGTCCTGCGCCCCCAAGGCCGTCGGCGTGGGCCTGCTCGTGGGGTTCCTCACCGGACTGCTCGGCGTAGGTGGCGGCTTCCTCATCACCCCCGCGCTGACCATCTTCCTGGGCCTGCGCATGAAACAGGCCGTGGGAACCTCGCTGGCAATTATCGTCATCAATTCCGCCGCCGGGTTCAGTGCACACGCTGCCGGCTACACCATCGACTGGGCCACCACCCTGGCGTTCGCCATCCCGGCCATCGTGGGATCGGTGGTTGCCGCACGGTTGGCCCGCCACCTGCACGACAAGCACATCCGTATCTCGTTTGCGGTACTCATCTTCGCCGTCGCGGCCTGGGTCACCGCCGGCGCGGTCACCGCCTGACCCATCCATAGAGGAGAACACCGTGGGACTTTTCGATTCCCTCAAGAAGGCCTTCAGCAAGCCCTACAAGACCATCTCTGTAGCCCAGGCCAAGGACCTCCTGGGCTCCGGGGCCACGCTCATCGACGTCAGGTCAGCCCAGGAATGGCGCTCGGGACGGGCTCCCCAAGCCAAGCACGTCCCCCTGGACAGGCTGCAGGCCAGCACCGCCGGCATCCAAAAGACCCGTCCCGTGATCGCCGTCTGCGCCTCCGGCGTCCGCTCGGCCTCAGCAGCCCGACTCCTCGCCGCCAAGGGATACGACGCCTACTCAGTGCGCGGCGGCATGGCCGCCTGGCGCCAGGCCGGCGAACCCGTCCGTTAGGCAAGCAACAACTTTCACACACCCAGCCGAACCACTTCGAAGGAGAACCCCATGGCTGAAATCACCATTACCGAAGCCGAACAGCGCCGCTCCACCGCCCGGATCCTCGACGTCCGTGAGGACTTCGAGGTCGCCGAAGGCATGATCCCCGGCGCCCTGCACATCCCCATGGGCCAGCTGCAGGCCCGCCTGGGCGAGCTGGACCCGGCCGTGCCCGTCATCGCTGTCTGCCGCAGCGGCAACCGCAGCGCCGCCGCCGCCGACGCCCTCAACGGAGCCGGCTACACCGCGGACACCATGGCCGGCGGCATGACCGCCTGGACCCGCGCCGGCCTTCCCACCACCTAAGCTTCACCGCCCCGCCGACACACCCCAAGACCACCCCCGAAAGGAACGAAAGACGATGGCAACCATCGACCTCACCGAACAAAGCTTCGCCCAGACCCTGGAGAGCAACGAGATCGTCTTCGTTGACTTCTGGGCAGCCTGGTGCGGCCCCTGCCGCCAGTTCGCACCCACCTACGGCGCCGCCGCAGAACGCCACCCGGACGTCACCTTCGCCAAGGTGGACACCGAAGCCGAACAGGCCCTCGCCGCAGCAGCGAACATCACCTCCATCCCCACACTGATGGCCTTCAAGGACAAAACCCTGGTCTTCTCCCAGCCCGGAGCCCTCAACGCCACCGGCCTCGAAGAAGTCATCCAGGCCGTCAAGAACGTCGACATGGCCAAACTGCGCGCCGACGCAGCCCAGAACGTGTAACGCGATGCCAGGCGACCATGCCTACTGCACGGTAGCGGCAGACGAGCTCACCACGGTATGGCCCCGCGCCGCGCTGGTGGACGTGCGGAGCCGGGAAGAACATGCGACCGCACACGTCCCCGGGAGCCTGAACATCCCCCTGGACGACTTGCCCTCCCGGCTTGCAGACCTGCCCGGCGGCACGCTTCACCTCATGTGTGGGTCAGGAAAACGCAGCAGCCAGGCCGCGCGGATCCTGACCGACCGCGGATACCAGACGGTCAACGTGGCCGGCGGTATCACCGCGTGGTACCGGGCAGGCCACCCCGTCACCTATCAACCCACCCCGGAAAACCCGCCGCAACAACAGCCGGGCCATGCCCGGGCAGGCCTGCGCAGTCTCCTGCGCAAGCTGTTCCACAGTAAAACGGCCTAGGCTGCAGTCCACTTGCAGGATACCCCCGGGGGTATCTATACTGGATGCAGAACAACCCCCGAACCCCCTTTGAACCGAAGGAGATCACCAGATGCTTATCGAGCGCATTTACGATGAAGACCTCGCCCAGGCAAGCTACCTGATCGGCTGCCAGGCCAACGGCACCGCCGTTGTTGTGGACGGCCGCCGCGACATCGCCGTGTACCAGGAACTGGCTGCGAAGAACGGCATGAAGATCATTGCCGTCACCGAAACCCACATCCACGCCGACTACCTGTCCGGCACCCGTGAACTCGCTGCCGCGACCGGCGCGAAGATCTACGTCTCCGGCGAGGGCGGGCCGGACTGGCAGTACGAATTCGACGGCGAACGCCTTTACGACGGCGACAAGATCACCATCGGCAACATCAGCATCCAAGCCCTGCACACCCCTGGCCACACCCCCGAGCACCTGTCCTTCCTGGTGACCGACGGCGCGTTCAGCGACCAGCCCGGCTACCTGCTCTCCGGTGACTTCGTGTTCTCGGGCGACCTGGGCCGGCCGGACCTGCTGGACGAGGCAGCCGGCGGCGTCGACACCCGCTTCGAGGGTGCCAAGCAGCTGTTCGCGAGCCTCCGGGACAAGTTCCTCACCCTGCCGGACTACGTGCAGGTCCACCCGGCCCACGGCGCCGGCAGTGCCTGCGGCAAGGCCCTGGGCGCCGTCCCCTCCTCCACGGTGGGTTACGAGCGGCTCTACGCCTGGTGGGGTCCGTACCTGGCCGCGAACGATGAGCAGGGCTTCATCGACGAACTCCTTGACGGTCAGCCCGACGCCCACGCCTACTTCGGCCGCATGAAGCGCGAAAACCGCCTGGGCCCGGACGTCATGGGCGACCGCGCCCCGCTCGAGGAACTGGACACCGCTGACGTCGCAAACGATCTGGCGGCGGACAAGGTCACGTTCATCGACACCCGCCCCAATGCCGAGGTTCACGAAGGCACGGTAGACCGCTCCCTGAACGTGCCGGCCGGGAAGTCCGTAGCCAGCTACGGTGCCTGGGTAGTGAACCCCGAGGAGGACAAGAACCCGCTGGTACTGCTCGCAGCAGACCAGGAACAGGCCATGGACATGTGGGACCACCTGGTACGGGTCGGCATCGACAACGTCGCCGGTTACGTCACCAGCATCGAAGGGCTCCCCATGACGACGCCGAAGCTGATCCAGCCAGAGGAACTGCAGAGCTTTGACGCCGCTATGGTCGTGGACGTCCGCAACCGCAGCGAACACATCGCCGGGAACATCCCCGGCTCGTACCAGCTCAGCGGTGGCCGGGTTATGTGGCACCTGGACAAGCTTCCTGCCGAGGGCACCATCGTGACCTACTGCCAGTCCGGTGTGCGGAACTCGGTCGCAGCCAGCGCCCTGCGGCGTGCCGGGTATGACGTCGTTGAACTAGACGGCAGCTACGCCGCTTGGACCATGTGGCAGCAGACGCGACAGAACGCCGTCTCAGCAAAGTAGCCCCCAAAGACCGCCCGGGCAGGACCCCCCTCCTGCCCGGGCCGCCCGGACGCGTTCCCCTACGCGTCCGGGCATCTTTATGTCTCCGGAATGAAAGCGAGCACCCCGAAATGGCCAGAACAAAGGAGGGAAGCACCCTGGACTCCACCCGTGCCGTGCTGGGCCTGCGGCAGAACCTGGCGCAGTTCATGCTGCTGATGGCCGTCAACGCCCTGGTGGGCGGCACGCTGGGCCAGGAACGCACCGTCCTGCCGCTGCTCGCTTCCCAAACCTTCCACTTGGACCTGTACACAAGCGCCCTGACGTACATCCTCGCGTTCGGCCTGTCCAAAGCCGCCACCAACTATTTCGCGGGAACCCTCTCTGACCGGTACGGCCGCAAGCCCGTCCTCGTTACGGGCTGGCTGGTAGCGATCCCCGTCCCGCTCATGCTCATCTTCGGCCCGTCCTGGGAATGGATCGTCGCGGCGAACGTCTTCCTCGGCATCAGCCAAGGCCTGACCTGGTCCACCGCCGTCATCATGAAAATGGACCTGGCAGGCCCGAAACAGCGCGGTCTCGCCATGGGCCTGAACGAAGCAGCCGGCTACCTCGGAGTCGCCGTCACCGCCCTCGCGACCGGCTACATCGCTTCCACCTACGGGCTCCGACCCGGCCCGTTCCTCGTCGGAGCCGCCTACATCGCCCTCGGGTTAGGCCTGTCAGTGCTGACCGTTCGCGAGACCCACCACCATGCCAAGACAGAAGCCTCCCAGCACGTCAGTGCACACAACAGTGCCGACGCCGGCCTCACCACGGGCCAGATTTTCACCCTCACCAGCTTCAAAGACCGCTCACTCTCCGCAGCCAGCCAGGCAGGACTGGTGAACAACCTCAACGACGGCCTCGCCTGGGGACTCTTTCCGGTCCTCTTCGTCAGCTCCGGACTCAACCTGAACCAGGTAGGGATCCTGGCCGCCGCCTACCCCGCGGTCTGGGGCGCCGCCCAGCTTCTCACCGGGGCCGCCTCAGACCGATGGGGCCGCAAATGGTTCATCGTGGCCGGCATGATCGTCCAAGCCGTCGGACTCGCCATAGTCGCCGCCTCCCACAGTTTCGGGTCCTGGCTCATCGCCGCAGCCCTCCTCGGGCTCGGAACGGCCATGGTCTACCCCGCCCTCCTGGCCGCCATCGGAGACGTCGCCCACCCCACCTGGCGGGCCCGCTCCGTTGGGATCTACCGGCTCTGGCGCGACGGCGGCTTCGCCATTGGTGCACTCCTGTCAGGACTGCTCGCAGACCTATACGGGATTCCCGCAACCATCGCCACCGTCGCTGCACTCACCGCCGCCTCGGGCCTGGTGGTCGCGGTTCGAATGCGCGGCAACGACCACGTAACCGGGTAGCAACCGGCACTTAGCCCGATACATCAGCACCGAATGAATCTTCCCGAACGGACCGCTGTCAGCGGCCAGCTGGTAGACAGTCACGACACATAGCGACAACAAAAAGCCGCCAAGAACCGCCAAAACCCACAAGCGCCGGGAGTTTTGACGCGGGCTATCGGGCCCTGACTGGCGGCCGGTGGAGGACCGGCTTACGAACGCTGGTGGCTCGCTGTGATCGCTGAGCGGCGATGTTGGCCTCCGCGAGAAGACAGGGTCGAGGTAGATAAGGTTCCTATTTGTATCGCCTTGAACCTTTCGGCCGCCGTCGCCACCAAGGTCGTTGACGCAACTCGGCCTGCGCGCGGGCGAGCAGGAGTTGAGTCTCGCGAAGAAGTTCTAGCGACGTCTCTTGAATTTCTCGCGACGCATCCGTCTCCGCCTCTGCCTTCTCTGCCGCACGGGGGGCAGGAGAAATTCGATAAGAAGCGTTGCTGCGGTGCCGAGCAAGACGCCTGACAGCACCAGTAGGAATTGCGCCATGGATCGCATCTCGGGAACGGTCCAGCGGACGACGAAGCCGTAAGCGATTGCGGGGAGGCGAGCTATCCGCTGATCCAGGTTGTCAGTCACCCACGGACCCTTGGGACGAAGGGAGAATTGCACGACCGCGCCCCTTCCGATGTCGTTTAGGAGGACAGAGATCGTTTGCTGGTCGGGGGGTCTGCGATGCCTTTCTGCGTCGAGTGGAGACCTCGTGAGGGCACAGGCCAGACCCTCCCTCCTGCCGGAGGAGGGCAGGTGACGGGGTGGTGGGAGCAAGCGCATACTTGACGGCTCCCCGACATCCGCGCAGAAATTGCGCCCATGGGCGACTCGCACGAGGAAATGCTTCGTCACTACGAGCCGGGCGGACTTCTGCCGCGAATCGTGGCGGGATTGCAAGCTCTCGGCAAGGACCTGGACTCGGTCACGCACGAAGATCTCGCGCCGGCCGACGAGTTTCACTCCGCGGGACGTTCGGCTACGCGCGCATTGGTGGAGCTTGCAAAGATTCCGCCAGGATCGCGAGTGCTCGACGTGGGCAGCGGGTTGGGCGGCCCGGCGCGTTACCTCGCCGCAACTTTGGGTTGCGACGTGACCGGCATCGATCTCTCTCCCCTGAATTCTGCGGGGTGGCCAACGCCCTTTCTCGGATGACGCGGTTGTCCGATCGCACCCGCTTTCAGGCGGGTGATGCCCTGGAGCTTCCGTTCGCCGCGTCCAGCTTCGACGTGGTGTGGACGATACAAATGCAGATGAACATCCTGGACAAGCGCCGCCTGTATTCCGGAATCGCCCGGGTACTCAGGCCGGGCGGGCTGTTCGTCTGCCAGGAAATCTGCGCGGGGAACGGCGAGCCGATCGAGCTTCCGGTCCCATGGGCGAGCCGCCCCAACCAGAGCCATCTGGCCGATGCGGAATCCCTCCGCGGGTTGATCCGCGGTGCAAGTCTCCTGGAGCGCACCTGGCGCGACATTACCGCCGACATCGTGGCGGCGCGCAAGGCACAGCAGGCGAAGGCGCAAGCGTCGGGTGCGAGCGGCTCCAGCGCCCCTCCTCCGCTTGGAATGCATCTCGTGCTGGGAGAACAGGCAGCCGTCAAGACGAGTAACTCCGGGCGCAACACCGAGGCCGGGCGCACGGTGTTCATCCAGGGCGTATTCGACAAGCCTGTCTAGTGGTCCGATCCGCTCATCCCGCTGGAAAACTCTGTCGAAAGCACGGGCGCGGCGAATCTCCATTGATCGTCCGGTCAAAGGGCACATTCGGTCACGACGACCGAAATTCGCCCGCTGAGGGATCGGTGGATTCTGGCGGTCATCGCTACAGGATGTCTCCGATGACTTCGATCGGTGGGACGCCTGGAATTACCGTGATTCGTCGGCTCGCGCAGCTGAGTCCGGCACCATCGTGGGCTATCGCGTTCACGCCTCCGATGGCGACATCGGCAAGGTCGACGAGGCCAGCAACGCGGTCGATGAAAGCAGCATCGTGGTCGACACCGGCCCATGGATCTTCGGCCGGAAGGTAACTCTTCCGGCGGCCACGATTCAGCGTGTCGACGACGCGGACGAGAAGGTCTACGTCGATCTCGCGAAGGCCCAGATCAAGGATTCGCCAGAACTCGATGATGCCACCGCTGACGATCCCGCCTATCGAGACCGGCTCGGGACCTATTACGGCGAGTTCTCCGTTCGCCCCGCGGGTGCCCGGCGCCTGCCGGGCACCCGGCGCCGCTGCCGGCTTCCCACCCATCCACCCATCCACCCATCCACGGGATCAGCACATTCAAACCCAGGGGAGTCCGCACTGGACGTCCTCGCGTCGGCCTGCCATGTAGAAGCCGACTGCGATCGGTGAAGGAACCTTCTACGGGACGGTTGCCAACGATCTCGTGACCAGTGCCCGGGCAGGGATCCCTCATCGTGCGAGGAGCGCCGGGTGCCGGCCTCAGTGGATACCCTAAGAGGGCCAAAAGGAGTCCAGAGCCCGTTAGTTCTTGCATTGCGGTAGGTTCCCGGACGGCCAGCGCTTCCCTGACATGGAAGGTCCTACGTTTCGAGTCTTTCCCCCGTCGCACTCTTGCTGAGGCGGGACGACCGCTGAATATTCTTCCGGGACCAGACCGCCTAAAGTCCCGGGAAGGCGGGCCTCCATCGCGTACTTGGCGGATGGTTCAGACGCGGACCGCGCCTGCGGCCTCCGCCGACGCCCCGCCCGGGGCTTCGGCTGGCGTACCTATGCGGGTTTCGCTCCGCTTGGCAGCCGCCGCAGCGAAGGCCATGACGGCCACGCCCGCCAGGGTGATGACAGCTCCGGCCCAAATGGGCGATGTGTACCCGAAGCCTGCCGTAATGGTGACGCCGCCCAGCCAGGCGCCCAGGGCGTTCCCCACATTGAAGGCGCCGATGTTGGCGCCGGAGGCCAGGGTAGGCGCACCCGGAGCGTACTTCATGACGCGCATCTGCAGTCCGGGAACGGTGGCGAACCCGAATCCTCCCATCAGCACCAGGGAGACCACGGTCAGCACGGGGTGGGCTGCCACCAGGGCGAACGCCACCAGAACCACAGCCAGGACGGCGAGCACCACCAGCAGGGTACGGTCCACGTTCCGGTCCGCCGCTTTGCCGCCAAGGGTGTTACCGGCGAACAGCCCCACGCCAAACACGATCAGGAGCCACGGGACCGTTGAGGCCTCGAATCCGGACACTTCTGTCAGGGTGTACGCAATGTACGTGAACGCCCCAAACATGCCGCCGAAGCCCAGGACCGTCACTACGATGGACAGCCACACCTGGCCGGAGCGGAACGCGCCAAGCTCTGAACGCAGGCTTCCGCCGGCTTCAGCTGCGCCGGCCTGCCGGGGCACCAGCGCCAGGATGCCGGCGAGCGCCGCCACACCGATCACGGTGATGGCCCAGAAGGTGGCCCGCCAACCAGCAGCCTGGCCCAGCAGCGTGCCGAACGGTACACCCAGGACGTTGGCGGCCGTGAGCCCGGTGAACATCAGGGCGATGGCACCGGCCTTCTTGCTTGGCGGCACCATGCCTGCGGCAACCACCGCCCCGATGCCGAAGAAGGCACCATGCGCGAGTGCGGCGATGACCCGCCCCAGCATCATGGGCCAGTAGTCAGCAGCCGTTGCGGACAGCAGGTTCCCGGCAATGAACAGCACCAGCAGGCCGGCCAGGACGGGTTTGCGCTCCAGTCTGGTCACGGCCGCCGTCAATCCCAGGGCGCCCACCACCACGGCGAGCGCGTAGCCCGAGATGAACCATCCGGCGGACGCCTCGCTCACCCCGAAGTCGGCGGCAACGTCAGGCAGGAGGCCCGCGATAACGAATTCGGTAAGTCCAATGCCAAACCCTCCAAGGGCGAGGGCGATCAGGCCAACAGGCATGGTGATGCTCCTTTGAGCTGTTCTGGTTGTTCTGAGGGGGAATGGCGCCTAAAATAGTTGCAGGCGCGGTATTTATTGTTGCACATGCAAATATACCGCGCAAGCAACTATTTCTATATCGCTGGCAGCGGTCCTCCGCAGCCGCTTACCGGAAGGAGTATCCATGGGCATCAAGGACGACGCCGTCGAGGTCCGCGCGCAGGGCTGGCGCACCCTGGCGGCCCTGCATGGCCTGATCGAGGGCGAGCTGGAACGGTCCCTTCAGGCGGAGTCCCAACTGTCCGTGGTGGAGTACACCGTCCTGGACGCCTTGAACCGCCAGGACGGCTGGCACATGCGCATGCAGCAGCTGGCCCGCGCCACGGCCCTCAGCCCCAGTGCCACCACCCGCCTGGTGAACCGGCTCGAGGACCGGGGCCTGCTGACCAGGATCCTCTGCGACGACGACCGGAGGGGCATCTACACCGAGCTCACCCCCAGCGGAAGCACGCTGCTTGCCGAAGCCCGCCCGGTCCACGACGCCACGCTGGAACGTGCGCTTGAACAGGCGCAGGCGCTGCCGGAACTTGCACCCCTGGTGGGTGCGCTGCCCACGCTTCACGTTCCGGCGTAGTCACGGCCCAACCTTCCAGCACCAACAGAAGATGCCCCTCCGGGAATCACCGGAGGGGCATCACCTGTTGTGGGGCAAAGATCAGCGGGCCCGGCTAGTTCGCCTTGCCGGCGGCGGCCCCGGGCTTCTGCCCGGCTACGTTCTTGAAGTAGTGCTCCAGGTCCTCGAGGCTCTTGTCCTTGGTCTCCGGAACGTACTTCGCGGCAAATGCGATGGCACCCACACCCAGTACGGCGAAAACAAAGAACGTGTTGGACAGCCCGATGGCCGCAAGGAGCTGCGGGAAGCCAAAGCCCACCAGGAAGTTGACGATCCACAGCAGGAACGCAGACGCGCCCATGCCCAGGCCGCGGATCTTCAGCGGGAAGATCTCGGACAGCATCAGCCAGGTGACCGGTGAGATGGCGCCCTGTTGGAAGGCCAGGAACGTCACGGTAAGCGCCAGGATGACGAAACCCCGGACGGAGCCCTCCGGCAGGATCAGTGAGAAGAACCCGATCAGCAGCAGCGCCGTCGTGGTGCCTGCCTGTCCGGTGATCAGCATCCTGCGGCGCCCCACTTTGCCCAGCAGCCAGATGCCTACGAAAGTGGCCAGCACCGAGATGACGCCGTTGGCAATGTTGGCGGTCAGTGCCGCTTCGCGGCCGAAGCCCGACTCCGATAGGATCTGGGTGCCGTAGTACATGATCGAGTTGACGCCGGTGATCTGCTGGATCACCGCCAGGCCCAGCCCCACGAAGAAAATCCGGCGGAGCCACGGAATGACGAGGTCCTTCCAGGTGCCCATCTTGGACTTGTAGTCCTCCACGGCCATGGCTTTGACTTCCTCGAACTCCTTCCGGGCCTCCTCCTGGGATCGGATCCGCTGCAGCACGCTGAGCGTTTCGCCGAAGCTGCCCATCGAAGCGAGCCAGCGGGGGCTCTCGGGCATGAAGTTCATCCCGATCCACAGCGCGATGGCAGGAAGGGTCGCGATCACCAGCATCCAGCGCCAGATGCCGCCGGCCTCGCCGAAGGTGTTGCCGAGGTAGGCATTGAAGATAAAGGCCAGCAGCTGGCCGGTGACGATCATCAGCTCGTTCTGCGTGACGATCCGCCCGCGCCGGTCGCTCGGTGACACTTCCGCAAGGTACACCGGAACCGTCACGGAGGCACCGCCCACGGCCAGGCCCAGTACGAACCTCGCAGCGATCATCACTTCAGTGGTCGGCGAAAAGGTGCAGGCGAGCGTGCCGGCCAGGAAGATGACGGCCAGGACCATGATCATCTTGCGGCGGCCGTTGCGGTCGGCCAGCCGGCCGCCGAACAGTGCACCGAAGGCCGCACCGAACAGCAGCGAGGATGTCACCAGGCCCTCTGTGAGCGGCGTCAGGCCGAGCTCCTCCTGCATGTACGGCAGCGCGCCGTTGATCACGCCGGTGTCGTAGCCGAACAGCAGGCCGCCGAACGTAGAGATGATGGTGACTGTCCGGAGCGCCTTCTTGTGGTTCCCGGGCTTGGTTTCCGTATGCGCAGGCACACTCATACGCTGACCTTCTGGACGTACTGCTGGATGGTGTCCAGTTGGTACCGGGACACCTCGTCTGCGTTGTCGTCCTCGGCGAAGACGCTGGAAACCATCACGGTGTCCTCGCGGTCCAGGAAGCCGATTTCCTTCAGTCCGCCGAAGAACTCGTCCCAGTTCACGTCGCCGTCGCCAACCTTCAGGTGCTGGTGGACGCGGACCGGGTTGCCCGGCGGGTTGGTGATGTAGCGCAGGCCGTGCGAGGCGTGGTGGTCCATGGTGTCGGCCACGTGAACCAGGCGCAGCTTGTCCCCCGCCGCGCGCATGATCTCAAGCGGCTGGTTCTTCATGTGGAAGCTGTGCGAGGCCACGTAGACCATGCCCACGTTCTTCGAGTTCACGCCCCGGATCACGCGGATGGCCGCCAGGCCCTCTTCCACGAAGTCGTCGGGGTGGGGGTCGATCAGCAGGTCGATGCCCTCACGTTCGATGATGGGCAGCAGTTCCTCCATGGACCGGTAGAAAGCCCGCTCGGATTCCTCGGCCTTTTCGGGCCGGCCGCTGAACTCCGTGTTCATGGTGCTGACGCCCAGGTCCACAGCAATCTGGATGGCTCGCTTCCAGTACCGGACCGCCGCTTCACGGGCGTCCTCGTCCGGTCCGGACCAGCGGAGCACCGGGAGAATGGACGCGATTTCGATCCCGGCGTCCTTGCAGGCCTTGCCCAGCTGGCCAACGAGCTCATCGTCGGCCTTGGGGTGGTTGTAGAACGGGATAAAGTCCGCGTGCGGGGTCATCTGCATGTACTTGTAGCCAAGGTCCGCCACCACCCGCGGAAACTCCAGGAGGCTGTGCGAGTGGTGGTACGGGGTGGGGTCAAGTGCGATTTTCACGTAAACACTCCATTGTGGATCAGGAAGGCCGGAAAGGTGGAACTAGCTGTAGAGGTCCGGCTTGGCGGCCAGCTTCACTGCCACCTTCTCGCCGTTCTTCTGCGCTTCGACGCCGGCTTCGCAGCACGCTGCGGTGGCGTACCCGTCCCAGGCGGAGGGGCCGCCGATTTCGCCCCTAAGTGCCGCGTCCACCCAAGACTGGATTTCGACGTCGTACGCCGCACCGAAGCGCTCCTCGAACCCGGGCGTGACGTTGCCGCCCCAGCGGCCGGCGCTGCGGGTGTAGGGGCCCTTGTCACCGCCGATGCTGACGACGCCCTCCTCGAAGGACGCCTGGGTAGCCACTTCGTAGCCGTACTTTGCGTTGACGTAGATTTCGACGTCGGCCAGGACACCGGACTCCGTTTCGATCAGGACGTGCTGGGGGTCGTGCTGGCCGGCCGGGGCGTTCTTCGTGGCCTTGCCGAGGCGGACCTGGATAGAGGTGATTTCCTCGCCGGTGAAGAACCGGATGGCGTCAAACTCGTGGACCACGGAGTCATTGATCAGCATCTCGTTGGTGAAGCCTGCCGGGGTGGTGGGGTTGCGGTGCTGATGGTGGAGCATGAGCAGTTCGCCGAGTTCCTGGTTCCGGATGATGGAGCCAAGGGCGGCGTACTCGGCGTCGAAGCGGCGCATGAAGCCCACCTGGATGCGCTTGCGGCCCAAGGCCACCTCAGCCTCGACGATTTTCAGCGAGGACTCTGCATCCGGGGTCAGCGGCTTTTCGCAGAGGATGGGGATGTCCTTGGCGATGGCCTTGAAAAGGATGTCCTCGTGCAGGAAGCCGGGGGTGGCGATGAGGACGGCGTTGACGTCGCCGTTGTTGAGCGCTTCCTCGGCGTCAGCGAGGGCCACAGCGCCCGGGATGCCTTCGATGGCGGCCTCGGCACGGGCGAGGTCAACGTCGACGACGGCGGCCACTTCGGCGCCGTGGATTCGCTGGTGGAGCCGCTGGATGTGGTCGGCGCCCATGCGCCCGGCACCGATGACGGCGACGCGGAGGGTTTCAGTCATTGTTCTGTCCTTTGGGATCTGGAGGGAGTGGGCTGTGCTGGTCCGTCAGCTGACGGCGGTGCGGGAACCGCAGGACAGCAGGTAGTTACGGGTGCGCTTGGCGATCGGCATGGGGACGTCGAAGGCCACCGGGTACATGTCCTGCTCCACGATCCCGAAGATGGGGCGGTTCAGTGCCTCCACTGCTTCGATGACGGCGCGCAGGTCGGGCAGCCCGTTCGGCGGCTCGGTCATCACGCCGGCGAGGTTGGCTGCGGCCCAGGTCATGTTTTCCTCGTTGACCTTCTTGAGGATGTCCGGGTTGATCTGCTTCAGGTGCAGGTAGCCGATGCGGTCCGGGTAGTTCTTGATCAGTTCCAAGCTGGAAGCACCGCAGTATTCGGCGTGGCCGGTGTCCAGGCACAGGTTCAGGTACTTCGAATCCGTTGCGGCGAGCAAGGTTTCGATGTCCGCTTGTGCGCCCACGTGCGAGTCTGCGTGCGAGTGGAACTGCTGCTGCAGGCCGAAGTCCTCCAACAGGGTCTTGCCCAGCCGGTTGTGCCCTGCGAACAAGTCGCTCCAGGCCTTCTCTGTGAGCTGGCCGCTTTCCACGGCTTCGCCGGTGACGTCGTCCCGCCACATGGCCGGAATGACCACGATGTGCTCGCCACCCATTGCGGCGGTGAGTTCGGCCACCTTGCGGGCCGGTTCCCAGGCGGTCTCCCACTGGTCAAGGCCGCGGTGGAAGGCCGTGAACACCGTGCCGGCGGTGACCTTAAGGTCGCGCTGCTTGAGTTCCTCCGCCAGGCGGGCGGGATCGTTGGGCAGGTAGCCGTAGGGGCCCAGTTCGATCCACTTGTAGCCGGACTCGGCCACCTCGTCGAGGAAGCGCTCCCACGGGGTCTGCTGGGGATCGTCCGCAAACCAGACTCCCCAGGAATCAGGAGCGGTGCCGATGATCAGCTTGTTCTCAGTCATGACAGCGTTGTCTCTCTCTGGTGTCAGTTGGAGGGGAAGTTGTAGGAGGCGCCGGAGGCGTGGTGGGTTTCGGGCCAGCGGGAGGTGATGACCTTGCCGCGGGTGTAGAAGGATACGCCTTCGGGGCCGTAGATGTGCTTGTCGCCGAAGAGGGAAGCCTTCCAGCCGCCGAAGGAGTGGTAGGCCACCGGCACGGGCAGCGGCACGTTGATGCCGATCATGCCCACGGTGACGGAGCGCTGGAACTTGCGGGCGGCGGCGCCGGAGGAAGTGAAGATGGCGGTGCCGTTGCCGTAGGGGTTGGCGTTGATGAGCTGAATGCCGTCTTCGAGGGTGTCGACGCGGACCACGACGAGGACGGGGCCGAAGATTTCCTCCTGGTAGGCGGTCATTTCGGTCTTGACGTGGTCCAGGACGGTGGGGCCAACCCAGAAGCCGTCTTCGTGGCCGGGGACCACGAGGTCGCGGCCGTCAACCACCATGGCGGCGCCGGCGGTTTCGGCTTCGGTGACAATCCGCAGGATGCGTTCCTTGGAGGCGGGCGTGATGACCGGGCCCATTTCGGCGTCGGGTTCGGTGCCGTTGTTGACCTTGACGGCTTCGGCACGTTCCTGGACCTTGGCGACGAGGGCATCGGCAGCCTCCCCTACGGCCACGGCAACGGAGATGGCCATGCAGCGTTCGCCGGCGGAACCGAAGGCGGCGGCGGCCAGGTGGTCGGCGGCGTTGTCGAGGTCGGCGTCGGGCAGGATGATGGCGTGGTTCTTCGCCCCGCCCAGGGCCTGGACGCGCTTGCCGTGCTTGGTGGCGGTTTCGTGGACATACTGGGCGATCGGGGTCGAACCAACAAAGCTGATGCCGTCCACGTCCGGGTGGGTCAGCAGCCCGTCCACGGTTTCCTTGTCACCGTGCAGGACCTGGAACACACCGTCCGGGAGGCCGGCTTCCTTCCAGAGTTTGGCGAGCAGCAAGGAGGCGGAGGGGTCGCGTTCGGAGGGCTTGAGGATGAACGCGTTGCCGGTGGCGATGGCCATCGGCGCCATCCACAGCGGCACCATGACGGGGAAGTTGAACGGAGTAATGCCGGCCACCACGCCGAGGGGTTCGCGGAAGGAGAACACATCGATGCCGGTGGAGACCTGGTCGGAGTAGTCGCCCTTGAGGAGGGTGGGGACGCCGCAGGCGTATTCGATAACCTCAAGGCCGCGGCCGATTTCGCCCTTGGCGTCGGAGAGGACCTTGCCGTGCTCGGCGGTGATCAGCTCGGCAAGGTCGTCCACATGGGCGGCGACGAGTTCACGAAACTTGAACAGAACAGCGGTGCGCTTGGCCAGGGAAATATCGCCCCAGGTATCGGCAGCGGCGCGTGCGGCCGCGACGGTGGCGTCCAGGTCGGCGCGGTTGGCCAGGCGCAGCTCAGCGGAGACCTGGCCGGTGGCCGGGTTGTAGACCGGGGTGGTGCGGTCCCCCTCGCCGGCGGTTTCAGCGCCGTTGATGAAGTGGTTGATGACGGTGGTTTCGGTGGTTATGGCAGTCATGGGACTCTTCCTTGAGTGGTTCGAAGGGGATGGAGGTACAGGGTCAGCCGAGCAGTTTGCGCTGACGGGACTTGTGGTCGGTGTAGGTCTGGAAGGCCTGCTGGGTGGAATCCAGTTCGGACACCTGGGAGACGGGGACATCCCACCACGATTCCGACGACGGCGCGTCCAGCAGGGGGTCGGATTCGACGTGGATAAGGATGGGCCCGGTTCCTTCCGGGGCAGCCTTCGCGTCCCGGACGGCCTGTTCGAGTTCGGCGATGACCTTCTCGCCCGGTTCGATCCGGATGACCTTCACACCAAGGGACTCGGCGTTAAGGGCCAGGTCCACGGGCAGGGTCTCCCCCGCGTCGAAGCTGTGCTGCTCTTCGTTCAGTGCCCGGTACTGGGTGCCGAAGCGCTGCGAACCCAGCGATTCGGAGAGCGAGCCGATCGATGCGTAGCCGTGGTTCTGGATCAGCACCACGATCAGTTTGATGCGTTCGGCGACGGCGGTGACCAGTTCGGTGTGCATCATCAGGTAGGAACCGTCGCCCACCATCACGACGACGTCGCGCACCTCAGCCGCGCCGGTCCCGGCGGGGCCGCCTGCCGCCGCCGTGCTCGCCGCTTCGGCGAGGGCTGCGCGCTTGACTCCGAGGCCGCCGGGGATTTCGTAGCCCATGCAGGAGTAGGCGTATTCGACGTGGTAGCCGAACGGATCGCGGACGCGCCACATCTTGTGCAGGTCTCCGGGCAGGGACCCGGCGGCGCAAATCACGACGTCGCGGGCGTCCATGGCTTTGTTGGTAGCGCCGATGATCGCGTTCTGGCTCACCAGCGGCGCGTAGTCCTGGGCGAAGGCCTCGTCGACCGTGGCGTCCCAGCGCTTCTTCTCGGAGGCAATCTGCTGTTCGAGGTCGGCGCCGATCCGGTATCCTCCCAGGGCCGCGTTGAGCTTGACCAGTGCCTTGCGGGCGTCGGCGACGATCGGCAGCGTAGTGCCGTGCTTGTACGCGTCGATCGGGGCGACGTTGATGTTGACGAAGCGCACGTCCGGGTTCTGGAAAGCTGTCCGGGACGCGGTGGTGAAGTCCTCGTACCGGGTTCCGATACCGATGATCAGGTCCGCCTCGGCTGCGATGGCGTTCGCCGCCGTCGTGCCGGTGGAACCGATCGCGCCGAGGGACTGGGCGTGGTCCCAGGGCAGAACGCCGACGCCGGCCTGCGTGTTGCCCACCGGAATGCCGGTGAGCTCGGCGAACTTCGCCAGTTCGTCGTTGGCGTAGGCGTAGAGGACGCCGCCGCCGGCAATGATCAGCGGACGTTTCGCGGAGCGGATCGCTGCGACGGCGCGGGCGATGTCATTAGCATCAGCGTCGGGGCGGCGGATCCGCCACTCCCGTTCGGCCAGGAACTCCCCGGGGACATCGAAGGCCTCAGCCTGGACGTCCTGCGGCAGGGAAATGGTCACCGCGCCGGTCTCGGCCGGGTCGGTGAGGACGCGCAGGCCGTGGTGGAAGGCGGAGAACAGCTGCTCGGGCCGGTTGACCCGGTCGAAGAACTTCGACAACGGCCGGAACGCATCATTGACCGTGATGTCGTACGCGTAGGGCTGCTCCAGCTGCTGGAGGACCGGGTCAGCGGCCCGCGTGGCGAACGTGTCACTGGGCAGCAACAGCACGGGCAGGCGGTTGGTGGTGGCCAACGCGGCACCGGTCAGCAGGTTCGAGGAACCGGGGCCGATGGAGGTGCTGATCGCATAGGTCTGGCGGCGGCGGGTGTGCCGGGCGTAGCCGACGGCCTGGTGGACCTGGGCCTGTTCGTTCCGGCCCTGGTAGTACGGCATGACGGCCGGGTCCAGCTGCTGGTACTGCTTCAGCGCCTGGCCCACACCGGCCACGTTGCCGTGCCCGAAGATCCCGAACGTGCCCGGGATGAGCCGTTCGCGGTACTCCACCCCGTTGATGGAGTCAATGGTGTACTGCTTGGAAAGGTATTCGACGACGGCCTGGGCCACCGTCATCGTGCGCGTAGTTGTGCCCATGGCGGTTTACTCCGGAATTTCTGTGGTGTGGTGCAGGAGCGAGGCTGCGCTGGCGACTGCGCCGGCAACGTCACCGTCCGCGGGGTAGAGCAGCGTCCGGCCGACGGTGAGGCCTTGGACGCCTGGCAGGGACAGGGCCGCTCCCCAGGTGGCGAAGACTTCGTCCTGGGACCCTGCCGGATCCCCGCCCAAGAGGACGGTGGGCATGGTGGTGGCAGCCATGACGCGTTCCATGTCCGCAACGACCGGCAACTTCATCCAGGTGTAGGCGCTGGTGGAGCCGAGGCCTTCTGCGATGCCAATGGACTTGATCACCGCGTTGGTGGACAGGTCGTTGCGGACCCTGCCGTTTTCACGCACGGACAGGAAGGGCTCCACCATGGCGATCAGCTTCCGCTCCGCCAGCGAATCAATGGCTTTGGCGGTGGCTTCTAGGGTGGCGACGGTGTCCGGGTCGCCCAAGCAGATGCGGGTCAGCATCTTGCCGCCGTCGGCACCGAGTACTTCGAGGGCGGCGGCGGTGTGGCCGGTGAACCGGTCATCGAACTCATTGACCAGGCCGGCCAGGCCGCCGCGGTTCATTGACCCGAAGACCAGCTTGCCGTCGAGGGCACCCAGCAGGAGCAGGTCATCCATGATGTCCGGAGAGGCCAGGACACCGTCAACGGCCGGGTTGGCCAGCGCGATCTGCAGCCGGTCCAGCAGCTGGCGGCGGTCCGCCATGGCCACGGGGTCCGATCCGACGGCCAGCGCGCCCCGGGCGGGGTGGTCCGCGGCGACAATGAAGTTCTGCCGGCCGGCCTTGAGGCCCGGATGGCGGCGGCGGGACTTCGCTGCGCGGGCAACAGCCCCGGGGTCTTCCAGCCGGGTGGTGCTCAGGTGCTCATACCGGCGGGGATCATCGTCGACGGCAGGGCCGGTGGTTACGGGGGTGAGGGTCACAGTGCTGCTCCTTCGGGAATGGAGGCGCCGGAAACGGCGCCCGGCACAGTGCGGCCGCGTTCGGCCAGGAGCGAGGTGACTTCCTCCGGCGTCGGCATCGCGTCGGCGCAGGACAGGCGGGAGGCGACGATGGCACCGGCGGCATTGGCGTAGTCCAGGACCTGTTCGAGCGGCCAGCCGGAGAGCAGGCCGTGGCAGAAGGCGCCGCCGAAGGAATCCCCGGCACCAAGTCCGTTCAGGGTCTCCACCGGGACCGGCGCGGAGACCACGCGTTCGGTGCTGGTCTTGGCCATGACGCCCTCGGCGCCCAGCTTGACGACGGCGATCTCCACGCCGGCGGCCAGCAGGCGGTCCGCCTGCTCGTCCGGGGTTCCCTCCCCCACTGCGACGGCGCATTCCTTGTCGTTGCCGATGGCGACGGTGACGTGCGGCAGGACCTTGGCGACCTCGGCCCGGGCTTCTTCCTCGGAGGCCCAGAACATCGGCCGGTAATCCAGGTCCAGGATGGTGAACTGCCCCTCGGCGAGCCCGGTACGGGGGCGGGCCTCGTGCGCGGCGATGTGGGCACTGCGGCTGGGCTCCTGGCAGAGGCCCGTGACAGTGGACCAGAAGATCCCTGCATCGCGGATCGCGTCCAGATCCAGCTCTTCGGCTTTGATCTGCAGGTCCGGTGCCGTGGGGAAGCGCCCGTAGAAATAGAGCGGGAATTCGTCCGTGGCGGGCTTGATGGCGCAGAAGGTCACAGCGGTGGGCCAGTCCTGAACCGGCGTCACGAAGGTGTCATCGACGTTGAACTTGTGCAGTTCGCGGTGCAGGTAGGTGCCGAACGCGTCATCCCCGGTGCGGGTGATAACGCCGGTCCGGCGGCCGTGCCGGGCGGCGGCAACGGCAACGTTCGAGGGCGAACCACCCAGGTACTTGCCGAAGGAGTTAACGTCCTCCAGGCCAACCCCGATGTCGTTCGGGTAGATATCAACGCTGATGCGCCCGATCGTAAGAAGCTCATGGGTCACGGTGATCGTGGACCTTTCTGGTGTGGAACGTGGCACCTTCGGAAGGCTGGTGGTCCGGGCCGTAAAGGCCGTGGTGTGGGCCACAGGCACTACTTTGCCCTAGTTCGAATGTCCTGTCAAAGGTTTGTACTGACATACTTACAACATGGTTAGAGCGCACTAATTGTCCGCGCCGTTATTTCTTGGGAACAGCCAGCTCACCCGTGATGTACTGGGCACGTCCGTAGCCGAAGGACCAGTCGCCGGCCGTATTTTCCACATAGCCGATGAAGACATCCTCACCGGCAACGCCCGCTTCGGAGAGCTTCCCTGCGACGGCAGCAAACAGCTTCTGCTTGGCCTCCTGGGAGCGGCCCGCCTGCGTAAAGATCTGGATCATGACCACTCCGCCCGTGCGCTCGAATCCCAGGCCGGCATCCTGGGCGAAGATCTGGCCCCTGGGGTGCTCGGTGAGGATGTGGAAGTAGTCGCGCTCCGGGATGCCATACTCGGCGAGAATGGCGTCGTGGATGCCGCGGCTCAGGCGCTGCAGTTCATCCGGGGTGCGGCCTTCATTGACATCAATGCGAACCAATGGCATTCGAGTTCTCCTTCAAAAAGTTTGTACTGACATACTAACAAACTACGAATTTGGAAAACAAGACCCCTCCCCTTGCAGGCGGCGATTCGCAGGCCTATCCTTAATCAACCGAAAGGTTGATCAAGGAAAAGGTTGAACACCAAGCAACCCAGATAAGCAAGGACTCCCGATGATCTCCGACAGCACGGCACTGGACTCGGCCTTCCTGGCCCTGGCCGACCCCGTCCGGCGGAGCATCATCGCCAGGCTGAGCCGTGGCCCGGCCACGGTAAATGAACTGGCGGAACCATTCGAGATCTCCAAGCAGGCGGTCTCAAAGCACATCCAGGTACTCGAGCAGGCGCAATTGGTGACCCGCACCCGGGACGCCCAGCGCAGGCCCGTCCACCTGAACCCTGCACGGCTTGAGGCGCTCACAGCGTGGATCGACCAGTACCGGCTGGTCCGCGAGGGTCAGTTCCGCAGCCTCGATGCCATGCTTCAATCCAGCGCCGGGCAACGCGGCGCCAAGGCAAAGGAACAATGATGAGCAATTCCCTGAAGCTTTCCGTCCCCGAGGGCCTGCCCTTCATCGACTACGAGCGCGAGTTCGACTTCCCTGTGGCGGCTGTCTTCCGCGCCCACAAGGAACCGGACCTGATCACCCAGTGGCTGGGCCCGCGCGGCATGAGGATGGAAATGGACCACTATGATTTCCGCAGCGGCGGCACTTACCGTTACGTCCACACGGGGCCGGAGGGGGTCCCCTACGAGTTCCGCGGGATCTTCCATACGGTCCGCGAAAATGAGTTCGCGCTGCAGACCTTCGAGTTCGGCGGCTACCCGGACGTGGTCAGCCTGGAGTTCATGACCTTCGAGGATCTCGGCGGCGGCCGGTGCAGGCTCCGCGGCCACTCCGTCTACCCCAGCCTGGAAGCCCGGGACGGCATGGCGCAGTCCGGCATGGAGGGCGGCATGACCGAAGGCTATGAGCGGCTGGACGAGCTGCTGAGCGCCGCCAAGGTCTGACGGGCACCGACGAACGGGCGCGACGGCGGGCCCGCACTTTCTGGCCGCCAACGTTGCCACCCGTCGTCGTCCTTAAACCAAAAAGCGGCGCCGCCTGCCATCCCGGAGGACAGCAGGCGGCGCCGCTTTTGCGTACTGGTGCAGCCTAGAGGGTTGCGAAGACCTCGCGCAGCAGCTTGGCGGTCTCGGACGGCGTCTTGCCAACCTTCACGCCTGCAGCTTCGAGGGCTTCCTTCTTGGCCTGTGCGGTGCCCGCGGAGCCGGAGACGATGGCGCCTGCGTGGCCCATGGTCTTGCCCTCGGGGGCGGTGAAGCCTGCAACGTAGCCAACGACCGGCTTGGTGACGTTGGCCTTGATGAAGTCGGCTGCGCGCTCTTCAGCGTCACCGCCGATTTCACCGATCATGACGATGGCCTTGGTCTCGGGGTCGGCCTCGAACGCGGCCAGGGCGTCGATGTGGGTGGTGCCGATGACAGGGTCGCCGCCGATGCCGATGGCGGTGGAGAAGCCGAGGTCACGCAGTTCGTACATCATCTGGTAGGTCAGGGTGCCTGACTTGGAGACGAGGCCGATGGGGCCCTTGCCGGTGATGTTGGCGGGGGTGATGCCCACCAGTGCTTCGCCGGGGGTGATGATGCCGGGGCAGTTCGGTCCGATGATGCGGGTGACCTGGTTGCCGTCAGCGTCAACCGTGGCCTGGGCCAGGGCCCAGAATTCGGCGGAGTCCTGGACCGGCACGCCTTCGGTGATGACGACGACCAGGCCGATGCCTGCTTCGATGGCTTCAACGACGGCAGCCTTGGTGAATGCCGGCGGCACGAAGACGATCGAGACGTCAGCGCCGGTCTCCGCAATGGCTTCCTTGACGGTGCCGAAAACGGTGATTTCCTTCTCGCCGTGCAGCACAGTGGTGCCGGCCTTGCGGGCGTTGACGCCACCGACGATGTTGGTGCCGGCCTTGAGCATCAGGGCGGTGTGCTTGGTGCCTTCGCCGCCGGTGATGCCCTGGACGATGACCTTGGAGTCCTTGTTGAGGTAGATAGACATGGTGCGTCCCTTTACTTAGCTGCGTTGGCGAGCTCGGCGGCCTTGTCGGCGCCCTCGTCCATGGTGGCGGCCAGGGTAACCAGCGGGTGGTTGGCCTCGTTGAGGATGCGGCGGCCTTCCTCGACGTTGTTGCCGTCGAGGCGGACTACCAGCGGCTTGTTGGCGGTGTGGCCCAGTTCGGCCAGCGCACCCACGATGCCCTTGGCGACGGCGTCGCAGGCGGTGATGCCACCGAAGACGTTGACGAACACGGACTTGACCTGCTCGTCGCCCAGGATGACGTCCAGGCCTGCGGCCATGACCTCGGCCGAGGCGCCGCCGCCGATGTCCAGGAAGTTGGCGGGCTTGACGTTGCCGTGGTTTTCACCGGCGTAGGCAACGACGTCCAGGGTGGACATGACCAGGCCTGCACCGTTGCCGATGATGCCCACTTCGCCATCGAGCTTGACGTAGTTGAGGTCCTGCGCCTTTGCCTTGGCCTCGAGGGGATCAGCGGCGTCCTTGTCCTCCAGCTGCGCGTGCTTGGCGTGGCGGAACTCGGCGTTCTCATCCAGGGAGACCTTGCCGTCCAGGGCCACGATGTCACCGGCACCGGTCTTGACCAGCGGGTTGACCTCCACCAGGGTGGCGTCTTCCTTCTTGAAGACATCCCAGAGCTTGAGGATGACATCGGCGACCTTGCCGCGCAGTTCCTCAGCAAAGCCTGCGGCTGCGACGATTTCGTCAGCCTTGGCCTGGTCGATGCCGACGGCGGGGTCGATGGCGATCTTCGCCAGGGCCTCGGGGCGTTCGACGGCGAGCTGTTCGATTTCCATGCCGCCTTCAACCGAGCACATGGCCAGGTAGTTGCGGTTGGCCCGGTCCAGCAAGACGGAGAAGTAGTATTCCTCAGCAATGTCCGCACCCTGGGCGATCATCACCTTGTTGACGGTGTGGCCCTTGATGTCCATGCCCAGGATGTTGGTGGAGTGCTCAAGTGCTTCGTCTGCGGACTTTGCAACCTTGACGCCGCCGGCCTTGCCGCGGCCGCCAACCTTGACCTGTGCCTTGACGACGGTTACGCCGCCAATCTTTTCGGCAGCTGCTTTTGCTTCTTCAGGGGTGTACGCCACGATGCCGGCCAGCACGGGTACACCGTGCGCCTCGAACATATCGCGCGCCTGGTATTCAAACAGGTCCACGGTTTAGTGTCCTTCTACGTCGAAGTAGTTTCTATACAGCCGGACACCATCGAAAGACGATGACCGGGCTGCGGAATGCACGCACGGGCGGCCTGTTGGAAACGAGCCACGCGGCGTTGTTGCTCCATGGGGAACTCTAGTCCTTTGGAAGGACGGAGCCGTCCCAGAGTACCGCTTATGTGAGTAACGACACTATTCTATGGGGCGTAGAAAAACCGCGGAATTACGGGGTTTTTGGGGCATCTGCGGGCGCCGTTGCGGTGCCGGGCGCGGGGGCGGAAATCAATTCATACTTCTGCGGGGAGACGAAGAAACCCACGCCGGCCGAGACGTTTCCGCATGCCACGCCACCGTTGTAGGCCGAGCAGCGCAGGCCGTTGCGTTCCAGGTTCTGCCCGTTGGCCAAAGCGCGTACCTGGAGCAGGGGCCCGGCCTTGCTGCCGCCCGGCCCGTAAGTGGCTTCGGTCTGTGTGACGCCGGAACGGCATTCCCCGTAGCGGGCAGCGTCCGGCGTCAGCAGTGCCACGCCGCCCAGGTAGCCGAGGTTGGTTCCCGCGCAGTCATCCTTGACGTCCTCGCGGGCTGGCTCGGCGTAGGTGGCGAGCTCGCAGTGGGCCACGGGAACAGTTGCGAGTTTGTTGTTGGCGGTGTCGCTGAAGCTGTTTTCTTCGTAGGGAAGATTGACGTGCTCCCCTCGCGCCGAGGTGAGCGAGCAGACGATGCTCCGGTCTTCAGTGGCAAAGGACAGGACGTCCTCCCCGCCGCCGGAAAAGTCCTCGGGGTTGGCCAGCGGGGCCTGTTCGAGCTGCGCCATGGGTGCCAGCGGCGCCGGCGGGACGTAGTCAGGATCCTCAGTGGTGACGCTGCACGCCGTGGCGGTGAGCAGGAGTGTCACAAGGGGCAGGGCGGCGAGCATCCCCAAAGCAGTCCGTCGCATGGGCTCCATTATGCTCCATGGCGGAATCAGGCGGACGACGGCGGGAGCACACCTTCCTCGACGTCGGCGGCAGCCGCTGCGGGGGTCGGCGGACATCGCCCGGGCTACTGGACCTCGACCTTGGTCAGCGGAGCGTAACGCAGCAGCAGGCGTTTCTCGCCGACGTCGAACTTCACCTTCGCCACGGTCTTGTCACCGGCACCCTCAAGCGCCAGGACGGTTCCATTGCCGAAGCTGGTGTGGTTGACCTTGTCCCCCACGTTGACGGCGATAATTTCCTTCTGCGGCTGGACCCTGTTCCGGGCGATGGCCGCGGGAACGTCGCCGTTGAATCCTGCCGAAGGATCGGCGGCGGCGCCGCGGGAAGTGCCCGCACCCCAGAAGGAGCCGCTGTAGCGGCCGGAACTGATCGATCCCCCGCCCCAGGCAGCCTGCCGGCTGGTACCCTCGCGCTTCCACTCCAGCAGTTCCGATGGGATTTCCTCAAGGAACTGGCTTGCCGGGTTGTATTGGCTCTGGCCCCACATGTTGCGGACTTCGGAGCGCGTTACGTAGAGGCGTTTGCGGGCCCGGGTCAGTCCCACGTAGGCCAGCCGGCGTTCTTCGGCCAGTTCCTTCGGATCAGTGGCGGACCGCTGGTGCGGGAACAGGCCGTGCTCCATGCCGGTCAGGAACACCACGGGGAACTCAAGGCCCTTGGCAGTGTGCAGCGTCATGAGGGTCACCACGCCCAGCCGCTTGGCTTCCGCGACGGCGGCGTCAATGTCGGCGCCGGGGGCATCGGGGATCTGGTCGGCATCAGCCACCAGCGACACCTGCTCCAGGAACGCTCCCAACGATCCTTCAGGGTTCTCCTGTTCGTACTCGCGGACCACGGCCACGAGTTCGGCGAGGTTCTCCACCCTGGACTCGTCCTGGGGGTCGGTGCTGGAACGCAGGCCGGCGAGGTAGCCGGTCTGTTCCAGGACTGCTTCGAGGGCGGCGGCAGCACCGGAACCGGCCGCTACCTCGGCGAGGTCGTCCAGGAGCTTCACGAAGCCCAGGACCGCGTTGACGGAGCGGGTGGCCATGGCGGGAGCCTGCTCGGCGCGGCGGGCAGCGGCCATGAAGGAAATCCGCTCACGGCTGGCGAGCGCCGCGACTGCCCCTTCGGCGCGGTCGCCGATGCCGCGCTTTGGTTCGTTGAGCACCCGCCGGAGGTTGACGTCGTCGTCCGGGTTGACCAGGACGCGCAGGTAGGCGAGGGCGTCCTTGATTTCCTTGCGCTCGTAGAAGCGGGTGCCGCCCACCACCTTGTACGGCAACCCCACGCGCACCAGGACATCCTCAATGGAGCGTGACTGGGCGTTGGTGCGGTAGAAAATGGCAACGTCACCGGGGCGGAGGTTGTCCTCGTCCTGTAGCCGGTCGATTTCCTTCGCGATGAACTGGGCTTCGTCGTGTTCGTTTTCGCCCACGTAGCCGATGATCTTGTGGCCTTCGCCCTCGGCCGTCCACAACCGCTTTTCAGGGCGGTTGGGGTTGCGGGAGATCACCGAGTTGGCGGCGCTGAGGATGTTTTGCGTGGAGCGGTAGTTCTGCTCCAGCTTGATGGTGCGCGCCTCGGGGTAGTCCTTTTCGAACTCCACGATGTTGCGGATGTCTGCCCCGCGGAAGGCATAGATGGACTGGTCCGAGTCGCCCACTACGGTCAGTTCCGAGGCGCCGGGGCCCTCCCCCACGATTTCGCGGACCAGTGCGTACTGGGCGTGGTTGGTGTCCTGGTATTCGTCCACCAGGACGTGGCGGAACCTCCGCCGGTAGGACTCCGCGAGCGCCGGGAAGGCCCGGAACATGTAAACGGTCTCGGCGATGAGGTCGTCAAAGTCCATGGCGTTGGCCTGGCGCAGCCGCTGGGTGTACCCCTTGTAGACCTCGGCGACGGCCTGCTCGAAGGGGTCGTTATAGTTGGCGTCCGAGGCGTAGGAATCGGCGTCGATGAGCTCGTTCTTCAACGCCGAAATCTTGTGCTGGATGGCTTTGGGCGCAAACTTCTTGGGGTCCAGGTCCAGGGCCTTGGACACCTGGGTGACCAGGCGCAGCGAGTCCGCCGCATCGTAGATGGAGAAGTTGGATTTCAGGCCCACGTTGGCGGCCTCCTGGCGGAGGATGCGGACGCAGGAGGAGTGGAACGTGGAGATCCACATGATCTTGGCGCGGCCGCCCACCAGCGCTTCGATCCGTTCCCGCATTTCCGCGGCGGCCTTGTTGGTGAAGGTGATCGCCAGGATTTCGCCGTGGTGGGCACGCCCGGTGGCGATGAGGTAGGCGATCCGGTTACTGAGCACACGGGTCTTGCCCGAGCCTGCACCGGCAACGATCAGCAGTGCCGTTCCGGCGTGCTTGACCGCTTCCTCCTGCTGGGGATTCAGGCCCTCCGTCAGCTTGGCGGGATCCAGGCGCCTGCCGTGATGCTGCCCGGACTGGTGCTGCCCTGCGTGCTCGTCAGCGGCATGGCCGCCGGACGCCGAACCACCGGGCCCGGCCGCGGTGGCCACCCCGTCGGAACGGGTCCTTGTGTGGGTGGCAGATGCGGGGGCGGCCTTGAACGGTCCGTCAGAGTACGGGTCAAACAACATATCCATGGTGCCTACAAGTCTAGGCGGTGGGACCGACACCCACTCCCGGCCTGTGGATGACGTGCCCCGGAGAGCCTGGAACGGCTTACGCTACCGAGCCTGATTCGAGCGCGGCACGCAACTCGCGCACCGCCGTCGTGCCCCCGGCCATGAACCACTCCAGGCCGTTGACCTGCACGGTGTCAACGGCGCCGCCGGCGGCGCGGACAATTGCCTTGCCGGGCAGCCAGTCCCATTCGGGGCAGCTGTGCTGGAACCAGCAGCCGAGCTGCCCGTCCGCCACCCTGCCCAGGTCGCAGGAGCCGGATCCGAGCATGCGCAGCGCCGCGGCGGAGGTTGCCGCTGCGTGCCAGGGCATGGCGCAGAGCGGGTCCATCAGCCAATTGGGGTGGATGTACGTGGCGGCGCCCAGTTGGGCGGCCGGGGTGGCGTTGCGTTCCCCGTGGTTGTCGCCGTACACGGTGATGGTGTCGCCGTTCAGCGTGGCCTGCCGGTCGCTGCCGCCCAGCCACAACTTGTCCTCCTCAGGCTGGAAGATGGCCCCCAACTGGACGTCATGCTCATCCTTGAGCGCAATGGCCGAGCACCAGTACGTGGAGCCGTGCAGGAAGTTGTAGGTGCCGTCCACGGGGTCGATGACCCAGGTGCGGCCGCTGCTGCCCTGCACGGAGGCGCCTTCTTCGCCCAGGATGCCGTCCCCGGGCCGGCACCGCTGCAGCTGGGAGAGGACGTATTCCTCCGCAGCGTGGTCCGCGGCCGTCACTACGTCGGAAACGGAAGTCTTCTGCCGGGACTGCAGTCCTGCCATCCGCATGAGGAGCGCCAGTTGCCCGGCTTCGCGGACCAGTGCCGCAGCCAGTTGGTAGTCGTCCAGTGCAGGATCAAGTACAGCTGCGCTGTGTCGGCCAATGGTCATGGCTTCAGTCTATGGGGCGGAATAATGGAGCCATGGCCAAAACCCCTGCCCAGCGGATCAAGAAGCACGGTGCAAAGGCTGCCGTGCCGCAGCACCATCTCCCGCCGGTGGTGAACCCCACTACCGCGCGCACGCCCGAGAAAGCGCAGAACAACAGCAACCTCATCCTGATCGCCGGTGTGGTGGCCAGCCTGTTCCTGTTCTGGTACCTGCACCTGCTGACCATGGACCAGCTCACCCAGCTCTCTGTCGACAAACCCATGCCTGACTCCCTGGTGGGCGGCTTCGATCCGGCGTACATCGAGGATCTGCGCGGCGCCATGAATGACGACGCGCGCGGCCAGCTCAACTACGTCCATAAGACCGCCGGCATCCTGTTCCCGCTGATCTTCGGCTTCACCTGGCTGCTGCTCATCGGCACCAATGTGGCCAAGAAGACCCTGCGCTGGGTGCTGTGGGCCCTGCCGATGCTGTTCGTCGTGGTCCGGCTGTGGGCCAACGTGGCGATTGACGCTCTGATGGGGCCGGATGCTCCCGACGCCGGCCAGGTGGCCCTCGCGTCCGGCCTCACGGTGGCGGGCTGGGTGCTGCTGGTCCTGAGCCTCCTGGCCGGCGCTGCCGCGGTGGTTATCGGGACGCGGAAGCGGAAGGCAGCGACGGCCGCCTGAGCCCCTCCGTTGCTCCGTAGCTGCCCTTTTGGACACCCGAAACGGCAGTTACGGAGCAATCGATGAAGCCCGTAGGCTTTTCCGGTGCCTGTGGACCCGCCGTGCAATGACGATGCCCGCGGTTGCCATGCCCACCGTGACCGGATAGCCCATCAGCCGTTCCAGGGTCCCTGGTTCGGGAACATCCATTCCGGTCAGGCCGCCGGTTGCCAGCGCCGCCAGGGAGACGGCCCCGCAGGCCAGGAGGAACCAGGCCATGCGGGCCTTCCGCAGCCACAGGAAGCCCAGCACCAGCAGCGCCGCGGCGCCGGTGAGGAAGTACGTGACGGCACCGACGAAGTGCCAACCGGAGCCGGCGTCCTCCGGGACGAGCCCCACCACCACGGTTCCCGTCCCTGCCGCTGCCGTCAGCACCCGCACCGCGGCCGCCGCGAACCATGGCCTGCGCCGGACCGGCTCAACCCGGGCTCCGGAACGGGCGGCGACGCACAGCAGCCCGGACGTCAGCAGCACCGCGCCCAGCAGCATCCCCAGCCCCTGCACCACGAACGAGGCATTCATCAGCCAGTTCAACGGCGAACACACCTGGCGGCCATCGTAGATACCGCAGTTCAGCGCGCCAAGGTCGCTGATGTAGCCGGTGCGCAGGTCGTAGGGGCGCGGACCGGCCCAAGCCATGACCACGGCGGCCTCCGCCGCGAAGTACTGGAGAACGCTCAGGACGGACCACGCGCCGATGTACTGCCGGGTGGACGCTGTGTCCGGTATGAAGGTGGCAGCGGGAGCGGCCGACGGGGCAGGACTCATGCCTTGAGCGTAGTACGGCTCTGTACCTTGTATGCTGGTATGCGTGTCCGTCCGGACCGGCGCCGCCGATCCCCAGGATGCCTGCCCTCGTAGCTCAGTGGATAGAGCACGGCTCTCCTAAAGCCGGTGTCGTTGGTTCGATTCCAATCGAGGGCACTTGAATTTCGCGTCCCCGGCGTTCGACCTTCGCGCCTACCTGCTCGGCCCCGCCGGTGCACCGGACGGGACAGTGGGACCGGGACGCCCCGGCCGCTGGACCGTCGAACGGGACCTGCTGGACCGGGCGGCCGGCACCCGCGGAACCTTTTCCGGCGTCGTACTTTTCACGCCAACGCCCGACGCCGGCCTGGACCTTCGCGAGGAAGGCACCATGCGATGGCCCACCTTCACCGGCCCCGCCACCCGCGACTACATGCTCAGGCCCAGCGGCCGGCCGGACGCCCTGGACGTCTTTTTCCCGGACGGGCGGCCGTTCCACCGCATGAGCTTCGCTCCGGAGGCCAACCTGGACAACCACTGGTGCGATCCCGATACCTACAGCGTGGCTTACACGTTCGAGGGCCCGCACCGGTTCAGCTACAGCTGGGACGTGGCCGGGCCTCACAAGGACCTGCTCCTGACCTCGCACCTGACCCGGAATGGGGACTCATGAAGCACCGGATCGTGGTGTCCGCCGTCTGCGTTTTTGACGACGCCGGCCGCCTCCTCACCGTCCGCAAACGCGGCACCACCATGTTCATGCACCCTGGCGGCAAACCGGAGCCCGGGGAGACGGCCGTGCAGGCGGCGGCCCGCGAGCTGGAGGAAGAAGTGGGCATCGTCATCGATCCTCGCCAGCTCCGGCTGATGGGGGTATGGATTGCCGATGCCGCCAACGAAGCCGACACGGACATTGAGGCCACGGTGTTCATGGCGCCAGGGACGTGGCAGGCCCATCCTTCAGCCGAGATTGCGGAGATCCGCTGGCTGGACCTTGCCGGCCGGGACGGAGCCGTTTCGGAAGCCGTTGGTTCGGAAGCTTCCGGGCTGGGTGCCGGCGCTCCGCTTCCGGGCGACCTCGCACCGTTGCTGACGGACCACATCCTGCCTGCGCTGGCCGCTCCCGGTGCCACCCCGCCGAGCCCTTAATCCCGGACGGGCTGCTAGGGCTCGGGGACGGCTTCTGCGGCAACGGCGGTGGCCTCGGCGAACTGCGTCCGGTACAGCTCCGCGTAGCGGCCCCCGGCGGCCAGGAGCTCGGTGTGCGTCCCGCGTTCCACGATTTGGCCGCCCTCCACCACCAGGATGGCGTCGGCCGCTCGGACGGTGGACAGCCGGTGCGCAATAACCACGGCGGTCCTCCCCTCCAGGGCGGCGCCAAGGGCTGCTTGCACAGCGGCTTCGCTCGTGGAGTCCAGTGCGGCGGTGGCTTCGTCCAGGATCACCACCCGGGGCTGGGCGATAAGGAGCCGGGCGATGGTCAGCCTCTGGCGTTCACCGCCGGAAAGCCTGTAGCCGCGCTCCCCCACCACCGTTTCCAGCCCGTCCGGCAGCGACCTGATCATCGTCTCCAGGCGTGCTTGCCGAAGGACGTCCCACATGTCATCGTCCGTCGCGTCCGGGCGCGCAAGCCGAAGGTTCGAGGCGATGGTTTCGTGGAACAGGTGGCCGTCCTGGGTGACCATTCCCAGCGTGTCGCGGAGGGAATCGAACGTGGCGTCCCGGACATCCATCCCGGTTCCCGGCAGGGTGCCGCCCAGCCGCACCGCGCCCGAGTCGACGTCGTACAGCCGCGACAGCAGCTGGGCGATAGTGGACTTGCCGGCGCCGGATGAACCCACCAGCGCCACCGTCTGGCCCGGCTCCACCCGGAAGCTGACACCGTGCAGCACTTCCTCGCCGCCCCTGGTGTCCAGGGTGGAGACTTCTTCGAGCGAGGCCAGGGAGACCTTGTCCGCCGACGGGTACGCGAAGCGGACGTTGTCGAACTCAACGGACACCGGCCCGGCCGGAACCGGGAGAGCGTCCGGCTTCTGCTGGATGAGCGGCTTCAGGTCCAGGATTTCAAACACCCGTTCGAAGCTGACCAGCGCGCTCATGACTTCCACCCGGGCGTTGGACAGCGCCGTGAGCGGGGCGTAAAGCCGGGTCAGGAGCAGCGCCAGGACCACCACGTCGCCGGGGGCCAACTGGCCGCCCAGGGCAAGCCAGCCGCCCAGTCCGTACACCAGCGCCAGCGCGAGCGCGGAGACCAGCGTCAAGGCCGTGACGAAGGTGAACTGCAGCATGGCCATGCGGACGCCGATGTCACGGACCCTGCCTGCGCGGGCAGCAAACTCGCGGGATTCCTCATCCGGGCGGCCGAACAGCTTGACCAGTGTGGCACCCGGCGCGGAGAACCGCTCCGTCATCTGGGTGCCCATGGCGGCGTTGTGTGCGGCGGCTTCCCGGCGCAGGTCTGCCAGCTTGGAACCCATGCGCCGGGCCGGGATAAGGAAGATCGGCAGCAGCACCATGGCGAGCACGGTCACCAGCCACGACGTATTGAGCATTACGGCCAGCGTCAGGACCAGTGCCACAGAGTTGCTCACTACGCCGGAGAGGGTGCCGGCGAAGGCGGACTGCGCCCCGATAACGTCATTGTTGAGCCGGCTGACCAGCGCTCCCGTCCGGGTGCGCGTAAAGAAGGCAATGGGCATGCGCTGCACGTGGTCGAACACCCGGGTGCGCAGGTCCACGATGACGCCTTCGCCGATTGTCGACGACAACCAGCGGGTCAGCAGCCCCACGCCGGCCTCCCCCACAGCCACGATGGCGATCAGCACGGCAAGCCAGATCACGGTCCCGGTGGCTGACTTGGCAATGATGGCGTCAACCACCTGGCCGGCGAGCACCGGGGTGGCCACGGCCAGGAAAGCCGCCGCAATGGAAGCGAGCACGAAGGCGATGAGCTTGCCCTTATGCGGGGCGGCGAAGGCCAGCACCCGCTTCAGGGTTTCCTTGGAGAACGGCTTGGAGCCGCTCTTTGCGGTGCTGATGTTGTAAAGCGAGCTCCAGGCCACGCGGTCCATACTCATGCTTATTTCTCCTGGCCTGCAGTGTGGTGGAGCTCCCGGACCGTGCCGTTTTCGAGGTGCCACCGGTAGTCGAGTCGGACGTTTTCCAACAGCCGCCGGTCGTGGGTGACCAGCAGCAGGGCTCCGTCGTAGCTTTCAAGGGCCTCTTCCAGCTGCTCAATGGCCGGAAGGTCGAGGTGGTTGGTCGGTTCGTCCAACACCAGCAGGTTCACACCGCGCGCCTGGAGCAGTGCCAGGGCCGCCCGGGTCCGCTCCCCCGGAGACAAGGAATCCACGGTCCGTGAGGTGTGGTCCGCCTTCAGGCCGAACTTTGCCAGGAGCGTCCGGACGTCTGCGCTGTTCCAGTCGGCCAGGACCGCTTCCACGGCGTCGCCCAGCGGCGAGCCGCCGTCCAGCAGCCCGCGGGCCTGGTCAATCTCGCCGACGGCGACAGTGGCACCCATGGACGCGTCGCCGTCGTCCGGTGCCTGGGTTCCCAGCAGGAGGCGCAGGAGGGTGGATTTCCCGGCACCGTTGGGCCCGGTGATCCCGATGCGCTCGCCGCCGTTGAGCTGGAGGCTGACCGGTCCCAGCGTGAAGCTGCCCTGGCGTGCCACTGCGTTGCGCAGGGTGGCCACGACGGCGCTGGAGCGGGGAGCCTGGCCGATGCTGAACTGGAGCTGCCACTCCTTCCGCGGTTCTTCCACCGCGTCCAGCCTGGCAATGCGGGACTCCATCTGGCGGACCTTCTGGGCCTGCTTTTCTGAGGACTCCACGCTCGCGGCCCGGCGGATCTTGTCGTTGTCCGGGCTCTTCTTCATGGCGTTCCGCACGCCCTGGGAGCTCCACTCACGCTGGGTCCGCGCACGGGAAACCAGGTCCGCCTTCGTGGCAGCGAATTCGTCGTATTTCTCGCGGGCGTGCCGGCGAGCCACGGCGCGCTCTTCGAGGAAGGCGTCGTACCCGCCGTCGTAGACCGCCACGGCGTTCTGGGCCAGATCCAGTTCCACAATGGTGGTGACGCAGCGGGCCAGGAACTCGCGGTCATGGCTGACCAGCACCACACCGCCGCGCAGGCCGGTGACAAAGTCTTCCAGTTTGGCCAACCCGGCAAGGTCGAGGTCATTGGTGGGCTCGTCCAGCAGCACAACGTCGAACCGGCTCAGCAGCAGCGCGGCCAGGGCAACCCTGGCGGCCTGGCCACCGGACAGTCCGGTCATCAGGGCGTCGGCGCCCGTTGCCAGGCCGAGGTCGGCGAGGACAGACGGGATGCGTTCGTCCAGGTCTGCGGCGCCCGACGCCATCCACCTGTCGAAGGCCCGTGCGTAGGCGTCGTCCGAGCCGGGAGCTCCCGCACCCAGGGCTTCTGCGGCGGATTCCATTTCGGCGGTTGCCTGTGTGCAGCCGGTGCGGCGGCCGATGTAGGCTGCCACGGTTTCGCCGGACACGCGCTCGTGTTCCTGCGGCAACCACCCCACAAAGGCATCGGCGGGGGCCAGGCTGACGGAGCCGCCCTGGGGCTGGTCGACGCCGGCGAGGAGGCGCAGCAGCGTGGATTTCCCGGCACCGTTGGCGCCCACCACGCCCACCACGTCTCCCGGGGCCACAGTGAAGGAAAGATTTTCGAAAAGCCTGCGGTGGCCGTGGCCGCCGAAGAGGTCCTTGGCAACAAGGGTTGCAGTCATTGATGCGTCCTTTCGCCCGGGTGCATGCGCAGCCGGTCCCGTGCCGGAACGGGCCGGCGATGCCGTACGGACAGTCCCGGGAAAGGCACTCCGGGCCGCGGGCATGAAAGAACCCGCTGGTCCGGACTTGGGGGGTGTACGGACCAACGGGCTCGACCATCAAGCATAGTCGAAACACCTCCCGGGGTAAAATCGGCTGTCCTGCGGCACGGTAAAATCGACTCACCATCCGTCCTGCAGAGAGCACTTCATGACCCTTCCCGCCAAGGCGTTCCAGCGCTGGCTGCACGGCATCGCCCCTGATGCCAGCACGGCAGACGTCTGCCGGGTCTCCGGGATCAAGCGGACCACGCTGGCCCAGCAACTGGTACGCGGCAAGGTTTCCGTCTCCACGGTGGTGAGCATCAGCCGTGCGTACAACATCAATCCGGTGGCCGCCCTTGCGGGCTTTGACAGTTATCGCATCCTTGCGGGGCCGCCGCAGCCACCCACCCGGTGTGAGCTGGTCAGCCAGATTTCGACGGCGGACTTGCTGCGCGCGGCGCTGGCACGCCCGGCCATGGACCCTGTGGGCCGCCGGGGCGCTGCGCCACCTGCCCTGAGCCCGGTCCCGCATGCCTCCTCCGTGAAGAACTGGGTGGATGCGATCGACGACGGCGAGGTCCGGCACCGGGTGTCAGCCGCCACCGGGATCGCACCGCAGAATTACTCCGCCCAGCTGACGGCCAACAGGCTGTCGCCGGAACTGGCGGTGGCCACGTCAGTGGCGGCCGGGGTGGGTCCTGCCGGCGGACTGGTAGCCACCGGCCTGGTCACGGAAGAGGAAGCCGGGTGGGCGCCCGGAGCGCGCCAGGAGGCGCTGGACAGCATGTCCGACGGCGACCTCACCGCCCTGGTGGGCGACAGGATGCAGGCATTGGGCAAGGTATTGCGCCGCCAGGAGCAGGACCAGGCACAGACGGAAAAAATTTGGGAGAACCTGGGATGATCACGATCCTTCAATGGACCACTTTGGCGATCTGCGGACTGGTCGCGCTGGCCCGCATCCCCAGTGCGGTGCGGGGTGAAAACAGGTCGCTGTTCTATATTTTCGCCCTGATGACCCTCGCCATCCTGCTCAGCATCGAGGCTCCCTACGTTGCCATCGACCAGGCGCTGGGTGGTGTCAACCTGACCAACCTGTTGCTGCGGTTCGTCATCTTCGGTGCCATCTACTTTGTGGGGGTCCGCATCACCAAGGGCTTCGGTGCCGCGAATGCATACCGGCTGATCACGGGCCGGACAGGCATGCTGGCGCTGGCTGCCCTCTCGGCACTGGTAGTGGTGGTGTACCTCCTGATGGACACGGCCGGATCCTCGGCGGGACTGGTGACCGTCTCCGGCAAGGACCCACGCAACGGTTTGTTGGTGGAGTACTACGGGGCCGCGGGGCGGGCCTACCCCGCCTTCGTTTCACTCGTACTGTTCCCGGCGATGGTCCGCGCGGCGCGCAGCCGCCTGCCCCTGCTGGTCCGCATTGCCGCCGGACTCCTGGCGGTGGGCGGCCTGTCGATCGCGCTGACGCTGTTCTTCCCGGTGGTCCCCCCGGAACTGGGGTCGCTGGAGTTCATGGTCAACTATACGGCCGTACTGTGCTTCGTCATTGGCCTGGCACTGATCTGGGCCGCGCGCATCCGCCAGGACAAACGGGCTGGCAGCGGAACGTCATTTACCGAAAAGTAACCAAACTGCCTTTCACAAAATCATTAGAATGTGAAACAATCATGAATGTGTGAAGGTGAGGCACGGCGCGTTTTTGAACGGGGATAAATTCTTGGACGAAGCCCTGCTTCGGGGGCCTTCACACGCATTGGGGGGATGAGTGGTGGCGGCCGTTGGGGACCGCCCCCACTCAGCCTATTTAAGGGCCCTTTTCGCAATGCAGGCGCGTCTGCGCCGCGGGCTTCTGTCCAGGCCAGCGGGCCGGCAGGCCACTGAACCTGCAGACCTGGACAATGACCTCCGGGGCATTACCGCACGAAGCGCAGGGTCACCAGCTGGAACGGCCGGAGCTGCAGTTCCGCACCGCCCTCAGCCGCGGACACGCCGGGAGCCTCGGTGGGCCGCTCCAGCAGGTCCGTCACCACAACGTCACGCACGGGGAAATTCGCCGTGATGCGCCCGGCAGTGCGCTGCCCCAGCGACTCATACAGGCGGACCACGACGTCGCCCGAGCCGTCTTCGGCAAGCTTGACCGCTTCAACAACCAGGCCCGGCGTGCCCACCGAGACCAGTGGCTCAACCGGATCGGCCCCCGTGACCAACCGGGGCACAAGGTTGGTCCGGTACCCCTCCTCCACCGCGGCCCCGATATCTGCACCTGGTCGGACGGTAACGGTCAGCTCGTGCCGGCCGCGGTCGGCCGTAGGGTCCGGGAACTTGGGCGCCCGCAACAGCGAGAGGCGCACAGTGGTGGTGGTGCCGCCGTCGGCCTCCCTGATGTTCCTGGCGACGTCGTGGCCGTAGGTGGACGAGTTGGAAACTGCGACACCGTAGCCGGGCTCCCCCACGTGGATCCAGCGGTGCGCGCAGATCTCAAACTTCGCAGCTTCCCAGGACGTGTTCGTGTGGGTAGGCCGGAAGACATGTCCAAACTGGGTTTCCGACGCCGACCGGTCGGCACGGACATCCAGGGCAAACCCGAGCTTGAGCAGTTTCTCCCGTTCCTGCCAGTCCACCGATGTGGTGATGGCCAGGGACGGACTGCCCGGAGCGAGGGTGATGCGCTGGGTGACCGGCGAGGTTCCGGCCAGGCGTTCCACCACAACAGTGGCGCCATCAGGCCCCTCCTCCAGCCGGATCGATTCCGCGCCGGTCAAGGCAGTGACGTTGCGCCGGTAGAACTCATCAATATCCCAGGCGTCCCACTCGTTGGGGGTATCCCGGTGCAGCTCCAGCAGGTTGCCGCGCTGTCCCGGTGCTATGGCTTCGCGGCCGGAGGCATAGTCCTGCAGGGATGCCACCAGGCCGTCCGCGTCCAGGACCGCCCGGATCACGCCGTTGTCCAGGACGAATCCGCCATCCCCGCTGCTGGCCCGGACTGTTCCGCCCCGGTCCGACGGTTCGGCGGCGGCCATCGCCGGAACTCCGTTCCGGGCATGCGGGGCGGCGTTGAGCAGGAATGTCCGTTCCCCTGTTCCCAGCGCTGCCGCGGCGGCCTGGCTGATGATGCCTTCCAGGGCGGCCTCGATGGCCTGGTAATTGCGCTCGGCGTCCTGGTGTACCCAGGCAATGGAGCTGCCAGGAAGGATGTCATGGAACTGCTGCAGCAGGACCAGCTGCCAAAGCCGCTTCAGCTCAGCTGCCGGGTACTCGAAGGCGCTGTCGGTGCGGACGGCGGCAGTGGCACACCACAGCTCGGCTTCCCGGAGCAGGTGCTCGCTGCGCCGGTTGCCCTTCTTCGTGCGCGCCTGGCTGGTGTAGGTGCCGCGGTGCAGCTCGAGGTACATCTCCCCCACCCACACGGGCAAGGCCGCATATTCCTCTTCGGCCTGCCGGAAGAAACTCTCAGCGGATCCGATCCTAACCCTGGGTGAGCCTTCCAGATCTGCGGTGCGGGCGGCGGCACTGAGCATTTCCCGGGTGGGTCCGCCGCCGCCGTCGCCGTAACCGAACGGCACCAGGGACACGGTGCCCCGGCCGTGATCCCTGTAGTTGCGTTCCGCGTGCGCAAGCTCGCGGCCGCTGAGCTCGGCGTTGTAGGTGTCCACCGGGGGGAAGTGCGTAAACAGCCGGGTACCGTCGATGCCTTCCCAGTTGAAGGTGTGGTGCGGCATCCGGTTGGTCTGGTTCCAGGAGATCTTCTGTGTCAGGAACCAGCGGCTTCCCGCGGACTTCACGATCTGCGGCAGGGCGGCGGAATAACCGAATGAGTCCGGCAGCCACGCCTCCCGGCACTCGACGCCGAACTCGGACAGGAAGAACGATTTTCCCTCAATGAACTGCCGCGCCATCGCTTCGCCGCCGGGCATGTTGGTGTCAGACTCCACCCACATGCCGCCCACCGGAACGAACTGCCCGGCGCGGACCTTCTCCCGGATCCTGCTGAACAGTTCCGGATATGACTCCTTGATCCAGGAGAGCTGCTGGGCGGAGGAACACGAAAACACGAAGTCCGGGTTCTCGTCCATCAGGGCCACCACGTTGGAGAAGGTCCTGGCGCACTTCCGGACGGTTTCGCGTACCGGCCACAGCCAGGCCGAGTCGATGTGCGCGTGGCCGGTGGCCACCAGCTGGTGGGCGGAAGCGTAGGCGGGCTGGGCCAGCACCCCGGCCAGAGCCTCCCGGCCGGCCGCCGCGGTCCCGGCGACATCGTCCGGATCCATGACGTCCATCATCCGTTCCAGGGCCCGGAGGATTTCGTGCCGCCGCGGGAGTTCCAGGGGCAGCTGTTCCATCAGGCCCGACAGCGTCCAGACGTCCTGCTGCAGTTCCCAGACGGTCTGGTTGAGTTCGGCGATGGCGATAGTTCCCAGCCGGTAATGCGGGGCCGTTCCGGCAGTGGACTTGTCACCGTAGGGAGTGGCCGCAAAGGTCCAGTCCTGCGCGAGGTCCGGGTTGGCCGCTGCCTCCACGTAGAAGTCCACCGTCATGCCGGTGCCCAGGAGCTTGAGCGGGATGTACCGGTTACGGGGCGAGACGGCCTTGATGATGGTGCCGTCCGGCCGCCAGGCAATACCCTCGCATTGGAAACCGGGGGTTTGGACGGTGAAGCCGAGGTCAACCACCACTTCGACCGTCGTGTCCGGGCCGGTGCCCCACGACTCGGGTACGTCCCCCTGCAGCCGGAGCCACTTGGTGCTCCACGGTTTGCCCCATGCCGTCCCGTGCTCGAGGGGCTGGAACTGCTGCCGCATCGCCTCGAGGGCGGCTACGGGCTCATCCGGTACGTCCCAGCTGCCCAGGGCCAGGGGCACGGTCCGGCTGTAGACAGCAGGGTCGATACGCTCACGCACAAACCTGGTGAGTCGGACTTCCGTGATCCTGCGGTCGTCATGCAATGTGGGCCCTCTTTAGCGCTTGAAAAAATTGGATCATCGTGTCCATTCGATGGACAAATCTACCCGCTGGTAGCCCTCAAACCAACCCCCTCGCGGCAGGCGCCGAAGGGAGTTGGTGGAGCGTCAGGCGGGCGCGGAGGCAACTGCCGGACTGCTGATCCTGGCGTCCCCGGCGTAGACATTAAGGCTGGTCCCCCGGCTGAAACCGGCAAGCGTCAGGCCGCTGGCCTCCGCGAGTTCCACGGCCAGGCTGGACGGAGCGCTGACGGCAGCCAACACGGGGATCCCCGCCTGGGCCGCCTTCTGAACCAGCTCGAATGATGCCCGGCCGGACACCTGGAGGACGGTGCCGCGCAGTGGCAGGAGTCCTTCGCGCAGGGCCCAGCCCACCACCTTGTCCACCGCGTTGTGCCGTCCCACGTCCTCGCGAAGGCACAGCAACTGCACGCCGCCGTCTTCCTCAATCCGGAACAGCCCGGCAGCGTGCACCCCGCCGGTATCGTCGAAGAGGCGCTGCGACTTCCGGAGCAGGGCGGGCAGGGATGCCAGCACGTGCGCGTCGATTGTGAGGGGGTCCGCCGCGGGGCTGTGGTGCGAGGACTTCCGGACAGCTTCGATGGAGTCCGTCCCGCAGATGCCGCAGGAGCTGGACGTGTAGACGTTCCGTCCCGTCTCCGGCAGGGGGACGTCCGGGCGCAGCTGGGCCTCCACCACGTTGAACGTCTGGACACCGTTTTCGTCCTCGCCGGCGCAGAAACGAAGGGATACCAGCTGGTCCGGGGTCCAGATCACACCCTCGGATACCAGGAAGCCGGCTACCAGGTCGAAGTCGTCGCCAGGGGTCCGCATGGTGACTGAATAGGAGAGGCTACCCAGCCGGATTTCCAGCGGTTCCTCCACTGCCAGGACATCCTCGCGGTAGCGGACCGGAAACTCCAGCGCCTTCGGCGAGCCGTCCAGGACATACTTATGCACCTTGCGGCGCTGCGTCACGCGTCCCATTGACCGTCCTGCCTGTTCATGTCTCCATCATCGCACTGCAGTGTGCCTGCCCGGCCAGCCCCCGGCTCAGCCGAGAAGGGCGCTCCAGTCCACTGGCCCGGCGGCGCCGGCCTTCGCCGCCGTCCGGGATGTCCTGCTGCTGCGCGGTTTGGCCTTGGCAGGATCCGCCGGGGCTGGAATGGGCGGGCCCCACGGCAGCGCGAACGCCGGTACCGGCTCTCCCAACTGCACGCCGTGCGGCGGAACCACCATGACGCCGTCGGCCGCGGCAAGCCCGCGCATCATGCCCGGGCCGGTGTGCTGGGCCGGCGACGCCATCCCGTACAGAAGCCGGAACGGCATGAGGCGCGTGCGTCCCGGATCCGGGTCTATGAGGGTACCGGAGGCCACCTCCTGCACCTCCGGCAAGCTTCCGTGCCCCAGGGCGGCCAACAGGGGCGCGCCCACGGTAAAGAGCGCCATCATGGCGGCGAGCGGATTGCCGGGCAGGCCCAGGACGAACCGGCCGTCGGGGAGTTCGGCCAGCACCACCGGGTGCCCGGGCCGCATGGCCACTCCGTCAACCACCAGGCGGCCGCCCAGTTCGGCAACGGCGCGGCGGAGATGATCCGTGCCGGAGCGGCCCGTTCCCCCGGTGGTGATGACGACGTCGGCGGGGAGGCCGGGTGCGCCAGGGCCGTCCGGGACCACGTCCTCAAGGGCCGCAAGCCATTCCCCGTAGGAGTCGCCGATGCGCTGCTGCCCGCCCGCTATACCGCCGAGCATGCCGACGACGGCCGGCAACTGATGACCGAATGTGTCCCGGACCTTCCCCGGGGCAGGCAGGCCTTGCACCACCACCTCGGACCCGGTCAGCAGCAGGCGTACTAGGGGTTTGCCCTGGACCTGAAGCTCGTCGTATCCGGCAAGTGCGGCGAGTGCCAGGTGCGCCGGATTCAGGGTCACCCCCGCCGGGACAAGGGTGTCCCCTTCATGTGCTTCCTCGCCGGCTTTTCGCACGTGCTGGCCGTTTCGCGGTTCACCGGGACGGGCGGTTCCACCCGCTTCAAGGACGGGGAGCCCGTCCTCGTCCTCGGCGAGGACGGCACTTTCGCTGCGAAGGATCCCCTTGCCACCTGGCGGGATGAGTCCGCCGGTAACGATCGGGCTGGCCTGGTGCGGCGCCAGCCGGGCTCCGGCTTCCACGGGGATCCATGGCCCGGAACCGTTGACTGCCCAGCCGTCCATGGCCGAGGAAGCGTAGTGCGGCATGTCCTGGAGCGCAATGATGTCCTGCTCCAACCTGCGGGCCTGGGCCTGGTCCAGCGGCACCGGGCCGGGCGGGATTGGCGTTGCGGCGTCAAAGGCGGCCTGGCGTGCTTCCGCCCATGTGTGAGCCAGGTGATGGTGGCCGTGGCCCTGGTCCTGGCCGGTTCCGGCCTGGCCTTCGTCGTTCTGCTCCTGCGGTTGTTCCTGCAGTTGTTCCCGCGGGTGTCCGTGGCTGTGGTCGTGCCCTGCGGGGGATGCTGCTTCCTGCCCGGGTGCTTCTGTCATTCGCCGGGAGCCCCGGCGGCTTCAGCGTCATAGTCGGCAGCCAGCGTGCGGGCGACGGCGAGGGCCTTTTCCATGGCCGCGGCATCCGTCGAGCTGCCGGAGTGCGAGGCCAGGCCCGCGGCGAATCCGGCGATGAAGGTGGTCAGCGGGGCGGCGGGACGGACCACTGAATGCGCCGCCACACCGGCAAGGGAAAGGATGGCATTGATGTCCACCTGGACATCTTCAAGCTCGTAGGCCTGGAGCAGCGACCTGCACCACTCCTCCAGTGTTTCGTCCTGGCTCTTCACCACGTGCCTCCAAAGTTAACTGCGACCGCGCCCGGCCCCGTCCACGTCCTCCACGTCCGGGCTGCCGGCGGCAATCCCCAGTGCGGCGGCATCGTCCCACGTGTCCACATCTGCCGTGTAAGCGGCCGGAACGGCGACAAGCTGCACGTCCAGACTAGCAAGGAGTGAGCGGACTGATCCGTCGACCAACCGGCCTGTGGCAGCCATCCCCCGGGCGGACTTTTTTAGCATGTCCGTGCTATAAATTCCGGCCAGCGGCTGCATCCGCCCCGCACCGTTTTCGTCCGCGGCAAAAGCCACATAAGACCCCGCCCCAAGCCCCGTGGACAACTCATGCAGGAGGGTCCGCACAGCCCCGGAAACCAGGGGCATGTCACAGGCCAGGACGAGGGTGTGCGGAGCGCCGGCCCCCGCCCGGTCCAGGACATCCAGGCCCGTGGCGATGGCCGCTGCGGGGCCGGCGAACTCCGGCTCTTCACGGCACGTGAGCACTCCGGGTGGCAAAGGTCCGGGATCCGGGCCGACAATCACAGTGGCCCGGGCTCCCTCAGCCGCAGCCAGGGCCCGGCCAAGGAGGGTGGTGCCGCGAAACAGCAGCCCCTGTTTCGGGACGCCGCCCAGCCGCGAGGATCGGCCTCCCGCCAGGATGAGGGCATCAAAGGCCGGCACGTCGTCTTGCATGGTCCAAGCGTAGCCAGTGCCGGACGCCCTTCGGACAGTCCAGGCACTCGGCAGGTCAGGCGGTCAGGCGGTCAGGCCAGGCTGCCAGCGCAGGCAACACGTCAGGACCGGCCAGACAAACAGCGCACCTTACGCGGCCCGCTCCGGCAGGAGGAACGGGTCCCACGCCGGCGTGGGCTTTTCCAGTTCCTTGATCTGCCAGATGGTGCCGTGCGGCGGTGCCGGCTCGAATCGCAGCTTCCAGCCCATTTCAGCGGGCGTGTGGTCGCCCTTAACGTTGTTGCAGCGCAGGCAGGCTGCCACCAGGTTCTCCCAGGAGTCCGCCCCTCCCCGTGACTTGGGGTGCACATGGTCGATCGTGTGCGCCGCTTTTCCGCAGTAAGCGCACTTGTGCCCATCGCGTCTCAGGACGCCGCGCCGGCTGACGGCGGTGGCATGGTTGTATCTGGGCCGGATGTAGCGGTTGAGGAGAATCACGGAGGGGCGGCCCAGGATTTCCTGCGGACCCACCACGGGATCCTCGCCCTCGGCAACCACGCTTGCCTTGCCCGTGAGCACAAGCACCAGCGCCCGGCGGAAAGTAATAACCGCCAGCGGTTCATATCCAGCATTCAGAACGAGAGTGCGCATGCACGTACCTCTTCACGGCCGCACCCGTCAGGGGCACGAGGGCCGGCTGCCCTCGGCATGTCCGGGCTATGGATCGACACCACAAGAGTAAACAAAGAAATGCAGGATCAGCTAATCACGGCACACCCTACCGTCAGGAACGGCCGCCGGGGCGCACTGCCCGTGAACGGCAAAGGACCCCGGCCGCGTGGGCAGGGGTCCTTTCACTCCGAGGGGCGGCCGTACCGGCCGGCCCTGGCGGGGGGATCAGTTGACGCGGATGAAGACCGGTCCGGAACCGACGTTGGCGCTGAAGACCACGGTCTGGTTGCCGTTGTAGCCACCGTGCACAGCCTGGCCGTTGCCGGCGTAGACAGCGATGTGGGCCATGCCGGCGCCGCCGTCGGCGTAGTAGATCAGGTCGCCGGGCTGGGCCTCGGCAGCGCTGACGGTGCGGCCAAGGGAAAGGTAACCGGCGGGCCAGTCGTGGAAGTTGATGCCCACGGCAGCCAGTGAGTTGGTGACGAGCATCGTGCAGTCCTGGTTGACGCCGAGCTGGGCGTAGGCTGCGGAAAGGATTGCTGCGCCCTTGCCGCTGGCAGACGCCTGGGGTGCAGACGCTGGCTGCGCCGTGACTGTAGCGGTGACCTTCGGCGCTGCAGCCGTCTGGGCGGTGGCGGCCTCGGCAGCCGGAGCCGCTTCCTGGACCTCAACCTCGGGCTCTGCCTCAACCACCGGAGCCGGGCTGGTGCTGACGGCCGGCTTCTCGAAGGAGATGTTGATGGTGGACGCCGCGGAGATCGGGGCTTCAACGGCTGATCCAACTTCAAAGGCGGATGCAGGAGCGGAGTCGCGCTGGATGTTGGTGTCAGCTGCGTTTGCGGCGATGCCGCTGGTCAGGACCAAGCCCGAGGCTGCGGCGATAACCGCTGCCTGGCGCCCAACGCCGCCGGCGTTGCCGCCGACAGCCTTGGCGATGATGGCGATTGAGTTGGTCTTGGTGACTTCGGCGCGATGCCGTGCGGTAGCACGAGTCGTCATCAGTTCTCTCTTTCGTTGTCCCCGGGCCTGTAGGCAACACGGGGGTTATGGACGCGCCGGCATCTTGGGGGTACGCCGGCACGTCCCGAACGGGGATGTGTGATTTAGCGAAAAGCGGGGGCAAAGAAAAAGTTCCTGGGGCCTGTGGCCCCGGGAACTAGTTCATGGTGTAGAACGAGGAGGTTCCGGTTGCGGCAACCGCGTGCAGGAGGGTGCCCTGGGACGGGTTGAGCGCGCTGACCATCATGCCGTTGCCGACGTAGATGCCAACGTGTGCGCCGCCGTTCTGCATGACGAGGTCGCCAGGCTGGGGAGTGGAGGTGGGCTTCATGGCGTTCCAGGCGTTGACGCGCGGGATGCTGATGCCGGCCTGGGCGTACACCCACTGGGTGAATCCGGAGCAGTCCCAGCCATTGGGGGTGGTGCCGCCCCACACGTACGGGTGGCCAATGCCGGTGTACGCGATAGCTGCGATGCCCGAAGTGGCAGCGGAGGAAACAGTCTCCGCGAGCTTCTCGGAAGCAGCTTCGGTTGAGTCAGCGGCTGCGGTGACGGCGTTGCCGGCATCCCGTGCTGCTGAAGCTGTGGACTGGGTGCGTACCGGCTCCGGCTTCGGAGCGGCGGTGGTCTTGATGACCGGGCGCTCGAAGGAAACAGTGGCGGTAGGTGCCGCGGTGACGGCAAGGGCGGTCTGGGCCGAACCCGACTCGGTGGATGCCGAGACGCCCGCGGTGGTATCCGCGACGGCCGGCAGGCCCATACCCAGGACGAGGCCGGAAGCGGCTGCAACTACAGCAGCCTGGCGACCCACTGTCCCGGCATTGGCACTAACAGCCTTGGACACGGCGCCCAAAGGGTTGGTACGAACCGTTTGCGCACGGTGGCGCGCAGCATTATGGCGTGAAGACACGAAGGTAGCCTCTCCCAATGCCTGCGAGGTGAGCTGTCGGATTCGGATGGGAGTCACCCGGCCACACGGCTTCCAAGGAAGCTTTCGTGACTTAACCCCAAGGCCTTCGAAACAAGAAGGCCAAAATTGGTTCCCCCGCCCCTGCCAGACGATGAAATGCGAACGGACCTTGAGCGGTGGCAGAGTTAGGCAATCCACTCAAGAGCGTCAACTTCGGAAAAGTTGACGCGAGTTAGACGGTACAGCAGTTTTGTTTGAATGTCACATTCAGGTCACGGCGGGTCACAGCCATTCGAGAGTCCACCATCATTTGGCTAGAGCCAACCGGTGGGGTCGACGACCTCGCCGTTGACCTGGACTTCGAAGTGGAGGTGGCAGCCCGTGGAAGCGCCGGTGGTCCCGCTGAGGGCAATGACGTCGCCCCGTGAGACGGTTTGGCCCTCGGTCACGTTGAACGACGACAGGTGGTTGTAGGTGGTCTCCAGGCCGTTGCCATGGTCCACCACCACCCTGTTGCCGCCGCCGTACTGGTGCCAGCCCACAAAGGTCACGGTTCCGGTGGCGGCAGCCATCACGGAGGTACCGCACTGGGCAACATAGTCCTGCCCGCGATGGAAGTCGCCGGTTCCGCCGGTGATGGGGCTGACGCGGTAGCCGAACGGCGATGCGGTCGCCATGGTGGCCAGCGGAGCCCCGAGGCTACCGGCGGACGCAGCACGGGAGACCGACGCTGCGGACTGGGCGCTGAGCAGTTGCTTGAGCTTGCCGTCAGGGTCCGCCTGGGTTACGACGGCGGAGCGGCTGAAGTCGATCTGGGCGCCTGCTTCCGCGGAAATCTCGGGCTGCGGCGTGACCGACGAGGCGGCCACCGCACCGGTTCCGCTGGCGTCAGTGGCCATGACGGGACTGGTGACGGGAACGGTCACGGTGAGCACCAGGCCGGTGGCGGCTAGCGCGATGCCGGCCTTCTGGCCGATGCCGCTGGCCGAGGCGAATTCCGTTATCTGGCGGAATGGACCCCGACGGCGGCGCGCATCACGGTGGAGATCGCGGGGGCGCGAGGTCTCGGCAGCCTGGACGGTTTCGACAGCACGCGGCGTAGCAGCGGGGCCCGCCGCGCGTCGGCGGCCCCGGGGGGTCTGCATGGTCAAGAAGGGTTCCTCTCTGGATAGCCTGCGAAGTTAGCTGTCGGATTCGGGTCAGAGAGTTCACAGACCCGGTCCGCCGTAAGCAAGCTGCGGCACAGAGAAATCCCCGGAAGGTTCCTTCACTGGAAGAGGCTTGCTGCTGACGGACTTCACCCCAAGGCAGTCCCCCGCTGCCAGTTGTGGTTCCCCCGCCTCTGCCAGTTATGACTTGGTGCTCCTGATCCGCTGGCAGAGCTCGGCTCCAGATCAGGTAACGCTTAAGTATCAACGCTTTGGTTCAACTATAGGGGCTTAAGTCCCTTAGTAACAATTCCGTTATTTTTGCGTGATTCAGCTCCCACGGGGTAGAAGCAGGGCTTTTACGGTGTCAGTTGACGGCTACGAATACGTGGGCAGCCACTTCAGGAGGCAGTTCAAGGGCGCCTTCAATGCCCGGAACACGGACCGAAATATAGTCCCCTACACGCTCCAGCGATACTGCCGCTCCGGGGCGGATGCCGCCTTCGTCGAGCTGCGACAGGAGTTCGGGTTCCACTTGAATGGGTTCGGCCAGCCGGCTGATGGTCACGGCAGAGGCGGGGCCGTAGGTCTTCATGGCCTCGAGGAGGCTGATCGCGCCGTCGGCCAACGACGGCTCCGGGTGTCCGCCCAGTGCCGCCAGCCCGGGAATCGGGTTTCCGTAGGGCGATTCGGTGGGGTGGTTGAGCATTTCGTAGATCCGGCGCTCAACGCGCTCGCTCATCACGTGCTCCCAGCGGCACGCTTCGTCGTGGACGTAGGCCCAGTCCAGGCCGATGACGTCGGCCAGGAGCCGTTCGGCAAGACGGTGCTTGCGCATGACCTCTGTGGCACGTTTGCGGCCGGCCTCGGTGAGCTCCAGGTGGCGGTCGCCGGACACCACCACCAGGCCGTCACGCTCCATCCGGCCGATGGTCTGGGACACCGTGGGGCCAGAGTGGCGCAACCGCTCGGCAATACGGGCCCTCAGGGCAACGATGTTTTCTTCCTCCAGCTCCAGGATGGTCCGAAGGTACATCTCCGTAGTGTCGATCAGATCCGTCATCCAGCTCAGCTCCTCGAGCGCAATACCCTGCGTTGTTCCGCGTTGTCCTACCGCGTTGTCCTACACAGTCCGCCGCCATGCGGCGCGACATAGTCCGGAGGCAAGCTTAGCCTATTTTGACTTAGTCCGAATAGTTGCCGGCCCCACGTACCAGTGTCTCAATGTTTGGACTTTAGCGGCTCCGACTCCCGCGCCTACGGCGGTTCAGGCAGAATGGGTAAGGCCTGTATGGCAGTCACTGCCGACTGTCGGGCGGCGTTGTCCGCCCGACCGGCCAAAGCCACCTCCCCGCCGACATTGGAGCACCCGTGAGCGAAACCAGCATCACTATTCCTGCCGACCTCCTGCCCCGGGACGGACGGTTCGGAGCCGGGCCATCCAAGGTCAGGCAGGAACAGATCGATGCGCTCTCCGCGGCGTCGAAGACCATCCTGGGCACGTCCCACCGGCAGGCCCCCGTCAAGAACCTCGTGGGCTCGGTCCGCGAAGGCCTCAGCCGGTTCTTCCGGGCGCCCGAGGGCTACGAGGTTGTCCTCGGCGTCGGCGGTTCCACCGCTTTCTGGGATGTTGCCTCCTTCGGCCTCGTGGACAAGAAGGCCCAGCACCTGTCCTTTGGTGAGTTCGGGTCGAAGTTCGCCGCCGCCACCAACAAGGCACCTTTCCTGGATGCGTCCTCCATCATCACGTCCGAACCGGGTACCCGCCCGGCTGCCCGGGCCGAGGCCGGCGTCGACGTATACGCCTGGCCGCAGAACGAAACCTCCACCGGCGTCTCCGCTCCGGTAAAGCGCGTAGCAAATGCCGATGAGGGCGCACTGGTCCTGGTCGATGCAACCTCGGCCGCCGGCGGCCTGGACGTCGATGTTGCCGAGAGCGATGTCTACTACTTCGCCCCGCAGAAGAACTTTGCCTCCGACGGCGGCCTGTGGCTTGGCCTGTTCTCCCCCGCCGCACTGGAACGCGCCGCACGGATCAAAGCCAGCGGCCGCTGGATCCCGGATTTCCTGGACCTCCAGACCGCCATCGACAACTCGAAGCTGAACCAGACCTACAACACCCCGTCGCTGTCCACCCTGGTAACGCTGGACGCCCAGGTGCAGTGGCTGAACTCCAACGGCGGCTTGGACTTCGCGGCGGGACGCACCTCCGACTCCGCCGGCCGCATCTACACGTGGGCCGAAGCATCTGAATACGCGACGCCGTTCGTCATCAACCCGGATGAGCGCTCGAACGTCATTGCCACCATCGACTTCGACGACTCCGTGGATGCCGCCGCGGTGGCCAAGGTCCTGCGCGCCAACGGCATTGTGGACACGGAGCCTTACCGCAAGCTGGGCCGCAACCAGCTCCGTATCGCCACCTTCGTTGCCATCGACCCCGAGGACGTTTCGGCCCTGCTGGCCAGCATCGACTTTGTGGTGGGCGAGCTGCGCAAGTAGCTTTCGCCGTCGGCAAGGCCCCGGCGAATGAAAATACGACGGCGCCGCCCGGGTTTACCCCGGGCGGCGCCGTTTGCTGTTGGTTGGGTCGACGGACCCGCCGCAAGGGGGCTGGCTAGCCCTCTGGGTCGTCTGCCTGGCCAGCGTCCGAGGACCCGGCCTGCAGCGAAGGCTCTGCCTCTTCCGGATCCTGTTCCGCTTCGGGTTCCCCGGAACCCACATCAGCGGGTTCCCCTGCAGCCTGGGCGTCAGGGACCGCGCGCTCCTGCTCGTGCTCCTCTTCCCGGGCGTCCTCGGGCCGCACCCGCTCAGCCCACGGCACCCATTCCGGGGCCAGGATCGAATCCTCCGAGGGCAACAGGCCCAATTCGTTGACCGTCACCAGCTTGGAGCGGGAGTTGCGGGTGATAACGGCGTACCACTGCCAGCCCGAGTAGCCAGGCAACCTGGATTCGAAGAGGTGCGTCACCAGGCGGTCGCCTTCGCTCTTGGCAGCCAGGTGTGGACCGATGTCCGACGCTGAGGTGATTCCCTCCAGGGCAGTCCTGGCAACGTCGACGGCGGCGGCCAGGAATGCATCCGACTTCCCTGTCCGCCACACCGGCACGCCCGCCTTGCGTTGGGGAGCCGCCTTCACGGCCGTGGCGGAGCCGGAGACGGCCGTGCGCTCCGAGGCAGCTGCCTGGGGCACACCGGCTGTCTCCTGTTCCGAGGCCTGCATTCCTGCGTCGGGCTGTTCAGCTTCCGGATTCATTGCTGCCTAAACGTCCAGCTCGTCGGCAACCTTACGCAGGGCGGCGGCAATGGCCTTGCCCTTGTTGCCGTCCGGGTACTTGCCGTTGGACAGGGTGCCCGAGAGATTGTCGAGGACAGTCACCAGGTCCTGGACCAGGGGCGCAAGGTCGCGGGCGCTGGGCCGCTTCGCCTTGGCGATGGATGGAGTCTTGTCGAGGACGCGCAGGCCCAAAGCCTGGGCACCCTTGCGGCCGTCGGCCACGCCGAACTCCACGCGGGTGCCGGCCTTAAGTTCCGTCACGCCCTCGGGCAGAGACGATTTGGGCAGGAAGACCTCCTGGCCGTCCTCACCCGCGAGGAACCCGAAGCCTTTGTCCTTGTCATACCACTTGACCTTGCCGGTAGGCATTGAATCAACCTTCTTCGTTCTGCTGTTGTGATGCACGGCCGGCCGCCACCGCATCCGCGCCGGTTGTGCGGGTTTAAGGTATGGCAGCTGCGTACCGTGTTGGTCTGTATCCTTCAAGGTTATCCTGCCCCGCGACCGAATCCCGCTTCATGCCGCCCCCGACGCCGGGTTCACGCGCGCTGCCGGAGGGGCGGTAGCGTTACGTCCATGACACCCTCGCGCTACCGGCGGCCCATCATGATTGCCGCCGCCGTCATTGCCGTGCTCTCGCTCGCCGCCGTGGCGGCGGTCATGGCCCTTGCCTTTGCCGGGTCCGTGGCTCCCGCGTGGGTCACCTACACGGCGCTGTACGGCCTGCCCGCGGCGTTCGTCCTCATGCTCTTCCTGGTTCTCGACAGCGTTGCAGGGCGGCGCCGGGCAGGAAAACCTGACCAGCGGTAACGTTGGACTGATGTCCCTCATTCGCGCGCTCAGCAAGGACCTGGCGGCCCGCAGCGACGACTCGCTGCGGGAACTGTTCGCCGCGCGTCCGGACCTGCTGTCCCCCGCCGTGCCGGACTTCCCTGCCCTGGCGGCGCGGGCCAGCTCGCGGGTCAGCGTGCAGCGTGCCCTGGAGCGTCTCAACAGGCCACAAATGCAGGTCCTTGAAACCCTCCATCTGTGCACCAACACCGATACCGGGCACAGCGCCAGCGCACCCGCGCTGCGCAAAATGGTCGCAGGCTCCTCAGTGCCCATCCTGGAACGGATCCTGGACCGACTGCAGGAACTTGCACTGGTGCACCGGGCCGATCCACCACACGGCACCCCCTCCGGCAACCGCCAGCGCTTCTACCTCCCCGTAGGCTGCCTCAAGGACGTAGTAGGCATTTATCCCGCGGGACTGGGCCGCAGCTACACCGAACTTGTCCGGCTCCAGCCTGCGTTCGCCCAACGGGCGGTACAGCTTGTGTCCGAACTGCACCGGAGCGGCGCCGAGATCCAGGATGCCACCACCCCGATGGAGGCGGCACTGGCCCTGCAGCACTGGACGTCCTCGCCGGAAGCCGTGCAGGACATCCTCGCCCACGCCCCGGAGCGGACGACGGCGCTGCTCGCCAGGTTCCGGAACTGGGCCATGGGTGCCGTCCCCCAGGCGCAACGCAAGGCGTCAGTCGCCACCGAGGGCGCCGACGTCGGGCCCATCGACTGGCTGCTGGCCCGGGGGCTGCTGGTTCCGCTCGACGCCGCCCACGTTGAGCTGCCCCACAGCGTAGGGCTGTCCCTGCGGGGCGGCGCCATCATCAACGACTTCACGCTGACGCCGCCGGTGCCGAAGCTCGGCACCACCACCGCGGCCCTCCGCCGGAATGCTGCCCTGAGCGCCATCTCGGACACCCTGCGGCTGGTGGGCGAACTGCTGCACACCGTGCAGCGCCAGCCCTTGGCCACGCTGCGCAGCGGTGGCGTTGGGGTACGGGAAACGCGGCGGCTCGGTGAGCTGCTGCAGATCAGCCAACCGCAGCTGGGACTGCTGCTGGAGCTCTGCGGCCTTGCTGGACTCATCCGCCTGGACGTCGACTCGTCGTCCTGGGTGCAGCCACCGCAGCTTGAGTGGCTGGCGCTGCCACGGCAGGAGCAATGGCAGTGGCTGGTCAATGCCTGGCTGTCCAGCGAACGCGTACCGTCGCTGGTGGGCCAGCCGGTCAACGGAACCTCCGGGGTTCCGGCTGCGCACCGGTCGGGTGCCGGCGGGGCCATTGTCCCGTTGTCTGCGGAAGCGCAGCGGCCCGACGCCCCCGTCATCCGCAAACGCATCCTGGAGATACTGCTGGAGCTGACCACCGAGGCGGCGTCCGGTGACGGCGCCGCGCCGGTACTGGACGCGGCGGCGGTCCTCCAGCGCGCCGAGTGGGCGCAGCCCCGGATGGCGCGGCGCTTCAGCTCCCTGATCCGCGGCGTCCTCGCCGAGGCCGAGCTGCTCGGCCTGGTGGGCTCCGGGGCCCTGACCCAGCTGGGAGCCGCCTTCGCCGGTGACAACCCCGACGAGGCAATGACGCTACTGGGCCAGCACCTGCCGGCCGCCCTGAACCATGTACTGCTCCAGGCCGACCTGACAGCAGTGGCTCCTGGTTACCTGGCACCCGATTTGGCGGAAAAGCTCCTGGCCATGGCCGACGCCGAAGGCCAGGGACCAGCCACGATCTACCGGTTCTCCGAGGCCTCCGTCCGGCGCGCACTGGACGCCGGCTATGACGCCGGCCGCCTGCTGCAGTTCCTGCGCGACCACTCCGCCACCGCGGTGCCGCAGCCGCTGGAATACCTCATCCAGGACACCGCCGCCCGTCATGGGCAGCTCCGGGTGGGGACCGCCGCCAGCTTCATCCAGGGCGATGACGAGGAAGCGCTGCAGGAACTCCTGTCCGGGCCACGGGCAGCCGCGCTCGGCCTGGTCCGGCTCGCTCCCACCGTCCTGGCGTCCTCTTTGCCGCCGCGCGAAACAGTGCAGATCCTGCGCGGACTCGGACTCTCGCCGTCGGTGGATGGCGTGGAGGACTCCGCAGTCCGGCTCCGGCGCGGACCGGTCCCGCAGGAAAGCCCGCGGCCCGTGTACACGGCGCCCCGCCTTGCACCGGCCGCCGACGATGTGGACGCCCAGCTTGCCGTACTGCGCCAGGCGGACGGCGCTCCTGGCCGCCACGGCGCGGCCGGCCATGAGGCGGAAGCGGCAACCCAGCTGGGGTTGGAGGCGCTGCAGCGCGCCATCCGGCTCAAGCAACGGATCAGCATGAACGTGGTGGACAGCATGGGGAATGCCACCCTCGAAACCGTTGTTCCGCTTTCAGTAAGCGGCGGACGCGTCCGTGTCTTCGACCCCGCCAAGGACACGGAACGGGTCCTGTCCATCCACCGGATCATCGATATCGAGGCTGCAGAGGAACTGCACCAGTAAAGGACTGTCCTGCGTGAACGACGGACCCCTCATTGTCCAGAGTGACAAAACCATCCTGCTTGAAGTGGACCACGAGCTCGCCACGGAGGCCCGGCATGCCATCGCGCCGTTCGCGGAGTTGGAGCGGGCACCCGAGCACATGCACAGCTACCGGCTCACGCCGCTGGGGCTGTGGAATGCGCGCGCCGCCGGGCTGGACGCCGAACGGGTCCTGGACACGCTGTTGAAGTATTCACGCTTTCCCGTACCGCATTCGCTCCTGGTTGATATCGAGGAGACGATGTCGCGGTACGGGCGGCTGCGCCTGGAGAAGGATCCCCAGCACGGGCTGGTGATGCGCACCGACGACTATCCGGTGCTGGAGGAAGTCATCCGGGCCAAGAAGATCCAGCCGCTCCTTGGGCCTCGGATCGACGGCGAGACAGTGGTGGTCCACGCATCGCAGCGCGGCCAGGTGAAGCAGCTCCTGCTCAAGATCGGCTGGCCGGCGGAGGACCTTGCCGGCTACGTTGACGGCACCCCGCACCTCATCGCACTGAACGAGGACGGTTGGCAGCTGCGCCCCTACCAGCGGCTGGCCAGCGAAAACTTCTGGTCCGGCGGCAGCGGCGTGGTGGTGCTCCCCTGCGGAGCCGGTAAGACGCTGGTGGGCGCCGCGGCCATGGCCACCGGGTCCACCACCACGCTGATCCTGGTCACCAACACCGTGGCCGCGCGGCAGTGGAAGGACGAGCTACTGAAGCGCACGTCCTTGACCGAGGACGAAATAGGCGAGTACTCCGGCGCGCTGAAGGAAGTGCGCCCCGTGACCATTGCCACGTACCAGGTCCTGACCACCAAACGCGGTGGCCTGTATCCCCACCTGGAACTGGTGGATGGCCACGACTGGGGCCTGATCATCTATGACGAGGTACACCTGTTGCCGGCTCCGATCTTCCGGATGACCGCCGACCTGCAGGCGCGGCGCCGCCTGGGCCTGACAGCCACACTGGTCCGTGAGGACGGGCGTGAGGGCGAGGTCTTCAGCCTGATCGGGCCGAAACGGTACGACGCACCATGGAAGGACATCGAGTCCCAGGGCTACATCGCACCGGCAGACTGTGTCGAGGTGCGGGTGGACCTGCCGAAGGACGAGCGGGTTGCCTACGCCATGGCCGACGACGCGGACAAATACCGGCTGTGTTCTACCTCCGAGTCCAAATCCCTGGTGGTGGAACAGCTGGTGGCACGGCACGCCGGCGAGCAGCTGCTGGTGATTGGCCAGTACATCGACCAGCTCGACGACCTCGGCGAGCGCCTGCAGGCACCTGTCATCAAGGGAGACACCTCGGTCAAGGTGCGGCAGCGGCTCTTTGATGCGTTCCGTGCCGGGGAGATCCAGACGCTTGTGGTGTCCAAGGTGGCCAACTTTTCCATCGACCTGCCGGAGGCTTCGGTGGCCATCCAGGTGTCCGGTTCGTTCGGGTCCCGCCAGGAAGAGGCCCAGCGGCTCGGCAGGCTGCTGCGGCCAAAGAAGGATGGGCGGGCGGCCCGCTTCTATTCGCTGGTGGCCCGCGACACGCTGGACCAGGACTTCGCCGCTAAGCGGCAGCGGTTCCTGGCCGAACAGGGGTATGCCTACCGGATCATGGACGCCAAGGATGCCGACTCCGCGGAATAGCCAGCCTCGATTACCTCCTCACCACACGCCTTCGGAGCTGTCCCGTTCGATGGTTCCGGTCCGAGGGTCCAGCTGGGGGCGTTCATAAGCCAGTTCCCCGCCGCTGCGGCCACCATAGGGGCGGCCGTGGTCAGCGAATTCCTCCCGGAAGAATGCAAGGCACCACTGCCCCATCTGGATCCTCGCACCGGTCCGCAAAATGGAAGGTCCTGAAAGGACCACGCTGCCGCTGACCGGCCCGTGCGGCACCAGGACATACTCGTCCTGATCGTCGTGCCTGATTTCCGCGTGCAGTGCCTCCAGGCCTTCGAGCTGGAGGCCGGAGCCCGGGCTGCTTCCGATAGTCGTGACATCTTCCGTCAGGGCCACCTCCCTCGGGATTTGGCCGTTCCAGGTGGCAGCGTCCTGCACGAATATCAGCCTTGGACGGCCCCCGCCCCTTGCGTAGTGGGTAGTGGTGACGCGGCGGACAATCTTTCGCTGCACGGTGGGAAAAAGCGGCATGGGTGTGAACGGTGGCAGCAGCGGCATGCCTTTGGGCCGGCGCCTGCCTTGGCGGACCAGTGGCAGCAGGGACCCCAGTTTGCCCAGCTTGATGTGGGGCGAGCGGGTTATGAGCCGCTGCGAGGCCCGGCTGTCCACCTTGCCCAGGCTAAGGATGGGCCCGTCCGGGCCGGCGACGGTGACTGTTAACCCCTTGCGGGCCAGGAACTCCGCCAAAGGTTTGATGACTTCCACCGAAGGTAATCTGCCGCCGCTTAACGGGGCCAGCTCCTCGAGGGATACCGTAACCTCTGTGCCGGCGGCTCGGGCTTTACCTGTTGTGACCGCTCCGGACTCGTCCGTGAATGAAATGTCCAGATCCATGTCCAGACGGTTATCCGGCATCTCCGTCAGCCGCGGTCCGCGTCCGGCCCGGCTGTATCCCGGTCGCTGGTGGTGACTCTCAGGGCACCGTTGAGCTTCCACGTGGCACGCGGCGCATCGGGGCCGATGTCCCGGGGAACCTCTACGGTCATGTCGATGAACTCATAATTGATGGCTGCGCCCTTGCCCGTGAGATAGGACCACATCTCCTCGGCAAGGTCAGCCCAGTCCCGGATGGTGCGTTCGTCGGCGGTTGTGTTTTCGGTGGCGCTCAGGTCAGTCATGATGGTCTATCCCCTTCGATGGCCAGGAACTATCGGGTACTACCGGTGGAAGGGGCCACCGGCAGCGCTTGGAACAGCACGCGGTGGTCCGTTAAACAGTTCGTGCCAGGCCCATGCCCGGCAAGCATCACTGTATTCCCGCATCCGTTGCTGGGGAAGATACCGCAAGCCGAACGTTCTTGCCGCATTTTGGGTTCCCGAGTGCGTCAGCGTCCGCCGGGACGCACACTGGACACATGAGGCAACGAATCACTCCGGCAGTGCCGGGACCGGGTCAGGAGTCGGTGTGGGACTATCCACGGCCGCCGCGGGTCGAGACAGGCTCCGGGCGGATCCGGATCTTCCTGGGCGGAGAACTGATCCTTGACACCACAGACTGGCTTAGGGTGCTGGAAACCAGCCATCCGCCCGTCTACTACCTACCTCGCGCCGCATTCCTTCCCGGCGCTTTGGAGTCCGCCCAGGGAACCACCTGGTGCGAGTTCAAGGGCCAGGCCGAATACTTCACCGTTCGCGGCGGCGGCCGGTCGGCAGAGCGGGCCGCATGGTCCTACCCGCAGCCGCTTCCCGGCTACGCGGAACTGGCGGGCCGGGTGGCCGTCTATGCGGGGCCGATGGACCGGTGCGAGGTGAACGGCGAAGTTGCCCGCCCCCAGGCCGGGGGCTTTTACGGCGGCTGGGTTACCGACCAGGTGGTGGGGCCGTTCAAGGGTGAGCCCGGCACGCTTGGATGGTGAGTCCTGTTGCCCTGGCAGGTGCGCCTACATGCCCAGCGCGTCCAGCCGTCCCAGGATGAACCGGACCATGTCCAGCCGCCCGGCCACCACGTCTTCCAGCCCGGGGCGCGGCGCCGCCAGCTGGTCCAGCGGCAGTGCGGACAGGCCGGTGAATACGGCCATGGCGGCTGCGTGGCCGCGGGCGACGGATGACGCATCGGGTTCGGTCCCGGCCTCGGCCATCCCATTGCAGTAGGCGTCCACGCACAGCGGCGCCAACCGGACAAGGTCGCTGCCTGGCATGTCGCCGTCGTTGACCCGCCCGGCCAGGAGCTGCGCCAGGTCGAAACCGGCCGGGCCCCTCCCAAAGTTTCCCCAGTCAATGAGGATGAACGCTTCGTCCCCACCGTTGGCTGCCCGGGCCAGCAGGTTCTGGGGGCTGGCGTCGCCGTGCATGGGGAACTGGGGCAGGGCCACAAGCACGTCCACCAGGTCCCGGGCCCTTCCTGCCAGGCCCCTCAGCCCGCTGATGACCGCGGGGTCCGCTGCGCCGGCCACCACCGGGTGCTGCCACACGTCGTCGCCCATGATCGCCGGGATGAGCAACTGCATTCCGACACCCTCGAGGAAGAACTCCAGGCGCCGCGATGTCGTGGCATCCGGCACTGCCGTGACAAGTGCATCCACGTCCGGGCTGCCCGCGAGGCCGCCCAGGACAAAGGCGGCGTCCGCAAACTGCTCATCGCTCCACCCGTGGGCACCGCCGTCGTCCACGTCCTCCATCCAGATGAGGATCCGTTGCGCATCCAGCTCGGTGATCCGGAAAGCCTCAGGCATCCGGGCGTTGAAGGGCAATGCTGTGCTGACCCCGGCGGCGTACGCCTGCGCTTCAGTGCGCCACGGGTAGCGCTCTGCCAGCCGCTCGCGGAACTCCGGAGGTACAGCCTGGATGCCCGGCCACAACAGTGGCGACTGGGTGAGCTTGGCAATGACGCTGAAGGGCGCAGGTTCCGCTTCGCTGCCTGATCCTGCCTGCTGTGCCATTCCCTGGATCCGCCAAAGCCCGCCAGTGGTCATGTTGGCCCCCGGAGGGATGATGCTCTCCGTTTTAGCCCGGGTGACCACCATGCCGCGCCGGCGCAGGGCAGCGTCCACCACTGCCGGCAGGTCCTGGCGCAGCAGGCTGGGGACGGGCAGCTCCAGCTCGCCAATCACCGGCTAGGAGCCGGCCGGGGGAACCACGACGGCGGGTGAGCCCTCGTTGAGCGGGTTGGCTGTGGCCGAGGGAGCCACCACGCCAAACTCATACCCTTGGGCGCGCAGCGCATCGATGGTGGTGGCCAGGTATGTCCACTGTGAAGCCGGGCAGGACAGGACGTCTTCGGCATCATGGAGGAGGATGATCGCCCCTGGCGCCGCCTCATCCATGACGAACTTCTGCACGCCGGCCGCCCCGGGGCACTCAAAGTCGCCGGGCTGGCCAATGTGCCAACGCCACAGAATGCCGCCGCTCATGCCGATGGTCCGCAGGTAGTTCACTGCGTACGGGGTGCCGTTGCCAAACGGGAAGCGCATGAGCCGTGGCGTCTCGCCAGTCACGGCACTGATAGCCGCATTAGTGCTGTCTATCTGCTGCTTTTGGTCTGCCTGGCTGATTTCGAGAAAATTGGCGTGGTTCCATGAGTGGTTGCCGATGACGTGCCCCTCGGCCTTGATCCGGCGCACGAGGTCGGGGTAGAGCTGTGCGTTGGCCCCCTGCAGGAAGAACGTTGCCTTGACGTTCTTTGCCTTCAGGACATCCAGGACGTAAGCCGTGCGCTGTGGCGACGGCCCGTCGTCGAATGTCAGTCCAATCAGCGGTTCGTCGGCTGCGTGAGCGGCCTGCGTGGGGCCGCCCGCCAGTAAGGCGATGACAAGGGCTCCTGCTCCCAAAGCCATGGCCGCAAATTTGCTCTTCATTGTGCAGGCCCTCCCTTGCCCACGGTTGCCCGTAAGCTCTAGGTAAGCACCATACGGCGACAGTTAAGGCGCTGTAAACAGCCCCCGGTGACACGTGGGGAACGCCCATGAGGACGGGTAGGTGGCCGCAGGGGAGGCTGCAAAAGAGGGGGAAGCCTCCCGCCGGGAGGGGGTGTTCCACCCTTGTGGGCCCGTGCGGCAGGTGGGAGGATTTCCCGCCACCTTCGGCACGAGAGGATTCCACCTGCGGCCGTGCCGAGGATACGCAACGTTCTTCCATGGAACATCCAGACAACTCCCAGAGACTGGGAGCATGATGGGAACATGAACAAGAACGGCCCCGAAGCGAAACTCCTCGTTGTTGACGATGAACCCAACATCCGCGAGCTGCTGTCCACGTCACTGAGGTTCGCCGGCTTCGAGGTGGTATCCGCGGCCAACGGCCGTGATGCCCTGGCCGCCGCCGATGCCCACGCGCCTGACTTGGCTGTCCTCGACGTCATGCTTCCGGACATGGACGGGTTTACCGTCACCCGCCGGCTGCGTGCCTCCGGCAAACACTTCCCGGTTCTGTTCCTCACCGCCAAGGACGACACCGAAGACAAAGTCACCGGGCTCACCGTTGGCGGGGACGACTACGTGACCAAGCCGTTCAGCCTCGATGAGGTAGTGGCGCGCATCCGCGCCGTGCTCCGCCGCACGCAGCCGCTCCTCGACGACGACGCCGTCATCCGGGTGGGCGACCTGGAACTCGACGACGACGCCCACGAAGTGCGCCGCGGCGGCACCGTCATTGAGCTCTCCCCCACCGAATTCAAGCTGCTCCGCTACCTGATGCTGAATCCCAACCGCGTGCTGTCCAAGTCGCAAATCCTGGACCACGTCTGGGAGTACGACTTCAACGGCGACGCCTCGATTGTGGAGTCCTACATCTCCTACCTGCGCCGCAAGGTGGACATCGATCCCGAGGCCCCTGCCCTGATCCAGACCAAACGCGGCGTGGGCTACGTGCTCCGGACGGCCGAAAAGCGCTGACCTTGCTGAAACGGTGGAAGTCCTCGTCCCTGAGGACACAGCTGGTGGCCATGATCATGGCCCTGCTCATTATTGCCCTGACGGTGACCGGGGCCGGGACCCTGGCGCTGCTGCACAGCTACCTCCAGGGCCAGGTTGATGACAAGCTCAATGCCGCCGTGGGGCTTGCCGTCAAGCAGCAGTCATTCTCGCAACTACAGGCCACCAGCCCCGAGGTCCCCACCGATTACTCCCTGCTTCTCTTCCGCCAGGACCAGGAGCCGCTCAGGCTCGGCGGCGACCCGGACAACCATCCGGCCGTCAGTTTCATCAGCCCGGAGCAAGCACGAGCCCGCGACAGCGTGCCCTTCCAGGTTGGTGGCACGGACGGAGAGAACTGGCGGGTTGTGGCCGTGCCCGTCCTGTCCAATAACCAGCCGGCGGTAGTGCTCATCGGCCTCCCGCTCGAGGGCGTGGATGACGTCCTCAAGCACGCCACCCTGGTGGTCACAGGCGTCGGCCTGCTGACGCTCCTGCTCGCCTCACTGATTGCCAGCTGGACTGTTTCGCGATCTTTCCGGCCATTGGCAAGGGTGGAAAAGACCGCCGCCGCCATCGCAGCCGGAGACTTGTCCCGCCGCGTGGACGTCGAAAACCCGGCCACCGAGCTGGGCCGGCTCAGCAGCTCCCTGAACGCGATGCTGGCGCATATCGAGACGGCTTTCGCGGCCCGCACTGCGTCTGAGGCACGGATGAGGCGCTTCGCCGCGGATGCGTCGCACGAGCTGAGGACCCCGCTGGTGACCATCCGCGGCTTCTCCGAGCTGTACCGCCACGGAGCCCTGACCACGGACGAGGACGTTGCCACCGCCATGGGGCGGATCGAAAGCGAAGCCAAGCGCATGGGTTCCATGGTGGAGGACCTGCTCCTCCTTGCCCGCCTGGACGAGCAGCGCCCGCTGCAGCAAAAGCCCGTTGACCTCCAGCTCATTGCACATAATGCCGTGGTGGACACGCAGGCCAGCGACCGCTCCCGGGTGATCACGCTGGCCGGGATCGACGACGGACCGGCCAAGCCCGCACCGGTACTCGGCGATGAGGCTAAAATCCGGCAGGTGCTGGGAAACCTGGTGGGCAACGCCCTGCGCTACACTCCCGAAGGCAGCCCCATCGAGCTGGCTGTCGGCGTGCGTACGGTGGACGGGCAGCCGCGCTCCGTGGTTGAGGTACGGGACCATGGCCCGGGCATCTCCGAGGAGGACGCGTCAAAGGTCTTTGAACGTTTCTACCGTGCAGATACCTCGCGGACACGCGACACGGGCGGCAGCGGCCTGGGCCTGGCCATTGTTGCGGCAATTGTTGGTTCACACGGCGGTTCGGTCCGCGTACAGGAGACCGACGGCGGGGGCGCCACGATGGTGGTCAGTCTGCCGTACCGGGACGAGGCCGCGGCGGACGGCGAAGCCGAGGTCAGCGACGGCAAGGTTATCCACATATAGCTCTGTGGCCGTGGCCCACTGTCCTGCCCGTCCCTAGGCTCGTTTCAGCGGCCCGGACCAGCCGGGCCAGGGCAGCCTGCGCTGTCCCGCCGCGAGCGAAAGGCACAGCCATGAGCATCATCTCCGTCGATACCGAACTGCTGCAACTGAAGTCGGCCAGCGTCCAGGCCACGGTGGACAGGATCAGCACCGACGTCCAGTCCATGAAGCGCGGCCTCGACGAACTCCAGGGGTCCTGGCGGGGCTCCGCGGCCACGAACTTCCAGGCCTTGATCACCGAGTGGACCATCACGCAGGGCAGGGTAGAGGCCTCGCTGGCCTCCATCAATACAGCGCTGGCCTCCGCAGCGGCCACCTACGCCCAGGCGGAGCAGGGAAACACGCAGCGTTTCAGCTAGGCCCTTTATGCCTCCGGCGTGCCCTGGTGGAACCGCAGCCGCCAGCGGCCGCCGTCGAGCACCCACAGTGAGCTTCTCAGCGTGGTGCCGGAGCGGGCGAAGCTTCGGTAGGTCAGCAGGACAGCGCTGGTGCCGACGCGGTCGGTCCCCAGGATCTCGATATCGGTCCGCTCCCCCGGGTCTTCTTCGAGGGCCATCATCATGGCATCCCGGGTCCAGACCCGGCCCGAACTGCCGATCTCCATGAAGTCGGGGTGCAGCAGGACGGCTGTGCGGCCCATGTCGCCGCGGACGAGGGGACCCAGGAGTTCACGTTCGAGTTCCTCCACCTGCGCTTCCGCGGATGGCTCTGCCGTGCCGGGTTCGGTCTCGAAGGCTTCGCTTCCCAGCTCACTGAAAAGGTCCGGTTCGCTGAAAAGCTTTGGGTCGCCAAAGAGCCCGGGGTCAGTGAACAGATCCGGCTCCGGCTTGGCGGCAGGCCGTGCGGCAGCTGGTGGCATCGCCGAACGCTGCGATGCTGAATGGCCCGCTGCTGCACGCTCCGGGGCAGCAGGTTGTGCCGCCGAACGCTGCGATGCTGCAGGCTGATCGGTGGAAGGCTGCTCTGCGGCAACCCGTGTGGTGGCAGGCGCGCCGGCCTGCGCTGTTCCGCGGCTTCCGGCCTCGTGCTGGTGGCCCTGGAATCCCGGTCCGGAACGGGCAGCGACCCCCTGCTGGTAAGCCGTGGCTGCCGCCCTGGCCCGTTCGTCGGCGGCCTCGTTGAGGTCATGGCCAGCATGGCCTTTCACCCACTCGAAGGTGTATTTGCGCCCGGCAAGCTCACGGTCGAGTTCCTTGAGGAGCTCAACATTAAGGACCGGCTTGCCGTCTGCCTTGCGCCAGCCCTTCCGCTTCCAGCCGGGCATCCACTTGGTGATCGAATTGATGACGTACTGGCTGTCGCACAGGATGTGGAGGTCCTCCTGCCGGACGTGCGCGGTTGCGCGCAGCAGGTCCAGCACTGCCATCAGCTCGCCCTGGTTGTTGGTACCGTGGGGCCACCCGCCGGCACGCCAGCACTCGTCATTCACGTACCAGGCCCATCCGGCGGGGCCGGGGTTTCCCAAGGCCGAACCGTCAGCCGCTGCAGTAATCGTCACCGGTCCATCCTGCCAGACCGGCCCGACAATGCCTGAACGCTGCCGGGCGCAGCCGGGACCGCGCAGAAGCGGAAAGTCTTGCAGGATGAAAAAACCATTTCGGGAAAACGTTTACCCAAAACTATTGACTGCCCCCGACCAACAAGGACACAATCACTGTATCGAACGAGAAAACGCTTTCTCACTTGGGCGAAACGGCACGGATGCCGGCGCAACGCCCGGGAAAGCGCCCAAAGATTTCAGGAAGGCAGATCGATGACGACTCCAACCGTAAGCCGCCGAAGGTTCCAGCTGGGAGCTGCAGCTTTGGCAATTACGCTGCTGGCAACAGGCTGCGGCGCCTCGGGCAGTTCAGGCAGCGGCGACCAGGTCACCCTGCGGTTTGCCTGGTGGGGCAACGAATACCTCAACGCCCAGACAGAGAAGGTCATTGACGCGTTCGAAGCCAGCCACCCCAACATCAAGATCGAGTCCGAGCCCGGCGAATGGGGCGGCTACTGGGACAAGCTGGCCACCAAGACCGCCGCCAACGATGCCCCGGACGTTATCCAGATGGACCAGAAGTACATCGCGGAGTACGGCGGGCGGGGCGCACTCCTTGACCTGTCGAAGCAGGAGGGAGTTGATACTTCAAAGCTCGATAAGGAGGCCCTCGCCTCCGGACAGTACGATGGCGCCCAGTACGGCCTGAGCACCGGGCAGAACGCCTACGTCATCATGGCGAACACCAAAGTCTTTGAAGCGGCCAACGTCCCGGTCCCGGACGATACGAAGTGGACCTGGGACGAGTTCCTGGACATTGCAGCCAAGATCAGCGCCTCCGGCGACGGGAAGACGTACGGCGCGGCCTACGGCAGTAATGAGGCGGACCTCATCATCTGGCTGCGCCAGCACGGCCAGGACCTGTACTCGCAGGACGGGAAGCTGGACTTCGACACCGCCACCGCAGCATCGTTCTGGGAGCGGCTGAAGGAGCAGCGGGATTCAAAGGCCAGCCCGCCGGCCACGGTAGCAACTGAAGACTCCGGCGCGGGCCTTGAAGAAAGCCTCTTCGGCACCAACCGCGTGGGCATGGCCTGGTGGTGGACCAACCAGCTCGGCTCCCTCGAGTCCACCACGGCCAGCCCCATCAAGATGCTGCGTGCGCCCAGCCAGGACGGCGCGTCAGCGAAGAACGGCATGTACTACAAGCCCACCATGTTCTGGTCCGCTTCGTCCCGCTCCAAGCACCCCAAGGAAGCGGCCGCCTTCATCGATTACCTCACCAACAGCCCCGAAGCGGGGGCCATCCTGATGACGGACCGCGGCGTGCCCACCAACGCTGCGATCGTGGACAGCATCACGCCCAGCCTGAAGCCGGCAGACACCACCGTGGTGTCCTTCCTCAAGGACATCGCTCCGGACATCAAGGAAGCACCCCCTGTCCCGCCAGTGGGTGCCGGCAGCGTGCAGAACGTGATCAAGCGCTACACCGACGAAGTGCTGTATGACCGGCTGACTCCGCAGGCCGCCGCCGACGCCTTCAAGAAGGAAGTCGAAGGAATGCTCGCCAGCGCGAAGAAGTAGACCCGGCAGCACGGAAAACGCAGAATGCGGCCCCCTCCAAAGAGGGGGCCGCATTCTTGTATCAGCGGGACAGGTCCCGGACGGAAGGGCTAGAAGCCGCCCATTCCGCCCATGCCACCCATGTCGTCGCCGCCGGCAGGAGCAGCGTTCTTCTCGGGCTTGTCAGCAACAACTGCCTCGGTGGTGAGGAACAGGCCGGCAATGGAAGCCGCGTTCTGCAGGGCAGAGCGGGTCACCTTGACGGGGTCGTTGACGCCGGCCGCCAGCAGGTCGACGTACTCGCCGGTGGCTGCGTTGAGGCCGTGGCCGGCGGGCAGGCCGCGGACCTTGTCGACGACGACGCCGGGCTCGAGGCCGGCGTTGAACGCGATCTGCTTCAGCGGGGCGTCGATGGCAACGCGGACGATGTTCGCACCGGTTGCTTCGTCGCCGGACAGCTGCAGGTTGGCGAACGCCTTGGCGCCGGCCTGGATGAGGGCCACGCCGCCACCGGCGACGATGCCTTCCTCGACGGCAGCCTTGGCGTTGCGCACGGCGTCTTCGATGCGGTGCTTGCGCTCCTTGAGCTCAACCTCCGTGGCGGCACCGGCCTTGATGACTGCAACGCCGCCGGCCAGCTTGGCCAGGCGCTCCTGCAGCTTCTCGCGGTCGTAGTCGGAGTCGGAGTTCTCGATCTCGGCGCGGATCTGGGAAACCCGGCCGGCGATCTGGTCGGCGTCGCCTGCACCCTCGACGATGGTGGTCTCGTCCTTGGTCACAACAACCTTGCGTGCCTGGCCCAGGAGTTCGAGTCCAGCCGTTTCCAGCTTCAGGCCGACTTCTTCGGAGATGACCTGGCCGCCGGTGAGCACGGCAATGTCGGCGAGCTGTGCCTTGCGGCGGTCACCGAAGCCCGGAGCCTTGACGGCGACGGACTTGAAGGTGCCACGGATCTTGTTGACGATCAGGGTGGCCAGGGCCTCACCCTCGATGTCTTCGGCGATGATCAGCAGCGGCTTGTTGGACTGCATGACCTTTTCCAGGACAGCAACCAGTTCCTTGACGTTGGAGATCTTGGAGTTGACGATCAGGATGTACGGATCCTCAAGGACCGTTTCCTGGCGCTCAGCGTCGGTGACGAAGTAGGCGGAGATGTAACCCTTGTCGAAGCGCATGCCTTCGGTGAGTTCCAGTTCCAGGCCGAAGGTGTTGGACTCCTCGACCGTGATGACGCCTTCCTTGCCCACCTTGTCCAGGGCTTCGGCGATGAGGGCACCGATCTCGTCGTCACCGGCGGAGATGGAGGCGGTGGCCGCGATCTCTTCCTTGGTTTCGATTTCCTTGGCGGAGTTCAGCAGCTCGGCGGTGACGGCCTCAACGGCCTTTTCGATGCCGCGCTTGAGGGACAGCGGGTCGGCGCCGGCGGCAACGTTGCGCAGGCCTTCCTTGACCAGGGCCTGGGCCAGCACGGTAGCCGTGGTGGTGCCGTCGCCTGCGACGTCGTCAGTCTTCTTGGCAACTTCCTTGACCAGCTCGGCGCCGATCTTCTCGTAGGGATCGTCCAGCTCGATCTCCTTGGCGATGGAAACACCATCGTTGGTGATCGTGGGGGCGCCCCACTTCTTTTCGAGGACGACGTTGCGTCCACGCGGGCCGAGGGTGACCTTAACGGCGTCGGCGAGGATGTTCAGGCCCCGCTCAAGGCCGCGGCGTGCCTCTTCATCAAATGCAATGATCTTGGCCATAACGGCAATAGTCCTTTCGGGACAGTCGTTAAGAATGAACCTCAGCTGCAGTGCCCGCGACGGACGGTTCCTGAACGGCAGCCTCTGTATGCCTCCGCGTGGGAACCTCACTCCAGTAAGGTGTTTCTTCGCTCCTCGGCCGATGCCGGGCGCCGCCGGCTTAACCGGGCGTTGCCTTTAGCAGTCGGTACGTCAGAGTGCTAACTCAATAATTAGCACTCCCCCGGTGAGAGTGCAAGCGAAAGTGACCACCGGGTCCGCGTTTATGGCCCGTATTCGCCGAGGGCGATCAGCTGCCGCCGCGGCCGGCGGTTTCGCGGCCGGTTGCCGTTGGGATGTTGTCGCTGCCATAGGTGAACACCGTGAAGGCAGCGGAGGTGATATCCCCGTTGGTGTCGAAGGCGATGGGACCTGACTCGCCGTCGTAGTTGATGCCGGCCCCTGAGGCGAGGGCGGGCAGGCAGTCCTTGTAGGTGGTGCAGGGCGCCGCTGCAGTGGCTTGGGATTCGGCGGCGGTCCCGCCGGAGACGGCCACGAGGTTGGCAGCAATGGAGGGGCCGGCGTCATCCTGCGCTCGCGCCGCCGCCAGGGCTGCGAGGGTTACCGCATCGAACGTTTCCGCAGCATACGAAACATCTTTCAGTCCCTCGTCCACGCCCAACAGGCGGGCCTGGAAGGCGGCGCTGGGAAGCTGACCGGACACTACGGCCCTGGCGCCGTCCAGCGCCTTGGTCCCGAGTTTCGATCCGTAGCGCGCGAACGCTCCATCGCTGAGCAGCAGGCTGGCCCCGGAGAGCCCCGCGTTGTTGAGTTCCGCCAGTGCCCCCTGCGACCCTTCGCGGGCAACCACGACGACGGCATCCGGCTTCGCGGCCCCGGCTTTCCGGGCGGCGTCCCCGGCCTCGCCGGCGGCAAACCCGGCGTTGTCCAGGACCTGCAGCCCGGCCCCTGCGGCAGCGTCGGCAACTGCGGCAGCAACTTCCTTGCCGTAGGTACCCTCCTGGTGGAGGATGGCGATGGTCTTGGCGCCCCCGTCCTTGGCGAGCTTGGCCAGGACGGGTCCCTGCGCCACGTCCGCGGCCGTGGTCCGGAAGTAGTAACCGCCCGATTCGGCGCTGCTGAGGCCTGCGGCGGTGTTGGCGGGCGATATCAGTGGGGTCCGCGCCCGGGACAGGACATCGATAGCCTCGGTGGCGTGGCTTGAATCGGTGGGACCGATCACCACGTCCGCCTTGTCGGAGACCAGCGCGTGGGCCTGCGCGGCGGTATCCCCGCCGGCCTGGACGGGAAGGAGTTCCACGGGCCTGCCCTTATGGCCGCCGGCGGCATTGATTTCGCGGACGGCAAGCTGGGCCGCGGCGAGCTGGGAGGTATTGAGGAAGCTGCTGTCCCCGGTGTTGTCCAGGATCAGCCCTACACGGAGGACTCCGTCGCCGGATGCTTCCACGGTGTCCACACGGGCATTGCCGGTAACTCCGGAGCAGGCACTGAGGGCCAGGACGGCAGCAAGGGATGCGGCAAACACCGGTCGACGGCGGTCCGCTGGGCGGGGAGGATGCATCACCCGGCGGGCCGGACGCTTTCGGCCTGCGGGCCTTTTTCGCCTTCCCCGACTTCAAGTTCCACCCGCTGGCCCTCATCGATCGCCCGGTAGCCTTCACCCTGAATTGCCGACCAATGCACGAAGACATCGTCCCCGGAACCGTCCACGGTGATGAAACCGTAGCCCTTTTCGGCGTTGAACCATTTGACGGTTCCCAGTGCCATGATGACCCACTCTTTCCGTTGAGACCGGAGGACCCCTGCTGCGGTGCCGAGTCATTGACGTGCGTTGCGGGGACCGGGCAGGAGCCTGGATTTCACTCTAGCCAAAGGCTGCCCCGTCCTGCAGGCGGCCGGCAGCGGGTGCGGTAAACGTTATTCAGGCGTGACCGCCGGAATTTTGTCCGGGGTTAGCGGTAGCCGGGGCCCAGGACGACCACCAGGGGCACCTGGAATTCGGTGCTCGCCACTACGGTGGGCACGCCCAGCAGGTTGGCCAGCTCGCGCGCATTGGCTGCTTGGTCCGCTCCGGCGTAGTACACCGTGGAGCCCTGCTGCGGGGCGCCGGCCCAGTTGCCCACCTGCCCCAGCGTCCAGCCTGCCGCCTTCACCGTTCCGCCCACCCGGCTGGCGAGTCCGGATGTTCCGGCAGCGTTGTAAACGGCCACCGGCTGGGTCTTGTCCAGTTCCGGCCCCACCGACGCCGTAGCGCTGGGCTCGGGTTCCGGCTCGGCGGTGCTTTCGGCACTGGGGTCCGTGGATGGCTCGGCCGAAGCCGACGGTTCGGATGCCTTGTCCGCAGCGGCGGAAGGCGTGGCGCCTGTGTCAGCCAGCGGCGCCTCGGACACGACCGCCGAGGCCTGGCTTTCGGTCCCGCCAAGGCCCAGCTTGGGAAGGATCAGGAAGGACACCAGGCCGATGGCCAGGGCCGCAATGCCAACGGCAAGGATGGGCCACAGCCGCACGCGGGACGGTGCGGTCGCCGTCCGGTGGACACCTTGTCGCGATGCTGTCTCCGGGACCTTGTCGAATTCATCGCGGGCGTATTTGGTCATGTTGGGATGGATCCTTGCTGGTGGCTGCTGAAAAGGCGGGCGTCCTAGGCGTCGGATCCCAGTCGCCGCGCAGTGCGTGCACGGTGGCGCGACGTACGTAGTCTACGCAATCGCTTAACCAGCATGGGATCGTGGGCCAGCGCATCTTCCCTGTCGATCAGGGCATTCAACACCTGGTAGTAGTGCGTTGCGGAGAGGTCGAAGAGTTCCCTGACGGCCTGCTCCTTGGCTCCGGCGTACTTCCACCACTGCCGCTCCAGGGCAAGGATCTGCTGCTCACGCTCGGTCAGCGGCGAATCCTTGAGGGTGAAGTCCGCCAACAGTGAGTTGGCCTCGCCGTCTCCCCCGCCGCCCTCCGGCAGGTAACCGGTCAGTTGTTCCCGGGCCGGTTCAGCCACGGCGCACTCCTTCACTGGTTACGGAAAATGTCTCACCCCCATGCTACGGACGAATAACAGCGTTGTCATTTGGCATCCCACTCCGCCCCCGGGCCCGTTCCGCGCGTCCAGTGCCCTGCAAGAATGGGACGGTGGCTGAATCAGATGCGTTGTTCGAACTGGAACCGGAGCCCCTGCCCGGCGGTGGATTCGCTGAACTTGCCGGGCTGCCGCTGGAGAGGCTCGTTGCCCCCGACTGGGCAGCCGCCCTTTCCGGCGTGGAAGCCGAACTCCGGCAGGTGCTGGCCTTCCTGGCTGCGGAGGAGTCCGCCGGGCGCCATGTCCTCCCGGCGCCGTCGAACGTCCTGCGCGCCTTCGGCCAACCGCTGGCGGACGTCAAAGTACTGATCGTGGGACAGGACCCCTACCCCACGCCGGGACACGCCGTCGGCCTCTCCTTTGCCGTGGACGGGCAGGTGCGGCCCATCCCCCGCAGCCTTGCCAACATCTACCGGGAACTGGAATCCGACCTGGGCCTGCCGCCGCGGATCCATGGCGACCTCTCCGCCTGGGCCGGCCAGGGCGTGCTGCTCCTGAACCGGGTCATGAGTGTCCGCGCCGGGGCGGCCGGGTCGCACCGGGGCAAGGGCTGGGAGAAGGTTACGACGGCGGCAGTCACCGCCCTCGCGGCCCGCACCTCTGCGGACGGGTCACCCCTGCCGCTGGTTGCGGTGCTGTGGGGCAAGGACGCCGAGTCGGTGCGCCCGTTGCTGGCCGGCCGGCCGGCCGTGTCCAGCGCCCACCCCAGCCCGCTGTCGGCATCGAGGGGCTTCTTCGGTTCCCGGCCCTTCAGCGGGGTGAACCGGCTGCTGCAGGAGCAGGGTGCCGAGGCCGTAACCTGGGAACTCCCGCCTTTGCCCTAGCTTAGGCTTGCCTTATGAGCACTGTTCCCGCCGCCGCCGGCGCCCCGAAAAAGAGCCGCCCCCAGGTCACCCTCACGGTACTGAGGAGGGAGACGTTGTCCCCCCATATGGTGCGGATTGTGGCCGGTGGTGACGGCTTCGGGGATTTCGTGAACAACAGCTTCGCTGACCGGTACGTCAAGATCATCTTCCCGCAGCCCGGCGTGGAATACCCCGCTTCCTTTGATCTGGCCACCATCCGCGAAACCATGCCGCGGGAGCAGTGGCCCACCACCCGCACCTACACCATCCGCCGGGTCGATCCTGAGGCACGCGAGCTTGCCATCGACTTCGTGGTCCACGGGGATGAAGGGCTGGCCGGCCCGTGGGCGGCTGCTGCGGAACCGGGCGACACCCTGACGTTCACTGGCCCCGGGGGCGCGTACAACCCCAACCCCGACGCCGACTGGTACCTGTTCGCCGGTGACGAAGCCGCATTGCCGGCCATCGCAGCGAGCCTGGAGGCACTGCCTGCGGGGGCCACGGGGCTGGCGTTCCTTGAAGTGGATACCGAGGCCGACATCCAGCCCGTTTCTGCCCCGGCCGGAGTACGGGTCGAGTGGCTGACCCGCAACGGGGAACCGGCCGGTGCCAGCCGCTTGCTCGTGGACGCCGTGGCCGGTGCGGAATGGCTTTCCGGGACGGTGGACGTCTTTGCCCATGGAGAGCGCGGCTACATGAAGGCGCTGCGGGATGTCTTCTTCGCCCAGCGGGGACTTGAGCGCAGCCAGGTATCGCTGTCCGGGTACTGGGCCCAGGGCCGGGTCGAGGATGTCTTCCAGGCGGAGAAGAAGCTCCCCGTCGGTAAAATCTAGCGGCACATCCCGGCGCGAACCGAGCAACAAAAGCGCGCCCCGGGCAGGAGCCCGGGGCGCGCTTTTGTTGGACCTTCCCGAGCCTAGCGGCGCCGGGCTCGCCGGCGTTCATTGCTGGCCAGGCTGCGGGTGAACGGGCGGGCCAGGGTGTCGCCCAGAACGATGCCGCCCGCGGTGCCCAGGACGATGGCCCCGGCGCTGAGCATCCCGCCGGCACCGAGCAGGATTTCCGATTCCTCGATGGTGAGCACGTACATGGACCGGAAGATCGTCAGGCCCGGCAACAGGATCAGTGCTGCGGGGACTGCCACCACCAGTTGCGGGGCTCCCATGCGCAGTGCCAGCACCCGGGCCAGCAGGCCGATCACCACGGCCGCCAGTGCAGGCGCGAACCGGTCGCCGATGCCCAGCAGTCCGCCGCCCAGCAGCACCAGGTAGCCGATGACTCCCACAGCTGCGGTGGGCAGCAGCAGCTGCCAGCTGGTCTGCTCGGTGATGCCAATGGCCATCACGGCCACCGCCACGAAGATGATGAGGACCCACAGGTCGTAGGCGGGCGGGAACGTTTCGGTGACGTCGATCCGCTGTGCACCGGTCAGCTCGCCCACTACGAAGGCGACGGCGATGCCTGCCACGATGGCGCCGAACGTCAGGAGCGTTGAGAGGAAACGTCCGGCGGCCGTGACGGGGAAGCCGTTAATGGCATCCTGCACCGAGGAGACCAGGCGGCCTGTGGGCAGCAGCAGGAGGATGCCGCCCACCACCACGATGGCCGGCGAGGTGGTAAGGCCGAACTGCCAGAGCAGCAGCGCCAGCTGGGTGACCACGAAGGAACAGCTCGCCGTGATGAAGAAGTCAGGGACCCGCCAGCGTCCCAGCTGGCGGGCCAGGAGGCTGATGCCGATGTTGGCTGCGAAGGCGATGGCGGAGGATACCGGCCCGCCGCCGAGCACGCCCACGAACACAGCGGCGAAGACACCGAAGGCCGAGGTAACCATCCAGCGCGGAAAGGGCTTGGGGCTGGTGATGATTTCGTTGAGGCGCCTGATGGCCTCGTCGCGGCCCACTCCCCCGGCCACGATGTCGGTGACCAGCTGGTGCACCCTGGCCAGGCCGGCGTAGTTGTTGGTCCAGGACCGGACCACGCGCAGCAGTGCGATGGGCGGCTGGTCCTTGGGGGCGTAATTGATGCCGACGGACTGGTTGGTGATGTCCACTTCGACGTATTTCAGCCCCAGTGCGGCCGTGACGGCGATAATGCTGGTCTCCACTTCGAGGGCGCCGGCGCCGTAGCGGAACATGGTTTCAGCGAGGTGGAGGACAAAGTCCAGGGTCTTGCGGGCCGACGCGTCCACGCCGCTCACCTGGATGGTGGGGTTGGCGTAGGGGCTGCCGGTCAGCCTGTCCACGATGCTCAGCGGCGCGGTGGGAGGGTTCTCGCCCTGCACGAGCCGGCGCAGCATCTTCTTCGCCGCAGCGTTCTGGCGGACCTGGGCGGCCGTCAGCGGTTCGGTTTTGGGCAGGGCTTCGGTGCGGGGCAGCGCCCGTGCCGGCCCGGTGGGCGGGCGGTCCTTGGCGCCGGTTGGTTGAGCTTTGGGATGATCGCGCCGGTCGGCCATGATCTCCTCCTCCCTGATGCGCTGGTGTGGTGCGCTGGTGCGGATGTGTGGGTCAGGCGCGCTTGATCGGAAGCTTGCCCAGCAGGGTGCGGGCCGCCGCCGCGGCGGACCTGGCCAGCCTGTTGGCGTGGAAGGCTGCGGGACGGACCGGCATCACAAAGTCGCCCACGAGTTGGACCACTTCGCCGCCGAAGCCCTTCTTGAATTCGTACCCGCCGTGGCCCTCTTGGTCCTGCCCGGAGATGCCGAAGGTTCCGTAGAAGTTGTACCTCGGGTACCCCTTCTCAAGGGCGTGCAGCATCATGCCCCAATACAGCGAGGTGGCGCCATTGAAATAGATGTAGTCCTGCACGGTGCCGCCGATCACGCACACCACCTCGTCGCCGTAGCAGACGAAGTGGATGGCGGCCACGGTGGCCACGCCCACGGAGTCCGGGAAGCGTTCGATGTCCTTGAGGCTGCGCTCGTAGCTGTCCACCAGGTCCTGGACCACTTTGAGCCGGTTGGCTTTCTTCTTGCTGCCCGTCTCCTCGACGTCGCGCCGAAGCTCAGCGGCCGTGGCCGATTCGGCTTCGAGCCGTTCGGTGATGGACCGGCGGTAGGCCGGGATGTCGATCTTGGCCATCATGAGCTTGGTGAATTCCGGCGACGTGGTGCGGAGCAGGTTCTCGTAGTACTCCCGTTCCCGGTAGACGAAGCCCTTCTCGTCGCCGGCCCGGCTCAGCGCGCCGTAAAAGTCGTCCAGGGTTTCCAGCGTGGCCTGCTCCAGGAACACACCGTTCTTTTCGGCCTTGCGGATGGCTTTTCTGGTGCGGTAGCTGGTGCCCATGATCAGCTCTTCCGGGTCCGCGATGCCCTGGAGGTTCTTGACGAACATCCAGTTAACGTTCACGAAGTTCATCTCCAGGCCCTGGTGCCGGAATCCCAGGCCGCCGAGCCGCGCCACCAGCGGCCGGTTGTCAGTGGTTTCCGGGTGCTCGGCCCCGTCCTCGTCGCGGGCAATGTACTTCAGGTTCGGTGAGATCCGCAGTTCGGCAGCCTTGCGCTCGGCCGCGCGCTTGCGGAGAAGTACGACGACGTCACGCACCAGGGCAGGGTCCGTGTAGTCCATCAGGGGTCCCTTGGCGCATTCGCACACGGTGTACCCGAGCCGGGTGGTGGTGAAGTTCAGTTTCCCGGCGGCCACGAGTTCTCCGTTGCGGCGGATACCGAACAGTTCCACCTGCTGTCCGCGGGCGCGCTGGAAGCGGGTGAAATCGGCCGACTGCAGGAAACTGTTTTGCGGATGCTTGAGGGCGAACGCCTCAAACTCGTCGTCATTGAGGACCGTGTATTCGGGAGCGGTGGTGGAAACCTGGTTCAAGGGATTACCTTTTCTGGAACTTGTCGCGGGCCTGCCTGGCAGGTGCTGGGGCGGGAGCGTCGTCTTCCGTGCCGTGGGGTACCGGGCAGCGGACCGGGGGGTACTGGTCAGTAGAACTGCTGGCCGGTGCGCGCCGTTTCAATCCGGCGGAACACCCGCTCACCGCCCTTGACCCACAGCCGGTGCCGGAGGGGAGAAAGAACGTAGTCGTGGCACCCCACAAAGTCGGTGACGGTCTTGGTGAAGCTGGTCTTGAACATCCCCATGCCGTACAGGTTGTGGCTCTTGTCCTTGATCCGTGATGCCGGTGGCGTGCCGCAGAAGTCGTACTCGGTGCAGCCCAGTTCCTGCATCCTCCGGATGGCGGACCACTGGACCAGGTGCGAGTCGCCGTACTGTTTGCGGTTTTGCGTGGAGCCGCCGTCCTTATAGGTTGCCTTGGCACCGTAGTTGATGACGAACGCACCGACGCTGGGCTTTCCGTCTTCGTAGGTGAAGAAGAAGTTGCCCTGGCCGCGGTTGCAGAATTCGTCCCAGAACTGCGCGTAGTACTCGTAGCTGCGCAGAGGCATGGATCCCTTGGCCTTTACGGTGTCTGCCATGAGGTCGTAGAGGGCACGGTAGGTTTCGGGCCCCGGTTCCCGGCGAACTACCTCGCAGCCTTCCCTTTCGGCGCGCCGGACGGCGTTGCGGGCGCGGGAGGAGATGGCCTTGAGGACTTCCTCGTCCGTACCGGAGATGTCCAGCAGCGCCGTGGAGTCGTTGGACTGGATGTTGGGGGCCTTGGCCAGGCCGGCGTCAGCCAGCGTGGCGCGGGCGGCATCGGAATCCACGATGTCCGGCTCGATCTTGATAGTGAACACGTTGAGCCTGCGCTCCCGGACCAGGGCGGCACAGGACTCCAACGCCGCTTTGAGGTGGCCGGCGTCGGCGAGGTCCGGGCCCTTGATGAGATACCAGAGCCGTCCCAGCAGCGGAACGGCCTTCTCCAGGACCAGGTTGTAGCTGGCGGTCCCGCCGCCTTCCAGCACCAGGAAGCGGACCTTCCAGCCGCTGCCGTTCTTCACGGACGCGTAGGCCGCCGACTGCAGCATGTTGCCGCCGTTGGGGTTGGCCGTGACGTGCTTGTCCCAGTTTTCAATTTCCTCGGCTGTGGCAAAACGTGCGGTGAATTCTGGCAAGGGGGCCGTGTCCAATCGGGGTTGATGCTCGGTGCTGTTCTCGGTGCTGCTGTTGCCGTTCCTGCGCGGACATGCAGCCTCAAGTCTAAAGCCTGCGGCGGTCCGGGCCGCGCCCGGGGAACTTGGCGGACGGCCGTCCGGCGGGCCCTGGACCCCTCCGCGCGCCTGCCTTGACTCGCGCACCACGATTCGCAAGGGTGGTGAGATGGAGCCGAACACGGGACAGTCCACCTTGCCGTCGGAGCGAAAGTCCCGCACGTACAGGCCGGCGGTCCAGGCGGCCGGACTGGCGGGTTTCCTGGTGGCGTCCTTCCTCGTGGCCGGCCTTGGCGGCCTCGCTTCCACCAGCAACGTCGACGGCTGGTACGCCACGGCGGAAAAGGCGCCCTGGACGCCGCCCAACTTTGTGTTCGGCCCCGTGTGGACCCTGTTGTACACGGCCATGGCCGTGGCGGCCTGGCTGGTGTGGCGCAAGCGCACCAGGCGCACGCGTCCGGCCATGATTGCCTACGCCGTCCAACTGGTCCTGAACCTCGCCTGGACCCCGATGTTTTTCGGTCTCTACCCAACGCTGGGAACGCCGGCACTGTGGCTGGCGCTGGTGATCATCCTGGCGCTGATCGTCGCCGTCGTCGTCACCATCCTGTATTTCGGCCCCATCAGCCGCACAGCGGGGTTGCTGCTGCTGCCCTACGTGGCATGGCTGGTGTACGCCTCAACGCTGAACGTGTGGGCGGCCATCAACAATTAGCGTCCGCCCGAAGCGGACCAGGTGCGGCCCATGACCGACAGGGTTCCCGTTGTCAGCATTCGACGACGTTGACGGCGAGGCCGCCCATCGCGGTTTCCTTGTATTTGGAGGACATGTCCTTGCCGGTTTCGCGCATGGTGATGATGACTTCGTCGAGGGAGACCCGGTGGGTCCCGTCGCCCCAGAGCGCCATTTTCGCCGCGTTGATGGCCTTCGCCGCCGCGATCGCGTTCCGCTCGATGCACGGAACCTGCACCAGCCCCCCGATCGGATCACAGGTCAGGCCCAGGTTGTGTTCCATCGCGATTTCCGCGGCGTTCTCCCGCCCTGGCAACCCACCTCGGCACCCGAAATGGACGCCTGTTCCTTATAGAGCACCCCCACGGCACCGGCGGCGAGCAGGAACCTGGCCACCACGCCGTCGCGGTCCTCCTGCGTTGCCTCCTCCATGCCCGGGGCGAAATGCAGTGCGTAATACAGGACCGCGGGGATGATCCCGGCCGCCCCGTTCGTCGGGGCGGTAACCACCCTCCCGCCGGAGGCGTTCTCCTCGTTCACGGCCAGGGCCACCAGGTTCACCCACTCCTGCCAGTACCGGGGATC
>NZ_LMOI01000021.1 GCF_001423525.1 Arthrobacter sp. Leaf137 | reverse complement strand
TCTATCCGGGGTTTAAGACCACTGAGGTGGAGTTGAATGACGGTGGTGTGTGGGTGGTGTCGAAGTCCAAGAATGCGGTGGGGCGGTTGAATTATCCGTCGCGTGTGTTGGATGGTGCGGTGACTCCTGCGTCGTCGACGTTTGATATTTTGCAGGATGCCGGTGAGGTGTTTGTTGATGATGAGTCTGGTTCGACGTTGAACCAGGTGTCGCCGGCRAATATGCGTTTGGGTGGGGATAAGCAGTTGCCGGGGGCTGCGGATGTGAGTTTTGGTTCGTCGGTGTTGTCGGTGACGGATGCGGCGTCGGGCAAGGTGTGGGCGGTGTCGCCGTCGACGGTTAATGGTTTTGATGAGGAAGCGTCGGAGCCGGTGTTGGTGGGGTCTGAGGGTACGGTGTCGGCGGTGGGTGCTGATGATCGTATTTATTCGGCGGATCCGAAGGCCGGGACGGTGACGGTGACCGGTGTTGATGCCAATGGTGTGGTGGTGTCTTCGGAGTCTGAGGCGTGGTCTGAGTTGAAGGGTGCGGGGGATCTGCAGATCGCGGTGGTGGGGGACCGGCCGGTGGTGTTGGATGCTGCGGCGGGGAACCTGTTTTTGCCGGGTGGTAAGCGGTTGCAGTTGGCTGATGCGCGGGATGCGAAGTTGCAGCAGGGTGGTCCGGGCAGTGATTTTGTGGCGATTGCGACGCAGAAGGCGTTGTTGAAGCAGCCGTTGGATGGTGGGACGGCGAAGACGGTGTCTTTTGGTGGTGAGGGTGTTCCWGCGGCTCCGGTGCAGTTGGGTGGGTGTGTGCATGCTGCGTGGTCGGGGGCGAATAAGTATGTCCGTGAYTGTGTCAATGATGCTGATGATAAGAACGTGGATGTGCCGAAGGCGAGTGCGTCGCCGTCGTATGTGTTTCGGGTGAACCGGGACCTGGTGGTCCTCAATGATGTGAATTCCGGGAATGTGTGGCTGGTGAACCAGAACATGCAGCTCGTCAACAACTGGGACGACGTTCGGGTGAACCGGGACCTGGTGGTCCTCAATGATGTGAATTCCGGGAATGTGTGGCTGGTGAACCAGAACATGCAGCTCGTCAACAACTGGGACGACGTCGTTCCCCCCAAGAACGAATCCGACGAGCAGGACCAGGAATCCGCGGACATCAACACCATCAACGTGTTGCCGGACCGCACCAAGCCGAACCGTCCGCCGGAAACCAAGCCCGACGTCGTCGGCGTCCGTCCGGGCCGCACCACCATCCTGAGCGTCCTGGACAACGATTCCGACCCCGACGGCGACGTCCTCACCGCCGGGCTCCAGGGCAACCCGCCGAGGGCAGGGACGCTGGAGAACATTTACGGCGGCACCGCCTTCCAGATCTCCGTGCCGGCCGACGCCAGGCCGGGCACGGAAACGTTCAGCTACTCGGCGTCCGATGGGCGTGGCCTCTCCGCAGCCGGACAGGTCACCCTCAACGTGGTGGGTCCGGACGATAACAAGCCGCCGCAGTTCAAACGCGGCGAGAACACCACCATGCTGGTGGAACAGGGCAAGACCGTCAGCCAGAACATCCTTACGGACTGGGTGGATCCCGACGGCGACGACCTGGTGCTCCTTGACGCCAAGGCCGATAACGACCAGGACCAGGTGAAGGTCCGCCGCGACGGCCTGCTCACCTTCCAGGACTCCGGCGCCACCGCCGGGAAGAAGAACGTTGAGGTGACCATCTGGGACGGCCGCGACACCGTCACCGGCAAGGTGGTCATCAACGTCCAGCCACCCGGCGCCCTCGCGCCCGTGGTCAACGCTGACCATGTCACAGCCGTGGTGGGCCAGGACCTGGTGATCTCGCCGCTGAAGAATGACGTGGACCCCAACGGCGGCGCGCTCCGCCTGGCCCAGGTGGAAGCCAACGGCCCCGCGGATCTCGGCCCCGTGACCGACGGCGGAACCTTCACGTTCCGCAGCACCACCCCCGGCCCCGTCTACCTCACGTACATCGCCAGCAATGGCCCGCAGAGCAGCCAGGGCCTGATCCGCGTGGACGTCGAATCCGGTGACGACCCCGGCGACCCCGTCGCTGTCCACGATGTCGCCCTGATGCCCACCGGCGGCAGCGTCCTGCTGGACCCGCTGGCCAACGACTCCGACCCTTCCGGCGGTGTCCTGGTGCTGCAATCCGTGAAGCTTCCGGAAAACGCCACCGTCTCGGTCAGCGTGATCAACCACAGCGTCCTGCGCATCACGGACATCCTCGGTACCAAGGATCCGATCCTCTTCGAATACACCATGTCCAACGGCAAGAAGTCGGCCACCGGTTCGGTCTCCGTGGTCCCCGTCCCGGCCCCGGCAGTGGTGGAAGCACCCCAGCCCAAGCCGGACGAGGTGAACGTCCGCGTCAACGACGTCGTCACCATTCCCGTCCTGGACAACGACACGCACCCGCAGGGCCAGGAACTGACAGTTGATCCGGTCCTGCCGCAGGGCGTGGACCCGGTGGACGGCAAGAGCTTCGTCTCGGAAAACACCGTCCGGTTCATCGCCGGCAGCCAGCCCAAGACGGTCCGCGCCATCTACAACGCGGTGGACCCGCAGGGCCAGAAGAGCGCCGCCGCCGTGACCATCCACATCCTTCCTCTGGAAGGGGCGGAGAATTCCCGCCCGCAGCCACGCAACCTCACAGCCCGCGTGGTGGCAGCCGGCACTGTCCGCATTCCGGTGCCGCTGGACGGCATCGATCCCGACGGCGACTCGGTCCAGCTCACCGGCATCGACAGCACTCCCGCCATGGGTACGGCAACGGTGGGCAGCAACTTCATCGACTTCACGGCTGCCGGTGACGGCGCCGGGACCGATACCTTCCGGTACAAGGTGGTGGACCGGCAGGGTGCCGTCAACACCGGCACCGTCACCGTGGGCATCGCACCGCGCGGTGAAATCAACCAGAAGCCCACTCCCGTGGACGACGAAGTGCGGGTCCGCCCCGGCCGCCAGATCGCCGTCGACGCCACCGGCAACGACACCGATCCCGACGGCGACCAGATCCGCATCCTCACCGACGGCATCGAGGCTGATCCTGCCCTCCAGGCAACCGTCAGCAAGGCCAGCGGACGGGTCATCCTGACCGCTCCCAACGAGGCCGGGACGGTCAACGTCCGGTACACCGTGGCCGATGACCGGGACGCCCGGGCACAGGCCACCATCCGCGTGGTGGTGGACCCGGAAGTTCCGCTCAAGGCACCCATCGCCCGCGACGACCGCGTGACGTCCGCCCAGACCATGGGAAAGACCGCCGTGGACGTTCCCGTCCTGAAAAACGACGAAGACCCCGATGGCGTGGGCGAGAACCTCAAGATCAGCACCGAGGAAACCACGGCCCGGCCCGGCACCGAAGGCAACATGATCGTTGACCTCACGGAGCAGCCGCAGCTCATCCCGTACACCGTGGAGGACGTGGACGGCCAGAAGTCCACCGCCATCATCTGGGTGCCCGGCCTCGGCCAGCAGGTTCCGACGCTGGCCAAGGACGAGGTCCTGGAAGTGGTGGCCGGCCAGTCCGTCAACGTCGACCTGGATGAATGGGTCAAGGTCCGTGAAGGCCGCTCACCGCGCCTGACGCAGGCAGACCGGATCAAGCTCATCGGAGCCGACGGCAGCGATCCCGTCACCGGTGACGGGACTGGGTTGAAGTACACCGCTGGCACCGACTACGTGGGTCCGGGTTCGCTGACCTTCGAAGTCACCGACGGAACCGGACCGGACGATCCCGCCGGCCTGAAGTCGACGCTCAGCATCCGCACCAAGGTCCTCCCGGACCCCAACAAGAACAACCCGCCCGAGCTCCTGGGCGCGAACGTCGAAGTGCCCATGGGCGACTCGGCGAGCATCGATCTGGGGAAGCTGACCTCGGACCCCGACGGGGACGACGTCGACAACATGAAGTACGAACTCCTGGACGGCGCGACGGCCGGATTCACAGTGAGCGTCGACGGCAAGAATCTCAAAGTCTCCGCGGCGGACTCCAGCCGGGCCGGCACCGCCGGAGCCGTTCAGGTCAAGGCCAAGGACCCCCGCGGCCTTGAAGCCACGGCTACTTTCCAGCTGTCCGTGACGGCATCCAACCGGCCAAAACCGGTAGCGAACGACGACGTTGAACCCAACGCCGCCGCCGGCAAGCCGGTGACTATCAACGTCCTGGCCAACGACGCCAACCCGTTCCCCGAGACGGCGCTGAAGATCATTGCCGCCGCCACCGAGACCGGCAGCGGCAACGTGGAGGTTAGCGGTGGTTCGGTGACGGTAACCCCCGCTCCCGGCTTCACCGGAACCATGGTGGTCACCTACACGGTGGAGGACAAGACCCAGGACGCGTCGCGGCATGCCACGGCGCGGGTCCGGCTCACCGTTAAGGACGCGCCGGCGGCCCCCACCACGCCGCAGGCGCAGAGCGTGGGGGACCGGACGGCACTGCTGAACTGGGCCGCTCCCGCGGATCGCGGTTCACCCATCACGAGGTACACCGTGTACGGCGAGGGCGGGTTCAAGCAGGACTGTCCGGCCAACACCTGCACGCTGAACGGGCTGGTCAACAACACGAAGTACCACTTCCAAGTTACCGCCACCAACGAGTTCGGCGACTCGGACCGTTCACCGGCTTCCGCAGAGGTCCGGCCCGACGTCAAGCCGGACACACCGCTGGCGCCGTCGCTGAAATTCGGCGACAAGGAACTGTCCATCAACTGGACTGCTCCTGCCAGCAAGGGTTCGCCGGTGAAGTCCTACGACCTGGAGATCTCGCCGCCGCCCGCGGGGCAGAACGCCCAGATCCAGAACCTGACCGCTGTCAGCTATGTCTGGAAGGGCCTGCAGAACGGCGTGTCCTACAAGGTGCGGGTCCTGGCCCGGAACGATGCCAAGGAACCGTCAGAGTGGAGCCCGTACTCCGCCGCTGAAGTGCCGGCAGGCGTGCCGGCCACCCCGGCAGCACCCGCGGCTGCCCAGGCAGCATCCCTGGGTTCGCAGAGCCAGCTGAAGGTCAGCTGGGCCGCGCCGAACAACAACGGTGACGCCGTCTCTGCCTACACCCTCACCACCCTCCGGGGCGGTGCGGCGGTGGCCACCCAGCAGGTGGCCGGCACCACGCAAAACGTCACCGTTGACAACTCCGAAGCCAACTACACCTTCACGGTCTCCGCCACCAACAAAGCGGGAACCAGCGCCACCAGCGGACAGTCGGCGGCCATCCGAGCGGTGGGCAAGCCCGGCATCGTTGGGACTCCGACGGCGACGCTGGTGGACACCGGTGGAGCAGGCGGGAAGATCGACATCCGATTCACGCCCTTGTCTGACGCCCAGCGCAATGGCTCCACCGCGCAGGAGATCACGTACAGGTACAGCCTGACCTCTGGCGGGGGCAGCGGCAACATCGCTGCCGGCGGCGGAACCGTCGCCGCCGCAAATGGCACGCCTACCTCGGTGGTGGTCTGGGCCGTTTCCTCGCGCAGCTCCACCGCCGGTGACGCCAGCGCTCCGTCCAACCAGGTCAACCCCTATGGCCTGGCCTTTGCTCCGAACGTGAACGGCAGCAAGAGCAGCGGAGTGGGCGACAAGACTGTGTCCTGGACCTGGAATCAGCCGGACGGCAACGGCCGCGCTGTCACCGGATACCAGTACAGCGTCGACGGCGGGGGATGGCAGAACACCAACCAGCGCTCCTTCTCGAAGACGGTTGGATACAGCGAGACAGTCACCCTCCGGGTGCGGGCCATCAGCGGCGGCCAGCCGGGCCGGGTCGGCAGCGATACGTCCCGCAGCGGCGCGGAGCCGCCACCCCCCGTGCCCACCTCGTGGAGCATCACGGCCACCCCGACCCGCAGCTGCACCGAGCCCCGCAAGGGAACGGACAGCTTCGTGGCCGGCAACCCGTCGCAGTGCAACGGGGCGGGCAAATGGCTGGACGCCGGCGCGCCGGCGGACACGGACAGGTACCAGGTCTGGTACAAGACGTCCAACAACCCGAGCGGCATCTGGTATCACCTCACCAGCGGCATGGCCGCCGGAAACTGGATCCGCTGCGATACGTCCAGCCGCGGCTGCAACCCGCCCGCCGGAATGCCCAACGGATAGCCAGCAGCAAAACCCATCAGGCGGGACCCGGACGTCCGGGTCCCGCCACAGACTGAAACCCACCCGTGGAACTAAGAAGAAGGAAGAACCACCCCATGACGATGACCAGCGAGCAGGCCGCGTGGTTTGCCGATACGTTCGAAAAGCTCGTTGCCAATGTGGGGCAGGCGGTGCTGGGTAAGGAACACGTCATCCGGCTGACCTTCACCGCGATGCTGGCCGAGGGCCATGTGCTGTTCGAGGACGCTCCCGGAACGGGTAAGACCTCCCTGGCCCGTGCGCTGGCGGCCACCGTGCAGGGCTCCAACAACCGCATCCAGTTCACCCCGGACCTCCTGCCCTCGGACGTTACCGGCGTGACCATCTACGACCAGAAGACGCAGAAGTTCGAGTTCCACAAGGGCCCGATCTTCAACAACATCGTCCTCGCCGACGAAATCAACCGTGCGTCGCCGAAGACCCAGTCCGCGCTTCTCGAGGTCATGGAAGAATCCAGGGTCACCGTGGACGGCGTCACCTACTCGGCGGGCCGCCCGTTCATGGTGATGGCTACGCAGAACCCGATCGAACAGGCCGGCACCTACCGCCTCCCGGAAGCACAGCTTGACCGCTTCCTGATCAAGACGTCCATCGGCTACCCGGACCACGCCTCCACGGTCCGGCTGCTGGGCGGCTCCAACCTCAAGGACCGCTCCAAGGAACTGTCCGCCGTCATCACCACGCAGGCCGTGGCGGACATGGCTGACCTTGCCGCCACCGGACACGTGGACACCGCAGTGCTTGAGTACATCTCGCGGCTGTGCGAAGAGACCCGGAGCGCCCCGGAAACCCGGCTGGGCGTCTCGGTCCGAGGCGCCCTCGCCATGGTCCGCGCCGCAAAGGTCTGGGCAGCTTCGCAGGGCCGCAACTTCGTCCTGCCGGACGACATCAAGGAACTCGCCCCGGTGGTGTGGACCCACCGTTTCGTGATGGACCCCGAAGCCGAGTTCTCCGGTGCAACGCCCGAGGCCGTGCTCGCGCGGATCCTCGCCGACGTGGCCGCCCCGCAGCAGCGCACCAACGCCTGACCCCCAGGCCCGGCAAGTCCTCCACTTCCAGCAACAACGAAGGCACACATATGTCCACCGGCACCCCGCTGACCCGGCTCACGGAGCGTCTCAAGCAACCCTTCCACCGGGACGGCAGGCCCACGCGCCTGCACCCGTCGGCGGTATGGGCCGAGGCAAGCTCCACCGCAGGCCTCGCCCTGGAACCGGCCTGGCGCACCGTCCGGAAGGCGTGGCTCACCTATGTATGGCCGGTACTCTCCGTGGTCAGCGTCCTGGGATGGTCGGTCCTTGCAGCCAGCATCCTGCTCTGGTGGGCGGGGTCGGCCTACGGCTGGCAGGAAGCGAAGGCCGCCGCCGTGGCGGCCTTCGTCATGTTCCTCATCGCCGTGTGCTTCATCCTGGGCCGCTCCACCTACGGCGTGGTCCTGGACCTTGCCCGGACCCGAGTGGCGGTGGGGGACAGCGCAGTGGGAAGCATCGCCGTCACCAACACGTCCAGCCGGCCGCTGCTGCCCGCATCGGTCGAACTGCCCGTGGGCGGCGTCACCGCCGTCTTCCACCTGCCCCGCATGAAGCCCCAGCAGGTCCATGAAGACCTCTTCACCATCCCCACCGCCCGCCGCGCCGTCATCGTGGTGGGTCCCGTCCGTTCCGTCCGGGCAGACCCGCTGCACCTGCTGCGCCGCCAGGTCATGTGGACCGAGCCCGAGGACCTCTTCGTCCACCCGCGCACGGTGCCCCTGGCAGGTTCCGCCGCAGGGTTCATCCGCGACCTCGAAGGCATGCCCACCACCGAACTGTCCAGTGCCGACGTCTCCTTCCACGCCCTCCGCGACTACGTCCCCGGCGATGACCGGCGGCACATCCACTGGAAGACCACGGCGCGGACCAACAAGCTGATGGTCCGACAATTCGAGGAAACCCGCCGGGCACACCTTGCCATCGCGCTGTCCATCAACACCGAGGAATACGCCTCCGAAGACGAATTCGAGATGGCCATCTCGGCGGCCGCCTCGATCGGCCGCCAGGCCATCCGCGAGCAGCGCGAGCTGGACGTCCTGACGCAAAAGGGGCCGCTGCGCTGCGAAACGGGCCGCAACATGCTCGATGACATGACCCGGATCGTCGGCGCCCCGATGCGCCGCACCGCCGTCGACCTCGCCCGCACTTTGGCGGACACCGTCCCCAACGCCTCCGTGGTGTTCTTCGTGGTGGGCAGCAACGTGACAGCCACCCAGTTGCGCTCCTCCGCGGCCTCCGTCCCGCCGGGCGTCCGCAGCCTTGCCGTACGGATCGAGGCCGGGGCCGCATCCAGCAGGGCCAACATCGCAGACCTCACCGTGCTGACTGTTGGCGACCTCGCCGACCTCGGCATCGTCCTCCGAAAGGCGGCAGCATGACCTCCGCACCCGGCCTCCGCCCCAGAAGCGGATCTGCCCGGAAACCATTCAGCAGCCAAGGCAGCCCGTTCGGCAACGGGCAGCCGGCCTGGCATTTCGCCCTCGACGCCGGTGCCCTCACCGTCCTCCTGGGGCTGGGACTGCTCGGTTTCGGGCTGAGCTTCGGCGGCGACCCCTACTACCTGCTGTCCGGCTTCGGCGGCATCATCCTGGGCCTGGGCATCGGCGTGCTCAACGCGCACCTGCGCCTCGGACTGCTCGTCACCACGGCCATTGCCCTGGGCACCTACCTTGTGTTCGGCACCCTGCTGGCAGTTCCGGATGCCGCCATCGCCGGGTTCGTGCCCACGCTGGATTCGCTGCGGACGCTCCTGCTGGGTGTGGTGTTCGCCTGGAAGGACATGCTGACGGTGGGCGTGCCGGTAGGCTCCGCCAACGGCGTGCTGATCGTCCCGTTCCTGAGCTCGATGATCATGGCCATCGTGGCAGCCGTGCTGACCTGGCGCGTGCGGAGCCCCTACCTGCCGCTGATCCCGGTCCTGCTCCTCTTCGTCACGGGCATCGCGTTCAGCACCAATGCCGCCTTCCTCACGGTTGAACGCGGCATTGGCCTGACGGTGCTGGGCATCGCCTGGGCAACCTTCCGCCGCGACGCCCTCCGCAGGTCCTCCACCCGGCGGGTCTCCGTCAATAATCCGCAGGCTGATACCGCCACGGCCCGGAAAGCATCGCTGCGCCGCCTGGGCATGGCCGCCGGCGTGATCGCCGTCAGCGTGGGCGTCACCGCCCTGTCCGCGCCGCTGGTGACTGCCGGAAACGAACGCAAGGTCCTCCGCAACGTGGTGGTTCCGCCTTTCGATCCCAAGGACTACGTCACCCCGCTGGCCAGCTTCCGCACCTACGTCAAGGACAAGAAAGACGACACGCTGTTCGTCGTCAAGGGGCTTCCCCGTGACGGCAGGGTACGGCTGGGAGCCCTGGACGCCTTCAACGGGACCAACTACAACATGGACCCCAACGGCTCGGGCAACTTCAGCAAGGTGGGCGACGCCGAGTCCATCAACACCTTGGCGGACACCTCAAGCGTGGTCCCCACGAACGACTACGCCATCGACATCAGCATCGAGGACTACCAGGGATACTTCGTCCCCGGCGGCCGGAAGACCACCGGCATCAGCTTCGACCAGGGCGGCTCCCCGGCGGCATCCGGCCTGTACTTCAACTCCGGCACAGACACCGCCGTCACCACCAACGGGCTGAAGCGGGGCGACTCCTACAGCGTGCAGGTGTCAGATCCCGTGAAACTGGAGCACGGGCAGTTGACGCAGTACGACTTTGCGCAGGTTTCGCTTCCCGACCCGCTGGAAGTTCCGCCGGTGGTCGGTTCGCAGGCCAACGACCTGTCCGCCGACGCTCCGACGGCCATTGACCGGGTCCGCCAGATCGAGGCGCACTTCCAAAAGACCGGCGCGTTCAGCAACGGCCTGGTCAGCGAAGGGCAGCTCCCCAGCGTCTCCGGCCACGGCTCGGCACGCATCCGCAACCTGCTGACGGCCAAGCAGATGCTGGGTGACGACGAACAGTACGCCGTGGCGATGTCCCTGATGCTACGCCACCTGGGCATCCCGTCCAGGGTGGTCATGGGCTTCTACCCCGACCCCACGAGCCCCGAGAATGGTGCCGGCGAGGTCAGGATCACCGGCAAGAACGTCCACGCCTGGGTGGAAGTCGCGTTTGAACGCGTTGGCTGGGTCAGCTTCGATCCCACCCCGCCCAAGGACAATGTTCCCATCCCGCCGGACCCGGAAAACAAGTCCAAGCCCAAGCCGCAGGTGCTGCAGCCCCCGCCCCCGCCGCAGGAGCCGGCGGACCTTCCGCCGGACTCCTCACCGGATGCGCTGGACGCGGACCAGAAGAAGGACAACCCCTGGCTGTTCTGGGGTGCGCTGCTCAGCGCCCTCGGTGTGGCGCTGATCCCGCTGGCCATCCTCGCGTTGCCGCTGCTGCTGGTTGCGTTGTTGAAATCACGACGCCGGAAGTCGCGTTTCAGCGCGGGTGACCCTGCCCAGCGCGTGGGCGGGGGATGGAGTGAAGTGGTCAGCCTGGCCACCGACATGGGTGCCGCCGTCGACTCGCGGGCCACGCGCCGGGAGAGCGCCGCGGTCCTGGCCGAGGCGTTCCCGGGAAGCCAGTCCGCCACCACGACTTTGGCGCGGCGCGCCGACGCCTCGATCTTCGGCGCCGGGCAACCCAGCGAGGATGAGGTGCGTGAGTACTGGACCATCGTGGACGGGTCGCTGAAGGAAATGACAGCCACGGTGGGTTTCTGGCGCCGCCAGCAGGCCCGGTTCTCACCGCGGTCGCTCCTGTCCGACGCACGCACCGCCCTGAACACGAAGGACAGCGCCGGCAGCGGCGGACGCCGGTTCAAACTTCCGGCACTGCCGTTCGGGAAAGCCGCGGGCCGCCGTCGTCCGCCTGCCGGTCCGCCCGCGGACGGACCCGGCACGCCATCAGCCGGCACCAGCGCACCTGCCCCTGAAGAACCCCCAACGCAAGGACCCAAACCGCAGTGACCCCCAACGCCGAGCGATGCCCGCGCTGCCAGCAAAACATCCGCACGGGCGCCGCTTTCTGCACCTCATGCGGGGCGCCGCTGCCCAACCGGTCGGCACGGAGCCTCCGCAACCAGGAGCAGGCTCCCGGACCCGGTGCCGGCCCCAACCCCGGCTCCCAGACCGGCGCCGGCACCGCGCCGTACCAGGGGACGGACGTCCGGGCGGCGCCACTTGCCGCGCACCGGCCGCCGATTCCCGGTACTATCCCGGTAGTACAAATGCCCCAGGCACTTTCTGCCGCGGGCATCGCGAACGCGGCAGCGGTACAGGGGAGCAGCACAGGTCCGGCAGGGGCGGCCGCTGCGCCAGGGGGAGGAACAGGAATGGCAGGAAACCTTCAGCTTGTCCCGGCAACTGCGGGCAAGCGGCTCGGGGCTGCCGTAGTGGACTGGCTGTTCCCGCTGGCGGTCCTGGTGGTGACGTTCGCCATTGGCTTCGCAGGGATCACCCGCACCCGCAGCGGCGGCTTCATCATTTACGACACCGCGTCTCTGGTGCTGTTCGGCGGCATTGGACTGGGCATCACCCTGGTTTACGCAGCCGTGCTGGCAGGCCTGGAAGCGCGGACGGGCAAAACGCCCGGCAACCTCCTGATGGGGATCCGCAGCACCGACAATGACGGCTACGCGCCTGGCGCCGGCGGGGTGTTCGTGCGCGGCCTGCTGACCGGTGCCGGCGTCCTGCTGACGCTCATTGGCGCCGTCCTGGTGGTGGTCTTCAAGTGGTTCGACGCCGCCTTCTTCATCCTGGGGCCGCTGCTCCTGGTGGCGGCCGTCTGGGCCGTTTTGGTAGTGGTTTCCAATACCTGGGACAAAGGCGGGCGCCTGCGCGGCTGGCATGACAATGCCGCCAAGACGCTCGTTTTCGACGTCAAGGCGGGCCGTGATCCGATCACCACGGGCGGCATCCAGGGCCCGTACAGCTTCGCGCCGCTGGACCTGCCGCCCGTCCAGCAGGTGCTCTCGCCCGTCGCGGGTGCCCGCGCGCCCCAGGTCATCGCCCCCCAAGCACCGGCTGCAGCACCTGCCGTCGCCCCAGCGCCGGTCCAGCCCCATCCGGCACCGGCAATCCAGCCCGACGGCCGGACCATCCCCGCACAGACCGTGTCCTACACCTCGCCCGCGTCCTTTGCACCGCCGGGCAGTCCGGCGCCGGGCGCCGCTCCTGCACCATCGGCAGCATGGCAGGCCGGGCAGCAGGGCACGGGACAGCAGTTCGCCGGACAGCAGCCTCCGGGGCAGCCGCACGTGGACGACGACGTCGAACGCACCCAGGTGCGTCCTGGCACCGCCGGCCCGGCGCCTGTCGCCGTGCTGCGGATCAGGCTCGACGACGGCCGCGACTTCCAGCTTGACCGCAGCGTCCTGGTGGGCCGCAACCCCGTGGGCTCCGCAGGCGAACAGCATGCCCAGCTCCTCGCCGTCGACGACCCCGGACGGTCCATCTCGAAGACCCACCTGCACGTCCTGACTGACGGTGCGGGCATCTGGGTGACCGACCGGAACTCCACCAACGGCAGCGCCGTGACCACGCCCGACGGACTCCGTACGCCCCTTGCGGCAGGTGTCCCGACTTTCGTTTCCCCCGGTTCCAGCGTCCACTTTGGCGACCGGACCTTTTACCTAGGACAGGCATGAACCAACAGCCCGCCAGTGTTCCCTCCACCACGCAGCCGGGCCCGGGCCTGAGCCTCAACTGCGGCTACGGAACGGACCGGGGACTCCGCCGCGAGCTGAATGAGGATTCCTTCATCGCGTCGGATCCGGTCTTCGCCGTTGCCGACGGCATGGGCGGCCACGAGGCCGGCGAGATTGCCAGCGGCATCTGCGTCAGGACCCTGGCAGCGATTCCGCAGCTGTCCACGGGGGACCGGAGCGTCACGGCCGCGGTCCTGCAGCAGTACCTCCTGCGCGCCGACAACTCCATCAGGGAAGCCACGGGTGCCCGGGCGGGAACCACGCTGACCGGTGCGGTGGTGGTGGAGCAGATGGGCATGCCGTACTGGCTGGTCATGAACATCGGCGACTCCCGTACCTACCGCCTCAGCCAGGGCCGGTTCGAGCAGATCAGCGTGGACCACTCGGAAGTCCAGGAACTCGTGGACGCCGGCGAAATCACGCCCCAGCAGGCCACGGTGCATCCCCGCCGCCATGTGGTCACCAGGGCGCTGGGAACAGGGGACGAAACCGAAGCGGACTACTGGCTGCTTCCGGTGGAGGAAGGGGACCGGGTGATGGTCTGCTCCGACGGCCTCACCTCCGAACTGACGGACGAGCACATCCACCGCATCCTCAGCACCGCCGGCCACCCCCAGGACGCCGTCGACGCCCTGATCCAGGCCGCGCTGCGCAGCGGCGGGCGGGACAACATCACGGTGATCGTGGTGGACGCCCGCAACGTCCTTAACGACGCCGGCGCTGCCACCACGGCTCCGCGGCGGGACCCGTCCGCTGAAGACGAGGTCACGCTGCCCCGCGGACAAGCCGTGCAGGCCACAACCGAGCCTCTTCCCCAACAGGAGGGCGACGCAGCACAGCAAGACCCTGCAGGGCAGGAACACGCCGCAGGCCAGGATCCCGACGACGGTGCGGAGGTCCCGCGATGACCGGCACCAGCTACATCCCCGGCACCTGGCTGGGCATCGTCCGCTCCCACACGGCGGTCATCCTCGGACCCGATACGCCGCCGGCCCTCGCCGATTCCGTGTGGAACCTCATTGCCGGGAAAACCGAAGTCTATGAAGTCCTGCAGGCCATCACCGGCAGCGCCGGCGGAAACCTGTCCCGCATTCCGCCGTTCGCCATCCTGGACTTCTCAGGACCGCTGCGGGTATTCCTTCGGGGCGGACTGGAACTCTCGGTCGAAACACCCGAAGGACCCGCAGAGCTGAACGGCCGCGACGTCACCACCTGGAGCGAACGCAGTTTCGCCGTTCCGGGCGCCTGCACCCTGATGATCCCGGGCGCAGGCGAAACCGGCCAGCCAGAGCTCCGGCTGGGGGAGGGCATGGTGCTGCTGCAGGCCATCCGACTGGGCGCTGATGCCGGGCAGGGCGCGCTGGAAGCTCCAAGTGCTGCTGCTGTTCCGGACGGTGGGGGCGTCCCCGCTGCCGATGCTGCCGGTACTGCAGCAGTCCCGGCGCCTGAGACCGCCGCGGACACTGCCGCCGATTCTGCCGTTGCGGACACTCCGGCGGCAGCTGTTGCCGTCGATTCGTCCGGGACCGCTGAAGTCCTCCCGGAAGTTTCCGTCGAGACCGTGTACGCCGTCCTTGACGAGGACGGCGAATACGCCGAACACGGTGGCGCGCAGCATGCAGGTACGGGCGAAGCCGGCGCCGGTGACAATGATCCTGCCGCAAATGGATCGGCCGAAGACGGCGAGGCGGACAACGCCTCCGGTGAAACCGGCGGCCCGGAACCCGAAGCCACCGGGCTGGACATGGACGGCGCGGACCGTGATGCCGAAGCGGCAGTTCCCGGGGCAGCTGACCTGCCTGCGGCCATCGACCTGACCAGTTCCTATGACCACCTGTGGGAGCGGACGGTCATGCGGAACATCGAAGACGCTGCGGTCCGCGAGGAACCGGCCGAAGAGGACCACGGGTCCGCACCCGCCATCGAAGCCGAGGCCCCGCAGGCTGCCATCGAAGCCGACGCGGACGCTGCTGACCAGCGGGCCCCGGAGCCTCCGCTGCCGCACAACGGAGCCGAGGCACCGGCAGGTCAGGAGGCAGCAGGTCCTCCTCCAGCCGCGGCACCCAAGCCAGCCTCCGGCCTGCTCATCGAGTCAGTGCCCTGGCGGACAGGGGGAGCGGGGAACGCGCAAGTACCTGCCCCGGAGCCATTCACCCCGGCACCGGTTTCGAACGGGACGCCGCCGGCAGAACCACCGGCTTTCGGAGCGCCCACGCCGGCACCGCAGGTGGGAACAGCACCACCGAACAGCTACCCGGCGGCACCTGGGGCAGGGCCGTCGGCCACCGACTTCGACGATGACCATGACGGCCAGACAGTCATGAAAAGCAGCCTCCCCACCGCGCAGCCGGCACCTGCCACTTCAGGCGGCCCGGACACGGACGGCTCAGCTCCGGCCAGCGGTCCGCTGGTGTTGGCCCGGGTGTGCCCGCAGGGCCATGCCAACCCGCCCATCCGCTCGGCCTGCACCGAGTGCGGGGCGTCCCTGCCCCAGGACGCCGTGCAGGTGGGCCGCCCCCGCCTGGGCCGGATGCGCCTGTCCACCGGAGAACTGCTGGACCTTGACCAGTCCCTGGTGATCGGCCGGCAGCCATCAGTCTCCCGGGTCCAGGGCGGCGGCATGCCGCGCCTGGTCCAGGTGCCCAGCCCCGGCGGCGACATCTCGAGGTCCCACGTGGAGGTCCGGCTGGAAGGCTGGCACGTCATGCTGTGCGACCTCAAGGCAACCAACGGCACAGTCCTGGTGCGGCAGGGGCAGCCCCCGCGGCGCCTGGCCCAGAACGAGATGGCCATCCTGCTGGACGGTGACATCGCCGAGTTGGGCGACAACATCTCGCTGCGTTTTGAGGAGATTCCTTGAGTTCCAAACGGCCCGTAGCGCCGCCGCCCCGCATCCCGGGGTTCACTTACATCAGCCTGCTCGGTTCCGGCGGGTTCTCGGACGTCTACCTCTACGAGCAGGACAGGCCGCGCCGCAAAGTGGCCGTCAAGGTGCTGCTCTCGGACCTGAAGACCGAGGGCGCCCGCCGCCGCTTCGAGTCCGAAGCCAACCTGATGGCCCAGCTGTCCTCCCACCCCTACATCGTCACGATCTTCGAAGCGGAGGTGACGGATGACGGGCACTCGTACCTGGCCATGGAGTACTGCTCCCGGCCCAGCCTGGACGTGCGCTACCGCCGCCAGCGGTTCAGCGTGGACGAGGTGCTGGCCGTCGGCATCCAGGTGGCCTCCGCCGTCGAAACGGCCCACCGGGCAGGAATTGCCCACCGCGACATCAAGCCCGCCAACATCCTGGTGACGGACTACAACCGCCCGGCGCTGACCGACTTCGGCATTTCCGGCACCCTCGCCGGTGACAGCGACGACGACTCCGGCATGTCCATCCCGTGGTCCCCGCCCGAACAGTTCCGCGACGGAAGCGTGGACGGCATCATGGTGGACGTTTGGGCTCTCGGTGCCACGCTCTACACACTCCTGGCCGGCCGCTCGCCGTTCGTGATGCCTGGTGCGGACAACTCCCAGCGCGAACTGATCAACCGCATCAGCAACACCGCGCTGCCGCGCCTGGGCCGTGCGGACGTGCCCGAATCCCTGGAGCTTGCCCTGGCCACCGCCATGGCCAAGTCGCCCCAGTCACGGTATTCCTCCGCGCACGCGTTCGCCCTGGCCCTGCAGCGCATCCAGGCGGAACTGAACCTCTCCGTCACCCCCTTCGAGGTCCTCGAAGAACCGCAGCAGGAAGAGAACCACCCGGACGAGGGCACCGAGGAGACCCGGGTCCGGAGCATCGCGTCGATCGACCCGGAGCGGACCGGCAGCGCCCCCACCTTCCCGGCGCGCACGTGGCCGCAGGCTCCAGGCTCCGGGGCAGGAGGCGCCTCGACCACCGGCACCGGAAACACCACGGCGGGGCCGGGCAGCCAAACCGGCGCGCCGCCGTCGCGCTTTACCGCCCCCGTAGCCGGAACCTGGCCGCCCGCCACGGCGGAAGGACGCAACGCGGCAACGCAGGCCCGCGTTCCCGGGAGTATCTTCGGCAAGGAGGCAACGGACGGCGACGGCCCGCACGAATGGTCCCAGTCCACCGTCCTGCGCGGCAGCGGCGGCTCCCTGCCCAACTACGGGGCGACGGTCCACGGCGCCGAGGACGCGCACACCAGCTCCGCCGACGCCACCGTCCACCGGCCCGCGGCAAGTGACCGGCCGGCCGAAGGGCCTGGGGAAGCGCCGGAGCAGGACCACGGCAAGCGCAACCTGTGGCTCGCCATCGCCGGCGGCACCATCCTGGCCCTTGCTGCGGTGGTGGGCATCGTGGCGGCCAACTCCGGCGGCGGGACGCCCAAGGCGGTGGAAACCCAGCAGGTATCCAAGCCGCCCGCGGACGCCCTGGATAACGGAACCGTCCCCGACGTCGAAGGGCTGGCCGGGGCCGCCGGCAGTGACGGCAACGTGGCGTTCACCTGGAAGAACCCGCAGCCCAAGGACGGCGACAGCTACAAATGGCGCGTTTACACCATCGGCGGCGGCGGCGAGTTCCAGTCTGTGGCGCAGCCGCCGGTCCAGGTCAAGGCAAACCCCTCGGGGCAGACCTGCGTCCAGGTAATGATCGTCCGCACCGACGGCGCGTTTTCCCCGCTGGAACAGGGTTCCATCGCCTGCACCGGCTCATGACGGCAGGCACGCGTGCCTGCCAGTCCGTTGTGCCGGCAAGCACGCCGGCCGCATTAACACTTTCGCTCTTGAGGAGGCACAGAATATGGGGGATCTAGCAATAGATTTCTGTGGTGAATGGTACGAGCCCTCGGATGAGGACGTCTTCAACATCGGCCGCGAGGGCGATCTTGAAGTGGACGACAATCCGTACCTGCACCGGCAGTTCCTGCAGGTTGCCCGCTACGACGGCATCTGGTGGCTCAGCAACGTGGGCGGCATGCTGTCCGCCACGGTCGCTGACGCGTCCGGCGGGATGCAGGCCTGGCTGGCGCCGGGTGCCCGGATCCCGCTGGTCTTCAGCCACACCAACATCATTTTTACGGCCGGGCCCACCACCTACGAGTTCGCCGTCCACCTGAAGACCCCGTCCTTCCGGCAGGAAGCCAGGGACGGTGACAGCAGCGGCGACACCACCATCGGCCCGGTGGTGTTCACCGACTCCCAGAAAGCACTGATCGTGGCACTGGCGGAGCCCATGCTGCGGCGCGAGGGCACCGGCTTCAGCGCCATCCCGTCGTCGGCTGCCGCCGCGAAGACCCTTGGCTGGGCGTTGACCAGGTTCAACCGCAAACTCGACAACGTCTGCGACAAACTCGACCGCGTGGGCGTGGTGGGCCTGCGCGGCGGTGGCGGCAAGCTCGCCACCAACCGGCGCGCCCGCCTCGTGGAGCACGCCGTTACCTCCCACCTGGTGACCCCGGATGACCTGTACCTGCTGGAAAAGATGAGGGGCGTGGACGAAGGATGAGGATCCGGCTGACACTCCGCCGGGACCCGGCGGAAACCAAGGACCTGGCCGTCACCGTGGACGGCCTGGCCACCGTGGCGGACATTGCCACCGTCCTGTGGGCTGCGGACCCGGACCGAAAGGGACGCCCCGCACCGGACAACCTGTCCCTGCGCATCGACGAAGCCTTCGTTGGCGGCGGCATCAGCGGCAACGTCCTGGCACGCGAAGACAACCTCCTGGAGTCCGGCCTGCGGCCCGGCTCGGTGGTCTCGCTGGCCCAGGTCAGCGACCAGTTCCACGAGGCCGGCGCCGGACGCGGTCCCGCCGCCGCCACCCTGCGCGTGCTGTCCGGGCCCGACGTTGGCAAGGAATTTTCGCTGCCCACCGGCACCAGCTACATCGGCCGGGACCGGGACGTGGACATCCGGCTCACCGACCCCCTGACCTCCAAGCGGCATGCCCGCATCACGGTGGCCGAGGGCGTCGAAATCGTTGACACCAACTCCGCCAACGGCCTGCTCATGGATGGCCTGCCGGTGACCCGGGCCCGGCTCAACTCGTCCGACACCGTCACCCTGGGCGACACCACCGTCACAGTGGTGCCGCTGGGCCACAACCGGGCGGCAGCACCGACGTCGCCCCTGGTGGACTTCAACCGTTCGCCCCGGGTGGTTCCGCGGTTCGAGGAACCCAAGCGCGTGGTCCCGTCCGGGCCCAAGCGGCCGGAGGACCACCCGTTCCCCTACATCATGCTGATTGCGCCGCTGATGATGGGCGGGGTCATCTTCGCGGTCACCCGCAACCCGCTTTCGGTGATCTTCATGATGATGATGCCGCTGTTCATCATCGGCCACTACGTGGACCAGAAGATGCGCAACAGGAAGCAGCAGAAGGAGGGCCACAAGCACTTCCGCGCGTCGATGGCCGCCTTCCGGGAGGACATCACCGAGCTGCAGAAGGTGGAGCGTGCCGTCCGGCTGCAGGAAGCACCGTCCGTCAGCGACACCGTGGACGCGATCTATAAGCTCGGCCCGCTGCTGTGGACGCACCGCCCCGAACACAAAACCTTCCTGGGGCTGCGGTTCGGGCTGGGCACCGCACCGTCCCGGGTCCGGCTCGAAGAACCGTCCAACAACGACACCGAGGTGCAGTACGCCCGCGAAATCCAGGACTGCCTGAAACAGTTCCGGGAGATCGAAGGCGTCCCCATCGTCTCGCAGCTGCGCACCTCCGGGTCCCTGGGCATCGCCGGCGCCCGCGGCCTGGTGGATGACGTGGCCCGCGGAATCGTCCTGCAGCTGGTAGGCCTCCACTCGCCCGCCGAAGTGGTCCTCACGGCCATCACCTCGGCACAGTCCCGGGAGCGCTGGGACTGGCTGCAGTGGCTGCCGCACGTCGGCTCCGGCCACAGCCCACTGTCCGGAGACCATCTCGCCGCAGGGTCCGCCGGCGGCTCATCGCTGCTGGCCCGGCTTGAAGACCTGCTCGACGCGCGGGAGGCCGCAGTAAAGCGGCAGGCACCTGAGCTGCGCCAGGAGATGGACCCCGCCAAGCACGAACTCGAAGCACCCGTGCTGCCCACGGTGCTGCTGATCGTGGAGGACGACGCGCCGGTGGACCGCGGGCGCCTCACCCGGCTCGCCGAACGGGGACCGGACTCGGGCGTACACGTCATGTGGGTGGCCACCGACATCCAGGCACTCCCTGCTGCCTGCCGGGACTTCATGGTGGTGGACGGCGACCACGGCACCACCACCGGCCAGGTCCGCCTGGGCCGGCACACCTACCCGGTGAGCTGCGAAAGCGTCGACGCCGAGCTGGCCGGGCAGCTGGCCCGCATGCTCGCGCCGGTGGTCGACGTGGGCAAGCCCGTCAACGATGACTCCGACCTGCCGCGCGCCGTGTCCTACGCCACGCTGATCGGCAAGGACTTCCTGGACAACCCGCAGGCCGTGGCCGAGCGATGGTCGGAGAACAACTCCGTGCACTCCTCTGCAGTGGCCAACCGCAAGGACAACGGCACGCTCCGGGCGCTGGTGGGGTCCAAGGGCATCGAACCGCTGTACCTGGACCTGAAGAACGAAGGGCCGCACGCCCTGGTGGGCGGTACCACCGGTGCCGGCAAGTCAGAGTTCCTGCAGTCCTGGGTGATGGGCATGGCATCCGCCTACAGCCCGGACCGGGTCAGCTTCCTGTTCGTGGACTACAAGGGCGGTGCTGCGTTCGCCGACTGCATCAACCTGCCGCACACCGTCGGCCTGGTCACCGACCTGTCCCCGCACCTGGTGCGGCGGGCACTGACGTCGCTGCGCGCGGAACTCCACTACCGCGAGCAGCTGCTGAACCGGAAAAAAGCGAAGGACCTGCTGGCCCTGCAGCGCGAAGCCGATCCCGACGCGCCGCCGTACCTCATCATCATCGTGGACGAATTCGCGGCGCTCGCCAACGAAGTTCCCGAGTTCGTGGACGGCGTGGTGGATGTGGCCGCCCGCGGACGGTCGCTGGGCCTGCACCTCATCCTGGCCACCCAGCGCCCGGCCGGCGTCATCAAGGACAGCCTGCGCGCCAATACCAACCTGCGCGTGGCGCTGCGCATGGCAGACGAGGATGACGCCACGGATATCCTGGGCGTCCCGGACGCGGCGTATTTCGATCCGGGCATTCCGGGCCGCGGAGCCGCGAAGACCGGCCCGGGCAGGATCCAGGGTTTCCAGACCGGCTACGCCGGCGGCTGGACCACGGAGAAACCGCAGCGGCCGCAGATCGACATTGTGGAGATGGCCTTCGGCTCGGGCTCAAGCTGGGAGGCGCCCGCGCCGGAAAAGCCTGCAGCGGCCGAACCCGCAGGGCCCAACGACATTGCCCGGATGACAGCCAACATTGTGCGGGCGGCGGACGTCCTTGCCATCGACCCGCCCCGCAAGCCGTGGCTGGACGAGCTTGCCAAGACCTACGATTTCTCCAAGCTGCCCAACCCCCGTACGGACGAGCAACTGCTCCTTGGTGTGGCCGACGACCCCGTCCGGCAGGACCAGCCCACCGTGTTCTACGAACCGGACCGGGACGGCAACATGGCCATCTACGGCACGGGCGGCTCGGGCAAGTCCGCCGCGCTGCGCGGTATTGCCATCGCCGCGGCGGTGACGCCCCGCGGCGGCCCTGTGCACGTGTACGGCATTGACTGCGGCTCGTCAGGCCTGCGGATGCTCGAAGAGCTGCCGCACGTGGGTGAAGTCATCAACGGCGACGACGTCGAACGCGTGGGGCGGCTTTTGCGCCTGCTGCGGGACATCGCCGAACAGCGTTCCGCCCGCTTCGCCGAGGTCCGGGCGTCCACCATTGTCGAGTACCGCAGGCTGGCCAACCGGCCGGACGAAAAGCGGATCTTCGTCCTGGTGGACGGCATGTCCGCGTTCCGCGAAGCCTACGAACACAGCCGCCTGTCCGGGCTGTGGGACATCTTCCTCCAGCTGGCCACCGACGGCCGTACCCTCGGAATCCACCTGGTGGTCTCCGGCGACCGACCCAACGCCGTCCCGGCATCGCTGCTTGCCTCCATCCAGCGGCGCCTGGTGCTGCGCATGTCCTCCGAGGACGATTACATCTCGATGGACGTTCCCCGGGACGTCCTCGGCGCCACGTCTCCGCCGGGGCGCGGGCTGCTGGACGGGCTGGAAGTCCAGCTTGCCGTGCTGGGCGGGAACTCAAACCTGGCGCTGCAGGCGCGCGAAGTCCACAAGCTCAGCGAAGCGATGCTCCGCCAGGGGCTGGACACTGCCCCAGGCATTGAGCGGCTCCCGGACCAGGTGGACCTGGACGTCCTTCCCGCCGGCAGTCCGGAACTGCCGGTCATCGGCGTCGATGACGAAACACTCCAGCCCGCCGATATCATGGCCCGCGGACCGCTGCTGGTGGGCGGCCCTCCGGGCGCCGGCCGGACCGTGGCGTTGGTCACCCTTGCCTACGCCCTCCGCCGCTCCAACCCGCAGGTGGAACTGATCTACATCGGTGCCCGCCGTTCCGCGGTTGCTTCACTGCCGCTGTGGAACCGCTCAGTGGTGGGTCCGGACGACCTCGCCGAAGTGGTGGAGGACCTCGTGGAGCATTCCTCCGGCAACCCGGGACGGCTGGCCATCTTCATCGAGGGCCTGACGGAGTTCACCGACACCATGGCCGAATCCGGCATGGCGCAGCTGGTCACGGCCTCCATCAAGGCTGATCAGTGGGTGGTCGGCGAGTCCGAGTCGTCCACCTGGTCCTCGGCCTGGCAGCTCGCCCAGCCGTTCAAGTCCGGCCGCCGGGGCCTGCTGCTCAACCCCGGTGACATCGAGGGTGACAGCCTGCTGAACACCTCGCTGGGACGGGTCAGCCCCGAGTTCATCCCCGGCCGCGGGTACATTGTGGGCCGCGGAAAGGCCCGGAAAATCCAGGTGGCTCTGCCGCCGGAAAACCGGGACTGAAGCCCATACCACGGGAGGGCCGCACAATCGATGGATTTGCGGCCCTTCGGCGCGTTATAGAAGACTGGAAAGGCACCAGATAGCCGCAGCGGGGGACTGCGGGCCCTGAAAGGTAACAATGCCCCCCTCTTCTCCGGCGCTCCGCGCTGTCCTCGCCACGGCGTCCGCAGCTGTCCTGGCCGCCTCGATAAGCCTCCCCGCCGGAGGCGCAGCCCTGGCCGACCCGCCTGAACCCACAGGATCGGCGACCGCCACCGCCGCACCCGGCTGCGGGGACGACTGCAGCCTGGAACCCACCAGCCCTGCCACCGAGCCCGTCAGGCCCACCAGGACGAAGCCGGCCGACCGGCCGGGCCCACCAACACCGTCCTCTCCCGCGCCGCAGCCGGTCCTGCCGACGTCGGCTGCCCCCACATCCACGGTTCCCGCTGCGCCGCCGGCAACCAGCAGCCCCACCGCAACAGATGGCCCGGGCACCGAAGGCACGAACCCGGAAAGACAGGCCTCCGCTCCGGCAACGTCCGCAGGCCCTCCCCAAGGCGCCACCAGCCCGGGCGGCGCCGCCCCCACGTCCGGTGCGCCGTCGTCGGACTCCGGCTGGGACACGCCGGTGACCACCTCCGCCAGGGCAACCCAGGCCGCTGCCGTGTCCCGTGCGGAGCTGTCCGGCCGCGGCGGCCCCGACCTTCCCGCGGTGGCCGCGGGCGTCCTGCTGGTGGGCACCGGCGGCGGGGCGTTCGCCTGGTGGATCAGGAACCGCCCGCGCACGCATTGACACGGCTGGCAGTCGTACCAGTAGGGCAAGATAGGTCTGTGAGCACAGGAGAAGGCACCGCAGAACAGACCGCCACCGGGACCGCCGCGCAGAACGGACGTGAAAGCACCCCGTCCGATGCCATCCGGGAGGAATACGAGAACCTGTCGGACCTCATCAGGAAGTACCGGTTCGCGTACTACCAGGACGACGCACCCCTGGTGTCCGACGCCGAGTTCGACACCCTGTTCCGCCGCCTGGAAGAGATCGAGGCGCTGCATCCGGAGCTGGTGGCCAATGACTCGCCCACCCAGGAAGTGGGCGGGGAAGCCTCCGCGGCCTTTGCCGCCGTCGAACACCTGCAGCGGATGTACAGCCTCGAGGACGTCTTCTCGATCGAGGAGCTTGAGGCCTGGCTCAACCGGGCCGAAGCCAGCATCGCCAAGCTGGGGGACGGCACCGCCAGGGCCGCCTGGCTGACCGAACTCAAGATCGACGGGCTCGCAGTCAACCTGCTCTACCGCGACGGGAAACTGGTCCGCGCTGCCACCCGCGGCGACGGCACCACGGGTGAGGACATCACCCACAACGTCCTCACCATCAAGGAAATCCCGCAGCAGCTGCGCGGGGAAGGCTACCCGGCCGAAGTGGAAGTCCGCGGCGAGGTGTTCATCCCCTCCAAGGCGTTTGCAGAATTCAACGAGGCACTGATCGAAGCGGGCAAGGCCCCGCTGGCCAACCCACGTAACGCCGCGGCAGGCTCGCTCCGGCAGAAGGACCCGGCGGAAACCGCCAAGCGGCCGCTGAAGATGTTCGTCCACGGCATCGGCGCCCGTGAAGGCCTCGAAGCCCGAGGCCAGTCCGAAACCTACGCCCTGCTCAAGGAATGGGGCCTGCCCGTCAGCCCCTACTTCGAAGTGCTGGAGGCCCGCGCCGACGTGCTGGGGTTTATCAGCAAGTACGGCGAGCAGCGCCACAAACTCCTCCACGAAATCGACGGCATCGTCATCAAGGTGGACGACTTCGCCACCCAGCGGGCCCTCGGCTACACCACCCGCGTGCCGCGCTGGGCGGTGGCCTACAAGTACCCGCCGGAGGAAGTGCACACGAAGCTGCTCGACATCCAGGTCAACGTGGGCCGCACCGGCAGGGTGACCCCCTTCGGCATGATGGAACCGGTCAAGGTGGCCGGCTCCACGGTGGAGATGGCTACCCTGCACAACCAGGACGTGGTCAAGGCCAAGGGCGTGAAGATCGGCGACATCGTGGTCCTTCGCAAGGCCGGCGACGTCATCCCCGAAATCGTGGGACCCGTCCTGGCCCTGCGCGACCAGCAGGATCCGCCCGTCCGCGATTTCGTGATGCCCACCGAATGCCCTGCCTGCGGCACGCCGCTGGCACCGGCCAAGGAAGGGGACGTGGACATCCGCTGCCCCAACGGGAAGTCCTGCCCGTCCCAGCTCCGCGAGCGGGTCTTCCACCTCGCCGGGCGGGGCGGGTTCGACATCGAGGCGCTGGGCTGGGAAGCCGCCATCGCGCTGACGCAGCCCGCCGAGCCGGACGTGCCGCCGCTGACATCGGAGGCCGCACTGTTCGACCTCACCCCGGAAGACCTCGCCGACGTGAAGATCCGGCGCGAGAAGCGGTCCAAGGGAGTTGCCACCGGCGAGTACGAGCTGGTGCCCTACTTCTACAGCAAGGGCACGGCAAAGTCACCGTCGAAACCCACTGCCAGCACGGAGAAGCTGTTCAAGGAACTGGACAAGGCCAAGAGCCAACCGCTGTGGCGGGTGCTGGTGGCGTTGTCCATCCGGCACGTGGGTCCCCGCGCCTCGCGTGCACTCGCCCAGGCCTTCGGCACCATGGACGGGATCCGGGCAGCTTCCGAGGAGGAACTGGCCCACGTCGACGGGGTGGGGCCCACTATCGCTGCCGCGTTGAAGGAATGGTTCACCGAGGACTGGCACCGCGAGATCGTGGACCGGTGGGCTGCCGCCGGCGTCCGGATGGAGGATGAGCGGGACGAGTCCACGCCGCGCACCTTGGAAGGGCTCACCGTGGTGGTGACCGGCTCGCTGCCCAACTTCAGCCGGGACGAAGCCAAGGAAGCCATCCTGGTCCGCGGCGGCAAGGCCTCCGGGTCCGTCTCAAAGAACACGAGTTACGTGGTGGCCGGCGAAAGCGCCGGCACCAAGCTGGACAAAGCGGAACAGCTGGGGATCCGCGTGCTGGACGAGGACGGCTTCCGGCTGCTGCTCGACGGCGGCCCGGCCGCGGTGGGGGACGCCGCGGAAACGGACGTCGAAGACACCTCGGAGGAGAGCGCCGCGTTGGAAGAAGAGAAGGCAGCAGCAGTGGAGGAGAAGGCATGACCGGGCCGGAGGAATTCCTGGACGTCGCGAAGGAGGCAGCCCGGGCCGGTGCCCGGGTCCTCTCGGGACGGAACGGCGAAGCGCTGGGCGTCAGCAACAAGGGGGCAGCCGGCGACTGGGTCACCGCCTTCGACCTGGCGGCGGAGAACGCCGTGCGGGAGGTCATCACGGCCGCCCGCCCGGGGGACAGCATCACCGGTGAAGAGCACGGGACCACGCGCCCAGCGAACCCCACCGGCTACCGCTGGTCCATCGACCCGCTGGACGGCACCACCAACTTCATCCGGAACATCGTCTATTACGCCACCTCCGTGGCAGTGGCTGATGCCGACGGCGCCTGGCTGGCCGGCGTCGTCAACGCCCCCGCCCTGGGCCGCGTCTACTACGCTGCCCGCGGCGCCGGCGCCTGGCTGGAGGAAGGCGGCCGGACCACCCGGCTGGACGGTCCGGTGCCGGGCCGGACGGGGCAGATCCTGGCCACGGGCTTCAGCTACGACCCCGCGGTCCGGTCCCAGCAGGCCGCCCAGTTCGCCGAACTGGCCGACGGCTTCGCCGACGTCCGCCGGCTCGGCTCGGCGGCGCTGGACCTGTGCATGGTGGCCGACGGGACGCACGACGCCTATGGCGAACGGGGCCTGAACGAGCACGACTTCTCGGCCGGCGCCCTCATCGCTGAGGAAGCCGGGTGCTGGGTGCGGCGTCCGCGGCTCACCAGTCCGCTGGACGGCGGCCCTTCAGACCAGGAACGGCTGGACGCCTGGACCTGTGCTGCCGGGCTGGAGCTTTCGGGCAGGTTCCCGCTCTGACGGGACGCCCGGTCCCGGCGCAACCGAAGAGTGATAGTTCAATCACGGAAAACGCTGTTTCCGTCCGCCGGCGCGCCCGGCAGCACTACCATTGACGGGTGCATCCGCAGATAACCATCCGCACCGCCGTCGAATCGGATTACGACGCCGTTGCCCGCATCACCCGCGATTCCTACCTGGCCGCCGGCTACTTCGAGGACGCCGCGCACCCCTACATGGTCAAGGTCCAGGACGTGGCGGACCGCGCCGGCCAGGCCACCATCTGGGTCGCCGAACGCGGGGGAGCGGTGGTGGGATCGGTAACCCTGGCGCTGGCCGGCGAGCCCTATGCGGACATCGCCCTGCAGGATGAGCTCGAATTCCGGATGCTGGTGGTAGACCCTGCCGTGCAGCGCAGCGGCGCCGGCCGGGCCATGGTGGAGGCCATCATCGAGCACGCCCGGTCCCTTCCCGGCATCAACGCCGTAGCCCTCACCACTGGCCAGACCTGGGAAAGCGCCCACGGCCTCTACCGCACCACGGGCTTCCGCCGGGTCCCCGAACGCGACTGGCTCGTGCCCGGAACCGACATAAAGCTGCTGGTTTACCGGCTGGACCTGTAGCCGCCCTACAGTGGTGCCGACCCGCATTCCATTGTTGAAAGGCCCCGCTATGCGCAAAACCTACGGCACCGGTTCCGTCTGGGAACAGTCCCTCGGCTACTCCCGCGCCGTCCAGGTGGACAACACCCTGTACATCTCGGCCACCGCGGCAAGCGGCGAGAACGGGATCGTGGGCGAAGACTTCTATACCCAGACGCAGTTCATCCTGCAGAAACTGGGCGATGTCCTCGCGGACGCCGGGTTCGGCTACGGGGACGTGGTCCAGTCCAAGCTCTACCTGACGGACATCAGCCAGTGGGAGGACGCCGGCCGTGCCCACGGCGAGGTCTTCGGCGAAATCCGCCCCACCCTGTCCCTGGTGCACGTGCTGCCGTTCCTCGACCCCAAGATGCTGGTCGAAATCGAACTGGTGGCCCAGAAGAGCGCCTAAGCTGCCTTTGTTGCCGGACCGGCGGCAAGTGTTTCCCGGTCCAGCTAGGCCACCGGCAGGCCGTAGCGGTGCTCCGGCCTGCCGGTGGTCCCGTACCGGAGCTGGATGTCGACGGCGCCATCGTCCGCCAGCGATGACAGATACCGTTGCGCCGTGGCCCGCGAAACGCCCACCCGCGCCGCGACCTCCGCGGCGGAGTACTGCTGGCCCGGTTCCAGCGAATCCAGCACCGCAGCCTCGGTGGCGGAGCGTGGTTTGGCCGACGGCGTGACGTCCCCGGGGATGAGGGATCTCTTGGCCCGTTCCAGGGACTCCTGGTCCAGGGCCCCGGGCTGGGAAAGGAGCCGCCGGTACCTGGCGTAGGACCGGAGCTGCTGTGACAACGCATCTGCCGTGAACGGCTTCAGCAGGTAACCCAGGGCGCCGCGGCGGAATGCCACCCGGACGGATGCGGTGTCTGACGCAGCGCTGAGCATCACGGTGTCCACGTCCAGCTGCTGCAGCAGGTCCAGCCCCGAAGCGTCGGGCAGGTAGACGTCCAATAGCACCAGGTCCGGCCGGAGGCTGTGGATGGCCTGCAATGCCAGTGATGCCGTCCCCACAGGGGCCAGCGCCAGGAACCCGGCCACCGAGTCAACGTAGGCGGCGTGCAGTTTGGCGACGTGGAAGTCGTCGTCCACGATCAGCACCCGGAAATCGTCAGCCATTGTGGTCCTTTCCCTCATCGGAAGTCTGGGCGGCAGTGCCCGCGGTGGTGTGCGGCAGGGTGGCCATGAACACCGCGCCGGGCCCGCCGCTGCTGCCGCGGTCCAGCACCGTGACGTCCCCGCCCCGGCGGCGCGCCAGTTGCCGGGCGAGGGCCAGCCCGAAGCCCTGCCCGCCGCCGTTACGGTTGTTCCTGTTCAGCGCGCCCGTGGCGGTGGTGAACCCTTCAGCGAACACCGCCTCCGTGTCCGTTCCCACGGCCAGCCCGTCACCCGAGTCGGCGACCACGACGTGCAGCGTGCCGCCGTCGTCGCCCGGCTCGTCCAGCACCTCAAGCTCCACCCATTTGTCCGCTGCGGCACCGGCCACAGCCGCGTTAACCGCATTGTCGATCAGGTTGCCCAGCACGGTGGTGACGTCCTGCGCCTCGGTCACCTGGCCCCGGACCAGGGTTTCCGGACCGATCCGCAGGGACACCCCCCGCTCGTCGGCCTCCACGCCCTTGGCCCCCACGAAGGCCTGCAGGTAGGGGTCCTGGAGCAGCTCGGCCTGCTCCACGGGGAACTTCAGCGGCCCGGTGGCGGCCAGCGTGGCGAGGTAGTCGCGTGCCTGCCGGTGCTCTCCGATGCTCATGAACCCCGCCAGCGTGTGGAGCTGGTTGGCGAATTCGTGGCGCTGGGCGCGGAGCGCGGTGGACATGGTGCCCACGGCGTCCAGCTGCCGGGTAAGTTCCTGCAGTTCGGTACGGTCCCTGAGCATCACCACCCAGCCCAGGTCCTCGCGCCCGTGCAGTGCCTTGCGGGCATTGGCCACCAGCACCCGTCCGCCGGCCACCAGCTCCACGGCATCGGCGGCCGGCCGGTCCGGGCTGGTCAGGGCGGTCAGCTGGTCCGGCACCGGGGCGTCCTCCCAGCGTGTGCCGGCCAGGTCCGGCAGCCCGAGCATGCGTTGCGCCGCGGCGTTGAAGACGCTCACGCGGCCGTCGGCGGAGACGCCGATGACGCCGTCGTCCACGCCCTGGAGCACTGCCACCTGGTCGTGGACCAGTGTGCTGATCTCCTCCGGTTCCAGCCCCAGCGTGAGCCGCTGCAGCCGGCGGCGCAGCAGGAACGAGCCCAGGATTCCGGCCAGCAGGGCGCCGGCGGCGGTCAGCGCCACGGGGCCGATGTCCCGGGCCACGCTCTGGGCCACCGTCTCCATCGAGTAGCCGACGCTGACCTCGCCCACCACGGTGGAGTTATCCGCGGCATAGACCGGGACCTTCGCTCCCGCCGATGCTCCCAGCGTTCCGGTGTTGCGGGTGGTGACTTCCTGCCCCGACAGTGCCTCGGACGGATCGGTGCTGACTTTTTCGCCGAGCCGCTGGGGGTCCGGGTGGGCCAGGCGGATGCCCTCTTCGTCGGTGATCACCACGAACAACGCCCCGGTCCGGGTGCGCGCCGCTTCGGCGGAAACCTGCAGGGGACCGGACGCCAGCTCAGACGCCGGGGGAGTCCCTTCTTCACCGCTGATGGCCAGCACGTCGGCACGCACCTCGGGGTCCGACGCGACTGTGCGTGCCAGCGTCAGGGCCTGGTTTTCCGCTTCGCTGCCCACCCGGTCATAGGTGAGCCAGGTATGGACGGCGGCGCTGAGCAGAACCACCAAAAGCACTACGCCCAGCTGCAACAGGAGCGTCTGGGTGGAGAACCGCAGCGGCGGGCGCGGCACGGAGCGCTGCATGATCCTCCTTGACTGGCATGGGCCGGACGGCTTCCTGGGTACGGCGTCATCTGCGCGGCGTCGTTAGTGCGGATACCGCGTGAGCACAATGAGCAAAATGCTCCCAATAAGCAGTATGCCAATCAATTGAGCCAAAGGCACGGCCGTGACGTCCGCCACCCTACAGTCTGTAGCACGCATCACAACGCTGTGGTGCCGTTCACAAGAAGGAGCCGGCTGTGCTGGTAATACTTGGATTCGCCATGATCGCGGTGTTCATGGTGCTGATCATGACGAAGAAGTTGACGCCAGTGCTGGCGCTGATCATCGTCCCCACCGTTTTTGGCCTTTTCGCAGGTGCCGGCCTGGGCATCGGAGACATGGTCCTGGACTCGATGAAGTCCATGACGTCCACCGCAGCCCTGCTGATGTTCGCCATCATCTACTTCGGCCTGATGATCGACGTCGGACTGTTCGACCCGCTGGTGAAGTTCATCCTCCGCAAACTGGGCAACGACCCCGCCAAGGTGGTCCTGGGCACCGCCCTGCTCGCTGCCGCTGTCTCCCTGGACGGTGACGGTTCCACCACCTTCATCCTCACTACCGCGGCCATGCTGCCGATCTACCTGCGCCTGAAGATGAGCCCCGTGGTCCTCACCTGCGTCGCCGGCCTCGCCAACGGCACCATGAACATCGTCCCCTGGGGCGGTCCCACGGCCCGCGCCGCCACCGCACTGAAGATCGACGTCAACGATGTCTTCGTGCCCATGATTCCGTCGCTGATCGGCGGCATCGTTGTGGTCCTCGTCTTCGCCTGGATCCTTGGCCTGCAGGAGCGCAACCGCCTCCGCAGCACCCAACCCGAAATCTGGGGCGTGCCCGATACCGCAGCAGAGTTCGACGGCGGTGCTCCCGCCGGCCCGGCCGCCGGTTCCGGCGCAGGCCGTGGGCACAACGGCAACACCCCCGGCGGAGCAGCCCCCGCAGGCGGTTCCGTGGCCGTGCTCGAACGCACCGAGACGCCCGTGGACGACCACGACGCCGCCATGGCGGACACCGCACTGGACCCCAACCGCAGCACGCTGCGCCCCAAGCTGTTCTGGTTCAACCTGGGCCTGACCGTGGCCGTCATGGCCATGCTGATCGCCGACCTCGTGCCGCTGCCCTACGTCTTCATGGTGGGCTCCGCCATTGCCCTGCTGGTCAACTTCCCGAAAGTCAAGGACCAGGGCGCCCAGCTCGTGGCACACTCCTCCTCGATCGTGGCCGTGGTCAGCATGGTCATGGCAGCGTCCGTCCTCACCGGCGTGCTGACCGGCACCGGCATGGTGGAAGCCATGTCCGCCTGGCTCGTCCAGATCATCCCGTCCAGCATGGGCCCGCTCATGGCAGTCATCACCGGCCTGCTCAGCATCCCCATGACGTTCTTCATGAGCAACGACGCCTTCTACTTCGGCGTCCTGCCGGTCCTGAGCGAGACAGCCGCGCACTACGGCATCGGCGCCGCCGAGATGGCCCGGGCCTCCATCACCGGCCAGCCGTTCCACATGCAGAGCCCGCTGGTCCCGGCCATCCTGCTGCTGGTGTCCCTCGCCAAGGTGGACCTCGGTGACCACCACAAGAAGGTCCTATGGCGCGCCGCCGTGGTGTCCCTGGTCATGCTGGGAATCGGCATGCTGACCGGAGCCATCGGGATCGGTTAGTCTGTTGCTGCCTGCGGCTGGCCCTCCGGGGCCGGCCAACGGCAGCGAACGGTGCCCGTCTGACGCCCGCTGGGGGCCGTCAGACGGGCATCTGCGTTTCCCCACTAGAATGGATCGGAAACCAATCCGAACTTTGCAGGGGAGATCCATGGCTGCGATCAACCGTGACGATGTTGCGCACCTCGCGCGGCTCGCTCACATCGAGATGAGTGCCCAAGAGCTGGACAGGATGGCCGGAGAACTCGCCGTCATCGTTGATTCGGTCAAGTCCGTCAGTGAAGCCGCCGGAGACGACGTCCCGGCCACCTCGCACCCCATTCCACTGACCAACGTCTTCCGCGAGGACGTAGTGGGGCACACGTTCAGCGCCAAGCAGGCACTGTCCGGGGCTCCGGACTCGGACGACAACCGATTCAAGGTCCCGGCAATCCTGGATGAGGCATAAACCATGACTGAACAGAACACCACTGCCGCGGGCCTGATCCGCCTGTCCGCAGCAGCTCTCGCCGAGAAGCTCCGCGCCGGTGAGGTCACCGCCGTCGAAGCCACCCAGGCCCACCTGGACCGGATCGCCACAGTGGACGGCGGGGAACGCGGCGTCAACGCCTTCCTGCACGTCAACGCGGAGGAAGCGCTCGCCGTCGCCGCCGAAGTTGACGCCATCCGCGCCGCCGGCGGTGCGGAAGCCGAGGCGCTGCACTACCTGGCCGGCGTCCCCATTGCCGTCAAGGACCTGATCGTCACGGTCGGCCAGCCCACCACGGCCGGCTCGAAAATCCTTGAGGGCTGGCACAGCCCCTACGACGCCACCGTCGTGGAACGGCTGCGTGCCGCGAAGATGCCCATCCTGGGCAAGACCAACCTTGACGAGTTCGCCATGGGGTCCTCCACCGAGCACTCGGCCTACGGACCCACCCGCAACCCCTGGGACCTGGACCGGATCCCCGGCGGCTCCGGCGGCGGTTCCGCGGCCGCCGTCGCCGCCTTCGAAGCCCCGCTGGCCCTGGGCACCGACACCGGCGGGTCCATCCGCCAGCCCGGCGCCGTCACCGGCACCGTGGGCGTCAAGCCCACCTACGGCAGCGTCTCCCGCTACGGCGCCATCGCCATGGCCTCCTCGCTGGACCAGATCGGGCCGGTCACCCGGACCGTGCTGGACTCCGCACTCCTGCACCAGGTCATCGGCGGCCATGATCCCCGCGACTCCACCTCGCTGCCCGAGCCGCTGGCCGATCTCGTCGCCGCCGCCAAGACCGGCAACGTCGAAGGCCTGCGGATCGGCATCATCAAGGAGCTGCACGGCGAGGGCTACCAGGCCGGCGTCGAAAACCGCTTCAACGAATCCCTGGAGCTGCTCAAGGAAGCCGGCGCGGAAATCGTCGAGGTCTCCTGCCCCAACTTCCAGTACGCGCTCGGTGCCTACTACCTGATCATGCCGTCCGAGGCCTCCTCCAACCTGGCCAAGTTCGACGGCGTCCGCTACGGCCTGCGCGTGCTCCCCGAAGAGGGGCCCATGACGATCGAACGCGTCATGGGTGCCACCCGCGCCGCAGGCTTCGGCGACGAAGTGAAGCGCCGCATCATACTGGGCACCTACGCCCTGTCTGCGGGCTACTACGACGCGTACTACGGCTCCGCGCAGAAAGTCCGCACCCTCGTGCAGCGCGACTTCGACGCCGCCTTCGCCAAGGCCGATGTCCTCATCTCGCCCACGGCACCCACCACCGCCTTCCGGCTCGGTGAAAAGCTGGACGATCCGCTGGCCATGTACCTCAACGACGTCGCCACCATCCCGGCCAACCTCGCCGGCGTCCCCGGCCTGTCCCTCCCGGGCGGCCTCGCGGACGAGGACGGGCTGCCCGTCGGTATCCAGTTGCTCGCCCCCGCACGGGAAGACGCCCGGCTTTACCGCGTGGGCGCCGTGCTGGAAGCTCTGCTAGAGGAAAAGTGGGGCGGACCGCTGCTCGCGCAGGCCCCCGAACTCGCCACGTCCGGCACCCTCGAAACCCAGGAGGCTAAATAATGAGCACCGACACCATCCTGAGCTTCGAAGAAGCCATGGAGAAGTACGATCCCGTCCTGGGGTTTGAGGTCCACGTTGAACTCAACACCAAGACCAAAATGTTCTCCTCCGCGCCCAATGTCTTCGGCGATGAGCCCAACACCAACGTCAACGAGGTGGACCTGGGCATGCCCGGCGTCCTGCCGGTGGTCAACAAGACGGCCATCGAATCGTCGATCAAGATCGGCCTGGCGCTGAACTGCAAGATCGCCGAGACCTGCCGCTTCGCCAGGAAGCAGTACTTCTACCCGGACACCCCCAAGAACTTCCAGACCTCGCAGTACGACGAGCCCATCGCCTACGACGGGTACCTTGACGTCGAACTCGAGGACGGCACCGTGTTCCGCGTGGAAATCGAACGCGCCCACATGGAAGAGGACGCCGGCAAGCTGACCCACATGGGCGGCGCCACCGGCAGGATCCAGGGCGCCGACTTCTCCCTGGTGGACTACAACCGTGCCGGTGTTCCGCTGGTGGAAATCGTCACCAAGCCGATCGAGGGCGCCGGATCCCGTGCGCCGGAACTGGCCAAGGCCTATGTGGCGGCCGTCCGCGAGATCGTCAAGAACCTCGGGGTCTCCGACGCCAAGATGGAACGCGGCAACGTCCGCTGCGACGCCAACGTCTCGCTCCGCCCGCACGGCCGCGAACGGTTCGGCATCCGCTCCGAAACCAAGAACGTGAACTCGCTGCGCGCCGTCGAACACGCCGTCCGCTACGAGATCCAGCGCCACGCAGCCGTCCTGGACTCGGGCGAACCGGTCATCCAGGAGACCCGCCACTGGCACGAGGACACGCGCACCACCACCTCCGGCCGTGCCAAGTCCGACGCTGACGACTACCGCTACTTCCCCGAGCCGGACCTGGTTCCCATGGTGGCCTCCCGCGAATGGGTGGAGGAGCTGCGCGCCACCCTGCCCGAGCCGCCGGCCGAGCGCCGCAAGCGACTGAAGGCCGACTGGGGCTACTCGGACCTCGAATTCCGCGACGTGGTGAACGCCGGGGTCCTGGACGAGATCGAGGAGACCATCGCCGCCGGTGCCAGCGCCTCTGTGGCCCGCAAATGGTGGATGGGTGAGATCGTGGGCCGCGCCAAGGCAGCCGACGTCGACCCCGGCCAGCTCGGCGTCCAGCCCGCCACCATCGTGGAACTCGCGCAGATGGTGGAAGCCGGCAAGATCAACAACAAGATGGCAGCCCAGGTGCTGGACGGCGTCCTCGCCGGTGAAGGCACCCCGGCGGAGATCGTCGAGAAGCGCGGCCTCGCCGTCGTGTCCGACGACGGGCCCCTCCTGGAAGCCATCGACGCTGCACTCGCCGCGCAGCCCGACGTCGCGGACAAGATCCGCGGCGGCAAGGTACAGGCCATCGGCGCGATCGTTGGCGGCGTCATGAAGGCCACCCGCGGCCAGGCCGACGCCGGCCGTGTCCGGGAGCTCATCCTGGAGAAACTGGGCGTCACCGCGCAGTAGCTTCCACCCCCCCAACTGGGTCGCAGTTAATGTCGTTTTGAACCGTCAGAACGACATCTACTGCGACCCAGTTGGGCTTTAAGGACCCACTCGGGGGCCGCCGGAAAATACCCGTATCCACTGTCGCCCCACGGTCCTACACTGGAGCCGTCGGGGCCTGCCGGGCGGCAGACCGGGTGAAGGAAGTGGCGGACATGGGACCGAAGACCCTGAGGACACGGAAGGCACTCCTGGCGGGTACCGTTGCGCTGGCGCTGAGCGGGGCAGGCGCAGCCCTGGCCTGGTCCGCAGGGCCGCCCTCAGCCACGCCGTCTCCTTCCCCGTCCGCCTCACCGTCAACGCCGGGCCACGAAGGCCGCGGAGCCACTCCGGACGCGTCCCAGCGCCCCCAGTTCCAGCACGGCGAGAGCGTCGTAAAAAAGGCGGACGGGACCTTCCAGACAGTGCTTGGGCAGCGCGGCACGGTGGAGGCCGTCAGCAGCACGTCGATCACCGTCAGGAGCGGGGACGGCTTCACCCAGGCCTACACGGTCAACGCGGACACCCGGGTCACCAGGAACGGCACCATCGCGGACATCGCCACCGGTGACGTGGTCCGGGTTGCGGGCGTCCGGGACGGCGACACCGCAACCGCCCAGCGGATCACCGGGGGCGGCGGAGACCACCCGGGTCCGGGCCTGGGCCGCGGCCACGGCCACGGGCACGGGCACGGTGGGAATGGGAACGGAAATGGAAACGGCAAGGCGCACGGGCAGGGCCAGGCAAACCCATCAGGCTCCGGCGCCTGATCCGCGCCCCTGCAGCTGTCAGCCCTGCTTCACCAGCCCTGCCATGATGTCCTGCAGCGCCTCGCAGACCGTCATCACCGATCGGCGCTTCAGGTTTTCCGGGCGCGCCAGCAGATCTATCCGCCGCCGGGTGCTGATTCCCTTCAGCGGCCGCAGCACGATGTCCGGGTGCAGGACGGGGCCGGCGGTGTACCGGGGGAGCAGCCCGATCACGCCGCCGGCTGCCACCAGTGCGGCGACGGTGGAGTAGTCGTTGATGCGGTGCACGATGGTCGGTTCCCGGCTGGACACGGCCGCGACGGCGGACAGGACGTCGGCGGGGGAGTATCCGGCGTGGCTGGTCACCCAGGCCTCGCCTCCGACGTCGTCCGCTGTGACCGCTGCCTTCCCGGCGAGCGGATGCGCGGCGGGCAGGGCCACGTCCAGGGGTTCGTGCAGCAGCGGCACCACCGTCACCCGTTCCGTTGGCCAGCCCGGACTATGGTCCATCCGGTGGGCCAGCACGAGGTCATACCGGGCGGTGAGCGCGGGAAAGTCCTGCTGCGCCACGTCCTCATCGGACAGCTCGAGCCGGGGTTGCCCCGGGCCCTCCAGGATCCGGGCCAAAGTGGCGAACACGGCCTGGCCGGCGCTGTGGAAGCCGCTGACGGTGACGCGGCCGCCGCTCGAGCCGTGGTAGCTGCCGATCGCCGCCCGGGCGTCCGCCATGGCGCTGACGACGGCGGCCCCGGCGTCCGCGAGCACCTGGCCTGCGTCCGTCAGCACCAGGTTCCGCCCCTCCTTGCGCGTGAGCGGAACATCCACCGACCGCTGCAGGAGGGCCAAGTGCTGGGAAACAGCGGAGGGGGTGACCATGAGGGTATCGGCCACTGCCTTGACGCTGCCGAGGGCTCCGAGTTCGCGCAGGATTTCAAGCTGGTGGATCTCCATCCGATCAGTTTACGCATTAGTTATTGCTACATCGTCGATTGAGAAGATTCCCATTGTGCTAAAGCTTTGGCGGCGCTGTAATGGGGAAAGGCAGGATCCTGCCGAGCACGTGACGAAGAAGCGAGGAAGCCGATGAAGGCTCTGTACAAGGCGGGTCCGCAGGCCGGCTTCGAACTGGTTGACCGCCCGGAACCCGAAGCCGGCCCGGCCGATGTGAAGATCCGGGTGATGACCACAGGGATCTGCGGGACCGATCTCCACATCCAGTCCTGGGACGCCTGGGCACAGGGCATGATTGAAGCCCCGCTTATCGCCGGGCACGAGTTCTACGGTGAAGTGGTGGAGGTGGGCGCTGACGTCCGCGACGTCAGGGTGGGGGACAGGGTCTCCGGCGAGGGGCACATCGTCTGCGGCATCTGCCGGAACTGCCGGGCCGGCCGCCGCCAGATGTGCATCCACACCGTGAGCGTCGGCGTGCAGCGGGACGGTGCCTTCGCTGAGTACGTCGTCATTCCCGAAACCAACGTCTGGGTCCACCACGATCCCTCGGTCACCCCGGAACTTGGCGCCATCTTCGACCCCTTCGGCAACGCCGTGCACACCGCGTTGAGCTTTCCGCTGGTGGGCGAGGACGTCCTCATCACCGGTGCCGGGCCCATCGGCCTGATGGCCATCGCCGTCGCCCGCCACGCCGGAGCCCGCAAGATTGCCATCACCGACGTCTCCGGGCCCCGCCTGGAACTTGCCGCCAAGCTGGGTGCGGACCTCACCATCGACGTCTCCGCCACCCGCGTCCGGGACGCCCAGCGCCAACTGGGAATGCGCGAGGGGTTCGACATCGGCATGGAAATGTCCGGCCACCCTTCGGCCCTGCCCGAAATGATCGACAACATGAACCACGGCGGCCGGATCGCCATGCTGGGCCTGCCCAGCCAGGACATCACCATCGACTGGGGCAAGGTGGTCACCCACATGCTCACGCTCAAGGGTATCTACGGCCGGGAGATGTACGAGACCTGGTATGCCATGAGCGCCATGCTCTCCTCCAACCCCGCCCTGCACGCCGGCATCTCCGCCGTGGTCACGGACACCCTCCCTGCCACAGACTGGGAGAAGGGCTTCGAGATCGCCCGCAGCGGCAGCGGCGGCAAAGTTGTCCTCGACTGGACCCGACTCTAAGGAACCCCATGTACACCTCCATCAAGGACCAGCTCCGCGACGAACTGGAAGACATCCGCACCGCCGGGCTTTTCAAGAACGAGCGCAGCATCAGCTCGCCCCAGTCCAGCCACATCACCGCAGGCAGGATCGGCGCCCCCGGCGCCGACGTCCTGAACTTCTGCGCCAACAACTACCTCGGCCTGGCGGACCACCCGGACATCATCGGCGCCGCCAAGCAGGCCATGGATGAACGCGGCTTCGGCATGGCAAGCGTGCGCTTCATCTGCGGCACCCAGGACCTGCACCTCGAGCTCGAATCCCGGGTCTCGCGGTTTCTGGGCACCGAGGACACCATCCTGTTCTCCAGCTGCTTCGACGCCAATGGCGGGGTGTTCGAATCGCTCTTCGGCCCCGAGGACGCCATCATCTCCGACGCCCTGAACCACGCATCCATCATCGACGGCATCCGCCTCTGCAAGGCGCGCCGCTACCGGTACGCCAACCAGGACATGGCCGAACTTGAGGCGCGGCTGCAGGAGGCCTCCGACGCCCGCCGCCGCATCATCGTCACCGACGGCGTGTTCTCCATGGACGGCTTCCTCGCCCCGCTGGAAGCCATCTGCGACCTCGCCGAAAAGTACGGTGCGCTGGTGATGGTGGACGATTCCCATGCCGTGGGCTTCATGGGCGGCACCGGCGCCGGAACCCCTGAGCACGCCGGCGTCTCCCACCGGGTGGACATCTACACCGGTACGTTCGGCAAGGCGTTGGGCGGCGCGTCCGGCGGCTACGTTTCCGGCCGTTCCGAAATCGTGGCCATGCTCCGGCAGAAGGCCCGCCCCTACCTGTTCTCCAACTCCCTTGCACCGGCCATCGTCGCCGCCACCATCAAGGCACTGGACCTGGTGGAGAACTCGGCGGACCTCCGGAGCCGGCTCTTCGAGAACGCAGCGCTCTTCCGCCGCCGGATGTCCGAGGAAGGCTTCGACCTCCTGCCGGGCGAGCACGCCATTGTCCCGGTCATGTTCGGCGACGCCGTCGTGGCCGCCAAGGTGGCCGACCGGATGCTGCACCACGGCGTCTTCGTCACCGCCTTCAGCTTCCCCGTGGTGCCGCGCGGCGCCGCGCGGATCAGGGTCCAGCTCTCGGCCGCACATTCGGCGGACGACGTCGAAACGTGCGTCGGTGCGTTCGTCGCCAGCCGCGCGGAGACAGCCGCCTGAGGGCGCCTGCATCTTCCGGGCACCGGACGGCGATATCTCTGCAAGGATGATGGCATGGCAGCTCATTACGATGTCCTGATCGTCGGCGGCGGCATTGCGGGCCTGTCCCTCGCTTCGGCGCTGGCCGGGAACTGTACCGTGGCCCTGGTGGAGGCGGAGCAGGAACTGGCGTACCACACGTCCTCCCGCTCCGCCCGCCAGCTCATCCCCAGCTATGGTCCGCCGGTGGTGCAGGAGCTGACCGCCCGGACCCTGGAGCTGATGGCCGCCCGCGATGCCGAACTCCCCGAGCCCGTCCTGACCCCGCGCAGCTTCATGCTCATCGGCACTGAGGAAGAGGTGACGGCGGAGGCCAGCGGCTCCATGCAGCCCATCTCCCACGCCGAAGCGCTGCAGCTGTGCCCGGCGCTGGTCCCCGGATCCTTTGCCGCGGCGGGGCTGGACAAAGGATCCTTTGGCAGCAATGCGCCGCTGCTGCTGGAGGATCACCGCAGGCGGGCCGTAGAGGCCGGCGCGGACATCATCACCGGAGCAAGGGTGCATTCCGCCCAGCACCTCGGCTCGGGCTGGCAGGTGGGTGCCGGTGCCGAGGGTTTCGAAGCCGGGGTGCTGGTGAACGCGGCGGGAGCCTGGGCCGATGAACTGGCCGTTATCAGCGGGGTGGAGAAGCTCGGACTCCAGCCGTACCGGCGCACTGCGGCGATTGCCGCCGTCGAACGCCCCCTCCCGGAGGGCAGCCCCATGGTGGCGGCAGCGGACAATTCCTTCTACTTCCGGCGCGAAGGTGACGGCGTCCTCATCTCCCCGTCCGAACACGTGCCCAGCGGGCCGGAAGACGCCCGGCCCCGGCCAGGGGACGTGGACCGGCTGGTGGACCTGCTGAACGCGGTAACCACCCTGGGTATTACGGGTGTCCGCAAGGCCTGGACAGGGCTCCGTACCGAGGCGGCCGACGGCGTTCCCGTCGCAGGATTCGACGCGGAGGCGCCTGGCTTCTACTGGCTGGCGGGGCAGGGCGGCTACGGCTTCCAGACGTCGGCCGCCATTGCCGAATTGGCCGCCGGCCAGATCCTGGGCAGCATGCAGGGCAGCCCGGCAGGCCCGAGTCCGGAATCCCGGACAGCGCAGGCGCTCGCGGCCACGCGCTGGTCCATCCGGCGCTGAAGAATAAAAGCATGAGCATCCTGATCACCAATATCGCCGAGTTGATGACCCAGGACCTGGAGCACCGGATCCTGAAGGATGCGGCGGTGGTGATTGAGGGCGAACGCGTCGCCTGGATCGGGCCGGCGGCCAACGCTCCCGCTGCTGACGACGCCGTCGACGCGGGGCGGCGCGCGCTGCTGCCCGGCTGGGTGGACTCCCACACGCACCTGTTGTTCGCGGGTGACCGGACAGCGGAATTCGAGGCGCGGATGGCCGGGGAATCGTACTCGGCCGGCGGGATCGCGGTGACAGTGGACGCTACCCGGGCCACCTCCGACTTCGATCTCACGCGGCTGGCCCTGGGCAGGGTGGCCGAGGCCGTTTCGCAGGGCACCACGTACCTGGAGACAAAGACCGGCTACGGCCTCGATGTGGAGCAGGAGGCGCGCAGCGCCCGGATTGCCTCCACCGCCGCGGACCAGGCCACGTACCTTGGTGCCCACCTGGTTCCCGCCGGCCAGGACGCTGACGCGTATACAGACCTGGTGTGCGGGCCGATGCTCTCGGCGGTCAGGCCGTATGTGCAGTGGGCGGACGTCTTCTGCGAGAAGGGCGCCTTCACCGAGGACCAGTCCCGCCGCGTCCTGCAGGCCTGCAGGGATGCCGGGCTGGGGCTGCGGGTGCACGGCAACCAGCTGGGTGAGGGTCCGGGCGTCCGGCTGGCAGTGGACATGGCAGCCGCCAGCGTGGACCACGTCAACTACCTCGCGGGCGCCGACATTGACGCCCTGGCCGGAACCTGGTCCGGCTGGGACCCGGCGTCCGGGTCGGGGGTGCGCGGGACTGTGGCCACCTGCCTGCCGGCGTGCGACCTGTCCACCCGCCAGCCGCTGGCCCCGGCCCGTGCCCTCCTGGATGCGGGCATCCAGGTGGCCCTCGCCTCCAACTGCAATCCGGGTACTTCCTACACCAGTTCGATGGCGTACTGCGTGGCCACGGCCGTACTGCAGATGCGGCTCAGTGTGCACGAGGCGGTCCGTGCGGCCACCTATGGCGGCGCGTTGGCGCTGCACAAGGAACGCGGCACCGATGCCGACGGCCAACGTGCCGTCGGTTCCATCGCCGTCGGACACCGGGCCGACCTGCACCTGCTGAACGCACCGTCCGCCACCCATCTCGCCTACCGCCCGGGCATGCCGTTGACGTACGCTGTGTGGCGGGCCGGTGTCCGGGAACGGTAAACAACGGATCCGCCCTCCACACTTTGACGTTAGATGATTGTTTGAGGTCTGTTATGATCATGAAACGTCATCCGGAGTGGTGGCCGTTGTACTGAGAGGCCCGCATGACCCGCACTGACCGCCTGACCGCCATCCTCGACTTGCTTGCCAGGGCCGGCCAGGTGGAAGTGGACGAGATTGTTAACACCCTCGGGGTTTCGCCCGCCACAGCGCGCCGGGACCTGGACAGCCTGGCCAAGCGGCGGCTGCTGACCCGCACCCGCGGCGGTGCCACCACCGGCGCCCTCGCCTACGATTTGCCCGGCCGCTACAACCGGGACGACCATGCCGAGGCGAAGGAGCAGATCGCCCGGGCGGCGTCCGCCCTTATCCGGCCCGGTGCCGTCATCGGCCTGTGCGGCGGAACCACCAGCACGGCACTGGCCCAGATCCTGGCCACCCGTGAGGACCTGAACGCCCCCTCCAACCAGTCAACGCTGACGGTTGTTACCAATGCCATCAACATTGCCGGGCAACTGGCGGTGCGGCCCAACATCAAGGTGATGGTGACCGGGGGCATCCTCAACCCGCGGTCCTACGAGCTGGTAGGCCCGTATACGGACATCATCATGCAAAAGGTGGTCCTGGACATCGCTTTCATCGGCGTGAATGGCATCGACCCCGAGGTGGGTCCCACCAACACGGGGGAGGGTGAGGCATCGGTCAACGCACTCCTGGCCAGCCGGGCACGGGTGTCCTATGTCATTGCCGATTCCTCCAAGGTGGGGGTGCGTGCTTTCGCCACCATGGACGGTTATGACTTCACACGGCTGATCACGGACGCCGGCATCTCGCCGCGGGACAAGGCCGCCTTCGAGGCCAAGGGCACCGAGGTCATCGTCGCCCCCGTGCCCTGACACGGCGGGGCCATCAGCCCCGGCCCAGAAACTGCGGGCAAGATGGGTACATGCTGGTTCCCTCCCGCCGCCGCCTGGCGTTCGAAGTCTGGATTGTCCTGGGCCTGTCCCTGGGGCAGTCCGCCGTGTACTCGGTAGTGCAGCTCCTGGACAAGATGACCCGGGCGCCGCTGGTCGAGGGAACCTCGACGCTCAACCGGTCCCAGAGCACCCGCGAATACTTCGACCTGACCTATCAGCTCCTGGACATCATCTTCGCCCTCGTCCCGGTCCTGCTGGTGCTGTACTTCCTCACGGGCTCCCGGCAGGCGTCCTCCGGGGACCTCGGACCGCAGTCTGGGTCAGCTTTCACGAGACTGGGCTTCACTTTCGCCCGTCCGGGCAAGGACCTGCTGCAGGGGGTGGGGCTGGCCGCACTCATCGGCATCCCGTCGTTGGGCCTTTACGCTGCGGGCCGTGCCCTGGGGATCACCACCGCCATCATCCCCAGCGCCCTGGACGCCTACTGGTGGACCGTGCCGGTGCTGATCCTCTCCGCCATCCGGCACGGCATCGTGGAGGAAGTCATCGTGGTGGGCTACCTCCTGGACCGCTTCGGCAGGTTCGGGTGGAGCGTGCCGCTGTCGATTGCCGTCAGTTCGGTGCTGCGCGGCAGCTACCACCTGTACCAGGGCTTCGGTCCCTTCATCGGGAACGTGGTGATGGGCATTGTCTTTGCCTGGATCTACACCCGGACCAAACGCGTGATGCCGCTGGTCATCGCGCACGCGCTGCTGGACATCGTGGCGTTCGTGGGCTTCAGCCTCTTCGGAAAGGCCGTCGGCCTGGGATAGGCCAGGCAGGCCGGCAGGCCGGGAAATGGATTCGGCCGCCATGGGGTGGTGACGCCGTTGTCACCACCCCATGGCGGCCGAAGCTGGCGCGGGCAGGCGCCCGCGTCTGTGGTCCGGTGTGAAACCGGACCACAGGTGGAGGGTCAGAGGGTGACTGCTCCATTGGCGGTTTCGAAGGTGACGGACAGGATGCCGGGGGTGCCGTGCGGGGCCACCCATTCGACAGCCACGTCCTCCAGCGGCTTCTCCACCGGCTCGCCCAGCCATTCGGTGACCCGCGAAGCGGAACCGGCGATGGTCAGGCAGCTCATCTTGAGGCTGCTGTCATAGGCGTTGGACGGGTGCAGTGAGGGGTCGCCCTCCCACTTGAGCATGTACGGAACCTGGGGATCGGCGATGAGCCCGAGGATGCCGATCTGCTTCCACACCAGTTCCCGGCCGTCCGGGAACTTGCGGTTGCCGTTGACGGCCGAGCGCCCGAGGCGCTCTTCGAACGGGGCGAGGTCGTCCACTTCGACGCACCAGCCCATCCAGCCGCCGCCCGCTGCTGAACGGGCCCGTACGGCCTGTCCGAAGGGGGCCTTGTCCGACGCGGGGTGGTCCAGGACCTCCACCACTTCGAGGTACTTGTGGCCCGCGAGCGGGATGATCATATTCCGGGTCCCGAACCGGGGATGTACCCCGCCTTTCACTGCCTCAACGCCGAGGGCAGATGCAATTCGTTCGGTCGTGGCCGCGAGGCCATCGTGTTCACAGGCGTAAGAGACGTGATCCATGCGCATGCCAACATCTTGGCACTTTGTGATCGGGCTCTCAGCTTAGGCTTGCCTTACTCGAAATTTTCATTTTCTTGGGTGTCAGTTTTCCGTCATGCAGGCGGTCGCGGAGACCATGTTCGTCACAATCCTGTCCGCCGCCGCCAAGGTGTTCCTACACTGGGCGCAGGTCATGAGTGCCAGCGCCAAGCCCCGGCTCGCTGGCCGGCAACCCTCCATCCGCGGTGGGGTGCCCCGGGTGAGGACCTGGTTGTCCGGCAACGGCCGGGCGGCAAGCGCGGCCCGTGGTGCTCACAGCATGCCGGGCCCACGTCAAAGGAGCCTTGAATGTCCAACGGATGGTCCTTCGAAACCCGCCAGATCCATGCCGGCCAGGAGCCCGACGGCGCCACCGGCGCCCGGGCACTGCCCATCTACCAGACCACCTCGTTTGTGTTCCCCAGCGCCGAAAGCGCGGCCAACCGGTTCGCCCTGGCGGAACTGGCCCCCATCTACACCCGCATCGGCAACCCCACCCAGGAGGCCGTGGAGCAGCGGATCGCCAGCCTCGAAGGGGGACTCGGCGCCCTGCTGCTCAGCTCCGGCCAGGCCGCGGAGACCTTCGCCATCCTGAACGTCGCCGAGGCGGGCGACCACATCGTGGCCAGCCCCAGCCTGTACGGCGGAACCTACAACCTGTTCGCCCACACGCTGAAGAAGTTCGGCATCACCGTGACGTTCGTGGCGGACCCGGACAACCTGGACCAGTGGCGGGACGCCGTGCAGCCCAACACCAAGCTGTTCTTCGGCGAGGTGGTCTCCAACCCGCGCCAGGACGTCCTGGACATCGAAGGCATCTCCGCGGTGGCACACCAGGCCGGCGTGCCCCTCATTGTGGACAACACCCTCTCCACGCCCTACCTGATCCGTCCCCTGGAATGGGGGGCCGACATCGTGGTCCACTCGGCCACGAAGTACCTCGGCGGGCACGGAGCGGCAATCGCCGGCGTCATCGTCGACTCGGGCAAGTTCGACTTCAGCAAGGACCCGGAACGGTTCCCGGGCTTCAACACCCCGGATCCCACCTACAACGGCCTGGTCTACGGCCGGGACCTCGGGGAGAACGGGCTCCTCGGTGCAAACCTGTCCTACATCCTCAAGGCGCGCGTCCAGCTCCTGCGGGACCTCGGCTCGGCCGTCTCGCCGTTCAACGCCTTCCTGATCGCCCAGGGCCTGGAAACGCTGAGCCTGCGCGTGGAACGCCACGTGGCCAATGCCACCGAAGTCGCCCGCTGGCTGGAAGGACGGGACGACGTCGAATCCGTCGCCTATGCAGGCCTGCCGTCCAGCCCGTGGTACGGGCGCGGCCGCAAGTACGGGCCGAAGGGGACGGGCGCCGTCGTCGCCTTCAACCTTGCCGGGGGAGCCGAAGCGGGGCAGCGGTTCGTCGACGCCCTGGAACTGCACTCCCACGTCGCCAACATCGGCGATGTCCGTTCCCTGGTGATCCACCCGGCCTCCACCACGCACAGCCAGCTGACCCCGGAACAGCAGGCAATAGCGGGCGTGACGCCCGGCCTGGTGCGGCTGTCCGTGGGCATCGAACACATCGATGACATCCTGGCAGACCTTGAAGCGGGCTTCCGGGCCGCCAAGGGCGCGCTCGGCTAGGCCGAAGACGTACGACGGCGGGAGGCCGGCCAGGCGGCCGGCCTCCCCTCCGCGGGGCTGCCGTCCGGGAAAAGCATCGCGGGCCGGCAAGTCACAACCAGTCACATGCTTGGCCATCAGCGGGGGGTGTTTCGTACACTCGAACCAGGTCATGAGTGCCAGTGACAGCCCCGGCTTGCTGGCCGGCAACCCTCCTTCCGCGGCGGGGTGCCCCGGGTGAAGACCTGGCCTGCCGGTAAACGACGGCGGGCAAGCGCGTAGAAGAGGTCTTGCCATGACGGTTACCGTCGCCCGTACAACCGCACCCGAACACGGAATTGTCCGCTATGCCTCCATTGGCGGGCTGCAGCTCGAAGGTGGCGGATACCTGCCGGACGTCACCCTGGCGTACGAAACGTGGGGGACGCTGAACGCGGATGGCAGCAACGCCATCCTGGTGGAGCACGCCCTGACCGGCAGCACGCACGTGACCCGCGGGGACACTGATGAGGAAGGCTGGTGGGAGCACCTGGCCGGGCCCGGCGCACCCGTCGATACGGACCGCTTCTTCGTGGTCTCCATCAACATCGTCGGCGGCTGTTACGGCTCCACCGGGCCGTCCTCGCCCGGCCCCGACGGAAAGCCCTGGGGCTCCAGGTTCCCCCTGGTGACGCTCCGGGACAGCACGGAAGCTGAAGCACGCCTGGCGGACCAGCTGGGCATCGGCAGCTGGTACGCGGTGCTGGGCGGTTCCATGGGAGGCGCCCGGGCCCTGGAATGGGCCGTCACGTTCCCCGAACGGGTAAAGCGCTGCGCCGTCATCGCGGTGGGAGCCGCCAGCACGGCCGAACAGATCGCGTTCGCCCAGGCCCAGACCCTGGCCATCCGCCAGGACCCGAACTTCAACGACGGCGACTACTACGGCGGTCCCTGCCCCGAGGACGGCTTGGCGCTCGCCCGCCGCATTGCCCACATAACGTACCGGTCCGCGGCCGAGCTGGAGCACCGCTTCGGCCGTGAAGCCCAGGCTTCGGAGTCGCCGCTGCAGGGCGGGGTCCTTGCCGGCAGGGGCCGGTACCAGGTGGAGAGCTACCTGGACCACCAGGGCAACAAGCTCGTCCGGCGCTTCGACGCGAACAGCTACATCGCCCTCACCGAGGCGCTCATGAGCCACGACGTCTGCCGTGGCCGGGGAAGCCTGGCCGATACCCTCGCCCGGACCAGCGCCCGGTTCTTCGTGGCGGCCGTGGAATCGGACCGGCTCTACTTCCCGTCCCAGTCGCACGAGCTGGCCCACGCCCTGCCCGGCGACGTTGGCGTCCACCTCATCCAGGCGCCCATCGGCCACGACGGCTTCCTGACCGAAATCGGCCAGCTGGGCGCCCAGCTCCGGTCGGACTTCCTGGCCTAGCAGCACGGCTTGCACATGAATCAGAGGCTTGTCCGCAGATCCGAACCCTCAAGGACCGGGTTGTGCGGACAGGCCCCTGATTGATGGGTCCGGGGGACTTGATGACGCCCGGGGGACGCTCAAAGGGCTTCTGCGGCCCAGGCTAGCCGTTCATGATTTCGCTGCGGCGGGCCATGTAGTCCTCCATGGACATTTCGCCGTCGCTGTACTTCTGATCCAGTTCCGCGAGCTTCCGCGCCCGGAATCCCTGCGGAGCCGACGGCGGCGGGGGAGTGGCGGGCGCTGCCGGCTGTTCCGGCGCGGAGTACCCGGGCTGCTGCTGGCCGGGCTGCGGCTGGTTGTAGGGAGGCTGGTTGAACTGCTGCTCCCCGTACGGCGGCTGTCCAAAGGGCTGCCCGGCCTGGCCGGGAACCGGCGGCTGGCCGTACTGGTAGGGTCCGGGCTGCGGAACGTTCGGCGCCTGCTGCCCAATCTGACGGAACCCGCCCGAGTAGTAGTCCTGCTGGGTGTAGCCATCACGCGGCTGCCTGCTCTGCGGCCCGGCCGAACCGGGGAACTGGCCGCCCGGGTCCTGGCTGCCGGGATACTGGCCGGCGCCTGGGAACTGCTCGGGGTACCGACCGGAAAAGCTCTGGTCATGGTTCCGCTTGGCCACCGATTTCCGGTACATGCGCATGGCCATCGGGATCACGAATGACAGGATGATGATCCAGAAAAACAGGTTACTCACGGTGCTGCGCCTCTCGAGTGGGTCTTTCCAGCTTAACGGTCACGGACCGCATGCCGTTCCGGCGGCCACCAGCAAGCTGCCGCAGAGCAGAGCAGAGCAGCTCAGCGCCGCGCTGCGTCGGCGGTTCCCAGCGGACCTTCCCCCGAACCCAGGGGAACGCCCGGCCCAAAGGCGGGGCCAGGCGTCGGACGCTTGGCAGTGACGCCGTCGCCGGACGACTGGTTGCGCAGGCGGCGCAGCACCCACGGCACGAAATATTCGCGCGCCCACACGAGGTCACCGCTGCGTGCCTGGCGCCAGGTGCGAGGGGGCAGGTCCTTGGGCAGGAGAGGTTCCAGGCCATGATCCACGTTCAGGGACTCAAGCACCATGGCTGCGATGGTGTGGTGGCCCAGCGGAGAGAAGTGGAGGCGGTCCTGGTCCCACATCTGGGGGTCGCTGAGCTGCCGGAGGGACCACATGTCCGCAATCACGGCGTCGTGCCGCGCTGCGACGGTCCGCAGGTTCTCGTTGTAGATGGCCACCTTGCTGCGGATCCTGCCCAGCACCGAAGAGCCGGTGTCCGGCCCGTTGAACAGCACCACCGTGGCTCCGCCCATGGACAGGATCTGCACTACGGAGTCCAGCTTTTCGGCCAGGGCGTCGGGGTCTCCGCCGGGGCGGATCAGGTCGTTGCCGCCTGCGGACAGCGTCACCAGGTCGGGCTTGAGCTCCAGGGCGGGAGCGAGCTGCTGGTCGACGATCTGCTGGAGCAACCGGCCGCGGACGGCAAGGTTGGCGTAGGCGAAGTCGGGCAGCGTACGGCCCAGCTCTTCGGCCACGCGGTCCGCCCAGCCGCGGTAGCCGCCGGGGCTTGAGGGTTCGGGGTCGCCGATGCCCTCGGTGAAGGAGTCGCCCATGGCCACGTACCGGGTCCAGGGGTGGGATCCGGTGTCCGTGATGGGGCTTTGGAGGGGGCTTGCGTCAGTCACGGGTCCTATCCTGCCTTCCGCCTCGCTGCCTACGCGAACGTAGGTTGTTACTTTCGGGTAACTGTAAGAATGGAAACCATGACTGAAGCCGAAGTATTTCCTGCCCCCGTCGTCCTGTGGTCGCACCCTGAAGGCGAGCGGGACGGTAAACCCCTGCTGGTGCTCCTGCACGGGTACGGCGCCAACGAGCAGGACCTGCTCAGCCTCGCGGACCTCCTGCCCGGCGGGTTCGCCGTCGCCTCCGTCCGTGCCCCGATCGCCATGGGCCCGGGCTTTACCTGGTTCCCGTTGACGGCCTCGATCGACTATTCGCTGGAACGGGTCAAGAAGGCCTCGGCGTACGTCCTGGACTGGATCGACACCATCAAGGAAGGGCACCCCTCCGTCTCCCTGCTCGGCTTCTCCATGGGTATGGCCATGGCCACCACCCTCCTGCGGCAGCGGCCCGCGGACTTCGCAGCCGTCGTCGGACTTTCAGGATTCGTGGTGGACGCCGGTGACGACCCCACCTTCAAGGATGCCCAACTGGACGGCACCGTGCCCATGTTCTGGGGCAGGGACCAGCAGGATCCGGTGATCACGGAGGACAAGATCGACTTCACCATGGGCTGGGTACGCAAGCACGTCAAGCTCACCAAGGTGCTCTACACGGGAATGTGGCACGGCATCAACCAGCAGGAGATCGGCCACGTTGGCGAATTCCTCACCCACGAGGTCCTGAAGAAATAGGGCGAACGACGACGGGCGGCGGCCCGGGCGCCAAGCCCGGTTGCCGCAGGGGGCGGCAGGCAGGGCGCAGCGGGGAAGGTGCAGCAGGCGGGGTGCCGGGGGTGGTCAGGCCTCCGGCGCGACCACCCGCACGGTCTGGCCGTTCACGGTGACGGTGTCGCCGTTGTGGAGCTGCCGGCCGCGGCGGTCGTCGATCTCGCCGTTGACCTTCACCAGCCCGTTCTTGATCAGCTCAGCCGCTTCCACGCCGTCCTCCACGAGGTTGGCAAGCTTCAGCAGCTGGCCCAGCCGGATCATGCTGTCGCGGATGGGGACGTCGTCAACGGGGATGCTCATAGAGCAATAATGCCTGACGTAAGGTGGATCCAATGACCTCCACCTCCCGCCTGCCCGTGCTTGCAGGCCTGCCGCTGGCGGTGGGCGCAGGCCTTGCCATTCCCGTCCAGGGCCGGATTAACGGCGCCCTGGGTGCCCGGCTGGACGACGGCATCAGCGCCGCGGTGGTGAGCTTCAGCACAGGACTGCTGGTCATGATCCTCATCTCGCTGCTGCTGCCGCGTGGCCGGGCCGGCCTTGCCCGGATCATTCCCGCCGTCCGCAGCAGAGCTTTCCCGCCCGCCTATGTCCTGGCCGGCGGAATCGGCGCACTGTTCGTGTTTGCCCAGACCTTCACTGTCGGCATCCTGGGCGTGGCGCTCTTTACGGTGGCCACCGTCACGGGCCAGACGGTCAGCGGCCTGCTGGTGGACCGGCTGGGCCTGGGCCCCGCGGGCAAGAAATCCGTCACCGGCATCCGCATTGTCGGCTGCATCCTCACCATCGCCGCTGTCGCCTGGGCCGTGTCCCCGCGATTCGCCACATCCGGCTCCGGTGCGGAATCCGACGGCGGGGCTGCCGCCCTGCTGTTGCCCCTCCTGCTGCCCGTTGCGGCGGGCTTCCTGATGAGTTTCCAGCAGGCGATGAACGGCACCGCAACCGTTCACTACGGCACCCCGATTGCCGCCACCCTGGTCAACTTCATCGCCGGCTGCCTGGTCCTTTGGACGGTGCTGGGCATCAAAGTGGTGGTGGCTGGCCCCGGAAACCCGCTGCCGGCGGAGTGGTGGTACTACCTGGGCGGTCCCATGGGCTGTGTGTTCATCGGCCTGGGCGCCCTCCTGGTCCGGACCCTCGGCGTCCTGGTCACCGGCCTGGGCATGATTGCGGGGCAGCTGATGGGTTCGCTGGCCCTGGACGTCTTCGTGCCGGCCCCGGGCAGCGTGGTGGCCCTTCCCACAGTCCTGGGCACCATCCTGACCCTGGCAGCCATCATCCTGGCAACACTGCCGTGGCCGCGGGGCGCGCTCCGTGGACGGCGGCCGGTAGGCTAGGAAACGCAGCTTTCACGCATCCCTTCATCCGCCCGCCAGGGCACCGGTCGTGCCCCACATCCGGTGCCGTGCGTGGCCTGAAAACCGCGGACCGCACCCAGCGGCCCTGTAGAAATTGGAGTTACCCCCATGGCAGCAAAATCCGTCCTCGACCAGGTCATTTCCCTCTCCAAGCGGAGGGGCTTCGTGTTCCAGGCCGGTGAGATCTACGGAGGTTCGCGTTCAGCCTGGGACTACGGGCCCCTCGGCGCCGAACTGAAGGAAAACATCAAGCGCCAGTGGTGGCAGTCCATGGTCCGCGGCCGCGAAGACGTGGTGGGCCTGGACTCCTCGGTCATCCTCCCCAAGCAGGTCTGGGAAGCGTCCGGCCACGTTGATGTCTTCTCCGACCCCCTGGTGGAGTGCCTGTCCTGCCACAAGCGGTACCGCGCGGACCACCTCGAAGAAGAGTACGAGGAAAAGAAGGGCCGCCCGGCGGAAAACGGCCTGAAGGACATCGCCTGCGCCAACTGCGGCACCCGCGGCGAATGGACCGAACCGCAGGAGTTCTCCGGCCTGCTCAAGACCTACCTGGGCCCGGTTGCCAGCGAGGAGGGGCTGCACTACCTGCGCCCGGAAACCGCGCAGGGCATCTTCGTGAACTTCAACAACGTCCTCACCACCTCGCGGAAGAAGCCGCCGTTCGGCATCGGCCAGATCGGCAAGTCCTTCCGCAACGAGATCACGCCGGGCAACTTCATCTTCCGCACCCGCGAGTTCGAACAGATGGAAATGGAGTTCTTCGTCGAGCCGGGAACTGACGAAGAGTGGCACCAGTACTGGATGAAGGAGCGGATGGCCTGGTACACCGGCCTGGGCATCCGTGAGGAGAACCTGCGGTTCTTCGAGCACCCGCTGGAGAAGCTCAGCCACTACTCGAAGGGCACCACGGACATCGAGTACCGCTTCGGGTTCCAGGGCTCCGAATGGGGCGAGCTGGAAGGCGTGGCCAACCGCACGGACTTCGACCTTTCCACCCACGCCAAGGCCTCCGGCACGGACCTGAGCTACTTCAACCAGGCCACCAACGAGCGCTACACCCCGTACGTGATCGAACCTGCCGCCGGCCTGACCCGCTCCTTCATGGCGTTCCTGATCGACGCGTACACCGAGGATGAGGCACCCAACGCCAAGGGCGGCGTCGACGTCCGCACCGTGCTCAAGCTGGACCCGCGCCTGGCTCCGGTGAAGGCTGCCGTGTTGCCGCTGAGCCGCAACGAGGCCCTGTCTCCGAAGGCCAAGGACCTCGCTGCCCAGCTCCGCAAGAACTGGAACATCGACTTTGACGACGCCGGTGCCATTGGCCGCCGTTACCGCCGCCAGGATGAGATCGGCACCCCGTTCTGCATCACCGTGGACTTCGATACGCTCGAGGACCAGGCCGTGACCATCCGCGAACGCGACACCATGAGCCAGGAACGGGTCTCCCTGGACAAGGTGGAGGGCTACCTGGCCGCACGCCTGATCGGCGCCTAGCCATGGCCATCGAATACCGCGAATGGCGCGACGGTGACGACCTCGCCCTCCTGGAGATCTGGGGCGGCCCGGAAACCGCGCAGGCCCGGCAGTTCCGCAGCGCCCTTGCACCGTCCTCGAACGGGACCGGCGGAGTGCCGTGGCGGCGCTGCATCGTTGCCGAAGACGTGATCGACGGCGTCGGCATCCCCGTGGCCGCCGGCGTCGTCTATGAAGCGGCGCTGCACCCGGAACGCCTGTGGAGCTACATCGAGGTGGCCCGGGACCACCGGCGTGCCGGCATCGGTGCCACGCTCCTGGCCATGCTGCGCCGCGAAGCCGCCAACGCGCCGTCGGGCGTGGCCAAGCTCCGTGCCAAAGTGGAGCCCGCCACCCCGGGTGCCGCCTTTGCCGGGGCCGCCGGCCTCGCGCCCATCCAGCGCTCACGCCTGGTGATTGTGCAGCCGGGCGCGCTGAAGCTGCCGGTCTTCCCGGACACGGACCATGGCGGCCGGCCGGTCAGCGGCGAGAACGCCGGATCCGACGTGGTGATGGACCTGGCCACCGGATCGGTTGAACTGACCGACGTGGTGGGCCGGTACTACACCGCCATCCATGACTGGGATTCGCCCGGAGTGCTGTCCGTTGGCCAGGTGCAGAAGCTGTTCCTGGACGAACTCACCGGAGCCCACGGCGCCATCGTCCTCCGGGCGCAGCCCGAATCGGCGTTCGGCCAGGGGGTGGCCCCCAGCAAGAAGGGCCGCATCCGGGCGTTCGCGGTCAGCTACGCCGCCCCGGCAACCACGGACGCGGCGGACGCCGGTGTGGGGCCCGGGGGCCAGGATGCTGCCGCTCCGGGAGCACCCACGGACGTGTTCGTGGGCCATGACCCTGCCCTGGCTGCCGACGACGCTGCCGAGGCCGTCCGGGACATGCTGTCCCTCATTGCGTACCAGCACCCGGTCATGCTGGAACTCGACGATTCGATGGCAGCCCTGCGCGCCGCCGTCGAACCCCTGCTGGAAAGCGGAAAGGCCCGGCTGGCCGCGGCGGAGACCCTGGTGGTCTCCGACTAGGCAATCCCGGCCCGCAGCCGCACTAGGTCGCAGCAGATGTCGTTATGCGGCTCCATTCCGACATTTGCTGCGACCTAGTTGGGGGGACCACGACGGCGGCCGCGGGCTTCGTCGTCTCTGTCCAGGATTTTCCGTTCGGCCTCGGTGGGGGCGCCCCCGCCCAGGTGCGCCGGCATCCACCAGGCCCGGGGCTCCGGCTGCAGCGGAAAGTCGGCGATGCACCGGTCGATCCCGTCCTGGAGCATGTCCCGCAGGGACGCCGTGGCCGCCCCGGCATCCACATCCGGCGCAAAGGTCACCGCGCTGCCCACATGGATCCGCACCGGTGCGCGCCAGGCCCGGCGCAGGGAGAATCCGTGGCCGCGGGTCAACAGGCGGTGCGCACCCCAGACGGACACGGGAATCACCGGCACTCCGGCTTCGGCCGCCATCCGGACCGCACCGGTCCTGCAGCCGCGCACTGTGAAGCTGCGGCTCACGCCCGCTTCCGGAAAGACGGCGAGGTACTCGCCGGCACGCAGCTTCGCGACGGCCTCGTCGTAGGCGCCGGCCCGGCCGGTGTACCCCACCACCACATGGCCGCTGGCGCTGACCGCCGGGCCCGCGAACCAATGGTCGGCCGCACCCTGGTGGATCAGGAACCGCAGCTGCGCCCGTGCATGCTTCCAAACCAGCAGTTCAGCGACGGCGAAGTCCAGGTATCCGAAGTGCGTGACGGCAAAAACCGCTCCGGTGCCGGGGACCACAGCGCGGGACACCCCGCTGCGTAGCCCCGCGGGAGGCAGGTGCCCGGTTCCGGTACTGATGACCCTTACCCGGAAAGCCCACCGGAGGAACAGCCCGGTGCGCACGATCAGCCGGTAGAAACGGTCATGGGGCGCCGGTCGCCAGGGCATGGCTGCCTCCTTCCGGGGGCACGCGACTGATGGTAGGGAGGCCCCGCCCTCCGGTCCCGTTGACGTTGCTGCGGCTCACAGGGTTACGTGCACTGACCCTTCGGGCAGCAGTTGGCCGAAGGCGCGGGCCGGGCGCACCGGGGCTCCGGTGCTTTCGGCAAAAGCCTGGATGACGAACCCGGTGGCCAGGATGTGCCAGATCCTGACCTTGCGAAGCATGAAGTGGCCAACGCCCTTGAGCGAGACGTACTGCATGCTGGCCGCATTTGCGCTGGCGCGGCGCGCGAACGCCAATGACTGCCGGGGGCTGGTCATGTGGTCAGTGGTCCCGTGCACGATCAGGACCTTGCGGCCCGCAACCCGCTCCGCCGGCGTTTCCGGGCTCAGCCATGGGGCCAGCGCCACTACTGCCTCCACCTGCGGGTGGTCCGCGGCGCAGACGGCGGTCAAACCGCCCATGGAGTGCCCCACCAGGAAGACCGGAACCCCGGGGTGGCTTTCCTCGATCTGCTGCAGCGCCCACTTTGCATCCTGCAGCGGCGACATGTCGTTGCCGTTCCATCCGCGGACGCTGTTGCGGAGGGACCAGACGGCCAGCCCGTGCTTGCGGCCCGCGCGGTGCAGGTGCCGGGCAAAGGGAACCATCCTGGCGGGACTCAGGTGGCGGGCCTCCACGGGTTCCCGGCTGTGGGCCTTGCCGCCATGCAGCACCAAAGCCACGGCCCTCGTTGGTCCGGACGCTGCCAGGACGTTCAGTACGGGCCGGTGCAGGGGAACCACAGGCCGCTGCCCGGTCTGCACCCCGCCGTTATCCTTCATGTCACGGTTGCCCACGCCGGTACCTCCAAGTCCGAATGGTCCATTTATCAACCCTATGGTGCCCCACGTAGAGTTCAACGTATGAGGTTCAACTGCTGATGGGCGCAGGACACTCCCACGCTTCCACAGATCATTCGGAGCCGACGGCCCAGGCGATGGCTGCCCGCAGGAAGGCCAACCGTATCCTCGCCGCCATCCTGATCCCCATCACACTGCTCACCCTCGCCGGGATGGCCATGCTCTGGCCGTCCGGAAGCAAGGACGGGATCTCGCTGGCCAACCCCTACTCGACGGCTCCCGGAGTGACCTTCGATACCGGGACCATCAAGAATGTGGCAACGGAAAACTGCATGCAGGGCGTGGCCACCCAGGAGCAGGGGCAGGGCGGCCGGCCCCAGCAGGGATCGGGCCAGCAGCCCCAGGGGTCCAACTGCACTTTCGCGTTCACCGAACCGGACAAGGGCGGCAGCCCCGTCAAGGTAGTCATCAACCCGGACGTTGCCACATCGCACGGCGTCAAGCCCGGCGACCGGATCCGCTACCTCAACCTCTCCAATGCCCAGGGCGCGGCTTCCACACAGGGCTCGCCGGCGTACATTTTCGTGGACTTCGTCCGGACCCTGCCCATTGTCCTGCTAGCCATCCTGTACGCCTTCGTGGTCATCGCCGTCGCCCGCTGGCGCGGACTCCGGGCCCTGATCGGCCTGGTGGGCGCCTACTTCGTGCTGGCCAGCTTCATGCTGCCCGGACTGGTGGAGGGCAAGCCGCCGCTGCTGCTGGCACTGGTGGGATCCACGGTGATCATGATCGGGGTGCTGTACTTCGCCCACGGTTTCTCGGCCCGGACCTCCACCGCATTGCTCGGCACGATGTTCGGGCTGGCGATCACGGCCCTCCTGGCCTGGTGGGCCACCAGCGCAGCGAACCTCGCCGGGGTGGGCAACCACGACGCCACCACCCTGATCAACACCTCTGCGAACATCTCCATTTCGGGGGTGATCCTGTGCGGACTGATTATCTCCGGGCTGGGCGTCCTCAACGATGTGACCATCACCCAGTCCTCAGCCGTCTGGGAACTCTACGAACTGGCGCCCAACAGCAGCGCACGCAAGCTGTTTACGTCGGCCATGCGGATCGGCCGCGACCACATTGCCTCCACCGTGTACACCATCGCGTTCGCCTACGCCGGAGCGGCCCTGCCCATCCTCATCATCGTCATGCTGTACGACCGGCCGCTGGGGGAGACCCTCACCAGCGCCGAACTCTCCGAGGAGGTCATCCGCACCCTCGTCGGTTCAATCGGCCTGGTGCTGGCCATCCCGGTGACCACCCTCATCGCCGTGCTGGTGGTCAAGGCCACCGGTATCCTGCAGGCGGCTCCCGCCGTCGTAACCCCTGCCGGCGCCAACGCTGCGCCGGGCACTTCGCGGACAGCGCCGTCCGGATTCCGGCAGCGCGAAGCAAAGGAGTGGACGGACGACGGCGGCCGGTTGCCTTCAGAGGGCGTCGAGGACACGGGGGCGCTGGCCGCAGCGGCGCTCGAAGCACGGTCCCGCAGGGCTACGGAACACCCGGCGAGCACCCCCGTATCAGGCGCCGACGCCGACGGCTCCGGTGATGCCACTCTTCCCACCCGCCGGGGCCGCAGGGCCGACCGCGGCTGACGGCTCCTACTGGTAGTCGGCCAGCCAGAGGTCCGGGCCGAACACTTCGTACTGGATGTCCCTGGCCGGAACGCCCAGGCCCACCAGGGCGCTGCGGACCGATTGCATGAAGGCCACCGGACCGCACAGGTAGTACTCGGCGTCGGCAGGCAGTTTCACGTCGCCGACGTTCATGAAACCCGTGTGCACGTTTGCATCGTCCCCGCCGCCGTCCCCGTTGAGGAACCACGCGTTAAGGGACGCATCCGGCAGGGCGGCGATGTCCGCCGTGACCTGGTTCCGCAGCGCAAAGGACCCGGGGGAGTCGTCGGCGTGCAGGAACGCAACCTTCCGCTGCGAGCCGGCCTTCACCAGATGGGACAGCATTCCGGCCATGGGGGTGATGCCGATGCCGGCGCTCGCCAGCACCACCGGCCGGTCCGTGTACTCCAGCACCACGTCGCCGAACGGGGCAGACAGGGTCACCTCGTCGCCCACGTTGACGTGATCGTGCAGGAGGGTGGACATCTCGCCGTCGGGTATCCCGGCGGCTGTGCCCTCCCCGCGGACGCGCTTGACCGCGAACCGCCGGTGCTGGCCGTCGTCGGCCTGGGTGAGGCTGTACTGGCGGGGCTGGAGGACGCCGTCGGGCATCTCCATCCGGATGGTGACGTACTGGCCCGGCAGCGAGGGCTTCACCTCGCGTTCGTCAGTGCGTTCCACGACGAAACTGACCACGTCGTCGGTCTCCTGAATCTTCTCGGCCACCCGCCAGGTGCGCCAGATGGTCTCCGGGCCCAGCCGGACCGCGTCGTACAACCCTCGCTCCTTGTTGATCAGCATGTTGGCCATCAGCCAGTACACCTCGTCCCAGGCCGCCGCCACCTCGGGCGTGACGGCGTCGCCCAGGACATCCACGATGGCCCACATCAGGTTGTCATGCACCACCTGGTACTGGTCCGGAGCCAGCCCGAGCGAGACGTGCTTGTGCGAGATCCGGGACAGCAGATGGTCCGGCAGGTGCGTGGGGTCGTTCACCAGGAACCCGGCGAAAGCGGCCACGGAGCCGGCCAGTGCCTGCTGCTGCCGCCCGTCCGCCTGGTTGCCGCGGTTGAACAGGCCGTCCAGCAGCTCCGGATGCTCCTGGAACATGTGGGTGTAAAAGCGTGACGCGATCTCCCGGATGTTCTCCCCGACGACGGGCAGCGTCGCCTTGACCACCGGCAGTGAGGTGTCTGAGAGCATCGTTACTCCTCCTGGTCAGCCGGGCCCGGGCGGACCCGATCGGGGCCACGTTAACACCGCGGACAGTCCGGCAACAGGACCGATCGGCACTGGTGCGGGCACCCGATTTGGCCGGATTTGCAACAATGGAACAGTGACTGTTGCAGCAACCCCATCCACCGCCCGGCTGGAACTCCCGCCCCTGAAGCTGGGTCCCCTCACCGTGGACACGCCGGTAATCCTGGCCCCCATGGCGGGGATCACCAATTCCGCTTTCCGCCGTTTGTGCCGCGAATACGGCGGCGGCATGTACGTGGCGGAAATGGTCACGTCCCGCGCGCTGGTGGAGCGGACTCCCGAGTCCCTCCGGATCATTTCGCACGACGACGACGAGAAAGTCCGGTCCGTCCAGCTCTACGGGGTGGATCCCGGCACAGTGGGCGCGGCCGTCCGGATGCTGGTGGAAGAAAACCGCGCGGACCACATCGACCTGAACTTCGGCTGCCCCGTCCCGAAGGTCACCCGCCGCGGAGGCGGTTCCGCCCTGCCGTGGAAGATCGATCTCTTCACCGCGATCGTGCAGACCGCCGTGCGGGAAGCGTCCAAGGGCAACATCCCCCTGACCATCAAGATGCGCAAGGGCATCGACGATGACCACCTCACGTACCTCGACGCCGGCCGGATCGCCCGCGATTCCGGTGTTGCCGCCGTCGCGCTCCACGGCCGCACCGCGGCACAGTTCTACTCCGGCCAGGCGGACTGGTCGGCCATCGCCCGCCTCCGCGAGGCCCTGCCGGACATCCCGGTGCTGGGCAACGGCGACATCTGGTCCGCCGAAGACGCGGTGCGCATGGTCCGCGAAACCGGCGTGGACGGCGTGGTGGTGGGCCGCGGCTGCCAGGGCCGGCCGTGGCTCTTCGGCGACCTCCAGGCAGCGTTCGAAGGCAGCGAAGTCCGCCACCGCCCCAACCTGCGCCAGGTGGCCGAGGGCGTCTACCGGCACGCCGAACTGATGGTGGAAACCTTCGGTGACGAGGGCAAGGCGCTGCGGGAGATCCGCAAGCACATCGCCTGGTACTTCAAGGGCTATGTGGTGGGCGGGGAACTCCGCACCCGGCTGGCCCTGGTAACCAGCCTTGAAGTGCTCCGTGACACCCTCGCCGAGCTGGACCTGGACTCGCCCTACCCCGGCGGCGACGCAGAAGGCCCCCGTGGACGTGCCGGGTCACCCAAGCGGCCCGCGCTGCCCAAGGACTGGCTGGATTCCCGGGCGCTGAACGATGCACAGTCGCGGGACATCGCCGCGGCCGAACTGGACGTTTCCGGTGGCTGAGGTTCCCGTGGCTGAATCACCCGCCGGCGCCGTGGCCGGAGCGCCCTCCGGTTATGGCTCCCGGGACTCCGCCCGCTGGGTGGAGGAGCCGCCCAAGAGCACCTACCGTTCGGACTTTGAACGGGACCGCGCCCGGGTGCTGCACTCATCGGCCCTGCGCCGGCTGGGAGCGAAGACCCAGGTGGTGGCCCCGGACACGGACGACTTCGTCCGGACCCGCCTCACCCACAGTCTCGAGGTGGCCCAGGTGGGCCGCGAACTGGGCCGTGCGCTGGGCTGCGACCCGGACGTGGTGGACACCGCGTGCCTGAGCCACGATCTCGGCCACCCGCCGTTCGGCCACAACGGGGAGTCCGCCCTGAACGAGGTGGCGCATGGCATCGGAGGGTTCGAAGGCAACGCCCAGACCCTCCGGCTCCTCACCCGGCTCGAACCCAAGGTCCTCACCGCCGGGGGCCATCCCGCCGGGCTGAACCTCACCCGTGCCAGCCTGGACGCGGCGTCGAAATATCCCTGGTCCGCGCTCGACGCGCCGGTGATCCACGGCCGGCGCACCAGCAAGTTCGGTGCCTACGAGGATGACCTCCCCATCTTCAACTGGATCCGGGAGGGTGCGCCCGAGCGGCGTTCCTGCCTTGAGGCCCAGGTGATGGACCTGGCCGACGACATCTCCTACTCCGTGCACGACGTGGAGGACGCCATTGTTGCCGGCCACTTCCAGCTGCGGTGGATGGACAACCCGGACCACCGCGCCCGCGTGGTGGGCTACGCCAAGCAGTGGTACCTGCCGCACAACGACCCCGCCGCCATCGACGCCGCACTGGCCCGCCTGGAGGCAACCGACGTCTGGGTGCGGGAAGCGGACGGCAGCCGCAAGTCCATGGGCGCCCTGAAGAACATGACCAGCCAGCTCATCGGCCGGTTCTGCCAGAGCGCCCTCGAAACGACGCGCTCGGTCTACGGGCCAGGCCGGCTCACCCGCTACAGCGCCGAGCTCATGGTTCCGGACGAGACAGTCATGGAGATTGCCGTCATGAAGGGCATGGCCACCACGTTCGTCATGACCACCGAACACCGGCAACCCATCTACGAACGCCAGCGCGAGGTCCTGCACGCCCTGGTCACCGCCCTGAGCGCCACCGGTGACCGGAACCTGGAGCCGATGTTCGCCGCCGACTGGCGCGATGCCGGGGACGACGGTGCCCGGCTGCGCGTGGTGATCGACCAGGTGGCGTCGCTGACCGACGGATCCGCCCTGGCCATGTACGAGCGCCTCGTGGGGAGCCTGCCCTCGCTGTGGTGAGCGGAATGACACGACGGGCCGGGCGGTCAGTCCACGGGACTAGGATTACTCTGTGGCTGGCCTGATCAAACGTGAAGATATCGACGAAGTACGCCAGCGCACGGACATCAAGGAAGTGGTGGACGGCTACGTCACCCTCAAGGGTGCCGGGCTGGGGACCTTCAAAGGCCTGTGCCCCTTCCACGACGAGCGCTCGCCGTCGTTCACGGTCCGCCCGCAAGTGGGCCGGTACCACTGCTTCGGCTGCGGCGAGGACGGCGACGTCATCGCCTTCGTGCAGAAGCAGGACCACAGTTCCTTCCACGAGGCAGTGGAAAAACTTGCCGCCCGCGTCGGCTACGAGCTGCGTTACGAGGACGGCGGCACCGGGCCCAACCGTGAGGAAGTGGGGCGGCGCCAGCGGCTGCTGGACGCCCACAAGATCGCCGATGAATTTTTCCGGGCCCAGCTGCTGACCCCCGGCGCCGCCGAGGCACGGAACTTCCTTTTCGGCCGCGGGTTCGACCGCGCTGCCGCCGAGCACTTTGGCTGTGGTTACGCCCCGCAGGGCTGGGACGCACTCCTCAAACACCTGCGCGGCCGCGGCTTCACCGACGCGGAGCTGAAGCTCACGGGGATGTTTTCCGAGGGCAACCGGGGCATCTATGACCGCTTCCGGGGACGCCTCATTTGGCCCATCAAGGACATCGCCGGTGACACCATCGGTTTCGGCGCGCGCAAGCTCTACGAGGACGACCAAGGCCCCAAGTACCTCAACACCCCCGAGACCACGCTGTACAAGAAGTCCCAGGTCCTCTACGGCATCGACCTCGCCAAGAAAAGCATCGCCAAGGAGCGCCAGCTGGTGGTGGTGGAAGGCTACACCGACGTGATGGCCTGCCATCTTGCGGGAATTACGACGGCGGTAGCCACCTGCGGCACGGCGTTCGGCACCGAGCACATCAAGATCGCCCGGCGCCTGCTGTCCGACGACGGCACCGGGGGAGAGGTGGTCTTCTGCTTCGACGGCGACGCCGCCGGCCAGAAGGCGGCCCTGCGTGCCTTCGAGGAGGACCAGCGGTTCACTGCGCAGACCTACGTGGCCGTGGAACCCACCGGCGCCGATCCGTGCGACCTTCGGCAGACCCGCGGGGACGCAGCCGTCCAGGCCCTGATCAGCAGCCGCCGGCCGCTCTTCGAATTCGCCATCCGGGCGTCGCTGAAGCGCCACAACCTTGACACCGTGGAAGGCCGCGTCGCAGCGCTGCGCGAAGCCGCTCCGGTGGTGGCGCAGATCCGCGACGCCGGCATCAGGCCCGCCTACGCCCGCGAACTGGCGGGGTGGCTGGGCATGTCCGTCGAAGAGGCGAACAGGGCCGTGGCCGTCGCCATGAAACGTGCATCTGCGGGCCCTCAGGGAGGTGCCGGGACGGCTGCGGCGCAGCAGGGCGGCCAGGCTGCCGGAAGGCCCGCAGAAGCCGGCGGGCCCGGCGTTGCTGCCGGACGGGCGTCGGGCGCCGTCCCGTCCTATCACCGCCCGGACCCGCGGGATCCTGTGGCCTCCATGGAGCGCCAGGCGGTGGAGGTGGCGCTGCAGGAACCGGCGCTGCTCTCCGGGGCCGTCTGGGACCGCTTCGCCGCCGCCAGGTTTGCCACCCCGGCCTTCCAGGCGGTCCATGACGCCATGCGCGCCACCGGTCCGGGCATGGTGACCGATCCTGCGCGCTGGGTTGAGCATGTAATGCACGAGGTCCCGGAGCCGTTGCGGGCGCTGGTGTCCGAGCTGGCGGTGGTGCCGTTGCCGGCGAGCACGGAGGAGGGTGTGCAGAAGTACTGCCGGGACATCCTGTCCCGCCTGTTCGAGCTGCAGATCACCCGGGTCAAGGCGGACAAGATGGGCCAGCTCCAGCGGCTCGATCCCGCTGCAGATCCTGAGGCGTTCCAACGGCTCAACCGCGAGCTGATGATGCTGGAGATGGAACGCAGGTCCCTGCGCTCCGATGCCTGACCTGATGCCGGTTCCGTCCGCCGATTTCGCTTCCAGCCGGGGTGTTTGCTAGGCTAATACCCGCTTCATTCCTCCTTAGCTCAATTGGCAGAGCATTCGACTGTTAATCGAAGGGTTGCTGGTTCAAGTCCAGCAGGAGGAGCTGCCAATCCCCGTTCCGGTCTTCCGGAACGGGGATTTTTTTGGCTCTTTTTCCCTTCCGGCAGGAGCTCGATGGCAGGGGATTCCGCCGATTTCACTTTTGCCGGAATCCTTTGCTAAGGTCGTACCTGCTTCATTCCTCCTTAGCTCAATTGGCAGAGCATTCGACTGTTAATCGAAGGGTTGCTGGTTCAAGTCCAGCAGGAGGAGCTTGCACTGAAAAGCCCCCGTCCTCCACTGGAGGACGGGGGCTTTTTGCCTCCTCACACGAAGTCCATTTCAACTTGCAGGAACCGCTCTGCCTCGGCTATCGCAGCCAGGAACGCTTCCTGCTCGGTGGGGGACTTGCGGGGCTGCCTGGGGCTCCATTCATGCGGGGCAGAGTGGATCCGCACGAAGCCTGCATCCGGGGGTGCATAGAAGATGCCGAACCGCTGCACGGGCCACTCGGGAGAGGTTTCGGGCGCCACCAGCAGCGCGGCTTTGAACGCGGGGTTGAACCATTGGGCGATGGGCCTGCGGCGGTCCTCGGTGAAGAGCCCGGCGGCGTACAGGGCGGCCGACTGCTCGCCCATCTGCACGCACGCCCGGTCCCACCACAGGGGCAGGATCCGGGCATCGCATCGCTGCCATGTGGCCGGTAGCTGGGGTCGATCCTGCCAACTGGGCACGGACACATTTTATCGCGCAGCCTATTGGCCCGGTACAGCCACGCGGCTACTGCCTCCGGCAATTGCTGCAGATGCCGTCCAGGCGGGATTCAGCGGCGGTTCCGCCCGCCCGGATTGACCCGGTACAGCAGCGCCGCGCCAGCCAGTGAGCCAAGGATGATTCCCATCGCCGCGTTGCCGGCGGCGCGGCCCGCGAAGTAACCCGCGACGGCGCCCAGCACCGCGCCGAGGAAGAGTCCCCGTCCATTCCTGTGCGGCCGGTGTTTCATGCCCTCATCATGTCAGGCGATGGCCGGGACCGTGCGTGGGCGGACCACCAGCCACAGGGCTGCCATGGCCAGCAGGATGCAGACTGCCTGGACCGCCCCCATGCTGGTGCTGGTGATGCCCAGCCATCCGACCACGGGTGAGATCAGCCCGGCCATCATGAAGGTGGCGGCGCCCAGCAGGGACGCGGCGGTGCCCGCCTGGGAGGCGTGGTTCGCCAACGCCAGGACCTGCACGCACGGGAACATGAACCCCGTTCCCAGGATGTAGAACCACAGCGGCACCATCACGCCCCACAGGCCGAAGCCCAGGAGGTCGAACACCACGATCAGGAGGGCCATCAGGAACATCCAGGCCGTTGCGGCGGCGAGGATCCACTGCGGCGGCACCCGCCTGATCAGCCTCGAACTGGTCTGCACGCCGGCCACGATGCCCAGCGAGTTGATACCGAAGAGCAGCCCGTACTCCTGGGCTGAGAAGCCGAACACGCCCTGGAACAGGAACGGCGAGGCCGAGAGGTAGGTGAAGAGTCCACCGAAGTTCAGGCCCGCCACCATCAGCAGGCCCACGAAGATCCGGTCGCTGAACAGGACCCGGTAGCGCTGCCGGGCCGTCATGCCGCTTTGTCCCCTCTTCTCCGGCGGCAGCGTTTCCCGGACCAGGACCAGCGCTGCCACGATCACCAGGGTGCCGTAGGAGGCCAGGAACACGAAGATTCCGGGCCAGGGCATCACCAGCAGCAGTTGCGACCCGATCACCGGCGCCAGGATGGGTGCCAGGCCGTTGACCAGTGCCATCCTGGAAAACATCTTCACCATGGCGTAGCCGGAAAACAGGTCACGGACCATGGCCATCGCCACCACGCCGCCGCCCGCAGCGCCCACACCCATGAGCACGCGGAAGATCCCCAGGGTGGTGATATCCGTGGACAGAGCCGCACCGATCGACGCCGCGATATGCAGGGCGGTGGCCAGGATCAAGGGGTTCCTGCGGCCAAATTTGTCACTGAACGGACCCACCACCAGCTGGCCGAACGCAAAGCCCAGGGTGGTCCCTGCCAGAGTGAGCTGGACCTGCGCCTCCGTAACGCCAAGGCTGGCCTCCAGGGCGGGGAAAGCCGGCAGGTACAGGTCGATCGTGAAAGGCCCCAAGGCGGTCAGGGCACCGAGGAGGAAGATGTACAAAAGTCTGCGGCGGGGGCTGAGCAGGTCGCCCGGATTGGAAGCTGTGGTCACGGATGTCCATCCTAGGCCCGGCACCCCACGATTTGCAGCGTTGTAATCAGTGCCGCCCGGCAAGCCCCGAAGTCCGCCCTGAACCTGAATGGTAGTTTTGTGGCGGGGACTGTGCCTGTGCACATTTCCCGGGACAAACGATGCCGGATCGAGCACACAAACCAGTTAGGCGGAACCGATGAGCGGACGTCACAGCGGGCAGACCAGACCCGGATTGCGCATCACCGCGCTGCCCGGAACGGTCAAGCTCCTTGCAAGGTTGGCGCCCCGCCAGATCAACGACGAGATCGCGTTCGCCAAGGTCGAACTCAAGCGCAAAGGCGTGCAGGTCGGCGTCGCGGCCGCCTTCTTCGCTGTTGCCCTGGTTTTCCTGGCCTTCCTGGTGGTCGGACTGATTGTTGCGGCCATCATGGGCCTGGCCACCATCATGCCCGCCTGGCTGGCGGCACTGCTGGTCTCCGCCGCGTTCCTGCTGATCGCCCTGGTGGGAGGCCTCATCGGCATGGCCAGGTTCAAGAAGGCCATGCCCCTGCTGCCGGAAGAAACCATCCGCGGCATCAAGCACGATATCGGCGTGGCCAAGGAAGGCTCTGCCTTCAACCCGGCCGTGCTGGACCCGGCAAGCCCCGAGGCCAAGGCCGCGAAGGCTGCCAAGGAAGAGGCCGCGGCGAAGGCCAAGGCCGAGAAGGCTGCCAAGGCCGCCGAGCACGACAAGGAATTCCCGCACGCTTCGGAGCCGGAACTGTCCCGGCGCCTGAACCAGCGCCGCCAGCACCTCACCCAGGTCCGCGACAACCTGGGAACGGAACTGGACGTCAAGACCCAGGGCAGGTACCTGCTCGAGGTTGCCCAGGGAAAGGCCCGTCAGGGCCAGGCGCTGGCCGGGCGAGGGAAGGACGCGGCAGCCCACAAGCTCGCTGGCCTGTCCGAATCCTCCGGCGGGCTGCAGGACCGGTGGAAGCCGCTGGCCGCACTGGCTGCCGCGGGAACCCTCCTGGTGGTCCTGCTGCGGAAGCTGATCCGCACCTACTAGGACCAACCGGCCGGGCGGGAGCGCCCGGGCAAGCAGCTTCATCAACATTCCGGGCCACGAGTTGGCGGGCGGCACAGCTACCGCCGGCAGGCCACTGTCCGGCAGGACCACGCCGCAGGGCGGCAACAGGAAGGGGGACAGGTGAAGTTCATTGGTGCCGGTTCCCGTCCGGACCGCCCCCAGGTTGACCACGACATCGTGTTCACCATCCCCAACCTGCTCACTGTGGTGCGGTTCATGGGGGTTCCTCTCTTCATCTGGCTGGTGCTGGCGCAAAAGGAATACGGCGCCGGTGTGGTGGTCCTGGCGGTCATGGCGTGCACCGACTGGGTGGACGGCTACGTTGCCCGCCGGTTCGACCAGGCTTCCCGGCTGGGCCGGGTCCTGGATCCCATCGCGGACCGGCTGGCGCTCCTGGCCGTAGCCGTCACACTGGTGATTGCCGGCGTCGTGCATTGGCTCTACCTGGCGGCGCTGGTCGTCCCCGACGCAGTCCTGCTCGCTCTGACGCTCTCGCTCTTCCGCGGCCACCCCGACCTCCCCGTCAGCACGGTGGGGAAGGTGCGCACCGGGCTGCTGCTCCTCGGCACCCCCATGCTGGTTCTTTCCCGGCTGGACACCGGCTTCTCCGACGCACTCTTCGTGGCGGCATGGATTGTGCTGGGCCTGGGCCTGGTGGGGCACTGGATCGCCGCCTACAACTATGTCTGGGCCATGCTGCGCAAGGGCAGGACCCGGACAACGCCCGACGGCGGGACCTCCTGATGATATGGATGGCCGTCCTCCTCGCCGTGCTGGGAGCGTTCTGCCTCGCCCTGGGAGCCCAGCGCCAGGGCAGTGCCGTGAAGGCCGACACCGGGGGACTCGCCCTGAGTTCGAACGGATTCCTGCGCCTGCTGCGGAATCCCCGCTGGGTGTTCGGCCTGCTGCTGCTGTGCGCCGGGATGGCCATGAATGCTGTGGCCCTGGTGTCGGCACCGCTGACCGTGATCCAGCCGATCGGCGCCATCGCACTGGTGATCACCACCATCGTGAACGCGCGGGACCAGGACCTCACCATCAACCGCGCCACGGTGGTGGCCATTACTGCCTGCGTGACGGGGTCGGCGCTGTTCGTCCTCCTGGCGGTCAACGTCACACAGGAAAACCATCACGTCAGCCCTGAGGACGAACTGACCATCGTGCTGCTCCTCGCCCTTGCGGTTGGCCTCTTCGGGACCCTGGCCGTGATGTTCAGGCACCGGATGAACGCCTTCATCTACATCCTTGGCGCCGGTGTCCTGTTCGGCTTCGTTGCGGTGCTGACCCGGATCATCGGCAAGCACCTGCTGGACCCCAACGGACTGTTCCTGCTGAACGTGCAGTGGTACTCCGTGGTGGCAATCATCGCCGCGGGCGGCCTGGGGTCCTGGTTCGTGCAGAGCGCGTACTCCTCGGGTCCGCCGGACCTGGTGATCGCCGGCCTGACGGTCATCGATCCCATGGTGGGAATCGCCATCGGCATCGTCATCCTGGGTGAACTGCGCCCCGACGTCCACGCCGTCATGGCCATTGCCATGGCAACCGCCGCGCTCCTTGCTATCGTTGGGGTTATCGCCCTTTCGCGGCACCATCCCGAGGTCACCAAGCGCAAGAAAGACGCACGGAAGTCCCCGGGCAGGCCGTCCCACTAGTCCCCATCGCCCACCAGCCATCCAGCCCATGAGGCCCAGCCGCGCCGACGCCGGCGGCCAGCCGTGCAGACAGTTAGCGCTGTCCGCACCGTGACCATCAGGAGCCCGCCACGTGACCACGCCAGCCGACCAGCCACTGACCATCCTGATCGCCGCGGACACCTACCCGCCCCACGTGAACGGCGCCGCGCAGTTCGGCTACCGCCTCGCCAAGGGCATGACCGGCAGGGGCCACAACGTCCATGTCCTGGCCTGCCGCGACGGCAAGGGCAAGAGCTACTCCGAGTTCCGCGACGAAGCGACCGTACACCGGCTCCGCTCGCACAGCGTGCCCACGCACGAGACGTTCCGCATCTGCCTCCCCTGGGAGATCAAGAAGGAAATCAGCCTGCTGTTCGACCGGGTCAAGCCGGACGTGGTGCATATCCAAAGCCACTACATGATTGGCGAGCACGTCCTCTACGAGGCAGTCAAGCGCGGCATTCGGATCGTCGCCACCAACCACTTCATGCCGGAGAACCTCAACCCCTTCCTGCCGTTCCCGCAGTGGTTCAAGGACATCGTGGGACGGATCTCCTGGAAGGACATGGGCAAGGTCATGGGCCAGGCGGACGTGGTCACCACGCCCACTCCGCTGGCGGCCAAGGCCATGCATGAGCACGCGTTCCTGCGCAAGGTGCTGCCGCTCTCCAACGGCATCGACTCCGCCGCCTACGAGCTGCAGCCCGGGGAAACCATTGAACCGCACGAACACCCCACGGTGCTGTTCGCGGGCCGGCTGGCTGAGGAGAAGCACGTGGACGTGCTGATTAAGGCCATCGGCAAGACCCCGCCGGAACTGAACGTGCACCTGGAAATTGTCGGCGGCGGCGAGGTACGGCCGGCGCTCGAAGAACTGGTGCAGCGCCTCGGCCTGGGGAGCCGCGTGAAGTTCCTGGGCCTCGCCAGCGACGACGACCTGCGGAAGGCCTACATCCAGGCGGACCTCTTCTGCATGCCGGGAACGGCCGAGCTGCAGTCGCTGGTGACGCTCGAGGCCATGTCCGCATCCACCCCGGTGGTCCTGGCCGACGCCATGGCACTGCCGCACCTGGTCCGGGACGGGCACAACGGCTACCTGTTCACCCCCAATGACAGCGATGACCTCGCCAAGAAGCTCACCCAGATCCTGGAGCTTCCCAAGGACCAGCAGGAAGCCATGGGCCAGGCCAGCCGCCAGATGGTGGAGCCGCACAGCATCCAGGGCACCCTGCAAACCTTCGAGGACCTGTACCGCGGCGCGCGGTACGAGGACATGGTGGTCTGACAGCACCCCGGCATTTGCTAGAGTGTTCCTGCCCTGCCGCCGCGCCCCGCGCGGAAGGCCCTGGGTATTTTTGGGGCTATAGCTCAGCTGGTTAGAGCGCGGGACTCATAATCCTAAGGTCCTCGGTTCAAGTCCGAGTAGCCCTACTGCGCCGTGAGGAACGGCGGGCAGAAACGCAGAAACCGCGGCCGACGATCAACGTCCGGCCGCGGTTTCTGCGTTAAACCCCTTTTCCCTGTGCCGGCCGGTAGGTGGTTGCCCGCGCTGAGGGACTCTGCTGTGATCATGCTTCCTTTCCCCACCGCCCGATCTGGGGTATGTTACTGACCAGTAACTTACAGCGCCCCTTCATTGGGCGCCGGCCACTGATCCCCGGAAGGCAACCATGTCCACTCCTGCTGCAGACCCCCATGACCTTCCCTACGCGGACGGCGACTTCTATGCCTTCGAACAGCTCCTGTCCGCCAAGGAGCAGGACCGCCTGGCCGAGGTCCGCGACTTCCTGGCCCGCGAGGTCCGCCCCATCGCCGCGGACTGCTGGAACAGGGGGGAGTTCCCCATGGACCTCATCCCCAAGCTCGCTGACGTAGATCTCGTCAGCCCTGTCCGGCGCCAAGGCCATTCCAACCTCTTCGCCGGTCTGGTCCACGCCGAACTGACCCGCGCCGACGCCTCCATCGCCACCTTCCTGGGGGTCCACGATGGACTCTTCACGGGGTCCATCGAAGCGCTGGCATCCCAGGAACAGCAGGAGGAGTGGCTGCCGGACATCTACGCGCTGAAGAAGATCGGCGCGTTCGGCCTCACTGAACCACTTGGGGGCAGCGATGTGGCAGGCGGTACCCGCACCACGGCCCGCCGGGACGGCGATGCCTGGATCCTCAACGGCGCCAAGCGCTGGATCGGCAACGCCACCTTCTCCGACTGGGTGGTCATTTACGCCCGCGACGTCGCTGACAACCAGGTCAAGGGCTTCCTCGTGGACACCACCCTGCCGGGTTTCAGTGCCACCAAGATCGAGAACAAGATCTCCCTCCGCACCGTGCAGAACGCCGACATTGTCCTCGAGGACGTGGTGGTGCCGGACTTCTTCAAGCTCGCCAACGCGAACAGCTTCCGCGACGTCAATAAGGTCCTGAAGGTAACGCGGCTGGCCGTCGCATGGCAGGCTGTGGGCCAGCAGCTGGCGGCCTTCGACGTCGCCAGGAGTTACGCCGTGGAGCGCAAGCAGTTCGGCCGTCCGCTGGCATCCTTCCAGCTCATCCAGAACCAGCTGGTGCAGATCCTTGGCAACGCCGTCAGCTCCATGGGGATGATGGTGCGGCTCGCCCAGCTCGAAGATGACGGACTGGCCAAGGACGAGCAGTCGGCCCTGGCCAAGGCCTTCACCACCGAACGGATGCGCGAGAGCGTGGCACTGGGGCGGGGCATCCTTGGCGGCAACGGCATCGTCACGGACTATGGCATGGCGAAGATCTTCGCCGACGCTGAGGCGATCTACTCCTACGAAGGCACGGCCGAGATCAACACCCTGGTCACCGGGCGCGCCATCACCGGAATCTCGGCCATCGTCTAGGGCGTTCCGTGCAGCGGCAGCAGGACTGAAGGCCTCAGGTCCAGGACGAACTGCAGGGGATTGACGTACTCCTCGCCCTGCCGGACGCCCCAGTGGATACAACCGGCGGCCGGGCAGTGGCCGGGGAGTGCGGTGCCGATGACCTGCCCCTGCGTCACGGTACTGCCAACCGCCAGGGTGCTGTCCACGGGCTCGAAGCTGCTCCGCAGGCCGGCACCGTGATCTATGGTGATCACCGGCCGGTCCACCACCACACCCACGAAGCTGACAGTTCCGGCCGCAGGCGACACCACTGCCGCCGACGGACCCGCGGTTTCTAGGTCCACTCCGCGGTGCCCGCTGAGCCACGGTTTGGGCGGCGGGTCAAAGCCGCGCAGCACCGGCGGGCGGGGTGCCAGCGGCCAGTCCCACGACGGGCGGGCAACGGAGGCACCTACATCGTCCGCCGCCGTCGGAAGCGCCTGGAGCGTTGCCGGCGCAGGACCCGGCCCCCGCGGACTGTAGGACAACGGCTGCGGGATGGATGAGACCGACGCAGGAAGCAGCAGCAGCGCGGCAAGCAGGACCGGTGGTTTCATGGGCCCAGCATGCGCCCATCAAACCGGCGCGGTCACGGGCCGCCCGGGCCTATGTGGAAAAGCCCTGATGGTGCCCGCCGCACGTCCCGTGGGCGGTGGTGCCTGTAGTACTATTGACGGAGCAGTTTGCTGCGCCCTCAACGCGTCCCGCCCCGGCAGTCCACCTTTTTGGTGATGCTGCCTGTCCGGGCCGCGTCGGCACAACTCATTCAGGAGTGTGGGGGAGCAGCGGGCTGACTACGCGCATCCAGCCCTCCAAAGGCACGGCCCCGGCCGCACCATCGGAGGATCGCGCCTCCTGCGGTCCGTCCAACAGTACGGATGGGAAGCGCGGTGGATGCCAGGAGCACGGCCCAACCCGGGCCACGCTAATCAACCGTCAACAATTGGCAGGGTAAGAAGCCTCGCGGCTATCTCATGAATGACCTGCCGGAAGGAGCGTCGGCATGCCCGTCGTAACTATGCGCCAGCTGCTTGACAGCGGCGTCCACTTTGGACACCAGACCCGCCGTTGGAACCCGAAGATGAAGCGCTTCATCTTCACCGAGCGCAACGGCATCTACATCATTGACCTTCAGCAGTCGCTGTCCTACATCGACCGCGCCTACGAGTTCGTGAAGGCCACCGTTGCCCACGGCGGCACCGTACTCTTCGTCGGCACCAAGAAGCAGGCCCAGGAAGCAATCGCCGAGCAGGCCACCCGCGTTGGCCAGCCCTACGTGAACCAGCGCTGGCTCGGCGGCATGCTGACCAACTTCCAGACGGTCGCCAAGCGTATCCAGCGTATGAAGGAACTCGAAGAGATCGACTTCGACGACGTCGCCGGTTCCGCTTACACCAAGAAGGAACTGCTGCTCCTCAAGCGCGAGCTCACCAAGCTCGAGTCCAACCTGGGCGGTATCCGCAACCTGACCAAGGCACCTTCCGTGCTCTGGATCGTGGACACCAAGAAGGAACACCTCGCCGTTGACGAGGCCAAGAAGCTGAACATCCCGGTTGTGGCCATCCTGGACACCAACTGCGATCCCGACGAAGTCGACTTCCCGATCCCGGGCAACGACGACGCCATCCGCTCCGTGAACCTCCTGACCCGCGTTGTTGCCGACGCCGTCGCTGAGGGCCTGATCGCCCGCAACAACCGCGGCTCGGGCACCACCGAAGCTCCCGAAGAGCCGCTGGCTGAGTGGGAGCGCGAGCTCCTCGAAGGCAGCAAGGCCGAGGAAGCCGCTGCTGCTGCTCCGGCAGAAAACGCTGACGCCCCGGCCGCTGCCGAAGCTCCGGCCGAGGCCGCTGACGCCCCGGCTGCTGCCGAGGCTCCCGCCCAAGACGCCAAGTAACACAGCTAAATCCGGATTCTCCGTGCTGTCCGCAGCCGGAGCTGCTGACAGGATGGCCGCCCGCACCGCGGGCAGCCATCCTGTCAGTCCGTACACCACAACAAATTTCTAGACAGAGGGGTTCACATGGCGAACTACACTGCCGCTGACATCAAGGCCCTGCGCGAGCGCACCGGCGCCGGCATGATGGACGTCAAGAAGGCTCTTGACGAAGCCAACGGTGACGCCGAAAAGGCCATCGAAATCATCCGCATCAAGGGCCTCAAGGGCGCCACCAAGCGCGAAGGCCGCTCCACCGCCGAAGGCCTCGTTGCCGCCAAGGTCAGCAACGGCGTCGGCGTCATGATCGAGGTCAACTGCGAGACCGACTTCGTTGCCAAGGCTGACAAGTTCATCCAGCTGGCCGACAAGGTCCTGGCCGTCGCCGTCGAGTCCGGTGCTGCCGACCTCGAAACCCTCCTCGCCACCGATGTGGACGGCAAGCCGCTGTCCGAGGTCGTCATCGAAGAAGGCGCTGTCCTGGGCGAAAAGGTCGTCGTCCGCCGCATTTCCCGCATCGAGGGTGCAACGGTTGATGCCTACCTGCACAAGACCTCGAAGGACCTCCCGGCCCAGGTCGGCGTCCTGTTCGCTGTCGACGGTGAAAGCGAAGCCGCTGCCACCGCCGCGCACGACGTCGCCGTCCACATCGCCGCCATGGCCCCGAACTACCTGACCCGCGAAGACGTTCCGTCCGACCTGGTCGAGTCCGAGCGCCGCATCGCCGAAGAGACCGCAAAGGCCGAGGGCAAGCCCGAGGCCGCCCTCACCAAGATCGTGGAAGGCCGCGTTACGGGCTTCTACAAGGGTGAGGTACTGGTTGACCAGGCCTTCGCCAAGGACGCCAAGAAGTCCGTGGCACAGATCCTCGAAGAGGCCGGTGTCAAGGGAACCGCGTTCGCGCGTTTCCGCGTCGGCGCCTAGTCGAACACGTAAGGGGGTGGCCACTTCGGTGGCCGCCCCTTTTGCATGCGCACGGTTTGTGCCCAGAGTTGTGCGCCGGGCGCCGGGCGCCGGGCACCGGGCATCACTGGTTCCGGCCACCGGTTCCGGCAGGATAACCTTTTTTCGAACGTCACCAACGGGAAGGCACCATGGAAGCCGTCAATACTGTAATGCAGCAAGAGAAGAGCCGACGGCGGGTCCTCCTGAAGCTCTCCGGCGAGGTCTTCGGCGGCGGGAAGCTGGGTGTCGATCCCGAGACCGTCCGCAACGTCGCCAAGCAGATTGCCGCGGCCGTCCCGGACGTTGAAGTGGCCATCGTGGTGGGCGGCGGAAACTTCTTCCGCGGCGCCGAACTGTCCCAGAGCGGGATGGACCGCTCGCGGGCGGACTACATGGGCATGCTCGGCACGGTCATGAACTGCCTCGCCCTGCAGGATTTCCTGGAGCAGGCGGGCGTGGAGACGCGCGTGCAGAGCGCCATCACCATGGGACAGGTGGCTGAGGCCTACATCCCGCGCCGCGCCATCCGCCACATGGAAAAGGGCCGCGTCGTCATCTTCGGTGCCGGTGCCGGCCTGCCGTACTTCTCCACGGACACCGTGGCCGCCCAGCGCGCCCTTGAAGTCCACGCGGATGTTGTCCTCATGGCCAAGAGCGGCGTTGACGCCGTCTACACCGCGGACCCCAAGAAGGATCCCACCGCCGAACGGCTGGAGACCCTGAGCTACGACGACGCCCTGCGGCGCGACATCCGTGTCATGGACCAGACCGCCATGACCATGTGCAAGGACAATGACCTGTCCATGGTGGTCTTCGGCATGGAAGGCGAAGGCAACGTCACCCGCGCCATCCGTGGAGAGAAGCTGGGCACCCTGGTCTCCGCCTAGCTCCGGCTAGGATGTTTTCAGGACAGTTCCGCTGCCGCTCCCGGGCGGTGGCGGAAGCAGCGACAGAGAACCACGTGTGCATGGAACCGGCCCCCCGGACCGCACCAGAACCCCAGGAGAGACCGTGATCGAAGAAACCTTGCTCGAAGCCGAAGAGAAGATGGACAAGGCCGTAGAGGTTGCCAAGGAAGACTTCGCTTCCATCCGCACCGGCCGCGCCAACCCCGGCCTGTACAACAGGGTCCTGGTGGACTACTACGGCTCACCCACGCCCCTGCAGCAGCTCGCCTCGTTCGCCATCCCGGACGCCCGCACCATCCTGATCACACCGTTCGATAAGACCGCCCTGCGGGACATCGAACGTGCCCTGAGCGATTCCGAGGTGGGGGCCAACCCGTCCAACGACGGCAACGTCATCCGGATCACCATCCCGGAACTGACCAAGGAACGCCGCAAGGAATACGTCAAGATCGTGAAGACCAAGGGCGAGGACGCCAAGGTGTCCATCCGCAATATCCGCCGCAAGGCAAAGGAAGCCCTGGACCGCCTGGTCAAGGACGGCGAAGCCGGCGAAGACGAGGGCACCCGGGCCGAAAAGGAGCTGGACGGCCTGACCAAGGCCCACGTGGACGGCATCGATGAGCTGCTCAAGCGCAAGGAAGCAGAGCTGCTCGAAGTCTGATGGGCCAGGCAGATCAGGCCCCCGCACCACGGGCGCGCATACGGGGGAAGCAGCCCAGGAGCAACCCAACGCCCAAGGCCGGCCGGAACCTTCCGGCGGCCGTTGTGGTGGGCCTGGCCATGCTGCTCGCCGTGCTTGGCGGGCTGCTGTTCCTTCCGCTGGGTTTCGTGGCGGTCACCACCACGTTCGCCATCTTCGGTGTCTGGGAGATTTACCGTGCCCTGGAGGCCAACGGCACCAGGATGCCCATCGTTCCGGTAATGACCGGCACGGTGGCCATGCCGTTCGTGGCGTACCTCGGGGGCGTCGAAAGCCTGCTCTTCGCGATGCTCCTCAGTTCGGTGGCTGTGCTGCTCTGGAGATCCATCGACACCGCCGCAGGCTCGGCCAACAGCATTTTTGCCGGGGTCTTCACCCTGGGCTGGGTGCCGTTCTTCATCAGCTTCGCCGCGTTACCGCTGCACGCCGCCGGGGGTGCGACGCCACTGGGCCTCTGGCCGGGAGGTGCCGTCCCGGAAGGCGCCTGGCAGATCGCCGTCATGCTGCTGCTGGTGGTGTCCAATGACACGTTCGGCTACCTGGTGGGGGCATCGCTGGGCAAACACCCCATGGCACCAAAGATCAGCCCCAAGAAATCTTGGGAAGGCTTTGCCGGCTCAGTGGCCGGAGCCGTCCTGATCGGCGTCCTGGCCTGCCTCTTCATCCTGGACAAGCCCTGGTGGGTGGGCGTGGTCCTCGCCGTCGGCACCGTGGCGGCCTCCACAGCCGGTGACCTTGCGGAGTCCATGGTGAAGCGCGAACTTGGCGTCAAGGACATGAGCAGCATCCTGCCAGGGCATGGAGGGGTCATGGACCGGCTGGACTCCATAGTGTTTGCGTCCCCGCTGGTCTACGTCCTGTACGGGTTTGTCACCGGAAGCTGGTAGGCCCGCCTAAGCACAGTCCTGACAGGGCAGCATCATCCCGGCACCAATAGACTGGTGCCACAGCGCTACGGCTGAAGAGCATTGAAGGAACCAACAGTGGCATTGGATATTCATCGGCAGATCCCTGCGTCATTTGAGCGTGTGCAGCGCAGTGAATACGGGTACAACGCCAAGCAGGTGGACCAGTTCCTCCAGCGGGCACGGGTGTCGCTGGAGTCACCACACGACGCCGAGCAGCCCATCAACAGCTCTGACGTCCGGGCTGTCTCCTTCGATCCGGTCAAGGGTGGCTATTCCGCCGCCGTGGTGGATGCGGCCTTGGACCGGTTGGAAGACGCTTTCGCCCGCAGGGAGCGCGATGAACTGATTGCGGCCAGCGGCGAGGAAGCCTGGCTGCGCGAAATCGGCAAGCTCTCGGGGATCCTCCGCGGACGCCTCCACCGCCCGGACGGGGAACGTTTCCGCCGGCCCGCCAAGAACAAGGCCCGCAGCTACAACACCGACGATGTGGACCGGCTCTGCCATGAACTCGTGGCGTACCTGGAACATGACAAGCCGCTCAGCGTGGACAGCGTCCGCCGCGCCGTTTTCCGCCCGGAGACCGGACGCGACGGCTACGAAGAAGCCCAGGTGGACGCCTTCCTGGACCGCGTCATTGAACTGATGGCTGCCATCGACTAAGGCCGTGCTGGGGATGCCTTAGCTTCGCCTGTACTTATTCCGCCTCTACTTGATCCGCCCCTGGCGTAGAAGGGGAGAGCGGCGTGAACCGGCTCCAGACGTCCCGGTAGCTCCGGTAGCCGTTCAATGCCGAGACGGCCAGGAACGACAGCCCGCACGCACCGCCCAACATGAGCGCCGCAACCGTTCCGGCACCCAGCAGGGTCAGAAGCAGCCCCGCCAGGATGGCAATCAGGGCGCCGTTCGCCGTCGACATGAAAATCATGCTGCTGCCGGCCACATGGCGGAAGTTGCCGCGGTTGCCGAAGAAGTAGTAGGTCTGGACGGAACCCGCCTCGTCATCGTGATGGGCCGCCATCAGGTATGGGGCGATGCCCGGATCCAGGTCCACGTAGGCTGCCCGCAACCGGTTCATGGCCGTGACGTACATCAGGTCCTCGTGGGCGATGTTCATGACCCGCAGCTGGGTCAGCAGCCCCATGGCCACGTCGATGAACAGCACCACCACGGCCAGCAGGACAAACGAATCCGAGAATCGGGTGGCCTGCCCCACCAGCGCTACGCTCACCAGGCCCGCCGAGGTGAAGGTCAGGAACATGCTGATCCTTGTCAGCACCTCACCCTGGGCCGTGCTCCGGGAAGCCAGCAGGCCCCAGTGCTCCGTGGCGAGCAGCTGCGCCCGCACGGAGGGCGGAACCGGCTCCGCTGCCGGGTTTTCGTCCCGGGTGGACATGGCGTAATTGTCCACCCAATCAGCGTCCGGTTGCCAGCGGCCTTTCCGGGGTGTGCAGCCGCGTCATGACGCGGACCAGCGTTTTTGGTACCCGGCCTGCCGTGGCCCGGGACACCAGCACCATGACGGCGAAGGCCGTGGGAACGGACCAGGCCGCGGGCTGGGCGAGCCACGCGGGTGTGCTCGCAGCCCCTGCCAGCGAGCCGGCGATCATGGCACCGCCGCACAGTACCCCGCCGGTCACCATGCCGGCGATAGCTCCGGTGTCGGTAAGTCCCCGCCACCAGATGCCCAGCAGGAGGACGGGGCAGACGGTGGAGGCGGTGAAGGCGAACACCAGTCCCACGCTGCCGGCCAACGCCAGGGAGCCCGTCATCAGGGCGAACCCCAGCGGCACGACGGCGGAGACCACCGCTGCGAGGCGGAAGCCCCCCACGCCGGCGCCCAGGACGTCCTGGCTGATGACGCCGGCCAGGGACACCACCAGCCCGGACGTGGTGGACAGGAACGCTGCGAACGCGCCGGCCACCACCAGCGCCGAGAGCAGGTCCCCGGCGGGGCCGCCGATGAGTTCACGGGGCAGCAGCAGGACCATGGCGTCGGGCTGGCCCGAGCGGGCAAGGTCCGGCGCGAACATGCGGCCCACCAGGCCGTAGGCGGTGGGGAACAGGTAGAACACGGACAGCAGCCCCAGCACGATCAGCGTGGTCCGCCGCGCGGACTGTCCGTCCGGGTTGGTGTAGAACCTGACCAGGACGTGCGGCAGGCCCAGGGTCCCGAACAGCAGTGCCACGAGCAGCGAAACGTTGGTGTACCACCCCGCGGGGGCAAGGCCGGTGGGGTTTTCGGCCGGCGCGGCCAGGGCCGGCGTCCCGGTGCCGGCAAGCATGAAGACGATGAAGAGGATGGGTACCGCCAGGGCGGTCAGCTTCAGCCAGTACTGGAACGCCTGGACGAACGTGATGGACCGCATGCCGCCCGCCACCACTGTCAGGCAGACAACAACCACAACGGCCACCGACCCCACCCAGGACGGCAGCCCGGTGGTGATCCGGATGGTCAGGGCTGCCCCGTGGAGCTGCGGAACGATGTACAGCCAGCCCACCAGCACCACCACCAGGCTGGTGACCTTGCGGACCGCCCGGGAGTCCAGCCTGGCTTCGGTGAAGTCCGGTATGGTGTACGCCCCGGAACGCCGAAGGGGCGCAGCGACGAAGAGCAGCAGCATCAGGTACCCGGCCGTATAACCCACAGGGAACCACAGGGCGTCCGTTCCTGAGAGCAGCAGCAGGCCGGCGACGCCCAGGAAGCTGGCGGCTGAAAGGTATTCGCCGCCGATCGCGGAGGCATTCCACCATGGCCGCACGGTCCGGGACGCCACGAAGAAATCGCCGGTGGTCCGGGAGATACGCAGGCCGTAGAACCCGATGACCGCGGTGGCCACGGACACCACGGCGAGGGCCGCGGCTGCAACACCCGGGTTCACGCCAGGCTCCGGTTCACCGTGTACCCGCGGCGATCATGGGTCACCGGCCAGGTCCCGGTAGCGGGCCTCGTTGCGGGCAGCCGTCCTGGTGTACAGCCAGGCGCTGAGGCCGATCACCGGGTAGATGCCCACGCCCAGCAGGATCCAGTCGAACGGGATACCGGCAATCGTCGTCTCGGCCAGGCCGGGGACGGCGGCCAGCAGGAGGGGAAAAGCGCCGAGGATGACCAGGAACCCGCCGGCCACCACCAGGGCCAGGCGCAGTTGCGACCTGATGAGGGACCGCACGAATACCTGGCCCACATCGGATTCCTGCGCCGCTTCCCGGGATTCCGTGACCGGATGCGCGGCCGTGGCGGGGGCCGTCACCCGTACCCTCGTCATGCGTTCGGCCTGATCCGGTTTGCCTGCAGCCGCTCCCGCACGGTGGGCAGGTGCCGCCGGCTGATGGGCAGCCCGGCGCCCGCCACGGTGACCCGCGGGCCGTCTGCCGCAAGCTTCATGGAGGAGATGTGCTTCAGGGCCACCAGGTATGAGCGGTGCGTCCTAATGAACCCGGCATCGGCCCACTGCTGTTCCAGATCCGCCAGCGGAACCCTGATCAGGTAGCTGGCGTCGGCGGTGTGGAGCCGCGCGTAGTCTCCCTGCGCCTGGACGTACGTGACGTCGTCGCGCCTGATCATCCTGGTGGTACCGCCCTGGTCCACGGTGATCATCTCCGGCGTGCCGCCGCCGTCGCGCAGTTCGCTGATCCGGCCCACGGAGCGTGCCAGCCGCTCGGCCCGGATGGGTTTGAGGAGGTAGTCGACGGCGGCCAGTTCAAAGGCCGCCAGGGCGTGGTCCTCGTCAGCGGTCACGAAGACCACCGCAGGCGGATGGCTGCCGGCGGCAATGGCTCGGGCGATTTCCAGCCCCGAGACGGCAGGCATGTGGATGTCCAGGAAGACCGCGTCCACCTGTGCGGAGGCGAGGGCGCGGAGGGCTTCGCTGCCGGAGGTCGCCCGCAGGACCTTGCCGATCCGCTCGTCCCGGCCCAGCAGGAAGGCGAGTTCTTCCACGGCCGGCAGCTCATCATCAACGACGAGGACGTTAATCATGCTCCAAGGGTAGCTTTCCGCGGGCACGCAGCAGGCCAGCGCCGGGAATCAGGCATCATGGCCGGGCTGTGATTTGGGCACCTTCATGGTGATGAGGGTCCCTTCGCCCGGTGCGGTTTCGATTACCAGCCCGTGGACGTCGCCGTACACCTGCCGGAGGCGGGCATCGACGTTCCGCAGGCCCACGTGCTCGCCGTCGATATGTCCCGCGAGCATCGACTGCAGCTGCTCCGGGTCCATCCCCACGCCGTCGTCCTCGATGGTCACCTGCGCGTAGGCGCCGGCGTCGTCGGCCGTGATGGTGATGTGCCCTGGCCCCTCCTTCGCTTCGAGGCCGTGCCGGACGGCGTTCTCCACCAGCGGCTGCAGGCTGAGGAACGGGATGACGGTACTCAGGACCTCCGGCGCGACCCGGAGGCTGACCTGCACGCGCTCGCCGAAGCGGGCCCGCTCCAGCAGCAGGTACCGGTCGATGCAGCGCAGTTCCTCGGCCAGGGTGGTGAAGTCGCCGTGCCGGCGGAAGGAATAGCGGGTGAAGTCGGCAAACTCCACCACCAGTTCGCGTGCCCGGGCAGGATCGGTGTTGATGAAGGACGCGATGGCGTTGAGCGAGTTGTAAATAAAATGCGGGCTGATCTGGGCGCGCAGTGCCCGCACTTCGGCTTCCATCAGCTGGGTCCGCGAGGCATCCAGCTCGGCCAACTCCACCTGCACTGCCACCCAGTCCGCCACCTCGCCGGCGGCCCGCACCAAGCCGGACCCTGCCGACGGAGCGAAGGCGGCGACGGCGCCCACCACGCGTGAGCCGGCCCGCACGGGTGCTATGACAGCCGCCAGGGCGCCGCCGGTCCCGTCCGGTCCCGGCGACAGTACGGCCGTCCGCCCGCCGGCCAGGACCTCAGCGGCGAGTTCCATCAGCCGCGGCTTCAGGTCCTCCGCCGCCCCGTCCCAGGCGAGCACACCCGAGGTATCCGTGATGGCCAGCGCGTCACAGCCAAGCAGCGTGCGCAGGTGGCGGCTTGCCTTCGAAGCGCCGGCGGGGTTGAGGCCGCGGCGCAGGTGCTGGCCCGCCTGCGAGGCCGCGTGCAGGGTGTGGTAGGTGGCGCGCTCGGCGTCCGTGCCCAGGTCGCGGAAGGATCGGAGCACCTTCAGTCCCACGCCGACGACGACGGCGATGGCCATGGCGATCACGGCCACGGCCGCGGCGGTCAGGAGGGGGGAGTCCGGCATGGGCCCAGCGTAGCTGCGGGTGCCGTTTGTCGCAGCATCCCGACCGTTGAGCGACCACAGCAGCGGTGGGGCTGGAAGTGGCTGCCGCGACGCAGCAGAGTGATTGCTGTCACACCAGCGGCGTTTCCTTATCCGGGCCTGCCGTCCAGTGTGTACCGGCATGTCTCAATGAGGAGGAACCATGGGTAACGATGCCCAAAGTCCGGACGCTGCGGCGTCCGTCGACTTTGAACAGGTCCAGTCGACCGAGCAGTTCCAGGAACTGCGCAAGCGCCACCGCAGCTTTGTTTTCCCCATGGCAGTGGCCTTCCTGCTGTGGTACTTCGCCTACGTCCTGCTCGCGGACTACGCGGTGGAATTCATGTCCACCAAAGTCTGGGGAAACATCAACATCGGCCTGATCCTGGGCCTGCTCCAGTTTGTCTCCACCTTCGCGATCACCGGATGGTATGTCAGTTATTCCAACAGGAAGCTGGACCCCATCGCCTCTGAGATCCGGAACGAGATCGAGGGCCACGAATTCGACAAGCACGGCAACCGGGTGGGTGGAGCCAACAAATGATTACTATCGCAACCGCAGTGGACGTGGCCGCGCTCAAGGACACCACCCTGCTGAACATGGGCATCTTCGGCCTGTTCGTGGCCGTCACCATGGTGATCGTGTTCCGCGCCAGCCGGAACAACAAGACTGCCGCCGACTACTACGCAGCCGGGCGCTCCTTTACGGGATCGCAGAACGGCACCGCCATCGCCGGTGACTACCTTTCCGCAGCCTCGTTCCTGGGCATTACCGGCGCCATCGCCATCAACGGGTATGACGGCTTCATGTACTCCATCGGGTTCCTTGTGGCCTGGCTGGTGGCGCTGCTCCTGGTGGCTGAACTGCTCCGCAACACCGGCAAGTTCACCATGGCCGATGTGCTGTCCTTCCGGCTCAGGCAGCGGCCCGTCCGCATTGCAGCCGCCATCTCCACCCTGGCGGTGTGCTTCTTCTACCTCCTGGCCCAGATGGCCGGTGCAGGCAGCCTGATCTCCCTGCTGCTGGGCATCAGTGACTGGGGCGGACAGGCCCTGGTCATCATCGTGGTCGGCGCCCTCATGATCATGTACGTCCTGATTGGCGGCATGAAGGGGACCACGTGGGTCCAGATCATCAAAGCCATCCTGCTGATCGCCGGTGCCGCCGTCATGACCATGTGGGTCCTGGCCATCTACGGGTTCAACCTTTCGGCCCTGCTGGGCGGTGCCGTGGAAACGGCCAACAACCCCGCGGTCCTCAACCCGGGCCTGCAGTACGGCAAGAGCGAAACCTCCAAGCTGGACTTCATGTCACTTGGCCTCGCCCTCGTGCTGGGAACGGCGGCCCTGCCGCACGTCCTGATGCGCTTCTACACGGTCCCCACCGCCAAGGAAGCCCGCAAGTCGGTGGTCTGGTCCATTTGGCTGATCGGCCTGTTCTACCTGTTCACCCTGGTCCTCGGCTACGGTGCTGCCGCGCTGGTGGGTGCCGACACCATCAAGTCCGCTCCCGGCGGCGTGAACGCGGCGGCTCCGCTGCTGGCCTTCCACCTCGGCGGCCCGCTGCTGCTGGGCTTCATCTCCGCCGTCGCCTTCGCCACCATCCTGGCAGTGGTTGCGGGCCTGACGATCACCGCCGCCGCCTCGTTCGCCCATGACATTTACGCCAACGTGATCGCCAAGGGCAAAGCGGACGCCGCAACGGAAGTCCGGGTGGCCCGCCGCACGGTGGTGGTGATCGGCATCCTCGCCATCCTGGGCGGCATCCTGGCCAACGGCCAGAACGTGGCGTTCCTCGTGGCACTGGCCTTCGCCGTGGCTGCCTCGGCCAACCTGCCCACCATCATCTACTCACTGTTCTGGCGGCGGTTCACCACCCAGGGCGCTGTGTGGAGCATGTACGGCGGACTCGGTGCAGCCATCATCCTGATCATCTTCTCGCCGGTAGTGTCCGGCGGGGCCACCTCGATGATCAAGGACGCGCACTTCGCCATCTTCCCGCTCAGCAACCCCGGCATCGTTTCCATCCCGCTGGCGTTCTTCCTGGGCTGGCTCGGTACGGTGCTCGACAAGAACCGGGAGGATCCGGCCAAGCAGGCCGAAATGGAGGTCCGGTCCCTCACCGGTGTTGGTGCCGAGAAGGCAGTAGACCACTAACGCCTTACCCGGCAACGGGCAATAAAAGGCCCCCTCCAACGTGGACAGTCCACGGGGGAGGGGGCCTTTGGGTTGTGTTGCTAGGCAGCGGGGCGCAGCTTGATGTTCGTCATCTTCAGCTCGTCCGTGCCCTCGAACCGGTAGGCCAGGTCAACCTTCTTGCCCTCGCAGGTGATGACTCCTCCCACGTCCGCCGACTTAACGCCGTTCTCGGTGGCAACCTGCATGCTGTTGTAGGCGGGCGTGCAGGTCCCGTCCATTTTCAGGCTGTCGACGCCGGAGATGAAGGCTTCCTTGGACAGCTGCTCCTGCAGTGCCGGGTCCAGGTAGTCGTCGTACGCTTTGGAGCTGTCGCCGGCAATGACGAGCTTGGTGAAACCGTCAGCCAGGTCTTTGGCGTGGTTGGTGGCACTGCCGGCCACGTTCACCAGGATGACGATGCCCACCACCACGAGCAGCAGCACTCCGCCGATGGCCGTCAGGATGATCCACAGCCTGGGCCGCTTCCTCGCCGGCGGCTCTCCGCCCGGGAGGCCGAACGGACCTGCGCCCCGGTACTGCTCCGGTTGCTGCTGGCTGTACGGGTTGGCCGGGTTTCCGGGGTTTGGGGTGACCGGATACGGGCTGCCCTGGTGCGGCTGGCCGTAAGGGGGATTCGGAGTGCCGGGGTATCCGGCGGGGGGCTGCTGCGGCGGCTGTGGCAGCTGCCCGGAGCCGGGGTGTCCGGGCTGGTACGGTTCCTGGGGATTGCTCAAGGTGGAGCCTTTCCGGATGTGGTGCCTGGCACCGCCTGGTGTGGGCCTGTTCGGGCTCCGCACGGATAACTGCCTCAAGCCTATAACCCGTGCTGCCGCCGTCGGACTTCGCCTCCGGCCGCTCCGGCCATATAACGGGTCACCCGGTCTGCGGACCCCGCTCCAGCAGCGGCTGCACGCGGAACGGGATGAGCTCGCCCATGGCCAGCGCCGTGTCCGCCCGTTCCACGCCGTCGCACGCGAGGATCTTGCCGTTGATGCGGAAAAGGTCCTCGGCATCCTGGGCCACTACGCGCAGCAGCAGGTCTGCGGATCCGGTCAGGCCGTAGCCTTCGAGGATCTCCGGGATGGCCGCCAAATCCTGTGCCAGCCGGGTGAGCTTCTGCTGCTGGACGTGCACGGAAATGAAGGCCATCAGCGGGTAGCCCAGGGCGGCAGGGTTGATTCTGCGTTCGAAGGACAGGAAGACGTGCTTTTTCTCGAGCTGGGCCATCCGCGCCTGGACAGTGTTCCTGGACAGTCCCAGTTTCTGGGCGAGTGCCACCACGGTCCTCCTGGGATCCTGGGCCAGTGCCGAAAGCAGGCGGGTGTCAGTGCCATCCAGAGCTTGCATAATGCGCAACGGTAGCACGGTGCAGACGGCAGCCACAGGGCATTCTGCTCAGTAAATGCCCCGGTGGTTGTACCCCCTGTGCATTGTGAGTAGGGTCACAGTATCCGGGCGAAGGGGCCCGGAAGGCCGCGGTTTGCGGGACCACAAGTCCCAGCTCCGCAGGTCACCGACGACAGAAGTTGCGGGGCTATCGTGTCTACAGACGAAACGGGCCAGGGCGGCGCACAAGCCCATGAGGGCGCCGGGGAATTCCAGGAGCCGGGGTTATCCGGCGTTCCGGTACAAAAGCTGGTCCAGCTGATCACTCCGGCGGGGGAGCGGGTGAGCCACCCCGAGTTCGATCTCTGGGTTCAGGACATCACGGACGAACAGCTCTGCTCGCTGTTCGAGGACATGACCGTCATCAGGCGCATCGACGTCGAGGCGACGGCCCTCCAGCGCCAGGGCGAACTTGCCCTGTGGCCCCCGCTGCTTGGGCAGGAAGCGGCACAGATAGGCTCCGGCAGGTCCCTGCGCGGCGACGACTTCGTCTTCTCCAGCTACCGCGAGAACGGTGTGGCGTACTGCCGCGGCGTGGACCTCACAGACCTCCTGCGGGTCTGGCGCGGCAACGCGTCCGGCGGCTGGGATCCGTACGCCATCAACATGGCAACGCCGCAGATCATCATCGGCGCCCAGACCCTGCACGCCACCGGCTACGCCATGGGCATCCAGAACGACGGCACAGATTCCGTGGCCGTCACCTACTTCGGTGACGGGGCAACGAGCGAGGGCGACGTCAATGAAGCCATGGTCTTCGCTGCCAGCTTCCAGGCGCCAGTGGTGTTCTTTTGCACCAACAACCACTGGGCCATCTCGGAACCGGTCCGGCTCCAGTCGCACATCCAGCTCGCGGACCGTGCGGCCGGCTTCGGGATCCCCAGCCTGCGGGTGGACGGCAACGACGTGCTGGCCGTCATGGCAGCCACGCGCGTTGCCCTCGACCGGGCGCGGCGTGGCGGCGGCCCCACGTTCATCGAAGCCGTCACCTACCGGATGGGGCCGCATACCACCGCCGATGACCCCACCCGCTACCGTGACGCCAACGAACTCGAGGACTGGGCCGCGAAGGACCCGATCAGCCGGGTCGCGGCGCTGCTGGAACGCAAGGGGCTGCTGACCAGCGAACTGCAGGACCACGTCAGGAACAGTGCGGACACTGTGGCCCGCGAGATGCGGAAAGGCTGCACCACCATGCCGGACCCGCAGCCCATGGACGTCTTCAAGCACGTGTACAGCGCACCGAACTCGTGGCTGGACCGCCAGCAGGACCACTACGCCCGTTACCTGGCCTCCTTCGGCGATCCCGCAGGTGCCGTTTCAGAAGAAGGTGCACGCTGATGACTTCCATGACCTTTGCCCGTGCCATCAACGCGGGGCTGCGCAAATCCCTCGACCATGACCCGAAGGTGGTCCTCCTCGGTGAGGACATCGGCGCCCTCGGCGGCGTGTTCCGGGTGACCGACGGGCTGCAGAAAGACTTCGGCAAACACCGTGTGGTGGACACGCCGCTGGCCGAATCCGCCATCGTGGGTGCCGCCGTCGGCCTTGCCTACCGCGGCTACCGCCCCGTGGTGGAAATCCAGTTCGACGGCTTCATCTACCCCGCGTTCGACCAGATCGTCAGCCAGGTGGCCAAGCTGCATTACCGCACCCGCGGCGCAGTCAAAATGCCCATCACCATCCGGGTGCCGTTCGGCGGCGGCATCGGGTCGCCTGAGCACCACTCCGAGTCGCCGGAGGCCTACTTCACGCACACCTCAGGACTGCGGGTGGTCACCGTGTCTAACCCCCAGGACGCATATACGGTCATCCAGCAGGCCATCGCCAGTGACGACCCCGTCCTCTACTTCGAGCCCAAGCGGCGGTATCACGACAAGGGCGAAGTGGATGAGGCCGCCGGGCTGGATGCCGCAGATCCCATGGGGCAGGCGAGGGTCCTGACCGACGGGACCGACGTCACCCTGGTGGCCTACGGCCCGCTGGTAAAGACCGCCCTGGACGCCGCCTCGGCCGCCGCCGACGAAGGCATTTCCATCCAGGTCATCGACCTGCGCTCGCTGGCGCCGGTGGACTACGACACCGTGGTGGCCTCGGTACGGAAGACCGGCCGCCTGGTCATCACGCACGAGGCCGGGCAGTCCGGCGGGCTGGGGGCCGAGGTGGCAGCCAGCATCACCGAAAGGTGCTTCTACCACCTGGAAGCCGCACCCGTCAGGGTTACCGGGTTCGATATCCCCTACCCCTATTCGAAACTCGAGATGCACCACCTGCCGGGCCTTGACCGGATCCTCGATGGCGTGGACCGTGCCTTGGGTCGGCCGAATTCACTGAGCGGGCTGGAAGGATGAGCGTCACCATGATCAAGGAATTCCGGCTTCCCGACCTCGGGGAAGGGCTCACCGAGTCAGAGATCCTCAGCTGGAAAGTAGCCGTGGGGGACACCGTCAGCCTGAACCAGGTCATTGCCGAGGTGGAGACGGCCAAAGCGGTGGTGGAGCTGCCGTCACCCTTCGCCGGCGTCATCAGGGAACTGCATGAGCAGCCCGGCACGGTTGTTGAGGTGGGCAAGCCCATCGTCTCCTTCGAGGTAGCGGACGACGCCGGGACGGCACCGGCCGGGCATGGCGCACTTTCCCGCGGCGTTACGCCAGCCGGCCAGCGGGCGGCGGGGGAGGAACCGGCGGCGCCGAAACGGGAACCCAACCTCGTGGGGTACGGCGCCGTCGTCGAAAGCTCCGGCCGCCCAGCGCGCCGGCCGCGGAACCTCCCGCAGGTGGCGGTGCCTGCAAACGAGGCGCCTGTCCGCATTACGCCAGCCGAAACCCGGGCTGCTGACGCCACGGCGCCGGTGGTTGAGCCTGTCGAAACCAAAGTCATCGAAGCCAGGGCCGGTGTGCCTTCAGGTGACCGGCCGCGCTCCACGCCTCCGGTCCGCAAGCTGGCAAGGGACCACGGTGTTGACCTGGCGCTGGTGCCCGGCACCGGCCCGGCAGGCCTGATCACCCGCGAGGATGTGCAGGAGTTCCTGCGGCAGGGCAGCGCCGCCCAGGCCGCAGCACCCGCCGGCCAGGCACATGCCGGGGGCGAGGGGGAACGGGAAACCCGGACGCCCATCAAGGGGGTCCGCAAGCACACAGCGGCGGCGATGGTGTCCAGCGCCTTCACCGCTCCGCATGTCACCGAGTTCCTCACCGTGGACGTCACCCCCACCATGGAGCTGCTGGCGAAACTGCGGGGCAGCCGGGCGTTCGCCGGCCTCAAGCTGACTCCGCTGACGCTCGCGGCCAAGGCCGTGCTGATCGCCCTGCGCCGCAATCCGTCGCTGAACTCACGCTGGGACGAAGTGAGCCAGGAGATCGTTACCTTCAACTATGTGAACCTGGGCATCGCGGCGGCCACTCCGCGGGGGCTGACGGTGCCGAACATTAAGGATGCCCACTCTCTGACCCTGGAGCAGTTGGCGGAGGCGCTGGCGTTGCTGGCAGACACCGCACGGTCGGGGAAAACGCCGCCGGCAGACCTGTCCGGCGGGACTGTGTCCATCACCAACATCGGCGTTTTCGGCATCGACGCCGGCACTCCCATCCTCAACCCGGGCGAAGCCGCCATCCTGGCGCTGGGTGCCGTGCGGTCCATGCCGTGGGAGTACCGCGGCGAGGTGGCCTTGCGCCAGGTGATGACCCTGAGCCTGTCCTTCGACCACCGCCTGGTGGACGGTGAACAGGGCTCCCGGTTCCTGGCCGACGTCGGAGCAATCCTGGCCGAACCGGGAATGGTCCTGACGATGGTCTGACCCCGGCCGGACACCCGGACGTCAGCGCACTTGCGGGCTGTCCACCGTCAGGGCGGCGAGCGCCATCTCCTCGAGCAGCGGCCGGGCCGCGGCCGCCATCCGGCGGCCGTGGCTCCGGACCGAGTGCGGGGTGGAGTTGATCAGCCCGAAGGTGGCGTGGGCGCGGGTCCGGAGTTCGGCGGCGTCCGTGCCGGGGTGGAGCCTGGACAGGACATCCACCCACACCTCCACGTAGCTGCGCTGCAGTGCCCGCACGGCTGACTGGTCCTGTTCGGAGAGGTTGCTGAGGTCGCGGTCCTGCACGCGGATCACCTCGGGTTTGCCGAGGGCGAAGTCCACCTGGAACTCCACGAGGCGGCGCAGTGCCAATTTGGGATCGGAGTTCTCTGCCACCACCTTCCGCCCGCCGTCCAGAAGCTCCCGGCTGACGGTAGCCAGCAGGTCCGCCAGGACGGCCTGCTTGCCGGGAAAGTGCCGGTAGACGGCGGGTCCGCTGACTCCTGCCGCCGCTCCGAGGTCTTCGAGGGAAACACTTTTGAACCCGTTGACGGCGAACAGGGATGCGGCCGCGGCGAGCAGGGCCTGGCGGCGGTCTTCCTTGGCTTTGCTGCGTTGGGTTGCGCCGGCGGGCCGGGCGGCGGGGGCATCCGCCCCGGTGCTCTTGCCTTCATCGGTTGTGGGCACATTTCCTCCTCAAACCCGCCGAGTCTAACAAGGCCCCCGCCTGTGTTGGACATCACAGTTAATAGAGACTAACCTGAATTTCAGTTATTGGGCACTAACCGAGTCTGTGGTTGAGCGGCCATGCCCACCGAATTTTGCTACCGGATCCGGCCATAGGATCCGCTGAGAGAACAGGAAGCGTCGATGGAGACCCTTGCCAGCAGGGTGGACCCCGCCAGCGGAGCTTTCGCCGCCAACAGGGATGCGCAGCTGCAACTGGTGGAGGACCTCCGGAAGCGGCTGGCGGACGCTGCCCTGGGAGGCCCGCAGAAGTCGCGTGAACGCCACGTGGCCAGGGGCAAACTCCTGCCGCGGGAGCGCATCGACCAGTTGCTGGATGACGGCAGCCCGTTCCTGGAGATCGCCCCGCTGGCAGCCAACGGGATGTACAACGACGACGCACCGGGTGCGGGCGTGATCGCCGGCATCGGACTGGTGCACGGCCGCCAGGTGCTGGTGATCTCCAACGACGCCACCGTCAAGGGCGGCACCTACTATCCCCTGACGGTCAAGAAGCACCTGCGCGCCCAGGAAATCGCCCTGGAAAACCACCTGCCGTGCATCTACCTGGTGGACTCGGGCGGAGCCTTCCTGCCCAAGCAGGACGAGGTCTTTCCGGACAAGGACCACTTCGGACGGATCTTCTACAACCAGGCACGCCTGTCCGCGGCAAAGATCCCGCAGCTCGCCGCCGTGATGGGCTCCTGTACCGCCGGGGGTGCCTACGTCCCGGCCATGAGCGACGAAACGGTGATCGTCCGGAACCAGGGCACCATCTTCCTGGGCGGGCCGCCCCTGGTGAAGGCCGCGATCGGAGAGATCGTCACCGCCGAGGAACTGGGCGGCGGTGACGTGCATTCCAGGATCTCCGGCGTGACGGACCACCTGGCCGACAATGACGAACACGCACTGCAGATCCTTCGCGACATCGTGGCCACCCTGCCGCCCGCCGCCGCGCCCGCCTGGCAGGTGGAACCCGCCGTCGAACCCGTGGTTGATGCCGGGGAGCTCTACGGGGCCGTACCTGTGGACGTCAACGCCCCGTACGATGTCCACGAAGTGATTGCACGGCTGGTGGACGCCAGCAGGTTCCACGAGTTCAAAAAGGACTACGGCACCACCTTGGTCACCGGTTTCGCCAGGATCCACGGGCACCCGGTGGGGATCGTGGCCAACAACGGTGTCCTTTTCAGCGAATCCTCGCTCAAGGGCGCACACTTCATCGAGCTGTGCGACCAGCGGGGGATTCCCCTCGTCTTCCTGCAGAACATTTCCGGCTTCATGGTGGGCCGGGACGCCGAGCAGGGCGGCATCGCCAAGAACGGCGCGAAAATGGTTACGGCGGTAGCCACCGCGCGCGTACCCAAGCTGACGGTGGTGATCGGCGGATCCTTCGGCGCCGGCAACTACTCCATGTGCGGCCGCGCATATTCCCCGCGGTTCCTCTGGATGTGGCCCGCGGCAAGGATTTCGGTGATGGGCGGAAACCAGGCCGCCAGCGTGCTGGCCACCGTCAAACGCGACCAGTACGAGGCCGCCGGGGAAGACTGGCCGGCGGAGGACGAAGAAGAGTTCAAAGCCCCCATCCGCCGGCAGTACGAGGACCAGGGCAGTCCCTACTACTCCACTGCCCGCCTCTGGGACGACGCCGTCATCGATCCCGCTGACACCCGGACCGTCCTGGGCCTCGCCCTGGACGTCGTCTCCCGCACGCCACTGCCGGAGACCTCCTTCGGCCTTTTCAGGATGTGAGCCGGACCATGACCACGCCTTCACTGACCTCCACGGCCACCAGTTCCACCGCAGGCAACCAGGCGTCCGGCCGGCCGCTCTTCGGCACCGTGCTGGTGGCGAACCGGGGAGAGATTGCCTGCCGGGTGATCCGAACCCTGCGTGCCCTGGGAATCCGCTCCGTGGCCGTCTACAGCGATGCCGACGCCGGCGCCCGGCACGTGCGCGAGGCTGACACGGCCGTGCGGATCGGCCCCGCCGCCGCCGCCGAAAGCTACCTCAACATTGGCAACATCATTGCCGCCTGCCGGCAGTCCGGCGCCGAAGCCGTGCACCCGGGCTACGGGTTCCTCAGCGAGAATGCCGACTTCGCCCGCGCGCTGGATGATGCTGGGATCGCGTTCATGGGTCCCGGGGTGGAGGCGCTCAACGTCATGGGCGACAAAATCCGCTCCAAGAACCACGTGGCCGGCTACGGCGTTCCGGTGGTGCCCGGCGTCGCCAGGCCCGGCATGACGGACACGGAACTGATCGAAGCAGCCCCCGCCGTCGGCTTCCCCCTGCTGATCAAGCCGTCCGCCGGCGGTGGCGGCAAGGGCATGCACGTGGTGGAGAAACCCGAAGACCTTCCGGCCGTCCTGGCCACCGCCCGGCGCGTGGCCGCCAGCGCCTTCGGCGACGACACCCTGTTCCTGGAACGCCTGGTCACCACTCCGCGCCACATCGAAGTGCAGGTGCTGGCGGACACCCACGGCAACGTCATCCACCTGGGCGAGCGAGAATGCTCCCTGCAGCGCAGGCACCAGAAAGTGATCGAAGAGGCACCGTCGCCGCTGCTCGAGGGCCTGCCCCACGGGGCCGACGTGCGGGCACGCATCGGCGAAGCCGCCTGCAACGCCGCGCGCAGCGTCAACTACACCGGCGCAGGGACCGTGGAATTCCTCGTCTCCGATGACGCACCCGACGAGTTCTACTTCATGGAGATGAATACCCGGCTCCAGGTGGAGCACCCCGTCACCGAAATGGTCACCGGAACCGACCTTGTGGAATGGCAGGTACGCATCGCCGCCGGCGCGGAACTCACCGTCCGGCAGGCCGACGTCGAACTTTCCGGCCACGCGGTGGAGGCGCGCGTGTACGCCGAGGTGCCGGAGAAGAACTTCCTGCCGTCAACCGGAACCGTGTACCTGCTCGATGAGATGCCCGGGGACGCCGGCGGCCGGATCAGGGTGGATTCTTCCCTGGTGGAAGGGCTGGAGCTGTCCTCCAGCTACGATCCCATGCTGTCCAAGGTCATCGCCTGGGGAGCGGACCGGGCGGCCGCCCTGGACACCCTGGACCGGGCGCTCGCCGGCTACACGGCCCTGGGTGTTGAAACCAACGTCGAATACCTGCGGCTCCTGATCGGCGATCCCGAGGTCCGGGCCGGCCGGCTCGACACAGGACTGATCGCCCGGAAGCTGCCCGACCTTGCGTTCCGCCATGTGGGGGAGGCCGAGCTCGTGGCCGCTGCGCTCACCTCCCTGGCAGTCACTGCCGGGGCCGCCACTCAGGACGGCAACTCCAACGAAAGCCCGTGGCAGGCACGCAGCGGCTGGCGGCTGGGTGCACCGGCACCGCGCCGGGTGAGCCTGGGAAAGCCCGACGGCGGAGTGGCCACCGTAGGTGTCTACGGGGACCCCGCGTCCGGCCCGGTAGGGGTGACGGTCGACGGCGGCACGCGACACACAGCCGTGCTGCGCTTTTCCGGGCCCGACCACGCGGAGCTGACGCTCGGCGACGCGGTCAACGACTACTCCGTGGCGGCGGTCCACTTTGGGCCGGCGGCCCCGGCACACATCTACCTCGGCACCGGGGGCTGGTCCTGCCGGCTGGAGGTCCTGACCCGGGAGGCGCGGCTGGAACGGGTCCGCGCAGCCATCCAGCGGGACGACGGCGACGCCGATCCCGCCGTGCGCTCGCCGATGCCAGGCACGGTGGTGTCCGTCCCGGTCAAGGACGGCGACGCCGTCGAGGCCGGCCAGGTCCTTGCGTCAGTCGAAGCCATGAAGATGGAGCACCAGCTGGTGGCGCCGCTGGCCGGGACCGTGCACCTGGCCGCCAAACCCGGAGACCTGGTCAAGGCGGACCAGGTCCTGGCCACCATTCATCCCGCACAGCAGCCACAGGACAACAGTACGAACGGTGAGACCACCAACGGCGAAGGAGCCCATTAACATGCCCGGTTTTGAACTCAGCGAGGAATACCAGGACCTCAGTGACACGGTCCGGGACTTCGCGGACAACGTGGTGGCGCCGGTGTCGGCCAAACACGACGAGGAACACAGCTTTCCCTACGAAGTGGTCAAGCAGATGGCGGAGATGGGACTGTTCGGCCTGCCCTTCCCGGAGGAGTACGGCGGAATGGGCGGAGACTACTTCGCCCTCGCCCTTGCCCTGGAACAGCTGGGCCGGGTGGACCAGTCCGTGGCCATCACCCTGGAAGCAGGCGTCTCCCTCGGCGCCATGCCCATCTACCGGTTCGGGACCGAAGAGCAGAAACAGCAATGGCTGCCCCAGCTGGCCTCGGGACAGGCGCTCGCCGGCTTCGGCCTGACCGAACCCGAGGCAGGTTCGGACGCCGGCGGCACCAAGACGCACGCCCATCGGGAGGCCGTCGGAGACAAGACCGAGTGGGTGATCAACGGCAACAAGGAATTCATTACCAACTCCGGTACGGACCTCACCAGGCTGGTCACCGTCACCGCGGTCACCGGGCAGCATGACCGCGGGGACGGCACTGTCCGGAAGGAAATCTCCACCATCCTGGTGCCCACCGACACGCCCGGCTTCAAGGCTGAAAAGGCATACAACAAGGTGGGCTGGAACGCATCGGACACCCACCCGCTGACGCTGAAGGACGTCCGGGTCCCGGAAGCGAACCTGCTGGGGGAGGAAGGCCGGGGCTACGCCAACTTCCTGTCCATCCTTGATGAAGGCCGCATTGCGATCGCTGCCCTCGCCACCGGAGCAGCCCAGGGCTGCGTTGACCTTTCCGTCCGGTACGCCAGGGAACGCAAGGCGTTCGGCCAGGAAATCGGCAAGTACCAGGCCATCTCGTTCAAGATCGCCCGCATGGAGGCGAGGGCCCACACGGCACGCCTTGCCTACTACGACGCGGCCGCCAGGATGCTCGCCGGCAAGCCGTTCAAGACCCAGGCGGCCATCGCTAAGATGGTCGCAGGCGAGGCGGCCATGGACAACGCGCGGGATGCCACCCAGGTATTCGGCGGCTATGGCTTCATCAACGAGTTCACCGTGGCACGCCACTACCGCGACTCCAAGATCCTTGAAGTGGGGGAGGGCACCACGGAGGTCCAGCTGATGCTGATCGCCCGCGAACTGGGCCTGTAGCGGCCAGCCGCCGCACCCCGGACTGTAGCTGGCCTGAAAGGATCGATGATGATTGACAAGGTTGTTGCTAGCGCCGACGAAGCTGTGGCGGACATTCCGGACGGCTCCTCGCTGGCCGTGGGCGGGTTCGGCCTCTGCGGCATACCGGTCACCCTCATTGATGCCCTGCACAGGGCCGGCACGTCAGGGCTGGAAACCGTCAGCAACAACTGCGGGGTGGACGACTGGGGGCTGGGTATCCTGCTCCGCGACGGCAGGATCCGCCGCACCATCAGCTCCTATGTGGGCGAGAACAAGGAGTTCGCCCGGCAGTACCTCGCCGGCGAACTGGAGGTGGTGCTGACCCCGCAGGGCACCCTGGCCGAGAAGCTTCGTGCCGGCGGCGCGGGCATCCCCGCCTTCTACACCAAGGCGGGGGTCGGCACCCAGGTGTCCGACGGCGGCCTGCCGCAGAAATATGACGCCGACGGCGGCATCGCGGTCGCCTCAGCCCCCAAGGAGGTCCGCCCGTTCGGCGGGGTGGACTACGTGCTGGAGGAAGCCCTCACCCCGGACTTCGGCCTCGTCCACGCCTGGAAAGGCGACCGGCACGGCAACCTGGTGTTCCACGCCACGGCCATGAACTTCAACCCGCTCTGCGCCATGGCCGGAAGGATCACCATCGCCGAGGTGGAGGAACTCGTGGAGCCCGGTGAACTGGACCCCGAACACATCCACACCCCCGGTATCTTCGTGCAGCGGGTGGTGCTGGCCCCGGACGCGGAAAAGCGCATCGAAAAGCGGACCGTTGCCATCAGCCGGGAGGCAGGAGCATGAACGTGCAGGAAAACAGGGCACAGAGCACCGGCACGGACCCGAACAGCCCCGACGCGCCGCGGCCCGAAGCCGTCCGCCACGAGTACCGACGCTCGGCTTCCCAGCCGCACGCGGGAGCCGCCGGTTCCACGGCACCGGCGGACAGCAAGGGATGGACGCGCAACGAGCTGGCAGCCCGGGTGGCCAAAGAGCTCCATAACGGCCAATACGTGAACCTCGGCATCGGCATGCCCACGCTGATCCCCAACTACATTCCGGACGGCGTGGAAGTGGTGCTCCACTCGGAGAACGGCATCCTGGGCGTCGGACCCTACCCGGCAGAGGACGCCATCGATCCGGACCTGATCAACGCCGGCAAGGAAACCGTCACGGTCAACAAGGGGGCGGCGTTCTTCGATTCGGCGGCGTCCTTCGGCATGATTCGCGGCGGGCACGTGGATGTTGCCGTCCTGGGTGCCATGGAGGTTGCGGCCAACGGGGACCTTGCCAACTGGATGATCCCGGGCAAGATGGTCAAAGGCATGGGCGGTGCCATGGACCTGGTGTTCGGGGCCAAACGGGTCATCGTGATGATGGAACACGTGGACCGGAACGGAAAACCCAAGATCGTCCAGCAGTGCTCGTTGCCGCTGACCGGCAAGGGCTGCGTGGACCGGATCATCACTGACCTGGCCGTCATCGACGTGGTCCGCGACAGCTCCGGTTCCCGCCTGGTCCTGCAGGAGCTGGCGCCGAACGTCTCTGTGGAGGATGTCATCGCCGCCACCGGCGCGGAACTCTTCGAGGAAGACCGGGAACTGACGGTATGACGGCGGAGAATCCCCGGGTTATCGAACAGCGCGGACTGTACTACGACGAACTTGAAGAGGGAGTGGTCTACGCCCACCGGCCCGGCCGGACCGTGACCGAAGCGGACAACGTCCTGTTCACCACCCTCACCATGAACACCCAGGCGCTCCACCTCGACGCCGCCTGGAGTGCCACCCAACCGTTCGGCCAGCGCCTGGTCAACTCAATGTTCACGCTGGCCACCCTGGTGGGCCAGTCCGTCACCCAGCTGACCCAGGGAACCATCATTGCGCAGCTGGGCCTGACCGATGTGTCCTTCCCGCATCCGCTGTACCACGGTGACACGCTCTACACGGAGACCGTCATCAGCGGCAAACGGCCCTCGGGCTCCCGGCCGGGGCAGGGAATCGTCACCATGGAACATACCGGCCGGAACCAGGACGGTACCGTGGTGGCCCTGGCCACCCGCAGCTGCCTGATGTGGACCCGTGCCGCGCACGCTGAAGCGCAGCACGGAAAATAAGCCCGGCACGAAAAAATCATCGGAGAATGGCTGTATGACCTTTGCGATGGGCCCCGCCCTCCTCTTCTGCCCCGCCGACCGGCCCGAGCGGTACCGGAAGGCCGCCGCCCGCGCTGACGCCGTCATCCTTGACCTCGAGGACGCCGTGGCGCCGGCGGACAAGCAGCGCGCCCGCGGCGCCATCCTTGCCCAGGTGGGTTCCGCAGGCGAGGAACCCGAGCTCGATCCCAGCCGCACCATCGTCCGGATCAACCCCGCGGGCACCGAAGAGTTCGAAAAAGACCTGCACTGTCTGGCGCACACGCCCTACAGGACGGTGATGCTGGCCAAAGCCGAAGGCGCGGACCAGCTCAAAGCGCTGGCGGGCTACCAGGTGGTGGCCCTGTGCGAAACGGCACTGGGCGTCCTGAACGCTCCCGCCATTGCCGCCGCCCCCAACGTCGTTGCGCTGATGTGGGGTGCCGAGGACCTGCTCGCCACCCTGGGCGGCACCTCCAGCAGGACGGACGACGGCGGCTACCGGGCCGTCGCCCTCCACGCGCGGTCAACGGTCCTGGTGGCTGCCCGTGCCTTCGGGAAGCAGGCGGTTGATGCGGTTTACGTCAACATCCCGGACACTGACGGGCTGGCCGCCGAAGCGGCCGACGCCGTCGCGTCCGGATTCAGCTCCAAGGCCTGCATTCACCCCACGCAGGCCGCCGTGGTGCGGGAGGCCTACGCGCCGTCCGACGCCGATGTCGCCGCTGCCGCAGAGCTGCTGGACGCTGCCGCGGAGGCAGGCTCGGGCGTTTTCCGGCATAACGGGAAAATGATCGACGGGCCCATCCTCAAGCACGCCGAATCGATCCTCCGGCGGGCCGGCCAGAAAGCCTGACGGTCCGCGGCGTCCTGCAAACCGGCGGGCCGGTTGTACTGCTAGCCCTGCCGTCCCTGCCGGCGCCGCAGAGACAGGGGCGGGATCGGCTCGGAGAGGAACGTGCGCATCCACCGGTTCCCGGACGCCCGGAACTCCGCCCGGGTGGCGAACCGGTAGTGGTACCGGCGGACGCGCACCCAGCGCGGCGCCCCGCCGTCGAACGGGTCATGCCGGAGCAGCCGCAGGGTGGTCCGGTCCGCTTCCAGCAGCTTGCCGAGGAAGGCATGGAACCATTCCTCGTGCACGGTCCGCAGCGGCAGGAACCACATCAGCCAGTCCAGCCGCAGGTGGTACGGCGCCCACTGGCGGGGTATCCGGCGCAGGTCCCCGGGCTTGCCCTTGAATCCGTATTCACGCCAGTCGGAGGAGTCGTCCGGGTCGTCGTCAAGGGTTCCTGCCACCACGATCTCAATGCGTTCCCGGGTCACAGTTCCGAAGGCACCGTAGGCGTTGACCAGCTGCCAGCGGTTGAAACTGGCGTTCATCAACTGCCGGCGCGAGAACAGGTTGCGCAGCGGCTGGTAGCTCAGGGCCAGCAGCAGGGCGGTGGCCGCCAACGTGACAGCCAGCCACCACAGGGGCGTTTCACGGCCTGCCTCCCCGTGCCAGTCCAGCGGGATCACCGGCAGGACCGCGTGTGCGACGGGGTCACTGACGGCGGCGAACGCCAGCACAACGGCGATCCAGTTCAGCCAGGCGAAGTTCCCGGACGCCACCAGCCAGAGCTGGGTGGCGATGATGATGGCCGCTGCCGCACTGGCAACGGGCTGGGGCGCGAACAGGAGGAATGGCACCACCAGCTGGGCGAAGTGGTTGCCCACCACTTCCATCCGGTGGAGCGGTTTGGGCAGCAGGTGCGCCTGCCGGCTGAGCGGCCCCGGCATGGGCTGGGTTTCGTGGTGGTAGTAGAGGGCGGTGAGGTCCCGCCACTCGCGGCCGCCGCGGATCTTGATCATCCCGGCACCGAATTCGAGCCGGAACACCAGCCACGCCACCAGGATCATGATGGTGCGCGGCGGATCGGTCTGGTCAGACCCCAGGAAGGCCACCGTGAAGCCGGCCTCCAGCAGCAGCATCTCCCAGCCGAAGCCGTAGAAAGTCTGTCCCACGTTCACGATCGACATGTACAGCAGCCACAGGCCCAGGAAAGCGATCAGCGGCACCCATGGCGGTCCCAGCTGCGGAATGCCCGCTACGAGGAGGGACGAGACCACCAGCCCGGCTGCACAGACACCACGCAGGAGGCCGTCCGAATAGCGCCAACGGAACAGCGTGGGCCGGCTCAGCCGGCTGAAGCCGGAAAGGTAGTCGGGCACCGGAAGCAGTCCGCGCTCACCCAGCAGCGCCGGGAACTGGTTGAGCGAGGACAGGAAAGCCACGAAGAACAGCGCGGCCACTCCCCGCTGCAGCACCTGCCGGGCGAACTCGTAGTCCGCGGCATCGAACCAGGAAAGCCAGTCCACGAAATCCACGTTACGCCCGGCCGCGTCGGGGTCAAGGCATGCAGGCCGCGGCGTACCGGACCGCATTGGTGCGGGATACTTAACCCATGCAGCCACGCAGAATCGCCATCCTCGGATCCACCGGTTCCATCGGCACCCAGGCGATTGACGTCGTCGACGGCGCCCCGCATCTTTTCGAGGTCGTGGCACTGAGCGCCGGGGGCGGCAACCCCGCGCTCCTGGCCCGGCAGGCCGTCCACACCGGTGCGGCGGCCGTCGGCATCGCCGCCGGGGACGCCCGCGAGCTTGCCGTGCTGATCGACGAAGCAGCCGCCGCAGCGGGCCGTTCCGGCTACCGCCCGGAGATCATCGCCGGACCGGATGCCTCCACGCGCATCGCGGAGCTGGACACCGATGTGGTGCTTAACGGCATCACCGGGTCCATTGGCCTTGCACCCACCCTTGCCGCGCTGAAATCCGGCGCCACGCTGGCGCTGGCAAACAAGGAATCGCTGATCGTCGGCGGTTCGCTGGTGAAGGCTGCTGCGCGCGACGGGCAGATCGTTCCCGTGGACTCCGAGCACTCCGCCATCGCCCAATGCCTGCGCTCGGGCAGTGCAGCTGAAGTGGACAAGCTGGTCCTCACCGCCTCCGGCGGGCCCTTCCGCGGCCGGAGCCGGGAAGAACTGCACGGGGTCACGCCGCAGGAAGCCCTCGCCCACCCCACCTGGGACATGGGGCTGATGGTCACCACCAACTCCGCCACCCTGGTCAACAAGGGGCTGGAAGTCATCGAAGCCCACCTCCTGTTCGACATCCCGCTGGACCGGATCGACGTGGTGGTCCATCCCCAGTCCGTGGTGCACTCCATGGTGCAGTTCGTGGACGGCTCCACCATCGCGCAGGCCTCCCCGCCGGACATGCGGCTGCCCATCGCCCTGGGGTTGGGGTGGCCGGACCGGGTGCCCAACGCGGCCGCGCCGTGTGACTGGACCAAGGCGGCCACCTGGACGTTCGAGCCGCTCGACGCAGCAGCCTTTCCCGCCGTGGACCTTGCCAAGGACGCGGCGAAGCAGGGGAGCACCTTCCCCGCGGTCTTCAACGCCGCCAACGAGGAAGCGGTCACCGCCTTCCACGCCGGGCGGATCCGCTTCACGGACATCGTGGACACCGTGGATGCGGTCCTCAGCGAACACACAGGTTCCTCCCGGCTGACGGTGGAATCGGTGCTGGATGCTGAGGGCTGGGCACGTGCCCGCGCACACGAACGTTTAGCAGTCAGCAGTCTCTAGGGAAGCAGCAGCACCTCCATGACCCCCGTTCTTCTTTTCATCCTCGGCGTCGTCTTCGTAGCCATCGGCATCGCCGCGTCCATCGCGCTGCACGAAGTGGGACACCTGGTACCCGCCAAGCTCTTCAAGGTGCGCGTCACCAAGTACATGATCGGTTTCGGCCCCACCCTGTGGTCGCGGCGGAAGGGCGAAACCGAATACGGCGTGAAGGCCATCCCGCTGGGCGGCTACGTGTCCATGATCGGCATGTACCCGCCCAACAAGGAGGACGGCTCCGTCCGGCCCTCCAGCACCGGGATGTTCCAGACGCTGGCCACCGAGGCCAGGTCCATGGCGCACGAGGAAGTGGGGCCCGGGGACGAAAAACGCGTCTTCTACCGCCTTCCGGTATGGAAGAAAGTCATTGTCATGCTGGGCGGGCCCGCCATGAACATGATCCTCGGCGTCCTCCTCATGGCAATCCTCCTCATGGGCTTCGGCACGGCCACGGCAACCACCACCATTTCGGATGTCTCAAAATGCCAGGTTGCCGCCGGCGAAACCGTGGACCCGGATTCGGCCGACTGCCAGCTGACCCCGGCAGCCGCGGCCGGCCTGCAGCCCAACGACACTGTCACGTCCTTCGACGGAAGAGAAGTCACCAGCTGGGACCAGCTGACCGAATGGATCCGGGCATCCGCGGGCCGGGAAGTGGCCATTACGGTTGAGCGCGGCGGCTCTTCGGTGTCCACCACTGTCACCCCCGTCCTCTCCGCCCGGCCCATCATCGGCGTCGACGGCCGGCAGGAAACCGATGCGTCGGGCACCCTGCGCTACCAGGACGTTGGCTTCCTCGGCATTGGTTCGCAGACCGAACTGGTGCCGCAGCCGGCGTCGTCCGTCCTGCCGATGGCGGGGGAGAACATCAGGCAGGTGGCAGGAGTGATCTTCAACCTTCCGGCCCGTGTGGTGGGCGTGGCGAAGGCCGCCTTCAGCGAGGAACCGCGCGATCCCAACGGACCCATCAGCGTGGTGGGCGTGGGGCGGGTGGCCGGCGAGGTGGCCGCCATGGAAGAGATTCCGCTGCAGTCCCGGGTGGCCACCCTGGTGGGGCTGCTGGCCGGACTGAACTTCGCCCTTGCCGTCTTCAACCTGGTTCCGTTGCTGCCGCTCGACGGCGGCCATGTGGCCGGCGCACTGTACGAGGGTGCACGGCGCCAGGTAGCGAAACTCTTCGGTAAGCCGGACCCCGGTGCCTTCGACATCGCCAAGCTGCTCCCGGTCACGTATGTGGTGGCCGCCCTGCTGATGGGCATGAGTGCGCTGCTGATCTACGCCGACATCGTCAAACCCGTGAACCTCTTCGGATGATGGGCTGGCCCGTCGATGGGAACCTGTAGCTTCAAATGGCTGACTATCGATAATCAGCTCAATACGGCTGAGATTAAATAATCAGCTATTAACGGTTGATTATTGGGTATCACCCGCATACGGTTGAGGTATGTACGTACTCACCATCGACCAGCGTGGCAGCACCTCCGACGTTGACCGCGTCCCCGATTTGATCGCGGAACTGCGCAGCCTCACCGGCGCCCATTTCGAACGCTCCGTCGGCGACGAACTCCAGGGAACCGTCGGCGATGCCCTGGACGTGGTGGACATTGCCTTGCACGCTCTGCGGAGCGGGCACTGGTACGTCGGTATTGGCATCGGTGACGTCCGCCTCGAACCTGGCGGGAGCCCGCGCGAAGGGACCGGAAGCGGCTTCGTGGCTGCCCGCACGGCAGTGGAAGCCGCCAAGGGTGCGGCCGGCCATGTTCCGTTGTCGGTGGTGGCGGGCACCATGGACAGTGTCAAAGGCGCACCCCGGAATTCCCGGGAAGAGCCCGCCGGCACAAACAACGGAGCCACCGCTGGAACGAACGCCGAAATGAACACTTCAGTGAATACCGCAGCACATGCAGCCACGAACGCCGCAGCGAATGCCCAGGCCGTCCTGCGCCTGATAGGACGCCTGGTGCAACAGCGGACGGAGGCGCAGTGGCGCGTGGTTGACCGGCTGCGGGCAGCGGGCGGAGGGGGCAGGCATGGCAGCCAGAAGCCCGTGGCCCGGGAACTGGGAATTACGGAGCAGTCGGTGAGCCGCGCCGTCCTTCGTTCCGGCTGGCAGGAAGAATGGGCTGCCAGGCCGGCAGCAGCGATGCTCCTGGATTACGCCCTTGCCCATACCAAAGGAGACCGGTGACCGCATTCTGGATCGCTGCTGCACTGCTGGCGGCAGGTTTTGGCGGCTGGCCCGTCACCGCCCTCGTGTTCCGGCTGGCCCGGACAATTGACGACAAGGCGGACGCGGCAGCCAAGGGACGTGACACTGAGGACGATCCCTCGGCCGACGTCACGGTGGACGTCCCGGGCCGGGCCCCGGACGACGACGCCGGCCAGGCTGTCAACGGTGAGCTGACGGCGGCGACTGGCCAGCCGGCGTCGGGCGTTCCCGCCGAACCCGTCCAGCGGATCCTCCGCGGCGGTGCCATCATCGGGGTCCTGGAGCGACTCGGCGTCTGCCTGGCCATCCTGGCCGGCCAGCCGGTTGCCATCGCGTACATCGTCGCCGTCAAGGGGCTGGGCCGGTTCGCCGAACTCAAGGAAACCCCGGTGGCCGCGGAGCGGTTCATCATCGGCACGCTGGCGTCCATGCTGTGGGCCGCGGGGATAGCGGCAGCCGTGAAGGTGATTTTCCTGGCCTAGGCCGGGGGAGCGATAGGGTAGCGCTATGACAGTTTTTGCCGTTGAGTACGTTTACGCCGCTGATTCCACCGAAGCCCGCAACGAGGCACGCCCCGCCCACCGCGAATGGACCGGCGGCTTGGCCGAGGACGGCGTGATCCTTGCCAGCGGACCCTATGGAGACGGCGCCGGCGCGCTGCTGATCTTCAAAGCGGACAACGAAGCATCCCTGAACTCGGTCCTCAAGCAGGATCCGTTCGCCGCCGCCGGCGTCATAGCCGGCATCCGCGTCACCGAATGGTCACCCGTGACCGGCATGCTCGCCGGCCTCGCAGCCTAAGCCATTTACCCTTCACCTCTAGGAGTCCACGTGACCTCGGTCAGCCTGGGAATGCCCGCAGCACCGCCGCCCGTCCTTGCCCCGCGCCGCAAGACGCGCCAGATCAAAGTCGGTTCGGTGGGAGTAGGCTCGGATTCCCCCATCAGCGTGCAGTCGATGACCACCACGCCCACCACCGACATCAACGCCACCCTGCAGCAGATTGCGGAACTTACCGCCTCGGGCTGCGACATCGTGCGCGTTGCATGCCCGTCGGCCGATGATGCCGAAGCATTGCCCATCATTGCCCGCAAGTCCCAGATTCCGGTCATCGCGGACATCCACTTCCAGCCCAAGTACGTCTTCGCTGCCATCGAAGCCGGCTGCGCGGCCGTTCGGGTCAACCCCGGCAACATCCGCAAGTTCGATGACCAGGTGAAGGAAATCGCCGCGGCCGCCCGGGACCACGGAACCTCCATCCGCATTGGCGTCAACGCCGGCTCGCTGGAACCGGGAATCCTCAAGAAGTACGGCAAGGCCACCCCCGAGGCCCTGGTTGAATCTGCAGTCTGGGAAGCCTCCCTGTTCGAAGAGCACGGCTTCCACGATTTCAAGATCTCGGTCAAGCACAACGACCCCGTGATTATGGTGGCCGCCTACGAGATGCTCGCCGAAAAGGGCGACTGGCCCCTCCACCTCGGCGTGACCGAGGCCGGTCCGGCATTCCAGGGAACCATCAAGTCCGCCACCGCCTTCGGCGCACTGCTCTCCCGGGGCATCGGCGACACCATCCGCGTCTCCCTCTCGGCCCCGCCCGTTGAGGAGATCAAGGTGGGAAACCAGATCCTGCAGTCACTGAACCTGCGGCCCCGCAAGCTCGAAATCGTGTCCTGCCCGTCCTGCGGACGCGCGCAGGTGGACGTCTACACGCTCGCCGAGCAGGTCACAGCCGGCCTGGAAGGCATGGAGATCCCGCTGCGCGTCGCCGTCATGGGCTGCGTGGTCAACGGACCGGGCGAGGCACGCGAAGCCGATCTCGGCGTCGCTTCCGGCAACGGCAAGGGACAGATCTTTGTGAAGGGTGAAGTCATCAAGACTGTGCCGGAGAGCCAGATTGTTGAGACACTGATCGAAGAGGCCATGCGTATCGCGGAAGAGATGGGGGAGGCCGATGGCGAAGATGCTGTCAAAGGTGGCCCCGTGGTTAGCGTCTCGTAAGGACGAGCCGGACCCGCCGGGGATATCCGTCCGCACCCTGGACGGGGGCGACACCGCGGCGCTCAGGCTTTTGGCTGAGCAGGACCGTGTGGCCAACGTGTTCATCCTCGCGCATTTACGCACTGCCGGTACTGCCGCTCCCACCAGCGGCGGTGCCGGCATCGTGGGTGTTTTCGACGACGGCATGCTGGTGGGTGCCTGCTGGGCGGGCGCCAACCTGGTCCCCGTCCAGCTCGACCCGGCCTTCGCGCCGCTGGTGGCCGAAGCCGCCAACCGTTCCGGCCGGCGCTATGCGTCGGCTTTCGGCCCCGCGGATGCGGTGCTGGCCCTTCATGGGGAACTTGCTGAACTGGGCCACCGCGCCCACGAGATCCGCCCGGACCAGCCCCTGATGGTGATCGACGGGCCGGCCGACGTTCCGCCCAACCCGGGCCTGGGACTGGGCGAACTCGCAGACTTCGAGCGCATCCTGCCCGCCTGCGCCGCCATGTTCGAAGAGGAAGTGGGCTACTCGCCGTTCCTTGGCGGCCGGGAGTTCTACAGCCGCCGGGTCGAAGGGCTGATCCGGCAGGGCTATTCGCTGGCCCACCTCAACGAAGCCAAGGAAGTGGTCTTCAAAGCCGAGCTCGGCGCGGTCACTGCCGATGTCACCCAGGTCCAGGGGGTCTGGATGAATCCGCTGTACCGCGGGAAGGGCCTGAGCTCCGGCTATATGTCCGCCGTCGTGGAACAGGCGCAGAAGATCGCACCGCTGACCAGCCTTTACGTCAACGGCTTCAACGTCAGGGCCAGATCCACTTATGAACGTGTCGGCTTCCGCCAGGTGGGCACGTTCGCTACAGTTCTCTTCTAGCGGCCCGAAGCAGGGCCGTATGTGGACTTGGGGGAAAATTGAAGACTTCTGTGCTGGGTACGTTTGCGGTTTCTGCGGTTCTCGTCATCGGTGTTTCAGCCTGCGGAGGCACCTCGGCACCCGAGGGGGACGCTGCCTCGGCGGGGAGCTCTGCCTCAGCCGGAGCATCGGAGGAAACGACCACTCCCTCGCCAACCCCTACGCCGGACAAGGCGTACACCAGCGAGGAGCTTGCCGGGGTTGTGCGCGAGGTGCGGGACTCGGCAGACCGGCGGCTGACACCGGTCCCCGGCGACCAGCTGACCGCCACGGTGCAGCAGTCCAAGGACCTGATGTCCTCCATCGAGGTAGAGCCGGCGGAATGCAAGGATCTTGCGGCCTCCAGCACGGTACCGTCCATGGACGGGGCGGCAATTGCCATGGGCCTCAGCACGGACGCCGCCTCCGGTATGGTCACCGCCCTGTCCCTCATGTCGGGACTGGACCAGGCCGCGCTGGCGAAAGTCTCCGACCCCTCGGAGCAGTTGGAGAAGTGCTCGAACATGGTCATGACCGCCGCGGGCGTCAAGGTGGCGGTTGCCATCACCCGCATCGATGGCGTCAGCGGGGTTGAGGGAACCACCGCGTTCCGCACCGAAACGACACTGCCTAACGGCCAGGTCCAGTCGGTTACCACTGCCCAGGCTGTCCACCACGGCGTGGTGCTGACCGCCGTCGCATCCGGCGGAACAGACGGTGCGGGTGCCCAGGAGCAGGCAGGGTCGCTCCTTGATTCCGCGGCAGCCCTCATCAAGTAGGCCGCCCGGCGGCGTACTGTCCGGCTTTTCTTCCGGGCAATAGCCCGCCACGGAAGAATTTACTTGTCAACGTGCCCGCCATCACATAGGTTCGATCTAGCTGCGCTGAGTGGAGTGGGCGGTCTCACCAGTCCTCACCTGTAATAAGGCGATAACGGCGTTGAGCCACGCCCGGATGCAATGACCAGCCCTATTGGGGGGCCAGGGGCTTTGCACAACCGGGCGTGGCTCTACTGTTTCCGGGCGAGGCGCGCTGTGCCGGTAGATTGGTATGCAGACGAATTTGTCCGGCCCTGCTGATCCAGCACTTTTCCAGAAACGGATACCACCCGTGGTCCTTAGAATGTCCCAGCTTTTCCTGCGCACCCTGCGTGAAGATCCCGTCGATGCAGAGGTGGCCAGCCACAAACTGCTGGTCCGCGCCGGCTACATCCGCCGCGCGGCTCCCGGGATCTACACCTGGCTGCCACTGGGCCTGAGCGTACTCCGCAAGGTGGAGCAGGTCATCCGTGAGGAAATGACCGCCATCGGTGCCCAGGAAGTCCACTTCCCGGCCCTGCTGCCGCGTGAACCCTACGAGGCGACCAACCGCTGGACCGAATACGGCGAGGGGCTGTTCCGGCTGCAGGACCGCAAGGGCGCCGACTACCTCCTGGCCCCCACGCACGAGGAAATGTTCACCCTCCTCGTGAAGGACCTGTATTCCTCCTACAAGGACCTGCCCCTCAGCCTGTACCAGATCCAGAACAAGTACCGCGACGAGGCACGTCCCCGGGCAGGCCTCCTCCGGGGCCGCGAGTTCATCATGAAGGATTCCTATTCCTTCGACGTGGACGACGCCGGCCTGGACGCCAGCTACGCGGCCCACCGGTCCGCCTACCTCAAGATCTTCGCTCGGCTCGGCCTTGATGTTGTCCCCGTGGCAGCCACCGCCGGCGCCATGGGCGGCTCCCGGAGCGAGGAGTTCCTGTTCCCCACGGAAATCGGCGAAGACACCTTTGTCCGGTCTGCCGCGGGTTACGCAGCCAACGTCGAAGCCGTCACCACCGTGGTGCCCGAGGACATCGACTTCACGGGTGCGCCTGCGGCGGAGGTCCTGGACACCCCTGATACACCCACCATTGAGACCCTGGTCAACGCATCCAACCAGATCGCGCCCCGGGCCGAGGCCGACGGCGGCGCCTGGACTGCCGCTGACACGCTGAAGAACGTTGTCCTCGCCGTAACGCTGCCCACCGGTGAACGCCAACTGGTGGTCATCGGCCTGCCCGGCGACCGTGGCGTGGACCTGAAACGCGTCGAGGCCAACATCGGCGCGTTCCTGCCGATGGCCGGCGAGATCGGACTCGAGCAGGCCGGTGAGGAGGACCTTAAGAAGCAGCCCCTGATCGTCAAGGGTTATCTGGGCCCCGGACTGTCGCTGGACGCCCCGCTCCTGGGCTCCGAAGGGGCCACCAAACTGCTGTACCTGGTGGATCCGCGGGTGGTCAGCGGCACCAGCTGGATCACCGGCGCCAACGAGGCCGGCAAGCACGTCTTCGGCCTCGTTGCCGGCCGCGACTTCAGCTGGGACGGCGTCATCGAGTGCACCGAGGTCCGCGCCGGCGACCCCGCACCGGACGGTTCCGGCCCCCTGGAAACGGCACGGGGCATCGAAATGGGTCACATCTTCCAGCTCGGCCGCAAGTACGCCGCAGCCCTAGACCTCAAGGTGTTGGACCAGAACGGCAAGCAGGTCACGGTCACCATGGGTTCCTACGGCGTCGGCGTCACCCGTGCGGTGGCTGCGCTGGCCGAGGCCAACCATGATGCCAAGGGCCTCACCTGGCCGCGCGCCGTGGCACCTGCCGACGTCCACGTCGTCGCGGTGGGCAAGGGCGAGGACATTTTCGCCGCCGCTGAGCAGCTGTCCCTGGGCCTCGAAGCCGCCGGCCTTGACGTCATCTACGACGACCGCTTCAAGGTGTCCCCGGGCGTGAAGTTCGGTGACGCCGAACTGCTGGGCGTGCCCACCATCCTTGCTGTCGGCCGCGGGCTGGTGGACGGCGTCGTGGAGATCAAGGACCGCCGCACCGGAGAGGCCGAGAACGTCGCGGTGGACAAGGCTGTTGACTACGTGGTCAACGCCGTCCGCAACAGCTGATCCCGGGCGTGGACTTCGGTCTTGAGCATCTCCAGCTGACCACCCTCATCCTCATCGTCCTGGCCGGCTTCGGTGCCGGCTGGGTCGATGCGGTGGTGGGCGGGGGAGGGCTGATCCAGTTGCCCGCGCTGCTGCTGGTCCCGGGCATCACGCCGGTGCAGGCGCTGGCAACCAACAAACTGGGTTCGATTTTTGGGACAACCACCAGTGCCGTCACCTATTACCGCCGGGTGGGGCCGGACCTGAAGACGGCGCTGCCCATGGCGGTGATTGCCCTCGCCGGGAGCTTCGGCGGCGCGATCCTGGCGGCCAACCTGCCCGCCAGCGTCTTTAAGCCGATCATCGTCGCCGCGCTGGTCGCCGTCGCGCTTTTCACGGCACTCAAGCCCAACGTCGGGGACATTACGGCGCTGCGGCACGACGGCCACAAGCACTACGTCGTGGCCTGCCTGATCGGTGCGGTCATCGGTTTCTATGATGGCCTGATCGGTCCGGGCACCGGATCGTTCCTCGTCATCGCGCTGGTATCGGCCATGGGCTACGCGTTCCTGGAGGCCAGTGCCAAGGCCAAGATCGTGAACATGGCAACCAATGCCGGTGCCCTCATGTTCTTCCTGCCGCACGGCTCGATCCTGTGGGGACTCGGCCTGCTGCTGGGCATCGCCAACATGGCCGGCGGCTACCTTGGCGCACGGACCGCGGTCAAGCAGGGAAGCCGGTTCGTCAGGGTGGTATTCCTGGTGGTGGTGGCCGCCCTGATCGTTAAACTCGGGTTTGACGTGTGGCAGGAAAACTTCGCCTGACCGGCCCCGCCCCGGCATGGTCCGGACCCAGCGGCGGCACCCCTCGTCGCTGCCCGGGACAGCGCGTAGCATGCAGGTATGTCACACGGCGACGACGCCTACGGGCCGGCCTTGGAAGCGGCCGCCAGGCACGCCACGGCCTGGCTGGACAGCCTTCCCGGCCGGCATGTGGGCCCGGCCTTGCAGGCGCATGACCTCACGGACGTGTTTGGCGGAAGCCTCCCGGACCAGGGCCTCCCAGCGGAAGATGTGGTGGACTTCCTGGCCCGGGCTGCCGAACCCGGTCTCATGGCGATGCCCTCCAGCCGTTTCTTTGGCTGGGTCATCGGCGGAACCCTGCCCTCGGCGCTGGCCACGGACTGGCTGGTCAGCGCCTGGGACCAGAACGCCGGGCTGCGCTACGCCACCCCTGCCATGGCTGCCATCGAGGAAGCCGCCGGGACGTGGCTTGTGGACCTGCTGGGATTGCCGGCGGGCTCCGACGTCGGGTTCGTGACCGGCGCCACGATGGCCAACTTCACCGGCATGGCCGCGGGGCGGTGGCGGCTCCTTGCCGACGCCGGCTGGGACCTGGACCGCGACGGGCTGGCGGGCGCGCCGCGGATCCGCTGCATCGTGGGCCGTGAACGGCACGACACCGTGGACCTGGGACTGCGGTACCTGGGGCTGGGCCAACCGGCCGTGGTCGAGGCCGACAGCCAGGGACGGATGATTGCTGACGCCCTGGACGCAGCACTGGGAGCCGGCAGCGGGCCGGCGCTCGTCTGCCTGCAGGCCGGGAACCTCCATTCCGGTGCATTCGACCCCTTTACCGAGGCCATCAGGGTGGCCAGGAAACACAACGCCTGGGTGCACGTCGACGGTGCCTTCGGGCTTTGGGCGGCAGCATCGCCGGAACTGCGGCATCTGACGGATGGATTCGACGGCGCCGACTCGTGGGGGACTGATGCCCACAAGACGCTGAACGTCCCCTACGACTGCGGCATCGCCATAGTCCGTGACGCCCCGGCCCTGCGTGCGGCCATGGGGCTGCATGCGAGCTATCTAGTGCACGATGCCGAGGGGCCGGGCGATCCGTTCGAAAAGGTGCCCGAACTGTCCCGGCGGGCCCGGGGCGTCCCGGTGTGGGCGGCGCTAAGGAGCCTGGGCAGGACCGGCGTTGCCGCACAGGTCAACGGGCTGGCCACCGCAGCCGCACGGATCGCTGCGGGGCTGCGGGGCATCGACGGGGTCGAAGTACTCAATGACGTGCAGTACACCCAGGTCAGCCTGTCATTCGGCGACGACGACACCACCCGGGCCGTGACCGCCCGCATCATCGCGGATGGCAGGGTGTGGATGTCCGGCTCCCGGTGGCGGGACCGGGACATCCTTCGCGTCTCTGTCAGTAACTGGCGGACCGGCGCTGACGACGTTGCAACAGCTGTGGACGCGGTCAGGTCCGCCCTCCAGGCCGTGCGGGCGCACTAACGGCTTGCCTGCAACCCGGTGAAGCAACCCGTCACTCAGCGGAGCGTTCCGGACCCACTGTCCTGCCCCGGTTCAGGCAGCAAACGGGCCGGCGGCAACCCCGGCAGCGTCCGTCCCGCCAGCGTACTGGCCACCCAGAGGGACCGGGCAAGGTCGCCCCGGTGGTGGGGTTCGGCCGCATACCAGAGGGCATTCGCCACCTCCCGGACGACCGCCCACTGCCGGGCTGCCTCCGGGTCCAGTCCTGCCGCGGTACTGAATTCTTCACAGCGGCGCCGCAGCGCCGCCTCCGGACCGTCCGCCGGCAGGTCGTACAGCCGGTTCCACAGCAGCGGAGCGACGGCGAACTCGGCCTCGCCGATCAGCGGCTGCGGGTCGATCGCAACGTACCGTCCGGCCGGCTGTCGGCTTCCGGGCCGCCCGGTGTCGGGACGGGCCAGGATGTTCAGGAAGTGCAGGTCAGTGTGGACCAGCACGTCACGGGCGGAGCGGCGGCCCACAGCGCCGCGGGTCTGGCAGACCTCAAGGGCAGCCTCGAGCAGCCACCGCGGAAAGGGCCGGCCCAACCGGTCCCAGTCCGCGGGAAACTCATCGCTCCACTGCTCGGCGCGGGCCGCGATGTGTTCGAAGGCGCTCCAATCCGGCCGGGCGTCGGGCACCAGGCTGAGCTGCCGGACCAGGCCGCCCCACACTGCTGCCGCCTCGTCCAGCGGCACGTCGTTGAGGGAGGCGCCCGCATCCAGCCGTTCCAGGAGCATGGAGCACGTTTGCCCATCCCGCTCCAGCAGGCCCACGGCACCGCGACCGGCCCACAGTGCCAGGGCCTGGGGCTCGCCGAGTGCTTCGTCATGGGGGTAGGCGACCTTGAGGGCGGCCGGCGTGCCGTCCTCCCTCAGCACGGGCACCACCACAGCGCCATGGCCGCTCCAGGGCAGGGCCCCTGGAAGGAGGGCGGACGCCAGGTTCCACTGTTCCATCCGGCCGGCAATCAGGCCCGGCAGCGAGGCAAGCCAGGCCCGCCCGGAACTGCTTCGCCGATACCTGGCGGCGAGTTCGGACGGGACGGGCACGCTCGTTGCTGGAGTCATCGGCATCAGCCTAGTGTCTGCAGGGCGGGCTAACCGCCGGCCGGTAGCGCGGGCAACATGGCGGTATCCAGGACGATGCCCGGCACCGGGCCCGGCTCAGCGCCCCAACGGGCGGTCCGGGCAACAGCGGATTCAAGCATCGAGAGAGCCCACGCCCGGTCCGTGCCCCCGGTCAAGGCAACCAGGTCGCCGTAAACGGGCAAAGCAGCTGCCTCGAGCGTGCCCAACCCCGTGGCCGGCGCGCTCAGAAATTCTGCGTCCAGGGCGTATCCCGGCGGCTGCGGCCGGGGCGCCTGGCACGCCAGCCGGAGGCGGTTTTCGGTTTCTTCCGCGACGGCCCGGTGCTGCCGGAGGAATTCCGACGCCGGCACGACATCTTCCGCAGCCAGGCGCGGCATGGCTGCCTGGTAGCCGTAGGCCGCCTTCTGCTCAGCCTGCAGCACGGCCGCAAGCGCGGCCCCGGCAGTTCCCGCTTCGACAGTTTCTCCGGCGGCACCCTCTGCGGAAAGACTGCCGCTTGCGGGCGACGCTCCTCCCGGTGTTGCGCCCAGGGGCGCGGCGGTGGTGCCAGGTGCCGCGAACGGGCAATCCGCCGTCAGCGGCGTGGGGGCGGAGCCGGCCTGCTGGCCTGAACCTGCGGCCGCGTCCGCCTGGTCCGCGGCAGCCCCCGTGACTGCGCCCGGCTCACCGGCGGCTGCGGCCAGTTGCCGGGCGGCCAGCAGCTGTGCGGTCCCCGCACCCGCGAGCAGGCGCGCCATCCCGCCGTCGGCCTCCTGCGCATCCTTGAGCCGGCGGGAACCGCTGGCGGCCAAGGCCCTGGCCAGATCCACGGCATTGGGAGCAGCAGCCGGCGCCGGGGACCCCGACGCCGTTGGGTGGGTTGTCGCGGACGGGCCGGGCGACGTGGAGGGGCGGGCCGATGGTGACGCCGGCGAACCCGCCGGCAGGAAGGCGCGGGCCTGGAGAGTCAGCAACGTCACAACCGCCTGCGCGGGACGCCCCGCAACGCCGTCACCTGCCCCCGGGGCGGCAAGGTCCAACCCTGCCGCCCGCAGTGCCAAGGCGTCTTCCAGGGCAGCCGCGCGGGCCTGATCGGTGAACGTCGGCGGGGCCGGAGCGGGCTGCTCGCCCGGAATGACGGCGAATCCAAGGCTGAGGACCAGCAGGGCTGCCAGCGAAAAGACGGCGTACCGCACGTAGCGCATCCGCGGTTTTCTTTCCTGGCTGTCGTCTTTCACAACAGACCATGGTGTCACGGCGGAAGGGGATCCGGGTGCACCACTGGACCGGTAAAATGGCTACGCTAGTACACACCACATCATCTATAAGGGAGGCGGCCGGCATCGTGAGCAATGCAGAAGCCCAGGCTCCATCAGACCACACCGCACCGGGGAAGGCTGATTCCGCGCAGGCCCACAACCCGGAAGCCGACCGGCTCCGGGCCCTCCTTGAACCGTCCGTCCTGGCCAACCGGCTGTACCTCGAGGACGTCACCATCAACGTTGCCGGCTCCCACCGGGTGCTCCACGTCGTGGTGGACCTGCCTCAGGAAGAAACCGGCGGCGTGAGCCTCGATGTCATCGCTGACATCTCGAAGGTGCTCTCGGATGTCCTCGATACAGATCCCGGCGCCGACACCCGCCCGTACGACCTCGAAGTCTCGTCACCCGGCGTCGGCCGCCCCCTGACGGAACCGCGCCACTGGCACCGCGCCAAAGGCCGGATTGCCAGCGTCAAGGTCATCCAGGGTGAGAACATCACCGGACGCATCCAGTCGGTGGATGACGGGGGAGTCACCCTGGTACCGGAAATCGCCGTCAAGAAGGGCATGAAACCCAAGCAGGGCGATCCCGTAAAACTTCCTTTCGACAGGATCCGCACCGGAAAAGTCGAGATCGAATTCAGCCACCTTTCGGAAGATGGCCTGGAACCAGAACACAATGGACCTTCCGAGGAGGCCTGATGGATATTGACATGAGCGCACTGAGACTTTTGGAGCGTGAGCGTGAAATTCCGCTGGACCTCCTGATTCCCACCATTGAGCAGGCGCTGCTGGTGGCCTATCACAAGTCGCCCGGCGCCTTCGAAAAAGCCCGTGCAGAGCTTGACCGCAAGAGCGGCCACGTGACCATCTGGGCTGTTGAAATTGACGACGACGGCGCCCCGATCGGCGAGTTCGAAGACACCCCCGCGGGCTTCGGCCGCATCGCTGCCAGTACCGCCCGCCAGATCATCCTGCAGCGCCTGCGCGACGTTGAGGATGACAACGTACTGGGCGAGTTCAAGGGCCGCGAAGGTGAGCTGGTATCCGGCACCATCCAGCAGGGCAACAACCCGCACATGATCCAGGTGAACCTCGGTTCGCTGGAAGCGCTCCTGCCGCCGCCCGAGCAGGTGCCGGGGGAGAAGTACATCCACGGCAACAGGCTCCGCGCCCTCGTCATCGACGTCCACCGCGGCACCAAGGGTCCGTCCGTCACGCTGTCCCGCTCCCACCCGGGCCTCGTCCGCAAGCTGTTTGAACTGGAGGTCCCGGAAATCGCGGACCACTCAGTGGAGATTGTGGCACTGGCACGCGAAGCAGGGCACCGGACCAAAATCGCCGTGAAGGCCAACGCATCCGGCATCAACGCCAAGGGCGCCTGCATCGGTGAGATGGGTTCCCGCGTCCGCGCCGTCATGACGGAGCTCAACGACGAAAAGATCGACATCGTTGACTTCAGCGAGAACCCGGCGACGTTCATCGCCAGCGCCCTCTCGCCGTCGCGCGTGAATTCCGTCACCATCACCGACGAAGCAACCCGCTCGGCGCGGGTGGTGGTCCCCGACTACCAGCTGTCCCTGGCGATCGGCAAGGAAGGCCAGAACGCCCGCCTCGCCGCCAAGCTGACCGGTTGGCGTATCGACATCGTTTCCGACGCCGCAGCGCCGAAGGAAAACTGAAGCACTTTCAGCGCCCCGTCCCAGGTGGCCTGCCACACCGTGGCAGGCCACGGGTTCGGGCAGAACGGCCCGAAGGGGCTAGAATAGATAGGTCCGCGCCTAACGGCCGGCAGTAGTGCGCCTTCGCGTGCCCGTTCCGCAACAGCGGCACAGGACCTGCGGGGGCCAGCAGATATGAACGTCAGGACGATCACCGTGGCAGCAACACCTACCAGCGGAAATCGGCCGGAACGTACCTGCATCGGCTGCCGGAAGAAAGGTCCGCAGACTGAGTTAATCCGGCTCGTCGCCGGCGGCAGCGGTTCATCCGCTGTCCTGGTGGATGAACGACGCCGGATGGCTGGCCGGGGTGCATGGCTGCATCCCAGCGAATCGTGCCTTGCCCTGGCGCTCAAACGGCGGGCATTCGGACGTGCCCTTGGGGGCGTAACCGAAACCGCCGACGTCGAACGCCGGATCAAGCCAGGCCCGGCCTCCGCAGGCGCCCCGGTGGCTGCAGCACCAACCGTCCAACCTGAAAGCGGGTCAGAAGTCTGATGGAAACCCGATGAGTTCCCAGCGATGAGTGCGTAACGATGACAACTTTGTTGCGCTCTGCAATGGGCCCTTCCGCACCAACCGCGGCCAGGGTCCGCAGTAAGAAGTAGACGGTTCGTACCTGGCTCGGTGCGGACCGAGACAGGAGAAATGTGGCCAAGGTCCGCGTACATGAGCTCGCCAAAGAGCTCGGTATCACTTCCAAAGATGCAGTAACAAAACTGCAGGAACTGGGCGAATTCGTTCGCTCCGCCTCTTCCACCATTGAGGCCCCCGTCGTGCGGAAGCTGCGTAACGCCTTCCCCGACGCCGCCAACAAGGCTGCGGCACCTGCCGCTCCCAAGGCACCCGCCCCCGCGGCGGAATCACGCCCGGCAGCTCCGGCTCCCGGCCCCGCCGCGCCCAAGGCTCCGGCCCCCAAGGTCGAGGCTCCGGCCCCCGCTGCTCCGGCAGCTCCGGCAGCTTCCGCTCCGGCGGCACCCCAGGCGTCGTCTGCGGCACCCGCGGCTCCGTCCACGGGCGCCAAGCCCGGTGCCCGTCCCGGCCCCAAGGCTGAGACTCCCGCCCCCGCACCCCGCCAGGGCGGCTCTTCACAGGGTTCCTCGGCACCCCGTCCCGGCGGCCCCCGTCCGGGCAACAACCCGTTCGCCACCTCGCAGGGCATGCCCCGCGGCCGTGGCGGCGACGGTGACCGTGCACCCCGTCCGGGCAACAACCCCTTCGCAACTTCCCAGGGCATGCCCCGTCCCGGCCGCAGCGACGGAGAACGCCCCGGCGGTCCCCGTCCCGCGGCAGGCGCCGGTGGCCCCCGTCCCGGTGGTCCGCGTCCCGCTCCCGGTGCAGGTGGGCCCCGTCCCGCAGCAGGTGCCGGTGGCCCCCGTCCCGGCGCACCGCGCCCCGGTGGTCCCCGTCCCACTCCGGGCATGATGCCCAACCGCACTGAGCGTCCCGCACCTGCCGGTGCAGGACGTCCGGGCGCCGGCGGACGCGGTCCGGGGCGCCCCGGCGCACCCGGCACCGGTGGTCCCGGTGGCGGCGGCGGTGCTCCCGCCGGCGGTGGCTTCGGCAAGGGCGGCCGCGGTCGCGGCGGTACCCAGGGTGCCTTCGGTAAGGGCGGCGCAGGCCGCGGCAAGCAGCGCAAGTCGAAGCGCGCAAAGCGCCAGGAACTTGAGCAGATGAGCGCACCGTCGCTGGGTGGCGTGAGCGTACCCCGCGGCGATGGCAACACTGTGATCCGCCTGCGCCGAGGCTCGTCCATCACGGACTTCGCCGACAAGATCGAGGCGAACCCCGCCGCACTGGTCACCGTGCTGTTCCACCTCGGTGAAATGGCCACTGCCACCCAGTCGCTGGACGAAGACACTTTCGCGCTCCTCGGCGAAGAACTGGGCTACAAGCTCCAGGTTGTCTCCCCCGAGGACGAAGAGCGCGAACTGCTCTCCACGTTCGATATCGACGTCGAGGCCGAGCTTGAGGCCGAAGGCGACGAAGAACTCGAACCGCGTGCTCCCGTGGTCACCGTCATGGGCCACGTTGATCACGGTAAGACCCGGCTCCTGGACGCCATCCGCAACTCGGATGTCGTGGCCGGCGAACACGGTGGCATCACCCAGCACATCGGTGCCTACCAGATCAGCCACGAACACGAAGGCGTCGAGCGCGACATCACCTTCATCGATACCCCGGGCCACGAAGCGTTCACCGCCATGCGTGCCCGTGGTGCGAAGGTCACCGACATCGCCATCCTCGTGGTGGCAGCCGATGACGGTGTCATGCCGCAGACCGTTGAAGCACTCAACCACGCCCAGGCGGCCAACGTGCCGATCGTCGTGGCAGTGAACAAGATCGACAAGGAAGGCGCCAACCCTGACAAGGTCAAGGGCCAGCTGACCGAGTACGGCCTGGTTCCCGAGGAATACGGTGGCGACACCATGTTCGTTGAGGTCTCTGCCCGCCAGAACCTCAACATCAACGAGCTGATCGACGCTGTGCTGCTGACCGCAGACGCCGCACTGGACCTCCGGGCCAACCCGGATAAGGCCGCCCGCGGTATCGCGATCGAAGCGAACCTGGACAAGGGCCGCGGTGCGGTTGCCACCGTCCTGGTGCAGTCCGGAACGCTGGCAGTCGGCGACACGATCGTGGCAGGCACGGCCCACGGCCGCGTCCGCGCCATGTTCGACGAAGACGGCGAAGCACTCGACGTGGCACTCCCGTCCCGCCCCGTCCAGGTCCTCGGCCTGTCCAACGTGCCGCGCGCCGGTGACACCTTCCTGGTGACCTCCGACGAGCGGACCGCCCGCCAGATCGCCGAAAAGCGTGAAGCAGCTGACCGCAACGCCCAGCTCGCCAAGCGCCGCAAGCGCATCAGCCTCGAAGACTTCGACCAGGCAGTGGCCGACGGCAAGATCGACACCCTCAACCTCATCCTCAAGGGTGACGTGTCCGGTGCCGTGGAAGCCCTCGAAGACGCCCTGCTCAAGATCGACGTCGGCGAAGGCGTGCAGCTGCGCGTCATCCACCGCGGTGTGGGTGCCATCACGCAGAACGACGTCAACCTGGCAACAGTGGACAGCGCCGTCATCATCGGCTTCAACGTCAAGCCCGCCGAGCGGGTTGCCGACCTGGCAGACCGCGAAGGCGTCGACATGCGCTTCTACTCCGTCATCTACGCAGCAATCGATGACATCGAAGCAGCGCTCAAGGGCATGCTCAAGCCGGAATACGAGGAATTCCAGCTTGGCACCGCCGAGGTCCGCGAAGTCTTCCGCTCTTCCAAGTTCGGAAACATCGCCGGCTCGATCGTCCGCTCCGGCATCATCCGCCGCAACACCAAGGCACGGATCAGCCGCGACGGCAAGATCATCGGCGACAACCTCACCATCGAGACGCTCAAGCGCTTCAAGGACGACGCCACCGAGGTCCGCACGGACTTCGAATGTGGTATCGGTCTTGGCTCGTACAACGACATCACCGAAGGTGACATCATCGAGACCTTCGAGATGCGCGAAAAGCCGCGCGTCTAAGTTGGTCGAGCTGTAACAGAAGGTCGGGGCCGTTGGATTTTTTCCGGCGGCCCCGCCCCTTCGCCGGGCGGTTTTCGATCTTCGACCGCAAACCGCCCGGCTCCGACAGGCCCGATGCCACTCCCAGGCCGCCGGAAAAAATCCAACGCGGGTCCGTCGTAGACTCGCCTTAGGTGCGTGGCAATTAACCGAACCTTTTGTACGCAAGTCGCTAACGCGCCGTCGTACATCCAAATATTTAGGAGTGGTAATGGCTGATCCGGCACGTGCTGCCAAGTTGGCGCAGCGGATTAAGGTTGTTGTTGCTGAGGCTCTTGGCCGGAAGGTCAAGGATCCGCGGCTTGAAGGTATTACTGTCACCGATGCCCGGGTGACCAACGACCTGCAGCATGCCACTGTGTACTACACCGTTTTGGGTGACCAGGCCGTCCAGGCCGATGCTGCCAAGGGGCTTGAGAAGGCCAAGGGTGTGCTGCGGCAGGAAGTGGGCCGCAACATCACGGTCCGGCTGACCCCCACGCTTGAGTTCGTGGCTGACCAGATTCCCGTGGTTGCGTCCAACCTGGAGGAACTGCTGCGGGAAGCCAAGAAGCGCGACGCTGAGGTGGCCGCCCTGGCTGCCAACGCCAAGCACGCAGGCGAAGCTGATCCCTACAAGAGCGATGCTCCCGAGGATGTTGACATCGATGAAGACGACTTCGACGAAGAGGACCTTGACCTCGCCGGCGACGACGACATCGATGAAGACGCCAACAAGGACGCGGACAGCACCAAGTAAGGCATGACCAACGCAGCAGGCCCGGACCATTTGGTCCGGGCCTGCTGCGTTTTTGGAATCCCTGCTGCCTGCCTAGCGGATGCCGGCCTTGATGAGCTTGCCGGTTGCCGGCGGGGGACCGGCTGGGGGTTCAGGTCCCAGCATTGCCGGCAGCACGTCCGTGGTGGCGTACAGTGTCCGCCCCTGGATCTCCACGTCGGCCGGCTGGTTGACCGTGAGGAACTCCGAACGCTCGCCCTTCCAACCGCTGAACTTCAGGATCTTCCCGCCGAACAGCGAAGCCACATAGACGTCACCGTTGTCCGCGATGGCCAAACCAGTGGGGCTGAGGATTTCGTCCGCCCACACCTTCGTCCTGCCGTTCCATGGGTTGATCCGGAAGATCGCACCGCGGTCCCCGAGGGCCGGGCTTTCCGGTCCGCCGGGAAGCGACGTCACGTACAGCCAGCCGTCCTGGCCGATCTCCACATCGGTGGGCACCGGCTCGAATGCGTACTCGTATCCCGCGACGCAGGCTGGCACGCCGAGACCGCCTTCCGCCTCCGGACGGGCAGCAGTTTCAGGAATGACCACCGGCCGCGGCGGCAGGACGGCCAGGGTGGAAATCTCGCCGGACCGCAGGTTGATGCTGAGGATGGCGTTCATTCCGGCGTCAGCCACGTAGGCGGTATTGCCCTGAACGGCCAGCGCGTAGGGATGCGAATCGACGGTACCCGTATAGCGGGCAGGAGCCGGGGACTCCTTGGGCCACTGCTGCAGGCACGCGTCACTGACATCGTCACCGAAGCCGTACTCCTGGTCGCCGTCGGGGTTGTTCTCCCGCTCGTAGTCGGCGAAGTTGGCGATGGTCCTGACATCCCCGTTCGGGCTGATGGCTTTCAGGTAGCCTTCAAGGTTCTCCGGCTTGCCCAGGCCGGCACCGGTGCTTTCGAGGAAGAACGTTGTGGCCCCGCGGGTGTCCACTCCTGCTATGTCCCACCCGGGCTTGGGGCTGGCATAGACATCTTCGACGGTGCCGTCCCGGTTGACCCGGCTCAGCTTGCCGGCGAAGTCCTGGCTCACGTAGATGGATTTCGCTGTTCCGAGGGCCAGGTGCAACGGCGTGGCAAGGCCGGTGGCAACGTCTTCCGGCTTGGGGTCGTCATGGCCCTTGTCAGAGGCTGTCGACGGGCTGGCTGGGGCAAAAGCCACCACAGCCGCCACCAAACCAATAATGGTGATCTTCTTCTTCATTGTGGGTACTCCGGGTGCGTGCCCTTAGCGGGCCGGATAGGAAGCCTCCCAAGAGGCAAAAAATGCGGACCCCCGGGGGCAAGGATATGCCTGCGGCGCCAGGATGTCATCGGTGCTTTCCCCCTGAAACCGACCCCATTTTGACCCCCCCCAACGGCCCGCCCCATGGCTAGGATCGAGCTATGACCACGGCACCTGACGAAAACAGCCCTTCCCGCTACCTTCAGCAGGCCGTGGGCCTGGCAACGGAAAACGTCGGCCGCGGCGGCGGCCCCTTCGGCGCGGTGGTGGTGACGGCCGACGGGCGGGTCTTCGAAGGCGTCAACCGGGTCACCCGCGACAACGACCCCACCGCCCACGCCGAGGTGGTGGCCATCCGTGCGGCAGCTGCCGGAACAGCGGACTTCAACCTGCAGGGCGCGGTCCTCTATGCGAGCTGCGAGCCTTGCCCGCTGTGCCTCGCGTCCGCCCTCTGGGCCCGGATCGACCGCGTCTACTTCGCCGCAGACCGCCACGGTGCGGCCGCGGCCGGCTTCGACGATGCCCTGTTCTACGAGTACTTCGACGGTACCCGCACGGATCTCATGCCTGTGACCCGTGGTGACCTCCCGGCGTCGGACGCCCCTTTCAAGGCGTGGGGCGCCAACAAGGAACGGACGGAGTACTGACGTGGAAACAACACTCATGGCCTGTACCGCGTGCGGCAAGACCAACCGGATTCCGGTGCAGGCTGCCGGCAGGCCCCGTTGCGGCGACTGCAAGGCCGGGCTGCCGTGGATCGTGGACGCAGGAGACGCTGACTTCGGCCGTGTCGCCGAGGAGTCACCGGTGCCGGTGCTCGTGGACTTCTGGGCCGCATGGTGCGGTCCGTGCCGCATGGTCAGCCCTGTCCTGGACAAGCTCGCACGGGAGCGGCCAGGCGCGATCAAGCTCGTGAAGGTGGATGTGGACAAGTCGCCGGCGCTGTCCCGCAGGTTCGACGTCCAGGCCATCCCCACGCTGATGGTCCTGGTGGACGGCAAGGTGGCCGCGCGCCAGGCCGGAGCCGCTCCTGCCGATGCGCTGCGGAGCTGGCTGGACAAGGCCCTGACTGGCGCGGGCAGCTAACCGGCCTGCGTGCAGTCCGCCGCCCGTGCCGGAAGCCTGGACAGGCCCTCCAGCAGATCCTGCTGCCTGCCGCAGAGGGCTATCCGGACCCAGCCTTCGCCGATGGTGCCGAACGCGGTGCCGGGCGCCAGCGCAACACCGGAATCGGCCAGGAACCGGCGCACCCACTGCCGGACGTCGCCACCGCTGACGTGGGACATGTCCGCCCACAGGTAGAACGCACCCTGCGCCCGCAGGTACGGGATGTTCTTGCCGTCGAGGACTGCGGAGGCGGCGTCCCTGTTGTTCCGGTAGTGCCGGTGGGCGTGCTGCACATAGTCCTGCGGCCCGGTCAGCGCCGCCAGCGCCGCGTACTGGGAGGGAGCGGCGACGCAGGACACGATCGATTCCATGACGTTGTCCATCTGCTGCTGCAACCCGGGCGGGCACACAAGCGCGCCGATCCGAAGTCCTGTCAGGCCATACGTTTTGGACAGTGTCAGGGAGGTGAAGACGCGCGCCTCACTTGGCGCGACGGCGTCGTACCGTGCGGGACTGACGTGCTGCACATCGTAGGTGAACGCCTCATAGCATTCGTCCGAAATGACCCACAGGTCGTGACGGCGGGCAAGATCCATCAGTTCCCGGACCGAGTCCTCACTGAGGACGGCACCGAGCGGGTTGGAGGGGGAGTTCAGCACCAGCACCCTGGTCCTGGCCGTGATGAGGGGCTCGATGTCCGCCGTGCGGGGCTGGAAGCCGTGGTCCGGGTACAGCGGATAGCCCACCGGAACAGCGCTCAGGAGCCGGCTGGTCATCGCAAAGGTGGGGTAGCCGGGATTGGGTATCAGGATCTCATCGCCGGGGGACAGCAGCAGGCTCATGGCAAAGTGCAGGCCCTGCTGGGCCCCGGAAACCACATAGACCCTGTCGGCGCCGGCGTCGACGCCCTGTTCCTCGCGGAACCTCGCCGCGAACGCCTCCCTGAGGGCGGGAAGTCCGGCGTTCGGCGTGTAGTTCGTCTCGTCGCGGTCCAGGCAGGCCATTCCGGCGTCCAGGACATGGCGGGGGAGCGCGAACCCGGGCTCGCCGATGCTGAGCACCAGCGCTCCGGGGGTGCGCCACGCGGCCTCGGTGATTTCCCGGATCTGGTTGACGGGCACGTCGCGGACATGGGCGGCAAGCTCAGGCATGCCAGCCATCCTAGCGCTGCCACCGGGCCGGGCAGGGCGTGCGCTGTGCCCCCAACCAGCGCCGATATACTGGTAGGCGTGCTTTCTGGACTGGTGATAGTGGACAAGCCGCAGGGATGGACCAGCCATGATGTGGTTGGCCGGATGCGGCGCATCGCGGGGACCCGGAAAGTGGGCCATGCCGGCACACTTGATCCCATGGCCACGGGGGTGCTGGTGGTCGGCATCAATAAGGCCACCCGCCTGCTCACCTACATCGTGGGAACGTCCAAGACCTACACTGCAACCATCCGCCTGGGCCAGTCCACGGTGACGGACGACGCCGAAGGGGACGTGGTTGCCTCGGCCGGCACGTCCGCGGTGGCAGAGCAGGCCATCCACGACGGCGTCGCAGCGCTCACCGGCGGCATCCAGCAGGTGCCCAGCAGCGTCAGCGCCATCAAGGTCAACGGCGAACGCGCCTACGCCCGGGTTCGCTCCGGTGAGGACGTGAAGCTCGCCGCCCGGCCCGTCACCATCCACAGGTTCGAAGTCCACGGCATCCGGCGCGACACCGGGGCCGACGTCATCGACATCGATGTCACCGTTGAGTGCTCCTCGGGAACCTACATCCGTGCCCTCGCCCGGGACCTGGGCAACGGCCTGGGGGTGGGGGGACACCTTACGGCCCTCCGGCGGACCCACGTTGGCCCGTACTCGCTGGACCAGGCCCGCACGCTGGAACAGCTCGCCGAAGAGCTGGACGTGCTGGAGATGTCGCAGGCCGCCCGGGCCCTCATGCCCAACCGCGAGCTGAGCGCCGAGGAAACCACGGAGATTTCCTATGGCCGCCGGATTGCCGCCGGGGCGGCCCCGGGAAGCCCTGGCGCCGCAACCGCCGACCACCCTGCAGCCGCCTTCGCTCCCGACGGGAGCCTGGTGGCCTTGCTGGCGGACAGCGGCAACTACGCCAAACCGGTCCTGGTGTTCGCTCCCGGTAACGGCAACTCCGCCGCGGCCGGTGGGGAGGCCTGAGTGGACGCGTATTTCTACATCATCCTGGCCGTTGGGCTCCTCTCCACCGTCATCTGCCTGGCTGCGGGCATCATGAGGAAGGCACCCAACGACGCCACCATCCTGTCCGTCGCGGCAGTGGAGGTGGCCCTGATGGTCTACCTGGTGGGGTCGATCATCAGGGTCATCGCCGGCGAAACGATTGCCGGCGAGGCCTGGGAGTTCTGGGGCTACCTGGTGACTGCCATGCTGCTGCCCCCGGCCGCCGTCTATTGGTCCATCCTGGAACGGACCCGGTGGAGCAACTTTGTCCTTGCCGCCGTCGGCGTGACCGCCCTGGTGATGGCCGCCCGAATGAACCAGATCTGGTACTGAAGTGGAAGAAGCACACAACGTGAATGACCAGCACCCCCAGTCCGCCGACGCGATGGCGGCGGACCAAGGCAGCAGGAACAAGGCGCGCACCGGCGCCGGCGGCAACACCCGCAATACCGGCCCGGGCCGGCTGCTGATTGCGGTGTACGCCGTCTTTGCCATCTCGGCCACAGCACGCGCCGGCTACCAGATCCTCACCAAGTTTTCCGACGCCCCTGTGGCCTACCTGCTGTCCGCCTTCGCAGCCCTGGTGTACGCCGTGGCCACGGTGTCGCTGGCCAAGGCGGGGAGCACCTGGTTCAAGGTCTCCGTGGCGGCAGTCCTGGTCGAGTTGGTGGGCGTTGTGGTGGTGGGTTCCCTCAGCATCTTCGACTCCGTGGCGTTCCCGCACGAAACGGTCTGGTCCATGTTTGGCCGCGGCTACGGGTTCATCCCGCTGATACTCCCCATCCTTGGCCTGGTATGGCTCTACCGGCGCCGGCCCTCGCTGGGAAAAGCGGACCGGTGAATGCGGGTAACCTTGAAGAATTCCGCGGCCGGATGGCCGCGGATCATTGATGCTGCAGGCAGTTTAAGGCGAGGGTGATGGTCTACATCTGGAACGATCCGTCCGAGGTCCCGGCGGACTTTGGCCCATCCGTTGTCACCTTTGGCAACTTTGACGGCGTTCACCGCGGGCACCAGCAGGTCCTGTCCCAACTCATTCGCTCCGCCAGGCTCACGCACTCCAAAGCCGTTGCCGTCACGTTCGATCCCCACCCGGCCGTCATCCACCGCCCGGAGAGCGCCCCCCGCCTGATCATGGGCCTGGAGGACAAGCTCGAGGCCCTCGGCGAGCTGGGCCTGGACGCCATCCTGGTGGTCAAGTATTCACTCGACCTTGCCAGCCTCACGGCGGAAGAATTCGTGGAGCAGTACCTGGTGGACTGCCTGCACGCCAGCCACGTGGTCATCGGCCACGATGCCCGGTTCGGCCGCGGCAACTCCGGGGACCTGGAGACCATGAAGGCCCTGGGCGGGAAGTTCGGCTTCGAGGTACAGGTCATCAGCGAATTCGGCTCCGAGGGGTACCCGCTGCATGACGACGACGGCACGGACCGGCGCTGCTCGTCCACCTGGGTCCGCGAAGCACTGCAGGAAGGCGACGTGGCCACGGCGGCGGAGGTGCTCGGCAGGCCCCACCGGATGCGCGGCGAAGTGGTCCACGGCGCAGCCCGCGGCCGCGCCCTCGGGTTCCCCACAGCGAACCTGGCCAGTAACTCCTCCGGTCTGATTCCGGCAGACGGCATCTACGCCGGCTGGCTGGTGGACGAGGCCGGCAAACGCTGGCCGGCGGCCATTTCCGTTGGCTCGAACCCCACGTTCGACGGCGTCAGCCGGCAGGTCGAAGCCCACGTCATCGACCGGCCCCGGGAAGCCGTGGAGGACTTCGATCTGTACGGCCAGACAGTGATCGTGGAATTCGTGGCGCGCCTTCGCGGCATGGTGGCCTACCGTGGTCCCGAAGCCCTGGTGGACCAGATGAAACTGGACGTGGTGCAGGCGCACCAGCTGCTGGCACGGCACTAGGACCACCCAGGAAGCACGCGAAAGGCTTTACGTGTCCGTCGAGAAGAACACCCGCAAGCTGGACAAGGGAATCGTCCGCGACTTCAGCTCCCGGATGAGTTATGGCTCGTACCTGCAGCTGCCCACGCTGCTGAATGCGCAACAGCCGGTCAGCGAGCCCGAACACCACGATGAGCTGCTGTTCATCATCCAGCACCAGACCACGGAGCTGTGGCTGAAGCTCGTGCTGCATGAATTGCGCAGCGCCGCGGCGTGGCTGCGGGCCGACAATCTCGGCTCGGCGCTGAAGGGCATCGCCCGCGTCAAGCACATCCAGAAGACCCTCACCGAGCAGTGGTCCGTCCTCGCCACGCTCACGCCCACCGAGTACTCACAGTTCCGTGGCTTCCTGGCAAACTCCTCGGGGTTCCAGTCGGCCCAGTACCGCGCGGTCGAGTTCGTGCTCGGCAACAAGAACCGCAAGATGCTCCCGGTCTTCGAGTCCGATCCCGGAGCGCACGCCATGCTGGAGGAACTGCTCGCGGCTCCCAGCATCTACGACGAATTCCTGGCCTACCTCTCCCGCCAGGGCTTCGACGTGCCGGCTGGAGTCCTGGCACGGGACGTCACCCGCGCCCACGAATTCACGCCCGAACTTGTTCCGCTGTTCAAGTACATCTACGAGCACGCGGCGGAGAACTGGGGCGCCTACGAGGCCTGCGAGGAACTCGTGGACCTCGAGGACAATTTCCAGCTCTGGCGCTTCCGCCACCTCCGCACCGTGCAGCGCACCATCGGGATGAAGACGGGCACCGGAGGCTCCAGCGGGGTGACCTTCCTGCAGAAAGCCCTGGAGCTGACGTTCTTTCCGGAACTATTCGCCGTCAGGACGGAGATCGGACAATGAGCATTCACCAGCAAGGCTGCGGGCATACCGCGGTCCCGGGGGACGAGGTACTCCGGCAGCGTGCCGGCGAACTCGACCGGGAAGACCCGCTGGCGCACTACCGGGAACTGTTCATCGGAACGGACACGCCGCTGTCCTACCTGGACGGCAATTCCCTGGGAAGGCCGCTCAAGCGCACGGCCGGGGACATCGCGGCCTTCATCAGCGACGAATGGGGCGGCCGTCTCATCCGCGGCTGGGACGAGAAGTGGCTGGCACTGCCGCAGGCCATTGGCGACCAGTTGGGCCGTGCGGTCCTCGGCGCGGCACCGGGCCAGACCATCATCGCCGACTCCACCACTGTGGTCCTTTACAAACTGATCCGGGCCGCCCTGGCAGCGGTGGACGACCCGGACCGGAACGAGCTCGTCCTCGACACCGGAAACTTCCCCACGGACCGGTACCTTGTCGAGGGCATCGCCCTGGAAGAGGGCCTCACCCTGCGCTGGATCGAAACGGATCCCGCGGCGGGGGTGACAGTTGACCAGGTGCGCCAGGCCACCGGGCCGCGCACCGCCGTCGTACTCCTCAGCCAGATCGCCTACCGCTCAGGGCACCTCGCGGACCTCCCGGCGATCACCCAGGCAGTGCACGACGCCGGGGCGCTGGTGGTGTGGGATCTTTGCCACTCCGCCGGGTCGGTGGAGATCGGCCTGGACAGTGCCGGCGTGGACTTCGCCGCCGGCTGCACGTACAAGTACCTCAACGGAGGTCCGGGATCGCCGGCCTTCGCCTATGTCAACGAGCGCCACCTGCCATCACTGAACCAGCCCATTTGGGGGTGGATGGGCCGAAAGGATGCCTTCGAGATGGCTGCCGGGTATGAACCTGCGCCGGGCATCCGCGGCTTCCTGAGCGGAACGCCGGCTGTCTTCGGCATGCTGGCCATGCGGGGCACCCTCGACCTCATCGAGGAAGTATCCATGGCAGCCATCCGGACCAAGTCGGAGAAGCTCACGGCGTTCGCCGTAGAGGTCTTCGAGGCCTTGCTGGCACCGCTTGGTGCCGAGCTGGCGTCGCCGCGTGATCCGGCGGAGCGCGGCAGCCACATCACGGTGGACCACGCCGAGTTCACCAAGGCCACGGTCGAGGCGCTGTGGGACGGGGATGTGATCCCGGACTTCCGGGCACCCCGCGGGCTCCGGGTGGGACTGTCCCCGCTCAGCACCAGTTTCGCGGAAGTCCTGCACGGCATGGCTGCCATCAGGGACAGGCTGGCGCCCTGACCCGGTTTCCGCCGCTTACCGGACGCCGGGCCGCCGCCGGCCCTGTTTCGACAACATTGGGCCGCGGCCGGTAAACTGGACGATGGATCCGGCTGCAGTCCGTGGCGGCTGGTTCCTGCTGTGTACGGCCGCACCCGGTTTGACCGGTTGGCCGCAGCGGCAGACCCGGCAGTGAATTACTGACCCGGGCCCTCACGGCACATTTCCAAGGAGTTATTGTGGCACTTGACGCCGCTGTAAAGCAGTCCATCATCAAGGAATACGCAACCGGCGAAGGCGACACCGGTTCGCCCGAGGTCCAGGTTGCAGTCCTGACCCAGCGGATCAAGGATCTGACTGAGCACATGAAGGAGCACAAGCACGATTACCACACCCAGCGCGGTCTGCTGGGCATGGTCGGTCGTCGCAAGCGCATGCTTGGCTACCTGAAGAAGACTGACATCAACCGCTACCGTGCGCTCATCGAGCGCCTCGGCCTGCGCCGCTAGTCGGACTTTCGGGCGGCCCTGTCCCCTTCGGGACCGGGCCGCCCCGCTCCACCTAAAAAACTAAACAGGAGGATCAACCGCATCACGCATTCGCGGTCCTCGGTAGTGATCCCCGGGAACGGCAGCATCGAATGGCTGCCCCGGCCCGTGGGTCTCGATCGACGACCGGGTGCAGGGCCAGTCGACATATGCTGGCCTGGGTTGATGTGGCTGGACTTCCGTAAAACAGAAACGGAGGTGACTCTCTATGGAGGGTCCCGAAATCCAGTTCTCAGAAGCCGTCATTGACAATGGCCGCTTCGGCAAGCGTGTAATCCGCTTCGAAACCGGCCGCCTCGCCAAGCAGGCAGCCGGCGCAGCCATGGTGTACATCGACGAAGACACCGCGCTGCTCTCCGCCACCACCGCAGGCAAGCACCCGCGCGAAGGCTTCGACTTCTTCCCCCTGACGGTGGACGTCGAAGAGCGTATGTACGCTGCCGGCCGCATCCCGGGCTCGTTCTTCCGCCGCGAAGGCCGCCCCTCCACCGAAGCCATCCTGGCCTGCCGCCTCATGGACCGTCCGCTGCGCCCCGCCTTCATCAAGGGCCTGCGCAACGAAGTCCAGATCGTGGTGACCGTCCTGGCCATCAACCCCGACGAGCTCTACGACGTGGTGGCCATCAACGCCTCCTCCATGTCCACGCAGCTTTCGGGCCTGCCGTTCTCCGGCCCCATCGGCGGCGTCCGCGTTGCCCTGGTCGCCGATGAGCACGGTTCACAGTGGGTTGCTTTCCCCAAGCACTCCCAGCTGGAAAACTCCGTCTTCAACATGGTCGTCGCCGGCCGCATCGCCGGTGACGACGTCGCCATCATGATGGTGGAAGCCGAAGCAACCGACAACTCCTGGAACCTCATCAAGGAACAGGGCGCCACCGCCCCCACCGAAGAGGTTGTCTCCGAGGGCCTCGAGGCTGCCAAGCCGTTCATCAAGGCACTCTGCGACGCGCAGGCGGACCTCGCCGGCCGCGCCGCGAAGCCCACCGTCGAGTTCCCGGTCTTCCTGGACTACCAGGACGACGTGTACTCCGCTGTTGAAGCAGCTGCTGCCGACAAGCTGGCCGCTGTCTTCCAGATCGCCGACAAGCAGGAGCGCGACGTTGCTTCTGATGCCTTGAAGGACGAAACCGTTGCCTCCCTGTCCGGCCAGTTCGAAGGCCGCGAAAAGGAACTGTCCGCAGCGTTCCGCTCGGTCACCAAGCAGGTTGTGCGCCAGCGCATCCTGAAGGACCAGATCCGCATCGACGGCCGCGGCCTGACGGACATCCGCCAGCTCACCGCCGAGGTTGAGGTCCTGCCCCGCGTACACGGTTCGGCCATCTTCGAACGCGGCGAAACCCAGATCATGGGCGTCACCACGCTGAACATGCTCAAGATGGAACAGCAGATCGATTCGCTGTCGCCCGTCACGCGCAAGCGCTACATGCACAACTACAACTTCCCGCCGTACTCCACCGGTGAAACCGGCCGCGTGGGTTCGCCCAAGCGCCGCGAAATCGGCCACGGTGCCCTGGCAGAACGCGCCCTTGTGCCCGTACTGCCTTCCCGCGAGGAATTCCCCTACGCCATCCGCCAGGTGTCTGAGGCCCTCAGCTCCAACGGTTCGACGTCGATGGGTTCCGTCTGCGCCTCCACCCTGTCCATGCTGAACGCCGGTGTGCCCCTGAAGGCAGCCGTCGCCGGTATCGCCATGGGCCTGGTGTCCGACCAGGTTGACGGCCAGACCCGCTATGCCGCGCTGACCGACATCCTCGGCGCCGAAGACGCCTTCGGCGACATGGACTTCAAGGTTGCAGGTACCTCCGAGTTCGTCACGGCCATCCAGCTGGACACCAAGCTCGACGGCATCCCCGCCTCGGTCCTGGCAGCGGCCCTGAAGCAGGCCCGCGAAGCCCGCCTTCACATCCTCGAGGTCATCAACTCGGCCATCGACACCCCGGACGAGCTCTCCGAGTTCGCACCGCGCGTCATCGCCGTGAAGATCCCCGTGGACAAGATCGGCGAGGTCATCGGCCCCAAGGGCAAGATGATCAACCAGATCCAGGAAGACACCGGCGCCGACATCTCCATCGAGGACGACGGCACCGTCTACATTGGCGCCACCAACGGTCCGTCTGCTGACGCAGCACGCTCCGCCATCAACGCCATCGCGAACCCGCAGGTTCCGGAAATCGGCGAGCGTTACCTGGGTACGGTCGTCAAGACCACCACCTTCGGTGCCTTCGTGTCGCTGACCCCGGGCAAGGACGGCCTCCTGCACATCTCCGAGCTCCGCAAGCTGGCCAACGGCAAGCGCGTGGACAACGTTGATGACGTCGTTTCCGTGGGCCAGAAGGTCCAGGTGGAAATCACCAAGATCGACGACCGTGGAAAGCTCTCGCTCTCCCCGGTTGTGGCCGAGGAAGAAGGCGCGGAAGGCACCGAACGCGCCCACGCCACGGAGCCTGCTGAAGGCGTCGAGATCTAACGGTTCCCTCACAGGAACACCAGTATGAAACGGCGGGGCCGGTGGGATGATCCACCGGCCCCGCCGCTGTTACGATGACAGCCAGATCCGGCTGCACCACCCGAAAGGCCTCAATGACTGTTGTACCCCTGCCCCTTGAGCAGAACCACCTCGGCGACACCCTGGTCCATGGCTCCGACGGCGGCTCCGAAGTCCGCCGGTCAGTGCTGCCCGGTGGCGTGCGGGTTCTGACCGAAGCGATGCCAGGCCAAAGGTCGGCCACCATCGGTTTCTGGGTAGGCGTGGGGTCCCGCGACGAGGCCCACGGACAACACGGCTCCACCCACTTCCTGGAGCACCTGCTCTTCAAGGGCACCAAACGGCGCACCGCGCTGGAGATCGCCTCGGCCTTCGACGAGGTGGGCGGCGAATCGAACGCCGCGACGGCAAAGGAAAGCACCTGCTACTTCGCCCGCGTCCTTGACACGGACCTGCCCATGGCCATTGATGTCATTGCCGACATGATCACCGGCGCGGTCCTCGACCCCGCCGAGATGGAGCAGGAACGGGACGTCATCCTTGAGGAAATCGCCATGGACAGCGACGACCCCACCGATGTTGCCCATGAGCACTTCGTTGCTTCGGTTCTTGGCAGCCACCCCCTGGGCCGCCCCATCGGCGGAACCCCGGACGCCATCCGCGCCGTTGCCCGCGACTCCGTCTGGGAGCACTACCGGCGCTACTACCGGCCCGACGAACTGGTCATCACCGCTGCCGGCGGGCTGGAGCACGACGTCGTCTGCGGCCTCGTGGTGGATGCCCTTGAGTCTGCAGGCTGGTCGCTTGAGACGGACGCGTCGCCGGTCGACCGCCGGTCCACCGAGCGGGCGCTGATCACCGGAACCGCCGGGCTCCAGGTGGTGAAACGTGCCGTTGAGCAGGCCAACATCATCATGGGCTGCCCCACGATTGTTGCCACGGACGGGCGCCGCTATGTCATGAGTGTCCTCAACGCCGTGCTCGGCGGAGGGATGTCCTCCCGGCTGTTCCAGGAGATCCGTGAAAAGCGCGGCCTGGTGTATTCAACCTACTCCTTCGCGTCGTCCTACGCTGACGCCGGCTACTTCGGCATGTATGCAGGCTGCACGCCCTCAAAGGTGCGGCAAGTCCTTGAACTGCTGGGCATCGAGCTGGACAAACTCGCCGGGCACGGCATCTCCGAAGACGAACTGCGCAAGGCCGTGGGCCAGCTGTGCGGCGGGATTGTGCTGGCCCTCGAGGACACCGGCTCCCGGATGTCACGCCTGGGCCGGGCCGAACTGGTGTCCGGCGAGTACCAGGACATCGACGAGACCCTGCGGCTGATTAAGTCCGTCACCGCCGAACAGGTGCAGGAACTGGCCGCCGAACTGGCCGCCGCGCCCCGCACCGTCACCGTGGTGGGCCCGTTCGACGAAACCGAGACCTTCGGACTCTGAGCATCGGGCGACCGAAACGCGGGTTCTGAAAGTGCGGGTCCTGACCGCTGGCCAGAACGGCCTGTGGTGGGCGCGCGGACCACTCGCGGGGCGCAGACTGCAGGACTACGATGAGGCCATCCGACATCGCCGTGCTGGTGAGGAGTGGATGGCGTGAACGTACTCCGGCTGGGCCATGATGGCGCCCCGGATCCGCCGCGACCGAACGTGCCTGCCGGTGTTCATCCGGCGCTGGCGGGCCTCCTCGGCGACTGGCGGGGGAGTACCGAGCTGGCTGCGGGGCCTTGGGGGCCGCAGCGGACGGTGGCTGCCGAGGTGGCATACCGCCGGGCAGCCGGGGGATTTGCGGTGGTCCAGAGCTACCGGCACGTGGAGCCTGACGGTTCGCACTTTGAGGGCCACGGCGTCTTCACCCTGGATCCCGACCACCATGATGTGTTCTGGTACTACGTCGACAGCACCGGCGGGCCTCCCGGCAGTCCGTCCCGCTGCACCTGGCATGACGGCGTGCTCCGGGTTGAGCGGCGCGCCGGCACGGGGTGGACACGGCACAGCATCTTCCTTACTGGCCCCGCAGACTCAGAGCCGCGGAGCGCGGTGCTCGTTCACGTTACCGAGCTGCGGACAGGCCTGGAACAACACGTGGTGGACGAAACCAACGCGCGTACAAACGGCAAGCGCCCCGCCTTCACGCCTTTCATGACCTCCACCTTCCGGCGCGCCTGACGCTGCACCGGCTCCGCGGGCGGCAGGCAACCTGGCGGTAGGGCGCGGCTACCCTCCGGCGAACGGCGGCAGGACGTCCACGACGTCATCGGCGCCCACAACAGTTGAACGGTCCCGCACCGCCACCTCGTTCAACAGGAAGCTGCTGCGCGAGAGGATGCGTGCCAGCGGCGGCGTCCCGGCCGGGGGCTCCTCCCGGGGCACGGCGAGGACGGCGTCCAGGAGGTCCGCCACGGTTGCCCCGGCAGGGAGGTCGAACTTTTCCTCCTCAAACCCGGCGGCGGCGCGTGCGGCAGCGAAGTAACGTACATGCATTCCGGTCAGCCCCCAATGGCGCTCATGCTGCGGTCCGGCTGGACGAAGTCCGGAGCGTCGAGTCCCACGTGGTCCATGCCGTGGGCTTTTGGCTTAATCCACATTGCGTCCTGCCAGCGGCGCGCCAGGGCGTCGTCGTCGGCGCCCGAGCGCAGAAGCCCCAGGAGGTCGTACTCTTCACGCGAGAAGAGGCAGCTCATGATCTTGCCCTCGGCCGTGATCCTCGTCCGGCGGCAATCCGAGCAGAACGGCTCGGTGACTGAGGCGATGATTCCCACCGTTCCCAGGACGGGGCCGTGCGCGGAAGGGGCGACGCCGGCATCCAACCCGGCCACACGGCGTCGTACTTCAAACCTCTCGGCGGGCGCACCGTCGCGTTCCCGCGGATCGGCGCTCAGGACGTACTCGGCGGAAAGGATTTCGCGGATCTCGGCGGCGGTGATCATGTTCCGGCGCGTCCAGCCGTGGTCGGCGTCGAGCGGCATCTGTTCGATGAAGCGCAACTCATACCCCCGGTCCAAAGCCCAACCCAGCAGGGCAGGGGACTCGGCATCGTTGATCCCGCGCATCAGGACGGCGTTCAGCTTGACCGGACCAAGTCCGGCCGCCCATGCGGCGTCCACGCCTGCCAGCACCTGGTCAAGGAAGGGGCGGCGGGTGAGTTTGGTAAACGTCTCTTCGTGCAGGGAATCGAGCGAGACATTGATCCGCGTCAGGCCCGCGGCCTTGAGCGGGGCGGCCTTCTTCGCCAGCCCCACGGCGTTGGTGGTCATCGAGATGGGCAGGTCCGGATGGTTGCTGCGCAGCGCGGAAATGATGTCCACCAGGTCGTGCCGCACCAGGGGTTCGCCGCCGGTGAGCCGCAGCTCGCGGACGCCGAGCAGCTCAACCCCGATCCGGACAATCCGGACGATCTCCTCGGCCGTCATGACAGCCTGCTTTGCCAGCCATTCCAGGCCTTCGGCAGGCATGCAGTAGGTGCAGCGGAGGTTGCATTTATCGGTCAGGGACAGCCTCATGTCGCTGGCCCGGCGCCCGTACCGGTCCACCAGGCCCGCAGGCGCGTCAGCCGGACGCGCAGCCGGGACGGCCGGCAGGGCCGGGTCCGCTTCTTCGCGGGGCTGGGGCATGCCTAGCTGGACACTCATGAATTCAGGCTACGCCACGATGGGCTCCACATCACACCCGTGACGGTTGCTGCCCCGGACCGGCAGGAATCCGCGCCGGGCAACCGGCGGAAAGGCCCCGCGAACCTATGCTTGAAGGGTGAACAGCGCACGGCAGCAGGCCACGCACGACGACGGTACCCGCCACGGCGGTTCGGTGGAACCCAGCGCGCGGGAACAGCGGGAACGGCGCCGCCCGGGCGGGTACGCTGCGGCCGCCGGCGTGGTGTCCGTGGTCGGCGGGGTGGTCCTCGGCGAGGTGCTGGCCGGCGTGTGGAGCCCGTCGGTGTCGCCGCTGACGGCGGTGGGCGGAGCCGTCATTGATGCCGTCCCGCCGGCAGTCAAGGACTGGGCGGTCTCACTCTTTGGCACGGCGGACAAGGCGGCCCTCCTGGCCAGTATGGCCCTCGTCATCGCCGTCCTCGCTGCCCTGGCAGGAGTAGTGGAACGGCGGCGGCGTTTCGCGGGGCTGGCTGTTATCGCCGTGTTTGGACTCGCGGGCGTGGCCGCTGTTGCCGGCCGGGCCCAGGCCACACCGGTGGCCCTGGCACTTCCCGTGGCTGCGGCCGTCGCCGCTGCCCTGATCCTCCGGCTGCTGATGGGCAGGCTGAAGGCCTGGGAAGCGGCCCCTGACGGCGGGCAGGCCACGGCCCGCCGCACGTTCCTCCGGAACCTCGCCGCAGGTGCCGCCCTCACGGCAGTTGGCGGAGTCGTGGCAGGAGCCTGGCGCGGGACCGTGCTGAAGGTCAACGATGCCCGGGCCCGGGTGGTGATACCGCGGGCGGCGGTACCGGCGCCGCCCGTTCCTGCAGGAGCGGAGGCAGGCGTTGAGGGTATGCAGCCGCTCGTCACCCCCGTCAACGACTTCTACCGGATCGATACGGCGCTGGTGGTACCCGCCGTCGACCCCGATACCTGGGTCCTCAAGGTCACAGGCATGGTGCAGCGCGAGGTGGAACTGACCCTCGCCGAACTCCTTGCCAAGCCACTGACCGAACGTCACATCACCATCGCCTGCGTGTCCAACCCGGTAGGCGGGGACCTCATCGGCAACGCGCGCTGGCTCGGCTGGCCGGTCCGCGACCTCCTGGCGTTGGCCGGGCCGGCCCGGGGCGCGGACATGGTGCTGTCCCGGAGCGCCGACGGATGGACTGCCGGCACCCCGCTGGAAGTGCTTACGGACAGCCGGGACGCACTCCTGGCCGTGGGCATGAACGGCGGCCCGTTGCCGCTCGAACACGGATTCCCCGTCCGGCTGGTGGTGCCGGGCCTGTACGGCTACGTTTCCGCCACGAAATGGGTCACGGAGCTGAAAGTGACCACCTTCGCGGAGGACACCGCTTACTGGACCACGAGGGGCTGGTCCGACCATGGTCCCATCAAGCTTTCCTCCCGCATCGACGTCCCCCGCAGCGGCAGGCCCGTCAACGCCGGAACGGTCACCTTTGGCGGCATTGCCTGGGCCCAGCACACCGGCGTCAGCGCCGTTGAACTCAGGGTCAACCGGGGTTCCTGGCAGGCCGCTGAGCTGTCATCCGGGATCTCCACGGACACCTGGTACCAATGGAAGCTCAGCATGGACCTGACACCAGGGCAGTACGAGGTCCAGGTCCGGGCCACTGACCTTGCGGGCACCGTCCAGGACGAGGAATCCCGGCCAGTGGTCCCGGACGGCGCCACCGGATTCCACACGGTTAGAGTGGACGTGAAATCCTGACGGCCCACACTGAAGGCGCATCCATGACCAGCCTGCACCGCCACGCCCCTGCGGGCACGCCACACCAGGCCCGCTCCGTTGCCGACCATGTTGCCGCCGTTGCGGATCTGCTGGCCCCTTTGCGGTCAGAATCCCGCACCGAAACCGTTCCGCTGTCCCAGGCCCTCGGCAGGGCACTGGTGCACGGATTCCTGGCACCCGTCAGCCTGCCGCCCTTCGCCAATTCGCAGATGGACGGGTACGCCGTCAATTCCGCAGACATGCACGACGACGGCACGGAGTTCGCCGTCGCAGCGCCGGTCCCGGCGGGGATGCGTCCGCCCGCGCTGGCCCGGGGGACCGCGGCGCCCATCATGACAGGCGCCATGCTCCCTGACGGTGCTGACGCCGTCGTACCCATTGAACGTGCGGTGCCGGACAGCTTTCCCGCTCCCGGAACGGACGCACGCGTCACGCTGCCGGCAACGGCGGCGGGGACCTACGTCCGCCCGGTGGGCAGCGACATTGCCGCGGGGGAGCGTGCCCTGGCCGGCGGAACCTGCCTTGGTCCCGCCCAGCTGGGGCTGCTTGCCGCGCTGGGTATCCCCGATGTGGAGGTCTACCGCGCCGTCCGGGTCCTGTTCGTCACCACCGGCGACGAGGTGGTGGAACCGGGGCAGGACCTGCCTGCCGGCAAGATCTACGACGCCAACGGCACCCTCTTGGCCGCCGCCATGGCGCAGGCAGGCCTGGACGTGCGGCGGGCCGGTATTTCCACCGACGATCCCGCGGAACTGCAGAAGCTGCTCCGGCGCCAGGGTGCGGATGCCGATGTCATCGTCACCACCGGCGGCGTCAGCAAAGGCGCCTACGAGGTTGTGCGGCAGGCCATGGAAGGCCAGCCGGTGGAATTCCTGCACGTGGCCATGCAGCCGGGAGGGCCGCAGGGGATCGGAATGTTCGACGGCGTCCCGTTCCTGGGATTCCCCGGGAACCCCGTCAGTTGCCTGGTGTCCTTCGAGATGTTCCTCCGGCCGGCCCTGGCAGCAGTCCTCGGGGCTCCGGCCCTCCGCCTTCCTGTCCGCGCCAGGCTCAGCCATCCGCTGACGTCGCCGCAGCACAAACACCAGGTCCGGCGCGGCAACCTGCAGCCGGACGGCACCGTCCGGCTGGAAGGCGGCGAGAGCTCCCACCTGGTGCGTGCGCTGGCCGGTTCCAACGCCCTGGTCCACGTACCCGCCGGCGTAACGGAACTCGCGGCCGGGGACGAGGTGGAAGTATGGATGCTGTGAATGCAGAACAGACCCCCGCCGCCCTGACGCACCTGCGCCCGGACGGCAGCGCACAGATGGTGGACGTGTCCGCCAAAGCCGAAACCACCCGTGAAGCCACAGCAACAGCCACGGTCCGCACCACCGCGGAGGTGATGGGCCTGCTCGGTTCCGGCGGCCTTCCCAAGGGGGACGCGCTGGCAGTTGCCCGGGTGGCGGGCATCATGGCCGCCAAGAAGACGCCCGAACTGATTCCGCTGTGCCACCCCCTGCCGCTGTCCAAGGTCACCGTTGACTTCGGGCTCGACGCGGAGTCCGTCGAGGTGGTGGCCACCGTCAAGACCCGCGGCGTGACCGGCGTGGAAATGGAAGCCCTCACCGCGGCGTCCGTGGCCGCCCTGAGCGTTTACGACATGATCAAGGCCGTGGACAAGCACGCCGTCCTGACCGATATCAAGGTGCTGGCCAAGAGCGGCGGCAAGAGCGGGGACTGGACACTATGACTCACGAAGGCACCTCCGGCGAAGCCGGCGCAGCCCCGTCCCATGCAGCCCCGTCCCATGCAGCCGAGCCGCACCGGCACGGCGACGTCCAGGGCCGGAAGGCCGGCGTGGTGATCGCCTCCACGCGGGCAGCAGCAGGTATTTACGACGACGAGACCGGCCCGGTGATCACGGACTGGCTCACCGAACACGGCTTCGAGGTCTTCCCGGCGATGGTGGTCCCCGACGGCGAGCCCGTCGGCGCCGCGATCAGGGCCCTCCTTACCCAGCGTCCCGCCGTCGTGATCACCAGCGGCGGCACCGGGCTGAGCCCGGACGACCAGACTCCCGACGTCACCCGGCCCCTGCTGGACCGCGAAATCCCCGGCATCATGGAGGCGATCCGGCGTGCCGGCGCCGCCAAAACGCCGCTGGCTGCGCTCAGCCGCGGCTACGCGGGCGCGGCAGGGAAGTCCTTCATTGTTAATCTGCCCGGCTCTCCGAAAGGCGTCATGGACGGACTCACCGTCCTGGATCCGCTGATCGGGCACCTCTGCGACCAGTTGGAAGGCAACCATGGGCACTGAAGCATTCGAGGTGGTATCCGCGGTCCTCAGCGCGGAGCCAATCTCCGTAGGCCAGGCCATCGCGGCCGTGGAAGGGGATACCGCAGGTGCGGTGGTCAGCTTCAGCGGCGTGGTGCGCAACCACGACGGCGGCAAGGCAGTTGACCGCCTCAGCTACAGCGCGCACCCCACGGCGCACCAGGTGATGGCCGACGTCGTGGCCCGGCTGGTTGCCGAACAAGACGCCGGCGGGGGTGCAGGGGAGGACGGCGGAAAGCCGGTCCGCATCTGGGCGGCCCACCGGATCGGCATGCTGCAGATCGGCGACCCCGCACTGGTATGCGCCGTGTCCGCAGCACACCGGGGGCAGGCCTTCGCCGTGTGCTCCGAACTGGTGGACCGGATCAAGGAGCAGGTGCCCATCTGGAAGGAACAGTTCTTCTCCGACGGCACTGTTGAATGGGTGGGCGCCGGCGGCTGACCGCCGGCCGTTTCGGGCGGTGCCGCGGCGTCCTGCGAGGTAACGCACACCGTCCGGTTCCGGCGCGCCCCGGGCCCGACTGTAGGGTTAACTGCATGACCGAACAACACTCCGAAGCCAAGCGCGTCGCCATCCTGGGCGCCAACGGACGCATGGGCGCCGAAGCCGTCAAAGCCGTTGAAGCCGCACCCGACATGGAACTCGTCGCGGCGCTGGGACGGGGCGACTCCCTGGACCAGGTCACCGCCGCCGGAGCGCAGTACCTTGTGGACCTGACAGTTCCCGAAAGCACCGAAGCCAACGTCCGCTTCGCCGTCGAAAACAACATCCACGCCGTTGTGGGGACCACCGGCTGGGATGCCGGCCGCCTGTCCGCGCTCGAGGCCCTGCTGGCAGAGCACCCGGAAACCGGCGTGCTGATCGCACCCAACTTTGCCGTGGGATCGGTGCTGGCTTCGGCCTTCGCCGCCAAGGCTTCCAAGTACTTTGACTCGGTGGAGATCATTGAACTGCACCACCCGGACAAGGTGGACGCCCCTTCCGGGACCGCTGTCCGCACCGCCCAGCTCATTGCCGCGGAACGCGAGGCCGCCCAGGTGCCGGCAAGCCCGGACGCCACCACCAGTGAACTGGCCGGCGCCCGCGGCTGCGACGTTGAGGGCGTCCGCGTCCACAGCGTGAGGCTCCGCGGGCTGGTGGCCCACCAGGAAGTCCTCCTCGGCAGCGCCGGTGAGCAGCTGACGCTGCGCCACGACTCGTTCGACCGCGGGTCCTTCATGCCCGGCGTCCTCCTCGGCGTCCGCAATGTGGCCGCCCACCCCGGGCTTACCGTGGGGCTGGATGGCTACCTGGACCTGGGTTTCTAGGCGATGGACGGCTTCCTGGCAGGGTTCCGCAAGAACCGCACCAAGATCTGGGTTGGGCTTGTCACGCTGCTCCTGGTGTTCTACCTGGTGGTTTCCCTCCAGCGCTCCATCCTGCTCCTGACGGACAGCAACCTCACGGCGCAGGCCATCGGGGCCGCTTACCTGGTCCTGCCGGTCGTCGGTGCATGGGCGTTGATCCGCGAGTTGATGTTCGGTGCCCGGACGGAGCAGATGGCCAAGGTCCTTGAAGCCGAAGGCGGCCTCCCCGTGGATGAACTGCCACGGACACCGGCCGGGCGGATCATCCGGGAAGCGGCCGACGCAGAGTTCGAAAAGTACAAGGCGGAAGCGGAGGCGGCACCCGACGACTGGCGGTCCTGGTTCCGGCTCAGCTGCGCCTACGACGCCGCCGGCGACAGGAAAAGGGCCCGTGCGTCCATGCGCGACGCCGTCAGGCTCTTCCGCGGCAAGGTTCCGGCCTAGCTCCTACCGCGGGAGTTTCAGCTGCCCGCGGCCCAGCTGGCTGGCCGCGTGGCCCACCCACTCCAGCGGACCCCGCCACTTCAGCAGTACGAAGACCATGCCCACCACCACCGCTGTGGCTGCCTGGGCAAAGTACATGCCGTCCTCGGTCCAGCCGGCAGGCAGCGGCTTGAGGTAGAAACCCGACACCACCCACACATGGACCGTGTACAGGGTAAGTGTCATGGCGCCGGCACCGCGCAGCGGAAGCAGGAGGTCCAGGTCCACCCACTCCGCCAACCGGCCCAGGAGCAGGCAGGCACCAATGACCGCCGCTGCCACGCCGGACGTGTGCAGCAGGTCGAGGGAGGAGCCGGAATGCGGGGCGGCGGACGCCAGCCACCACCATGACCCCTCCTGCCTGATTCCGGTCAGGTTCACCTGCAGGACGCTGTCCAGCGGGTACCCCGGCGCATTGAGGACCTTCTCCAGTGCGGCACGCCCGCCCCAGTCCTCCATGGCCGTCACGCCCAGCACCTTCGCGGCGATCGCAACAACAGTCCCGCCGGCCAGCAGCGCCACCGGAACCAGGGCCTTGCTGAGCACCAGCCGGCCGATGGCGAGCCCTACCAGCAGGTACGACATCCACTGGAACACCGGGTAGTAGCCGGTGAGGAACACGTCGGCGACCAGCCGCGCGGGCGTTCCCAGGTCCTCCCAGCCGGGATTGTGGCCAAGCTGCAGGGGCGGCTCCGCGGCCAGCAGCCAGGGACGCAGGAGGTACGCCAGGACCGGGGAACCGACGATCCATCCGGCTGCCCAGGCGCAGAGCTGCTTCACGCCCATGCCCAGGAACGGCAGGATGCACAGGAACAGGACTGCGTAGTGGACAAGGATGACGGCCAGGTTGACTTCGAGGCCGCCCAGGCTGAGCCCGACGGCGGCGATCACCAAGGCCCGGAGGGCGACTCCGCGGCGCGCGGCCGCGAGTTCACCAGCCGCGAGCTGCCTGTGCTTTCCGGTGGACAGGGCCAGTCCGACGCCGGCCAGCACGGCGAACAGGGCAGCGGCCCGCCCGGAGAAGGCCAGTCCGATCCAGGTGGGGGTAAGGCTGGCGTTGGATTCAAAGGTGGGGAGCAGGTGGGTGGCCATCATGCCCAGCAGGGCAATCCCGCGCGCAGCATCGATGCCGTAGAGGCGTCCCGGTGCCTGGCCGGCTGCCGTTTTCCGGGGCGCCCTGGCCGGGTTGCGGGAAGTCATGAACCGAATCGTCTCATACGCGCGGCGGGGCCCGCTGTCACGCCGGGGAGTCCACCCGGGAAGCCGCGCGGATGGAGCGGCAACCCTTGTATTCGAATATATGTTCGAATACGATGGAGCGCATGCAGACGCCAACGCCGGAGATTCCCGCCTACGGGCCGGGCCGCCACGAGTCCACTGGCCGTACCGCCGGCCGTGGGTCGGCAAACCCCGAGCCGGGTACGGGCCTCCTGAAAGCCATGAGCCCCGGGGTAGTCGACTTCCTCTTCCGTCAGCTCGTGGCCGGAAAGCCCGCGGAGGATGTCCAGTGGGAGCGGGAGGGCGTCAGCCTCGCGGCCCAGCCCGAAGGCGCCGAGCTTGCCCGCCGCCTGGCAGAAACGGACCTGGACGCCCTGACGCCGCTGGAACTGTTCCACTATGTCCGGGCCGCCCAGCGCCTTTCGGACTGGGCCGAGGAACTCCGCCGGGCAGCAGTCGGCCGGTACTGCAGCACCCCATGACTCCGGGAACCCCCTATTTGACGTTCATCACGCCCCCGGCATTGTCCTAACCAGCGGGGGACAGGGTAACGTTTTTCCCATGGCTGACTCTTCCGCGCACATCCCTGCCCTCGGTACGCTCCTGACCGCTATGGTCACGCCGTTCACCAAGGACGGCGCCGTGGATTACGACCAGGCAGCGGCCCTGGCCAGCAAGCTCGTGGACGACGGCTGCGACGGCCTGGTAGTCACCGGCACCACCGGCGAGACGTCCACTTTGACGGACGAAGAGAACCTCGGCATGTTCCGCGCGGTCAAGGACGCCGTGGGCGGCCGCGCCGCCATCATCGCCGGCACCGGAACCAACGACACCGCGCACTCGGTCCACCTTTCCCAGCAGGCTGCAGCCCTCGGCGTCGACGGCCTCCTGCTGGTGACGCCGTACTACAACAAGCCCAGCCAGGCGGGAGTCCAGGCCCACTTCGAAACCGTCGCCTCGGCAGTGGACGTCCCCGTCATGCTCTACGACATTCCCGGCCGGTCCTCCATTGCCATCGAACCGGACACCATGATCCGGCTGGCGCAGCACCCCAACATTGTTGCGGTCAAGGACGCCAAGGCGGACATGGTTGCTGCCGCCCGGGTCATGGCCGAGACGGACCTCCTCTTCTACTCCGGCGACGACGGACTGACCCTGCCCTGGATGGCGCTGGGTGCCGTCGGCCTCGTGGGCGTCACCACCCATGTGGCCACCCGCCGGTTCCGTGAGCTCATTGACGCGGTCAACGCCAACGACCTCGGCACCGCCCGGAAGATCAACTTCGAACTCCTGCCCGTGGTGCGCGCCACCATGAGCAGGGTCCAGGGCGCCGTGGCCGCCAAGCAGATTCTTAAATGGCAGGGAGTCCTGCCCAACTCGATCGTCCGTTTGCCCCTCGTGGAGCCGGACGAAGCCGAGATCGAAACCATCCGCGGGGATTTGGCGGAAGCGGGGCTGGTCTACTCCTGAGGACGACGACCGGCACCCTTCCGCCTGGAAAGTAGTGCAATATGACCCAAACCGCCCTTACCGGCCTTGTCACACCTCCGCGCCTGCCGCAGGACACGCTCCGCATCGTCCCGCTTGGCGGGCTGGGGGAGATCGGCCGGAACATGACCGTGTTCGAAATCGGCGGCAAGCTGCTGATTGTCGACTGCGGCGTCCTCTTCCCGGAGGAAACACAGCCCGGCGTTGACCTGATCCTGCCTGATTTCTCGTACATCGAGGACCGGCTGGCAGACATCGTGGCCGTTGTCCTGACGCACGGCCACGAGGACCACATCGGGGCTGTCCCGTACCTGCTGCGGCTCCGGAACGACATTCCGCTGGTGGGTTCACAGCTGACCCTCGCGCTGATCGAAGCCAAGCTGCAGGAACACCGCATCCGGCCGTACACGCTGACGGTCGAAGAGGGACAGGTGGAGAAGTTCGGCCCGTTCGAGTGCGAATTCGTTGCCGTGAACCACTCCATCCCGGACGCCCTGGCCGTGTTCCTGCGCACCGCCGGCGGAACCGTGCTGCACACGGGCGACTTCAAGATGGACCAGCTGCCCCTGGACGGACGCATCACGGACCTGCGGCACTTCGCCAAGCTCGGCGAAGAGGGCGTGGACCTGTTCATGTCCGACTCCACCAACGCTGACGTCCCCGGCTTCACCACCGCTGAAAAAGAGATCGGCCCCACGCTGGAACGCCTGTTCGGCCAGGCCACCAAGCGAATCATCGTGGCGTCCTTCTCCTCCCACGTCCACCGCGTGCAGCAGGTCCTGGATGCCGCCGCCAAGCACAACCGCAAGGTGGCGTTCGTTGGCCGCTCCATGGTCCGCAACATGGCCATCGCCGAAAAGCTGGGCTACCTCGACGTGCCGGCCGGGCTCATCGTGGACATCAAGAACATCGACAACCTTCCGGATAACCGCGTGGTCCTGATGTCCACCGGTTCCCAGGGTGAACCGATGGCAGCGCTCTCGCGCATGGCCAACGGTGACCACCGCGTGGTGGTGGGTGACGGCGATACCGTCATCCTGGCCTCAAGCCTCATCCCCGGCAACGAGAACGCGGTGTTCCGGATCATCAACGGCCTGCTCAAGCTGGGCGCAGACGTGATCCACAAGGGCAACGCCAAGGTCCACGTCTCCGGCCACGCCGCTGCCGGTGAACTGCTGTACTGCTACAACATCCTCGAGCCGCTCAACGCGATGCCCGTGCACGGCGAGACCCGCCACCTGCTGGCCAACGGAAAGATCGCCATCGAGTCGGGCGTCCCCGAGGCAAGCGTGATCCTCGCGGATAACGGAACCGTCATCGACCTGCGCGATCACCGCGCCGACGTGGTGGGCCAGGTGGAGGTTGGCTTCGTCTACGTGGACGGCTCCAGCGTCGGCGAGATCACCGACGCCGACCTCAAGGACCGGCGCATCCTGGGTGATGAAGGCTTCATCTCGATCATCACCGTCATCCACCGTGCCACCGGCAAGGTGGTATCCGGGCCTGAGATCCACGCCCGCGGCGTAGCCGAGGATGATTCCGTCTTTGACGACATCATCCCCAAGATCAACGCTGCGCTTGAGGAAGCGGTCCTGAACAACAAGGACCACACCAGCCACCAGCTCCAGCAGGTGGTCCGCCGGGTAGTGGGCACCTGGGTCAACCGCAAGCTGCGCCGCAAGCCCATGATCATCCCCGTGGTGCTGGAGGCCTGACCCCCGCAGCGGTTCCAACCCCAGCGGGTGGGAGGCAAAGGGCCCGGTTCCGGTGGAACCGGGCCCTTTGCCTATCCCGTGCCCACCTATATTGCGGGGGGCCGGGCGGCCGGATATCCCCGGATTCAGGGCTTGGTTCCGGTAGCGTGAACAGCATGGCCACACGTACTACTTCCGCGCCCAAAGGTACCGGCAGGGGCGGCTCCGGCAGCAAAGCCGGCAGCTCCACAGGCCGCGGAACCGGCTCACCAGCAGGCAAGACCCCGCGCGGCGGCTCGTCCAGCACCGCGCGCACCCGCCAGCTCCCCGCCGTCGAACACCACCAGCCGTGGCTGGCGAGGGTGGTTGGCGGCGCCTGGCTGGGACTGGGGCACATGGTGGGCGGCGGAGTCCGGCGGATCGGCCACGACGTCAGCGACATCCCCGCCGAGGAACGCCGCGACGGCGCCGCCCTGTTCAACCTCGCCCTGGGCGTCTTCATCGCCACGTTTGCCTGGTGGGGCCTGACCGGGTGGTTCCCGGACGCCGTCTACGCGGTGGTGAACGGCACCTTCGGGTGGATCTCCCTGCTGCTGCCCCTCATGCTCTTTGTCTGTGCCTTCCGGCTTTTCCGGGTGCCATCGGACGGCCGCGGCAACAACCGGGTAGGCATCGGATTCCTGGTCATGACGTTCGCCGGCTCCGGCCTGGCGCATATCCTGGGCGGCCAGCCCACTGTCGCAGACGGCTTCGACGGCCTCCGCCAGGCGGGCGGCATGCTGGGTTTCCTCGTGGCGACGCCCCTGGCAGCCATCCACCCCGCCGTGCCGACGGTCCTCTACGGAGTCCTGGCGTTCATCTCCCTGCTCATCATCACCGCCACGCCGTTCACGGCCATCCCGCGCCGCCTGCGCGGAGCCTACGAACACCTCATGGGCATCGACCTGATGGAACAGGAGCAGGCCGGGGACACCCATGACCGCAGCTACCTGGACCGGCCCGCGCCTGCCGCGCCCAAGAAGAAGAAGCGGCGCCTCTTCGGCAAGGACGAAGATCCCGACGCCGGCCTTGAGGGCTATGTGGGCGACGAAGCCTTTGAGCACGCGGTCATCGACGACGACGAGCCACAGCCGCCGCGGCCCGCTCCCGGCGTCCGCCGGCCCACCCAGGCGGAGATCGCCGTCGAAAAGATCAAAGCGGCCCAGGGCCTGGGCACCGCTTCGCAGGCGGCGCCGCCGGAGAATGCCACCGAGGCTATTCCGCTGGTCATCCCCGGCGCCGCCGCGCCCGGGAAACCAGCCACGGCACCCACGGTGCCCGCCAACCCGGTGGCGCCCGCGCCGCCGCCCGTGCCCATCCCTCAGCGGACCGAGCAGCTCTCCCTCGCCGGGGACGTGACCTACACGCTCCCTGCCTCGGACTTCCTCACGCCGGGCTCCATCCCGAAGGAGCGCACCGAGGCCAACGACGCCGTCGTCGCCGCCTTGACGGACACCCTGACGCAGTTCAACGTCGATGCCACCGTGACGGGCTTCAGCCGCGGCCCCACTGTGACCCGGTACGAGATCGAACTCTCGCCTGGGACCAAGGTGGAGCGCGTTACGGCGCTGTCCAAGAACATCTCCTACGCAGTGGCCTCCAGCGACGTCCGCATCCTCAGCCCCATCCCGGGCAAGTCCGCCATCGGCATCGAGATCCCCAACACCGACCGTGAGACCGTGTCCCTGGGTGACGTGCTGCGCAGCCAGAACGCCCGCAGGACGGACCACCCGATGGTCATGGGCGTTGGCAAGGACGTCGAAGGCGGCTACGTGGTGGCCAACCTCGCCAAGATGCCCCACCTCCTGGTGGCCGGTGCCACCGGTGCCGGCAAGTCGTCGTTCGTGAACTCGATGATCACCTCCATCCTGATGCGCTCCACCCCCGATGAGGTGCGCATGGTGATGGTTGACCCCAAACGCGTGGAACTGACCGCCTACGAAGGCGTTCCGCACCTCATCACGCCCATCATCACCAACCCGAAGAAGGCCGCCGAGGCCCTCCAATGGGTGGTCCGCGAGATGGACGCCCGCTACGACGACCTCGCCAACTACGGCTTCAAGCACATCGACGACTTCAACAAGGCCGTCCGTGCAGGCAAGGTGCAGCCGCCGCCCGACTCCAAACGGGTGATCCGCCCCTACCCGTACCTGCTGGTGATCGTGGACGAACTCGCCGACCTCATGATGGTGGCTCCGCGCGACGTCGAAGACTCGATCGTCCGCATCACCCAGCTGGCCCGTGCGGCCGGCATCCACCTGGTGCTGGCCACCCAGCGGCCCTCCGTGGACGTGGTCACCGGCCTGATCAAAGCCAACGTGCCCTCGCGGATGGCCTTTGCCACGTCCTCCGTGACGGACTCCCGCGTTGTCCTGGACCAGCCCGGCGCCGAGAAGCTGATCGGCCAGGGCGACGCGCTCTTCCTGCCCATGGGCGCCTCAAAGGCCATGCGCGTCCAGGGCGCCTGGGTCACCGAGTCCGAAATCCACAAGGTGGTGGAACACGTCAAGGGACAGCTGCAGGCCGTCTACCGCGACGACGTCGCCCCCGAAGCGGAAAAGAAGCAGATCGACGACGACATCGGGGACGACCTCGAGGTGCTGCTGCAGGCCACCGAGCTGGTGGTCACCACCCAGTTCGGCTCCACCTCCATGCTGCAACGCAAGCTGCGGGTGGGCTTCGCCAAGGCCGGCCGCCTGATGGACCTCCTCGAGTCCAGGGGCGTGGTGGGACCGTCCGAAGGCTCAAAGGCCCGTGACGTCCTGGTCAAGCCGGACGACCTCGCGCCCGTCCTGGCAGCCATGAAGGGCCAGGAAGCACCCGCGGCGCCGGATACCCAGACTGCCGCCCTGAGCGACAACGCCAACGCCAACATCGCCCAGGGAGGATACGCCGAGGACCTGGTGGCGGCCGACCTGGACCAGCGGAAGCAAAACGTCGAATATTACGACGGCTCCGATTCCGCGCCAGGCGGCTACGGGGACGACGACGAGGGGTCCGAGGACGCCTGGTCACTGACCGGTCGATAGCCCGGGGACTGTAGCCTAGAAACGTGACTAGCACTGATGCAACCGCCGCCGGCAAGGGCCGTGCCGGGGTCTGGAACCTACCCAACGTCCTGACCATGATCCGCATCGCGCTGGTGCCCTTCTTCGTCTGGTTCCTGATCGCCGACGCCCCCGGGCTGCACAGCGAATCGGGGATCTGGCGCTGGGCCGCGGTGGTGGCCTTCGCCGTGGCGATCTACACGGACAAGCTCGACGGCGACATCGCCAGGAGCCGGAACCTCGTCACGGACTTCGGCAAGATCGCCGATCCCATTGCGGACAAGCTGCTCATCGGCTCCGCCCTGGTGATGCTGTCCGTGCTGGGCGAACTGCCCTGGTGGATGACGCTGGTGATCCTGGTCCGTGAATGGGGAATTACCGGCCTGCGGTTCTTCGTCATCCGCTACGGCGTGATCCCGGCTTCCCGGGGCGGAAAGCTCAAGACCGTGGTCCAGACCGCCGCGATCTTCCTCTATCTCCTGCCGCTGGGGGCTGTGGCGCCCTGGCTCACGTGGGTGGCGTTCGCGGTGATGCTCGCCGCGGTGCTGATCACCGTTTGGACCGGGGTGGAGTACGTCGTCGAGGCACTGCGGCTCCGGGCCAGGGGCAAGCTGCAGGCACGCGCCAACCAGGGCCGGGAACAGCCGTGACAAACCTTCACCATTTGGCCGGCGAGGCAGTTCGGCAGGCGCTGGAGGCCGGGCGGACGGTGGCCACCGCAGAGTCGCTGACCGCGGGCATGGTTTCAGCCGTCCTGGCTGATACCCCGGGAGCGTCGGGCATGCTTCAGGGCGGTGTGGTGGCCTACCGGAATTCGGTCAAAGAAGCCGTGTTGAACGTCGCCGGTGATCTCCTCGCCCGGGTGGGATCCGTGGACGGCGGTGTGGCCGGCGCCATGGCCGCCGGAGCCAGGACTGCCCTGGGCGCCGACATCGGCGTCAGCACCACCGGCGTCGCCGGCCCCGAACCGCATGACGGCAAGCCCGTTGGCACTGTCTACATCGGCATTGCCACCGCCGGGGGAGCGGCGGCCTACGAGTACCACTTCGAGGGGACGCGTCCCGAAATCCGGGGCCAGGCCTGCGGAGCGGCCCTGGAACGGCTCCTCGAAGCACTTTCACCTGATCAGACCCGGCAGGCGCCGGGCTGGCAGCGCCCCTTGTTACCGGGAGTAAAGTTGCCGGGAACAAAAGCCGGTACCGATTAGTTATTACATTGTGTCGCTTCCGAAGAGCGGAGGCGCCTAGGATGAAATGACCACGACGGTTCGCTTGACGGCGGACCTGACTTATGAGGGAGCAAGGCGATACAGATGGTAAAGCAGCCCGTATCCGTAAACGGCGTTGTCCGCTGGAAGGATGTGGGCCTCGCCGATCAGGCTAAGAGCGAACAAAAGGAGCGCAAGATGGTTGTACTTCGTCACGAAATTGGTGATGTCCTGCGCGATGTCCGCCAGCGTCAGGGGCGCACGCTCCGTGAAGTCTCGCACAGCGCCCGGGTCTCCCTTGGCTACCTCAGCGAAGTTGAGCGCGGACAGAAGGAAGCATCGTCCGAACTGCTGTCCTCGATTTGCTCGGCCCTGGATGTTCCGTTGTCCAGCATGCTCCGCGAGGTCAGCGACCGGGTGGCAGTCGCAGAAGGCGTTGCCGTACCGGACACCGTTCCGCAGGAATTCTCCCAGCGTTACGGCCGCGACCTTGAGCGCGACCTGAACACGGAACTCAACGACGAACTGTCTACCGGCCTCCTCTCCGGCGCCCGCTGAGGGTTGCCCGCCCGGTAACGGGTCCTGGAGCCCACGAAACCCCCGGCCACCGGCCGGGGGTTTCGCCGTTTCGGCCCTGAACCGGCTCCTTAGGCCCGAGGGTCTTCGGAATCGTTGTCCTGGGGAAACCCGTCGCGTTCGTAGGTGGCATTGAGCTTCGCCATATAGCGGGCCAATTCCTGGAGGTCACCGAGTGGCCATTCCCCGAGCCGTTCCCGGAACACCTGCCGGCGGGCGTCCTGCACTTCGTGCATCTTCTCCTCGCCCTTCGGAGTCAGCCTGATGGCCTGCGCCCGGCCGTCCAGCGGATCGGCCTCCTTCGACACCAGGCCGAGGCCTTCCAGGAAGGCGATCTGGCGGCTGACCGACGGCTTGCCCACGCCGATGTTGATGGCAAGATCCGTGAGCCGGATGGTGCCCTCTTTCCGGATGACGGAAAGCAGTCCGTAGGCGGCCGGTTCCATATCCGGGTGGACCTCGCGGGACAACTGGTTGGAGATTGCCCGGGCCCGCCGCCAGAACAGGCTGATCTGGTGTTCCACGTTCTGCAGCGCGGAGTCCACGGTGTCCTCGGTCGGAGTGCTGCCCGGCAGGGCGTCGGGGGAGTTGCTCATGGCAACAATTCTAGGGTCCGGCGCATGAGAGAATCTTCCGATGCGATTGAGCGACTATTGGCGGCTGATGGACGACGAGTTCGGTGCGGGCTATTCCCGCGTCCTGAGCAGCACCTTGGTCCTGTCCGGCGTTGGCGGCAGGACCGCAGACCAGGCCCTGGCCGCCGGCGTGGAGCCCCGCAGGGTGTGGCTCGCCCTGTGCGACGTCCAGGATGTGCCCGCGGAGCGACGGCTCGGCAGGGACATTAAACCGCGCCGCGACTAGCAGCCACACCCGGTTTTTCGGCTGACACGCCGGGAAGTTGTTCGAATACCTGTTCGGATATGACTATGATTTTTACAGCGGGTTATCCACATAGCCGTTGTCATCCGGCCGGAATGTCAGTGGGTCCCCTTAGCGTCAGAGATGACCAATAAACGGCCGCGAAGGCCACCATCGAGAAAGCATTAGAGGTGTCAACCATGGCGGCAGCCCCGGATCGTGCAAAAGCGCTGGAAGCAGCACTGGCCCAGATTGACAAGCAGTTCGGCAAGGGCTCTGTCATGCGCCTGGGCGACGAAGTCCGTGCCCCTATCGAAGTCATTCCCACGGGCTCCATCGCCCTGGACGTCGCCCTGGGAATTGGCGGCCTTCCCCGCGGCCGGGTCATCGAAATCTACGGGCCGGAATCGTCCGGTAAGACCACCGTCGCGCTGCACGCTGTAGCCAGCGCCCAGCGTGCCGGCGGCATCGCAGCCTTCATCGACGCTGAGCACGCCCTGGACCCGGACTACGCAGCCAAGCTGGGCGTGGACACGGACGCCCTCCTCGTATCGCAGCCGGACACCGGTGAGCAGGCGTTGGAGATCATGGACATGCTGGTCGGCTCAGGCTCGCTGGACATCGTGGTCATCGACTCCGTGGCAGCCCTGGTGCCCCGCGCCGAAATCGAAGGCGACATGGGAGACAGCCACGTCGGCCTGCAGGCCCGCCTGATGAGCCAGGCGCTGCGTAAAATCACCGGACGCCTGAGCCAGACCAAAACCACCGCCATCTTCATCAACCAGCTGCGTGAAAAGATCGGTGTCTTCTTTGGTTCTCCCGAAACCACCACCGGTGGTAAGGCCTTGAAGTTCTACGCGTCGGTCCGCATCGACGTCCGCCGGATCCAGACCCTCAAAGAGGGTGCCGATTCGGTGGGTAACCGGACCAAGGCGAAGATCGTCAAGAACAAGATGGCACCGCCCTTCAAGATTGCCGAGTTCGACATCATCTACGGCCAGGGCATCTCCCGCGAAGGCGGAATCATCGACATGGGCGTGGAGCACGGCATCATCAAGAAGTCCGGCTCCTGGTTCACCTATGACGGTGACCAGCTGGGCCAGGGCATGGAGAATTCCCGCCGGTTCCTGCGCGACAACCCCGAACTTGCGGCCGAATTGGAACGGCTCATCAAGGAAAAGCTGGGCGTCGGAGTCAAGCCCGCTGACGCGGAGTCCAAAGAGGATTCCCCGAAGCTGAAGGCCGTCGACGGGTTCTAGCAGTTGACTGGCTTCGAAAAACGGCGGGGTGGGTCCGCAGGGACCCGCCGCCGGCGGACCGGCAGCCCTTCGGCAGGCCCGGAGGAAACGGAACCCGCCGCCGATTCCGATTCCGGTTCGCCGGGATTCGGCGACCGCGAGCCCGACCCGGTTACCGTGGCGCAGACCATCGTCTACCGGCAGCTCACTGTGTCGGCCAAGAGCCGGCTCCAGCTGGCCCGGAAGCTCGCCGAACGGAATATTCCTGAAGACGTTGCTGAATCGGTGCTGGACAAATTCGAGGATGCCCGGCTGATCGATGATGCCGAGTTCGCCAACATGTGGGTCCGCAGCCGCTCGCAATCACGCAAGCTGGCGAAGGGTGCACTGCGCCGGGAACTGGCAGATAAGGGCATCGACGAGGAATCCGCTGCTGCGGCACTGGAGCAGCTCTCCGACCAGGATGAGGAGGAAGCTGCCCGGGCCCTCGTCGAACGCAAGCTTCGTCCCGGCACGGACCTCGAGGACCGTGCAGAGCGGGACAAGGCCACCAGGCGGCTGGCGGCGATGCTGGCCCGCAAGGGATACCAGCCGTCCCAGGCTTTCCGCATCGTCGGCGAGGTCCTGGACTCCCGGTCCGGCCAGTGCGGCGAAGACTGACGGACCGCGCCGCAACCAACTGCGTAGGCCCGGATAGTCGGCCCCTTCCTGGCCCGGGACTCCGAGAGCCAGCCCCAACCTTGCACAGCCGGTACCCTTAACAGGTGAGTTTGACCATTCCTTCCCCTTTTTCCGGCGCCCCCACCGAAGAACCGGTGTCAGGCCTGCCACATGAAGCCACACCACGTACCTACCAGGTGCGCACCTTCGGCTGCCAGATGAACGTCCACGACTCCGAGCGGATGGCCGGGATGCTTGAGGACGCCGGTTACGTCCCCGCGGACGGTGACCGGGCCGACGTCGTTGTCTTCAACACGTGCGCCGTGCGTGAGAACGCGGACAACAAACTTTATGGAAACCTTGGAATCCTGGCGCCCGTCAAGGCCGCGAACCCGGGTATGCAGATCGCAGTCGGCGGCTGCCTGGCCCAAAAGGACCGCGAAACCATCCTGAAGAAGGCCCCGTGGGTGGATGCCGTTTTTGGTACGCACAACGTCGGTGCACTCCCGGCGCTGCTGGAACGGGCCCGGCACAATGACGAAGCCCAGTTGGAAATCCTGGAATCGCTGGATGTGTTCCCCTCCACGCTTCCCACCAAGCGTGACTCCGTCTACGCGGGCTGGGTCTCCATCTCCGTCGGCTGCAACAACACCTGCACGTTCTGCATCGTGCCGGCGCTGCGCGGCAAGGAAAAGGACCGCAGGCCCGGCGACATCCTCGCCGAAATCCAGGCCCTCGTGGACGACGGCGCCATTGAGGTCACCCTCCTGGGGCAGAACGTGAACTCCTACGGAGTGGAATTCGGGGACCGCCAGGCGTTCTCCAAGCTCCTGCGCGCCTGTGGCGATATCGAGGGACTGGAGCGCGTCCGCTTCACCAGCCCGCACCCCGCAGCCTTCACGGACGACGTCATCGACGCCATGGCGGAGACTCCCAACGTCATGCCGCAGCTGCACATGCCGCTGCAGTCCGGCTCCGACAGCATCCTGAAGGCCATGAAGCGGTCATACCGGTCCACGAAGTTCCTGGGCATCCTGGACAAGGTCCGCGAGAAGATCCCGCACGCAGCCATCTCCACCGACATCATCGTCGGCTTCCCGGGCGAGACCGAGGAGGACTTCCAAGCCACGCTGGACGTTGTGGAGAAGTCGCGGTTCGCCACTGCCTTCACTTTCCAGTACTCCAAGCGTCCCGGCACCCCGGCCGCTGACCTTCCGGACCAGCTGCCCAAGGCCGTGGTCCAGGAACGCTTCGAGAGGCTGACGGCCCTCCAGGACAGGATCGCCGCGGAAGAAAACAAAAAGCAGCTGGGCCGCCGCGTGGAGGTCATGGTCACCGCGCAGTCCGGGCGGAAGGCAGAAGAAACCCACCGCCTGTCCGGACGTTCACGGGACCAGCGGCTGGTGCACTTCTCCGTCCCCGACGACGCCCCGGCACCCCGGCCTGGCGACCTCGTCACGGTCACCATCACGGACGCCGGCGCCTTCCACCTCATCGCGGATCCCGTACCCGGGGAGTACAGCCTGCGCCGCTCCCGCGCGGGTGATGCCTGGGACAGGTCCCAGGCCGAGTCCTGCGGTGTCCCCGCACCGGGTACCGGTGACGGGCGCAAGGGCGTTTCGCTTGGCATGCCATCGCTGCCCGTGCGCACTTCCTGATCCGTGGGCACCCCGCCCGTCATCGCCGTCGTCGGTCCCACCGGGTCCGGGAAATCCGATCTTGCCGTCAGCCTGGCCCTTGAACTGGACGGCGAAATCATTAACGCCGATGCCATGCAGTTCTACCGCGGCATGGACATCGGAACCGCCAAGATCACCCCGGCCGAGCGCCGGGGCATACCGCACCACCTCCTGGACATCCTGGATGTCACCCAGGAAGCCAGCGTCTCGGACTTCCAGCGGCAGGCGCGGCAGCTGATCGGGGACATCCATGCCCGGGGGAAGCGGGCCATCCTGGTGGGCGGCTCCGGCCTTTACGTCCGCGCCGCCCTCGACGTCCTCGAATTTCCCGGGACGGACCCGGATCTGCGCCGCTCCCTCGAAGCTGAGCTGGCCGCGCACGGTACGGCGCACCTGCAGGCCCGCCTCCAGGACGTGGACCCGGCCTCGGCCGAACGGCTGAACGATGACCGGCGCATCATCCGCGCCCTGGAAGTCCATCAGCTCACCGGCCGGCCCTTCAGTTCCTTCATGCCCCGGCGGGAGTACTTCCAGCCTGCCGTCCAGATTGGCTTGTCCGTTGACCGCGCGGCACTGCATGAACGGTTGACCGCCCGGGTGCATGCCATGGTGGACACCGGATTGCTGGCTGAAGTCCGCCGGCTTGATGGACTGGGCCTGCGCACCGGAAAGACCGCGTGCCGTGCCTTGGGCTACTTGCAGTTCCTGCAGGTCCTCGACGGCTCCGCCACCGAAGCTGAGGCTGTTGAAAGCACCATCATCGCCACCAGGCAGTTCGCCCGCCGCCAGCTGACCTGGTTCCGCGCCGACCCCCGGATTACGTGGATCGACTGGCAGGACCCGGATTTGCTGGCCAAGGCCGCAGGCCTTTGCCGCCGGTAGCCTGAACGCGTCCGGTTTCCGGTGCCATTGGGCCTGCCGGTAGGCTTGACGGCATGGACGCAACCCTGACAGAGACCACCGGAACCGCCTTTCAAACGCTGGCCGGGCTGCGCTTCTCCAAGGGGCACGGAACCGGTAACGACTTCGTCCTGGTGGCCGATCCGGAGGGTGCACACACCATTGAGGCCGGCCACGTGGCTGCCCTGTGCAACCGGCACCTTGGCATCGGCGGAGATGGCCTGATCCGGGCCGTGCCGTCACGGTTCCTTCCGGAGGGCCGCGAGATCCTCGCCGCCAACCCCGAGGCCGAGTGGTTCATGGACTACCGGAACGGCGACGGCTCGCTGTCCGAAATGTGCGGCAACGGCGTCCGTGTCTTTGTCCACTTCCTCCGTGCTGAAGGGCTGATCGATCTTCCGGTGGGCGGCGCCCTTGCAATTGGCACCCGCGGCGGCCTGAAGACTGTGGTGCGCACCGCCGACGGCTATGCCGTGGACATGGGACCGTGGGAGTTCATTTTTCCCGGTGAGGCCACAGCGAAAGCCATGGACTCACTGGTGACCGCCGAAGGCCTGGAGGTCCCGCGCCCGGCCCTGTCAGTCAGCATGGGCAACCCGCATACCGTGGTTGCCCTCGCCGAACTCGCGGAGCTTGAAGCAACCCGCCTCTACACCGCCCCGGCCGTGGAACCGGTCCCGGCCAACGGAACCAACGTCGAATTCGTAGTTCCGTCCGAGCCGCTGGTCCTCGATGGCATCGGATCCGTCACCATGCGGGTCCACGAACGCGGCGTGGGGGAGACGCAGTCCTGCGGCACGGGAGCCTGTGCCGCCGCCGTCGCAATCCGCCACTGGGCCGGGGCTGGAGCCCCGGACGCCTGGCGCGTGAACGTTCCAGGCGGAGTCGTCGGCGTTAAGTTCTTTGCAGGCGCCGGCGGCCACGAACATGTGGAGCTCAGCGGCCCTGCCGTCATTGTGGCGTCGGGGACGCTTTCCTGACTTTCAATACGCGGAACGATTTTGATGTCGACTCCCGCGTCACCGTGAAGGACCCGCCGAGTTCTGCCATCAGCCAGCGCTGAAGCGAGTCCGAGCCCAGGTTCTTCTGGACCACCAGGTAGGCAGTCCCTCCCGGGGCCAGCCGGGGCAGCCACAGCTTCAGCAGGGAGTGCAGCTCATCCTTGCCGATCCGGATGGGCGGGTTCGACCAGATGGTGTCGAACCGCACCTCGGGATCCACGGCCGCCGGCGTGCTGGCTGCAACATTAGACAGGCCCAGCGCTGCGGCGTTCCCGTTGGTCAGGGCAATGCAGCGCTCGTTCACGTCCACGGCGTAGACCTGCGCATGAGGTGCCTTCAGCGCCATGGTCAGGGCGATGGGTCCCCAGCCGCAGCCGATATCCAGGAGGTTGCCGGTAGCTGCGGGTGCGGGAACCTCGGCCAGCAGAACGGCGGTTCCCTTATCGATTCCGTCCGGGCTGAAGATGCCGTTCGAGGTCTGCAGCGTCCGCGTTTCTCCGGCGAGTTCCACCGTCAGCGGTTTCCGGGTGAAGGGGCCGGCGGGCGATGCGCTGAAATAGTGTGCGGACTCCATAACTGGCCAGAGTAGTTCCCCTCGCAGCGTAATGGGAAACCGCGCCACGGCGCCTCTGTTAGTCTTGAGGGCATGTTCTTGATCTTCGAGTAGCCGGCACGGGCGTTTGCCCGTCCCACTCCCTTGTCCGCGGTGTCCACTCCCGCCAGCAATTCTGCCCACAGCGACGCAGGCTTTGCGCCTTCCGCTTGTGCACCGGACCAAACTCCACCGTTTGCTCCGGACGCCGGACAACACTCGAAGCTTGATTCGTCTGTGCTTCCTGCCGTGATGCCGGTCCCAACCCCCTCCGCCGCCTTTCCTTCGCGGCGCCCACATTGCCGCGGCATCGTTGCCCGGCGGCCAGTACAGGAGACACTGCATGACCGCAGCCCCTCAGCCCAGCGCGAATACTTCACCACATTCCACCGAACGGCACTATTCTGGAAATGCCGAAACTTCAAAGGAGACCATGACCAGCCAGCCCAACACCGGATCCGATCCAGCAGCCCAGGATATGAGCCCTGCGGAAATCCAAGCTGTCATCGACCGGATCCTCGCCAAGGACGTACCGGCCAACTCCAGGACGTCCGGCGGTGCCGGCGACGCGAAGGCGGTCCTCGGCAAGGCCCAGGCCATCTCCCACCTGGACGATGAGCACTCTGAATACGACGGCGACCAGCAAGACCTCGAAGAGCGGCGCGCCCTGCGCCGCACGGCAGGGCTTTCCACCGAGCTCGAAGACGTCACCGAAGTCGAATACCGCCAGCTGCGGCTCGAGCGCGTAGTCCTTGCCGGACTTTGGTCCGAAGGCACCCTGGCCGACGCCGAGAACTCCCTGCGGGAACTCGCAGCCCTGGCCGAGACCGCCGGCTCCGAAGTGCTGGACGGCCTTGTGCAGCGCCGTGCCAAGCCGGACCCCGGCACGTTCCTGGGCTCGGGCAAGGCCCTGGAGCTCAAAGACATTGTCATGTCCACGGGAGCGGACACCGTGGTGGTCGACGCTGAGCTGGCCCCTTCCCAGCGACGTGGGCTGGAAGACATCGTCAAGGTCAAGGTCATCGACCGCACCGGGCTCATCCTGGACATCTTCGCGCAGCATGCGAAGAGCCGCGAAGGCAAGGCCCAGGTTGAGCTGGCGCAGCTCGAGTACCTGCTTCCGCGCCTGCGTGGCTGGGGCGACTCTATGTCCCGCCAGGCAGGCGGCCAGGTGGGCGGTGCCGCCGCCGGCATGGGCTCGCGTGGTCCCGGTGAGACGAAAATCGAACTGGACCGCCGCCGGATCCGCACCCGGATGGCCAAGCTGCGGCGCGAAATCGCCGCGATGAAGCCTGCCCGGGAAACGAAGCGCGCCAACCGCCGTCGTAATGAAGTGCCGTCCGTAGCGATTGCAGGCTACACGAACGCCGGAAAGTCGTCCCTGCTCAACCGGTTGACCGATGCCGGGGTGCTGGTGGAGAACGCCCTGTTCGCCACGCTGGACCCCACCATCCGCAAGGCCGAGACCTCCGACGGCCTGGGCTACACCCTGGCCGACACCGTGGGCTTCGTCCGGTCCCTCCCCACCCAGCTGGTGGAGGCCTTCCGCTCCACGCTGGAGGAAGTGGCCGACTCGGACCTCATCCTGCATGTGGTGGATGTGTCCCACCCGGATCCTGAAGGCCAGATCGCCGCTGTGCGGAAGGTCTTCGGCGAGGTTGACGCCCGCAAGATCCCGGAGATCATCGTCCTGAACAAAGCCGACGCCGCAGATCCCTTCGTGGTGGAACGGCTGAAGCAGCGCGAACCGCGCCATGTGGTGGTTTCGGCGCGCACCGGCGAAGGCATCGCGGAACTGCTGAAGACCATCAGCGACTCGATTCCGCGCCCCGGGGTCAAACTGGAGCTCCTCATCCCGTACAACCGCGGCGACCTGATCAGCAAGCTGCACGACTCGGACGCGGAGATCATCAGCATGGACCATGTCGAGGCCGGAACCCGGGCGGTGGTGAAGGTCCGTGAGGGCCTGGCCGCCGAACTGGAATCCTTTGCCGTCAATGCCTGAGGTTGTGGCAACGGAATCCAAGGAAACGGCCGGCGGGCAGCTCGTCATCGAGCTGCTCGACCGGGCCGTTTCCGCCATGGGCGGCCAAAGCCGCTCCGGGCAGCATGAGATGGCGCGGCAGGTGGCGCAGGCTATCGAGACCGGCAACCACCTGCTGGTGCAGGCCGGGACCGGTACCGGAAAGTCGCTGGCGTACCTGATCCCGCTGATCGCCCACGCACTTGAAAGCAACAAGCCGGCGCTGGTGTCCACGGCCACCCTTGCCCTGCAGACACAGATTGTGGGCAGGGACCTGCCCCGGCTCCTCAAAGCCATCACCCCGGCCCTCGACCGGCCAGTCAAGGTGGCGCTGGTCAAAGGCCGGTCCAATTACGTGTGCCGGCACAAGCTGGAAGGCGGGTTTCCCTCCGAGGAACCCTCCGAGGGGCAGCTCTTCTCCCTCGGTGAGGACACCAGCGTGCCGCACTTCGCCGCAGCCGCAGGCGGGCCGCAGTCCCAGCTCGGAAAGGAAGTGGTCCGGCTCCGGGAATGGGCGGAAAAGACGTCCACAGGAGACCGGGACGAGCTCCTGCCCGGCGTGACGGACCGTGCCTGGAAGCAGGTGTCCGTGACGTCCATGGAGTGCCTGGGCTCCCAGAAATGCCCCCTGGCCGAGGAGTGCTTCAGCGAGCTGGCCCGCCAGGACGCTGCCGAGGCCGACGTCGTGGTGACCAACCATGCCATGCTCGCGGTCAGCGCGTTCGAGGGACTCGCGGTGCTGCCGGAGTACGACGTTGTGGTGGTGGATGAGGCCCACGAGCTGCAGGACCGGGTCACCGGTGCAGTGTCCGGCCAGCTCTCCGTCGCCATGGTCCACGCCGCTGCCTCGGGTGCCCGCAAACACACAGCGATCACCGTGGACGCGCTCAACGCCGCCGCGGCGAACCTGGAGCTGGCCCTTGCCGGCGTCCCAAGTGGGCTGCTCCCCAGCGGACTGAACGACGAACAGCTCGACTGCGTGGACCAGCTGCGCGAGGCCTGCAGAGCGGCGCTGTCCGACTCCAAGGGAGACAGCAGCAACACGGCCGACGGCGGCAGGCAGCTTGCGCGTTCACGGCTGATGCTCATCCTTGAACTGTCCGAACGGCTTTTGGCGGCAAGGGAAAACCGCGAGGTCGTGTGGATCTCGCGCGCCGGAACCTTCGATCCCGGCCAGGGCTATTCCCAACCTGACGACAACGCTCCTGCGCTGGTCAATATCGCGCCGTTGTCTGTGGCCGGGAGGCTGCGTGAGGGGCTCTTCGCCGGGCACACAGTGGTCCTGACGTCCGCAACCCTGGCCATCGGTTCTGCCTTCGAGCCCGCCGCCGGGGGATTGGGCCTGGTGGGCGAAGGGGCGCCGGCGTGGACCGGGATCGACGTCGGCTCGCCGTTCGACTATCCCAAGCAGGGCATCCTGTACGTGGCCGGGCACCTGCCCAAGCCGGGCCGTGGCGCGTCACCGGAATCGCTGGCAGAGCTGGAGGCACTGATCAGCGCCTCGAACGGCGGGGCGCTGTGCCTGTTCTCCTCGCGGCGGGCAGCCGAGGAGGCGGCCGAAGCGCTCCGGCCCAAGCTGGGCATGACGGTCCTGTGCCAGGGCGACTCCACCATGACGGCCCTCGTCAAACAGTTCGCCGACGAACCGGACACGTGCCTGTTCGGCACCATGTCGCTCTGGCAGGGCGTTGACGTCCCAGGGGTTTCCTGCCGGCTGGTCGTCATCGACCGGATTCCCTTCCCCCGCCCGGACGACCCCCTCATGACGGCCCGCTCCCGGGCCGTGGCACAGGCAGGCGGCAACGGATTCATGTCCGTCTCGGCCACGCATGCCGCCATCCGGCTGGCCCAGGGCGCCGGCAGGCTGATCCGCTCCACCGGCGACAAAGGCGTGGTGGCGGTCCTCGATTCCCGCCTGGCCACGGAACGCTATGCCGGGTTCCTGCGCGGCGCCCTGCCGCCCTTCTGGGCGACGACGGACCGCACGACGGCGATCGCGGCCTTGGAGAGGCTGGCCGGGGAAACGCCCTAGGCAGCACCTGAAATACATAAGGAAGGCGCCGTTCCGGGGAACGGCGCCTTCCTTATCGGCTGGACTGCTGCGGCCTGTTGTTGACGTGCGGTCCCGCTAGAGCGACCGGAGGACCGAAACCACTTTGCCCATGATGGTGGCATGGTCGCCAAGGATCGGTTCGTACTGCGTGTTCTGGGGCAGCAGCCACGTGTGACCGTCCCGCTGGCGGAATGTCTTGACCGTGGCTTCGTCGTCCAGGAGCGCTGCAACAATATCGCCGTTCGCGGCGTCGGCCTGGCGCCGGACCACCACCCAGTCGCCGTCACAGATGGCGGCGTCCACCATGGAATCACCGGCCACCCTGAGCATGAAGAGTTCGCCCTGGCCCACCAGTTGGCGGGGGAGCGGCATAACGTCTTCCACCACCTGGTCCGCAAGGATGGGGCCGCCGGCGGCAATGCGGCCGACGAGGGGCACCATGGCCGTATCCAGCGCCGTGGGCAACTCCGTGACAGCCGCGATCCCCGGTGAGGCCGCCGCCTCTGGTGCCGCTGCCTGCCTGGCCGTCCTGCCGGTTGTACCGCCGTCGAGGGTCAGCGGCATCAGGACTTCCATGGCACGGGGCCGCTTCGGATCACGCCGGAGGTAGCCCAGCTTTTCCAGCTGGGAGAGCTGGTGGGTGACGCTGGAGAGGCTGGCCAGCCCTACGGTGTCCCCAATTTCGCGCATGGACGGCGGGTAACCGTTGACATTGACCGAACGCTGGATGGTCTCGAGGATTTTCTTCTGCCGCGGCGTCAAACCCTTGGCTGTCCTTTTCGGCTGCGAGGTCGCCCTGCCCCCGGTGGCTGCTGCTGCCATGTTCGCCGTTGCCTTTCGGTAGCCACCGGGCTTTCAACTGCACCGGACTGAGTGTTCACACCGTCAATGTCAGACCCTGCTGATCAACTTCAGGTGTGGATGTTCCTGCCTCAAACGTAGGTCAGCCACATTGCTTTTTCAAACATTTGTTCTAGCGAGTCTCGACATTATTCGTCCATAGGTGCTAAAACTGAACCAAGCAGTATTCGAATATGTGTTCTAACAAGGAGAGCAGCAGTTCGAACACGGAGCCGGTCAGGCAGCACCATCGGGCGGCACCAGCAGGCGACACCAACAGACGCAGCACGGTCCAGGAGGGCTAAGGTCATGTCAGCTACATCCGCTTTCAGGTCACACGGTTTCGATGTTCACGGCAACGGTGCCCGGGATCAGCAGGCGGCGCAGGAAGGCCGGGTGCCGGTCCAGCGGACGCCGGCCGGCGGACGCCGCGGCCAGGCGCCGCTGCCGCCCCTGCGCCTCACGCGGCGGGGCAAGGTGGTCCTGATCGGGATTCCACTGGTGCTGCTGGCGGCGCTCCTGCTGTCCCTGGCCGGATTCTTCAATTCCCCCGCCAAGGCATCCGACTCCGCGGCGGACCTCACCGTGACCCCCACCGTCACAGTGACCGTGCAGCCGGGTGAGTCGCTGTGGGGGATCGCAGCCGACCTCGCGCCGGAGCGGGACGCCAGGGACGTTGTGGCAGATATTGTGCAGCTCAACAACCTGTCCGCCGGGAAGATTCTCCCGGGACAGCAGCTGTACATTCCCACGCGCTAGGAAAGGTGCCGGCAAGATTTCCCGGATGAATGAAGGCCCGCAAACAGCAGGTGCGTCGCCCGGAGCGCGCACCCCGCCCGGACCGGCGCAAACCGTCACATTTTCGGGCGACCGCACCTCCCACTAAACTGTTCAGGTGAATGACCAGCTTGAACGCCTGAACCGGCTTCCCCTCCGCAGCAACCTCCGGGGCCTCACGCCCTACGGTGCCCCGCAGCTGGATGTCCCCATCCTCCTCAACGTCAATGAGAACACCCATGGTGTCCCGGCCGACGTCACTGCCGCCATCACGGCGGCTGTCGCGGAGGCTGCCGCCGGCCTTAACCGCTACCCGGACCGGGAGTTCACCGAGCTCCGCAAGGCCCTTGCCGAGTATCTGGGCCACGGCCTGGACGAGGCCAACGTGTGGGCAGCTAACGGCTCCAACGAGGTGCTCCAGCAGATCCTTCAGGCATTTGGCGGTCCGGGCCGCACGGCGCTGGGCTTCCCGCCCACGTACTCCATGTACCCGCTGCTGGCCAGCGGCACCGACACCGGATACATTAAGGGCCAGCGTGAGGACGGGTACGGCCTCAGCGCCGAATCGGCCGCCCGCCAGGTCCGGGAACTGAAGCCCAACATCGTCTTCCTGTGCTCGCCGAACAACCCCACCGGCACCGGCCTCGGGCTCGACGTGGTGGAAGCGGTCTACGAAGCCGGCGCCGAAAGCCAGGCCATCGTGATCGTGGACGAGGCCTACCACGAGTTTGCCCACGACGGCACGCCCAGCGCCCTGACGCTGCTGCCCGGGCGGGAGCGGCTGATCGTTTCCCGCACCATGAGCAAGGCGTTCGCGCTGGCCGGCGCCCGGCTGGGATACATGGCAGCCGCCCCGGAAGTGACCGACGCGCTGCGCCTGGTCCGGCTCCCGTACCACCTGTCGGCCATCACCCAGGCAACCGCCCTCGCGGCCCTGCAGCACCGCGAAGCCCTCATGGCGGACGTCGAGGACATCAAAAGGCAGCGCGACCGCATCGTGTCCGAACTGACCCGCATGGGCCTCAAGCCGGCGGCGTCCGACTCCAACTACGTGTTCTTCGGCGGACTGGAGAACCCGCACCGGGTCTGGCAGGAACTGCTGGATGCGGGTGTGCTGATCCGCGACGTCGGCATCCCGGGGCACCTGCGGGTCACTGCCGGCACTGAGACGGAAACCACAGCCTTCCTCACCTCCCTGGAAAGCATCCTTGCCAGCCAGCCGGCCCTTCCCGCCTAGACTTGAAGAACCGGCGCTGGACGCCCTGACCACCCTTCCTGCCACAAAGGACACCTGACCATGACTTCCACCGGATCGAACGCGGCCGCAGCCCGGACCGCACGTATGGAGCGTGCCACCAGCGAGTCGTCCGTGCTCGTGGAAATCAATCTCGACGGTACCGGCGTCTCGGACATCGACACTTCCGTGCCGTTCTACGACCACATGCTCACGGCACTGTGCAAGCACTCGCTGATCGACATGACGGTCAAGGCCGCCGGGGACACCCACATCGACGTCCACCACACCGTGGAGGACGTCGCCATCACCTTCGGCGAGGTGCTGCGGACGGCCCTGGGCAACAAGGCGGGCATCCGCCGGTTCGGGGAAGCGACCGTACCGCTGGACGAGGCCCTGGCCAACGCCGTGGTGGACGTCTCGGGACGCCCCTACCTCGTGCACGGCGGCGAGCCCGCCGGCCAGGAATACCACCTGATCGGCGGCCACTTCACCGGCTCCCTGACCCGCCACGTCTTTGAAGCCATCACCCTGCACGCCGGTATCTGCCTGCACATGAACGTCATTGCCGGACGGGACCCCCACCACATTGTGGAAGCCCAGTTCAAGGCGTTCGCCCGTGCCCTCCGTGCAGCCGTCGAACCCGATCCGCGGGTTGAGGGCATCCCGTCCACCAAGGGTGCCCTGTGAGCGGCCAGATCCTGAAGGACGGTGCCATCATCGACCCGTCCGCGTCACGCAAGCCCGCATCCCCGGAGGGGAAGCCCACCGTCACGGTGCTCGACTACGGTTCCGGCAACGTCCGGTCCGCCGTGCGCGCCCTCGAGCGGGCTGGCGCGGAGGTCATCCTCAGCGCCAAGCCCGAAGATGTCCTGAACGCCGACGGCCTGGTGGTTCCCGGCGTCGGCGCCTTCGAGACGGTCATGCGCGAGCTCAAGGCCGTGGATGGCATCAGGCTCATCGGCCGCCGGGTGGCAGGCGGACGCCCCGTCCTGGGGATCTGCGTAGGCCTCCAGGTACTTTTCGAGGCCGGCGTCGAGCATGGCACCGAGGCTGAGGGCATCGGCGAATGGCCCGGAAAGGTCGAGCTGCTGCCGGCCGACGTCGTTCCGCACATGGGCTGGAACACCGTCAAGGTACCGGAGGGTTCAAAGCTCTTCGCCGGAGTGGAAGGCGAGCGGTTCTACTTCGTCCACTCCTACGGCGTGCAGGAATGGAACTTCGACGTCATCCAGCCGCTGATGGCCCCTCCGCTGGTGACGTGGTCCGAACACGGCGCGCCCTTTATTGCCGCCGTCGAGAACGGGCCGCTGTGCGCCACGCAGTTCCACCCGGAGAAGTCAGGCGATGCCGGTGCGCGGCTGCTGCGCAACTGGGTGGACGCGCTGCGCCGGCCTACAGAAACCAGCAGTGGCGACCCTGCCGGCGGCGCCTGAATGTGGTCCATCGTGCTGATGGGACTGGCCGGCCTGCTGGTGGGCGGTGCCCTGTCCTTCCGGCAGCAGCACAAGCCCCTGTGGACCCAGGTTTCGTTCTACGTCCTGGCAGCCATGTCCCTGCTCGCCGCCTACCTGCTGACCCTCCCGGGCAACTGACCGGCAACCTGGTAAACGGCTCCGGCCACTGACGCGCCCCGGCACTGTGCCGGCAGCCCGGCACCCCACCCAACAACACCAAGGATGAAGATGACCACCGCAAACGATCTGCCGGTACTTGAACTGCTGCCCGCCGTCGACGTCGTCAACGGCCAGGCCGTGCGGCTGGTCCAGGGCGAGGCCGGCAGTGAAACCAGCTACGGAACACCGCTGGAGGCTGCGCTGAACTGGCAGCAGCAGGGCGCCGAGTGGGTGCACCTCGTGGACCTGGACGCCGCCTTCGGCCGCGGCTCCAACGCCGAACTCCTCCGCGAGGTGGTGGGGCAGCTGGACATCAAGGTGGAACTCTCCGGCGGACTGCGGGACGACGAAACCCTCGAAGCCGCCCTTGGCCTCGGCGTCGCCCGGGTTAACCTCGGCACCGCCGCGCTGGAAAACCCGGAGTGGACCCGCCGGGCCATCGAGCGCTTCGGTGACAAAATCGCCGTCGGACTCGACGTGCGCGGGACCACCCTGGCCGGACGTGGCTGGACCAAAGAAGGCGGGGACCTCTGGGACGTCCTGGCCCGCCTCGAGGATGCAGGCTGCTCGCGCTACGTGGTCACCGACGTGACCAAGGACGGCACCCTGCAGGGGCCCAACGTTGAACTGCTGCGCCAGATGGTGGAGAAGACCGGCAAACCCGTCATCGCGTCCGGCGGCATCTCCAGCCTCGATGACCTCAAGGTCCTGCGCTCCCTGGTCCCGCTGGGCGTCGAAGGTGCCATCGTGGGCAAGGCCCTCTATGCCGGCGCCTTCACCCTGCCCGAAGCCCTCGACGTGGCCGGCCGCCGCTAGGCTGCCGGAACCCGACGCGATGGCCAGCAAAGATTCAGGCGCCCCCGCTCCCCGCCACCTTCCCGGCCATATCGCCGCGGCGCTGGCAGGAGCCGGCGGCGCGACCGACTCCGCGGGCCAGCCCTGGGCGGGCCGCAGCCTCGCCGGCGACAACGCGAAGATCCACAATTTCGAGGACGACGACGGTACGGCCAACGCAGGCTACCGCGCCGCCGTCGCGGGCTTGCGTGGGGGAACCGGCGACGAAGCTGCCGTCGTGGCGTCCCTGGCGACGGCGCGGGTCTTCATCCCCATCGTGGCCCAGCTGGCGGAAGAAGCGGAGTCTGACCACGGCCTGCATGCCGACAAGCAGGCAGACATGGCGCTGGTAACGCTCAAAGCCGCCGACGGCAGGACCGCGCTGCCGGCCTTCACGTCAACGGAGGCCCTGAGCGCCTGGCACCCCGATGCCCGCCCGGTGGCTGTCTACGCGGCACGCGCTGCGCTGTCCGCCGTGGCGGAGGGTGCCGACCTCGTGGTCCTGGACCCGGGCGCAGATGTCACTTTCGTAGTTCGCCGGCCGGCCGTGTGGGCGCTGGCCCAGCAGCAGCCCTGGCTGCCCTCCTACGCCGACGAGGAACTGGCGGCCGAGATGGGTGCTGCCGCCGCTGCGTTCCCAACTGTCCGCCGGATCGAGCTCCTGCCGGGCAGGGGAGTGGCTGCCCGGGCAGCCGACGGGACCGTGTTGCCGGGTGGCGGCGCGGGACCGGAACTGCAAGTGGTGCTCTACCTTGAGGACGGGTTGGACGCCTCAGGCGTGCAGCGCCTGGTGGCTGCGCTGCAGGCCGAGTGGTCCCGGAATGTATTGTTTGGGGAGCGGGTCGATTCGCTCGAGGTCAAGCTGCGGCGCGCCACAGGCTAGTTGTCAGGAGCGGGGCTGCCCCGGGTTCCTGAGGCATACGTAAGGAACCTTTTTCGTGAACTTCGCGCTGTACCGGGAGCTGCTGGCCGTCCGGCCTATCCGGAGGCTTTTGCTGGTGGGCATGGTTGCCCGCATTCCACATTCTGCGGCGGGCGTGCTGCTGACCCTGCACATCGTCCTCACCCTGGGCCAGGGATACGCCGCTGCCGGTGCTGCAGCCGCCGTGATGACGATCGGTATAGCTGTCGGGGCACCGTGGCGCGGGCGCCGGGTGGACACCGTCGGCCTCCGGCGTGCACTGGTCCCGTCCGTCATCTCCGAAGCGGTCATCTGGTCCATCGTTCCGCACGTGTCCTACCAGTGGCTCCTGCCGCTGGTGTTCGTCGGCGGCCTGTTGACCCTGCCCATCTTCAGCGTGGTGCGCCAGTCCCTGGGTGTCCTGGCCGACGGCAAGCAGAGGCGCACCGCTTTTGCCCTGGATGCCATCAGCACCGAGATGGTGTTCATGATCGGGCCCGCGGCCGGCGCCGTGGTGGCAACGAGCGGGCACACGACGGCGGGTCTCACGGTCGTGGGCCTGTCCACGTCCCTGGCCGGGCTGTTCCTGATCTGGTTCAACCCGCCCACCCGCAGCCCGGAACAAACCGCTGAATGCGTTGAGGACGAGCAGCACGCAGCAGAAATCGCCGTGGTCTCGGCTGCACCCGCCCACCTGCAGGAAGCCGCGGCGGACCTGCTGCCAGCCGGGGCGGAGCGTGCTCCCGGTGTCAGGGGCAGGGTGGCGCACAGCTTCGCCTGGTTTACACCTGCGGTGGGGGCGGTCTTTGCCGTCGCCGCGGGTGCCGGCATGGTTCTCAGCGGCAGTGACGTGGGCATCGTGGCGGCCCTGGAGATCGGCGGGCATCAAGGCGAGATCGGAATCGTGTTCCTGTTCTGGTGCGCGGCATCCGTGGTGGGCGGCCTGGTCTACGGCGCCATGCACCGGCCTGTCCCGCCCATCCTGCTGCTGCTGGGCATGGCCGCGTTCACCATTCCCATGGGTTTCGCGTCCGGAACCTGGACACTCGCCCTGCTGTCCATCATGCCCGGGCTCCTGTGCGCCCCGGTGCTGTCCGCTGCTTCGGAGAAGGTGGCCGACCTTGTGTCCGAAGAGCGCCGCGGCGAAGCGATGGGTTGGTACGGTTCAGCGCTGACCGCGGGGGTGGCGCTGGGTTCACCGCTGGCGGGTGTCTTCATTGACGGAACGGGACCCTCCGGCGGCTTCGTGTCCGTGGGGGTTGCCGGTGTCATCCTCTGCCTCGCGGGACTGCTCCTGCAGCAGCGCCGGCGGCGCCAGGTCAAGGCCTGACCGGACAACCCGGCTGAAGCCCTGGGGCGTGCAGGCCGGGCCCCACCACCTCGAAGGCCCGCATACCTGCCCAACGTCCTGCGGCGCAGCTTCTTAAAGCGCGACGGCGGGACGACCCCTTGAAGGTCGCCCCGCCGTCGCGCGCTGCGCGGGGGAGTGCTGGGCTAGTTGACTGCGCCCGTGAACTTTTCGCCCGGACCCTTGCCTGGAGCATCCTGGATCAGCGACTCTTCACGGAACGACAGCTGCAGGGAGCGGAGGCCGTCGCGCAAGGGACCTGCGTGCTGCGATCCGATTTCCGGGGCGGCGGCCGTTACCAACCCGGCCAGGGCGGTGATGAGTTTGCGGGCCTCGTCCAGGTCCTTCAGGTCGGCGGCGTTCTCTTCCGCGGCCAGGCCGAGCTTGACGGCGGCGGCGGACATCAAGTGGACGGCAGCGGTGGTGATGACCTCGATGGCCGGAACTTCAGAGATGTCCCGGACCTGCTGGGACACGTCGGCGGAGTTGCCGGCGCTGTCCTGGGCAGGCTCGAAAACGTATGAATTACTGTCTGGGGTGCTCATACTGGTAAGCTTGACACAGACCGACTGAATGTCGTTATTTCAGAGATCGCCCTCACAGGCCAGGTTCCCACCGGTGCTATTCGGCGCTGACGGGAATTTTCTCTGTAGAATGGCATGCAGTTTGCAAGCGGAGTTCTCTCCCACCCGCGTCAGCCGTTGTTCCGTCAGGATTCTGTGGAACGCAAGGTTGCCGGGTACACGGTTGGGCATTGGTTCGGCAGTTCGCCGACCCAATGCATGCAGGCCCGTCCCGGGCCCGGCAGTACCAACCTGACATGAGGCCTTCGATTGCTCCGGCAATTGGGGGCCTTCTCTATTTGCCGGGATACAACAACAAAAACAGGAGCTTTAACATTAGCGAGCCAAGAATCAATGAGCGTATCCGCGTCCCCGAGGTGCGGCTGGTCGGCCCTGCAGGTGAACAGGTAGGAATCGTCCGTATTGAGGATGCCCTGCGTCTGGCTGCCGAGTCCGACCTTGATCTCGTTGAAGTTGCACCTCAGGCGAAGCCTCCGGTGTGCAAGCTGATGGACTTCGGCAAGTACAAGTACGAAGCCGCGGTCAAGGCACGCGAAGCCCGGAAGAACCAGACGAACACCGTTCTGAAGGAAATCCGCTTCCGCCTGAAGATCGACACCCACGACTACGAGACCAAGCGCGGGCACGCACTGCGCTTCCTCGGTGCCGGGGACAAAGTCAAGGCCATGATCCAGTTCCGCGGCCGTGAGCAGCAGCGTCCGGAGATGGGCATCCGCCTGCTCCAGCGCTTCGCAGATGACGTCGCTGAAGTTGGCGTGGTTGAGTCCAGCCCCCGCATTGACGGCCGCAACATGGTCATGGTGGTTGGTCCGCTGAAGAACAAGGCAGAAGCGAAGGCGGAGGCCCGCCGCGCCACCCAGCGCGCCGAAGCCAAGGCCGAGAATGAAGCCAAGGCCGCGGGCCGGGTAGACACGTCCGGCAAGGACGATGCTCCCATGACCCAGTCACTGGCGGATCTGCTGCCCGAAGGCTTCACTCTTTCCACCGAGGCGGAAGCTCCGGTGGAGGCTGAGCGGGCACCTGCGGAAGCACCCGAAGAGGTTGTTGCCGAGGCTCCGGCCAAGGCTGCCGAAGCAGCTCCCAAGGAGGAAGCTCCCAAGCAGGAGGCTCCGAAGCGGGAAGCTCCCAAGCAGGAGGCTCCCAAGCAGGAAGCCCCGAAGCGGGAAGCTCCCAAGCAGGAGGCTCCCAAGCAGGAAGCCCCGAAGGCTGCAGCCCCGGCTCCCAAGCAGGAAGCTCCCAAGGCTGCGGCCCCGGCGCCCAAGCCGGTGGCGGCTCCCAAGCCTGCAGCTGTTCCGGCTCCGCCGAAGCCGGTGGCCAGGCCCGCTGCACCGAAGCCGGCCGCACGTCCTGCCCCGAAGGCAGCACCGAAGCCGTCGGGTAAGAAGACCACTTAGTCCACAGCTGCCGACGGCTCAGGCCATCGGCAGACAGCAACCAGCAGGCCGCCCCCGGGCGGCTGCGCGATAGAGCTGCAGGCATAGCCTGCGGATACGTAAGGAGATCGGTTCCCATGCCGAAGATGAAGACCCACAGCGGTGCTAAGAAGCGCTTCAAGTTGACCGGCAGTGGCAAGCTGCGCCGCCAGCAGGCCAACCGCCGCCACTACCTCGAGCACAAGTCCTCCAGGCTGACCCGCCGCCTCGCCGGCGACAAGATCGTCTTCAAGGGCGACGCCAAGGTCATCCGGAAGATGCTCGGCATCTAATTTCCAAGTTCTCTGGCTGACTGCCGTCCGGTAGTCGGTCAATTGCCAAAAAGCCTTCTCAGGCCACCGGAACATCCGGTGACAGATGCTTGGGATCAGATTTTCGAAGGAGTACGCACGTGGCACGTGTGAAGAGGGCGGTCAACGCCCACAAGAAGCGCCGGGTTATCCTTGAACGCGCAAAGGGCTACCGTGGACAGCGTTCACGCCTGTACCGCAAGGCCAAAGAGCAGCTGCTGCACTCGTTTGTGTACAGCTACGGCGACCGCAAGAAGAAGAAGGGCGACTTCCGCCGCCTGTGGATCCAGCGCATCAACGCGGCTTCCCGCGCCAACGGCCTGACCTACAACCGCCTGATCCAGGGCCTGAAGGCCGCTGAGGTCGAGGTTGACCGCCGCATGCTGGCTGAACTGGCCGTCTCCGACGCCAACGCCTTCGCTGCGCTGGTCAAGGTTGCCAAGGACTCGCTGCCTGCCGACACCTCCGCTCCCGCTGTCCAGGCCGAGGCTGCACCGGCCAAGAAGCCTGCTGCCAAGAAGGCCGCGGCCAAGAAGCCTGCCGCCAAGAAGGCCGCCGCTGACGAGGCTGCCGAGTAGTACCCCGAACGACGCGTTCAAGAACCGGCAGCGAGAGCTACTAAGGTTCTTATATGAACGAAACCGGGCGCCCGCAAGACTTTCCACTTTCCAATCCTCGAGCTGATCGGGTGAGGAAGGTGGCACAGCTTGCCGGGCGCCCGGCCCGTTTAAAACGCCGGGAGTTCCTGGCGGAGGGGCCGCAGGCCGTCCGCGAAGCCCTGGTGCTCCACCAAGAGAGGCTTGCCGCGGGGGAGCCCGGCATTGTCTATGAGGTTTACGCGAGCGAGTCCTGCCTGGACCGGCACCCCGACTTGGAAGCTCTCGCTGAGGGCACCACCGCCTACCTGGCCACTGATGAGGTTCTCGCCGCGATGGCGGACACGGTGACCCCGCAGGGCATTCTCGCGGTCTGCGGATTCCTCGACGTGACCCTCGACCAGGTGCTCGACGCCGGCCCGCAGCTCGTTGCAGTGCTCTGCCAGGTCCGCGACCCCGGCAACGCCGGCACCGTGCTCCGGGCAGCCGACGCGGCCGGCGCCGACGCCGTCATCCTGACTGCATCCAGCGTCGATATCTACAACCCCAAGGCCGTCCGCTCGACTGTGGGATCCCTCTTCCACCTGCCCGTGGTGCTGGGCGCAGAGATCGAGGAACTGGTGGCGCGGTGCAAGGAACGTGGTCTTGGGGTCCTTGCCGCGGACGGCCAGGGGCAGCTGAACCTCGATCAGCTGCAGGACCAGAGCGCTGCCCGCCGTCTTGGGGCTGCCTCGACGGGTTCGGAGTACCCACTTGAGAGTCCCACCGCCTGGCTGTTCGGCAACGAGGCGCAGGGGCTCTCTGCGGCAGAGCTTGAACTGGCTGACCACCGCGTGGCCGTGCCCGTCTACGGAGCCGCCGAAAGCCTGAACCTGGGAACGGCTGCCACCGTCTGCCTGTACGCGAGTGCCAGGTCCCAGCGCAACTGACGCCTGTTGCCTCGGAACAAGGTCATAAAGCCTCCGGACAAAAGTAAAGGCCCCGGAAGATCCGGGGCCCTGGACAGCGGCAGATTCCGCTAACGGTGCCTTCTAGGGTGCGCGGGTTGCCTTGCCCCGGCCAGTGATTGCTCCGTAGATGCCGGCGACCACCAAGCCGCCAACAATAGCGAGAATCCAAGTGCCGAGGTCGAAGAAGCCAAGATCGCCCCGGTTGAACAGGAGGCTGCCAATCCAGCCGCCTACGATGGCGCCCACCACACCCAGAACCAGGCTGGTGACCCAACCGCCGCCGACCCTGCCGGGCATGACGGCTTTAACAATGGCCCCAACGATGAGGCCGAGAATAATCCAAGCAAGAAAACCCATGTTTCCTCCTCATATATTCACGGGCACGTGATGGTCCCGATGAGGCTCAAGCTAACATAACGGGCCCGTAAAGTCAGCAGGTGCGGGCCTTGTGCCTGCTGCATGCGGGGGAGCACCGTGGGTACGGTATGCATGGCCGGAAAACGAAGCCGGACCGGTGATGCGACTATCCCGAACCCTGGAGGGGACTACCGTGGCTGCACATGGCGGAAACAAGGCGATCATTGCGGCACTGGCCGCCAACCTGTCCATCGCGGCTTTGAAGTTCGTCGCCTACTTCCTGACCAGGTCATCATCAATGCTTGCCGAGGCGATCCACTCCGTCGCCGATTCCGGAAACCAGCTCCTCCTGCTGGTGGGCGGCAAGAAGTCGCAGCGTGCCGCCAGTCCCCAGCACCCCTTCGGGTACGGACGTGAGCGCTATATCTACGCCTTCATCGTCTCCATAGTGCTGTTCAGCGTCGGTGGACTCTTCGCCCTCTTTGAGGCGTGGGAAAAGTTCCGCGATCCGCACGCGATCGAAGGGGACTTCTGGTGGGTTCCGCTGGCCGTTCTGGTGGGTGCCATCCTTGCCGAGGGCTTTTCCTTCCGGACGGCGATCCGCGAATCCAACCGCTCCCGCGGCTCGCAGTCCTGGGTGAAGTTCGTCCGCAGCGCCAAGCAGCCGGAGTTGCCGGTGATCCTCCTCGAGGATTTCGGCGCACTGCTGGGACTGGCGTTCGCACTGATCGGCGTCGGAATGACTATCCTGACCGGCAACGGACTGTGGGATGCCGCGGGAACGGCCATGATCGGCCTGCTGCTGGTCGCCATCGCTGTTGTGCTTGCGCTGGAAACCAAGTCACTGCTCGTGGGGGAGTCCGCCACGCGGCAGGACGTCGAAAGGATCACGGCTGCCATCGAGTCCGACGGCGGCCGGCTGATCCACCTTAAGACGCTGCACCTTGGACCGGAAGAACTTCTGGTGGCGGCCAAGATAGCCGTCAGCAGGTCCTCCACGGGGGAGCAGATCGCCACGGCGATCGACGCCACGGAGGAAAGGATCCGGACCGCTGTTCCCATAGCGCGCGTGATCTACCTGGAGCCTGACCTGCAGCGGACTTCCGCGCTGGAAGACCGCTAGCTCCGCGGGCTTACCGGCTGCTGCGCCTGCCGGAACCTGGGTTCAGGCCGTCAGCGGCTTCCGGCGTTCCAACACACCACTGAGGACGGCGACGCCGAAGCCCAGGACCGCCAGGACAGCACCTACCAGCGCGGGCGCCACATAGCCCCACCCGAGGGCGATGACGAGGCCGCCGAGGAAGGCGCCCAGGGCATTGGCGACATTCAGCGCCGCGTGGTTCAGCGACGACGCCAGCGACGGGGCATCGGGGGAGGCATCCAGCAGCCGGGTCTGCAGTGCGGGGATCAGCATGGACCCGGAGGCGCCCACCACAAAAACCATGAGCAGTGCCGACCACGGCCAGTGCACCGCCACGGCGTAGACCACGAGGGCAACTGCGATGACGGGCAGAACCTTGTACAGGGTTCCCATCACCGACTTGTCGGCGAGCCTTCCGCCCACCAAGTTGCCTGCCACCATGCCCAGGCCGTAAAGGGCCACCACCAGGGGAATCAGCGACGACGGGATCCCGGCCACCACGGTCATGGTGTGGGCGATGTAGGTGTAGGTAGCGAAGAAGCCCCCAAAACCCACCACGCCGATGAGGATGGCCAGCCACACCTGAAGCCGCTTCAAAGCGCCGAGCTCACGCCTGATGCTCGCATCAGGGTGGGCAGCCTGGAAGGGTACAAAGCGCCAGACCATTGCCAGGGTCAGCAGCCCGATGAAACCAACCAGGACGAAAAGCAGCCGCCAGCCGTAAGTCTGCCCGAGCCAGGTGGCGAACGGCACGCCCACCACGTTGGAGATGCTCAGTCCGGCCATCACCATCGAAATCGCCCAGCCCCGGCGGGTGGGCGGAACGAGGGACGCGGCGATGACCGCCGCAACACCGAAGAACGCGCCGTGCGGAAGGCCGGCGGCGAAGCGCGACACCAGCATGGTGCCGTAGTCGGGAGCCACGAACGATGCCAGGTTTGCCACCGTAAAGAACAGCAGCAGGCCCAGGGCGAGCTGTTTGCGAGGCAGCCGCGCACCAACAGCAGCCAGCAGCGGTGCTCCCACCACCACACCCAGGGCGTAGGCGGAAATCAGATGGCCGGCCTCCGGCGTGCTGATGGCCAGGCCCTGCTCCACCTCTTTCAGCAGGCCCATCATGGTGAACTCGGTAACACCGATGCCGACGCCGCCCATGGCCAGCGAAAGAATCGCCAGCGCCAGGTTGCGGGACGTCAGTGGGCCCGCCGTGGACGTTTGGGTGGCGCTGCTCATAAGCCTGCTTTCCGAAGTGGATTGCTGATGGAAGAAACACATGCCACGACGGTGGGGCTGCACGGCCCGGATGAACCACGGGCCCGGATTTGGTCAACTGCTTCCCGGGGACGGATATTCCCCGGGAAGCCCGGCCGGTGTTCCCATTGTCCCCCATAGACTGGAGCGGTGACTGAACTGATACAGGTGGTGGGCGGTGCGGTGGTGGACCGGCTGGCCCGGCCGTCCATGCTGCTGGTGGCCAGGCGCAATGCGCCCGAAAAATTGGCCGGCCTGTGGGAGTTCCCCGGTGGCAAGGTGGAGCCCGGGGAGGAACCCGAGGCCGCTCTCCGGCGGGAGTTGCTGGAGGAGCTCGGCGTCGTTGTCCGCCTGGGGGCGGAGCTTCCTGCTGGCGGACCCGGCGGCTGGCCGCTAAGTGACCGTGCCGCCATGCGCGTCTGGTCTGCAGAGGTTACCGCCGGTGAGCCCCGTCCGCTGGAGGACCATGACCAGTTGCGCTGGCTTCCCCTCGACGACCCGGATGCCGTCCTGGCGTTGCCGTGGATACCGGCGGACTTCCCGATTGTCCGTGCATTGCTCGCTTCCCTGGCCGTTCCGGCCGACGGGCGCTGAACTAGAAGAGGGCCTGCTGAGCGCCCTCAGCTCCACCGTGCGGGGCGGAAGCGCCTGCACCGTGCCCCTGCCGTGCTTCGGGAATGATGCCTGCGGGATATTCGGCTTCCTCGTCGCGGGGATCAAGGTCCCGGTGGCTGAACCCGGACGAGAAGGCAAAGCCGTGCCGTGCCTTGAAGTAGCGCACCTTGCCCGCCAGCCAGGTTCTGTACTCGTGGGACGCGTAGGAGCCTGACCCGTAAAGGCGGCGGTAGCGGCCAGCCAGCTCCGGATGGTTCGCGGCGATCCACTTCATGAACCATTCCCGCGTGCCGGGTTTGAGGTACAGGGCGCCCGCGCTGACGCCGGTGGCTCCGACTGAGGCCAGCGAAGCGAAAAGGGCGTCCAGGGCTTCGTCGCTGTCCGAGAGCCACGGCAGGATGGGCATCGCCATGACGCCGCACGGAAGACCCGCCTCCCGGAGCCTGGAAACGAGCTTGAGCCGTGCCCGCGGACCCGGCGTTCCAGGTTCTATGGCCTCGGAAAGGGCCTCGTCCGTCATGGCCAGTGAAATGCCCAGGCCTACAGGGACCTGTGCTGCCGCGCTCTTCAGCAACGGAATGTCCCGCGCCAGCAGCGTTCCCTTGGTCAGGATGGACAGGGGAGTGCCGGAGTCGGCCAGGGCAGCAATGATGCCGGGCATCAGCCGGTACCTGCCCTCCGCACGCTGGTAGGGGTCGGTGTTGGTTCCCAGTGCCACCTGCGGCCGAGTCCAGGAGGGCCTGGCCAACTCCTTGCGCAGGACGTCCGCCGCGTTAACCTTGACCACCACCTGGCTGTCGAAGTCCACGCCTGCGTCAAAATCGAGGTAGGTGTGGCTCTTGCGGGCAAAGCAGTAAACGCAGGCGTGACTGCAGCCGCGGTACGGATTCACGGTCCACTCAAACGGCATCTTTGAACCGGCCGGCACCCTGTTCAGCACGGATTTTGCGGTGACCTCGTGGAAGGTGATGCCCGCGAACTCCGGCGTGGTGACGGAACGGACCAAGCCGGCAAGCGGAAGTAGTGCGGGGGTGGCAGCAGAACCGTCCCCGGGTGCCTGCAGCAGTGCCTGCGCGTCCCATCTCATGCCTTCATTCGAAAACATGTTCGAATGAAAGTCAAGGCGGCGCCGCCTGTTACTGCCCGGCTCTGAGCTCCCACACCACGGTGACGGCCGCTTCCACCCGGCTTTCCCCGGGCTCCACGGACACGCTTTCGGCCGCGGCCATGCGCTGGATTCCCGCCACGGGAATGGGCCCCTGCCCCGCGGCGAGCTCGGACACGGACAGGACGCTGCCCAGCGTGGCAGAGGCAAGGGCGGCGTACTGTGCGGCAGCGGCCCTGGCGTCCTCCCATGCGGCCGCGCGGGCACGCTCTTTCACCGCGGACGGATCGGAGAGTGAGAAGGTCAGGCCGTTGAGCCGGACATCATTGCCACCGGCAGCAGTGGCGTCGGCGATCATCCGCGAAGCGGCCGCCACGTCCCGCAGTTGCACAGCAAGGGTGCTGGCAGCGACGTACCCCGCGACCCGCTGGCCTTCGCCCTCCCGCCACACGAGATCTGCCCTGACGTTCAGCCCGGCCGTCCGCAGGTCCGCTGCGGCAACGCGATGCCCACGGAAGGCTGCTGTGACGGCCGCCAGTGCGCTCCCTGCAGCAGAGTAGGCAGCCTCGACGGAGTCGCGGCGGCATTCCACGCCGATGGAAACAACTGCCACATCCGGGGCAGCGTCCGCCCAGCCTGACCCGGTGACGGTCACGCTGCCATCGCGCATGGGTGCGGGGGTCTCTGCCGGCGTCACGACCAGGCCCGCTTTCCGTGCGCCGGATAGCCGCCCGCCAGCAGTCCCGCCCGCCGCTCAAAGACGTTGCCCGTCCCCGGGTTGCCGGTCCGCAGCATCGACCACCCCGCGGCCAGCAGGTATAGCGGGATGAAGGGAAGGCCCAGGCAGCAGGCGTATTGGGAGCAGTGCTTCTCCTCGTGCCCCAGCAGCTCGGGCCGGTCCAGCATGGCTTCGGCCGGGCAGCGGCACAGCACCACGTTGCCCAGGGTGAAGGCCCCGGCAACCGGCAACGGCCACCCATAACCGGCGGCCAGTACCAGGCCGCGCGGACCGCGCTGCAGGCGGGTACGGGCAGCCCCGGCCACGGCCAGGCCCAACAGAGTGCTGCCGTTAGCCAGGTTGGCCGCCTGCCTGGCCCGCTGGCCGGCTGTCAGGGAGTGCCGGCGCAAGGGGTGGGCGCGCAGGAGCCGGCGCCGCAAGTTTTGCAGGCGCAGGTACCGCACGCGTCCGGGGCGCTGCCGCAATGTCATGAGGACATGGTAGCCGCAGCGTTCTACTAGACTGGAGGGCAGTGGCTGCCGGTTTTCCGGCTGGCCCTGCCCTGGTCATTGAATGCACCGGATTGCTGAACTGAATCCGCGGGCATTCATCCATGACCTGCCAGTGACGGACGCGCCGCCGGGAAACCGTGCAGGCTGCCCTGTTCGCCGGCAGCCAACGAACTCGTAGCTAAGAACAGTAGATGACTGAAACTTTGCCGGGCGATGCCATCCCGAACCCCACGGATGAAGCCGCCATCAACGCCGCTGTAGACCAGGCCGTCACCGCCATCGCCGGTGCGGCAACCCTTGACGAGCTGAAGGCGGTGAGGCTTGCGCATACGGGGGAGAAGTCCCCGCTCAGCCTGGCCAACCGTGAAATCGGCAGGCTCCCCAAGGACCAGAAGGCGCTCGCCGGGAAGCTGATGGGCGCGTCACGCGGCCGGGTCAACAAGGCGCTCGCCGACCGTACCGCGGTCCTGGAAGCCGAGAACGATGCCCGGATCCTCCTCGAAGAGACCGTGGACGTCACCGCCGCGCCCCGCCGTCGTCGTGCCGGCGCCCGGCACCCGCTGTCCACCCTGCAGGACCGCGTTTCGGACATTTTCGTGGGCATGGGCTGGGAAATCGCAGAAGGCCCGGAGGTGGAATCGGAATGGTTCAACTTCGACGCCCTGAACTTCAAGCCGGACCACCCGGCGCGGGAAATGCAGGACACGTTCTTCGTGGAGCCGCCCGAGGCACACCTCCTCATGCGCACGCACACGTCCCCGGTCCAGGTCCGTTCCATGCTGGAACGCGATCTGCCCATCTACGTCCTGTGCCCGGGCAAGGTGTTCCGCACCGATGAACTCGACGCCACGCACACCCCGGTGTTCCACCAGTTCGAGGGCCTGGCCATCGACAAGGGCCTGTCCATGGCAGACCTGCTCGGCACCCTGGAGCACTTCACCCGGCAGATGTTCGGCGACGAAGCGAAGGTCAGGCTGCGGCCCAACTACTTCCCGTTCACCGAGCCGTCCGCGGAACTGGACATCTTCCACCCGGGCGCCAAGGGCGGTCCGCGCTGGATCGAGTGGGGCGGCTGCGGCATGGTCAACCCCAACGTCCTCCGCGCTGCCGGCATCGACCCCGATGTCTATTCAGGTTTTGCCTTCGGCATGGGCATTGAGCGTGCCCTCATGTTCCGCAACGAGGTCAGCGACATGCGCGACATGATCGAAGGCGATGTACGTTTCAGCGAGCACTTCGGGATGGAGATCTAACAGTGCGTATCCCCCTTTCCTGGCTGCGTGAATTCGCAGAGGTACCGGCCGGAGCCACGGCCGAAGACGTCATGGAAGAACTGGTCAAGGTCGGCTTCGAGGAAGAGGACGTCCACCGTCCCACCGATACCCTGCAGGGGCCGGTGGTGGTGGGCCAGGTCCTGAGCATCGTCAAGGAACCGCAGACCAACGGCAAGACCATCAACTGGTGCCAGGTCCGCGTGGTTCCCGAAGGCGCGGAGCAGACCCTGACCGGAGAGGGCATCGACCCTTCCGGAGTCCAGGGCATCATCTGCGGCGCCCACAACTTCGTGGAAGGCGACAAGGTAGTGGTCACGCTCCCGGGCGCCGTCCTCCCGGGTGACTTCCGCATCTCTGCCCGCAAGACCTACGGACACCTTTCCGCCGGCATGATCGCCTCCGTCCGTGAGCTGGGCATCGGCGAGGACCACGACGGCATCCTGGTCCTCTCCCGCATCGGCCTTGATCCGGAAATCGGCACCGACGCGATGGAACTGCTGGGCCTCTACGACCAGGCAGCCGAAATCAACGTCACCCCGGACCGCGGCTACGCCTTCTCCATCCGCGGCGCGGCCCGCGAGTACGCGCACGCCACGGGAACCACTTTCACGGACCCCGCCAGCAAGGTACAGGCGCCTGAGGTGCTGTCCGGCGGCTATGGCGTCAAGCTCAACGACGACGCCCCCATCTATGGCAAGCCCGGCTGCGACCGCTTCGTGGCGCGCACCGTCCGTGGCGTGGACCCCAGCCGCCCCACCCCGCCCTGGATGGCGTCCCGCCTGCGCCTCGCCGGCATCCGCTCCATCTCCCTGCCCGTGGACATTTCCAACTACGTCATGCTCGAACTGGGCCAGCCCACGCACTGCTACGACCTGGACAAGCTGTCCGGGGACATCGTGGTGCGGCGCGCTGCCGCGGGCGAGAAGATCGCCACGCTCGATGACAAGGAACGCACCCTCGACCCGGAGGACCTGCTCATCACCGACGACTCCGGGGCCATCGGCATCGCCGGCGTCATGGGCGGCGCGGCAACCGAGGTGGGCGATACGACGTCGAACATCCTGGTTGAGGCCGCCCACTTCGATGAGGTGTCCATCAGCCGTTCCCGGCGCCGGCACAAGCTGCCGTCCGAAGCGTCCAAGCGCTTCGAGCGCGGCGTCGACTGGCACGTGGCCGGCATCGCCGCCCAGCGCGTCGTGGACCTCCTGGTGGAACTGGCCGGCGGCACCGCCGACGAAGCCGGAACCGACGTCGGAACCGCACCGGAAACGGTCACCATCGAGCTTCCCGCAGGGTTCGCGGCCGCCCGGATCGGCATCGACTTCTCGGAAGAGCAGATCGTTACCGCCCTGGAGGACCTCGGCGCTGCGGTGGAAAAGCACGACGGCGGCTGGACGGTCACTGCGCCGAGCTGGCGGCACGACCTTGAGACCAAGGAAGACCTGTCCGAGGAAATCGCGCGGCTGGTGGGCTACGACAAGATTCCCGCCACGCTGCCGGTAGCTCCTCCGGGGCGTGGCCTGACGCGCCTGCAGCAGCAGCGCCGGCGGCTCATCCAGGCGCTGGCGGACGCCGGTCTCACCGAGGTGCTGTCCTACCCGTTCGTATCCAAGGCCGCCAACGACACGTTCGGCGTTGCGGAACAGGGTGCCGCCCGGCCCGCGCTCAAGCTGGCCAACCCCATCAGCGAGGAGCAGGGCTTCCTGCGCACCTCCGTCCTGCCGGGCCTGATCGAGGTGGCCAAGCGGAACCACTCCCGCGGCTTCCGCGACCTCGCCATCTTCGAATCCGGGCAGGTGTTCCTGCCCGGCGACACCGCGGGAACCGAATCGATTCCGCCGCTGGGCGCCAAGCCTGCCGACGAGGTGCTGGATGCGCTGTACGACGGCGTCCCGGACCAGCCGTTCCACGTCGCCGCGGTCCTGACAGGGCATGATTCCCCGGCCGCCGCAGCGCACGCCCCCCGGCTGTGGGACTGGGCGGACGCCCTGGACATTGCCCGCCTCGCCGGGGACGTCCTGGGAGTGGACCTCGTGGCCAGCCAAGGCAGCCACCAGGCATTCCACCCGGGCCGCGCCGCACGCTTGTCGCTGCGGACGGGCGAGACCGTGGGTTACGCCGGCGAGCTGCACCCCAAGCTGCTGGCAGCCACTGACATGCCGGCCCGCTCGGTGGCGCTGGAAATCAACGCCGACGCCTTGTTCGAGGCAGCCCCGGACGTGATTGTGGCCCGTCACATTTCCACGTTCCCGCTGGCCACCCAGGACGTGGCGCTGGTGGTCCCCGCCGATGTGCCCGCAGACGACGTCCTCGACGTACTCCGGGAAGGCGCCGGCGAACTGCTGGAGGACGTCGCCCTGTTCGACGTGTACGCCGGCAAGGGCATCGAAGACGGCAAGAAGTCACTGGCGTTCGGCCTGCGGTTCCGCGCCGCGGACCGCACCCTGACGGCTGACGAAGCGTCCGCCGCCCGCGAGGGCGCCGTGGCACTGGCCGCCGAGCGCTTCGGGGCAGTCCAGCGCTAGCCGCTGGTCCGGCTGGCGATTCAAAAAGGGCGGGACGGCATGACTCCACAACTTGTGGTTCACGCCGTCCCGCCCTTTTCGCTTGCCGGCGACGCCGCCGGGCTGGTGCAGGACTCGGAACGGCTCCTGGACTGCGCCGAGCTGCGCCGGGCCCGCGCCATGGAGCCCGCGGCCGGCCACCGGTTCCTGGCCTCCCGACTGGCCCAGCGCCGGTTCGCCGCTGACCTGCTGGGCCTGGCCGTGACCAGCTTGGACGCCTGCTACAGCTGCCCGCAGTGCGGCTCAGGCGCGGACCTCAGCCACGGCAGGCCCGGCTACTTCTACCGGGGCACCCGGCTGCCGTTGGCACTGAGCCTCTCCCGGGCCGCCGGCTGGACCCTCCTTGCCGCCGTTCAGGACTTTGGGCCGGACGTGCGCCTCGGCGTGGACATCGAGGACCCGGCCCGTACCGACTTCAGCGGATTTGCCGGGCTGGCACTGACCACCGCTGAACACCGGGACATCCGGACCGTGCCGCCGGAAGGCCGGCCGGCCGCCCAGGCGAAACTGTGGGCCCGGAAAGAGGCGTGGCTGAAAATGACCGGCGACGGGCTCCGTACATCGCCCTCGTCCCTGGACGTGCGCGAACTGCCGGGCCTGAGGGACCTTGCCCCCGCGGAAACCGGGCTGCCCGCGCAGTTGGCGGCCGCCGTCGCGCTTTCCCTGACGCCCGGACGCCCTTAGGCAGCACCGGAACGGGGCGTCAGCCTGCCGGCAGCGGCGGCAGGAGTTCCTCATACAGCCACGGGTGCAGCAGCGCCTCGGTGTCGATGGCGGTGGCACGGTCCACGGCCATGATGAAGTCATGCGTGCTGACCGAGCCGTGCCGGTGGGTGGCGGTCCACTCCTGCAGCAGCGCAAAGAAGGCGAGATCACCTACTGCCACGCGGACGGCGTGCACGGCCAGGGCGCCCCGCTTGTAAACCCGGTCATCGAACATATGCTGCGGCCCCGGATCGCCCACCAGAAGGTCCTGCGCATCGGCCTTCAGCCCGCGCCACGCGGCGCCAGCCCGGGCGGCGACTGACATCACGCCGGCTTCCTCGGACCAGATCCATTCGGCATAGCAGGCGAAGCCCTCGTGGAGCCAGATGTCCTGCCAGCTGGCGGCCGTCACGGAGTTTCCGAACCACTGATGCGAGAGCTCGTGGGCGATCAGCCGCTGCGACTCCCAGTCCGCCGTCAAATGGTTGGGGCCGAGGATGGACAGCCCCTGGGCTTCAAGCGGGATCTCCAGCTCGTCCTCGGTGACCACCACCGTGTGCCCGGCGAACGGGTAGGGCCCAAAGCAGCTGCTGAACGTCCGCATCATGGCCGGCTGCAGGGCCAGCCCGGCGCGTGCCTGGTCGGCGAGCGCGGGGGAGACGGCGACGGACTGCGGCACCTGTGGTCCGGAGCGCCCGGCATCCAGTTCCAGCAGGCCGTACCGGCCGATCTGTACGGTGGCAAGGTACGCGGGCATGGGCTCAGCCTGCTCGTACACCCAGGTTTCCCGGCTGGACCGGGTGGTGCGCGACTGCAGCACTCCGTTGCAGACGGCGCGGTAGTTCGCGTCGGTAGTCACCGTGAACCTGTAGCTGGCCTTGTCGCGGGGATGGTCGTTGCAGGGAAACCAGGATGGTGCGCCGTTGGGCTGCCCGGCCACCAGCACGCCGTCGGTCAGTTCTTCCCAGCCCACTTCGCCCCATAGGCCCCGCCGCGGCGACGGGTTGCCCCCGTAGCGGACTTCGATGGTGAAGGGCTCGTCCGCCTGGAGGGGAGCCGGGGTTGAGGCCACCAGCTGCCCGGCGCGCTGGTTGAACCGCAGTGCCCTGCCGCCATTGAGCTGGACCTTGGTGGCGCGGAGCCCCACCAGGTCAAGGACAATGGCCGACGTCGCCACGCAGGCGACGCCGTGCAGCACCGCCCTGCCGCTCAGGCGGTTGCTGGCCACGCGGTAGTCCAGGTCCAGTTCGTAGCGTTCCACCCGGTAGGCGTTGGTGCCCGCGCCCGGCATGTAGGGATCGGGAGCCGCACCGCTGGACGCGGCCACGTTGCCGCGGGCGGCTGATGCTGGAGAACTCATGGCGACCTTCGGTTGCTAGGCAGACGGTGTTGCGGGGCCGTTCCACGGGCTGACCGGGTTGCCCATCCAGTACGTGGCGGCCGGGACGGTCTCGCCGCGCATCACCAGGGACGCGGGACCCACCGTTCCACCGGCACCCACGCTGGCCTGGGGCAGGATGACCCCGTGCGGGCCCATGGTGGCCCCGTCTTCGAGGGTAACAGCGTCAATGCTCATCACCCTGTCGTGGAACAGGTGCGTCTGCACCACGCAGCCCCGGTTGACGGTGGCGTTCCGGCCGAGGATCACCAGGTCCGCCTCGGGCAGCCAGTAGCTTTCGCACCACGTGCCCGTCCCGATCTTCGCCCCGAGGGCACGCAGCCACCAGACCAGTGCCGGGGTGCCGGACGCGGCGCGGGCGAACCATGGTGCACTGACCAGTTCGATGAAGCTGTCCACCACTTCGTTGCGCCAGATGAACGAGCTCCAGAGGGGGTGCTCGCCGGCCCGGATCCGTCCCACCAGGATCCATTTGGCGGCAACGGCGGAGAACGCGGCCACGAAACCGGCCAGCAGCATGACGACGCCGCTGAGCAGGGCTGCCACCCCATAGTTGAAGGTGGCGGCCAACCAGTCGAAGACCAGCATGGCGCCGCCGGCAATACCCACGGTGAGCATCACGGGCAGGAACCTGCACAGCTCCCACAGCGTCCTGGCGACCCTGAGCTTCAGCGGGGGCTGGAAGGTGCGGGTGTCGTCGGAGGCGATCGCTGTGCGGCGGAGGCGGACCGGCGGACTGCCCAGCCAGGACGTGCCGGATTTGGCCTTGGCCGGCGTTGCGGAGAGGACCGCGACCAGCGAGTTCTTGGGGACGTTCCGGCCCGCTGCGGTCATGCCGGAGTTGCCCAGGAAGGACCGTTTGCCGATCTTGGCCGGGGCCACGCGCAGCCACCCGCCATCCAGCTCGTAAGAGGCCACCATGGTGTCGTCCGCCAGGAAGGCACCTTCGCCCACGGTGGTCATCTTGGGGATCAGCAGCACCGTGGAGGCCTCCACGTTCTTGCCGATTTTTGCTCCCAGCAGGCGCAGCCACACCGGCGTGAAGAGGCTGGCATAGATGGGGAACAGCAGGTCCCTGGCAAGGTCGAGGACGCGTTCGGTGGCCCAGATTTGCCAGCCCACCCTGCTGCGGACCCGGTGGTAGCCCTCGGTGATGCCAACGCTGAGGAGCCGGGTTGCGGCAAGGATGAGGAGGGCGTTGGCCGCGAACCAGGTGAGCGCAGCCGGCGCGAGCGCGAGCAGGAGCCTCGGCAGCGCGCCGCTGAGGGAGGTGCCCCCCTGGATGAACAGGTATGCCACCCAGGCGGCCGCCGCCGCGGACACGAAGGGCAGCAGGGACAGTACTGCCGAGGCCAGCGCGAATCCGCCGAACCAGGCTTTGGCTGCCACGGGGCCCAGGACCGGGGCTGCAGGAGCGGAATGCTTGGCTTTGCCCTGCCGGCGGGCGGGCGAGCCGGCCACCAGCTGCCCGGCCTTGACCTTCCCGGAGACCGCTGAGCCCGCCTCCACTTGCGCCCCTGCGCCGATGGACGTTCCGGGCATCAGCGTGCTGCGGGCGCCCACCGAGGCGCTGGCACCGATCCGGATCGCGCCGATGTGGACGTGGTCGCCGTCGATCCACCACCCGGACAAATCCACCTCCGGCTCCACGTTGGCGCCCCGGCCCAGCGTGAGCAGCCCTGTCACCGGCGGCAGCGAGTGCAGCTGGACGTCCCGGCCAATCTTCGCGCCGAGAGCCCGGGCGTAGTAGGGCACCCACGCTGCGCTTCCCAGGCTGATGGCGCCGGCCAGGTCCTGGATCTGCTCTGCCAGCCAGAGCCGGAGGTGGACACGGCCGGAACGCGGATACGTGCCGGGCCTGACACCTCGGAGCAGGATCCGCGCGGCGGCCACCGCCAGCAGCATCCGTCCCGCCGGGCTGACGAACACCAGCCACGAGGCCGCCACCCACCACCATGACACGGTGGGAGCTGCGGCGAACCCGGCATTGCCTGCCAGCAGGTTGTTGGCTGCCATGAGGTAGGTCAGCCAGCGCATGCCCACCAGGATGTGCAGTGGAACGCCCATCAGTGTCTGGAACACCTGGGATTTGCGGGCGGTGGGCCGCACGGTGCGGTTCTTTGCCGGGCCAAAGGACCCATCGGGCCGTGACTGCCGTGCCAGCTCCACCAGCGCCCCCACCCGGGGTGTGGCGTAGATGTCGGCGACGGTGATGGTGGGGTAGCGGACCCGGAGGGCGGAGACCAGCTGCGCCGCGGCCAGGGATCCGCCGCCGTACGCGAAGAAGTCCGCGTCGAGGGATGTCACCGGACTGCCCAGGATGCTGCTCCATTGCTCCACGATCCAGGTGGCGTCCCCGGGGAGGTGCAGGGGAGCAGCGTCCGCCTCCGCAGCACCGGCACCGGCGAGCGGCCAGGGCAGCGCATGCCTGTCCACCTTCCCGCTGGTCTTGGTGGGCAGCGAATCCACCACCGTCAGGAGGGGCACCAGCGCAGCCGGCAGGCTTCCTGCCAGGCGCCCGCGTGCCTCAGCCAGGTCCAGGTCTTCACCGGCAACAGGTGCCAGGTAGCCCACCAGGATCTGGTTGCCCGCCGCCGTCGTCTGCACCGCGGCGGCCGCACCGGCAACCCCGGGCAGCGACTGCATGGCGGAGTCGATTTCGCCCAGCTCGATCCGGCGGCCGCCCAGTTTGACCTGCTCGTCGGCCCGGCCCTGGAATATGAGGCCCGCCTGCTCGAAGCGGACAAGGTCGCCGGAGCGGTAGGCGCGGTCCCAGCCCAGGCTGGGCATGGGAGCGTACTTTTCGGCGTCCTTGGCGGGGTCAAGGTACCGGGCCAGCCCGACGCCGCCGATGATCAGCTCACCCGTCCCGCCTTCGGCCACCGGAATGCCGCGGGCGTCGACGACGGCGAGGTCCCAGCCGTCCAGGGGCAGGCCAATCCGCACGGGGCCGGAACCTGCCAGGGGGGCTGCGCAGGCCACTACTGTCGCTTCGGTGGGGCCATAGGTATTCCACACCTCGCGGCCTTCCACGGCAAGGCGCTCCGCCAGTTCGGGCGGGCAGGCCTCCCCGCCGAAGATGAGCAGGCGGACGTTTTCCAGGGATTCAGCGGGCCAGAGTGCCGCGAGGGTGGGCACGGTGGAAACGGCGGTGATGCCGTGGTTGATCAGCCAGGGGCCAAGGTCCATGCCTGTCCGGACCAGGGCGCGTGGTGCGGGAACCAGGCAGGCGCCGTGCCGCCAGGCAAGCCACATCTCTTCGCAGGAGGCGTCGAAGGCCACGGAGAGCCCCGCCAATACCCGGTCCTGGGGTCCCAGGGGATCGCCGTGCAGGAAGATCCTTGCCTCCGCGTCCACGAACGCGGCGGCCGAACGGTGCCGGACCGCAACGCCCTTGGGTGTTCCGGTGGAGCCGGAAGTGAAGATGATCCAGGCGTCGTCATCCGGCACGGGCGGGCGTGCGCCCGCAAAGGGCCCTGGGCGGCGGCCTCCTGCCATGCCGGGCCTGATCACCTGCCCGCCTTCCAGGACGGCGGCGACTTTGGCCTCGTTGAAGACCAGGCGGGCCCGTTCGTCGGGATCGTCGGCGTCAACCGGGACGTAGGCGGCGCCCACCAGCAGGACGGCCAGGATGGACACATACAGCTCGTTGGTGCCTGAAGGAATCCGCACGCCGATCCGGTCGCCGGCACCGAGGCCCGCCTGGTGGAGGCGGCGCCCGGCGGATCGTACTTCGTCCATGAGCTGGGCGTAACTAAGGGACACACGGCCGTCGTCGAGCGCCGATGCGTCGGGGAAACGGGCAGCAGTGTCCTGGAGGATATCAATCAGCGTCCGGACGGGTGGGGCGGCCGGTGACCCCGGGAACTGCGGCGCGTGCGTGCCCTGAGACTGGGCCGAACCCGGGGTTGAAGCCCCTTCCGGCCCCAATTCGGGGGATCCACCGGCCTGTGAACCGCCGGATGTAGGGGGCGCGGCCGGCGTGGCGCCGGAATGGATATCCCCAAGGGGGACCTGCTGCTGAGTCACCCGGGCATTTTGCCCCGGCAAGGTGAACAACAGGTGTCCGGCGCGCCGGGTTCCGCCAGCCGGGGGGACCCGCAGTTCACCGCACGTTCAGCCGGGGTGGCCCGGCCTCAGGGAACCAGCACCACCTTGCCGGTGGTGCGGCGGCCTTCGAGGTCCCGGTGTGCCTGCTCTGCCTGGGACAGCGGGTAGCGCCCGCCGACGCGGACCTTGAGGGTGCCGTCGGCCGCGGCTGCGAAAATTTCGCCCGAGCGCCACCGCCGCTCGGCGGCATCCTGGAGGTAGTGCCCCATGGTGGGCCGGGTCAGGAACAGCGAGCCGCCGGCATTGAGGCGCTGCGGATCCACCGGCGGGACGGGGCCGGACGCAGCGCCGAAGAGCACCAGGGTTCCGCGGATCCGAAGGGCCTCCAGTGAGCCGTCGAACGTGTCCTTGCCAACGCCGTCGTAGACCACTTCCGCGCCGGTGCCGCCGGTAATCCCGCGGACCCGCGCCGCAAAGCCCTCGTACCGCAGCACGTGGTCAGCGCCTGCTTCACGGGCCAGCTGTTCCTTTTCGTCGGTGGACACGGTGGTGATGACCTGGGCGCCGCGGGCCTTCAGCAGTTGGATGAGGAGCAGCCCCACGCCGCCGGCGCCGGCATGCAGCAGGACGGTGTGGCCGGGTTCCACCTTGAAGGTGGAGTTCATCAGGTAATGGGCCGTCATGCCCTGCAGGGGGAGGGCTGCTGCGGTGAAGTCATCCAGCCCGGCGGGCACCGGGAGCGCGGCGTCTTCATCCACCAGCGCATACTCCGCGTAACAGTTGACGCCCTCGGCCGTGGCGACGCGGTCCCCGGCGGTAAACGAGGTCACCCCGTCACCCACGGCCTCCACTGTGCCGGCGGCTTCCGAACCCGGGATGAAGGGGTACTGGACCTTGTAGACACCGCCCCGCTTGTAGGTATCTATGAAGTTGACCCCGGCCGCTCCGACCTTGACCAGCAACTGTCCCGGGCCCGGGACCGGCCGGTCAATCTCCGTGTACTCGAGGACTTCCGGTCCGCCTGCCTGGCGTGCGACGATTGCGTGCGTCATTGCTTCCCTTTCCCGGGCCGGCGTCTCCGGCTGCTCCAACCATCCTAAGGATTCCCTTGGATCCCGGGCCTTCGAATGTTCCACAACCACCGCATGCATAAGTATCGGCGCCTATGCATAACTATTGCTGTATAGTCGGATCATGACTATTTCTGTTGCAGTGTCGGGCGCCAGCGGCTACGCGGGCGGGGAAGTGCTCCGCATCCTTGCCGGGCACCCGGACGTCACGATCGGTGCCATCACCGCCCACAGCAACGCCGGCTCGCGGCTCGGCGAGCTGCAGCCGCACCTGCACGGGCTGGCCAGCCGCATCCTCGAGGACACCACCGTGGAGAACCTCTCCGGCCACGACGTCGTCTTCCTTGCCCTGCCTCACGGCGCATCCGCCGAAATTGCCGCGCAGCTGCCCGAGGGCACCGTGGTGATCGACGCCGGCGCAGACCACCGTCTCGAAGACCCCGCAGCCTGGGAGAAGTTCTACGGCTCGGCCCACGCCGGCACCTGGCCCTACGGCCTCCCGGAGCTGCCGGGCCAGCGCGAGGCACTCAAAGGCGCCACCCGCATCGCCGTGCCGGGCTGCTACCCGACGTCCGCACTGCTCGCCCTGACCCCGGGGTTCGCCGCAAACCTCCTGGAGCCCGACGACGTCGTCATCGTTTCCGCGTCCGGCACCTCAGGCGCGGGCAAGGCCGCCAAGGTTAATCTGATCGGCGCCGAAGTCATGGGCTCCATGAGCCCCTACGGCGTGGGCGGCGGCCACCGGCACACACCGGAGATCGAGCAGGGCCTGTCCAACGCAGCGGGCGAGCAAGTCACTGTTTCCTTCACGCCCACCCTGGCTCCGATGAGCCGCGGCATCCTGACCACTGCCACCGCCAAGGTGAAGCCGCAGGCGCTGAACAGCGCCACCGCAGAGCGGCTGCGGCAGGCCTGGGCTGATGCCTACGACGACGAACCATTCGTCCACCTGCTGCCTGAAGGCCAGTGGCCGGGCACGAAGTCGGTCCAGGGCTCCAACCACGCCGCCATGCAGGTGGCCTTTGACCCCCACACCGGCCGGGTCATTGTCACCTGCGTGATCGACAACCTCACCAAAGGCACTGCCGGCGGTGCCGTGCAGTCCATGAACATCGCACTCGGCCTGCCGGAAACCGCCGGCCTCAACCTGCAGGGAGTAGCCCCGTGACCATTACCGCACCCCAGGGATTCCGGGCCGCCGGCGTCACCGCCGGGCTGAAGGCCTCCGGAAACCCGGACCTCGCCCTGGTGGTCAACGACGGACCGTCCAAGGCCGCAGCCGCAGTTTTCACCAGCAACCGCGTGGCAGCGGCCCCCGTGCACTGGTCCCGCCAGGTCGTATCCGACGGCCGCGTGGACGCCGTCATCCTGAACTCCGGTGGCGCCAACGCCTGCACCGGACCCACCGGGTTCCAGAACACCCACAGCACCGCCGAGAAAGTGGCCGACGTGCTGGGCATCTCGGCCACCGACGTCTTCGTCTGCTCCACCGGCCTGATTGGCGAGCAGCTTCCCATGGACAAGATCCTTCCCGGTGTCGAGGCCGCGGCGGCTGCCCTCAGCGCCGACGGCGGCCCGGACGCCGGCACGGCCATCATGACCACGGACAGCATCCCCAAGTCCGCGCTGTTCATCGGCACCGACGCGGACGGCCAGGAATTCACCATCGGCGGGATCGCCAAGGGGGCCGGAATGCTGGCTCCGGGGCTGGCCACTATGCTGGTGGTCCTCACCACGGATGCCGCCGTCGAACCCGAAATGCTCGACGTCGTCCTCCGTGACGCCACCCGCGTCACCTTTGACCGCGCCGACTCCGACGGCTGCATGTCCACGAACGACACCGTGGTCCTGCTCGCCTCGGGCGCCTCCGGTGCGGTGCCGGCAGCGGAGGCGTTTGGTGCAGGCCTGACGCAGGTCTGCGCCGAGCTCGCCCGCAAGCTGATCGGCGACGCCGAAGGCGCCAGCCACGACATCGCCATCCGGACGTTCAACGCCGCCAGCGAAGCGGACGCTGAAACCGTCAGCCGCTCCGTGGCCCGGTCCAACCTGTTCAAGGCTGCCATTTTCGGTAAGGATCCGAACTGGGGCCGCGTGCTGTCCGCCGTTGGCACCACAGACGCCGTCTTCGAAGCAGACAAGCTCAACGTGGCCATGAACGGCATCCAGATCTGCCGCAACGGCAGCATCGGTGACGACCGGGGCCTCGTGGACCTGGAACCGCGTGAAGTCCTGGTGGAAATCGATCTGCAGGCCGGCGACGCCGAGGCAACCATCTGGACCAACGACCTCACCCACGACTACGTGCACGAAAACAGCGCCTACTCAAGCTAGGCGCTGAACGTTGCCAGCACGTTTGCCTACTTTTGCGGAAGAGACAGCATGAACACCCAGACGCGTGAGAACACCAGCATGTCCGACGCCCAGGACAAGGCTGCGACCCTGATCGAAGCCCTTCCCTGGATCCAGCGGTTCGCCGGCACCACCATGGTGATCAAGTACGGCGGCAACGCAATGGTCAACGACGAACTCCGCCGGGCCTTCGCCGAGGACATCGTCTTCCTGCACCATGTAGGCATTCATCCCGTGGTGGTCCATGGCGGCGGCCCACAGATCAATGCCATGCTGGGCCGGCTGGGCATCGAATCCGAATTCAAGGGCGGCCTCCGCGTCACCACCCCGGAAGCGATGGATGTGGTCCGCATGGTCCTCACCGGCCAGGTGGGCAGGGAACTTGTGGGCCTCATCAACTCCCACGGCCCCTACGCAGTGGGCATGTCCGGCGAAGACGGCGGCCTGCTGCGCGCCGTCCGCACCGGGACCGTGGTGGACGGCGAAGCTGTGGACCTCGGGCTGGTAGGCGAGGTGGTCGGCGTCGACCCCGCAGGCATCGTGGACATCCTCGACGCCGGACGCATCCCGGTCATCTCCACCGTTGCTCCCGAAATCGTCGACGGCGGCGACGGCGTTCCCGGCGCTGCGCGCTTCCAGCCCACCGGCCAGGTCCTGAACGTCAACGCGGACACCGCAGCCGCGGCTGTGGCGTCCGCCCTCGGCGCTTCGAAGCTGGTGATCCTGACCGACGTCGAAGGCCTCTACGCCAACTGGCCGGACAAGTCCTCGCTGATCTCCTCGCTCACGGCGACGGAACTGCGGGACATGCTGCCCAGCCTCGAGTCGGGCATGATCCCCAAGATGGCCGCCTGCCTCAAGGCCATCGACGAGGGCGTGGAGCGGGCACACATCGTGGACGGGCGACTGCCCCACTCCATGCTTCTGGAAACTTTCACCACCGCGGGCATCGGCACCCAGGTAATCCCGGACGAGGAGACAAACGCATGAATACCGTTGAGAAGCCCTCAGTAACTGAGCTGGTCGAAACCCAGGGCCACGCCGGCTCGGAATGGCTGTCCCGCTACTCCACGTCGCTCATGGGCGTGTTCGGCGCCCCGCAACGCGTCCTGGTCCGTGGTTCCGGCTGCCTCGTGTGGGACGCCGACGGCAAGGAATACCTGGACCTGCTCGGCGGTATCGCCGTCAACGCCCTCGGCCATGCCCACCCGTTCGTCACCTCCGTGATTTCCAGCCAGCTGGCCACCCTGGGCCACGTGTCCAACTTCTTCACCAGCCCCACGCAGGTTGCGCTGGCCGAAAAGCTGCTGGACCTGGCCGCAGCACCTGCCGGGTCCAAGGTGTTCTTCAGCAACTCCGGCACCGAAGCCAACGAGGCAGCCTTCAAGCTGGCCCGCCGCAACACCGGCAGCGGCGACACCAAGCGCACCAAAATCATCGCCCTCGAGGGGGCCTTCCACGGCCGGACCATGGGCGCCCTCGCCCTGACGGCCAAGGAGGCCTACCGGGCACCCTTCGAGCCGCTGCCCGGCGGCGTGGTGCACATCCCCTTCGGGGACATCGCCGCCCTCGAAGCCGCCGTGGACGGGACCGTCGCCGCAGTGTTCCTGGAACCCATCCAGGGCGAGGCCGGTGTGCGGCCCCTGCCACCCGGCTACCTGAAGGCCGCGCGTGAAGCCACCACCAAGGCCGGGGCGCTGCTGATCCTCGACGAGGTCCAGACCGGCATCGGCCGCACGGGCAAGTGGTTCGCCAGCTCCGACGCCGGCATCGTCCCCGATGCCATCACCCTGGCCAAGGGACTGGGCGGTGGATTCCCCATCGGCGCCCTGCTCACGTTCGGTGAGCAGACGTCGTCGCTGTTGACCGCCGGCCAGCATGGCACCACCTTCGGCGGCAATCCGGTAGCGACGGCGGCGGCCCTCGCCACCCTGCACGCCCTGGAAAGCCAGCACGTGCTGGCGAACGTCGCCGCGGTGGGGGAGCACCTGCGCTCCGCGCTGGCAGCCATTCCCGGCGTCACGGAGGTCCGGGGCGAAGGCCTGCTGATCGGCTTCGACCTTGACGCCGACGTCGCACCTGCGGTCGTGCAGGCAGGACTTGACGCCGGATTCATCGTCAACAGCCCCGGCCCGCGCACCATCCGCCTGGCGCCGCCGCTGATCCTCACCACGGCCCAGGCCGACACCTTCCTCGCCGCCTTCCCGGCAATCCTCCAAGCAGCTAAGGACGCCCAGTGACCGTTGCAACCACCCGGCACTTCCTCAAGGACACCGACCTCAGCCCCGCCGAGCAGGCGGAAGTGCTGGAGCTCGCTGCCCGCATGAAGGCCGCGCCGTACAGTGTCCAGCCGTTCGCCGCCGAGGGCAGCGGACGCAAAACTGTTGCCGTCATCTTCGACAAGACCTCCACCCGCACCCGGGTTTCCTTCGCCACCGGCATCGCCGACATGGGCGGCAACGCCTTGATCATCAACCCGGGCGAGGCACAGATCGGCCACAAGGAATCCGTGGAGGACACGGCCAAGGTCCTGGAACGGATGGTCTCCACCATCGTCTGGCGCACCGGCGCCCACTCCGGCCTCGTGGCGATGGCCGAAAACTCCAGGGTTCCGGTCATCAACGCCCTGTGCGACGACTACCACCCCTGCCAGCTCCTGGCAGACCTGCTGGCCGTCAAGGAACACAAGGGCGACCTGAAGGGCCTGACCATGAGCTACCTGGGGGACGCCGCCAACAACATGGCCAACTCCTACCTGCTGGCCGGCGTCACCGCAGGCATGCACGTCCGGATCGCCGGCCCCGAAGGGTACCTGCCGGCCGCGGAGATCGTGGCCGCCGCAGAAGAACGCGCGGCAGAAACGGGAGGCTCGGTGCTCATCACCACCGATGCAAAGGAAGCCCTGCAGGGTGCTGACGTCGTGGCCACCGACACCTGGGTCTCGATGGGCCAGGAAGCCGAGAAGGAAGCCAGGCTCCAGCTGTTCCGCGACTACTCCGTGGACGGGGACGCCATGGCACTCGCCGCGCAAGACGCCGTCGTACTCCACTGCCTCCCCGCCTACCGCGGCTACGAAATCTCCGCCGGCGTCATTGACGGCCCGCAGTCGATCGTCTGGGACGAGGCCGAGAACCGGCTCCACGCCCAGAAGGCGCTCATGGCGTGGCTGATGCACCGGTCCGGCCTGGCCTTCGTTGACGGGCTGGCTCCCGTTGAAGGTACCGGCGAGAGCACGTTCTAGTGTCCACCAACCCGTCGGCACCGGGCTCCAGCCCGGCCACCAAGACTGCCCGGCTGGCGCGCATCACTGCCATCCTCACGGGCCAGTCGGTGCGGTCACAGGCCGAGCTTGCGGCCCTGCTGGCGGACGACGGCGTGCAGGTCACCCAGGCAACCCTGTCCCGGGACCTCGTGGAACTCGGCGCCGTCCGCGTCCGCGGCAAGGAAGGCGCCCTGGTCTACGCCGTACCGGCCGAGGGCGGGGAACGGTCGGCGCGCAGCGGCGTGAGCCAGGAGATCCTGGACGCCAGGCTCGCCAGGCTGTGCAGCGAACTGCTGGTCACGGCCGAAGCGTCCGCCAATTTGGTGGTCCTGCGGACCCCGCCCGGGGCCGCGAACTTCCTGGCCCTGGCCATCGACCACTCGGTGATGCCGTCCATCCTGGGCACCATCGCCGGCGACGATACCGTCCTGCTGGTCTCCCGCGACCCGCTGGGCGGACCGGACCTCGCAGCCCGCTTCCTGCAGCTGGCCGAGGACGCCGGGCAATAAGCTTGAAGACAATCAACCAACCAACCCCAACAAGGAGCATCTGAAGTGACTGAACGCATTGTGCTTGCCTACTCCGGCGGCCTGGACACGTCCGTAGCCATCGGCTGGATCGGTGAAGCCACCGGTGCAGAGGTCATCGCCGTGGCCGTCGACGTCGGACAGGGCGGCGAGTCCCTCGAGACCATCCGCCAGCGTGCCCTCGGCTGCGGCGCCGTGGAAGCCTACGTCGCCGACGCCCGTGACGAATTCGCCAACGAATACGCCATGCCCACGCTGAAGGCCAACGCCCTCTACCAGGGCCACTACCCGCTGGTCTCCGCCATCTCCCGCCCCGTCATCGTCAAGCACCTGGTCAAGGCTGCGCGCGAATTCGGCGCCACCACCGTGGCCCACGGCTGCACCGGCAAGGGCAACGACCAGGTCCGCTTCGAAGTGGGCATCCAGACCCTCGGACCGGACCTGAAATGCATCGCCCCCGTCCGCGACCTCGCGCTGACCCGCGACAAGGCCATTGCCTTCGCCGAGGAAAAGGGCCTGCCGATCGAGACCACGAAGAAGAACCCGTACTCGATCGACCAGAACGTCTGGGGACGCGCCGTCGAAACCGGCTACCTCGAAGACATCTGGAACGCCCCCACCAAGGACATCTACGACTACACCGCCACCCCGGAATTCCCGCCGGCACCGGATGAGGTCACCATCTCCTTCCAGGCCGGTGTCCCGGTAGCGATCGACGGCGTCAAGGTCACCCCGCTGCAGGCCATCCAGGAACTGAACCGCCGTGCAGGCGCCCAGGGCGTTGGCCGGATCGACGTCGTGGAAGACCGGCTCGTCGGCATCAAGTCCCGCGAGATCTACGAGGCCCCCGGTGCCATGGCCCTGATCACCGCGCACAAGCACCTCGAAGACATCACCGTTGAGCGCGAGCAGGCACGCTTCAAGGCAACCGTTGGCCAGCGCTGGGCAGAGCTGGTGTACGACGGACAGTGGTTCTCCCCGCTCAAGCGCTCCCTCGACGCGTTTATCGAAGACACCCAGAAGTACGTCTCCGGCGACATCCGCATGGTGCTCCACGGCGGCCAGGCCATCGTCAACGGCCGCCGCTCAGACACCTCGCTCTACGACTTCGACCTCGCCACCTACGACACCGGCGACACCTTCGACCAGTCCATGGCGCGCGGCTTCATCGAACTGTTTGGCATGTCCTCCAAGGTCGCCTCGGGCCGCGACCTGCGGGTCGCAGGCGAGTAGATTCCGTGGCTGAGCCAAAAGCAGAAGCAACCAACACCGGTGCACTGTGGGGCGGCCGGTTCGCCGGCGGCCCCGCGGATGCACTGGCCGCGCTGAGCAAGTCCACGCACTTTGACTGGCGGCTGGCCCGCTACGACATCGCCGGGTCCAAGGCGCACGCCCGCGTGCTGCACAAGGCCGGGCTGCTGGATGCTGCCGAGCTCGACGGCATGCTCGCCGCGCTCACGCAGCTGGACGAGGACGTTGCCTCGGGCGCCTACCTGCCCGCGGAATCCGACGAGGACGTCCACGGCTCGCTGGAACGCGGACTGATAGAACGCGCCGGCGCCCAACTGGGCGGCAAGCTCCGCGCCGGCCGGTCACGCAACGACCAGGTGGCAACCCTGGGCCGGATGTTCCTGCGCGACCACGCACGCATCATTGCCCGGGGCGTCCTGGCCACCATCGATGCGTTGGTGGAACAGGCAAAGGCCCACCACGGCGTGGCCATGCCCGGCCGCACCCACCTGCAGCACGCCCAGCCGGTCCTGCTCAGCCACCACCTGCTGGCCCACGCCTGGCCGCTGCTGCGCGATGTCCAGCGGCTCCAGGACTGGGACAAGCGTGCCGGTGTCTCGCCGTACGGGTCCGGCGCACTGGCCGGATCTTCCCTCGGGCTCGATCCGGAGGCCGTGGCAGCGGACCTCGGCTTCTTCTCGGCCGCGCACAACTCGATTGACGGCACCGCCGCCCGCGATGTCTTCGCCGAGTTTGCCTGGGTCTGCTCCATGATCGGCGTGGACCTGTCCCGGATCTCCGAGGAAGTCATCTTCTGGGCCACCAAGGAGTTCTCCTTCGTCACGCTGCATGATTCCTACTCCACGGGGTCCTCGATCATGCCGCAGAAGAAGAACCCGGACGTGGCCGAGCTGGCGCGTGGCAAGGCAGGGCGCCTGATCGGCAACCTGACCGGCCTGCTGGCAACGCTCAAGGGCCTGCCGCTCGCGTACAACCGCGACCTGCAGGAGGACAAGGAACCGGTGTTCGACGCCGCAGACACCCTGGAGCTGCTGCTCCCGGCAGTGTCCGGCATGATCGCCACCCTTAAGTTCAACCGGGAGCGGATGGAGTCACTGGCCCCGCAGGGCTTCGCGCTGGCCACGGACATCGCCGAATGGCTGGTCCGCCAGGGCGTGCCCTTCCGCGAGGCGCACGAACTGTCCGGCGCAGCGGTCAAGCAGGCAGAATCCCGCGGCGTTGAGCTGTGGGACCTGACCGACGAAGAGTACGCGGCCATCTCGGAGCACCTCACCCCTGAGGTCCGCACCGTCCTGTCCACCGAGGGGTCGCTCAACAGCCGCAACTCGCAGGGCGGAACGGCACCGGCCGCCGTCGAACGCCAGTTGGCCGCCCTCGAACGCGAGCTTGCCGGCGTGCGGGAGTACGCCGGATAAGGCTTCAACGCCCGCTCACCTCTGGCGGCTTTCACGCCGACGCCCGCTCACTTTCTTCGCGGAAGTGAGCGGGCGTTGCCGTTTAAGGGCCAACAAATGAGCAGGCGTTGGACTTTCAGCGGGACCGCCCCGTTAGCATGGCGCCATGAGCGAAACCTTCCGCACGTTCCTCCGCGCCCTCCCGGACTTCCCGCCCAGCCTTCCGGAGTTCGACCCCGCCACAGCGCCGCAGGACCCCGCCGAACTCTTCAGGCAGTGGCTGGACGAGGCCCTGGCAGCGGGCGAACCGCAGCCACACGCCTTCAGCCTCGCGACGGTCGGCGAGGATTCCGGCGGCAGGCAGCAGCCGTCGGCGCGCATGCTGATCCTGAAGAACATCGACGACGACGGCTGGCACTTCGCCACGTCCCGCACGTCCCGCAAAGGCAGGGAATTGGCCGCTGCGCCGCAGGCGGCGATGAACTTCTACTGGGCGTCCCAGGGCCGGCAGGTCCGGGTGGCCGGTCCGGTGGCCGAACTGTCGGCTGAGGCGTCCGCCCGTGACTGGGCGGACCGCCCGCGCAGCGACGGCAACAGCAACCCGGGCTGGCAGCTGTACGCCGTCCAGCCGACGGAGTACGAGTTCTGGCAGGCCAGCAACGACCGCCAGCATGTGCGGCACAGGCTGGGCCGGAACGGCACACCCGCGGACTAGGATGAGCCCCATGACAGCTCCCGCACCGGATACCCTGCTTCCCGCGCTCCACAAGGCCGCCGGCGACCTCACCACCGACGTCGCCAAACTCACGGACGGGGACGTGAAGGCTCCGTCCGCGCTTCCCGGGTGGAGCCGCGGCCACGTCCTGGCGCACCTCACCGGAATCTCCAACGCGATGGCCCGGCAGCTGGAGTACGCAGCCCGCGGAGAGACGGTGGAACTGTACGACGGCGGCATGGACGGCCGGAACCGGGCCATCGACATGGCGGCCGGCCACGACGCCGCCATCCACCAGGCTGACCTGTCCACCGCCATTGACCGGGCGCTGCGGGCATTCGATGCCCTCCCGGGGGTCAAGGATTCGTCCGCCAACCGCAACGGATGGTGGGCTCCCATTGCCTACCGCGGGGGAGTGGTACTCGACGGCGGGCTTGCCCTGTGGCGCGAACTGACCATCCACAACGCGGACCTGCTCACCGGCAGGGGACCCGAAACCTGGGGCAGGGACTTCTGCGGCCACCTCTTCAAATTCCTCGAACCGAGGGTGCAGCCCGGAGACAAACTACTCCTGCAACCCCTCGGACTGCCGCCGGTCTCCCTGGGCAGCGGCAACCGGTCCACCGTGGTCAACGGCATGCTCACCGACCTCGCCGCCTGGCTGGCCGGCCGGGAACCCACCCTCGGCAGCCTGCGCGCGTCGGCCAACGCTGACGGCACGGACCTTCCGGAGCTGCTGCCCTGGCCAGCCGCCACCCCGGCCACCAAGTAGAAGCCGGGACGCCAGGTGGCGTCCGCCGGGGTCAGGCGGCTTCGCGCGCGAGCAGGCTTTCCTTGACCTGCAGGCCCCAGCGGAACCCGCCCAGGCTGCCATCCGTGCGGATCACCCGGTGGCACGGAACGAACAGGGCCGCGGCGTTGAAGGCACAGGCACTGGCCGCCGCCCGGACGGCTTTGGCGTTGCCCGCCAGCGCCGCGTACTCGGTGTACGTCACCGGGAAACCGGGTTTGACCTCCCGCAGGACATCCCAGGCATGGGAGCGGAAAGGCCCGGAACGCTGCAGGACGGGGACGGCCATGGCCGGTGCGGGGTCGCCGCTGTAGAAGGCATCGACGGCGGCCGAAATCGCACCGAGGCCGGTCACCTCTTCGAACGATGCGGGGAGCAGGGCGGGGTGGATCTGCCCGGTCAGGCCGGCGGGCCCGGAGGTCCATCCGGATGCCAGCACCACGCCGTCGCTGGCGAGGATGGTGAACGGGCCGTCCGGGGTGGACATTTTCAGCAGTTGGGCTTTCATGGCATCACTTTCACGGGTGCGGGGGTGCCGCGTCGGTCGATGGGCTGTCGGGGTTTGGCCGCGGCGCGCCAGAGGTGCATCGTCGCGTAGGAGCGCCACGGGCTGACCTCGCGGAAGTCCGGCGCGGCGGCATCTCCACCGGCATCTCCGCCGGGGGCAAGGGCCCGTATTCCGTTGCGGACGGCTGCATCGTTGGCCAGGAAGATGTCGGGAGCGCCCAGGACGCGCATGGCCACATAGCCCACCGTCCAGGGCCCGACGCCGGGCAGCGGCAGCAGTGCCGCGGTGAGGCTTGCGAGGTCGTCGCCGTAGCCGAACTGGAGCTGGCCGTCAGCCATGGCTGAGGCAGCGTGCAGGAGGGATTCGGTCCGCCGGCGGGGGCCGCGCAGCAGGTGTCCCGCTGCCGCGGTTTCCGCAGGCGAGGGAAACAGCCGGTCCAGTCCTTCTGCGGGAGAACTGCTGGGGCTGCCTGCGGCGGACAGTTGGGTCAGCGCCGTGCGGGCCGCGGCCACCGTGATCTGCTGGCCCACCATTGCGCGGACCAGCAGTTCCTGCGGATCGAGGGCGCCGGGCATCCGGATTCCCGGTGTTTCGGCTACCGCCGCCGCGAGCCTCCGGTCCACGCCGAGGGTGCTGTCGATCGCCTCCGGGTCGGCGTCCAGGTCGAACAGCCGCCGGACCCGACTCAGCAGTGCGGGGAGGTCGCGCAGGTCCACCGCACCGACGGTGAGTGTCAGCGGCCGCCCCCGGGCGCCGTCGTCGTACGCCACAGTAAACCGGGCATCGCCGTGGGGAAGGCGCAGCGTCCGGGCGTAGGAGGTAGGTGTTCCCACCTCGATGCCGGGAATGGCGCGCACGGCCAGGAAGGAGAAGATGCCCGGATCAAAGGGCCGCCGGTACGGAAGGCTGAGGCTCAGGGCCGTGGTTCCGCCGGCAGGAGTGCCTGGCCGTGCGGTGGCCCGGAGGGCGGATGGCGTCATGGCGAAGACCTCCGCCACCGTTTCGTTGAACTGCCGCACGCTGCTGAAGCCCGCGGCAAACGCAATGTCGGCCAGCTTCATGCCCGTCGAGACCAAAAGCGTCCGGGCGGTCTGTGCGCGTCCCGCCCGGGCCAGGGACAGGGGACCGGCGCCCAGTTCGTGGGTCAGGATCCTGTTCAGCTGCCGCGAGGAGTACCCCAAGCGGGCGGCGAGGCCCTCCACGCCGTCGCGGTTGATCACGCCGTCGTTGATCAGGCGCATGGCCCGGCCGGCGACGTCCTGGCGGATATTCCACGCCGGCGTGCCGGGCACAGCCTCCGGGAGGCAGCGCTTGCAGGCCCGGTAGCCGGCGTCGTGCGCCGCAGCGGACGTTTCGTAGAACGTCACGTTCGAGGCTTTGGGTGTCCGCGCCGGGCAGGACGGGCGGCAGTAGATGCTGGTGGACCGGACAGCGGTGAAGAACTGCCCGTCGAAGCGGGTGTCCCGCGCATCGATGGCGCGGTAGCGCTGCCAAAAGTCCATTCCTCCATCCTGCCAGCCGCAGGCGGCCTTCACTAGCGGAAATCGGACACGTCCCTGCAGCCCGGCCCGCCGCGGTGTTCCGGTAGGTTTCGCGGAATTTGGGTAGGGTCTGGCCATGAATGAATATCCGTCGACGGCGGGGCGGCCGCTGCGGGAAATCCTCACCGGAGACGCGCGGGAGCTGGCCCCGCTCCTGCTGGGGGCCGTCCTCACCCACGAATCCCGCGAGGGGCCGGTATCCGTCCGGCTCACCGAGGTGGAGGCCTACCTGGGGCCCGAGGACTCGCTGCACCCGGATCCGGGGTCGCACACCTTCCGCGGCCAAACGCCCCGGAACGCCCCCATGTTCGGGCCGGCCGGGCACCTGTACGTCTACTTCACGTACGGCATGCACCATTGCACCAATATCGTCTGCGGGCCCGAAGGCGTTGCCTCCGCCCTGTTGCTGCGGGCCGGCGAAATCGTGGAGGGCGTTGGCCTTGCGCAGCTCCGGCGGCCCACGTCGAAGACGCCCGCAGACCTTGCCCGGGGCCCGGCCCGGCTCGCCAAGGCGCTGGGACTGACGACGGCGGACAGCGGCCGGGATGCCCTGGCCGCGCCGTTCCGGCTCGTGCTTCCGTCCGGGCCGGCGACAGAGCTCAGTTCCGGTCCCCGTGTGGGCGTATCCGGCGCCGGCGGTTCCGACGAGTATGCCTGGCGTTTCTGGCTAACGGGCGACCCCACGGTCTCCGCATACAAGGCGGCCCAGCCGCGGTCCAGGGCGCGAAAGCCTCCCGTGTCCGGGAGCGCCGGGTTTCACAAGCGTTAACGGAAATGGTTGTAGAATGGACGGTCTGTCTTGCGCGATAGGGGAACGTTAAATGCTCGACGCCGATTTGGCCCACGAACGTGAGTATGTAGCCGGCCTGTATGCCCGGCTGGAAGAGCTCCGTGAGGAGAAGCGCCGGCAGCTGTCACAGGTGCGCCGGTCCGGTGCCGTGGGCACCATGCAGAACGTCTCCGAGCGCGACGCGTTCGCGGCACTGTACGAAGACCGCCTGGCGCAGCTGGACGCCGTCGACGACCGCCTGGTCTTCGGCCGCCTGGACCTGGACTCCGGCGAAGAACAGTACATCGGCCGGATCGGCCTCACCACCGAGGACCTGCAGCGGCTCATGGTGGACTGGCGTGCCCCCGAAGCCGGGCATTTCTACCAGGCCACCGCCTTCGACCGGCAGGGTGTCCGCCGGCGCCGCCACCTGATCCTGCAGGGCCGCGAGGTCAAAGCCATTGAAGACGACGTGCTGGATGCGTCGATGCTCTCGGACGACGAATCCCTGCAGGGCGAGGGCGCCCTGCTGGCCGCGCTGAACTCCAAGCGGACCGGCCGGATGTCGGACATCGTGAGCACCATCCAGTCTGAACAGGACCGGATCATCCGTTCGTCCATTTCGGGCGCCCTGGTGGTGCAGGGCGGCCCCGGTACGGGCAAGACCGCCGTGGCGCTGCACCGTGCCGCGTACCTGCTGTACACCCACCGGGACCGGCTCAAGAGTGCAGGCGTGCTGCTGGTGGGCCCGTCGTCGTCGTTCATGAAGTACATCGAACGCGTGCTGCCCTCGCTGGGCGAGACCGGCGTCGTGATGGCCAGCGTGGGCCGCCTGATGCCCGGAATCCATGCGGTGCCCGAAGCCGACCCGGACGTCGCCGCCATTAAGGGCCGCCTGGACATGGCGAAGATCGTGGCCAACGCCGTCTCCAACCGCCAGCGGACTCCTGCAGCCAACCGCATCCTTGAAGTGGACGGCCGCAAACTGACCCTGACGCCGCGGCAGGTCCGCCGCGCACGCGAGCGGGCGCGTTCCACCGGGAAGCCGCACAACGAGGCCCGCGTGACGTTCGTCAAGATCCTGCTGCGCGAACTCACGGAACAGCTCACCGACATGATCGAGGCGGACAACATCGGCAACAATGCCGACCGCTCGTACCTGGCCGAAGACGTCCGCACCGCCCGGGATGTTCGGATCGCCCTGAACCTGTGCTGGATGCCCATGACGCCGGAGAAGCTGATCTCCGAGCTGTTCAGCAAGCCCGCCATCCTTGAGTTCTGCACCCCGCTCCTTACCCCGGCGGAGCGGGAACTGCTGCGGCGGCCGGCGGACGCCCCGTGGACCGAAGCGGATGTGCCGCTGCTGGACGAGGCAGCCGAGCTGCTCGGCGAGCTCGACCCCGCCGCCGGGCGGGGCCTTGCCCAGCAGGAACACGACCGTGCCCGGGACGTCGCCAACGCCAAGCAGACCCTCGAAAACATGCAGATGGCAGGCGTGGACCCGCTGATGTCGGCTGAGGAACTGGCCGAGCAAAACCGTGAACAGAAAACCCGGCAGACGGCCGCGGAGCGTGCCACCAGCGACCGCACCTGGGCGTTCGGACACATCGTGGTTGACGAAGCGCAGGAACTGTCGCCCATGCAGTGGCGGCTCCTCGTCCGGCGGTGCCCGCTGAAGTCCTTCACCATAGTGGGGGACATTGCCCAGACCAGTTCCGTGGCCGGCGCCAACTCCTGGCAGGGCGCCCTGGCCCCGATGTTCGGTGAACGGTGGCAGCTCGAGGAGCTGACCGTCAACTACCGCACCCCGTCCCAGATCGCCGAGGCCGCGGTCCGGATGGCAAACGCCGCCGGCCTGGTGGTGTCCGCTCCCAAGGCCGTCCGCGAGGGCCGCTGGTCGCCCATCGTTGACGAAGTGGAAGCGGGAGCGGTGGTCAGCCGCCTCGTCGAGGTCCTTCCGGAGGAGCTGGAAGCGCTCGACGGCGGCCTGCTCGCCGTGATTGCCGACGGTGAGCTGCTGCCTGCCGCGACGTCCGCGTTGCGTTCGGCCTACGGGCGCCGCATCGGCACCGGTGCAGGCAGTTACGAGCAGGACATTGTGGTCATAAGCCCCCGCGAAGCGAAAGGCCTGGAGTTCGACGGGGTGGTGGTTCTGGAACCGTCCACCATGCTGAACCACGAGCACGGCAAGGTGGGGGACCTGTATGTGGCCATGACCCGCGCCACGCAGCGCCTGCGGCTGATCGCGGCGCAGCCCGTCCCGGCCGGCATCGTCCGCTGATCCGGGCGCTGCGATACTGCTAACTTAGAAGGCGTGCCAGACATCAACAGCCTCGAAACGCAACAGAACGACCCCACCTTCGCCAACATTTGGCAGGAGCTGAAGTGGCGTGGCCTGGTCCACGTCTCCACCGACGAAGCCGAACTTGAGAAGCTCCTCGCCGGCGGACCGGTCACGTACTATTGCGGCTTCGACCCCACCGCGCCCAGCCTGCACCTGGGCAACCTGGTCCAGCTGCTGGTCATGCGGCGGCTGCAGCTCGCCGGGCACAAGCCGCTTGGCCTCGTGGGAGGCTCCACGGGCATGATCGGCGATCCCCGTCCGACGGCGGAGCGGACGCTGAACACCAAGGACACCGTGGCGGAATGGGTCGGGTACCTCCAGGCCCAGGTCCGGCGTTTCCTCAGCTTCGAGGGCGACAACGCCGCCCGGATGGTGAACAACCTGGACTGGACTGCGCCGCTGAGCGCCATCGACTTCCTGCGCGAAGTGGGCAAGCACTTCCGCGTAGGCACCATGTTGCGCAAGGACGCCGTTGCGTCCCGCCTCAGCTCGGACGAGGGAATCAGCTACACGGAGTTCAGCTACCAGATCCTCCAGGGCATGGACTACTTGCAGCTCTACCGTGATTACGCCTGCATGCTGCAGACCGGCGGTTCGGACCAGTGGGGCAACCTGACGAGCGGCACCGAGCTTATCCGCAAGGTTGAGGGCAAGAGCGTCCACGCCATGGGAACGCCGCTGATCACCAATTCGGACGGAACTAAATTCGGCAAGAGTGAAGGGAACGCCATCTGGCTTGATGCCGGCATGTGCAGCCCCTACGCCTTCTACCAGTTCTGGCTCAACACGGCAGATGCCGACGTTGTGGACCGGCTCAAGGTGTTCACCTTCCTCACCCGTTCGGAGATCGAGGACATTGCCACGGCCGTCGCCGAGCGTCCCTTCGCCCGTGAGGGCCAGCGGAAGCTCGCCTTCGAAGTGACCTCGCTGGTTCACGGCGTTGATGCCACTGAGAAGGTCATTGCCGCATCAGCTGCCCTTTTTGGTAACGGTGACCTTGCCGCCCTGGACAAGCAGACCCTCCAGGCGGCCACTTCCGAGCTCCCCACCGCCACGGTGCAGGTGGACGCGCTGGGAATTGTGGACCTGTTGGTGGCGTCCGGCCTTTCGGAAAGCAAATCGGCAGCCCGGCGCACTGTGGGTGAGGGCGGCGCCTACGTCAACAACGAAAAGGTGCTGGACCCGGAAACGGTCATTGCTGAATCAGAACTCCTCCACGGGCAGTACCTGCTGCTCCGCCGGGGCAAGAAGAACCTGGCAACGGTGGAAGTGCTGGTCCCGTAGCGGGGGAGGGAAACCTACCACCTGCACGCCTCTCTGTGGCCGATTTGCGCGGCCACGGAGGGGCGTGTATTGTTTTCTGAGTCGCCGCCGCTGAGTGGTGACAAACCCCCAACCGATATTGAGAAGCAATTCTTGGCCATGCGGTGCATGGAATGAAGAAATGCTTCACTTTTGGCTGGGCGGATCCAGTTCTGCAGGGTGAATTCCGGGAAAACAACCGGATTTGCAAAAGTGAAACTGAATGAAATAAGATTGAAACATCGCAGCGAAGAAATACGGAATAGATATTCATTGCTAAATGAATTGTTTCGGGAATATTCGAATGTGTCTGTTGTTTGAGAACTCAATAGTGTGCCAAGTTTGTTGATACCAATTTATTGTATTGRATTGGTTGAATTTGCTGTGCCGCCACCCCGTGGTTGGCATGGTGTTTTTGGCTGGTTTCAAATTTTGTGCATCCATTTTRTYCCGTTATTTCCGGGGTTGGTGGGTGTGTCTGTTTTTGTTTTACTTCAACGGAGAGTTTGATCCTGGCTCAGGATGAACGCTGGCGGCG
>NZ_LMOI01000020.1 GCF_001423525.1 Arthrobacter sp. Leaf137 | reverse complement strand
CAGGAGTTCGAGCTTGGACTCGACGTAGCCGGGTTCGTCCACGCGCCAGGCGTCCAGGTGGTCTCCGGAGACGGCGATTTCGAGGCCGTCGTAGCCCCAGCCGGAGGCAAGCCTGGCGACTTCCTCGAGGGGAAGATCGGCCCACTGGCCGGTGAACAGGGTAAACGGGCGGGGCATGGTCAGGCTCCTTCGGTGGGGCTGGTCTCCGGGGAGGTGCCCGGAAGCTGGATCAGGGCGCTCTTCGCCGCGGCGGATTCCTCCACGGCGTTGAGGATGTACTGCACGTTCAGTCCTTCCTCGAACGACGGCGAGGGCGGGGTTTGGTCCTGGATGGCGGTGAGGAAGTCGCGGACCTGGTGGGTGAAGGTGTGTTCCCAGCCGATGATATGGCCCTGCGGCCACCACGCTTCGAGGTAGGGGTGCTCGGGTTCGTTGACCAGGATCCGGCGGAATCCCTGCTCCCGCACCGGGGCGGTGGCGTCCAGGAAGCCGAGTTCGTTGAGGTTTTCGAGGTCGAACAGGATGGTGCCCTGGTCGCCGTAGACCTCGAGCTTGAGGCTGTTCTTCTGGCCCGTCGCCACCCGGGAGACCTCCACCGAGGCGATGGCCCCGGAGGCGAGGGACAGCGTGGCCCAGGCAGCGTCGTCGACCGTGACGTCCTCCAGCGCTTCCCCGGCAGCATCGCCGCCGGGGCGCTGCGGAACGAACGTGTGGAGCCTGCCGGTGACCTCCGTGACCTGGTCGCCCAGGAGGTAGAGGACCTGGTCGATGGCGTGGGAGGCGATGTCTCCAAGGGCGCCGGAGCCGGCGGTTTCCTTGCGGAGCCGCCAGGTCATGGGCGATTGGTCGTCGGCGAGCCAGTCCTGGAGGTAGGCGGCGCGGACGTGCCGGACGGTGCCTAACCGGCCCTCGGCGATGAGTTCCTTGGCCAGGGCGAGGGCGGGGACGCGGCGGTAGTTGAAGCCGATCATGGACTGGACGCCACGGGCACGGGCTTTGGCAGCGGCGGCGGTCATGAGTTCGGCTTCGGCAAGGGTGTTGGCGAGGGGTTTTTCGACCAGGACGTGCTTGCCGGCTTCGAGCGCTGCAATGGCGATTTCGGCGTGCATCCAGCCGGGGGCGCAAATGTCGATGATGTGGATGTCGTCGCGTTGGATGACTTCACGCCAGTCGGTGGCCGACTCGGCCCAGCCGTATTTGGCTGCGGCCTCGGCCACGGCGGTGGCATCCCGGCCCACGAGCACTTTCTGCTCGAAGGCCGGGACGTCGAAGAAACTGGCCACGTTCCGCCACGCATTCGAATGGGCCTTCCCCATGAAGGCGTAGCCGATGGCGGCCACACCGAGGGATGGGGGAGCCGGGGTTGCGGTTGGGTGTGCGGGAGTGGTCATGGCGTGTTCCTGCTGCTTCCTGCTGGCTGAGCTAGAGAGTTGCGGTTTCCGGGGCCCAGTCCTCGGGGAGGGCTGTGGAAACGGGAGCTGAGCTTTCGACGTTCACGAAGGTTCCGGAGTCGATGGATTCGGAGATCGAGACCATGCTGTCCAGCACGTGGTAGGCGAGGTCGCCAGTGGCGCGGTGCGGCACGCCCGCGCGGATGGCGCGGGCCATGTCCAGGGCGCCCATGCCGCGGCCGTTTGCAGGGCCGGTGGCGGGGATGGTGGTCCAGTCTTCGTCCCCGGCGCGCCAGAGCCTGATGTCACCGGTGAAGTAGTTGGGGTCAGGCAGGGAGATAGTGGCTTCCGTGCCGGTGATCTCCACGAACCCCATCCGGGCCCGGGGGGATTCGAAGGAGAAGACGCTGTGCGAGGAGGCGCCGGATTCGAACTGCGCCATCGCTGAGACATGGGTGGGGACCTCTACGGTGAATTCCTCGCCGGCCTTGGGCCCGGAGCCGATGACGCGGACCTCCTTGGCCTTGGACCCGACGGCGGCCACCTTGTGGATGGAGCCGAAAGCCTGGACCAGGGTGGTGAGGTAGTACGGTCCCATGTCGAACAGGGGACCGGCGCCGTGCTGGAAGAGGAATGCGGGGTTGGGGTGCCAGGATTCCGGGCCGGGGGTCTGGAAAGTGGTCATGGCGGTCAGCGGGGTGCCGATGTCGCCGCGCTGGATGAGCCGCAGCGCGGTCTGGATGCCGGCGCCCAGGAACGTGTCCGGCGCAGTGCCGAGCCGGATTCCGGCCGCGTCGGCAGCTTTGAGCAGCCCCAGGCCGGATTCGCGGTCCAGGGAGAAGGGCTTCTCGGTCCAGACGTGCTTGCCGGCGTTGACCGCTGCTGTGGCAACCTCCACGTGGGCGGCGGGGATGGTGAGGTTGACGATGATTTCGACGTCGGGGTGGTTCAGCGCCTTTTCCGGGCCGCCCCATTCGGGGATGCCGTATTCCTTGGCACGGGCCTCGGCGGCGTCTTCGAAGAGGTCGGTGATGACCAGGACTTTCAGGTCCGGGAAGACCGTGAGGTTGTCCAGGTACTGCTTGGAGATGTTGCCCGCGCCGATAACTGCAACGCCAACCGGCCCCTTGCGGGTGGAAGGGGTGAAGTTCATGCCTTGGCTCCTTCGGTGGCGGTGTTGTTGTTGAGGAAGGCGAGGCTCTGGGTGATGCCGTCGAAGATGTCGCCGGAGTAGTCGTCGAATTCCACCACGCCGACTTCGAGGGACTTTGCGGCGGCGATCACGTCCAGGACGGGGACCCTGCCCTGCCCGGCAGGCTGCTGGGCCTTGGTGTCCGTGGTCAGGTTGCCGTCCTTGATGTGGATGAACTTCACCCGGTCTCCGAGCTTGGTGAGGATATCCACGGGGTCCTGGCCGCCCACGGCCACCCAGTAGGTGTCCACTTCCAGGACCAGCTCCGGGTCCAGCAAGGATTCGAAGTACTCCAGCGCGGTCTGTCCCTCGATGCTGGACTGCAGTTCCCAGGCGTGGTTGTGATATCCCACGGTGATGCCGTATTCGGCGCCCTTCTTCGCTGCGGCGTTGAGTTTGGCGGCGGTGGCCTGGATGGTTTCGGCGTCCTGCCAGTGCTCGGCGGGCAGGAAGGGATCGATGACGGTGCTGATGCCCAGTTCCTTGGCCGCCGTAAAGATTTCGTCCTGGTCCTGGGACAGCAGCGGCGCATGGCCGGAGGGTGCGGTGAGGCCGTTCTCCTTCAGGGCCGCACCAAGTTCCTTGGCCGTGGCCACGAAGTTGTAAGGCTCGACCTGGGTGAAGCCGATCTCCGCGACCTTCTTGATGGTGCCGGGCAGATCCTCAGCGATGGCGTTGCGCAGTGTGTAGAGCTGGAGTGAATAAGACATGGGTTTCCTATCAGGGATGGTTTGTGACGTTGTTGGGCAGGCTAGCGGCCGGCGAGGGATCCGCCGATGCCGCCGACGCTGAAGTACTTGTTCAGGGTGGCGAAGACAATGACGGGCGGGAGCATCATGACCACGGCGAGGGCCATCACGGAAGTCCAGTCCGTGGCGTTCTGCTGGAAGAAGGACTGCACGCCCATGGGAAGGGTGAAGATTTCGTTGGAGCGCAGGAACACGATGGCTACCAGGTAGTCGTTCCAGGCCAGGAGGAAGGCAAAGATTGCGGTGGAGAGCACGCCCGGGAGGGAATTGCGCAGCACCACCTTGGTGAAGGAGCCGAAGACTGAGCAGCCGTCGATCCAGGACGCTTCTTCCAGGCTGATAGGGATCGAATCGAAGTAGGCGGCCATCATCCAGGTGGCCACAGTCATGGTGGAGCCCACGTAGATGATGGTCAGGCCCATGAGGTTGTCCACCAGGCCCATCCCTGCGAACAGGATGAACAGCGGCACCACGGAGGTGATGATGGGCAGGGACTGCATGACGAACAGGAGCAGCGAGTAGCCGGAGACTGCCTTGGACCGGCCGCGGGACAGGACATAGCCGGCCGGGGCGGCCACCGCCACGGACACCAGCACGGTTGCCAGTGTGGTGATGAGGCTGTTCTTGAGCCAGGTGGCAGCCAGGGTCTTGGAGAAGACGTTGCTGAGGTTTTCGAAAGTCAGGCCGGTGGCGGTGCTGTTCGGTCCGGGGGTGAACGCCAGGATCACGGTGACCAGGATGGGAACCAGCACAACGGCGGTGATGGCGAGGATCAGGACGAACCGCCACCAGCGGCCGCGCATGCCGGCTTCGGAGAGTACCCTGCGTGGTTTGCCCTCGTCGATTCCGAGTGCGGGGCCGGATTCCGGGTGGGCGTGGAGGACAGCACTCATTATTCGACGCTCGACTTTCGGATCTGGCGGTACAGGATGACGGAGATGACCACCAGGGTCATGGTCATGAGGAAGGCGATGGCCACGCCGGGGCCGGTGGCGAAGTCCTGGAAGACGGTGCGGTAGGCCAGGACTACCAGTGAGGTGGTGGCGCTGACGGGTCCGCCGCCGGTGAGCAGGTAAATCGTGGGGAAGTCGTTGACGCAGAAGATGGTCATCAGGATCCAGCTGATGTAGGTGGACCGCGCGATCAGCGGCAGGGTGATCTGGGTGAACTGCTGCCAGCGGCTGGCACCGTCCATGCTGGCTGCCTCGTAGACGGTTTCATCCACCGAGGCCAGCGCCGCGGAGGTCATCATCATCATGAAGGGGAAGGACACCCAGACCTTGAACACCATCACCGTAATGGAGGCCAGCGTGGGATCGGCCAGGAACAGTGGAGTACCCAGTCCGAGGTTGCGGAACATGGAGGGGATGAGGCTGTCAGGGGTGGCCMCCAGCCAGTTCCAGGCCGTGGAGGAGACCACGATGGGCACCACCCAGGGCAGGAGCAGGAGGACCTTGAAAGTGTTGCCGGCGGGGATCTTGGTGCGCAGGAGCAGGGCCAGGCCCAACCCCACCAGCCAGGAGCCAAAGACACCCACAATGGTGAACCAGAGGGTGAACTGGGCTGCTTTCCAGAACGCCGGCGAGGTCAGGACGGTGGCGAAGTTTTCCCCGCCGATGAAGTTTCCGGGCTGCAGCAGGTTCCCGTCATGGGTGGCCTGGACGGCCGCGTAAACCAGCGGGTAGCCGTGAATGAGGACGAGCAGGACGACGGACGGGAGCAGGAGCCAGAAGAACGTCCTGGTGGCCTGTGCCGAAAGCTTGCTCTTACGCTTCCCGGGAACCGTCCCGGACCCGCCGGGGGCGAGTCCCCGGCGGGCCCGGGCCAGGCCGGACTGTGCTGTGGTACTGGACATGAGGGGCCCTGTCCTACTTCTTCAGGACGGATTCGAGGCCGGACTGGAAGGCCTGCAGCGCTGACTTGGCGTCGGACTTGCCGGTGATGATGGTCTGGCTGAACTGGTTCAGTGCCTGCCCGCCGTCGAGTGCTGCGAGGTTGGCGTTCAGGGTGTTGCCCTGCGAGGCGAAGGTCTTCGCGATCGGCTGCCAGTCCTTGACGATCTTGACGTTGTTGGGATCGTCGGCGAACTCGGGGATCTCGGTGATTGACTTGAAGACCGGGAGGGCGGACATGAGCTTCTTCTGCCACAGCTGCTTGAGCTGGCCCAGGTAGTAGACCAGGAATTCCTCGGACGCGTCCTGCGACGGGGTGTTGGTGTACATCATGATGTTGTTCGGGAACACGATGGTGGCCTTGTCGCCGTGCGGGCCGGTGATGGGATCCGCCACGAGCAGGTCGCCGGAGGTGTCGCCCACGCGCTGCGGGACGTTGACTTGGAAGAGGCCGTAGCCGGCCTTGCCGTCCTTCCATTGGGCGGACATGTTGTCCGTGGTGTAGCTGACCGCTGCCGGGTCCACGATGCCGTTGGAGACCAGTTCCAGGACGAATTCCATGGCCTCGACGTTGCGGTCGTTGAGCAGGTCCAGCTCGCCGTCCTTGTTGAACACGCCGCCGCCGTTGTTGACCATCATCATGATCATGGAGTGGTTGGCGTAGTTGTTGCCGGCGCCGGCACCCGTGGTGAAGCCGAAGGCGCCTACCTTCTTCAGCGCCTTGCCGGCCTCCAGGAGGGACGGCCAGTCCGTGGGCAGGGCCACGTTGGCCTTCTCGAACAGGGACTTGCGGTACCAGAAGACGCGCATGTCCAGCTGCCAGGGCACCGCCACGTAGCCCTTGTCCGACTTGAACGGGTCCAGCACGCCCGGAAGGAAATCGTCGAACTGGCCGTTGGACTTGAGCTTGTCGATGACCTTGTCTGCGTAGGCAATCTGGCCCTGCTGCTCGAACTGGAACGCCTGGAAGCCGCCGCCGGTGGAAACCGCCGGGCCGGTCTTGGAGGCGATGGCGGAGGAGAAGGTCTGGTAGAAGTTGGCCCACTGGATGATCTGGTAGGACGCCTTGCCGCCGTTCGCACCGGAGAAGCCTTCTGCGATCCCCTTGGCGGCGTCGTTGTACGCGGGGGTGGCCCACGGCATATCCCAGAACTTGACGGTTCCCGCGGCGCCTCCTCCGCCGCCCTGGCTTGCCGATCCTCCGCCGCAGGCCGCCAGCAGGGGAACGGATGCGGCCGCGGCTGTCAGGCCCAGGAAGCCGCGGCGGGAGAAGGAGCGGTTCTGGTGGGTGTTTGCGTTCATGGTGTGTCCTTTCGGGACCGCCGCGCGCTGCGCTGTGGTGCGGTCCTGCTCATCGTTGAGAGTGGAGGTGGGACTGGACTGCTGGTTGGTTGCGTATCGAAGGGGTTGGTTACGTGTCAGCGAAGGTTGCGTAGAGGGCGGTCAGCCGGGCGAACCGGGTGAGGTCGTCCGGCCGGGTGCCGGCTGTGAGGTGGTCCTTGAGGCGGCGCCACGCCGTCCGGTGGGCCGATTCATACAGGGTGGGCAGCAACAGTCCGCCGTGCGGCCCGGTGACCCGGACTTCGGCGGGCCAGGCGGCGGCCGGCTCGGGCAGCCGGACGCTGACGCCGCCGTCGGCCGTGTACAGCCGGATGTCGACGCCGGCGGGACGGGCCGCGGTCAGCACGCCGTGGGCGGACATCGGGGCGCCGTTGGCGAGCCTTCCGCTGAAGGTGTAACCGGTGGCGCCGCTCTGAAGCAGGGATACGGCGTCGAGCGTTCCGGCCACTTCCAGGAGCGCGGCGAGGTGCTCTCCGAGGAGCCGCTGCGGGTCTGTGCCGGGTGCGCCCGTGGCGACGCTGTCCAGCATGGCCGCCGTGCCCAGCGCACTCCGGAATGCCTCCCGGGCATCCGGGCCGCCGTCCTGCGAGACCAGCGCCGGGTTGGAGGCCCAGCGGAGGTCCAGGACGACGGCGGTGCCCGCGGCTTCGGCGGCAGCGGACAACTGGGCGGTGTCCTCGGGGACGGGGTTGACCACCATTACGCCGCGGCTGCCGGCTTCGATGGCGTGCAGGGCCTCGGCGGTCCAGCCCGGTCCGCCGGCGATGGCGGCGACGTCCGGGGTGGCGGAACCGCCTGCCGCCGGGCCGAAGGTTGCGGGCAGCGACGCCACGGCCAGGGCGACGGCGCCCGCCTCCTCGGCGCCGGGGGTTGCCGTGACGGAGTAAGTGGCGCTCATGCTGACGCTCCTGCGGTTGCGGCAATCCCGCCGGGCCGGCGGGCGTGGTCGGCGGCGACGCTGTCCACGGTGGCGTCCGCGATGGCCAGGGCGAAGGTGAGGTCATCGATCAGGGTCTGCGCGGACGGCGGCTGTTTGGTCCCGCGCGCAAGTTCTGCCAGTTCGCGCCATTCGCCCTCGTAGCCGTTGTGGCTGTAGGGACCGAGGGTGGTGGTTTCCGTGCCCCGGCTGAAGGTGGCGGTGGCGGAACCTGCCTGGACGTAGGAGGGAGTGAAGTCGATCCGCAGCGCGCTGTGGTGGGCAATGGCCTCGAAGCTCCACTCCGGCTGCCAGGTGCTGTTCATGGCGGCACGCAGTTCGATGGTGCGCGTGGGAGTGCGCAGTGAAATGGCGTAGCCGAAGGGGCGGACGTGCCGGGCCTGCAGCACCTGGATGTCGTTGAAGTCCGGGGTGAACCGGCGGACCAGGGGGAGGTCGTGGATGGCGAGCCCCATGATCCCGCCCTGCATCATGGATTTGATGACGTCGATGTCCGAGTAGTCGGGTGTGCCGGCGGCGGGGCGCGCCACAATCTCCGTGGCGAAGTCTTCGAAGCGGGCGTTGGGCGGAAGCACGATGGAGGAGCGGATGGTGTGCGCCGTCTCCGGGAGGTCGTCCCAGTGCCCTTCCGCTGCGAGCCAGCCCGGATCGAAGGTGTGCATGGCACCCACCACGATGGGAACACCCGTTTCGGCGCTGACCTCGGAGATGCGGGCCGCCTCCCCGGCATTCATGGCGAACGGCTTTTCGCACAGGACGGCTTTCTTGCCGGCGCGGCAGGCGGCGATGACCTGGTCGGCGTGGAACTGGTGCGGGCTGCAGATGGCAACGATGTCCACGGTGTGGTCGCCGAGCAGGGCGTCCATGCTGCTGCTGGACGTGGCACCGACGCGGGCGGCGACGGATGCGGCCACTGACTCGTCAACATCCATGATGTGGCGTACTTCGAGGATGTCCCGGAGCCGGGCAAGGGCAGGAAGGTGGATGGCCTGGGTGACAGGACCGGCGCCCAGGATGCCGACCCCAAGGGGCTTTCCGGCGGGCGTTGTCTGGCTTGGCAAGTCGGTTACCTCTTTGTAGGCGGACTCGGATGCGGAGGTTGATCGATGCCGTCGATCTGCTGTATCGGCAAGGGTGATGTGCTCCTCGTCACAACCTAGGACTACTTTTGACGAGAGTCAAGCAAAAGTTGTTTGCGACGAATCAATCTTCTGCATTCGTGACAGTGCCAAGTCTGCGTGTTATGACTTGTACATGACTCCAGCCTCAGGAAAATTGCCTGCAAGGGATGCCGACGCCGGCAACCTTTCGCGCGCTGGTGACCTTTTCCAGCTTCTTCGTGACGGCCAGGCGCGGACCCGTGCCGAGCTGGCCCTTACCACCGGGCTTGCCAGGTCCACCGTGGCGTCCCGCATTGATGCCCTCATCGGCTCCGGCCTCGTGGGCCCGGCCGGCGAGGCGAATTCCAGCGGCGGCAGGCCGCCGTCGCGCTTCGCCTTCAAGCCCGAGGCCCGCGTGGTGCTGGCGGTCGACGTCGGCGCTACCCATGTGATCGTTGCCGTTACCGACCTGGGTGGCAGCATCCTCGGCGAACGCCGGTTTGCACAGGAAGTGGCGGACGGCCCGGCTGTTGTCCTGGGCCGCGTGATCTCCGCCGGCAAGGAACTCCTGGCCGAATCGGGACGCGAGCCGGGCGACCTCGCAGGCGTCGGCATCGGCCTTCCGGGCCCCGTTGAACATGACACCGGACGCCCCGTCAAGCCGCCCATCATGCCCGGCTGGGACGGGTTCGACGTCGTCCCGTACGTCCAGCGGCAGCTGCCGGTCCCCGTCCTCGTGGACAACGACGTGAACATCATGGCGCTCGGTGAACGCACCGCGCACTGGCCCGAGCACCAGAACTTCCTCTTCATCAAGGTGGCCACGGGAATCGGTGCCGGCATCATCAGCAGCGGCGAGCTGCAGCGCGGCGCCAACGGCACCGCCGGCGACCTTGGCCACGTCCGCGTCCCCCGCGGCGACGACGTCCTGTGCCGCTGCGGCAACTACGGGTGCCTGGAGGCGCTCGCGTCAGGTCCCGCCGTCGCGCACCAGCTCCGGTCCCACGGGCTGGAAGCCAAAACTGGCGGCGACGTCCTGCGGCTGGTGGCCGAAGGGAACCTGCAGGCCATCCAGGCGCTTCGCCAGGCCGGCCGGGACGTCGGAGATGTGCTGGCCACGGTGGTCAACCTGCTGAATCCGTCCATGATCGTGATCGGCGGGAGCGTGGGGGAGGCCGGCGAGCACCTGGTGGCCGGCATCCGCGAAGTGGTGTACCGGCGGTCCCTGCCGCTGGCCACCACGCACCTGCGCATCGGCATTTCCATGGCCGGCGGCCAGGCGGCGATCCTGGGGGCCAGCCAGATGGTCACCCAGCACGTGCTTTCCCCGGCGGTCATCGAAGCCACCCTCGCGGGCAACGCCATCGCCGGCTAGGCCGCCCGGCTGGATCACTGGCCGGATCGCTGGCTTGAAAACTTGGCTGGATCACCCGGCTCGCCGGAAAAGATCAGGCGGGCGGCTTGAGGAGGACGTCGATGAAGGTGGCGAGTCCGTCCGCCATGTCCACGTCCTTGTCATAGAGCCACTGCAGCTGAAGCCCGTCGGACACCGCCACCACCAGCCTCGCCAGGTCGGTGGCGGAAACATCGGACCTGACCCCGCCGGCCGCCTGCCGTTCCCGGATATCGTCCTCCAGGGAGCGGACCACGGAGGCGAACCGCTCCTGGAAGTAGCCGTGGGAATCATGCCCCGGGTTGCTGGCCGTGGCCGATGCCACCGCGTAGAGCGTGGTGAGCCCCGGCTGTGTCCGGTTCCTGGCGGCAATTGGCGCCATCAGTGCCAGCCCGGCCTCCTTCGCCGGAGTGTCCGCAAGCCCGCGCCTGTCCCGCTCGGCAAGGACCGCGGTCAGCAGCTCCTGCTTGCCGCTGAAGTAGTGGAACAGGGTGGCCTCTTTGACGCCCACCAGCTCGGCCACCCGCTTGAGGGCGGTGCCCTCAAATCCGTCGGTGGCGAAGACGTCGGTAGCGGTCTGGATGATCTGTTCGCGGCGTTCCGCTCCCTTGGCGTACGGTCCGCGCGGCTTGTTCGGGGTCACGGAAGCCAGTGTATTTCACTCCGCACAGCGAAAGCCTAGTCATACTCGGTTTTTACCGTTACGATCAATCCACTACCTGAAGGAGCCCCCCGTGAACCCCACCCTGCCCGCTGCCACCGTTCCAGCCGCCGCTGTTCCTGCCGCCGGCTCACCGGACGCCGAGGCCCGGATCAGGGACCTCGCGGAAAGCCTCACCCTAGAGCAGCAGGTCCAGCTGCTCACCGGCGCGGACGTCTGGTCCACGCACGCCCTTCCCGCCATCGGGCTGTCCCGCGTGGTGATGTCAGACGGCCCCGCCGGCGTTCGCGGCGAGGACTTCGATGAGCGGCACGACTCGGTTTCCCTGCCGTCGTCGTCCGCCCTGTCCGCCACCTGGAGCGTCGGCCTGGCCCGCCGCTACGGCCAGGTCCTGGGCCAGGAAGCGCGGCGCAAGGGCGTCCACGCAGTCCTGGGCCCCACCATCAACCTGCACCGCTCCCCGCTGGGCGGCAGGCACTTCGAATGCATGAGCGAGGACCCCCGGCTGACGGCCACCATCGCTGCCGGATACGTGGCGGGTGTGCAGTCCAGGGGGGTTGGGGCCACCCCCAAGCACTACCTCGCCAATGAAGCCGAAACCGACCGTTTCACCGCCGACTCCGTGGTGGACGAGCGGCCCCTGCGTGAGCTCTACCTCGCAGCCTTCGAGGACGCCGTTACCGAGTCCCGGGCCTGGCTGGTGATGAGCTCCTACAACTCCATCAACGGCACCACCGCCAGCGAAAATGACCTCCTGGAGACCCCGCTGTCCACCGAGTGGGGCTTCGACGGCGTCGTGGTGTCCGACTGGACCGGCGTCCGCTCCATCGACGCCGCCAACGCCCACCAGGACCTGGAAATGCCGGGACCCGTGGGTCACTGGGGGCCCAAGCTGCTGGCCGCCGTCGAGGACGGCCGCGTCAGCCGCACCGCCATCCTGGATAAGGTGGTCCGCATCCTCCGGCTGGCCGCCCGCGTAGGTTCGCTCGACGGCGTCAGCCCCGCCGTAACGGAACTGCCGGCACCACTCAACGCCGCCGCCGTCGCCCGCGAAGTGGCTGTCCGCGGCGCTGTCCTGGTCCGGAACCGGGACGGCCTGCTGCCCCTGGACCCGGCGGTCCTGGGCAGTGTGGCCGTGAGCGGCCACAACGCGGAGGAAGCACGGACCCAGGGCGGCGGCAGCGCCACCGTCATGCCCAAGCAGAACATCTCGCCGCTGGACGGACTGCGTGAGGCCCTGCCCGCCGGCGTCACCGTCTCCTACCACCGGGGCGCCAAGGTGGCCGAGGGCCTGCAGGCCTTCCCGCGGACCTCGCTCCACAACCCGGTGTCCAACGTCCCCGGCCTGCGCGTGACGTTCCTGGCAGCTGACGGCACGGAACTTTCCGGCGAGGACCGGCTGGCATCCCATCTGATCTGGTTCGGGATCGGCATCCCCGAGGGCTCTGCCGCCATCCGGATGGAAACCGACTGGATGGCACCCTCGGCGGGCACGCACCACCTTGGCGTGGGTACCGTGGGCAGGATCCGCCTCTCGCTCAACGGTGACGAGGTCTTCAACGGGACCATCGAGGACGATACCGACGTCCTCGGCGCTGCACTCTTCGATCCGCCCAAGACCGTCCACGAGGTCCAAGCGGAGGCAGGTGGGCGGGTCCGGATTGAGGCACTCTTCGAACTGCCCGCGGAGCAGGCCATCCCGTTTACCGCCATCCTGCTGGGTGAGGAGACCGTGGTGGTGGACCCGCAGGCGGAGATTGACGCCGCGGTGGAGGCAGCCAGGGCGGCGGACGTTGCAGTAGTGGTGGTGGGCACCAGCGCCGTCATCGAGTCCGAAGGCTTTGACCGCAAGGACCTCGACCTCCCTGGCCGCCAGAACCAGTTGGTGGAAGCGGTGGCTGCGGCGAATCCGCGCACCGTGGTGGTGGTGAACTCCGGCTCCCCGGTGCTCATGCCGTGGCTGGACCGGGTGGGCGCGGTGTTGCTCGGCTGGTTCGGGGGCCAGGAATTCGGCCGTGCCATCGCGGACATCCTGCTCGGTGCCGAGGAACCGGGCGGCCGGCTGCCTACTACCTGGCCGGCAGCCCTGGCGGACGTCCCGGTGCTGGATACCGTCCCGGTGGACGGCAAGGTGGTCTATTCCGAGGGCATCCACGTGGGCTACCGGGCCTGGCTGAAGCAGCAGGCCGCCGGCGGGGCTGCCCCGGCGTTGCCGTTCGGCTACGGGCTGGGCTACACCACGTTCGAACTCTGCACCCCGCACGCCTCCCGGACGGTGCCCGCCGGCAAGGACGTAGTGGTGCACGTCCCCGTCCGCAACACCGGCACGCGGGCCGGCCGCGAGGTGGTGCAGGTATACCTTGAGCGCCCGGAGTCAGCGGTGGAAAGGCCCGTGCGCTGGCTGGCCGGATACGCCGGGACCCACCTGGCTCCCGGCGGCACCGACAGCGTGGAGCTGCGGATCCCTGCACGCTCGTTCGCGCATTACGACGGCGGCTGGCAGGTTGAGCCGGGAACGTTCCGGATCCTGGTGGGCCGGCATTCGGCGGACGACTTCCAGGTGCTGGAGATCGAGGTGCGGTAGGAGCCGCTGCCGGGGACAGTGGCATGGCGGTCAGCGCCCCGTCCCGTGCCCCCGTCCCGTGCCCCCGTCCTGTGCCCCCGTCCGTTCCCCGGTGAACCCGCCAAGGAACGGAGGGGCTGCGGGTTCCCCTAAACCCGTTGCCCCGGCCTCCCCGCGCGGCACTTTCGAGTCGTATTCTTAGAACAAGGTTTTGCAGTGAGCCGAACCGTTTTAATCCAAGGCGTGGAGCATGGCCGCTGTACCTTCGGGGCAGGTTGGCTGGGGACCCCTTCCAACGCCCCCGGCGCCGGTTTTCGACAGCAAGGATGTTGAAAACTACCTCCGGGAAGTCACCCATGAGCTAATGCGGGACATCAGGGGCGAACAGCGCGGCATCAGCTGGGCAGCCACGCTTTTCAGGCAGGGAAAAGCCCACACCATCGCAGCGAGTACCGATCAGGCGCGCGAGGCTGACCGCGAGCAGTGTTCCTTCGCGGACGGCCCTGTCATGGAGGCCGTACGGACCGGCGGGTTCGTCCTTCTTTCCGATCTCAACCGGGACTGGCGCTGGCCCGGTTACTCCAGCGCTGCCGCGGCACACGGCGTGCAGTGCCTCCTGTCCGCGCCACTTGCCGCTGAGGGCGAAACAAGGGCCGCCATCAACTTTTACGCGGAAACCGCCCACACCTTCACCAGCGACGACCTCGTCCGGTGCCGCACCTACGTCCGGCAAGTGGCCAGGGCGCTCAGCGTGGTGGTGCGCGTTGGTGAGCGTGCCGAGGCCACTGTCGGCATCGCCGTCGTGCAAAGCTCACTGGTGCTGGTGGACCTGGCCGTCCGGAGCCTGATGAACGAGTACGGGCTGAGCCGTGACGGCGCGCTGAGGTTCCTCCAGACGCAGGCTGTCCATCACGAACTGGACCTACGGGACGCGGCGCTCAACGTCGTCGTTCCCGGCGCCGGGATGGGCCGTCCAGGCCCGGCGCCTGCGGTCACCCCGCAGGAAATGCACGACGGCGTTGCGGGCCTTCAGCCTGCACCGGCGGCTGAACTGGGCCACAAGCCACAGGACGCCGCACCAGTGGGGGCTGCAAGAAAGCGGCGCCCGCGCCATACTGCGGGAAGGAAAACGGCATGACCATCCAGGAACGGGAGCTGCCGCCGCTGGGCGGCGACAGCGGACGGCACCCCTGGCGCCGGTTCGTGGCCTTGGGCGACTCTTACACCGAAGGCATCGGCGACCCCGAGCCGCTCAGCCTGGGCGGACTGCGGGGCTGGGCGGACCGGGCGGCCGAGGAACTCAGCGCCGGGCAGCCGGATTTCGCCTACGCCAACCTCGCCGTGCGCGGCATGCTGCTGCGCCAGATCGTAGACCGGCAGCTGGCCCCCGCGCTGGCCCTCAAACCGGACCTGATCGCAATGTCCGGCGGCGGGAACGACATCCTGTTCAAACGCGGCAACCCGGACAAACTGGCCGAAAAAATGGACACGGCAGTTGGCGTGCTGGCCGCCACCGGCGCCACTGTCCTCCTCTATGCCGGGCCGGACTGGGGTAACACGCCCGTCTTCAGCGCCATTCGGGGCAAGATGGCCGTCTACAACGAAAACATCCACGCTATTGGGGCCGGGCACCACTGCGTCATGGTGGACCTGTGGTGCCTGCCCGAACTCCAGCATGCGGCAATGTGGGACCCGGACCGGCTGCATCTCTCGCCGCTGGGCCACCATACGGTTGCCGTGGCTACGCTCAACGCCCTGGGCGTCCCGCACACCCTTGAACCGCTCTGGCCCAAGCCACTCCCGGCCCAGGGGTGGAAGCGGGCGCGGGCAGAGGACCTGGTGTGGGCCCGGCAGTACTTTTTCCCCTGGGTCCTGCGCCACCTCCTGCACCCGGAAGACGAATCCCTTGCCGCGAAGCGGCCGCTGCCCGGGCCCGTCCTTGGTTTGGCCAGGCCCGGACCTTTCCCGGCTGGGCACCCCGCCGCCGGCGTGAACCCCGGGCTGAAGGGCGGACCGGCGCCACAGGGACAGGCGGCCTAGTTCCTGGTACCGGGAGCGCGGTGCCTGCGATGGTCCCTTGCCAGGGCGACGAGCGCAGGCACTCCGGCCAACAGGCCGGGAACAGCCAGCAGCAGGCCGTATTCGGGGAGCAGCGCAGAAGCGGCTGCCGCAGTGACGGCTGCGGCCAGGGCCGCGATAAGGGCGCCGGACGAACGCTTTCGAACGTCCCTGGCGTTGAAGAAGCGGAAACCGCCGAGGCCCGCGGTGACCAGGGCGGAGGCGATAATGCCCCCGGTCAAGACGGCGGTTCCGGGCCCGGGAGCGTCCTTGAGCCGGTCAATCAGGGCAATGGGCTCTGCCAGCATCCAGCCGCTGAGGAGGACCGCGAGGACGCATCCTGCCAGTCGGCTTCGAGGTACCGGATCCAGGGTATAGATCTGGCCGGACGGCAGATCCCCCTGCTGGACGTGGCGGTGGTTTGCCGGCGGCGGTGATTTCGGCAGGCGCATGAAACTCTCAAGCATTGATCCCCCAGACGTAGTGCTTGACGTCTTCTCACCCTACACGGGCTGCCGGGAACGGCTATCTGAACAAGGGGTTCAGCGCTTCTTGTGGCCGCGCTTCGATGCCGCGTTAAGCGCCGACTTGACCGAGGGCGGCAGTCCGCCCTGCTCGGTTTCGGGCTCGGCCACGGTTCCGCGGGCCTTCGCGATGGACCGCATGCCGTGGTAGATCACCAATGCTGCCGCGGACCCCAGGGCGATGCCGGTAAACGTGAGGTCCCCGATGGTCCAGGTGTAGTCGGCGATGCCGATGATGAGTGCTACGGCGGCCGTGGTCAGGTTGACGGGGTTGGAGAAGTTGACCTTGTTTTGCACCCAGATCTTTACGCCCAGGATGCCGATCATGCCGTACAGCATGGTGGCAGCACCGCCCAGCACCCCCGGCGGGACCGTGGCGATGAGTTCGCCGAACTTCGGGGAGAAGCTGAGCAGGATGGCGAACATGCCCGCCACCCAGTAGGCCGCCGTCGAATACACCTTGGTGGCAGCCATGACGCCGATGTTCTCGGCGTATGTGGTGGTGCCGGATCCGCCGCCGAAGCCCGCCAGGACCGTCGCGGCGCCGTCGGCCATCAGCGCGCGCCCGGAGACGCCGTCGAGGTTCTGGCCTGTCATGGCGGCCACGGACTTCACGTGGCCGATGTTCTCCGCAACCAGCACCAGCACCACCGGGACGAACAGGCCCAGGACGCCGATGTGGAACTCGGGGGTCTGGAAGTGCGGCAGCCCCACCCATGCGGCGGCGTCCATCTTGTCGTAGCTGACCTCGCCGCGGAGCATGGCCACGAGGTAGCCCACCACCACGCCCACCAGGATGCTCAGCCGGCCCAGGATCCCGCGGAACAGCACGCTGACCAGGATGATGGTTGCCAGGGTGATGACGGCGGTGATGGGGGCGGCGTCGAAGTTCTGCTTTGCGGCGGGCGCAAGGTTCAGGCCGATCAGCGCCACGATGGCGCCGGTGACGATGGGCGGCATCAGCCGGTTGATCCATCCGGCGCCGAACTTCTGCACCACCGCACCCACCAGGGCGAGGGTGGCACCGGCCAGCACCACGCCGCCAAGGGCACCCGGAATGCCGAACTGCGCCTGGGACGCGGTGATGGGTGCGATGAACGCGAAGCTTGAGCCGAGGTAGCTGGGCACGCGGCCCTTGGTGACCACCAGGAACAGGAGCGTACCGATGCCGGAAAAGAACAGTGTGGTAGCCGGCGGCATGCCGGTGATGATGGGCACCAGGAACGTGGCGCCGAACATGGCCACCACGTGCTGCATGCCCACGCCAATGGTCAGGGGCCACGCCAATCGCTCATCCGGGGCCACCACCTGGCCGGGCTTGATGGATTTTCCGGTGCCGTGCAGCTTCCATTTGATTCCGAGCATGCTCATGGGAAGGAATGCCTTTCAGGGGGTGCCGCGAGGGGGCGAAGATCAACTTGGTCCAGAATACCGCCAGCCCTGCTGGGCGGCTGCCGTTCGTAGTTGCCCGGCAGGCACCAGCGATCTGCTGTGGCCAACGTCACCTGCCGTCACGGGAAGAGGCGGCAAGCAGTTGAAGTTGCAACTATGGAAAGCAACCAGAGGCCCACCCCGGCAGGCGGGGGAGCCGCAGCGAAAGGTACGCGAATGACCATTGCCCATGAAGAAGCGGTTATCGATTCGGCAGCCGTTGACGCCATCTTCGCCCAGGCCCGCACCGCCAACTCCTTCACCGGTGAGGTCACCGAGGAGCAGGCCCAGGCCATCTACGAACTGACCAAGTTCGGGCCCACCGCGTTCAACTCCCAGCCGCTTCGCGTCACCTACGTCCGCTCGGACGAGGCCCGCGCAACCCTGGTGGGCACCCTGTCCCGCGGCAACCAGGCCAAGACCGCCTCCGCTCCGCTGGTGGCCATCCTCAGCTACGAGACGGACTGGGCCGGCAAGTGGGACAGCTTCCTCCCCGGTTACAACGCCCCCAAGGCCATGTACGACGCGGATCCCGCCCTGGCCGCCAGCACCGGCAACAACAACGCCCACCTGCAGGCCGGCTATTTCATCCTTGCCGTCCGCTCGCTCGGCTTCGCCGCAGGCCCAATGACCGGCGCCGACTTTGCCGCCATCGACGCCGCGTTCTTCCCGGCCGGCGACCAGAAGAGCTTCCTGGTGGTCAACATCGGCCAGCCCGGTGAAGAAGCCTGGGGCGCCGCCAAGCCCAAGTTCTCCTACGACGAGGCCGTCCGCACCGTCTGACCCCGCTTAACCCAAGATGCCCTATCACTTGGGGTCCCCATCCGGCATGGAGAGGGAGCCCAAGTGATAGGGCATCTGGCGTTAAATCAGGCGATGACGCTGTCCACCAGGGCCTTGGCCTCGGCCTGGACCTGCTTCAGGTGCTCCTCGCCCTTGAAGGACTCGGCGTAGATCTTGTACACATCCTCGGTGCCGGACGGACGTGCGGCGAACCAGGCGTTCTCCGTGACCACCTTCAGGCCGCCGATGGAGGCGCCGTTGCCGGGAGCTTCGGTGAGCTTGGCAGTGATTGCCTCGCCTGCCAGTTCCGTAGCGGTGACGTCCGACGGCGAGAGCTTGCCGAGTGCCGACTTCTGCTCACGCGTGGCGGCGGCGTCGATCCGGGCGTAGACGGGCGCGCCGAACTGGTCCGTGAGGCCCTTGTACAGCTGCGACGGGGACTTGCCGGTGACGGCGGTGATCTCGGATGCGAGCAGGGCCAGCAGGATGCCGTCCTTGTCCGTGGTCCAGACGCTGCCGTCCAGCTTGTTGAAGGACGCGCCGGCCGATTCTTCGCCGCCGAACGCCCCGTCGCCGGAGAGCAGCCCGGGGACGAACCACTTGAAGCCCACGGGAACCTCAACCAGCTTGCGGCCAAGGCTTTCCGCCACACGGTCGATGATGGAGGAGGACACCAGGGTCTTGCCCACCACCGAAGCCGGGTTCCAGCCGCTGCGGTTGCGGTACAGGTAGTCGATGGCCACTGCGAGGTAGTGGTTCGGGTTCATCAGCCCGCCGTCCGGCGTGACGATGCCGTGCCGGTCCGCGTCCGCATCGTTGCCCGTGGCGATGTCGTACGCGGTGGACCCGTCCGCGCCAACGGTCATCCGCTGGATCAGTGAGGCCATGGCCGACGGCGATGAGCAGTCCATGCGGATCTTCTCATCCCAGTCCAGGGTCATGAAGGCCCACTGCGGGTCCACGGTGGGGTTCACCACGGTGAGGTTCAGGTGGTGGCGCTCGGCGATCTCGCCCCAGTAGTCCACGGAGGCGCCACCCATGGGGTCCGCGCCGATCCGGACTCCGGCGTCGCGGATGGCGTCCAGGTTCAGGACGGATGGAAGGTCGTCCACGTAGCTTGAAAGGAAATCGAACTTGCCTGTGGTGTCGGCCGCCTGGGCGTCGGCCAGCGGGATGCGCTTGACGCCGCGCAGGCCGTTTTCGAGCAGTTCGTTGGCGCGGTTGGCGATCCAGCCGGTGGCGTCGGAGTCCGCCGGGCCGCCGTGGGGCGGGTTGTACTTGAAGCCGCCGTCCTGCGGCGGGTTGTGGCTGGGGGTGACCACGATGCCGTCTGCCTGCGGGGCGCCGGCACCGGCGTTCCGGTTGTAGGTGAGGATCGCGTGGCTCAGCGCCGGGGTGGGCGTGTAGCCGTGCCGGGCGTCGACCAGGACCTGGACGCCGTTGGCGGCAAGGACCTCGAGGGCCGAGTTCTGTGCCGGCTCGCTCAGGGCGTGGGTGTCCTTGGCAAGGAACAGGGGGCCGGTGACGCCCTGCGCCGCCCGGTATTCGACGATGGCCTGGGTGATGGCCACGATGTGCTTTTCATTGAACGAGGCCTTCAGGCTCGATCCGCGGTGACCCGACGTGCCGAACACCACGCGCTGGCCTGGGTCACCCAGGTCCGGCGAGATGTCGTAGTACGCATCGAGGAGCGCTGTGATGTCAACAAGGTCCTGGGGTTGGGCAACTGTACCCGCGCGGCTAGCCATGGGACCTAGCATGCCAGAACCTCGCCGGAGTCAAAACGGCAGGGCCACATTCCGGCCCCTGTGACGGCGGCACGTCATCGAAAACGAGCCGTTAACCAAGTAGCCAACCTGAGTACATGCCCCGAAAAGTACCTATATACCGGCCCCTGCGCGCGCTGTTACTTTCGAAAAATCCGGAAGGCTATCCACCGCCTCCCGGCTCGAACAACCACAGCAGGGGACGACGGCGGCCCGCCGCTTTTCGCCCGTCCGGCACGGAAGCAGGGACGCACCATGGGGGCAGGAGACGGGGCAGCCGAACAGTCCAGGCTGGCCGCTGAGCGGGTAGCCAGGCTCAAGCGCCGGCTGGACGCGGCCGAGCGCTCCACGAAAGCGTGGGATGCGGGTGCCGTGGGCGAACGCGTGGTGGCGGACAAGCTCAGCGAACTGGTCCCGCACGGCTGGTACGTGCTGCACGACGTGCACTGGCCCGGCCGGCCCAAGGCCAACCTGGACCACGTCCTGGTGGGTCCTGGCGGCGTGGTGGTGGTCGATTCCAAAAACTGGACCGGTGAGGTGCGGGTGGCATCGGGAGTGCTCTGGCAGGGCCGGTATGCGCGGACCCAGGCAGTGGAAGGCGCACTGGCGCAGTGCGCCGCCGTCGCGTCCGTGCTGGCGCCGCCGCACCGCCGGCTGGTCCGGCCGCTGATCTGCATGGCCGCCCAGCCTGACCTCTTTGGCGTGACGAACTCGGACGTCGCCGTCGCGGGCAGCCAGCGCGTGGTGGGTGCCATCGAGGCGCTGCCGCCGGTGCTGGACCACCAAACAGTCGTGGGACTTTATGCCCAACTGGGGGAGGAACTTACCCACGAGCAGGAGCCCGGCATCACGGCGTTCCGGAATGTCCGGCCGGGAACAGTGGTGCGGCCGGCGGGGGGCCTCCCGCCGGCCGGTCCACGGCCTGCCGGGCCGCGGACGGGCGCTCCCGCCGCGGACCGTCGCGGCGCGGACAATCCCCGGGCTGCAGGTCCTGACCGGAGCCGGAGCGGCAGTGTTTCCCGGCATCCCGCGGGGCGTGCCATCCCGGTTGCAGGCACCGGCGGAGCGGCCCGAACTGCCGGGCGGAACCGAAGCGGGAAACCGCAGGCGCGGGGCGGCACCAGCGCGGGCCGGCTCGCCCTCCTGGCGGCCTTCGTTATTTTTGCGGTCTACGTCCTGCCGTTCTGGACGCGCTGAGTTTGCTGCCTGCGCTGCCGCCATTCTCCGGGGCGGCTGAGCGCAGCGTGCCAAGGCCGGCGTCGCGGACCGCCCCGCCCATCCGGCGGAGCCGCTCCGAGTCCAAAGACCAGGATTGCCAGTAGAGCGGAACATCCTCATGGGCGTTCTTCCCGACGAGGACCAGCGAGCCGTCGGCCAGCTCGGTGCCCAGCTGAAGTTCAGGGAGCATGCCCCAACCCAGGCCGGCTTTGATGGCCGCGAGGAACCCTTCCGACGACGGAACCGTGTGGGTGGGCGGAACCTGCCCAACGCCTTTCGCCGCCAGCAGCCCGCGCTGCAGGTTGTCCTTGGCATTGAATTTCAGGACCGGCATCCGGGCCCAGTCCACCGTATTGCCCTTGGCGAACCGTTGACGCAGGGCGGCCGCGGCCACCGGGACGTACCGCATGTGGCCCAGCAACTCCACCCGGCAACCGCTGACAGGGACGGGATCGGAGGTGACGGCGCCCATGACGTCACCTTGTCGCAGGAGCTGGCTGCTGAAACCCTGGTCCTCGACGTGAAGGTCCAGGGTGGTGTCCGCCCACGTGGCGGCCACGGCGAGGACGGGCACGAACCACGTGGCCAGCGAATCCGCGTTGATGGCCACCGGCAGGGTGGCGCTGGAGGCTGTGGCGGTTCCCAGTGCGGTTGACGCTTCCGCCTCGAGGACCTGCACCTGGCGGGCCATCCGAAGCAGCACGGCCCCGGCGTCGGTGGGAACACACGGGACCCGCCGGCGCACCAGGGCCTGCCCGGTGGAAGCCTCCAGCGCCTTGATGCGCTGGCTGACGGCGGACGGGGTGACGCGCAGGAGATCGGCCGCGGCCTCAAAGGTGCCCTCGTCAATGACGGCCAACAGTGCGCGGAGATGCTCGAGATTCATGAAGAAATTCTAATGCAACCCCAGAATCAATCGTTTGTCTTCAGATGCTGAGGTCCGTACCGTTGACTGCATGTTGATGACAGGAATCACCGGGATGCTGACGGGGCTGGCGCTGATCGTGGCCATCGGTGCCCAGAATGCCTTCGTACTCCGCCAGGGAGTCCGCCGTGAGCACATCGGCGTGGTGGTTGCCGTGTGCATGGCAGGTGATGCTGCGCTGATCCTGGGCGGGACCGCCGGGATCGGCGCGCTGGTAACCCGTTTTCCGGAAGCCCTCGAAGTTCTTCGGTGGGGCGGAGCTGCCTACCTGGCCTGGTTCGCGGTGCGCTCCTTCATCTCGGCGCTGCGGCCGTCCGCCCTTGCGCAGGGCACGCCCCGGTCCAAGGGATCGGTGGTGGCCAGCACGGTGGCGCTGACCTTCCTGAACCCGCACGTGTACCTCGACACGGTGGTGCTCCTGGGCAGCCTGGCCAACCAGCAAGGCCCGGACCTGCGGTGGGTCTTCGCCGGCGGCGCCGTTGCCGGCAGCATCGCGTGGTTCTCCGCGCTGGGGTACGGGGCCAGGGCGCTGTCCGGGGTGCTCGGCAACCCGCGCACCTGGCGGTTCCTGGACCTGGGAATCGGCATCGTCATGCTTGGCCTGGCCGTCAAGCTGGTCCTGCACTGACGGCGCCCGGAAAGCCGCCGCAGGCGATAGGCTGGAAGCAACATTCCAGGGGGAAAAACCATGACTGACCAGCCTTCCCAGCGCCCTGACTCCCAGTGGCACAACCCGTCCGGCAGCGACGGCACTCCGCCCGCGCCGCCGTCCGGGTATGAACCGCCGCCGTTCGTCCCGCCGCAAGGATCCAGCTCGCCGGGCTCTGACATTCCCCCGCCGCCGCTGTACCCGGGCCTTTCCGCGCAGTACGGGAGCAACCAGTACGGCGGCCCACAGTATGGCAACGACCAGTACGGCAACCAGTACGACGGTGCCAGCCCCTACGCCCAGCCGAGCCCCTACGGACAGCAGGCCCAGTACGGGCAGTCGGCGTACTACGGCATGCAGGCCGAGCCCAAGACCCTCAGCATCGCCAGCATGGTGTGCGGCATCGCATCAGTGATCATGGGATGGCTGATGCTTCCGCAGCTTGCCGCCATCATTACCGGCCACATGGCCCTCAAGCGCGAACCTTCGGGCAAGGGCATGTCCATCACCGGACTGGTCCTGGGCTACCTCTGCCTGCTGGGATACGGCGGCTTCTGGCTGCTGCTCATCATCGGGCTGGCGTCATACTCGTCCTCGAGTTACGGGTACTGACCGCCCCACCCACCCCGGATGCCCTATCAGATCCGGTTCTTAAAACCAGGTTTTAGGAACCCCATCTGATGGGGCATCTGCCGTTTAGCCGCAGATGGGGGAGCGGGGTCAGCGGAGGAGTTCGACGTCGGACACCAGCTCGATGTGCGCCAGCATCGCCTCGGCGGCGGCCTCCGGGTCCTGGTCCCGGATGGCGTCGGCGATCCGCCGGTGGGAGGCCAGTGACTGTTCCGGCCGCCCTGGCTGGCCGAGGGATTCCATCCGGGTTTCCAGGATCATCTCGGCGATGAATGCCATGAGCTGCGCCAGCACCGAGGAGTGGGCGGCTGCGGTGATCGCTTCGTGGAAGAGTTCGTCGCCCTGGGTGCCGCGGTCGCCGGCGCTGATTTCCTTGGCCATGACCCCGAGGGCGTGGTCGATCGCCTTCAGGTCCTCGTCCGTGCGCCTCGCAGCGGCCAGGGCCGCGAGTTTTCCTTCCAGCGTGCTGCGTGCCTCGACAATTTCCGGCAGCCGGCTGCGGTGTTCGCGGAGGCCCTTGATCACGGACGCCACGCTGGGCCGCCGGGCAAGCACGGCTCCTGTGCCGTGCTGGACATCGATGACGCCCAGCACTTCCAGCGCCACGAGTGCCTGGGCGAGGGTGGCGCGCGAAACCCCCAGCCGTTCGGCGAGGTCGCGTTCCGCCGGCAGGAGGTCGCCGGGCTTCAGCTGTGCCGATTCGATGTAGGCAAGGATCTGCTCCACCAGCTGTTCGTAAAGCCGTGGCCGCGAAACCCGTTCCAATCCCAGCCGTGCTGTCTTCTCCACAAAGCCCTCGCTACGTCGTCGTTACCCCAAGAATACAGCGCGCTGCTATTGACAGATAGACTCACTGTCTAAGAGGCTAGTCCAGTGAGCCAGTAACTCACGTCACACTTTTCTTTCCCCAATGGAGGACCAACGATGTCCGCTCCTGTTCTATCGATCATCATCTTGGCGGCGATGTTCCTGTTAGCCACCGTGCTGCCCCTCAACATGGGTGCCCTCGCCTTCGTGGGCGCCTTCCTGCTGGGCGCCCTGGTACTGGGCATGTCCACGAATGAGATCCTGGCCAACTTCCCCGGTGGCCTCTTCCTGACGATTGTCGGCGTCACCTACCTGTTCGCCATCGCGCAGAACAACGGCACCATCGACCTCCTGGTCCGTGGCGCCGTCAGGCTGGTGGGCAGCCGCGTTGCCCTCATCCCCTGGGTCATGTTTGCCATCACCGCCGTCATCACCGCCGTTGGCGCGCTGTCCCCGGCCGCGGTCGCGATTATTGCCCCCATCGCCCTCAGCTTCGCCGGCAAGTACAAGATCAGTCCGCTGCTGATGGGCATGATGGTGATCCACGGCGCCCAGGCCGGCGGGTTCTCGCCCATCGCGGTCTACGGCGTCACCGTCAACGGCATCATCGCCAAGACGGACCTCGCCTTCAGCCCCACGGCGCTGTTCCTGAGCAGCCTGATCTTCAACATCGTCATCGCCGTGGTGCTCTTCGCCGTCCTCGGCGGCCGGGCGCTGCTGTCCTCCCGCGTGGGCCACTTCGTGGAGCAGGCGGCCGAGGCGCGGATGTCCGTCAGCGTGGGTGCCAAGGCCGGCACGGACGTCGCCTTCAAAGGCTTCGGCTCCGGCATGTACGGTCCCCGCGACCCCGCAGGCGACGGCGTTGCCGCCACCAGGGAACGCTCCCAGCGGATCCCGCAGTTGGTCACCATCGCGGGCCTGGTGGTGCTCGCCGTCGTCGCCCTGGGCTTCAAGATGGACGTCGGCTTCGTGTCCATCACCATCGCCATCGTCCTGGCGCTCGTCTCGCCCGCAGCCCAGAAGGGCGCCATCAACAAGATCAGCTGGTCCACCGTGCTGCTGATCTGCGGCATGCTGACCTTCGTTGGGGTGCTCGAAGAAGCGGGCACCATCGAATTCGTTTCGAACGGCGTGGCCGGCATGGGCATGCCCCTGGTGGCAGCGCTCCTCATCTGCTTCATCGGCGCCATCGTTTCGGCCTTCGCGTCCTCCACCGCCATCCTCGCAGCGCTCATCCCGCTTGCCGTGCCCTTCCTGTCCACCGGCGAAATCGGCGCCGTCGGCGTCATCTGCGCACTGGCCGTGGCCGCCACCATCGTGGACGTCTCGCCCTTCTCCACCAACGGCGCCCTGGTCCTGGCCAACGCGCCCGAGGGCGTGGACAAGGACAAGTTCTACAAGCAGATCCTGGGCTACAGCGGCATCGTCATCGCTGCCGGGCCTGTCCTCGCCTGGCTGGCGCTGGTGGTTCCCGGCTGGCTGTAGTTAGCAAAATTTCCACCCGCCGCCAGCGCTCCGCGCCACGCACTTCAGTAAAGGAACCAGCACATGAATGCAGCTGACCGTCAGCAAGGCCCCCTGGCCGGGCACACCGTCGTCGACCTGAGCCGTGCCCTGGCCGGCCCGCACGCCGGCATGATGCTCGCCGACCTCGGTGCCCGTGTCATCAAGGTGGAGAACCCCGGAACCGGCGACGACACCCGCGGCTGGGGCCCGCCCTTCGTGGGCCCCGAGGATGACCTGCAGTCCACCTACTTCATGTCCTGCAACCGCAACAAGGAGTCCATCAGCCTGGACCTGAAGAGCAGCGACGGGCAGGCAGTGCTCCGCGGACTGCTGGAACGGGCGGACGTGGTGATTGAGAACTTCCGGCCCGGCGTCATGGACCGGCTGGGCTTCTCCACCGCAGCCATGCACACGCTCAACCCGCGGCTGGTCATCCTCTCCATCACCGGCTTCGGCCACGACGGGCCTGAATCCCGGCGGAGCGGCTACGACCAGATCCTCCAGGGCGAGGCAGGGCTGATGTCCCTCACGGGGTCGGGTCCGGACGATCCGCAGCGCGTGGGAGTGCCGATTGCCGACCTGCTGGCAGGCATGAACGGCGCCACCGGCGTTCTGGCCGCATTGGTTGAGCGTGAGCGCACCGGCCAGGGCAAGGTGGTCCGCACCTCCCTGCTTGCTTCCCTCATCGGGGTCCACGCCTTCCAGGGCACCCGCGCCACCGTGGCTGGTGAAGTCCCGCAGGCGCAGGGCAACCACCACCCGTCCATCGCGCCCTACGGCCTGTTCAACTGCAAGGACGGCAGCGTCCAGATCAGCGTGGGCAGCGAGAAGCTGTGGGCTTCCTTCGCTGCCGCCTTCGGCCTGGACCCCGCCGCGCCCGGCTTTGCCAGCAACGCCGAGAGGGTGCGGAACCGCCAGGAGGTGATTGCCGCCGTCGAACGCGCCTTCGCGGAGTACGGCGCGGCGGAACTGCTGGAGAAGCTGAACGACGCCGGGATCCCGGCAGGGAAGGTCCGCTCGCTGGACGAGGTGTACGCCTGGGATCAGGTGGCCTCGCAGGGCCTGGTGGTGGATGTGGAGCATCCGCTGCTCGGCACAGTCAGCCTCCCCGGTCCGCCGCTGCGGTTCTTCGCCCCGGGCGACACCGCGGAGACGACCGTGACGGGCCACGCTGCTCCGCCTCTCCTGGACGCCGACGGCGGATCCATCAGGGAGTGGCTGGGGCTGGTTCCCGTCGCCGCCGCTGATGCGCCGGTTAGGGCGGAATAGCATGCCGACGTCGGAAAAGGTGCGCCACCTCAGCGCCGCCGAACTGCTGGACGCCGTGGTGGACGACGGTTCGTTCACTTCCTGGGATACCGAACCGCAACAGCCGGCACTGACCGGAGAATACGCTGCCGATCTCGCCAGGGCGCGGGCACGCAGCGGCACTGACGAATCCGTGCTGACCGGCGCCGGTCTGATCCGCGGCCGCCGCGTGGCGTTGATCGTGAGCGAATTTTCCTTCCTGGCCGGCTCGATCGGCCACGCCGCTGCCGAACGGATCGTGGCCGCGGTGGAACGCGCCACGGCGGAAGGCCTGCCGCTGCTTGCCGGTACCGCCTCGGGTGGTACCCGCATGCAGGAGGGAACCCTCGCGTTCCTGTCCATGGTCAAGATCACCGCGGCCGTCCGGGCGCACCGGCAGGCGGGCCTCCCGTACCTGGTCTACCTGCGCCACCCCACCACCGGTGGCGTCATGGCCTCCTGGGGATCCCTGGGGCACATCAACGTGGCCGAGCCGGGCTCCTTGCTCGGGTTCCTGGGCCCGCGTGTCTACGAGGCCCTGCACGGCGAAGCCTTCCCGGAGAACGTCCAGGTGGCCGAGAACCTGTTCAGCAAGGGCCTGATCGACGGTGTGGTGGAACCCGGCAAGCTCGCCGAGCTGGTGGGCAGGGCGCTGGATATCCTGATGCCCCGGCGGGCTTCCGGCTCCGCTGCCTGGCCTGATGCCCCGGCCACGCTGGCCGTCCGGCCCGCCGAGGTGGACGCCTGGACTTCCATCGGAATCTCCCGCCAGCCGCGCCGGCCCGATCTCCGCCAGCTCCTCAAATACGGTGCCAGCGACGCCCTCCCGCTCAACGGCACCGGCCAGGGCGAAAAGGACCCCGGGCTGCTGCTGGCCCTGGCCCGGTTCGGCACCCAGTCCTGCATCGTGCTGGGCCACGCCCGCCCGTTGCGGAAGGACGCCGCCGGGATGGGCCCGGGCTCGTTGCGCGAGGCGAGGCGCGGCGCCAAGCTGGCGGAGGAACTGCGGCTGCCGCTGCTCACGGTTATCGACACCGCCGGCGCGGCCCTCTCCCAGGAAGCTGAGGAAGGCGGCCTGGCCGGGGAAATCGCCCGCTCGCTGCACGAACTGATCGGGCTCGAATCGCCGTCGGTCTCGGTCCTGCTGGGCCAGGGCGCCGGGGGAGGGGCGCTGGCCCTGCTGCCGGCGGACCGGACCATCGCGGCGCAACACAGCTGGCTGTCGCCGCTGCCGCCCGAGGGCGCGAGTGCGATTGTCCACCGCACCACCGATTTCGCCCCCGCGATGGCGCAGGCTCAGGGCGTCAATGTGGCGTCCCTGTACGCCAACGGGCTGGTGGACCACATTGTGGATGAGCGAAACGACGCGTCCCTCGAACCGCGCGAATTCTGCGCACGGATGGCGCATGCCATTGAGTACGAGCTCGCGTCGGTTGCCGCGGTGCCGGTATCCCAGCTGGTGGCCTCGCGGGCAAGGAAGTTCCGGAACCTCGGAGGTTAGGCCCCGACGGCGGCGGGCACCTAATGGTGCCCGCCGCAACGTTTCCGGGGCTGCTTGGGTGGCGGCTGCCTTAGCGGCGTTGCCTCACGGGGGATGCTGCACATGCGGCGCGGTGCGGTGCCGGCATTGCTCTACTGGTGCTGCTTTACCGGCGTTGCCGCGTCCGGGAGCGGTGTGCGCTGGCCCGGAGCTGCAGGATCCGGGCGCCGCCGGCCGCGGCCACCAGGACTCCGCCGGTCACGCTGGCGATGAACAGGGCCATGCCCAGCGGGACGGAGCCCTCCAGCCCCAGGAACTTCACCAGGGCCTGCTCCTGATTCTGCAGGATGAAGATGATCAGCAGGATCAGCAGGACCAGTGCGGCCACCACGGCCGCCCAGATAACACCGGTCCGGGTGACTTGGCGCTGGGCTGGCCCGCTGGTGGGCGCGGTGTCGCTGCCGGCCGCGGGTGTATCCGGGGAGTATGAGGGCGCATTGCTGTAGGGGGCGGTGCTGTCGGCACCGCCTCGGAGGCCGGAGGAGGACGTTCCGGCCCCTGGCTCCTGCCGCCCGTTGGATTCTGGCGTGGTCTGTCCGGCGCTCATGTTCGTCCCCTTCCTGATGGTAAGCATGCTTATGACCCAACCCTAGCCGCGGAATTCACCACAGCACAACAGATATCGCTTCAGGCGCCGGCGAGGCGCTCAGCGTGGATGCGTTCCGCTGCCGTCAACTCAACCGCTTCATCCGCCGGCAAGGTCGAGCGCCACCCCGTGCCGTCCGGGCCCGTCTACGAGCCCTGGGCCGGCCATCCCCTCCCGTCGAATCCACCTTTCCAGTTAACGGGGCGGGACGGGCCGCGGAGGCCCGTCCCGATGCTGCGGCGTCAGACCCGCTCCCCGCTCCGCTCTGCGGAGGGGGTGCGGGGCGTTGGCGACCTGCGCCAACTGGGGAAAGCCCAGAACGTGTAGTCCTGTGCCTTGACCCGCGGTTCCGGAGTTCCTACCGGAGTTTCCTGCTTGGCTTCAGGCTTGCGGCTGGTGTCCTTCTTGTCGCTCCGCCCGAAATCCTTGTTGTATCCGTAGCACATCACAGACCTCCTTCAGTGGCTGCGCTTTAATCGTCCTCCCGAAAAGCCCGGGAGTCGACACCCGGACGGAATGGATCGTGGCCCGGGCGGCGCCACTGCACGGGGAGGCTAGTGGCTGGCGGAGACCACGTCTGCTGCCTCCCCGGGCCCGTGGAAATCGCACGGTCCCGGGTGGCGGAGGGGCAGGAGGCAGGTCCTGCCGGAGGGCAGATGGACCAGGGCGCAGCGGCCGGTGAGCGCCAGGTCCTCGCGGACGTTGGAGTTACTCAGGTCGGGCCGGGTTTCGTCCACTTGCCCGGAAATGCCGGCATCCGTGGTGGTGGGGTATTCGGCGTTCATAGTGGGCAACTCCCCGTCGAGCGGTGGCTGGATGGACGTGACGCCTTTCCAGTCTGCTCCCGCCGGGTTACGTGCGGGTTAAGGGTGCGTTAGGAGCAGATCAACAGGACGGGCACCGTTACAGGCCCAGCTGGTGCCCCACCTGCAGCAGCAGCTGTTCCGACCCCATGGGCCCTACCAGCTGGATTCCCATCGGCAACCCCTGGCCCGGCGCCCCGCCCGTCCAATGGACCGGGAGGCTGATGGCAGGCAGTCCGCACACGTTGACCATCGAGGACCAGGGCGCGAATTCGCACTGCTTCCGGTAGTCGCCGTCGGCGTCCCCCGGCCACTGCGCCGACGGCCAGCGCTCGCCGCCGTGGCCCGTCCCGGTAAACCAGCCCACCGGCCGGGGCGTCTGCGCCAGGGCAGGCATCAGCATGAGGTCCCATTCGGCGAACTGCGACACGGTGTCGTGCTGGAACTGCCGCAGGAAGGCCAGGGCCTCGGCCAGCTTGGCGGGGCTCCGCTGCTGTGCCCGACGGCGGAAGGTACGGGTCAGCGGCGCGAGGAGTGCTTCGCGGTGCGGGCTGATGCGGGCGCTGCCTACCCCGGCAGTCCAGGCCGTGGTGAATGCATCGGGGTACCTGTTGTCGTAGCGGACGGCCGCTTCGCCGAGCGTATGGCCCGCGTGTTCCAGGAGCCGCCCGCCCGCCGCCAGGGCGTCCAGGGCTTCCTGGTCAGGAGTGAAGGGGAAGGTTGCCGACCACGGGCTGTCCAGCGTGACGCCAATGCGCAGCTTCTGCGGCTCCCGCTCCAGGGCGGCCAGGTAGCCGGCATCCGGAACCAGCGCGTCCATCATCAGGGCGGCGTCGGCGGCAGTCCTGGCCAGCGGTCCCGCGACCACCAGCCGGGCCGGATCGCCCTGGCTTTCCCCGCTGGGCACCGCGCCGCGGCCAGGCTTCAGGCCCACCAGGCCGCAGGCCGCCGCCGGAATCCGGACGGAACCGCCCCCGTCAGACCCCGGAGCGAACGGGACCAGCCCCGCGGCCACGGCGGCAGCACTGCCGCCGGAAGAGCCTCCGGAGCTCCTGCTGGGGGCATGGGGATTGCGCGACGGCGGTGCGACGCGGTTTTCGGAGTAGGCCGTCAGGCCGAATTCGGGCACCTGAGTCTTTCCCAGGGAGATGGCGCCGGCCGCCCTGAGCTGCGCAACCAGGGGTGCATCTGCGGGTGCTGGCTTGTGGTCAAGTGCGGCGCTGCCGTGGGTGGTGACCACCCCGGCAACGTCGGTCAGGTCCTTGAAGGCCAGCGGCATCCCGTGCAGCAGCGGCAGGTCCCCGGCGCGGGAACGGGCATGGCAGGCATCCGCCGTGCGGGCCTGTTCGATGGCCTGCTCCGCCGTCACGGTGATGAAGGCGCCCAGCAGCGGGTTGCGCTGCCCGATCCGGGCCAGGAAATGTTGGGCGGCTTCCACGGCCGAGACCTGGCCGCAGCGCAGCACATCCCGCAACTCTACGGCGGTGAGGCTGTGAAGCTCTTCGGGCACTGGTCCTCCTGGGTCTCCCAGAAGCGTAACGTGCCCGGCCCCGGGTACCCCGGCCGGGTGAAAGCACTAGGCTTGAAGCTGACTTTCGATCTGCCACGAAGGGATTCCCCATGAGCGACTTCGATTCTGTTCCCGTCAACGATGTTCCGGATGACGCCGTCATCCTGGACGTCCGGGAAGACTACGAATGGGTTGCGGGCCATGCTGAAGGTGCCCGCCACATCCCCCTGGACCAGATTCCGGCCCGGCTCGACGAGCTCGACCCGGACGCGGACGTCTACGTCATCTGCCGGACCGGTGGCCGCTCGTTCCGTGCCGCGCAGTGGCTGACCGCGCAGGGTTATACGGCGATCAATGTCTCGGGAGGCATGGACCAGTGGCTGGAGTCGGGAAAGCCCCTGGTCTCTGACAACGGGCTTAAGCCGATGGTGCTTTAGTGCCTGGTCCTGTACCCACTTATTCGTTCCTCGGCCCCGAAGGGACCTTCACCGAAGCGGCGCTGATGCAGGTGCCGGGTGCGGGCGACTCCGTCCGGGTGCCGGCATCCAACGTGAACGCTGCGCTGGATGCCGTCCGGGAAGGATCCGCCGACGCCGCCATGGTGCCCATCGAGAATTCCGTAGAGGGCGGAGTCACCGCCACCCTGGACGCGATCGCGGGCGGCCAGGAGCTGCGGATCGTCCGGGAAGTGCTGGTGCCCATCAGCTTTGTCCTGGTGTCCCGGCCCGGCACGCGCCTCGGCGATGTCCGGCGGATCTCCACCCACGGCCATGCGTGGGCGCAGTGCCGGCTCTGGATGGATCAGCATATTCCAGGGGCAGAATACGTTCCCGGATCCTCGACGGCTGCTGCCGCGATGGGCCTGCTGGAGCCGGACTGCCATTACGACGCCGCCATCTGCGCGCCGCTGGTTGCCCAGGAGCAGCCCGGCCTTCCTGTCCTGGCGGAGAACATTGGCGACAACCCGGGCGCAGTCACCCGCTTCGTGCTGGTGAGCCGTCCCGGGAAGCTTCCGGAACGCACGGGCTCAGACAAGACCACGGTGGCGGTCCCGCTGCCCGAGGACCGTCCCGGCGCCCTGATGGAGATCCTGGACCAGTTCGCCAACCGCGGCGTGAACCTGAGCCGGATCGAATCGAGGCCCACCGGCCAGTACTTGGGGCACTACTTCTTCAGCATCGACGCTGACGGACACGTGGGCGATGCGAGGGTGGCTGATGCACTGGCCGGGCTTCACCGAATCAGTCCCGCAACACGCTTCCTCGGTTCCTACCCACGGGCTGACCGGCAGCCAATCGAAGTCCAGGCGCACACTTCCGACCCTGCCTTTGCTGCTGCCCGGAGCTGGGTGGAATCCATTCTGGACACGGAATCATTGCAGGTGGAAAGCGGTTCCGGGCCTTCGCCCACAGCGTAGGTAAATGCCGCCCGGGGTACTTCCCCGGGTTCTGCACTGTGCGTATGCTGGCCTGATCCACATGAAGAGTGGCCCCTAACGAAGGGAGCGGGTCATGTCAGCCGGCAGCAGCACCGAGAACGATGGCCAGGGGATGATCGTCAACCCAAAGCCCACCGCCGACAACCAGGACTGGGACGGCGACGACGCCGACCGCGCCGACCGCCTCCGCTTCGAGGAAGAACAGGCGATGATCCGCGAGCAGTCCGAGGAGCGCGCACGCACCAAGGCCGCATCCGAAGCCGCGAAGGACTCGGCGCCGGAGCACCACTGAGTCTTGCCCTGCCCGCGGCGGCGCATCCGCTACAAGCCAGTCCCGCCGTCGGGCCCGGCAATTCCCCGGACCCGCACCAGGAGAGACCCCGGCTGCACCTGCACCGTGAGTTTGGTTGCCTCGCCTGAGGTGTCGCCGTCCAACTGCGTCGGCATCGGTTCCGAGCACTTGATGACGATCCTGCCGGACCGGTAGACGGTCATGATGGGAAGCTTTCCGCTGTGCTTGAACATGATCTTGCCGTACATCAGCAGCCAGCCGAGGGCGCTGCGGGGGCTCATCACAACCACGTCGAGCATGCCGTCATCGATCATGGCCTGCGGAATGAAGTCGATGCCGCCGGGCACCAGCCCGCAGTTGGCGAAGAGGACGCTGCGGATGTTGCGGACCTGTTCCGGGCTGCCGTCCAAGGAGATGGACACCTTTTTGCGCCGCCCCGGAAGGTGCCGCATGCCGGACTCGGTGTAGGCGAGCCAGCCCACCGCCTTCTTGAGGCCGTCATTGGTATCCGCGAGGACTTCGGCATCCATGCCGATTCCGGCAATCACCAGGAAGACGTGCTCAGAATAGGTTCCCGTGCGGGAATTCTCGATGGCCATCCGCGCTGTATCGATGGAGCGCTGCCGGCCGAACAGCGCAGTCTGGACACAGCCGTGCAGGTCCGCGACGTCCACGTCCACGTTCCGTGCCAACAGGTTGCCAGTCCCTAGTGGAATCAGCCCCATGGCAACGTCCGTGTGCGCCAGTGCCTCGGCCACCACCCGGACCGTGCCGTCGCCGCCGCCCACCAGGACGACGTCGGGTTTGGTGGCCAGGGCCGCTTGCATCTGGGTGAAACCGGGGTCCTCGGCCGTGGTCTCGTAGAAGGCCGGCTCATCCCAGCCGGCGGAAAGGCAAGCCCGCTGGATGGCCGCCCGCGCCTCGGCCGCGCGGGCCTTGATGGGGTTGATGATCACCGCCACCCGCTGCTTTTCCAGGCCGGGATCATAGGCTTCGCCGGCCACGGCGCTGCGCATATGCAGTGCCTTCAACCGGCGTACGCCCCACCAGCTGGAGATGGCAAAGGCAAGGGCCACCGCTATCAGCAGGTAGAGAATCCAGTCGCTCATGGTGGTTCCACAGTAGCCCGGCAGAAGGCGCGCCGGCCCCAGCCGCCCCGGCCGCCCGCCGTCGTGCGCTGTATTGGATACCCTTGTCTGGTGATCGACGTAAAAGACCTCAGCGAAAACCCGGACAAGTTCCGTGCCAGCCAGCGCGCCCGCGGCGCGGACGAATCAGTGGTGGACGCGATCATCTCCGCGGACTCCGCCCGCCGTGCCGCGCTGATCCGCTTCGAAAACCTCCGGGCCGAGCAAAACGCGTTCGGCAAGAAGGTGGCGCAGGCCAAGGGCGAGGAAAAGCAGGCACTGCTGGCCGAGGTCAAGGAACTGGCCAACTCGGTCAAGGCCGCGTCCGCCGAGGCCGACGCCGCTCAGACCAAGCAGGAAGAACTGCTCCGCACCGTCCCCAACCTCGTTGAAGACGGCGTTCCCGAAGGCGGCGAGGATGACTACGTGGTGGTCAAGACCGTCGGCACCCCGCGCGAATTCCCGGACTTCGAGCCCAAAGACCACCTCGAGATCGGCGAGCTGATCGGCGCCATCGACATGGAGCGCGGCGCCAAAGTTTCCGGTTCACGTTTCTACTTCCTCCGCGGCGTCGGCGCCCGGCTGGAGATGGCGCTGCTGCAGATGGCCATGGAACAGGCCATCGATGCCGGCTTCGTCCCCATGATCACGCCCACGCTGGTGCGCCCCGAGACCATGCAGGGCACGGGCTTCGACGTGAAGCACGACGCCGAAATCTACCGCCTGGCCGAAGACGACCTGTACCTTGTGGGCACCTCGGAGGTTGCCCTGGCCGGCTACCACGCCGACGAGATCCTGGACCTCTCCGCGGGCCCGATCCGTTACGCCGGACAGAGCTCGTGCTACCGCCGCGAGGCCGGATCGCACGGCAAGGACACCCGCGGCATCATCCGCGTCCACCAGTTCAACAAGGTGGAGATGTTCATCTACACCACGGTTGAAGAGGCCGCCGCTGAGCACCAGCGGCTGCTGGCGTGGGAAGAGGAGATGCTGGCCAAGTGCGAGCTGCCCTACCGGGTCATCGACACCGCGGCCGGCGACCTCGGCAACTCCGCGGCACGCAAGTACGACTGCGAAGCATGGGTCCCCACCCAGGGCGCCTACCGCGAGCTGACCTCCACCTCCAACTGCACCACGTTCCAGGCCCGCCGCCTGAACATCCGCGAGCGTGCGGTCAACGCCGAGGGCGTCGCCAAGGGCACCCGTGCCGTGGCCACGCTGAACGGCACCCTGGCCACCACCCGCTGGATCGTTGCGCTGCTGGAGCACCACCAGAACGCCGACGGCTCGGTCAACGTGCCGAAGGCGCTCCAGAAGTACTTGGGCGGCCTTGAGGTCCTGCCGGTCCTGTAGGTTGCGCTTGTCCCGGGTGCCTTTCCTGGGCTTGTTCGCGGATCCGAACCTTTACGGTCCTGATCCGCGAACAGCCTTAGGACTTCATGGAGGCCATCCGACGCTGTCCACATAAGGGCTTTGCTGCCTGCCGCGTGAGCTGTTTGACCTGCATTCTGTGGGGATGGAGATCCCGCCCGGACTGATCGATACGGCTGCCATCCTGCGCACCGGTGCCACCACCGACGCCCTGCACCGGGCCTTCCGGGCGGGTCAGCTGGTCCGGATCCGGCGCGGTTTTTACGTGCCCACAGAGGACTGGCTGCGGGCACGTCCTTCCGAACGCTTCGCATGGACGACGACGGCGGTGGCCAGGTCCATCAAGGGTGCGGTTCTGTGCGGGCAAACGGCAGCCGTTGCCGGCGGGTTGCCGACGCTGGGCACGCCGCCCTGCGTTGAGCTGGCCACGGCCCTTCCCGGCCGCAGCGGAATCCGGAAATCCGCGCTCCTGGTCCTGGGTGATAGCGGCGCGGCGGAGGAAGTCCGGCGGACGCGTTCCTACCCACTCCGGTACCGGCTCGGAGCCGTGCCGGAGCCGGTCCGGTCTGGGGAATTCCTGTGTTCGGGGTTGACCCGGACCACGGTGGATGTCCTGGCATCCGAGGAGCTGGACCAGGCCCTGGTAGTAGCCGACGGCGCGGCCCGCAGGCTGAGTGGGGCGGGCATCCTTGGTCCCGGGGCCAGCCTTCTGGCTGTGCCGGCCATTGCGGCCGGCATCGGAGAGCTTCCTTCGGCGGCTGGCCGGCGCCGCGCCGAGCGGGTGGCTGACCTTGCGAGCCCGCTGCCGGAGTCCGTCGGAGAGTCCTACAGCCGGGCCGTGTTTGAGTTCCTCGGGTTTGAGCAGCCCGTACTGCAGCATGTTTTCAGTGACGGTGCGGGCTTCATTGGGAGGAGCGACTTCTGGTGGCCGCGGCAGGGCGTGGTGGGGGAGTTCGACGGCAAGGGCAAATATGTCGAGGCCGCGCAGCGTGACGGGATCACTGCAGAGGAAGCCGTCTACCGGGAGAAGCTCCGCGAGGACCGGATCCGCGCCCTGGGCCACGGCTTCGTCCGCTGGCGGTGGGCCGACCTGGCAGATCCCAGCGAACTCCGGCGCAAGCTGTTGGCCGCCGGAATCCACCCGGGCGCGGGCACGCCTGACGTCACGAGTCAGAGGCTTGTTCGCGGGTCAGAGTCCTGAAGGGGCGGTTCTGCGAAGAAGCTTAGGAATGGGCTCGACGGCGCTCGGGTTCGAAGCGCGGCGGGCGCGGGCCGGCGGCCGGGCGGCCGGGCGGCCGGGGAGTGGTTAGCCGGTGGCGAGGTCCAGGGTGAAGACGGCGAGCTGGACCTTGGGTGCGGGGCGGGGCTTCTCGCGGTCGGGGCGGCGCACGTAGCCGTACTTTTCGTAGAGGTTCTGGGACCCATAGTTGTCCACGCCGGTGTCGAGGACGATCCGCTCGGCGCCCTGCGCCAGGGCGAGTTCCGACGCCCGGTCCAGCAGCTGCCACCCGAGTCCTCGGCGCCGGGCCTCCGGCAGCACCGCCAGCAGCCGGACTTCCGCTTCACCCGGCTCTGCCTGGCGCGCCAGGGCCGAACCGTGCTGCAGCACCGTCACGGTTCCCAGCAGCTCGCCGGTGGTGGCGTCCTCGGCCACCAGCAGATGGCCGGCAACTGCCCGGGCACCCGCGTCCACCAGCAAGTCCAGCCGCTCGGCGTCGGGTTGCCGGGCTCCCGGCAGGTGGTGCCCGAAACCACGGAAGGTCAGCTCACCGACGGCTTCGTATTCAGATTCCCGGGCCGCGCGGATCACGGTGGTCTCCAATGCCTGTGTGGGGACTGTCAACGTTCCTGCCCTTCCGCCGTGGGGTCCGGCCTGCCTTGTTTATTCGCTGCTTTCAGCCTGTGCTTTAGGCCGGCGCTGGACCGGCCCTTGAACCGACAGGCTATCCGTGGGGCAGGGCGGCATCCCAGCAGCGGGAAACAGGGCGTCTTGGGCAGTCACTTAGGGCAATACAGGGACATGTTTTGCCTTGCACGACGGCGCATTGCGGCCGGTGTTGTGATGCCCCCACCACGGTGGTTGTGTGGTGGCACAGTCATCAACAGGGGGAAACCAATGGACACAATCCCGGGGCCGCCGGCCACGGCGGCAGGCAATGAGGTGGCCGGCGGAGCAACTGCCGGCGACGAACACCGCAAGGACGCGGTGTGGCCCGGTGCCGATGCGAACGCGCGGCAGGGATCGCGACGGCGGCGGGGTTCCTCCGCCAAGCCACGCCGATCCTCCGGGGCCAAGGCAGCCCAGGGACACGAGGAAAGCGCTGATCAGGGCCAGGACTGGCACGGCTTCGACACGGGGCAACTGGTTGACGTCCACCTGCCTGACGGGTTCTCATTCCACGGAACCGTTGACGCCAAGACGTCTGATTCCGGCGTGATCTGGATCAGGAGCGACGCCGGCACACGCCGGATGTTCGGCCACCTCGAAGGGGTCCGCCTTGCACGCCGGACGGCAGCAGGAGGCACACCACTACCGCGCACTGCAACAGCCGTCACTTCAAAAGCCGGCACCCCCGAACCACGCACCCCGGAACCTATGGCAGCCGCGCCCGGGACCTTGACCGGCAGGGCCGCTGTGCCGTGACGCCACCTGTCCGGACCGCAGACAACAGCCTCAATACCAGCCACCACAGGAGACCGTGTGCCCGCCACTCTCACCCATAGGATCAACATGCTCTGTGGAGCAGACCTGGCCGCCTTCCGCGCCCGGCTCTGCTCCCTTGCGCAGCGGGACGTCTACGCTGACGGGCTCGAAAGCGCCGTGACAACGATGCCCCGGCACCCTTCGCTCCTCACCGAAGGCTCGTCGGTGGACATCCTGGGGTTCGGCACCTGCGCCGGCTACGGCCCACCGCAGCTGACATTGTCGGTGGCCATGCTGCTGGACTATCCGCGCTGGCCCCAGGAAGTCTTTTGGGACGAAGCCCACGCCTGGGCCGAGGCCGTGGCCGGTCCGTCGATGGCCGTCGCGGGCATCTCAGGGAGCCGCGAGAACGAGGACGGCATGGTGTTCCATTACCGGCTGAAGGTCACTGGGCCCGCCGCCGCGTCCGCACCCCGTCCACCGGTCCGCCAGCCGGCAGGCACGGCTGCCGTGATCCGGCCATCGACCATTACCGCCAGTACTTCATGGGATGGGGTACCTGTGCTTCCCGCAACGGGCGCATCGCCGTCAGCCACGCCGCCGTCGGCGCCACTGTCTCCGACTACACCGCCGGGCACCGGCGTTCCAGCCCCCACCGCACGGTAGGGCACTGCGGCAAGGAGGGCCGCAGCCGATGGCCCGGCCTGCGAAACCAAAGCCTGCAGCGACTCAAGGGTCACGGCGGCCAGGACCTCCCTGGGGTGGACCGTCCCGTGCCGCGCGCCGCGGTTCAGGACAAGGAAGGCAGGATCGGCCGGCCCCTGTCCCCGTGCGCGCAGGTGGGCGATCGACTCGCCTACAGACTGCCCCGACGGCAGAAGCGGCACCCCGGCTCCCGGACCGCCGGCGTCAACGGAAGTAAGCAGCGACCGCACCGTCCCCTGGGGACTGTCCGGTTCAAGGAAGCCCAACGAGGCCAGCCAGCCGTCGTCGAAATACGTGGAAAGGTAGTTCCGCCCTGAATCGGGAAGGACCACCACGATGGTGTGGGACCCGTCCAGGTCCGCCGCGAGGTTCAGCGCGGCAGCGAGCGACGTTCCACCCGTAGCCCCGGTCAGCAGCCCTTCCTCGCGGGCTGCCCGCCGGGCGGTAAAAATCGCATCACGGTCGCTGACCCGGATGTACTGGTCCACAACGTCGGTGTCGAACGCCTCCGGCCAGATGTCCTCCACGGATTCGGGGTGCAGGGCATGGCCGGCGCCTTCCACGTACTTCAGCGCCCCGTCACCGCCGCCGTACCGGGAATGCTCCGGATCAGCCGCCACCACCTGCACCGAACCGCCGCTGGCGTCCTTCAGGAAACCGCCGGTGCCGGACAGCGTGCCGCCCGTTCCCACACTCGCCACCAGATGGGTGACGGACCCCTCGGTGTCATCCCAGATTTCAGGGCCCGTGGTGTGCCGGTGGGCCGCGGGGTTGGCAGGGTTGTCGTACTGCTGGGCAAGCCACGCGCCGGGGGTAGCTGCGGTAAACGCGGCAGCCCGGGAAGCCAGATGGCCCGGGTGGTCGCGCGGAACGAAATCGGCCACCAGATGCACCTCGGCGCCGTAGGCCCGCAGCAGCCGGATCTTCTCCGCGGCCGTTGCCGCTGGTGCGAAAATCACTGCCCGGTACCCCAGCTGCGCCGCCACCATGGCGATCCCGATGCCGGTGTTGCCGCTGGTTCCTTCCACCACAGTTCCGCCCGGACGGAGCAGCCCCTGGCGTTCGGCGGTACGGATCATGGACAGCGCGGCCCGGTCCTTGACGCTGCCGCCGATGTTCTGGAATTCCAGCTTGGCGTAGATCCGTGGGCGGAGTCCTGCCCCAAGGCGGCGCAGGCGGACCAGGGGAGTGCCCCCGATGCCGTCCAGGACGGATTCGAAGACTGTCATGCCGTCACCGCCGCGTCCGGAACCGGGCGGGGATGGACTGTGGACGTGCGGCGGAGGGCTGTCATGCGGCCACGGTAGGACTGCGCACCGGTGCGTCCCAAACTTTTTTGAGCCGCGTTTCCCAGCATGTCCCCCGATGTGCAAATGCGGCTCCGTCCACCCGCCCGGCGTCACGGGAAGTGTCACAAAAGGACCCCTCACGGAAGCCACAGGTAACCGGACTTCACCCGGATTAATGCTCCGACGCCGGATGCGGAGCGCCCTGCTGCCCGGGCTTAGGGTCCCGATATGGGCCGAATCGCTGGGGCAAGCACACCGCGCACAACGGGCACGCCGTCACCGCGGGCCGCGCTGTGGCTGTGCCTCGGCGCCGGGTTCGTGACCCTGCTTGATCAATCGGTCTTCGTTCTTGCCGTCCCTGCCATGGCCGCCGGCCTGCATGCGGACAGCGGGCAGGTGCAGTGGATCCTGGCCAGCTATTCCCTGGCCTTCGGCGTCGCGCTGGTCCCGGCCGGACGGCTGGGCGACCTGCTGGGCCGCCGGAAACTGTTCATCGCCGGGATTGCCGTCTTCGGCGCCTTCAGCCTCCTCGGCGGGCTCGCGTCGGATCCCGCCGTCGTCATCGCCGCCCGCCTGCTGCAGGGACTGGGCGCCGGCACGCTGAACCCCCAGGTGCTGGGCCTCCTCCAGGACATTTTTACCGGCTCCGGACGAGCCAAGGCCCTGGGCTACTACGCGGCCGCCGGTGGCACGGCTGCGGTCTGCGGCCCCCTGGTGGGCGGCATTATTCTGTCCGCCGGCGATCCCGCACTTAGTTGGCGGCTGCTGTTCCCGGTCAACGTTCCGCTCGTGCTGGTCCTGGTGCCGCTGGCCCTGGTCTACCTTCCCCGCGCGGCGCCGCAGCCCGGCCAGGCCAGGCCAGGCAGCACGGGCACCCACGGAACGGACGCCACCCGCTCAGCCAGCTCCAGCCGCATCCACGACCCAAGCGATGCTGCACCGCGCCGTTCCTCCGTGGATGTCCCCGGAGCGGCCTTGCTGGGCGCGGTAGTGGTGGCATCGCTGGTTCCCACCATCTACGGCCCGGCACCGGTGGCCGTCGTGTGGATGGGAGTGGGCGCCGCCGCAGTGCTGGCTTTCGCGGCATGGGAGTTTTCCTATCACCGGCGCGGCCGCACCCCGCTGCTCAGCCCGGCGCTGGTGACGTCGCCCGGGTATCTCCTGGGCACGGTGGTGGCGCTGTGCCAGTTCGGCGTCGGAGCGGCCATGGCGGCAGTGACCTCGCTGTACTTCCTGTCCGGAACGGGCCTGCCGCCGCTGGCCGCCGCAGCGATCCTGGCACCGCAGGCCGCCGGAATGCTGCTGGCCTCCAGCCTCAGCTGGAGGTTCGTTGGCCGGTACGGCCGGACCGGAATAGTGGCTGCCATCGCCGCGGCGTTGGCCTGCCTCCCGGCAAAGGACTGGGCGGTCCAGGGGTTCGACGCCGGTGCTGCCGCAGCCATTGTCGCAGGGGTGGGCCTCCTGCAGGGCGTGGCCACAGGGCTTGTGGTGGCGCCCAACCAAACACTCACGCTGGCCCATGCGCCGCAAGGGGCAGCGGGGGTGGCTGCGGGGTTCTACCAGCTTAGCCAGCGCTTCTCCGCGGCACTCTGCTCCGCCGCGGCCGCGGGCATGTTCCTCGGCGAGGGTGCCTCCGGCGGCAATGCCCGGGAAGCCTTCCACCAGGGCATCGTGCTGTGCTGCGCGTTGCTGGCCGCCGCCCTGCTGGCCGGAACGGCGGACGCCGTGCGGATCGCTGTTTCCGCACGAAAGGCGAGGGCCGCCGTGGCACGGTCCGGAAAGGAAAGTACGACGGCGGCCCTCGCCCCGGTGCCTGCTGCGTCGGTGTCCGGCGAGCCAGGTGCCCGGCCGGCGGCGCCGGTCGCGGCAGGGGCCGGTGTCCGGCGAGCCGGTTCCCCGGCCCGGGGAGCCGGGGAACGGACGGACGCTTAGTTGCCGGCGGCGTCGACGGGACCGGTGGCGGGCACACCGGCGTCACGCAGGGCGGGGAAACCGCCGTCGACGTGCACCGCGTTGGCGTAACCGAGCAGCTCAAGCTTCCGTGCAACCGGGCCGGAGCCGTTCACGGATCCGCAGAACACCACGATGTTCTGGTCCGTGCCTTCAACCTGCGCCAGGCGTTCCTCCGACTGGGGGCCGAAATCTTCCTCCACACGCCCGCGGTCCACCACCAGCGCTCCGGGGATTGCGCCGGTGCTGTTGCGTCCGGCATCGCTGCGGACGTCAACCAGCAGTGCACCGCCGGCAATCAGTTGGGCGGCTTCTGCGGCCGTGACGAGTTGCGTGTCTGTTTCGGTTTCAGTGGTCATGGTTCTTCCTTCTCTTGTGCGGATGGTGATGGGACAAACTTCAGGACAGTCCCCACTCGGCGGCCAGCAGCTCGTAGGAGCGCACGCGGTGGTTGTGGCTGTGGGCAATGGTGGTAATCAGCAGCTCCCGGGCGCCGGTGGCGTGCTGGAGGGCGCGCAGCTGGTCGGCCACCTGCGCCGGGCCGCCCACGAACCGTGTCTCCACCCGGTCCCGGACAAGATCCGGTGCGCCCGTTCCGGGTGCGGCTGCCTGTGCATCCAGGCGGCCGCCGTCACGGGGTGCAGGGTAGGGGATGGCCCCGTGGCCGGTGCGGATGCTGTGCACCCACGCGGCATAGCCGGCACCAAGGGCGCGGGCGGACGTCCCGTCGTCGGCCACCAGGACGTCCGCGGAGACGGTGACGTATGGCTCCGCCAGCGCGGCCGAGGGCTTGAAATGGGCCCGGTATTCGGCCACCGAGTCCAGCACGGTAGCAGGGGAGACGTGGTAGTTCGCCCCGAACGGCAGGCCGAGTTTCCCGGCCAGGCGGGCGCTGGGGCCGGCGGTTGAACCATGGATCCAGAACTGGGGCGCGGTGCCCCGTGCCGGAGTTACTGTGATCTCCTCGCCATGCCGGGTCCGGTAGCCCCCGGTGAAGAACCCGATCACGTCCTGGACGTCGCTTTCGAAGTTGTCCGCGTCGCCGGGTTCGCGGCCCAGGAGTTCGGCCTGGAGGCGGAATTTCCGCGGGAGGACGGAGTTGAAGAGCCGCCGGGCGGCCGGGACCAGGAGCCCGTCCACCACCCGGGTTCCCTCGTCCGGCTCCGCCGCAGCGACCGCGCCGCCCGGGCCTGCGGCGTGCACGGCGCCGTCCGCATGCGTACCACCCGCAGCGGAGCCGTCGACGGCGGCGGGCTCCGGCGTCGTCCGTCCAGCATCCGTTGAATCCGCGGCCGGCGTGCTGGGCTGCCCCGACCGTCCGAACCCCAGGTCCAGCCGGTCCGGGTACACGGCCGCGAGGGTGCCGATGTTCTCCGCCACCTGCAGCGGCCGGTAGTTGCCCAGGATGGTGGCTGCGGTGCCCACCCGGATGGTCCGGGTGGCCGCGGCAACCAGGGCGGACAGCACGTGCGGGGCGGAACCTGCGACGCCGGGGTTCAGGTGGTGCTCGGCCAGCCAGAAGCGGTGGTAGCCAAGGTCCTCGGCGGCTACAGCAAGGTCAATGCTGTTGTGCAGCGCGTCGCCGGCCGACTGCCCGGCAGGGACTGGACTGAGATCGAGTACTGACAGGGGGACGCGGGAAGCGGTAGGCATGGCATGACCCTACGAGCCGGCCCACCCTGTCCCAAGCGGCCCTGTCACCGGGCTCAACCGGGGGAAACAGGCCGTCACGGAGCCCGTTTCCGGTGGTGGGCGGAAGGGTAAAGATGACGCCAAAAGCCGCTGTTTGACGCGGGATTTCCTGCGTTGACGCCGCGCGACAACCGCGTTTGTCAACGCATTGGACCGGCTCCTACATTCAAGCCATAGGTCAAGAGTCAGCACGCCAAGGACCGGCTGGTGCTGCGGCAACCCTCAGGCATTTTGTGGCGGGGTGCTCCGGAAACAGACCTGGCCGCACCGCGGCAAGTGAATGTCGTCCCGGCCGCGCTGCGGCCCTGAAGAAGGAAACCATGGCTTCAACACCTGTACCTGAACTGCGCTCCAAAATCGTGGCGCTCGAGCTCGACGGCGACGGCGCCCACCCGGCCGCGTGGCGCCGCGCGTCCCACCTTCCTGGTGCCCTGCTTGGCGGCGGCCGGATCCGGGAAACCGCCCAGGCCGCGGATATCGCAGGCTTCCACCTGGCCACTTTCCGCGATTCCCGCGTCCTGGATGCGGGCAGCACCGGCATCGCCGGCCGGATCGACGCCGTGCAGCGTGCGGCCTTCGCGGCCCCGCTGACCCGGTCCCTCGGACTGGTCCCCGAGGCGGGAACGCTGTTCACCGAGCCGTTCCATGTGGCCACGCAGCTGGCCAGCCTGGACTATTCCTCCCACGGCCGGGCAGGCTGGCTGGTCAGCGCCGCCAACGAACCCGCCGAGGCACGGTCCGTGGGCCGCCAGGCACTCGCCGAAGCCGATGTCCTGGCCGAGGCAGCAGACGTGGTGGAGGCCGGCCGCCGGCTCTGGGATTCTTGGGAAGACGGCGCTGTCATCCGGGACGCAGCCACCGGCCGCTACCTGGACCGGGACAAGCTCCACTACGCCGACTTCGACGGTGACAGATTCTCCGTGAAGGGCCCGTCCATCATCCCCCGCCCGCTGCAGGGCCAGCTGGTGGTTTTCGCACCGGCGGACCTGATCCCTGCCGTCGAAGCCGACGTGGCGCTCGCCGCCGCCGCTTCGGTGGACGGACTGGCGGCCGCGGCAACGGCGTCGGCAGCGGCCGGAACCCCGCGCACCCTGGTGGAGCTCGACGTCGTCCTCGACTCCCGCGGCCAGTCCGCGGCGGAGCGCCTCGCGGAGCTTGATGCGTACGAACCCTGGCGGCGCGGCGCCCGGTACGCCGGCAGTGCGGCAGGGCTCGTCGAGCTGCTGGTTGAACTGTTCCGCGCAGCAGACGGGGTCCGGCTCCACCCCGCCGTCCTGGACATCGACGTGCCCGAGCTGGCCGCACAGGTCCTGCCGGAACTGCACCGCGCCGGTGTGGCCGCGCCGCGCACCGGAACCACCCTGCGCGAATCCTTCGGCCTTCCCCGCCCCGCCAACCGCTACGCCGCGGCCTGAAAGAGAGCATCATGAGCACGCACCACCGCACCGCCGGCAACGGCCAGATCCAGTTCGGCGTCTTCTTCCAGGGCGTCAACCACACCACCGTCTGGAAGACCCCGGAGAGTGGATCCCAAACCGACTTTGAGTCCTTCCGCCGGGTGGCCCAGACGGCGGAGCGCGGCCTCTTCACCGCGTTCTTCCTCGGCGAGGGACTGCGCCTGCGTGAGCACCTGGGCCGCATCCACGACCTCGACGTCGCCGGCCGCCCCGATGCCCAGACAGCCCTCGCGGCCCTGGCCGCCGTCACCACCAACATCGGCCTGGTAGCCACCCAGAACACCACCTATAACGACCCCGCAGACCTGGCGCACCGCCTGGCCAGCCTGGACCTGCTCTCCGGCGGGCGGGCGGCCTGGAACATCGTCACCACGGACAACGCCTGGACCGGTGCCAACTTCCGGCGCGGCGGGTTCCTCAAGCACGAGGACCGCTACATCCGGGCCGAGGCCTTCGTCCAGACGGCCAAAGCGATCTGGGATTCCTGGGCCGACGGCGCAATCGCCGGGTCCCGGGACGCCGGGCGCTGGCTCGAAGAAGGCAGCATCACTCCGGTCCGGCGCACGGACGCAAGTTTCGACGTCGAGATCACCGGCCGCCTGCCGCGCTCCTCGCAGCACCACCCGGTCCTGTTCCAGGCCGGCGACTCTCCGGACGGGCGGGACTTCGCCGTCCGGAACGCCGACGTGATCTTCTCCCGGCATGCCGAGCTTGAAGATGCCAAGAGGTTCCGCGAGGACATCGTGGCGCGCACCCTCAAGGCCGGCCGCCCGGCCGACGACGTGAAGATCTTCCCCGGCCAGGAGTTCATCCTCGGCGCCACTGAGGCCGAGGCCGAGGAGAAGCACCAATGGGTCCGCGAACAGCAGGTTGGCCCGGAGACCGCCATCGCGTACCTGGAGCAGTTCTGGGGCCGGACCCTCACCGAGTACGACCCCGACGGGCCCCTTCCCGAAACGGACCCCATTGTGGACGTCACCAACCCCACCCGCGGCAACGCCTTCCACGGTGCAAGCGCCAAGGAACTCGCAGCCCAGTGGCGCGCCGAGGCCAAGGAGAAGGGCCAGTCCATCCGCCAGTTCGTCGCCGCACGGTCCCGGCTCAACGGCCGCGGCCTGGTGGGTTCCTACGACGGCATCGCCGACAAGCTCGCCGAATACGCCCACACCGGAGCTGTGGACGGCTTCAACATCACTCCCTGGATCGTTCCCGGCGGGCTGGACGACATTGTCAACGAACTGGTCCCGCGCCTGCAGGACCGCGGCGTGTACCGCACCGGATACGAAGGCACCAACCTCCGCGAAAACCTGGGCCTCCGCGCCCCACTGACCCGCCGCGCATCCCTGAACTCCGGCCGTAACGGCGCCGGCCTGACCGAAAGCGAAAACGTCGCATGACCCGCTCCAACCAGCCCCGCACCCTGCCCGCCGGACCCATTCGCCGGCCCGCCGCCGTCGTCGGCCTCCTTGGAACCGCAGCGCTGCTGCTCTCGGCCTGCGGCGGCGGGGCCGACGCCGGTACGCAGCAAAGCGCCGACGCCACCCCGGTGTCCGGCGGGAACCTGAACTTTGCCCTGTCCGTGGACCGCGGCTGCATTGATCCGCAGCAGGTGGGCAATAACGATGCCATCGCGATCGCCCGGCAGACCGTGGCGTCACTGACCTCGCAGGACCCGAAGTCCGGCGAAATCGTGCCCTGGCTGGCAAAGAAATTCGAATCCAACGCCGATGCCACCAGCTTCACCTTTACGCTCCGCACCGGCGCCACCTTCGCGGACGGCACGGCCATTGACGCCGCATCCGTGAAGACCAACTTCGAAGCGATCAAGGCACTGGGGGCCAAGGCGAGCCTGGGCTCCACCTACCTCAGTGACGTCAGCGCCATCACCGTCAAGGACCCGCAGACCGTTGTGGTGGACTTCAGCAAGCCCAACGCCCAGTTCCTGCAGGCCACCTCCACCTTCACGCTGGGCCTGCTTTCGCCGTCGTCAGCGTCCCTGTCCGAGGCGGACCGCTGCGCCGGGAAGTTCTCCGGGTCCGGCCCGTTCAGCGTCAAGAGCTACACGGTGGACAAGGAAGCGGTGCTGGAGCGCCGCACCGGCTACAGCTGGCCGGCCGCCACCAACACCAACACCGGCGAGGCCTACCTGGACACTGTCACGTTCAAGATCATCCCCGAGGCCGGCAACCGCACCGGCAGCCTGCAGTCCGGGCAGATTGACGCGACGGCGGCCATCTCCGCGGCGGACATCACCCTCTTCAACGGCAACGGCTTCTGGAACGAAACCCGGGCCAACCCCGGCGTCGTCTACAACCTGTACCCGAACGAGTCCACGCCCAAGCTCAAGGAAACAGCAGTCCGCCAGGCGATCTCCAAGGCCATCAACCGCGAGGAAATCACCACCACGCTGCTCACCGAAAAGGACCAGCCCGCCAAGGGCGTGCTGTCCCACACCACCCCGTACTTCAAGGACTTCAGCGGACTGCTGGCCCATGATCCCGACGGCGCGAAGAAGCTTTTGGAGGACGCCGGCTGGAAGGAAGGGGCGGACGGAGTCCGGGAAAAGAACGGCGAGAAGCTTGCCTTCAAGGTCACCTACTGGCAGTCGCCCAAGGAAGTACTGGAACTGGTCCAGCAGCAGCTTAAGGCCGTGGGCGTGGACCTGCAGCTGAAGTTCACCACCATCGCCGACGTCACGGCCGCGCAGGCCACCAAGGATTACGACTTCTCCTACGGCAACCTGACCCGCAGCGACCCGGACGTGCTGCGCACCGTCTTCGCCTCCACCACCGCCCGCGGCGGCAGCAACCTCCGCGAGAAGCTCCCCGTGGACGACACCCTGGGCGAGCAGGCCGCAGCACTGGACAAGGACGCCCGCCAGGAATTGGTGGACCAGGGGCAGGAAACCCTGATCAAGGACGCCCACTCCATTCCCATCTACGAACTGTCCACCACCATCTCCGCCAACGAAAAGGTCCACGGCCTGGCGTTCGAAGCCTCCAGCCGCCTGGACTTCTACGACGCCTGGCTGTCCCAGTGATCCGCTACGTTGGAAGGCGGCTGCTGCAGGGGGCGTTCGTCCTCTGGGCGGCGTACACCGTGTCCTTCCTGATCCTCTACCTCCTTCCCGGGGACGCCGTGAGCATCATGGCCAGCGGGGACGAACAGAACTCGGTGGACCCGGCGCTGGTAGCCAAGCTGCGCAGTGAGTACGGGCTGGACCGGCCGCTGCACGAGCAGTACGTGATAGCGCTGTTCAAGGCCCTGCAGCTGGATTTCGGGGTGTCCATCAAGAACGGTGTGGCCGCCACCCAGGCCGTGGCGGAGGTCCTGCCCGAAACCATCAAGCTCGCGGCGGCCGGATTTGCGCTGGCCGTACTGCTGGGCAGTGCCCTGGCCATCGCGGCTTCGTTCAGCCGCAACCGCTGGGTCCGCCAATTGGTTGCGTCGCTGCCGCCACTGGGCATCGCGGTGCCTACCTTCTGGATCGGGCTGCTGCTCCTGCAGTTCTTCTCCTTCCGGCTCCGGCTGTTCCCTGCGCTGGGGAACGACGGCGCCCAGAGCCTGGTGCTTCCCGCGCTGACCCTGGCGATCCCCACCTCGGCGGTCATTGCCCAACTGCTGATCCGCAGCCTGCACCAGACACTCGGTGAACCGTACATTGAGCAGATCCGGGCCAAGGGCGCCAGTGACGCGCTGATCCACTTTGGGCACGCCCTGCGCAACGCGGCCATTCCCACCCTGACCATGCTCGGCATCCTGGTCGGAAACCTGCTGGCCGGGGCCGTGGTCAGCGAAACGGTTTTCTCCCGCACAGGAATTGGCCGGCTCACCGTCACAGCCGTCAACAGCCGTGACATCCCGGTGGTCCAGACGCTGGTGGTGCTGGCCGCTGCCATCTTCGTGATCACCAGCCTGATCGTTGACCTGATCTACCCGCTTGTGGACCCCCGCATCAACACCGCGGCCAGGGCCACCGCCTAGGAGGCATCATGTCGCAGCAACTTCTCCGGGACAGCCCGGGACCGGCAGCGGACGCACCAGACCCCGGGAGGGATGAGGTGCGGGACCCGCTGTCCGCCGCCGGGCGGACAGCCGCACCCGCCGCCGTCGGACGCGGGCCTGCAGCACCCCCTGCGATTGCGCGGCTTGCCCGCAGGGCGAGGGTCCTGCTTAAGAGCCCCGGACTGGTCCTGGCCGTCCTGGTCATCGCCGTGGTGATCCTTTGGGCCGTGATTCCGGGGGCGTTCACACAATGGCCGCCGGACACCGGCGTTCCGTCGGCCCGGCTCAAACCGCCGTCCGCCGAACACTGGTTCGGGACGGACAGCCTGGGCCGGGACCTGTTCTCCCGGGTGGTGCACGGTTCCGCCACGTCCCTGGCAGCCACAGCCGTTGCGGTGGCAGTGGGGCTGGTGGCAGGTTCGCTGCTCGGCTTGCTCGCAGGGTTCCTGCGCGGTTGGGTGGACGACGCCATCATGCGCGTCATGGACGTCCTGCTCGCCATCCCCAGCCTGCTGCTGTCGCTGGCGCTCATCACGGTGTTGGGCTTCGGTACGGTGAACATCGCCATCGCGGTGGGCATCGCCAGCGTGGCCAATTTCGCCCGCATCATGCGCGCCGAATCCCTCCGGGTGGGGTCGGCAGTCTACGTGGAGGCGGCCCGGTCCTCCGGTGTCCGCTGGCACGGCATCCTGCTCCGGCATGTCCTCCCGAATGCCGCCGGGCCGGTGCTGGCGCTGTCCGCCCTGGAATTCGGGATGGCCGTGCTGTCCATCTCCTCTCTGAGCTTCCTCGGCTTCGGCGCGCCGCCGCCGGCCGCCGAGTGGGGCTCCCTGGTGGCCGGCGGCCGCGACTACCTGGTAGCCGCATGGTGGCTGGTGACGCTGCCCGGCCTGGTGATCGCCGCCGTCGTCCTCTCCACCAACCGCATCTCGCACGCTTTCCAGGACCCCGAAAGGAACAGGACATGACGGCTACTCCAGCGCAGGACAGCCCGCCCACCGGAGCCGGCGAACCGCTCCTGAAGGTCGAGGGGCTGCGCGTCAGCTACCTGGTGGACGGCACGCCCCGGGAAGCCGTGCACGGAGTAAGTTTCGAGATCAACGCCGGGGAAGTGGTGGCGATCGTGGGCGAATCCGGCTCCGGAAAAACCACAACCGCGCACGCCATCATCAACCTGCTGCCAGGGAACGCGCGGCCGGATTCCGGGTCAGTGGTCTTTGCCGGTGCGGACCTGTCCCGGCTCACCCGCAAGGAGTGGCAGGGCGTCCGGGGCCGGGACATCGGCCTGATCCCGCAGGACCCCACGGCGTCGCTGGATCCACTGCAGAAAGTGGGGCCGCAGGTGGCCGAGGCCCTCACCATCCACCGGCTGCAGCCGAAGAAGGAGGCCCGCCGGGATGCCGTCCGGCTGCTGGCCGAGAGCGGCATCCGGGACGCCGAATCCCGGGCACGGCAGTACCCGCACCAGTTCTCCGGCGGGATGCGCCAGCGGGTCCTGATTGCCTCCGCGCTCGCCGCGCGGCCCCGGCTGGTGATCGCGGACGAACCCACCAGTGCGCTGGATGTCACCGTGCAGCGGCAGATCCTGGACAACATCGCGGCGCTCACGGCGGAGCGGGGGACCGCCGTCCTGCTGATCACCCACGATCTTGGCGTGGCAGCAGACCGCGCCGACCGCATCATCGTGATGCGCCGGGGCGAGATCGTGGAAGCAGGGTCAGCTGCCCAGGTCCTGGGCAATCCCCGGCACGCCTACACCCGTCAGCTGATCGCCGCTGCACCCGGACTGAGTCCCCAACGGCTCCGGCCAACCGTGGCCGGCGTAACCCGGCCGGATGGCACCGCCGCTGCGGCAGCCCCGGGGCCTACTGGTTCCGAGGGTCCCTTGGTGCAGGCGCGTAACCTGCGGAAGGTCTTCCACCTGCCGCGGACGGCCAAGGGGCCGCGCACCCTCACCGCGGTCAACGACGTCTCGCTCGAGATCCTGCGCGGTGAAACCCTGGCACTGGTGGGGGAGAGCGGCTCGGGCAAAAGTACAGTGGCCAGGCTGTTGCTGCGGCTGGATAAGCCAACCAGCGGTTCCGTGACGTTCGACGGCGAGGACCTCACCGCCGCGCGGGGTGAGCGGCTGCGACAGCTGCGGCGCCGCTTCCAGGTGGTTTTCCAGAGCCCTTACGCTTCGCTGGATCCCCGCTTCACCGTGGCGGACAGCGTGGCCGAACCGCTGCGCGCCTTTGGTGAGGGGACGCCGTCGGACCGCCGGGCGAGGGTGGCCGGGCTGCTGGACGCGGTGCATCTGCCGGCCGACTACGGGCGAAGGCAGCCCGCAGAACTGTCCGGCGGGCAGCGCCAACGGGTGGCCATTGCCCGCGCCCTGGCCCTGCGTCCGGAACTGGTGGTGCTGGATGAAGCAGTGTCCGCGCTGGATGTGTCAGTGCAGGCGCAGATCCTGGCGCTGCTCGCCGAGCTCCAGGTCCAGGACAGGTTGAGCTACCTCTTCATCTCTCACGACCTCGCGGTGGTGCAGCAGATCTCGGACCGCGTGGCCGTGATGCGCGGCGGGGAACTGCTGGAAGCCGGAACCACGGAATCGGTGCTGGAGCGGCCCGAACACGGGTATACGCGGGAGCTGATCTCGGCGGTACCGGGCCGGCGGACGCTGGCGGTGCAGGACCTGCCGGGGTAAATACTCACAGCGTGGACAACCTGTGAGTATTTACCGGCTGTTCAACAAACCTGTGGCGCGCGTCCTAGCGGCGTTTGGGGGCGTCTGTTTCACTGGAACAATGACAACACTGACTGAAACCTCAGTCGCCGGCAACGATGACCGGCGAGACACGGAACCCAACAACAGCGCACTCAATGGCCGGCAACTGATGGTGGCCCTGGACGTGGACGGCACCCTGGTGGACCATGACGGCCACATGTCCCCGGCCGTCCGGGAATCCGCACAGGCCGTGGTGGAAGCCGGCCACGAGGTGATGATCGCCACCGGCCGGTCGCTCAACGCTACGCTGCCCATCATCGAAAAGATCGGCGTGGAACGCGGCTACGCGGTGTGCTGCAACGGCGGCGTGACGCTGCGGCTGCACCCCGAACTCGACGGCGGCTACGAGATTATCCACAAGGCCACCTTCGATCCGGCACCTGCGCTCCGGGCACTCCGCGAACGGCTCCCCTCAGCCAAGTACGCGCTCGAGGACGCCGACGGCAACTTCCTCTCCACCGAGCGGTTCCAGGATGCAAGCTTTGGTGTCGAGGCCATTGGCGTCGACTTCCAGACCATGCTCGAGGCCACGGCTGTGCGCGTGGTGGTGTTCAGCACCGAGAACACCCCCGAGGAGTTCAACGAGGCCATCGACCACATCGGCCTCGCCGGCGTCACGTACTCGGTGGGCTGGACGGCGTGGCTGGACATCGCCGCCGCCGGAGTGACCAAGGCCAGCGCCCTGGAAAACCTCCGCCTCCAGCTCGGCATCGATCCGAGCCGCACGGTGGCTGTGGGCGATGGCAGGAACGACATCGAGATGCTCGGCTGGGCCGGCCGGGGAGTGGCCATGGGCCAGGCCCCGGAAGAGGTCATCGCCATCGCGGACGAGGTCACCCATTCCGTATACGACGACGGCGCAGCGCACGTGCTGCGCAGCCTCCTCTAGGCTTCCGGCCGCCACAGGCCGCTGCTGCGGCCACGCGGTCTCCCCCGCCTCGGCACGGTTCCGTAACCCAGCTGCGTACAAGGCAGAATGGAAGGCATGACCCTTACGACGTTTGCCCTCGTCCGCCACGGCCAGACCGACTGGAATGCCGAGCGCCGGCTGCAGGGGTCCACCGACATTCCGCTGAACGATGTGGGCCGCGGCCAGGCGCGTGACGCCGCCGCCGTCCTTTCGCCTTACGAATGGGATGCGATCGTCTCCTCACCGCTGAGCCGTGCCGCGGAAACAGCTGACCTCATCGCCGAAGGGCTGGGCCTTACGGTGTCCAGGCGCGTTCCGGAGCTGACGGAGCGCAGCTTCGGGCCCGCCGAGGGAATGCAGGCCGGGCCGGAACTGGACGCGCTGCGGATCCCGGGCGGCTTCAAGGGCGCCGAGAGCGAGGACGAAGCTGCCAGCCGCGGCCTCGCGGCTCTGGAAGCGCTCGCCGGGGAGTTCAGCGGCAAGCGGCTCCTGGTGGTCACGCACGGCACGCTCCTTCGCGTCAGCCTGAGCCGGGCCATCGGCGAAACCCTTCCCAGCGTGGACAACGCCGCGCTGAACCTGGCGCACCACCACGCCATCGAGGGGTGGCAGCTCGAATACTTCAACGGCGAGCCCGTCATGGCGGCCACAGCAAAGTAGCGCCGCTACCGCACCTCAAGGATCAGGGCCAGCAGCCGGGCAGCTGCCGGCCTGGCCGCGTGTTCCTCGTTCCACTGCGCCCTGGCCACGGCTTTGCTGACCGCCTGGGTGGTGATGCCCAGCTCCTGGGCCACCGCCTTCTGCTGGCCGCGGACACCGGGCGTCAGCAGGTCGAGCACCCGCCATTCCGCGCCCGACCGGTCCCGCACAATGTGGCCCAACAGGCGGAGGACGGCCTCGGCGTCGTGCGCAATGTCCGCAAGGGGCCCTTCGACGGCCACCGGAACGCGCTCCTTGCTGTTCCGCAGCCGGTCCACTGCCCGGCGGGCGTACACCAAGCCGTGGCCGGAAGCGTCCTTGATCTGGTTCGGCAGCGGCTCGTTGACCGGCCCTACGCCGATCCCCACGTACCACTGGCCGCTGCGCAGGGCGACCAAGGCCGCTTCCACCGCCTGTTCAGGGCAGTCAACGATGCCCTGGACTTCGTCTTCGACGGAGCGGTCAAAGTCCAGGCGCGCGGGAATGTGCCGCAGGTCCTTGAGTAACTGCGGCACCCGGTCACCGTCGCGCCGGCTGTCCGTCTGGTTGATTGTCAGCGTGAACATTCTGGCTACACACTACCGGTAAGTAGGAAATGCGCGAGGGGGAGTATTACGGCTGGTCAAGCGGCCGCGGGCAGGTCGTAGGGCGGGATCTCGGGAGCCCCCGCGGGAAGCTTCGGGAACCGCCGGTCGATGGTGAGGTGCCGTCCCTTCGGCTCGGCGCCGGAGGGTGAAGAGCCGTCCGCGGTGCCCAGGACCAGCACCAGGACCATCACGGTGAACAGGACGGTCCGGGCGAACATGACCCAGCCGGCCCGCCAGACCCCCGGTGCTTCGCCACTGCTGATCCGGACCACTTCCGTCTGCGAGGCCAGCGACCCCAGGGACCGGCCGCCAGCACAGCAGAACCCGTACAGCCAGGGCGCGATGAGCCAGGTCGCGGCAGCAGCGCCGGCGGCCTTGCCTGCGGTCCCGGTCACGGAGGTACCCACCAGGACGGCGGCAGTGATTGCCAGGATGGCCACGATGCCAAAATCGACGGCCCAGGCTTTGACCGACCGCCAGATGGAGGAATCGACCACCCGGGTCCCGTTCCTCAGTGTCCTGACCCGCTGGCGGGCGCTTTTCCACAGGGCTGCTTCCGCGCGGGACTGCGTTGCTGCCGTGCCGTGTACGTCGGTCACGTCCGTTCCCCCACTATCCGAACTGTCCAAAACACCTTCAATCTACCCTGTCCCATAGCGGCAACGAGGGGGACATCTGCCCATGTGGAGAGTGCCTGGTGGTTGTGCCTGCGCCGCTGAGATGTTGCGATGGAGGGACGGCCGGGCACGGCGCAAACCCCAAGGTGAGGATGGTTATGACCGGCAGCACTGGGAATGAAGTCAAGGGAAACGGCAACGCAGGGCAGGCAACCGCAGCGCAGGGCATCATGGGCCGCCAGGAACTCGGGCTCGTGGACCGCTGGTGGCGTGCCGCCAACTATCTCTCCGTCGGCCAGATCTACCTGCGCTCCAACCCGCTGCTGCGGCGGCCCCTGACCCCGGAAGACACCAAGTCCCGCCTGCTGGGCCACTGGGGCACCACTCCCGGCCTCAACTTCGTGTATGCCCATTTGAACCGCGTCATCCGCCGCGACTCAGCCGAGATGCTCTTCATCGCCGGTCCCGGCCATGGCGGCCCCGCCGTCGTGGCCAATGCCTGGCTGGAAGGAACGTACTCGGAGATCTACGCCCACGTGGGCAACGACGAAGCCGGGCTCGCGGAACTCTTCCGCCAGTTCTCCTACCCCGGCGGCATCCCCAGCCACGCGGCGCCGGAGACCCCGGGGTCCATCAGCGAGGGCGGCGAACTCGGCTACTCCCTGGCCCACGCCTACGGCTCGGTGCTGGACAACCCTCAGCTGGTGACCGCCGTCGTGATCGGCGACGGCGAGGCCGAAACCGGGCCGCTGGCGGCCAGCTGGCACTCGCATAATTTCCTGGACCCGACGGCGGACGGCGCCGTGCTGCCCATCCTGCACCTCAACGGCTACAAGATCGCCAATCCCACGGTGCTCGCCCGCATGCCCGAGGAACAGCTGGAGCAGCTGCTGCGCGGCTACGGGCACGAACCGTACTTCGTCACGGTGCAGGACCCGGGCAATACCGGGCAGGCACACCAGGACTTCGCCGGCGTCCTGGACCAATGCCTCGCGGACATCCGCGCTATCCAGGCCGCACACCGCAACGCCGGGAACGGCAGCGGTCCGGACCACGACGATATCTCCGGGGAACACCCGGGACACCGCTGGCCCATGATCGTGCTGCGCTCACCGAAGGGCTGGACCGGTCCGCGGACCGTGGACGGGCTGCAGGTGGAAGGAACATGGCGGGCCCACCAGGTCCCGCTGTCGGAGGTCCGCACCAACGGCGAACACCTCAAGCAACTGGAGGAGTGGCTGCAGTCCTACCGTCCGGGAGAACTGTTCGACGGCGACGGGCGGCTCCGTGCGGACGTCGCCGAGGCAGCCCCCACCGGGGACTTCCGGATGAGCGCCACACCGCATGCCAACGGCGGTGTGCTTCGGCGCGCCCTGAAGCTGCCCGCCTACCGGGACCACGCCGTCGACGTTGCAGCAGCGGGAACGGACCGCGTGAGCCCCATGGTCACGCTGGGCTCGTGGATGCGGGACGTGATTGCGCAGAACATGGAGAACTTCCGCCTCTTCGGGCCGGACGAAACCGCGTCGAACCGGCTGCAGAATGTCTATGAGGTCACCGACAAGGTGTGGCAGTACCGGATTGACGACGCCGACGAGCACCTCGCGCGGTCCGGCCGCGTGATGGAGGTCCTCAGTGAGCACCTGTGCCAGGGCTGGCTGGAAGGCTACCTCCTCACCGGCAGGCACGGCGTCTTCAACTGCTACGAGGCCTTCATCCACATTGTTGATTCGATGTTCAACCAGCACGCCAAGTGGCTGAAGGTGCACCGCCGGCTGCCGTGGCGCCAGCCTGTGCCGTCGCTGAACTACCTGCTGTCCTCGCATGTCTGGCAGCAGGACCACAACGGTTTCTCGCACCAGGACCCGGGGTTCATCGACCATGCGGTGAACAAGAAGGCGGAGGTTATCCGGGTGTACCTGCCGCCGGACGCCAACACCCTGCTCTCCGTCATGGAGCACTGCCTGGCCTCCACCGACTACGTGAACATCGTGGTCAGCGGAAAGCAGCCCTCACCCACCTGGCTGGGCCCGGCGGACGCGGCCAACCACTGCCGCCGCGGCCTGGGCATCTGGACGTTCGCCGGCTCCGAGGTGCCCGGTGAGGAGCCCGACGTCGTACTCGCCTGCGCCGGCGACGTCCCCACCGTGGAGACCGTGGCCGCCGCGGAACTGCTGCGCAACGGGGTCCCGGGGCTGAAGGTCCGTGTGGTTAACGTCGTGGACCTGATGCGCCTGCAGGATGAGAGCGAACACCCGCACGGGCTGCCGGGCAGGGACTTCGACGGCATCTTCACCACGGACAGGCCCATCATCTTCGCGTACCACGGCTACCCCTCGCTGGTCCACCGCCTGGCGTACAAGCGCACCAACCAGGCGGGCCTGCACGTGCACGGCTATCAGGAGGAGGGGACCACCACCACCCCGTTCGACATGGCGATGCTCAACGGGATCGACCGCTTCACGCTGGCCATCGACGCGATCGACCGGGTGCCCGGCCTGGCCGGGAAACACTCAATCCTGCGGCAGGAGCTGCAGGACCGCCGCGACAGCGCCCGCGGGCACACCCGCACACACGGCGAGGACCCGGAAGAGATCCGGAACTGGAAGTTGGGGGGCTGACTTCCCGTCAGCCGGGGAGGCCGCTGAGCCCGGACGAGGGCAGATGGATCCAGCCTTCGCTGCGGGCCGCCCGGGCATGCGCCTCATCGGGGAGGAGCGTACGACGGCGGGCCACGGCCCGGGCGGTCAGCGAGGCGACGACGGCGTCGAACAGGTCGTCCGAGGCTGCCAGTTGGGCCTCGTGCCCGGCCAGGTCCAGCCACGGCGCTTGCGTCCGGAGGGCTTCAAGGAGCACACCGAGCCGTTCGGTTTCCGTGGTGCCGCGGCCCTTGTAGCCGCGGCCGTTGAGGCCCCAGATCTTGAGCGAAGCCGCCGGATAGACCTCGGCCAGCCGGCCGGAGCCATCCCGGGACTGGGGGCCATGCAGGGCAGCGATCTTCGCCTGGATCACCGCGCAGCGCATGGCAGGGTGGGCCAGCCGGTCCGCCGAAACACTCAGCGGAATCAGCCCTGTCCGGGCAGTGCAGAAACGGTCCGTGTCCCGGTAGGCCAGGAGCCGCCGGCCGGCGATGCCGTCGTGTTCGAGGACCGGCCCCGCAACGTTGTCCAGGTGCCCGGTGAGGAACGGGATCAGCGCGTCCGGCCAGCCGACAGGGCAGTCGACGCCGGTCATGTCGCTGGTGCCGAACAGCTCCACAATCGTTTGGTCGTCCACGTCCAGGGCCAGGTGGGCGAGCGTGGCGCGTCCCTGGCCGTGGGAATCCAGGTCCCATTCGATGACTGCGGCGGCGGTCTTCTTGGTGGCTGCCGCCAAATCCACGCCGAGGGTCCTCATCCGGCCTCAGACCCTCCGGTAATGCAGCGCATCGCCCACAGCGCCGGCCCCGCCCAGATCGTCCCCGCGGGCAAAACCGGCCCACAGAGCCCGCACGGCCCGGCCGGTCATGTCCACCTGCTCCCAGGGAGCGCCGGCGATCAGCCCCACGCCGTCCCAGGTTTCCCGGTTGCCCAGGAGCAGCGGCAGGTCGATGGTGTGGGCTGCGCCGAAGAGGTTGTCCGGCGCATGCCAGCTCAGCAGGTAGCGGTGGGCCCGTCCTCCTGCGCGCTTGTGGCGGCGCGCGAACTTCCGGGACGCCCACCCGTAGACGGTTTCGGTGACCACCCAGTCGACGGCGCGCACCGCGGCGGCTCCCACTCCCGGCACCTTGAGCAGGCGCATCAGGAAGGGACTCCGGGGGAGGAAAAGCCGCGCTTCCTCCGAGGTGTGGCCGATCAGGATGTCGATGCCCGGTGCGGACCGGTCCCATGCGGCGGCGATGTCCTTCTCCTCCGGGAGCGGGGCGTGGCCGTACTGCGTACCGAATGGCATGGCGGCCAGCATCCCGAACTTCCGCGACACCTGCGCCACCAGTGCCTCCCGGTCCACCACGTCCATGGCCGGGGTCTCCTCCGTCACCGATTCCGCCGCGATCCCCATGGCGCGGTTCATCCGTGCCCGGCCGCGGGCAATCCCCAGCGGCGCACTCTGGATGATGGCACGCCGGAACAGCGAAGGTGCTTCAGGGGTGGCCATCAGATGGGCGATGGCATCACCGCCGGCCGACTGGCCGAACGCCGTGACGTAACCGGGATCGCCGCCGAACGCCGCCATGTTCCGCTGCACCCAGCGGAACGCCTCCAGCTGGTCCAGCAGGCCCAGGTTGGCCGGCCGGCCGGTGCGGGTGGCGAGGAAGCCGAACAAACCCAGCCGGTACGTCACCGACACCACGATCACGCGGTTCTCGGCAACAAGCCGGGCGGGGTCGAAGATGGCGAGGTCCCCGGACCCGGTGGTGTAGGAGCCGCCGTGGATCCAGACCATGACAGGCAGCTTTTCGCCGGGCCTGAGGTCGCCGGGCATGGTGATGGACAGGTTCTGGCAGTCTTCGCTGCCGGGAAGTTCGCCGTACCGGGTGCCCAGGACGTCGTCGAGGAACGGGACGGGCCCCTGCGGGCAGGCCGGCGCCAGCGAGGTGGCAGCAAACGGTTCGGTCCAGTCCGGAACCGGTGCCGGCGGCTGGAAACGCGGAGCCCTGGCGTACGGGATGCCGGTGGCACGGATAACGTCACCGTCCTGCCAGCCGGTCACCGGGCCGCACGGTGGATGGAACAGAAGGTGGGACGTCACGGCTGGCTCGGAATTCACAGCCCCACCTTGCCACACCATCCTGGGACAACGACGGCGGGTGCCCGGCTTCGAAAAGCCGGCCACCCGCCGTCGGACCCTAAGGCAGTTGTTGGTGGGGCAAGCCCAACCTGGGATCAGTGTCCGGTGGGGACGTAGCGCTTGATCGACGCTTCCAGCTCGGCTTCGGCGGCGGCGCGGTCGCCCCAGCCCTCGGCCTTGACCCACTTGCCCGGCTCCAGGTCCTTGTAACGGGTGAAGAAGTGCTCGATTTCCTTGATCAGGAATTCGCTGACGTCGCTGACTTCCTGGATGTGGTCGAAGCGCGCGTCAACAGGAACGCAGAGGACCTTGGCATCCCCGCCGCCGTCGTCGGTCATGTTGAAGACGCCGATGGGGCGGGATTCAACGATGACGCCGGGGTGCAGGTCGAAGTCCTGCAGGAGCACCAGTGCGTCCAGCGGGTCGCCGTCTTCGCCCAGGGTGTTCTCGAAGAAACCGTAGTGCGTGGGGTACTGCATGGAGGTGAAGAGGACGCGGTCCAGGCGGACGCGGCCGGTCTCGTGGTCAACTTCGTACTTGACGCGCGATCCCTTGGGGATCTCGATGGTCACGTCGTGCTTCATGGGAACGCTCCTCAGCGATTACAGGGGGTGCGCGGCACAGTAGACGGTCCACAAAAAGGAGTGTCCGTGCCGCCGACTATTATTGAGGATATAGCGAGAGGCCCTGGAATCAGGAACTTGTGGGGAAATTTCAGGACTTGAGGACCGGCACCGGCATGACCAAAACCACCAGCGCGGAAGCGTGGCACCGCCGTGCGCTGAAGGCCGCGGCCCCGGGCTTTCCGGACAGGTCCGCCGGCCCCGGAAAACCCTGGCACCTCCTGCTGCTCGCGGTACTCATGCTGGTCCTTGCCCTCCCCGCAGCAGCACTCGTGGCCCCCGGGTTCCTCGGCCCCGAGCCTCCCGCGCCTGCGCCCGAGGCCCCGCCCTGGCAGCGCGAACCGTCTGCCCTGGCATCCCCCCAAGGGCTGGCTCCGCTGGAATCCACCGCCCCGGTCCCGGACCCCGCCGTGCTTTCGGCGCAGGTGGACCCGCTGTTGAAGACCGACGGCGGCGGTACTTTTACGGGCATCGTGCAGGATGCGCTGACAGGGCAGGTCCTCTTCGACCGGGGCGGCGCGGACAGCCGGGTCCCGGCGTCGAACATGAAGCTGCTGACCTCCGTCGCCGCCCTGCGCGCACTGGGCCCGGACCATACGTTCGCCACCCGGGTGGTGAAGGGGCCGGCAGCCAACCAGGTGGTGCTGGTGGGCGGCGGCGACGTCCTGCTCGGACCCGGTGAATCGAAGCCGGGCGAGGTGATGGGCCGCGCCGGCCTCACCACCCTCGCCGCCCAGGCAGTGGCATCCCTGCAGGCCAATGGGGCATCGGGGGAGATCAAGGTCCTGCTGGACGATTCCCTGTTTACCGGGCCGGCGCTGAACCCGGCCTGGCAGGAGGGCGACGTCGCGGCTGGCGAAGTGGCGCCGGTGTATCCGCTGGCCATGAACTCTGCCCGCTACGACCCCGCCGTGACCACAGGGCCACGCCCGCAGGACGCGGCGCAGTCCGCCGCGGAGGAATTCGCGGCCCGGCTCCGCGCCGCAGGTGCCGCCGCGGGACTGACCGTGGCGGCCGGCGTCGACCGCTCGCCGGGAGCGGGCTCGACTGCCCCGGCCGCCGGAACCGAACGGCCCCGCGTCCTGGCCGAGGTGCAGTCAGCCACGGTGGCCAGCCAGGTGGACCTGCTGCTGCAGGAATCAGACAACTACCTGGCCGAGGTCATGGGCCGGATGGCGTCCATTGCGGACGGCGGTCCGGGCAGCAACGACGGCGCCACGGCGGCTGTCAGCAGCCAGCTGGCCCAGGCGGGGATTGCGGCCGGCCCCCTGGCGCTGGTGGACGTGTGCGGCCTGGCGATGGGCAACCAGGTCTCCGCCGGCCAGTTCGCGGAAGTGGTCCGTGCCATCACCACCGGCGCCGATGCCAGGCTCCGGGCCGCACTGGACGGCTTCCCGGTGGCCGGCCTCACCGGCACCCTTGATTCGCGGTACGGCGACGAGTCCACCGTCCAGGGGGCGGGGCTGGTCCGGGCCAAGACCGGAACACTCAACACCGTCCTGGCGCTCAGCGGCTACGTGGTTGACGCGGACGGCCGGCTCCTGGTGTTCTCCTTCATCGGTAACGATCTGACGCCCGGCGCCGCGGGAAACAAGGTGGCCCTGGACCGGGCGGCGACGGCGCTCGCAGGGTGCGGCTGCCGGTAGGTCATCGCGCTTCCCTGGAATCTGCCACCCCGTATGCAGCGCCGGCCGCGGTGACCGGTTCCGCGGCCACCGCCATGGGGGCAGCGGTCCCCAGGAGTGCTGCCACCAGGACGGCGGCAACCACGGCCTTCCAGCCCTTCTTCGGGCCGGCGGTCAGGGGAGCGATGGGACGGTACGGGATCATGGTGTCCTCCTGAAGGAATTGGGCGGCCGTGGCCCGCACGAACGGTGCTGGCCCGGGCCGCTCCTGTTGGTTCCTGAAACGCGGTAGGTGGTTCCTGAAACGCGGTAGGGCCGCTTCTGCGGTGTAGCCACCACGATGCCGCCGCAGCTTAGGCCAGGCCTTTCGCCCTCCTGTGCTCCGGCTGTGAGAGTGCCCGCCAAGCGGTGCCCTCGCTTCGCCGGTGAGCGAACTTAAGGACGATCCCCGGCCCGCTGTGTTCTGATGGGACCTATGGAGTCCACTGCAGCCCAGTCCGCCCCCATCTCATCCGCTGATGCCGCTTCCCTGATCAACTGGGACCTGGCGGCCTCCACGGCGGCACGGCTGGCTCCCGCCGGACCGGACCTGAAGCCGGCGGACATCAACGAAGCCGTGGACAGCCTCCGCCGGCTCGCCGACGCGTCCGTTCCGCACGTCCACGAGATCACGGGGCTGGAAGCTGCCCGGGACCTCCGGGATTCCTCGGTGCTGGTGGTGGACCGGGCATCGTGGGCCAAGGCAAACACGCAGTCCTTCGCCGTGATGCTGAAGCCGGCCATGCAGAAGATGCTGGACAGCCGGCGCGGGTCACTGAGCCCTTCCGCGGCCAGCGTCAGCGGCGCCATCACCGGCAGCCAGCTGGGCGCCGTCCTGGCGTTCCTGTCCAGCAAGGTCCTGGGCCAGTACGATCCGTTCGCGGCGCTGGCCGAAAACTCTTCCGCCCCGGCCGCCGGACGGCTCCTGCTGGTGGCCCCCAACATCGTCTCCGTGGAGCGCGAACTCAACGTCGCGCCCGAGGACTTCCGGCTGTGGGTCTGCCTGCACGAACAGACCCACAGGGTCCAGTTCGCCGCCGCACCATGGCTGCGCCACCACATGCTGGACCAGATCGACAACCTCAGCGGACACCTGCTGGGCAATGTCGATTCGCTGATGGACCGGGCCTCGGCGGCGGCGCGTTCACTGAAGGACCGTTCGGCCACTGGAAACACGCCGGGCCGCGGCGCCATCCTGGACCTGCTGCAGGACCCGGAGGAGAAAGCCGCCATCTCGCACCTCACGGCCGTGATGAGCCTGCTCGAAGGCCACGCCAACGTGGTGATGGACGCCGTGGACGCCAGCATTGTTCCCTCCGTCAAGACCATCCGGCAGCGGTTCAACGACCGCGGCAAGGACCGTGGCGTAGTGGAGAAGTTCATCCGCAGCCTGCTGGGCCTGGACGCCAAGATGCGGCAGTACTCCGACGGCGCCCGCTTTGTCCGCGCAGTGGTTGGCGTGGCCGGCATGGAGGGCTTCAACCGGGTCTGGGAGTCGGCCGACCACCTGCCCACCGAGCCCGAGATCCACGACGCCAAGCTGTGGCTTGAGCGGATGGGCCTGTAATTGCCTGACGTTCCCCCCACTCGTTCCGAACAGCAGCCTTCCGGGCCCCAGCTCTCCGAGCCTGCCCAGCAGGATTCCGCGCCACAGCGCAGCGGGCGACGCCGGCCCGGCCGGTTGGCGCCCGTCGTCGGCACTGCCCGCAAAATGCTGGGCGACGCCCTGGCGCAGGCCGGCTATCCGGCGCACATCCTGGTGGCCTGCAGCGGCGGGCCGGACTCGATGGCGCTGGCCGCCGTCGCCGCCTACTTTGCACGCCGCGGCAGCATTGACGGCCACCCCGTCACAGTCGGCGCCGTGGTGGTGGACCACCAGCTGCAGGAAGGCTCCGGCCGCGTCGCAGCTGACACCGCCGGTGCCCTTCGGGAGCTGGGCCTCGCCCCGGTGGAAGTCCACACCGTCACAGTGGCGGGCACCGGCATGGGCCCCGAGGCCGCCGCCCGCGAGGCCCGGCACGCGGCGCTCGAAGCGGCAGCGGCGGACCAGGGTGCCGGTGCCATCCTGCTGGGGCACACCCTGGATGACCAGGCCGAGCAGGTGCTGCTGGGCCTGGCCCGCGGCTCCGGGACCCGTTCACTCGCCGGCATGCGGCCTACCCGCGCGGGGGCCGGAGCCGCCGTGCTGCTCCGCCCGTTCCTGGGGCTCCGCCGGGCCGACACGGAGGAGATCTGCGAGGTGGAGGAGTTGGACCCCTGGCACGATCCCACCAACACGGACCCTGCGTTCGCCCGTTCCCGGACCCGGGTGGAAGTCCTTCCGCACCTGGAGGAGAAGCTGGGCCCCGGCGTCGCGGAATCCCTGGCGCGCACCGCCTCCATCCTGCAACTGGACGCCGACTACCTTGAGGATGTGGCGGAAAGCACCTACGCGTCCCTTGTGGAGTGGAACGGTGCCGAAGCAAGCCTTCCTGAGGACGCCCTGCGGGCCCTTGCCCCCGCCATCCGGTTCCGCGTGATCGCCAAGGCCGCAGCCGACGTCGGCGGCCAACAGCCCAGCTATCGGCGCCTTGTGGCGGCGGAAGCGCTGCTGCGGCGGCAGGGCTCGGCGGGCCCGGTGCAGCTGCCCGGCGGGGTAGCCGTCTACCGGTTGTCGCTGGCCGAACTCGAAGGTCCCGGCACCGCAGACCGAGCGGGGACCGGTCCCCGCGAACCCGCGCGCTGTGGGAAGCTAGTACTCCGGCCGCAAAAACCGGCCAAACATTAGTCGCACCCCGCATCTACACAGGAGCCATTGGTGGATTCAAACGACGTCCAGGCAGACCTCAAGCACGTTCTCTACACCAAGGAACAGATCCAGCAGCGCATCACCGAACTCGCTGCCCAGATCGACAAGGACTACGAAGGCCGCGAACTGCTTATCGTGGGCGTGCTCAAGGGCGCGGTCATGGTCATGGCGGACCTGGCCCGTGCACTGCACAGCCACGTCTCGATGGACTGGATGGCTGTGTCCTCCTACGGCTCCGGCACCCAGTCCTCCGGCGTGGTGCGCATCCTCAAGGACCTGGACACCGACCTCATGGGCAAGGACGTGCTGATCGTCGAGGACATCATCGATTCCGGCCTCACCCTGTCCTGGCTGAAGACCAACCTGGAATCCCGCGGCACGGCGTCGGTGGAAATCTGCACCGCATTCCGCAAGCCCACCGCCGCCAAGGTCCAGATCGACGTCAAGTACGTGGGCTACGACATCCCCAACGAGTTCGTGGTGGGCTACGGCCTGGACTACGCCGAGAAGTACCGCAACCTGGACTTCGTGGGCACCCTGGCCCCGCACGTCTACGAGTAGGCCGCCATGCAGCCCGGCGGTTTCCCGGTAGGCCTCGCCGTGCAGGACCTCGCAGCTTCCATGGAGTCCTACCGGAAGCTCGGCAACCCCGTCTGCCTGGACCAGCACGTCTGATTTTGGCAAGGTCGAATATTGGCATCAAGGATGTCGCGGTGGCCGCAGGGGTGTCGGCAACCACGGTGTCGCACGTCCTGAACGACGTCACGTATGCGCGGATCAGCCCCGAAACCCGCAAAAAGGTGAAGGCCGCCGCGGAGCAGCTGGGCTACGAACCCAACCGGGTGGCGCAGGCGCTCCGCAACCGCCGCACCGGCGTGCTGGGGCTGGTCAGCGAGGACGTGGCCACCACACCGCATGCCGGCCGGATCATCCTGGGCGCCGATGACGCTGCCCGCGCCCGCGGCTACACCCTCATGCTCATCAACACCGCCGCCACCGCCGGGCCCGCATCCCGGGAAGGCGATGTGGAGGCCGTGCTGGAACGCCAGGTGGACGGGATCCTCTACGCCACCATGTACCACCGGGTCCTGGACGCGCCGGCCAACCTCGGCAAGGTGCCCACCGTCCTGGTCGATGCCGTCACCGCTGACGGGCGCTTCCCCTCCGTTGTCCCGGACGAATACGGCGGCGCCCGCACCGCCGTCCACGCACTGCTGGACGCCGGGCACACCCGCATCGGCTTTATCAACAACGTCCAGGACGTGCCATCAACCTCGGAGCGGCTCCGCGGTTTCCGCGACACGCTCACCGCGGCAGGGCTCGACGGCGGCCTGGCGCCCGTGGAGGCGTCGTCGTCGGACGCTGCGGGCGGGTACGAGGCAGCGGCGAGGATCCTGCGGAGCGAACATCCGCCGTCGGGCCTGTTCTGCTACAACGACCAGATGGCCATGGGAGCCTACCGGGCAGCCGCGGAACTGGGTCTCAGCATCCCCGGAGACCTCTCGGTCGTCGGGTTCGACGATCAGGAACTGGTGGCCGGCAGCCTCTTTCCAGGGCTCACCACCGTAGCGCTGCCCCACTACGGAATGGGTGCCTGGGCCGCCAATCACCTTATCGATGCGCTCGAAGGGGCAGGGGACGGTTCTTCGGCTTCCGTGGGGACCACTGTGCTGGAGTGTCCGCTGGTCACCCGAGCGTCCGTCGCCGCACCCCGGAACCCCTAGCCTGCCTGCAACGATGTCCGCTACGCCCACAGGGAACTTTTGCTTTTCATCATGCGTGATGTACTCCGGACGGTGTATAGCTAGAAGCTGACGCAGCACCATCACGCGCGCGAATTAGACGCCGTGCAGCACTACCGGAAGGGACGGGGCCAGCCCCCGAACAGATGAAAGCTAAGAATTTCTTCAAGGGCCCGGGCATCTGGATCGTCGTCGTTGTCGGTCTGCTCCTGGTGGCCTTTGCAACGCTGGCCCCCGGCGGTGCGTCGCGGATCGACACCGATAAGGGCCTGGAACTGCTTGCCGGCAACAACGTGGAGCAGGCCAAGATCTTCGACGGTGAGAACCGCGTTGACCTCACGCTGAAGGATGACCTGGAGGTGGACGGCCAGAACAAGGGCAAGAGCGTCCAGTTCTTCTTCGTCGATGCCCGCGCCACGGACGTGGTCAAGGCTGTCACCGATTCCAAGCCGGCGCAGGGCTACACGGACCAGCCCATCGAGAGCAACTGGTTCTCCGGCCTGCTGTCCCTCCTCATTCCGGTCATCCTGCTGGGCGCCCTCTTCTGGTTCCTCATGACCCGCATGCAGGGCGGCGGCTCCAAGATCATGCAGTTCGGCAAGTCCAAGGCCAAGATGGTCAGCAAGGACATGCCGCAGGTGACCTTCGCGGACGTCGCCGGTTCCGATGAAGCCGTCGAAGAGCTCCAGGAGATCAAGGAATTCCTGCAGGAACCGGCCAAATTCCAGGCCGTCGGCGCCAAGATCCCCAAGGGCGTGCTGCTGTACGGCCCTCCCGGTACCGGTAAGACCCTGCTGGCCCGCGCCGTTGCCGGTGAAGCAGGCGTCCCCTTCTTCTCGATCTCCGGCTCGGACTTCGTGGAAATGTTCGTTGGTGTCGGTGCGTCCCGCGTCCGCGACCTCTTCGAACAGGCCAAGGCCAACTCCCCGGCGATCATTTTCGTGGACGAAATCGACGCCGTCGGCCGCCACCGCGGCGCCGGCATCGGCGGCGGCAACGACGAACGCGAGCAGACCCTCAACCAGCTGCTGGTGGAGATGGACGGCTTCGACGTCAAGACCAACGTCATCCTCATCGCCGCCACCAACCGCCCTGACGTCCTGGACCCCGCACTGCTGCGGCCGGGCCGTTTCGACCGGCAGATCGGCGTCGAGGCGCCGGACATGATCGGACGTGACCAGATCCTGCAGGTGCACGCCAAGGGCAAGCCGATGGCTCCCGGCGTCGACCTCAAGGCTGTTGCCAAGAAGACCCCCGGCTACACCGGCGCGGACCTGGCCAACGTGCTTAACGAGGCCGCCCTGCTGACCGCGCGTTCCAATGCCAACCTCATTGACGACCGCGCCCTGGACGAGGCAATCGACCGCGTGATGGCAGGCCCGCAGAAGCGCAGCCGGGTCATGAAGGAACACGAACGCAAGATCACCGCCTACCACGAAGGCGGCCACGCCCTGGTGGCGGCCGCCCTGCGGAACTCGGCCCCGGTCACCAAGATCACCATCCTTCCCCGTGGCCGTGCCCTGGGCTACACCATGGTGGTGCCGGACAACGACAAGTACTCCGTCACCCGCAACGAGCTCCTGGACCAGATGGCGTACGCCATGGGCGGCCGCGTGGCCGAGGAAATCGTGTTCCACGATCCGTCCACCGGCGCCTCGAACGACATTGAGAAGGCCACCGGGACCGCCCGCAAGATGGTCACCGAATACGGCATGAGCGAACGCGTGGGCGCTGTGCGCCTGGGCCAGGGCGGCGGCGAGCCGTTCCTGGGCCGCGACGCCGGGCACGAGCGCAACTACTCCGACCAGATCGCCTACGTGGTGGACGAGGAAGTGCGCCGACTGATCGACCAGGCCCATGACGAGGCCTACGCCATCCTCACTGAGAACCGTGATGTCCTTGACCGCCTTGCCTTGGAGCTGCTGGAGCGGGAAACCCTTAACCAGGCCGAGATCGCCGACATCTTCCGGGACATCCGCAAGCGCGATTTCCGTGAGGTATGGCTTTCGAAGGAATCCCGTCCCGTCCAGACGGCCGGTCCCGTGGAGTCCCGCCAGGAGCGGGCCGAACGCGAAGCCCAGGAGGAAGCCAAGCAGGCCCGCCTGGACGAGCCGCTGGACGCCCAGCCGCCGCATCCGCAGGGCGTTCCGGAAGACGCACCGTTCCAGGGAGGCGTCCCCGAATCGGGGCCGGACACCCTTCGCGGCTAAGCTTTCCCTGTGACTTCCTTCGACGACGACGCCGTTTCCGCCTCCGCCTACCCGGTGGAGGACGGTTCCACCCATGCCCCGCACCACAAGGTGGACCGGCCAAGGATTGAAGCGGCTGTCCGCGAAATCCTCCTGGCCATCGGCGAGGACCCGGACCGTGGCGGCCTTATCGACACCCCCAAACGGGTGGCGAAGGCGTACGCCGAGGTATTTGCGGGACTGCACCACGACCCCGCAGACGTCCTGTCCACCACGTTTGAGCTGGACCACGAAGAACTGGTCCTGGTCAAGGACATCCCCTTCTACTCCACCTGCGAGCACCACCTGGTGCCGTTCCACGGTGTGGCCCACGTCGGCTACATTCCCTCACATGACGGGAAGGTCACCGGGCTGAGCAAGCTGGCCCGGCTCGTGGACATCTACGCCCGCCGCCCCCAGGTTCAGGAGCGGCTCACCACGGAGATCGTCGAAGCGCTGGTTCGCCACCTCAAGCCGCGTGGCGCCATCGTCGTTGTCGAATGCGAGCACATGTGCATGTCAATGCGCGGTATCCGCAAGCCCGGAGCAAAGACCGTCACCAGTGCGGTCCGCGGGCAGCTTCATGACCCGGCCACCCGTGCCGAGGCCATGAGCCTCATCCTCGGAAGGTAACCACACAAGACCATGGACTCACTAGCTGCAGCCCCGGGAACCGGGCCCGCAACCTCCCCGCTGCCCATCCTGCGCAAACCGCGCCCGGCCGCGCGCTTCGAGGACCTGCCCACAGACCGCACCCTGGTTATGGGCATCCTCAATGTCACCCCTGACTCGTTCAGCGACGGCGGCAAGCACGCCACGGCGGACACCGCCATCGCCGCGGGCCTGCGCATGTTTTATGCCGGCGCGGACATCATCGACGTCGGCGGGGAATCGACCCGCCCCGGCGCTGAGGACGTCTCCCCGGACGAGGAGCAGAGGCGGGTCCTCCCCGTCATCGAAGCGCTGGTCAAGGCTGGCGCCCTGGTCAGCATCGACACCACGCACGCGGCCACCGCAGCCGCCGCGCTGAAGGCCGGCGCCGCCATCGTCAACGACGTCTCCGGGCTGACCATCGAACCCGAAATGGCTGAACTCGTGGCCTCGTCCAAGGCGCCGTACATCCTCACCCACCGCCGCGGCGATGCCCGCACCATGAACTCCCTCGCGGAGTACACGGACGTAGCCGGCGAAGTGGTGGCAGAACTGGCCGGGGTGCGGGACAAACTGTATGCCGCCGGCGTCAGCGCTGAGCAGATCATCGTCGACCCCGGCCTGGGCTTTGCGAAGAACGACGCCCAGAACTGGGAGCTGCTGCAGAACCTGGAGCAGCTGGAGGCCCTGGGCCACCGCGTCCTGGTGGCCGCATCCCGCAAACGGTTCCTTGGCACCCTCCTGACGGTTGCCGGCAAATCCGCAGCCCCGGAAGAGCGGGACGGAGCCACGGCAGCCATCACAGCCATCAGCGCCTCACGCGGCGCCTGGGCCGTCCGGGTGCACGACGTCGGATCCAGCCTTGACGCCGTCAAGGTCGCCGCGCGCATGGCGGCAGTACCCAAAGCACCGTAAGCGCCGGGGGACCCATGGACAGGATTACGCTGACCGGTGTGACGGCCGTCGGCCATCATGGTGTGTTTGATTTTGAGCGCCGCGAGGGCCAGCCTTTTGTTGTGGACGCCGTCCTGTATCTCGACTTCGCTGCCGCCGCGGAGTCCGACGACGTCAGCGACACCGCCCACTACGGTGAGGTGGCGCAGCGTATTACCGAATGGATCTCCGGCGAGCCGCTGAACCTCATCGAGGCGCTGGCGGTCCGGATCGCCGACGGCCTGCTGTCCGAGTTCGGCCTCCAGGCCGTGGACATCACCGTGCACAAACCCCAGGCGCCCATCGAGGTGCCCTTCGGGGACGTGGCAGTGTCCGTTCACCGTGAACGGCCCGCCGTTACTTCCGGCCACCCGGCGGAACCGGCTTCCGGGGACAACCCGTGAACGCGGTCTACGCCAAAGCGGTCTTGGCCCTGGGGAGCAACCTCGGCGAACGGAACGACACCCTGTCCAGCGCGGTAGCCGACCTTGTCGACCCGCCGGAGGTGCGCCTCCTTGCGGTGTCCCCGATCATCCAGACCAAAGCCGTGGGCGGCCCGGCGGGGCAACCAGACTTCCTGAACATGGTCCTCACCGTTGAAACCAGCCTGACTCCCCACGAGCTGCTAAAGCATTGCCAGGCGGTGGAGAACAAGCACCACCGGGTCCGCGAGGTGCGCTGGGGGCCGCGGACGCTCGACGTCGACATCATCACCTACGGCGACGTGCAGAGCGACGACCCCGTGCTGACGCTGCCGCACCCGCGCGCCGCCGTCCGGGCTTTCGTGCTGTACCCGTGGTCCCTGATCGACCCGGCGGCCACCCTGGCGGGGGAGCGCATCAGTGCCCTCGCGGCCCGGGCGGAGGACTACGGGGACCTTGCCCCGTTCGATGGTTTCGGCGATTTTGACGGGATGCCGACCGCCGGGGCGGTGACGGAGCGTTGAAGCCCATCAACCCGCTGCGGCTGCTGCTGATCGGCGTCATCCTGACCGTGGCCGGCTGGGCCGGAACGGTGATCACCAGCCGCTACGGCATGGCCACTCCGGTGCTTCCGGCCACCGCGCTGGCCACCATGGGCGTGATCGTGGCCATCACCCTGGTCCTGGGCATCCGCATCCTGCGCTGGCGGAACAGCATCAAGCCCAACAGCACCGCAAAAAAGACAGCACTGGATCCGCTGCTCGCCGCCCGCACGCTCATCCTGGCCCAGGCCTGTGCCTACGCCGGAACGGTGCTGCTCGGCTGGCATGTGGGGATCTTCCTGGACCAGCTGCGGATCTGGAGTTTCCGCAGCCACCAGGACATCGCCTGGCTGGCGCTCGGCATGGCCGGCGGCGGCCTGGTGATGATCATCGTTGGCCTGGTGGTGGAACGGTTCTGCAAGATTCCGCCGGAGGACGGCGATACGAAGGGTGTGGACGGCAAGCCGGGCCGCGCAACACGGGGAGAAGCCACGGGGGAAGGCGAATATGCGTACCGAGGCGATTGACCCGCCCGGCATCGACTGGCACCGGGTGTCACCGAAGTTCGTGACAGTGCGGCTGGTGCAGTGGGCACTCGGCAACCTGGCCGCCGTCGTAATCCTCAGCCTTCCGCTCGTGTTTGTCCTGCTCGAGTGGTGGCGGTGGCCGCCGCTGTGGCTGGCCATCACCGTTCCGGCCGTGACACTCGTGGTGGCCCTGTGGCGGCTGGTGCTCATCCCGCGCCAGGTCAGGGCCATCGGCTACGCCGAGCGCGACGACGACCTCCTGGTCCGCAGCGGCATCTTCTTCCAGCGGACCATGGCCGTGCCCTACGGCCGGATGCAGTACGTGGACGTCGCCGTGGGCCCCGTGGAGCGCAGCCTCGGCCTGTGCACGGTCAAGCTGCACACCGCATCGCCCGGCACCAACGCGCACATCCCCGGGCTGCCGGAGGCAGAGGGAGCTCGGCTCCGTGAGCAGCTTGCGGCCCGCGGCGAGGCCAGGCTGGCAGGGCTGTGACCGCTGATGGGCGGTTCCCCCGTCACGGGATGCAGGAAGATGGCTTGGCGTCCGCTGACCCAGCGCCCGCCGGCTCAGTCCCCGCCGCATCAACTGCCGCTGCGGACAGTGCGGGGCCCGGGGTCGCAACGCCCGACGACGGCTGGTTGCGTGTCCATCCGGCGTCACCCTTTGTACGCGGATGGGTGGCGCTGGCCGCCATCGGCTTCTTCTTTGGCCGCGACATCTTTGAACGGACCCTGCAGGGCCGGCCCATGTTCGAAGACGGATTCGCCGGCCGGGTTCCCTGGTTGGTGGCCGGCGGCGGCGCCGTCCTGCTGGTGGCGGTCCTCAGCTTTGTCCTCACCTGGTACTTCACCAAGTACCAGGTGTCCGGCGGTTACGTTCGCGTCAACACAGGCTTCCTGTTCCGGCAGCAGCGCCAGGCCCGGCTGGACCGGGTGCAGGCCATCGACATCGTCCAGCCTTTACTGGCGCGTATCTTCGGGCTGGCCGAACTCAAGTTCGAGGTGGCTGACGCAGGGGAATCGGCAGTGCGGCTGGCCTACCTGAAGATCGACGACGCCCAGCAGCTGCGGGCCACCATCCTGGCACGCGCCGCCGGTATCGACGACGATGCCGAAAACCCCGGCGCCCCCGCACCCGAGGCGCCGGAGTATCCGGTACTGTCCGTGCCGCCGTCGCGCCTTATCGGTTCACTGCTGCTGAGCGAGCAGAGCCTGTTCGTGGTGGTGGGCGGTGTGGCATCGGTGGTGCTCTCGGCCGTCACGGACAACAGGGCGTTCTACTTCTACCTGATTCCCGCGGCGCTTGGCCTCGCGGCGAGCTACTGGAATCTGTTTAACAAGGGATACAACTTCACGGCCGCCATCTCGCCGGACGGCATCCGGCTCCGTTACGGATTGCTGGATACCCAGGCGCAGACGCTGCCGCCGGGGCGGATCCAGGCGTTGAAAATCAGCCAGCCGCCGCTGTGGCGGCCGTTCGGCTGGTACAGGATGCAGGTCAACGTGGCTGGCTACGGGCTGTTGGACAACGCGGGGGAAGCGTCATCCCGGACCACCCTGCTGCCCGTCGGCAAGCTGGACGATGCCATGAACATGCTCGCATTGGTCCTGCCCGATCCCGGTACATCCCGCCCTGCCGAGGTTTTCGGAGCGGGGCTCACGGGGTTGGATTCCGACGGCGGCTTCGTCACCACCCCGCGCCGCGCCCGGCTGCTGGCCCCGCTGGGGTGGCGGCGAAACGGCTTCGCCGCCACGGATACTGCTTTGCTCATCCGTTCAGGGCGTTGGTGGCGGAACCTGGTGCTCGTCCCGCACCAGCGGACCCAGTCCATGGCGCTGCACCAAGGCCCGCTGGCCCGGCGGTTCCGGGTGGCCGACCTGGTCCTGCACACCACCGCCGGTCCGGTGGTTCCGCGCCTGACGCAGGCCGGGTTGGACGAGGCGCGGGCGCTTTTCGATGAGCAGTCGGCCCGTGCCCGGCTGGCACGGCAACGGCAAACGACGGAACAATGGCTCCGCCAGGTGGCACCTCCGGGGGCTGACCCTGACTCCCAGGCAGCTGAAACCTGGCCGCTCGGAAATGAAGCGCACCAGCAACAGGAAGGCCCCCAGCATGGCTAAGCCCGGACGCCTCGGCGTCGGAATCATTGGAGCGGGCAAGGTGGGCGCCGTCCTGGGTGCTGCCCTGCGCGCCGCCGAGCACGCCGTCGTGGGTGTTTCCGCAGTGTCGGAGGCCAGCCGTGAACGGGCCGAAATCCTGCTGCCCGGCGTTCCCGTCCTGGAAGTGCAGGACATCGTGGAGCGCGCCGAACTGGTACTCCTCGCCGTGCCCGACGACGCGCTTCCCGGCCTGGTGGACGGGCTGGCGAAGCTCGGCGCCTGGCAGCCGGGTCAGCTGGTGGCCCACACGTCAGGCCGGTTTGGGGTTGGCGTACTTCATCCTGTGCGCGCTGCCGGAGCCGTTCCGCTGGCACTGCACCCGGCCATGACCTTCACCGGAATGAGCCTGGACCTGACGCGCCTGCTTGACTGCACGTTTGGCGTCACGGCCGATGCCGCCATGCTTCCCATTGCGCAGGCGCTGGTGGTGGAGATGGGCGCCGAACCGGTTGCCATCGCAGAGGCCGACCGGACGCTGTACCACGCTGCCCTGGCGCACGGATCCAACCACCTGGTCACCCTGGTGGCGCAGTCGTCCCAGTTGCTGCGCGAGGTGGGGGTGGAGCAGCCCGAACGCATGCTCGGCCCCCTGTTGCGGGCAACCCTTGAAAACGCGCTGGCGTCCGGAGAGTCTGCACTCACCGGTCCGGTCGCCCGGGGTGATGTGGGCACGGTGGAGGCACATGCACAGGCCCTGCGGGAGTACGACGGCGGCGGGCATGGGGATGTCCTCGCGGCGTACCTTGCCATGGCACGCGCCACCGCCCGGCGGGCCGAAGCGCGCGGGCTACTGAAGGCCGACCAGCTTGACGGGCTGAACCAGGCCCTCGGATCCAAGGAGGACTGACCGTGGCCATCAAACTTGTCACCACCGTGGCCGGGCTGCACGCCGAGAGTGCACGGCTGCTGTCGGAGAAGCATGGTGCATCGCAGGGCTTGGTCCCCACCATGGGCGCGCTCCATGAGGGGCACGCTGCCCTGGCGAGGACCGCCGTCGAACAGAACGACGTGGTGGTTGCCAGCATCTTCGTGAACCCGCTGCAGTTCGGTGATGCCGTGGACCTTGACCGGTACCCGAGGACCCTGGACGCCGACCTTGCACTGCTCGACGCCCAGGGCGTCGATATCGCGTTCGCACCGTCTGTCGAAGAGGTCTACCCGGGTGGCGAGCCGCTGGTGCGGATCACGTCGGGACGGCTGGGGGAGAAGTGGGAGGGCGCATCCCGCCCAGGCCATTTCGACGGTGCGCTTACGGTTGTTGCCAAGCTGCTGCACTATGGCATCCCGGCGGCCGGCCGTGCCGGAGGGGCTTCGACAGGTTCTGCCGGTTCTGCGTCTGCAGGGTTTGGCTCCGCCCGGTCTGCATCAGAAGGGCTCAAAGCTCCCGGATCTTCATCTGTGGGGACGGGGCTGCCCGCCTACCGCGCCTACTTTGGCCAGAAGGACGCCCAGCAGCTGGCCCTGGTAAGGCGCATGGTGGCCGACCTCAACTTCCCCGTCGACATCGTGGGCGTCCCCACCGTCCGTTCTGCCGAGGGGCTGGCGCTGTCCAGCCGTAACCGGTTCCTGTCCGACGACGAACGCGATGCAGCACTGGTCCTTTCCCGTGCACTGCGGCTGTTGGAGGCGCGTGCCAACGCCCATGAGCCGCTGGACCTTGAGTCTGCGCTCGCGATGGTGGAGTCGCAGCCGCTGGTGAAGCTGGACTACTTCGACGTTGTGGACCCTGGCACGCTGGAGCCCCTGGCTGAAAACTGCCGCGAGACCCCTTTCCGGGGCGAGGCCCTCGCGCTCATTGCTGCGAAGGTGGGTCCTGTGCGGCTGATCGACAACGCCCCCTTGAGCTCTTAGGCGCTGCTGAGTTCGCGCGCGAGTTCACGCGCGAGATCACGCGCGCCTGAGTCACACACCCCTGATTTCACATGCGACTTCCTGGATTCAGGCGGCGAGGTAGGCCGTGAGTGCGCGTTCGAGTGGGCTTAGTTTGTCCGGCTGCATGCTTGCCGGAGCGCCTGATGCTCTGGTCGGGCTGGGCCTACCCGCAGTGCCAGCGGCTCCGGCTGATGCAAGATCTGTGGCTGGTGCAGGGTCTCCGGCCGGAGCGCCTGATGCTCTGGTCGGGCTGGGCCTACCCGCAGTGCCAGCGGCTCCGGCTGATGCAAGATCTGTGGCTGGTGCAGGGTCTCCGACAGTTGTCAGGTGTCTGTCCGGTGCCGTGTGTCCGATCGCGCCGGGCACCCTGGTCACCAGAGATTCCTCGGCCGCGCCAACGTCGCCGCCCGGCGCAAGATCGCCGGTCGATGCTGAGTCTCCGGGCGCGACGACGTCTCCTGTCAGGGCCCTGTCCTGTTCGAGTTCCAGGAGTCCGGGTGGCCAGTGTGGTGGTTGTGGGTGGGGGTGTTGGGCCGGGTAGTGGCGGCCGGTGGGGGAGGTCCAGCCGGGTGGTTCAGTCCCGGTTGCTGGTGTGGGGGTCCAGCGGCTGTTGTGTTTGAGGCGGTGATGTTTGGGGCAGAGTTGTGCCAGGTTGCTGATTCCTGTTGTCCCGTGGTGGTGCCAGGCGGTGAGGTGGTCCGTTTCGTTGTCTGTGCTGGGGTTGGTGCAGCCGGGGAAGGTGCAGTGTCCGTCGCGCATCCTGATCCAGCGTTTCATCGCCTCNGCGGTGAGGTGGTCCGTTTCGTTGTCTGTGCTGGGGTTGGTGCAGCCGGGGAAGGTGCAGTGTCCGTCGCGCATCCTGATCCAGCGTTTCATCGCCTCGGTGAGCCGGTAACTGGTCCGGCCGATCTCGAGCGGTGCGCCGTCGCGGGGATCGACGAGGACCCGGTAAAACGAGGTCGCCCCGTCGGCGACGAGTTTCCGTGCCATGGCCGCCGGGATGGGCCCGTACCCGTCCAAATCTGCCGGTTCATCAGTGATGCCCAGCAGGTTTCCGTGCCATGGCCGCCGGGATGGGCCCGTACCCGTCCAAATCTGCCGGTTCATCAGTGATGCCCAGCAGGGCGAACAGCGGGACGGTCACCAGGACGTCGGCTTTCGGGGCGGGGACCTTGCTGAGATCAACGAAGTACGGGTCCGTGCCGGTGTCACTGGCTCCGGTAGCTCCGGTAGCTCCGGTAGCTCCGGCAACTCCGTGGACGCCGGTTATGCCGCGGGATTCTTGGCCATCGCCGGACTGGCCGGTGGCAGCTGTACCGGTGGCAGCGGCGCGGGCGTGGGCGCCGAGGAGGAGTCTGGCGGCGGTGTCGGGGCGGAGCTGGGTGAGGGTGCGGGTCTCGCCCGGTCCCTGAAGGCCGCGGGCGATGGCGGTGGTCTTGTTCCAGATGGCGCAGGCGGTGTCCGCGGGCAGGATCAGGGTAATCGATGCCATCCCGTCGGCGTCTGGGCGGTATTCCATCCGCCGGTCCGCCACACACCTCGCATGCCGGGCTGCGAGGGAGGCGGGGTAGGTGCGTTCGCGCCAGGTCCTGACTTTCCGGCGGAACAGGTGCGCCACGAGGTCACCGGCTGCCAACCCGCGGGCGCGGTTAGGGGCGTCGGGGTCGAAGAAGTGGGCGACCAGCGCGGCAGCACCTTCGGTGGCGAGGCAGTCGGTTTCGTCGGCGACGATCACCGCGTGCCGCCACGACATCGACCCCGCAGCCAGTGCACCGGCAACAAGGGGCATCGCACAGACTTTCCGGGACTGGCTGATGAATGCTGCCGCTGCGCCCGGGCTGAGCGTCAGGACCCCGGCGACTTCCGCGGTCGTGGACATCTCCACGAACGCCCGCTCGGAGTCTGTGGCGTCCGGCGGCGTCATCGCCTCCTGAAACTCGGCGAACTCAGCGGCGTCCCGGGCCTTGCCCGCCGCCACCTGCGCCTCCAGCCTGCTCCAGAACGCCAACCGCTGCAGCCGCAGCTCAGACTTCCGCTCCAACACATCAACATCCTCCTGAAACTCGGCGAACTCAGCGGCGTCCCGGGCCTTGCCCGCCGCCACCTGCGCCTCCAGCCTGCTCCAGAACGCCAACCGCTGCAGCCGCAGCTCAGACTTCCGCTCCAACACATCAACTGCTTCACGGGCCACTGCTTCAGGGTCAGCCCGGTCCAGCCCGTCGTCCTTCAGGAACAGCACGTCGAGGCTGGCGAAAGAGGCCCGAAGACCCTCCCTCACCTCTGTCTCCTCGACCGGAGAAGCCGCCGCGTTTCCCATAAAAGAATTCTCGCGTGAGGGTCTGACATTTCAGGAGAGTCCTGATCCGTTCAGTAGGTGAATGCGGACCCGGCTAGGTTGTTAGATCGCTGGGCCTGAGTCCCGAGCCTTTTCGGCGTCATGGGAACGCAGCCCGTGCTTCACGCCTAGCCTGATAATCCAGTAGAGGATGGTGCCGACCACCAGTGCGGGTATGGCAAACGAGGCTATGGCAATAACTATCGAGATCAAGATTCCCCCCAAGAAGTGCTTCTTGACAGCCTCTCACAGGCGAGTCGGCTGTCACGCAGACCGCCGCCGGCCCGTGAAAATCGCCAGCCCGCGGGCTCTCCAATCCAATACCGACCCGTTATCAGCCCCAACCCATCGCCCCGCGACGCAGCGCGCGGAAGCCGCCGCCCGCCGTCGTACGTTCCATAAAAACGGGAGGTGGCTCCGAAACGGGCCGCACCCCACCCGAACACAGACAAAAGATAGTCAGCTTGCTTATTACTTTCGGTTTTCCTAGGCTGGAATCTGTCAGGCAAGCAACTCTCGAAGCAGTGCAATGCGCCCTCACAACGGAGCGCAGCGGCCGGCTTCAAGCGAGGAGGAACAATGTCAGAACACAACATCGCAGGCAAGAAGGTTGCATTCCTGCTCACGGATGGCGTGGAGCAGGTTGAGCTGACCAGCCCGTGGCAGGCAGTGAAGGACGCCGGTGGCGAACCCACCCTCGTAGCCCCCGGCAGCGGAAAGCTGCAGGGCTTCAACGGCACGGACAAGGGAGACACGTTCGACGTCGACCTCACCGTCGCCGAGGCCAACGCCTCGGACTTTGACGCGCTGGTCATTCCCGGTGGCGTCGTCAACGCAGACCACCTGAGGGCGGACAAGGACGCGCAGAGCTTCACGCGCAGCTTCTTCGAGCAGCACAAGCCGGTGGCATCCATCTGCCACGGACCGTGGGTGCTCATTGACGCCGGCGTGATCCGCGGCCGGAACGTCACGTCCTACTTCACGTTGGAAACCGACCTCAAGAACGCCGGAGCCAACTGGACGGACGAGGAAGTGGTGGTGGACCAGGGCCTGGTGACCAGCCGCAACCCCGATGACCTGCCAGCCTTCAACAGCAAGCTGGTTGAAGAAATCGCGGAAGGGCAGCACGCGGGCCAGACCGCCTGACACCTGTTGTTCCCTCAGGGTTTGGGAAAAGATTCCGTGCGGAGGAATTACTCCAGCCGGTAGAGTGTTGGCATCTGCAGCGGCCAGGTTCGCGCATCACTCACCACTCTCCCTGAGGGAACACTCATGTCTACCGAAGTATCTCCGAACGCCAAAGGCCAGCCGGCCCAGGCGGCAGGAACCAAGCCCGCCGCGCCGGAGAAAATGTCCCGCGAATCGGTGACGATCATCAGCACCTTGCTGGTGGCTACCTTCGTGGTGATCCTCAACGAAACCATCATGAACGTCGCGCTGCAGCGCCTCATGGTGGACCTGCAGGTGGATGCCCCCACCGTGCAGTGGCTCTCCACCGGCTTCATGCTCACCATGGCCGTGGTCATCCCCACCACCGGGTTCATCCTGCAGAGCCTCTCCACCCGCGCCGTGTTCATGCTGGCCATGGGGCTGTTCGCCGGCGGCACCGCGCTGGCCGCCGTCGCTCCCGGATTCGAGATCCTGCTGCTGGCGCGCATCGTCCAGGCCGGCGGTACGGCGATCATGCTGCCGCTGCTGATGACCACCATCCTCACCCTGGTTCCGCTGGCCAAGCGTGGTGCGGTGATGGGCAACGTCAGCATCGCCATCTCCGTGGCTCCGGCCATGGGCCCAACGGTGTCCGGTTTGATCCTCGAGCACTTCACTTGGCGCTTCATGTTCGTGTTCGTCTTGCCGGTGGCGCTGGCCGCCCTGGCGATCGGCGCGAAGTATCTGACGAACATCGGCGAAACTGAGAAGACCAAGCTCGACTTCCTGTCCGTCTTCCTGACCGTTCCGGCCTTCGGTGGGCTGGTTTACGGCCTGAGCCAGATCGGCGGCGGCCACGGCGGCCAGGCCGGTCCCAGTGCAGGTGCCATCGCCGCGTTGGTCGTCGGCGTCGCGGCGCTGGCGGTCTTCGTAATGCGCCAGGTCCGCCTGCAGAAGGCCTCGGCGCCGCTGCTGGACCTTGGTGCGTTCAACTTCCGCATGTTCACGGTCTCCGTCCTGCTGATGGTGGTGGCCATGATGGCGCTGTTCGGCGGCGTGATCCTGCTGCCGCTGTACCTGCAGGAAGTCCGCGGACTTGGCTCGCTGGAAACCGGCCTGGCGCTGTTGCCCGGCGGCCTGGCGATGGGCCTCCTCGGCCCCGTCATTGGCCGCCTGTTCGACAAGGTGGGGCCGCTGCCGCTGACCGTCACGGGGTCCATCCTGATGGTGGTGACGCTGTGGCAGTTCTCCATGCTCGACGCCGGCACGGCGGTTGCGTGGATCGTCACCTTGCACGTGGGGCTGAGTTTCGGCCTTGCCCTGCTGTTCACGCCCGCGTTCACCACAGGCCTGAACCCGCTGCCGCCGCACCTGTACTCGCACGGCTCGGCGATCATGAGCACCACGCAGCAGGTTGCCGGTGCCGCCGGCACAGCACTGCTGGTGTCCATCTTCTCCGTGGTCAGCGCGACGTCGGGACTCGTCGCCGGGATGAGCGCCGCCTTCATGACGGCGACCGTCATCGCCTTCGCCGCCGTCGTACTTTCCGCGATGATGCGCAAGACCGAAGGTGCTGGCCCGGGTCACGGCCCCGCGCACTAGTAGTTCAGCGGTTGAGGGTGTCGAAACCCCGCCGGGTTTCGACACGCTCAACCACCAGCGGCCTCACATGGGTCAGCCGGCGTAGAAATCGCTCAGCTCCTTGACCAGCTTGTCCGGAGCCTTGATGACGCCGTCGTGCCCGAATCCGGGGAGGATGGTGTAGCTGGAGCCGGACAGGACGTCGTGGATCTGGCCGCAGGCCACGCCAAAGTAGGCGGGGCTCTTTTCGCCCACGACAATCAGCGTTTCAAGGGGCAGTTCCAGGAACGGCTCGGCAGGCATGTCCGCGGCGATGATGGCCTTGATTTCGCGGACGCCGGTGCGCATCAGCTCCCGCTGCTGCCTGCCCTCTGACGTCCCGGCGGTCAGCTTGTTGGCGAGCGTCATCATGGACAGCGGCATGCGGGACGACAATGGACCCGGCGCCTCCAGTCCACGCTGGATGACGGCAAGGGCGCGGTCGTCGTCGCCGGCAGCGATGGCGGTCTCGTACTCGCCAATCCAGTCGGCCTTGACGGACTGGTTGACGGACACGGCGGGATCGTAAACGGCCAGCCGCTCCACCGGCAGCGTCCGGGCCGCGTGCAGGGCAACTGCTCCGCCGAAGCTGTGGCCGAAAACGTCAGTGCTGGAGGTGTGTTTCATGACCACGTCGAGGTCGCGGATGTCCACGTCCAGGGTGTAATCCTCCGGCTGCGGCGAGGACGAACCACGGCCGCGGCGGTTGAACGTGTGCACCGGCCGGCCCAGTGCCGCACTGAGTTTCTGGGCGAACTTGGTGTAGTCCGCCGCCGTCACCATGGAGGGCGGCACGATCACCACCCCTGAGCCGCCGGAAGCAAGGTCAGCGCCGGTGGTAAAGAGCTCCAGAGTGCCGCCGTCGGGGGTCCTGATGTTCTCACGCGTCATGATCTGAGCCTATCTGAGCAACCTGACCGCGGACACAACGCCGCTGCTAGGGGGCGCCGGCCGCGGGGCACTTTCCTGTGCAAGTCCGCGGGTGTCTGCCTCAGGCCGTGAAGTACTCCGAGATGTCCGCCACCAGTTCCTTGACGGCGGCCGGGATGGAGCCGTGGAAGCACTTCGGCGAAAGCTCGAAGGTGCTGCCGGGGACCGCTGCATGCAGGCGCTGCGCCGTCACCTTGTAATAGCTCGGGCTCTTCCCGCCCGCCATGAAGTGCGTACCGGCAGGCAGCACACTGAAGTCCCTGGCATGGTCCTTTTCGTTATATGCGGCCCGCAGTTCACCCACACCGCTGGGCATGACCTGGCGGAAGACCTTGTTGACCTTGGTCCGCGACAGAACCGCCATCAGCCCGGCCAACACCGGTTCCGGAATCCTCGCCATGGCCGATCCCGGGCTGGTGGCCTTCTTCATGTGGGCCAGGGCGTGCCCCACCTTGCCGTCATTGACGGCCTTCTCAAAACCGTCCAGCCACTTGATGTCGATGCTGCCGTCGATGTTCACCGCGGCGTCGTAAACAGCCAGCTTGTCGGGGACGTATCCGGTTCCGGTGAATTCCTGGACAGCGTTCAGTGCCACGGAACCGCCCAGGCTGTGGCCCAGGATGTTGCGGGCACCCGTGGCATCCATCACCGTGCGGACATCCTCGATCTCCGTGGCCATCGAGTAGCCGGCCGGCTGCGGCGATGAACTGCCGCGGCCCCGGCGGTCATAGACGTCCACGGCCCAGCCGTCACCCAGGCCGTTGGCCAGCGCGATCGAGAACGGACGGTAGATCAGGGCGGTAAGGAAGGCACCGCCGATCAGCACCACCCTCTTCTCCCCGGGCGCGTCCTCGGTACCGTAGCTGTACAAGGCCAAGTGGCCGCCGTCGTGCGTGGGAAGGACCTGTTCTTTCACCAGCCCATCGTAGGGTGCGTGCCTGCGGGGCAGCTGAAAGCCCGGTTTTGCAATGCCCGGTAAACTTGATGATTGTGACTTCCCAAAACGCCCCCGCTCCCAAGAACGCCCCCGAGCCGCTCGACGCCAGCGAGCAGATGCGCATCCGTATGGAAAAGCGCGCCAAACTCCTCGAGCGCGGCGCCGAAGCGTACCCCGTGGGTGTGGAGCGCACGCACTCCCTGGCGGAGATCCGTGAGAAGTACGCACACCTGCAGGCCGACGAAACCACCGGGGACGTTGTGGGTGTCACCGGGCGCGTGGTGTTCGTCCGCAACACGGGCAAGCTGTGCTTCGCCACCCTCCAGGAAGGCGGCACGGACGGCAAGGGAACCCGTCTGCAGGCCATGCTGAGCCTCGCCAACGTGGGTGAGGAAGCGCTGGCTGACTGGAAGGCCCTCGTTGACCTCGGCGACCATGTGTTCATCAAGGGTGAGGTCATCTCTTCCCGCCGTGGCGAGCTCTCCGTCATGGCCGAATCGTGGGGCATGGCTTCCAAGGCCCTTCGCCCGCTGCCCGTGCTGCATGCGGAGCTGAACGAGGAAACCCGCGTCCGCCAGCGCTACGTGGACCTGATGGTCCGCGACGAAGCCCGCGAAATGGTTTACACGCGCGCCGCGGTCACCCGCTCCATCCGCGAAACGCTGTTCCGCCACCAGTACGTCGAGGTGGAGACGCCCATCCTCCAGCTGGTCCACGGTGGCGCACTGGCGCGGCCCTTCGAGACGCACATGAACGCCTTCGACCAGAAGATGACCCTGCGGATCGCCACCGAGCTGTACCTCAAGCGCGCCGTGGTGGGCGGCATCGACCGTGTCTACGACATGGGCCGCGTCTTCCGCAACGAAGGCGTCGACTCCACACACAGCCCCGAATTCACCACCCTCGAATGCTACGAGGCCTGGGCTGACCAGTTCGTCATGGCGGAGCGCATCAAGGAGATCATCCTCGACGCCGCCGACGCCGTGGGTGCCGGCCGCACCGTCCAGACCGAGGCGGGGGAGATCAACCTCGACGGCGACTGGGCTTGGTTGGCCGTCTACCCGGGGTTGTCCGACGCCGTTGGCCAGGAAATCACGCCGGAGACTTCGGTTGAGGTGCTTCGCGAGATTGCCGCCAAGCATGAGGTGAAGGTGGACCCCAAGTGGGACGCTGAGAAGACGGTGGTGGAACTGTTCGGCGAGATTGTCGAGCCCACGCTGCTGAACCCCACCTTCGTCTACGACTACCCGCCCTCCGCCCAGCCGCTGGCGCGCCCGCACCGCGAGGACGGACGCCTCATCGAAGCCTGGGACCTCATCATCGGCGGCATGGAACGCGGCACCGCGTTCTCGGAGCTGATCGACCCCGTGATCCAGCGCGAGCGTCTGACGGAGCAGTCTCGCCACGCCGCCGCAGGTGATGACGAGGCCATGCAGCTGGACGAGGACTTCCTCCGCGCCCTCGAATACGGTGCCCCGCCCATGGGCGGCATCGGCTTGGGCATCGACCGCCTGGTGATGCTGTTCACCGGCGCCGGAATCCGGGAAACGATCCTTTTCCCCCTCCTCAAGCCTGAAGGGCACTGACCATGGAGTACGTTGCAGTCCTGCTTCCGTCCCTTGTTGTAGGCCTGTTGTTCTGGTTTGCCATGAAGGCTGTATTTAATGCCGATAAATCGGAGCGCCAGGCTGAAGCCCGGGCACAGGCAGAAGCTGATGCCCGGGCGGGCCTGGGCGAGAGCCCGGATACCGACGGAAATAGATAAACCCCCAACCTGCCCCCCTGTTATCACCGGAACCCATTTGTCACTTTGACGCGTCGGCATAAAAAGGGCGATAATTTTCTTTGGGAAACATCCTGCTTTTCTGAACACCAACTTTCCAGCAAAAGGAAGACTCTAAATGGCACAGAAAGTAAACATCATCCTCGTTGATGATCTGGATGGGGGATCCGCAGACGAGAATGTTAAGTTTGGCCTCGATGGGGTCAACTACGAGATTGATCTTTCGGCGGCCAACGCCACCGAACTCCGGTCTTCGCTTGAGCGCTACGTTGGCGCTGCACGCAAGTCCTCCGGCGGCCGCACGGCTGCCAAGGCCAAGGCTCCTTCAGGGAGTGGCCGCAGCCACGATTCGGCACAAATCCGCCAGTGGGCGCGCGATAACGGCTACACCGTTAACAGCCGCGGCCGAATTCAGGCGGAAATCCAGGAAGCCTACCAAAAGGCCAATTCCTAGCTGCCGCAGGACCCTGGTTTAAGCCCTGTTCCCCGTTGTCGGGGAGCAGGGCTTTGTTTATTGGCCACGTTGCCCCGGTTGGGATGCTCCAACAGCCATTCAGCAGCCGGCCGCCCCTTTTGACTCATCGGGTTTGCCTCGACAAGGGACCGGGCCATCCGCGGCACTGCCCATTGCGAATAGTCTCCGGAACCGCCGGTGCCCGGAACTGAGTTTCGCGGCCGGGGCAAACACCGAAACTCGGGGCAAACTGGGGAACCGGGGTAGACGCAGGTTTTTACTGACTTTATGTTCGGCCGGTGCTGATCGTTTCATTCATCCGGCGCGTGGCCGTGCCGTTATTCGGGTTGCCTCCGAAGAGGTAATGCAGAGCCCGGAACGTCCGGGACCAGGCCACCCGCCAATGCTCCGCATCCAACCTTGGGTCAACCCCTGAAAAGGGTGTGGGTTTCCCCTGTGGCGAACACGCTCCACAAGATTGGGCCAGCCACGTAGCATCAAAGTACGTCGTAGCTAGGAGTGTGGCGAAATGTTTGAGCGATTTACGGACCGTGCCCGTCGCGTAGTTGTGCTTGCCCAAGAAGAGGCACGCATGCTGAACCACAATTACATCGGTACCGAACACATCCTTCTGGGTCTAATCCATGAAGGTGAAGGCGTTGCCGCCAAAGCTCTTGAGTCTTTGAGCATTTCGCTCGACGGCGTTCGCGAGCAGGTGCAGGAGATCATCGGCCAGGGCCAGCAGGCTCCCTCCGGTCACATCCCCTTCACCCCCCGCGCCAAGAAGGTACTGGAGCTCTCGCTGCGCGAGGCCCTCCAGTTGGGCCACAACTACATCGGCACCGAGCACATCCTGCTCGGCCTGATCCGCGAGGGCGAGGGCGTAGCCGCCCAGGTCCTGGTGAAGCTGGGCGCCGACCTCAACCGGGTCCGCCAGCAGGTCATCCAGCTCCTCTCCGGCTACCAAGGCAAGGAAACCACCGGCGCAGGCGTCGGCGGCGGCCAGCCGGAAGGCGCCCCTGCAGGTTCGGTGGTCCTGGACCAGTTCGGCCGCAACCTCACCCAGGCTGCCCGCGAGAACAAGCTGGACCCCGTCATCGGGCGCGAGCAGGAGATGGAACGCGTCATGCAGGTCCTCTCCCGCCGCACCAAGAACAACCCTGTCCTCATTGGTGAACCCGGCGTCGGTAAGACGGCCGTCGTCGAGGGCCTGGCCCAGGCGATCGTCCGCGGCGACGTCCCGGAGACCATCAAGGACAAGCAGCTTTACACCCTGGACCTCGGTTCGCTGGTGGCAGGCTCCCGCTACCGCGGTGATTTCGAAGAGCGACTGAAGAAGGTCCTCAAGGAGATCCGCACCCGTGGCGACATCATCCTGTTCATCGATGAGATCCACACCCTGGTGGGTGCCGGTGCTGCCGAAGGCGCCATCGATGCGGCCTCGATCCTGAAGCCTATGCTGGCCCGCGGCGAGCTGCAGACCATCGGTGCCACCACGCTGGACGAGTACCGCAAGCACATCGAGAAGGACGCCGCCCTGGAGCGCCGCTTCCAGCCGATCCAGGTCAAGGAACCCTCCGTGGCACACGCCATCGAGATCCTCAAGGGCCTGCGTGACCGCTACGAGGCACACCACCGCGTCACCATCACCGACGGCGCACTGGCCTCCGCGGCCAGCCTCGCCGAGCGCTACATTTCGGACCGCTTCCTGCCGGACAAGGCCATCGACCTGATCGACGAGGCCGGTGCCCGACTGCGCATCCGCCGCATGACCGCTCCGCCGGAGCTCAAGGCCATGGACGAGCGCATCGCCAAGCTGAAGATGGAGAAGGAATCCGCCATCGACGCCCAGGACTTCGAAGGCGCTGCAGCGCTCCGCGACAAGGAGCAGAAGATGATCTCCGAGCGGTCGGAGAAGGAACGCCACTGGAAGTCCGGCGGCATGGACGACATCTCCGAGGTGGATGAGGATCTCATCGCCGAGGTGCTGGCGAACTCCACCGGCATCCCCGTCTTCAAGCTGACCGAGGAAGAGTCCTCGCGCCTGCTCAAGATGGAAGACGAACTGCACAAGCGCGTGGTGGGCCAGGACGAGGCCATCAAGGCACTGTCCCAGGCCATCCGCCGCACCCGTGCAGGACTCAAGGACCCCAAGCGTCCCGGTGGCTCGTTCATCTTCGCCGGCCCCACCGGCGTCGGCAAGACCGAGCTCGCCAAGGCACTCGCTGAGTTCCTGTTCGGTGAAGAGGATGCCCTCATCACCCTGGACATGTCCGAGTACTCCGAGAAGCACACCGTTTCACGGCTCTTCGGTGCCCCTCCGGGCTACGTGGGCTACGAAGAGGGTGGCCAGCTGACCGAGAAGGTCCGCCGCCGTCCGTTCTCCGTGGTGCTGTTCGACGAAGTGGAAAAGGCCCACGCGGACCTCTTCAACTCGCTGCTGCAGATCCTGGAAGACGGCCGCCTGACCGACTCCCAGGGCCGCGTGGTGGACTTCAAGAACACCGTGATCATCATGACCACCAACCTCGGTACACGGGACATCTCCAAGAGCGTCGCCACCGGCTTCCAGTCCGGCACCGACACGCAGACCGGCTACAACCGCATGCGTGCCCGCGTCACGGAGGAACTCAAGCAGCACTTCCGCCCCGAGTTCCTGAACCGTGTTGACGACGTCGTGGTGTTCCCGCAGCTGACGCAGGACGAGATCATCGAGATCGTGGACCTGTTCGTCAACCGGCTGGAGAAGCGCCTCAAGGACAAGGACATGGGCATCGAGCTCACGCCCGCCGCCAAGGTGCTCCTGGCCACCCGCGGCTACGATCCCGCCATGGGTGCCCGGCCGCTGCGCCGCACCATCCAGCGCGAGATCGAGGACCAGCTGTCCGAGAAGATCCTGTTCGGCGAGATCCACCCCGGCGACATCGTCGTAGTGGACGTCGAAGGCGAAGGCGACGACGCGAAGTTCACCTTCGCCGGCAACGCCAAGCCACGCATCCCGGAAATCGCCCCGAGCGTCTAACCGGTCAGAAGTACACCAGCGAAAGCCCCGCCACTCCGCGAAGGAGCGGCGGGGCTTTCGCTTTTCCTTCCTTCCAGTGGCTGAGTCCGGTGGCGGCCATCAGAGATTTCCCGGCGCCTGCTCGTTCCTCGCTTTGACGACGCCCATATAAATCCCTGATGCCCGCCACCTCGTGCATTGGTGGGCGTTGAGCGAAGCGCAGGCGCCGGTGGCGGCGCGCCCCGGCCCTGACGGATCAAACGCATCAGCGTGTCGGCTTCAGCAGGTTTGTGACGGGCGGCACAAACCGTGTTGAATCGGAAGCATGGCTAATCAGAATCCGGCGATCCCGGACGAGCAACCACTGACCCCCTTCCACGACCTTGACCACTTCCTGTCCATCCCCCGCGTTGGCGGCCTGGCCCTGAGCCCCGACGGAACCCGTCTGGTCACCACGGTCAGCACCCTCAACGGCAAGGGCACCGAGTTTGCCACAGCGCTGTGGGAACTGGACCCGACAGGCCAGAAGCATGCCCGGCGCATCACCCGCAGCGCGAAGGGTGAGGCGGGAGCAGCCTTCGCAGCCAACGGGGACGTCTATTTCACGTCTGCACGCCCCGATCCGGAGAGCCCCGAGGAAGAACCCGTCAACGCACTGTGGCTCCTTCCGGCCGATGGCGGCGAGGCGCGTGTGGTGCTCAGCAGGCCGGGCGGCGTCAGCCGGGTGATGACGGCGCAGAACGCGGACGCAACCTTCGTGGCCGCCGAGGTGCTGGCCGGCTCCGCCGATGAGGAAGACGACGCTGAGCGCCGCAAGTCCCGCAAGGACAAGAAAGTGTCAGCCATCCTGCACAGCGAGTACCCGGTGCGTTACTGGGATGCCGACTTGGGGCCCGGCCAGCCACGGATCTTCGCTGTGGAACCGGGGGAGGACCAGGCCGGGGGCAAGCCCGGAACCGTGGACGCCACGGCGCCGCTGGCACTCCGCAACCTGACGCCGGAGGCCGGGCCGCGCCTCCGGGAGGCTGACGCGGTGGTCAGCCCCGACGGCAGGACGGTCTACACCAGTTACACCAAGCCGTTGGCCAAGGCGGACAGCCGCTCGGTGCTGGTGGCGGTGGATGTCGCCTCCGGCAGCCTGAAGGTGCTGCTCGACAGCGAAGGCATGAGCTACTTCCCGGGACCGGTCAGCCCGGACGGCCGGACCCTGGTGGTGGTCAGCGAGAGCGATTCCACCCCGCAGCGGGCCCCTGAAATAAAGCTGCACCTGCTCGACGTTTCCGGCGGTGCTGACAATGCCGCCGAATCCGCTGCGGACGGGGCAGGCCTGCAGCCGCTCGCCCACGATTGGGACCGCTGGCCCAAGCCTGCCGCCTGGCTGCCGGACGGTTCCGCGGTCCTGGCCACGGCGGACGACGACGGCGCGTCGCCGGTTTTCCGGATCAGCGTCCCGGCTGCTGCGGCGGAAGTGGGCGTCGCCCGGGTGACCCAGGACGCCGCGGCCTACTCCGACGTCGTTGTTTCTCCCGAAGGCCGGTACGCCTATGCCCTGCGGAGCTCCTACGAATTTCCCGCCGAAGCCGTGCGGATCGACCTTGCGACGGGGGAGACCACGCGGCTGCCGGCGCCGGCCGAACGGCCGTCCTACCCGGGCAGGTTGGAGCGGATCGCCGCCACTGCGCCGGATGGTTCGCGGGTCCCCGCCTACCTGGCATTGCCTGAGGGTGCGTCGGCGGACGACCCGGCGCCGCTGCTGCTGTGGATCCATGGCGGACCCCTGGGTTCGTGGAACGCCTGGACATGGCGGTGGAACCCCTGGCTCCTGACTGCCAAGGGATACGCGGTGCTGCTGCCGGACCCGGCACTGTCTACCGGCTACGGCCAGGCGTATATCCAGCGTGGCTGGGGCGCGTGGGGCAAGGCGCCTTTCACGGACCTGATGGCTGTCACGGACGCCGCAGTGGATAGGCCGGACATCGATCAGACGCGGACTGCCGCCATGGGCGGATCGTTCGGCGGTTACATGGCCAACTGGGTTGCAGGAAACACGGACCGGTTCAAAGCGGTGGTCACCCACGCGAGCCTGTGGGCGCTGGACCAGTTTGGTCCCACCACGGATGCCTCGCAGTACTGGCTGAAGGAAATGACCGAGGAAATGGCGCTGGAGAACTCGCCGCACCTGCACGTCGAGAAGATCAGTTCGCCCATGCTGGTGATCCACGGGGACAAGGACTACCGGGTCCCCATCGGGGAGGGGCTGCGGCTCTGGTATGAGCTGCTGTCCAAGTCAAAGCTCGCGGCGGACCAGGACGGCCAGACCGCCCACCGGTTCCTGTACTTCCCGGATGAGAACCACTGGATCCTGCAGCCGCAGCACGCCAAGGTCTGGCACCGGGTAGTGCAGTGGTTCCTCGCGAAGAACGTCCTGGGCCAGGATCTGGACCTGCCGGAAGAACTCGGGCTCTAACTTCAGCATTACAGGCACAGGGCATCGCCCGAGGAGATGAATACAATGCGACGGGGGCTGGGGCATTTACGTAGCGTGCGTCTAAGCGAGGAACGAGCGAGCACGCGGTAAATGCCGCAGCCACCGAGCCGAAAGCCCTTCGCCTCGTAGGATTGAACCTGTGACTGACTCCTTCCACATCCGCCCTGCCCGCACCAGTGACGTTTCCGCCATCAAGAAACTGGTGGCGCCGCTGGCCGAGGAGCGCATCCTGATGGCGAAGGAGACGGTGGCGTATTACGAAAGCCTCCAGGAATTCAAGATCGCCGAGTCCGACGACGGCGAGGTGATCGGCTGCGGGGCACTCCACGTCATGTGGGAGGACCTGGCCGAAGTCCGCACGCTCGCAGCGTCAGGGGACTGGCGCGGTAAAGGTGTGGGCCACGTCCTGGTGGAACGGCTGCTGGAGGAGGCCCGCGCGCTTGGGGTGGCACGGGTTTTCTGCCTCACGTTCGAGGTGGACTTCTTCAAGCGCCACGGGTTTGAGGTCATGGCTGACCAGTCTGCCGTGGATCCGGTGGTCTACTCGGAGCTGCTGCGCTCCCATGACGAAGGCGTGGCGGAGTTCCTTGACCTGGCCCGCGTGAAGCCGAACACCCTGGGCAATACCCGGATGATCCGCTTCCTCTAGCAGGGCCTCCGGTTCCCTCCCGCCCAAAGAGCAGCCCGCACGAAGCGAAAAACATTTCACTTCATCCTGACCTGCACTTCCTTTTACTCGAATTGATGGATAAACTGTTGGCGGCCGGGTTTGGGGGCCCACGAAAAGGGACAGTCATTGGGGGCTGTCCCTTTTCTGCGTCTGCGGCGGATGGGACCCTACCGCGGCCCATGCGGCCGGTAGTAGGGTCGGGATTGTCAATCTCCATGTGCGCAGCAAGCACAAGCACAGCCAGGAGCACCGCCATGAAGAAACTCATCAACGATCCCAAGTCCGTCGTAGCGGAATCGGTGCAGGGCTTCGGCCTTGCCCACGCTGACCTCGTCACCGTCACCGAAGATCCCATGTACATCACGCGCAAGGACGCGCCAGTGAGCGGCAAGGTAGGCCTGGTTTCGGGCGGGGGCAGCGGGCACGAACCGCTGCACGCCGGTTACGTGGGCAAGGGAATGCTCGACGCCGCCGTGCCGGGGGCGGTGTTCACCTCGCCTACGCCGGACCAGATCCTTCCGGCCACCCTCGCCGTCAACTCAGGCGCCGGCGTGGTCCATATCGTCAAGAACTACACCGGCGACGTCCTTAATTTCGAGACCGCGGCCGAACTTGCAGAAGCCGAGGGCGTCAGCGTCCGCACCGTCCTGGTCAACGACGACGTCGCCGTGGAGGACTCCCTGTACACGGCGGGCCGGCGGGGTGTGGGCGGCACCGTGCTGGTGGAGAAGATCGCCGGTGCGGCCGCGGAGCGCGGTGATGACCTCGACGGCGTGGCCTCCATCGGTGAACGGGTGAACGCCAACGTCCGGACCATGGGCGTGGCACTGTCCGCCTGCACCGTGCCGCATGCGGGCCAGTCGAGCTTTGACCTCGCGGACGATGAAATCGAAATCGGCATCGGGATCCACGGCGAGCCCGGCCGGCACCGCATTCCGCTCGAAAACGCGGACGGCATCACGGACCGGTTGCTGGAGCCCGTCCTGGCGGACCTGGACATTGGCTCCGGGGACAAGGTGCTCCTGTTCGTCAACGGGATGGGCGGGACGCCGCAGAGTGAGCTCTACATTGTGTACCGCCGCGCCGTCCAGGTCCTCAAGGACAAGGGCGCCACCGTTGAGCGGTCCCTGGTGGGCAACTACATCACTGCACTCGAGATGCAGGGCTGCTCCATTTCCGTGCTCCGGCTCGACGACGAGCTGACCGAACTGTGGGATGCGCCCGTCCACACCGCCGCCCTCCGCTGGGGCGCCTGACCATGGTGCTGGATGCCGCATGGGCGGTGAAGTGGCTGAACCTGTGCGCCGAGGCCATGGCTGAACACCGCGTGGAACTGATCGAGCTGGACCGGGCCATTGGGGATTCCGATCATGGCGAGAACATGGACCGCGGGTTCCAGGCGGTGGTGGCCAAGCTGGGCGAGGGGACGCCGGAGACGCCCGGAGCAGCCTTGAAGCTCACGGCCATGACGCTGATGTCCAAAGTGGGCGGCGCCGCTGGCCCCCTCTACGGCACAGCCTTCCTCCGAGCGGCCACCTCCCTCGGCGACTCTGCCGAGATCGATCCCGGGGCCTGGGCAGAGGCGCTGGCTGCCGCCCGCGACGGCATAGTGGCCCGCGGCAAGGCCGAACCCGGGGACAAGACCATGGTGGATGCCTGGACCCCGGCAGTTGACGCTGCCCGGGCCGCTGCCGACGGCGGCAGTGCCGATGTCCTGGCGGTCCTGGTGGCCGCCGCAGAGGCTGCCGAGGCCGGGGCGGTGGCCACCGACCCGCTCGTGGCACGGAAAGGCCGGGCGAGCTACCTCGGCGAACGCAGCGCCGGGCACCGCGACCCCGGCGCCGCATCCAGTGCGCTGATCCTGCGGGCCGCCGTGGGGGCTGCCGCGTGACGGTCAGCATTGTGGTGGTGTCCCATAGCGAAAAGATTGCCGACGGCGCCGTGGAACTTGCCGCCCAGATGGCGCCCAACGTGGTGATCCTGGCAGCCGGCGGCACCGGGGACGGCAGGATCGGCACCAGCCTGGAGAAGGTCATGGCCGCCCTGGACAAGGCCGCCGGCGGTGATGGCGCGGTGATCCTCGCAGATTTGGGTTCCGCGGTGATGACCGCGGAGTCCGCGCTGGAGTTCGTCGATGATCCGGAGAAGTTCCTGCTGGCCGATGCCCCCTTGGTGGAAGGGCTGGTGGCGGCGTCCGTCGCTGCCCAGGGCGGCGCCGACGTTGAAGCCGTCAAGCGCGCCGCCGAGGCGGTACGGGGACCCGCGCACGGCGGCGACGCCGGGCGGCAGGTGGTGGAGGAAGGATCGGTCACGGGGCAGGGCCCGGATTTCACGGGTGACTTTGAGATCATCAACCAGGCGGGCATGCATGCCCGGCCCGCCGCCAAGATCGCCGGTGGCCTGTCCGCGCTGGCGGCGGACGTCACGGTGAACGGGGCGGACGGGGCATCCATGACGGCGCTGATGACGCTGGCCGCCGGTAAGGGATCGGTGCTGCACGTGGAGGCCTGGGGCGCTGATGCGGAACGGGCCGTGAACTACGTTGGCGGCCTGGTCCAGGCTGGTTTCGGCGAGCCCTGAGCCGGCAACCGGCGTGCAGCTGGCCACAATCGGCGCAGCCCGGTGTGTCCGCAGCTCCGCGCCTGATCCTGCCAATAAGCTCGATGCCATGGAACAGCTCCACCCCGAAGACAACTCCCCGGCAATCGAAGTGCTGGACGGGCAGACCACGGTGGAAGAGCTTCTGGCGGACCTCGGGTTCGAATGGCGTCCCCAGTATGTGGGCGACCTTGGCCAGCCGGCAGACGGGCAGTTCAGCCAGCCCGTTCTGTTCTAGCCTGCGCTCTTATTGACCGCACTGTTTCCGGCCTCTGCACTGTTGCCAGCCGGCACTATGAGCCCCGTGCTTCGCTGAGGCCGGCCGCATCCAGGGTCACGGACGCGGAGATGAACCTGCCGCACTGTTCGCCAAACGGATAGTCCGCCCGGGGCCGGAACTCGAGGGTGCGGACCGGCAGGGCTGAGCCGTCCGCGCCGGTCCCGGAGGCTGTGACGGTCATGGCCGATTCGGTGAGCGTATCCAGCATCAGCATCCCCACCTTGGTCCCGTCCGGCGAGGCCGTTGCGGAGCAGACGCCGTCCGGCGTGCAGCCCTGGTCAATGCTGGCACTGCCGGGGGCCAGTTCAACGGGCCCCTCCTTGCAGGTGCCGTCCTGGCACGCCTTCACGTGGAGCGTGCCGACCAGGGGCGCGTAATCGGCCGCGATGGTCACGGACACAGCAGTGGCCTGCGCGATGGCCGGGCAGGCAATCGCCCCGGGCCCGCAGCCTGTGGTGAGTGCCGCCGTCGTCAGCAGCGCCAAGAGCAGCCCCCGTGTACGCATGTTTTCAGCGTAGGACCGCCGGGCGCGCAAGGCACCTCTGCCGGGGAAGTGACGCCGGCATTGTTATGGCCGGGGACGTTCTGACGGCCGAAAGGAAACCTGTGGTCAGCCCAGCGGGAAGACGCTGATGAACCAGAACAGGGCGACGGCGAACACGGCAAAGAAAGGCACCAGGCAGCCCAGGGTGGTCCGGGGCGCGGAGGAAACCTGAAGTGATTCGTTGGGGTCGGCCGGATTGTAGGCAACCTCGATCAGGGACCCGGCGGCCGGCGCTGCCGCCGTGGAGATTTCGGACTTGCCCATGAACAGGGTGCCGCGCGGGTCCGTGAACTGGTAGGTGGGAAAGAAGCGGCGGCTGCGGCTGGAGCCTCCGCCGCCGCTCGTCCAGCCGGCCACACTGCCGGTGACGGTGGCCTGCACCTTTGGCCAGCTGGCCATCAGCTGCTCCTGGCGCCTGGTCTTGCGGATGGCATGGACCATGGCGAAGGCAGCGGCCACAACGAACAGCGCCCAGACGATGTAAAGAATGATTCTCAAGGTTCCCCCGGTTCCAGTCACCAAAAGTATGCCACCCCGGCGGCGGCACTTACGCGGGAAGCCGGTAGCCGCCGTCGTGGATCTCCGCCAGGCCGTCCGCGAGCAGCCCGGACATGGCACGCTCCAGTTGCTCCGGCGCGGAATTGAGCCGGTGCAGCGCCGCGAGCGGGACACCGATCCCCTCCGGGGCAAAGCCCAGGTCCGCCGGCGGCTGCAGGAACATCTCCGCGGGCACCGGGGCATCAGCCAGCCGCAGGACGGCCATCACGGCTCCGCGGACCTGCCGGTCGGTGCCGTGCCAGGCCTGGCCCTTGGGGACGTACGACGGCGGCGGCTCACCGGCAGCGCGCCACGCACAGGAATTCTTTACGGGGCAGTCGGCGCATTTGGGCGCACGCGCGGTGCAGACCAGCGCTCCCAGCTCCATGACCGCAGCGTTCCAGCGCACGGAGGGGGCGGCGTCGTCCGGCAACAGCGAGGCGGCAAGGCGCATCTCCGCAGCGGTCAGGGCAGGCGCGGGAAGCGCGGCGCCGGCCACCAGCCGGGCGTGTACCCGGCGGATATTGGTGTCGACGACGGTTTCCCTCCGGCCGTACGCGAAGGCGGCCACAGCTGCTGCCGTGTAGCTGCCCACGCCGGGCAGTGCCAGCAGCTCTGTATACGTGTCCGGCACCCTGCCGTTGTGGTTTACAACGATGGCCGTTGCCGCGGCATGCAGCCGGAGGGCCCGCCGCGGATATCCCAGCCTGCCCCAGTTCCGGACTGCCTCGCCGGCTGGTTCGGCGGCCAGGCCTGCGGGGGTGGGCCAGCGTTTCAGCCATTCCTCCCAGACGGGGAGCACCCGCACCACCGGGGTCTGCTGCAGCATGATCTCGCTGACCAGCACGCCCCAAGCGCCGCAGCCTGGGTCCCGCCAGGGCAGGTCGCGGGCGGTTTCGGCAAACCAGCCGGTGATTCTGCGGTGCAGGTACTCCACGTGGTTGGGCTCGCCGGGGGTTGGCGGCTGCCCGGCCGGAGCGGCTAAGGGAGGGGATTGAGTATCGATGCCAACACTGTAATGGATGCCCTTCCCGCGCCGGAAAACCGGGCCCGGCCCGCGTTGTGACCAGAGCGATGGGCTGCCGGCGGCGTGGTGGTGCCGCAGAACCGGGGACTTTCCCTAGCCTAGGAGGATGGTCAGGCAAGGCAATTCACCAGCACGTGGCAAGGCAACGGCATCAGGCTCCGGCGGTGCGCCGAAGCCCAGCGCTGCCGTATACCGGCGCCGCAGGCTGTTTGTTGGTGGCGCGCTGCTGATGGTCATTGCTTTGGTGATCACCGGTTTTGCCATCTCCGGGGTGCTCGGGGGAGCTTCCCAGCAGGCTTCGTCCACGATGCCAACCACCGCAGCGCCGGCCGCTTCCCCCGAAGCTTCGGCCCCGCCGTCGGCCGGTCCCTCCGCTTCGGCGACGCCCTCGCCGTCCGCCACCCCCGGCTGCAACCAAAACCTCGTGACCATCTCGGCCTCTACGGACAAAGCGGCCTATGGCGACGGGGAAAACCCGCGGCTCACGCTGAAGGTGACCAACGGCGGCACCGTGGCATGCGAGGTGAACCTGGGGACCTCGCAAATGGAGTTTCTCGTGACCAGCGGCGCTGACCGGGTCTTTTCGTCCAAGGACTGCCAGGCTGCCAGTGAAGACCTGGAAAAGACCCTGGCGCCTGGTGCCAGCGAAACCGCCAACTTCACGTGGCAGCGGAACCGGACCGTGGAGGGATGCCAGGCGGTGGCTGCCAGGCCCGGAACCGGCGGGGCGTACTACATCTTCACTGCGAAACTCGGCTCCAAAGCGAGCCCGAAAGCGGTATTCCAGCTGAACTGAGCCACCTGCTGACCTGCGCTTACGGCCGGCCTGCGGTGCCGTGCCGGTGGGGCGCGTGGATTAGAGGAAGCGGTCCAGCAGGCTGGCTTCGGCCATCCGGCTGAGGCCTTCACGGACAGTCCGTGCACGCTGGTCGCCGATGCCGTCAACGGTCATCAGGTCATCGATGGTGGCGGCCATCAGGAACTGCAGCCCGCCGAAGTGGTCCACCAGCCGGTCCGCTACGGCCTTGGGGACGGCCTTCAGCCCGGAGAGCAGGCGGTAGCCGCGGGGCTGGACAACGGCGTCGAGCGTATCCACGCCGCCGGCGAAGCCGATGATCCCGGAAATCTTGCCAAGGTCGATCAGTTCGGTGGGGCCCAGGTTCAGAAGGGCGCTGACGGCCTTCTCGATGTCCTCGGGCGAGGCGTCCGGGCCGGCGTAATCGCGGATGATGACGTCGCTGCCCGGCCCACGGCCCACGGTCAGTTCATCGAGCTGGAGCGAGAGGAGCCGGCCGTCTTCACCCAGTTCGAGCACGTACTGCGAGATTTCCTCCGAGATACGGCGGACCATCTCCTGCCGCTGCAGTGTCACGGCCACGTCCCGGACGGTGACCATCGCCTCGATCTCCAGGGCGGACAGGGAGCTGGTGACCTGGTCCAGCCGGGCACGGTAGCGTTCCAGTGTGGCCAGGGCCTGGTTGGCGCGCGCCAGGACCTTTTCCGAGCCCTCCAGCACGTGCCGCAGGCCGTTGACGTACAGGGCGATAATCTGCATGGACTGGCTGACGGACACCACGGGAACGCCCGTCTGGATGGCGACGCGCTCGGCGGTGCGGTGGCGGGTTCCGGATTCCTGGGTTTCGATACTGGAATCGGGGACCAGCTGGACTGCAGCACGCAGGATGTTGCCGGCGTCCCTGTCGCAGATGATGGCACCGTCCATCTTGGCCAGTTCACGCAGGCGCGTCGGCGAAAACTCAATGCCGATGTCAAAGCCGCCGGAGCAGATCGAATCAACGGTGCGGTCCGAGCCCAGCACGATCAGTGCACCGGTGCGGCCCCGGAGGATGCGTTCGAGGCCGTCGCGGAGGGGAGTGCCCGGGGCCACCCTGCCCAGAGTCGCCCTGAGTGATTCTTCGGGGCTCCGCGCCATAAGATTTCCCTTCAAAGGTGCGGGCAAACTCCCCGCAAGAACGCCGGCATCCCTGTTTCACCGGCCGGACCAAAAGTACTCATTTTCCCGCAAGCACAATGATAGGGGCAACCACCCCCAAATTCCGCATGGTCAAGCCCCAAAGTGCACCGTTGGGGGTGTGCCGGAAATGCCCGGGCCGGCCCTCCGCCGCAGCGTGCGCAGCATGCACTTTGGCCGCGGGGCGGAGGTTGATGGAGCCCGGCTGCGTCCGCGGAAGGAAATCAGAGCCCGGTGACCGACTTTGTGCTGCTGTCCCAGAGCCGGGCACCCACAATGTGGCCGCCGAGCCGGAGGTCCAGGAGATCCATGGCCTTGCCCAGCTGTTCACCGGTAACCCGCCGGGCCAGGGTGACGTGCGGCGTCCAGGCCCCGGGAAGGGTGAGCGGAACGGCACCCCCGATCTCCCGGTGCAGGCGCCGGTGCACTTTGCCGAGCGGGGCAGTCAGCACCACGGACCGGGCCAGGACATACCTGTCCCTGCCGGCGGCAAAAACCTGCACGCCGGAGAAGACGGCCTCCATGGGAAGCGCGCCATCGAACGCGTGAAGTTGCGGCACGGACAGTTCCGCCCCGGCCGCGAGCGTGAGGTGTGGCCGGTTGCTGGCGCCGGTATGGCCGGCAAGGCTGGGAAGCCCCGCCTCGGCGAGCCGCGCCCAGTCTGCCCGGACGGCGGATTCGGTGCCGTCGTCGAACACCAGCTCTATGCTGCGCATGCACCCATCATGCCTTTTCAGGCGGCAACCCGCGTGGTCCCGGACAGGAAGACCCCGGAGCTGAGGGCCGGACAGGAAGAGCCAAAAGGGAAAGCGAAGGTAAGCCCGCTTCAGCGTGCCCTGACCCGGAGCATCCGCTCAAGGTCCTTGCTGACCCTGGCGAGCGATGCTGCCCGGAGTGCCTTCAGCTCGGCCGCCGACTGGACGCCCTTTGATTGCGGAGTTGCGTCTCCTTGGCCTGCGCTGTGCTCCTGCATCCTGGCAGGACCAATGCTGGAGGCGAAGGGATCGTGGAAGGGGTTGCCCGGCGTCATCATGCCGCCACGGTAGCGGGCCCTCGTTTCGCTGCCTTGAACTGCCGGTTTCGCGGGCGTTAAGCGGACCTGCGCCGGTTTGCGGGCCTGCGATAAAATTGGACTTTGGCTTCATCCAGCCGCAACCGCAGCGAAAGTAGCACCGTGTCCCAAGATGTCCTGACCCCCGCCCGGATCAATGAGATTCACAAGGAAGCGGGCCGCCGCAGGACCTTCGCCGTCATCTCCCACCCCGACGCCGGCAAGTCCACCCTCACGGAAGCCCTCGCCCTGCACGCCAAGGTGATCGGCACCGCCGGCGCCTCCAGCGGCAAGGCCAACCGCAAGGAAACGGTCTCGGACTGGATGCAAATGGAGAAGGACCGCGGCATCTCCATCAGCTCCGCTGCCCTGCAGTTCTCCTACCGGGACACGGTCATCAACCTCCTGGACACCCCCGGCCACGCCGACTTCTCCGAGGACACCTACCGCGTGCTGGCCGCCGTCGACTGCGCCGTGATGCTGGTGGACGCCGCCAAGGGCCTGGAAACCCAGACCATGAAGCTTTTTGAGGTCTGCAAGCAGCGGAACCTGCCCATCATCACCGTCATCAACAAGTGGGACCGGCCCGGCCTGGACGCCCTGGCGCTGATGGACGAGATCACCGAACGCACCGGCCTGCAGCCCATGCCGCTGACCTGGGCCGTGGGCATCTCCGGTGACTTCCGCGGTGTCTGGGACCTGCGCAACGACCGGTTCGCCCGGTTCCAGCGCAACAACGCCGGCGCCCAGATCGCCCTTACCGAGTACTTCACCCCGGAGGAAGCCGCCGAAAGCCAGGGCAGCAACTGGTCAGATGCCGTGGATGAGGCCGGCCTGGTGGTCGAGTCCAACCTCGAGTTCGACGTCGATGCCTTCCACGCCGGCAAGGCCACCCCCATCCTGTTCAGCTCCGCCGCGCTCAACTTCGGTGTCAAGGAGCTGCTGGACGCGCTGGTGGACTTCGCGCCGCCCGCGGCACCACGCCCCGACGTGGACGGCAGCCCGCGCGCCGTCGAATCCCCGTTCTCTGGCTTTGTGTTCAAGGTCCAGGCCGGTATGAACAAGGCCCACCGCGACCATGTGGCCTTCATCCGCGTCTGCTCCGGCGTCTTCGAACGCGGCATGGTGGTCACCCAGACCCGCACCGGCAAGTCCTTCGCCACCAAGTACGCCCAGCAGGTGTTCGGCCGCGAACGTGAAGTCATCGACGAGGCGTACCCCGGTGACGTGGTGGGACTGGTCAACGCCTCCTCGTTGCGCGTGGGAGACAGCCTCTTCCTCGAAGACTCCGTGGAATACCCTGCCATCCCGCTCTTCGCTCCGGAGCACTTCCAGGTGGCCCGCTCCAAGGACCCCAGCAAGTTCAAGCAGTTCCGCCGCGGCATCGAACAGCTTGAGCACGAAGGCGTCATCCAGGTGCTCCGCTCCGACGTCCGCGGTGACCAGGCGCCGGTGCTCGCCGCCGTCGGCCCCATGCAGTTCGAGGTGGTGGAGGACCGGATGGCGCACGACTTCAGCGCCCCCATGCGGCTGGAGCGCCTGCCCTACTCGCTGGCCAGGATCTCGACGGCGGACGCCATGCCCGCGCTGGCCAATGTTCCGGGCGCGGAGGTGCTCCTGCGGTCCGACGGCGAATACCTCGCCCTGTTCAACGACGTCTGGGCCCTGCGCCGGATCGAAAAGAACCACCCGGACCTGACCCTGGTGCCCATCGGCACGCACAACCCCGCAAAGTAAGGGCACCAATGACGGAACCCACCACGGCCCAGCCGCGCGCCCTCGTTACCGGCGCCGGTACCATCAACCCGCTGGGCGCCTCCGTGGCGGAGACCTGGCAGGCGCTGCTCGCCGGGAAATCCGGCATCACCGCGCTGACCGGGGACTGGGCCGGGCAGCTGCCCGTCAAGATCGCCGGACAGGTGTCCGCGGACCTCTCCCAGCACCTCAGCACCCGGGAACTGAAGCGCATGGACCGGTGCGGCCAGCTGGCGCTCATCGCCGCCCGCGAAGCCTGGACCCAGGCAGGCGCCCCTGAGGTGGACCCGGAACGGTTCGCCGTGGTGATCGGCTCCGCGTACGGCGGGCTGGGTTCCACCATCGAGCAGGACCGGGTGCTGGCGGCATCCGGCCCCCGCAAGGTCTCCCCGCACACCCTGACCCGGCTGATGGTCAACGGCCCCGCCGCCTGGGTGTCCATCGACCTCGGAGCCCGCGGCGGCGCGCGTACTCCCGTGAGCGCCTGCGCCTCCGGGGCTGAGGCGATTGTCCAGGCAGCAGAGATGATCCGCTCCGGTGCTGCCGACGTCGTAATTGCCGGCGGCGTGGACGCCTCCGTCAACGACCTCGTGATCAGCGGCTTTTCCCAGATCCGCGCGCTGTCCACGCGCCCGGGGGATCCGGCGGAAGCGTCACGGCCGTTCGACGGCGGCCGGGACGGCTTCGTGCTCTCCGAAGGGGCCGGGATGGTGGTGCTGGAGAGCGAAGGCCACGCCCGTGCCCGGGGCGCCGCAATCCTCGGCGAAGTTGCCGGGGGTGCTGTGACCTCCGACGCGAACGACATCGTGGCCGCGGACCCGGCCATGCAGCGCCGCGTCATGCAAAAGGCGCTGGCTTCGGCCGGGATGGAACCGGCGGACATTGGCTTCGTCCACGCCCACGCCACCTCCACCCCTGTGGGGGACCGGCTCGAGGGCCAGGCCATCAGCGCCATTTTCGGCACCGAGGTGCCCGTGACCTCCACCAAGGGGCACACCGGCCACCTGCTGGGCGGCGCCGGTGCCCTTGCCGCCGTCGTGGTTCTCGAAGCGCTCCGCACCGGGCAACTTCCAGGGACGCTGAACGTGGAGGCGCTGGACCCCGAGGTGGAACTGAACGTCGTCACCGACACCGCCATTGGACTGGCTGCCGGCTCTCCCCGGGCCGGTCTGGTCAATGCGTTCGGCTTCGGCGGACACAGCGTGGCGCTGGTGATCGCGGGAAGCTAAGCCGCCTGCCGCCGTCGTAGGCCGTACCCGGGGGAGCCAACTGGACGCGGGGATTTGGACTGTGCTAAGCGTCAGGCGCGGGCGGGAACCGCTTCGGCTGCCTCCGCTGCCTTTGCTGAAGGGTTCGCAGAATCCACGACGGCGTCCCCTCCGCTGCGGCGCTCCTTCAGGAAGTAGACCAGGCCGGCGGCAATGGTGGACGCGGCGGCCAGCGCGAACAGGCCTGGGACCACGCTGCCGGTCTGCTCCTTGATGATGCCGAAGCCGAAGGGCGCCACGAAGCCGCCGAGGTTACCCAGCGAGTTGATGATGGCGATGGCCGGGGCCAGGACCAACGGGTGCAGTCCGGACTGCGGGATGGTCCAGAACAGGGGCGAGGCGCTCTTGAAGCCTTGGCGGCGACGGCCAGGAACACCAGCGCCAGAACCGGTGAGGCAATGGCGGCCGCGAAGGTGCCCACTGCCGCCACCAGCAGTGCGGCCACCAGGAGCGGCTTCTTGGACTTTGCCTTGTCCTGCATCTTGGCGGCGAAGTACATCGCGAACACGGCGCAGACCCAGGGTATGGAGGACAGGAAGCCCACAGCCAGGTCCGTGGTGCCGGGGATCTGCTTGATGATGCTGGGCAGCCAGAACGTGTTGGCGTAGATGGAGAGCTGCACGGAGAAGTAGATGCCGCACAGCAGCAGGATCTGCGGGTTCAGCAGCATCTTCCAGCGGTTTAGCTTGCCGCCGGCGCCAGCGCCGTCGCCTGTCTCGTCGCCTTCGGCGGGGGCGTGCCGGGCGTCCTCGTCACTGATGGCCTGCGTGAGCGCGGCCTTCTCGGCGGGGGAGAGCCACTTGGCATCCTTGATGCCGGCGTCCAGGACGAAGAACACGGCCATGCCCACCACGACGGACAGCGCGCCCTCGAAACCGAACAGCCACTGCCAGCCGCGGAGGCCAAGGACACCCTGCAGGCTCAGGAGGCCACCGGCAACGGGACCGGAGATCGCCGCGGCCACGGAGGAACCGGCGATGAAGATGGCGGTGGCCTTGCCGCGTTGCCCGGCAGGGACCCAGCGGGCGAAGTAGAAGATGACAGCGGGGAAGAACCCGGCCTCCGCAGCGCCGAGCAGGAAACGGAGGACGTAAAACATGGTCTCGTTCTGCACGAAGGCCATCAGGAAGGAGACGATGCCCCAGCTGATCATGATCCTGGTCAGCCAGATCTTGGCGCCGTACTTCTCCATCATCACGTTGCTGGGAAGTTCGAAGATGGCGTAGGCGATGAAGAACAGGCCCGCGCCGAAGCCGTAGGCCGCGGCGCCGATGCCCACGTCGGCCTGCAAGTGGTCCTGCGCGTAGCCGATATTGGAGCGGTTGAGCTGGTTGCAGACCAGCATCACCAACATAATGGGCAGTACGCGCTTGAAGAACTTCTTCGTGGCCGAGGCCACGTCCGTGACGGCATTGTCCACAGACACCATTGAGTATTTCCTTCGGGATAGATCTGTCTGCCGGCTGTGGGGCTGGGGAATGTGGGGTGCGCCACAGCGACTCAATTACTTTAGGGGACAGGCATGGGGAGGGCCCCTTTTGTGTCCGGCGAGCAGAACAAAAGGGGCCCTAAATTTGTGGCAGCTGCGCTCCCGGTCCGGGGCTGCTGCCGCGGTCCTACCTGACCAGGCAGGGCCGCTTCGGATCGAAGGACCAGCCGTCGACGTAGTACTGCATGCCGATGCTGTCGTCACGGGCGTCCAGTCCGTGCTCCCGGTACAGCTGGTGCGCCCTGTCCAGCGCTTCGCGGTCCAGCTCGATGCCCAGCCCGGGTGCGGCCGGGACCTCGATGGCGCCGCCCTTGATCTGCAGCGGGCTCTTGGTCAGGCCTTGGCCGTCCTGCCAGATCCAGTGCGTGTCCAGGGCGGTGATTTCACCCGGCGCCGCGGCACCTGTGTGGGTGAACATGGCCAGCGAAATGTCGAAGTGGTTGTTGGAGTGCGAGCCCCAGGTGAGGCCGAACTCGTTGCACAGCTGCGCCACCCGGACCGAGCCGTGCATGGTCCAGAAGTGCGGGTCCGCCAGCGGGATATCCACGGCGTTGCTGCGGATGGCGTGGGACATCTCGCGCCAGTCCGTGGCGATCATGTTGGTGGCCGTCTTCAGGCCGGTGGCCCGGCGGAATTCCGCCATGACCTCACGGCCGGAGAAGCGTCCCTCGGCGCCGCACGGATCCTCGGCGTATGCCACCACTCCCTGCATCCGCTTGCCGAGCCGGATGGCGTCGTCGAGGAGCCAGCCGCCGTTGGGATCGAGCGTGACCCGGGCGTCCGGGAAGCGCTTGGCCAGGGCCGTGACCACGTCCACCTCGTCGTCGCCGGACAGGACGCCGCCCTTGAGTTTGAAGTCGCTGAAGCCGTAACGTTCCTGGGCGGCTTCGGCCAGGGCTACCACTGCCTCCGGCGTCATGGCCTCCTGCCGGCGCAGCTTCTCCCAGCGGTCCGACGGCGATTCCTCCACCAGGTAGGGCAGGTCCGTCCGCTGGTGGTCGCCCACGAAGAAGAGGTATCCGAGCATGGGCACCGAGGTGCGCTGCTGCCCGTCCCCGAGCAGTTCCGCGACGGGGACGCCGAGGAACTGGCCGTGCAGGTCCAGCAGGGCCGATTCGACGGCGGTGACCGCGTGGACGGTGGTGCGCAGGTCGAAGGTCTGCAGGCCGCGGCCGCCGGCGTCGCGGTCCGCGAACTCCGCCGCAACGTCGCGCAGCAGCGAGCGGTACCGGGCCACCGGCTTGCCCTTTAGCAGTGCACCGGCCTCTTCGATGGTGGTTCGGATCTTTTCGCCGCCGGGCACCTCGCCCAGCCCGGTGCGCCCATCGGAGTCGGTCAGGATGACCACGTTGCGGGTGAAGAACGGGCCGTGGGCGCCGCTGAGGTTCATCAGCATGCTGTCGTGCCCCGCGACAGGTACTACCTCAACGCCGGCAATGGTGGGCTGGCCGCTCATGCGCCCACCTCAGCCTTCTCGGGTGCTGCCATGACGTCGCCGTCTATGCGGCGGTTGAGGTGCCAGGGGTTGGCGTCCTGCAGGGGTGCCGGCAGCAGTTCCTGGGGGATGTTCTGGTATGCGACCGGGCGGAGGAAACGGTTGATGGCGAGGGTTCCCACCGAGGTGGTGCGGGTGTCGGAGGTGGCGGGGAAGGGGCCGCCGTGGACCATGGCGTGGCCAACTTCGACGCCGGTGGGCCAGCCGTTGACGATGATGCGGCCCACTTTCTGTTCGAGGACGGGGATCAGCGGCGCCGCCGTCGCGTAGTCAGCTTCGGTCAGGTGCAGGGACGCGGTGAGCTGGCCCTCGATCCGGGCGGCTGCCCGGAGCAGGTCTTCGGTGCCGGTGTAGCGGATCACCAGGGATGCTGCGCCGAAAATTTCCTGGTGCAGGACGTGGTTGGTGGTGAACTGGTCAACGCCGGTGCCGAAGATCGCCGGTGCGGGGGCGTTTTCGGTGGGCCCAGGGGTGCCCTGGCCGATGAGTTCGACGCCGTCCGCTGCGCCGAGCGCCTCGGTGCCGGTATTCCAGGACCCGGCGATGCCGGCGGTGAGCATGGTCTGCCCGGCGCTGGCTGCCACGGCGCGTCCGACGGCGGCAGCGAGTTTGTCGCCAGCCTCGCCTGCGGGGGCGAAAAGCAGGCCGGGGGAGGTGCAGAGCTGCCCGGAGCTGCCGGTGACGGCGGTGACGTACGCGGACGCGAGGGCGTCGATGCTTTCGGGACTGCCGGCGAGGGCGCCGTCGAAGACGAAGACAGGGTTCAGGGACGACATTTCGGCGTAGACCGGGATGGGTTCCGGGCGCGCGGCAGCGGTCTTCATGAGGGCGATGCCGGCGGACTGCGATCCAGTGAACCCGACGGCCTTGATGGCGGGGTCTGCCACGAGGGCCTGGCCGATGCTGGAGCCCGGGCCGTAAATCAGCGAGAACACGCCGGGGTGCAGGCCGTTGTCCTGGACGGCTTTGCTGATGGCCTGGCCCACGAGTTCGCTGGTTCCGGGGTGGGCGTTGTGGGCCTTGAAGACCACGGGGCAGCCGGCGGCGAGGGCCGAGGCGGTGTCGCCGCCCGCCGTTGAAAACGCCAACGGGAAGTTGCTGGCGCCGAACACGGCCACCGGGCCCAGCGGGATCTGCCGCTGGCGGATGTCCGCGCGGGGCAGCGGGGCCCGGTCCGGGATGGCGGGGTCGATGCGGACGCCGCGGAAGTCGCCCTGGCGGACCACAGCGGCGAAGAGGCGCAGCTGGCCGGTGGTGCGGGCACGCTCGCCGGTGAGCCTAGCGGCGGGCAGGCCGGTTTCCTGGCCGGCACGGACCAGCAGTTCGTCGCCGATGGCTTCGATGTTGTCGGCGATGGACTCCAGGAAGGAGGCGTGGGTTTCCGGGTCCAAGGTGCTGAAGGAGGGGAAAGCTTTCCTCGCTGCCGTGGTGGCCGTGGCGAGCTGTTCTTCGGTGAGCAGCGTGTAGGCGGGATTGAGGGCCTCGTTGGTGGCGGGGTTGAAGCCGAATGTGGTCTTGCCTTCGCCGGCAACCGTCCGGCCGGCGATGAGTGAATGTCCGGTGAGGGTCATGAATTGCTCCTGTGTCTTCGGTGACGGCTAGGAAACGGTGGCGATGAGGGCTTTAAGGTCCGCGAGGTCCTGCGGCGCCAGGTTCTGCAGCGGCGTGCGCACCGGTCCCGCGGAGCGGCCGATGGCGTCCAGGCCGCCCTTGACGATGGAGACAGAATAGCCCTTCACGCGGTCGCGGATGTCCAGGTAGGGGATCACGAAGTCGTTCAGCTTCTTGTTCACGGCGGCGCGGTCCTGGTTGCGGACGTCCTGGTAGAAGTCCAGGGCGAACTGCGGAACGAAGTTGTACATGGCACTGGAGTAGGTGCTCATGCCCAGCTGCAGCAGGGGCAGCGCGAAGGTTTCGGCGGTGGGAAGGCCACCGAGGTAGAAGAGCCGGTCGCCGAGCTTGGCGTAGACGCGGGCATCGTGCTCGAGGTCGCCCACACCGTCCTTGAATCCGATGAGGTTGTCGTGGCGGTCCGCCAGGGTGGCCACCGTGGTGTCTTTGTAGATGGCGTTCGCACGGTTGTAGATGATCACGCCGAGGGACGTGGCGCGGCAGACGGCGCTGACGTGCTCCACCAGGCCGGCCTGGTCGGCTTCGGTCAGATACGGCGGCAGGAGCAGGATGCCGTCGGCGCCGGCAGCTTCCGCGGCTTGGGCGTTTTCGATGGCCTGGGCGGTGGATCCGCCGGCGGAGGCCAGGACCGGAACGCGGCTGCCCACTTCGTCGACGGCGGTGCGGACCACGCGCTCGGACTCCGCGGGTGTCAGGGAGAAGCCTTCGCCGGTGCCGCCGGCGGCGAAGAGGCCGGCCACGGGGAAGCTTGCCTGCCAGGACAGGTGCTTGCGGTAGTTCTCCTCATCGAACTGGAGGTTGGCGTCGAACGACGTCACGGGGAAGGACAGCAGGCCTTCCTTGAGAGTGTCCGCCAGTTCCTGGGGGGTGTACTTTGCCACGGTGTGGTCCTCCGGGTGTGTGCGCCGCGAAGGCGGCAGGCTGATGAGTCCCTCCCAGCGTAGGAGCGCCGCCGATGCCTGTCTAAGTGTATTTTTATATGTATTGATACCTTTGTTGCATCATCATGCCGATGCGCCGGAGTGGCAACTCGGGCTGGGAGGCCAGCCCCGGAGGATCACTCCATCGCGAATTCGAGATCGCGCAGCAGCCTGGCCAGAGCGGGGTTGGTGATCCTGCGGTTCCACAGGGCATGCAGTTCCACTTCCTCCCCGCGCCCGGCCTCGAGCGGCAGGAACTCCACGTCCTTGATGCCCAGCAGGGTGGCGGAGTGGGGGACGAAGGCAAGGCCTCGGCCGGCGGCCACCAGCGAAACCATGGTGAGGATCTGGCTGACTGTGTGCACCACGTTGGCGTGGCGGATGGGCAGCATCCGCACCACCAGATCGTAGAAATACCGGGCCTGGGTGGGGGAGTGCATGATCAGGGGCTCGTCCTTGAAGTCCTCGGCCGTGATGTCCCGTGCCAACAGCGTCAGAGGGTGGCCGGCCGGTACCGCTATCACCATGGACTCGCGGTAGAGCAGGTGTGAATCGAAGGTCCCACTGTCGAACGGCGGCCGGGCCAGCCCCAGGTCGAGTTCCCCGGTGAGGAGGCCGCTGAGCTGCTCGCCAGTCACCAGTTCCTGCAGGTCGATGTCCACGTCCGGGATGATGGCCGCCAGTTCCCCCAGAAGGGGGCCCAGGATGCTGAAGCCGCTGGCTGCCGTAAACCCCACCCGCAGGACACCTGACCGTCCGGAGGCGATCCGCCGGGCCGTCACGGGGGCCCGCTCGGCAAGTGCCATCAGCCGCCGGGCCTCGTCCAGGAAGGCTTCGCCGGCCGAGGTCAGGGTGACTTTCCGGTTGTCCCGCTCCAGCAGCTCGGCCCCGACAATCTTTTCCAGCTTCTGGATCTGCCGGCTGAGCGGCGGCTGCGTCATGTTCAGCCGTTCGGCGGCGCGCCCGAAGTGGAGTTCCTCGGCCACGGCGATGAAGCCGGCCAGCTGGTCGAAAGTAAACATGATGCCTTCCGGGTATCAAATGATGCAGATATGGGCTTAGACAGGCATCATAACCGCTCCCTACACTCGACAAAGCGAACGGGGTGACCCGATTCACAGATTGTTCCGGGCCCCACCCGGAGACTTAATGAGGAGTTCCAATGAAGCACTTCCCCACCCGCCGCGCCATCCTCGGCACCGCGTCGGCTGTCACGCTGTTGGCCCTGACGGCATGCGGCGGCAACGTCGGCGGCGGCGCCGCGGCCGGCAACTCGTCCAAATACCCCAGCGGTCCGGTCACGCTCACCGTCGGCCAGGCGGCCGGTGGCAGCACCGACCTCATCGCCCGCGCCCTGGCTGAAGGGGCTACCAAGACACTCGGTTCGCCCATGCCGGTGGTCAACAAGCCCGGCGCCAACGGAGCCCTCGCCACCAAGGAAGTGGCAGGCAAGACCGCAGACGGCCAGGAGCTGGTGCTGCTCACCGCATCGCTGATCACCATCACCCCGCTGGCTGTCAGCGCCGATGAAGCCGTGAACATTGATGACCTGGACATCATTGCCGGGCTGTCACAGGACGACTACGTCCTCGTGGCCAGCCAGCAGTCAGGCTTCAAGAGCTTCGAGGATGTCACCAACGCCGGCCGCAACGTCACGTTCGGCACCACAGGTGTGGGCACCGGCAGCCAGCTGGCCCAGACTGTCCTGTTCAAGCAGGCCAGCGTGAAGGGCACCGACGTTCCCTTCGACAGCGGCAAGCCCGCACTGACGGCCGTCCTGGGCAACCAGGTGGAACTGGCCACCATCCAGCTCGGTGAGGCCATGCCGCAGATCGAAGCCGGAAAGGTCTCCCCGCTGCTCGTCTTCTCCGAAGAGCGCAACAGCTTCCTGCCCGATGTGCCGTCAGCCAAGGAGGCCGGCTACGACGTCCCCGTCGCCCAGTACCGTGCGGTGGCAGCGCCCAAGGGCACCCCGCAGGAGGTAAAGGACAAACTCCTGGCATCCTTCCAGGACACCTTCAAGACCGATGCCTACAAGGAGTTCAACAAGAAGAACCTGCTGACGCCCAAGGAGCTCAGCGGCGAGGAAGTGGTCACTGAGTGGAAGGGCTACGCCGAGAAGTACAAGGAGCTGGTGGAGAAGTACGACATCAGCCTCGGCGGAAACAAGTAAGAACCATGGAGACAACTCCAGCAGTATCCGCCGGGCGTGACGGCAGCACCGCCGTTACGCCCGGCGGGGACGCCCCCAACGAACTGCCCGAGGCGCTCACCCCGGAGCAGCTCGCCGCTCAATGGGAAGAGGAAAAACCTCCCGCTGCCGGGCCGCTGGCCAACGCTGCGTCCTCTCTGGTGGTGCTCGGTGTGGGCATCGGCGCCCTGGTCCTCTCGGTGGCCATGGGCCTGGGCACCTTGTCGGCCCCGCAGCCCGGACTGTGGCCCTTCATGGCCAGCTGCGTGATGGTGGCCCTCGGGCTCTTCCAGCTGATCCTGGGCCGGCACAACCGGGACGCCGAGAAATTCACCCGGATGTCCTTCGCCCCGCTGATTGGCCTGGCCACCCTCGCCACGATGGTTGCGCTGATGCCGCTGATCGGCTTCGAAATCCCCGCCCTGGTCCTGTGCGTCATCTGGATGAAGTTCCTGGGCGGCGAAACCTGGCGATCAACCATCCTGGTCAGTGTCCTGGTGGTGGTTGCGTTCTACGCGATCTTCATCCTGGCCCTGGGCACCTCCATTCCCCACCTCTTCTAGGAGACCACCGTGGATTTCCTTAATCCCGTGATTAACGGTTTCTCGGTCGTCCTGGAACCGATGAACCTCCTGTACTGCCTGGTCGGCGTCGTCATCGGCATGCTGATCGGCGTGCTCCCGGGCCTGGGACCGGCCGCCACCATCGCCATCCTGCTGCCCCTGACCTACGGCGTTGAGCCGGTGACGGCCATCATCATGCTCGCGGGCATCTTCTACGGGGCCCAGTACGGCGGCACCATCACGTCGGTGCTGCTGCGGCTCCCCGGCGAAGCATCATCCGTTGTCACCGTCTTTGACGGGTACCAGATGGCCCGGCAAGGCAAGGCCGGAACCGCTTTGGGCCTGGCTGCAATCGGTTCGTTCATCGGCGGCACGGCGGCCATCATTGGCCTGACCTTCCTGGCGCCCCTGGTGGCAGGCTTCGCCCTGGACTTCGGGCCCCCCGAGTATTCCGCGCTGGCCATGCTGGGCATCTTGCTCGTTGCAACCATCAGCGGCGGGTCCAAAGCCAAGGCGCTGATCGCCGCGTCGGTGGGCCTCCTGCTGGCCACCGTGGGCCGCGACATCTTCACCGGCGAGAGCCGCTTCACCTTCGGCAGCATCCAGCTGGCGGACGGCATCGACTTCGTGCCGATCGCCATGGGCATCTTCGGCCTCGGCGAGATCCTTTACAACCTGGAGGAGCGGCACCGCGCCGCCAAAGCGCCGTCGAAGGTTTCCAACGTCTGGCCCTCGAAGGCCGAACTGAAGCATGCCTCCGGCGCCATCGGCCGCGGCTCCGTGCTCGGGTTCTTCCTCGGCATCCTTCCCGGCGGCGGTGCCACCATCGCCTCCATGGCCTCGTACGCCATGGAAAAGAAGCGCGCCAAGCAGCCCGAACGCTTCGGCAAGGGTGCGCCCGAGGGCGTGGCCGGCCCTGAAACGGCGAACAACGCGGCAGCCACGTCGTCGTTCATTCCCCTGCTGACCCTGGGCATCCCCGCCAACGCCACCATGGCCCTGATGTTCGGCGCGCTGCTGATCCAGGGCGTCACCCCGGGCCCGCAGCTCGTGGAGCAGGAGCCGGAGCTGTTCTGGGGCGTGGTGAACTCGATGTACATCGGCAACATCCTGCTCCTGATCATGAGCCTGCCCCTGGTGGGGATCTTCGTGCGGATCCTGCGCGTCCGCGCCGCCATCCTCGCCCCGATCACTGCCTTGATCACGCTGCTGGGTGCCTACACCATCAACAACAGCATGTTCGATGTGACCCTCGTGGTGGTCTTCGGGGTGGTGGGCTACCTGATGAAGAAGTTCGGGTTCGAACCCGGCCCGCTGGTCCTGGCCTTCGTCCTGGGCGAGCTGCTGGAAAGCTCCCTCCGCCGTTCGCTCCTGGTGTTTGACGGCGACCCCACCGGGTTCTTCACCCGGCCCATCTCGGCCACCCTGCTGGCGGTCTTCGTCCTGGTGGCACTGATGCCGGGCATCCGCAGCGCAATGGCCAAGCGCAAGGGCACGACGGCGGCATCCGCCTCCGCCGGTGACGGCACCAACAACGACGGCGCCAACAACATCAAGGAGAAGGTATGAGCATCATCGTCGGGTTCGTCCCCACGCCTGCCGGGGAGGCTGCCCTCACCGCAGGCATCGCGGAGGCGCAGCTGCGGAACCAGGAACTGTTCATCGTCAACTCGGCCCGCCAGGGTGCGCTGGTGGACAAGTCGGTCGCCCCCGAGGACGTGCTGGCGGAGGCAGCTGCCCGGGCTACGGCCGCGGGCATCAAGGCAACTGTCATCCAGCCGCCGTACCAGCACGACCTCGCGGACGAATTCCTCGACGTTGCGCGTGAGGTGGATGCCTCGCTCATCGTCATCGGACTGCGGCACCGCACCCAGGTGGGCAAGTTCATCCTGGGCAGCCACGCGCAGCAGATCCTGATGCAGGCCGACCGTCCCGTGCTGGCCGTCAAGGCCGACGGCGGAAACTTCTAGCAGGAACGGGACCCGGAATGTACCAGCGCAGCCCGCTTCGCAGGATCGCCGCCAGGCGCGGGCCCGCCCGCGTGGCCGCCCCGGCACAGGTCCCCGACTGGTCCAGGCTGGGCCGGGGAGACGACGTCGAGGTGCTGCCTCCCCGTGGAACCGCCGTGGCAGGGACGATCGACATGATTGCTCCTGACCGCAGTGTGTTCTGGATGATCCGCCGCGACGGCGGCGGCCGGACCATGGTCTGCTCAGGTGATGACGTCAGCGTTGCAATGGTCGCCCGGGCAAAGGCGGCACGGCCGCCGCAGCACGAAGCAGCTGAGGCGGGATGCCCCTGACGGTTCTGGCCGCGCCAGTTTCCGGCCCAGAAGCCGGTGGTCCTTTCACGGACCACCGGCTTTTCGCATGCTGCCATCATTCGGCAGCGCCGAGCTCCTTCAGCAGCGCGTCCAGCACAGGAATCTGGCCTTTGACGAGTTTGTCCCGTGCGGCCGGCACCGGAAACCATCGGGCGTCGTCGATCTCGGGAAAGTGCTGGATACGTCCGGACCCCTTGGGCCATTCGAGCGGAAACGTGTTGCTGACGATACTTTCGGGCTGAAAATCCTGTTCCGCCGTGAACACGGTAATGACCTTTCCGCTGGACTGCCGGAACTCACCCAGCAGCCTGTACTCGGCGGCGGGAGCGGCTACACCCATCTCCTCGGCAAATTCCCGCAGGGCCGCTTCGAGCGGGACCTCGCCGTCACCGTACTCACCCTTGGGAATGGACCAGGCATGGGAGTCCTTCCGTGCCCAGAACGGTCCGCCCATGTGGGCGATCCACACGTGGAGCCCCGGATTTGAGCCGGTGCTGTCCGTGTCCTGCCGGTACAGCAGGAGTCCGGCGCTACGAACCGGCATCTGCCCTCCAAGGTCGAATCAAAAGTGGAAAACTGCCGTCCGGCGTTAACCCGCAGTTCACGGCACTGCTTTAGGTTATTCCTTCAGGCACTCTGCTCGAAGGGACCAACATGGCCAACATCGCTGAGGTTATGGGACGGCTCACGCCGGAAGAACTTGATGAGCTTCACCGCCTGGGGCCGCAGGGCCACCTGCCCCGCCATCTCCAGGACGCCCTGGACCGTGCGGCGGGCGGGCCTGGCTCCGGCAGGGGCTACTACGTGCCTACGGGAAACGTCAGCTCTACCGGCGGCCCCCTTTTGGTGCTGCGAAGCGATGTCTCCAGCTGGCTGTTCAGCTCCCACCGGGACGATCCCGACCAGCTTCCGCAGCACCCCTGACGGGGACACAGCTCCGGCCAGCTGACCCGGGACTTCCGGCGGTTGGGCGCCGCACCACCCCTCAGCCGGCGGGCGTTCAGCCGATCAGCAGGCTCAGCGCCTCGGTCAGGTGCTCCACCTCGCGAACCGAGAAACCGGCAGGAACCGGCCCGGGCCCTGTATGGCTGGCAGGGACCACCGCATGGGTGAACCCCAGCCGGTGGGCTTCCTGGATCCGCTGGTTGATGCCGGGCACCGGCCGGACCTCACCGGCCAGGCCCACCTCGCCGAAGGCGATGAGCCGGACCGGCAGCGGCTTGCGGGCCTTGGCCGAGGCCACGGCCAGGGCGACGGCCAGGTCCGTAGCGGGCTCGCTGAGCTTCACGCCGCCCACCGTTGCCACGTAGGAATCATCCTTGTGCAGTTGCGTTCCGGCGCGCTGCTGCAGCACGGCCAGGAGCATGGACACCCGGGAGCTGTCCAGGCCGCTGGTGGCCCGCCGCGGCTGGGAGTTGGGGCTTTCGGCCAGCAGCGACTGCACCTCGGCCAGCAGCGGACGGCGCCCCTCCATGGTCACGGTGATGCAGGTGCCGGAGACGGGATCCTTGGTGCGGCTGACGAACAGCCCGCTGGGATCGGTGAGCCCTTCAATACCGTTCTCGTTCAGGTCGAAACAGCCGACGTCGTCCGTGGGCCCGTAGCGGTTCTTGACGGCCCGGAGCAGCCGCAGCCGGGAGTGCCGCTCGCCTTCGAACTGGCAGACGACGTCGACCAGGTGCTCCAGCAGGCGGGGCCCGGCGATGGACCCGTCCTTGGTCACGTGGCCCACCAGGAGGGTGGTCATGTTGCGCCGCTTGGCCGCGGCGATGATGGAGGCCGCCACCTCCCGGACCTGGGACACGCCACCGGCGCTGCCGTCCACATCGGCGCTGCTGAGCGTCTGGACGGAGTCCACGATCAGGAGCCGCGGTTCAATTTTCTCAACCTGGCCCAGCGCCTGGCCGAGATCCGTTTCCGCGGACAGGTACAGGGATTCGGCGACGGCGTCGATACGTTCCGCACGGAGCTTCACCTGCGCGGCGGATTCCTCTCCGGTCACGTACAGGACATCCTGTGCCGTCCGGGCGAACTTCGCGGCCACGTCCAGCAGCAGGGTGGATTTCCCGACGCCGGGTTCGCCGGCCAGCAGGATGACGGCACCCGGGACCAGGCCGCCGCCCAGCACGCGGTCCAGCTCGGCCACGCCCGTGGGCAGGAAAGCCGCCGTGGTGGCGTCCACCTCGGCAATCCGCCGTGCTGGCTCCGCAACGGTGGTGGCCGCGGTGGTACGTGCAACGGCCGTGCCCGTTTCCTCAACGGTGCCCCACGCCTGGCACTCGCCGCAGCGCCCCACCCACTTGACGGTGGTCCAGCCGCACTCGGCGCATTTGTACGCGGGCGCCTTGGAAGCCCGGGAAGTCTTTGTTGCCATGCTTCCAACCCTACTGGCGGGCACCGACATCGGCCTTCCACCCCCGCCGGCCTGCGGGCGGCAGAGCTACAGCGCCGGCAGCACGTCCCGGGCCTCCTGGGCATCCATGCCGGTGGCTTCGAGCAGGTCCACCATCAGCGGCCGGAACAGCATCACCACTGTTTCGCCCTCCAACCGCTGCACCTCGAGCAGCTTCGGGTGCAGCCGCAGGGCGATCTCGCTGAGGTCGTTCCGTGCCGTGCGCAGGTGGGCGCGCCGGACGCCGTCGTGCGTTTCCGCGAGGCCCAGCGACAATTCCTCAATCGCGCCAGCGGTCTCCTGCAGCACTTCGGCGATGTTCTCGGTGGCGTCGTCGGAGAGTGCCGCATGGTTGATTGCGCTGGTGAGCCGCCGCGCGAACACGCGACTGTTGCGCAAAGCCAGGTCGATGAAATCGAGGGATTCCTTGAGCCGGTCCAGTTCGTCCCGGTGCCGCCGGTAGGCGGGCGCCAGGCGGGCCACCTCATTGGAGGCCCGCAGCGAGTGCCGCATCCCGTCCACCAGCGGCTGGCAGTTCCGGCCGCGGACCAGGGCGTGCCACGCCTTGGTGGAGTCGCTGTGCGCCAATGCCTCCGCGCACTCGCGCAGCACCTCTGCCAGTTCATGGAGCAGGTTCTGGACGTCCTTGCGCGGCTCCCGTCGGGGATCCTTCGGCATCAGGATGGTCACCAGCAGGGCGCACAATCCGCCCACCACGGCGTCAATACTGCGGGTGAACGGCCCGCCGGACGGCGCCGGCAGCAGCACCACCAGCAGCGATTGCAGAGCCAGTTGGGTGGTGAAGATATTGCCGCTGTCCAGGAAACGGGCCAGCAGGATGGAGAAAAGGAGCACGACGGCGGCCTGCCAGATTCCGCTGCCCAGCCAGTGCAGGAGCAGGTCGCCCACCGCGATGCCGATGGTGCAGCCCAGGCCCACCTCCAGCACCCGGCGCAGCCGCGGCTCCCGCGAGAACCCCAGCGCAATCAGCGACGATGTGGCGGCGAACAGCGGCCCGGAGTGGCCCAGCACATATTCGGCGAACGCGTAGGCACCCACCGCGCAGACCGTCATCTGGATGGCCGGAACCAGGGAATTGCGGCTCCGGATCATCCCGGTGCGGAAGCGGCCGTGCAGGAAGTGCCGGCTTGCTGAAAGTCCTGCTGCGGGGGCCATGGCGTCAAGTCTATTTGCTGCCCGGGCCGGTTCCGGCGCGCGCAGCTGCACTACGGCGGAGAATGTGATCTGCGCAATGGTGACCCGGCAAGTGTTAACCAAAGTCCCGCCGTCGTTAAGGTCCCGTTCACTTTGGGCAGCCCATCCCGTTACCTGCGGCCCATAACTTCATTGAAGGTACAGAACGTACGCATCGCGCAGCAGGGTTCTCCGTCCCTGCCCGCACTGAATATCCCTGGAAGGGGTACACCTAGTGAAGGCACTCCGCTTCGGCCGCCACGCGGCTATCGCTGTTATCGCAGCCGGCGCACTCGCGCTTACCGCCTGCGGTTCAGACAACGCCACGGGCACCACGCCTGCCGGCAACCAGACTTCCTCCGGCCCCAAGGTCACGGGCACCCTCACCGGCATCGGCGCCTCCTCCACCGGCGCAGCCATGGACGCGTGGAAGGCAGGCTTCGCCTCCGCCAACCAGGGCGCCACCGTGCAGTACTCCCCGGACGGTTCCGGCGCGGGACGCAAGGCCATCATCGACGGCTCGGCCCAGTTTGCCGGCTCCGACGCATACCTCAAGGATGAGGAGCTCGAAAGCTCCAAGACCGTATGCGGCCCCGACGGCGCCATCAACATCCCGGTGTACATCTCGCCCATCGCCGTTGCGTTCAACATCCCCAACGTCACCGAGCTGAAGCTGGACGCCACCACGGTTGCCAAGATCTTCCGCGGCCAGATCACCAACTGGAATGATCCCGCCATCGCCGCCCTGAACGAGGGCGTCAGCCTGCCGGACCTGAAGGTCACCCCGGTGAACCGCTCTGACGACTCCGGCACCACCACGAACTTCACCGACTACCTGGCATCCGCTGCCCCCGAGGTCTGGACGGACAAGTCCTCCGGCGTCTGGCCCGCCAGCCTCCAGGGCGAGAACGCCAAGGGCACTTCCGGTGTGGTCAAGACCGTTACCGACACTCCCGGCGCTGTGACCTACGCTGACGACTCCGCTGTGGGCGGCAAGCTCGGCACCGCCTCCATCAAGGTGGGCGGGGAGTTCGTCAAGATCTCCGCCGACGCCGCCGCCAAGGCTGTTGAAGCCGGCAAGCCCGTTGATGGCCGCTCCGCCAACGACGTTTCCATCAAGCTGGACCGCAAGACCACCGCCGCCGGCGCCTACCCGGTGGTTCTGGTTTCCTACCACGTGGTCTGCAGCGCCTACGACAAGCAGGAGACCGTTGACCTGGTCAAGGCCTTCGAGAACTACGTAGTCTCCGACGCAGGCCAGCAGGCCGCCGCCGACTCCGCGAAGTCCGCCCCGCTGTCCTCCTCACTCGCGGAGAAGGCCCAGAAGGCCATTGACTCCATCAAGGTCAAGTCCTAGCAGCCGCACCAAAACCGGGTTCCCCGCCTGCCGAGAGGCAGGCGGGGAACTTCGGCTTGGACGCAGCAATCTTTTTCGTGCCAGTTAACGATCGAAGGGCCGTCGAATGACCGCCACCTCCCTGACCAGCACCCAGGGCGCCGGCCGCACCGGGGACAAAATCTTCTCGGGCGCCGCGCTCGCCGCCGGCTGCCTCATCCTTGCCGTCCTGTTCGGCGTCGCGCTCTTCCTGGTGGTCCAGGCCATCCCGGCGCTCACCGCACCGGCCGCCGAAATCCAGGGCGGGGCAGGCTTCTTCGCCTACATCTGGCCCATCGTGATCGGCACGCTGATCGCGGCCGTCATCGCGCTGGTGATCGCCACGCCCATCGCCATCGGCGTTGCACTGTTCATCTCGCACTTCGCCCCGCGCGGCCTGGCCGCCGGCCTGGGTTACGTGGTTGACCTGCTGGCCGCCATCCCGTCAGTGGTCTACGGTGCCTGGGGCGCAACGTTCCTGGCGCGGGAAATCTCCCCGGCCTACAACTGGCTGGCGGACAACATGGGCTGGCTGCCCATCTTCCAGGGACCCGCCTCCGCCACCGGCAAGACCATCCTGACGGCGGGCATCGTCCTGTCCGTGATGGTGCTGCCCATCATCACCTCGCTGTCCCGGGAAATCTTCCTGCAGACCCCCAAACTGCATGAGGAAGCCGCCCTGGCCCTCGGCGCCACCCGCTGGGAAATGATCAAGATGTCGGTCCTGCCCTTTGCCCGGCCCGGCATCATCAGCGCCGTCATGCTCGGCCTTGGACGTGCGCTCGGCGAAACCATGGCCGTGGCCCTGGTGCTGTCCTCCGGCGCGCTGACCGCCAGCCTGATCCAGTCCGGCAACCAGACCATCGCCGCTGAGATCGCCCTGAACTTCCCGGAGGCCAGCGGCCTGAAGGTGAGCACGCTGATTGCCGCAGGCCTGGTCCTGTTCGTCATCACCCTGGCCGTCAACATGATTGCGCGCTGGATCATCACCCGGCACAAAGAATTCTCGGGAGCCAACTAAATGACCTCCACGCTTACCCCGGTGCGCAGCAAGCGCTCTGCACTGACCAAGGGCCAGCTGCCCAAGTACGCCCCGTACATTGTCCTGGCCGCCGCCCTGATCGTGGGCGCCGCCATCCTGGCGCTCATCGGCTTCAACGCCTTCGGGTGGGGCCTCGTCTCGGCGCTGCTGTTCGCCGTCGGACTCGTGTCCTGGAGCGCCGCCGTGGAAGGGTCCCGCAAGGCCAAGGACCGGCTGGCCACCTGCCTGGTGGTGGGCTCCTTCCTCGTGGCGCTGCTTCCGCTCGTCTCCGTGATCTGGACCGTGCTGGTCAACGGCGTGCCCGGGCTCCTGAACCCCGGCTTCCTCAGCAGTTCCATGAACGGGGTCACCGGCGTCTACGACAACCGGGCCGTTGAAGAGGGTGCCCCCGTCCTGGGCGGCATCTACCACGCGCTCCTGGGCACCGTGCAGATCACCCTCCTGGCCACCGTCATTTCCGTGCCGGTGGGCCTGCTGACCGCCATCTACCTCGTGGAGTACGGCAACGACGGCCGCCTGGCCCGGGCCATCACCTTCTTCGTGGACGTCATGACCGGCATCCCGTCCATCGTGGCCGGTCTCTTCGCAGCTGCCTTCTTCTTCGCAGTGGTGGGCCCGGGAACCAAGACCGGTGCAGTGGCCGCCGTCGCGCTGTCCGTCCTCATGATTCCGGTGGTGGTCCGCTCCAGCGAGGAAATGCTGAAGATCGTCCCCAACGAGCTCCGCGAGGCCGCCTACGCCCTGGGGGTGCGGAAGTGGCGCACCATCCTCAAGGTGGTCATCCCGACGGCGATCTCCGGCATCGCGTCCGGTGTCACCCTGGCCATCGCCCGGGTGATCGGCGAAACAGCGCCCATCCTGGTCACCGCAGGCTTTGCCACCAGCATCAACTCCAACGTCTTCGGCGGCTGGATGGCCTCGCTGCCCACCTTTATCTACACCCAGATCCTCAACCCCACCTCGCCCGCCAATCCGGACCCGTCGTCCGAGCGGGCCTGGGGCGCGGCGCTGGTGCTGATCATCCTGGTGATGATCCTCAACCTCGCGGCACGGCTGATCGCCAGGATCTTCGCCCCCAAAGCGGGCCGCTGAGCCGCAGCCCCTTCCGGTCCCGCGGGCCGGATGCCAGACTTCAATTCATCCCCAGTTAGTGAAGGAACACCATGTCTAAGCGCATCGACGTCAAGGACCTGAACGTTTACTACGGCGACTTCCTCGCCGTGGAAGACGTCAGCATCAACATCGAGGCCAAGTCCGTCACCGCGTTCATCGGCCCGTCCGGTTGCGGCAAGTCCACGTTCCTGCGGACCCTGAACCGCATGCACGAGGTAATCCCCGGCGCCCGCGTGGAGGGCGAGGTCCTCCTCGACGGAGACAACCTGTACGGCAACGGAGTGGACCCCGTAACGGTCCGCTCACAGATCGGCATGGTGTTCCAGCGCCCCAACCCGTTCCCCACCATGTCCATCCGGGACAACGTGCTGGCCGGCGTGAAGCTGAACAACAAGAAGATCTCCAAGGGCGAAGCCGATGTCCTGGTGGAACGCTCACTGAAGGGCGCCAACCTGTGGAACGAGGTCAAGGACCGCCTTGACAAGCCCGGCTCCGGCCTCTCCGGCGGACAGCAGCAGCGCCTCTGCATCGCCCGTGCCATCGCAGTGGAGCCGCAGGTCATCCTCATGGACGAGCCCTGCTCCGCCCTGGATCCCATTTCCACGCTGGCCATTGAGGACCTCATCAACGAGCTCAAGGACCAGTACACCGTGGTGATCGTGACCCACAACATGCAGCAGGCCGCGCGCGTCTCTGACAAGACCGCGTTCTTCAACATCGCCGGTACCGGCAAGCCCGGCAAGCTGATCGAGTTTGGCGACACCCACACCATCTTCAGCAACCCCGTGGAGAAGGCCACCGAGGATTACGTCTCCGGCCGCTTCGGGTAAATCCGGCAGCCTCGGAAAAGGGGGACCGCAGGCGCTGCTTCCCCAGGCCCGCCTACTCGGGGACTTCCAGCTGGAAACCGCACCGGCACCGCAGGACCCTGGTGGGAAGGCAGACGGCGTTGAACCCGCCTCCCGCCATGCGGTTCCGGTAGCCCAGCCGTTCGATCTCGAACCCGGCTTCGTCCATGGGGTAGCCGCAGTGGACGTAGTCATCGCCGAACATGATCACCTGCGTCATGGAGCGCACCTGGTGGAGGGCAGCGGCCACGTCCGTGGCGTAGGCCAGATGCTCCTGGAACTGCCTGCAGTCATCGCAGGTGTAGGACACCGTCACCAGGTCCCCGCCGCCGGGGTCCAGGGCCGTGATCGCGTGGATAGTCACGTGGTTTTCCGTGCCGCAGGTCGCGCAGCCGAGCTGCCGTGGCTGGGGCAGCGGGCGCCGGGGATTGGAAGTAGACATGATGCCTGCTCTTTTCCGCGATGTGCATCCATGCCGCCGGTTGCAGCAGCGGCGCTAATCCGGCGGTTGCACGGGGCGCCGGACGCATCCCCGGCACCCAGCCCTGGGGGACGTCTTTCGAATGTACGTCACCGGCGCGGGGACTGTACAGGAAAATGGGGCGCTCAGCCTGCCGCGGACAGGGCCAGCGCCAGCACGAAGGCGAGTGCCGCCGTGGCCACCGGGGTGAGGATCCAGAGCCCCACGATGCGGATCACCAGCTTCCGGTTGGTGACGGAGAAGTGCTGGTTCTCGCCGGCTCCCAGGACCGCCGCGGTGACGGTGTGGGTGGTGGACAGGGGCCAGTGCAGTGCCAGTGCCCCCACAAACAGCATGAGGGCGCTGTAGATCTGGGCCACTGAACCGCGCAGTGGATCCACCCGGGTGAGCTTGTAGCCGATGGTGTGGGATATCCGCCAGCCGCCAAACAGGGTCCCGGCGGTAATCATCACCGCAGACAGGAGGACAACCCACACGGGGATGCTCCCGCCGTCGGAATATCCTGCCGCGAGCAGGGCGAGCAACAGCACGGCGCTGACCCGCTGGCCGTCCTGCAGGCCGTGGCCGAATGCCACCGCGCCGGCGGCGATGGCCTGGCTGCGGCGGAAGCGCTGGTTCACCACACTCGGCTGGGTATGGCGGGCGGCCCACGTGGCCGGATACACCAGCAGGAACGCGCCGCTGTACGCCACCAAGGGGGAGAGCAGCAGTGGCAGGACCACCTGCAGGAGGAGCGACTGGTCTGCCCCGCCTACCCCGGTCCCGCCGACCGCGAGGCTGGCCAACCCGGCTCCGGCCAGGCCGCCCACCAGGGTGTGCGTCGACGGGACGGGTATGCCCCGCCACCACATCAGCAGGCCCCAGGCGCAGGCGCTGAGAAGGCCGGAAACGAGGATGGTCAGGCCGTCCGTGCCGGAGGGCAGGCTGATCCATGTCTGGCTGACGGCAACGGCCAGGGTGGCGCTCAGGAGCGCGCCCACAAAGTTGAAGAAGGCGGCCAGCAGGACCGCCACGCTGGGCGTGAGTGCCCGGTTGCGGACGGGCAGGGCCGTGGAGAGTGAGACGTCCCGGAAGCCGTTGAGGAAGGCAAACGCGGCGGTGAGGAGCACCACCGCGCCGAAAAAGACTGCCGTCACCTCACGATTCCTTGACGATGATGCTGCCCACCTGCGTGGCGATGCGCCGCATGTCCTTGGTGACCTCCACCAGCTGGTTGGCCACGTCCCGGTTGCGGGAGTACTGGGCCCATTTCATGTCCGAGATCATGTCCGCCACCCACACCCGGTGCGTGCGCTCGGCGCGTTTGGTGAGGCGGAGGATCTCGATCCAGTAGTCCTCGAGGTCGTCCAGGTTGTTCAACCGGCGCATGGCGTCCACGGTCAGTTCCGCCTGCCTGCTGATGATCTCCAGCTGGTCCGCGGCGCGCTTGGGAAGCCGCTCGAGCTTGTACAGCGCAACCAGTTCGGCCGCGGCGTCCATCTTTTCCATGGCTTCGTTGAGGTAGCGGGACAGGGTGTACATGTCCTCGCGGGGGAGCGGGTTCACGAAGCTGGTCCGCATGTGGGTCAGCAGGGCATAGTGCAGCTCGGAGGATTTTGCGTCATGGTTGTGCATGTCCTCCACGAGCTTGGCGTGGTCCGCGGCCGAGACTCCGAGGATTTCCGCCAGGGTGCCGCTGGCCAGGACAATCTGCTGCGCCATCTGGGAGAGGAGTTTCAGCCCGGCGGGCTCCTGGGGAAATAGACGCAACTGCTTCACGTGGTTACCGGTCTCCGGGAAAAGTTCAAGGCGGGGGATTGCCGCCGTGTGACTTGACCCGGGCGCGCAACTGACGCTAACTCTAGCGGCCCGTCACTGCGGGCCTGAAATGGGCGGACGGTAAAACGGGCAGAAAAATGGTGCCGAACCGGATACGCCTCTCGGCGGTAGGCCGCTCTAGGCGGCTGAGTGTTGAAGCCCGGGGGTTTCGCGGTTCGGCACCGATTTCAGTCTTCTACGATGCTTCGCCCAAGTCAATCTTGACAGTTGGCGGTGCTTGGGCAGGGGGATTCAGTCGAGTTCACCCAGGCGCCACGCGTTGGCGGCGTGCTCCAGGTCCTCAGCGGTCTTTACCAGCTGGTGCGAGTTGCGGGTCAGCCGGCTGGCATGGGCCTCGTTGGCGTGCTCGGCGCCGTCGGCGAGCGTCACCTGGCCGAGCGCCACCACGCGGCAGAAAGCCGCGGAACGTTCCAGCGCGACGTCGAACTCGCCGTCGAACGCGCCCGAGAGGACGGCGTCCGCCATGGTCCGCATTTCATCCGCCCCCGGCGGCTCTGCGACGCCGGCAACCACGTTGGACACCTGCGCGGTGTCTTTGCCTGCCCGGAAGTAGACGGAGATGCGCTCGGGGTCCTGGACGGTGGCGGCACGCAGGGCGTAGAGCCGCCAGAGTGCGCCCGGCAGCGAGCGGGCCGGGCTTTCGGCCCACATCTCCGCGATGGCTTCCAGGCCCTGTTCGTCCGCGAGCCGCACCAGGCGCTCGGTGATGACGGGATCGTCGCTGTCGCGGCCATGCCGCACCAGGGCCTGCGCGGCGAGGTGCGCGGCCTCGGACACCCGGGCAGGGTCGGCGCCGCCGGCGAAGGGCTCGAAGTCGATGGGGGCGAAAGGCTTGGGCTTGTGGTGCCGGTTCGCGCCGCCGTATGGCTTGGATCCTGCTTGCTCGCTCATGCCCCCACGCTACTCCTGTGCCGTGCCTGAATCGAGCATGCGGAGCAGGCGCAGGACCGGGCAGGAAAGCGGGTGCCGGTTCCGTCGTGGAATGCCCGACGGCGGCGTCCGGACTGCGTGCGGAGGCGCCGGAACCATGGGTTAGAGTATTAACGTCCAGAAATGGATGGGCCGGGATGGCGAACGTGGCAGACTGCAGCGTTGACCAGCCGGCTGGGGCCTTTAGCTCAGTTGGTAGAGCATCGGACTTTTAATCCGTGGGTCGTGGGTTCGAGCCCCACACGGGCCGGAAGCGTGGAGCTTCCGGCCCGTTTTTGTTTGCCCGTTGTGGCGCCGGTCCCGGGCTTGTTCGCCGGTCAGAACCTTCACGGCACGGTCCTGCGAACTAGCTTCTGACGCGCGCCTGGGCTGCCGGGGCAAGCCACGGGCTGCCTGCCGCAATAGCCGTGAACCGTTCGCCGATCAGCCCGTAACCCTCGGCGTCCGGATGCAGGCGGTCCGGGAGGAGATGTGCGTCGGCGGACCCGAAAAGCCGCAGCCCGTCCAGGTAATGCAGATTCGGATCGGACGTGCAGCGTTCGCTGATGGCCTCCGCCAGGATGCTCCTGGCGTCGCGGAGGGTCAGCAGTCCGTCGCCGGGCTTGCGGGGAACGTCGGTGGCCAGGAACTTCCCGTCCACCAGCCGTGAGGGGCCGGGGGCGTCCTCATGCTCTGGGCAGAAGATGGGCGATATCAGGACCAGCGGGGTTTCAGGGTGGCCGTCCCGCACGGTGTCCAGGAATCCGTGGAGGGCCGGTGCAAACGTGCGCCGGCGGAGGCTGGCGCTGTTGATGATGTTGATGCCCACCTTCAGTGTGATGAGGTGGGCGGGCTGGTCGCGGATGGTCCGGGCCACGAACTGGTCAAGGTGGGCGGAGCCTGCAAGCCCCAGGTTATAAAGGTCCAGGCCGAGGTTGCGGGCGGCAATGACGGGCCACACCCCGAGCGGTGCCTCGGCGTGCGAGGACTGGCTGATGGAGCTTCCGTAGTGGACCCAGCGGGGACCGGTGCGCGCCGCTTGCTGCACTGGCCTTTCGGAACGGATGCCGTGGATCCGGGCGCTTCCCCGGTGCGGCAGCCACAGGGTGACTGTGCGCTCCTGCCGCGGCCCCGGTATCTCGAATCGTGCCGTGGACGGGGCTCCCGGGGCGAGGGTGCTGGACCCGTCCGGAAAGGTTTCCAGGACGTCCCCCTCGTGGAAGTCCCTGCTTTCGGCATGGCCATCCGAGGTGGTCAGGCTGATCACGGCTGCCTGGAGCGGACGCCAGCGCCAGGCCGCGGATTCCCGGGTGAACGTCAGATCGAGTTCGAGCCAGGCCGCGTCTGTGAGGAATTCCAGCCGCACCCCGGAGGGGGTGGAGTTGGCTTTGGCCAGCGGCACGTCGCCGCCGAACTGGGCCTGCGTCCAGGCCGGTAGGCGCCTGACCGACATTCCGCCCTCGTCGAGGGAAACGTCCAGGGCGCCTTTGATCGCAGCCGGCAACGTGCCAGGCGCGCCGTGGTCCAGGGTCATACCGCCATTCCATCACGCCGGCCCGCTGATCCGACTGCACCGTCCGGCGGATGACGCCCCTTGCAGTACCCGGCAATGTAAAGCAGACTAGACATGTAAAGTTTCTTATACATATCGAGGGGGGCACCATGGCAGGGCAGCAGACACGCATCAGGTGGGGGCAGGCAAGATTCGGGGGTGGCCGGATTCCCGCGGTGCTGATCGCCATTCCCGGCGGCCTACTCCTCGGGGCTGCCGGCGGTTGGCTGGCCGTGGGGACCGGCCTGGCCGGGTCAAACCCCGCCCTCGGTTTCGCGGTTTTCACAGCGTGCCTGGCAATGCCGGCGATGGCGCTGATGTACGTCCTGGTGGTCGACAGAAACTCGGTCGAAGGCGCAGTTGACCGGCCCGAGGAGTCGGTCGAAGGCAAGTGGTATGACAAGGCAGCCTCAGGATCGTTCACGGACCTCGTCCTGGTCCTGGGAGTCCTGGCCGCCGTGGCCGCATTCGTTCCTGCCGATCTTGCGGCCGACCTGAAACTGGTCCTGCCGGCAATCCTGGCTGTCTGCTTCGCCTCCTTCGGCATCCGCTACCTGCTGCTGCGCCACCGGGGCTGAAGTGGAAAACCGCGTCAACGAGTGCCGGTCACGGCTCGGATGGTCACAGCAACGGCTTGCGGACCAGCTGGGGGTCTCCCGCCAAACCATCATCTCCATAGAACGCGGACGGTTTGACCCCTCACTGCCCCTGGCCTTCCGGCTCGCCCGGATCTTCGAGACCACCCTTGAAGAGCTGTTCCTTCCGGACGGGAATCCCTAGCAGGGTCCCGCTCACCACGCAGTGCGGGGCCCGGGGCGGGCTTTCCGCTCCAGCGGGGACAATAGGCAGATGGCTAAAAGCAGCAAGGGCAGGATGCCGCGCCTGGAGGACGTGGCCGATGTGGCCGGCGTTTCCCACCAGACCGTCTCCCGCGTCATCAACAACCACCCGAATGTCAGCAAAGCCACCCGTGAAAAGGTGAAGGCCGCCATCGCGGAACTGGGGTACCGGCGGAACACGGCTGCCCGGAGCCTTGTCACCAGGCGGTCCCACACCATCGGGGTCCTGGCCAGCGAGCTGTCCCAGTACGGGCCTGCCAACACCCTCCTCGGCGTGGAGCAGGCCGCCCGCAACGCCGGCTACTTCGTCAGCATCGCCGCGCTCCGTGAGGTCAGCGGAGCGGCCATCGCCGACGCCGTCAGCCACTTCCTGGACCAGGCGGTGGACGGCATCGCCGTGCTGGTGCCGCACGCCGAGACCCTCCAGGCGCTCGATGCGCTCAACATTCCGGTGCCGGTGATGGCCGTGGGATCGCTGGGCAACAGCCAGGTGAGCGGTGCCATGGTGGACCAGCGCGCAGGGGCTCGGCTCGCCGTCGAACATCTCATCGCCCAGGGGCACCGGCGGATCGGCCACGTCTCCGGTCCCGCCGGCTGGACCGACGCCGCTGAGCGCGCCGAGGGATGGCGCGAAGCACTCCACGCCGCCGGGCTGGCGGACGATCTCCTGGCGGAAGGGGACTGGAGCGCCGGCAGCGGCTACGCCATCGGCCGCAGGCTTGCGGCACGGCGCAGCGCCACCGCCCTGTTCGTAGGCAACGACCAGATGGCGCTGGGAATCCTGAGGGCCTTCGCAGAGGCCGGCGTCAGCGTGCCCGACGACGTCTCCATAGTCGGGTTCGACGACCAGCCGGAATCGGGGTACTTCAGCCCGCCGCTGACCACCGTCCGGCAGGACTTCGAGGAGCTGGGCCGCCGCTGCCTGGACGTCATGCTGAAGGAAATCGAGGCCGGCGCCGGGGTCAGTTCCACCGTGGTCACGCCGGAACTCGTGCCACGGTCCAGCACCGCCCCGCCCGCGGCCGGATAGGCGGCCCACAAAAGTTCCATGATTCTGCATCCAACTCCGCGCCCGCACCAGTAGTAGGGGTGTAAGCGTAAAAGCGCCCGGCTGACGGGCCGACCAAGGAGAAGGACATGCGAAAGAGGATTTTCACAGCAGGTATCGGTGCCGCAGCCATTGCCGCCGCGATGGCCCTGGCCGGTCCAGCCAGCGCTGCCGAAGGCGACGCCCAACTATCGGTGCTGCACGGCGTCCCCGGGCTGACCGTGGATGTCTGGGTCAACGGCGACCGCACCCTGGATGATTTCACCCCGGGCAGCCTGGCAGGGCCGCTGGCATTGCCCGCAGGCGCCTACCAGATCGCGATCACCGCAGCGGATGCGGCCGATGCCTCCGCAGCCGTCATCGGCCCGGTGACCGTGAACCTCGCAGCCAACGGCAACTACACCGCCGTGGCCAACCTTGACGCCGCGGGCAAACCCACAGCCAACCTCTTCACCAATGACGTGTCCAAGATCGCCGCGGGCAAGGGCAAACTCACCGTCCGGCACACCGCCGCGGCACCCGCCGTCGACGTCCTGGCCGGAGGCAGCGCCGTGGTCACCAACCTGGCCAACCCCAACGAGCAAATTCTCACCCTGGATCCCGGAACGGTATCCGCAGCGGTTGCCGCCACCGGCACCACTGCCCCCGTGATCGGCCCGGCGGACGTCACCATCGCCGAGGGCACCCACACCATCGTGTACGCGTGGGGCAGCCTGGCGGACAAGAACCTGCAGCTCGCGGTGCAGACCATCCCCGGCCTGCACTCCGCACCCGGTTCTGTCCCCGGCGCCCGCGACGGATCCGTCGATGCACCGGCACCGGCAGGCCTGGTCCTGGGCTTCGGTGCAGCCGCCCTCGCCCTGCTGCTGGGCGGCTTCGGCACGGCCCGCGCGGTGGCAGCGCGCCGCGTCCGGCAGTAGCGTCCGGGACCGAAAGACCGGCCGCCCGGCGTACCCTGCCCACCTGCGCCGGGCGGCCACCCACCACAAAACCACTAATCCCCGTCGGGCCCGGGGCCCGGACCGAGAAAGGCCACAGAGATGAACGGACGCACGACGACGGCAGGGGAGTCCCGCCGTCGCCCGTCAGTTGGGGTGCGGATCGCCGCCGCCGCGTCAATTGTGGTCCTGACCGCCTGTGCGCCTGCCGGCCAGTCCTCAGCACCGTCCACTGCACCCGCCAGCACAGCAGCTTCCGCAGCAGCGGCTGCCACCGATGCGGTTCCCGCTGCCCCGGGCACCACTGTCCCGGGCGCGGCCGCCCGGCCGGGTGCGGTGCCCATTCCCGTCCATCCGGCCACCCTGGGCGCTGTTCCGGCAGACCCTGCGCCAACGTCGATCTCCATTGCCGGCACGGCCATCGACATGTCCGTGGTTCCCGGGGGAGTGTCCGGCGAAGGCGCCATGGAAATCCCGGACGCCTTTGACCGCGCCGCCTGGTACCGGTTCGGACCGGCCCCGGGCGCGGCAGAGGGGGCGGCCGTCATCGCCGGCCACATCGACACAGCCTCGGACAGGGCTCCGTTCTCGGCCCTGAAATCGCTGGCCGAGGGGACCGCCGTCCGCGTGGGCCGTGATGGCGCCCCGGACCTCACCTACCGTGTGGTGAGGGTGGAACTGATGGCCAAGGACAGGTTCGACGGCGGCTCGCTCTTCCGCCGCACCGGCCCCCACGAGCTCAAGGTGGTCACCTGCGGCGGACGGTGGCTGGACGAGCGGATGGACTACAGCGACAATGTGATAGTCACCGCGGTCCCCGGGTAAGCGGTGACAAGCCATGATTCTCGTCACCGATGCCGGGAAGGAGCCGCGTGTGACCTCTCCTGCGCAGGCCTCCCGCGGCTGGGATGACGGACTGACCGCGTCCTTCCTCGCCGGTGACGAGCGGGCTCTGGCGGCGGCCTACCGCGAATTCGCCCCGCTGGTGCACACCCTGGCCCTCCGTTCCCTGTCGGACCGGTCCGCGGCCGACGACGTCACCCAGGAGGTCTTCATCCGGGTGTGGCGCTCACGGAACACCTTCAAGCCGGAGTTGGCCCGGCTGCCCGCCTGGATCGTGGGTATCACCCGGAACGTCATTACCGACGCGCACTCGGCGACCGCACGCGAAGTGCGCAAGGCCAACGCGGTGGCCGGGGCCGGACTGGCCGCCGGAGAATTCGGTGCCGGAACAGAGGCCGCAGAGGTCCTGGCCGACCGGCTGCTGTTGGACGGCGAACTGGACAGGCTGGGCGAACCTCAGGGGTCCATCATGAAGCTTGCCTTCTATGAGGACCTGACGCACGAACAGATCTCACGGAAACTGGGCCTGCCGCTTGGTACCGTCAAGAGCCACATCCGCCGCAGCCTGACGCATTTGAGAAGCCGATTGGAGGTAGACCATGCCGCATCTTGATCCGGAACAGTTGAGCCTCCTTGCTATGTACGAGGGCTGGGAGGACGCGGACGGCCGGGAGCACCTCGGCGTCTGCCCCGAATGTGCCGCCGACTACGCCGCGCTGCGCCGCACAGTTGACGCGGTGAAGACGACGCCGGATACCGCCAGCCTGTCCGTTCCCGGACCGCACGTGTGGGCCGGAATCCACCGGGAACTTGGGCTTGCCGAGGCTGTCCAGGAGGACCCGCTGGGTGGAGCCGCTACCAAGCCTGCGGACTCACCTGCTGGGCCGGCGCCGTCGAACGTTATCGCCTTCGGCCCGCGGAAGAAGGCGTGGTGGCAGCGCACCGGGACATGGATCGCCGCCGCTGCTGCCGTTGTGATGGTTGCGGCAGGCGGAATCTGGGTGTCCACCCGGCCTGCCCAGCCCATTCCGCTGGCGCAGGCCCAGCTGACGCCGCTTGCCCAGTACTCCGCTACCGGATCGGCGAAGGTGGTGGAGGCTGCGGACGGCTCGCGCCGACTGGATGTCACGCTGGATAAGGACGAGGCGCGGGGCTACCAGGAAGTCTGGCTGATTGCCCCGGACCTGTCGCGGCTGGTCAGCCTGGGCATCATGAACTCGGACTCGGGAAGCTTCGAGGTGCCCGCAGGCCTCCAGCTGGCGGACTATCCGATTGTGGATGTCTCCGACGAGCCGGTGGACGGGAATCCGGCCCACTCATCGGTCAGCATCGTCCGGGGGACGCTCACTTCCTGACCGGAACGCCGGCGTCCGTAGCTATCGGATTTCGTTGGCTTCGCCGTGCGGGGATTTTGTCCAGCTGCCGGGTGGCGAAAACCGTCAGCAGCGCCGCGGCCATGTGCAGGTACAGGAGCAGGTGAAGATCGTGCGGCACGGCTCCTTGGGTATGGCCTTGGTTTGCCGTACCTGGGTCCTGGATGGGCGATTGGCCGTGATCATGGGCCGGTGCGTCGAATCCCGTGGAAACCGAAAAGTCAGCGAAGGCGAAGTGCAGCAACTGCTGGGCGATCCCCGCGGTGAGGAGCAGGCCCCACCCGGGAAGCCGCCCGGGCTTGCCGATGGCGGCCGCCATGCCCAGCAACGCTGCCAGCGCCACCACAATCGGCGGTGAGGGTGAGGCCCCGCCGCCCAGGACATGCGCCACCAGCCCGAGTCCGGCGGCGATCGGGCCAGGCAGCCAGGCCAGGGCCGCACCGCGCCGCCGTGGGGTGGCCTCGCTGTCCATTTGGCTCCTCTGGTTGTGTGTCGGTGGTCTTCCTCTTAGTTACCCTTGATCATCTGTCTTCAACGGCCGTGTCCGGGCCGGGCCGGTAGCTGCGTACTGGCGGTCCGTTTAACTAAAGCGTGTAACCGAAGATGTCCGCGATTACATGTGTGGTTTCGAGGCGGGGAACTTGGTTGAGGAGGGCCTGGATTTCGATCTTTCCGTCCCTGCCTATGGTTACATAGGCCATGTTGGCTATGGTTTGCCGGCGGTCGAAGTTCAGGTTTGAAGTGAACGAAAATGGTGCCCAGTGGCCACGGGCCTCAAAGTAGCCAAAAGTCGTCGATTCAGTCACTGTGAGATTAACCCAGACGCCTTTTGCATTTGCGGGTACTCCATTTACGCCGGCAACTTGTACGGGCACAGCCTCGGCATTTACAGCGGGGCCCCGGAATGTCCGTGTGTCGAGAAAGCGCTTCGGGGCAATAGCCGCGAATGCTCCCGCTGTGGAGGGTGTGCCACGTAGGAAGAAGCCGAAGACGTCTACCACGATCTGAATAGTACCGGACGAACTGTTAGCAATTGTCACAGTCCCATCCGGCCCAACTGGGACGACGGCTAGGGTGGGGATTGTCTGGCCCTGTCCATAATTCTGATTTGAGATATTCGGTTTAGAAGAACCTGTTGGATAAACGCTGATGAACCCGTTGGAAGTTGGCTCTGTAACGGTCAGGTTGACGACGACCGCGGCAGCATTGGACGGCACTTCGGGAACGTCTCCCACGCGCAGCAGGACGTTGCCCCCACCGGCGACAGGTCCTGTCGAAGTCCGGGTGTCCAGGGCCCTCTTTAGAGCGAGTGGACGATATGAACCGGGCGCATCCCATGAGCCAGCTATGCCGAAGTACGCCGATGCATCCAAAACGATGTGGACGCTGCCTGCAGAAGTATTTGCGATGGTGATGTGGTCATCATTGCCGACCTCCACAATTGCGAGGTTTGCCACCGTCTGTCCACGGCCGAAGTTGACGTTCGAGGTGGGTGGTTTGCTGACCCCTGAATGGTAGGCCGTTAGGAAACCTGATGCTGTTGGTTCGGTGGCCGTTATGTTGACGACGACTGCCTGAGTTCCGTAAGGAAATCCGTGCGCTCCGGATATGCGAACTGAGACAGTGCCTCCACCGGGCACCGGCCCGGAAGTTGTCCTTGTATCGAGAATCCTTGTGGGCATTATGGATACGGCGCCGCCGACGGGGCCCGTGGAGGCGGCCGCTGCAGATATGCCTGTTGGGTTCACAAGGAGCGCTGCTATTGTGGCAAGCCCTAGGATGAGGCAGATTAGCTGCAACCGGAACTCGGCGTACTTCGTCAAATTAGTCCCCCAAAGTGTGAAAAGAAGAGTCATCGCTCTTTGGGTGAATGATACTTGTTATGCGGCCCGTGACCATTCAGCTCATTACTATGGGTGCAAAGATACTTCAAGGTCACATGACGCGATCATCCCATTTGCCCACAAGCACACCCCAGGAGATGACATGTCCCTCGTCCGCGTGCACAACTTCTCGGTCTCCCTCGACGGCTTCGGCACGGGTGAGGGCCAGCAACTCGAGGCCCCTTTCGGCCATGCCGGATCACGGCTCATGGAGTGGGCCTTCGGGACCCGTACCTTCCGCGCCATGGGCCTCCACGGAGAGGGGCAGGCATCCTTCGGCGTCGATGAGGCCTTCGCCAGCCAGTGGGGCACCGGAATCGGCGTCGAAATCATGGGGCGCAACAAGTTCGGCCCCCAGCGCGGGCCCTGGGAGGACGAAGAGTGGAAGGGGTGGTGGGGCAGCAACCCCGTCTTCCACACGCCCGTCGTTGTCCTGACCCACCACCCCCGGCCGGTCCTCGAAATGGAGGGCGGAACCACCTTCCATTTCGTTGACGCCGACCCCGCAACGGCGCTCGAAAAGGCCCGCGAACTGGCCCCCGGCCTCGACGTCCGGATTGGCGGCGGTGCCGGCACGGTGCGGCAGTTTCTTCAGGCAGGCCTGATCGACCACATGCATATCGCCGTGGTACCCATCATCCTTGGCCGCGGCGAGCGGCTGTGGGACGGGCTGGAAGGACTCGACGAGCGCTTCGACATCGAATCCACCACATCGCCGGCCGGAGTGGTGCACATGGTCTTCACCCGCCGCGCCGACGCATAGCGCGGCCCGCGTCGTGTCAGTGCAAGGCCGACGGGTGGGCCTGCTTCCGGGCTAGTGTCCGAAGTGGGATTGCGGGGGCCCCTCGGGCAGCCGCTCGAGGATGTCCTCCGCAATCCTGCGGACCTTGATGTTCCGGTGGCTCGAGGCCTTGGCCAGGATGGAAAACGCCTCGTTGTAGGAACACCGGTTCTGGGCCATGATGACGCCGCACGCCACGTTGATGGAGGTGCGGCTGTCCAGTGCCGAGCGCAAGTCCGAGGCCACGGAACGGGCTGTATGCAGGTCGAGGGCCATCCGCAGGCTCCGGGATGCCAACCCGGCGAAGGCGCGGGCCTCGGCGATGACCTGCAGGGGGAATGCTTTGGAATCCGGGGCGAAGAACGCCAGCGCAGCGTGGGTTTCCGCGTCCGCGCCCGGTGCTTCACCGGATGAGCCCGAACCCCCCGCATCGCCTGAACCGTCAACCCGGAGCCTTACGCCCAGGACGCTGCCAAAACCGGCAATCTGAAGCTCGCTGCAGTAGCGCGGCCAGCGGAAATCCCCGTGCCGTTGAAGAACCGCTACGGGATGGCCGCCAGCCAGCACCTCGCTGGTGGGGCCCTCCGCCGCCTGCTGCTCCCACGCCATCATCCGCTCCGCGTCCCGCGATGTCCCCGTAATGGCGGGAGACCGGCGGGGCTGGGTCAGCACCACCGCACATTCGATCCGCGTGCCAGCTGACTGAAGCGCGCCCGCCTGCTGGGCACCTGCCACCAACCGGACCGCAGCGGCGGCCAGCCGGTCAAGGGAATCGGTCAGTGAGTCTGCCCCGGTCACCAGATCAAGCAATATCGCCTGGCTGCCGTCATTCCGGCCAGCCTGTGCTGTTTTCGAGGCCGGACCGGTGGAAACCTGCGTGCTGCCATGCGGCGCAACCGTCGGCAACCCGGCGGCAGGACGCGGTCCATGAGGGCGCGAAGAAAGAAGAGGGCCGGCGACGGCTGGGGGAGAGGCCTTGGTCTCAAAGGCCTCCTCGTCGCCGGCCCCGCTTAGTACCCGGGTGCGTTGACCCGGGAAGTTTGGGCTCACCTGTCGTGCGTGCATTGCCACTCTCACACCCCCTGGTGAGCTAAGTCCTGCAGGGGCAGAAAGACGCCCTGTCCCTGTGAAAAACCTAGTGGGCTGTCCGGGGCCGGAGAATGAGTAACGGTACTCGACTTTCAGATTAGGTATTACTTGGATACTCGAAACCGCTACTTGCTTTGCGCGTAGCCGCAGGTGGGACGCCCGGTGCCGCTTCAGCTCCCGGCCCGGCTGCGAAAAAGTTTCTTTCCGGCGACCGTTTCGCGCCGCACCCTTGACTCAGATCACCGCAGCGCCAACAATATTTTCTATAACGTTGTAAATCAAAAGAGAACGAGGATGTTTTTCGTGGCAACCCCTGAACCGGCAACCGCCAAAGTAACCCTTGACCCGGCCTTCACCGTTGGTCCAGTCCGCCGCCGCACGTTCGGCGCCTTCGTGGAGCACCTGGGCCGGTGCGTCTACACCGGCATCTTTGAGCCCGACCACCCCGATGCCGATGAGGACGGTTTCCGCCGTGATGTCCTGGACCTGACCCGGGAACTCGGCGTCTCCACCGTGCGGTACCCCGGCGGCAACTTCGTCTCCGGCTACCGGTGGGAGGACGGCGTGGGGCCGAAGGACCAGCGGCCTGTACGCCTCGACCTGGCCTGGCACTCCACAGACCCCAACCTGGTGGGCGTGGACGAATTCGCGGCGTGGTCCGCCAAGGCCGGCGTGGAACCCATGATGGCCGTCAACCTGGGCACCCGCGGCATCCAGGAGGCGATGGACCTGCTGGAGTACTGCAACATCGAAGGCGGTACTGCGCTTTCCGACCAGCGCCGCGCCAACGGTGCACAGGACGGCTACGGCATCAGCATGTGGTGCCTGGGCAACGAGATGGACGGCCCGTGGCAAATCGGCCACAAGAACGCCCTCGAATACGGGCGGCTCGCGGCGGACACGGCCCGCGGCATGCGGATGATCGATCCTGACCTGGAACTCGTAGCCTGCGGCAGTTCCGGTCCCACCATGGACACGTTCGGCGAATGGGAGCGCGTGGTCCTGTCCGAAACCTATGAGCTGGTGGACCTGATCTCCGCCCACCAGTACTTCGAGGACTTCGGCGACCTCCAGGAACACCTGGCTGCCGGGCACAAGATGGACGCCTTCATCAAGGACATCGTCAGCCACATCGACCACGTGAAATCGGTGAAGAAGTCCACCAAACAGGTGAACATCTCCTTCGATGAATGGAACGTCTGGCACATGAGCCGGGCCGAGTCCAAGGCACCCTCCGGCAAGGACTGGCCGGTAGCCCCCGTGCTGCTGGAGGACACCTACACGGTGGCAGACGCCGTGGTGGTGGGCGACCTGCTGGTCACCCTGCTCAAGAACACGGACCGGGTCCATTCCGCGAGCTTGGCCCAGCTGGTCAACGTCATCGCCCCCATCATGACCGAACCCGGCGGCCGCGCCTGGAAGCAGACCACCTTCCACCCCTTTGCCCTGACCTCCCGGCACGCCGCCGGCACTGTCCTGCAGCTCGCCGTCGAATCCCCGCTGGTCAGCGGCGGCACCACCGCAGGCGTCGCCGCACTGTCCGCCGTTGCAACTTTCGACTCCGGCAAGGGCGAGGCAGTGGTGTTCGCCGTCAACCGATCGGCAACGGACGCACTCACCCTGGATGCCGCCGTCGCGGGCTTGGGCAACGTCCGCGTGCTGGAGGCGCTGACCTATGCCAACAAGGACCCGTACTGGCAGGCAAGCGCGGACGATTCGACGTCCGTGGAGCCCGCGGAGAACGTCACGGTCAAAGCCGAAGGCGGCCGCCTCACCGCGGAGCTCCCGGCGGTGTCCTGGTCCATGATCCGCCTGGCGGTGGGCAGCTAACACCCCGGGTCGGTGACGGCGGAGGCGTCCTTATGACGACGGCGGCCCGCAGGTGGGAGGATGGACGGCATGGAGCTGCACATCACGGGGGATCCCGCCGCGGACAAGTTGTTGAGTGAGGACGCCTTCGCCCTGCTGACCGGCATGCTGCTGGACCAGCAGGTGACCATGGAATCGGCGTTCGCGGGGCCGGAAAAGATCAGGACCCGCATCGGAACCGTCTCACCCGAAGCCATTGCCGGCCATGATCCGCAGGCCTTCGTGGAGATGTTCAAGGAACGGCCCGCCGTCCACAGGTTCCCCGGTTCCATGGCCGCCAGGGTCCAGGCGCTCGCCGAAGCCGTGCAGAACGACTGGAACGGCGACGCCACCGCCATCTGGACCCAGGGCGAGCCCAGCGGCGCCGAGGTGCTGAAGCGGCTGAAGGCCCTGCCCGGGTTCGGTGACCAGAAAGCCAAGATCTTCCTGGCCCTGCTGGGCAAACAGCGCGGTCTCCAGGCCCCGGGCTGGCGGGAAGCGGCAGGCCACTACGGTGAGGACGGCTCCTACCTGTCCGTGGCGGACATCGTGGACCCCGAATCCCTGGTGAAGGTGCGGGCCAGCAAGCAGGCGGCCAAGGCCGCGGCGAAGGCAGGAAAAGAACGTTAATGGCAGTAACCATGAACGACGTTGCGAAGGCCGCGGGTGTCTCACTCAAGACCGTCTCCAACGTCCTGAACAACTATGAGTTCATCCGCCCCGCCACCAAACAGCGGGTGGAAGATGCCATCGCGGAACTGGGCTACGAAGCCAACCTCACCGCCCGCAGCCTGCGGTCCGGCAAGACCTCCATGCTGGGCCTCGTCCTCTCGGACCTTTCGGCGCCCTACTACGCCGAACTCGCCTCCAAGCTGATGGACGCGGCAACCAAACACGGCTACCGCGTCCTGGTGGAGCAGTCCGCCGCGGAGGGGACGGCCGAATTGAACGCCCTCCAGGGCCCGTTCCGGCAACTCACGGACGGCCTGCTTTTCACACCGCTGTCCATCGGCGCCGACGCCATTACCGAGCGGGCCGGATCCAAGCCCCTCGTGATGCTGGGCGAACATATCGTGGACCCGCGGTTCGACCTGGTCACCATGAAGAACGAGGAGGCCGCCGCCGCGCTGACCTCCCACCTGCTGGCGGGAGGCCGCCGTCGTATTGCCGTCATTGGTGCCACGCCGGAGGAATCCACCGGCACCGCCGGGCTGCGCCTAAACGGCTACCGCACCGCCTTGAAGAACGCTGGAATCCCCTTTGACCCGGCGCTGATCGCCCCGGGTGAGTGGCGCCGCGACGCCGGTGCCGCCGCCGTGGCCGGGCTGCTGGAAGCGGGCGTGGAGTTCGACGCCGTTTTCGGCCTGAACGACGTTCTGGCGCTCGGAGCGCTGCACGAACTCCTGATCCGCAGCGTCAGGGTGCCGCAGGAGGTGGCAGTGGCTGGCTTCGACGACGTGGACGAAGCCCGCTTCGCCTCACCGTCCCTGACCACCGTTTCGCCCGGGATGGACGAGATCGCCGAACGGTCCATGGCGCTGCTCCTGGATCGGATCGCCGGCCGCGAGACCGCCGACGCCGGAGTGCACGTTGAAGCCGAATTCCAGCTGAGGATCCGGGAGTCCGCGCCCTAGCGTCTTTTGGCCGGAGGTGGGTACGTTACCCACAACGGTCCGGCGAGAGGAAGGTCCCCACGTGATAGCCCTGTTGGTCATCGACATGCAGAACGCTTTCTTCGAAGCGCCTGAGCTGGCCGCCCAGCAGGACAGGGTGGTGGGCGAATGCAACCGGCTGCTAAAGGGATTCGAGGCCGCTGGCCACAAGGCGCTGCTGGTGGGCACCGAGCATGAGCGGGACAAGTCCACCTGGACCCTCAGCATGCTCGACGATGACCAAGGCTTCATTTTCCGCGGCACCGAGCAGGCGCAGTCCGTGCCGGGCCTGGCCAAGGGGGACCTGCCGCAGCTGAACAAGACGCGCGACAGTGCGTTCGTAGGCACCGACCTACTGTCCCGGTTGTGGAACTGTGGCGCCAACGAAGTGGTGCTGGCCGGCGTCTCCACCCACAACTGCATTGCCCAGACGGCCGCCGACGCTTTCGCCCACAACATCCGGGTCAGCTACGCCAAGGACGCCATGGCCTCCGAGGATGACAAGGACGCGGCGGACATGCTCCGCATCCTCTCCACCACCTACCGCCAGCCGGTCCAGTCCACGGACGAGATCCTCGCCCGGCTCCGCTAAGCCAAGTAGCCGCTGAGTCTCCCCACCTTTGAGCGATGACGACGGCGTGTCCGGGCCAACCGCCGTCGTCCGCTGCCAAGGGGGAGCCAAAGGCGGGGAGACTCAGCGCGTCCGCGCCGAGGCGTCCGGATGATGGACCTGAAACGTGGCGGAAATGTGCGGGGCCTACTCTGAATCCACGCTGTCCGCCGGCCGTTGAAGGGACCCCGCATGCATCTGATGCCACGTGAGCAGGAAAAACTCATGATCGTGGTGGCCGCCGACCTCGCCCGGCGCCGGCAGTCCCGCGGCCTCAAGCTCAACTACCCCGAAGCGGTGGCCATCATCAGCTACGAACTGATCGAAGGCGCCCGGGACGGCCGGACCGTTGCCGACCTCATGAGCTACGGCACCACCATCCTCACCCGCGAGGACGTCATGGAGGGGGTGCCCGAAATGATCCACGACGTGCAGATCGAGGCCACCTTCCCTGACGGCACCAAGCTGGTCACCGTCCACGATCCCATCCGCTAAGGAGCCGCAGTGATTCCAGGAGAATACGTCCTCCGCCCGGAGCCCGTGACGGCAAACGCGGGGCGCGACGCCATCGAGCTGTCCGTCACCAACACCGGCGACCGGCCCGTGCAGGTGGGCTCGCACTTCCACTTCGCCGAGGCGAACGCTGCGCTGGACTTCGACCGGGCAGCAGCCCGCGGCCGGCGCCTGGACATCCCTGCAGGGACGGCTGCCCGGTTTGAACCCGGGGATTCCCGCAGCGTCCGGCTCATCGAACTTGCAGGGTCCCGCGAAGTATTCGGGCTCAGCAACGCCATCAACGGAAAGCTCGACGGCGGCGCCCGCCAGACCGGGTCAGCCACCGAAAGGGACGCCACATGAGCTTCGATATCCCGCGGCGGCAGTACGCCGACCTGTACGGCCCCACGACCGGCGACAAGATCCGCCTGGCGGACACCGAACTGTTCCTCGAAATCGAGGAGGACTTCACCGTCTACGGCGAGGAAGTGGTGTTCGGCGGCGGCAAAGTGATCCGCGACGGCATGGGCCAGAACGGCCAGGCCACCCGTGATGAGGACATCCCCGACACCGTCATCACCAACGCCGTCATTCTGGACTACACCGGAATCTACAAGGCGGACGTTGCCCTCAGGGACGGCCACATCCTTCGGATTGGCAAGGCCGGCAACCCCCAGATCACCGACGGCGTGGACATCGTGATCGGCGCCAGCACCGAGATCATCGCCGGGGAACGCAAAATCCTCACCGCCGGCGGCATCGACACGCACATCCACTTCATCTCCCCGGACCAGGTGGCCACGGCCCTGACCAGCGGCGTGACCACCATGATCGGCGGGGGCACGGGCCCGGCGGAGGGCACCAAGGCCACCACGGTGACACCCGGCAAATGGCACATCCACCGCATGCTGCAGGCCGCCGAGGCGTTCCCCATGAACATCGGCCTGTTCGGCAAGGGCCACGCGTCCGCCGTCGAACCCCTCGCCGAGCAGATCCGCGCCGGTGCCATCGGCCTGAAAGTGCACGAGGACTGGGGCTCCACCACGTCCTCGATCGACATGTCGCTGACCGTGGCCGATGAATACGACGTCCAGGTGGCCATCCACACCGACACCCTCAACGAGTGCGGCTTCGTGGAAGACACCATCCGCGCCATCAACGGCCGCGTGATCCACACCTTCCACACCGAAGGCGCCGGCGGCGGACACGCTCCGGACATCATCAAAATCGCCGGGATGCCCAACGTCCTGCCCGCCTCCACCAACCCCACACTGCCGTACACGCGCAACACCATCGAAGAGCACCTGGACATGCTGATGGTCTGCCACCACCTCAACCCGGACATCCCCGAGGACGTGGCCTTCGCCGACTCCCGCATCCGCGCCGAGACCATCGCCGCCGAGGACGTCCTGCAGGACATGGGCATCTTCTCCATCACCTCCTCCGACTCCCAGGCCATGGGCCGGGTGGGCGAGGTGATCACCCGCACCTGGCAGGTGGCGGACAAGATGAAAAAGCAGCGCGGAGTTTTAGCGGCCGACGGCGGCACGGACCTTGGTGCCGACGGATCGGCCCCCGGGCAGGGCAGCGCCGGGAACGACAACTTCCGCCTCAAACGCTACGTGGCCAAATACACGATCAACCCCGCGCTCGCCCAGGGCATCGCGGACACGGTCGGCTCCTTGGAAGAAGGGAAATTCGCCGACCTGGTCCTGTGGGACCCGGCCTTCTTCGGCGTCAAACCCGAACTCGTCATCAAAGGCGGGCAGATCGCCTACGCCCTGATGGGGGACGCGAACGCGTCCATCCCCACCCCTCAGCCACGCACCATGCGGCCCATGTTCGGTGCGTTCGGCAAGGCCGTCCAGCAGACCTCCATCACCTTCCTCTCCCAGGCCGCGATCGACGCCGGCGTCCCCGCAGAGCTAGGCCTCGAAAAGGTCATCCGGCCCGTCTCCGGCATCCGGAACCTCACCAAAGCCGACCTCAAATACAATGACGCGACACCGGACATCCAGGTGGACCCGGAAACCTACCAGGTCATGGTGGACGGCGAAGACGTCACCTGCGAACCCGCCGACGTCCTCCCCATGGCCCAGCGCTATTTCCTCTTCTAAACCACCCCGGAGAACGACGTGATCATCGAGAAAGTCCTCGGCAACTTCCACGACCTGCCCGAAACCGACCTCGCCGCCTACACCGGGCTACACCGCGAGAAAGTGGTACTGCCCAGCGCCCAACTGGTCAAACGCATCCAACGCGCCACCACGGACCACGGCAACGAGATCGGCATCCGGCTCCCCGCCGGATCCGGCGACCTCCGCGACGGCGATATCCTCCACGTCGCCGACACCAACATGATCGTGGTCTCCGTCCTGCCCACCGACGTCCTGGTCATCGCCCCCCGAACCATCCACGAAATGGGCGTCACCGCACACTCCCTCGGCAACCGCCACCTCCAGGCACAATTCTTCGACGCCGCCAGCGAGTACGGGGCCGACGTCATGGTGTGCGCCTACGACCACACCGTCGAGCACTACCTCATCCACAACTCCGTGCCCTACGCCCGCCAGGAACGCGTCATGCCTGTCCCTTTCCGCCATGCCGAACACAGCCACTAGTTCAGTGCCTTCGGCTGCGTCGGCTGGGGGAGGCGCGGGGGCTTCGGCGGGTGATAGGGGCCGTGCCCGTCCCCAGACGCTCCCAATCCTCGCAAGCTCGGATCGGGGCCCTCGCGCCTGTGGGCCCCCCGCGGTGCCCGCCACGCCGCGGCCCCTATCACCCGCCTCCGCCGGATTGGGCGCTTACGTCGCCTTGGGAGCGCGGTTATGACTTACCAGCTTGCTCTTCAGCAGCTCACTGATTCTGCGCTGCCTACTGGGGCTTTTGCTCACTCTTTTGGGTTTGAGACGTACCTCGATCGGGAGCTCCTTTTTGATGAAGGGTCTTTCGGGCTCTGGCTCGGTGCCTTCGTCGGCCAGCAGCTGACTTACTCCGATGGGCTTGCTGTTCGGCTGTTTTATGAGGGTGCTGATGTTGGGGAGCTTGATGGCCTGTTGTCCGCGTCTCTGTTGCCCCGGGAGGTTCGGGAGGCCAGTGTGAAGATGGGCGGCCGGTTGCTGGAGATTGGGGCTGAGGTTTTCCCCTCGCCCGCGCTGGAACTGTACCGGGACTCCGTGGCCAGCGGCCGCGCCGCAGGGCACCAGCCGCTGGCGTTCGCCGTCGTCGCCCGCTCCCTGGGCGTACCCCTGAAGGAGGCGCTCGCCGCCTACCTTTTCGCCACCGTCACGTCCCTCACCCAAAACGCGGTGCGGGCCATCCCGCTCGGCCAGAACGCCGGCCAACGGATCTTGCGGAAAGCGCACGACGACGTCGCTGCCGCCATCGAGGCGATCGCGCACCTCACGCCGGACGACTTCGGCGCCGTCAGCCCCGGACTGGAAATTTCGCAAATGCGGCACGAACGCCAGCGTGCCCGGATGTTCATGAGCTAACAGTGCTTATCGCTTTACAGGAGGAACACCATGACTGAACCCATCAAAATCGGCATCGGCGGGCCCGTCGGAGCCGGCAAAACCCAACTCGTGGAACGGCTCACCCGGCACATGAGCGGTGACATCTCCATGGCCGCCATCACCAACGACATCTACACCATCGAGGACGCCAAAATCCTCGCAGCCAACGGCATCCTCCCCGAGGACCGGATCATCGGCGTCGAAACCGGCGGCTGCCCCCACACCGCCATCCGCGAAGACACCTCCATGAACACCGCCGCCATCGACGAACTCAAAACCCGGCACCCCGACCTTCAGGTCATCTTCGTCGAATCCGGCGGCGACAACCTCTCCGCCACCTTCAGCCCCGAACTGGTCGACTTCTCCATCTACATCATCGACGTGGCACAGGGCGAAAAAATCCCCCGCAAGGCCGGCCAGGGCATGATCAAGTCCGACCTCTTCATCATCAACAAAACCGACCTCGCACCGCACGTCGGAGCAGACTTGTCAGTGATGGAAAGAGATTCGAAAGAATTTAGGGGGGACAAACCGTTCTGCTTCACGAACCTGAAAACCGACGAAGGGCTGGACAAGGTTATTGAGTGGATACGCCACGACGTCCTGATGCTCGATTTGGCCCAATAGACATGGCACTCGTGGACTTGCCCGAAGGTGACATACACGCTGAGGCGGCGAGGCCGGATTTTGGGGCCGCGGCGTGGCGGGGCTCGTGGGGGGCCCACTGGCGCGAGGGCCCCGACCCGAGCTTGCGACGGTTGGGAGCGCCTGGGGACGGGCACGGCCCCAAATCCGGCGAAGCCGCCGGACCCAGCCACGGACGGTCACCTATGGGGCGGCTTGAGCTTGGTATCAGTTTCCGGGGCGGCCGGTCAGTTGCTTCACGCCAGTTTCATGAGGGGGCCCTCCGGGTACTCCGGCCTCACTACCTCGATGACTCCGGGCAGGTTTGTTATGTCGTCGTCAATCCTGGTGGGGCTTATCTTGGGGCGGATTTGTTCTTGCTGGATGTGGAGGTGGGGGATGGCGCTGACCTGCTGCTGACCACCCAGTCCGCTACCAAGGTTTACCGGACGCCGGGGTCGTTTGCTGAGCAGCGGATGGATGTGCGGCTGGGGGAGGGGGCGCGGCTGGAACTCATGCCGGACCAGCTCATCGCCTACCGGGAGGCCAGCTACCGGCAACGGACCTCCGTGACCCTCCGGCCGTCGTCGAGCCTTGTCATGGCGGAAGTGGTGACCCCGGGCTGGTCGCCGGACGGCGCTGCCTTCCGGTACGAGGAAGTGCGGCTGCGGAACGGGATCCACATCGAAACGGATGGCGGCACGCAGTTACTGGCCCTCGACAACCTGCTGATCCGGCCGCCGCTCGGTGACGTCACCGGACTGGGGTTCATGGAAGGCTTCAGCCACCTGGGCTCACTGGTGGTGGTGGACTCCCGGGTAGACCAGGCCCTCGCAGACCACCTGCACCACCTCACGGCGGGATACGACGCCCGGACCGGAATCACCCTCACCCGTACCGTCGCCGGAACCACCGGCCTGGTGCTGCGCTCGCTTTCCAACAGCACCGATGAACTGAACCGCCTGCTCGCAGCCTGCACCGGCCTCCTGAGGGAACGCTGGCACGGGCAAGGCCCACTGAACCTGAGGAAGCACTGATGACGGCCCTGGCAAACATCGCCACCCTGTATCGCGACCGGGAAACCTTGCCGTTCCGGACCCGCCTGCTCGCCACGTTTGGTGCCGTGGCCGCCCTGCATATTGCCGCCGTCGTCCTCCTCGTCGCCGGGTCGGCAACAGCAGGCGCGCCCCTTGCCCTCGGCCTGGTCCTGACCGCCTACGTGGCCGGCGTCAAGCACAGCTACGACTGGGACCATATCGCCGCCATCGACAACTCCACCCGTAAGTTCGTGGCCCAGCGGAAGGACCCCGTCAGCGTGGGGTTCGCCTTCAGCCTGGGCCACAGTTCCGTGGTGGTCCTCGCCGGGCTGCTGGTGGTGGCGGGGGCGGCGGTGATCGGCCAGTTCATGGAAGACGGAACCACCGGCAACCACGTTCTCGGCCTGATTGGCAGTGGCGTGTCCGGGCTGTTCCTGCTGGCCATGGGGCTGTTAAACGGTTCGGCGTTCGTGCGCGCCTCGCAGGTATACCGGAGTGCGCGAGGCGGCGCGGCGATCCGGGAGGAGGACCTGGAAAGCACGGGGTTTGTTGCCCGGCTCCTGTCCAAACCACTCTCCGCGGTGCAACGGCCCCGGAACATCTATGTCATCGGTTTCCTGTTCGGGCTCGGTTTCGATACGGCCACCACCATCGGGCTGCTGGTGGTCACCACCGCCGCCTCGCTGGCAGGGGTGTCCCCGCTGGCGCTCATGGCCCTTCCCCTCGCCTTCACGGCGGCAATGACCCTCTGCGACACCGTCAACGGCGTGGCCATGATGCGTATGTACCGGTCCGCCATCCACAATCCGCAGCGCAGGCTCGGCTTTAACGCAGTGGTGACCGGCATCTCAGCCCTGTCAGCGCTGTTCATCGCCGCCGTCACGCTTGGCGGATTCGCCAATGCCGCGTTTGACCTTGGCGACCCTCTGACCACCTGGCTGGGGGAACTCGACCTGGGGGAGGCGGGACTCCTGCTCGTGGCCGCCTTCATTGGTGTGTGGGCCTTTACGGCCGCCAGGAACCGGCTGCAGCGCGAGCGCTGACCACAACGGGCAGGCCGCCACAACGGCGGGCTGCAGGTTCTCGAGGCGGCCGGGCGAAGGTCAGGCGGCTATCCCGCGGTCGGGCTTCCGGTGCGGGCGTTCCTTCGCCGGCGCCAGGGCCTGCGGCTTCTGCAGCTGCCGGTGGCCATCGGGAACGGTGCTGTCCGAATGAAGATGGACCCCGTGCCCGATCAGGGCTCCAGACCCGATGCGGGAATGGCTGCCGATGTTGGCCCGGTTGCCGATCACGGTGCCGCGGCCAACCCGGACGCCGTCGCCGATGACGGTCTTGGCTCCAATCTTCGCTTCCCGGTCAATCCAGCTGCCGTGGCCGATCCGGCAGCCTGCTCCGATGACCGCCCCGTGCTCCACGTAGGTCATCGGGCCGACCCGGACGCTCTCAGGCACCACGGCGCCCGGTGCGACGAAACCGCCGCCGTTGGCATGCCGGACATACCGGGTGACCTTGCCGGCGTCGTCTTCTACTGATTCAAACTTTGCGCTCATCACATCCCTCACCAGCGGACGGTTTCCTACCGCACAGTAAGTTAACGGTTGACAGCCCGAAGGGATTCCCGGCGGCCCCGGGAATGGTGAGCCCTAGGAGACAAGGTTCGCGGCGGCGGTGTCCATGTGTTCGAGGATGGTCTTCCGCGTCAGCCCGGCGTCACCGGTATCGATGGCATCCACGATGTCCCGGTGGCGGTCAACGCTCATGTTGCTGACGCCTTTTTCCTGTCCGGCAAACATGATGGACATCCGGATGGAGCCCTCCAGCGACTCCCAGGAGTGCAGGAGCGTTTCATTGCCGGTCAGCCGGCAGAGGGTCCGGTGGAACTCCAGGTCCGACTCGATGCGTTCCTCAAGCGTGCCCCCGGCATTCGCGGCCATGGCGTCGATGGCGGCGTGCAACGACTCGGTGACGTGCTGGCGGTCCGCCAATTCGCAGAGTGTCCGGGCAGCAAGGGACTCCAGAGCCGCGCGCACCGCAAAGATGTCCCGGATCTCCTTGTGGTCCAGGTGCCGCACGGACAGGCGGCCACGCGGTCCGGCGGAGAGGAGGCCCTCCTGTTCCAGCTGCCGCAAGGCTTCCCGGAGCGTGCCGCGGCTGATCTGCAGCATTTCGGACAGTTCGGTTTCCACCAAGTGCCGTCCCGGTGCCAGCTCGCCGCTGGTGATGGCGGTCCGCAACGCCGAGAGGGCCTGCTCGCGCAGGCTTTTCTTTTGCAGTCCCAGCAGCGGGGCTGTCAGTCCGGCCATGGCATCCGTCCTCAGTGTCATAAGTCGACTGTTTACAGTCGTAGTTTCGATGGTACGGCAGAAAGCGCGGCACCGGCTTTGGACCGGTGCCGCGCTTTCTGCTGGTTTGTTGACTCTCTACCCGAGTTCGGCGAGGACCTTGGCCACGATACGGTCGGTGGCGAGCCCGTACCGGTCGTGCAGGGTGGGAAGGGCGCCGGCATCGAGGAACTGGTCCGGCAGGCCGATGGGAACGACACGCTTGCCCAGGCCCGCGGTGACGACGGCGGAGGCAACGGTTTCGAACAGACCGCCCACCACGGAGTGGTTTTCCAGGGTGACGGCGAGCCTGTCCGTGTTGATCTCCTTGAGGACGGTTTCGGCGTCGAACGGCTTGATGGTGGGCGTATGCACGACGGCGACGTCCACGTTATGTGCCGCGAGGGCCTTCGCTGCCTGCAGCGCACGCATGGTCATCAGCCCGGACGAGATGAAGACGACGTCGTTGCCGCCGCGCAGCACCTTGGCCTTGCCGAGCTCGAACGTGTAGCCGTACTCGTCCAGGACGGTGGGCACGTTTCCGCGGAGCAGCCGCAGGTATGTGGGGCCCTCGGACGCTGCCAGCTGCGGCACTGCCTGTTCGATGTCGATGCTGTCGCAGGGGTCCACGATGGTCAGGTTGGGCATGCCGCGGAAGATCGCCATGTCCTCGGTGGCCTGGTGGCTGGGGCCGTACCCTGTGGTGAGGCCGGGCAGGCCGCCCACGATGTTGACGTTCAGGTTCGGCTCTGCCGCGTCCAGGCACAGGAAATCGTAGGCGCGGCGGGCCGCGAACACCGAGTAGGTGGACGCGAACGGCACCAGCCCGGTTTCAGCCAGTCCCGCGGCCGCGCCGAACAGGAGTTGCTCGGCCATGCCCATCTGGAAGAACCGCTCCGGGAAAGCCTTGGCGAAGATTTGCATGTCCGTGTACTTGCCCAGGTCCGCGGTCAGGCCCACGATCTTGTCGTTCTCCTGCGCGGCCTTGACCAGGGCGTGCCCGAACGGCGCCGACGCCGTCTTCTGGCCGGGATCGGCGAACGACGCGATCATCGCCGAGGTCTTGAGCTTGGGCTTAGCGGCCGCCGTGGTGTCCGGGGCCTCCGTGGTGGTGCTCATGCTGAAGCCTTTCCTTCATATCCGGCGGTGAGCTGCTCGCGGCAGATCTGCCATTCGTTCTCTTCGATGCGCATGAAGTGCGCCTTTTCGCGGTCCTCCAGCAGCGGGACGCCGCGGCCCACTTTCGTATCGCACAGGATCACGGAAGGACGTCCGACGGCGGCGGCCTGGGCGGCTGCGTTGTCGAACGCTGCGAGCAGCGCACCGACGTCGTTCCCGTCAACCCGCTGGGTGTACCAGCCGAACGATTCCCACTTCTCCGTCACCGGCTCGGTGCGGAGTACGGTGTCCGTCTTGCCGTCGGCCTGCAGGGCGTTGATGTCCACCATGGCGGTGAGGTTGCCCAACTGGTGGTGGTGCGCACCCATGGCCGCTTCCCAGGTGGAGCCTTCGTCCAGCTCGCCGTCGGAGAGGAAGTTGAACACCCGGGCGGACGAGCCCTGGTAGCGCAGGCCCAACGCCATGCCGACGGCGATCGTCAGGCCGTGGCCCAGGGAACCGCCCGAGATCTCCATGCCGGGGGTGTACGTGGACATCCCGGACATCGGCAGCCGGGAGTCATCCGAGCCGTAGGTTTCAAGTTCCTCCACCGGGACGATGCCGGCTTCGGCAAGGGCTGCGTAGTGGCCGATCGCGTAGTGGCCGGTGGACAGCAGGAACCGGTCGCGGGCTTCCCAGTGCGGGTCCTCGGCGCGGAAGTTCAGCTGGTCCCCGTACACGGTGGCGAGCATGTCGGCAGCCCCGAGGGCCTGGCCCACGTAGCCCTGGCCTTGGACTTCGCCCATGTTGAGGGCGTGGTGCCGGATCCGGTACGCGGCGGCGCTGATTTTCTCCACCCGTTCCGGGGTCACCGCGGTCTGCAGGATCTGTTCCTGCAATGTTTGTCCCTGTGGGGTGTCCTGGACGGTATCTGTAGGCATTGCGGGCTCCGTGGTTGTTGGGTGCGCGGTCATTCAGGCGTTGATGGTGTTGGGGGTGCTTTTGGTGGCTTCTTCGGCCAGTTCGCGCTCCCGCTTGCCCCAGGTTTCCCGGGTGGCCACCGCAGCCCATAGGCCGATCAGGGCGTAGGCGCCGAAGAGCAGCGCCGGGCCCATCCAGCCGAAGCTGACAAACAACAGGGTGGTGATGAAAGGGGTGAAGCCGGAGACCATGGCCGAGATCTGGTAGGCCAGGCTGGCGCCGGAGGCCCGGGTCTTGGCCTGGAAGAGCTCCGGGAACCAGGCGCCTTGGGCGCCGGCGAGCGAGTTCTGGCAGACCGCGTAGGAAATGACGATGGTGATGATGATGGCGATGAACATTCCCGTATTGACCAGCAGGAACATCGGGATGGCGAAGAGGGCCGCGAACAGGGTGGACCAGACATACAGCGGACGCCGGCCAATGCGGTCGGTCAGCGCGGCCCAGGCCTGGGTGGCGAAGATGCCGATGGCGGAGGCGATGCACAGGGCGATGAGGGTCTGGCTCTTGTCCGCCAGGTGCTGGCTGTTGAGGTAGGAAATCATGTAGGTGATGGACACGGCGTAGCCTGCGGTCTCGGCAACACGGAGGCCGATGCCCTTGACGATGTTGCGCCAGTCGGTCTTGATGACCTCAACGATGGGGGACTTCACGATGGCACCGCTGTCCTTGACCTCATCGAAGACCGGGGATTCCGGGACCTTGGAGCGGATGATCAGGCCCACCGCCACCAGCACGATGCTGGCAAGGAAGGGGATGCGCCAGGCCAGTTCGCCGCCGAGGTTGACGCTGAACAGGAAGGTCAGGTTGGCCAGCAGCAGGCCCACCGGGAAGCCGGCCTGGACAATGCCGGTGTACTTGCCCTTGGCCTTCCAGGGTGCGTGCTCGTAGCTCATCAGGATGGCGCCGCCCCATTCCGCTCCGAAGGCCAAACCCTGGACGATGCGGACGAAGACGAGCAGTGCAGGGGCGAGGAGCCCCACTGCGGCGTAGGTGGGCAGGAGTCCGATGGCGAACGTGGCCAGGCCCATCAGGATCAGGGAGGCCACCAAAACGGGCTTGCGCCCTACCTTGTCGCCGAGGTGGCCGCCGATGATGCCGCCCAAGGGACGGGCTGCGAAGCCGACGCCCAGGGTGGCGAAGGAAGCGAGGGTGCCGGTGACCGGATCGGTTCCGGGGAAAAACGCGGTGCCGAAGTACAGCGCAGCGGCGGTGCCGAAACCGATGAAGTCATACGTCTCGATCACAGCGCCCACACCGGAGCCAACGGCAACGCGCCTGGCGTCCTTGGTTCCGTGGACCGGACCGCGCATGGTCAGAGCATCTTTGCTCATGTTGGGTTCCCTTTCGAAAAGCGGCCTCAGGAAGTCGCCGCTGTCGACTGTTAACAAATGATATCCCCAGTGTGACCCGCATCATGCTGACTGTCAACAGTCGACTTTGTGGGTTGACTGTTGACAGTTAACGAAGTTAGTGTGGTCGGCATCACTACTGCTTCGCACGAACCAAGGGATCAACGATGTTCCACTTCAGACCCGGATGCTCGTCCTTCAGAATGCGTCACCAGGGTCTAAAGACTGACTCGCGGCGCACTCCACCACGAACCGGTGCGCGGTGAGCGCGAGGACCTGGAACCCGAAGGACTGCTGGCATACCGCCCGGCAGGGGCCGGCGACAACTACAGAGCAATCGATCCACAAAAACACTTTCAAGGAGCACCAACCATGACCACCATCCAGCGCACCGCCGTCCTCACCGGAGCCACCTCGGACCGGGGCATCGGCATCACCACCGCCCGCCGCTATGCCCGTGAAGGCTGGGGCGTCGTCATCCTGGACCTCGACGGCGAAAAGTCCGCCAAGGTGGCCGCGGAAATCGGCAACGAGTTCAACGTCCCTGCCTACGGCCACGAGATCGACGTCGCCAACGAGGCCTCCGTGACCACCGCCCAGGCCGCCGTCGCCGCCGAGGTGGCCGCCGGTAACCTGCCGCCCGTCGGCGCACTGGCCAACATCGCCGGCATCACCTCGCCCGTCCCGTTCCTGGAAACCACCCTCGAGCTGTGGCACAAGATCATGGACGTCAACGCCACCGGCACCTACCTGGTGACCAAGGCATTCCTGCCGGACATGATCGGGAACGGCTGGGGCCGCATTGTGAACATGTCCTCCGTGTCCGCCCAGCGCGGCGGCGGCGTCTTCGGCAAGGTCCCTTACTCTGCAGCCAAGGCAGCCATCCTGGGCCTCACCAAGGCACTGGCCCGTGAACTCGGCACCACCGGCGTCACCGTCAACGCCATCACCCCGGGCGCGGTGGACACCAACATCCGCGTGGGCAGCACCGAAGAACAGGAAGCCGCCATCAACGCCGGCATCCCGCTGGGCCGTAACGCCAGCACCGAGGAAGTAGCTTCCGTGATCACTTTCCTGTCCTCCGAGGATTCCGCGTACCTCACCGGAACCGTGGTGGACATTAACGGCGGAAGCCACATGCACTAAGGGCCCCGCAGCCCTTTCGCCTCCTTCCGGATGCCAGAGAACCCACCATGACAAAGACCGTCAATGACCCTTCGGACTTTGCCGAGGAAGCCCTTGCGGGTTTCTGCGACATTCACGCCTTCGCCGGGCTGACCGGCCCGGACGTCGCCGACGGCGCCTTGATGGGCAATATCAAGATCCTCAGCGACTTCGAGACACGCTGAGCAGGAGGGATGCCGTGGATTCCTACCCGTATTCCGAGTGGGCCCGCCTGATCGGTGTCCCTGTGGAGGTCCGGAAGGGCCGCCGGACGGTGCGGTCCGGCGTGGTGGACAACGCCATGCCGGACTCCTCCGCCGTGTGGATTGCAGGCGACGCCAACGGCGGCCGTGCCCTGTTCACCGCCGCTGACGGCTACGAGGTGTGGATCAGCCCCCGTAAGTTGGACGGCAATCTTTGCTACAAAATGGCTGCCTCCCACCTGCCGGGTGCTCCTAGACTGGGGTGATGATCACAGTAGCCGGAAGTGTGGAAACCAAACTGTCCGCTGAGAAGGCCTTTGCCTTCCTGAGTGAGTTCGAAAACACCAGCAAGTGGGACCCCGGCACCCCTGTGATGGACAAGATCACGCCGGGGCCCGTGGCCGTGGGACATAAGTACCACGCTGAGGCCGAGTTCCGGGGGAAACGCCAGTCGCTGATTTACGAGGTCATCGAGCTGACGGGCAGCCACATCAAGCTGCGCGGGGAGAACAAGACCGTCGTCTCCTTCGATTCCATCGACGTCGCCCCCAATGGCACCGGATCCGTGGTGAAGTACACGGCAGAGTTCAGCATCAAAGGGCCGGCCAAAATCATCCAGCCGCTCCTGAAACCGCTGTTCATGCAGCTCCGCGACCCCGCATTGAAGGGCCTCCGGGACACGCTTAACTCACTGGCTGCCGCCTGACCTGGTTCCCGGCAAAAAACAGCCGGACCTCCCGCCGTGGGTCCGCTTCCAACCGGGGCGCGTCGTCGAGCATCATGGTGCGGCGCTCCTGCCCGTATTCCGGCCACGCCAGGCCGGGCTGGTCCGGGGCCCCGGTGCTGGCGAAGGCCGCCCAGGCTCCGCTCATGGTGTCACTGAGGGCCTGCGGACCCTTGCCCCGGGTCAGGTAGGCGGCGTCCGGGGATGCCAAGTGCCGGAACACGAAGGGAATTTCCAGCGTGTGGCAGGATCCCAGCTTGCCGCCCATGGCCGGGCTGCGCCAGGTGAACAGGTAGGCGAATGTCCTGCCGTGCGCAGCGCTGCGTGCTGACTGGAGCCTCGCATCAAGCAGGTTGTTGCTGGGCTGGCGGTACACCGCATCGGCAATGGCCGCCTCCAGCAGTTCCTTCCCGCGGGGCCCGTGTGCCAGCACGGCCGCCAGTGCTTCCGCGTATCCCTGCGCGCAGTCTCCCGGCAGGCCCCCTGCGGACAGGACCGCGGCGGCCCGGTCCGGGTAACCAGGGTCTTCCGGCCGGTCCGGGCGCATTTCGACGGCGAAAGACCCTTCGTTGAGGTTGGTGCCCACCAGCAGGTCCACGCCACTGTTGATCCCGTTCCGGACGGCGTCCAGTGGAGGTTCCGGCAGTGACGGGGTCCCCACTGTTGGCTGGAAGGGGAGCGGCACTGCGTAGCTTTCGGCGGCGATCCGCTCTTCGAGTTGCTGCTGGGCGGCCAGCAGGTGTTCCACCGGAAGGGTGCGCAACTCACCTGCTGACGATTCGTCCAGGCCGCAAAGCCGCAGGAAGTCAGCAGTTACGCGCGCAGACCCCTCCGGGGTGCGGAAGCGCTCCGCTGTGCCGCTTTGCATGATGGCCCGCCGGAAGAGGCCTTCCGACGCCGGCATGCCCAGCAGGGTGCCGATGGCTGCCGCGCCTGCCGATTCGCCGAACAGGGTCACGTTGTGCGGGTCGCCGCCAAACCCGGCGATGTTGTCCCGCACCCAGCGCAGCGCCTCAAGCTGGTCCAGCAGGCCGAGGTTGGACGAATCCACAAATCCCTCGCCGAGCAGGTGTGCCAGGTGGAGGAAACCGAGTGCGCCCAGCCGGTAATTGATGGCTACCACCACCGTGCCCGTCGCTGCGGCGAGCCGGGCGCCGTCGTACATCCCGTCACTGTTGGCGCCCATCAGGTAGGCGCCGCCGTGGATCCAGACCATCACCGGCCGGGCCGTCCCGCCGGTGTCCGGCGTCCAGATGTTCAGGTTCAGGCAGCCGTCCTCGCTCCAGGCCAGCGGGGTTTCGTCTGGATCACGGGCGTCCGGGTTCTGGGGCGCTGCGGGGCCGTACCCGGTGGCGTCCACCTCGCCGGTCCATTGGGGGAGGGCCACTGGCGGGCGGAAGCGCAGCTCTCCCGATGGCGGCTGGGCGTAAGGGATGCCGAGGAACCGGTGCACGGGGGCGCCGTCCACTGCCAGGGTGGCTCCGCGGAAGGTTCCGCCGATGCTGGAGGCGAGCTTCATGATTGACACCTTACGGGGTGTCCACGGGTACGCTGAGGACTACCGTTCGGCAGTGAGCGGCCATGGTGTGCCATGGCTTATCAATTATGTCCGGAGGGAATGCTTGTGGTTGACACCGGGGTTTCGGGTGGCAAGGTTTTTGCCGATGTTGCAGCCCATGTGCAGGACCTTGTCCTGCAGAGTCCTGATGTGGTCCGGCTCCTGGACAGCCTCGCCCTCTACGCGGTAGCCCGGCTGGGCAGCGTTGGCCGGGAGCTGTTCTGCGGCATCTCCGTCAGCCGCCCCAAGAAACCCACAGCAGCGGCCGCCAGCGACACCAAGGCGATGCTGCTTGACCAGCTGGAGCTCAAATACGGCCAGGGGCCCGGAGATTCCGCCATCATCAGCGCATCCACCATGCACGTCAAGGACCTGCGGGAGGAAGCGCGGTGGCCGGACTATGCCGCCGCGGCCACACACCAGGGCGCTTACTCCGTGCTGGCCATGCCGCTGCAGCTCGAGGGCGGGGACCGCGGCGTGCTGGTCCTGTACAGCGGGGAGCCCGACGCTTTCAGCGCCGATGCCGTTGCGATGGCCGAGGCGTTCACCGAACAGGCTGCCAAGGGCCTGGCCCTGACGTTGCGGATGGCGAAGCTCCAGGACACCAAGGACGGCATGAGCGCCGCCATGCAGACGCGGACGGTCATCGACCTGGCCACCGGTGCCATCATGGCGCAGAACCGCTGCAGCCAGGACGAAGCGTTCAAGGTGCTGCGGGAAGCGTCCAACAGCAGGAACATGAAGCTGCGGGACGTCGCGTCGCTGGTGGTGTCCTCGGTAGCAGGCGGCGCGAAGACCTTCACCTACTTCGACGAATAGGGATCCTTCGGCTCCACGGGAACCACCATCAGCGGGGAGCTGCTGTACGGCGCCCTGACCACGAGGTCCGCCTCGGCGCAGCTTTCATTGACGGCCTGGGACAAAGCGTCGCGTTCCTTCTGCGGCAGTGCTCCGGATTCCAGGCTGTAATCGCGGATGTCCTGTTCGGAGGCGTCGCCGCCAAGGGCCACATAGTCGAGCCACAGGCCGCCGATGTCCAGGTTGTGCAGCCTGATGACGGCTCCGGTCAGGGCCTGCTGGTCCGCCTCATCCATTGTCCCCTCCTAGCTTTGGGAGCTTATCTCCACCGGGATTCGGAGCCGGGATGCCTGCGGATGGGTGCGGATTGGAATATTTTTCCTGTGAGATTCGGGCCGTGGATCCCGGCGCCTATCGGCTGGTGGAGGACCCCGGCAACGTCCTGGACCGCAGCCGTTACCCGGGGTGCCAACCAGGGGTGAATGCCTACGCACGGCGGAGGGCGGGGATCCAGCAGGGTACTGCCTCGCGGTATGCCTCAAAGCCGCTGCCGAAGCGGGCTTTGAGGTCGGCCTCCTCAAGCGGCCGCACGGCATAGTTCCACACCAGCGAACCCAGGACCGCGTAGCCCACCACGAACCAGGAGTGGAGCATGAGGCCCACCGCCGCGCCCTGCACAACGCCGGCCACTGCCATCGGATTGCGTATCCAGCGGTACGGGCCGGCAACTACCAGCGTGGTGGCCATGGCGGCGGGCAACGGTGTCCCATTTCCCATGGTGGACATCGAAATGGCAGACCAGATGCCCAGCGCGCTGGCCAGGATCAGGACCATCACACCGGCGCCGCCGGCCGCTTGGGGAAAAGCAGCAGCCAGTCCCCAGCGCTGCTCGAGGTAGTCCAGGAACAGGGGAAGGATTCCCAGGAAGAAGCCCCAGAACAGGACGATCTGCCCGAACGTGGCAGCCACATGGAACCGGGCGCTCCGTTGGCGGGCGGGGCGGAACGCAAACGGGCCGCGGATAATCCACTCAACGGGAATCCGTCCCCACCAGGCCAGGCAGAGGGCAGCGATGGAGGCCGCGGCCGCGGCTGCCATGATGAGGGCTCCTGCACCCGCCTGGGTTGTGACCGTGGCGTAGGCGCCGAGTGCAATGGTGACGACGGTGGACCATGCGGCAGCGACGGCGGCAGCGGCCCGGACACCTGCTGCCGCGGCGGCGGACCCCATCACGAAAAGCGGGATGTCGAAGGCGGCAACAAGGGCGGGATCGAGGCCGCCGAGGGTGGCCGTACGTACGGTGGGAGACACCGCAACGGCGGCCCACCACAGGGCTCCGGCCAATGCCTGCAGCGCAAAATACGCCCTGCCCCACCAAGCCAATCGCGGCACGGATCCCCCCGAATCTCTCCCGGCATCCTTAGCGAATGCCGTAGGTCGCCTTGCGGGCCGCAAGCGGATCCCGGAGCTTTCCAGTGAATGAAAGCCATGGCCCGGGGATGGGGTGCGGCGGCAAGACTTGTTCCTGAGACTACCCGTCGATCCGGGAGCAGGGACTCCGCCGGTGCTCCCGGATGCGTGCATACCGGCGCGTGGCCACGCCGGCGCCCGCCCGCACAAGCGCCAGGACAAAACCGGCGCCCGGCCCAGTGAAAGGACCATGATGGACATGATTCCGGTTAAACCCCGGTGCAGGGTCATCATCGACAATGACTGGGCAGGTGACCCGGACGGGCTGGTGGGGCTGGCGCATCACGCGCTGTCCCCGGCCAACCGGATCGTTGCTGTCACGTCGTCATTGACGAATCCCATGTTTGGGCCGCCGCAAGGCCGGGCCGTTGCCGGGGCGGATGTGGCGGCGGACCTGCTGCGGGTCCTCAAGCTGCCGGAACCGTCAACCGTCCAGGCCGGACCCGATGCCCCCTTCACGGGACAACCGCGGGAATCGGCAGCGGCCCGGGCCATCGTCGCCGCCGCTGCCGAACCGGCCGCGGGAGGCCTTCCGCTGGTCCTGGTCTGCGCAGGTCCCCTGACGAATGTTGCCGATGCACTCCTGCTGGAGCCGGCCACCGCGTCTTCGTTCACGCTTGCGTGGGTGGGCGGAGCCGAGGTCAACGACGACGAATACAACTACTTCACCGATCCCGCCGCTGCCGACTTCGTGCTGGGCAACCAGGACCTTGCCGTGTGGCAGTTCCCGGCCGAAACGTACCGGCAAATTGTTGCCCCGGTGGCGGAGCTGGACCAGCTGTTCCGCACAGCCGGAGCCGCCGGCGCCTGGCTGTGGGAGCTTTTCCACGGCCTGGACGTGCCGGACTTCGTGAAGTTCGGGCCGCTGTGGTGCCTGGGGGACAGCGCCCCTTTGGTGGTGACAGGGCTCGACGACGTCACCTCCACGTTCACGGAGGCCGGCACCCAGCCCGTGCGCCGCACCTACACCTCCGTGGATACCAGGCTGATCATGGCCGATTTCGCCGCCAAGCTGCGGCTGCAGGCGTAGCTGCGCTGAAAAGGAATGGCCCGGATTTCCTTGGGAAATCCGGGCCATTCGCCGTGATCAGGCGGGCTGCGCCACCTGGGATGCCTGCTCCCGGGCAAAACTGCCCAGCCAGTGGGCGCTCTCCTTGGGGGTGCGCTCCTGGGTGCTGCGGTCCACGGCGATCAGTCCGAACTTGGGCCGGTACCCGAAGATCCACTCGAAGTTGTCGAATGCGGTCCACGCAATGTACCCGCGCACGTCGATGCCGTCCGCGATGCAGGAGGCAACGCAGTCGACCGCTGCCTTCAGGTAGGCAACCCGCTGCGTGTCGTCCTCCGTGGCCAGGCCGTTCTCGGTGACCATCACCGGAACGCCGGCAACGCGGGCGGCTTCACGGACGGTGGCTTCAAGGGCCTGCGGGTAGATTTCCTCACCCATCTGGTTGGTTTCCGCGCCGTCCGGCGCGGGCGCATGGCCTTCGGGGCCGTAGACCGTGCGGCCGTATGTCTGGATGCCCACGAAGTCGTCGCCCCGGGAAGCCTCGAGGAAGCGTTCGTTGACGTCGCGGCGCACCTTGTCCGCAATTTCTTCGCCGCCGGGGATGGCCTGGATGTCGGAGTTGGCGAGCGTCCAGCCCACCTGGAGCTCCGGCCGGTGTGCCTTGATCGCGGCGGTGGCGGCCTTGTGCGCGGCCAGCTTCACGGCGAACCCGGCCTCAGTGGAGCAGAACTGGAACGGGGCAACGGTGCTTGCGTCCACGCCCAGGCGCTGCGCTGCGGCAGCCCAGATGGGTACGGAGCCGCGGTTTGCCGGAGCTTCCCCGCCAATGCCGAAGGACTCCAGGAGCCAGGGCAGGTTGGGTTCGTTCAACGTGCACGCGACGCCGATGAGGTGGCCCAGGTGTGCCATGGCACGGTCGCAGTACCGGGCGAACAGCTCAGCCGTGCGGGCACCTTCCCAGCCGCCGGACTGCAGCAGCCACAGTGGAGACGTGAAGTGGTGGAACGTCACCACAGGGGTGAGGCCGTGCTCAACGCAGGCCTCCAGGACGCGCTTGTAGTGGTCCAGCGCGGCCACGGAGAACTGGCCTTCGGCCGGCTCGATCCGCGCCCACTCCAGGGAGAAGCGGTAGCTGCTGAAGCCCAGGCCGGCAATCAGGGCAATGTCCTCGCGGTAGCGGTGGTAGTGGTCCACGGCGTCCCCGGACGGCTCCGCGAAGATCGTCCCGGGCAGCTGCTCCAGGAACCAGGTATCGCTGTTGACGTTGTTGCCTTCCACCTGGTGGCCGGCGGTGGCCACGCCCCAAAGGAAGTCCTGCGGAAACGGGTTGGTCATGTGGTTCCTCTCGTGATGGGGGCCGGCCAGGCGGCACCCAGGCGTCTCTGCCTTCATCCATCCTGTCCGGCCGCGTGACCTCCGCCACAATACTTTTTCAATCAATGACATTGTCATGTCTGGCCCTGACGGCCCCGGCTGATTCTTGAAAGGTGCCGGACACCACCGGCCCCCTTTCTTTCCGTTGCAGTCACCGAAGAATGCGAAGGCGCACCCGATGAAACTCCTGACCACCACCGCCCGCGGCAGCGCTGCCGTCCTGACCGGCGCCCTGCTGATGGGCTCCCTGGCCGCCTGTGGCGGTGGCAGCCAGCAGGCTGCCACCGTGGACAAGTCCACCCTGACCATCGGCGTCGAAAGCGACTCGGCATCCTTCGGCTACGACCCCATCCGCGTGGCGGACGCCCAGCGCCAGTTCATGGAGGGCCTCTACGACACCCTCCTGGACCTCCAGCCCGACGGAACTGCCGGCCCCGGCCTGGCCACCAAGTTCGAATACAACGCAGACAGCACCGTCCTCACCCTGACCCTCAAGGACGGCGTCACCTTCACGGATGGTTCCACCCTGGACGCCGCGCTGGTCAAGGCGAACTTCGACCGCCGCACCGACACCGCCCTCAGCACCTACTCAGCCATCGCCAAGGGCGGGGCGCAGGAAATCGCAAGCGTCGACGTCGTAAGCCCCGCCCAGGTAGCCATCACCTTTGCCAAGCCGCAGCCCGGGTTCGAGAAGAACCTCACCTCCACCATGGGCATGATCGTGGGCAAGACGGGCGTCGCCGACACCGCCAGCCTCGCCACCACGCCGGACGGCTCCGGCCCCTACACCCTTGACCCGTCCACGGTGAAGGGCAACAAGTACGTGATGGTCAAGAACGAGAAGAACGACGACGCGGCGGACTATTCGTACAGCAAGATCGTCTTCAACGTCATCCAGGACCCCCAGGCCCGCGCCAATGCCCTGGTGTCCGGCCAGGCCGACGTTGCCCAGCTGACCTCGCCCACCGTGGACTTCGCCAAGTCCAAGGGCGTGGGCGTGTCCCGCATCGGCGGCACCGTGCAGACCATGATCTCCTTCGACAAGACCGGCAAGACCGCCCCCGCATTCGCCAGCGAAAAGGTCCGTCAGGCCATCCAGCACGCCATCAACCGCCAGGCCCTGGTGGACGCGCTGCACAAGGGCGATATCCCCACCTGGAACGCCCTCCCCAAGGACTCGGCCGGCTTCACCGCGGACCTGGAGAAGACGTTCGCCTACGATCCGGAGAAAGCCAAGAGCCTGCTCGCCGAGGCCGGCTACGCCAACGGCTTCGACTTCACCATCATCGCCAGCGCCCAGACCCAGACCGACCTGCAGGCTGTCCAGAAGGACCTCGCCGCGGTGGGCATCACCATGAACGTGAAGATGGCCGCCTCCACCGATGAGGCCTTCGCCGCCGTTGCCACCACCCCGCTGGGCTACGCACCGCTCGGCTGGGACAACCCGATCGGCCTGATGTACGGCGCCATCCTCAACGGTTTCACCAACGTCCAGAAGGCCACCGACGATCAGCTGAGCGCCGCCACCGGCGAAGCCGCCGCAGCCAAGGACGACGCCGCCCGGAAGACGGCACTGACCAAGCTGAACACCCGCCTGGTGGAGTCCGGCTGGATGATCCCGCTGTTCGAATCGCTGTCCAACTGGGGCTACAACACCAAGAAGGTCCAGGAAGTCCAGTTCGCCGGCACCAACGCCTATCCGCTGCTCTCTTCCTACAAGCCCACTAACTGATCAACCCGCCCGGCGCCCCGCTTACACGGGGCGCCGGGCAAGACCAACGGAGGTCACCCCATGGCATTGTTCGTTGCCAAGCGCCTGCTCATGGCGCTCGCCACGGTGCTGGTGGTTGCGGTGCTGGCGTTCCTGCTGGTGCACGCGATGCCCGGCAGCCCGGGAGCTGTTTCGCTCGGCGCCGGCGCCTCCCAGGACGCGATCGACCAGCTGAACCAGCAGCTCGGCTGGAACGATCCGCTGTTCTCCCAGTTCTTCCGCTGGCTGGGCGACGCGGTGCAGGGAAATCTGGGCGTTTCGCTGATTGACGGCCGCTCCGTCAGCGCCGATCTTGCGGACCGCCTGCCGGTGACGGCATCCCTCGCCGCCGGAGCCACGGTCCTCAGCGCCATTATCGGCATCGCCCTCGGCGTCACGGCGGCGGTCCGCGGCGGCCTCCTGGACCAAATCATCGGCGGGTTCGTGGGACTGCTCGTTGCCCTGCCGGCGTTTTGGGTGGGCATCATCCTGGTCTACCTCCTCGCCGTCCAGTCCTCGGTCTTCCCTGCCACCGGCTACGTCCCGTTCGAGGTCTCACCGCAGGACTGGGCGCTGTCCCTGGCACTGCCGGTCATCACGCTGGCCGTGGGCGGAGCGGCCTTCATCGCCCGCCAGACCAGGGCCTCCATGCTCGAAGCGCTGCAGCAGGAACACATCCGCACCCTGCGCGCCACGGCCACCCCCACCTGGAAAATCCTCTACATCCACGCCCTGCGCTACGCGAGCCTGCCGATCGTGGCCGGCATCGCCCTGCAGTTCATCGGCCTGTTTGGCGGCTCCGTCATCGCGGAGCAGCTGTTCGCCATGCCCGGCCTGGGCCAGGCCGTCCAGACCTCCGTCAGCACCCATGACGCCCCAGCAGTCCAGGGCGTGGTGGTGATCGCCACCGTGGTGGTGGTTGCCGTCAACCTGGTGCTGGAGCTGGCCACCAAGTTCCTCGACCCGAAGTTGCGTGCCTCATGATCCCCTCAGTCGCCCCGGCCCCCGCAGACGCGGACCAGACAGCAAGTACGACGTCGGCAGCAGCGCCCCGGCGCAGGGCCGGCAAAGCGGCCCCCACCAAAGCCTCCCGGTACAGGCTGTTCGCCTCACCGGGCGCCGTGGCCGGGCTTCTGTGGCTCGCGGCGTTGGTCGTTGCATCCCTGACCGCGCCCCTGTGGCTGCCCTTCAAGACCGAGGACCAGGACTTCACCGCCGTCCTTTCCGGCCCCACCGCCGCCCACTTGCTGGGCACCGATGAACTGGGCCGGGACATCCTCAGCCGCATCTTCGCCGCTGCGGCCGGAACCCTGGGGACCTCGCTGATCACGGTGATTGTCGGCGTTGGGCTGGGCACACTCCTGGCCATGGCCGCCGCCGGTGCCGAGCGCACCGAGGCCGTCATCAGCAGGATCACCGAAGTCATGATGTCCCTGCCGGGAACCGTGATCATCCTTGCGGTGATCGGCGCGGTGGGAACCAACATCCCGCTCATCATGGCCATCCTGGGCATCCTGATGTCCGCCGGCATCTACCGGGTGGTCCTGGGCCAGGCCAAGTCCCTGCAGTCCCAGCTCTATGTTGACGCCGCCAAAGTGGACGGCCTCAGCCCCGTGGGCATCAGCGTCCGTCACGTCCTGCCCGGCCTGGCCAACACCATCGTGGTGCAGGCAGCGCTGATTTTCGCCGTCGGCATGCTGATCCAGGCCGGCCTGGCATTCATCGGATTCGGGCCGCCCCTTCCCCAGCCCAGCTGGGGCGGCATGATCCAGGGCGCCTCGCAGCACGTCTATGACGCGCCCTGGATGATGGTTCCCACCGGAGCCGTCCTGGCGCTGACAGTCCTTTCCGCCAACGCCATCGGCAACGCCCTGGGCAAGGCACCCAACGCCGCTGCGCCGCACCTGCCCTCCGCCGCCGCGCGCCGGCATCGGGCCCAGGCGGTCGCTGCCATCGCCGCCGCCCCGGCACCCAAGGACGCAGATGCACAGGAGGCCCCCGGGAACGGAACCCTCAGCGTCCGCAACCTATCCGTCGGCGTCGACAACGGCGTCGGCCTGGTCACGGGCGTCTCCTTCGACGTCGCACCCGGTACCGTCCTGGGCCTGGTGGGCGAATCCGGCTGCGGCAAGACCATGACCGCCCTGTCCCTGCTGGGACTGCTGCCCTCCGGCGTCTCCGTGAGCGGCGGCCAGATCCTCTGGAACGGCAGGAACCTCGCCGCCGCAACGGACAAGGATATGGAAGGCATCCGCGGCCGCGACATCGCGCTGATCAGCCAGGAGCCCATGCGGGCACTGGACCCCATGTTCACCGTGGGCTACCAGCTCACCGCAGCCATCCGCCGGCTCCGCGGCATGGGCAAAGCCGAGGCACGCTCGGAGGCCCGGAACCTGCTGGAAAAGGTGGGCATCGTTGACGCCCAGCGCATCCTGAAGACGTATCCGCACCAGATCAGCGGCGGCATGGCCCAGCGTGTGGCCATCGCACTGGCGCTCTCCGGACAGCCCCGGCTGCTGGTGGCGGACGAGCCCACCACCGCCCTGGACGTCACGGTGCAGGCCGAAATCCTCTCCCTGCTCCGGGCCCTGGTCAAGGACACCGGGATGTCAGTGGTGATGGTGACCCACGACCTCGGTGTAGTGGCGGACATCTGCGACCAGGTGGCCGTGATGTACGCCGGCCAGGTAGTGGAAAACGGCAAGACCGCCGCCATCCTGGACAACCCGCGCCACCCTTACACCCTGGCCCTCCTGGCCGCGGACCCGCACGCCAACGACGCGGACAACATGCCCGAACGCCTGGCCACGATTCAAGGCCAGGTACCCCAGCCCAAGGACTGGCCCACGGGCTGCCGCTTCGCTGCAAGGTGCCAGTTCGCCGGCTCCGCCTGCAAAGACCCCGTTCCGCTGCTGGCCTCAGGCACGGGCGAGGGCCTGGTGCGCTGCGTCAAGGCGGACCAGCTGGCTGTCGAGGGCATGGACTGGCTGGCCACCGACGTGCCCGCCGCCCGCCTGCTGCCGATTAGCTCCCAGCACACCACCGCCGCCCACCAGCACACCACCGTCATCGAGAAGGACCTGGCATGAGCACCTCAGTCACGGAACGCCCCGATTCTGCGCTTCCCCACGAAGGCACCCCCATGCTGGAGGTCAAGGACCTGGTGGTCCGCTACGGCCGGGGCCGCAAGGCAGCCGCCGCACCGGCCGCCGTCGACCGTGTCAGCTTCAGCATCGCCCCCGGCGAAACCGTAGGCCTGGTGGGGGAGTCCGGCTCGGGCAAGTCCACCATCGGCAAGGCCATCCTGGGCCTGCAGAAGGTCTCCGGCGGGTCCATCAGCTACCAGGGCACGGACATCACCTCCGCCGGCGCCGCCCAGCGCCGGGCACTCGGCGGCGAACTCCGTGCCGTCTTCCAGGACCCCAACTCCTCCCTGAACCCGCGCAACACCGTGGGTACGTCCCTCGCTGAACCGTTGCGCCTGCGCGGGGTGTCCGCGGGAGAGGCCCGCGCCAAGGCCGAGGACATGCTGGAACGCGTCGGGCTCCCGCGCGAGGCCGTGGACCGCTACCCCAGCCAGTTCTCCGGCGGCCAGCGGCAGCGGATCTCCGTGGCGCGGGCCCTGATCTGCGATCCCCAGCTGGTGGTCTGCGACGAAGCCGTCAGCGCCCTGGACCTCTCCACCCAGGCGCAGGTACTCAACCTCCTGGCCGACCTCCGCGACGAGCGCGGCCTGAGCTACCTGTTCATCGCCCACGACATTGCCGTGGTGCAGTTCCTGGCCCAGCGGGTGGTGGTGCTTTACCGCGGCCAGGTCATGGAAAGCGGACCGGCGGCGGCCGTCACGGAAAACCCGCAGCACCCCTTCACGCAGGCCCTCGTGGCCGCCTCACCTGTGCCCCGGCCCGCCGAACAGGCCGCCCGGCGGGAAGCCCGCGAATCGCTCGGGGTCCGCACCGGCGCTGCCGCGGTGCCCGGTCCCGGCGGCTGCCCTTTCCGGCTCCGCTGCCCGCTCGCCACCGAGCTGTGCGCCACCGAACGCCCGGCGCTGCGCCGCGTGGGCACGGCGGACGTCGCCTGCCACTACGCCTGACGGCGCCTGCGTTTTCGCGGACCGAACCACCCTTGACCCTGCTTCCACCAGAACGGAACACTCCCTCCATGACTTCAGCTTCCTGGCTCGCCGCCATGATCACGCCCGAGAACGACTTCGACGGCGCCCCGCTGCTCCGCAAGGAGTTCACCCTTGAGGATGGCCACGGCGCGGTGGTGAAGGCCACGCTGCGGGCCACGGCACTGGGCGTCTACGAGGCATCCATCAACGGCGTCCCTGCGGGTCCGGATGTGCTGAACCCGGGCTGGAGCTCCTACGAGTGGCGCCTCCGCCACCGCAGCTACGATGTCACCGCCCTCATCCGGCCCACCACCGTGATCGGCGTCGAGCTTGGCAACGGCTGGTACCGCGGCCGGCTGGCCTGGCACGGCATGTCCAACCTCTACGGCAGCGAGCTGGGGTTCTTCGGCCAGCTGGACATCGAGTTCGAGGACGGGCACGTCCAGTCCGTCGCCTCGGACACTTCCTGGCATGCAGGCCCGTCTGCCACCACCTTCAATGACCTCTACGACGGCCAGGCCATCGACGCCCGCAGGCTCCAGCAGGGCTGGGCGGAACCCGGCTTCGTGCCCGGCACCGGCTGGACCGGCGTGCGCGAGGTGGCGTTCGACGCCGGGCGGCTGGCTGAGCCGGTGGGCCCGCCCGTGGTGCGTGCCGGCGCGGTCCGTCCCGTCGAGGTCTTCACCTCATCCAGCGGCAAGACATTGGTGGACTTCGGCCAGAACCTGGTGGGCTGGCTGCGGTTCACCGTGCAGGGCGAAGCGGGCCACGCCATCACCATCAGGCATGCCGAAGTGCTGGAGGACGGCGAACTGGGCGTCCGGCCGCTGCGCTCGGCGAAGGCCACGGACACGTTCATCCTTTCCGGCGGCCAGGATTCCTTCGAGCCCACCAAGACCTTCCATGGCTTCCGCTACGCCGAGGTGACCGGCTGGCCCGGGACCCTCACCGCCGATGATCTCGAAGCTGTGGTGGTCCATTCCGACCTGGAGCGCACCGGCACCTTCGAGTGCTCCAACGAACTCGTGAACCAGCTGCACCGCAACATTGTCTGGGGCCTGCGCGGCAACTTCCTGGACCTGCCCACGGACTGCCCGCAGCGCGACGAACGGCTCGGCTGGACCGGCGACATCGCGGTGTTCGCCCCCACCGCCGCTTACCTGTACGACGTCAAGGGCTTCCTGCAGGATTGGCTGCTGGACCTCGCAGCGGAGCAGAAGGCACAGGACGGGCTGGTCCCCATCACCGTGCCGGATGTGCTGAAGTACTGCCCGCAGCCGGCCGAATTCCCCGCGCCGGAGTCCTCCGCGCTGTGGAGCGAGGCGTCAGTGTGGGTGCCCTGGGCCCTGTGGGAGGCCTACGGTGACCTCGGCGTCCTCAAGAACCAGTACGAATCGATGGCCTCGCACACCCGCCGGGTGGAAGGCCTGCTCTCACCCGCCGGGCTGTGGGACTCCGGCTTCCAGTTCGGCGACTGGCTCGATCCCGACGCCGCGCCGGACCAGCCGTGGGCAGCCAAAGCGGACACCGCCGTCGTAGCCACCGCCTGCATGTACCGGACCGCCAGGCTCACCGCCCAGGCCGCGGGACTGCTGGGAAAGTACGACGACGAAGCCTCCTTCGACGCGCTCGCCGCCCGGGTGCGGAACGCCTTCGCCGAGCACTACGTGGCGGCCGACGGCACCATCTCCAGCGATTGCACCACCGTCTACGCGCTGGCCATCGCCTTCGACGTCCTGCTGACGCCGGAGCTGCGGGAGTTCGCCGGCAACCGCCTGGCCGAATTGGTCCGCGACAACGGCTACCGGGTGTCCACCGGCTTCGCGGGGACCCCGTTCATCACCCACGCCCTGACGGACACCGGGCATGTGGACGAGGCGTACCGGCTGCTGCTGGAGGAGGGCTGCCCGTCCTGGCTGTACCCGGTAACGATGGGCGCCACCACGGTCTGGGAACGCTGGGATTCCATGCTCCCGGACGGCACCATCAACCCTGGCGAGATGACCAGCTTCAACCACTACGCCCTGGGCGCCGTGGCGGACTGGATGCACAAGGCCATCGGCGGCATCCGCCCGCTGGAGCCCGGGTACGCCCGTGTGCTCATCCAGCCGCAGCCGGGGGAGGGGATCGAGTGGGCGAACACGTCACTGAAGACACCGCACGGTGAGGTCCGTACCGCGTGGAAGTCCGACGGCGGCGGGTTCCGGCTCGAGGCGACCGTCCCGGACGGGGTGGCGGCCGACGTCGTCCTTCCGGACGGTGCGCGGCACGGTGTCACGGGCGGCACACACCTCTTCGACTGCGCGCTGGCACCTGCCCCCGGCTATGAGGTAAGCCGATGACGGGTCAACAGGAGACTGTTCGCCAGCTGCGCCTCGACGAAATCCGGATGCGGGACCCGTTCATCCTGGAGCCTGCCCCCGGTGAGTTCGTCCTGTTCGGGACCAGTGACGAGAACGTCTGGGGCGGGCCCGCTACAGGCTTTGACTGCTACACGAGCCGCGACCTGGAGCACTGGGACGGCCCCATCGAAGCGTTCCGCCGGCCGGCCGGGTTCTGGGCCGACACGCAGTTTTGGGCGCCGGAGGTTTACGCCCTCGACGGGCGGTTCTTTCTGTTCGCCACCTTTGCCACGTCCACCGGTGCGCGGCCCCGCGGGGTTGCAGTGCTGGTCTCTGACAGCCCGACCGGGCCGTACCGTCCTTGGAGCGACGGACCTGTCACGCCGGCAACCCAGCCATGCCTGGACGGAACCCTCCATATCGACGGCGATGGCACGCGCTGGCTGGTCTACAGCCGCGGGGCGGAGGGGACGCCGGACCAGGCAGGCCTCGGGGATGGCGAAATGTACGCGCTGCGGCTGGCCGAGGATCTCCGCTCCGGCGTTGATGAGCCGGTTCTCCTGTTCGCGGCGTCCTCGGCCAACTGGACCCGTCTCCTTCGTTTCCCGGAGGGCGTGGAACCTCCCAAGGGACTGAACCTGGCCGCGGATCCGCGGTTCACCGACGGCCCCTTCCTGATCCATGCCGCTGAGGGCACACTTCTCATGCTGTGGTCCAGCCACGGCGAGGCCGGGTACGCCATGGGCATCGCGGAATCAGCCAGTGGAAGCATCGCGGGCCCGTGGACACAGCGGCCCGAGCCCCTGTGGTCCGCCGATGGAGGCCATGGCATGGTCCTCCGCACATCCGGCGGCCGCGATTACCTGAGCTTCCACTGGCCGAACAGCACGCCGGATGAACGGGTCACGTTGGTGGAAATCGAGATCAGTGGGGCCGGCATCAGGATCCTGTGACGATGGCGCAGGGCCGGTGGCTCTACAACGCTGTAGGCTGCCGGAATGAGTGACAGCCGGATTACGGTCGACTGGGAGACCGCACGCGCCACCAACCGGGACAATTGGGAAGACCGGGTGCCCCTGCACGAGGAAGCCTACGGACTCGGGGCGCTGGATGATCCGGGCTACCTGACCCCCGTGGTGCGTACCGACCTGGAAGCGCTGGCGCCGTTCGTTCCTGGCGGGACGGTTGCCGGGCTCGACGTGTGCCACCTGCAGTGCCACATCGGGACGGACACGGTATCGCTGGCCCGTGCGGGCGCCCGGGTCACCGGCCTGGACTTCTCGCCGTCCGCCCTGGCGTCCGCTGCCGGCCTGGCGGAAAAGCTGGGCCTGAAGGTGGCGTGGGTGGAGGCGGATGTCCTGGAGGCGCGGCGGGCCGTTTCGGGCGACTTCGACGTCGTCTACACGAGCATCGGAACCATCACCTGGCTTCCGGACCTGGCGCAGTGGGCGTCCCAGGTGGCAGCGCTCCTCAAACCCGGTGGCACCTTCTACATCCGCGACGGCCATCCTGCCCTCTACGCGGTGGATGAGGATGCCGAGGGGCTGCAGCTCCGCTATCCGTACTTCAACCGCGGCCGGGCCCAGGTGTGGGACGAGGAGTCCACCTATGTGGGCGGCGGGAAGGTGTCCCATTCCCGCACCTACCAGTGGGCGCATCCGCTGTCCGACATCATTAACTCCCTCATCGGCGCCGGGCTGCAGCTCCTCCGCCTGGACGAGGGCACCACGCTGCCGTGGAAGTTCTCGCCCCGCATGGTGGACGTGCCGGATGGCTACGCGTGGCCCGAAGCTGAGCGGGACCTCGTCCCCTGCACCTACACGCTGGTTGCGCGCAAACCACAGGAGTGAATGCGCGGCAGCCGCTGATCTGCAACGATGTGCCACAGGACCAAAACCCAGGAGGACTCATGCCGTACACAGTGGATTTCAAGAACGTGTCCACCGTTGGCCTGGAATCGTCACCCGTGGCGGACGCGCTGGCCGGGCTGCGCGCCAACGAGGCACGGTACTACAAGAACAAATACGATCACGACTTCACTGTCACCGCCGCCGAAGACGATCCCCAGACGCTCGCGTACATCCACAACATCCTTGCCACGGAGCGGGACCTGGTGATTGCCTCGAAACCGCTTGAAGTGTCTTCCTTCGAGGTGGACGGGCTGCGGATGGCCTACGTGTTCTACGAGTCCGGGCTGTCCATCAACGTCATGTACGGCATCGGCGAGGGCGCCAAACGGGCAGTCGGATTCAAGCTCTCCGACGGCATGGAGGTGCCGGAGGAACTGGCGTCCAGCTTCAAGTTCGCGCGCCAGAAATCCAAGCTCGCAGGCACCATCCGCGGCTCCTACTTCGTGATCAAGGGACAGTACTGAGCCGGCAGGCCCCGGCGGGGCATCTGCCGGCCGTCGATTTGCCCGACGCCGATCCCGGCCACGTGCTTTGGTACCGCCGGCCGGCGGAACAGTTCGTCGAGTCACTGCCGGTGGGCAACGGCCTCGCCGGTGCCACGCTGCGCGGCCTGGCCGGCGGCGAGCGCATCCAGCTCAACGAGGGCTCGGCCTGGTCCGGGCCCACGCACCGGTCCGCACCGGCCCTAAACCCGCCAGAGGGGACAGCCCGGCTCCAGGGCATCCGCCATGCCATCGATGCCGGGGACGTCCGCCGGGCCGAAGAACTGCTGCTGGCCTTCCAGGGCACGCATTCGCAGGCGTACCTTCCCTTTGCCGTCCTGTCAGTCGAAGCCGCCGGCACCGCTGCTCCGGCAGATGGCCCCGCCCGGTGGCTCGATCTCCGGACAGGCACCGCCGGGCACCGCTACCTCCTGGACGGTTCCGAGGCGCGGCACCGGACCTTCGCCTCCCACCCCGACGCCGTCATCGTGCACGACATCGCGTTCGGTGCGCCCGCTGACCTGCGGATCGGAATGGCGCCGGACAAAATCACCGCACGGGCCTTGGACGCCGTCGCACAGGACTGGGGAACGGAGCTCCGGCTGGGCGTGCTGCTTCCGGCCGACGTCGCGCCGTCCCATGAACAGGCTGCCGAACCGATCGTCTACGGCAACGGTTCCCGCGCCGGAGCGGTCCACGCCGGCATTGTCACGGACGGCGATGCCGGCTTTGCCGACGGGGTCCTGGGCATCCGGGGCGCGACTTTTGTCCGGATCGTCGTGGCGACGGGCACTGTGCTCAACCACGCCCAGGCCCGCCACGCCAACACCGCGGACGACGCCGAGGCGCTGGCAGGGCTCCTCAGCGCACGGATCGCGGGGGTACTGGAAGAAGAATCCTTCGAGCCGGCCCTGCGGCGCCACCTCGACGACCACACCGGGCTCTACAGCCGCGTATCCCTCGAGCTCGGCGCCGGCTCGGTGACCGCGGCAGGGAAGCCAACCGATGAGCGCATCCGGGCCTTCGAAACGGACAAGTCCGACTCTGCCTTGATGGCACTGCTGTTCCACTACGGCCGGTACCTGCTGATCGCCTCCTCGCGGGAGGGCGGCTTCCCGGCCAACCTCCAGGGCATCTGGAACGAGGAGCTTCCGCCGCCCTGGAGCAGCAACTACACCATCAACATCAACACCCAGATGAACTACTGGCCGGCCCTGACAACCAACCTCGCGGAATGCCACGAACCACTGCTCCGGCTGGTGGATACCCTCGCCCGCACCGGCACCGCGGCGGCGGGCCTGTACGGTGCCCGCGGCTGGGCGGCACACCACAACACGGACCCCTGGGGGCAGCCTTTCGCGGTGGGAGCCGGCGAGGGCAGCGCGATGTGGGCCAGTTGGGCGATGGGCGGAACGTGGCTGGTCCAGGCGGCCTGGCGGCACTACTCCTTCACGGGTGACCTCACCCGCCTTCAAGCGTCCTGGCCCGCCGTCGAAGGCGCGTGCCTCTTCGCACTGGACTGGATCATCGGCGAACCTGACAGCGGAACGCATACGTCGCCGTCGACCTCTCCCGAAAACCGCTTTGTCGCGGACGACGGCGGCCCCGCGGCGGTGGGCAGGTCCGCCACCATGGACGTTTCCCTGCTCAGGGCGCTGTGCGGTTCGGCGCGGCAGGCAGCGGCGGCGCTCGGTGCTCCGGCGCCGTGGCTCGATGACCTCGCCCGCAAAGTGGCCGCGCTTCCGCAGCCAGCCATCGGCGGCCGCGGTGAAGTCCTCGAATGGTCCTTCCCGGCCGCCGAACACGAGCCGGAACACCGGCACACCTCGCACCTGGCGGGGCTGTTCCCGCTGCAGGAATGGAGCCTGGAGGCTACCCCGGAACTGGCCGCCGCGGCAGTACGGACGCTGGAACTCCGGGGCTCGGAGTCGACGGGCTGGGCCATGGCCTGGCGCCTCGGCCTGTGGGCCCACCTGGGCGTCGCCGGCAAAGCGGAGGAGAGCCTGCACCTCGCCTTGCGCGTGGCTGGGGACGGGCTGGCCGAACGCGGCGGGGTCTACCCCAACCTGTTCACCGCGCACCCGCCCTTTCAGATCGACGCCAACTTTGGGACCACGGCTGGAATCGCGGAGATGCTGGTGCAGTCGGACGCTGCCGCCATCAGGCTCCTCCCGGCACTGCCCGACGCATGGGGCGAGGGATCGGCCAGGGGGCTGCGCGCTGTGGGCGGCATCGGCGTGGACGTCAGGTGGGCCGGCGGGGTCCTCGGGAGTGCCGTGCTCCGTTCGCCGGAGGCCGTGCGGAGGGACATTGTGTGGAACGGGCTACAAATCAGCGTTGAGCTGGCCGGGGGAGCGGACCATGAGCTCAGTGCGGACAGCTTCTTGTAATGGACGCGCAGCCCGCCGGGCAGAATGCCTTCCAAAGGGTGAAACCGGCCCGGCCCTGACGTGGTTGCAGGCAGCAGGATGGCGGGATGCACAGCAATCCCATCCTGTCCGGATTCAACCCTGACCCCAGCATCGTCAGCACCCCGGACGGCTACTACCTGGCCACCTCATCCTTTGAATACCTTCCGGGCCTGCCGATCTACCACAGCAAGGACCTTGGGGACTGGGAGCTGGTGGGGCACGTGGCCACGCGTGAGGAGCAGGTCCGGCTCGCCAACGTCCCCACACCCGGAGGCGTCTGGGCGCCCACCCTCCGCTACCGTGACGGTGTCTTCTACCTGATCGTGTCCGTCTTCCTCGGCGGCCGGGGCTGCGTGGTGTTCACAGCCACCAACCCCGCCGGCCCCTGGAGCGACGGCACCACCATCGGGGCAGTTGACGGCATCGACCCGGACCTCGCGTGGGATGCGGACGGCAACGCCTATGTCACCTTCGCCCGCCACCCGGATGCGATCCAGCAGGTGCGGGTGGATCTGGCAACGGGGGAAGCGCTTGGGCAGCCCCGCGCGCTGTGGTCCGGCAGCGGGCTCTATTCACCGGAAGGGCCGCACCTCTACCACCGCGGCGACTGGTGGTACCTCATCGCTGCGGAGGGCGGGACAGACAGGGGCCACGCCGTCACCGTGGCACGGTCACGCCGCCCGGACGGGCCTTTCGAGTCCGCGCCGCACAACCCCGTCCTCACCGCGGCCGGCACGGGATCGCCGGTGCAGAACACCGGGCACGCGGACCTGGTGGAGCTTCCCGACGGCGGCACGGCCATGGTCCTGCTGGGCGTGCGTCCGGTGGGGCTCACCCAGGCGTTTTCACCCTTGGGCCGGGAGACCTTCCTCACCGGGGTGCAGTGGAAGGACGGCTGGCCGCACGCCCAGCTGCCCGTAATGGGTGGGACCCGGCCGGAACAGGTGGAGTACGACTTCACCCACGGCGCAGCCCCTGACCACCCCAACTGGATCGGGGTCCGCCGGATGCCCGTGGAGTTCACGGCGCCGACGTCGAAGGGCCTCCTGGTCACCGGCGACGGGAGCACCATGGGTTCGCCCCGGCCCTGCTTCCTCGCCCAGCGCCAGCGCCACCTCGGCATGGAATTCCGGGCAGTGCTCAGCGTCGGCCCCGGCAGCGGAGGCGTTGCCGTGCGGAACGCTGAGGACAACTGGTTCGGCATCGAAGCCAGCCAGCGGCAGGGCCAGGATTTCGACGGCGTCAGGATCACCGCGCGTGCCGTTGTAGCCGGCTTTGACCGCACGTGGGAGGCGACGGTTCCGTCCGGCGACGTGGAGTTGGCCATCGTCACGAGCCCGCCGCCGTCGGATTTCAGCGCCGGTGCCGTGGGTGGCGACAGGATCCGCCTGACCGCCCGCGCCGCCGGGACTGGCGGGAGCCCGGAGTTGCTGCTGGCCGAGCTCGACGGGCGGCATTGGGCCTTCGAAACCGCCAAGGCCTTTACCGGGAGGGCGTTCGGCGTCTACGCCGTTGACGGTGAGGTCCTGGTCCGCCGGGTGTCCTACCGCGGCGAAGACTGACCACTCGGCACGGCGCCGGATCGCCACCGCTAGATGGCGACGGCGCCCTGCCGTGCGGGTGCGGCGGCGGACGCAGTGCAGGCCGCGTAAGGCTCAGCAGCGTAAGGCTGGGCGGAATAGGGCTCCGCTGCATAGGCTTCAACCGCTCGCGCCTCAATGGGGTGGGGTCCAGTAACGCGCGGCTCGATGACGGCGAGCTGGCCGGTGGTGTCCGGGACGCCGGGCAGCTGTACCGCGGGAGCGTCACTGCCGGCAGGGCCGCCGGCGCCGCGCATGCGAAGAAGTGCCACGGCGGAAATGAGGCACCAGGCAACGTTGGTGGCCACGGACGGCCACGCACCGTGGAAGGCGCCATTGATGATGAATGCGGACGCGCCCACGAGGTTCGCGGTCTGGAAAGCCTTCCCGGCCTTCAGCCACCCCATGGATACCGTCAGGTATGCACTGAGGATGGCGACGGCGCCGGCCCAACCGGCAATTTCCCACAGCAGTTCCATGGTGTCCTTCCTGAAATCGTTACCTAACGGCAATTGTCGGGGCCGAAAGAGGTGTAGTTCAATTGCATTCTTCTGAAGTCCTTGTTTAGAACGGCTTAACATGAACCTCGACCCGCGCCGCTTGCTGGTACTGCTGGCCGTGGCCCGGACGGGCGGTGTCCTCGCGGCAGCCGATGAGCTGCGGATTACGCCCTCCGCCGTGTCCCAGCAACTGAGCAAACTGGAGCACGAAACGGGACAGGCACTGGTGCTGCGGACGCCGAAGGGCTCGGTGCTGACGCCCGCCGGCCTGGCGATGGCAGAGGCGGGCGAAGAGATTGAACGCGCCCTCACCGTGGCGCGTGCGCGGATGGAAAGCGGAGCCACCATCGAAGGGGTGGTGCGCATCGGCGGGTTCACCAGCTTCGTGCGGACAGTGGTCATCCCGCGGCTCCCGGAATGGCGGAACCAGTACCCCCAGCTGCAGGTCCGGATCGTGGAAGACGATTATCCCGCCCTGATGCGGCTGCTCCGCCGACGCCAGCTCGACGCCGTGGTGGTGGAGCTGGATTCGACCACGGCGGAGCAGCGGACGCTTGCAGCCGGAATGATCGAGGAGCCGCTCCTGGACGAGCCATGGAATCTGGTGGTCCCCACCGGGGCGCTGCTCACCACGGAAAATGTGGACCTTGGCCGGCTCCCGCTCCCGTGGCTGGGCGTCGAGCAATCAGCAGCCAACGCCGCCGTGATCGGGCGGCTCCGCCACGCGACGGGCGCCCACATCGAAACGGTGCACCAGTACCAGGAAACCCTGACGGCACTGGCGCTTGTCGCTGCGGGCGAAGGGGTGGCGATCGTGCCCACCCTGGCACTGGCAGGCGTGGTCCAGGACGGCGTGGAAGTCCTGGACGTCCCCGGGCTGGGAACCCGGCGCATCGTCCTGCGGCGGTTCGCAGGCCGCCGGCCCGCCAGCACCCCGCTGGATACCGTCGCCCGCCTGCTGCGGGAATCAGCGGCCGGGTTCGATACCCGCTCGGCTTCCTGACCGGCTCACGGTACCCACGCCGTTGACCGCCTGCAGCGGCGTGGGTACTGTGAGCGCACCATCCGCCCCGCTGGCGAATCCCACGGGCAACGGCCGCAGCGGTTGCCCGGAGCGGATGGGGGTCCGGGCGCGCCGGCAGAAGGAGGAAGGCGTGTGTCGTTCTTCCAGCTCTCGCTGATCGCCGCCGTCGCGCTCCTGGGGCCCCTGCTGGCGTTCCCGCGTAAATGGCACCTGCCCATGGTGTTGGGGCAGCTGTTGGCCGGAATCGCCATTGGGCGCACTGGCCTGGGCCTGGTGGATTCCTCCGATCCGACGTTCACGTTCGTGGCGGACGTGGGGTTCGCCCTCATCATGTTCGTGGCCGGTACGCATGTGCCGGTGCGGGACCGGGCCCTCCGCCCGGCCTTGGCCGGCGGCGCGCTCCGGGCGGCCACCGCCGCGGCGCTCGCGGCCGCCGTCGGAACCGGCATTGCGTTCGCCTTCGGCACCGGCCACGCTCCGCTCTACATCGTCCTGCTCGCGTCGTCGTCGGCGGCCCTGGTCCTGCCGATCGTTGATTCCCTGCGGCTGGCCGGTCCAAAGGTCCTCACCACCACGGCGCAGGTTGCCGTGGCAGACATCGCCTGCATCGTGGCGCTGCCGCTCGCCGTGGACCCGCCCAACGCTGCGCGGGCGGCGGCGGGGGCGGCCGCCGTCGCGGCCTGTTCGGTGGTTCTGTTTTTCGTGCTTCGGTGGCTGGAGCTCAGCGGCACCCGCGGGCGGGTGCATGACGTGTCCGAGGACCGGAAGTTCGCCCTGGAACTCCGCATCCAGCTCGCGTTGCTCTTCGCCCTCTCCGGGCTGGCAGTGGCAGGGCACGTGTCCGTGATGCTGGCCGGATTCTCCTTCGGGCTGGTGGTGGCGGCCGTGGGGGAACCCCGGCGGCTGGCCCATCAGCTCTTCGCTGTCAGCGACGGCTTCCTGGGGCCCGTGTTCTTCGTCTGGCTGGGCGCATCGCTGGATCTGCGGGCGCTCGCCGGCACCCCCGGAATGGTGCTCCTCGGGCTCTGCCTCGGAGCAGGAACCCTGCTGGTCCACGGAAGCCTGCGCCTGCTCGGCCAGCCGCTGCCGCTCGCGGTACTCTCGGCATCCCAGCTGGGCGTGCCGGTTGCCGCCGCCGCCATCGGCACCCAGCTGAACCTGCTGGAGCCCGGCGAAGCTTCGGCGCTGATCCTGGGCGCCCTCATCACCATCGGGGCCAGCGCCGCCGCAGGATCCCGGGCGGCCCGCACCTTTGCGCGGAACGCCCCGGCCACCGCGGGCTAGGCGGCTACCCCCGCGAGTGCGTCCGCACGTCCGCGCTGACCGTTGCCTGGTGCCCCAGGTTCCTGGATACGGCGCGGGCGGCGGCACGGACCGCCGGCGCCAGCACGTTCGGTGGCGTGGAGCCGTCCGGAACCACAATGGACAGGGCCGCCACCACGGAACCCTGCGCATCGAAAACCGGCGACGCCACGGACACCGTCATGGACGGGTGGCTGCGCCGGATCATGGCAATTCCGGTGCGGCGCACGTCGGACAGGGTCCGCCGCAGCTGCCCCTCGGGCATATCCGCCACACCCGGTTCCTTCTCCGGCGGTTTGGCCATGATGGCTTCCTGGAACTGCTGGTCCGCGCCCGCCAGCAGCACCAGCCCCACGGCGGTGGACCGAAGCGGCGCCCGGCCGCCCACCCGGTACGCCACCTCGGTGGCATCCTTGGACGAGAGCCGCTCGATCAGCACCGCCTGCTCGTTGTCCCGCACGGCCAGCAGGACGTGGTGGCGCGTCACTTCGAAAAGGTCCTCAAGGTACGGCAGCGCGATTTCGCGCACTCCGTGCCCGCGCGGTGACAGGGATGCCACCTCCCAGAGCCTGACGCCCACGACGTAGCGGCCGTCGTCGAGCCGCTCCAGGGCACCCCAGGCCACCAGCCGGGAGATCAGGCGCAGCGCGGTGGGCGCGGGCATGTCCGCGTGGCGGGCGAGCTCCGAGAGGGTCAGCGCCCGGCGGCGGTCCGAGAAGACGGCCAGCAGGCTCAGCGCCCGGTCAATGACGGGTTCGCCCTGTTTGGGCCGTTTGCCGCGGGCGGGCGAGGCGGCGTTGGGGGTATCCGTGTGCGTTTCTGTGTCCGGGGACAGTGTCATGGCAGTGGTTCCTAGCGCCGTTGGCAGGGCTTACGGCCCACAGCGGTGCCGTGAGCTGAACCACAATACTATTCCAACCATTGAAAGCCGCATGTGAGGGCTTAGCGCCAGCCAACGAAGCTTGAATTCCCAGCACCACCACCTCCAGGAGTCCTGCCGCATGACCGCCCCCACCCGGCTCCGGGCCGAACACCTGCGCGAAGCCATGGGCCTCGCCGTCCGGGAGCCCCGCCTGGGCTGGACGCCGCCCGCCGGGACCACCCGGCAGACCGCGTACCGGATCACAGCCTCGAACGGCTGGGACACCGGACGGATCGCATCCGCGGACTCCAGCGGCATCACCTACAGCGGACCTGCCCTGCATTCCCGCAGCCGGTTCGAGTGGCGGGTGCGCAGCTGGGACGTCGATGCCCACGGCACCGAAACAGCCAGCGAATGGTCCCACCCCATGCCCGTCGAGCTGGGCCTCCTGCACCCCTCGGACTGGACGGCGCAGTGGATCGGCGCCGATGAGGAGCAGGTAAACCAGCCAGGCGAGCGCCCGGGATACGCACTCACCAAAACCTTCATGCTGCCGGCCGCACCGGACAAAGCCCGCGCTTACGCCACCGCCCACGGCATCTACGAACTCTTCATCAACGGCCAACGCGTCGGCGACCAGCAGCTCACTCCGGGCTCCACCAGCTACAACACCACCCTCCAGGTCCAGGCCTACGACGTCACGGCCCTGCTCACCGCGGGCCGCAACACCATCCGCGCCGTCCTCACCGACGGCTGGTACCGCGGCACCTTCGGGTACACGCGCGACGCCGACATGTACGGCACGCACACGGCGTTCCTCGCCCAGCTTGAGCTGGGGTCCGGGGCGGGACGGCAAGTCATCGGCACCGACGCGTCGTGGCTGGTGTCCGCCACGGAGGTCATCAGCGCGGACCTCATGGCGGGGCAGCGGGTTGATTTTCGAACGGCCGACGACGGTGCGTTACCCCGTGCAGGCGACGGCGGGAAGAATGCGCGCGCACCAGGTCTTCCGCCAGCGCCGCCGCGGGCCGCCGTCGTTCATTCCCGCAGCTTCGACGCACTCACCGGGCCCCTCGCCGCGCCCACACGGGTGACGGCCGAACTGGCGCCGGCGGCCATCACCCGGCTGCCCAACGGACACCAGGTGGTGGACTTCGGCCAGAACATCCACGGCTGGGTCCGCCTGGCTGCCCTTGGCGCGCCGGGCGAAACCGTCACCCTGGAATACGGCGAAGCACTCGGCCGGGACGGCGACGTCACCCGGGATCACCTGCGCCCGCACGACTTCCGCACGCCCGGAGCTTTCCGGGACGCCGGGCAGGTGGACACCGTGACCGCCTCCGGCGCCGCCGGCGAAGCCTTCGAGCCCCGGCACACCACGCACGGGTTCCAGTACGCCTCGGTCCAGGGCCTCGCCTCGGATCTTCACCGGGAGGACATCACTGCCTGCCTGGTCCGGACCGACCTGGAACGCATCGGCACGTTCCACTGCAGCGACGAGCGGCTGAACAAGCTCCACAGGATGGTGGAATGGAGCTTCCTGGGCAACTCCTGCGAGGTCCCCACCGACTGCCCGCAGCGCGAAAAAGCGGGCTGGACCGGGGACTGGCAACTGTTCGTCCCCACCGCCGCGTACCTGTACGACGTCACCGGGTTCACCCGCAAGTGGCTGCGTGACGTCCGCGCCGACCAGTGGGACAACGGCGTCATCGCCAACATCTCGCCGTCGCCCGGACCGGCCATCACTTCGGCGGAGTTCATGGGCTTCACCAACGGTTCCTCCGGCTGGGGCGACGCGATCGTCATGGTGCCCTGGGAGACCTACCTGGCCACCGGCGACGCCTCGATCCTCGCCGAAAACTGGCAGGCCATGAACCGGTGGCTGGGCTTCGTCCGGACCACCGCCGAAACGCAGCGGCACTCCACCCGCGCAGCGAAGGCGCCCGTCCCCGCCGCCCACGAGAAGTTCCTGTGGGACACCGGCTTCCACTTCGGCGAATGGATGGAACCGGGAGGCCCCGAGCCGGACCTGTTCGCCGCCCGCACCGCGGACAACGGCATCGTGGCCACCGCCTACTACCGGCACACCACGGACCTGATGGCCCGCATCGCCGGGGTACTGGGGTTGGCGGAGGAAGCAGCTGACCTCGCCGAACTCTCCGACGCCATCCGGAAGGCCTGGGCCACGGAATACCTGGACGCGTCCGGCCGGGTCACCGACGCCAGCCAGGCCAACTGCGTCCGGGCACTCGCCTTCAGCCTGGCCGGCCCGGAATACCGCGCCGCCGTCACCGCACAGCTGGTGGAACAGATCCGCGACGCCGGCATCCACCTGGGCACCGGCTTCCTGGCCACCCCCTACCTGCTCCCGGTCCTGGCCGATAACGGCCACCTGGGCGTCGCTTATGACCTACTGATGCAGGACACCGAACCGTCCTGGCTGGCCATGGTGGACCGCGGCGCCACCACGGTCTGGGAACTGTGGAACGGCCTCGACGCGGGCGGCACGGCCCACCAGTCGCTGAACCACTACAGCAAAGGCGCCGTGGTGTCCTTCCTGCACCGCTACACCGCCGGCCTGCGGCAGGCACCCGGCAGTGCCGGCTGGGACCGGGTCATCATCGAACCGCGCCCCGGCACCGGCATCACCTCCGCCGCCACGTCCCACCTTGGGCCGCACGGCCAGATCACCGTCGCCTGGACGCTGTCGAAGGGTGCTTCGGGGCCCCACGGAACGGACGACGGCGTGCTGACGCTCACCGCGGACATCCCCTCCGGCACCACCGCCGACGTACTGCTGCCCGGGGAACCGGCCGCCGCCGTCGGGCCTGGACACCATACTTTCACCGCCGCCCCCGGCGGGGACACCACACACCCTGAACTGATGAGGAGCACACTATGACAGTGGACGACGCTACCGACGTACTTGACCCTTCCCGCGCTGACGCCTCCCGCGCTGATGTCTCCAGGCCGGGAGACAGGGACATCCCGCCGTTCCCCGTGTACGACGCACCCGGGAAACCGGAGGCCGTCTCCGATGTGTCGTCCGTGCACCGTGAGGTCACGTACGCGCGCGCCATCGGCTTCCGCCCCCTGAAGATGGACATCTGGCTGCCACCCCGGGCATCCGGCCCGACGCCGCTGGTGCTGTGGGTGCACGGCGGCGCCTTCCAGCTGGGGGACCGGCGTGAACTGCCGCCCACGTTCGCGCCGGATTCGGTCTTCAGGCTCCTGAACGAGGCCGGCATCGCCTGCGCCACCGCGGATTACCGGCACTCCCTGGAGGCGCCGTTCCCGGCCCAGCTCCACGACCTGAAGGCCGCGCTGCGCTATCTCCGCGAATTCGCCGCCCAGCTGAACATCGATCCGGACAGGTTCGGCGCCTGGGGCGAGTCCGCCGGCGGCCACCTTGTGGCGCTGCTGGGGCTCACCGGCAACCGCCCGGACCTGGATGGCGGCCTCGGCGCGCAGGGGCACCCCGCGGGCGTCAGCGCCGTCGTCGACTTCTACGGCGTGTCCTCCCTGGCGGACATCCCGCCCATGTCCATGCCTGAGGGTCTCTTCCCGCCCGCGCTCACGGCAGCGGTTCCGCCCGGCATGACGCTGCAGCCCGAATACATGCTGGTGGGCGGCTCGGACCATCCGGACCTGCTGGCAGCGGCCAGCCCCGTCAGCTACGTGGCAGCCGGCGCCGCGCCTTTCCTGCTGGTCCACGGCGACAGCGACGGGCTGGTTCCGCATTCCCAGACGGACCTGCTGGCTGCCGCGCTCGCGGACGCGGGCGTGGAGCACGAGGTGGTCACCGTCAAAGGCGGCGACCACTGCTTCTTCGGCGCCGAGGACCAGATGGACTCCATCCTGGCCCTCGCCGTCGGCTACTTTTCCCGGAAGCTGTGAACACCATGACGCCACGCGAAACAGCCCGGCAGGCTGCCCGGCAGGTGCCAGAAGCCCCGGCCGCAGGGTTTGCCGAATACCTTGCCTCGCCGGAAGGCCCCAGGTTCCTGAACCCCGACGCCGAACGGCAGCCGGGCCCCGACGTTCCCATCCGCACGGTGACAGCCGACGGGCGGCACGGTCCCGTGGACATCCGGATCTACGGCGAAGCCGCCGGGACGGACACCCCGGCCCTGGTGTGGCTGCACGGCGGCGGCTTCGTCAGCGGCAGCGTAGACATCCCCGAATCGGACTACCTGGCCCGCGTGCTGGCCGATCTGGGCACACCGGTGCTGTCGGTGGACTACCGGCTGGCCCGCGACGGTGTGTCCTACCCCATCCCGCATGATGACGCCCTGGCCGGCTGGTTCTGGGCACGGAAGAACGCCACCTCGCTGGGGCTGGACCCGGACCTGCTGTGCCTGGGCGGCGCGGGCGCAGGTGGCAACCTGGCCGTGGGCGCTGCGCTCTACCTGATTGATGCCGGCAAGCCGCTGCCCGCCAGGCTCCTGCTGGCCTACCCCTTCCTGCACGCCGAACTCCCGCAGCCGGCCGGCGGGCTGGACGAGGAGGTCATGGCGGGCCTGCCCCGGCACCTGCGCTTCACCCTGGAGGACTGCATCCGGACGGCGGAGAACTACGTGGGCGGCCCGGTCAGCATGGCGCCGTCCTACGCGATGCCCGGGTATGCCGACCCTGCAGGGCTCCCGCCAACGGCGCTGCTGGCCTGCGAGTACGACGACGCCCGCGGCTCCGCCGAACTCTTCGCCGCCAGCCTGGAACAGGCTAAAGTCCCCGTCACCTACTTCCTCGCCGAGGGCGGCGTGCACGGGCACCTGAACCACACGGCCGGGCTGCCCGAAGGCAAGGCTGCGCTGGACTTCCTGGCACGGGAACTCCGGTCGGCGGGGGAGCGGTAGCCAGCCCCCCGCCTTTCGCCGGCACCCCGGCCATCAGTGACCCGTTCGCTGCCGCCCTCGTTCGCTGCTGCCCTGCCGGGCTGGCCGGAATACGGCGGCGGAACCGGCTGTGGCGTCGGCGGGCCCTAGGAACCGCACCCGCCCACGGTGCGTCCACGCCGTCGTCCGCCGAACCGTTGCCCCGCCGGCCGGACAGGCCTAGCATGTGCGCACAATCCACTGCGAAAGTGGACGGTCGGCAGGGAAAGGGCGGGGCAGGCCATGGATGAGACGGGCAGTAACGAGAAGGTGGTGCACCGGCTGATCCAGTGCATCAACGACCGGCATATCGAGGTCATGGACGAACTGTTCCATGACGACGCGGTGATGCACTGGCCTCAGTCCGGCGAGTACGTCCGCGGCGCGGAGAACCGGCGGGCCATCTACAACGCCTTTCCACAGCTGCCCACCATCACGCCGCGGCGGCTGACCAGCGGCGGAAACCTGGTGGTGGCCGAGGCATCCCTGGACTACGGCGGGCCCGTCTACGAAACCGTGTTCATCTTTGAATTCCGGGACGGCCGCATCGCCACGGAGACCGCCTACTGGAGCGAGGCGTTCCCGGCACCCGAATGGCGGACACAGTGGGTGGAGATGGGTTAAACCGACTGGGCACCGTCCAGCGCCAGCGGGCCGCCGTCCGTTTCGTGGCTGCTGGACCAGATGTGCCGCATCTCCTCGCTGGACTGTTCCACGATCCTGCTCATGGCAGCGTGGGCGGCGGCAGTTTCGCCGCGCTGGATGGCGCTCGCCACATCCACGTGCAGCTGCAAAGCTTCGTGGTTGGGCAGGTTCGGCATGAGCCCGTGGGCGCTGCGGCCGGTCAGCACCTCCGCCACCAGGTTGTGGAGCTGGGAAAACATCAGGTTGCCGGAGGCTTGGAGCACAGCCGCATGGAACTCGATATCGAGCCGAAGGAATTCTTCCTGGTCTCCGCGCTGCCCGGCAGCCCACAGCCGTGCAGCCTGCGATACCAGGTCTGAGCCCGCATCCCAGGAGGCACGCTCCGCTGCCAGCCGCGCGGCCTGCGGTTCGATGGCCCCCCGCAGCTCGTTCAGTGCCTGCAGCTGTTCCAGCCGTTTCGCCGAGGCAAGGCGCCAGCGGATGACCTGCGGATCGTACAGATTCCAGGATTCTTCGGGTTGGACCACTGTGCCCAGGCGGCGCCGCGACTCCAGCATTCCCTTGGAGGAGAGTACCCGGGTCGCTTCCCGGATGACGGAGCGGGAAACGCTGTGCTGCGCCTCGAGTTCGTCCAGGCGGAGGATGGAATGTGCCGCCAGGTTTCCCTCCGCGATGGCAAGGCCCAGCTTCTCAACCAGCGCGTTGTGCAGGTCGAAAGGGGACGCCGCCGCCTTGGGGGTATTCATGAATAGATCATACTGAGACCCGCCAAACCCTTGTATATGTCTGCCTTATTTGCCTAGGATGCCTTTCTAGAGCAGATGTAAAGACGCGTCTGCTATCGGCTCCGCGGCGGACGCGGGCCCTGAAACAAGGGAGTCGTAATGAAGCGACGTTCAATTGTGAAGTACGCGGCGGTGGCTGCGGCGATGTCGCTGGGGCTCACCGCCTGCAGCGGCGGCGGGGGCGGCAGCGACGATGCCAAACAGGCCGGCACCGTCCGGGTCACCCTCGCCAACCATGTCTGGACCGAGGGAATCAAGGCGGCTATCCCCGAATTCGAGCAGTCCAGCGGCCTCAAGGTGGAGCTCACCCAGTTGGGCGAGGACCAGCTCTCAGACCAGTACAACGTCAAGCTCAATGCAGGCAGCGACGAGATCGACGTGATGATGTACCGCCCGCTCCAGGAAGGCAAGGCATTCGCCAAGAACGGCTACCTGGCGGACCTGACCAGCAACGTTTCGTCCGATTCCAACTGGGACTGGAAGGACTACCAGGAAGGCCCCGTGAAGGCCACTACGGTGGACGGCAAGGTGGTGGGCGTCCCGATCATCACCGAACGCGAGGTTCTCTACTACCGTAAGGACCTCCTGCAGGCCGCCGGGCTGCAGGTTCCCAAGACCATGGAGGAACTGGAAGCCGCGGCGAAAGCCATCAAGGAGTCCTCCCCGGACACCGCAGGCTTCGTGGCCCGCACCGGAAAGTCCGCAGCCGTCACCCAGTTCTCCAGCTTCCTCTACAGCTTCGGTGGCGACTTCACCGATTCCAGCGGAAAGTCGGCAGTGAACTCGGATGCCGCCAAGAAGGCCTACGCGTTCTACGGCGGCCTGATCAAGAACTACGGCCCCGCCAATGTCAGCACCGACATGAGCTGGCCCGAGGCCATGGCCATCTTCACGCAGGGCAAGGCCGCTTTCTACACCGAGGCCGACTCGCTCTACAAGAACGCCACGGACCCCGCCAAGTCCAAGGTGGCAGACAACGTCGGATTCGCCGCGCTTCCTGCGGGCCCTGCCGGTTCCAAGCCCTACAACATCCCGTCATGGGCTCTGGGCGTCAACCAGAACACCAGCAACCAGGACAACGCCTGGAAGTTCATCCAGTGGGCAACCAGCAAGGAACGCACCCTCGCGGCCCAGAAGGCCGGCGTACCGGGCCCGCGGGCCTCTGTCTGGGCCAACTCCGAAGGCACCTCCACCTACCCGAAGGACCTCGCCGCCGCCATCGCCACCAGTGCGGAAAACGGTGTGGGCCACGACCGTCCCGAGGTCGTGACCGTCGGCAAGGCGCGCGAAATCGTAGGTGAACCCATCGTCGCAAGCATCACCGGCGCCGATGCATCAGCTGCCGCCGACTCAGCGCACGAGGCCTTCCAGAAGTTCCTGGACGGCGAGAAGTAGCAGCGCAACCGGGGCAGCGATGGCGGTCCGCCGCCCCCTGTCTTACAGGGCCCGGCGGGGAGGCAGCAAGCCTGCCGCCCCGCCGGGCCACCCTTCACCCACCGACTCCTTAGGTGAACCATGTCTGTCATGACTCCTCCCCGCAGTGCTGCCCGTCCGGGCCGTGCCAGCGGTCCCCGGGAAAAGTTCTCGGACTGGGCCAATGCCCACCGCAAGTGGCTTTTCGCGGCCCCTGCGATGCTCTTCGTCGGCATCCTCATCGTCTTTCCCCTGGCCTGGACCCTGTACCTGAGCCTCACCGACTCCCAGGGCTCCGTCCGGGCGGCCACCGAGTTCATCGGATTCCAGAACTACATCGACGTCCTGACGGACACCGAGCGGTTCTGGCCCGCCGTGGGCCGCACCCTGGCCTTCACCGGCGTCGCCCTCGCCTTCGAAGTGGTGCTGGGAATGGGCATTGCCCTCCTCCTTTGGCGGCCGTTCCGCGGTGAAAAGTGGGTCCGGGTGGCCATCCTGCTGCCCCTTGTGGCCACCCCGGTGGCCGTCGGCATGATGTGGCGTCTGATCTTCGATCCCAACATCGGCTTCGCCAACCAGCTCCTGGGCATGGTGGGCATCCCCGCCCAGCCCTGGCTCTCCGGCCAGGACACGGCACTGGGCACCACCATCTTCATGGACATCTGGCAGTGGACCCCCATGGTGGTGCTGATCCTGCTGGCCGGCCTGACCTCCCTCTCCGATGAGCCGGACGAGGCTGCCCGCGTGGACGGTGCCAACGCCTTCCAGCGCTTCTTCTACATCACGCTGCCGCTCATGATGCCCACCGTCATCGTGGCCATCCTGCTGCGCGGGATCGACGCCCTCAAGACCTTCGACATCCTCTACGCCACCAAAGGCAAAGGCGGCGGTTCGTTCCACGAGGTGGAAACGCTCAACGTCTACGCCTACGGCCTGAGCTTCGACTACAACCAGTACGGGGTTTCCTCCGCGGTGCTGATCCTGTTCTTCATGATCATCATCGGCACCATGTGGCTGCTGACCATGCGCAAGAAGGCGGTAACCAAATGACCGTGCTCGATGAAACCCCTGGCGCTGCCACTTCCGCACCGGTGCCTGCCCACCGCCGCCGGAAGCCGCTGGGTACCCGCGCCTACAAGGTGTTCCGGGTGGCCGCGCTCGTGCTCGTGGTGTTGTTCCTCCTGGCGCCGCTGGCATGGATGCTGCTGGCGTCCCTGAAAACGAACGTGGACATCTACGACACCGGCAAGGCGCTGCTGTTCTCTCCCACCATGGAGAACTATGCGAACGTGCTGCAGCGCAACAACTACTTCGTGTTCATCTTCAACAGCTTCTGGGTGGCCTTCGTGTCCACGGCGCTGTCCATCGTCCTGGGCGTCCCTGCCGCCTACGCCATGAGCCGGTTCACCATGCACCGTTCCGCCCTGGTGGTCCTCATGGCCCGGGTCATCCCCGGCGTATCGCTGCTGGTGCCCTGGTACTACGTCTTCTCCAACCTCCGGATGGTGGGGAAGTTCGAGGTACTCATCCTCAGCCACATGTTCGTCGCCCTGCCGCTGATCGTCTACATCATGATGAGCTACTTCGATTCCCTGCCGCTGGAGCTTGAGGAATCAGCGCAGGTGGACGGGCTGACCCCCATCGGCGCCTTCCGCCGGATCACGCTGCCGTTGTCCGTGGCGGGCATGGCCACCGCGGGAATCCTGTCGTTCATTTTCTCGTGGAACAACTTCATGTTTGCCCTGGTGCTCTCCGGCGCGAAAACCAAGACACTCCCCGTGGCCATCTTCGACTTCGTGTCCTACGCCAGCATCGACTGGGGCGGACTGATGGCGGCCGCCACCGTGGTCACCATCCCCATCATGATCATTGCGCTCTTCACGCAGAAGTACATCGTCTCCGGCCTCACCGCCGGTGCAACCAAAGGCTAGGGGCTGCATGACACTCATCAGCAGGATCGAAACATTCCTCGTCGCCCCGCGGTGGCTCTTCGTCCGGATCGAGACGGACAGCGGCATCGTCGGCTGGGGCGAAGCCACCTGCGAGGGCCGCAGCGAAACGGTGCGCACCGCCGTCGAACAGCTCTCCGAACTGCTCATCGGCAACGATGCCCTGCGCATCGAGGACCACTGGCAGGTGATGACCAAGGGCTCGTTCTACCGCGGCGGACCCATCCTGGCCAGCGCGGTTTCCGGGCTGGACCAGGCGCTGTGGGACATTGCCGGCAAGCACTTCAACACCCCGGTCCACCAGCTCCTGGGCGGCCACGTCCGCGACCGGATCCGCATGTACGGGTGGGTGGGCGGCGACGAACCCAACGAGGTGGCGGACCAGATCAGCGCCCAGCTGGACGTTGGCCTCACCGCCGTCAAGATGAACGCCAGCGGACGGATGAGCCCGGTGGCCTCCGTTGCCGAGCTCGACGGCGTCGTGAAGCGTGTGGCGGCCGCCCGGGAGGTCCTGGGAGAACACCGGGACGTTGCCGTGGACTTCCACGGCCGCTTCAGCCTCGCCAACGCCCGCCGCGTGGCGCCGCTGCTGGAACCCTACCGGCCGCTCTTCCTCGAAGAACCGGTGGTTCCGGAGAACACCCACCTGTTGCGGGAGTTCACCTCCTCCACCACCACGCCGGTGTCCACCGGTGAACGGCTGTACAACAGGCAGGAGTTCCTGCCCGCGCTCCAGGCGGGGATCGCCGTTGCCCAGCCGGACCTTTCACATGCCGGAGGTATTACCGAGGTCCGGAAGATCGCCTCGCTGGCCGAGGTGTTCGATGTCCAGCTTGCCCCGCACTGCCCGCTGGGGCCGCTGGCGCTGGCCGCGTGCCTGCAGGTGGGGTTTGCGACACCCAATTTCCTGATCCAGGAACAAAGCATCGGCATTCACTACAACCGCGGCGCGGAGGTGCTGGACTACGTGGTGGACAAGTCGCCGTTCAAGTTCGTCAACGGCCACATCGAGCGGCTCACCGGGCCCGGCCTGGGCATCGAAATTGATGAGGCGGTGGTGAGGGCAGCCGACAAGCGCGGTCACGCCTGGCGCGGACCCGTGTGGCGCCACCCCGACGGCTCCTTCGCAGAATGGTGAACCACATGAAACCCGTAGAATCCACCGACGCCGGAGTCACGCCGGCCACCGTGCTGGCCGGTATCCGGCGGACCAGGCTCGTCGCCATTGTCCGCGGGAACGACGGCGGTGCTGCCGCCCGCGCCGCCCTGGCCGCGATGGAGGAAGGCTTCCAGTACGTGGAGGTCGCGCTGACCACGCCGGACGCCCTGGAGGCGATCACCTCAGTGCGTGCGGCTGCTCCCGCCGGCTCGTTTGTCGGCGCCGGGACGGTCCTGAGCAAGCAGGATGTGGACGACGTCGTTGCCGCGGGCGGCCAGTTCATCGTGACACCTTCCCTTGCGCCGTCCATCGAAGCAGCCGTCGGCCGCGGCATCCCCGTACTGGCCGGGGCGCTGACCCCGAGCGAGTCCTTGGAGGCCATGAACCGCGGGGCCACCGCTGTGAAGCTTTTCCCGGCCTCCATCGGCGGCCCCGGCTACCTCAAGGCCGTCCGGGACCCCTTCCCGGACATACCGTTCATCGCCGTCGGGGGAGTGGGCCTGGGCGAAGCGGCCGGCTACTGGGATGCGGGTGCCTTGGCCGTGGGCCTCGGCGGCCCCCTGTTCGGGGACGCGGCCTCCGGTGGAGACTTGGAGGGCATGCGTGAACGCGCCCGCAAATTCCTCGCCCTGGCCGGGGAGTACAACGGCCGGTCCGCGGAGATCCTGCGGTGACTCCCGCCGTCGGACTTCCTCCCGTGGACCTCCTGACCTTCGGGGAGTCGATGGTCTCGCTGCGCTCCGCGGGTCCGTTGGCCTCCGGCGGAAGCCTTGGCATGCACGTGGCAGGAGCGGAGTCCAACGTCGCCATCGGCGTCACCCGGCTCGGCCACCGGACCGCATGGGCAGGCGTACTGGGCGCAGACCCCCACGGCGAGTTCATCCTGAAACAACTCCGCGGCGAGGGGGTCCACCTGCACCACCGCGTACACCCGGGCTGCAGCACGGGCGTCATGTTCCTCGAACACCGCACCGCGGACGTCAGCCGGGCCTTCTACTACCGCGCGGGTTCGGCCGGATCAACCATTTCCTGTGACGATGTGGACCAGGCCCTCGACGCCGGAGCCCGGGTCCTCCACCTGACCGGCATCACTCCCGCGCTCAGTCCGGATGCGCGGCTGGCCGTGGAGCATGCGGCGGCGCGCGGTGCCCGGGAGGGGATGGTGGTCTCGCTGGACGTGAACTACCGCAGCAAGCTGTGGACCCGGGACCAGGCGCGTGACGTCCTGGCGCCGCTGGCCCGCCACGCCACCATCCTGATCGCGTCCGACGACGAACTGGACCTGGCGATTCCGGCGCCTTCCGCTGCGGGAACCGCCGCCGAGCCCGCCATGGCAGCGCAGCTCCTGGACCTGGGCGTCCGGGAGGTGGTGGTCAAACGTGGTGCCGCCGGTGCCGGCGTCCACACCGCGGACGGCAACCGGGAAGCCGCCGCGGTTTCCGTGACCGGCATCGACACCGTTGGCGCCGGTGACGCGTTCACCGCGGGCTACCTGTCAGCCCTGCTCGACGGCGGGGATGTGGCTGGCCGCCTGCACCGCGGCGCCCTGATGGGTGCTTTCGCCGTGAGCACGGCAGGGGATTGGGAGGGGCTGCCGACACGGGCAGAACTTGCCCTGCTCGAAGCCATGGCCGGAGGGACCACGCAGCGGTAAGCCCGGAGGTTTGGCGGTGGCCGGTTACGGGCGGCGGTCATCAATTGGCGGAACCATACCAGTCGGTGACAGCATTGTTAGATGCTTGAGGCAACCAAATCGCAGAAATCCCCTGAGGGCGAACCCCTTAATCCGGCACTGGCAGCGGAAAGCAGGATTGCCCGCGTCGCCGTGACGGTCTTCCCGCTCCTCGTGGTGGCCGCAGGTATCGCGGGGTACTTGCTCCCCGGGACCTTCAAGCCCATGGGGGTCGCCGTGCCTTTCCTGCTGGGCATCATCATGTTCTGCATGGGCCTCACCCTGACCCCGCCCGACTTCGCCGCCGTGGCAAAGCGGCCCTGGGCTGTGGCGCTCGGCATCGTGGCGCACTACGTGATCATGCCCGGCGCCGGCTGGCTCATCGCGCAGGCACTGAACCTGGAGCCGGAGCTGGCCGTCGGCCTGATCCTGGTGGGCTGTGCCCCGTCCGGCACCGCGTCCAATGTCATGGCCTTCCTCGCCAAGGGTGATGTTGCCCTCTCCGTGGCGGTGGCCTCCGTGTCCACCCTGATCGCCCCCATCGTCACCCCGCTGCTCGTGCTGTTCCTGGCGGGTTCCTACCTGAACATCGACGCCGGCAGCATGGTGGTGGATATCCTCAACACGGTCCTCCTGCCTGTGGTCGCCGGGCTGCTGGCCCGCCTGTTCCTCAAGAAGCTCGTGGATAAGGTGCTGCCGGCACTGCCGTGGGCGTCCGCCGTCGTGATCTCCCTCATCGTGGCCATCGTGGTGGCCGGCAGCGCCAGCAAGATCGTGGCCGCCGGCGGCATCGTGTTCCTGGCCGTGGTCCTGCACAACGGATTCGGCCTGGGACTGGGCTACCTCGCCGGGAAACTGGGCCGCCTGGATGACAAGGCCCGCCGTGCGCTGGCCTTCGAAGTCGGCATGCAGAACTCCGGGCTGGCCGCCACTTTGGCCACGGCACACTTCAGCCCGCTGGCCGCGCTGCCGTCCGCCGTTTTCTCGCTGTGGCACAATATCTCAGGCGCCATAGTGGCAGCTTGGCTGGCCCGCCGCCCCCTCCAGGACACCCCGGCAACGCAGTGAACCGGGAATAAATGTGCACGACGGGGCACTTGCCTGCATAGTTAAGCTCCTGCGCCGGTGGGTAATAGACACCGCAGGACAGAAACGAACAGGGGCTTGAATTGGTAGGTAATGCAACCTTCCGGCACACCAACACCGCGCTGCTCTCGGTGAGCAGCGTCGAAGCTCCAAGGATCGTGAGTTCCGTTGACTTCGACCGCCGGCTGGCATCGACACTGCAGCGGCTGAAATTCCCGCCCCGGCTCCTGGAGCGCGTCGCCGGGATCACGCACCGCCGCTGGTGGGCGGCCGGCACGTCGTTTGATGACGCCGCCATCGAGGCAGGAGCTAAGGCCCTTGCCGAGGCCGGCGTGGAAGCGTCCGAGGTTGGCCTGCTGATCAACACCTCGGTGACCCGCCGCAACCTGGAGCCGTCCGTTGCGGTGAAGATCCACCACGGACTGGGCCTCCCGTCGTCGGCCATGAACTTCGACCTCGCCAACGCCTGCCTCGGGTTTGTGAACGGCCTGACCCTCGCGGCCAACATGATCGACTCCGGCCAGATCAAATACGCCGTGATCGTCAACGCCGAGGACGCTGAAGCCACGCAGGAAGCGACGCTCGCCCGGCTGCAGCGGCCCGAAACCACCCGCGAGGACTTCAACCGCGAGTTTGCCACCCTCACCCTGGGCTCCGGCGCTGCCGCGGCCGTCCTGGGCCCGGCAGACGGACACCCCGGCGCGCACCGGCTGGTGGGCGGGGTGATGCGGGCCGGCACCGAACACCACGAACTGTGCGTGGGCGGCATCGACGGCATGTCCACTGACACCAAAGGACTGCTCGACGGCGGCCTGCAGCTCGTGGTGGACGCCTGGCACGAGGCGCAGCCGGAGTGGGACTGGGCCGCCATGGACCGGTACGTCACGCACCAGGTGAGCAACGCCTACACCCAGGCCATCATTGATGCCATCGACCTGGACCCGGCCAAGGTTCCCATCACGTTCCCGCACTGGGGCAACGTGGGACCGGCTTCGCTGCCCATGACCCTTGCCGCCGAATCCCAGTCCCTCGAAGCCGGGGACCGCGTCCTGTGCATGGGAGTGGGCTCAGGCCTGAACACCGCCATGATTGAAATCGTTTGGTAGCCGCCGCCTGGCCCGGCGTGGACCCCGCGTGGTCCCGCGAACTTGCCGTGCCCTCCACCTCCGGTGCGGATGAGCCCGGAACGGTCCGCAACTGGCACATCCTGGATAACGGCGCCCAGCTCGAGGCCCGGGGGCTGACACCCGCAGGCACTCTGCTGTGCGTGCACGGCAACCCCACCTGGTCCTATCTTTGGCGCACGCTGCTTGCCGCCGGGTCCAATCCCGCCCACCCGTGGCGCGTGGTGGCGGTGGACCAGCTTGACATGGGGTTTTCGGAACGCACCGGCACGTTCCGGCGCCTCGCCGACCGCATCAACGACCTGGCCGACCTCACCACGGCGCTGGGACTGGACGGTCCCGTGGTCACCGTGGGACACGACTGGGGCGGGGTCATCAGCCTGGGCTGGGCACTGGCACACCCGGACCAGCTCGCCGGGGTGGTCCTGACCAACACGGCCGTCCACCAGCCGTACACATCCAAAATTCCGCCTGCGCTCCGGCTGGCCCTGCACCCCGCCGTGCACCAGTGGGGAACGGTCACCTCGGACGCCTTCCTGCGGGTCACCCATTCGCTGGCCCACCCGCCGCTTGCCGCCGACATCAAGTCCGCCTACATGGCCCCCTACCGGGGTGCCAGCCGGCGGGCCGGCGTGGGCAACTTCGTGGCCGACATTCCGGTGGACGAATTCCATCCCAGCTTTGCGGCGCTGGCCGGCGTGGCGGAAGGGCTGCGCGGGCTGGCAGTCCCGGCCCTGATGTTGTGGGGCCCCCGCGATCCCATCTTTTCCGACCGCTACCTCAAAGACCTCATCGGCAGGCTTCCGCACGCCAAGGTGCACCGCTTCGAGGGCGCGGGACACCTTGTGGCGGAAGACCGGGACATTGCCTCGCCGGTGTTTGAGTGGCTTGCCGGCCGGGAGGGTGCTGCCCCGGGCGGTGCCGTCTTGAACGGTGCTGTCCCGGCCGCCGCTGATTCTGGCACCGACGCTGACACTTCGGTCGCCCAAGCTGATGTTGTGGGCACACCAGCCAGCCCGGTTGCGCCTGAGACCGCTGAATTCCGGCCCCTCTGGACCCTGCTCGGCGAACAGGCCGCAGGGCCCGCCGGCACCGGGTCCGCCGTCGTGGAGATGGCCCCGGACGGCACGGCAGCCCGGTCGCTCAGCTGGCAGCAGCTGGAACAGAAAATCGTGGACCTCGCTGCCGGGCTGGCGAAAGCCGGAGTAGAGCGCGGCAGCAGGATCAGCCTCATGGTGCCGCCCGGGGTGGACCTCACGGTGGCCCTCTACGCCTGCCTGCGCCTTGGCGCCGTGGTGGTGGTGGCCGATGCCGGACTGGGAACCAAGGGCCTGAGCCGCGCCGTGAAAGGCGCCACCCCGGACTTCATCATCGGCATCGACAAGGCCCTGGCGGCGGCCGCCGCCCTTGGCTGGCCCGGCCGTCGGATCAGCGTGGGCACCCTCCCGGCGGCGCGCCGCCGCCTCCTCGGCGCCGAAACCTCCCTCGCGGAACTGACCCGGCCCGGCGCCGGAACCGGTGCCGCACAGCCCGCCGGTGCTGCCGACCCCGACGCCCCAGCCGCCGTGCTGTTCACCTCGGGCTCCACCGGGCCGGCCAAGGGCGTGCTCTACACGCACCGGCAGCTGGCCGCGATGCGGGACACCGTGGCCAGCACCTTCGGCATCCGGGCAGGGTCCACCCTGGTTGCCGGCTTCGCTCCCTTCGCCCTCCTGGGCCCGGCGCTGGGCGCTGTGTCCGCCACACCGGCCATGGACGTGACGGCGCCCCGAACGCTGACAGCCCGCGCGCTGGCCGACGCTGCCAGGGCCATCGACGCGACGGTGGTGTTTGCCTCGCCGGCGGCGCTCCGCAATGTCGTTGCGACCCGGGAAGACCTCGATGAGGCGGGACTGAAGGCGCTGGCCCGCGTTGAGCTGCTGCTCTCCGCTGGAGCCCCCGTCCCCGAACCGCTCCTGGCAGAGGTCCAGCAGCTGGTCCCCGCCGCCTCGTTGCATACCCCTTATGGGATGACGGAAGCCCTGCCGGTCACGGACATCAGCCTGGAACAGATCAGGGAAGCGGACGCCGAAACAGCGGCCGGACACCTTCAGGGCGGCGGCAACGGCGTGTGCGTCGGCAAACCCGTCCACGGAGCACGCCTGGCGATCATCCCGCTCGCCGCGGACGGCACCGCGTCCGGAACCAGCCCGGTGACGGACACCGGCGTGACCGGTGAAATCCTGGTCAGCGCCCCGCACGCCAAGGACTCGTACGACAGGCTCTGGCTGACCCAGCGGGAAAGCGCCGGCCTGCCCGGATGGCACCGCACCGGGGACGTGGGGCACTTCGACGCCGCCGGCAGGCTCTGGGTGGAAGGCCGCCTCGCGCACGTGGTGACCGCACCCGGCGCCGCGGTAACCCCAGTGGGTGCCGAGCAGGCCATCGAACGGCTGGAGGGTGTCCGGCTGGCCGCCGTCACGGGCGTGGGGCCGTCCGGTACGCAGGCGGTGGTGGCCGTCGTCGAGACCGTGCCTCCAACGCGCACCGCGGGACCGGCTGAACCGGCACTCGCCGCAAGCGTCCGTGCAGCAGCCCGCACGGCCGGCGTCGAAATCTCCGCGGTGCTGGCCGTTCCCGCACAGCCCACCGACATCCGGCACAACGCCAAAATCGACAGGACACGCCTTTCGCGCTGGGCAACGCGTGTGCTGGCCGGCGGCCGGCCGGGGAAGCCATGAGGGTCCTGGTCACCGGCGCCAGCGGCATGCTCGGCGGCGCCGTTGCGCGGCTCCTGGTCCGCGAGGGCCACACCGTCACCACGCTGCAGCGGCGCCCGTCGGGGGTCGACGGCGCCACGGACCTCTGCGGGTCCATCACCGATGCCGGGGTGCTGAAGGACGCCGTCCGCGCCCAGGACGGCGTCATCCACCTGGCCGCGAAGGTCTCCTTCACAGGACACGCGGCGGAGTTCGACGAGGTGAACATCGAGGGCACCCGCCGGCTCCTGGACGCCGCCCGGGCGGCCGGCGTTCCGGACTTCGTGTTCGTTTCCTCCCCATCCGTGGCGAATTCCGGTGCCGCCATTGTGGGGCTGGGCGCGGGCCCGGCAGACCCGGAGCACGCCCACGGCGACTACGCACGCACCAAAGGCGCCGCCGAACTGCTGGCCCTGGCTGCAGATTCCCCGAACTTCCGGGTGGCCGCCGTGCGCCCGCACATCGTCTGGGGCCCGGGCGACACCCAACTGGTGGAACGCGTCATGGCGCGCGCCGCCGTCGGCCGCCTGCCCTTGCTGGACGCCGGAGCGGCCCTGATCGACACCACCTACGTGGACAACGCGGCGTCCGCCATGGTGGCCGCCCTGAACCGCATGGACCACGTCCACGGGCAGGCGGTGGTGGTCAGCAACGGCGAGCCCCGTCCCGTCGGCGAGCTGATCGCCGGCATCTGCGCCGCGGGCGGTGTCGCGGCGCCGAAGTGGGCCGTTCCCGGAGCCGTGGCCCGGGGCGTGGGGGCTGTGGTGGAACGGCTGTGGCTCTGGGCCGGACGCACGGAAGAGCCGCCGATGACCAGGTTCCTCGCCGAGCAGCTGTCCACCGCCCACTGGTTCGACCAGCGCCGCACCCGGGAGCTCCTGGACTGGACTCCTGCGGTGTCGCTGGACGAAGGACTCGCGAAGCTGGCCGGCCACTACCGGCCCGGATCGGCAAGCCTTTTCATTCAGTGAAACCGGCCGCGCCGTGCGGCTTCCCGATACCCCACAGTTGATTCATGACGCAGCCCACACCGGGCTTGTCAGGCAGCCACCACAGGATCATCACGGGACAGAACGGCGCGGTACACATGGAGTCAACGACGACGGCGGGGCGGATCCTTCGGGGGATTGAGTTCGCCCGCCCCGGTGGCGGAGCGCCGCTGCTGCTGGACCTCTACCTCCCGGCGGCGGATCCCGCCCGGGGCCCCGCTTCGGGCGCCCCGCGTCCCGCGGTGGTTCACTTCCACGGCGGCGGCTGGCGGACGGGGGAGCGTTCCTCGCTGGGGCCCACCGTGGACAGTTTTGGACTCAGCCCCATTGAACAGTTGGTGGACGCCGGCTTCGTGGTGGCCTCCGCCGACTACCGGCTCACGGATAGCGCCACATTTCCCGCCCAGCTGCATGACGCCAAGGCAGCGGTCCGCTGGGTCCGGGCGCACGCCGCCGATTACGACGTGGACCCCGGGCGCATCTACGCGTGGGGCGACTCCGCGGGCGGACACCTCGCCAGCCTGGTTGGGCTGACCGCCGGGTCAGCCGCGTTTGCCGACGACGGCGGCACCGGGACCGCTGACGGCGTCGCCGCGGTGGTGGCCTGGTATCCGCCCACCGACCTGGTGCGGATGGGCGCCCAGGCCCGGCCCGATGCCGTTGCCAGCGCCGACGACCCGGGTTCCCGGGAAGCCCTGCTCATCGGGGCCCAGCCCGCCGACGCCCCGGACAAGGCCACGGCCGCCAGCCCCCTCACCTACGTGCATACGGGTGCACCGGCCTTCCTCCTCATCCACGGAACGGACGACAGGTTCGTCCCGACGGCCCAGTCCACCGCCCTTGCCGGGGCGCTGGAAGACGCGGGCGCCGCCGTCGAACTTCTCCTGCTGGACGGCGCGGACCATATGTGGTCCACCCCGGACGGCAGCAGCGCGGCCGCCGAAACGGCTACCGCCGCAACCCTTGATTTCCTCCGCCGCCAGTCGGAGCACTGATTTTCCACCACGCCCGAGCGGCCCGATTGCCCGGCCGCCAGACCTGAAAGGCCACCTCATGCAGTTCATCGGCATCAACCACAACGGCGAACCCTGGGCGGCAGCCCTCGCCGGACGGCACGTCCTCCCGCTGGCCACCGTCACCGACTTCTGGGCCGACCCGGAGGGATGGCAGGACAAGGCAAGCACACTGGTTGCCGCCGCCGCGTCCAATGCCGGTGCGGAGGGTAAGGAAACGTCCGACGCCGGCGCCTGGCTGGAGCGGGACAGCGTCACCGAGGTGCCGCTCGTCCCCGCCGCGGCGCGGGTCATCTGCGTGGGCCTGAACTACAAGGCGCACGTGGCCGAAGGAAGCTTCAAGGACCAGGAACTGCCCCCGTACCCCACCCTGTTCGCCCGGTGGACGGCGTCCCTGTCCGTAGGCAACGTCCCGGTTCCCGTCCCGGCCGGCGAGGCCGGATTGGACTGGGAGGGGGAAGTGGCTGCCTACATCGGCCGCCGGGTCGAATCGGCGGACGAGGCCACCGCGGCGGACGCCGTCTTTGGCTACTCCACCTTCAACGACATCACCTCCCGCAAGGCCCAGAAACTGACCTCGCAGTGGACGCTGGGCAAGAACGGCGACTTCAGCGGGCCCCTGGGCCACCTGGTCAGCCGTGACGAGGTGGGCGATCTCCGCGACGGGCTCCAGGTCCGGACCCTGGTGAACGGCATCGAAGCCCAGAACGGCAACACCCGGGACATGATCTTCTCCGTGCCGGCCATCATCTCGCTCATCAGCCAGACTTTCACCCTGCACCCGGGCGACGTCATTGCCACCGGCACCCCGGAAGGCGTTGGCTACGCCCGCACCCCGCAGTGGCTGCTGCAGCCCGGTGACACAGTGGTGGTGGAGATCGAGAAGCTCGGCACCCTGACCACCCCCGTGGGCGACATTTCCCTGCGGAGCCGTGCCTGATGGACACCTCGCAGGGCACCTTCCCACGCGCTTTCCCCGTGACGGATGCGGCGGACATCCCCGATGAGGTCCAGGTCCTCATTGCCGGCGGCGGCCCCAGCGGACTGTTCCTGGCGCTTGACCTCGCCTCCCGCGGCGTGGCCAGCACGGTGGTTGAACCCCGCACCGGCGTGGACCACACCCGGCCCCGGGCCAAGACCACCAACGCCCGCACCATGACCCACCTGCGCCGGCTGGGGCTGGCCGGGGCCCTCCGCGACGCATCACCGCTGCCGGTGGACTACGCCCAGGACGTCATCTTCTGCACCGGCCTGACGGGCCCGGCCGCACACGAGCTGCGCCGGTTCCGCAACGCCTTCCAGCTGGTTCCCGGCCGCTACGGCCCGCAGCCGGAAGGCGGGCAGCAGGTGCCGCAGCCGGTCCTCGAGGAGGTGCTCCGGGCCGCAGTCGACAGCCATCCGCTGGTGACATTCGTGACCGGATGGTCTGTCAGCGGGGTCCATGAGGCGGGTGACACTGCCCGGGCGGCGCACACCGCAGTTGTTTCGAACGGCACGTCCGCTGCCGCCCGCACCATCGCGGCGGAATATGTGATCGGTGCCGATGGCGGGTCCTCCGCCGTCCGCCGCAGCCTGGGCATCCGCCTGGAGGGTGGCTCCGCTGCGCTGTCCAACATCAGCATCCTCTTCCGCTCCGAGTCGCTGGCCCCCGCCATCACGCTGGACCCGGCCGTGCAGTACTGGGTGGTGGGTTCGGGAACGTCCGGCATGGTGGGGCCCATGGACCTGGACGGCACCTGGTGGGCCATTGTGCAGGGCGTGGATCCGTCCGTTACCGTCAGCACGGAGGACGCCGGCGCCATGGTCCGCGCGCTCGTGGGCGCCGAGGTGGACATCGAGGTGCTGGCCACCGATCCGTGGACCGCCCGCATGCTGCTGGCCCCCGACTACAGCCGGGGCACCATTTTCCTGGTGGGCGACGCCGCGCACCTCAACCCGCCGTGGGGCGGCCACGGCTTCAACACCTGCATCGGCGACGCCGCCAACCTGGCCTGGAAGCTGGCCGCAACCATCAACGGGTGGGGCGGTCCTGCGCTGTTGGCCAGCTACGGCCAGGAGCGCCGGCCGGTGGCTGACCGCACCATCGGCGACGCCGCACGGAACGGCAAGGCGCTGGCGTACCACTTCGCGGATCCGGAACTGGCGGTCTCCGGGCCCGCCGGCGACGCCGCGCGGCATACGGCCCGCGAAGCGTTGGCCGTGAAGCAGAGCGAATTCGATTCCCTGGGGCTGGTGCTGGGTTATGCGTACACCGGCTCGCCCCTGGTGGTGCCCGACGGTCTGCCTGTACCGCCCGAGGACCCCATCCACTACGTCCCGTCCGCCAGCCCGGGGGCACTGCTGCCGCATGCCTGGCTGGCGGAGTCCTTCTCCCTGTACAGCGCGCTGGGCCCCGGGTTCACGCTCCTGGCCGACGCCGGTGCGCTGGGCGGGGTGCCGGCGGATGAGGCTTTTGCGCCGGTAGTGGAAGCAGCGGCCCGGCAGGGCATTCCGGTGACAGTCGCCGCCGTCGGCCCTTCCGGCGACGGCACCCGCCTTTCCGAACTGTGGGCCGCCGACGCCGTGCTGGTCCGGCCCGACCAGCACGTGGCGTGGCGGGGCAATTCAGCCGCGGCCGCAGCGGCCGCGCTGTCCGTTGCGGCGGGCCGGCTTCCCCGGTTGCCGCAAGAAGCCGCAGCCAGTGGGACGGCACACCTGCCGGTCACAGAAATCCCAGCAGCCGACTTTCCAGCACCAGAATTTCCAGCGAGGAGCACCCGTGTCGACGCCGTCATTCCGTGATTACCTGTTTGCCCCGGACCATCCGCGCGTCGCGGAGATCCGCGGCCTGAACGCCCGCGAATACGCCGAAGCTGCGAAGACCGACTCCTTCGCGGGCCCGATGATCGAGGGCTGGCAGAAGCTCTACCCGCAGCCGTTCACGGGCGTCACCAACGACGGCGTCCGACGGGAAGGCCTGTTTCCGCTCGCTCCCGCCCGGTCCGGGGAGGAAGCGCCGACGGCGGACATGGTGGCCGCTGCGCGCAAGCTCCTGGGCACCCTCACACCGGAACAGGCGGAAAAGCTCTCGTACGCCGTGGACGCACCCGAGTGGCAGAGCTGGGCCAACCCCGAGTTCATGCAGCACGACACCGGGCTGCGCCTGGACGAGCTGGACGGGCCGGTCCGGGACGCGATCCTTGGGGTTGTGGAGGCTAGCCTGTCCGGGGAAGGGTTTGAGCTGGTCCGGAACCTGATGCGCATCAACGGCTTCCTGGGCGACCTGGTGGAACTGCCGCTGCTCATGAACGAATTCAGCTACAACTTTGCCCTCTACGGGCAGCCGTCCGAAGCGGAACCGTGGGGGTGGCAGCTGTTCGGCCACCACGCGGCGCTGAACTGCCTGGTGGCAGGCACCCAGCTGGTGCTCTCGCCGGTATTCATGGGCGCCGAGCCGGACATGATCGACGCCGGCCCGCACCGGGGCGTGAAGGTCTTCAAGGAGCGCATCGCCCTGGCCCGGCAGCTGATGGGTGCGCTGCCCGCGGACGTTCGTTCCAGCGTCGTGTCCTACGGCTCCATGGTGGACCCGGCAATGCCTGAGGGCCGCATCCACCCCGGCGACGAGCGCCACCTGGGCGGCTGCTTCCAAGACAACCGGGTGATCCCGTACGAGGGCATCCTGGTGGCGGACATGCCGGCGGAAGCCCGCGGACTCCTGGACGCCGTGGTGGACGACTTCATCGGCTACCTTCCGGACGGACCCCGCGCCGCCCGCCGTCGGGAAATCCAGGAGCACTACGGCGAGACGTACTTCAGCTGGATCGGCGGCTGGGAGGGGGACGAGGCGTTCTACTTCCGCCTGCAGAGCCCGGTGGTGGTGCTGGAATTGGACCACCACACCGGCGTGTTCCTCAGCAACGATGAACCTGCCCCGTTCCACATGCACACCGTGGTCCGCACCCCCAACGGCAACGACTATGGCCGCGAACTGGCCAGGCAGGCAACTTCCTGACCAGTACCCGGTCATTGCGGATGGTCTGTGAACAGCAGAAGGCCCGGATTTCCTTTCGGAAGTCCGGGCCTTCTGCCTGCGGTTTTTGGTGGGCTGGATTTAGGGGATGTCGAGGGCTGCGCGGCGCTGCGGCGGGGGTCCGACGACGGTCAGGTCCATCTCCGCCTGGGCCCGGCCGAAGCCTTCCATGTCCATGTAGGGCGTCCCGCCTTCCGTGTACATGTAGTCCTCGGTGGGCTTGTTGAAGTACTCAAAGAAGCCATTGAAGACCGACGGCGTCAGGAACCCCACCATCTGCGTGTTGTGCGCGTCGAACGCGAACGAGTGGATGGTGCCGGCCGGGGCGTGGACGAAGTCGCCCTTGGTCAGCAGCATTTCGCGGCCGTTGGCGTACAGCCACATCCGGCCCTCGGTGCAGAGGAAGTTCTCGGTGTGTTCGGAGTGGAAGTGCAGCGGAATGTAGGGCGACTTGGCGCCCTTGGTGTGCACCGCGAAGTAGTTGGATCCGGTGTTGGCCGGGCGGGACAGGTAGGTGAACATCGTCTGGTAGCTGGCCAGGCGCTCACCCTCGTGGGCACTGAGGAAGTAGGGGCTCTGGGTGGCGGGGAGGCCGGCGTCGTGCTTGAACGTGGGGGTGACCCGCTCCACGTCCGGGAAGCTGATGCCGAACTCGGCACCCACCTCGGCCTGCTCCTGCAGGCCCGCGGACCGGCCGGCGCGGACCGGCGGGACGTGCGAATCGATGGGCGTGCCCACCCGCTCGTAGTAGGCCTCGCCGCCGCCGGGCGTCATCCAGTTCAGGAACCGGGTGTAGTGGCTGGCCATGCGGTAGGCGTGCGGCGTGTTCGGCGGGATGACCACCGAATCGCCAGGGGTCAGGATGCGGCTCTCGCCGGGCAGCCAGACGTGCAGGATGCCGTCGAAAACGTACAGGGTCTTGTGCTCGATGCTGTGGCTGACGAAGGGGGATTCGGCGCCCATACCGCCGGAAATGTAGGCGGCGCTGAAGATGCCGCCGGTGTCCGCAGCCCGGGCGATGACCGTGACCAGCTGCCCGTTGATCTCATAGCGTGCGCCCTCGCCGGAGGCCATGTAGTACGGGACGGCCTCACCCGGCAGCGCATTGGCCACCGGCAGTTGCTTGTTCATTTCCTCCACGCTGAGGGACATCGGTTCCTTCTTTCGGGTCGCCCGGCACGGCCGGAGTGTGAGTCCCCACCAGCATGACGGACTGCCTGCCGCGCGTCAGTCCGATTTTTCATTCAATGAACAACCCGCTGCCGGCCCGCAGCTACAGCGTGGGGAGCAGGAAAGCCGGTTCCGGCCGGTGCACGCCGCGGGGGCGGTAGCCCAGGGCCTCCGAGTGTCCCAGCAGGTCCGCCAGGTACCAGATAATGCTGAGCCACATCTCGGTGCCCTGCAGGCCGGGGAGGTTCTGCTGGGCGCTTTCAGGTGCCGCGCTGAAGGCCATGCCCTGCCCGGGGTGCCACTGGCTGAGGGCGTGGTCCAGTTGGGTTGCGGCCCAGGCCTTGATATCGGCCTCCCGGTGTGTCACCTGTTTCCGCGCGAGCCAGAGCGGATGGACGACGTCGAGCACGTTGCACGCGTTCTGCCGGCCGTCCGCGAAGTACCGGGGATCCGCCCCGTGCTCCAGGACGGTGCCGATCAGTTGTTCCGGGTGGGGGACCGGCAATCCAAACTGGGCGAAGGTGCCGCGGGTGAGCCGGTAACAGCCGTTGACCACCTTGAGCCGGGTATCGGGTGAAGGGGTTCCCCAGGTCCCAGCGGCGCTGTTGACCCGGGTCAGGAGCCAGCCGAACAGGGCCTCCAGGGTGCCGGTGCTCCCGCGGTTGGCGTCCGCTGCGTGGGCCAGGTTCCAGTACTCCGCAGTTCCCCACGCATCCACCCAGGCGCCGCATTCCCAGGCTTCCTTCCGCCATGGCAGGGCGTTCAGCCGGGCGGCCAGATCCGCAGGCCCGGTCCCGGCCACCGCGTGGATGGGGTGCTTGAATCCGCTGCCCAGCAGATCGAGGGCGTAACCCACGGACAGCACGTGATACGTGGCCTCCCCGCGCCCGAAAGCCGGTTCACCGGCGTCCGGCAGCCCGTCGGGGCCGTACTCGGGCACCAGGCCCGTCCGTGGATCCTGCAGCGACCGGAGCCGGTGCGCGTGCGCGTCCCTGCTGAGCTGCGGGGGAGTGGTGCGGAGCAGGAGATCCGCGATTTCGACCGCGTCGCAGTGGGCCCGGACCGTTGCCGCCGCACCCGGACGGTCCACGTACCGGCCCTCACCGAAGCCGCCGGTGCCGGACGCCTCCTGCTGCCACGAGCGGGCGATGATCTCCGTGGCGTCGGCCCGGGCCGTTGCTGCGAAGGATGCCAGCCGTTCCCGCAGGATCCCGTCGCCGCTGCCGGCAGGTTTGCGCGGACTCCTCCTGTCGCGGATAAACCGTGCGGGATTGCCGCCCACCACCGCCCAGTCGGGCACGTCCTTGGTGACCACGGCACCGGCGGCGAGGACTGCGTGGGAACCCACTGTGACGCCGTCGAGCACCACCGCGTTGGAACCGATCCAGACGTCGTCGCCGAAGACAATGCCCTTGCTGGTGAGCGGCTGCCGGAACACCGGTGCGGAAGGCTCCATGGAGTGGTTGAACCCCAGGATGGAGGTGTGCGCGCCGATGCGGACGCCGTCGCCCATGCTGACGGTGCCGCGCACCACGGTGAAGGCGTTCACCGTGCAGTTGCTGCCGATCCGAAGATCCCCGGTGAGGTACGCGTGGGCGGCAATGAGCGATTCGTCCCCCAGGGCCAGGCTGTCCGGGTCCACCATGGCCAGCGCGGAAACGTAGGCCCCTTCGCCGATAGTGATGTCGCCCTTGCCGGCCAGGGCCCGCTGCCGTTCCAGCTGCGCCTCACGCTGAGAGGCGGACGCATTGGCCCGGAAGGTCCAGGGGGAATAGTCGAAACTGAGGTCCGGCTGGGCGTTCACGGTGTCTCCACAACGGTGTCTTGGGCTGAAACGGGCTGCTGGCGGTCCGGCCAGTGGCGCAGGTACCAGGCCTTGGTGGATGCGAGGGCGGCGTCCAGCCGGACAGCATCGGGGTGCCACGCCTTCTCCCATTCCAGGCACAGCAGTCCGGTGTAGCCGTGGTCCTTGAGGAGCTGCGCGAATCCGTCCACGGGGAGGGTCCCATCCCCGATCGGCACCGGGGTCCGGCTGTCCGGCAGCCCGGCGTCCTTGACCTGGACGCTGCCCAGGCCGCTGGTGAGCCAGGGCGCCAGGATGTTCCACGTATCCTCGAGGCTTTCGCCCACACGCCAGGGGTGCATCAGGTCCCACACGGCTCCCACCCTTCCCTCCGCCTGGCCCAGGATCTCGGCAATGTCCCGTCCGCGGGGGTGGGAGTCGTGGGTTTCCAGCGCCGGAAACACGTCCAGTTCTTCGGCAAGGCGGCCGACGGCGGTGAGGCGCCGGGCGGCGAGGGCGTTGACTTCGTGCCGGGCCGCCGTCGTCACGGGAACCTGCTGGTAGTCCGCGGGCGCCGTGGGGGCACCGGGAAAGACCCGGACCGTGGGTGCTCCGAGGTCCGCGGCCAGGAACAGTGCGGCCTCAAGGGCGCCCACCACGAGTTCGTCCGGCGCCGGGTCCGCCACCCGGATGTAACTGGCCAGCCCGGTGATGGCCACGCCGGCGTCCGCCACCTCCGAGCGGAGGCGGGCACGGTCCTGCCGGGTCATCGCCGGCGCTGCAATCTGGCCCGGGGCAAGCCGCAGTTCAACGCCTGACACCCCTTGCCCGGCCAGCCAGCCCAGCACGGTGCCGAGACCTTCGCCGGGGGCGCCCAGGGTGGAAACGGTCAGGACCGGGCGGCCCTCTGGAAGGTAATGCAAGGGTCTCCCCGGTCTGTAAGGAATATCGTTTCAACCATTCTTTGCGGGCCCCTCTGTGCGGTCAACCGATTAATGGCGGTTCGATCACAATCGGTCAGCTGGGCGGCTGCGGGTTGGTCCCGTCGCCCGCTTCCGGGCGGCTCACCTGTCCCACCACCTCGGCGGTGTAGGCCTGGGAAGAGGCCATGCTGCCGCGGAACCACAGCACGGCGTGGACCGAGGGGTCGCCGGGAACCACCAGGGGGCGGAGGTTGTCGGAGTGGGAGTCTTCGGTCAACGCGCTCCAGCTCCAGCTGGCGCCGCCGTCGGCCGTCTGTCCCCGGTAGATCTCGTAGTGGTCAGTGGCTTCGCCGGTGCCGGGGTGGACCGGCGTGGAAATGTAGACCTGGTCCAGGTTGTTGGGGTCAACGGCGCCCAGTCCGGTGTAGTCCTGCTCATGGGGGAGCAGGCCCGGGCCGGCCACGGCCAGCGGGTGCAGGGCCCACTCCGTTCCGTCGAAGCGCGCGTACAGCAGCCGGTGGTCGTCGACGTCTAGCCGTTGCTGACGCTGGAGCGGGCCGTTGACGTCGTTGGCCCGGCAGCTGATGATGGCCGCCAGCTGGTTGCCCTGCCCCCGCAGGTCTGCTGTCCAGGCGTGGGTGAGGACGTCGCCGTCGATCTCGGTGCCGGCCCGGAAGACGGTGGTGAGGGTGTCCTGGTTGACGCCCGCGGAGCCCAGAAGCGGCTTGCTGGCCACCCGGCCTTCTGCGTCGTGCAGCGCAACGTCCCGGATGAAGCCGTGGTAGATGCTGTTGTTGAAGTCGCGGGGGTGGTGGTCCGTGGTGATGAGGTCGATCCGGTCCACGCCGTTGCCCCAGTAGCGGGTGTAGCCGTTGACGTAGCCAACCTTGGGGCGGGTGAGGAGCTTGCCGCCGTAGCGCCAGGTGCTGCCGTCGTCGTCGGACACCAGCATGGTGGGATCGTCATTGACGGCGCGGACAAAGTTGTAGACGCGGGATTCGGCGTCCAGGCGGTGCAGGTTGGAGTAGGTGGCGCCGCGGCCGTCCGCCAGCTCGGTCCAGTCGAAGACCTGCTCGGGCTCCCATTCCGAGGCGTCATGCGGCCGGACGGATACGCGCCAGCGGGAGTAGTTGTCCGTCTTGTGCCTGGCGTACATCGCCACGTATCTGCCGTCCGGCCGGATCAGCAGTGCCGGGGCGTTATGGTCATCGGATTCCAGCCGTTCGTGCAGCACATGGACCTGGCTGTGCCCCGTGGCAGGGTCAAGCACCGCTACCTCGATGTTGCCGCCGCGGTCAGCACCGCCGGGCCCTTCCGGAGCGGCGACGGAACCCACCAGGAGGGTGTTGTTGGCCGGATCGATGAGGGCGCGTTCGTCCTGGAACCAGCACCATGCCCCGTTGTCATTGATGCGCACTGTGAAAGCCGTTCTGTGTGATTGAAGGAAGGGTGGCGTGCTTCATTCAATCAGGACCGACGAGCCTTGGAAAGGGCTTTCCGATAATGGCGGGCTCACCGGTCCGGGCGGAAGCGGCCGTCCGCCGCCTCCGCATGGCCGCTCAGGACTCGCATTCCCTGCAGTACTTCTTCCCGTCCTTTTCCCGTGCCAGCTGGCTGCGGTGATGGACCAGGAAGCAGGACATGCAGGTGAACTCGTCCGCCTGGACCGGGACAACCTGGACCTGCAGTTCCTCGTGGGACAGATCGGCTCCGGGGAGCTCAAAGCTGTCCGCAAGGTCAGTCTCGTCCACATCGGGAGCCGCCTCCCGGCGTCCCGGCTTGTCGGCCTTCAGCTCCTCGATGGCAACGTTCGGTTCGTCTTCCGGCGTCACCCGTGGAGCGTCGTAGTCAACTGCCATTAGTGCGTTCTCCTCTCTGGCTGGTGAAATCCGGAACCACCTGGCAGGTTTGTCCGACGGGATTCCTCCCGACTGATTCTTCTGGACAGATTCTTCCGAACAGGGCAACAACGCCGGGCCAGGGCCACAATATTCCCTTCCGTGCCTGCGGCCGGTCAGCCCTCCGGCCGGGTGTTCACGCCCCTGGTCATCTTGCGGATTTCGTCGTGCTTCAGGCCGCTCACGGAGGCGAGCTGGTAATCGTCCAGCAGGCGCTGTTTCCTCGCGTCCGCCAGCACCTGGACACGGTGGCGTTCGACGGCGGCACGCGCCGCTTCAACGGCGGACACCTCGTCCGCGATCCCGGCAATGGTGCGCAGCTGGTCCTCGGCCGGCAGGCCCGAGGGGTACAGCCCGTCCCGGCCCAGCCCGATGCCGCGGACCGCGGTGACCGGCACGCCCGCAGCCCGTGCGATGGTGGTGACCTTCACGCCGTCGCAGACGGCCTGTGCCACGCGTTCGTTGAGCTCGGAGAACAGGGCCCGCAGCCGGCTGGACCGGAGGGAAATCATCCGCCGCTGCTGCTCCAAAAGGTCCCGGATCTCGCCAATCCTGGCGGCGGCAGGGTCCGGCTGCGGTGTTCCCCGGTACCGGTACGCGCCACGCGGGGAGCCACCGGTGTGCGTGGCCGCGGCAGCGGCCGTTGGGCGGAAGGCGTGGCGGGAGGACACGGCCGGCTCCTTGCTGCCAAAAGGCTCCTGGGACGAAAGTAGCGGAGGACCACCCCAGGCAGACGGCGGAAAGCCGGCCGCCGCCGTCGTGCGCCATGGCGCGGAGCGCGGGAAGGAGGTCCAGCCTGCCACGCTACGCGGCCCCGCCGCCGGGCAGGGAATACCTATTTGGCGTGGTGCTATAGCGGATTCTTCTGGGTGCGGCGTCATAAGGGCCGCTTATCCGTCCACGCACTTTAGGTCTTATCCAAGCGGGGCGTTCCTTCCCTACGCTCGAATGAATCACCCTCCGTCCGCAGTGGAAGGCCCCGGAAGAGAACATGCCTGAATTCGTGCCAGCGTCACGCGTCACCCGAATCAAATCCTCACCCAGCGTGGCCGCAGCGGCCCGCGTCCGGGAGCTCAAGGCCGAGGGCCGGCGGATCCTGGACCTGACGGTGGGCGAACCGGATTTCGATACCCCCCAGCACATCAAGGACGCCGCCATTGCCGCCATTGGCCGCGGCGAAACCAAGTACACCTCGGTCACCGGAACGCCCGAACTCCAGCAGGCCATCCTGCAGACGCTCGAGCGCAAGACCGGGCAGCGGTACACGCCCGGCGAGATCACCATCGGCGGCGGCGGCAAGCAGGTCATCTTTACAGCCTTCATGGCCACCCTGGACGCGGGTGACGAGGTGGTCATTCCCGCCCCCTACTGGGTGTCCTACCCGGACATGGTGCTCGCCAATGAAGGCACCCCGGTGGTCGTCCCCTGCTCCGAGGACACCGGCTTCAAACTGACCCCGGAGGTGCTGGCAGCGGCCCTCACGGACCGTACCAAGTGGGTCATCCTCAACACGCCGTCCAACCCCACCGGGGCGGTCTACTCCCGTGCCGAACTCGCCGGCCTGGCCGCGGTCCTCAAGGAGCACTCCGCCGTCCATGTCCTCACCGACGAGATCTACGACGAAATCCACTTCGGCTCGGAACCGATCACCAGCCTCGTTGCCGTGGCGCCGGAACTCAAGGACCGCGTGCTGGTCACCAACGGTGTCTCCAAGGCCTACGCGATGACCGGCTGGCGGCTGGGCTACGCCGGCGGACCGGCGCCCCTGGTGGCAGCCATCAACAAGCTCCAGTCCCAGATGTCCTCCTGCCCGTCGTCCGTCAGCCAGGCGGCCGCCGCCGCGGCACTCACCGGCGACCAGTCCTTCGTCCGCGAAAGCGTGGCCGTGTACCGCGAACGCCGGGACGCGGCAGTTTCCGGGCTCAACGCCATCGAAGGCCTCAACTGCGCGACGCCGGAAGGCGCCTTCTACGCGTACGTCAACTGCGGCGGGGTCATCGGCAGGACCACGCCGGACGGGAAGCTGATTGCCAACGACGAGGACTTCACCCTCTACCTCCTGGACGCCGCCTCCGTGGCCGTCATCCAGGGCTCGGCCTACGGTGTGGGCCCCAACTTCCGGATCTCCTACGCCACGGGACTGCCCGTGATCGAGGAATCCATCGCTGCCATCGAAAAAGCGGTCCTGGCGCTCTCCTGAGCCCCGTGTCCTGCATCAGCCCCTCAACCACCTCCCTTTCCAGCCTCTCCAGGAGCCATCCCGTGATCCACGTCAAGACCAAGTTCGACAAGCCGTCCGAGGACGCCATCGCACGCCTGTCCAAGTTCTCCTCCGCCACGGTCCACGAAGCCCAGGGGCGCAAGGGTGCGCTGAGCTCGAAGATCAAGCCGATCGACCGCAGCATGTCATTCTGCGGCCCGGCCGTCACCGTGGTGTGCGCGCCGCGGGACAACCTCATGCTGCAGGTGGCCATCCACTACGCCCAAAAGGGCGACGTTGTCCTGGTTGCGGCCGGTGAATTCGAGGAAGCCGGAACCTTCGGCGACGTGCTGGGCAACGCCATGAAGGCCAAGGGCGTCGCCGCCATGGTGACCGATTCCGGCGTGCGCGACACGAAGGACCTGATCGAACTCGGCCTGCCGGTGTTCTCCGGCAGCGTCTGCATCAAGGGCACCGTGAAGGAAACCATCGGCCCCATCAACCACCCGCTGGTGTTCGGCGACGAAATTGTCTACCCCGGCGACGTCCTGCTGGGTGACGCCGACGGCGTTGTGGTGGTCCGGAAGGACGAAATCGAGGAAGTCATCGCACTGTCCCAGGCACGCGTTGACGCCGAAGATGATTTCATCCGCCTCTACAAGGAAGGCGGCACCACCATCGAGCTGTGCAAGCTTACGGACGTCCTCAAGGCCAAGGGCCTGCTGGTGGAGGACGCCGAACTCGAACCCGCGCTGTAAGCACAAAGCAGGGCCCGGGGTTCCTTTCGGAACTCCGGGCCCTTCTGCTGTGGTGGAACTTGTCAGTTCATGCCGGGGAGGAGGTGCGCCGGAGGCCCAACCTGGCTGTCATCCAGGTACCACATGGTGGAGCCGCGCTTGCCCGGCGGCATCATGCTTCCCTCAAAGACGAAAACAGGGTCCGACGCCGGCCCGTCCTCAGGCCGCCAGAATCCGTTCGTGGGGCAGTGCGAGCCTGTGCCCGCCTTGAGCTGAACCCTTCGGTCCGAGGACTTCCGGTATTGCAGGCTGGTGATCTTTTTCATGGCTGGGCTCCAAGGAATCATTTGTGCCGGGTAAACGCCGTTGGCGAACCCTTATGGCTTTTATCCTAGGACGCCCGTAATTCCATGGATAAGACTAATGGAGCGTGACCTGATAAGGCCGCCTTATGATGGTCATTTCGAGGCGGCAGGATTTTCCGCGGAAATCGGCGGGTATTTGCTGCGGAGCATTTCCTGCAGCATTTCCTTCAGGACCAGCAACACGGCGGACCCGGCCTCGGACAGCGGCTCATGGTCCGGGGTGCACAGGGCGATCTTGCACTGCAGTGCCGGATCCACGATCCGCAGGACCCGGAAGTCCTCCTCATGGAACAGGGCGTCCGCCGCCGACTTCGGCAGGATGGTGGCCCCCAGGTCGCTGCGCAGCAGCCGGGTGAGCGATGGAACCGACTCCACCTCGCCCACCAGCCGGAGCGTGAGCCCCTTGCCCTCGATGCCGGCCTGCACTACCTGCCGCAGGGTGTGGATCTGCTCCGGCAGGAAGAGGCCCAGCGTGGCTGCCTGCTCCAGGGTGATGGTGTCTGCCTCCGGCCCGACCGGAAGCTCGCGGCTGGCGTTGACGATCAGGTACAGGTCCTCGACGATCAGGGTGGTGAACTGCACGCCCCGGATGGGCCCGGGCTCGTAAATCAGGGCCATGTCCAGCCGGCCGTTCTTGATGGCCTCGCTCAGCACACCGCCGTAAATCTCGGTCAGGTGCAGCACGATGTCCGGGTAACGCCGGCTAACTTCGCTGATGATCCGCGGTGTCAGGCTGGACGCCATGCTGTAGGGGGCGATGGCGATGGAAACCCGGCCCGACGGCGCAGCGCCGGATGCTGCCACATCCAGCCGTGCCTGCTCCACCAGCCTCAGGATGGTCTGCGAGTGGCGGTAGAGGGTGTGGCCGGCGGCGGTAGGCTCCACGCCCTGCTTGCTCCGGATCAGGAGCCGCTGCTTCAGCTCGGTTTCCAGGGAGGACACCTGCTGGCTCAGGGCCGGCTGGGCGACATGGAGGGCGGCGGCGGCCTTGGTGATGCTGCCGGAATCGACGATCTTCACGAAGTACGCCAGCTTGCGGGTGTCCATAGCGTTCCTCTTTCCGGCGGGGACGGCACAGTACTGCGGGGGTCATACGTTGGCGCTATGGCGGGACAGGCATTACGTCTTTGTGTGATCCCGGCCTCAGGCATAGGTTAATTGCAGATGACTTCCCAATGACCAGAACATTCTATCCCCGCTCCGGTCATAGCAGCTTCCGATGACGGCATATGCATTTTGCATAAACCGCAGAGGCGTCATTTAGCCGCATTGTTTTTACATTTCCGAAACAAGTCATTAGTACATTTCCAGGTGTCGGCCACAAGGCCGCAGGCGAGGGGTCATAACCGTCCCCTATCCCGTGACACCGATTACGTCTTTGTGTGAGTCAAGTCTCCAGTGCCACACTTTTTTACATCCCCAAACATGCAGCAGAGGAAGGCCCGCAATGCCCACAGTTGATCTCGTAGCGGATCTTGGTGAAGGTTTTGGTGCCTACTCGATCGGCGACGACAAGGCCCTCCTGGATATCGTTTCCAGCGCCAACATCGCCTGCGGATTCCACGCCGGCGATCCGGACATCATGAATGCCACCGTTGCAGAATGCGTCCGCAAGGGAGTGGGCATCGGCGCCCACCCAAGCTTCCCGGACCTCCGCGGCTTCGGCCGCCGGGCCATGGACCTCTCCGCGGACGAAGTCCGCAACGACGTCGTGTACCAGCTCGGCGCCCTCACGGCTTTCGCCGCCTACCACGGCGGGTCTGTCTCCCACCTGGCCCCGCACGGGCGCCTCGGCAACCTCGTAGCAACCCGCGCCGACTACGCCGGGGCTGTGGCTGACGCCGCAGCCCGCGTGGACCCCCGCCTGATCGTGCTCGCCCAGGACGGCGAACTGGCCACCGCCGCAGCTGACCGTGGCTTGCAGGTCGCCATCGTGGGCATCGCCGACCGCGCCTACCAGGAAGACGGCACCCTGGTTCCCCGCAGCCAGCCCGGCGCCGTCATCCACGACCCCGCAGCCATTGTCGAACGGACCGTCCGGATGGTCTGTGAAGGGCTGATCACCACTGCGTCCGGCAGGGACCTCGCCATCCAGGCGGACACCATCCTGCTGCATGGGGACAATCACGGCGCCGTCGAACTGGCCCGCCTGATCCGCAGCGAGCTGATCGCCGCGGGCGTCACCGTGGCCCCGCTGGCGCAGGTGCTCGCCGCGAAGCAGAAGGTTTCCTGACCATGCCGGCCCCAACCATCGCCGCCCCCGCGGCACTGGAGATCCACGAGTCCGGTGACGCCGCCCTCCGGGTGGTGGCGACCTCCGGCAATGCCGAAGCCGACTGGGCTACCGTCCACTCCCTGGCCGGCTGGCTGGCAACGGCCGACGTCGACGGAGTCCACGGCGCCGTGCCCACCTACGACTCCGTGCTGGTGGAATTCGATCCCTACCTCACCTCCGCGCGGCAGGTCCGGGCATTCGTGCTCCTCGCCATGCGCCAGCTGGATTTCACCGGCGCCACCGTCCGTGAGCCCCGCCGCTTCGAAGTGCCCGTGGTGTACGGCGGCAGCTACGGACCGGATCTGGACCGCGTGGCAGCAGAGCAGGGCATGGACGCCGCGGACGTCATCGCTCGCCACACCGAAAAGACCTACGTCATCCGCTGCCTGGGAGCGCCGGCCGGCTCTCCCATGATGGACGGACCGGACTTCCCGTTCCCTGTCCCGAGGCTCAAGGACCCGCGGCTCTCCGTCCCTGCCGGGGCGGTCTCCGTTGCCGGACGCCAGGCAGTGATTGCCCCGGCTACGGCACCCGGCGGCTGGTGCGTCATCGGCCAGACGCCGCTGACCGTCCTCGATGCCACGCGCGAACCGCTGGTGCCCTACGTTCCGGGCGACGAACTGCGTTTCCACGCCATCCCGGAAGCGGACTTCGACAGCCTCGCCGGGCAGTTCCTGGAGGCGCGGCCATGACCGGATCGCTCGTCATCCTGCAGCCCGGACACTCCGTGGCCACCGACCTCGGCCGCACCAAGGGCCCCGCCTTCGGCCTCCCGGTCAACGGTGCCCTGGACCAGTTCTCGGCCAAGGCCGCCAACATCCTGGCCGGCAACGCGGACAACGAACCGCTCCTGGAACTCACCGCACTCGACTTTCGGATGCGCGCCACCACGGACCTGCTGATCGCCGTCACAGGCGCGCCGCTGGACCTCAAGGTGGGCGGCCGCGACTGCCCGCAGTGGGAGCCGGTCTCGGTCCGGGCCGGCGAAACAGTGGCGGTCCGGGGAATCCGTACCGGGCTCCGGGCCTACATCGCCGTCCACGGATCGTTCACAGTACCCACCCTGCTGGGCAGCTGCGCCCCGGACACGGTGGTGGGCTTTGGCCTCAAGCTCATTGAGGGAACCGAACTGGCCACGCAAAGGACCACCGCCCCCATCACCCAGCCGCATTACGGCCTGCCCCTGTTCCGGCTGGGCCTGACCAAACCGGACTTCACCACCCACCCGGTCATCGACGTCACCGATGGTCCGGACGTGGCGGAGTTCGGCACCACCGCAGACCTGCTTTTCACCTCGCAGTACACCGTCAGCCCCAGGAGCAACCACATCGGCCTCCGGCTCGGCGGCGCACTGCCCGAACGCCAACTTACCTCCGAAGTACTGTCCCGCGGCGTTCCGGTGGGGGCCATCGAGGTCCCGTCCCGGGAAGAACTGCTGGTCCTGCACCGGGGACGCGGCGTGACGGCCGGCTATCCGGTCCTGGCAGTGGTCACCAGCCGCTCCCTGGACGTCCTGGCGCAGGCCAGGCCCGGACATACCATCACCTTCCGAAAGACAACCGTTGCTGATGCAACGGCCACCCACAGGGCAGCCTGCCTGGAACTGGACAGGCTGCGGAGCACCATCCAAACGGTCTTCGGACTCCTCGGCATCGGAGCCGGCGAGCGCTGGCACGAACTCAGCCCAGCGTCAGGAAGCTGAATCCCGTGAATGCTTTTCCCAAACCCACAAAGGAAAACAAGATGTCAACATCAACGAATGCGGTAGCACCGCAGCATGACCGTCTGACTGCGAAGCAGACACGCAAGGTTGTCACCGCCGGATGCGTGGGCATCTTCGTGGAGCTGTACGACAACGGCATTTTTGCCTTCATGGCCGGAACCCTGGCCCTGGTCTTCCTTGCCCCGGGCAACCCGGACAACGCCCTGCTGTTCGTCTTCGCGGGCTACGCGGTGTCCTTCTTCGTCCGGCCCCTCGGCGCCATTGTCTGCGGCTACCTGGGTGACCGGATCGGCAGGCAGAAACTGCTGGTCTTTGTCATCATGCTGATCAGCATTGCCACCGCCGGCATCGGCATCCTGCCGCCGTATGCGGCCATCGGCGTCGCGGCACCCATCCTGCTGGTCCTCCTGCGCCTCCTGCAGGGCTTCTCCGTGGGCGGCGAAGCCGCCGGCGCCATGACCTTCCTCGCCGAGCACGCCCCCGAAGGCAAGCGCGGCATCATCACCTCCTACGCCCAGATCGCATCCTTCGCAGCACTGCTCACCGGCACCATGGTTGCCTTTGCCATGTCCCCGTGGCTCACCCAGGCCGCGATCGACGGTGGCGGCTTCGGTGCCTTCGCCTGGCGCATCCCGTTCCTGGTCGCCATCCCCATGGGCATCATTGGCTGGTACATCCGCAAGGCCATCAGCGACACCCCCAACTTCCAGAAGCTGAAGGAAGAGGGCGGCCTCGCCAAGAACCCGCTCAAGGAAGCTTTGCAGTCCCCGGAACACCGCCGTGCCATGCTCCTGGCCCTGTTCATCCCGCTGATGAACGGCTCCGGCTACTACGTCCTGTTCTCCTACATGCCCACGTTCCTGAAGGGCAAGCAGCTCAACTTCACCATCGGCGAGGCCCTGCTGGTCACCGCCTGCAGCCTGGTGGTCATCTGCATCGCCATCCCGTTCATGGGCGCCCTCTCCGACCGCGTGGGCCGCAAGAAGGTCATCGCCGGTTCCGCGATCGCCATGGCAGTGCTGGGCATCCCGTCCTACGCACTGATCGCCACCGGCGAGATGGGCCTGGCCATCCTCGGCGCCTGCATCATGGCAGTGGTCTTCGCCGGCCACACCGCCGTCATCCACATCCTGCTCGTTGAACTGTTCCCCACCCGGGTCCGCTACTCCGCCTACGGCGTGGGCTACAACATCTCCTCGGCACTGTTCGGCGGCACCGCCCCGCTGCTGATGACCTGGCTGATCTCCAGCACCGGCAACGTCTACATGCCCGCCTTCTACGCAGTAGTCACCGCCCTGGGCACCCTGCTCGCCGTGAGCACCGTCAAGGACCGTGCCCACGTACCGCTGCGGGATGCCTAGGCACCCCTGACCCACAGGCTCCTGCGTCCGGCCCCGCTGCCGGGCGCAGGAGCACTCCCATTCCCCACACCTGGAGAACCACATGCCTTTTTCTGACTACACCACCGCCCTCGTCACCGGAGCCTCCACCGGCATGGGCGCCGCCATCACCGAACGCCTCACCAAGCGCGGCCTCACCGTCCACGCCGTGGCACGCAATGAAGAACGCCTCGCGGAACTGGCGGACCGGACGGGAGCAGTCCCGCACGTGGTGGACCTGACCAACACCGCCGCGCTTGCCGCCGTCGTCCGCGGCCTCAACGTGGACGTCCTGGTCAACTGCGCCGGCGTCTCCCGCCCGGGCAACATCCTGGACTCGTCCGAAGAGGACATCGATGAACTGGTGGACGTCAACCTCCGCGGCCTGCTGCAGCTGACCCGGCTGGTCCTGCCGGGCATGGTGGAGCGCGACCTTGGCCACATCGTCAACATCAGCTCTATCGCCGGCACCTACAACTTCTACGGCCACACGGCCTACCACGCCACCAAAGCCGCGGTGCACCAGATTTCCCGCCAGCTCCGCAACGACACCGTGGGCAAGCGCATCCGGGTCACCGAAATCTGCCCCGGCCGCGTGGAAACCGAGATCTTCGGCCGGAACATGGGCGGCAGCCCCGAGGCCATGGAAGAAGCCTGGAAGACGTACTACGAAGGTTACGAGTCGCTGACCACGGACGACATTGTTAATGCGATTGATTACGCCATCGAAACCCCGCGCCACGTGAATGTTGGCATGCTTGAACTCATGCCCACGTTCCAGGTTCCCGGCGGCCTTACCTTTGACCGCCGCGAGGACTGACGAACAGCCACTCCGCACTGCCCGGGACCCGGGCAGCCGCTATCCACACCGCCAACCCGATAGGCCGCACCGATGCAGTTGATACGTACCGTCAGTTTCCCCGAACCCCAGCTCCTCGCTGACCTCTCCCCGCTTCCCGAAGGACTCAAGGGCGTGGTGTGGGACATGCAGGGCGAACCCGACGCGGCCCACGGCAGCATTGACGGCGTCATCCTTCCGTACATCAACGCCGGGGCCGTCCTTGGGAACCTGGACAAGGTGCAGGACCTGAAGTTCGTCCAGACCCAGTCCACCGGGTTCGACGGCGTCCGCGAGGCAGCAGGGCCGGGCGCCGCGGTGGCAAACGCCTCAGGCGTGCACGCCGCCGCCACAGCGGAACTGGCGGTGGGCCTCATCCTCGCCAAGTTGCGCGGCATCGACCAGGCCGTCCGCGACCAGCAGACCGAAAACTGGGCACCGCAGCGCCGCCAGTCCCTGGCGGACCGGCGCGTCCTGCTGCTCGGCATCGGCGGCATCGGCCAGGAACTGGCCCGCCGGCTGGAGCCCTTCGAGGTCACCGTAACGCGCGTGGGCAGCACGGCCCGCACCGATCAGCACGGCCAGGTCCATGCCTCCACTGACCTGGAAACCCTCGCCCGGGACCACGACATCCTGGTCTCGGTCCTCCCGCTGAACGACCACACCCACCACCTGGTCAACTCACAGGTCCTCGCCGCCCTGCCCGACGGCGCCCTGGTGGTCAACGTGGGCCGCGGCCCCGTCATCGACACCGACGCTCTCACCGCCGAGGTTGTTTCCGGCCGGCTGCAGTGCGCCCTGGACGTGGTGGACCCCGAGCCGCTGCCGAAGGGCCACCCCCTGTGGTCCACTGGCAACGCCCTCATCACCCCACACGTGGGCGGCAACGCCTCCGCGTTCGAGCCCAGGATCCTCAAGCTCCTGAAGCGCCAGCTCGAAGCGCTCGCCGCCGGCGAGACCCCGGCAAACCTGGTCCAGCAGGGCCCGTTCCAGCAGGGCCCGTTCCAGCAGGTCCCTTCCCAGCAGGGACTGCCCGCATGAGCGCACTGTTCGACCTGACCGGCCGCGTTGCCCTGGTCACCGGCTCCAGCCGGGGGATCGGCTCATCGCTGGCCCGCGCACTGGCCGACGCCGGCGCCACAGTGGTGCTTAACGGCGTCAACGCGGAGCGGCTCAAGGAAGCCGAAACGGTACTCGCCGCCGACTTCCCGCCCGGACGCATCACCAGCATCGCCTTCGACGTCACCGATGGCGACGCCGCCGCCCGCAGCATCGCCTGGATCGAGGAGAACGTCGGCCCGCTGGACATCCTGGTCAACAACGCCGGCATCCAGCACCGCGTGCCCATGCTGGACCTGGACGTGGCCGATTGGGAACGGGTGATTTCCACGGACCTCACCAGCGCGTTCCTGGTGGGCCGGGAAGCGGCGCGGCACATGATTCCCCGCGGCCGTGGCAAGATCGTCAACATCTGCTCGGTGCAGACGGACCTGGCCCGCCCCACCATCGCCCCGTACGTAGCGGCAAAGGGCGGGCTGCGGAACCTGACCCGCGCCATGACGGCCGAGTGGGCCGCCTCCGGGCTGCAGATCAACGGCATCGCCCCCGGTTACATCCACACGGAAATGACGCAGAACCTGGTGGACGACGAGCAGTTCAACTCCTGGATCCTGGGAAGGACACCGGCCCACCGCTGGGGTACCCCGCAGGACCTCGCGGGACCTGTGGTCTGGCTCGCCTCCAGCGGATCCGACTTCGTGAACGGCCAGACAATCTTTATTGACGGTGGAATGACGGTGGTGGTCTGATGCCAGGGAACACCTTCCAGGACACTGCGACCGAAAAGCTGCCCGCCTCCGGCCCGGCCCTGGTGGCCCACGCCGCAGGGGACTTGCGCATCGATGACGTACCGCTGGCCGACCCGGCCGAAGACCAGGCCGTCGTGGAGGTGCTGTACGGCGGCATCTGCGGCTCGGACCTGCACTACTGGCTGCACGGCGCGGCAGGGGAGTCCATCCTGAAGGCCCCGCTGGTCCTGGGCCACGAGATCTCCGGCGTGGTGGTCCGCGCCGCGGCCAACGGTGAGGGACCGCAGGCGGGGACCGCCGTCGCCGTCCACCCGGCCACCCCCGGACCCGGTGCGGCGAAGTACCCGGCCGACCGGCCCAATCTCTCGCCGGGCTGCACCTACCTGGGCAGTGCGGCCCGCTACCCGCACACGGATGGCGCGTTCAGCCGCTACGTCAACCTTCCTGTGCGGATGCTGCGGCCACTGCCCGAAGGTATCGACCTGCGCACGGCAGCCCTGATCGAACCTGCCAGCGTCGCCTGGCACGCTGTGTCCCGGGCGGGTGATGTCCGCGGCAAGACCGCCCTGGTGATCGGCTCCGGACCCATCGGCGCGCTGGCCGTCGCGGTGCTCAAGCGTGCCGGCGCCGCGCACATCACCGCGGTGGACCTGCACCCCAAGCCGCTGGAGATCGCCACCGCCGCCGGCGCAGACCAGGTCATCAACGCCGCGGACACGGCTGCCATTGACGCTGTCGAAGCGGACGTGGTGATCGAATCCTCCGGCAACCACCACGGCCTCGCCTCGGCCATCCGCGGTGCCGTCCGCGGCGGCACCGTGGTGATGGTGGGGCTGCTGCCAACCGGCATGCAGCCGCTGCCCATCTCGCTGGCCATCACCAGGGAGCTGGATTTGAAGGGTTCGTTCCGCTTCAACGACGAGATCGATGAGGTCATCGCCGCGCTCGCCGATGGGAGCCTGCACATCGAGCCCGTCATCACCCATGAGTTCCCGCTGTCTGAGGCCCTGCACGCGTTCGAGGTTGCCAAGGACTCCACCAGCTCCGGCAAGGTCCTGCTGAGCTTCAACGGCGGCGGTCCCGCGCAGGCGGCAGGCGGGCAGTGACCACGCAGGCTCCGCCGCTGGTGGGACCTGGCGCAACCGCTCCCTTGGGTAGGTAGACTGGTCTACCTACCCAAGGAGTTGTGCCGTGCCCGCCAACCCAACAGCCCCATCCGCCACGGTGCCGCCCGCCCGGCCACCGGCCCGCCAGCTGCTGCTTGAGGCCGCCGCCCGGCTGTTCTACGCCCAGGGCGTCGGTGCCACGGGAATCGACACCATCACCACCGCGGCCGGCGTCGCGAAGAAAAGCCTCTACAACAACTTCGCGTCCAAAGCCGAGCTGGTGGCCGCCTACCTTGAGGCACGCCACGAGGAATGGCTGGACCTGTACCGCGCCCGGGTGGCAGTTGCCGCCACCCCTGCCGAACGGGTCCTCGCCGTGTTCGACGCCTACCTGGACCACGCCAACTTCGCCTACGAGCACGGCTTCCGCGGCTGCGGCCTGCTGAATGCGGCGGCCGAACTGCCCGTTGGCCATCCCGGGAGGCTGGCGGTGCGGCAGCATAAACAGGAGGTCGAACACCTACTGGCCACACATTTGGCTGGCCTTCTGGCCGGTCTTCGCGGGGCTGCGAAGTCACCAGCCGCGGCCGAACGGGCTGCCGGGCTCGCGCTGCACCTCTCCTTCCTCCTCGAGGGGGCGATGGCGAGGGCCGGCCTCGAAGGCGACGACGCCAACCTCCGGGAAGCTAAACGCATTGCCCAGCGGATGCTGGCAGGACTGTGACAGGCATCCCCGCACCAGGCGTCACTGTGCACGCGGGGCACGCCAACGCGCCGCTCTGGGGCGCCCTGTTCGTCGCCGCGGCTTCCATCCTCTGGGGCACCACTGGGACCGCCGCCACCTTCGCGCCCGGGGTGAGCCCCCTGGCCATCGGTGCTGTGGCCATGGGGGTGGGCGGCATGCTGCAGGCGCTGTTCGCGGCCCGTGCCATCCGGCGGCAGCGGTCCGGCATCCTGCGGCGGTGGCAGCTCGTGGCAGTTGGAGCGGCCGCCGTGGCCGTCTACCCGCTCGCGTTCTACAGTTCCATGCACCTGTCCGGAGTGGCCGTGGGAACTGTGGTTTCCATCGGATCGGCGCCCGTTGCGGCAGCACTGATCGAACGGTTCGCCGACCGGAAGCCGCTGACCCGGCGTTGGATCACCGGTGCGCTCCTTGGCGTGGGCGGAGCGGCGCTCCTCTCGTTCGCCGGCCACAGTCCCGCGACTGGCGCTGGCACAGACGCCGCCGGGGCCTGGGGTTCCACGGCTGGAATCCTCCTGGGGCTGCTGGCCGGCGGCACGTATGCCCTCTACTCGTGGGCGGCGCACCGGCTGATCGGCGGCGGCATCCCGTCCCGGGCGGCAATGGGCAGCATCTTCGGGCTGGGCGGGCTGTTGCTGATGCCCGTCCTGGCCGTCACGGGTGAACCCCTGCTCGACTCCTGGACCAACTTCTCGGTGGGCGCCTACATGGCGTTGGTCCCGATGTTCGCCGGCTACATCCTGTTCGGCTGGGGCCTGGCGCGGATCCGGGCCAGCACGGCCACCAGTATCTCGCTGCTGGAAACGGTAGTGGCGGCTGTCCTCGCCGTCCTGGTGGTGGGGGAACGGCTCCCGGCACTTGGCTGGCTTGGCGCCGCAGTCGTCCTGGGCAGCCTGTTCATCCTGACGCCGCCGTCCCAGCGCACCCCGCAGCCCGCCGCCCCAGCGGTAGCCCTACCGCGGAAAGTCAGCCCGTAGCCCCGCCACGCTGCGGACCGCGCCGGGTGGCGGGACGGTTCAGCAGGAGGCAGCCGCCAAGCACCAGCAGCATAAGGCCCACCACCACGGCGGCAGGTTCCTGGCTGCCGATGCCTGCGGCGACGATCGCGAACGCGAGCAGGCACACCAGGCTGCCTGGCACGAGGCCCGGCGGAATACGGCGGGACGGGTAACCGGAGAGCAGCTCCATGGCCAGGTGGGGATCGTCGGCAATCAGTCCGAGCTCCAGCTCCTTGAGCAGCCTCCGCTCCTCTTCGGACATTGGCATCGGATGCCCCTGGATTCCATGAGACGCGGGTATCGCTTATGACGCTAAGAGCCTTCCACCATCGAGTCAAGGGTTCGCGTTGCGCCCACCACAATCCCGGGTTCAGTCCGTTCCGGGAACGTCATAAACCAGTGTGCCTGTACCGGTCCGGACACCGCGGGTGGGCATGTGCGGAGTCAGCTTGGAGGGCGGCATCAGGTGCTCCACCGGCTGCCCGGCGAGCAGGACGCAGTAGTCGGCGATGAGGCGGCGGTGGCAGCGCCACCACACGGTCTCGCTGCACATGATCGCCGTCTGTTGGTCCTGCGCAGCAGCCAGCAGCTCTCCGAGGGCGGCCCCGAATTCCGGCGACCGCATGTAGGCGGCGTAGGCGCGGAAGGACTCGTTGCGCAGGGCGGTGTCGGGGGAATCCGGGGGCAGCTTGCGAAATCCTCCCAGCCGCCGCTCCCAGCGGTAGCTGATTCCCGCGTCGGGCAGCCACATGGACATCAGGTCCTTGCCGAACTGCGGGTGCTTGCGGCTGCCCGGGCCGATCCGCACGTCCACCAGGGAGGTCACGCCCGCCGATGCCAGCAGCGCGGTGAAGTCCTCTTGCGCGGCGGTCCCGTGCCCAATAGTGAAAAGCGCCTTCATCCAAGCCATGATAGGCAGGCCCGCGAAGCGGGATCGGTCACCGGTTTCAGGCACACGCCTCAGCACGCGTTCAATGCGCACGTTTCATGCAGCGCACGACGGCGGGACGCGGCCTGCGCGATCGGCGCACCCCGGGTGCTACATCGGAAGCCGCCTACCGCCGTCGCAATTCCGCGAACTCGATGGACGGAACAATGGCACCCGCGTCCCGCTCAACGAAGTTGGTGCCCGGCGGCACGAGGTCGTCGATGGCGTCCAGGACCGGTTCACTCAGCCGGACATCCGCCGCGCGCAGGTAGGCCTGCAGGTGTTCCTCGTTGCGGGGCCCGATGATCACGCTGCTGATGGCCGGGTGGGTCAGGGCAAACCCGATGGACAGATCCACCAGGGAAAGTTCCAGCTTGTCCGCCAGCCGGGCCAGCGCATCAGCGGCAAGGAGCTTCCGCTCGCTGGCCGGCCCCGAAATGTCGTACCGGCCCGGGAGCGAGTGCACCCGGGTGGGGGCCTTGCCGGCCTCGAAGGTGAAGCTTCCGGAGAGCCAGCCGCCCGCCAGCGGACCGTAGGCGAGGACACCGAGGCCGTACTGCTGGGCGATGGGCAGTACATCGCGTTCATTCCCGCGGACCAGCATGGAATACGGCACCTGGTTGCCCAGCGGAGGGATGAGGTGGTTGGTATTGGCCAGCCACTGGGCCTCCACCAGCTGGGCGGGGGTGAAGACCGACGTGCCGTAATACAGGATCTTGCCCTGCCGGATCAGGTCGTTGAGGGTGGTGATGGTTTCCAGCACATCGGTGTTGTAGTCCGGCCGGTGTGCCTGGTAGAGGTCGATCCGGTCCGTCTGCAGCCTGCGGAGGCTGCCCTCCACTGCCTGCGTGATCCAGCGGCGGGAGTTGCCGGAATGGGCCGGGTTGGCGCTCATCTGGCCGTGGAACTTGGTGGCCAGGAAAACGTCGTCGCGCCTGCCGCGCAGGGCCCGCCCCACCACCTGCTCGGATTCGCCCTGGGAGTAGACGTCCGCCGTGTCGATTGCGGTGATGCCCGAGTCAAGGGCGGCGTGGATGATGCGGATGCTTTCGTCCGCGCCGGTGGGGGCCCCGTGCGGACCGCCGGCGCCTTCGCCAAAGTTCATGGTGCCAAGGGTGAGTTGGCTGATTGGGGTGCCCGAACGTCCGAACACCCTCAGTTCGCTGAGGCTCATCCCCGGTTCCCTCCTGTTGGCTGCGTGCCAGTTGCCTGATGCCTGATGCCTGTTGCTGTCTGCCTGGTGCCGGCGCACGTCGAGTGATGCCTACGTGCCGCCGATCGTCACGAGGCTACACAGATTCACTTCCACCCGGCAGAATCCCGCCTTGTTCCTTCTCTTTTCGACGCGGGAGGTAACGCAGGGAAGCGGGCGTGACGTTTTGTGGCGGGCAGGCCGGTTTCGGTCGGCAGTTTCGTCCCACGGCAGCACTGGAATAATCTGAACCAACGGTTGTGCGCGGGGGTGCAAACGCCCGGTGCAACATGCAGCACGTAAGTTCAGGCCCATCACACCAGACGAGGCGGACACGCATGACGGCATCAGACCAGCAGCACCTACTACGGCCGAACGCGCCTGCGGAACCACCGGCCGTGGATGCCCACCTGCTGCAGCAGCTCGCGGACGCCCATGGGGTGGGCACGTCGTTCCAGGGCTGGGACGGATTGCCGCACGCAGTTTCCCTCGAGACCCTGACGAAGGTCCTGGGCGCGTTGGGCGTGCCGGCCCACACCGATGAACAGATCCGGGCCGGACTGGCCGAAGCGGAACTGGCCCCTTGGCGCAAAACGCTGCCCCCCGCCGTCGTCATCCAGCAGGGTGAGCCGGCGCAGGTACCGGTCCATATTCCCGACGGCGCCCCGGTGAGCCTCCGCATCAGCCTTGAAGGCGGTGCCGGGAGCGTGGACGCGGCCCAGCAGGACGTGTGGGTGCAGCCGCGGGACGTGGACGGCGTGGCCATGGGCCGGGCCACCTTCGCCCTGCCGCAGGACCTGCCGCTCGGCTGGCATACGCTGCACGCGGAAGCCGGGAGCGTCACCGCCACCTCAACCCTGGTGGTGACGCCCGCCCGGCTGGATACCGCCCGGGACCTTGAGGAGCGGCGCGGCTGGGGGCTGGCCACCCAGCTGTACTCCGTGCGTTCGAAGCGTTCGTGGGGAATCGGGGATTTCTCCGACCTTGCCGACCTCGCCGCACTCAGTGGAGCCCGCGGTGCCGATTACGTGCTCGTCAACCCCCTGCACGCCGCAGAACCGGTTCCGCCGGTGCAGCCCTCACCGTACTCGCCGTCCACCCGGCGGTTCTTCAACCCGATCTATATCCGGATCGAGGCCATTCCGGAGCTTGCCTACCTGCGCCCCCGCAAGCGTGCCGCGCTGGAGAAGCTCCGCGACGAAGTGGCAGGGCTCAACAGGGACGCCGAACGGCTGGACCGGGACGCGGTCTACGCAGCGAAACTGCAGGCCCTGGAACTGCTGTACCACACGCGCCGGTCGCCGTCCCGGCAGGCCGCCTTCGATGAGTTCTGCCGTATTTCCGGCAGCGGCCTGGATGACTTCGCCCTCTGGTCAGCCATCCGCGAGGACGCTGCGCCGGACGACCCCATGTGGACCGACCCGGCGTTTTCCCTGGATTCGCGGGAGGCGGAGGCGCTGCGGGAAAGGCTCGCGGACCGGATTGGATTCCACCGGTGGCTGCAGTGGATCTGCGACGAGCAGCTGGAGGGCGCGCAGCAGGCAGCGCTGCGTTCCGGGATGCGGCTGGGCGTGGTGCACGACCTCGCCGTCGGCGTGGACCACAGCAGCGCGGACGCCTGGACGCTGAAGGGCGTTCTCACCCCCGCCACCAGTGTCGGTGCGCCGCCGGACATGTACAACCAGCAGGGCCAGGACTGGGGCCAGCCGCCGTGGCACCCGGCCAGGCTGGCCGAAGCGGGCTACCAGCCGTTCCGGAACATGCTGGCCACCGTGCTGCGGCATGCCGGCGGCATCCGGGTGGACCACATCCTGGGCCTGTTCCGGCTGTGGTGGATCCCCAGCGGCAACGCCCCCGGCGACGGCGCCTACGTGAAGTACGACCATGAGGCGCTGATCGGCATCCTGGCCCTGGAAGCGCACCGGGCGGGGGCCGTGGTGATCGGCGAGGACCTGGGCACGTTCGAACCGTGGGTGCGGGACTACCTTGCCGCACGCGGCATTCTGGGCACGTCCATTCTTTGGTTTGAGTACGACGGCGATTCCCCCCTTGCGCCGGAAAAGTACCGTACGCAGGCGCTTTCCAGCGTCAACACCCACGATCTTCCGCCCACCGCCGGTTACCTCGCCGGGGACCATGTGGCGTTGCGCAGCCACCTGGGACTGCTGGAACGGTCCGAGGCCGAAGAGCGTGCCCAGCACAACGCGTCCCTGGAAAAGATGTTCGCGCTGCTCCGCGAACGCGGCTACCTGCCCGGAGCCGGCACCGGCGGAGACGCGGAGGAGCAGACCATCGAGGCCCTGCACCTGCTGCTCAGCCAGACGCCGTCCGTGCTGCTGGGCGTGGCGCTGGTGGATGCGGTGGGGGAGCGGAGGGTGCAGAACCAGCCCGGAACCACTGAGGAGCTCTACCCCAATTGGCAGGTGCCGCTGGCCGGTCCGGACGGCAAGCCGGTGTTCCTTGATGACCTCCCCGCCAACGCGCGGTTCAACTCGCTGCTCGCGGCGGTGGAGGAGGCCCTGCACGGCTAGTCAACGGTGAGGAGAATGCGATGAACGGCGAACCAGTACTGGTGGTTGGCGGTACCGGCATGCTCGGCGGCCAGGTGGTCACCGCGCTGTTGGACCGGGGCAAGGAAGTCCGCGCCCTGGTGCGGCCGGGATCGGATGCCTCGCGGCTGGAATCCCGGGGAGTCCAGATTGCCCGGGGCGACATGATGGACCCCCGGTCACTGGACCAGGCCATGGCCGGGACCGACGCCGTGATCACCTCAGCTGCCGGCTATACAAAGCACCGCAAAGGCGACAGCCCTGCAACCGACACCACGGGCAACGCCAACCTGGCCGAAGCGGCCGCCCGGGCAGGCGTCCGGCGCTTTGTCCTCACCAGTATCCTGACCTGCGACGAAACCCCGCAGGTGCCGCACTTCTGGCACAAGAAGCTCATGGAGGACAAGCTCGAGGGCCTCGGCGTACCGTTCGTTGCGCTGCGGCCGGGTGCCTTCCTGGACCAGGTCACCCGGTTCGGCGGTGACCCTGTGACAAAGGGCAAACTCATGTGGTTCGGTTCGCCCAACGTTCCGCTGACCTTTGTGCTCACCCCTGACCTTGCCGGTTACCTGGCAGATGCCGTCGATGCTCCGGGAATCGACGGGGAACGGATCGACATCGGCTGGGACCGGCCGGTCCGCATGAAGGACGTGGCGGACATGATGGGCCGGCTCAGCGGATCGAAGGTCCGGGTCCGCTCAGTGCCCTTGAGGGTGCTGAAGACGGCCGGAGTGGTGCTGGGACGGGTGAGTCCGACGGTGCCGGACATGGCGTCCATGATGGGCTGGTTCCAGACCGGCCGCTACGTCGCCAACACCAAGCGGCAGCGGGCAGTGTTCGGCCCGCCGCCCACGGCCGAGGATGCCATCCGGCGGCTGCTCGGCATCCTCGGCCATCCGGCCGACAGGTAGGTCAGCGCCGCTATCCGGCGGTGATCACATGGGTGGAGTGGTCATACCGGAAGGTGACCGCGCCGCCCGGGTGGTCCAGGACGATGTTCTGTCCGGCGGGTTGGCCGTCCGCACCGTAGTTCACATCCCAGTTGCCGTTAAGGGCCGCCTTGTACTCGTAGGTCCCTGCCGGCAGGTCCGCCGTCAACCGCCAGATCCGGTCCGCCGGGTCCAGGACCAGTTGGGCCTGCGCGCAGGCAGGGTCCCAGTCCGCCGCGCAGCCCAGCGCCTTGTTTAGTGATCCGGCCACCGCCACCGAAGCCGGCTGCGGCGCCTCACCCACGGTGACCGTCCGCGTCCCGCTGGCAACGCTGAACCCGGGCCCGGACATGAGGGCGCGGTACTGCACCGTGGTGCCGTCGGCCAGGGCGGAGATGTCATCGGTGGCCGAGTACACGGGGGAGGAACCGTCAGTTCCCACGGCGGTCCACTCTCCGCCGCTGACGCTCCGCTGGAAGGACACCACGTGGCTGGCCTTTTCGGGGTCGGCCGTGGCGCTGAGCCCAACGGCGCCCTGGACGTTGCTGCCCTCTGCGGGCTGCTGCAGGGTCAGGACCGGGGCAGGAACGCTTGCGTTGCGTGCCTGGCTGGTGGCGGTATGCCCGCCGTTGTCGAGCACTGTGGCGCGGTACTCGACGGAGGCCCCGGCGTCCAGGGCAGCGACGTCATGGAACACCTGGTACGGCGCGGCGTCGTCGGTGCCGATCGGCGTCCAGTTTCCGCCCGCCTGCTTCGCCTCGAAGGTGACCTCGTAGAACGAAGTACCGCCGACGTCGGCCGTCACCTGAAGGCGCCCGTTGTCGCCGGCTGCCGGCGCCGGCTGCTGAAGGACGACGGCGGGAGCGGACTTGGAGTGCGGGATACGGCCGGCGGACTGGTAGACCACGGCCGAAAGTGGCGGCACGCTGACCGTCAGGGTGCCGGCGTCGGAGGTCTTGGCCCTGGCTGCTGCGTCTCCGTAGATGCGGGTGTAGTTTCGCTTGGCGATGTAGGTGGGAACTTCGGCGGTCTGGGGCTCCTCGCTGTTGTTCAGTGCCACCACGTATTCGCGCTGGTCCTGGGCATCGGTGCGGGAGAAAGCATAGATGCCGGGGCCGTCGGAGGCGTAGCGGCCTTGCTGGGCGCCGTTCCGCAAGGTGGGATGTTCCCTGGTGAGGGCAGCCAGTTCGCTGATCCCGGTGTAGAGCGGATGGGCGGTGTTGAAGTTGTCCGCGGCGTGGGTGGCGTCGGTGCCGAGCAGATCGTCGTCCAGGTATTCCGGCACTTGGCTGGCGAACAGCGTTTGCCGGGCGTCCTGGTCTCCACCCGGCCCGGTGAAGCCTTGTTCGTCCCCGTAGTAGATCACGGGGTTGCCGCGGGAGAAGTACATGAGTTCGTGGGCCAGCCGGTCGCGGGCCACCTTCTCGGCGTCCGTGGCTCCGGGATTGTCGGCAGTGATGAAGCTGCCGATGCGGCCCATGTCATGGTTGCCCAGGAATGTAGGGAGTTGGTAGGCGTTTGAATCAGCGTCGGTGTACCAGTCGTCGCCTGCGAAGAAATCCTGCAGCGTACCGGCGTCCTGGCCTTTGGATGCGAAGTTCCGCGCGGCGTCCTGAAACGGGAAGTCGAGGACGGCCTGCATCCGGTTCCGCGTAGTGAACTGCGACGTGAAGCTCTTGGAGGTGTCGAAGACCTCGCCGAACATGAAGAACTCGTCCTTGCCCTGTTCCTTTGCGTAGTTGAGCACGTCCGGACCGAAGTCCTGCCAGAACTCGTCGTTAACGTGCTTCATGGTGTCGATCCGGAAACCGTCAACCCCGAAGTCGCGGATCCAGTTCTTGTAGATGTCCTTCATGCCGTTGACCACCGCGGGGTGTTCGGTGAACAGGTCGTCCAGGCCGAAGAAGTCCCCGTAGAACGAATCCTCGCCGGTGAAGGTGGTGTCACCCCTGTTGTGATACAGGGTGGGATCGTTGAGCCACGCCGGGACCTTGAGGTCCTCTTCGCCGGGTTCCAGGACGGGTTTGTAAGGGAACGAGGTGCCGGCATCCAGTTTCGGGAACGCGTCCGTCCCCGCGTAGTCGCGGTCATCGAAGGACTGCCCGTCGGCAGTTTTGTAGGGGACGGCGTCCTTGGCGACGTAACCCTTCCGATCGTTCTTGTCGCCGTAGCCGATGACGTCCGCCGTGTGGTTGGTGATGATGTCGAAGTAGACCTTCATTCCGCGGGCGTGGGCTTCGTCGATGAGTGCCTTGAGTTCGGCGTTGGTGCCCAGATGGGGATCGATCTGGGTAAAGTCGGTGACCCAGTAGCCGTGGTAGCCGGCCGATTTGTCCTCGGGCTGCACGGCCTTGTTCTTGAAGCTGGGCGTGAGCCAGATCGACGTGGTGCCGAGGCCCTGGATGTAGTCGATCTTGTTTCGGAGCCCGGACAGGTCACCGCCGTTGTAAAAGCCCTTCTTGGTGGGGTCGAAGCCGGACACCATGGGATCGGAGCCCAAGCCTCCCTGGTCATTGGCGGTGCTGCCGTTGCTGAACCTGTCCGCCATGACGAAGTAGAAATTCTCGTCGGTCACAGGGGTGCGGAGCGAGTGCTGGGCCGCCGATGCCGGGTCCTTCGGGGCAGGGGCGGCCTGCGCCGGGAGCGACGCAGTGGAGATGGCGACGGTTGCCGCGAGGAGCCCGACGGCGGCCCGCCGGGCGGCAGTGCCGCTTCGGGTGCGGGCACGGAGTGGCGTTGGTGTCGTGGCGCGTGGGGGCACGCCGGTGGGGGTGCGGAGTATCAAGGGTGAGACCTTCCTGGTAGCGGCGCTGCTTTACAGGCTTGCTGTCGGCAAGGGTTGGTGCGGCACGGGTGCCGCCGGGTCCGAAGGGAAGCATGCTTCCTGTGAACCACATCACAACCGTAGGCGCTGGCGCAGGATTACTCCAGTGTTTAGGAAATTGCCTGGTGGAGGCAGCCGGAAAGCTCACTTTCGCGGCTTGGGCCGCCTCATGTCCGGTGCTCGCATGGCGCGGCTGTGTCAGCCGTTTGGTACCAGGGCGGTGGGCGAAGGAGTTTTGACGTTGTGGGCCACCGGTCCGGGAAGGCCTGTCCCTGGGTCAAGGGCGAAAGTGGCCACGTTGTCGGAGCGCTCGTGGGCAACGTGGAGCCAGGGCCCCTGGACCAGGTGGTGCCGGGGCCAGTCGCCGCCGCTGTACACGTCCTGCACAGGTAGCAGTTCGCTGCCGTCGCTGCCCACCTCAAGCACGCTGATCCGGTTGGATCCGCGGACGCCGGCGTACGCAAAGGTGCCGCCTGGGCCGAGGCAGATTTCGGCGGCCGAGTCGCCGTCCCTGGCACCTCCCAGTGTTGCGGGGCCACGGAACACCAGCTCGAAAATTCCGGCTTCCGGCCGGACAACAAAGACCTCGATGGAGTATTCGGAGACGACGAACACGTTCCCGCTTGAGTGCTGCGCCAGGTGCCGGGGGCCGCTGCCAAAAGGCAGGGCAACTTCATGATCGGCCACCAGCCCGGTTCCGGGTTTGTAGGTCCAGATTCGGAGTGTGTCGTGGCCCAGGTCTGTGGTCATGACCCGCCCGTCCTGCAGCATCAGGCTGGTATGCGCCCTGCTCTGCCGGCGTTCATCGGGGGAGTGGGCCGCATGCGGATCAACCGACAGCGTGGCCGGGAACCGCTCCGTGATCCCGCCGTCGGCATCCAGTTCGTAGAGCAGGACCTGTCCGTCTCCCCAGCAGGTCGCGGTGACGAAGCGGCCCTGCGGGTCTACTGCAACGTGGCAGGTGGCCTCGCCTGCCGGCCAGGGTGTGCCCATCGGTTCCAGCGTGTGGCCGCCGACGTGCCGGTAGGCCTGAACCATCCTGCGCTGCTCCGCCACCGCGTACACCACGGGAAGGGTCGGATGGACGGCAACGAATGACGGCGACTGGGCCTCCGCTGCCGTGCCGAGCCATTCCAGGCTCCCGTCCCCGTTGGCGCGGAGGGCGCCGATGCCCTCTGCGCGTCCGCCGCCGTCCGGGGTGTAGGCGCCAGTCCAGATGATGGCGGTGTGAGGAGCTTGGCCCTCTGTGGCAGGTGTCCCGGAAGCAGATGTCATGGCTCCATCCTGCCAATAAACACAGCCCCTGCCGCGGCGGCGTCGCGTCAATTACGATGAAATTTCCAGCCAGGCAGATGGAGGTGGATCCGATGGCTGATGTTGTCGCCTCAGGTTCGCTCTCTTGCCGTCCAGTCGCCTAGCGCGGGGCAACCCCTAGTGCCCGCACTCATTCCGAAGGGGAGCACGTTGCATTCTGTCCCGTCCTCCGGAAGTCCGAAACAGTTGGGCATGGGGGCCGTCATGGTGGCGGACGCCCTGCGGGCCGCCGGCTGCGTGTTTGCCGAGGAGGAAGCCCTGCTTCTCCTCGAGCGGGCGGCCAGCCCCGCCGAGTTGGCAGACTGTGTGCGGCGCCGGGTGGCCGGTGTTCCGCTGGAGTGCATCCTGGGCTGGGCAGAGTTCGATGGCCACCGCATGGCGGTCCGTTCCGGTGTTTTCGTTCCCCGGCGGCGGACCGAACTGTTGGTTTGGCTTGCCGCTGAGCTGATATCGGGGGAGGGTAGTTCTTCACGTGGCGCCGTTTCGGGTGATTCCTTGTCCGGCATCGCCACAGCGGTCCAAGGCCCTCGGGGAAATGCTTTCTTCGGTGGTGTGGTGGTGGACTTATGTTGCGGTTCCGGAGCCGTTGGTGCGGCCCTTGCACGACGATTCCCACGAGCAGAACTGCACGCGGCGGATATTGATCCCGTAGCTGTGGAGTGTGCGCGGAGCAATCTCGAGGCTCTCGGAGGCCACGTCCACGCCGGTGATCTGTTCGATGCGCTCCCTCGAGGTCTTAGAGGCAGGGTCGATGTCCTCGCCGTCAACGCACCGTACGTTCCCACCCATGCCATCAGAACCATGCCGTCGGAGGCGCGCGTTCACGAACCGCTTATTTCCCTCGACGGCGGCACGGACGGGCTCGACTTTCACCGCCGTGTGGCAGCAGGCGTTAAAAACTGGCTCGCGCCGCAAGGCCACCTTCTCATCGAAACCAGCGGGCAGCAGGCCGACGGTACCGCCGCGCTCGTGGCCGCCGAAGGGCTCTCTGTGACCACCGTTCATTCAGAGGAACTCGATGGAACAGTCGTGGTGGGGAGCGCCCGCAACTAGGGTGCCTTTGGGGGCGCCATGCGTCATATCCTGGCCGCCGTCCGCCCAACTTTTCACATGGAGTCGCGTCGGAGCCGGAAAGGGCTGTGTAGAGACTTGCTTGATTGGGCTGGCGTTCGAACCGTCGCGTGTTGCACCGGCCCCGCCACCCGCTTTACCGGTAGCGGGCCGATCGCTCCTGATGTTTCGGAGTTAGTCAGCTGCCTTTGCCATGGTCATGGCCAGGGGGCGTTGGTTGCCGGTTGTGGGGGGAACTGTGGTGGTTTGAAGTAGTGGTTTTGTTGGGGCGTTTGGGTGGGGTCGATGTGGGGTGGGGGGATAAAGGCCGGGATGCCGCCGGTGGTGGTAATGGTCCAGTGTTCTTTGTGGATGAGGTGGTGGTGATGGGTGCAGAGGAGGGTGCCGTTGGTGGTGTTGGTGTGGCCGCCGTGTGACCAGTAGGTGATGTGGTGTGCTTCGCACCAGGGGGCGGGGATGGTGCAGTTGGGGAAGGTGCAGCCTTGGTCGCGTGCCGTGAGGGCGAGGCGTTGGGCTGGGGTGAAGAGTCTGGTTTTGCGTCCGAGGTCGAGGATCTCGCTGTTGGTGCCCAGGAGTGCGGGGATGATGTCGGCGTCGCAGGCGATTTTGCGCAGGGTGGTGGCGGCGACGGGCCCAGTGAAGGCAAAGGTTCCCGCGGCCGGTGTGTGGGGTGTGGCGGGCGTGGGAGCGGCAGCGGGGAAGAGGTCGTGGTGGTTGATGGTGGCGATGATTTGGGGTCTGTTGCCGCCGGTGGTGGGCAGCTGGAAGGTGGTGAGGGCGGTTTTGACGGCGGTGATGATGCCGTCGAGTTGTTGCTGGGGACGGGTGCGGCGCTCCAGGTCCGGGAGGTTCTTTTCGTCTGTGCCGTCGGGGTAGGCGGTTTCTACGGCATTGCCGGTGCCGGTGCCGTCGCTGGGTGAGGTGGCCGTGGTTGAGGCACTGGTGACTGCGCCGTCTGTGTTTCCGCGGTTGCTGCTGGTGTTTGGGGTGGTGGTCCGCGGGTTGGTGGCGATGTTCATGGCGGTGACGAGGTGTTCGTATTGGTCGGTGGTGGCGAAGATTTCCACGTGGTGGAGGCCGTGGCGGGGTTTGCGGATAAAGGCGCCTTGGGTGTGGCGGAGTGCTTCTTCGGTGGGTTCGGCGCCGTCGGCGTCGATGGTTTCGGTGAGGCGCTGGGCAAGGCGGGCGAGGAAGTCGGGGTCTGCGGTGGTGGCGGCGTGGGCGAGGTGGTGTTCAATGCCATGCAGTGTTTCGGGAGTGGTGTGGTGTTGTAGCCGGTCGAGGGTGGCGGTGATGATGGTGGCCGCGTGGGAGGACACGGCGGGTGCTGTGATGGTGCGTGGTGGTGTGTCGGTGGTCGCGGGCCGGCCGGTGCTGGGGTCGGCCGGTGCGAGGGTGGTGGCGAGGTGTTCGTGTGGTGGGGGCGTGGGTGCGCCGGTGAGGGTGGTGCCGGGCAGGGTTTGGTGGGCGAGGGTGAGGCGGCGGCGGGCTTCGCGGATGGAGATGCGGAGCCGGAGCCGGAGGAAGTCAGCGGTGTTCCGGCAGCCGTCATCGGCCGGGGACCTCACCACGGCGGGTGCTCCGGTGGGTGAGGGTGTGGGCCAGCTGGCGTCGGTTTCGTTGAGGGTTTCGGTGCCGCTGGCGGCCCAGGCGCTGGCCCCGGTGGTGGTGCGGCGGGCGCTCCGGTTGGTAGTGGCCCGGGCGGCGGCGTCGTTGATCGCGAGGGTGCGGGTGTGGTCCACGGCTCCGGCGGCAATGAGCTGGAGGTACTCCACGCAGCGGGCGAGCTCTTCGACCTCCGCGGCGAACATGGCCGCCTCGGGGTAACAGGAAGTATGCAGTGCTTCCCGGGCTGCGACCGCCGCCCCAGCCACCCCTGCGATCAGAGCAGACAAGTCCAAAGCCGGGTCCAGCGGTTGCACCGGTGATTGGTCCGTTACGGGGTAGCCGGGGACGGGCCGGAGGTACCGTGTCGCACGGACGTGCCGCCCGGCGTCGTGCGCTGTCGCGCGGACGTGTGGCCCGGTCTCGTGCACGGAGGAAGGCTGACTGCTGGAGCGGAAGCCCAGCGGCAGGAAGCCCGAAGAGTCTTCGCTCTCCGTCAGCTTCTCCCCAATGGCTTCCATGACCCCACTCTGCCAAAGGGCACTGACAATCAGGACCCCCACAAACGCCTATGTGGAAAACCTGGCCCGTGCACGTCTCCTGGCTGGTCACGTCACCCGCAGCCGGAGCGGACGCGCGGCCAAACCTCAAGGAAAATGCCATTTTCTTGATGGTATTCAGCGGTTTCGGCGTTCCCCCGGGACTAGGGTTGCCGTAGTGGTTCATGCAGACGGGCCTTCGTCGACAATGGGCCGGGAGTGACAAATGGCTGGCAAGGAACGGGGCAAGACGGTCCGGGAGGATCCTGAGGAGTCGGGTAAGGACGCCGCTGTGAATGGGGAATCCGTTTCCCCTGAGCATGCCGAAGACATGGAGAGCCTCCGGCCGGCACGGCGTGTGCCGGGGATTAACGGTTATGACCCCAACCAATGGCCCGACGCCGGATCCTAGGTGTCGGCCGCCCACGAGTGATCGGTTCGATGACCGGCTGACGGCTGTCCCAGACAGGCAGTGCTGAACGGGCAGGGCGCAGCAGGCAGTGCTTAAACACGCTGCCGGCCGGCGCGTCCCCCAAGGATCGCGACGGCCGGCAAGGCGAATCAGTTGTAGCACACGGAAGGCGGGAGCCCCTTGTCAATCGGGGGTTCGCCCGGGGTGCCTGCCTCCGCGGAGCGGCTAGCTCTTGGAGTTGCCCTCACTGGTGGTGCCGAGGTTCGTGGTTTCCGGATGCGTGCTGTGGGCCGGAATGTGGTCTCCGCCCAGCCCGCCCGTTACACCGGTGGTTGGCGAGGTGTCGTGGCTGGATGGCGTGGACTTCCCGGAGGAGTCATCGCGGTGCATCGCCGAGCCCAATACGGTTCCGGCACGCCGGGCTGCCTCTGACAGTTGGTCGGCTACATCCGGGGCTTTCTCTTTGATGGCCTCGGTAGCAACTGCCACTTTGTCCTGAACGGGTTTGCTGTCCCAGACTCCGGCGGCGCGGGCTTTCAGCTTGTCGTAGGCAGCGCGTCCTGACCTAGATCCAAGGACGTAACCGACGGCAACTCCAACACCCAAAAGAAGCTTGTTTTTCATTGTGAACTCCTGCTCCGAAAGAAGGTTTCCAGGTCCGGCCCGGCTGCAATGCCGTGGCCGGAAAAGTGAAAACCGGCCCGGGGATGTCCTCCCCAGGCCGGTTCCCTGGCTGTGGGCGCTGCGTTAGCGGCGCGCACCGCGCTTAGTGACCATGCCGTAGATCGCAAGGACGATCAGCGATCCGAGGATCGCCAGCAGCCAGGTCTGCAGCGAGAAGAACTCCTGCAGTCCGCCGCCGAACAGCGCGCCGCCGATCCATCCGCCAAGGAGGGCACCTACGACGCCCAGCACCAGGGTGATGATCCAGCCGCCGCCCTGGCGTCCCGGAAGGATCGCCTTTGCAATCGCACCGGCAATAAGTCCGAGAATCAGAAATGCAATGAAACCCATTTTTCGCTCCTCTTCCTAAGTAAGGACGCCCCCGGATTCCGGAGGCAATTCATCCTCTGCCCTAATAGTAATCATGCTTACTATCGATTTGCCAACCCCGGAGAGGAGGAAAGTGGCTGCTCAGGCCTGCCTCAGTGCCCTGTCACGTCTGAATCGTTTCCGGCGCCGGGACCCTCGTCGAGGATAGTCAATTCCGCGAGATCCTGCGGATCCAGGACGAAATCGAAGACATCCAGGTTCTCACGCATCCGGTCCGGATTCGCGGTCTTCGGAATCGTTACCAATCCGTTTTGAACGTGCCAACGCAGCACCACCTGGCCCGGCGTTTTTCCGTGTTTTTCCGCCAGCCGACTCAGGGCCGGCGCGCCCAGGATACCGGCCCCGGAGCCGCCCAGGGGACTGTAGGACTCGGTGGCAATGCCATGTTTTGCATGGAATTCCCGTTCCGCCACCCGGGTGACTGCCGGTGTCAGTTGGATCTGGTTGACGGCTGGAACAACATCCGTCTCCGCCATCAACCGCTCCAGGTGCGCCGGCTTGAAGTTGGACACGCCAATGGAACGCACCTTTCCCTCTGCCTGGAGGCGTTCGAACGTCTTCCAGGTGGAGATGAACTGATCCCTGCCGGGCAAGGGCCAATGGATCAGCAGCAGGTCCACATAGTCGAGGCCGAGCCGCTGCAGCGACCCCTCCAACCCTTCCACAGCCCTGTCATTTCCCTGGAACTCGCCATCCAGTTTGGTGGTGATGAAAAGCTCACCGCGGTCAGCGCCACTGGCCTTAATGCCGTTGCCCACGCCGCGTTCGTTGCCGTACTTCACTGCCGTATCGATGTGCCTGTAGCCGGCCTCTACGGCCTGGACGACGGCGGCCGCCGCCTGGTCGTCGTCCAGCGGCCATGTGCCAAGACCGATCTGGGGAATCGTGTATCCGTCGTTGAGTGCGATAACAGGTGCAAGTGTCATATCAACAGTCTGCCGTCCTTTCCGTGATGGGCTTCATGCGGCGAAGCCCTATTTCTCGAATGCGCGGAGGACGTTGCCTGCGTTGTGGTTCAGCACCGCCCTGGCCGTATCGGATACCTTGTCCGGGTTTTTCTGCTGGCCCAGGAATTTCACGAAGCGCTGGATGGCCTGAGCTGCCTTCGCGGCGTCCCGGTCCTCCACGGCCTTCTGTGCCTGCTGGGCTGCTGCGGTGAGCTGGCTGGCCACCGGGCCCGCGATCTCACCCGATTCCACCAAATCCTCCACCGCATTCTGCAGTGCCTTCACGCTGCCCGGAAGCCACGCGGCGCGCAGCGGGACATCGCCGAACTGCATGTCCGAGGCAAGGTAGAAGTCGGTGTAGGACGGCTGGTTGTATGTGGTGTTCTGCCGGGCCACCTCAGCACGGTACTGGGGATCGTGCATGAGGGTGTAGAGCTTGTGGTCCGTCACCTCGGTGCTCAGGTAGATCCGCAATGCGGAGCTGTCGGCGGTGCGGACCACCATTTCTTCGCGCCAGTCGCCCAGGATGTCCGCCACCAGGCTGGGGGTGCCCTTGGTGCCGTTGTTGGTGCGCGTGCCGTCCGCGGTCAGCAGGCGGCCCCGCGTCCAGTCGTCGATGGTGGGGGTCTGGTCGCCGGAGCCGTTGACGATCTGCGTCGTCATGTCCGCGGCCCACCTGATGCTCATGTTGGTACCGGGGCTTGTGCTGGAAAGCTTGCGGCCGTCGGCGGACTGCATGCCGATCGCCCAGTTCTCCAGGCCGGGGACGGAAGGATCCACGTCGCCGATCATGCCGCGTCCCGTGTCCTTGCCCGAGTAGGCGCCGAACAGCACCTCACCCGTCGCGGCGTCGCGCATGGCGTAACCGTACGGCGCGTATGTGCCGCCCTCGTGGACGGTGAAGATCTCCTTGCCGGGGCGGTTGGGATCGATGTCCGCCACGTGCATGGCATCGCCGTGGCCCAGGCGTGCCTCCTCACCCGGCGCGGCGCTGCCGGCCGGCAGGGTGTCGAACGAGCTGTACAGAAGCGAGCCGTCGTCGTCGAGCGTTGCCGAACCGTAGACGATCTCCTGCTTGCCGTCGCCGTCAACGTCGGCGGCGCTCAGGGAGTGGAAGCCCTGGGTGGTGAGCTTGCCGTAGGTCGGGTCCGTTCCGTCCCGGCCGTGCGGGGAGTCGTTGAACGGGTTGGTCATGGGAGTCCAGCCCGAGTCCACGTTCCATACGGGGGAGAGGTTGGCGCCGTCCCAGGTGTAGGTGGCCAGGGTGGTGCGGGTGTAGTAGCCGCGGGCGAACACGGCGGCGGGCTTCTTGCCGTCCAGGTAGGCGACGCCGGCGAGGAACCGGTCCACGCGGTTGCCCGGTTCGATGCGGGCCATGGCGTAGTCGCCCCACATCATGCCGTCGTCGGTCCGGCCCGGCTGGTAGGCGACGGTCTTGAGTTCCTTGCCCGTGGCGCCTTCGAAGACGGTCAGGTATTCGGGGCCGGACACGATGAATCCTTCGAACGCGCGGAGGTTGTTCCGGCTGCTGCGCGAGGGGGCGTAGACGTCCATGAAGTAGTCGGTCAGCGCCTCGGCATCGGCTTGGGACAGCGGGTACTTGTACTTCGGCGCGATGCCGAAGGCTTCTTCGAGGGTGGCCGGCCAGTTTCCGGCCTTCACCTCGGGGTGCTCCGTCCAGCCCTGGAAGGTCTTCACCATGTGCTGGTAGTAGTCCGCCGCGCTCATCCGGTAGTCGTCGCTGTTCGAGTACCCGGCATTGATATCGGACCGGAGCATGGTGATGAACGATTCCGCGGCCACGCTGCCGTCCGCGTTGTAGTTGGTGGTCTTGGTGCCCGGCGCGGTCTTCATCATCAGCTCGGCCCGGCCGTCGCCGTCGAAATCATTGACCAGCATCTGGGTGTAGTGGGCCCCGGAGCGGATGTTGACGCCCAGGTCGATCCGGTGCAGCAGCGTGCCGTCGGCTTTGTAGGTGTCTACGTAGGTGTTGCCGGTGTAGCCCACCTGGGAGACGTCTTTTGAGTTGTTCGGGTCCCACTTGACGATGAACTCGTACTGGCCGTCGCCGTCCACATCGCCCACGGAGGTGTCGTTGGCCGAGTAGGTGTAGGCCTGGCCGGTGGGCGTGGTGCCGTCGGCCGGCTTCTTCAGCGGAATGTCCTTGAAGTTGCCGCCCCAGGAGGTGGCAGTGGCGCTTTCGTCCAGTTCGACGCCGCCGACGACGGCCCGCACCTGGTACTTCGACGCGGCGGTCCCGGCGGGGTCCTGATAGTTGGTGCTGTCCGTGACCGTCGCCAGCTTCTGCCCGTCCCGGTACACGTTGAAGTCCGTGCCGGTGAGGCCGGTTGCTGAAGATCCGGTGGCCTCGTTGCCGAGCAGGCGCCAGCTGAGGAACACACCTTCGGACGTTCCCGCGGCCACCAGGCCGCGGTCCAGGTAGTCGAGCTGGATTCCCGGATTGCCGGGCTTGGAGGGGGAAGGCCCGACGGCGGCAGCAGGGGCTGCGAGGCAGCCCACGGTGAGTGCCAGGCCGAGGGTGGCGACCGACAGGAGGCGTGCGGGAGCCTTGGAGGGATTCATCAGTGAATCCTTTCAATTTCGAGTTGGGAAAACGCTTCCCCAGCAATCTAGACTGCGGGGTGAGGCAAAACAAGCCTTGTCTTCTGAACCCGCCACGGGGTATTTAGAACGTTGTAGAAATGCTGGCCCTTCAGGCCGACTCCCGTACCACCAGTTCAGTGGGAATGGTGATGGCAGCATGGTTCTTCCCGGCGATGACGTCCAGCAGCAACCGCACCATTTCCTCGCTGATCCGATCGAATGGCTGCCGCACCGTGGTCAGGGCCGGCGTGGCGGCGGACGCGGCCGAAATGTCGTCGAACCCGACTACTGCAACGTCCTCGGGAACCCGCCGGCCGGCGTCGTGCAATACCTCCAGCGCGCCGAGGGCCATAAGGTCGTTGGCGGCGAAGACGGCATCCACGTCGGGGACCCGGGCGAGGAGCTCACGCATGGCCCTGGCCCCGCTTTCGCGGCTGTAGTCACCCGGCGCCACCAGTGCCTCGTCCAAGGCCTCGCCCTGATGTGCCCGGTACGCTTCCAGCCGCCGGATGCCGCCGGACGTGTCCTGCGGGCCGGTGATGGTGGCGATCCGCTTCCGGCCGCCGTTGTCCAGGAACTCAAGCAACTCCAAGGCGCCTTGGTAGTCATCGGCTGCCACGTAGCCCATCTTCTTTTCGAAGCCCAGGGGAACGCCGCAGGCGATGGCAGGCACGCCCGCGGCGATGATGTCGGCGATGACGCCTTTCCTGCTGCCATGCGAGGAGACCAGGAGGACTCCGTCCACATGGCCGGCGGTGAGGAAATCGGTGGCCCGGCGCTGCTCGTCTTCCGTGCCGGCCATGATCAGCACCAGGGGAATGTCGTGCACGGCCAGGGCATCGGCGGCGCCCCGCATCAGGACGGCGAAGTTGGGGTCGGCGAACAGGCGGTCGTGCGTTTCGGTCAACAGGAACGCCACCGAGTTGGCTTTGTTCGTGGCAAGGTTCCGGGCATGCGGATTGACGCGGTAGCCGGTCTTTTTGATGGCGGCGTTGACGGCGGCCAACGCGGGCGGGCTGACCCAGTGGCCGCCATTGAGCACGCGCGAAACTGTCCCTCGCGAGACGCCTGCCTCCCTGGCCACATCGTCAATCTTGGGCCGGGGCCGGCCTTGCGGTTGCATCATGATCCGAGCCTATCCAGCCCTAGGCCTTTACGGCGCCGGCGGCGAGGTCAACGCGCCAGTAGCGCTGCAGGAACAGGAACATGATGACCAGCGGAACGATGGACAGCAGGGCTCCGGCCAGCACCAGCGTGTACAGCGCCGGGGCGGTGGCGCCTTGGTTGAGGAGTCCGTTCAGGCCCACCGTCAACGGGAACAGCGTGTCATCACCCAGCATGATGTACGGCAGCATGAAGTTGTTCCAGATGGCCACGAACTGGAACAGGAAGATGGTCACCAGGCCGGGAAGCATCATGGGCAACGCGATGCGGTTGAAGATGTACATGTCCTTGGCACCCTCCGTCCGGGCAGCCTCGATCACATCCCCGGGAACCGACGCAGCGGCGTAGATGCGGGCCAGGTAGATCCCGTAGGGGCTGATGATCTGCGGCAGGAGAACGGACCAGTAGGTGTTGGTCAGTCCCAGCTGCGCCAGCATGAGGTACTGCGGGATCGCCAGGATGACGCCCGGCACCAGCACGCCCATGAGGAGGACCTTGAACACGCCGTTCTTGCCGGGAAAGTCGTATTTGGCCAGGACGTATCCGGAGAGGGCTGACACCCAGGTGGAGAGGAGGGCTCCCACGCCGGCGTAGAGGGCGGTGTTGAGCATCCACCGCCAGAACACACCGTCGCGGTAGGCGGTCAGCTCCACGATGTTGTTCCACAGGTGGACGCTGGGCGCAAAAGTGAAGGTGGAGAAGAGCTCGTCGCTGCTCTTGCTCGCCGCGGCCACCACCCAGATGACCGGGAACAGGCAGTACAGCGCGCCGAGGATCAGTATGCCGGTGGAAAGGAAGCTCGGCTTCTCGCGGATCTCAGTGGGAGTGGACACGGTCAGTTCTCCTGTCCGAAGGCCCGCTTCTGCACAATGCGCAGGAAGAGGAACGAAATGGCGAAGGTGGCGAGGGCGATGATGATGCTGGTTGCAGCCGCAGAGTAGATGTCATTGCGGGTGAAGGCGTCCCGGTAGACGAGCATCAGCGGTGACCAGCTCGTGGAGAGGCTGTTCGCCAGCGGGCGGAGCGTGGTGGGTTCGGCGAAGACCTGCAGGGTGGCGATCATGGAGAACAGCGCCGTCATCACCACCGACGGGGCAATGATGGGGATCTTGATGCGCAGTGCGGTCTGGATCTCCGAGGCACCATCCAGTTTGGCAGCCTCATAGATTTCCTGGGGCACGGCCTTGAGCGAGGTGTACATGACGATCATGTTGAAGCCCACGCCGCCCCACAGGGCGATGTTGGCGATGGCAAAGGTGATCAGGTCCGGGTTCAGCAGCGACGGCAAGGCTATACCCAGCCTGTCCGCCACGAAGTGGAAGGGGCTGACCCCGGGCAGGTACAGGAAGCCCCACAGGAGCGAGCTGATCACGGCCGGCACGGCGTAGGGCAGGAAGATGGCGGTGCGGGAGAAGTTGCCGGCACGGGTACGCCGCGAGTCCAGGAGGAGTGCGAAGAGCAGCGCGAAGCCGAGCATCAGCGGGATCAGGATGGCGCCGTACGTGAGGACACGGAGGACGCTGGCGGTGAACTCGGGGTCGGTCAGGGAGCGGATGTAGTTGTCGAACCCGGCAAAGACGGTGCTCTGTGCGCCCTTGCCAAGCCCCAGCCCGCTGACCTTCTTCTGCTGGAAGCTCAACACCAGGGTGTAGGCGATCGGTGCCGCCATAAACACCAGGAACAGGACAATGCCAGGGGTCAGCATCGCGTACGGAGTCATGGCCCGCTGCCTGAAGTTCCGGGCCTTCCGGGGAGTCCCGGGCCCGGCGGATGCGGTCTTTTCCGCCTTGGTTGGCGCGGTCGCTGTCGCTGCCATGGTGCACTTCCTTGGGTGGGGTGGTGGGGAACGAACCGGGAGGGCGCCGCGGCACCCTCCCGGCAGGCGGGACTACTTGACTGTGAAGCCGGTCTTCTTCAGGTCGTCAACGGTGACCTGCTGCATGCCGGCCACGGCGTCCAGGAACGCACTCTTGGTTTTGGCCTGGGCAGCCTTGGCGAACTGGTCGTTGTACGCGTTGTAGGCAACGTTGACGTTGGGGCCGTAGCTGAACGAGGTGACGCTCTGCGCAGCTTTGCCCACCACATCGTAGAAGTCGGGCTGGTTGCTGAAGAACTCCGGCGCCTTGGTCAGGGCCGTCTTGGCACCTTCGGTGTCCGCAGGGTAGATGCCGGCCACGTCCACCAGGGCCTTGACGGCCTCGGGATCGGTATTCAGCCACGAAGCGAACCTGGAAGCCGCCGCGACGTTCTTGGACTGGGACGTCACAGCGGTGGAGGAGCCGCCCCAGTTGCCGGTGGCGGGCTTGGCGGAATCCCACTGCGGCATGGGGGCCACTTTCCACTTGCCGGCCGTTGCGCCGGCATTGCCGGAGAGCACGCCGGGGGCCCAGGCGGCGCTGAGCCAGCCCACCTGCTTGCCGTTGTTCAATGCGGCGTTCCATTCGGGGGTGTACATGGGCTTGTTGTCGATGATGCCCTGCTCCACCAGTCCTCCCCAGTAGCCGGCCACCTTCTCTGTGGGATCCTCGGCAATCTTGACGCTCCACGCGTCACCGTCGATGGCCCACCATGACGCCCCGGCCTGCTGGGCCATGCCCGTGAACCAGCCGGCGTCGTTGGAGGAGAACGTGCCCAGGTAAGCCTCTGGGTCAGCGTCGTGCACCTTCTTGGCCGCCGCGGCGTATTCTTCCCAGGTTGTAGGGATGGCGAGGCCAAGGCGTTCGAAGATGTCCGCACGGTAGTAGAACGCCATGGGACCGGTGTCCTGCGGAACGGCATAGAGGGCGTCACCACCAAGGGTGACGGAATCCCAGACGGCCTCAGGGAATGCGTCCTTGGTGTCCTTGGCGTCGGTTCCGGAGAGGTCTGCCAGCGCATCTGCTGCCACCAGGGTGGGGATCTTCTGATACTCAGCCTGGATCAGGTCCGGCGCGCCGGAACCGGCGTTGACGGCCGTCAGCAGTTTGGTGATGGCGGGATCGCCGCCGTCCTGCTTGTTGACCGTGACGTGGATGTTGGGGTTCTTCTCGTTCCAGAGATCCACCACCTTGTCCAGGTTCGGGGCCCAAGCCCAGTAGGTCAATTCCACCTTCTGGTTGGGATCCGTGTTCTGTTCCACGGAGCTGGTGCCGGAACCTGTGGAACATCCTGCGGTGAGCAGGGCCGCTGCGGCCATCATTGCCGCTGCGCTTGCACGAAATGAGCTGCGCATTCCGTCCTCCTTGTCGAAAAAGCTGGCTGTGTAAAAGCTGGTGGGATCCCGGCGCGGGATCCGTTGTGCTGCGGCGGAGGCGGACACACTGCGTCAACCAAGCCCTGTGAGCGGTTCCAGTAATTCACACAGTTGTGATCTATGTCAACAAGATATTGCCTGTATCACTTCAGTGAGGAGCTGTGATACTACTGGGAGCGCACACAGTTCTAAGGAGATCACCCGATGACAGACGTCCTGCAGGCACCAGCACCTGGACTCGCGCCGGCGCCGTGGGTCCAGCGCCCGGCGGGCCTTTGCTACGGCGGGGACTACAACCCGGAGCAGTGGCCCCGCGAGGTGTGGGTGGAGGACATCGCCCTGATGCGCGAAGCCGGCATCAACCTGGTCAGCGTTGGGATCTTCTCCTGGGTCCTGCTGGAACCGCGGGAAGGGGAGTACGACTTCGAGTGGCTGGACCACCTTGTCGGCCTGCTCACCGATGCCGGTATCAGCATCGACCTGGGCACCCCCACCGCCGCCCCGCCGGCCTGGTTCTGGAAGAAGTACCCCCAGGCCCATCCCGTGACCCGGGACGGGCTCACTCTTGGCCACGGCTCCCGCGGAATGGCCGCGCCCAGCTCGCCGGACTACCGCCGGGCTGCGGTAAACATCACCGAACAGCTGGCGCGGCGCTATGGTTCCCACCCCGGCGTCGTCCTCTGGCATGTCCACAACGAGTACGGCGCTCCCGTCAGCGAGTCCTACGATGACGCCTCCGTGGCGGCGTTCCGGACCTGGCTGCAGGCCCGCTACGGCAGCCTCGACGCGCTTAACGCGGCCTGGGGCACCCTCTTCTGGGGCCAGAAATACAACGCCTGGGACGAGATCGATGCCCCGCGGATCTCCGCGAGCGTCAGCAACCAGGGCCAGCGGCTGGACTTCGCCCGGTTCACCTCCAACGCCATGTTGGAGTGCTTCATCGCAGAACGCGACGTCATCCGCCGCTACGCCCCCAACATCCCGGTGACCACCAACTTCATGGCCACCAACTGCCTGTCCCCGGACTATTGGGCCTGGAGCCGGGAGGTGGACATCGTGGCCAATGACCACTACCTCGTGGCGCAGCGGACGGACAACCACATTCTCCTGTCCATGGATGCGGACCTGACCCGCTCACTGGCCGGAAACAAGCCGTGGATGCTGATGGAGCACTCCACCAGCGCGGTGAACTGGCAGGGCCGCAACATCGCCAAGCGTCCGGGGGAGCTCGCCCGCAACAGCGTGGCCCACGTGGCCCGCGGTGCCGATGCCGTGATGTTCTTCCAGTTCCGCGCCTCCCGTTTCGGGGCGGAAAAGTTCCACTCGGCCATGCTTCCGCATGCCGGTACGGGCACCCGGATCTGGCGGGAAGTCCTGGACCTGGGCGACGACCTGAAGAAACTTAGGGCCGTGAAGGGCTCCACTGTCACCGCCAAAGTGGCCATCCTGTGGGACGTCGAATCCTTCTGGGCCCAGGACCTGGAGTGGCGGCCCAGCAACGAACTGACCCACCGCGAGCGGATCGAGGCCTACTACTCGGTGCTGTGGAACCGTGGCGTTGCCGTGGACTTCGCCCACCCGGAATCGGATCTATCCGGCTACGACCTGGTGCTCGCCCCGGCCCTGTACCTCGTGGGCGAACTTGCGGCGGCCAACCTGCGCAACTATGTCCAGGGCGGCGGGCATTTGATGGTGTCCTACTTCTCGGGCATCGTGGACGCCACGGACACCGTTCCCGCGGGAGCTTCGCCCGGTCCGCTGCGTGACCTGCTGGGGCTGGAAATCCACGAATTCCTGCCCCTGCGCGAACACCAGGCAGTCCAGCTCAGCGCCGGACGGGGGACCGGCACCATCTGGTCCGAGGAAATCCACCCCACCACCGCGGACGTCGTGGCCCGCTACCAGGACGGTCCGGCCGCGCCGGGACCGGCCATTACCCGCAACGCCTTCGGCCGTGGCACGGCCTGGTACGTCTCCACGGACCTGGACGACGGCGGCCTGGCCGCCATCCTGACGGAGGCGCTGGCCCACGCCGGGCTGTCCGCAGGAGACGGGCACCCGTCCGGCCTGGAGGTGTCCGTGCGCAGCAACGGTGTAGACCGCTTCACGTTCCTGATCAACCACACCGAGGCTGACGCGTCATTCGCAGTCTCGGGACTGGACATGGTTTCCGGTGAAAGGGTGGACGGCGTCGCCTCCATTCCGGCCGGAACCGTGCGGGTCATCCGGCACCCCGAAGGGTCCAGCTAGCCCTACAGACCGCCGGCCGGGGCCGCCCAGGCCCTGGCCGGTTTCCACAACCCCGGTTCAACGTCAAGGAGGACGCCCCAGTGATCAATCCCCGCACGATGCGCACTGCGAGTAAACGACTGTCCGGCCGCTTACAACTCTCCGGCCGGACGTTGCCATCCGGCCGGACCCTGGCCGCCGTCACCGCGCTGGCCCTGGCAGGAGCGTTGCTGGCTGCCGGCCCTGCCACTGCTGCCCCGGCCCAGGGCAGGCCGGCCGGGGTTGGACCGGCATCCGTGTCCAACCCGGGCTTCGAAGCGGGGACCGCGGGCTGGTCCGTTTCCGGCCCGGCCGGCGCGGCCACGGTGGAGTCCGGGGGAGCCGACTCGGCTCACCGGCTTACCCACTACCTGGCCTCCGACAACACAGTGACCACCTCACAGACCGTCACGGGCCTCAAAAAGGGGTGGTGGACCTTCCGCGCCTCGATCAAGTCCGGTGGCCCGGTGAATTCGTCGCGCCTGGTCCTCACAGGATGCGGAAGCGACGGTTCCACCGTCGTGCCCTCCACGGAAACCGACGACCAGTGGCTGACCCTCGCCGTCAGCGCCAACGTCGCGGGCAAATGCACCCTCTCCCTCACAACCACGGGCGCCGGGGCGTGGGCCAGCATGGACAACGTGACCTTCTCCGAAGGCCGGGTGGAGCGGACCTTCCGCGGCGCCGATCTCTCCGGCGTTCCCAAGAACGAGGACCACGGCGCAGTGTACGCCACGGCTGACGGGACGCGGGTAGACCCGGTGGAGGCTTTTGCCGATGCCGGCGCCAACCTGGTCCGCCTTAAGGTCTGGGTCAATCCAGCCGATGGCTACAACACCCGGCAGCAGGTGGTGGACATGGCTAAACGCGCCCAGGCCCAGGGCATGAAGGTGCTGGTGGACTTCCACTACTCCGACCGCTGGACCGATCCCGGGGCGCAGAGCGTTCCCACTGCCTGGAAGGGCATGTCCGCGGCAGCCATGGCCGACGCCGTGTACGCACATACCAAGGACGTCATGGCTGCGCTGAAGTCCGCCGGCATCACGCCGTACGCCGCGCAGGTGGGCAACGAAATCAACCCCGGCATGCTCTGGCCGCTGGGCCAGACCTGGGACGTTGATCCAGCTGACGGCGTGGACGGTGCCCAGTGGGACAACCTCGCTACCTTCCTCAAAGCCGGAACCCGTGCCGTCAAGGACGTCAGCCCGGACACCAGGACAGTGCTCCACCTCACCAACATCAACAACGGCATCGGCGGGCTGACCTGGTGGTTCGATGAAGTCACCAAGCGCGGCGTGCCCATGGACATCATTGGCCTGTCCTACTACGGGTACTGGCACGGCACCCTGGCGGACCTGCAGAACGCCGTGACCACCTTGTCCCAGCGGTACGGCAAGGACGTGCTGGTGGTGGAAACCTCGTACCCGTTCACCCTCGAGGACAACCCCAACGCCCCGTGGGAAAACGTGATCGCCAACGGCTCCCAGCTCGTCAAAGGCTACCCGGCAACACCGGCCGGCCAGGCCGCCAACTTCCGGGCGGTGCAGGACGTGGTGGCATCCGCTCCCGGCGGACGCGGCCTGGGCGCCGTCTATTGGGAGCCCGCGTGGACGTCGGTACCCGGCAACGGTTGGGATCCGGCCGACCCCGCATCGGGCAATGCCTGGGAAAACCAGGCAGTCTTCGACTTTGCGGGGCACGCACTGCCGGCGCTGGATGCGTTCGCCGCGGACGACGCCGGCACCTGGCCCATGCGGTAGGCCGTCTGCGCCATGGGGCGCTGCAGGAAAAAGAACGCCGACGGCGGGAGCCCACCTCCCCGCCGTCGGCGTCCTGTGTCCTGCTTGTTTTTGTTTGTCCCGGCGAGGCGCTAGTGCGCGCCGCCCGCGGCCCAAGTGGTGAGGGTGTCGCTGAGGTCCATATAGGACTGGTCCACCTGCTGCAGCTCCGGGTTGGCGTCGTACCACTGGACGATCTCCCGGGCACCGTCGGCGAACGGAATGGTGGCGGTGTACTCCGGGACCAGGGACTTGATCTTGGTGTTGTCGAACACCACTGAATGCGATCTGTCGCCCAGCAGGTTGGGCCCGAGCTCCGGGCTGTGGGCCGCGATGGTTTCCGAGGCAACATGCACCAGTTCCGGCTCAGCCACCCCGGCAGCCCGGGCAAACAGCCGGTAGATCTGGTTCCACGGCAGGTACTCGTCAGAGGTGATCGTGTAGCTTTCACCCACCGCTTGCGGCCTGCCGAGCAGACCTACGAAGGCCTTGGCAAAGTCCTTGCTGTGGGTCAGGGTCCACAGCGAGGTGCCGTCGCCGTGGACCATGACGGGGAGGCCGGCGCGCATGCGGTGGATGTCCGTCCAGCCACCCACCATGGCGATCTTGGTCCGGTCATAGGTGTGGGAGGGCCGCACCACGGTGAGCGGGAAATCCTCGTCCCGGTAGGCGCGGAACAGCAGCTCCTCGCAGGCGATCTTGTCCCGGGAGTACTGCCAGAACGGGTTTTTCAGCGGCGTGGATTCCAGGATGGGCAACCGGGTGGGCGGCTTCTGGTAGGCCGACGCGGAACTGATGAACACGTACTGCCCGGCCCGGCCGCGGAACAGCTCGAGCCCGGCCTGCGCCTGGTCCGGGGTGTACGAGATAAAGTCCGCGACGGCGTCGAACTCCCTCCCGCCTAGCACCTCGCGCACCGACGCCGGGTCCCGGACGTCCGCATGCAGGACCTCCGCGCCGTCCGGGATCGGCCGGGTGGACCGGCCCCGGTTCAGGATGGTGAGCCGGTGGCCCAGCGCGACGGCGTGCTCAGCGGCCGCCGCGCTGATGACTCCGGTGCCGCCGATGAAGAGGATGCTCCTCGGCGCCACCGTCCCCGAGGCCGTCCCGGCACCTGACGGTGGGGTCACCACGCGTAGTCTTCCGGAGCGGTCTTGTGCCCCGGAAAGATGTGGTCCAGCCGCTTGAGCGCGTCCTCATCGAGGGTGACATCCAGGGCACGGATGGCGGCATCCAGTTGTTCCTGCGTCCTGGGCCCGACGATCGGTGCCGTAACGGCGGGCTGGTGCAGGAGCCAGGCCAGTGCGACGTCCCCTGGTTCGTGCCCCAGGTCATCGGCCAGATCCTCGTACTGGCGGATCTGGTCCTCGTGCTTCTTCAGGGTTTCCAGGGCCCGTCCCTCGGTGCGCCGGACGCCGTCGCGTTCCTTCTTCAGCACGCCGCCCAGGAGGCCGCCCTGCAGCGGTGACCACGGGATGAGCCCCAGGCCGTACTGCTGCGCTGCCGGGATCACCTCAAGCTCCAGTTCACGGCGGAACAGGTTGTAGATGGACTGCTCGCTGACCAGGCCCGTGTAATTGCGCCGGTGCGCTGCCTCCTGGGCCTGGGCAATGTGCCAGCCGGCAAAGTTGCTGCTGCCGGAATACAGGATCTTGCCCTGCTGGACTGCCACCTCGATGGCCTGCCAGATCTCGTCCCACGGTGTATTCCGGTCGATGTGGTGGAACTGGTAGACGTCGATGTAGTCCGTCTGCAGCCGCTTGAGGCTGGCATCCAGCGCACGCCGGATGTTCAGCGCGGAGAGCTTGGATTCGTTGGGCCGGTCCGTCATGGTGCCATAGAGCTTGGTGGCCAGCACGGTGTGTTCGCGGCGCTCGCCGCCCTTGGCGAACCAGCGTCCGATGATCTCTTCGGTCCAGCCGCGGTGGCCGGCACCGCCATACACGTTGGCGGTGTCGAAGAAGTTGATGCCGTGCTCCCGCGCGGAGTCCATGATGCTGTGCGCGTCGGCTTCCTCGGTTTGGGGGCCGAAGTTCATGGTGCCAAGGCAAAGGCGGGAGACCTGCAGGCCTGAGCGGCCAAGATGGGTGTACTGCATTGCTGGGTTCCTCTCGGAGATTGGGGTGGGGCTGCCGGACCGGCGGATTCGCGTCCGCCGCTGCGGTGGCTGGGCCCGGCGCCCCGGTGGCTGAGCCGGCTGAAACCTACATCTGGGTGAAGGACGCGACGGCGGGATCGGAGCCGATGCGGGCACCGGACTCCAGGGCGGTGATGCTGGCCAGTTCGTCGTCGGAAAGCGCCAGGGAGGACGCAGCGAAGTTCTCGCGCATCCGGCCGGGGTCAACCGACTTGGGGATCACGATGTTTCGGGAGGCGAGGTGCCAGGCGAGCACCACCTGTGCCGTGGTGGCTCCATGCGCGTCTGCGATGGCCGTGACGGCGTTGCCGTTCAGGTCGCCGCCCTGCCCGAGCGGGCTGTAGGCCTCCACTTCGATACCGAGGCTCCGGCACTTGGCCGCAAGGTCTGCCTGCTGGTAGCTGGGGTGCAGTTCGATCTGGTTCACGGCCGGGACGATTTCGGACGATTCCAGCAGGGTGTCCAGGTGGTCGGAAAGGAAGTTGGAGACGCCGATGGCCCGGATCTGCTTGTTGTCGTAAAGCCGTTCCAGTTCCTTCCAGGCCTGGACGAAAAGTCCCTGCGACGGGACGGGCCAGTGGATGAGGTAGAGGTCGACGAAGTCGAGTCCCAGCGCCTTACGGCTGTTCTGGAACGCTTCCTGGGCCTTGCCTTGCTCGCCGTTCCGGAGCTTGGTAGTGACGAAGATGTCCTCGCGCGCGATGCCCGTCGCCGCGATGGCGGCGCCGACGCCGGCCTCGTTGCGGTATCCGGCCGCGGTGTCGATGTGCCGGTAACCCGCCTCGAACGCGTCCTCGACGATCCGCTGGGTGTCTTCCGGCGGGACCTGGAAAACGCCGAGGCCAAGCTGTGGGATGGTGACGCCGTTGTTCAGTGTCAGCTCTGACATGGTGCTCCTTGGATAATGCTGGTGCTGGAATCGGTGCCGGTGGCTCGACAGGGGAGAAAGCGGTTTCCGCTGGCTCAGTATTGAGCCTATGCACTTTTGCCCGCCGCGTCAGCAGGTGACCGTGATCCTGTTTTTCCTAGGACCGGCAGTCCTACCTTCGGTGTAGGAGGAGTGCCGGACGGGCGGGCAGAATGGTCAGCATGGGTCAAAGTGCCGAGTTCGGAAAGTTCCTCAAAGCCATGCGGTCGCGCCTGACACCGGAGGATGCCGGTGCCGGGCCCACTACGGGCGCCCGCCGCGTGCCGGGGCTGCGGCGCGAGGAAGTAGCCCGGCTTGCCGGCGTCAGCACGGATTACTACGTGCGGCTCGAACAGGGCCGCAACATCCATCCTTCCCGGACGGTCCTTGACGCGGTTTCGCGGGCTTTGCGGCTGGACAGCAGCGAGCATGCGCACATGATGGACCTGCTGGAGAACTGCGCCGCCAACCCACGGGCCACGGGTCCGGCTGCCCAGGGAGTGCGGCCGGGGCTGCGGCAGCTGCTCGAGGCCGTGGGCGATGTGCCCGCCCTGCTGCTGGGCCGCCGCAACGATGTCCTTGCCGGCAACAGGATGGCGTACCTGCTGTTCACTGACTTTCCCTCGCTGCCGGCGGCGGAGCGGAACCTCACCCGCTGGCTCATCCTCGATCCGGCGGCCCGGGAGCTGTTCCGCGACTGGAAGACGCTGGCGGCCGAGGCGGCCGGGGCGCTGCGGCTCGATGTGGGCCGCCACCCGAACGATCCGCAGGCCAACCAGCTGGTGGGGGAGCTTGCGGTGAACAGCGAACAGTTCCGTCAGTGGTGGGCCGGCCACCGGGTGGCCAGCCGGTCTGCGGGCATCGTGCGCCTGCATCACCCCACCGTGGGGGACCTCGAACTGAACTTTGAAAGCCTCGCCCTTCCGGACGACCCCGACCAGGTGCTGAGGGTGTATTCAGCGAAACCGGGCTCGCCGTCGTCGGACGCGTTGGCCCTGCTGGGCAGCCTGGGCGCGGGCGAGGCGCCGTCCGAACGGGAGCGGGCAACCGAGGTTCCACCCTCCGGCGTCGCAGAGTCCTAAACACCTTGTACGTTTGACCAAGCAAAGGTTCGTTGTTTGGCCAGGAATCCATTTTGGCGACCGGTGGGGTTTCGTAGGCTGGGGGAACACACTTCTTCCCAAGGATGGTCTCAACGATGAAACGCATCGCGCTGCTGAAAGAACGCCAGGCCGCTCCCGCCGGCACCGCCTCGACGTCCACCGGCTCGCACTGCCCGGTGTCCGGACTGTGGAGCCCGGACCACGATCCACACACGGTGCTGTCCTTCTTCGAGGGCCACGTTTTTCCCGCGTTCGACGGCGTTCCCACAGTATGGCGGCGCCGGTCGCTGGGACAGGCCTACTAAAGCGAAGGCCACGCAGTACCGGCACGAGGGATGGGCCGCATGAAGAAGGCCGTGACCCCCGGGGTCACGGCCTTCTTCATCCGTTTAAGGACGCGTCCTACTGTTCTTCGAGGCGGAAACCGATCTTGATGGTCACCTGCCAGTCCGCCACCTTGCCGTCTTCAAGGTGGCCCCGGACTTCCTTGACTTCGAACCAGTCAAGGTTGCGGAGGGTCTGGGAGGCCTTGGCGATCCCGTTCCGAACGGCGTCGTCCACACCTTCCGTGGAGGTACCGACAATTTCAGAAATGCTGTACGTGTGGTTGGACAACTTCGCTCCTCGTGATCATCGTTGCTCCCGGTTGCGGGCCGTTCCTGAAGACTAGTAGGACTTCAAGAGCCTTGGCCAGACCCTGCTTCACGGCCCACCCTTTCCCGGGCTGCCGGAGCCGGCTCGATTCGAAGGTGGGGCCCGGCGGTGCCGCTGACCGCAGGGGCCAGCGCAGCATCCGGGTTGGCAGCGTTATAGGCGTCCAGGACGTTGACCTTCCGGCCGTTGACCCAGGTGCCTGCCTCGTCGATTCCCGTGCCGCCGAAATTCCGGATAATTTGTGCGGCCGGGATGCCTTCCGTGAGCTCAAAGGTGTTGCTACGGGCGATGATGCTGGATTCCACGCCCGCACCCCATGAGTACTGGTACTGCGCCGGGTCCGTCACGCGGTACACATTGTTGTACACGTGCGCCTGCCCGAACCGGACCCGGGGCGCACGCTGCCCAAGGTCCACGAATTCGTTGTGGTGGAGGGTAACCCGCAGCTTGCCGCGGTCCGCCGTCGCCCCGTCTCCGTTGCCCCACAGCATGGATTTGTCGTGGCCCGAGAGCCGGCTCCAGGAGATAGTGACCAGGTCTGCCTGCCGGACCACATCCAGGAGGCCGTCATGTCGCAGGAACCGTTCACCGAAATACCGGGGCTGGCCGGCATCGGCTGTTTCGCCGTCGTCCAGGGTCAGGTGGTCCAGCCACACATGGGTGGAGCCGGAGACCACGAGGTTGTCCCATTCGGTTTTCCAGGTGTCCCCGTTCCAGCCCGGGAAGCAGTCGTAGGCGTCAGAGAGGTGGAGGTTGCGGACAATCACGTTATCCACATTGTCGATGTTCAACGTGAAGCCCGTGAGCTGGACGTCACCGACGCCCACGATGGTGGTGTTGGCGCCGACATTGACCCGGACCCGTTCGCGCTGCTTCGCACTTGAATCCTTGCGGGCGTCTTCGAGGGGGCCGGATGCCGGCCCCGTCCAGTTCGCAGGGTCGAAAGCCGCAAGGTAGGCCTCAAGTGAGTAGCCGCCGGTTGCGTAATCCTCGCACGTGATGGCGGTGCCATCCGAGGCGGTGTTTGCGTTGAAGCCCTGCTTTACGTACACGATCTTGGGCTCGTTTCCCGCCACCGCGGCGGCGAGTTCATCCCTCGTTGAAACTTCGTGCACGTTCCCGGGTGCCGCGCTGGAGCCGCCGGTGGTTCCGCCCTCGGCGGAGGCCCAGCCGTCACCTGCGGCCAGGACTTGCCGCCCCAGGTCGGTGGAGGCCGGTGCATGCTCCGCGACGTATGGGGCGGGCCCGGGAAGTGGCCCGGCAAGGGCAACAGCGGTGGCCAGTACAACGGATCCAGCCAGGGACATCATTGGTGGTTCTCCTCGAAACAGTGGTTGCAGGTCATCGCTCGGCCACGTCCTGCCGGGGTCCAGTCACCGAGGAACGCTTCCGCGGTGAACCTGGCGGCGTCAACCTCGGACAGTTGCGGGTGGAACTGGTTCACGTAGGCACCGGGGCCGGTGTTCTTGTACTCAGCGAACCGGCCCTCAGTCCACGCGTGGCCGCTCATATCCGCCCAGCCCTGGACCGCGATGTGGCTGCCCAGGACTGAATCCCGGATGACCGCCATGGGGTGGGCGTCCGGATCACTGCTGGCAAACCAGGGACGGCCCAGGCTGACGGTGCCCGGAGCGGCCTCGGAGGTGAGCGTGCTGTTGACGATCAGGAAGCCGTACGGGTTGGAGTTCTTGGTGCTAGGGGCCACGATGTAGCCGTTGTTCGTATCGCTTCCCCGGTCCAGGGAATGGATGGTGCACCCGTCAAAGACCGCCGTGCCGCGGCCGTACAGGAAGTCCACGTCGCCTTCGATGTAGCAGTTCTTCAGGTAGGTCCTGGCGGTGGCGTCCCGGCCTGTGGTGTCGGCGAGGTAGGTGTCCTGGTTGCCCAGGAATCGGGTGCCGTCAAACACCACCTTGTCTGCGACGCTGCGGACGGCCAGCGCCTGGCTTCCGCCGTTGACTGCCTCGTCGTAGGCGTTTTCCACTGTCAGGTTCCGGACGGTGGTGCCCGAGGCTGCCACGGTCAGCGTGGCGCTGCCCACGGCTCCCCAGGTTCCGCCGAAGAACTTTGCGCCGTTCGCCGGCAGGTCGTAGGTGATGACGACGTCGGCCGGGTTGGCTGTTGCGCCCTGGATGGTGAGGTTGGGCCGGTCGGCCCAGACGTTCACCACTTCGCGGTAGGTGCCGGGTTTGACGGTAATGGTCCGCGGCTGGGTGCTGCCGGCGGGAATGGAGCCGATGGCGGCCTGCAGGCTGCCGAAGTCTCCCGTCCCGTCCAGTGCCACGGTGATGTTTGTGGCCTTGTTCGGTGCATCGTTTTCGCGGGGTCCGGCGCCGGCGCTGACGATGCCCGGCACTGCCGCGGCCTCGTCCATGGTGTAGGAATAGTTCGCAGCGGGGTCGAATGCGGCCCCCACGTTGTCCTTGCGGCCCCGGGTGGAGTCGAAGATGTTGTCCCGGTTGACCATCTGGGTGGCGGGGTCCTTGGCGACAATCGGGTCCTGGACCGCGGTGAAGTAGTTACCTTCCAGCACCACTTTGGCGTTGTTGCGGCCCATCATGCCGTACTGGCCAACGTCCTGGAGGTAGTTGTTGTAGACGTGCGCAGCGGCGGTGTTGTCCAGGCTGAAGTTCCGCTGTGTGGTGTTGCGGATCCAGTTGTGGTGGATGGTCATCTTCGTGACAGCGTTGGCTGTCCAGCCCACGCCCAGGGCTTTGTTGTTGTCCGTGAACACGTTCCATGAGTAGGTCAGGTAGTCCGAGTCCTTGCGGGTATCAATCAGGCCGTCGCCCATCCGCTCGAACTTCATGTGGTCCACCCAGACGTGGTGGCTGGTATCGAGCTGGATGCCGTCACGGTCGTTGTCCGGCCGCTTGCCGTCCCAGTCGCCCGGGATGTAGGAATCCCGGACCGTGAAGTTTCGGAAGATCACGTTGGAGACATCAATCAGCTTGAAGCCGGCGTTGACCACCTCGGCCCCTGCCCCCGTGCCGATGAAGCTCTTGTTGGCAGCGACAGGTATCTTGACGTATTGATCAGCCGTGAGGGAGCCGCTGATGAAGATCACCAGTGGCTCTGCAGCCGAGGCGTACTCCTGGAGCTGGGCGATGGTGGAGGCCGTGACAATCCGTCCCGCCTGCCCGCCGGTGGTGCCCGCCAGCCCGTTCCCGGGCAGTGATGCGAAGCCATCGGGCGTCTGCTTCCACAGCGGCCCGTTCCCCTCGGACAGCGAAGAAGGGATAAGGACGGCGGGTGCCAGGACTGAAGGTGCCTGGACGGACGGGGCCGCGGTGCCGGACGCGTGCAGCGGCGGTGCCGCCGTCGCCGGGGCGCTGGCCAGGCTGGACAGGAGGACGACGGCGGTTGCCGCACCTAAGAACCGACGCAAACTCATGCAAAACTCCTTTGTTCCGGCACCCGGGCAGCCTCCAGCCCGGGCACCGTGCATTGTGTTGTTGAGTGGGTGATGCGTGGAGAGACGTGGACTACTTCAGGCCGGTGGTCGCGATGCCGTTGATCAGGTACTTCTGGCCGGCAATGAAGAAGCCGATGATGGGTGCGATGGACACCACGGACATGGCGAACATGGGTCCCCACATGCTCTGGCCCTCGGAGTCCATGAAGGCCCGGAGCGCCAGCGGGACGGTGTAGAGGTCCTGGTTCTGGATGTAAAGCAGGGGGCCGAAGAACTCGTTCCACGTTGATATGAACGTGAAGATGGCGGTGGTGGCCATGGCGGGAACGCAGAGCGGCAGGATGACGCGCAGGAAGGTGCGGAACGGTCCGCAGCCATCGATCTGCGCGGCGTCGTCCAGTTCCCTGGGCAGCGCCTTCATGAACTGCACCATGAGGAAAATGAAGAACGCGTTGGTGGCCATGAAGTTGGGCACGATCAGCGGCAGGTAGGTGTCCAGCCAGCCGAGCTGGGAAAAGATGATGTACTGCGGCACCAGGAGTACGTGCCCCGGAAGCATCAGCGTGCCCAGCATCAGGGCGAAGAACAGCTTGCGGCCCGTGAACTCCATCCGGGCAAAGGCGTACGCCGCCAGGGCACAGGAGAAGATGTTGCCAATGATGGAGAAGACCACCACGATCATCGAGTTGATCAGATAGACGTGGAAGGGCTGGTTCAGCGCGGTCCAGCCCTCGGCGTAGTTGCTGAAATCCCAGTTGTCCGGCCACAGCCCCAGCTGCCGGAAGATGTCGTTGCTGGGCTTGAAGGAGCTTGAGATCAGCCACAGCAGCGGGTACATCATCACCAGCCCCACCAGGCAAAGGATCAGGTGCCGGGAAAACCGGGTGCTCCGCGTACCGGTGAGGGCGTCTTCCGGATCCGCCTGCTTGGGCTGCTTCGACGGCTTGCCGGGTTTGGTGGCTGATGTGGGAGGTGATTCGAGGAGTGCCATGGGGGTTGCCTTAATTGTCGTAGAAGACCCAGAACTTGGATGCGATGAAGTTGATGGCGGTGAAGATCGCAATGATCATCAGCAGCAGCCAGGCCATCGCCGAGGCGTACCCCATCTCGAATTCGGTGAAGCCCTTTTGGTACAGGTAGAGGTTGTAGAACAGCGTCGAATCAGCCGGGCCGCCGGTGCCGCCGCTCATGACGTAGCCCTGGGTGAAGGTCTGGAAGGACCCGATGAGCTGCATGATGAGGTTGAAGAAGATGATGGGGCTGATCAGCGGGATGGTGATGTTGCGGAACTGCCGCCACCGGGAAGCGCCGTCGATGGACGCCGCTTCGTAGTACATGGTGGGGACCTGCCGCAGTCCGGCCAGGAAGATCACCATGGGTGAGCCGAAGGTCCAGACGTTCAGGACGATCAGGGTGCTCAGGGAGAAGTCCGGATCCGTCACCCAGGCCGGGCCGGCGATGCCGAACAACCCGAGGAAACTATTAACGATTCCTTCGTTGCCGAAGATGTAGCGCCAGAGCATGACGATGGCCACGCTGCCGCCCAGCAGGGAGGGCAGGTAGTACACGGACCGGTAGATTGCCAGGCCCTGCAGCCCCCGGTTGAGCACCAGGGCAATCAGCAGCGCAACGGCCAGCGAAATGGGCACTGAAACGAACGTGTAGATGAACGTAACCTTCAGCGACTGCCACAGCCGGGGGTCCTCGGTCATCGCCTGGAAGTTCGCCAGCCCCACGAAGTTGGGTTCGGTGAACAGGTTGTAGTCCGTGAACGCCAGGTACAGGGAGGCGAAGAAGGGGATGATGGTGAAAAGCATGCCCAGGAACCAGGGCAGCAGGAACAAATAACCCGACCGCTGGTTCCTTCGCCGCGCGGTGCCCCGCTTCCGGCGGCCCGGAGGTCCTGCCGCAAGCGAGGCCGCCGCGCCGGGGGCTTGTTTGGTCAGCACCGACATGCGTCAGGCTCCTTTCTGCTGTGGGCGGGTGCTACTTGTTGATGGCTGCATTGCTCTTCTCAAGGAATGTCTTGGCGGCGTCAGCCGGGGTGATCCTGCCGAACTCCACCTCGGTGGCCAGCTGCTTGAGGGTGTCAGCCACCACGCTGGCGCCCTTGGGGTAGACGTAGGCCGGGGGAAGGTCGTCCTCCTGGATGGCGGCCATCATGTTGACGAAGGTGGTGTCGTCAGCGCTGAGCTTCGAAGTGATGGACTCCGCCACATCGGGATTGATCGGCACACCGCGCTGGGTCAGCGTTTCGGCCGCGCCGTCGGCGTCGTTGGTCAGGAAGTCAAGGAGCTTGGCGGCTTCCTTGGGGTGCTTGGACTTCGCGGCGATGGACCAGAGCATGGTGGGATCAGCGGAGTAGCCGCGCCTCTTGTCCGTGGTTTCGCCGGGCATGCGCAGCAGTACCACGTCGCCTTGGACAGCCTCGTTATAGCCCCGGAAGTTGTTGATGGGAATGATCTGGGAGGCCACCGTGCCCTTCGCCAGGTAGGACTGCGCGGGCGAGCCGCCGATCTGCTCGAAGAATCCCGCGGGCGGGTACCCACCTGCGTTGCGCAGGTCAACGCTGTACTGGAACCACTCGCGGATGGTGTCCTCGCTGACGCCGAGCTTGTTGTCCTCGGTATAGAAGTCCTCGCCGCGCTGCCGGGCAAGCAGGATGGGGCCGGTTTCCGTTGAAACGTCGTAACCGGCGCCGTAGACCTTGCCGCCGGTCTTCTGGGTCACCTCAGTGGCAAACTTTGCGTAGTCTTCCCAGCTCCAGGTCTTGTCGTCAGGGATGGTGACACCGGCCTGGTCCGTGATGGTCTTGTTCACCACCATGCCGATGGTGGTGACGCCGGTGGCCAGCCCGTAAAGCTTGCCGTCCACCTCGCCTCGGCTCTGGACCGTGGCCGGGATTTTCTCCAGGTTGAGCTCCGGAAGCCCTTTCAGGTCCGCAAGGGTGCCGCGCTGCGCGTATTCGAGGAGGCTGCGGTTGGCCATGGCCAGGACGTCCGGCGGGTTGCCGCCGGCGAACCGGGTGGCCAGCTTGTCCGCGTAGGGGCCGCTGTCCTGGTACTCACTCTTGACAGTGATGCCGGGGTTCTTCTCCTCGAAGACCTTGATGGCCGCGTCCGTCATCTTGGCCCGGTTGGAATCGCCCCAGTAGACGAAGTTGAGTTCCACGTTGCCGCCTGCTGCCGGGGAACCACCTCCAGCGCAGCCGCTCAGGCCCAGGCCCGCTGCAGTGACTGCCGCTCCCAGGAAGATCCTGCGGGAGAACCCGGTGGTTGCTGTCTTCTTCATTGAATGACGCCTCTCTGTGGCTGCCCCCGGTAGGAGCGTTAGCCTGCTGAATTTTCCAGAAACTTTCTGCTGCCTCGGCCATCGAAATTCACTGCCAGCGAGTCAAAAGCCAATCCACGGCAGGGATACGAAAGAAGTGAGTAAACGATTTCTAGCAAGCGTCAGTTATGACTGTCAACACCTTTTCTAAAACCTATGCAAATTTGAGAGCAGAAAGTTTCTGAAACTCTTGCTGATTCTTTTCGGTCTGCTTATGCTGTTTTCCATCGTCATAAGGGCGATGGATTTCCCACCGGAAGGAGGCACCGTTGCCCAGCCCAGCCCTTGAGCCCGCGCGGCTCTTGACCCTGGTTTCCGGCTCAGGTGTTGCGCCGGCCAGTGCACCGAGGCCGTACTTCCACCCTGTCCGCTCCCTGTCAGGAACCGTGCTGACTGACGTCGCACCGGCCGACCACATCCACCACCTGGGATTGTCCGTAGCCTTTTCGGACCTGAACGGAACCAACTTCTGGGGCGGGTCCACGTACACGCAGGACCGCGGACCCGTGGTCCTGTCCAACCACGGCAACCAGGCCCTGGACGGCTGGAGCGATGATGCCGGCCGTGCCGCCGGAACCGTGCTGTGGACGTCCAGGCACGGAACCCTCCTGGCAGAGGAACGCCGCTCGATGGAGGTTTTCGCGCACCCGGCCCCGGGAACCTGGAGCCTGTCCCTGACGTCGGTAATGGTCCCGGCAGGCGACGTTCCCGCCCTGGAGGTGTCGTCGTCAGCCGTCAAGGGCCGCAGCGGCGCCGGATACGGCGGCATCTTCTGGCGCTTCCCCGCGGACTGCTCCGGAACCCGCGTCTTTTCCGCTGCCGGTGCGGGCGCAGATGCGGCACACGGATCCCGCTCGCCCTGGCTTGCCATCAGCACCGTCACCGGCGGCGCACCCGTCACGGTGGTGCTCGCCCAGGACAATCCCGTCCGCCCCTGGTTCATCCGCTCGGAGGGCTATCTGGGCGTAGGCCCCGCCGTCGCCTGGTCCAAAAAAGCGGTGGCCGACGCCGCACATCCGCTGGTCCAGTCCCTGCGCGCAGTCATCCACGACGGCGCGGTGGCATCACCGGACCAGGCGCTCCACCTGCTTGAACACCATCCCGCCGTACGCACGCCCAGCCATCCCGACAGGACATCATGACCTCGCGCAACTCCGTCCCCGTGTACGCCAATCCCATCCTCAATGCCGACTGGCCGGACCCCGATGCCGTCCAGGTCCGCGGCACCTATTACATGGTTGCGTCCAGCTTCAACCGCGTTCCCGGGTTGCCCATCCTCAAGTCCCGTAACCTCGTGGACTGGGAGCATGCCGGCCACGCCCTGCTGCAGCTTCCGCAGGGCAGCCACTTCTCCCTGGTCCGCCACGGTGGCGGCGTCTGGGCGCCCGCGCTGCGGTACCACGACGGACGGTTCTGGATTTTCTACCCGGATCCGGACCACGGCATCTTCGTGCTGAGCGCCGAAAAGGCTGAAGGCCCCTGGACCGCGCCGCACCTCCTCTATGCAGGCCGGGGGCTTATCGATCCGTGCCCGCTGTGGGACGACGACGGCCAGGCCTACCTGGTGCACGGGTGGGCGAAAAGCCGGATCGGGATCAAGAACCGCCTCACGGTGCACCGCATGAGCCCGGACGCCGGAAAGTTGCTGGACCACGGAACCACCGTCATCGACGGAGGCGACCTGCCCGGCTACACCACGCTGGAGGGGCCCAAGTTCTATAAGCGGGACGGCTGGTACTGGATCTTCGCGCCTGCCGGCGGCGTGGCTACCGGCTGGCAGGCTGTTTTCCGTTCCAGGTCGCCGTTCGGTCCCTATGAGGAGCGCCGGGTCCTCGAGCAGGGGAACAGTCCGGTGAATGGTCCACACCAGGGCGCCTGGGTGACATCGCCGCGGGGGGAGGACTGGTTCCTGCACTTCCAGGACCGCGGCCCCTACGGACGCGTGGTCCATCTCCAACCCATGGGTTGGACCGAGGACGGTTGGCCCTGGATGGGGGAGCAGGCGCCCGACGGCGGCCCGGGAACCCCTGTCGCCAGCCACCCCTACCCGCGGGGTACTTCGCCGCAGGACGTGGCACCCCCGGCCAGTGACGACTTCGCCTCACCGTGGCTGGGCCCGCAATGGCACTGGCAGGCCAACCCCCGGCACTCCTGGTCGTTCCAGCCCGGTGGTGGCCGGCTCATCCTCCGGCCGCAGGCCAACGATCCGGTCAACCTCCGGGAGCTGCCCAACGTCCTGGCGCAGGTCCTTCCAGGAACGCCGTCCACCTTCACCACCTCGCTGGAACTGCAGGATGTCCCGGTGGGCACCCGCGCCGGCGTAGTGGTGCTGGGGCAGGAATACGCCTGGCTCGGCATCGTCCGGACCGCCGACGGATTCGTCCTGGGAAGCGGGACCGGGGGAGAGGGCCCGTCGGAGCGGGCACCCAGCCGCAGCATCTCCCTCCCGGCTTCCCGGGTGGAGCTGCAGATCCGCACCGACGGGACGCCCCGGTCCACCTTTGCCTGGCGCCTTGGCCCCGGGGAGCCGTGGGAGGTCCAGGGCTGGAACTTCGGCGTCGTGCAGGGGAAGTGGATCGGCGCGGAACTGGGGATTTTTGCCACTTCGCCGCTGGGATCACAGGAAGGCGGCAGTGTTATCGTGGGACCCGTGCGCGTGGACACGGCGCCCGTTCGCCGGGCTACTGCCCCGCAGCTCGCCGCCGCAACCACATGACCCCAAGGACTGCCCCGTTGACCGCCACCCCGCGTCCCAAGATCGCAGACGTTGCGGCCGCCGCAGGGGTATCCGTACCCACCGTCTCCAAGGTGCTTAACGGCCGCACCCACGTCTCGGATGCCACGCGCGCCAAAGTGCAGCAGGCCCTGGATGAGCTGGACTATTCCAAGCGGAACGCCGCCGCGGCCCAGCCCGGGATGCTGCAGCTGGTGGTCAACAACTTCGATTCGCCGTGGGTCCTGGCCACTATGGAAGGCGTGGAGGCCGCGGCCGACCGGCTGGGATATGCGGTGGCGTATGTCCGGGCCGAACATGTCACTGCAGACCGTTGGCGGAAGCTGCGTGAGCCCTCGGCGAACCGCCTGGACGGGGTCATGCTGCTGGCGCCGCGCAGCGGCTCACGCCTGGTTACCCTGGTGCGGTCGCTGAAGATCCCGGCCGTCGCCATCGATCCCGAGGGGACCGAAGGCCTGGATATCCCCAGCGTCAGCCCGGCGTCGTTCTCCGGGGCGCTCGCCGCCGTCGGCCATCTCCTGACCCAGGGGCACCGCCGGATCGGGATCATCACCGGGCGCAAGCACAGCCCTGGGCACGGCCGGGCGCGGTACGCGGCATACGCGGCCGCCCTGCACGAGGCCGGCCTGCCGGTCCGGCCGGAGCTTGTCCGGGACGGCGATTTCAGCATCGAGTCCGGCATGCGCCTGGGTGCCGACCTCCTGGACCTGGCCGAGCGGCCCACGGCCATCTTCACCGGCAGCGACCTGCAGGCGCTGGGCGTGATGAATGCCGCCGCGCAGCGCTCGCTGCAGGTACCCGAGGACCTCAGCATCGTGGGGTTTGACGACATCGCCCAGGCCGCGCTGACCTCGCCGCCGCTCACCACCGTCCGGCAACCGCTGGCCCAGCTGGCCACCATGGCCGTGGGCATGCTCATCGAGCAGCAGGACAGCCAGGGCGCGGTGCCCGCAGCTTTGGAAGTGGCCACCGAACTGGTGGTCCGTGGAACTACGGCCCCGCCGGCAAGCTAGCCCAGGCGGAAATTTGGTCTCGCCCGGCCGTGCATTCCCGCGAGGGGACGGCTATTTGGCGGGGAGCACCAGGTTCTTCAGGTCGTCCAGCGTCTGCTGCATGTGGGCGTCCATGGCCAGCCGGGAGCGGGTGGCGTCGCCTGACTGCAGGGCCTCTGCGATGTTCTGGTGGTGGCCGATGGCGTGCTCCTGGATGGCCGGAACGGCAGACGTTTCGGCCCGGCGCTTTTCCAGGACGCGGTGCAGCGGTTCAAACAATACGGATACGAACACGTTGCCGGAAGCGCGCAGGATGACGTCGTGGAAGGCGAGGTCGGCTTCTACGAAGGACGTGACGTCGTTGACGGCGTGGGCGGCCTTCATCGCCGCAATGTAGGCGAACAGGGATTCGGTATCCGCCTCGGAGATCCGGCCTGCAGCCAGCTCGCAGGCTCCGGTTTCCAGCATGCGCCGGAGTTCGATGAGCTGTACGGAAGCTTCGGCTTCGTTCTTGCCCTCCGATGCCGCGCGGAGCACGGCTTCAAGTGAGGTCCACCTGTTCAGCGGGTTCACGAAGGTGCCCCGGCCACGCTCAACGCTGAGGATCTGCTGCGCCTGCAGCGTCTTCATGGCTTCGCGGACCGTCATCCGGCTGACCTCGTGGCGGGCGCTCAGTTCGTGCTCGCCGGGGACGGTTGATCCGGGCGGAAATTCGCCGTCGATGATGCGGTCCAGCAGTTCGTCGGCCACAACGCCAACCAACGATTTCCTTGCCATGGTTCCCCCGATTCCTGCCGTGGGCGTCTACCCGGCGGATATGTCTGACAAGTCTACTTGCGCGTCTTTTATGTCGTGTGCCACACTAGCATTCAAATGCAAGATGTCAGACATCTTACAGATTCATTTACACCTTGATCCGGCCCCCGGATCGCAACACAACGGAGTGCACTGTGACGCTTGAAGCAGACGTCCTGGCCGCCTATCCCGCGGACTTCCCCATCCCCGCAGCCCTGGTGGCCAGCACCCTGGCCGCTTCCAACGCGGAGACTCCCCGCGTCCTGGTAGTGCTCGACGACGACCCCACCGGAACGCAGTCCGTGGCAGACCTGCCCGTGCTCACCCAGTGGGACGTCGAGGATTTCGCCTGGGCCTTCAGCCAGTCCAAGCCGGCGGTCTACGTCCTGACCAACACCCGCAGCCTGGACCCTGCCGAAGCCGCCGCCCGTAACGAGGAAGTGGTCCGCAACGCCCTCACCGCCGCCGGTTCCAGCTCAAATGCAGGACTGCGGCTGGGGTTCGTCAGCCGTAGCGACTCCACCCTCCGCGGCCACTACCCGCTGGAGCCGGACGTCATCGCCGCCACGGTCAGCGAGGTGAGCGGTGAAACCACCGACGGCGTCGTGCTGGTCCCCGCCTTCCCCGACGCCGGCCGCGTCACCATCGGCGGCGTGCACTACATGCGCGGCACGGGCGAAACCGCCGGCACACTGGTCCCGGTCTCCGAAACCGAATTCGCCAAGGACGCCAGCTTCGGCTTCGCCACCTCCGTCATGGCGGAATATGTGGAGGAAAAGTCCAAGGGCCGGTTCACCGCTGACTCCGTGATCGTCCTGGACCTGGACACCATCCGCGCCGGCTCCGCCGCCCAGGACCCCGCCATCTGCGCCAAGGCCATCGCCGACGCCATCGAGGGGGCCACCAACTCCACCCCGATCGTGGCGGACATCGTCACCGAGAACGACTTCCGCGCACTGGCACTCGGCCTGGAAGAAGCCGAGCGCCGCGGCAAGAACCTCCTTTACCGCGTCGGCCCGCCGTTCGTCCGCGGCCGCATCGGCCAGGAAGTCCGCACCGCCCTGACCGCTGAGGAAGCTTACGAAGGCAATACGCCCTCAACCGCCGGCGGCCTGATCGTAGTGGGCTCGCACGTGGGCGTCACCACCCGCCAGCTGAACGTCCTCACGGCCGAACACAGCTCCGCAAGCATCATCGAGATCGACGTCGAGAAACTCCTCGCCGATCCGGCGCAGGCGGCCGCGCACCTGGACGCCACCGTGGACGCCGTGGTCGAGGCCCTCCGCGGCGGCGACGTCATCGTGCACACCAGCCGGCTCCTGATCAAGACCGACGACGCCGCCGAAAGCCTCCGGATCGCACGCACCGTGTCCGCCGCCGTCGTCGCCGTGGTCAACCGCACCCTGAAGACCTTCCCGCCGCGGTTCGTCATCGCCAAGGGCGGCATCACCTCCTCGGACGTCGCAGCCCACGGCCTGGAAATCCGCCACGGCATTGTCCGCGGCCCCATGCTGCCGGGCATCGTCTCCCTCTGGGAACCTGTGGACGGGCCTGCCAAGGGCATCCCGTACATCGTCTTCGCCGGCAACGTAGGTGACGACGACTCCCTGGCCCAGGTCACCCGCAAGCTCAGCAACACCTTCTGATCCCCACAACACCCCAAAAAATTCAACGGAGAACACCATGACCAGCAACTACACCGTCACCGTTCTGGGCCTTGGCGCCATGGGCCTGCCCATGGCGACCCGCCTCGCCTCGCAGCTGACCGTGCACGGCTTCGACATCGCCGAACCGCGCCTGAAGCTCGCTGAAGAAGCCGGCATCGCCACCTTCGGCACCGCCCGCGAGGCAGCCAAGGGTGCCGACGCGGTACTCCTCGCCGTCCGCAACGGCGAGCAGCTCAACGACGTCCTCTTCGGCGAGAACGGCGTGGCCTCCGTCCTGGAGCCGGGCGCCGTCGTGATCCTGGGCAGCACCGTCGGCACCGAAGCCATCCCGGCCACCGTCGAAAAACTGGCTGCGTTCGGCGTCGAGCTCGTTGACGCGCCGCTCTCCGGCGGACCCAAGCGTGCCGGTGAAGGCGACCTGCTGATCGTCGTCGGCGCTTCGCCCGAAGCCCGCGAAAAGGCGGCGCCCGCGCTGGAACTGCTGGCCTCCACGCTCACCGTGGTGGGCGACAAGCCCGGCGACGGCCAGGCCCTGAAGACGGTCAACCAGCTCCTCTGCGGCGTCCACATCGCGGCCGCCGCCGAGGCCCTGGCCCTGGCGGACGCGCTCGGCCTCGACCAGGCCAAGACCCTCGCCGCCCTCGAAGCCGGCGCGGCAGGTTCCTTCATGCTCTCCAACCGCGGCCCGCGCATCCTTGAGGCCTATAACGAGGAAGGCGCCGAGGTCCTCTCCCGCCTGGACATCTTCGTCAAGGACATGGGCATCGTGGGCAAAGCCACCCGCGCCGCCGGCCTGGCAGCCCCCGTTGCTGCCGCTGCGGAGCAGCTCTACCTGCTGGGCCAGGCACAGGGCCTCGCCGCCGCCGATGACTCCGCAGTCATCAAGGTGGTAGCCCCCGCCAAGCGCACCCCCTAAGTACCAACCGGCAGCCCCCCAATACGTACGACGGCGGCGGTCCCCCCTCCGCCGCCGTCGTACCTCTCGCGTTACTCCCCTTAGAAACAACCGGCGCCTTATTGCCCGTCTTCTGGAAGACTGGCACGTCAAAGGAGACACCCATCGTGAACCACCTCATTAGCCCGCTGATGGTGCGGGCGGCCGACGCCCCGGCCATTAAACCCGCAGTTGAGCTCGGCACTCCGCTGCTGCTGACCATCGCAGCGCTTGGCATCGCCGTGCTGCTGGTAATGATCATCCGCTTCAAGATCCAGGCCTTCGTGGCCCTGCTGACCGTCAGCATCCTGGTGGCCGTGGCCTCCCAGATCCCGCTCAAGGATGTGTTCACCGTTGTGGCCAACGGCGTGGGCAGCACCATGGGCAAGGTGGCGCTGCTGATTGCCCTCGGCGCAGTGCTGGGCCGGATGATCGAGGTCTCCGGCGGTGTGCAGTCGCTGGCCGCACACTTCACCGAGAAGCTTGGCGCCAAGCGGGTCGCGGTGGCCCTCACCGCCGTCGGCTTCCTCGTGGCCATCCCCGTGTTCTTCGAGGTGGGCGTCATCGTCCTGGTGCCGATCGTCTACGCCTTCGCCAAGATCGCCAAGGTCCACCCGGTCAAGTTCGGCCTGCCCATGGCCGGCATCATGCTCTCCATCCACGTTGCCGTCCCGCCGCACCCCGGCATCGTTGCCGGCGCCGGCGTCTTCGGCGCGGACATCGGACTGATCACGCTGATCTCGCTGGCCATCTGTATTCCCCTCGGCTTCCTGTCCTACTGGGTGGCCAGCATCATGAACCGCAAGGAATACGAACTCCTTCCCTCGGTCAAGGCCCAGGTTGAGGAGTTCGGCTCCGACTCGCTGGTCAAGGTGGGCCACGACGGCCCCGGCGCCTCCGCCATCGCTCCGCCCCGTCCCGGCCTGATCATCTTCCTCATCGCCGCCCCCATCGTGCAGATCCTCCTCGGCACCCTGGGTACGCTGACCATCCCCAAGGACAACTCCTGGTACGGCCTGGCCGCCTTCGTCGGCAACCCGTTCTTCGCCCTCCTGGTGGCCGTGGCGCTCTCCTTCTTCCTGCTGGCCGTCCGCCGCAACTGGTCGCTGAAGGAAACCGGTGAAATCTTCGAAGGCGCACTGCCTCCCATCGCGTCCATCCTGATGGTGGTGGCCGCCGGCGGTGTGTTCGGTGAAGTCCTCCGTACTTCCGGCATCGGTGCAGCGCTGTCCCAGACCCTGGACCACCTCGGCCTGCCCGTCATTGCACTCGGCTTCGTGATCTCGCTGGCACTGCGCGCCGCCCAGGGGTCGGCCACCGTGGCCATCGTGACCACCACCGGCCTGCTGACCTCCGCCGTCATGGAAGGCGGTTACAGCCCGGCACAGATCGCCGTGATCGTCATCGCCATCGGCTTCGGCGCACTGGGACTGTCCCACGTTACCGACGCCGGCTTCTGGACCGTGGTGCGCTACTACGGCCTCACCGTCTCCGACGGCCTCAAGACCTGGACCGTGCTCACCACGGTCCTGGGCCTGGCCGGCTTCGCCCTGACCTTCCTGGTGTGGATCCTCGTAGGCGGCCTGGGCGTCTGATGCGCACCCGACTCGACCACCTCGTCACCTCCGCGCTGCAACAGGGCTCCGCCGTTCCCGCCTTCACCTGCTACGACTTCACCACCGCCCTGGCTGTGGTGGGCGCGGCCGAGGAATCCGGCCGCGGCGTCATCCTGCTCGTGGCTCCCAAAACGGCCGCCACCCCCAACGGGCTCCGCCTGATCGCGGCCCTCCGGGGCCTGGCCGACGCGGCCTCCGTGCCGGTCGCGGTGCAACTCGACCACGCCACAGACCTCGCGGTGATGGCCGACGCCGTCGCGGCGGGGGCGGACTCGGTACTCGCCGACGGTTCGTCCTTGCCTTACGAGGAGAACATCGCCCTGGTGGTGGCCGCCCGGGAACTGCTGGCAGCCAACGGGCATCCCGATGTGGTGCTGGAAGCCGAACTCGGCGGCCTGGCCGGCGACGAGGACCGCGCCTTCTCGGCCGGCGAACCTGCAGACCAGTCCGGCGTTGCCGTGGCAGGGCTGACCGACTCCGCGCAGGTGGAAGACTTTGTGGCCCGTACCGGCGCCCAGCTTCTTGCCGTTGCCGTGGGCAATGTCCATGGCAAGTACAAGGGTGACCCGCAGCTGCGCTGGGACGTGCTGCAGGACATCGCCGTGCGGACCCACCTTCCGCTGGTCCTGCACGGCGCCTCCGGTATTCCGGCCGAAGAGCTGGTGAAGGCCGCGGCCATGAATGTTGGCAAGGTCAACTTCAACACCGAGCTGCGCACCGGGGTGCTGGCCACCCTGCAGGAGCAGCTCCCCGCCCACCGCGCCGACGGTGAAAACCTGCAGGCGCTCCTGGGCCACTGGAACCGGTCCGCCGGAGAGTTCGCGGGCGCCACGCTGGCCACGCTGACGCGCTAGGCCCCAGACGCGAAGGAACACAGGGGAGGGAGGCTAGGATCGAGCAATGATCCTGGCCTCCCTCTTTTTCGCGTTCCTTGCTGCCGCGCTGCACGTCTTCATCTTCACGATGGAGTCTTTGACCTGGACCAAACCGGCAACGTGGAAGCGTTTCAGCATCGAGTCCCAGGAAAACGCGGAGATCACCAAGCCGCTCGCGTACAACCAGGGCTTCTATAACCTGTTCCTGGCCGTTGGCGCCCTTGTTGGCGTAGGCCTGGTGGCTTTCGGCGCGGACGGCTCGGCACAGGATGTGGCCGGATGGACCCTCATCTTCGCCAGCTGCGGCTCGATGCTGCTGGCGGCGCTGGTCCTGGCCCTGTCCGGCCGCAAGTACCTCCGCGCGGCCGCAACCCAAGGCGCCACGCCGCTGCTCGCCGTCGTCCTCGGCCTTATAGCTGTGTCACTTTAACTGCGCGGCACTTCAACTCCTGCCCCGGCCGCTCAACCCTTCTCCGCCCCAGGTGGCGGGCGCACAATAGTCCTGTGAACAGCGCCGGGACGCTCCGGGGTGCACGGTGGGTACCGCCGGCGGCCTGAGCGGAAGCCTCCGGACGGGCACGGCGGGCCGTGATCCGGTGATCGACCTTGTCCGGTTCGCCTGCCTGGCCCTGGTGGTGGTGGGACACTGCATGATGGTCAGCCCCGTGCTGCACGCCGACGGTACGGTGACCACGCAGAACACCCTCGCCGAGCAGCGCTGGTTCGAGCCGGTCATCTGGATCTTCATGGTCATGCCGGTGTTCTTCGTTACCGGCGGGATGACGGGCCTGGAGTCCTGGCGGCGGCTTGCGGCAAACGGCGGCACGGCTGCCCTGTTCATCAGAGCACGCCTGCTGCGGCTGGTCAGGCCCGCCACGGCCCTGCTTGCCGCGATGTTCCTGGGGCTCGGCGCCGCCCAGCTCCTCGGTGTGCACCCCCAGGTCATCGGGCTGATGGCAGCAGGGGCAGGGATGCCGCTGTGGTTCCTGGCCGCATACCTCGCGGCGCAGCTGAACATCCCCCTGCTTGCCGCATTCCACGCCCGTGCCCCCTGGCGGACTTTCCTCCTGCTCACTGCGCTGGTGGTGGCCGTCGATTGCCTGCGCGGCACCCTGCCGCTCCTGGCCAACATCAACCTGCTGTTCCTGTGGTGCGCCGTCCAGCAGGTGGGCTTCCTCATCGCCGATGGCAAACTGGCCGGCCTGTCACGCTCCTGGCTGGCAGCGGTGGCCCTCGCCGCGAATGTCCTCCTGGGTGCTGTGACGGGCTTGGGGCTTTACACGGGGAACATGCTGGTGAACCTCAACCCGCCCAACCTGTGCCTCCTGCTGCTGGGCGTATCCCAGGCGGCCATCATGGAGGCGGCGCGGCCGGTCCTGGAGGGGGTGGCTTCGTGGCCGTGGCTCAGCAGGGCGCTGCGGATCGCGTGTGCCCGGTCCCTTACGGTGTATCTCTGGCACTTGCCCCTGCTGGTGGCGCTGTCCGGCCTGCTGCTCCTTGCGCCCGTTCCGAAACCGGAGTCCGGAACGCCCGAATGGTGGTGGGCACGCGCCGTGGTCCTGCTGGCGCTGCTGCTCCTGCTGCTTCCCGTCATCGCCGCCTTCGGGCGCCTCGAGGACACCCCGACGGCGAGTCCGGGCTCCGGTGCCAAGCCCGCCGCGGCGGGGGCCGCCGTCGTGGTGGTTTTCCTTCCGGTGGCGGATGCTGCACTGGGCGGCCTCACCCTTGCCCTGCTGGGAACCGGAGCCGCCTTCTTTGCCCTCACCCAACTGATCCTCGGCGCGTTGCCTTGGCGGAGTCCGGTCCCTCGACGCAAAACGGACGCCGCTGGTACGCGCAGGCGTGCCGGGCACAGGAGGGGGCGGAAGGGCATTGCCAGCGGGGTGAAGTAGTGCCAGTGTCGAACCATGACCGAGAACACGTTGTCCACCGAGGATAGGTTCGCCCCCGATGTCACGCTGCGGCGCAACGACGCGCAGCACCGGTATGAACTGCTGGTGGGCGGCAGGCTCGCCGTGCAGTCCTTCTTCCGGGACCTGCCGGGCCACATCGACTTCACCCACACCGAGACGGGCCAGGACTTCGAAGGCCGGGGCCTTGGCAAGGTGCTGGCGCACTTCGCCCTGGACGACGTTGTGGCTACCGGCAAGCGGGTCATTCCACACTGCCCCTTCATCTCCAGCTACCTCCGCAAGCACGAAGGGTACGAACAGTTCGTCGACTGGCCGGAGGGATAGCGCGGCAGTTGTTCGGCTGCCGCCATCGGGCGCCCCGTTAGTGGGAGCGGCCCGGGTTAGCTGCAGCGTTACAGCTAAGGCGAACCGGTCCAGCTAAATGACGGCACTGCCTGTATTCCGGCGTCAGCTGGCCAGGGCCTGGTCGCTGACCGTGGCGCTGAAGGCGGGATCGTCGAGGGTGAAGCCGCAGGCGCAACGGTAGGTGACGACGGTTCCGGCCGCTGTGGCCGGTCCGGCGGGCAGCACCCCGGTTCCATCGACGTAAACAGGCTGCCCGACGGGCAGGTCCTGCGGATCGATCCGCTGCATCGGCGTGCGGCAATGCATGCGCGAATTGAGGGTGACCAGCAGCCCCAGGTCCAGTGGCTGGGCTGTGCTGCCGGCTGACTCTGCGCGTTCCCCGGACGCGGTCAGCCGGTGTTCCGTTGCGGTGGTCATTCGATGTTCATCCTTGGGCTTCTTCACGAGGCTGTTCTTCCAGCCCCGCCGCGAACTGCTTGCGGAGGTCATTTATCCCCACAAGCAAAGCATGCTTACTAAAGGTGTGACAAGCCGGACATTCCCGTCCGCAGCCGCCCGTACGCCGCGGGTGGGGCATGAATTGTGCATCACGGGCCCAGTCCCACGCCAGTCAATGACCTCTTGCATGCCCCAAAAACCCCGGCATTCCACGGCAAAAGCGAAATAGGGCACAAAAGTTTGATTAAAAGGGCATCCTAAGTAAGGCTTACCTACGCAACGCCCCCAAATTGCTGACCGAAGGAAGACCCGTGCCGCTGATGCCCCGACTCGATGAGACGCAAGTGGACCACTCCACCTGCCACGACGTGCCCCGCCAGGACCCGGACACCACGGTCCCGCCGGGGCAGGACTTCGGCTCGCGTGTGGAACTGGCCCTCGGAGCAACCAACCACCTCTTCAACGCCCGGAACTCACCCCGGTACGTTGCGCAGGTGCTGCAGGGCGTCACCACCGTGGCAACCAAGCTGGAGCGGACCACCCAGCCGTTCACCGGCGTCGGGCCCGCCGACATGCGGAACCGCGTGGGAGCCGTGGACCTGGACACCCCTTTGCCGGACACCGCCGCGGCCCTGCAGGAACTCGAGGACGTGTACCTGCGCGACGCCGTCTACTTCCACGACCCCAAGTACGCCGCCCACCTCAACTGCCCCGTGGTGATCCCGGCGCTGGTGGGTGAGGCCATCCTGTCCGCGGTGAACTCCTCGCTGGACACCTGGGACCAGAGCGCCGGAGCCACCATGATCGAACGGCGCCTCGTCGACTGGGCCGCCGAACGGCTGCACCTCGGCGGCGCGGCGGACGGCATCTTCACCTCCGGCGGCAGCCAGTCCAACCTCCAGGCCCTGCTCATCGCACGGAACCACGCCGTGGCAGGCCTTCGCCAGGACCCCGCCCGGGCATCCCTCCGCCTCCCGGCACTGCTGGATACCCTGCGCATCTTCACGTCCGAGGACAGCCACTTCAGCGTCCAGAAGTCCGCCTCCATGCTGGGCCTCGGGTTCGACGCCGTCATTACCGTCCCGTGCTCCGCGGACCACCGGATGGACCCGGCGGCGCTTGCCACGGCCATGGCTGAAGCGCACGACGCCGGCCTGACCGCCATGGCTGTGGTGGCCACCGCCGGGACAACGGACTTCGGAGCCGTGGATCCGCTGGCAGAGCTCGCCGCCCTGGCCCGGGCCTACAGTGCCTGGTTCCACATCGATGCCGCGTACGGCGGCGGCCTGATGGTCTCCGGCCGGTACCGGCACCTGCTGGACGGCACGGGCCTCGCGGACTCGGTCACCGTGGACTTCCACAAGACCTTCTTCCAGCCCGTCAGTTCCAGCGCCCTGCTGGTCCGGGACGCGGCGATGCTGCGCCACATTACCTACTACGCCGACTACCTGAACCCGGAGAGCGCCGCCCTCGCGGACATCCCCAACCAGGTGGACAAAAGCATTCAGACCACCCGCCGTTTCGACGCCCTGAAGCTCTGGCTCACCCTGCGCATCATGGGTGCGGATGCCATCGGCGCGCTCTTCGACGAGGCCATCGACCTCGCCGCCCGCGTAGGTTCGGTCCTTGAAGCCGACGACGATTTCGAGGTTGCCGCAGCACCACAACTGAGCACCCTGGTGTTCCGATACCGCCCCGTACTCGAGTCCGGCGCACGCCTCTCCGACGAGGACGCCGATGCCCTCAACCCCGCCATCCGGGCGGCCGTCTTCGCCTCCGGCAAAGCCGTGGTGGCAGGCACCAAGGTGGGCGGACGCCACTACCTGAAGTTCACGCTCCTCAACGCCGAGGCCACCCTTGAAGACATCACGGACATCATCACCCTCCTGCGCAGCACCGGCGCCGGACTCCTGCAGAAGGAAACCACCGCATGAGCACCCCCGCCAAAGGCACCATCTTCGACTTCGCCGCGATCGGCGTCGGGCCCTTCAACCTGGGCCTGGCCGCCCTCGCCGAACCCGTGGAGGGCCTCAACGGCATCTTTCTCGAAGAGCGCGGTTCCTTCGACTGGCACCCCGGCATGATGCTCGAACCCGCGCACCTGCAGGTTCCCTTCATGGCTGACCTGGTGACCATGGCGGACCCCACCTCGCCCTATTCGTTCCTGAACTTCCTGAAGCAGACGGGCCGGCTCTACCGCTTCTACATCAGGGAAAACTTCTACCCGCTGCGCGCCGAGTTCAACCAGTACTGCCAGTGGGTGGCGGGGCAGTTGCCATCCGTGCGTTTCGGCACGGCCGTGCAGGAGGTGGCGTACGACGACGGCGTGTACCGGCTCTCCGTGTCAGGTCCGGACGGGCCGGAGGTGCTGTCCGCGCGGCGGCTGGTGCTGGGCACCGGCACCTCCGCGTACGTTCCGGCGGCCGCCGGGGGAATCCTTGCCGCCGCAGCTGCCGGGGACGGGGGAGTGGCCTTCCACAACGCCGAGTACCTGGCCCGGAAGGCCGAACTGCAGCGGCAGCGCAGCATCACCATCCTGGGCAGCGGCCAAAGCGCTGCCGAAATCTATTACGAGCTGCTGCAGGAAGCGGACGCCTGCGGGTACCAGCTGAACTGGGTGACCCGCTCGGGCCGGTTCTTCCCGCTGGAGTACACCAAGCTGACCCTGGAGATGACCTCGCCGGAATACGTGGACTACTTCCATGGCCTCCCGCCGGAGCAGCGCGACCACCTGAACAAGACCCAGAAGAACCTGTACAAGGGCATCAACTCGGACCTGATCGATGCCATCTACGACCTCCTTTACACCAGGAGCCTGTCCGGCATGGTGGACACCCAGCTGCTCACCCACTCCACGCTGACGGCCGCCGAATGGGACGCGGCCGCGGGAACCCACCGGCTGCACCTGGCGCATGGCGAACAGGGCACGTCCTACACCCTGGACAGCGAGGCCGTGGTGCTGGCCACTGGGTACGGCTACCGCGAACCCGCGTTCCTTGCCGGGGTGGAGGACCGGATTGCCCGGGACGGTTCCGGCCGCTTCTGCGTGGACCGGAATTACAGCACCGGCGTTGAGCCGGGCGAGATCTTCGTCCAGAACGCCGAACTGCACACCCACGGGTTCGTCACCCCGGACCTCGGCATGGGCGCCTACCGCAACTCCTGCATCCTCCGGGAGATGACCGGCCGGGAGGTGTACCCGGTGGAACGCAGCATCGCCTTCCAACAGTTCGGGGCGCCCCCTTCCGTCCCGGAAGTGCATCCGGCCCCCGCAGCGGGGAACGTGGCCGTGGAGGTGCCGGCATGAGGTTCACCTTCCGGTGCGTGGACCCGGTGGCGGACGCCCCACTCCTGCACAGCTGGGTGACCCAGCCCTACGCCTCGTTCTGGGGAATGCTGTCCGCCACCGAGGCCGGCGTTATTGACGAATACGCGAAGATCCAGGCGAGCGGCCACCACCACGCCCTCCTGGGACTCGACGGCGGCGTCCCCGCCTTCCTGATGGAGGAGTACCTTCCGGCGTCCTCACCGCTGGCCGCCGCCTACCCCGTCCTTCCCGGCGACGCAGGGATGCACCTGCTGGTGGCGCCGCCGTCGGGCGTTCCGGAGCCGGGTTTCACCACCGCCGTCATGGATGCCGTCCTGGCCCGGCTGTTCGCCGGGCCCGATGTGGAGCGCATCGTGGTGGAGCCCGACGCCCGAAACACGAAAATCCACGCCCTTAACGAACGTTTCGGGTTCCGGCCCTCGGGAGTTGTGGGGCTGCCGGACAAGGATGCGCTGCTCAGCTTCTGCACCCGGGCCGACTATCTGGCCGCCCGCGCAACCCTTCCCACCTTGGAAACTTCCGCCCGTATGGAAACCAACCGCACCGAAGACCTGCAGGGAGCCGCAGCACTATGACCGTCCAGCTCGAATCCACCACCAACACGGCCGCAGCAGCAGCGCCACACCTCGAAGGGGGCCGGTGGGATGCCGCCAACCGGCACCTGCTGCGCAAGGCGCTCGCCGAGTTCTCGCACGAACGGATCCTCACACCCGAGCCTGTGCCTGGCGCTCCGGAAACCAACGCCTACCGCCTGGCCAGCGCCGATGGCTCCCACGAGTACCGGTTCACCGCCAGGATCCTGGAGCTGGAGCACTGGTCCATCAGCGCCGATTCCATCCGGCATGTCAAGTTCGGCACCGAAGCGCCGCTGGACGTGCTGGAGTTCATCACCGTGTTCCACGAGACCCTCGGCATCAACCTCCAGATGCTCCCGGTCTACCTGGAGGAGATCAGCAGCACCCTGGCCAGCCATGCCTACAAGCAATGGGCCGGCCAGCCGACCGCCGTGGAACTGGCCGCCGGGATGACCGGTGGTCAGGACGTCGCTGCCGACTTCCAGGCGATCGAGCGGAGCATGACCGAGGGCCACCCCTGCTTCGTGGCCAACAACGGCCGGCTGGGGTTCGGCGTCAGCGACTACCTGGCCTTCGCACCGGAGACCGGGGCGCCGGTGCTGCTGGAATGGATCGCCGTGCACCGCAGCCACGCCGTGGCCAGCACCAGCAGCGGCCTGGACTATGCGGCACACCTCGACGCCGAACTGGGCCCGCTGGCCGGCAGTTTCACCAGCGAACTGCTGCTGCAGGGCCTGGACCCGGACCAGTACTTCTTCATGCCGGTCCACCCCTGGCAGTGGGAGAACAAGCTCACGGTCACCTTCGCGGCTGAAATCGCCCGGCAGCGCATTGTCTACCTGGGAACCGGTACCGATTCCTACCAGGCCCAGCAGTCCATCAGGACGTTCTTCAACACCAGCCGGCCGTCGCGGAACTACGTGAAGACCGCCATGTCCGTTTTGAACATGGGCTTCATGCGCGGCCTCTCACCCCAGTACATGAAGGCCACGCCGGCCATTAACGACTGGCTGCGGAAGCTGATCCGGAGCGACGCTGCACTGCAACAGCGCGGGTTCACCATGATCGGCGAGATCGCCGCCATCGGCTACCACAACAGGACCTACGAGGCCGCATCCGCCAGCGGTTCGCCGTACCGGAAGATGCTCTCTGCCCTGTGGCGGGAAAGTCCGCTGCCGCTCCTGGAGGACAGGCAGCAGCTGACCACCATGGCCGCGCTGCTGCACGTGGATTCCGCCGGAAAGTCCATGGTTTCCTCCCTGATCGAGCGGTCCGGCCTGGCCCCCGAGGACTGGCTGCGCCGCTACTTCGAGGCGTACCTGGTGCCGCTGGTGCACTGCCTCTACAGCTACGAGCTGGCCTTCATGCCGCATGGCGAGAATGTCATCCTGGTCCTCGAGGACGGTGTTCCGGTGCGTGCCATCATGAAGGACATCGCCGAAGAGATCGTGGTGATGGGGGACCGGCTGGACCTCCCCGAGGAGGTCGCGCGGATCCGGGCGGACATCCCCGACGGCGAAAAGGTGCTGGCCATCTTCACCGACATTTTCGACTGCATCTTCCGCTTCCTCGCGGCACTGCTCGACGACGACGGAACGCTTCCGCAGGAGGCCTTCTGGCGTACCGCCGCCGCCGCCGTCCGGGACTACCAGGCACAGCACCCCGGGCTGGCCGGACAATTCGCCCGGCACAACCTGTTCGCTGCGGACTTTGAGCTGTCCTGCCTTAACCGCCTGCAGCTGCGGAACAACCAGCAGATGCTGGACCTCACGGATCCGTCCGGAGGCCTGCAGATGGCCGGCCGCCTGGCCAACCCGCTGGCGCGCTTCGCCGGTGAAACCACAGGCGAAGCCGAGGGAAAGACGGAGCCAAATCGGGGCAGCGGTGGCTAGGCTGGCTGCATGACGCAGACCACTTCACGGACCACTGCCCTGGTCACCGGCGCCAGCGCAGGCCTGGGCGCCGAGTTTGCCCGCCAGCTCGCCGCCGAGGGCTGCCACCTGGTGCTGGTGGCCCGCAACAGGAACCGCCTCGAGGAAGCCGCCGCGGAGCTGGAACGGCGCTACGGAACCACGGCCGAGGTGCTCCCGGCCGACCTGACGGACGACGCCGCCGTGGCCGCCGTCGTCGAACGCCTCTCCGATCCGCAGCGGCCGGTGGGCATCCTGGTCAACAACGCGGGCATCGGGCTGCTGCACAATTTCGAGGACAACCCGGTGGAGGAGGAGAAGCGGCACCTGAAGCTGCACGCAGAAACCGCCCTGGTGCTTTCGCACGCAGCGCTCAAGGGCATGCTGGACCGTGGTGAGGGAAGGATCATCAACGTGGCCAGCATCGCCGCTTTCCTCCCGCGCGGAACCTATTCGGCCGCGAAGGCGTGGCTGCTGAGCTTCAGCCGCTGGGCCAACCTGGCTTACCGGACCCGCGGCATCAAAGTGACGGCGGTGTGCCCGGGTTTTACGCACACCGAGTTCCACGACCGCATGGGGATGGACAAGTCCGTGGCACCGAAGTGGACCTGGCTGGCGGCCGTGCGCGTGGTGCGGGAGGGGCTGGCGGACAACGCCAAGGGAAAAGCCGTTTCGATCCCGTCCAAGCGCTACAAGGTGGTGGCAGCGCTCGCCCGGATCGCTCCGCCAAGGCTAATGGCGGGGCCGCCGCGCAAGCCCCAGGAGGAGGGCGGGGGAGCGTGAACCCCGCCGGCGGACGGCAACCACAACGGCGATGCCCACCAGGGCGCCCACCAGGGTCTCGATGGCGCGCTCCAGGATCAGGACGCCGGGGTCGGCCGGTGCCGCGAGCTGGGTCATCAGCAGGATCACCGGGGTAAAGGAGACCATGGCCAGGCCGTAGTGCCGCGTCATGAACAGCTCGGTGGTGAACTGGAACAGGATCACCAGCAGCGCCAGGACCAAGGCCTGCTGCCCGGGGAACAGCCCGGGCAGCGTCCAGGGGGCGGGAAGGATCACGACGGCGGTCACGGCCAGCCCCACGAACGTCCCCACGATGCGGTGGACCCCGCGGCGGACGCTGCTGGGGAGGTCAGCGCCGGCCAGCGGAACAGCCGCGGCGGCCATGGCCCAGTGCGGGTGGCCGCTTCCGGTGAGGACGCCGACGGTTCCGGCGGCACCGACGGCCAGCACGTAGCGGGCGGCGTGGATCAGCATGGCGCGGCGGTCCAGCGGCTGCGACGCGGCGGGAATGCGGACGGCCCCGCGCTGCCACCGCCGTTGACGGACCCACCCGGCGAAGCCCACCAGGATGGCGAACGCTGCTGAACCTACGGCAATCAGCAATGCTGTGTACCAGGGGACCGCCATGGGCACCGACGCGCAGGCTCCCAGGGCCAGGATGCCGAAGAACGGGCCGTTGGGCTTGAGCCGCACGCGGTCCGAGTAGAGCGAGCCCACGCCCGCCAGCGCAGCTTCGATGGCCACCAGCGCCCACGAGTGGATGTGGTTGACGGACAGGAACACGCCCACCGAGACGCCGCCCAGGAGGACCAGGGCTGCCTGGAACTGGTGGAGGATCCGCAGCTGGTGCGGTTCGGACCGGCCGTACATCCCGGTGAGGGCGCCGAAGACGGCGTAGATGATGAGGTCCGTCCGGCCCGCGGCAAGCAGGAGCAGGGACGGGACGGCGACGCTGAGGGCCACCCGCAGGGCAGCGAGGTGGTCCGCGTTGGCGGGCTCCAGCCGGTGGAGGGCACGCACATGCAGCAGGACGCGTTCCATGCCGTACCCACTCTCCTTGCCTGTGGCTGGGTTAGCCACGACTTCAACCTTAAACGCCCGGACCGCCGCACCCGGTATGGGTGCGGCGGTCCGTGTAACGGAGCGGAACAGTTGGCCGGTTAGGCGCTGACCGGCGTTTTCCCGCCGTCCTGCGGATGGGTGTCGAACGGCAGCTCGTCAACGTTGATCAGCGGGTTCTCGTCCTGGGTCTTGACCAGCTCGCGGGCCTCCGCCTCGGTGTCCACGCTGGGCATGGATCCCGGGAGCGGGCGGTTGGCCGATTCCTTCAGGAAGTAGATGGCCACGGCGCCCACCAGGGACGTTGCCATCAGGTAGTAGGCGGGCATCATGTCATTGCCGGTTGACTTGATCAGCAGTTCGACGATGAAGGGAGTGGTGCCGCCGAAGATGGCCACCGCAAAGTTGTAGGCAATACCCATAGCGCCGTATCGGCTGGACGTGGGGAACTGTGCCGGCAGGGAGGACGCCAGGTTGGCCACGTAGAAGGTCACGGGGAAAGCGATCAGGGCCAGTCCGGCCAGGGTGGACCACACTTCTCCGACGCCGATCAGCAGGAAGGCCGGGATGGCCAGGACAATGGTGCTCACCGCGCCAACCCACAGCACGGGACGGCGGCCGATGCGATCGGACAACTTGCCGGTCAGCGGAATGCAGAGGCTCATGATGACCAGGACCGGGATGGTCAGCAGCGTGCCGTGCACTTCGTCGTAGCCCTTGGACGTTGTGAGGTACGTCGGCATATAGGACGTCAGCGCGTAGCCGGCGGTGTTGGCTGCAGCCACCACCACCATGGCAACGACGATGGGCCGCCAGTAGGCTTTGATGATTCCCACCGGGCCCTTGGCAGCGGCGGTGTCGCCTCCGGTGGCGTTCTTGGCGTTTTCCTCCTGGGCGTCCAGGGTGGCCTGGAACTGCGGGGACTCCTCGATCTTGCTCCGGAAGTACACCGCGATCAGGCCCAGCGGACCTGCCAAGAGGAACGGGATGCGCCAGCCCCACTGCTCCATGGTGTCCTGGCCCAGGGTCAGCTGCAGGACCGAAACCAATGCAGCGCCCATGGCAAAGCCCATGTAGCTGCCCAGGTCAAGGAAGCTGGCAAAGAAGCCGCGGCGCTTGTCGGCGGCGTATTCGCTGACGAACGTGGTGGCACCGGCGTACTCACCGCCGGTGGAGAAGCCCTGGATCACCTTAAGCAGCACCAGCAGCGCTGCTGCCCACAAGCCGATTTGCGCGTAGCCCGGCAACAGGCCGACAGCGAACGTGCTGGCGGCCATGATCATCAGCGTGGTGGCAAGGATCTTTTGCCGGCCCACCTTGTCGCCCAGCCAGCCGAATACGACGCCGCCGAGCGGGCGGGCGATGAAGGTTGCAGCGAACGTGCCCAACAGGAACAGGTTGCGCGTCGTGGGATCGGATTCCGGCAGGAAGACCGGACCCATGGTGGTGATGAGGTAGCCGAAAACGCCTACGTCGTACCATTCCATGGTGTTGCCTACGATGGTGCCGCCGAGGGCCTTCTTCAGCATCGGCTGGTCAACCACGTTGACGTCTGATTCCTTGAGCCGGCGCCGCGGAAGGAGCTTGGGCTTCTTGGCGGCTTTCACTGCTGCTGGTTCTGTTCCGCGGGCGTTCCTGGCGCCTGCTGAAGAGTCGGTGTTGCTTTGGTCTGTGGGCATTTGGTCAGCTCCTGTGGAGGTCATTTGCTTGCGACTACTTGCTGCCCCGCTCCGGGCAGGCCTTCAATTTTACGCCGATTTTGTAGCGTTCGCCCGTTTGATGCCGTACCGTCTACCCCTTTACGCACGTTTCAGACCAACTTTTGCGGGTTGATTTCCCTGGTTTTCCCTTATGAATACTGGGAAGCATGCTGATTGTGTCTACCGTCACCGAATCTTTTTCCGTAACCGTTCGTTGGGGCACGGTTTTGGCCGTGATCGGGCGCTGGATGTGACGGCAGACACTGCCATCGCGGAGGATTTTCGCCGCCGTTTTTGGCGCCTCCAGGCGGTGCCGGGGGTTCACAGGCACCGGGCCGTTGCCTATGGTTGAGCCATGGGAACACTGATTTTCGAATAGTAGACGCGTGCGGCCGGGAAATCCCCTCTGCCCGACACCGGGCCAGGCACGCCGGCGCTGCTGAGCCTCACAGCGCAGACCTCACGAATGTGCCGGCATGACCGGCGAATAAGGAGGCCCAGATGCCTCTCTCTTCAAGACTTCATTTCATCGTGGAAAGGAAGAAAAATGGCTGACGAAAACCCCAAATCCCACCTCAATCCGGAGATGGCGGACCATCTGGCAGCGGCAATGGACACCCCGGACCTGCCGGCAGCGGCCACCACCGCTGCTGGCGCCATGCCGCGGCAAAACTCCTGGCCTGACGGTAACGGCAAGCGCCGCCACCCGAAGGACCGGGGATCCGGCCACGGGCGGATGGGCCACGAAGCCTCCGTGGCCGCCGTCCACCGGACCGGGAAGCCGCAGATGCCGCACTCGTCCTAAGACGGGCGAACCACACATTCATCACCGACACGGAAATTCCCTGGCGCGCCCTTATATGCGGAGCGGCAGGGAATTTCCGCGTCACGGGCGAGCCTGCGCGTCGCCGGGGCCTCGTTGCTGAGCCTCGTTGCCGCCAGCAAGGCCGTCAATCCTCCCGGACCACCTCTGACGGGTCCTTGTCCAGGCGCCAGCCCCGCCACCGGGGATGCCGCAACCGCCCCGGGCCCGTCCACTCGCCGTAGGTCACCTCACCCACGAGCTGCGGCGTGACCCAGTGCGCGTCCGCGGAGTCAGGCCGGGGAACCTCGTGGAACGGTGAGGTCTTCCGGGCCAGCTGCTCCACGGTTTGCCGCAGTTCGGCCAGCTCACGGCTACTGAATCCGCTGCCCACCCGGCCCACATACTGGAGTTTGTTCCCGTCGGGGATGCCCACCAGCAGGGACCCCACCGTTTCCTGGCGGCCGCCCTTGCCCGGCCGCCAGCCGCCCACCACCACTTCCTGGGTGCGCTCTGTCTTGAGTTTGATCCAGGTGCGCGTCCGCTGTCCGCTGACGTAGCGGCTGTCAGTGCGCTTGGCCATCACGCCCTCGAGTCCCAGCTCCTGTGCGCTGTCCATGATGTGTTGCACGGGGTCATCCAGCACCGTGGACAGTTCCACGGGGCAGTCCGAGGGCCGGAAGAACTGTTCAAGCCGTTGGCGCCGCTCGCTGAGCGGGAGGCGTCGGAGGTCGGTGCCGCCGTCGTACAGGAGATCGAAGAGCATCAACCGCACGGGAATGGCGTTCCGGGCTTTGGCGACATCTGCGGCGCGGGAGAGTTTCATCCTGCCTTGCAGCAGGCCGAAGTCCGGCCTGCCGGAGGGTCCGATGGCGATGATCTCACCGTCGGCCACGAACGGCTGCTCCGGCCAGCACCGCCGGTCCGTCAGCTCGGGGTAGGTTTTGGTGACGTCGTTGCCGTTGCGGCTGAAGATACGGACCGTTGACTCATCCGCCACGAGGATGGCCCGTACCCCGTCCCATTTGAGTTCAACCTGCCAGTCGCTGCCGACGAGGTCTGAGGGGACTCCCGCAGTTGCCATCATGGGGCCGAAATCGTCGGAGGAAACCCGAACAGGGGAGTCCTCCGGTTGGCGGGGGGCGTTCCCGGCTTTTCCGGCCTTGTCCACCTGTTTGGCGCCGTCTGCCGGCTTGGCACGGTCTGCAGGCTCCGCGGACGAAGGTGCGTGCCGCCGTCGTCCGCCCTGGTCCTCCTTGTCCATCAGGTGGATCAGCCACTGCTTTTCGGCGTCGCTGCCCTGGCCGCGGCCGGTATGGATGAGTGCCACCTTCCTGGTGCCGCCCAGCCCGCCGCCCTCGGAGCCGGTGAGGGTGACGATTACCTCCTTGCCGTTGATCCACTTGTGCAGCTCATACGTGCCGGTATCCCAGATGGTCATCTCGCCGGCGCCGTATTCACCCTTGGGGATGGTGCCGTGGAAGGTGAGGTAGTCCATGGGGTGGTCCTCGGTCTGGACGGCCAGGTGGTTCTTGCCGCCGGACTCCGGCACACCCCTGGGGAGCGCCCAGGAGGCCAGGACCCCCTCGTGCTCCAGCCTGAGGTCCCAGTGCAGGCGGCTGGCGTGGTGTTCCTGGATCACGAACGCGTCGCCGCCGCGCGGTGCGCCACTGAACGGCTCAGGCGTGGCCTCTGGGTCGCGCATCGAACGGTACTTCACCAGGCGGGGATTCCCGCCGTCGTGCGTGCCGTCCTGCCCGGTGCCGGGGTCGCCTTCCCCGAGCGTTCCAACTGCGCGGACGACGGCGGCGAACGGGTCCTTGCCCTCCTGCACCCGGCGCAGCACCTCGCGGTAGTCGAGGTGCTTGAGCGTGGGGGAGCTGATCTCCCGCCACGTCCGCGGCGCGGCGACCATCGGAGTGGGCCGGCCGCGCAGGGAGTAGGGCACGATGGTGGTTTTCGCGGCGTTGTTCTGGCTCCAGTCCACCAGGACCTTGCCCTTGCGGAGGGTCTTCTTCATGTCGCTGACGGCGAGGTCCGGGTGGTCGGACTCCAGGGCCCGCGCCAGTTCCCGGGCGAACTCCGAGATCTGGTCCGAGGTCTGCGTGCCGTCCAGGGGTGCGTACAGGTGGATGCCCTTGCTGCCGCTGGTGACGGGGACCGGGTCCAGGCCCACGTCCTGCAGGATGGCGCGGGCCAGCAGCGCCACTTCACGGCATTCGGCGAGGCCGGCACCCTCGCCGGGGTCCAGGTCCAGGACCAGCCGGTCCGGGTTCAGCTGGTTGCCCTGGGAATCCACCCGCCACTGGGGCACGTGGATTTCGAGCGAGTTGATCTGCCCGAACCAGGTGAGCACGGCGGGATCGTTGACCATGGGGTAGTGGATGGTCCGGTCCTTGTGGGTGATGGCGGCGCGTGGAAGCCACCCGGGGGCGGAGTCCTCCAGGTTCTTTTGGAAGAAGACCTCGCCGGGCTTCCCTGCGGTGCCGACGCCGTTCACCCAGCGTTTCCGGGTGGCGGGCCGGTTGGCTGCGGCGGGGATGAGGACATGGGCCACTGCGGCGTAGTAGGCCAGTACATCGGCCTTGGTGGTGCCGGTTTCCGGGTAGATGATTTTGTCCAGGTTGGTCAGCGTCAGCTCCCGCCCGGCCACGCGGACACGTTCCTTAGAAGCCAAGGGTCTTCACCTCCGGCCCGGCGTGATGTTGACTGTAGGGATGAGAGCCATCTGGAAGGGCGCCATCGCGTTTGGGCTGGTCAACGTGCCCGTTAAGGTCTACAGCGCCACAGAGGATCATGACATCAGTCTGCACCAGGTCCACAACGCGGACGGCGGAAGGATCCGCTACCAGCGCCGTTGCGAGGTCTGCGGGCAGGTGATCGACTACTCGGACATCGAGAAGGCCTTTGAAGAGGACGGCCGGACGGTGGTGCTGTCCAAGGACGAGCTGAAGGCCATCCCGGCGGAAAACAGCCACGAAATCGAAGTGGTGCAGTTCGTCCCGTCCGAGCAGCTCGAACCGATGATGTTCGAGAAGAGCTATTACCTGGAACCGGACTCCAAGTCGCCCAAGGCCTACGTGCTGCTGCGCCGGGCCCTCGAGGACACCGACCGGGTGGCCATCGTCCAGTACGCCCTGCGCGAGAAGACCCGGCTGGGGGCGCTGCGGATCAAGGATGACGTCCTGGTGCTGCAGTCCCTGCTGTGGCCGGACGAGGTGCGTGAGGCCAACTTCCCGGCCCTGGACACCGCCATCAAAATCTCCGCCCAGGAACGTGACATGTCCGCAGCGCTGGTCGAATCGATGGCCGCGGACTTTGAACCGGAGTCCTTTACCGACGACTACCAGGTGCAGCTGCGGAAGCTTATCGACGCCAAGCTGGAGCAGGGCGAGTCCCTGGACACGGACGAAACGTTCGGTGTGGAAGCGGGCGACGGCGGCAAGGGCGAGGTCATCGACCTGATGGAGGCCCTGAAGCGCAGCCTCGACCGGAAACGCGGCGGCGCGGCAGCGGCCCCGGGCGCGGCGGATTCCGAAGAGGAAGAGTCCGACGACGGCGGGTCGGAGGAAGCGGGGGACAAGCCGGCCAAGCCCGCGCGGAGGTCCTCCGGTACCCGGTCGTCGGGAACCGGGACTGCCGCGGCTTCGAAGACATCGGCTGCCAAGGCGACGGACACCAAAACCGGCACCCGGTCCGCGGCTGCCAAATCGACGGCGTCCAAGAGCACCACAGCCAAGGGCACTTCAACAAGGAGCGCCGCGGCAAAGTCCGCGGGCACGCAGTCCACCGCAGCAAAGACCGCCGCCGGCAAATCCGCCGGGACAAAGACGGCCGCGTCAAAGAGCACCGAAAAACCTGCCGCGAAGGCCACCACCAGGGCGCGCAAGCCGGCGTAGGTCGGGGCGGGGACCCTGCCGCGGGCCCGGCAAATAGCCGGACCACCTTTACAGCCGGTGCCCGCGCGGCCACAATGAGTCGCATCGCAGCGCCGCTGTGCCCGCAGCGCGCTGAAACCCAACGGCTCGATGAGGAGCGCGGACCATGACTGAGCAGACCGATGCGGCCGAGGCGGACCGGGCGCTGAAACAGAAGCACCGTGCCATGTGGGCGTCCGGGGATTACCCGGCGCTGGCGGATGAAATGCTCCTGGAGCTGGGTGCCATCCTGGTGGAAGCGTGCGGCGTCCGCTCCCGCCACCGGGTGCTGGACGTGGCCGCCGGGTCAGGGAACGCAGCCATCCCCGCGGCCATGATGGGCGCCAAGGTGGTGGCCTCGGACCTCACCCCGGAGCTCTTCGAGGCCGGACGGCGCGAAGCCGGCAACCGTGGCGTCAGCCTGGAATGGAAAGAAGCCGACGCCGAGGCGCTGCCGTTCGACGACGCCGCGTTCGACGTCGTGATGTCCTGCCTGGGTGCCATGTTCGCGCCGCGGCACCAGGCGGCGGCGGACGAGATCCTCCGCGTGTGCAAGCCCGGCGGGAACATCGGACTGCTCAGCTGGACCCCGGAGGGCTTCGTTGGGCGGATGTTCGCCACCTTGAAGCCGTTTGCGCCGCCCCCACCGCCGGGGGCTCAGCCGGCACCGCTGTGGGGGAGCGAGGAGCACGTCCGTGAACTGCTGGGGGACAGGGTCACCGACGTGACCGTCCGCAAGCAGGCCCTGGCGGTACGGAGTTTCCACCAGCCGGGCGACTTCGTCCGCTACTTCAAGTCCCATTACGGCCCCACCATCGCCGTCTACAAGTACATCGGCGCCGACGCGGACAAGGTCGGGGAACTGGACCAGGCGCTGACGGAGCTCGCCGATTCCTTCGGCGACGCCCATGGCGATACCCCGTTCCAGATGGAGTGGGAATACCTGCTGTTCACCGCGAGGAAGGCCTGACATGCCCGGCGACTTCACGGCAACATCCAGCACCACCATCGACGCCCCGCCGGACCGCGTCTGGAACGTCATCACGGACCCAGCAGCCGCCAGGGAGTTCATGTTCGGGGCCAAACTGGAAACGGACTGGGCGGAGGGAAGCCCCATTACCTGGAGCGGCGAATGGGACGGCAAGCCGTACCAGGACAAAGGCAAGGTGCTGGAGGTGGATCCCGGCCGGAAACTGGTGCACACCCATTTCAGCGCCCTCAGCGGCGAGGACGACGTGCCGGAGAACTACCACACCCTGACCTGGACGCTGCAAGACCGTGACGGTGGGACCCACCTCACGCTCGCCCAGGACAACAACCCGAGCCAAGAGGCGGCAAGCCACTCGAAGGGCATGTGGGACAAGCTCGTGGCCGACGTGAAAGCGATCGCCGAACGCCCCTGACCGTCCCCTTCCTCCAACCAGGTAGCAGTAGATGTCGTTTTGGACGCTCATAACGACATCTACTGCGACCCAGTTGGGCGCGGCCGCGGGGAGGCGACCCGGACGCTTAACGCCAGCGGCCGCCGTCGTGCCGTTCCCACGAGGGGAAGGCGCGACGGCGGCCGCTTGGCTTAGTCCGGCTGCCGGGGCAGCCTGCCTGCTACTCGGCGTCGTGGTCCGTTTCCAGGATCTGCACCAGGCGTTCCAGTGCATCGTCTGCACCTGTGCCCTCGGCCCGGAGGACCACCTTGTCGCCGTGTGAGGCACCCAGGCTCATGAGGGACAGGATGCTGGCCGCGTCCATGGCCTCGTCGGCAGGCTCGCCTTCACGGGCGATGGTGATGTCCAGGTCGAACTCGCCGGCTGCCTCGGCAAAGATGGCGGCGGGACGGGCGTGCAGGCCCACGCGGCTGGCGACGGTTGCGGTGCGTTCTGGCATTGTTGCTCCTTTGTCTTTCGGCGAGCTGACGGTTCAGCGCCGGTGAGTTTGTGTCGGTGGGCCGGATCAGACGGTTACGGGAACCGGTTCAACCGTATCAACGCTCTTCTTCACTGCCCAGCGCTTGAGCGCCACCACGGCCAGCGCACTGACCACGGTGCCGGCAATGATCGACACGATGAACATCAGCACGTTGCCAATGGCGAAGAAGACGAAGATACCGCCGTGGGGTGCCTGCGACGTGACGTTGAAGGCCATGGTGAGGGCACCGGTGAGGGCACCGCCCAGCATGCTGGCGGGGATGACGCGCAGCGGATCGGCAGCGGCGAACGGGATGGCGCCTTCGGAGATGAACGAAGCGCCCAGCAGCCAGGCTGCCTTGCCGTTTTCGCGTTCAGCCAGGCTGAAGAGCTTTTTGTCCAGGACGGTGGCCAGGGCCATGGCCAGCGGCGGGACCATACCCGCTGCCATGACGGTGGCCATGATCTGCCACGGTGCCTGGTTGGTGGCGCTGCCGGCGCTCAGGCCGGCCACGGCGAAGGCGTAGGCCACCTTGTTGACCGGGCCGCCCAGGTCGAAGCACATCATGAGGCCCAGGATGATGCCCAGGACCACAGCGGAAGCACCGGTCATGCCGGACAGCCAGGTGTTGAGAGCGGTGGTGAGGCCCGCGATGGGACCGCCGAGGACCAGGAACATGAGGCCCGAAGCCACGATGGAAGCCAGCAGCGGGATGATGACCACCGGCATGAGGCCACGCAGCCAGCGGGCCACCTGCCAGGTGCCGATCAGGTGCGCGATGTAGCCGGCCAGCAGGCCGCCCACGATGCCGCCGAGGAACCCGGCGCCCATGAATCCGGAAACTGCGCCGGCCACGAAACCGGGTGCGATGCCAGGGCGGTCAGCGATGGCGTAGGCGATGTAGCCGGCCAGCGCAGGGACCAGGAAGCCCATGGACAGGGCGCCGATCTTGAAGAAGACAGCGCCCAGGTAAATGGCCAGTCCGCCTTCGGGGAGGTTGGCGAAGCTGTTTTCCAGCACCACCTTGTCCGCCACGCCGGTGATGTCATAGCCGCCCAGCAGGAACCCGAGGGCGATCAGCAGGCCGCCGCCGGCAACGAACGGGATCATGTAGCTGACACCGGTGAGGAGTGCCCGCTTCAGCTTCTGGCCGATGTGCTCGCCCTTTTCGGTGGCCTCGTTCTCGGCCTGCTCCTCCGCCCCGAAGTGGGGGACGCGGCGCGCATTCGGATTCTCAGCCGCAGCGAGTGCTTCCTGGACCATCTTGGCGGGCTCGTCGATGCCGCGCTTGACGGGGGCGTTGATGACGGGCTTGCCGGCGAAGCGCTCCTTGCCGCGGACGTCCACGTCAACGGCGAAGATCACGGCGTCCGCTGCTGCAATGACGGCGGGGTCCAGCGGCTTGGCGCCGGAAGAACCCTGGGTTTCAACCTGCAGGTCTACGCCCATTTCCTGGGCGGCGGCAACCAGCGAGTCAGCGGCCATGTACGTGTGTGCGATGCCGGTGGGGCACGCGGTGACGGCCACGAGGCGCTTGGGACCGGCAGCCGCAGCACCGGCACCTGAACCTGCGGAGGCCGTGGCAGCCGCCGGAGCAGCGTCAGCAGGTGCCGCGGCAGCGTGGGCCGCCGGCTTGTCTGCCAGGGCGCCGTCAACGAGCTCCACGATTTCCGCCTCGGAGGAGGCGTTGCGGAGGGCGGCCGTGAAGTCCTTTTTGATCAGGGACCGGGCCAGCTTGGAGAGCAGCTTCAGGTGGGCCTGGTCGGCACCGTCCGGAGCGGCAATGAAGAACACGAGGTCCGCGGGGCCGTCCTTGGCGCCGAAGTCCACCTTGGGGGACAGGCGGGCCATGGCCAGGGTGGGCTCGACGACCGCAGCCGAGCGGCAGTGCGGGATGGCAATGCCGCCCGGAATGCCGGTGGCGGTCTTCTGTTCGCGGGCGTAGGCGTCGGCAAAGAGGCCTTCAACCTCTGTTGCGCGTCCGGTGGCAGCAACCTTGCTTGCCAGGTGCCGGATCACCGCCTCGGGGTCGTTGCCCAGGTTCTGGTCGAGCTCGACCAGTTCCGTGGTGATGAGCTGAGTCACTGTCAATCCTTTCGAAGGGCCGTGATGGTTACGGCTTCCGGGGTGGTTTGGTGCACTGCCGGAACCGTTGAACCGGGCAGGGAGGCGGCGGCGGCTCCATGGGCCACCGCCTGACGCAGGCAGTCGGCAGGGGCGGCGCCCCGGCCGTGGGCGAGCAGGTAGCCGGCCAGTGCGGAATCTCCCGCACCCACCGTGCTCACTGCGGCGACCGGCGGATGCGTGGCCAGCCACGCGCCGTCGGCCGTTACGAGGACAGCTCCCTTGGAACCGAGAGTTGCCAGCACAGCACCCACACCGGAACGCACGACGGCGGACGCGGCCTCGGCGGCAGCCGCCGGGTCCGCTTCCAGTTCGTCCGCGGCGGCCGTGGCGAACCCGGCTGCAGCAGCCAGTTCCGCCAGTTCCTCGGCGTTGGGCTTCAAAAGATCCGGCATGCCCTCCGCGCCGCCGGTCAGGGCGGCGGCGAGTGGCTGGCCGGACGAGTCGACGGCGATCAGTGGCGTACGTCCCGGGGACCCGCCGTCGGCAGCTGAACGCAGGCGGCGGGCCGCCGTCGCGTAAAAATCTGTCGGGAAGCCCGGCGGCAGTGAACCTGCCAGGACCACCCAGCCGGCACCCCGGGAACTTTCGAGCAGCAGCTTCAGCAGCGCCTCCTGCTGGTTGTCATCGAGGACAGGCCCGGGTTCGTTGATCTTGGTGGTGACCCCGCCGGGTTCGGTGAGGGCCACGTTGGTGCGCAGCGGTTCGCCGATGGGCAGCGACACGAAGGGCACGGCGCCGGCGCGCAGGCCGGCCAGCACAGGATCGCTGTCCGCGCCCGGCAGGACGGCCAGGGATTCGAGGCCGGAGGCCACCAGCGCCCGGGACACGTTGACGCCCTTGCCGCCGGATTCCTGGGTGACGGACACAGCGCGCTGTACTTCGCCGCGTTCCAGCGGTCCGGGCAGGGCGACGGTGCGGTCCAGGCTGGGGTTGGCCGTGAACGTGACGATCATGCGATCACCACGTCTACATCGGCCGCTTCCAGGGCTGCGGCGAGTTCGGGGCTGGGTTCGCTGTCTGTAATCAAGGTGTCCAGGTCTTTCAGGGAGGCGAACTGGACCAGCGTTTCCGCGTCCAGCTTGGAGGAATCGGCCAGCACCACGATGCGGCGTGCCGAGTGGACGAAGGCAGCCTTCACGGCGGCTTCTTCAGGATCGGGAGTGCTGAGTCCAAAGGTGGGGTGGATGCCGTTGGTCCCCACGAAGGCGATATCGGGGCGAATCCGTGCGGCGGCGTCCACCGTTGCCTGGCCGACGGCCACCTGGGTGATGCCGCGGACCCTGCCGCCCAGGATGTGCAGGGCGATGCCGGGGACGCTGGAGAGCTTGCCGGCAATGGGAACGGCGTGGGTGATGGCCACCAGCTCGGTGCCGGTGGCGCCGGATTCGGAAAGTTCGACGGCGGTGCGACGGGCCAGCATGTCGGCCAGGACTTCGGTGGTGGTTCCGCCGTCGATCAGGACGCTGCCGGGGGAGTTGCGGGGGATGAGCGCGAGTGCGGCCTCGGCGATGCGGCTCTTCTGGTCCGTCCGGCGGATGGCGCGTTCGGTGACGCTTTCCTCGGTGGTGCTGAAGCGGTCTGCCGCCACCGCACCGCCGTGCACGCGGCGTACGGTGCCGGCGTTCTCGAGGGTGGCGAGGTCCCGGCGGACGGTTTCGGTGGTGATGCGGAAGCGCTCAGCCAGCAGGGTCACGCTGACCCGGCCGCTGCCGGCAACAAGCTCGGCAATCTTTTGCTGGCGTTCCTCGGCGAACACGTACCCTCCGTTGCGTAGCTTGCTGGTGCTGTAGTGGCCGGCGCCCTGTTTGGCGTGACTGGCATCACATGATGTTGAGTTACTTGACTTTATCTTTGCTTATGTTGGTTTGTCAATGGAAACCAACACGAAACAATATTTGGGTTCTCCTCGGCTGGTTGAGGCCCGGGGACGCGAAAGCCGGGCCGGACGCTGTGGTCCGGCCCGGCTTCCCGGGTTCATGGTCTTTGGTGGTCCTGGATGACCCGCGGGCGGCCTGCCTAGATGGTTCCGTCGCGGCTTTCGTTCCGGGTGATCCGCTCGCCCGTGTTCGGGTCCACGACCGACCGGGTCTCGCTGACCCGCCGCGTCCGGCCGGGTGAGGCCAGGACCAGGGATGCGATCAGGCCGATGACGCCCACGGCGATCAGGATGTAACCAACCAGGGCCTGATCCACGAAGGGAATGAGTCCCGGGGCCACTGCCCAGGCCAGGATGGCGCCGAGGGCGATAAGGAAGATTGACGAGCCGATTCTCATGACTTGCTCCTTCTGCTGGCCGCGGGTTGCGGCTCCTGTGGGGCGGTGCACGGTATTGCGGGTAGGTCGCTGCCCTGCTTTTGACACTGCTCTGTAAAGTCACTGGTCAGTATGCTGATAGTAGGCGTCACGCTACAGTGCACCCACAGTCGATTCAATGAATGATGCCGAGTCGTTGCCGGGAAAATTCTGCGTGACTGGTGTGATTGCCGGGGCGCCTGGGTTTATCGCCGTCGTGGCGTGGGCGCCGCGTTGCCTCGCTAGTCTGGTCCGATGGAAACAGTTGTGTGGTCCAAGCCTGAGGACCAGCGCGCCGGGACGCCCCTGCTGGTGATGATGCACGGCTATGGCACGGATGAATCCCGCATGGTCCGGCTGTTCGAGTACCTCCCTCCGGAGTTCACCTTCGCCGCCCTCCGGGCGCCGATGCCCATCGGAGACCACTATGGCTGGTTCCTCCTGGACTATTTCCTCACCAACGACTTTGCCGACGTCATCTCGGTCACCGGCACCGTGCATGGCTGGATCAACTCCGTCCGCGGCCGGCACACCAGTGTGAGCCTGATGGGCTACTCACAGGGCATGGCCATGGCCAGCACCCTCCTGCGCCTCCACCCCCGCGACTACGCCGCCGTCGTTGGCCTTTCCGGATTTGTGCTGGACAACGACCTCCTGGCCCTCACCGATGAGTTCGATACCAGGCCGCCGTTCTTCTGGGGGCGCGACAAGGCGGACCTGGTGATCAACGAGGATGCCACCGCCTACACGGGTGAATGGCTTGAGGCGCACACGCTGCTGACTGCCCGGACGTATCCCGGAATGGGGCACGCCATGTCGAAAGCCGAGATGGCAGACGTTGGCGCGTTCCTTCGGCATTACGTGCTGAAATGACCCGCAGGCGGTCAAGGTAACGGCGATAAAACATTTGCAAGTCAAATTTGTAAGCGCTTACACTCGTCTACGGCCATGATCGGTCCTGCAGTGGGCGGAACAAGGAGGCGATGCTGTGTGCATGTGGCGCAGCAGCACCTCCTTCAGGCTGTCCGGACGGGACCGGCAGTCCGTAAACCGAGAGGACACCGCACTGCCGATGACACAACGAACTGCAGCTGACACCGCCGCCTGGACAGGCGCATCCGCCATCCTGTTCGACCTTGACGGTGTGCTGACCCCCACGGCCACCGTGCACGAGCAGGCATGGAAGGAACTCTTCGAAGGCTTCCTTGCCGGGCACCCCGAGGTGCAGGGCTACCGCGAAAGCGACTACTTCGACCACATCGACGGAAAGCCGCGCTTCGACGGCGTACGGGACTTCCTCGCCTCACGCAGCATCGAGCTTCCCGAAGGACCGCTGGATGACGATCCCGCCAACATGACCGTCCAGGGCCTCGGGAACCGCAAGAACCGGATCTTCAACGACATCGTCAGCACCGGCGTCGCGCCGTTCGAAGGCTCGGTGCGTTTCCTCGAAGCCGCGCTGGCCCGCGGACTGAAGGTCGCCGTCGTCTCATCCTCCCGCAACGCCCCCGCGGTCCTGGCCGCCGCAGGCCTCAGCCACCATTTCCCCGTTGTGGTGGACGGTGTGGTGGCCGCCCGCGAAGGAATTCCCGGCAAACCCAGCCCGGCGACGTACGCCTACGCGGCCCGGCTGCTGGAACTGCCCAGCGAGGAATGCGTAGTGGTGGAGGACGCTGTCTCCGGAGTCCAGGCCGGCCAGGCGGGATCGTTCCATTCCGTCATCGGCGTGGACCGCGGTGCCGGGCGCCAAACCCTCCTCGAAGCCGGGGCAACCCTGGTGGTCAACGACCTTGGAGAGCTCCTGCCCTGACGGGAGCCCCGTTCCACACCGGAGACCCGCTGCCACCCCCGGGCAGCACCCATCCGGGCAAGCTTTCTCTTCGAATCCCCTATGCCGGACCTGCGCCGGTGCACAGCATGCCTAAAGGACCCAACACCATGGCTCTCATCTCTGCGGACCGCGAACGGTTCCCCAACACTCCCTGGCAACTGGTGGAAACCTGCCACGAGCCTGGAAACGCAGGGACGCTTGAAACGCTCTTTTCCCTGGGCAACGGCCACCTCGGAGTCCGTGGCGCCCATTGGGCAGCGGGGGATGCCGAACTTCCCGGCAGCTTCATCAACGGGCTGCACGAAACCTGGGACATTAAGCACGCGGAGAACGCCTTCGGATTCGCGCGGACCGGCCAGCGCATCCTGTACATCCCGGACGCCAACAACTTCACCGTGGTAGTGGACGGGGAGTCCCTGGGCCTTGCCGAATCGGAGGTACTGGACTACCGGCGGAGCGTTGACTTCTCCACCGGTATCTACGAGTGCCGCATCACGTGGCAGTGCCGGTCCGGATCCGTGGTCACCACCACCGAACGCCGTGCGGTGGGGTACGAATCCCGGGGCAGCCTGGGCCTTTCCCTCGAAGTTTCGGCGGACCGCGATATTTCGCTCGACGTCACCTCGTCGGTGCTCAACCGGCAGGACCAGCCGGTAGAGGACCACTCCGCCCACGATCCGCGCCGCGCCGGCCGCCACGCCGGACGGGTCCTGCTGCCGCTGCGGCTGGATGGCGGCGACGGATCACTGCGGCTCTCCTGGGAAGCCGCAGAATCCAAGCAGCGTGTAGGACTGGCCGTGGACCACTGGACCTCCGCCGGCCACCAGCCTTTCGAAACCCTGGTGGACCAGGATGACAGCAGCGTCCGCTACGTTCTGGCCGTCAGCGCCGGCGAACCCTTCCGGCTGGAGAAAAGCGTCAGCTACGCCGCCGGCCGGACCGTGCAGGACGACGGCGTCGACGCCGCCGCCTTGGCCGAAGCGGGCCTGCGCCCCGTCGCGGACGTCTTCGCCGAAAGCGAGGCGCACTACCGGGGCTATTGGGCGACCTCGGACATCGTGGTGGACGGCGGCGAGCCGGAGCTGCAGCAGGCCATCCGCTGGAACCTGTTCCAGCTGGCCCAGGCCACGGCGCGTGCCAACGTGGCGGGCATCCCGGCCAAGGGCGTCACCGGATCCGGCTACGAGGGCCACTATTTCTGGGACCAGGAGGTGTACCTGCTGCCGTACCTGACGTATACGAACCCGGACGGCGCCCGGCAGGTCCTGGAGTTCCGCCATGCCATGCTGCCCGAGGCCAAGGTCCGTGCCAAGGAACTCAGCGTGGACGGCGCCCTGTTCCCGTGGCGGACCATTAACGGCCTTGAAGCCAGCGCCTACTACGCCGCGGGCACCGCTCAGTTCCACATCGCGGCCGCCATAGCGTTCGCCACCAACCGTTACCTGTGGGCCACCGGCGATTCCGCGTTCCGGGAGGGCATGGGAGCTGAGCTGCTGATGGAGACCGCCCGCATGTGGATCTCGCTGGGCTTCTTCGGCAAGGACGGCCTGTTCCACATTCACGGTGTCACGGGCCCGGACGAGTACACCGCCGTGGTAAATGACAACCTCTACACCAACGTCATGGCCCGGTTTAACCTGCGGGCTGCCGCAGCGCTGGACCACCCGGGCGTCGCCCAGGAGGAACGGCAGCTGTGGGCGGCGGCAGCCAACCTGATGCACCTGCCGTTCGACAGCCGCATGCAGGTCCACTCCCAGGACAACGACTTCATGACCCTGGAGCCATGGGACTGGACCACGCCGCGGTCCAAGTATCCGCTCCTGCTGCATTTCCACCCGCTGGTGATCTACCGCCATCAGGTGCTCAAGCAGGCTGACACCGTCCTCGCCATGTTCCTGCAATGGCAGGATTTCACTGCAGGTGAGAAACAGCGGGCCTTCGATTTCTACGACCCCATCACTACGGGCGACTCCACCCTGTCTGCATGCGTGCAGGGCATCATGGCTGCCGAAGTGGGGTACTCCGGGGAGGCCCTGAAGCACTTCACCAACGCGGTGTTCATCGACCTGGACGACACCCACGGCAACACCATTGACGGCGTGCACATTGCCTCCACTGGCGGGGTGTGGAGCTCCCTGGTGTGCGGTTTTGCGGGCCTGCGCGACCAGGGCCCGGTGCCGTACTTCGATCCGCGCCTCCCGGAGGAATGGGACGGGCTGACTTTCCACCTCAAGATCAGCGGCCGGCTGCTGCTGGTCCGGCTCTCCTCCGGCGCCATCACCCTCACCGTCCAGGAAGGGGACCCGCTGGACGTCGACGTGCGGGGCCAGGTACTGGCCGTGGGCCCCGATCCCGTCAGCGTGGAGCTGGAGCCCGTCGCGGAACCGGAACCCACAGCCTTCCCCAGCGGACTGCCGACGGCGAGCATCCCGGTGGTCCTCGCCAACAGTTGATGTGCCGCTAAGTCAGGACAAGGCGGCTTCGGGTGCCGCGTCCAGCGGGTGGGCCAGTTCGTCGCGGGGCATCCCGGCGGCGGCGGACGCGATGACGGCCATGATGGGGCAGACCACGCCCGCCACCAGGAAAATCAGCCAGATGGGCAGCACCTCAGCCGCTGGCCCGGCCAGCGCCATGGACACCGGCATCAGCGCCAGGGATACGAAAAAGTCGAGGCTGGAGATGCGGCCCAGCAGGTGTGGCGGGACGCGGCGCTGGAGCAGCGTGCCCCAGATGACCATGCCCACGCTCCCGGTGGCGCCCCAGATGAACAGAGCTGCGGCGATCAGCCAGAAGTTGTCCATGAGGCCGACGGCGGCAATCGGCAGGCTGCCCACGCCCCAGGACACCATCATCACCGTCAGGTAGCGGCGGGGCAGGCGGAGTGACGCCGTCACCAGGGAGCCCAGGGCTGCCCCCACCCCCATGACCGCCAGCAGGAAACCGAACATGCTCGAATCCCCGCCCAACTGGTCCCGCACCAGGAATGGCAGCAGGACCTCGATGGGGCCGATCAGGAACAGCACGGAAATGCAGGCCCAGATCAGCGTCCAGAGCAGCCATGGGGTCCTGATGGTGTAGCTGACGCCTTCGCGCAGGTCCTGCATGAAGGACGATTTCAGCTGTCCATCCTCGTGGCCGGCCTCAGCGGGCGGTGTGGCCAGGGCATGCTGGCCCAGGAAGTTCAGGACAATGAAGGCCAGAAGGTGGCACGCGGCCACCCCGGTCACCGCAAGCGACGGCGAGAGGGCTGCCACCAGGATGCCGGCCACCGCGGGTCCCGCCGCCTGCTGCAGGACGGGGCGCATGGTCCCCTCCATGCCGTTGGCGGCCAGCAGGTCCTCAGCCGGAAGGATGCGCGGCAGGATCGCGGAGTAGGCAGGGAAGAAGAAGGCCGCGCCAACACCCAGCACGAAAGCCCCCGCCGCCACATGCCACAGTTGCAGCCAGCCGGCCATTGCCAGGCCGCTGATCGCGGCGATGACTGCCAGGTTGGCGCCCTCCACGGCGATGATCAGGCGCCGCTGCGGGACCCTGTCCGCCGCGATCCCGCCGGCCAGGACGAAGGCCACCAGTCCCACGCTTCCGGCGGCGGCCACCAGCGAAAGTTCCAGGGGACCGCCGCCAAGGTGGATCACCTGGTAGACCATGGCTACGGCCCACATACCGGAACCGAAAATGGAGATGGCCAGCGCTGCAATCAGGACCCGGTACTCGCGGTGGATAAAGGGGCGCAAGGCTTTGGGGGCGGGCATAAGCCCCAGTTTAAGCCCGGACGGCGGCTGGCCTGATGCCCCCCAATCAGCATCAGGCCGGCCGCCAGTGGTGAATCCGGCCGGTACCTGCACGGCGCCGGATGTTGCCCGGACTTTCCTGGCCGGATCTATCCGGCCAGGAGGGTGCTGGCTTCCTGGCGGGTGGTGCCGGAGTCCTGGATGCCGTCGGCGATGTGGGCGAGTTCGGCGGGGATGTCGCGGCCTTTTTTGCNCGGCCAGGAGGGTGCTGGCTTCCTGGCGGGTGGTGCCGGAGTCCTGGATGCCGTCGGCGATGTGGGCGAGTTCGGCGGGGATGTCGCGGCCTTTTTTGCGCATGGCGGTGGCCCAGAGGCGGCCGGCGCGGTAGGAGGAGCGGACCAGGGGGCCGGACATGACGCCGAGGAAGCCGATCTCTTCGGCTTCGTGCTGGAGGTCGACGAATTCCTGGGGTTTGACCCACCTGTCTACGGGGAGGTGGCGTTCGGAGGGGCGGAGGTATTGGGTGATGGTGATCAGGTCGCAGCCGGCCTGGTGGAGGTCGCGGAGGGCTTCGGAGATTTCTTCGCGGGTTTCGCCCATGCCGAGGATGAGGTTGGATTTGGTGACCATGCCCAGGTTCCGGCCCTGGGTGATGACGTCGAGGGAGCGTTCGTAGCGGAATGCCGGGCGGATGCGCTTGAAGATCCGGGGGACGGTTTCGACGTTGTGGGCGAAGACCTCGGGTTTGGAGTCGCAGATCGCGGTGCCGGGGTTCAGTTCGTGGATTTTGCGGACGGTTTCGGCGTAGAGCCAGACGCCTTCGTCTTCGAGGTCGTCGCGGGCCACGCCGGTGACGGTGGCGTAGCGCAGTTGCATGGATTGGACGGAGCGGGCCACTTTGGTGGGTTCGAACCTGTCCACGGGGGAGGGTTTGCCGGTGTCGATCTGGCAGAAGTCGCAGCGGCGGGTGCATTCGGAGCCGCCGATGAGGAAGGTGGCTTCCTTGTCTTCCCAGCATTCGAAGATGTTGGGGCAGCCGGCTTCTTCGCAGACGGTGTGCAGGCCTTCTTTTTTGACCAGGTTCTTGAGCTGGACGAATTCCGGGCCCATCTGGACTTTGGCCTTGATCCATTCCGGTTTGCGTTCCACCGGGACAGCCGCGTTGCGCTGCTCGATCCGCAGCAACTTCCGGCCTTCGGGTGCCAATGTCAT
>NZ_LMOI01000019.1 GCF_001423525.1 Arthrobacter sp. Leaf137 | reverse complement strand
CTGATGACCTGCTACGACCTGCGCTTTCCGGAGTTGGCAAGGTCATTGGCCGACGCCGGCGCTCAGGTCCTGCTGGTCTGCTCGTCCTGGGTGCCGGGGGAGCACAAGACGGAGCAGTGGCTGGCGTTGAACGCGGCGCGGGCGATCGAGAACAGCGTGTACGTGGCGGGCGTGTGCCAGGCGCCGCCTGTGTCCGTGGGGCGTAGTGTGCTGGTGGACCCGATGGGGGTTGTGGAGGCTGACCTTGGGCTGGCGCCCGGGGTGCGGGCGGTGGAGGTCTCGCTGGAGGCCGTGGACCGGGTGCGGGAGTCTTTTCCGATGTTTCGTCAGCGGCGGCTGTAGCACCCCTGTATCCTGACAATGTAGGTTCAAGGGCTCCAGCCGCCATCGACCAAGAAGCTCGCTTCGCTGCCGGATGACGGTCTGGAATTTTGGCCGTAGCCTTGGACGTCGTGGAATCGCCGCCGCAACCGTCAGTCCCCGATCCGCCCCCGGACTCTTGGAATGGATCTTTATCAGTACCGACATGCCAGCTCCCGTGGGAATTCCGACGCCGGGCCCCAAGCCCTCGCGCACAGCTGCGGTTGATGAGCGCGCCCTCGTGTCCTGGATCGAGGCTGGTGTCAGCATGACCGCGCGATGGCGTTCGGCGAACGGCAGACCGGCGCCGACGCGCATCGAAGTGGTCTCCGACTCTCTCACGGCCGATGATGCGAACAAGATGGCGTCACAGGGGATCGCGATGCTGTGGCACGGCGATTTCCACAATGCTCGGCAGATCCTCAACGCCCTGGACCGGCGGATCGGCGCCGGGAAGAAGTCCACAGGCAGTCCGGCTGATCAGTTCTACCGGCACCGCCAGTCCCGCTCCCACCGTGCACGCATTCTTGGCCTGCTGCTGATACCCCTTGCACCGGGCCCGGTGGTGCCGCTGCGCCGCGCACCGGACATCCGGGAAGCTGCCGCTGAAGCGTACGGCAACATCGGCGAACCTTCCGTTGCGTCCCTGCATGAGCTCGTGGGGGCAATTGGCGCCGACGAGTGGCGGCGCAACGGCGTCCACGTCAACGCCCTGCAGGGCCGCATCCACCCGCACTATGGCACGTTCTTTCCCACCCGGAGTGAGTATGTGGACCTCGTGGCCGCCGCTGCGCTGCCCTCTGACACGCTGGCGTTCGACGTCGGAACCGGCACCGGGGTGCTCACCGCCGTCCTCGCGCTGTCGCCGACCCGGATGCGCCGGCAGTGGCTGACAGGCCTCATCAAGAAGGTCCATACTGCCAGCCGCGGTACCTACGGGTCCCGGCGGATCAATGCAGAACCCCAAACAGCCTGAAACTCATTCTCCACCGGGTAACCAATCTCTGGGGCAGATCACGGGGTCTTAGGCCGCTGTGAGCGCGGTTCGGTTGATTGTTTCATATTCGATTGGCGTGAGTTTTCCCGGCCGTCTTTGCCGTCGCCGGCGTGATAGGTCCGCTCGATCCAAGTCGTGATGGCCAGTCGGAGGTCCAGCCGGGTGAGCCATCGCTGACGGTCCAGGACGTTCTTTTGCAGCAGCGAGAAAAATGATTCCATCGCGGCATTGTCGTCGCACGCGCCGACTCTGCCCATCGACTCGGTGAGCCGGTGGTGCCGCAGCGATTCGACGAAGCGAAGGGACCGGAACTGGCCGTATTCAACCGATCGCCGCAACACCTACGGGTGGCGTGTTCGATGGGTATGCGGGATGAGCAGAAATGGGTGCGAACTCATCGGACTAGTGAATGCCACCTTACTCATTTACTCAGCTACTCACTTACTCATCATGGACCATCCCGTACAGCGCCATCGACTGGTCACGCACGTAATGAACTTGACCGTCAACAAGGTTGATATGGAAGGAGATCAGGCAGTCCTCCTTGACCATCCGGTCCTCATATCGAGGGTTTCCGTCGTTGTCGGTACCGTTGGCTGCGTGTCCACCAATTTCGACTGAAAGTTCGACGTCTACCTGAAACTCTGGCTTCGACTCGAAGTTCACTCGATGACCAGTTATGGAAACTATCTGAGAGCCTATGAAATCAGGATACGGAACGTCACCTAACTCTTCCTTCATCTCCTCGTTGATCGAAAAAACTGCCTTCGAAATTGCCGCACCGAGAAGATCGAACGAGTCAAGACCGAATATTGCCCGCGCGCCAGCGAGTGCGATACGTTCTTCGTCGGTCAGCTTTATAGCACCATCCACCCCATCTATGGTCCTGAACACCGAGTCGAAGTAATCAGGAACCATGCCACGATCAATCATCTCTAGTGGAATGGCGTCAGGTGCATCCATAACCTTGAATATTTTGGGTTCTGCCCGCCAAAGGTTTCTGAGAACATCGGGGCCATACGTCCCGACAACTCTCGTGGCTTCGTCGGTGTCAGGCAAGATCATGAGACCCACGAGATGACCCTCGAGTCCCTGAGCGTTGAGCATCGCGAGATAGCGCTTGTCAACGCTGGCAGCCTTCCTCATTGCTTTCTTCAAAGCTTTCAGAATAGGCCCAAAATCGCGATCCGCTATACTATCTGACTTCTCTGAGTTACAGCTCCGACCTGTGCCGCATATTGGAGCAAGATTCATGAGGTTGTCCGCGGACGGAGGCAGGGCGCTGAGTTTTTTTAGAACCTTTTTCTTGTATGTCTTCGCCGCCTGCTGATTAAGGTAATCAATCAAGTCCGCATACTTATCTCTTGGAAGAATGTGATCAATCTGCGCGTAAGTCGCGTCGGGAATTGCTCGGCTACACCAAGAGCATTTGCCCTTCCACTTCTCAAATATGCTCAGTCGCAATAGTGCCTGTTCATGACTCTTGCTGGCATTGTATTGCGCTGCGTATGTACCCCCGCTACTCATTGGGGAGAGTATCTATGTAGGCGGTGAGAAATTTTTTGATGGACAAGCTGCGCTTGGCTGCCTGGATGCGGAGCTTCTGGTGATTAGACGCGGCAAGCTCGAAATTCACGCGGCGGGTGGGTTCTACGTCCTCGAGGGACTGCATAAGCTTGTCTTTGCTCTTTGCCGCACTGGGGCGGCCTGGGCTGAGGTTTTCGAGGCTAGTCACTTACTCAGTTACTCGTTTCTCCATTGGTGAATTGTTCCCTTCGACTATAGTCCGAGGACTTTTTGACTGATTCGGACTTAGGGGACAGCTTGAGGACTGTACTGCCGGTGGCCGCGGTTCCCGGGGAAGTCGACTCGCTGGTGGATGCGACTGGTGAGGACGGGCAGCTCATAACAACCGAGGACCTTGGCGACTTCTTTGCCGATGTTTGTACAGGCAATCGCACGTGAGACGACGAATGCAGCGCAGAGTTTCCCGTCAGTTATTTCGATGCGTCGCTTCACTTAGACAAGATCGGAAGTGGCTCAAATGTCGAACGGGGGTGGACGGGAATGAGGGCGACACGGGCTGCTTTGACCGCTGAAACAGGGAGGTCGGTCGCCTGGGGGCCCGTCGATGCCGACGAGAATGAGGGGATGATCCTCGCGAACCGCGGCCCAGTCGCGGGCGCTACCTTGTGGGCCCGAGCCGACCAGAAGTGTGGACTTACCTGCAATCCTCGGGAACCCGGTGTCCTACGTGGTGGTCCCGGTGGTCGGCGCGATCATCTGCGCCTACCTGCTCTCCCGCCTGGACAGCAACGCCATTACGCTGGGGGTGTCCTGGCTGGTGCTGGGCGTGCTGGTCCTGGCCCTGATCACCCGCGGCTTCAAGGCCTCGCCGCCGGAGATGACGGCCACGGAGAAGGCGACGGTCGAGGCCGCCGCCTGAGCCTGACAGTTTGTAGTGTGGCCGCCGGGCCGCGGGAAGGAACAGTCGTGAGGATAGCGCTGGGGCAGCTGGCGTCGGGTGCCGACATCCAGGCCAACCTCGCAGCGATCGACCGGTTCACCGCGCAGGCAGCGGGCGACGGCGCCGCGCTGGTCGCCTTCCCGGAGTACGCCACCTACGAGAAGAAGAAGGTGGACGCGACCTTCCCTGAGGTGGCCGAGCCGCTGGACGGCCCAGTCTGCCGGGAGCTCGGCACCATGGCCCGCCGCCACCGCATCGCGCTGGTGGCGGGCGTGGTGGAGACCTCGGCGGTGGCCGAGCCGCTGGACGGCCCAGTCTGCCGGGAGCTCGGCACCATGGCCCGCCGCCACCGCATCGCGCTGGTGGCGGGCGTGGTGGAGACCTCGGACGAACCGGGCAGGGCGTACAACACGCTGGTGGCCATCGGGCCCGACGGCGGCCTGCTGGCTTCCTACCGGAAGATCCACCTTTTCGACGCGCAGGGTTTCGGGGAGTCCGAGTTCATCAAGCCGGGTGAGTCCCTGGAACCGGCGGTGTTCGAGCACGGGGGAGTGCGGTTCGGGCTGATGACCTGCTACGACCTGCGCTTTCCGGAGTTGGCAAGGTCATTGGCCGACGCCGGCGCTCAGGTCCTGCTGGTCTGCTCGTCCTGGGTGCCGGGNCTGATGACCTGCTACGACCTGCGCTTTCCGGAGTTGGCAAGGTCATTGGCCGACGCCGGCGCTCAGGTCCTGCTGGTCTGCTCGTCCTGGGTGCCGGGSGAGCACAAGACGGAGCAGTGGCTGGCGTTGAACGCGGCGCGSGCGATCGAGAACAGCGTGTACGTGGCGGGCGTGTGCCAGGCGCCGCCGGTGTCCGTAGGCCGGAGCGTGCTGGTGGACCCGATGGGGGTCGTGGAAGCCGACCTCGGGCTGGAGGCCGGGGTGCGGACAGTGGAGGTTTCGCTGGAGACCGTGGAGCGGGTTCGGGAATCCTTTCCGATGTTCCGGCAGCGGCGGCTGTAACGAGCGGGAGTAGTGTAGTTCTGTTGTGAACTAGGGCAGGACTACATCGTTGATGTCCGACGGCGACCTGCGTTAGCTGAACAGAATGGTCACCTACTCCGATGCAGTCACTTCAGAATTTGGTAAGTCATATGCGTACGAGCCGGGGCGTCGATACGTGACGTCTCGGAGAGATCCCAGCTTTCTCGCCTGATCGTCTAGACGATCGCGGAGTATGGCCAGAGACATCTGGTAAGTATCGGGTTCAATGCGAGATGCTCGAAGATACGAATTACATGCAGCTGCCATACTCGCAAGATTGTCAAAGGCTTTTGATTGCGGAAGCAGTTGAAGTCGTGCATCGCGTATCAGCTTTCGAGAATCGTATACGGAGTCTTTGCATTGCTTGTAATCGGTAGTTTCGGCGGCCCGGGCGACAGACTGAGGGGTATCCGTTGCGAATGCTCGCTTGAGTTGAAGATCAAGAAGAAGGCCGTTTAGCGCTGCACGCTCCTTGACAAGGCCCTCACGTCTTCGTACCCAAAAACCGGTTAGAAGTGCTGCGCCAGCGCCAGCGAATGCGCCGATAATTGTGGTGCCTAGTTGTTGCCAGAAGTCCATCCCCGAAGGATATACGTGCGGCAGTTGATGTCACATGCCAAGCAGAAACATCGAGACCAAGTCAGCCTGTCTTCATGCTAGCTTTTGATCTGTCGCCAGTAGTCCTTAAGCTGGGAAAGAGTGACGTTCGCAGTCGTTACTGATTCGTACGGCCCAGGCGATGGCCGGGATGTGGCTTGCTGAACAACTGGAAAAATGGACCCGGATCTGGTGGGTCCGTTGTTTTCCCTTCGGACTTTATCAGTCCCGACTTCGAGCCGGTGCAGCAGGTCCGGGATATCCTCTGATTCATGACGAAATTGGGGAGCGGCGCCGCTAGGTATGCAGAGGCCGTCGATGGGATGGAAGAGTTCGGGCTGACTATTAAGGGGCTCTTAAAGGAACTGCTGCGCCACAACGGCGTTGTTGTGCACACGATCGATCACCGAGTCAAAACTGAGAAGAGTGCAAAGCGAAAGCTCTCACGGCCAGATGCCAGTTATGAGGGGTTCTCGTCACTTCATGACCTGCTCGGGCTGCGAATCACCTGTTACTTCTCGGATGACATTGACCGGATAGTGAAGATTATCGAGGACGAGTTCTTGGTGGATGACAGCAGGTCGGTTGACAAGGGCAAGCAACTTGGCACACGTGAGTTCGGATACCGCTCAGTACATAGAGTTGCCCAAATCAGTGTTAGTCGATCAAAGCTCGCGGAGTACGATCGGTACAAGTCCCTGCGCTTCGAAATCCAAATTCGAACGGTCGTACAACATGCCTGGGCAGAGATTGAGCATGACCTCGGCTATAAGCAAGAAACCATTCCCGAGCCGATGAGTCGTCGCTTTTCCATGCTGGCTGGTGTCCTTGAGTTGGTCGACTACGAATTCATGGCTCTCCGGGATGGGCTTGCCAAGTATGAAGTGGAGGCAGATGAAGCAGTTAAGGGGAACACCACCGACCTCGCCCTCGATTTGGCAACCCTGACAGCGGTCGTGAGACACGACGCGAAGCTCAAGAAGCTTGACGAGGCAATAGCGGCTGTGCGCAATCGTTCGGTAAAGCTACGACAGGACGTGAAGTACCTTGAGAGCAGGCTTGAGAATCTTCGCGGTCTGGGCATTGCCAGTGTTATTGACATGCGGAACGCGTTGGATGCGTGGGGCCCGCACCTCTCGGACTTTGCCAACCGATGGATGAATTTTCAAGATGAAAAGCGCAGCAGGATGGGAGCGCCGGAGTTGCCAGAACCGCCTGCTTTTCCCTCGGGCGTGACGTTCTTCTATCTGTGGCTGGCCATGGGTTTCGAGGCCAAAAGCAAAGGGTTTCCCCTTATGGACGCGATATTCGCTCAGGATGGTGCCAGTGAGGTCTGGGCTGCAACGATTGCGGCACTGGGAGTAGCTCCTCCGGTTACCCAAGTGGACGGAATACCTGTGTTTTAACACGGGTCGGTCGAGTCACGTGGGAGATCGTCGGGAGTGAGTTCCGGGTCGACTGACTCTTCAATTGTCGAGTAGTACTCTGCAGGTAGCGTCTCTAGTTTTGGGAAGACGTAGCCCGAGAAAACTACACCGATGTCCTCCGCCAGCAAGCTTCTGTTTTGTGGTTGCCGTGTTCAGTGACCCACTCAAGGTAAAGTCGAAGGCCAAAACGCGCGCCCGTGGTTGCGCCGCCAAACGGGCTCTGGAGCAAGGCTGTAGGAATCGGAAGTCCGACTGCCTGTCGGGGCTTCATCAACGTTTTAGTCTTCATGTGACTCTAAATGCCTGCGAACTTCTGCAGGTGGAAGGCGTTATCTGAACGTAGGCCGAACGGCATGAGGCCTGGGTCGTCCGGCTCGCGGTGCGTCATCTCTTAAAACTTCACTCGTACGTTGTGAGCAGAATCCGAACTTGCGTTGCTGAGAACGATGTACCCGTCATGTACATACGCAAATAGACCCTGGCTAGGAACTTTAAAACGACTTGGCTCTACAGCCCTAGCTGGAGCTGCTGGCCCTGTCGGGCATACTCGTCCAGAAGCAAGAAGGCTCGTCCGATCTTGTTCAGTCGGAGTTCCAGACTCCAGTGATCGATTTCGTTTATGGAGTTTGCATAGGGACGAATGGCTTCGTGGTCCCTATCAGTCTCATGTTCTTCTTCCGTTCGCCACTCCCCGTCAGGAGGCATGAGATCTGTCCAATGTACCGACTCCCAGTCCGTGTCGGCTCCGTATTCTTCTTCCAAGTCACACTCGACATCGGGATTCATTACGAGATCCGCCCATCCAAACAATGCGGGAAGGGCTGTCTCGTAGGGTTCGCTACCGAGAGCAACACCCCATTTGCCGAGCGGGTGTTTCGTTCCGTCTTCGGCAATAGCGGTGATTTCAAGATTGCCTTTTCCCCAAGTCTTGTTGACCCATTCATCGGCCTCCAAAATGAGACGCTGGCCTTGGGCAATCCTTTGCATCCACGGGAGGAGAAGCCTAAGTTCGCGAAGACGCAGATCATAGGTGTTACCCATTGACAACCGGGTCAAGGTGGGAAGCGCAGACTCGGCGAGCAAATCGTCGATCCCGAAGTGTAGTCGCCACCCACCGGACCCCGTCTTTTCGAGAGTGTGGGGTGAGGCCTCCCGAAAGTACAGTGTGTCGCTGCTTTCATGCCATACGACTATGGCAACCGGAAGTGAATGGTTTTGCCAGTACGTGACGTGTTTCTTTTTCGGGTAAAAATTCCAGCCCCCGGTGGCGGAGGGTCTTAGCCAGTTATCGCCGGACTTGATTTGCAGCGCGAAGAGGCGCCCCTTTACGTTCCCGCTTTCGACAATTTCTACATGGGCATCGATGCCGTAGTCCTCGAGCGGCTGTTCGCGAAAGAGCCACTTCGCAGTCTCTTGGAAGAAAAGCTGTGTCTTCGTTACCCCGACTGCCGCCGTTATTGCAGTCGCCTGGCGGGTGGGCCACTGATCATCACTACTCAATATGTATCCATTCCACAAGGGGCCACCGGGGCGGCCGCCTTCATTCAATTTGCCCAATCGTCGCATGGTCAGACAAGAAATCAGCCCGAAGGAGTGGTTGCCCACAATGCCCGCCGCGTCGTCAATCATGGGGCTCGAAGTATACCCGTCGCGCACCGCATGAAGTTGGATCACACCGTGACCCGCGGCGCGGGCAGGACTATGGCGGCTTCGCGTAGACGGCGCGGGTAAGATCCTGAAAATGAAGGATGCCGCTCTCTATTATCCAAAGATGACCCTCCCGCCGACCGGTTGGCTCAGCAGGACGCTTCTGTACTGGGACGAAGTGGCCACAATCGTGCCTGAATCCGAACAATCAGGGGTTCGAGACAACCCGTACATGGCTGAATTGATTGATCTCGGGTTGCTGCAAATGATAGATCCGACACCAACACTATCTGAACAGTACGTTCAAGACGAGATCAGTCGAGCTTTTAGAGAATTTCAAAATGCGCCTGCGGGAGCGAGCGACGATTTGGACTACCCTGCAAGGAGCAGCATGCGTGCTGAGAAGCTGCTCTACTCGGTTCGTAATCAATTAGAAAGACAGGGGCACGTTTCGAATCATAGTGAATCGCCCGGATGGCTCCGAGTAGATAGCAATATAGCCGGGTGGTACATGTCCCTTCTTGCGGGCTTGATGGCATCAAGTCTCAGCGCGGACGGCTCAACAAGCTACAAACCAGTCACCGATGACAAGCGTGCAATCCACGCCTCTAGGGCCGATATTGAGGGAATCGATCGAAGCCGGTTTATTTATCGGTCAATCCACGAGGTGCTACCGGGCCCGAGCATTTCCATCGCCCCGAGTGAAATCATGGATTTTAAAGATCGTTACAATTCGGAGCTGCGTCGACTGAGGCATTGGATCGACGACAAGTTTCTAGCGGCTTCACAAATATCCTCGACCGATATTTCCTTGTGGGAAAGACACGTACGAGAAGAAGTTGAAGATGAGATCGGGTTGCTTCGCGAAGGCATGAATCGTCGACGGTGGCCGAGAGTTCTGCTCGGCACCGTTGGCGCACTCATTGGCAATGGAATGGGCATGGCTAACAGTGTAGTTTCGAGCGACAGCATGCTTGAACTTGGATTGGGTGTCGGTGCCGCGACAATAGCGGCCTCCACCACTCTGCCTGCAGTCATCGAGTCAGCGAGATATCCCAGATATGATCGCCGAGCTCCCCTGGCATATGCTGCGTTGACCGCCAATTTGCGTCGATAAATGAACGTGTTGAGCATGGGGATTGGTCGCGTTCCAAATAAACTATTGAAAATGGAATGGGAAGGATTAACCCGAAACACACTCCGCCAACTGCTGTGCTTAGGCCCATTTCGCCTCGTTACTAATACCGGCAAATTTAGACGGGGATTCAGGCGAGTTGGCCGTCGAAACACTCAGCATCCCATAACCTGGGCCGGTGTATAAATTCGTGGGTCCATTTACAGTGGGTGCGCCATCGCTGCCCGAAGGCTTGTATGAGTTGCTCAACACGGAATCACTAGAGGATTCACTGAATAGCGAGACCGGGCTATATGCGACGTTCGCCGCGATTGATGATGACGATTCTTCCGACGTCCTTTCCCGCCATGTCGCCGACGCCGTCCGCAAGGCCCTAGCTGCAGCCAAACCAGCCGACCGCGTGGCCCTGGCAAACAAGCTCCTCGAAGAACTGGGCGCCGGCGACGAAATCGCACCGGGTCCAACCCAACTCCAGTCCCTCCACCGCCCAGCTTTACTCAAGCGCCGGCAACTCCGCCGGCCCACCACCAGGTTGTCCGACTCCGCGCTTCTCACCAACAGCAAGGACGAACCCAACCTGGCCGCGGAACTCCGGGCCGAAATCGGGTCCGCCGACACAGTGGACCTTCTCTGCGCCTTTGTCCGCTGGACCGGCCTCAGGCTCCTAGAGCCTGCCCTTGAGCAACTCAAGGAGCGCGGCGCCAAGCTCCGGGTCATCACCACAACTTACATGGGCGCCACCGAACGCCGCGCCATTGACGAGCTCGTCAACCGGTTCGGGGCCGAGGTGAAGATCAGCTATGAAACGCAGGCAACTCGGCTGCATGCCAAGGCCTGGCTGTTCCGCCGTAACACCGGGTTCGATACCGCGTACGTAGGCAGCTCCAACCTGAGCCAGGCTGCACTCCTAGACGGGCTGGAATGGAACGTCCGCCTCAGTTCCGTCGCAACGCCCGCCCTCCTGCAGAAGTTCGAGGTCACCTTCGACAGCTACTGGGAGCAGCGGACCTTCCAAAGCTACGACCCGGAGCGTGACGGAGAAAGGTTGGACGCTGCGCTGGAACGAAACGGCGGCCGTCGCACGGCGGCTCCGGATGCAACTACCGGTCTTGAGATTCAGCCGTTCCTCCATCAGGAGGAGATGCTGGAGGACCTGGAAGGGGAGCGTCTCAAGGGCTTCAACCACAATCTGTTGGTCGCCGCCACCGGAACCGGAAAGACGATCATCGCGGCCCTGGATTACAAGCGCCTCTCCGAGGCCACGGGCAGAAGCCCCAGGCTACTGTTCGTCGCTCACCGGCAGGAGATCCTGAAACAGGCGATGCGAACCTACCGTGACGTCATGCAGGACGGCGCCTTCGGTGAGCTCTACGTGGGGGACCACAAGCCGCGGGAGTGGAAGCACATCTTCGCGTCCGTCCAGTCGCTGTCTTCCCTCGGGATCGAGCAGCTGGAGCCTGACTTCTTCGACATCGTGGTCATCGATGAGTTCCACCACGCCATGGCGCCCACGTACCGCCGCCTGCTGGACCATCTGAAACCGCAGCAGCTTCTCGGGCTCACGGCTACACCTGAACGTGGCGACGGCGTCGACGTCGCCAAGCAATTCTTCGACGGCCGCACCGCCAGTGAACTGCGGCTCTGGGACGCCCTGGACGCAGACCTGCTCGTGCCCTTCCACTACTTCGGCGTTTCGGACGACGTGGACCTGAGCCAGTTGGAATGGAAGCGCGGCAGCTACGACACCACCCAGCTGAGCGCCCTCTACACCGGCCACGACGCCCGCGCTGCCAAGGTGATCCGCGAACTCAGGGACAAGGTCACCAGCACGGACCAGATGCGGGCCATCGGCTTCTGTGTCTCTGTGCAGCACGCCCACTACATGGCCGAGGTGTTCAACCGAGCCGGTATTGCTTCCGTCGCCGTCGACGGCACCACTGACAATGCTGACCGCGAGGAAGCACTCCGGCGCCTGGGTAAGCGGGAAATTAACTGCATCTTCGCCGTCGACCTTTTCAATGAAGGCCTGGACCTGCCGCAGGTGGATACCATCCTGCTGCTCCGGCCCACGCAGAGTGCCACAATCTTCCTTCAGCAGCTGGGACGCGGGCTGCGCCGTGCCGAGGGCAAAGCGGTGCTGACGGTCCTGGACTTCATCGGCCAGCAGCGCCGTGAGTTCCGCTTTGATCTGCGCTACCGGGCGCTGACCGGCTACGGGCGCAAGGAGCTGGAGAAGGCTGTCGAGGATGAGTTCCCTTACCTGCCGTCCGGCTCCCAGATCGTGCTGGACCGGGTGGCACAGAATGTGGTGCTGGACAACATTAAGGCACAGCTCCGGTTCAACCGGGCACAGCTGGTCCGGGGCATTGCCTCGTATGCCGAGACCGAGCTGGAGGCCTATCTGGAGCGGTCGGGGAACGACGTGAAGACGATATACCGTTCCACCAGGGACTCGTGGACCGGCTACCTCCGCCATGCAAGGTTGATCGAGGGGTTCTCGCCCCTGGAGATCGTGCTTCGTGGGGGAATTGAGGACCTGTCGGACGCGGAGGAAAAGAAGCTGCTGGGCCGGATGGCTGCGCTGATTCACGTGGACGACCCGGAACGCGCCGCTGCCTATTCCATGCTGGTTGCTCCGGACGCACCTCGTTACTGGGAACTTGGCATGCGCGAGCAAGCTTTCGCGCGAATGCTTTTTTACACGCTGTGGGATGACGGCGGCGGGTTCACAACGTACGACGACGGGCTGGACCACCTGCGCGGCTACCAGTTTGTGTGCCGCGAGATCCGCCAGGTCGTGAAGCTGGGAGTGGCGGCGTCCAAACATGCAGCGAAGAGCCTCGGCGCAGGTTTGCAGCACATCCCGTTGCTGTCCCACGCCACTTACCGGCGTGAGGAGGTTCTGGCGGCGCTGCAGTACGGCTCGCTGGAACAGGGCAAGAATGTGCAGCACCGCGAGGGCGTTGCATGGTGTCCTGCAACTTCCACAGATGCCTTCTTTGTCACCCTGAACAAGGACGACAAAAAGCATTCAGCGACCACGATGTACAAGGACTATGCCATCAGTCCGGAGCTGTTCCACTGGGAATCGCAGAATGCGACGTCACCGACGAGCCCCACGGGGCGCCGCTATCTTGACCGGGCCTCGCATGGTTCGAGGGTGCTGATTTTTACGCGGGACACAGCCGACGACGAGACCGGGCTGACGGTTCCTTACACCTGCCTAGGACAGGTGGACTATGTGCAGCACTCTGGCGAGAAGCCAATCGCAATTACCTGGAGGCTGCATCGGGCAATGCCGGCGGATGTGTTTGCCTCGGCAGCTGCAGTGGCGCAGTAGCTTTACTTCTAGTGGGCTTTCAGTGCACACAAGATGATAATCGTGGGCATGAATCCGATGTCGCCTACTTCGTAGCCGCCGCGTTTGATCACATTCTTGCACTGTCTTCGGTGCGCTCCAGGAGGTGACGGGCGGGCGACGCATGGTGAGGACTATTGAGCACGTCTGCTGGTCCCTCTTGACGGCCGCTGCGAGTCGAAGCACACTGTGGTACAACACTTGTACAACAGGGGCGGGGTCTGATCGTGTATTCGGCAAGCAAAACAAAGAGTCAAAACAGGGCTGGTTGGAGTGTTATATTTCGCCACCCGGCGGTTTTAAATCCTAAGACGGGCAAGCCGGGTAAGCGGATGAGGTATGGCCTCGGGACGCGCGAAGAGAAGACCGCCGACCGTCTCATCTTGGAGCTGGATGAGTTACTTGCTGATGAGCGCTGGTGGTCACTATCGGCTCGATCCGCAGCCGCAGATCGATATGAAACACGCGTTGTGGAAATTTTTTATGCTTCGATGGATCCCGAAGAGTCCGATACCAGGACGATCCGAGAAATCCTTCTGCCGCTACCTTCTAAGACCAGCGGATACCGCAGGGTGCTACTGCTCGGTACTACTGGCGCAGGAAAGACGACAGTCCTGCGACAGCTGATTGGCACCGATCCGGAAGAAGAGAGGTTTCCAACGACTGCCACAGGACGAACTACGATCGCGGACACGGAGGTCGTCCTGGCGGACGGTGACTTCGCAGCTGTCGTCACCTTCTTCTCATTGGGTGAGGTTACTCAGCATCTGGAGGACTGCGTACTGCAAGCCGTGCTTGCCGCACACCGGCAAGAAGAAAGAAGCGAAGTTCGACGAGCCCTGTTGCGTCATAAGGACGAACGATTCCGTTTCAATTATGTGCTTGGGGATGGTGTGGAGGTCGCCGAGACTGAGGTTTCCATACCGGCGTCATCCCTACTTGCAGCCACGTCATTTGGCTCGACCTTGTCCAGTTCCGAGGCCGGTATGCCTGAACTCGGCGTGCTTTCATTGCAGGAGACGAATGAGATAATTGAAAGTCTTGTTGACCGGGTGTACGAAGTGGCGGCCTCGGCAGCTAAGGAAATTGAGGAGGAACTCACTCCTATATCTACTGAAGACCTTCGCGCCCTTGCCGAACTGATCGAAGAAGGCCTTGACGAGCGTCTCCGGGATGACGATAAGGTGCACGCGCTTATCGATTCGCTTATGGACGAAATGCGCCGAAGATTTGAGCTCATCCCCGCCACGGGGGAGCTCAGGCGCAATAAGCAAGGTTGGCCGGTTTCCTGGACCTGGAGCACTCGTGACCGCGGTGACTTCATCAAACAACTGCGACGTTTCACGAGTAATTCGAAACTCGGATTTGGGCGGCTCCTGACGCCGCTGGTTGACGGCGTGCGCGTTTCGGGTCCATTTAGGCCGACATGGCACGAGGGGCCGAATCCGAAGCTTGTCCTTCTAGACACCGAAGGGCTCGGTCACACAGTAGATTCAGCGGCAAGCATTTCGACTAAATTCACTCGTCTCATAGCCGAGGCGGATGCGGTTGCACTTGTGGACAACGCCGAACAGCCGATGCAGGCGGCCTCGGTGACCTTGCTGCGTGCCATGGCCCGTAGCGGCCACGGATCAAAACTTCATATATGCTTCACACACTTCGATGCTGTCTCCGGCGACAATCTGCCCACGCCTGCAGACCGGGCGCTGCATGTCGTCAACTCTTGCGATGGGGTTCTCGCTAAAATCGGCACAGATCTCGGGATTTTTGCGGAAAGACCACTCAGGGCGCGGGTCCGCGACGCGGCGTTCTTTCTCGCCGATTGCCAGCGAAAGCTGGACCCGGCCCAAGATGCGCTAACGGTACTTGAGTTTAGGCGCTTAGTGAACAATCTGCTGATTAGCGGGAGCCGTCCCACGCTTGCCGATACACGTCCCGTTTACGACCGTACGAATCTGGTTGTAGCTGTTCGCGACGCTGTTGAGGGTTTCCACCAGAGCTGGAACGGAATCCTCGGACGAGCATCTGTCTCTGAGGTGCAGAAAGCGCACTGGGGTACGGTCAAAGCTCTAAGTCGCAGGTTCGCGGTTATGAATCAGGACGAATACCGAAACCTGCATCCAGTAGCGGATCTTCAGGCGTGGCTGCAAGATCAAGCCTGGCTTATGATCCAATCCCCGGTGGATTGGAGCGGTGGTGAACCAAGTGACGACGAAAAGCAGGCGCTCTTCGACGAATTCGCCAACCGATTGAGCGAGCGTATGCTCGTTCTGGCCCATGAGCGGCTGTTCGCGCAACAGAATCTTGAGTGGATGGATGCGTACGCGCAATCGGGTCGGGGGTCAACAGTGGACCGTGCCAGGATCATTGCAGAACGGATTTATGCAGACGCGGCGCCCATCCCACAAGCGTCCCCGGCACCACACCAAAACGAATTCCTTCATCAAGTTATCGAGATCGTCAGGACCACTGCTGCTGACATGAACATTGAACTCGGATAGCTAAATAACCGAGAGAAAGTGCATGGGTCACCCAAACAGAGAGGACGGAGCCAAATTGGGTCAGTAAGTTGTCAAATGAATCGATTGGTAGCCCTGGGCTCGGTGGATGAAGTATCGTCTTTTTCATTTGGGCGACGCTCTTGGGTGGCTACAGGAGGCTATATTGAATTTGCTAACGCGGATATGCTCGTCTAGCTTCTGAATACGATCCGAGAAATGCACCCGGTTTTCGCAGGGAATTTTGCAGATATGGACGAAGGAAATACGTTCTCAGTCGCGCGACAGACGCAAGCCGCAATCGGCAGTCTGCAGTGAAGCTGGCACAGAGTCTCTCTCGTTAACAGAACTACACCCCGTATAGCGCTGACTCACGTCGAATGATAAAGGTCACATCGGTCCGATTAGTCACCGTCAGATGTGCCGCAGGGACCCACAACGTCAACGAAAAACGGACGTCGTCTTGCTCCTGGACGAGGTTGAGCCCGCGTGTCGGTTTCATCCCAGGCGCAGAGCCGGGGGATACTGAGGCGTGGCGAATTCCGTACTGACTTCTCGCGTGGACGACCTAGACGGGTCGACCGCTGCCGACGAGACCGTGCGCTTCGCAATCGACGGACAGCGCTATGAGATCGACCTAACTGCAACCCATGCGGCTGAGTTGAGATCCTCCTTGAACATCTACATAGGAGCGGCACGGCGGTTGCCAGTTTCTCGTCTGAAAGTCGGTTGAGTTCGCCGTCCACCGACTTTGTCGGTGGACGAACTTAGCATTTGATTGGCGAGTCAGTAGGGGCTCGCAGCGGACAGAGGAAGTGACATGGCTGACCTAATTTATATGGACGCCGCCGCGTCGACCCCGATCGCTCCTGAAGCCCTGGATGCTACGGTTCGGGCGCTGAAGCGGACAGGCAATGCAGGTGCATCGCATGCTGCTGGTTTCGCCGCCGCAGCCTTGCTCGACAATGCCCGGGAGGCCGTTGCCGAGTTGTTGAGGGTGGGGCCGGCCGGCGTTACGTTTGTCGGTAGTGCAACTGAAGCGAACAACCTCGTGCTAAGGGGACTGATCCGTCGATCCGCTAGGAGCGATATTGTCACGTCGGTGACGGAGCACCCGTCGGTGCTTACTACTGTTGCAGACCTCACCTGTGAGCGCGGCACTTCACACATTGTGAATGTAGGGAAGACCGGAGAGATCGACCTAGCTCAGCTGGAAGAGGTCCTTTCGTCAAACACTGCCTTGGTATCGATCCATGCCGCCAACAACGAGACCGGCGTCATTCAGCCGCTCGACAAGATCGTTGAGCGAGCCCATGAGGTTGGTGCGCTAGTCCATGCAGATGCGAGTCAGCTCATGGCTTGGGGAACGCACTCCGTTCTTGACGAATGCGACTTGGTGACGGTCAGTTCACACAAGATGCACGGGCCGCAGGGCGCCGCGGCGTTGATTGTGCGCCAGACGGCCCGAAATCTTATCCGCCCGCAGGTCACGGGCGGAGGCCAAGAGAAGGGTCTTCGGAGCGGCTCCGCTAACTCGGCAGCCATTGCAGGCTTCGGAGCCGCTGCTGAGCTTGCGTTGTCCTCAGGGTGGGAAGCCGCTGAGGCCACGCGCGCCTTGCGTGGGCGGTTGCTTAGAGGGCTCAAAGACACAGTGCACGACATTTTCGAGCACGGCGTCGACGCGGTTCATCGGCTGCCTGGGATTCTGAATGTTGCAGTCGGTGTCAATTGGTCGGAGAGTGTCGAGTCCGAGGCGTTATTGGCGCGTCTGCCTAGGTTAGCAGCGTCCACTGGTAGCGCCTGTCATGCCGGTGCTCCGGGACCGTCTCCGGTTCTTCTGGCTATGGGGGTGTCCGAGTGGGAGGCCGCACGATCGATTCGCTTGAGTCTAAGCCGATATACAACCGACGAGGACGTCGACGCCGCAATTGCAGAGTTGGGGCGGGGTTACCTTGAACTGGTCCACCTGCTTGGGGGTCCTAAGCCAATAGAAAGGCATTTATCATGAGTGGGGCATTGCTGGGGGCTGCGGCTGAGCCCGCCTTTGCGCGGCACGAGACCTTTCACCTGCGGTTCGGGTGGCTGCGAAAGGGATTCACGGCTGCCCTCGCGGACCCGGAGGCTTTCTCGAAGCCCAACGCCACGGTTGAGCTTGGGGTCGGCAAGAATATGGTGAATGCCATTCGGTACTGGTGCCAGGCGTACAAGATCCTGGAGACCACCCCGAACGAAAAAAGACCTCGTGTGCCATACCTGCAGCCCTCCGCGTTCGGGCTACAGCTCCTGGCGGAGGATGGTTGGGATCCGTGGTTGGAAGATCCTGCCAGCCTATGGCTCCTGCACTGGAAGCTGCTCGGCCCTACCTGCATGGCGCCCGTCTGGTGGACCGCCTTTAATCTCTTTGCACCCGAGCAGTTCGAGGAGTACCAGCTGACCGATCTGGTCGTCGAGCTAACGGCTGCCGCCGGCTGGAAGAGCGTTATGGAGTCGTCGGTCAAGAAAGACGTCGATTGCCTGTTGCGCACATTCGGTGTGCGGCGTACTGGCCGTCAAAGCATGGATGACCTGCTCGACTGCCCTACCCGCCAACTCGGCCTAATCACCCCCGCCGCTGGGGAGGCGAGGAGCTGGCGTTTTGTTACCGGCCCCAAGCCCTCCCTTCCAGCAGCCATCGTTGCATATGCATGTCTCGATTTTTTGACCACAGTCGGCGCGAAGGAGCGCACGATAAGTGTGGCTCGCCTGGCCAGTGACCCGGGTGCTCCTGGGCGGGCATTCAGACTGACCGAGAGCAACCTCTACGACATCCTCATAGAGGCGGTGAAGTCGGTGCCGCAGATGCGTGTGGCTGAGCCCGCGGGCCTCAGACAGCTCATTGTCGACGGGGACGTCGAGTCACTTCGTGACCAAATCATCAACAATTACTATCAAGCGAACCGGGAGCAGGCAGCATGAGCGCCGAATTGATGCTGGGCGACCAAATCCGACCCAAGGAACGCTACCTTCGAGCTGCAAACTTGGAGGCTCACCAGGAGCAGGCTGGGCATTACATTCCGACGAGCCGCGCCCTTGAAGTTCTTCGTCGTCTCGTGCATTCAATGGGTGACTCAGCCGCCGGGCGGTCCTGGTCACTTACTGGACCCTACGGGGCGGGCAAGAGCTCGTTTGCACTGTTCTTGCGAACGCTACTTGGCCCTGCTGGTGTTTTGCGGGATACCGCTGAGTATTCTCTGCGCGATGCCGACGAGGCTTTATTCCGGGCGCTAATCGAGGAGCGTTCGACCGTAGGCGCCGCCGATGGCTTTGTCCTGGCGACGATCACTTGTCAAAAGGAGCCTTTGGCTGACAGCCTACTGCGTGCCCTCACCAAGGGAACGCAGGCTCGGTGGCCCAAGCGCAAGCCAAATGGTGTTTCCGAGGCGCTGGCCTCAGCACACGAGTCGAAGTCGGCCCGCGCAATTGCGGCCGCCGCTCGTGTTATTGCCGAGGCGGCACCTCTGCTTCTTGTGCTCGATGAATTTGGTAAGACATTGGAACATTTCGCCTCCCGGGCAACTGCGGACTCTGATGCATCGGCTGACCTCTTTGTTCTTCAGGAGCTCGCCGAGCAGGCGACCGGTGAACGTGCAGCCCCGATCTTCACCTTTACGCTGCAGCATCTCGCATTCGATGACTACGTCCGTCAAGCGTCTGCTCAGCAGCGACGTGAATGGGGGAAAGTGCAGGGGCGCTTCGAGGACGTCTCGTTTCTCGAGTCCGCTGAGCAATCGCTCCGCCTAGTAGCGGGTGCCTTGGATGGCAGCGCTCTCTCACCGTCGCTCGCCAGCCGTCGTCGCGAATGGGCTGAAGCGTCATTCGCTTCTGCTCGGGAGGTAGGCATCGCCAATCATCTTCCTGGCGGCGCAGACACCGTGATGCGATGCTATCCGCTGCACCCGATCGCGCTGCTGGCGTTGCCTGAACTGTGCGGTCAGCTCGGTCAGCATGGTCGGACCCTCTTCACTTTCCTCGCCAGCTCCGAACCCGGAACGGCTAGGAACTTCCTTGAGTCTCAGCCAATTCCAGTGGAATCGGAGCCCCTTCCGGCTATCGCAATCAGTGACCTGTTCGACTTTTTTGCAGGTTCTGGTCAGGCTATGGCACTCAGTATCGGCGGGAGCCGTTGGCGCGAGATTCATGAACGCGTGCGTGAAGCAGCGAACTTGGATGAGCAGGATATTGCGGTATTAAAGACCATCGGCCTTCTCAACCTAATGGGTAGCGCACTTGGGCTGCGCGCATCGCCAGACTTGGTCTCCTTCGCGCTTAGCGATCCTTCGGGGCCGTCTCATCCGTTGTGGCGAACTCGCCTGGATGATCTGGAGAGCCGCGGTTTCATAACCTTCAGATCATTCGCTGACGAGTATCGGTTGTGGCAAGGAAGTGATGTTGATCTGCGTGGGCGCGTGGCCGATGCGCGTGAGCAACTACGTAGTATCAACGCAGCTGAATTGCTGGCCCGCCTCCACTCTGACACCCCAATAATTGCGGCAAGGCACAGCCAGCATGTGGGCATGCTGCGCTATTTCTCTGTAAGTTACACGGACGACGGGTCTCGTTCCATGCCGGTGTTGTCGAAGGACAACCCAGCAGACGGTGTCGTTGTGTATCACCTTGGAACGGCTGCATCTGCGGCTCGCCTGGGAGTTAGCTCCGATCCGCGTCCGACGGTTTTAGTCACCAGTGTGCACGCTGACCGCGTGAGGAACGCCGCCATTGAAGTGGCAGCCGCGCTCTCCGTTCTGGATCAGCAGGAAGTGATGGACGACTACGTCGCCCGACGGGAGCTCCAGGACCGCGTTGCCGACGCGCGAAATCGGCTCTCAGGGGCGTTGGCGGATGCCTTCCGTCCTGGAGCGGACGGCGTCGAGTTTCGTGTCATCACGCACAACGGCACCGGCGAACCGTTGCCCTGCCCGCATGGACTTTCGCGCCTCCTTTCCGACGTCTGCGACCACGCATACGACCAGAGCCCCCACATTCGCAATGAAATGATCGGTCGACGGGAGCTGACCAGCCAAGGCGCGAGGGCTCGCCGTGAGTTGATCGAGGCCATGATCGAGCATGGCGACGACGAGCGGCTCGGTCTCGAAGGGTACGGGCCAGAACGTGCTATGTATGAGGCCGTACTCAGGCACACTGGGTTGCACTCCGAGCGCGAGGCTGGCTGGGCATTCGGCAGGCCGGGCTTCAACGGCTCACTCCAACACGTGTGGGGTTCGATTGCGCAGTTCATTGATGCTGCGAGCGACTCCCCAGTGACAGTTGACCACCTGTATAGGCGCTTGATGGCGCCTCCTATCGGGTTGAAGGAGGGCCCGATTCCAGTCCTTCTCGTGGCCTACCTGCTGCAGCGCAATGACGACGTGGCCATCTATGAAGATGGCTCCTTCCAGCCGAACCTCACTGCTGACCTAGTCGAGCGCCTCGTAAAGGCGCCGCAGCGTTTTGCTCTCAAATCGTTTAGTACGCAGGGCAATCGGGTGAACATTCTCTACGCTATCTCAACGGCGACTGCCTCCCTCGGCGTCGGTGGCCTGCGTCCGGTGTCGGCCCGAAGCCTCCGAAATGAGACCGTGCTTGCCGTCGCCGCCCCGCTCCTCAACCTCGTGCGGAGCATGCCTACTTACACTAAACGCACCAGCAGTCTGTCGAAGCGGGCACTGGCGGTGCGGTCAGCTCTGCTGGACGCACGCGAACCCGACCGGTTGTTGCTCGTCGAGTTACCGGCGGCGTGTGGGTTCGAAGGCGAGGGGTGGCAGAGCCCAACACCGGACGCCATTGCGGAGTTCGGAGAGGCGCTTCAGACCTCGCTCGAGGAGCTGCGGGGTGCCTACGAGCGGCAGTTGCTGGAGATTCGAGACCTTCTGGCTGCTGCTTTCGATCGACCGGCGGACGTACCCGCGTTGCGGAAAGCCCTGCAGGTCCGTTCTGAGCCACTGGAAGGGCGGGTGCTCAACCCAAAACTGCAGGCCTTCATCTTCAATGCCGCGGACGAGTCACCGGATGACGCCGGCTGGTTGGGTCGTATGGGGTTGACGCTCACGGGCAAGTCCGTGGAACTCTGGCTTGACGATGATCGCACACGATTCCGCTCTCTCTTGACCGAGACAGTCGCTGCTTTTCATCGAGTTGAGGCATTGCATTTCGACGCAAAGGCCAGCTCGAAGGAGGGTCCGTTCACAGCGAGACGCTTGTCGTTCACCACCCCCGAAGGCGACGAGAAGAGCCGCGTCGTGTTCTATGACAACGGCACAGCCGGAGCTCTCACCGGTCTTGTCGAAGAAGTATTGGCGCGAGCGGAGGCGCTCGTAGGAGGACCACACGGACGAGACGGCCTAACGGCGCTCCTCGTCGAACGAGTTCTTCGAAGCACACCAGAGTTAGAAATTGGTTTGGATCACGGCGCCGACGAGGCGCCCGACAGGAAGGCTCGGAGTGGCAACTGACAAGCTCAACATAACAAGCGTTACGGTCAACGAGGCGACGGCTGATGTTGGTGCTCGCCATGTTCTGGGTATCAGCGGCGGTAAGGACAGCGCCGCGCTCGCAATTTACCTCAAGGACCGGATTCCAAACCTGGAGTACTTCTTCACCGACACTGGCGCTGAGTTGCCGGAGACCTACGAGTACCTATCAGCCCTGGAGGCTGTTCTCGGCAAACCCATTGCGCGGCTCAACTCCGAGCGCGGCTTCGATCACTGGTTGCAGGTATACGGAGGTGCGCTCCCCAGTCCCCAGATGCGTTGGTGCACCAAGATGCTGAAAATAAAACCGCTCGAGGCTTGGCTTGGCGATTCCCGGACTTATACCTACATCGGAATTCGAGCGGACGAGAATCGCAGCGGGTACATCAGTACAAAGTCGACGATCCGTCCCGTTTTTCCTTTTAAGGAAGACGGGATTACCAAGGAACAGGTCTTCAAAATTCTTGATGACGCTGGCGTCGGGCTGCCGGAGTACTACGAGTGGCGTACGCGTAGTGGGTGCTCATTTTGCTTCTTCCAGCGCAAGTCTGAATGGATTGGACTCTCAGAGCGTCATCCCGAATTATTTGAAGAGGCAATAGCCTATGAGAACAAGCAAGGCTTCGAAGACACAGCGATGAAAGGCCGGCAATACACGTGGTCACAGGGGGAAACCCTGCCTGAACTTCGCGAGCGGGCCGACGAGATCAAAGAGAAGCACGCTGCCGCTATGAAAAGGGCTGCGAGCCGTCGCATAAACCTGCCGCTTGTTGATGTACTTGATGACGTCCTGGCCGAGGATGGTGGCGACGACGCTTGCATGGTCTGCCATATTTAGGCAGACTCCATCTCGATGTTTCCGTTCCAATAACAGAAAGACAAGCATGCCCACCCAGGCCAAAGAGATTTTCGAGGCGCAGAGTAAAAGCCTCCGCGAACTGCTTTCCGACAATGGCCTTGGCCTTTACCTTCCGCCGTACCAGCGCCCCTATGGTTGGGGAAAGGACAAGGTGGAAAAGCTCCTCGACGACACGCTGCACGGTCTGAAGAACTTGGGCGAGGCCCCTGACAGCTTCACATTTCTCGGAACGGTTATCACCATCCACGACATTAACCATGTCACGGTTAATCCGATTGTGAAGCCGGAGGTGCCGTCGAAGGTGCTTACGGTGATCGACGGGCAGCAGCGTCTGTCAAGCCTGCTCTTGCTAACTGTGAGCCTCCACAACCTAATTCGCCAGCACTCATGGAAAGTTTTCAAAGGTAAGGAGCCGGACTCGTCGGATATGGCACGCGCAGCCTTATACTCGGAGACTATTCAGGTCCTGCAGATGCTGAGCACAGCGTTCTGTGAGCGGCATAACTATGGCACGACGCCGATCTATCCCCGTCTGATTCGCGCCTTCGTTGATCAGTGGGCGAGGGACGCGAAGAACAAGCAGTACGACTCGCCCATCGCCCACCTTATTTACACGTACGCAGTGAAGGCGGACGCAGAGTTGCGCACTGAAAAGCCCTCGGACTTCAAGCCGCAGGCGCGTGCAGACGTCGGTGAGGGTGAGGGCGACCTCATCAAGAGGTTCAATGAGATTCGCAACGCCCTGACGAAACTAGCTCTCTGCAATCAGGTTGAGGAGCTCGAGGACTTGCCGCCGCTCTCGAGCCTGGCCAACAATATCGAGTCCCAGCGGGCGCTGTTCAATCATGAGCTCGACCCCAATCTGTGTGAATGGCTTGAGGACGCCGGCGAAGAGCCTGAGGCCGTGCTAATGCGGCTCGTCATGTTCGCGGCGTATGTCCTGAACCGAATCGCGCTAACTGTGGTGCAGGGCAAGGATGAAGACTACGCCTTCACCATCTTCGAGTCATTGAACACGACCGGCGAACCGCTGACGGCGTTCGAAACCTTCTTGCCCCGCGTGGTCATGGCGGAGAAGATCAAGGAATACCAGGGCTCCAATGCCCACGAACACATGAAAGCAGTCCAGAGCTATCTTGATCGCTTTGGTGTAGGGGAGAAACTCCAGAATGCCACCCGTGAGCTGCTGGTGACGTTCGCACTTGCGGAGACTGGTAAGAAGCTTTCGAAGCGGCTCCCAGACCAACGTGTTTACATGAAAGACACTTTTGACCGCCAGAAGGACTCGGAAGGCGACCGCGTTGCGTACCTGCGGCACCTGAGCGACACGGCGACATTCGTTGGCTCTACATGGGAGCCGGTAAAAGATAGCCCCCGGCAACTCGCTGGACTGCCCGCTCATGCCATGACGGATACAGTCAAACTTTGCCTGGCGTTCTTGAACGCTCTCAACCACTCGGTTGCTCTAGCGCCACTCGTTCGATTCTACTCTGAAGCCGTAAACGCAGAAGAAGGACCGGAGCGGGACAAACGGGTACGTGAGTTTGAAACGGCAATCAAGGCCATCACTGCATTCACGGTCTTTTGGCGTGCTACGCGACGAGGCACCGGTAACATTGACAGCCAGTATAGGGCGGTCATGGCCGGTGATTCACTGACGGGCATGGGGCCGCTCGCCCGCCAGTGGGCCAACCCCGATCGTCTGGAACCGGAGCCGACAGTGGACGCGGAAGCCCTGAAGAAGGAACTCGCGGCCCGGTTGTCGAACACCGACAAGAAGTATGGCGGAATTCCGAACGTTGCGTCGTTCTTGGCGGCTGCATCCGCCCTGCCCCTTTACACAATTAGCAAACCTCTGACACGCTTCCTACTGCTGGCGGCGTACCACGACACCGTTGAGGATCCTGAGAACCCTGGTCTTATCATCAAGGGGAAAGCGGGGGTGGCACCCTGCTTCACGTCGGATGGCTGGTCCAATCAAACCCACCTCACAATTGAGCATATTGCTCCGCAGCAGTTTACGGCGGGATGGGATGAGGCGTACTACAGCGAAAAGGACATCGTCCACAGGCTTGGGAACCTGGTCCTTGCTCCCGGGGCTGCCAACAGTTCGCTCAGCTCCCGACCATGGGAGGAGAAGAAGGTGCTCTACGCGGCACTTGGCTCGTCGACAGCCGAGGAAGCCAAATCTATCCTGGAGGACTCGGGACTCACATTTGCTCAAACCACAGGGGAGCTCGCGCAGATGTCGCATTACCTGCCCCACCTGCAATCACTTGGGCAACGCTCGGACGCGGGAGGGTCGGAGTTCATGGACCAGCGAGCTCAGGTCCTACTCCGGCTCGTATACGGCCAGCTGAAGGATTGGCTAGGGCTCACGTGGTCAGAGTCGAGTAAGGATGAGGTGGTTAGTGTTGGAAGTGAAACCGACGCTGATGACGACGTCCTCGACTTTGACGAGTATGAGGGGCAGGACGTAGCGGTTTAGTGCGGAGCGCAGCGTCCACCCAGGCGCCGCCCTATTGGCGGGCAGGTAGAGTCATCACACTTGTGCCGTTCGTTTGGCGCTGAATTCTCCTCCTTCTGCTCACTGACGGTGCCGCCAGCTTCCTCATCGGACACCCCCCACGGGCCCAATCCGAGCGAGGGGCGGCGGCTTCCCGGCCCAGTGCAATCCGTGGTAGCGGAGGTGCGGATACCGTCGGGCCGGGAAGTTGAGGGCTTTACCGATGCAAATGATTGTGTCTTACTGGCCCAGGCGCCATCAAGGCCGCACACCGCCGGGCGCCAAGCGCCTTGGGCAGTGTGTGGACCTCGGGCCGGGATTCGTTTGGCGCAACCTCATTGATCCATGCTGGACCGGAGCTTGTGCTTACAGGACATCCTTTACCTTGCTCATCATAGAATCGAGGAACATGCCCCAGTAGTCGCGCAACTCACCATACTGTTCATTCGGGTTCTCGTGCATGGACTCCGCCTTGCCGTAGGAGATCAAGAGCAAGGTGAGAGCCTCGATGGTTCGCCGGGCGGTATGGACGGATTCGCTACTGTGCCGGGCACCGGGTTCGCTATCGGCAATGGAACGCAAGGGTGCCCACATTTCGCGGTAGAAACGGTGTCGGGTGTTGAGTTCTATGATGACCTTCCCATTGACATGTCGGACATCTATGAACTGTTTGCCCGGGAAGTCAACTGACTCGACCACAAAAGGCAGATCTCTTACGCGTCCAATGTATGTTTCACGTTCCTCGGCTGACGCACTGGTGCCTAGAACGTCAGTGGCGAGGTCCTCTAGTACCCGCTCCGGTTCGGGGTCACCCTCGGCACGAGCCTTGGGCATGGTGCGATTTGCCTCGGCGACCGCCTCAAGGATAGGTCCGTGTTCTCCGGCATGTTCTTTAGCCTGGCGCTGTGCGTCGCCCCAATAGCTATCCAGGCGCTTCCGTGCTTCCGGAATTGCACCCTCAAGCAGTTTGCGAATCTTTTCGCGCAGCTGGTCGTGCGGTTCCGCGCCTCGTTTGACGTTGCGCACGCCGAAGTATTCGTCGAGCTCTGGGCTGAAAGACACGGTGACGCCGATGAAGCGGTCGGGATCCTGGACAGCGGTAGCAAAAATCCGCGGAACATTCGTGTAGGAAATCTCGCGGTCATGGCGCATGAAACTGATGGCTCCCAGGTTCTCTGGGATGCGAAGGTTGAGTGCCAGCTTGTCGCGGCCCAGCCCTCGTTTTCGGACCACGGAGCGCGGGTAGAGAGTGACAGTTAGCCAAGCGCTGGAGTCACCAATCTTGACTTCCTCATGGAGAATGACATCGGCTGCGAACTCCAGGGGGTCCGGCTTCCAAGGCGCGTTTACTCCCTCTCCCGTAGTGTAGTAATCAGTAAGCACTTTTTCAGCCCACGTGCCAGTCATGAGCATCAGGGGGTCATGAGGCAGAAGTTCCTTGCCGTTGACGGAGATCGCGATGCCGTCGTTGATGAATACACGGAAGATGCGCGAGAGTTCCTTCTCTACCTCCAGCCGCAGCTTGTCGAAGTTGTCCGCGCGCATGCCGTGCTCGAGCCTGTCGACGTTGGACCAGACAACAATGGTGCCCGCGTCTTCCGCCAACAGGTCCTGAAAGTCCTGAGGAACGTCAGAAGGCTGAGGCGGGACGAGACGAATTTCCTCTCCTCGCTTTTCTGCCTCAAGGGCTTCTGCCAGATCGAAGTGGACGTGGAGCCAGGGCTCATTTGCGGTGGTACGCGACCAGACATCCAACCGTGTACCGAAGTTTAGTGCTGCGAGCTTGGCACCGACACCGAACTTGCCGATGGTATCGGTTCGCATGTATCGGGTGGAGAAACCGATCTGCGGGTAATGTTGCAGGATTTCGGCGGCCATCCCGTCTCCGTCGTCCGCGAAGATAATCCGGTGGACGTGCTTCTTGCCGCGGGCATTGGTTCCCTCATCGAGGCGAATCCTGATGGCATTGGCATTGGCCTCAAGCGAGTTGTCAATAACCTCACCCAATGCGGCGGGAAGGCTGTAGCCTGACTCGCGGAGTGATTGCAAGGCCTGGCCGGTGAGAACTACGGGAATACCGGTTGTTGCGGGAGAGGTGGGCATGGCTTGACTCCGTTCAATGTTATGCAGGGTAGTTGAAAGCGTTCTGTATGGCTTTGTCCACACAGGGGTCGCAGAAGGGACAAATGTCGAGACTGCCGGCAGGGCGGGCCGGGTGGATTTGATTGAGCTGCAGGGCATGGTGATGGAACCAATACGCCTCCAGCAGGAATGCGCCCGTGGGAGTTTGGGCTATCTCCCACAGCACATGCGTGGCGTGGAGCCGATGGTTGTGCGTCGCGAGTCGAGTGCGAAGGCATACGTCAGACCGGCCCACGTACACGGGGCTCGCTCCATCCAGCAGGAGGTAGGTTCCACATGAACGTGCCGGCACCAATGCGCGGATGGTTGGGGGGCTGAAGCGGAAGGCCATCCGCTTGCGCGCCCCGGATTCGACCAGAATTGCTTCCGCTTCGAGTCGACTAGCTGAGGCAGTGTTCATGCCGCACGCCCGTTAGGCGGTCGAATCAGAGAGGGTGTCGTGCGGAGGATGCGACAGGTTGGTACGAACGACCATGGGCCAGAGTATGAGCCTGTGGTCCGGGGTGCACGTGGCGTCGAGTCCATAAGTTGGAAGCGTTGGCCACTTCCGAGCATCGGGCTCTGGTGGGAGGGGCTGAACCACGCTCAAGCGCTCGTTCGCGGGGATAATGCTCATGTCATTCCATTCCGGTGCCTGACAGCAACTTTGGCTGAGAGGCCCTATCGCGATATTTGGTTATGAGGATCTACTCTCGGTTCGCCTCCCTGCCCTTGCGGTGCCTGGTGGCCGAAGATCCTCGTATGCATAAGCTATATCGCTGTTGCCAATTGATCAAGGGGCTGCATTGACTCATAGAAAACATGTCAGTAGCCGGATTCTTGCCTGACTTGAAAACCTGCGCCTAGCGACACGGTGCATGATGACCGCGTCGGTAGTCAGCAAAGCCCGTTTATTTGTGTAGCTAACGATGGCCCAACTGCAGGCTGTAAAGAAGTAAGCCCTCGCCCGTCAAGGCGCTTGCCGGGAAGGAAGGTCCGCGTTCTTGATGGCCGCTCGAGCAGATCGGTTGGCGCCGAAGGCGTCCCCGGAAGGATTGCTGTTGGTGCTGGTACTGAAGAAAGTCCGGCCCTTGGCGCCGCGGCTTCCACTCAGCGGGGGACTGGGTGATCGAGCTGCTGTGGTCTGCTGAGCGGTAAACAGGACCTGTTGCGGGCCGCCGGTCGCGGCCGCTCTGCCGGACTTGACCGGCGATGAGTCAATCCGCCGTAAGCTGCAGGTGCCGCAGAAGGGGCTCAACCGGGGCAGTGACACTTGCGGCGTCGCTTAGAGCTGCAACCGCCAGTTTGAGGAAGCCAGGGTCATCGCTCAGGAGATGGTGGAGCTCTAGAGAAAGCCCAGCGTGAGGATTAGCAGCACGGATTGCCGCCCGGGTCCTGACTCCGAGGGGCTTATCGATGGTCTGAAAATCGATCTCCCACCATTCACTATTCCTCAGGGCGAACCAAGGCAAAGCTGGATCGGGGGAGGATTTTCCGACGGCGAAGGGACGCAGGAGCCTCAAAAGTTCTGGTTTTGCGTCATTGAAGGCGATCATTCGCGGCATCTTTTGGCGCGTCCTGCCGATAGCCCAAAGGAGTACGAGCTGCTGGTACGGAGCGGGGAGTCCAAGCTGACGGTCTACCCGCAGATCGTCGAGTCCAGCCAGCAGCTGCTCAAGTCGTGCCTCAGGTCCACGTTTAGGCATCATTACTCCTGTCGGTGCGAAGGCGCTAGAGATCCGTGCGGCGGCTGTCAGCAAGGGCGGGTCCGTCGCTCGATACCGTACCTTAGCTGTCGCCATAGCTGAGCACCAATTTGCTTAACGAATGTTAGAGGCCGACGCAAAGTCGTGTAGGTCGATGGAACCGGCCCTCTAACCCAGGCAGAGCGCCACCAATTCCGGACGGGTTTGGTGGCCTCCCAAGCCTCACCGATTGCGCACTAGCCGCCTGTCCTACTCGGCGGTCGCGGTGCCGCTAGGCCGATGCCGAGATAGCTCCACTAGTCCAGCACCGAGCTGTCCAGTAAGCAGAAGTCCAGGCCAACTCCAGTGGTCCAGAGAACGGACCTGACATTTTCCGCATCCAGGTTCCGCAGTCTGCCGGACTCCAGGGAGGCCGAGGATCGTCAGACAAAGGGTGCGGCGGCCGATCTTTCAGTGCGCGCCGCCTTGATGCGCGCGTCCGCCATCAGTTTCAAGCGTCGGCGCAATGCGGCTTCCGCCTTAGGCAGATCGTCGCTGGGCGCGTCACGCCTTTGGCCGATCCTCCAAAGCGGCGGCGGCCCGACTGCTTCAAGGGCGCCGGCAGCCGCGTGCCACGGCTGCCGGGTTCCAACATATACACACTGCCCCAGGTTATGGCCGGCGGCGGGGGGATGCCCCACCTTGATCGAGCCCTCACTGAGGAGCGGCAGCCCGAGCTTAGACGAATCCACCAGAACATAGAGTTCCCGGCCGCGCCGAGCCATGCGGTCTTTGACGCGGGTCTGCCCCCGGGAACACCCAGTTGAAGCTCATCGGCCCAACAAAGCTCTACGAAACACCCCGCAAACGGCCGCCCAATCAGTCAACCTGGGGCCCTCCGACTCAGCCAGCTCCTGCATGGTGTTGATGCCCGTCGTAGTGACGGACAGCTTTTCAAACCCGTGCAGTTCGTGGGCCAGGGCGCCGACAGTGGAGTCGGTGTCGAGCAAGATGTTCTCACGGGGGCGGGTCACTGACGCGGCCCAGCGGGTGATGGGGTGCTTCTGTTCGAACTCCTCGCCGCTGCGCTGCCGTAGCGATGCCTCGGGTGCGCGCCGAGGGCCATGGCGCCGCCGTAGGTAGGTGCGTGCCAGTTGGCCCTGCCCGTTCAGCAGCGCGGGGTCATGGCAAGATGCCAGCCTTACGGCCGTAGCACCAACTCGATCACGTTCTTGACGCATGCGGTTGTGGTACTAGACGTACCTTCCTAGCGGAAGTGCGGGACACCCTCGATTACCTCTAGTGCTAAGACTTCATCAGCTTCTACGAGTTGCTCAAGAGTCGCTTTTCCGACTGAAAGAACGCCAGATCTGTTGCGGTCAGGCCCATTTCGCGGGTTCCAGTTGCCTTCGAGAGAAACGCCTCGAAGCACAAATTTCAGTGCAGGCCGGGGTTCCTGAGGTAAGAGTCTCTTTAGTGCTACGCCACACCTGATCCGGCCTTTGGCAATGTCAGTTGTGGTGACGATCTGCTTCGGATGATCCACACATCTAACCTACCCGCGTTTGGCTTCCTGTCATGCCGACCAGGACCAGCATGACTTTTTTGCAACCGCAACAATTTATCCTCGGCAGCTTTGGCGATGGAGGCGTTAACAAGAACTTCGTCTCTCCGCGGACGCAAGAACGGCTTCCTGCTGGAAATTCATCTCCAACGTCAGGTGCGGACACGTCCGCGGTGCGCGTCCCACATCGTAGTAAGAGCCCGCGCCGTGGCTTAGCCCCGACCTCAGCCACCTCAACCTGCACCCCCGCATCCCGGATCTTCTGCACCTGCTTGGGGACGGCGCCGTCGTCCGTCACCACGGTCCATGGCAGAGCCAAGCGGGCCCAGCGTGAAAGGGCCGCAGGCCGAGCTTTGACGAGTCAGCCAACACGTAGACTTCCCGGCCGCGGCGGGCCATGAGTTCTTTGAGGCGGGTCTGGGCGTGGTCGGCTTCGCAGATGCCGTCCTCGGCGGTGACGGCGTCGGCGCCCAGGAACACGCGGTCGAAGCTCATCCGCTCCAATGCCGCCTCGGCCAGCGGGCCCACGAAACTTTGCGAAACGTTGCGCAGCCGGCCGCCCAGGCAGTCCACCTCGATGCCCTCGGACTCGGCGAGTTCGTGCATGGTGTTGATGCCCGGCGTGGTCACGGACAGCTTCTCGAACCCGCGCAGTTCGTGGGCCAGCGCACCCACTGTGGAGCCGGCGTCGAGCAGAATGTTCTCCCCGGGCCGGATCACGGATGCCGCCCAGCGGGCGATGGCGTGCTTTTGCTCGAACGCCTCACCGGTGCGCTGCCGCAGCGATGCTTCCGGGTGGGCGCCCAGGGCCATGGCGCCGCCGTAGGTGCGGGCCAGCCGGCCCTGCCCGTTCAGCAGCGCCAGGTCCCGGCGGATGGTGGACGCGGTCACCTCGAAACGGGCGGAGAGTTCCTCCACGGACGCCAGGCCGGTGGTCACGGCAAGGTGGTAGATCTCCTCGCGCCGCGCGTTTGCGCTCAGCATTCCCGGCATCCTTCCCGTGGCAGTGGTAACCATGCTAGTTCCGGCCCCCAAGAAACCTGTGCTGCTACCAGGCCACTGACGGCCGGGTGGCCATCTCCGCCGCCTGGTGCAGGGCCTCCACCATGGACCGGGAATCAGCGATGGCCTTGCCGGCGATGTCGAACGCGGTGCAGTGGTCCACGGAGGTGCGGATCACCGGCAGGCCCACCGTGATGTTCACGCCGGCCTCGATGCCCAGCACCTTCACCGGCCCGTGCCCCTGGTCGTGGTACATGCCCACCACCGGGTCGTAATCGCCCCGGCCGGCCAGGAAGAACAGCGTGTCCGCCGGCAGCGGGCCCACCGCGTTGATCCCAGCAGCCTGCGCCGCCTTCACGCCCGGCTCGATCTTCTCCACTTCCTCGCCCTGGCCGAACGAACCATTCTCGCCGGCATGCGGGTTGATGGCGCACACGCCAATCTTTGGGTTGGGGATGCCCGCGCGGACCAGCGCCTCGTGGCCACGGCGGATGGTGCACTCCGCCAGAGATAAGCGGTGCTTTTGTTCCCTTGCTGGAGGGGATGCCAAGTTGCCGGGTCCGGTTCTCGCAGCCGTCTAGTATTAGTTGCTGACGAGCGCCTTTGATCGCCGACAAAGGAGAAGGAGTAGAGTCGTGACGGATCCCTTTTCCCTGCAACAGTGGCACGATCTGCGCGACACCGAGTGGGACACCCTTGTACTTGGTAACGGGTCCAGTGTCGCAATCTCCCCGCACTTCCTTTACAGGTCGCTCGCGTCCAAGGCCGGGTTGGACCCAAGCACTGCAAGGCTGCTTAGTAGTCAGGACAGCCTGTTCAACTTTGAATCTGCGCTTTACGCGCTGCATACGACTTCACAGGTTCTTTCCATACTTGGCGAAGATGCTTCTCCTTCTATTCAATCTGCCCACGAAGCTTTGAAGTCAGGCCTCAGTAGGGCTATCCATCGAATGCACCCCTTGTACGACGCGGTAGATCAGATCGAGATATTGAAACGGAACCGCGAGCTGAAGCGCTATCGGCAGGTCTTCACAACCAATTATGGTTTGCTTGTCTATTGGGCGCTCGCAGATGGAAAATTCACGGGTTTTGATGATGGCTTTAGGTCGGGTCTGTTTTCGGGCGCTGCAAATGCCTCTCCCCATGTAACCGCGGTGTGGTTCTTGCACGGCGCGTTTCACCTCCGAAGGGCCGCCGATGGCAGCGACCGAAAATGTGCGGGCGGACTGCTAAACGGGTCCCTCCTGGAGCAAGTTGCTAGGGATCTGCACTGGCGCCAAGAGATACAAGTAGTCACGGAGGGCAAAGCGCAAACTAAGCGCGCGTATTGAGGGGTCCGCCTATCTTCGAACAGCATTCCAGCAGTTACGCGAGCGTCCGAAGAACGTTGTGGTTTTGGGTTCCTCCCTGTCCGAACAAGACAGCCACTTGTGGAAGCAATTGGCTGCGGCGGTCGGGGCGACGAGGGCGTGTGGCCGTCGGAATCTACGGTGGTGCTGAGAAAAATGCTATGTCCGAGGTGAAAGCACAGTCGATCAGGTGTTTCGAGTCAGATCGGGTGGACTTCTTTGACTCTCGGTCTCACATGTTCGGGCGCTACCGGGTGCGTGACGAGCAATGGTATTCCAAGCACTGGGAGCGTTGTGGTGTTGCTCGTGATCTGGCGTTAAGGCGGGTTGGAGGTCTCTTCCGTCATCACGCCCTCCCGAGACAGGAATTTAGGGTTGGCTCGGAACTCGAACCCATAGTCGTGGTTCGTTTACTTCAGAGCAGTTTCCAATTGTTTTGCATCCAAGCTCCAACCGGAACACCCATAGCAGCACATCCTCGCCCGGGACGTGCCAGTCCCGTTCCGGAGCGCGGCGGAAACCGACCGATTCATAAAGCCGGTGGGCGCGTTCCATGAATGTGGCGCTGGTGATGCTGATCGCTCCGATGCCGGGCAGCTGCCGGGCATGTTCCACGATCTCACGCACCACGGCGCGACCCACGCCCCCGCCCTGGCACGCGGGGTCCACGGCCAACATCCGGAACTCCAGCTCTCCGGCCCGGGCGATCTCGCTGTACGGCTGGTCGGCGAACGTCAGCGTCACCGTGGCCACTACCTTGCCTGCAGCCTCGGCCACCCACACCTGGGCATGCTCGGCGCGGTGCTCCACGTCCTCCAGCACGCTCATGTAGGGATGGTCGGCAGCGAAGTGTCCGGCCCGCACGTAGGCGTCGCGGGTGATGCGGCGGACCTCTGCAAAGTCGGCCGGCACAGCCCGCCGGAACAAGATGGTCATGAAGTAGCGCCCGAAGCAGCGGCGGTCCGCTCCACATAGTGGCCCAGCCGTGCCAAATTCGGCTGTGAGGACGGGTCACCCACGGCATCGGCCCCCACTGCGTTGGCAACTGCCAGGGCCCGGGCATAGTCCAGACCGCTTCGCAGCGCCAGGACCAAGGCGGCGCAGAACGCGTCGCCCGCCCCCACGGTATTCACCACCGATACCGCGGCCGACGGCGCCTCGGCCACCTTCCGGCCGTGCTCGAACATCGCCGACCCGTCGCCGCCGTATGTAACCGCCACCAGCTTCGCCTCCGCAAGGGCCGGGATCAGCGCATACTCGCTCTCGTTCACGATCACCAGGTCGCAGCGCTCCAGCAGCTCGGCCGGCAGGTCCATGGCCGGTGCCGCGTTCAGCACAAAGAAACCGGAGGAGCGGCGCGCGGCCTCCAGCACCACGGGCAGGCCCACCTCCAGCTGGCACAGCACCGTCTCCTTCGGCCCGAACTCCACGCCGTCCAGCGACAGGTGCGAGTTGGCGCCAGGGCACACCACGATCTGGTTCTCGCCGTCGCGGTCCACCACGATCAGCGCCGTCCCGGTCAGCTCCGGCAGGACCGCCACGTCCGCGGTGTCCACGCCGGCGGCCGCCAGCGAGTCCAGCATCCGCCGCCCGTGAGCGTCGCTGCCCACCGCGCCGACCATCCGGGCGCTGCCGCCCAGCCGTGCTGCTGCCGCGGCCTGGTTGGCGCCCTTGCCGCCGGGCTGCTCGGACAGCAGCGCGCCGCCGATGGTTTCGCCCGCCGTGGGCAGCCGCTCAGCGGTGGCGATCAGGTCCAGGTTGATGCTGCCGACGACGGTGACGGCAGGAGGTCGAGTGCTCATGGGAAGTCCTAACGGGGGAGGGGCCGGAAGCGGCCGGATTGAGAAATAGCGTAGCCGATGGTTGTACTTGTGCGTCATACATGGTTGTATAACAACTCACATCCCACGCGCAGGACCGCCTGCAGAACAAAGGAGTTTGATGTGAACACCCCAACCCCGGCGGCCGCCGCGCCTTCCGCGGAAGCCGCCTCCGCCGTCGTACTTCCCGAAGAAACGAAATTCGCCGGCCGCCGTGCCGCCCTGCTGATTTCCTCGCTGCTGCTCGGCGTGCTGTCCTTCCAGCTCAACGCCAGCATGGTCACCCCTGCACTGCCGCAGATCGCCGCCGAATTCGGCCAGGGTGCCGACAGCGCCTCCCCCGTCCAGTCCATGTTCTTCCTGGCCGGGGCCATCGCCGGGCCCGTGATCGGCCGGTGGAGCGACTTCATCGGCCGCCGCGCCGCGCTGCTGCTGGTCCTGGGCATCATGGGCGCCGGCACCATCCTCTGCATCGCCGCGCCCACCCTGCCGCTGCTGGTCACCGGCCGGTTCCTGCAGGGCGTCTCCAGCGCCGTGTTCGCGCTCGCCTACATCGTGCTCAGCGAGAACCTGCAGGCGAAGGTCTTCGGCACCTCCGTGGGCATCATCGCCGCCATCAACGGGGGAGTGGGCGGCGTGGACGGCTACGTGGGCGGGCTCATGGCCGAGACCCTCGGCTTCCGGTCCATCTTCGTCGTCGTACTCGTCCTCACCGCCATCGCCGCTCTCTGCATCATCAAAATCGTCCCGGCCGGACGGCCGCAGGGCGTGCGCGGCGCCATGGACTGGTGGGGCGCCGGCTCCCTCTCGCTGTTCCTGGTGTTCACCACCTACTTCGTCTCCGGCGGCTCGGCCGCAGGCTGGAACGCACCCTCCACTTTGGCCCTGCTGGCCGGCACCATCGCCTCCTTCGCCGCCTTCTGGATGATCGAAAAACGCCGCAGCCACCCGCTGATCGCCGTCCACCACCTGCGCTCCCGCCAGGTCTGGCCGGTCATCGCCACCACCGTCCTCACCCTGGCCGGCATCTTCGCCATCATCAACTTCACCGTGGTGCTGCTCAGCCAGGACCCCGACGGCGGCTTCGGGCTTACCGCCTCCATCTCGGCACTGCTGTTCCTCACCCCCGCCGCTTTGATTGGGGTGTTTGCTGCGCCTTTGGCGGGCTGGCTGGCCGACCGCCGCGGCTGGATCAAGACCCTCCGGTTCGGCACGGGGCTCAGCCTGGCCTGCGCCATCGCCGGCGCCACCTTCTCGGACAACCAGGCGGCGGTGCTGATCGCCGTCGCGGCCCTGGGCATCTTCTACAACGGCTTCTTCCTCACCGCCATCAACGGGCTCTCGGTGCTCCTCTCACCCAAGGAAGCCCCGGCCGCTCTGCCCGGCATCAACGGTGCCTCCTTCGGCATCGGGGCGAGCCTCGGCGTCGTCCTCGTGGCGCCCTTCGCTGCCCAGGCCACGGCCGCCGGCTACGCCACCGCCCTCTGGATCTCGGTGGCCATCACGGCCGCCGCGTTCATCGTCAGCCTCTTCGTCGCCGCCCCCAAGGGCGAGACCGCATAACCCCTTTTACTGTAGGAGAACCACCATGACCACGCCCGCCCCGTTCTACCTGGATTGCGACACCGGCATCGACGACGCCCTCGCCCTGGCCTACCTGTTGGCCTCTCCTCTTGCTGAAGTGAAGGGCATCGGGACCGTCAGCGGCAACGTCAGTGCCGCCGTCGGCGCCCGCAACACCCTGGACCTGCTGGCGCTTGCCGGTTCTTCGCACGTTCCCGTTGCCCTTGGTGCGCACGACCCCCTCTTTGGCTCGTTCGGCGGCGGGGCGCCGTGGGTGCACGGCGAGAACGGAATCGGCGGGGTTTCGCTTACGACGGCGGCTGCTTCCGTTGTGGGGGAGTCCGCGGCTGAGATGCTGGTCCGGCTGGCCCGTGCGTACCCTGGTTCCTTGAAGCTGCTGGCTATTGGACCCTTGACCAACATCGCCGAGGCCCTCCGGCTGGAACCTGCCTTGCCGTCTTTGGTGGAGTCCGTCACGGTGATGGGCGGGGCGGCCCTGGCTCCGGGGAACATCACGCCGGTGGCTGAGGCGAACATCTTCAACGACCCCGAGGCCGCCGCCCTGGTGCTGGCCGCCGACTGGGACGTGACCCTCGTGCCGCTGGACGTGACCATGGCGTCTGTCCTGGAGGAGACGCACCGGCAGCAGCTGCTCGCGTCCTCTTCGCCGGTGCCACGGGCGCTGGGGGAGATGCTGGGCTACTACTTCCGGTTCTACGAGGACATTTACGGCCGGCCCTGCTCCGCCATGCACGATCCTTTGGCGGCGGCGCTCGCTGTTGGTGCTGTTAAGGCCGCCGTTGCGCCCGTGGTGCGTGCCGCCGTCGACACCTCGGACGGGCCCGGCCGCGGGCAAACCATCTGCGACATGCGCGGGCTGTACGCGGGCTACCCTCCGGTGGCAGGCGCGCGGTGCCGCGTGGTGCTCTCGCTGGAGGAGGACTTCGTCCCGCACCTGGTGGAGACGCTGCTGGGGCACTTTGAAGGGACGACGGCGGCACTCACCCCAGCAGGTTCCGCTGCCTGACACGGCCCGTGGGGAACGATAGCCCGCACCGAACGATTGAGTGGCGTTAACTGGCTTTTGACTCCGAGTCCGCCCCTTCAGCAGGGTCCGCCGGCGGCATCATGAGGTAGCGGTAGTCCATTCTCCTCTTGAGCACGGAAACTTTCGGAGACGGAAAACCGGCGTCCCGTAGTTCCTGCGCCTTCCATCCGGCGCCCTTGGCTTTTTTGAAGGACTCTATGTAGCGGCGTCTTGCTTGATACAACACGCGCTCGGCGTCGTGCATGGCATTGAGGGCTTCGACGATGTCGGAAGCGAGCTCGAGTTGTTGCTCTGAATGGCGCTGACTGGTCTGTCGGAGGAATTCCAGCGGGTCCTTGCTTGTCATGCTCATCGTACCGATCGGCGCCAGCAACGGACCAGAGTCGAAAGCTGGGTCCTAGGTCCCACCCCAGGACTTCGAAACGGCGGGAGGTATTCCTCCCGCCGTTTCGTTCTTGTCTAGGTTAGTTTTGCGAGCCGATGACCGAATGCGCGATCAGCATGTCCAGGCGGCGGATGTCCACCTTCTTGCCGACCTTGATTTTGATATGGCCCGCCCGGGTCCACATTTCAAGTTCGGCATCGAGATCGAATTTGCCGGCGTTCTCGGACGACCACATGTTGATGGCGGTGTACGGCAGCGAGTAGATCTCCACCTTCTTGCCGGTGAGACCTTGGGCGTCGCGGACGATCATGCGCTTCGTGGTGAAGATGGCGCTGTCCCGGAAGGTCCGGTAGGCGGCGACGGGCTGCTCGCCGGGAAGCATCAACTCCGTCACGTCATTAGGAATAGGACATTCTTCGACGAACATCCACGTGGTTACTGCTGCTGCCTCCATAAGGGAGCCCCCTCTTCCTTGTTTTACGAACCCGATCAGTCTCTCAAACTCCCTGTCAGGGCTGTTCAGGCGCGCTGCATTGCTGCTGGGCAACCCAACTCCGGCACGCTATAGCGTTCAGCTGACCTGTTCCTCGGCCGTCCGCGTGGCGGCGATAGCGTGCGGGACCGCCACCAGGGCCAGCACCGCGAGTGCGCCTGCCGCTGCGAAGGCGTAGAAGCCCCACGGGTAGGCGATGCCTGCGGCCACCAGGCCGCCCGTCACCGCGGGCCCTGCGATGGCACCGACGCGGCCCACACCGGCGGCGAAACCGAGTGCGGTTGCGCGCAGCCGGGCCGGGAACAGCTGGCTGACCCAGGCGTACACGAGCACCTGGGCGCTGAACACGAAGACGCCGGTGACGAAGACGAGGGCGTTGAGCAGGATGGCGTTGTCAACCTTGATGCTCAGCAGGGCAAGGCAGGCCGCGGAGAGTCCGAACCAGAGCAGCACGATGGGTTTGGTGCCGTGTTTGTCCGCCAAGATGCCGGCAATGATGAGGCCCGCGACGGCGCCGAGGTTCAGCACCAGGAGCAGGGACAGGCCCGCGCTGACCGGATACCCGGCGGAGGCCATGAGCTGGGGGAGCCAGGTGTTCAGGCCGTAAACCAGCAGAAGGCCCATGAAGGAGGCGGCGGCGATTGCCGCGGCGACCAGCGGGTAAGGCTTTTTCGCCAGGTCCCGGAAGCCGGTCTGGTCCGCCTTTTGGGTGGTCGGTGCGTTCTGGGTGATTTGTGCGGCCGGCAGGGTCTCCGGCAGCTTGAACCACAGGAACGGCGCCAGGGCCAGGCCCGCAACGCCGCCGACGACGAACATGATCCGCCAGTCCGGGATGACCATGATGGCCAGGAACGCAGTCGCCACCGCACCCACGTGGTAGCCGGTCATGGTGCGGGTGGTGGACTTGCCGGCTGTTCCTGCCGGCGCGTAATCGTTCATGTAGGCGAGGGCAACCGGAAGGCAGGCGCCCAACCCGATCCCGGCCAGGAAGCGGAAGACGCCGAACATGGCCACGTTGGGGGCCCACGCCACCGCGAGGGTGAAAAGCGAGAACCAGAGCACGCAGGCGACCATCAGTTTTCTTCGCCCGAAGCGGTCTGACAGGGGAGCGATGAATAGCGCCCCGGCGCCGACGCCTACCAGGGAGATGGTGGCCACCAGGGTTGCCCCAACAGCGTCAAAGCCAAGTTCGCCTGACTTGATGAGTGTGGGAATGACGGTGCCGAGCACTACCAGGTCGAAGCCGTCCAGAACCATGGCCAGCCAGCAGAGCCAAACGGGCCACCGTGATCCGCGGGAGGAGGGAGTAGTTGTCATGTAATCCTCATTGATTAGGAAAGAAGCTGGAACTGTCGCCGAGAGCTGCATCACGTGCATTAGTGACGCACGGCATTTGTTCTGGAGATGAGGATACCCGCTTGGTTCTTATAACGCACCTTCGTTCGAGATGCGAACTTTTCTAAAGCTAGGGGTGTATCAGTATGGGCCCGACCGCTCGGGCCCTACCCGCGCAGAAGCGGAATTATGACTGGAACTGCTGCATCACCGAGAGGTGCCCTGCCCGCGCCGATACCAGGCACTTGGCCAGGTAGAAGGGCCGGTTGCCGTGCCGGACGTACTGCGTCAGCACCAGTACGGGGTCTGACGGTCGAAGGTCCAGCAGTTTGGCGCGGCTGGGGCCTACCTGGCTGAGGCTGATCTGGCACTCGCCGGGACCGGCGAGCCGGCCCAGCTGGTTGTTGAGCGTGGCAAGCAGGGTGGCGCCGCCGTCGTCCTCTATCCCAAGGGGCGCGGCCGCAGTTCTGTCGAAGCTGACCGGCTGGGCCGTGACGTTTTCCTGCAGGTGGGCGATGGCCTCGCCGTCGCGGATAAGGACGGATTCCCAGAGCCAGCATTCGGTACCGGGCTCGACGCCGATGCCGGGGGCGACGAATTCGGAGGCGGCCTGGCGAAGCGCCTGCGTGCGTTTGACCTCAAGCGTCTGCCCGGGCGCGGCGAGTACATCCTCGAAGGGCCGGATGCGTTCGATGCCGATGCGGGGGAGGGTGTCCGAGACGAAGCGTCCAACGCCGCGGCGGGCCCGGATCAGGCCGTCCTCCTCGAGGAGCATCAGCGCTTCGCGGACCACGGTGCGGCTGACCTTCATGTCCGCGCCGAGCTCGGTCTCGGTGGGGATCATGGAGCCGGGGGTAAGGAGGCCGTTGCGGACGGCCTCGGCGATGCGCGAATACACTGCCACCCGCAGCGGGGAACCGGGCTGGGCGGCCACCGGCTGGGACAGGAACCGGGAGGCGTCCTGGTGCACGTTATGCCTCGCTCTTGTTGTGGTTGATCCGGGATTCCAGCCTACCGGTGTGACGGGTTTGTTGGACAAGGGGAGTTTGCCGACGGGGCGGCCGGCCTGACCCTTCCTTCGTGCTGGAGCGCCGCTGTAGTGTCATGGCGTGATTGTCCCCGATATCTCCCAGAACGCCGTCGCTGTCGCTGATCACTACGACGAACTCGATCTCATCTACCGCAAGGTGTGGGGCGACCATGTCCATCACGGGCTCTGGGAGACGGGCCGCGAGACACCCGGCGAGGCCGTCGAGGCGCTGGTGGACACGGTCGGCGAGAGGCTGGGCCTTAGAGCCGGCCAGGCGTGCGTTGACATCGGCTGCGGCTACGGCTCCACTGCCCGGCGCCTCGCCGACACGCGCGGAGTCCGGGTCACCGGCTTCACTCTTTCGGCCGAGCAGGCCCACTACGCCGCCGCGCATCCCGTGCCGGGCGTGGACATCCAGGTCCGGAACTGGCTCGCTAACGGGCTGGCTGAAGCGTCAGCCGAAGCCGCCTGGGCGATCGAGTCGAGCGAGCACATGGTGGATAAGCCCAGGTTCTTCGCCGAGGCGCATCGTGTGCTGGCGCCCGGCGGACGCTTTGTCATCTGCGCGTGGCTTGCCGAGACCGGTGCCAGCGGCTGGAAGGTCCGCCATCTGCTCGAGCCGATCTGCCGCGAAGGTCGCCTGCCGTCCCTGGGCACGCGCGAGGAATATGAGGCGATGGCGACGGCGGCTGGCTTCACGGTGACCGGCTACGAGGACGTCAGCCACCGCGTCGCCCGCACGTGGCCGATCTGCGCGCGCCGGCTCGTGAAGGCCTTACTCGTCGATCGTGAGATCCGCCGCCTGGCCTTCGGCGCACGCAATCTTTTTGCGCTGAGTATTCCTCGCATGATCCTGGCATACCGCACCGGTGCGATGCGCTACGGGATATTCACGCTGTCGAAGGCGGGGGGTCAGCCCGCATAACACTGAGGGCATGACCCACGAACAGCTCGAAGCCGCCGCGCCGGAACTGGACGTTATCGACCTTGCAGGGTTGGAAGCCGCCAATCAGGACGCCCGGAAGTGTTTGGTCGAAGGCGGTATCCCCATCGGTGCTGCGATTGCCCGCGGCAGTGTGGTCTTCGCCAGCGGGACAACGAACGGGTCCAGGACATCGCCAAGTAGCTGCAGCCTGCCTTCGATTGCGCGCCTAGCACGGGAAAGCCCCGGGACCCGTCAACTTCGACGGTCCCGGGGCTTCTTGAGCCCTGGGGTCGCTATTTGAGGAGTTCGCAGACGTTTACGGCCTTGCCCGCGGTGGAGATAATTTTAGAAATGTTATTGTCTGTCGGGTTGTCAACGGTCAGCACTACCCTGCCGGTGTAAACGAATGCCCCGGGTCCGCCGGCGTCCGTACCGAAGAGGATAAGGCCGTTGTGGCCGGTGAGGGTGAGCGTATAGCTTTTCCCGCCCGGATTCTTGACATACCTGCTGACGGAACCCGACGTGTTCACTGTGTACGTCTTCCCATTACTGCCCTGCCCCTCGAGTCCTTCATTGGACCACGTGAGGATGACTCCGGTGCCAACCTTGTAAAGGTTGCCATTATCGAATTTGATTTCTCTGATTGTCCCGCCCCTGGCCGTAAGACCGAGGTCAAAAGTGCCGCACGAGTCTTTCGCGGGAATTGTGAAATCCGGGTCTGCGACCGCAGGGGAAGCGGCCAACAACAGTACTCCCGTTGCAGCCAGAGGTGCATACCAACGGGACTTTTTTCCTAGCATCTGAATCTCCTCATTTTTACGTCCAGACGCATCACCCACCAGGGCGGAGACCATGCGGTGCAACACATCACGGGCGAACCCTGACGGCGGCACCCCTGCCGCCCACTTGAGACCGGATTTGCGGTCCTCCGGTTGTCAGCCCGACCTTACTGACCGAGTTTCGGTTCTACGCCAGTAGTCGATACGCGCATTCAGAAGTTAGGGGTTACGCGCGTACTGATCCCAATCGGTAGCCCGCTCTCCCAAAACAAGGAGTCATGCCGGCCAGCTCAGCTTGCTCCTACCTCGCCCTGCCGCACTCATCTCGATGAGCGGGCTGGCCCCGGCCCATAAGCTATTCGTTGAAGACCAAAGAACGACAATTGGGGGAATCATGTCGGTCAGCAGCCACAGGGAACACGATGATGCGGTGCATGCCGAGCACGAAGCGGCACTTGCCCGCGGTGAACAGCGGGTCTTGTATTTGACTAAGGACGGGATGCTTCACAGCTACACCAAAACGGAACTGGGAGGCCCGCCGAACGGAAGCACCCGGTGGTGGCAGAACTTACCCGGACTGGTGTTTCTGCTGCCCATGTTCGGCCTCTGCATGTACGTCGTCATCACTAATCCAGTGGGGACGGCGACGGCCCAATGGGCAACCCTGTTCGGTGCCGTGCTGATGGCTCTCGGCGCGGCGTACCTTATGTGGGAATCGGTGGTCGTTTACCGCGCTCGGAAAGCGCGCCTCCGCCGCGGATCACCTGATCCGCTGAAGATCATGAGTGCCAAGACCAAGCTTCCCGAGTCTTACACGCAATCGCAACCCATAAAGAAGAGCCGATGGTGACCATCCCTGTTCGCCGTGTTGCCAGGTTACGAAGAACCGACAGGATCAACAACCGCTAATCCGCAGCCACCTCAACCTGAACCCCCGCATCCCGGAACTTCTGCACCTGTCCGGGGTCGGCGCCGTCGTGCGTCACCAACGTCCATGGCAAAGCCAACCGCGCCCGCGCGTGAAAGGGCCGGAGCCCGAGCTTCGACAAGTCCGCCAGAACATATACGGAACGCCCGCGCCGGGCCACGAGCTCCTTGAGGCGGGTTTGGGTGTGATCGGCCTCGACTGCTGGCCCTCGGGCAGGGTGACCGGCAATCATCCCGATTGAGTGGGTGCTTTGCCTACCTGAGCGTCAGGGCCGGGATTTCGCCTGCAATGATGCGTTCAATGAAGTGCCGGAGCCGACGGCGACAGCACTTGTACGGCGGGCGGAACGGAGCAGGACGCACACGCCAAGTGTGGCTACCCAGAGTCCCCAGCCGGTACTGCCGAGGAGGCCCGCCAGGTCCCAGACCGGGAATCCGGGAACTGCGGTTGCGAGGATGTCGCCCTGGTTCAGTAAGTAAAGGAAGCTGACGACGATCCCCACCGCGCCGAGCCAGCGGGGGAGCACCCTGGTGCGCAGGATCAGCACGCTGACGGCAACGGACCAGCCAATGACCAGCAGTTGGCCCAGATGTTCTCCCAGCAGCGCTCCGCCGAACTGGTGCTGGGCCGTCCATGCGGCATCCACGGCAGCTTTTGTGGTGGAATCCCCGGTGACGTAGGAAGTGGCAAGTGGCGGGACCACGAAGACCCAGCGCAGGAACCCGATCAGGGACAGGACCACCGAGGCGGCGCCGGCGTACGTGGCCACCCGCATGGCCGCCTGATCGCGGAAGCCCAGCGCCGCAGGCAACAGCAGGATCGGGATGGCCAGGAGTCCGTAGGTCCAGGCCGTGGCGAACCACGTCCAGACCAGCCCGGCGCCGCCGGCGTCGAAGGCGGGCAGCACAACGCTGGCCGGTTCCCGCAGGATGTCGGGCCAGTCGAAGGTGACTGACAGAGTGGTTGCGGCCGCAGCGAACGCGAGGGCGCTTACGACGAACAATGTGCCCGCCGCTCGGAGGACCTTCTTCTGAGAATCAGTGGTAGCCATGGCTTCGTCTTCCGGGAATTTTGTACGGTGTACAGATACTGTACGATGTACACAGATTGGATGAAGCGCAGCAGCTTGTCAAGGAGGATTTCAAACCGATGACGCCACCAGCCCGGACTTCCAGGCCAGGACCCCGCCGGACCCTGACGGAGGAGGAGATCCTGGAGGCCGCCCTGGACCTTCTGGACGAGGGCGGCATGAAGGCGGCGTCCATCCGGGGGATCGCCGCACGTGTGGGCGTAGCCCCGAACGCGGTCTACACCTACTTTCCGGATAAGGCAGCGATGGTGCAGGCGATTGTTGAACACCTGCTCGGATCGGTAGACCATGCGGTCTTCGCCGACCCCGAAGTGCCCTGGCGCCATAGAATCGAAGCACTCGCGCTGGAGCTGCGGGAGCGGCTCACCGCGCATCCGGGGGCGGTGAACCTGATGGTCGGCGGGCCAATGGACGGACCCCACGCACTCGCCCTGAATGAACGCCTCATGGGTGTTCTTGTGGGCGCCGGCCTCACATCGGAGGAGGCCGCAAAGTCGGCCTACCTTCTAATCGTCTATGTCTTCGGCTCAATAACCCTGGAGGTTGCGGAGTCCGGAGGGACGCACAGGTTGCCCCCGGAATCACTACGGATCAGCGCACGCCAGGCCGACTTTTCCGCCATCCCGGCCGACACCCACCCACTGTCCGCAGCAACCGCGGGGGTCATGGCCGGCTACATCTCCACCGACCAATATCTCTGGGGGCTGCGCAAGGTGCTGGACGGCATCACCGTTACCTCCGGCGTAGATACCGCCGGGGTGAGCATTGCTACGACACAACGTCCATGAACTATGGCTGTAAGTACGGACGCTCGGTAGGACTTTGGACTCTGTGCAGCGAATAGGAGCCGCGCTACTGTCCTTTGGAGAACGGCGGATCCTTGAACGCCGAAAACCCGTACCTCGGCGCCGGAAAAAGAGCCCCGGTCAAATGGAACAGCTTATTCCGCCATTGGGCATTCCCTGCCGGTGGGACTACTGGAAGGTCCCTAATCGTGAAGCTCCCACTTTCCAGCAAGAATCTTTCGGGCATACTCGTTGCCGTGCTGATGTTTGACGCCGTCTCATCCTTTGGCGGCGCCGTCCTGGCCGTCGTCTTCAACGGAGCGGGCGTTCCTCTGGAAGTCCTTGCAAACACATGGTTCGAAGGCTCCTTCCTGGCCGTGGGTATCATCCTGGGAGTCATCGTCGGCGGCACGCACGTGGTTGGTGCGTTCGCTCTGATTACACGGCGTCACTGGGCTCTGATGGCATCCGCCGTTGCCGGGTTCGCAATGCTCATCTGGACCTTCACCGAACTGGCCATCATCGGCTATTCATGGCTGCAGAGCGTCTATTTCGCGCTGGGCGCATTGGAGCTGGTCCTCGTTCTTGCCCTCCTGGGAATTGCTCCCAGAGTAGTTCTGCCATGGAGCGCGTCACGGGAGCACGCTGCAGCTCCAGCCGGGCTGCACAGCCACGGAGCCACTCTAAGCATGAAGCGAAGGCCCTGACCTTTGGCCCGTTAGCCAAGGCACAACCGCCAAGGGCCCCGGGGGGCTCAACCGCTAAACCGCAGCCACCTCAACGGCAACCCCCGCGTCCCGGAACTTCTGCACCTGGGCGGGGTCGGCGCCGTCGTCCGTCACCAACATCCAAGGGAGTGCGAGTCGCGCCCACGCGTGGAACGGCCGCAACCCCAACTTTGAAGAGTCAGCCAAAACATAAACCGAGCGCCCACGCCGGGCCATGAGCTCTTTGAGGCGGGTCTGGGCGTGGTCAGCTTCGCAGATGCCGTCCTCGGCGGTGACGGCGTCGGCGCCCAGGAACACCCGGTCGAAGCTCATCCGCTCCAGCGCCGCCTCGGCCAGCGGCCCCACGAAACTCTGCGAAACGCTGCGCAGCCGGCCGCCCAAGCAGTCCACCTCGATGCCCTCCGAATCGGAGAGTTCCTGCAGCGTGTTGATGCCCGGCGTCGTCACGGACAGCGGACCGGACCCGCGCAGCTCGTGGGCCAGGGCACCCGCGGTGGAACCGGCGTCGAGCAGGATGTTCTCCCCGGGCTGGATCACGGACGCCGCCCACCGGGCGATCGCATGCTTCTGCTCAAACGCCTCGCCGGTGCGCTGCCGCAGCGACGCCTCCGGGTGCGCGCCCAGCGCCATCGCCCCGCCGTACGTCCGGGCCAGCCGGCCCTGCCCGTTCAGCAACGCCAGGTCGCGGCGGATGGTGGACGCAGTCACCTGGAACCGAGCCGAGAGTTCCTCCACGGAGGCGAGGCCGGTGGTCACGGCAAGGTGGTAGATCTCCTCGCGCCGCGCGTTTGCGCTGAGCATTCCCGGTCTCCTTCCCGTTGGCATGGCGGTGGCAGTGCTACCCATGCTAGTTCCGGCCCCCATCAAACCCAGGAACTACACGGCCACGGCAGGCCGGGTGGCCATCTCCGCCGCCTGGTGCAGCGCCTCCACCATGGACCGGGAATCAGCAATGTTCTTCCCGGCGATGTCGAACGCGGTGCCGTGGTCCACGGACGTGCGGATCACCGGCAGGCCCACCGTGATGTTCACGCCGGCCTCGATGCCCAGCACCTTCACCGGCCCGTGCCCCTGGTCGTGGTACATGGCCACCACCAGGTCGTAATCGCCGCGGCCGGCCAGGAAGAACAGCGTGTCCGCCGGAAGCGGGCCCACCGCGTTGATGCCGTCCGCCTGCGCCGCCTTCACGCCCGGCTCGATCTTCTCCGCTTCCTCACCCTGCCCGAACAGGCCGTTCTCGCCCGCGTGCGGGTTGATGGCGCACACGCCGATCTTCGGGTTGGGGATGCCCGCCCGCACCAGCGCCTCGTGGCCGCGGCGGATGGTGCGCTCCACCAGGTCCGGGTTGATCTTGCGGACCGCATCCATCAGCCCGATGTGCGTGGTCACGTGGATCACCCGGATCTTGGGCGTGGAGAGCATCATGGACACTTCCTCCGTGCCCGTCAGGTGCGCCAGCAGCTCGGTGTGCCCCGGGAAGATGTGCCCGGCGGCGTGCAGCGCCTCCTTGTTCAGCGGCGCGGTGCAGATGGCCTGCACCTTCCCGGCCATCGCCAGCTCGCTGGCCACCCGGATGTACTCGTACGCAGCATGCCCGGCCACGGGGGAGAGCTGCCCCCACGGCAGGTCCTCCGGCAGCAGCGCCAGGTCGACCACGTTCACCCGGCCGGGCGTGAACACTGCGTCCTCCACGTCCGTTATCACCTGGATGTCCGCCTGGATGCCCAGCACCTCGGCGGCCTGGCGCAGCCGCAGCGCGTCACCGATGATCACGGGACGGCATTCGGCGTTGCTCTGCGGATCCAGTGCGGCGGCCACCACCACCTCGGGGCCCACGCCGGCGCCATCGCCCATGGTCACGGCCACGAAGGGAAGCTGGTTCGGGTTTGCTGCGTCAGTCATTGTTGCTCCAGATTGTTCGGAAGTCTTGCGGGGAAGGGTGTTGGCGGGAGCACCCGCGGACTGGCTGCGGCGCTCCCGGATTTCGTCGTAAAGCTGCAGGAGGGCCAGGTCATCGCCGAAGCTGCCGGGCTTGGTGCCCACCAGCGTCCCGTCATCGGCGCGGCTCAACACGGCCCCGTGCTGCACCGCCGCGAGCGGCACCAGGCTGGAGCGGCCGACGGCGTCCAGGACTTCCCGGGCCGTCTCACCGCCGGTAAGGATCAGGTCAGCAGCGGTGGCCTTCGCAGCCTGGGCCGCGAACGCAGACAGTGCCTGCACGATGCTCGCCGCGCGCGCCGGGTCCACCTTGCCGGCCGCCAGGGTGACGGCCACGTTGCTGCCGTCCCGAAGCGCCTGCTTGGTCTCCTCGAGCTGCGGCCCGTATGCACCGGTGGCGCCGGCGTACTGCGGGTGCAGCCGGACCACGGTGAAACCTTGGCCTTCGAGCTTGGCCAGCTGGGCCTGCGCGGTCTGTGAGGCGGAGCCGACGACGGCGAGCACCGGACGGTCCACGTGCTGCGGTTCCGCAGCGGTTGCGTCCGCCGCTGCCGCGCTTTGCGCATTCCGCGCAGCTTGTGCACTGAGCCGCTGTGCGAGGACATCGGCCGCTCCGCCGGTTCCCACCAGCACAATGCGGCGGCCGCCGGACTGGAAGCCCAGCTCCAGCAGCGCATCCACCACGTGCTCCAGGTCCTGCACGGTTTCACCGTCAGCCACCACCAGCGCGGGCCGGCCGTCCAGCAGCCCGGTCAGGCGGGACGGCACGCTGCTTGACCGCACCGCCTCCAGGCCCAGGGACTGCACCGATGCCGGTTCTTCCGGACGGAGCAGCGACGGAATGTCCACCGGCGGGGCCGAAGCCTCCGCCTTCCACAGGTCCGTCTCCGCCAGGGGAGAACCGGCAACAAGAGGACGGCCAGCGCGCACTGTGCGCTGCAGCTGGGGGAGTGCCCCCGCAACCACAACGTGATAGCCGAGGCCCGCCAGCGCGGCGGTCTCGGCGCTGATGTTGCCGCGCCACAGGGAGTCCATCTTCTTGAACATCACCTGCGCATTGGATGCGGCGGGTGCGGAGAATGCGTCTTTCACCAGTGCTTCGGCATCGCTGCCGGACAACCCGCGGGAGTGCGTATCGATGACCACCACGTCGGTGACCGGCGCACCCGCGGGAGCGCCGTCGTCGTACGTTCCGGAAACCGTGCCCGTGCCCAGGGAAACCTGCGCGGACAGGCCGTGCTCCACAAAGCAGCAGCCAACCTCGGCGGCTCCGGAGAAGTCGTCAGCCTGCACAAATACGGAAGCCACGGCGCTCCTCTCGAAATCGGTAGTGGGCTGGAACCCGCTGACTGCGGGAAGCTTTCCATCATCATGACACGGTTGCGCGAAACACGCTAGAGGGGTTGCGCAAACTGCGCAGGAGTGGCAAAGTGATGGACACAACATTCGGCGCCGCCACCCCGGCGCCCGCCGAACCCCCAACCTACCGAGAGGTCAACGATGACCGTTCTTCCTCAAGGAAGTGAGATTTCCCGCCGCCGCCTGCTGCAGTTCGGCGCGGCTGCAGGGTTTCTGCTGGGTACTGGCAGCCTGGCCGGCTGCGCAGGCCCCACCGGCCTCCCGGGTCCCAGCACCCTGACCTTGGCACTCAACCGCTCCCTGGTCAGCCTGGACAACAAGCTCAACCAGTTCGACGCCGCCGTCACCGTGCAGCGCGCGGTCCGCCAGGGCCTCACCGCCATCGGCCCCGAAACCAAGCCCATCCTGGTCCTGGCCGAACGGTTCGAGATGACCGGCCCCACCGAATGGACCGTTACGCTCCGCGAAGGCATCCGCTACTCGGACAACAGCCCGGTCACCGTGGAGGACGTCGCCACCGCCCTGAAGATGTACAAGCAGGTGCAGGGCTCCTTCGTGGCTGGCTTCTTCCCCGAATTCCCCGAGGTTGTCCCCGTGGACGAGCGCACCTTCAAGATGGTGTCCAAGAAGCCCGTCCCCATCCTGGACTCGCTCATGAGCATGATTCTGATAACCCCCGCCGCGCAGAACAAGCCTGAAGAACTGCAGGAAGGCCTGGGCACCGGCCCCTACGTGGTCACCAAGTTCAACCGCGGCGCCGGCACCTACAGCCTGGAACGCAACCAGAACTACTGGGGACCCGCCCCGCAGGTGGACAACGTGGAAGTCCGTTTCCTCCCCGAGGAATCCAGCCGCGTCATCGCCCTCCGCAGCGGCGAGGTGGACGTGATCGACTCCATCACCCCGGACTCCCGCGAACAGCTGGGCGGCCTGCCCGGCGTCACGCTGCAGGAATCCTCCAGCCTCCGCCTGAACCAGATCTTCTTCAACTTCCGCAAGCCCGTCGGCCACCCCCTGGCCGATCCCCGCGTGCGGCAGGCCCTCAGCATGGCCATCGATGGCCAGTCCCTGGTGAAGGACGTCCTGGTGGACTCCGTCACCCAGGCCGAAGGCGTCACCCCCTCCAGCCTCACCGGCTACTACAAGACCGGCGAATACGTCTACGACCCCGAGCAGGCCAAGGCCCGGCTCGCCGAACTCGGCGTCAAGGACCTCACCCTGAAGATCATCTGGGAAACCGGCGAGTTCGCCTCCGACACCTCCGTGATGGAAGCCCTGGTGGAAATGTTCGGCAAGATCGGCGTCAAGGCCGAGCTGCAGCAGTTCGAACCCGGCGGCAACATCCTCGCCTGGCGCCAGGGCAAGCAGGGCGACTGGGACCTCTTGGGCAACGGCTACCCCAGCCCCACCGGCCTTGCCATCACCATGCTCCAGGGCATGTACACCGGCACCCCCGAAAAGGAAGCCACCCGCGATACCTACCAGGGCTACGTGATCCCGGAAGTCACCGCCAAGATCCAGGCAGCCTCCGCCGAAGCGGACCCGGCCCGCAGGACCGAACTGCTCAACGAAGCCCAGCAGGCGGTCTGGGACACCTGGCCCTGCGCCTGGGCCTTCGTCCCCAAGTCCGTCCTCGCCCACCGGGAACGGGTGTCCGGGATCAACCTGGCCCCCACCAACTCCTACCCCCTCGTTGATGTCCGGCTGGAGGCCTAAGCCATGACGAACTACATCCTCAAACGCCTGGGACAGGGCCTGCTCACCGTGTTCCTCACGGTTTCCACCGTGTTCATCCTCATCCGCATGGCCCCCGGCGACCCCGCTGTCTCCTACGCCGGCCCCCTGGCCACGAGCGACCAGCTCGCCGCCGTCCGCGAACAGTTCGGCCTGGACAAGCCGCTGCTGGAGCAGTACTGGATCTTCATCCAGCAGCTGGTCACCGGCAACCTGGGCCAGTCCTACTCGTTCCAGGCACCCGCCATGCAGGTGGTGTTCGAGCGCATGCCGTACACCCTCACCCTGGCCACGTCCGCGATCCTGCTGACCGCCGTCGTCGCCATCCCGCTGGGCGTGTGGATGTCCCGCCGCCCGGACACCGGCCGCGAGTTCGGCGTCAACGTCCTCACCATCGCTGGGCAGTCCATGCCGGACTTTTGGACCGGCATCATGCTCCTCACAGGTTTCGCCGTGCTGGTCCCCATCTTCCCGGCCTCCGGCTTCGCCACCTGGGGCGGGCTGGTGCTCCCCACCATCACCATCGCCATCCTGCAGATCGCACTGATCTCCCGCATGGTCCGCCGCGAAATGACCGCCAACTTCGCCGCCCCGTACCTCACGGTGGCCCGCTCCCGCGGCGTCCGCAGCTCCCTGCTCACCTGGCGCTACGCCATGGGCAACTCCGCCATCCCCGTCTTCACCGCCCTGGGTACCCGGTTCGCCGCGATGCTCAACGGCGTGGTGGTGGTTGAGGTCGTGTTCGCCTGGCCCGGCGTGGGCTCCCTGATTGTCCGGGCCCTCGAAACCCGCGACTACCCCCTCATCCAGGCCACGGTCCTCATCACCGCGCTCCTGGCGGTGGGCGTGCAGCTGCTCATCGACCTCGCCTACCCGCTCCTTGATCCCCGCGTTCGTCTTGGAAAGGCGGCCACAGCATGAGCATCGATACGGCAACTCCCACGCCGGGCGCACCGGCCAAGCAGCCCAGCCCCAGCGCCGTCACCAAGGCGGACATCGCCAAGGCAGGCGCCACCCGGCGTCGTAAATCCGCCCAGTGGAAACTGGTGGTGGGCACCATCTGCACCCTGCTGGTGATCATCCCCATCATCCTGGCCAACGTGCTCCCGCTGCCGGACGCCAACTTCCAGGACCTCGCCGCCCGGCGCCTGCCGCCGCTGACGGACGGGCACCTGTTCGGCACCGACCAACTGGGCCGCGACCTGCTCTCCCGCGTCCTCCACGGCGGCCAGGTCTCGCTGACCATCGGCGTGCTGGCGGTGCTGGTCTCCGGCGCAATCGGCGTGATCCTCGGCTCCGCCGCAGGCTACTTCGGCGGCTGGGTGGACACCATCATCTCCCGCATCCTCGAAGCCCAGATGTCCCTGCCGCTGCTCATGATGCTGCTCCTGGTGGTGGCCCTCTTCGGCCCGTCCATCCCCGTGATCACATTCGTGATCGCCATCGCCCAATGGCCCGAAGTTGCCCGCCTCACCCGCTCCATGGTGCTGGTGGAACGTGAAAAGCCGTACGTCTCCGCCGCGAGGATCCTGGGCCTGCACCGCATCCAGATCCTCATCCAGCACATCATCCCCAACGTCATCAAGCAGGCAACCCTGGTGGTGCTGCTCCTGCTGGCCCAGGCCGTGCTGCTCGAATCCGCGCTGTCCTTCCTGGGGGCCGGCCCCCAGCGGCCCTTCGCCACCTGGGGCCGCATCATCTCCGACGGCCAGGACTACATCACCACCTCCTGGTGGATGGTCACCCTGCCCGGCCTGGTGATCGTGCTCATGGTGGTGGGCGTCAACCTGCTGGGCGACGGGCTCCGCGACCGTCCCCGCCGCAAGAAGAAGGGTGCCTGACATGACAGCCTCATCCGAGACCCCGGCCGGAAAGTCCACCGCACAGGCGGAGGCCACCGAACAGCCGACGTTCACCGAGCAGCCCCTGCTGGAGGTCCGCGACTTCCAGGTGGAGCTCATCACGGACACCGCCATCATCCGCGCCGTGGACTCCGTCAGCTTCAGCATCCACCGCGGCGAAACGGTCACCATCATCGGCGAGTCCGGTTCCGGAAAGTCGACGACGGCGATGGGCATCCTCCGCCTGCTGCCCGAGGACCTGGCGGTGCTGTCCGGCACCGTGCTGATTGACGGCGTCGACATCTCCGCTGATCCCAAGGCCATCAACAAGGTGCGCGGCAAGACCCTGGCGCTGATCCCGCAGGACCCCATGACGGCGCTGAGCCCGGTCCATTCGATCGGCAGCCAGCTGTTCGAAGCCATCAGCATCGCCGGCGCCGCGTCCGCCAAGGACAAGGCCGCCCTCCAGGCCCGCGCGGTCCGGCTCCTGGAACAGGTGCACATCCCCACCCCGGAAAAGCAGCTGAAGAAGTACCCGCACCAGCTCTCCGGCGGCATGCTGCAGCGTGTGCTGATCGCCATCGCGCTGGCTTCCGAGCCACAGCTGCTGGTGGCGGACGAGCCCACCTCGGCCCTGGACGTCACCGTGCAGGCCGGCATCCTCGACCTGCTCCTGGAACTGCAGGAACAGCGCGGCATCGGCATCCTGATGATCACGCACGATCTCGGCGTGGCCCGGCTCATCTCGGATCGCATCCACGTGATGAAGGACGGCGCCTTCGTCGAATCCGGCGAGGTCCAGCAGATCGTGGACCACCCCGCCACCGAATACACCCAGACCCTGCTGGCCGCCGTCCCCGTGCTGGGGGAGTGGGACGAAACGCCCGCCGCCACCGGCCGCCGCTCAGCTGCCACCACCAGCCCAGCCCTCACCCAGACCGGAGCACGCAATGACTAAGCCGTTCCTCGCCGTCGACAACCTGGTGGTGGACTACCACGTCCCCGGCGGCACGTTCCGGGCCGTGGATGACGTCTCGTTCGCCGTGGACAAAGGCAAGACGATCGCCGTCGTGGGTGAATCGGGCTGCGGTAAATCCACCATTGCCAAGGCGCTCATGCGGCTGGTGCCCCCCACCAGCGGCAGCATTAACCTGGACGGCACGGACATTGCTTCCATGAGCGAAGCGAAGCTGCGGCCCCTGCGCTCCAAGTTCCAGATGGTGTTCCAGGACCCCTACGGATCGCTGGACCCGCACATGACCGCGCAGGAAATCGTGGCCGAGCCGCTGAAGCTGCAGGGCATCCGCTCCAAGGCCGAACGGCACAAGGCCGCCGCCAAGCTGATCGACCAGGTGGGCCTGCCCGTCCGGTCCCTGGACAAGCACCCCGGCGAATTCTCCGGCGGCCAGCGCCAGCGCATCGGCATCGCCCGGGCGCTCGCCTCCAAGCCCGAACTGCTGGTGTGCGACGAAGCCACCAGCGCCCTGGACGTCTCCGTGCAGGCGCAGGTGCTGCGGCTGCTCAAATCCATCCAGGACGAAACCGGCATCACCTACGTGTTCATCTCACACAACCTTGGCGTGGTGCAGGAGATCAGCGATAGCGTCATGGTGATGCAGCGCGGCAAGCTCGTGGAACACGGCAGCACCGCGTCCGTCCTGACCGCCCCCAAGGAGGACTACACCCGCAAGCTCCGCCGCGCGGCCCTGGACCCCTCCACCATGACGGGCCTGAAGCCCAGGCACATTGTCCGCTCCCTGGCCCTGTCCAACCAGAGCAACTAAGTCCACTTCCCGCATCCGCAACCACGAGGAATCAACGCATGAGCACGCAGCCCGAAGGCGCCCAGGTGGACGGCCTGAAACTCCCCATCTCCCGGCTGGTCCTGGGAACCATGACGTTCGGCGACACCGTTGACGAAGCCACCGCCGGCCGGATGGTCTCCGAAGCGCTCGATGCCGGCATCACCACCATCGACACCGCCAACGCGTACGTCGGCGGGGTCACCGAGGAGATGCTCGCCCGCCTCCTGAAGGGAAAGCGCGACGGCGTCATCCTGGCTTCCAAGGCCGGCATGCCGCATGCGGACCACGGCTCCAACTCGCCGCTGTCGCCGGCCGGGCTGCGCGCCAGCGTGGAGAACAGCCTGCGCCGCCTGGGTGTGGACAGCATCGACCTGTTCTACCTGCACCAGCCGGACCGGGCCACGCCTCTAACCTCGACCCTTTCGACTGTTGCTGAGCTGGTTGCCGAGGGGAAGATCGGCGCGCTGGGCGTCTCCAACTTCGCCGCCTGGCAGATCGCCGATGTGATCCACACGGCGCGGGAAGTGGGTGCGCCGCAGCCCGTGGTCGCGCAGCAGCTCTACAACCTGGTGGCCCGCCGGCTGGAGGAGGAATACCTCGAGTTCGCGTCCACCCACAACGTGCACACCATGGTCTACAACCCGCTGGGCGGCGGCCTGCTCACCGGCAAGCACAGCTTCGACGCCAAGCCCACCGAGGGCCGCTACGGAGACTCCAAGCTCGCCGCCATGTACACGCAGCGGTATTGGGACAAGCAGCTGTTCGACGCGATCGGCGAGCTGTCCAGGATCGCCGCGGACGCTGACGTGACCCTCGCGGAACTGTCGCTGCGCTGGCTCGCCTACCGTGACGGCGTCGGGTCCCTGCTGCTGGGTGGGTCCAGGGTGGAGCAGCTGCGCGCCAACATCGCCGCCGTGGCCAACGGCCCGCTGCCGGCCGACGTCGTGGAAGCCTGCGACGCCGTGGGCACCTCGCTGCGCGGCCCGATGCCCGCCTACAACCGCTGACCATTTCTTCCCGAACCGAACATTTGCTGAACCGAACTGACTGAAGGACACTGATGACCTCCGAACTGGCCCTCGAATTCGCCCGCAAGATCCGCGCCCGTGAGCAGGCGGTGGGCTACTGGGCGGTGCTGGACGCGCCCGTGGCCACCGAACGCATCGGCCGGCTTGGCTACGACTACGTCGCCCTGGACGCGCAGCACGGGCTGCTGGGCTACTCGGGCGTGCTCAACGGGCTGATGGCCATCGACGCCGGGCACACCGCCGTGGGGATGGTCCGCGTGGAGGCCAACGACTTCACCGCCATCGGCAAGGCACTGGACGCCGGCGCCGTGGGGGTCATCGTTCCGCTCATCAACAACGCCGAAGACGCCGCCGCGGCCGTGGCGGCAGCAAAGTACCCGCCGCTGGGTGGCCGCTCCTACGGCCCCATGCGCTCGGCTCTGCGGATCGGTCCCGTGCCAGCTGAAGCCAACGCCACCACCATGGTCTTCGCCATGATCGAAACCCCCGAGGGCCTGGCCAACGTCAAGGAAATCTGCGCCACCCCCGGCCTGGACGGCATCTACGTGGGCCCGTCCGACCTCGCGATCGCGGTGGGCGGGGCCTTCCCCGGGGATCCCGCCGTCGAGACCGAATTCAACGCCGCGCTGGAGACCATCGCCGAGGCTGCGGCGTCCGCAGGCATCGCCGCCGGCATCCACACGCCCGCCGGCACCGTTGCGGCGCAGCGGCTGGCGCAGGGCTACACGTTCACCACCATCGCCTCGGACCTGACGCACCTGGAACAGATCGCCAAGTCCCACCTCGACGCCGCTACTTCCGCTGCCGGAACCAAAGAGGACTAATCCGATGACGAACACCACCACGGACAGCTACAGCACCATCACCCCGGACGGGACGGTCAAGACGGCCGACGGCGCCGACTTCGCCTACCTGCCCGCCCCCACCGTGCAGAGCCACGCCGCCAACCTGCTCACCCTCCCGGACGGCCGGCTGGGCTGCGTCTGGTTCGGCGGCACCCAGGAGGGCGTACCGGACATTTCCATCTGGTTCTCCGCCCTCGAGCCGGGCAGCAGCCAGTGGTCCGCGCCCGAGCAGCTCTCCGACGACTCCACCCGCTCCGAGCAGAATCCCATCCTCTTCGTGGCGCCGGACGGCGCCCTCTGGCTGCTGTACACCGCGCAGAAGGCGGGCAACCAGGACACCGCCGAGGTCCGGCGTCGTATTTCCCTGGACAGCGGCCGCACCTGGGGGCCGGTGGAAACCCTGTTTGCGGCCAACGAAACCGGCGGCGTGTTCGTCCGCCAGCTGCCCGTGGTGCTGCCGTCCGGCCGCCTGATCATCCCGATCTTCCGCTGTATCACCACGCCGGGCGAGAAGTGGGTGGGCAACAGCGACGACAGCGCCGTGATGATTTCCGACGACGCCGGCGCCACCTGGACCGAAACCGTGCTGCCCGGCAGCCTGGGCTGCGTCCACATGAACATCCAGCCCGTGGCCGATGGTTCCCTGCTGGCGCTGTTCCGCAGCCGCTGGGCCGACTCGATCTACGAATCCCGCTCCACCGACGACGGGTCCACCTGGAGCGAGCCGGTCCCCACCGAGCTGCCGAACAACAACTCGTCCATCCAGTTCACCGCGCTCGCTGACGGCCGGCTGGCGCTGGTGTACAACCACGCACGGTCGGGGGAGGGCACCGAACGGCGCCTGTCCCTCTATGACGAGATTGACGACGACGGCCTGGCGGAGGAACAGGGGCAGGTGGCCGAGCCGGACGCCTCCGCCTTCTCCGAGCACGACGGCGTGAAGCGCGCCTTCTGGGGTACGCCGCGCTCGCCGATGACCCTGGCGATCTCCGAGGACTCCGGCCGCTCCTGGCCCATCCGCCGGAACCTGGACGTGGGGGACGGGTACTGCCTGTCCAACAACTCCCGCGACGGGCTGAACCGCGAATACTCCTACCCGTCCATCCACCAGGGCCCGGACGGTTCCCTGAACATCGCCTACACGTACTTCCGGCAGGCCATCAAGTTTGTCCGGGTGGACCCGCAATGGGCGTACGACGGCAGCACCACGCCGGGCGGCCTGGAGGACGGCTCCATCAATGACTGAGCAGCATGCGGTGCTGACCGGGTGCAGTTCGGGCATCGGTCAGGCCATCACCAGGCGGCTGCTGGCCGACGGCTGGTCGGTCACCGGGCTGAGCCGCACCGAGACGTCCCTGGACGGGAAGTTCGAGTGGCTGCAGGCGGACCTGTCGGATCCTGAGGCCCTGGCTCACGCCGTGGCCGGGCTCCGGCCGGCCGATGCCCTGGTGCACGCCGCCGGGTTCCAGCGGACCGCTCATATCGGCTCCCTTGACCCGGCCGCGTTGGCGGGGATGTTCACCGTCCATGTGGCGGCGGCCTCGGTGCTGGCCAACGCGCTGGTGCCGTCCATGCCCGACGGCGGCCGGATCGTTTTGCTGGGCAGCCGCACCTCCACGGGGATGCCGGGCAAGAGCCACTACGCCGCCACGAAGGCTGCCCTGATGGGGCTGGGCCGGACGTGGGCGCAGGAGCTGGCGCCCCGGGGGATCACGGTGAACGTCCTCTCCCCGGGCCCCACCGACACCCCGATGCTGAATGACCCCGGCCGCGCCGCCACCCCGGTGAAGCTGCCCGCCCTCGGCGCCCTGGTGGACCCGGAGGACGTCGCCGCCCTGGCCGCGTTCCTGCTGGGCCCGCACGGCAAGTCCATCACCGGCCAGAACTACGTGATCTGCGGCGGCGCCTCCCTCTGAACCGACGCGGTGGTTGAGCCTGTCGAAACCCGCCCTGTCCGTTGGTTGAGCTTGTCGAAACCCGCCCAAATCGCTGGAACAGTGCGGGGACGCTGTAGCGGCGGTTCAGCGTCTCCGCACTGTTCCGGCGTCCCGGAAGCCAGGGGCGGGTTACCTGCACGTTTGTGCAACTGCCGCTGGGCGGGCGTCCACGCGTGAGCGCCACGGAAAGTACCTACCCACCAGTAACAACACTCTGGCGGGCCTCTCTCGGGGAGATGACACCACACCAACGGATAACCCGCACATTCGTGCACTTCCGCTCCGCAAAGGCCACAGCGCTGCCAGCATGGAAACCGGCCCGGCGCCTGATGACCCCCAACACCAGGCGCCGGGCTTCCCGAAGACAGACGAACAAAGAGGTTTCCATGTCCTTCCTATCCCGGGCCTTGTCCGTTGCCGCAGCAGTGCTCCTTGCCACATCCCTGATGGCGGTTCCCGCCCAGGCCGTCGAACTCTCCCCGCCGGGCGCCAATGACTGGTCCTGCAAACCGTCGGCGGAGCACCCCTACCCGGTCATCCTGGTGCCGGGCACGTTCGAAAGCATGGCGAAGAACTGGTCCACCATGTCGCCGTACCTCAAGAGCCAGGGGTACTGCGTGTTCGCCCTCAACTACGGCGCCACCAACGGCGTGTACGCCACGGCTCCCGTGGCCGAGTCCGCCAAGCAGCTTGCCCCATTCGTGGATTCCGTCCGTGCCGCCACCGGCGCCAAGCGGGTGGACCTGGTGGGCCACAGCCAGGGCGGCATGATGCCCCGGTACTACATGGGCTTGCTGGGCGGCGCCAAGTATGTCCACCACCTGGTGGGTATCGCGCCGTCCAACCACGGCACCAAGGGCCTGATCGTCCCGCCGCCGGACATGCTGCCCACGCCTGACTACACGGCCGCCGGCTGCGCCGCCTGCGCCGACCAGCAGGCCGGTTCCGCTTTCATGCAGCAGCTCAACTCGATCGGCGACACCGTGGCCGGCCCGTCCTACACCGTCATCTCCACGAAGTACGACGAGGTGGTGATCCCCTATAACAGCCAGTACCTGAACGGGAGCGCGCGCCAGGTCACCAACCTCACCATCCAGGACAAGTGCCCGGCCGACGCCTTCGAGCACGACCAGACGCCCAACGATCCCGTGGTGCATCAGTGGGTGGGCAACGCCCTGGGCCGCGCGTCCGGTCCCGCGGACCCCGCGTTCCAGCCGGTCTGCCTCTAGGCGCGGACGCCGCGGGCGGAAGAACGGACGACGGCGGGTGGCTGGCTGGGCCGGTTCTAGCGGTCGTTGCAACACCCATTTAGGGAAGCGGACAGTGCCGTCTAGGGGACGCCGCCGTCGTCAGGCAGTTCAGGAAGCCCGGGACGGAACGGCCTCGTGATGCCCGGCGGGGCGCCCCTCCGCTAACGCCCAGTGCCGGTGCAGGGACTCCGCCAGCCGCTCCGGCTCGATCCGGTGCGGCGGGTCGAAGTGGTGGCGCCGGGGAAAGACCTCAAGGTGGAAGTCCGGGAAGAAGACCCGGGCCAGCCGGGCGGCCACGTCGCCCTGGTCATCGGGATGGCTGAGTCCGCCCACGGCGTAGTAGACGGGTTTGCTGAACGCAGCGAGCCGCGACCGGTCCAGGTCGTAGTCCCTGAACGTGCGCAGGAAGGCACGGATCCCGGCGGGCCGCTTGGCCATCCACGGCGGCGGGGGACCGGCCTCCGCGGGCGGCAGGACGACGTCGGGCCTCACCTGGAGCCGCATGAACGCGGCCATGAACTCGTCCGGCGGAAGAGCTTCGAGCTCCGCGAACTTCGCATGGTGCTCCGTGTAGGAGTGGCTCCAGTCCCAGCTTCCTGCCCACGCCGGCTCCAGCACGGCAAGGCTCTGCAGCCGGCCTGGATGCCTAGCGGCGAACGCCAGCGCCACCGCACCGCCGCCGGAATAGCCCACCAGGTGGAAGGCCTGCCAGCCCCGGGCATCGGCCTCACGCAGGACGCCGTCCACCTCTGTGTCCAGGGTCCATCCGGCGGGTGGCTGGTCCTCCCGGTACAGCTCAAGTTCCTTGGCAACGGCACTTACGTCCGGTCCCAGCGCTTCGATCAGGCGGGCATAGGCCAGGTCCGCGGGGAGTACTGCGCCGGGCAACAGGATGACCCGAATCGGTTCCATGGAAGAACTGTACGCCCGCACCGGACCCGTGCAATGGGGCTATCCAGCCCGAACGTCAACCCCTGCGGCCCCGCGCTGAACCATCGGCTACAGGGTCTCGGGGATGGGGCGCCCCGGGAAGAGCGTGGCGTACTGCTTCCGGTACATCCGGCGGCCCACCAGCTTGTACGCGAGCCGGACCGGCGCCGGGATTTCCCGGAACAGCTCAACCCTGTCGGCCGGTGGGTTTGTGGCCAGCACCATGCCGAGGTAGGAGACCATGAACTTCTTGTCGAATTTGTCGATCCCGTGCTGTCCTACCGCCGCGGCTTCCTTCTCGGTCATCACCCGGTCCACCACCGGCATGACCTCGGTGACCTCGCGGCGCAGGTGCACGTCCAGCACCGCTTTCAGGTCCTCATACAGCGCGGCGAGTTCCGAGGCGTCCTGCTGGTCCGCCGTCCCCATCCAGCGCAGCCGCACCGGCTCAATCCGTTCCAGCCGCTGCGTCACCTGACGGTGGTGCTCCAGCATCTGGGCGATGTGCAGGACACAGCCGGGAGCGCGCTGCTCCAGCGGCGGGTACATGAGCAGGTCCTCACCCTCGTGGTGCACGTGGAGGACCATGTCGAAGTTCCCCAGCACTTCCCCCACGTACGCGGCCCGCCCAGTATCGCCCGCCGGCACGGAGCGGACCAGGCCGGGCGCCTCCGCATAGGCCCACAGGAAGAAGCGGTGGATGCGCCGCATGGCCGCGGTCCCTGTACACAAGACCGGCCCGGGCGGCAGGGGAGCGGCGGTCTCACCGGGCTGCATGGTGAAGAAGTCGGTCACGGGAGGGCCCCTACTCGTCGCGAGACCAGGCCTCTCCCCGCGAGCATCGTATCCCCGCACCGGGCCCTGAACAATGGCTTGCGGAATGATGCGAGGCGGCGTGCGCGGCAGCAAAGCAGGACGTACGACGGCGGGACGCGCCGCCGTCGTCGTTCCCGCCTAAGTGAGGGGCCGCTTCCCCTACCCAGCCTGCCTGCGCGGGCGCAAGATAGCCCCTATGACAAAGAAGCTGACAGGTGTGTTCCTGGTCCTCCTGGGGCTGTTTGCCACGGGAACGGCAGCGGTGGCGGCACCTCCGCCATCAGGAAGTACTGACCCGGTGGGCAACGACGTGTCCTGGCCACAGTGCGGCAAGACCCTTCCCTCCGGGCCGGCGTTCGCGATCGTCGGGGTGACCGGCGGGCTGGCCAACAACACGAATCCCTGCCTGGCCGAGCAACTCGCTTGGGCGGGCAAATCCTCAACCGGGGGATCCAGCCAGCCCAAGGTTGCCTTGTACGTGAACACCGCCAACCCGGGGCACGAGGGCTCCTGGTGGCCATCGTCCAATACCTACGCCAACGTCACGGTCTCCAACCCCTACGGAACCTGCGGTTCCGGCGGCGGGGGAGCAGGGCCGGTGGACCTCCCTTGCTCCTATATGTACGGCTACGCCAAGGCCTATGACGACGCCACCATCCGCGGCATCACGAACCCCGGCACCTATTTCTGGTGGCTGGACGTGGAGACCGGCAACAGCTGGCAAACCGGCACCTCAAACGCCACGGCCCTGAACCGCGCCACGCTCGAAGGCATGGCCACCTACTTCAAAGGCATTACCGCCGGCAAAACGGACTCCGCAGGCAAGGCTGCCGGGGTGGGGATCTACTCCACCGGCAGCCAGTGGGGAACCATCGCCGGGACGGTGCCGCCGGGCAGCCCGCTGGCTGGCCTGCCCAGCTGGCTCGCAGGTGCCAAGACCTTGCGGGGAGCGAAATCGAATTGCTCATTGCCCGGCCTGACCCCCGGAAGTTCCGTCACCGTGACCCAGTACGTAGCGGCCGGACTCGACTATGACTATGCCTGCGGGTAGGCCGCGCTGATGCCCCGCGGCCTACCCGCAGAAGGTCAGCCCCGCGCCTGAAGCCCCGGCACGCCGTCGCGGATCTCGAAGGAGGCCTTCGTCGAAACCGGTGCGCCCGGCGTCGTGACGTGGTCCAGGACCCGGAAGTCCGCGGTCATCGATTCCTTGGTGATGCGGGTGTTCACGTAGCCGCGGTTGTCGTTGTAGAACTTCAGGTGCGGGTTCCAGGCCATCGTTGGATCGGTGGTGGAGCCGGTGCCGTTGCCGGTGGAGGTGATGGACGTGCACACCAGCTCGGAGCCCACCACCGGGGAGGCAGGGTCCTTGTAGTCCACCTTGAGGTCGTTGGCCCAGTTGCGGTGCACATCGCCGGTGAGGACCACGGCGTTGCGGACGTTCGCGTCCACCCAGCCCTGGGTGATGCGGCGCCGGGAGGACACATAGCCGTCCCAGCCATCCATCGAGACATCGTCCACGTCCAGGGCCTGGGCCCTGTCGCGCTCGGCGAAGAAGACCTGCTGGCCCAGGACGTCCCACCGCTGGGTGGAGTTCGTGAAGCCGTCCAGCAGCCACTCCTCCTGCTCCGCGCCGGTGATGGTGCGGTCCTCCGCCAGGCGCTCGGCCACGTTCTTCTTCCACCCGTCGCCGGCCAGCTGGTCATCGCGGTACTGGCGGGTGTCCATCATGTGGAAGTTGGCCAGCTGCCCCCACTGGATCCTGCGGTAGATCTTCATGTCCGGCCCGGCCGGCAGGGAGGAGGGGCGCAGCGGCATGTTCTCGTAGTACGCCTGGAACGCGGCCGCGCGGCGCTGCCGGAAGTGCTCGGTGGTGTCGTTGAGCTGGCCGGCGTCGCTGTTCTCCGGCACCTCGTCGGCCCAGTTGTTATCCACTTCGTGGTCATCCCAGACCACTGCCCACGGTGCGATGGCGTGCGCGGCCTGCAGGTCGGCGTCGGCCTTGTACTGCGCGTGGCGCTGCCGGTACGTCTCCAGCGCGACGGTCTCGGGGCCTTCATGGTCGCGCGGGTTGCCGCCGCCGATCACGTAGCTGCCCTTCTTGTACTCGTAGAGGTAATCGCCCAAGTGCAGCACCAGGTCCGGGTGGTCCTCGGCGAGGCGTCTGTAGGCGGTGAAGTAGCCGTGCTCGTACTGCGCGCAGCTGGCGAACGCCATGGCCAGCGCGGCGGGCGTCTCGTGCAGCGCGGGGCTGGTGAGCGTGCGGCCCACCGGGCTCAGATGCCTGCCGGTACGGAACCGGTAGAAGTATTCGCGGCCAGCTTTCAGGCCGCGCAGCTCAACGTGCACCGAGTGCGCGGTTTCAATCCGGGCGTGCTCGACGCCGCGGGCTACTACCCGGCGCATGCCTTCGTCCTCCGCCACTTCCCACTGCACCGCAACGTTGCGGGCGGGCATGCCGCCCAGGCCGTCCTCGGCCACGGGGTTCAGCGCAAGGCGGGTCCAGAGGACGAAGCCGTCCGGCCACGGCTCGCCCGATGCGATGCCGAGCAGGAAGGGGTTGGTGCGGAGGCCGGCGTCGTCAGAGGTGGAAACCGCGACGGCGGCACCCGGCAGGGCGGCGACGATGCCTGCGCCCAGGCCGGCGGAGATCAGGGTTCTGCGGGAGATATTGTCCATGCCTTCGAACCTAGGGAGGCCGGTTGGACAGGTTCCGTGGGGGATGTGAATGGCGGGTTAACTGCGTGACAAGATCAGTCGACCTGCCTAATGAACGGGCGAACCGGTGGCCGCAAGGAAGGCCAGATACCTTGGATCGCCACGTCCCACGATCTTGCCCAGCGCCTCGACAGCCAGCTGATCAGATGCCCCCATGTCCGTGGAAAGCCAACGCACCAGCAAGGAGGCATCCCCGCTGGCCCGCACGGCGGATCCCACGGCGAGGTCCAGCTGGTCCCGCAGCAGCTGCACGGCCAGGGTGCCGGACCGGCTGAGCAGGGGAGCGGTGTACGCCTCCAGCGCTTCGGCCACCCGGCCACCACGCAGCAGCCGCAGCACCCGCCCCGAGTCGGAGCGCCCGGCCAGGCCTGACGCCAGCCGGTAGGGGTTGGATTCCACGGCGCCGCCCAGCAGCGACCGGACCCGGAACATTTCTGTCCGGACAGCCTGCGGGGTGCCGGCGTCCCCGTGCAGTTCGTAGGCCAGTTCCTCCGCGGACCAGCCCTGCGACCGGGAGTCCAGCAGCGCAAGGATTTCGGCCCGGCGGAGGGTGAGGGAGGTTCGGCTCCCATCGTCGAACACCGCCGCAGCTTTGTCACCGAGCAGTTCAAGGGATGCCACGACGGCGGCCGGCCGGGCATCAGGAGGCGCTGACCGCCGGGCCGCGCGGACGGGAGCCGACGCACCCGGCGAGGCCCCGCCGTCGGGGGTTCCCAAAAGCGATTCCGCCACCCGGACCGCGCACCGCACCATCCGCAGCGTGTCCGCACTGATCGTGTCCAGGGGGCCGGAGACATCCAGGACGCCCAGCAGCTCACCGGTGGCAGGGTCCGTGATGGGAGCGGCCGTGCAGGCCCACTCGTGGTGGGTGCGCACCAGGTGCTCGGCGGAAAACAGCTGCACGGCGCCGCCGGTCACGAGTGCCTCGCTGATGGCATTTGTGCCGATACCGGCCTCCGACCAGTCCGCTCCCTCCAGGAACTCCAGGTGGTCGGCGCGCCGCAGGACCGCAGGGCTGCCCACCCGCCACAGGATCTCACCGCCGGCGTCGGTGAGGACCAGGAGGTGGCGCCCGTCCCGGGAGTCGTCCGCCAGGAGCTCGTGCAGCGCCGGCATCACCCGCTGCAGCCGGTGCGCGCGCCGCAGTTCCAGCACCTCGGACACATCGTGCAGGTGCCGCGGGCTGTGCTGGTCCGGGCTGATGCCCAGCGCCATGGACCGGTGCCAGGAGTCCACCAGGCTGGCAGGGATTTCGGGGCGCGGCACACCGGAGATGACCAGCTCATGCGCGCGCCGCAGCGTACGCGCATACCGTGCCGGGTCCGAAAACCTCTGACCGTAGTCCACCGTGTCCTCCTCGCCGCCGGCGTCCTTGCCAGTCCGGTAGGCGTGTAACGCACCTGTTACCCCCGCCGCGTTCCACTAGTGATGCAGCTCACGCCCGCCTCAGCATATCGCAGGCACCCCGGCGGGACGGGGCGGCCAGAGTGCACCAACACAAAGGAGTGGAGATGACCGAAACACCCACCGCTTCCGCCAAGGCCTGGCTCGCCGGCCTGGATGAGGCGCTGCAGCGGCGCGACGTGGACGCAGCGCTTGGGCTCTTCGAGGATGACAGCTACTGGCGGGACTTCGTGGCATTCACCTGGAACCTCAAAACCCTCGAGGGAAAGGCGGACATCCGGCGCATGCTGGAGTCCACGCTGGACCGCGTGCAGCCCACTAACTGGGCGCTCGCCGAGGACGCCACCGGCGACGCGGACATCGCGGAGGCCTGGATCACGTTCGAAACCGGTGACGCCCGCGGCTACGGCCACCTCCGGCTCCGGAACGGCAAATGCTGGACGCTGCTGACCACCATGCAGGAGCTGAAGGGCTTCGAGGAAAAGAAGGGTCCGCGGCGTGAGCAGGGCGTGGCCCACGAAATTGTCCGCGGCCGGCGGTCCTGGAAGGAACTCAAGGAAGAACAGGAAGCCCGGCTCGGTTACGAGGAGCAGCCCTACTGCGTGATCATCGGCGGCGGCCAGGGCGGGATCGGCCTCGCCGCCAGGCTGAAGCGCCTGGGCGTGCCCACCATCATCATCGAAAAGAACCAGAACCCGGGCGACTCCTGGCGGAACCGCTACAAGTCCCTGCACCTGCACGACCCCGTCTGGTACGACCACCTGCCCTACCTGAAGTTCCCGGACGACTGGCCCGTCTTCGCCGCCAAGGACAAGATCGGCGACTGGCTGGAGCACTACACCCGCATCATGGAGCTCAACTACTGGTCCGGCACCGAGTGCGTGGGGGCAGCGTACGACGACGGCACGCAGGAATGGAAGGTCAGCGTCCTTCGCAACGGCGAACCAGTAACGCTCCGGCCGAAGCAGCTGATCTTTGCCTTGGGCGTCTCCGGCTACCCGAACATCCCGACCTTCGACGGCGCCGAAAGTTTCCTGGGCGAGCAGCGCCACTCCTCCCAGCACCCCGGAGGCGGGGACTGGACGGGCAAGAAAGCCGTGGTGATCGGCTCCAACAACTCCGCCCACGACATCTGCGCCGACCTGTGGGAGCACGGCGCCGACGTCACCATGGTGCAGCGGTCCTCCACGCACATCGCCCGCAGCGAGTCCCTGATGGACCTGGCCCTGGGAGACCTGTACTCGGAGCGGGCGCTCGCGGCAGGGGTGACAACCGAGAAGGCCGACCTGCTCTTTGCCTCGCTGCCCATGCGGATCCTGCCGGAGGCGCAGGTGCCGGTGTACCAGGAAATGGCATCCCGGGATGCGGAGTTCTACTCGCAGCTGGAGGCCGCCGGGTTCGACCTGGACTTCGGCGTGGACGGATCCGGCCTGTTCGTGAAGTACCTGCGGCGCGGTTCCGGCTACTACATCGACGTCGGCGCCTCCCAGCTGATCATCGACGGCAGGGTGAAGCTGAAAACCGGGCAGGTCACCAAGATCACCGGCAACGCGGTGGTGATGGACGACGGCACCGAGCTGGAAGCCGACCTGATTGTCTACGCCACGGGCTACGGCTCCATGAACGGCTGGCTGGCGGACCTGGTCTCGCCCGAAATCGCGGACCAGGTAGGAAAATGCTGGGGATACGGCTCAGACACGCCAAAAGACCCTGGTCCGTGGGAGGGGGAGCTGCGCAATATGTGGAAGCCAACCAACGTGCCACAGCTCTGGATCCACGGCGGCAACCTGCACCAGAGCCGGCACTACTCCGCCTACCTGGCGCTGCAGCTGAAGGCCCGCATGGAAGGACTGGACACGCCCGTCTACGAACTGCAGCCCAGCCACCACACCCGCTGAGCCGTCGGTTGAACCCGCCGAAATCCATGAAAGGACCATCATGAAGGCAGCACGTTTCCACGCCCGCAAGGACATCCGCATCGAGGACGTCCCGGAGCCGGAACTCCGGGCAGGAGCGGTGAAGATCGATGTCGCGTGGTGCGGCATCTGTGGCACCGACCTGCACGAGTACCTGGAAGGGCCCATCTTCTGCCCGGCGCCGGGCCACCCGCACCCGCTGTCCCACGAGGAATCCCCGGTGACCCTGGGGCACGAATTCTCCGGGACTGTCTCCGACGTCGGCGAAGGCGTGGAGGGGCTGGCAGTGGGTGACAACGTCGTCGTCGAACCCTATTTCGTGGACGGTGACTGCGACATGTGCCAGGCGGGCAGCTACCACCTGTGCCGCCAGATGGGCTTCATCGGGCTGTCCGGCGGCGGTGGCGGGCTGAGCGAGAAAATCGTGGTGGACCAGCGGTGGGTGCACCCTGTCGGTGACATTCCGCTGGACGAGGCGGCGTTGATCGAGCCGCTGTCCGTGGCCCACCATGCGGTGGCGCGCAGCGGAGTGAAGGAAGGCGATGTTGCGCTGGTGGGCGGGTCCGGTCCCATCGGCCTGCTGACGGCGGCCGTCCTCAAAGGCATGGGCGTGACCACGATCATCAGCGAACTCACCCAGGCCCGCAAGGAGAAGGCCACTTCCAGCGGGGTGGCTGACCATGTGCTGGACCCTAGCAAGGAGGACGTGCCAGCCCGGGTGTGGGAGCTCACCGGGGGGACCGGGGCTGACGTCGCGTTCGAATGCGCGGGCGTGAACGCGGTGCTGGACACCATGCTCGACGCCGTCCGGCCCGGCGCGGTGGTGGTCAATGTGTCCATCTGGGGCGCGCCCGCCACCATCGATATGCAGAAGCTGGTGCTCAAGGAGATCGACCTCCGCGGCACCATCGCCTACGTCCGGGACCACCCGGCCGTCATCAAAATGGTGCAGGAAGGCAAGGTGGACCTCAAGCCGTTCATCACCGGACGGATCGCGCTGGAGGACCTGGTGGAACAGGGCTTCGACACTCTCATCAACCACAAGGACACGGCGGTAAAGGTGCTGGTGCACCCTTAGTGGAGTACGCCGCCGGACTTTAGTCCCTGTTGTGGAGTAACCCTCCGGCGTAGCTTGAATGTGGGTCCCGCACCCGCGGGCCCACATTCAAGGGGGCATCATGAGCAGGCCCAGGCATCCGGTTCTTGGCATTCTGGGGCTCAGCGGCCTGCTGGTGCTCACAGGCTGCTTCGGCCCTCCCTCCCCGACGCCCACGGGCAGTTCCGCCGCCCCCGCCCCCACCGCGAGTGCTTCCGGCACCACGGGTCCAAGCACGACGGCGACGCCCACCACTGCGCCCACCACAACTGCGGCGGCCAGCACCCCAGCCGCGCCCACCACCAGCGCCGCCGCGCCGCCGTCGTCCGCCCCTGCCAGCCCTCCTGCGACGGAGGAACCGCAACCCACCGGGCTGCCGGAACAAACGGGACCGCTGACGGTGTACTACATCGGCGCCGGATACGGCGGTCCCGGCCCCACGACTGGGTGCGGTGACAGCGTGGTTCCCATCACCACGGCACCTGTCCGGTTCACGGACCAGGTGCGGCCGAGCATCGAGGCATTGCTCGCCAACAAGAACTACACGCTCGGCGAATCGGGTTACGTGAACACGCTGTACCAGTCGAACCTGACGTATGTGGCCGGTGAACTGACCGGCAGCACCATTACTATCTGGCTGACCGGGCAGTTCATGCTGGGCGGCGTGTGCGACATCCCCCGCGCCAAGGCACAGCTGGAATACACGGCGATGGCCGCCTCCGGGGCTACCAGCGCGCAGGTGTTCGTCAACGGCCGCCCCCTCGACGAGGTGTTGAGCCTGAAGTAGGGGGCTTGGGGGTTTCGACAGGCTCAACCACCGTGCGCCGGGGCTTTGTGCCCTACCTGCCGTTCGAATCCGCAGCCTAGCCTGAAGGCAGCAGCGGCACCCTGCCGCCTGCCAGCACCCGGGAGGCCCACGGTGAAATCGGCCAACGCGAGCATCATCGCCGGCATCGTCCTGATGATGCTCGGTGTCCTGCTGATGCTGGACCGGGTTGGCGTCCTCGAAAGCGGTGCGATCGTTGCGCCGCTGGTGTTCGCCGCCGCCGGTGCCCTGTTCCTGTCGGTCTTCGTCCGGCGCCGGGAACACTGGTGGGCCATCATCCCGGCCGGTGTGATGCTGACCCTGGCCGTGATTGTGGCCCTGCCGCCGGCGTTCCAGGGCACACCTGTTGCCGCCGTCCTGTTCCTGGGCCTGGCGGCCACCTTCGGCGTGCTGGCCCTGGTTCCGGTCCGCCCCGCCGATGGCATCGGCACGGGCACTTCAGGGGGTGGCCATCTCAGATGGCCGCTGATCCCGGCGGGGGTCCTCGCGGTACTCGGCGTGATCATGGCCGTCCAGTCTTCGGAGCTCCTGATCCCTCTGGACTTTGCCGTTCCTGCCGTGATGATCGCGGCCGGGATTGCGCTGGTGGTGTACGCGTTCCTGGCCCGGACGGGCAAGCACGGCAAGGTCCACGGCCCCGGCCAGCCGCCAAGCGGGCTGACCGGGCCGCGAGGCAAACCCGGCTAGTTGGAACGCGACGCCAGGTGTTCCGCCACGTATTCGGCGTCCGGGCCCACGCCGGGCAGGGTCGCCGAGATGTGCTTGGTCAGCCAGGGGAGGCCGAGGGCGTACAGGCCCGGATGCTCCGTCACGCCGCGCAGGTGGCGGGGGTAGTTCCACTCATCCAGGATGGCAAGGGACGGGTCCAGGATGCTGAAATCCAACCCATAGCCGGTGCACCAGACCACTGACGTGATGCCCTCCGCCGCCAGGTCCAGCCGGGCGCCGGACTCGGACGGCAGCCAATCATCCGGATCCGGGATTTCGGGTGGCGGGGCGTCGATGCCGGCAGCTTTGATGTACGCGTCTGACAGGCGGCCCAGCCGCTGGCCGAACCCGGCCTCCACCAGCGTGAGGCGCTCGGCGAGGTCGTCCGTGAAGACGGGACCGCCGTCGTGCATTCCCTCGAAGCGGCCGTGCAGGCGGACGCCGCTGCGGCCCAGGGAGCGCAGGCGGATGCTGCGGCCGCCGCCGTTGCCGGACAGCAGCGGATTGCACATGAACCGGCCGGCGGGGGACGGGAGCTGGTCCACCTGCAGGGCGTTGATGCCGTACTCCGGCCCGTGCACGTTCACCTGCATGATCCAGTGGAAGACGTCCTTGCCGCGGTACCGCCGGGGCGCCTCCGGGCAGGACGAGACGGACAGGTGCACCGTGCGGCCGGCGTCCAGCAGGTCCTCGGTGATCTGCCCGCCGGACTGCCCGGTCCCCACCACCAGCACCGCACCGTCCGGCAGCTGGGCGGAATTGCGGTAGTCGTGGCTGTGCAGCTGCAGCACGTCCGCGGAGATTCCGACGGCGGCTGGCGGGATCCGCGGCCGCTGAAACGCGCCGCTGGCCAGGACGACGTTGCGGGCAGCCCACGCGCCACGGTCTGTTTCCACCGTGAACCCGCCATCCGCGGGGGAGATCCGGGTGACAGCGGTATCCAGCTCCACCGGCGCCGCGATGTCCTCCGCGTAGCCCCGGAACCAGCCGATGGTGGCGTCCCGCGGCTGGAACCCGTCCGGCTCGGACCCGGAATAGGCCTTGCCGGGCAGGTCAAGGGAGAAGTTGGGGGTGTTCAGGAAGAAGGAATCCCACCGGTCCTGCCATGCCCCGCCCAGCGCCGGCCGCCGCTCCAGCAGCCGGTGCTCCACCCCGTGCTGGCTGAGCCAGTAGCTGGTGGCCAGGCCGGCCTGCCCGGCACCCACTATGACTGTGTTGGTTTCCTGCCGGGAGGCTGCGGGGGAGGACATGGCTACTTCGCGGCTGCCCGCGGGGTGCCGGATCTTGGCGCCCGGGCCTTCGGCTCCTTTGGCTGCTTGGGCGGCAGCGTGGCGATGTACCCCAGGGCTTTTTCGGCCCAGGCCCTTGCGCGGGTGTCGTCGCCGTCGCCCTCTTCGTTCCAGACCTCCGGCAGGCCGGTGTACCCGCCCATCGGCCGTTCCGCGGGGCCAAACGGTACGGTCCGCTCGGAGGATTCCAGGATGGCCCGGTCCGCGTCGGAGAGTTTCACGCCGATGGTGGATCCGAACAGGCCCGCGAACATGTTGCCGTTGATGAACGCCCCCAGGTTGCCGAACATCGGCTTCACCACCACCTCGGGATGGTCAGGCACCACACGCCGGAACCGTTCCTTGTCCTGCTCGGACGCCTTGGGCATGTCCATGGATGTCATCTCCCGGGAGCTACGTGTGAAGGCAGGATATGCCCGTTCCCGGAACGGGTCGAGAGGCTGGTCCGGCTGAAGGCGCCGGCTGGAGGATGACGTCCGGCCTGGGGGTGGCTCGGACGGGCCGCAATTTCCTGTACAGTTAGTCATGTTGTTGTGTTTATGCAGTTGGTAGTTCAGGCAGTACGCACGGTCGAAAGTCCGTGTTCTTCTGAAGTAGCGGTTTTTGAACACCCCACGCCGGAGGGCCCGAAAGTCGGGACGTTCCCTCCACCTTCACGAAGGACAAAAATAATGGCTACTGGTACCGTCAAATGGTTTAACGCTGAAAAGGGCTTCGGCTTCATCTCCCCGGACGACTCCTCACAGGACGTTTTCGCGCACTACTCCGCGATCAACTCCAACGGCTTCCGCTCCCTCGAAGAGAACCAGAAGGTTTCCTTCGACACCGAGCAGGGCCCCAAGGGTCCCCAGGCCACCAACATCCAGGCTCTCTAATTTCCTAGAGCTCCGGGACCGTTAGGTTTCATAAAGCAGGGCTTGCCTTCGGGCAGGCCCTGCTTTTGCTTAACCCGGGTGTGCCACCTCAGCTTCCGGCGTCCAGCGTGGGGATCCCCAGTTCGGCGCAGACGCTGTGCGGCCCCGGAATGATGGCCACAGCGTTGTCCACCACGCAGGCAGTCAGCTCCGGCACGTAGTGGCCCGGGCCGAAGTTGTTGGGCATGGCAGTGGCAGGATTCCCCTGCGCATCGGTGACCCCGCTCTCCAGGTCCTGCGGGGGACGGGCCGCGGGGCCCTGGAATCCGGGCGGAATCAGGTCATCCGTGGCGCCGCCAGGGTTCATCAGCCCCTGGTCCCAGTTAAAGGCGCAGAGCGCCACAGGATCCTCGATCTGCTTCTTGCCGGCCTGGGGATCCGTGCCTGGATTGGCCATGTCGAAGTCCTCGTCCATGGCTCCGGACGAAAGGTACGGCCCTACGGTGGCGCCGGAACCATGTCCCAACGGATACGTGCTGGTGAGATCGGCGCGGTAGTAGCAGCGGATATCCCGCTTGTCCTCCACCGGTGCGAAGGCAACATAGGCCATGGCCGCCGTCGAACCCGCCAAAGCAATACCCGCGAAGGTCAGGGCTGCGGGGCGGCGCCACCACGGCGCACGACGGCGGGATGCGGCTTCGCGGACCAGCGCCGCGCGGACCGCCGGGCGGGTGTCCCCGGGGAACTCGATGTTGGAAAGGTTCATGACTGCCTCGACTCTTCATGGTTCTCCAGTGCCTGACGCCCCAGCGCGGTGGGGGCGGCGGCCTGGAGCTTGCTCTTCGCGCGGTTGACACGGGACTTGATGGTTCCGATGCGTACCTGCAGTGCTTCGGCTGCCTCCTGGTAGGAGCAGCCGTGAACGGCGCACAGCCAGAGCGCGTCCCGTTCGCCGCCGGTCAGGCTGGTGGCCGCCGCCAGCAGCTCCCGGACCTGCTCTTCGGCATCAAGCCGTTCCGCCGTCGCCGTGGAATGATCCGGTTCCACAGGGGAGTGGGGCAGTTTTGCCAGGAACTGGTCGTACCGGCGGCGGGACCGGGCCCGGTTGCGCATCGCATTGGTGGCGACGCCCAGAAGCCAAGGAAGCAGGGAGTCCCGCTCCAGCACCAGTTTCCGGCGTTTCCCCCAGGCCTCCAGGAACGTCACCGAGACCAGATCCTCCGCGTCCTGCCAGGAACCGGTGCGGCTCAGGCAGTAGCGGAAAACGGCATCGGCATACCGGTCGAACAATTGCCCCAACGCCTCCGGATCGTCACCCGCACACCGGCTCCACAGCACCTCATCTGGTTCCCCCAACCGTTCCATACCTCATAGTGTCCGCAGGCCCACGCAAAGTTCCCGGGAGGAACGAACCACTTCGGGAGGATCGTGCAGCAAAGGTTATCTGACCTCTACTCGGGCACTCCGGCAGCATCAACGCCGGTGCCGCTCCGCCAGGAACGCCGTCAGGGCAGGGTTGTCGATTTCCCTGGCCAGCCAGGGGACGGCCTCCGCGGCGGTTTCGTCCCCGAGCAGGGCACGGTGGGACTGGCCGCGCACCACGAACTCCCGCATCCCGCTGCGGCTGGCCAACTCGCCCAGCCGGTCCACGAAGCCGGCGGCGCGGGGTGACCGGATGGCGATGGCGACTTCCGCGGCCGTGTCCAGCAGCTTTGCCGAATACCAGAGGTACCAGGGCTTTGGCTCCAGGCCACGGTCGATCCAGTGTTCAGCAGCTGCGAGGTCGCCGTGCTTTGCGAACAGCCGTGCTTCGGCCCCGGCCGCCAGGGCCATGTAACAGTGGTCGCCCGCCAGCTCCGCCATTACCCAGGCCCGGTCGATAAATGCGGCCGCCTGCTCCATCTCCCCGGCGGCAAGGTACGTTTCCCCGCGGACCCCCGCGACGAACGGCTCGAACGCCGTCCAGTGCTCCTCCGCGATCCAGGCCAGGGCCCGGTCCAGGACAGCCCCCGCAAGGTCCAGTTCGCCGCGGAGCAGGTGCACCCGACCCAGAAGGGCCGCACTGAACGCCTGCTGCCGCCGGTTGCCCACTGCTTTGGCAAGATTCCCGGACTCCGTAAGAGCCGCTGAGGCTGCCCCGTACCGCGCAGTGTCCGAGGCCAGCATGCCCTGGATGGCCAGGATCCGCGCCTGTTCGTCGGGAAAGCCGCCCGCCGCCTGCATCGCCTGGTCCAGCCACCCGGCGGCCCGGTCCGGCACGCCCCGCTGAACGGACAGGTAGCCCAGCTCGCGGTAGGCCGCAGCGGCGGTCCGGGAGGCGCCGTCGGGCCCCTCCGCCTGGAGCGCCCGGTGCAGGAGGTCCGCCACCTCGGCGCCCCGGCCGCCCGCCTGGTGGATCAGCGCCCCGGACAGCGTCACCAGCGACTCGGCCACGAGGTGGCTGTTGCCCGTATGCTGCGCCAGACTGACCGCAAGCCGCAGCTGCTCCAGCCCCCGGTCCACGGACCCGGCCCACAGCGACGCCCCGCCCGCATCCAGGTAGGACCGTACGGTTGCCGCAGTGGCCGGGGTGCCGGGATCGGGCTCCGGATCCGCGTCGAACAACGCACGGCGGACCTCCGCCGGCAGCGGCAGTCCGAGCTCCTGCCGGTACAGGTTGCCGCAGTGGACGGCGTGCGCACGGGCCTTGCGGTACTCGCCCGCGGCAATGAGCGCCTTCACCAGGACGGCGTTGCAGTCCGCATGGAAGGGATCCCGCTCCAGGGCCAGGGTTGCCAGTTCCGCAGCCTCGCCCGCGGCGCCCGATGCCAGCGCCGCCAATGCAGCCTCGTACAGCAGCGACTGGACCACGTTGTCCAGGCGGTAGCGCTGGTCCGCCAGCCAGGAATCGAACACCGGGGAATCCGCGAAGGCCAGGCCCTCCAGCAACTGCCCGGTGAAGCGGCGCGGGTCCGTGCCCGGACCGGCGGCCGGGTCCATCGCGTCCAGTGCATCGCAGCGCCACGGCGGCAGCAGGTCCAGCCGCAGGGGATCGCCCGCCACGGTCACGCCGTCAAGGGCCCGCCGCAGCTCCGACAGGTTCCAGCGCAACGCGCCCAGCGGGTCCGCCGCATCCGGAAACAGCAGGGCAGCAGTGCGGGACCGGCCGGTGCCATCGGCCTGCAGCGCAAGGTAGGCCAGCAACGCCCAGGCCTTGCGGCCGCGGGGTTGCGGGGGAGTGGTGCCGGGGGACTCGATCGTGGGCGGACCGAGGAGCCGAATCCAGTTCTCGGCCATAGGGCTCATGGTACGCCGCGGGGTTGGCGGCGTCAGCGGCCGTCACACGGTTGCTCACACGCCCGCCGAACACACTGAAATCGCCCCATCCGCACACTCACCAGAAAGCACCAACCATGGAACTGCTCGGCCTCCTGCTTTTCGTTCTTTGGGTTCTCATCGCAACCATCTGCACCATCCTGGCTGACGGCCGTGGACACACCCCGGACATCCGCTCCGGATCGCCATGGTCGGCAGGAAACCTCCCCAGTGAGCCCTACGCATCACTGCGCATGTAGGCCACGCTCACGTCATCAGGGCTCACACCAGTAGGGCCCACCTCCAGGACGTACGACGGCGGGACCCGGCACGGTTGCCGGGCCCCGCCGTCGCTGGTCCGGAGTCAGGGAACGCGGAGTTGAATGGGCGATGCCCTCATCGGCCCGCCGCACTGCTCCGAGCCGCCCACCCGTGTCCACGTCAGCTCGACGTTCTGCGAGGCCAGCACCGTTCCGTCTACCGTCAGGGCACTGACCGTGGCGTTCCGGGGAGCGCGCATGTCCACGTTGACCTCCCAAACCGCATTGTCGGTTTTCGTGGCGAAGTACGGCGCAGAGGTGACAGGGGCGGGTGCCTCCGTGTCGGGCGAAAACGTGGGCTCGATGGTGCGCGACGGGGCCGGGGCGCCCAATTCCGGTGCAAGCCGGGAGCACGTGTATTCGTCGCACAGCCGAACCTCGCCGACGCCGGCAACGTTCCCCTCAAGGGCCACGGTCACGGTATTGCTGTAGCCAATGGTGGAGCATGAATACGTCATGCAGCCGGTCAGGGGGAGTACCCCCGCCATGGCCGCAGCGAGTGTTCCCAGGATCCCCCAACCCGTTTTCATGGGTCTCAACGTAGCCCCATGGCCTCGCGGACCTCATCGAGGATGTGGTGCATGGCGCGCTCAGCGGTAGCGGTATCGCCGCCCGCCACGGCAGCTGCCACATCCTCATGCGCCTGCAGGGCCTCGTTGCGGGGCTTGAACGGCATGAGCCCCTGCTGGGTGCGGCTGGTCAGGACCTCCGCCACCATGCCTTCGAGTGCCCGGAACATTTCGTTGCCGCAGCTGCGCAGCAGGAGCTGGTGGAATTCGATGTCCACCGCCAGGAAATTCTGCAGGTCGCCGGCCTCACCCAGCCGCCGGAGGTCGCCGGCAAGGGCCAGGAGTTGGGCGCGTTCGTCGGCACTGGCCCGCCGCGCTGCGCCGGCGGCGGCTATGGGCTCGACGGCGATGCGCAGCTCCGTCAGGCTGCTGTACTGGACCTCGCGGCGGTCCGAGGCGAGTCGCCACCGCACCAGCTTGGGATCGAAGACATTCCAGTGCTGACGCTCCTGCACCACGATCCCCACCCGGCGCCGCGAGTACACCAGGTTCATAGACTCGAGCACCTTCATGGTGTCCCGGGCAACCGTCCGCGAAATCCTGTACTCCTGCTGCAGCCCTTCCAGGGTGAGCCGGCTGCCCGGCGGAAGCTTGGCGGACGCTATGGCTATGCCCACCGCCTCGAGGACGCGCTCATGCATTGCTACGGATGTCCCGCCGTCGTGCGCGTCATCCGTCTCTTCAACTGTCGCCGTTGACATTCCTGCCGCCTCTCTCCGCGCCGCAGCGCACCTCCAGAATAGCGGTGAAACGCGCAAAGGTATGACTTGTGACACTGAAAGATAGTATTTATAGCTCTGAAAGGTGATACCTTATGGCGTAGCCCACGCCAACTGGGCACCGCAGGGAGCTTCTTCGAAAGCCAACGACGTCTTCTCCGGAGGTACAAACATGCAGTATCCACCCACGCACCTCGTGGTGATGGGCGTTGCCGGGTCCGGCAAATCCACCCTCGCCGCAGCCCTTTCCCGCACGCTGGGATGGGCCTGCGCCGAGGCGGACGAGTTCCACCCGGCCGCCAACATCGCCAAGATGAGCCAGGGCATTCCCCTCCAGGACGACGACCGCTGGCCCTGGCTTGGCGAGATCCGGGACTGGATGACCGGCAAGTCCCGGGACGGCCTGAGCACCGTCCTCACCTGCTCGGCCCTGAAGCAGAGCTACCGCCGGCTCCTGTCCGAAGCCGGGGGCCGCGTGGTCTTCCTGCACCTCGACGGCGGAGCAGACCTGATCGGCCAGCGCATGCAGGGCCGCGAAGGCCACTTCATGCCGCCGACCTTGCTGCCCAGCCAGCTGGCCACGCTGGAGCCACTGAGCCAGGAAGAGCTCGACGCCGGCAGCCTCCGCCTCGACATCTCGCGCTCACCGGAGGAACTGGTCGCCGACGTCGTCCAAGCTCTTGGCCTCGACGCGGACCAGGCGCCCCGCGCTTCCTAAGCACCCCCGAATCCCCAACCAGAAGTACTGTTTCAAAGGAGAACCATGACCATCGAAGGATGGACCCAGACGCTGGGAGCAGGCCCCCTGCTGCTCATCGCCGCAGCCGCGATCCTCGTCCTGCTGTTCCTGATCATCAAGCTGCGCGTGCACGCCCTGATCGCCCTGATCCTCGTCAGCCTGGCCACGGCGTTCGCCACCGGCATCCCCGCCAACAAGGTGGTGCCGGTCCTCATTGACGGGTTTGGCACCACGCTGGGTACGGTAGCGCTTCTGGTGGGTCTCGGCGCCATGCTGGGACGCATCGTCGAAACCAGCGGCGGCGCCAAGGTCCTGGCCGACTACTTGATCGGCATCTTCGGCGAAAAGCGCGCCCCCTTCGCGCTGGGCCTCGCCTCCCTGATCTTCGGCTTCCCCATCTTCTTCGACGCCGGCCTCGTGGTCATGCTGCCTGTGGTCTTCGCTGTGGCCCACCGCCTGGGCGGCGGCGTACTCCGCTACGGCCTGCCTGCCGCCGGTGCGTTCTCCGTGATGCACATCTTCCTGCCGCCGCACCCGGGCCCGGTTTCCGCTGCCGCGTTCTTCGAAGCCAACATCGGACTGGTGACCATCGCCGGCCTGATCGTCGCCATCCCCACCTGGTACGTCACCACCTACCTCTACGGCCTGTACACCGGCAAGAAGCTGGTCCTGCCGGTGCCGGAAATCCTGGGCCACGCCTCCGCTGAAGCAGAGTCCCACCCGCCGCGCTTCCGCACCATTATCGGCCTGCTGCTCCTGCCGCTGGTCCTGATCTTCGTCAACACCGGCCTGAACACCCTGGCCTCCTCCGGCGTACTGGCCGAGGGCACCAAGGACCAGCAGTGGTTCCAGGTCCTGCGCACCCTCGGTGAAACCCCGGTGGCCCTGTTGATCGCCGTGCTCGTGGCCCTGTTCGTCCTCGGCGCCCGCCGCGGCAAGGACGCCGGTGCACTGGAGAAGCTGCTGGAGTCCTCGCTCGGGCCCGTCTGCTCCGTCATCCTGATCACCGGTGCCGGCGGTATGTTCGGCGGCGTGCTGCGCACCTCCGGCATTGGCAAGGCCCTGGCCGATGTCCTGGGCGGCTTGGGCATCCCGCTCATCATGGCCGGCTTCCTGATCTCCGCCATCCTCCGCATCGCGCAGGGTTCCGCCACCGTGGCACTCACCACCACGGCGGGCCTGATTGCTCCGGCCGTGGCCGCCGGCGGGCTGAACGGCATGCAGGTGGCCGCCATGGTCATTGCCGTGGCCGCCGGTTCAGTGGTGGTCTCGCACGTGAACGACTCCGGCTTCTGGCTGGTGGGCCGTTTCTTCGGCATGGACGTCAAAACCACGCTGAAGACCTGGACCGTGATGGAAACCCTGATCGGTGTCATGGGCTTCGCCATCGCCGCGGCCATCTTCCTGGTGGCCGGGCTGGCGGGCTAGCGTACGCCCAACTTCCGCGGCGGCTGGGCGGCTGGTGGGAACACCGGCCGCCCCGCCGTCGTTGTTCCTCCTATGTGCGCTTGTTCGATCCACAAAGGACAGGGCGCTGCCGCTTCGAGCAAAGGACACCCCTTGACCCAACGCACCATTGTGATCACCGGCGCCAGCGACGGCATCGGCGCAGCAGCCGCCCGGACCCTGGCCAAGGGCGGCGACCGGGTGGTGGTCGTGGGGCGTTCCGCCGAGAAGACCCGGGCGCTGGCCAAGGAGATCGACGCCGACTACTTCGTTACCGACTTCGCCGACCTCGCACAGGTCCGCACCCTCGCGGCGCAGCTGAAGTCCGACTACCCGCGCATCGACGTCCTGGCCAACAACGCCGGCGGCATCATGGGCAAGCGCACCCTGACCGTGGACGGCAACGAAGCCACGTTCCAGATCAACCACTTGGCACCGTTCCTGCTCACCACACTGCTGCTGGACACCCTGTCGGCCAGCAACGCCAAGGTCATCAATACCTCCAGCGCCGCCAACGGCTTCGGCAAGCTGGACCTCTTCGACCTCACCTCCGAGCACAGCTACTCCGTCAACCGCGCTTACGGCACCGGCAAGCTCGCCAACATCCTCTTCACGTCCGAGCTGCACCGCCGCTTCCACGAGCGCGGAATTACGACGGCGGCCTTCCACCCGGGCGTGGTCCGCACCAACTTCGCGGCGGAGTCGGCAAGTCCGATGCGGCACGCGTACAAGACCATCCTGAACCGGTTCATGCTCACCCCGGACCAGGGCGCCGACACCATGCTGTGGCTCATCAACGGCACCGCCGGCACCGACTGGATCTCCGGCGCCTACTACGCCAAGCGTGCGCTGGCCAAGGCCAACAAGCAGGCCTACGACGCCGTCCTGGCCCGCGAGCTGTGGGACAAGAGCGAGGAACTGGTCAAGCCCGCCTAAACACCGTTTCGGTGGCGCTCAACCCTGCCGCGCCAGCGCCTCGCCGATCACCTTGGCACCTTGGGGATACGCCGCCGGGTTTGGGCCGGAGTAGTTGAGCCGGACGAACGGGCCAGCGGGCTCCGCCGGGAACCAATCCGTTCCGGCGGCGATGATGACGCCGTTGTCCTCGCAGTCGCGCGTGAGCCGGGGCAGGTCCGTGCCGTCGGGCATCCGCAGCCAGAGGTTCAGCCCGCCCTTGGGCAGCAGCTCGATGTGGGCGTCCGGCACGTGCTGGCGGATGCTGGTCACCAGCAGGTCCCGGCGGGACTGCAGCTGCTGGCGCAGGTTCCGCAGGTGGGTCTGCCAGCCCGGCTGGGTCACCACATCCAGCGCCGCGGCCTGCAGCAGCCCGCTGACGTACATCGACTCCGCCGCCCGGTGCGCCAAGATCCGCTCCCGGGCCGGACCCCGCGCAACAACCGCGGCAATCCGCACCGACGTGGACACGCTCTTGGTCAGCGACCGGATGTAGATGACATGCCCGGAATCGTCCTGCGTCGCCAGCGGCACCGGTGTTGAGGTGATGCCGAAGTCATGGGCCCAGTCGTCCTCGATGACGAACGCCCCGTGTGCGCGCACCACCTCCAGGACTTCGCCGCCCCGCGGGGGTGCCCACTGTGCACCGCTGGGGTTAGCGTAGTTGGGCTGCGCGTAGAACGCCCGCGCCCCGGTCTCCTCGAATGCCCTGGCCAGTCCCACCGGGTCCGGCCCGTCCGGTCCGCTGGGTACCGGCACCACCCGCACGCCCGTCTGGGCGGCAGCCAGGATGGCACCCCAATACGTGGGCGACTCCATCAGCAGCGGCTGCCCGGCCCCCACCAGCGCCCGGAAGATCGAGCTCAGACCGCTCTGGCTTCCCGGCAGCACGATCACGTCGCTCGGCGTTGGGGGAGTGATGCCCACCGGCGTCGCCGCCCCGAGCTCATGGGCAAACCACTGCTGCAGCTCCGGCATCCCGGCGGCCGGCGGGCGGGACAACGCGGCGTCACCGCGGGCTGCCCGGGCCAGCGCAGCACGCACCAGGCGTTCCGGCAGCAGTTCACGGTCCGGGTAGCCCGAGTGGAACCAGATGGCGTCGTTGGGAGCCGTGCGCATGGTGGACGACGACGGCAGCGCGGCCGACGGCGAGCCCAGCGCCGCGGTCTGCCAGCCGTAGTCCGCGGGTCGCGCCGTCCGGACTGCCCGCACGAAGGTTCCCACGCCGGGACGGCTTTCGATCAGCCCCTGCGCCGTCAACGCCTGCAGCGCCTTCTGCACCGTCACCGGGCTGGCCTGGTACTCCGCCACCAGCGAGCGCGTGGACGGCAGTTTCGCGCCTGGCGCGGCGGCGGTGATCCACGTCCTGAGTGCCAGGACGATGCGCGAACTGCTATCGTTGTTCATGAGAGAACATAGTAGCGCTACTGTCCTGCCGGAGCCAGTGATACTGCCCGTCCGGCACAACGGGACCGCCGCGAGCAGGACGTCCACCGGCATCTGGTGGGGACTCCTTGGCGTCGCGGCCTTCTCCTTCACGGTCCCGTTAACCCGGATGGCGGTGGCGGGCCTGTCCCCGCTGTTCATCGGATCCGGCCGTGCAGTCGTCGCCGGAGTCCTCGCAGCCGCAGCCCTGGCACTCACGCGGCAGAGGCTTCCGCAGCCACGCACCTGGGCGAGGCTGGCGCTGGTGGCCGGGGGCGTCGTCGTCGGCTTCCCGTTGCTGACGTCCTACGCGCTCACCGCCGTTCCGGCCGGGCACGGTGCCGTGGTGATCGCCCTCCTCCCGGCCGCCACGGCTACGGCCGCCATCCTGCGGACCCGGGAGCGTCCCCGGGCAGCCTTCTGGGCAGTCATGGCGCTCGGGTCGCTGGCCGCCCTCGCCTTCGCGTTCCTGCAATCGGGCGGGATCGGCCACCTGCACTGGGCGGACCTCCTGCTGCTCGGCGCCGTGGTGTGCGCCGCCGTGGGGTATGCCGAGGGTGGCCTGCTGGCCCGCGAACTGGGCTCCTGGCAGACCATCGCCTGGGCGCTGGTCCTCGCATTCCCGCCCATGCTGGCACTCGCCGTGTTCGACCTCGCCCGCCAGCCGCCGTCGGCCACGCCCGCCCAGTGGGCAGCGTTCGCTTACCTTGCGGTGGTCAGCATGTTCCTCGGCTTCTTCGCCTGGTACCGCGGCCTGGCCATCGGCCCCATGGCGCAGGTCAGCCAGATCCAGCTCCTCCAGCCCGTGCTGAGCACCTGCTGGGCGGCGCTCCTGCTGGGCGAAGCCATTACCTGGACCACCGTGATCGGCGGCCTGGCCGTCATCCTCTGCGCCGGCGCCGCCGTCCGCGTCCGGCTCAAGCCCAAAGCCTGACCTGCCTCCTACAACCCGAAAGGACATCCCCATGTACATTCCCGCCCACTTCGCCGCCGGCCCCGACGCCGTCCGGCACCTGCTCGCCACCCCCGGAGCGGGCAACCTCATCACCATGACCGACGGCGGGCTGCTGGCTACGCTGCTGCCCTTTGTCTACGAGCCGAACGTGGGTGAGCACGGTGCCCTGCACGCGCACGTCGCCCGGAACAACCCGCAGGCCTCCGCGGCTGTTGCCGGTGAGGCGCTGGCAATCATCCAGGGCCCCGACGCCTACATTTCGCCGTCCTGGTACGCGTCCAAAGCCGAGCACGGGCGGGTGGTGCCCACCTGGAACTACAGCACCGCGCACGTGTACGGCCAGCTGGTTGTCCATGACGACGCCGGCTGGCTGGCACGGCACGTCCGCCGCCTGACGGACCGGCACGAGGGGGAACGTGAGCATCCGTGGAGCGTCGGGGACGCCCCTGAAAAGTTCATCGCCGGGCAGCTGCGCGCCATCGTGGGCATCGAGCTGCTGATCACCCGGATCGAGGCGAAGGAGAAACTGAGCCAGAACCGGTCCGCCGCCGACGCCGCCGGTGTGGTGGCCGGGCTGCGGTCCAGCGGGCAGGAAGCCAGCGCGGCCGCCGTCGAACGCGTCCTGGCCCAGCGAACTCCGGAAAGCTAGGCGGCCCGCTCCAGCAGGACCATCACTTCGTAGTGCGTGGTCTGCGGGAACATGTCCAGGACCCGGGCCCGCCGTGCCGTGAACGAGGGGAGGGCGGCCAGGTCACGGGCCAGGGACTGGGCATTGCAGCTGGAGTAGACCACGTGCCGGACGTCGGAGGATTCCAGCCAGCCGCACAGCTCCTTGCCGACGCCCCGGCGCGGCGGGTTTACGATGACCAGCTCCGGCGCTTGCGGGGCGGCAAGAGCGAAGGCGGTGGCGTCCCCGGCCTCGAACTCCATGCCCTGCAGCCCTGCTTCGTCGCTGCTGAGCCGGGCCGAGACGATGGCCTCGCTGCTGGTTTCGATGCCGGTCACCGTGCGGGACGGATCGGCCACGTGCAGGGCGAACCCGCCCACGCCGCAGTACAGGTCCCACACTGACGCCGGCGCCAGGTCGCTGACCCATTCGCGCCCCTGCCGGTACAGCGCCGCGGCCATCGCGCTGTTGGTCTGGAAGAAGCTCTGCGGGCGCAGGTGCAGGTTGATGTCGTTCACCCGCATGTTCAAGGTGGACTGCTCCGTCAGCAGGATCTCCCGGTCGCCCTCCAGCACCGCCTTGTGCTCGGGGTGCAGGTTGATGGACACCACCTTCACCTGCGGCAGGGCGTCCAGCAGCTCCGGAAGGTGCTTCCGGATGCGCGGCACCAGCTGCTCTGAACGGAGGACCAGGCGCAGCATGATCTCGCCGTCCGGGGACTCGGTGACGATCAGGTGCTTGAGTTCGCCGCTCCGGTTGGGCACGTCATAGGGCGTCAGGCGGTTGCTGCGGATGAAGGCGGCCACCACGGGAAAGACTGCGCGGAGCCCAGGGGAGCAGACGCCGCATTTGCGCAGGTCGATGCCGTGGCCGTCGGCGTCCAGGATGCCGATGGTGGGGTTCTGGGCCGTCCCGCTGACCACCATTTTGGCCTTGTTGCGGAACGCTGATTCCTGGCTGGCCACGGGCTCCAGCCACTCCAGCGAGGCGTGGCCGGAGAGGAGCGTCTGGCAGTGGGCCTGCTTGCCGGCCAGCTGTTCGCCGTAGGGCGTGCCCATAAGGGTGCAGGAGCGGCAGCGGGCGGCATCAAAGTAGGAACAGCGCATGGCCCTCCAATTTTACCTGCTGCCTTTGGGGCGCCCGACGCCGGCACCTGGGGGGTGCCGCCGTTGCCGGCACCCTCGTAATAGCGTGCAATATAAGCAAGATGCCATGCCTTTAATGACCCTAAATTCGGCAAGCGTGCTACTTTCGGCTCTGTCGGCGTTCACTTCTTCGGTTCCCCCGTGTTCGTGTGAAGCGCACCTGCGAGGCACGTAAAACCCTGGCCGCCGCCACTATCTGCACCGATCACCCGCACCTGGAGAAACCCGTGGAACCCTCATTGCCTACGCTCGACACCAGGCCGGACCCGGCGCAGCCGGTCACCTCCGGACTCCGCCGCTCCATGGGGCCGCGGCACCTGGTGATGATCGCCATGGGCGGCGTCATCGGCTCGGGCCTGTTCCTCAGCTCCGGCTACACCATCTCCCAGGCAGGGCCGCTGGGCGCGGTGATCGCCTACCTCATCGGGGCGTTCGTGGTGTACCTGGTGATGGCCTGCCTGGGCGAACTGGCCATCGCCTACCCCGTGTCCGGGGCGTTCCATATCTACGCGGCCCGCTCCATCGGACCCGCCACCGGCTTTGCCACCGCCTGGCTGTACTGGCTCTGCTGGGCCGTGGCCATCGGCTCCGAATTCACGGCGTCCGGCCTGCTCATGCAGCGGTGGTTCCCGGACGTGGAGGTGTGGGTCTGGTGCCTGGTGTTCGCGGCCATCCTCTTTGGCTTCAACGCGGTGTCCGCCCGGTTCTTCGGCGAGTCCGAGTTCTGGTTTGCCATCATCAAGGTAGCCGCCATTATCGGACTCATTGTCCTGGGCGGCGCGGCCCTGTTCGGCTTCCGTCCGCTCGGCGGCGGCGGGGACGGGCACCCGTTCCTGTTCGAAAACTTCGCCACCGAGTCCGGCCTGTTCCCCAACGGCTTCACCGGCGTCCTGGTCACCGTGCTTGCCGTCTTCTACGCCTTCTCCGGCTCCGAGCTGATCGGCGTTGCCGCCGGCGAAACCAAAGACCCGGCCACGGCCATCCCCAAGGCCATGCGCACCACGGTCATCCGCCTGCTCATCTTCTTCGTCGGCGCCATTGCCGTCATCGCGGCCACCATCCCGTACACCGAGGTGGGGCTCGATGAGAGCCCGTTCGTCACCGTCTTCTCCGCCATCGGCATCCCGTTCGCGGCCGACATCATGAACTTCGTCATCATCACCGCCCTCCTGTCCGCCGGCAACAGCGGCCTGTTCTCCTGCGCCCGCATGCTTTACTCGCTCGCCGACGAAGGCCATGCACCGCGTGCCCTCAAGAAGCTGACCCGCCGCGGCATCCCCCTGGCTGCGCTCTCCCTGAGCATGGTGGGTGGCCTGGCATCCCTGATCAGCAGCGTGGTGGCACCGGAGGCGGTCTACCTGGTCCTCGTGTCTGTGGCCGGCTTCGCTGTGGTGGGCGTCTGGATGTCCATCACGGCTGCGCACTTCTTCCACCGCCGCGCCTTCATCCGGGGCGGCGGTGATACCTCCGCCCTCGCCTACAGGGCACCGCTGTTCCCGCTGGTCCCCATCCTGGCGTTCACCCTGTGCGTCGTTTCGCTGATCGGCATCGCACTGGATCCCGCCCAGGCACCCGCCCTGTACTTCGGTGTTCCGTTCGTGGCCGGCTGCTACCTCTACTTCCACCTTCGGCACGGCCGCAAACCGGTTCCGGCACGGCGCTAAGCCGGGCACGGACGACGACGGCTGTACGGCAGGGGCGCCCGGCACCTTGGCTGCCGCGCGCCGTCGTCGTTCGCGGCCCGGGTGCCATGGCCGCCTGCGGTGACCATGCGGGGGACCCGGCCGGGTGTCGCGCCGCAAGGGCCGTGGAAGAATGGGGCGCGTGACCGGCGGGAGGGGCAGGGAAAGCGTGGATTCATCCGCTGAGGCGTCGTCAATGGCGCAGGGGCTCCGGATTGTCCGGCTGGTGGTGGACCGGGAGAAATCCGGGCGGCCACTCCTGGGTGTATCCCAGCTCGCCGCTGCGTTGTCGATGGACCAGAGCAGGGTTTCGCGGCTGGCCCAGGAACTCTGCGGCCTCGGACTGCTCGAACGCCCGGAGCGCGGGCCGTTCCGCGCCGGGCCGGAATACTTCAGCCTGGCCGCGGCACTCAATACCGGCTGGGTGCTGGCCGCCCGGACGGAGCTGGAATCCCTGGTTTCCGCGCTGGGCCTGCGTGCCAGGCTCTCTGTCCGTGACGGCTACCGTGCCATCCTGCTCCGGAACTCCAGCAACGACTCCGTACCCGGCAGCTTCGTCCGCCCCGGCATGGTCAGCCCGGTGTGGTGCACGGGTGCCGGCCGCGCCCTGCTGTGGGACCTGGACCGGCCGGCCCTCGAGAGGCTGCTGCAGGACGTGAACTTCATTGGCATCGGCGGTCCGGGCGCGGCGCACACCATCGACGATGTCTGGGAGCTCATGGTCCGGGACCGCCCTGCAGGGGCGGTTGCCGCCGTCGAGGAATTCGAGCATGACGTTGTTGAGCTGGCCGTGCCCGTGCGGGACGGGTCAGGAGAAGTGCGGGCCTCGCTGAGTGTGCTCGGCGGTCCCGGCCTGGTGGAGCGGCGTGACGCGGCGGACGCCCTGGCCGCCGCCGCGGAAAGGCTCGGAGCGGCGGGAGGGCCCGGCGCTGCGGCCGTGCCCCACTAGTCCCGCGGCCGGTACCCCAATCCCGCTTCGAGCCGCAGCCCCTGCTGGAGCAGCGCTGCGGCGCAGGCCTCCCGGCGGGGTTCCAGCCGGTCCCTGATCCCCACGATCTGCAGGGCTGCCACCACCTCGCCCTTAAAATCGCGCACGGGGACGGCCAGGGAGTACAGCCCCGGTTCTGCCTCCTGGTCCACTATTGAATAGCCCCGCCGGCGCGCCGCTTCCAGCCGGGCCAGGAAGTCTTCCACGCTGCGCGGAGTGTTGGGCCCGTGCCGGACAAAGTCGACGGCCGCGAAAACGGTGCGGATCTCCGCTTCGGAGGCCTCCCATAGCATTGCCTGCCCGGCGTCGCTGCAGTACGCGGGGTAGGGCCGGCCCAGCCAGGAGCCCACCAGGTTGCTGCTGGCCGGAACACTTTCGCCGATCGTCACGGTGCTGCTTCCGTGCAGGATGCCCAGGAAGCAGGCTTCATCAGTTTCGCCGGCCAGGGTGTCCAGGGCAGTGGCACCGTCGGATTCCAGCCGGCGGGCCGTCAGTTGCTGGGCGTCGGTGAAGACCTCCCAGTCCAGCGCATACGTGCGGTGGACGGTGCGGGCCAGGAAGCCCTCCTGCTCCGCACTGCGCAGGTACCGTGAGACCTGGCTGCGGTCCTTGCCCAGGCCTGCGGCGATCTCAGCCACGGTCCCGCCCGGATGTTCGGCCGCGTGGCGGGATCCCACAGCCAGCAGGGCCATGATTCCGCGGCCCATGCTGGAGGATCTCGACATGGCTCCGAGTGTAGTTGGGCTGCAGTGCCGTCGCGGTCCCGGGAACGTAATACCCGGCATCGGCATATCTGGATGCGTATAGTGACCAACATGCCTGCCATCCCCACGCTGTCCGCCCTGCTCGACGCCGGGGAATCCCTGACCTCCGACGGCGCACTGGCCACGGAACTCGAGGTGCGCGGCTGCAACCTGGACGATCCGCTGTGGTCGGCCAAGGTCCTGCTGGAACAGCCGGGCCTGATCCGGGACGTGCACCGGGACTACTTCGCGGCTGGCGCAAGGATCGCCACCACCGCGAGCTACCAGGCAACACCGCAGGGATTCGCCGGCCGCGGAATGACGGAGCAGGAGGCGCTGGACCTCGTGGCCCTGTCCGTCCAGCTGGCGGGCGAGGCGCGGCGTGACCATCTGGCTCACCACCCCGAGGCCGGGCCCCTGTTCATCGCTGGATCCGTGGGACCCTACGGTGCCTACCTTGCCGACGGCTCGGAGTACCGCGGCGACTACGCCCTGACGCCCGCCGAATTCCGGACCTTCCACCGTCCCCGCCTCGAAGCCCTGGCCGATGCCGGCGCGGACGTCCTGGCCTGCGAAACCCTGCCCTCCTTTGCCGAAGCACAGGCCCTTGCGGAACTGACGCGTGACCTCGGCGTCGAATCCTGGTTCTCCTTCTCCCTCCGCGACGCCGGGCACATCAGCGATGGCACGCCCCTGGCCGCCGTCGCGGAACTGCTTAACGCGGAGTCCCACGTGGCCGCCGTCGGGGTCAACTGCGTGCCGCTGGCGCTGGTTGCCCCGGCGCTCACTTCCCTCCGCGGCGGCACCGGCAAACCGCTCGTGGCCTATCCGAATTCGGGGGAGACCTACGACCCGGGCACCAAAACCTGGGACGCAGCACCCGCAGCCGCCACGGCCCCCGCAGCGCTTGCCGACGGCGTCCCCGCCTGGCAGGCCCTCGGCGCCCGGATCATCGGCGGCTGCTGCAGGACAACGCCTACTGACATCTCCGCCGTCGCGGGGCACATCCACCGCTAAGTCCGGGGCGAATGCCCGCCGTCCCCGGCGTGTCCGGGTCAATGTGCCCCGGCATGGGGCCCATTGGCGCAGGCAGCCTAGTCTCCGCGGAGCCCGTAGGTGCTGAGCACGTTGCCCTTGCTGGTGCGTTTCTCATCCAGCAAGACCAGCCGGGTGAGGGGATCGCCGTCTTCGAACAGCCGCCTGCCGCTGCCCGCCACCACGGGGTGGGTCATGAGCTGCAGCGAATCCAGCAGCCCTGCGAACAGCAGTTGCCGCGTCACGGAGATGCTGCCGCACACGGCAATCTCACCGCCGTCGGTCTCCTTGAGCTTCGCCACGAACTCCTCCAGCGGTGCGTCCATCAGCCGGGAGTTCTGCCACTCCAGCGGCTCGCTCAGCGTCCTGGACGCCACATACTTCTCCACCGGGTTGATGAACGCGGCGAAGTCCTGGTCCGCTGACGCGTTGGGCCAGTAGGACGCCCACTCCTCGTAGCTCTTCCGGCCCAGCACCACCGTGTCCACAGAGTTCATCATGGTGGTGAGCCCCTCGCCGAGCTCAGCGTCGAAGCTGTCGAACTGGAACTTGAACGGATCCGAAACCACTCCGTCAATGGAGTGGAACAGTCCGGCCGTAACTTTGCGCATGCGGGTCCTCCCGGGTTCGTTGGGTCAAGGAACAACCTATGCGCCGGGCGGTTCCGGCGGAAGACCAAATGCCGCCAGGGCACGTCGGATTGCCGCCAAAAACGGGGACGACGGCGGCACTCCAGTTACGTTCATCACTCGCCGTGGCGTCTTGCCGGGATTCGGCCGAAACGGGCCCCATACTTAGGGTGATGCGGCCACTTTCCGCAGCCCCGGCCAGGCAAGGAGGAAGTGCATTGGAAACCCTGAAGAAGATTGTACGGAACCAGTACTTTCCCGCCGGAGCTGTCCTCGCGGCGGTCATCTGCTTCTGGCTGGTGGGGATCCTTGGCGGGCTGTCCCTCCTGCACAACAATCAGCCGCCGCTGACCACCCTCACCTGGATGCTCTTCGTATACACCGCCGCGGTGCTCACACCGCTGGCGGGCCTGCTGGCCGCCGTGGACCTTATCCGCCGCTGGCGCCGCAACCGCGCCGCAATGGCAAACCCCGCTGATGCGTTCGTCCCGGCTGAAAACGCTGTCGACGAGTACGGCGTCATCGAGTACGCCCTTGACGAGGAATCAGCCGGGCAGGCCCGGGTCGAGCGGACTGCCACTCAGGCCGTTGCCGTGGAATCCAGCGCCGCGGAACCGGCTGCCGGGTCATCCGCCCAGGACCCTGCACCGTACGACCACGCCCAGTCCACCGCACCCGAAGCGCGCGGGCAGCAGGGCCCGGCCGCTCCGCCGCGGCCCCCAGGCCAACCCCTCGGCTCGGGAAAGAAGCCCAGGCAGCCCGGCGGCAGGCAGGCCGCCTAGCAGCCGGACGGCCCGGCGTCGTACTTGCGCAGCCGCGAGCTAGCGTTGGTGCAGCGCGCCGAGCACCTCTTCGGCCTGGCGCAGCGCGTCCCCAAGACGCGCGGCCGGCTCCGGCAGCGAGAACAGGTAGCCCTGCAGCGCATCGCAGTCGAGCGCCGTAAGGTAGTCCGCCTGTGAAGCCGTCTCGATTCCCTCCGCGGTGACGGTCAGCCCCAGGCTGTGCGCCATGTTGATCATGGAGCTGAGGATGGGCAGGCGTTCGCTGCCGGTCCGCACCATGGACACAAAGGTCTTGTCGATCTTCACGGCGTCCACCGGCAGGTCCTGCAACCGCCCCAACGAGGAATAGCCGGTGCCGAAGTCGTCCAGGGCAACCCGGGCGCCCGCATCCCGCAGCGTGCTGAGCTGCCTGATCAGGTCGCAGTCGGCATGGAAGAACACGCTTTCGGTGACTTCCAGCACCAGCTGGCGGGCGGCCACGCCGCTGGCCTCCGCGAGACCCAGCACCTTCGCGGCAAAGTCGTGTTCCTGCAGCTGCACGCCTGACACGTTCACCGCCAGCGACCTCGCCGGGTCCCCGCCCAGCCAGTCCGCCAGCTGCGCCATGGCCTGGGCCATCACCTCCAGGCCGATGTCCCTGATCAGCCCCGTGCGTTCGGCCAGGGGAATGAAGTCCGACGGCGGCACCCGCCCGGCGCCGCGGTCCCACCGGGCGAGGGCCTCGAACTGGACCACCTGCCCGCTGCGGTGCGACACGATGGGCTGGAAATCCACTGAGATCTCCCCGCCCTGCAGGGCGAACTGCAGTCCGCGTTCCATGTCGGTCCGTTGCACCAGGGCAGCCATCATGTCCGGATGGAACCGCAGGAAGCGGTTCTTCCCGGCGGCCTTCGCCGCGTACATGGCGATGTCCGCCTGGCGCAGCAGCTCGGACGGGCCAACCTCGTCCCGCCCCCGCGATGCCACTCCGAGGCTCAGGCTGGGGCGAAGCGCGCGGCCGCTGATGGTGACGGGGACGTGCAGGCAGCGGACAATGCACGCCGCGATTTCATCCACGTTGGGGCAGGCCGTCAGGAGCACCACGAACTCGTCGCCGCCCAGCCGTGCCACCACGTCCGCGGCCGGAACGCAGCCGCGCAGCCTGCGGGAGACCTCGATCAGCATGTCATCCCCGGCCTGGTGGCCGAGGAGGTCATTGACCTCCTTGAAATCGTCCAGGTCCAGAAGCAGCACATCAACGGACTTGAGCCGGGGTTCCTGCAGAGACCCGGCCAGGGCGTCGTTGAACACGGCCCTGTTGGCCAGGCCGGTCAGCGGGTCCTGGAAGGCCATGACGCGCAGCTTTTCCGCCTGCTCCGCCAGGTCAAGCATGGCCTGGTGCGCTTGTTCCTGGGCCTTGCGGCGGGGAGTGACATCCCGGAAGCTCCACACCCGGCCCACAACATCCTCGCCCACCTTGTGGGGGCGCGAATAGCGTTCGAAGGTGCGGCCGTCCTTGAAGTCCAGAACGTCGTAGCTCTCGGCGGTGGTGTTGCCCTGGACTTCCATGAGCCTGGCCAGGAACGCGCCGGGGTCGGTGAGCTGGCCGGTAATGCGCTGCATTACCGGGTCCCCGCTTTCACCTTCCATGAGTTTGCGGGGAATGTCCCACATGGTGAGGAACTGGTCGTTGTAGCCGGCTACGGTGCCGTTGGAGCCCATCACCAGGATGCCGTCCGCCGTGGACTCCAGGGTGGATGCCAGCAGGGACATCGCATCGCGAAGGTCCGCATTCGTGGCCTGCCGGTGCGAAGTACCCCGAACCGAGAGGAGGACCTGCGCCCCGGCCGGGACGCCGCCGTCGGGCGTGGTGTCCGTGGCATCGGCGGCGCCGGCCGCTGCGTTCCCGGGCAGCTGCCCGGGCCCGGCGGGAAAGAGGGACCCGGCCACTTCCGCGGAGAAGCTGGTGCCGTCGGCATGGACCCAGGCCACTTCCCGCGGGTGCGCGGTGGACCGGGCCAGGATCTGGCGGAAGAGCCTGTCCACCTCGGGGTGGGAGCGGTCAGCCAGGAGCGTCCGGTAATCCAGGCCGGTGAGGAACCTGCGGTCCAGTCCAAAGAGCTTTGTTGCTGCCCCGTTGGCCAGGGTGATGGTGCCATCCGCCGCGAGGGCCAGGAAGGCATCCGGGCTGGCGTCAAGCATCGCCTCGAACGTCCGGACTGCCATTGTGCTTTCGTGGCCGGATTCAGCCATACCACCACCCCCCTCGCACATCATAAGGTGCGAACTGCCGGTAATGGGGGCCAGGTTCACTACGGAATGGGCACGAATACCGGTACAGAACCGGAACGCAGAAACGCCGCCCCGCTGCCGGGACGGCGTCTCTGCGCTTGTGGATGGAGGGGCTGTTAGGCCCGGTGCCCGCTGCGGTTCATGACTGCGCCGTAGATCAGCAGGACCACGATGGATCCGAGGATGGCAAGCAGCCAGGTGCGGATATCGAAGAACTCGGCCAGGCCGCCGCCGAAGATCAGCGACCCGATCCAACCGCCGAGGATTGCGCCGACTACGCCGAGGACCATGGTCACCAGCCAGCCTCCGCCCTGACGGCCCGGCAGGATCGCCTTTGCAATGGCGCCCGCAATCAGGCCCAAGATGAGAAATCCGAGAATGCCCATGCTGTCACTCCTTATTAGTAAGTTGTGCCGTGCCCCCATCTCCGGTTCCCTAATTCAATCAGCGTGCTTACTTCGCTGCAAGGCTTTCAATATCACAGGATGACTATCAGTTTTTCCGGCAAACACCCGCCTGACCAGCCCTCTTGGCCTGGCGGGGCGCCATTTTACGGGCCTTCGATAGGATGAATTGTCCCGGTTAGCACTTCCCTAGGAGCCCGGCATGGCCAGCCAGCAAACAGACCGTCCGCGCGCCATCTTCCTCGACATTGACGGAACATATGCGGACCACGGCCTGGCCCCGGCAGCCCACGTCGAGGCGGTGCAGGAAGTGCGCCGCCGCGGCCACCTGGTGTTCGTGTGCACCGGGCGTCCGCTGTCCATGGTGCCGGCCCACATCCTGGAGGCAGGGTTCGACGGCGTGATCACCGGCGCGGGTGCCCGGGTGGAAATGAACGGGGAGGTACTCAAGGACACCCGGTTCGAACCCGGCGTGGCGGCCCTCATCGTGGACACCCTGGACGCCAACGACGTCGCCTACATCCTGGAGGCTCCCGAAGCCTTGCGCGGCCGCACCGGAGTCGGTGAGCGGCTCCGGCGGGTCCTCACTCCCGTCTTTGCCGGCCGTTCCCGGCACGACGGCGTCCTCAGTACCGACGTGGATCCCGTGGACGACATCCTGGGGCCGGTCCAGTACAGCGACGACCTTCGCGGGGCATCCTTCGCCAAGATTTCCTGCTTCGATTCCCCGGTACCGCTGACCCGCCTCATGGGTGGCCTCGGCCCGCAGGTGGGGCTCATCCCCAGTTCCCTGTCCGCCCTCGGCGACTCAGCCGGGGAGATCTTCATGGCCGGAACCCACAAGGCCGTGGGTATCCGGGTGGTGGAGGAACGCCTGGGCCTGCACCGGGAGGACATCGTGGCCATCGGCGACAGCGCCAACGACATCGAGATGCTCGAGTATGCCGGGGTGGGCATCGCGGTGGAGGACGGACATCCAGGCGTGCTGGCCGTCGCCGACCGGCTCACACCCGGCCCGGCCGGCAACGGCGTGGCGCTCGCCTTCGCCGGCCTGGGCCTCCTGGACTGACTGGCCTCCTGGACTGAACGCCGTCCGGTCAGCGGCGGGCTGCGGTTGCGACTTCGGCAGCAACCCCACCCGCATCACTTGATGAGGCCGGGCACGTGCCAAGGCCGCGCACCACCCAGCCTTCCGCCTGCCATGCCGCGGCGTCCAGTGCGTTGCGCGCATCCAGCAGCACCCGCCGTCGTACCAGGCTGCCTGCAACGGCCGGGGACAGCCTGCGGTACTCATCCCACTCGGTGAGGAGCAGCACCAGTTCTGCTTCTTCCAGGGCCCGGGTTGCGTTGGCCTCGAACCGCAGCCGGGGGTAACGCCGCCACGCGTTGTTCACGGCCTTGGGGTCCGTGACGGTCACATGAGCTCCGGCCGCCGCGAGGCGGTCTGCCACGTCCAGGGCGGGGGAGTCGCGGATATCGTCCGTGTCCGGTTTGAAGGAGGCGCCCAGCACGGTGATGGTCCGGCCGGCCACGGTGCCGCCGCAGAGGTCCGCCGCCAGGTCCACCGTGCGCTGCCGCTGGCCAAGATTGACCGAGTCCACCAGCTGCATCCAGTCCGCCACGGCATCCACGCCGTGGCTTGTGGCCTTTGCCCGGAAACTGCGGATGTCCTTGGGCAGGCAGCCGCCGCCGAAGCCCAGCCCGGCATGCAGGTAACGGTTGCCAATCCGCGGATCCAGCCCCATTGCCTCACTGAGTTCCGCCACGTCCGCGCCGGACGCATCGCACAGTTCCGACACCGCGTTGATGAAGCTGATCTTGGTGGCCAGGTACGCGTTGGCCGCGGACTTGATGAGTTCTGCCGTGGCGCAACTGCAGACCTGCCGGGGAATGCCTGCGCGCAGCAGCGGCTCGTAGACCGCATCCAGGGCTGCCGCCACCCCCACGGGCGCGCCGGTGGACCGGTTGAACGCCGCGGCTTTCCCGCCGTCCACGCCGTACACCAGGCGGTCCGGCACCAGCGAGTCCTTGACGGCTGTGCCCTGGCGGAGGAACTCCGGGTTCCAGCCCAGCAGGACATCGGGACGCCGCCCCAGCACCCCGCGCAGCATGTCCACGGTGCCCACCGGCACCGTGGATTTACCCACGACGACGGCGCCCGCGGCCAGGTGCGGCAGCAGGGTCCGGGTGGCGGAGACCAGGTAGGACAGGTCGGCGGCGTCGGAGGCCTTGTCCTGCGGGGTGCCCACGCACAGGAAGTGCACCTGGGCGCCGGCGGCATCCGCGATGTCGGTGGAGAACCGGAGCCGTCCGGTGGCGCTGCCGTCCTGCAGCAGCTCGTCAAGGCCCGGTTCGTGGAAGGGGGCTGCACCGCGGGCCAGCTGTTCCACTTTCGCGTGGTCCACGTCGATGCCAACAACTGAGTGGCCCATCGAGGCAAGGGTGGCCTCGTGCACGGCGCCCAGGTAGCCGCAGCCGATCACCGAAATTTTCATAGAGCTGCTCCCTTGGCTTTGTACGAACCGGACAGGACCGGCTGTTCTGCGATGACATCGGTGTAGTGGCAGATCAGTTCCGAGCACAGGGCCGGCCACGTGCGGGCCTGTACCGAGGCGTGAGCCGCGGCGGCGAACGCCCGGCGCTTGGCGTCGTCGCCCATCAGGTCCAGGACGTGGCCTCGCATGGCGGACAGGTCACCGGGCTCGTAGAGCCAGCCGGTCCGGGAGTTCTCCACCAGGTCCAGCGGTCCGCCGCGTCCCGTGGCCACCACCGGCACCCCCGATGCCATGGCTTCCTGGATGGTCTGGCAGAAGGTTTCGAACTCGCCCGGATGGACGAAGAGGTCAAAGGACGCCACCGCGCGGGCCAGGTCATCGCCGCCCAGGAACCCGGTAAAGACGGCTCCCGGGAGGGTTTCCTGCAGGGCTGCCCGCTGCGGTCCGTCACCTACGATCACCAGGGTGGTGTCCGGCATTCCGGCCAGGGCTGCGAGGTCCTCCACCTGTTTTTCCACGGCCAGCCTGCCCACGTAGCCGATGATCCGGTGGCCCGCCGGGGCCACCGATGCCCGCCACCCGTCGTCGCGCTTGTCCGGCGAGAACCTGGCCGTGTCCACCCCGCGGCGCCACATCCGCACCCGGGGAATGCCGCGTCCGCGCAACTGGTTCAGCGCGAACGTGGAAGGCACCAGGGTCCTGGAAGCAAGCAGGTGGATATTCTCCACGCGGTTCCAGGCCCAGTTCTCCAGGAACGGGACGCCGTACCGGGCCGCGTAGCCGGGAACCTCTGTCTGGTAAACCGCGACGGCGGGGATGCCAAGCTGGGCGGCCGCCTGGGCTGCCCGCCAGCCGAGGACGAACGGCGAGGCCAGGTGGACGACGTCCGGTGCGTAGTCGGCAAGGATTCGCTTGACCCGGTACACACCGCCCATCGCCACCCGGACATTCGCGTACCCCGCAAGCGGGACGGCCGGAAGCCGGTGGATCTCGGCGCCCTTGACATGGTCCTCCGCACCGCCGTCGTGCGCTGACGGCGCGATGACCAGGACATCGTCACCCCGCTCCTGCAGATAGTCCAGCACCCGCAGGATGGAGTGCGTGACCCCGTTCATCAGCGGCAGGAATGATTCAGCAACAATTGCGATCCTCACCCCTCCACGGTGGGTGCCGGCCCTGACGCGGCGGGGATGAAGGCATGGCCCGGAGGGAAAGGTTCGGTGAACAGCGGGGAGCATCAGCCCGGGTCAATGAAAAAAATACTAAGCAGACTTCCCATTTGATGCTAAGCATGCTTACTGTAGTAGGGCAGTCAGCGCAGGCCTCAAGCAACGGGGCGGGAGCCGAAGACCGGGGAAATCCCGTGCCGGAAAATCCGATGCTGGCGCATGCCTAGTGCAACGATTATCCAAGGAGAAGTCATGCTCAACCGGGAGAACATTGAGACCCTGCTCCACAAGGGCGGCAACGTCATCGGAGCCGACGGCGACAAGATCGGCTCGATTGGCCAGCTGTACGCAGATGACGACACGGGTGAGCCCACCTGGGTTACCGTCAAGACGGGCCTCTTCGGCACTTCGCAGTCCTTCATCCCCGTAGAGGGTGCGCGCACCCAGGACGACGACTTGGTGGTTCCTTACACCAAGGACCACGTCAAGGACGCTCCGCGTGTCGACGTCGACGGCCACCTCACCCCCGAGGAAGAGGACCGGCTCTACACGCACTATGACCGTGGGGCCAGGACGTACTCCGACTCGCAGGACGATGTGCAGCGGGACGTCGACTTGCAGGGCGACGCCGACCTGAACGCCGGCACCCCCACCGCCGGTGTCACCGGCGACCGCGACTCCGGCCGCGACAGGGACTACGACGGCGGCCGCGGCGTTGGGCAGGACACCTCCGGCCCGAATACTGACGACGCGATGACGCGATCCGAGGAACGGCTTAACGTCGGCACCGAACGCGAAGCAGCCGGCCGCGTCCGCCTGCGGAAGTACGTCACCACGGAGAACGTCACAAAGACCGTGCCCGTCCAGCGCGAGGAGGTCCGGTTGGAGCGCGAGCCGATTACGGACGAAAACCGCGGCGCCGCACTTTCCGGACCGGATATCAGCGAGGAGGAGCACGAGGTGATCCTCCACGAGGAGCGCCCCGTGGTTGAGAAGGAAACCGTCCCGGTGGAGCGAGTCAGGCTCGACAAGGAAGTGGTCCAGGACGACGTCACCGTGAGCGAGGAAGTCCGCAAGGAGCACATTGACGCGGACGGCCTGGACGGCGAACGCCGCACCGGCGACGACAAGCGTCTCTGATATAGCGCACACCACCGGAGCCACGTAGCGGCATCGAACGCCTCCCCGCCGGGTGGCTCCGGGGGTGGGTGTGCGGATACTGCGGATGCCGGGAGTCCCTTCGGGGGCTCCCGGCATTCGTGTGTCCGTACCTCCCGGGGCCTGTCGCTGGCGGGCGGCAGGGGCCCGGCGTGACACCATGGATCACGATGAAACTGCGCGCTGACCAGACCGGAGACCGTGGCCTTCCCATGCCCTTGTGGCTGCAGGGAGCTATTGAAACAGCCCAGGCGGCGATCATTTCCGCGCTGGCCGTGCTGGTTCCCATCATTGCCGTCTGGGCAACGGCCGGCTTCCAGGACGACGGGTTTGAGACGCTGGCCCGGCTTGCCGGCCAGTCGTGGCTCCTGGTGCACGGTGTACCGCTGGAACTGGCAGCGGCCGGATCCACCGCCGCGTCCCACACCGGCTCAGGCCTGCTGACGCTGGTGCCCCTCGGCCTGACACTGATCCCGTTCCTGCTCGCCTGGCGGGCCGGGCGGCGCCTGGCGCGGGCCTCCTACACGGACCAGCTGTGGCAGGCGCTGCTGGGATCATGGGTGGTCTACTCGGCGTTCGGTGTGGCCACCGGTTTCGTCTGCCGCACCCCGGACGTCGGCATCAACCTCGGTTACGCCATGGTGGTGCCCCTGATTCCATTCGCCCTGGGCATGGTCATCGGCGCCCGCCGCGAAGCCGGATCGTGGAGCCGGCTGATCGGTGTGGACGCCGTCGACTGGATTTCGCGGACCAGCCAGCATTCACGGTGGGCGGGGTCCTACCTCGCTTCGGTGGTGAAGGCCGGGTTTGTGGCTGTTGCCGCTGCCCTGGCATTGGCCGCCGTGCTGCTGGCCGTGGACCTGTTCGTCCACTGGAACCTGGTGCTGGCCGTCTATGAAGCGCTCGACGCCGGTGCCGCCGGCGGTGCGGCCCTCACCGTCGCCCAGCTCGGCTACCTTCCCAACCTGGTGGTCTTCGCCCTCGCGTGGACCTCGGGTTCCGGCTTCGCCATGGGAGTCGGTTCCCAAGTGGGCCCGCTGGGTACCGCCGTTGGGCCCCTGCCATCCATCCCGGTTCTGGCCGCCATTCCTGCCGGAGCCCTGGACTACGCCTTCGTGGCCCTCCTGGTGCCGGTCATCGCCGGCGTGCTGGCCGGATGGTGGTTCCTCCGGGAAGGCGAGAACCACTTTGACGAGTGGCTCTCCATCAAGGTCCACGCCCGCTGGTTCACTGCCACGGCGTCCACCCTGGTCCTGGGAGTATTGGCCGGGGCCGCGGCGGGACTGCTGGCCATGGGGCTGGCCTGGCTAGCCCGCGGCTCGGCCGGCATCGGCCGGCTGACCGACATCGGACCGGACCCTCTGTGGACGGGTGTCTGGCTGGCCGCGGAGGTGGGTGCCGGCGTCGTGATCGGTTGCGCTGCCGGGCCGTGGCTGGAACGTGAACGGGCCGTGGCGGATGACGACGCGGAACTGGTCCACTAGCTTCGAAAGCCGGGACCCTTAGGTCCCTAACCTGTCAGCAAAGGCGCTGCTACGGCGCCTGGCGGGGGAGTGATCCCTCCAGCTGCACCTGGCAGGTCCGTTGTGCCTGGTCTGTGAGCGCCCGGTTCACGCAGGCCTGGTACTCCGCTGCCTGGTTGAAGAACAGTGCCGAGGCCAGGGTCAGCAGCACCATGCCGGCGGTCACCATCAGGCCGCAGATGGTGGCGAACAGAATCAGCCGGGACTCTCTTGAACGGAACCACCTGATCAACAGGACGATACCGAGGGCCAATGCGGCTGCTGTCAGGATTCCCGTCAGCCAGAGATAGCGGACATCCAGCTGGTAGACGAAGAATGACCCCAGCACGGACACGATGAACATCCGGAACAGGGTGTGGGTCTTGGCCCTTGAGGCTTTTGCAGCCTCGCTGAGCGGCGGTTTTGTCCGCTGGGGCCCGGCCGGTTCCGGTGTGGAGTTCATGTTTTCCAGCCTACGCGAGCCTGCCCATAAGCTAGACGCATGCGCATCGTAGTCCTCGTTTCCGGTACCGGCTCCAACCTCCAGGCTGTCATTGACGCGGTCAAAGCGGGGGAGCTGGACGTGGACATCGCCGCCGTCGGGGCGGACCGGCCCGGCACCTACGGCGTGGAGCGTTCGGCCGCGGCCGGGATACCCACCTTCGTGGTGGACTTCAAGGAGTACCCGGACCGGGCCCAGTGGAACGCCGCATTGACCAGAGAGGTGGCCGCATTCCAACCGGACGTGGTGGTGTCCTCCGGCTTCATGCGGATCGTCAGCCCGGAATTCATCGACGCTTTCGGCGGCAAGTACCTCAACACCCACCCGGCCCTGCTTCCGGCGTTCCCCGGTGCCCACGGTGTCCGTGACGCGATGGCCTACGGGGTCAAGGTCACGGGCTGCACGGTGCACTGGGCTGACGCCGGCGTGGACACCGGACCCATCATCGCCCAGGAGGCGGTGGCCATCGAGGACGCCGACACCGAGGAGACCCTGCACGAGCGCATCAAGGTGGTGGAGCGCCGGCTGCTGGTGTCCACCCTGGCCAGCCTCGCCGCTGGCTGACGCCTCCCCGACTCGCAAAGCCGTATTCGACTCGCACATTCGATGGCGCCCCGGAGATAGCTGGTGCGACAGCGAATAACCCTGTCGATTTTGAGGGTGAGGGTCGGCGGAGGTGAGTGTCGACGGCGGGTCAGTCGAGGCGGCGCTGGCGGGTTTCGGGGGAGAAGAAGGCCATCCACAGCACTGCCAGCAGCACCAGGCCGCCGGCCAGGGCGAAGGACGTAGCCAGGCCCAGCTCAGGCCAGAAGTAGTTGGCGAAAATCAGCGGACCGAAACCGGCGCCCAGACGCGAGAACGTGGATGCCCAGCCAAAGCCGGTGCCGCGCAGCTCGGTGGGGTAGAGCTCCGACACGTAGGCGTACAGCACCGGGATGGCCACCTGCACCACGAACCCGAACACCAGCAGCCAGAACACCGCTGCAGACGGGATGTCCACCACGAACGCCACGATCACCAGCGTCAGTGCGGACAGCGGTCCGGTGATCGCCAGGATCCATTTGCGGCCCACGCGTTCCACCAGCAGGGCGGCAACGATGACGCCCAGGAGCCCGACGGCGGCCATCGACGCCGTGGTGACGAACGCCTTGTATTCGGCGAAGCCTGCGCCAATGAGGATCCGCGGCATCCACGTCAGCGACAGGTAGTAGACCAGCAGGATGCTGAAGAACAGGGCCCACGCGGCGGTGGTGATCTTCCAGTTGAACTGCCACACCGACCGCAGCTGGGTCCAGGCGCTGCCGGCGGAGAGCCGGGGTACGTCCTTCGCATCCGGCAGGCTGTAGGCCCGGGCTTCGGCGCCCGTGGCTGCCACCAGCCCGTCGATGACCTTTGCAGCCTCGTCCCGCCGGCCCTTGCGGATGAGGAACAGCGGTGACTCCGGCACGCTTCGCCGGACCCAGAACACCAGCAGCGCAGGCAGGACCATGACCAGCATGGTCAGCCGCCAGTCACCGTAGAGAGCCACCAGGCCAGCGGAAACGAAACCCGCCAGGGCAGCGCCCACCGGCCACCAGCCATCCATGGCGGTGAGTACTTTGCCGCGCTGCTTCCGGGGAGTGAACTCACCCACCAGTGCATAGTCCACCGGAATGCAGCCGCCCAGGCCAAAGCCGGCCAGGAACCTGAAGACACAAAACCAGATGAAGTCCGGGGCGAAGGCGCCGGCCACGGTGAAGACGGCGAACAGCAGCAGCGTGGCGGTAAACGCCTTCTTCCGGCCGATGGTGTCCGCGATGGTGCCCCAGATGAAGGCCCCCAAGGCCATGCCAATCAGGTTCGACGTCCCCACCCACGCCACCTCACCGGGGGACAGTGCCCAATGCTTCGACAGCAGGGGAATCAGAATGCCGTTGAGCGTCACATCCCACGCGTCAAACATGAATCCGAGGCCGCCGATCAGGAAGATCCGCCCCTGGACTTTCCATCGCCAGGGCAGTTCCTGGACCACCTGTTCGCCGCTGGGCACAGTGGTGTAAGTGTTCATTGCCGCCTCCTTCTGAAACTTTAGCCCCGCCCACCGGCGTTCACACTCCGGCGGACACTCGGGGCAACGAGTGCTACGCGATAAACTGGCCCTATCCCCACCAACCGCGGCACTGAACCGCGAGATAAGACGGAGACATTTGTGAGCTTCACGCAGCATGAGCGCGTATCCATTGACCGTGTACCCATCCGCCGGGCCCTGATCTCGGTTTACGACAAGACCGGCCTGGAGGAGCTCGCCACAGGCCTGCACGCAGCGGGTGTGAAGCTGGTCTCCACCGGTTCCACCGCGAAGAAGATCGCTGCTGCGGGCATCCCCGTGCAGGAGGTTGAGGAAGTCACCGGTTCCCCGGAAATGCTGGACGGCCGCGTCAAGACGCTGCACCCCCGCGTCCACGGCGGCATCCTGGCAGACCGCCGCGTCCCCGCCCACATGGAGACGCTCGAAAGCATGGATATCGAGGCCTTCGACCTGGTGGTGGTAAACCTCTACCCGTTCGTGGAGACCGTCAAGTCCGGTGCCGCGCAGGACGACGTCGTCGAGCAGATCGACATCGGAGGCCCCGCCATGGTGCGCTCGGCCGCGAAGAACCATGCCGCCGTCGCCATCGTGGTGGATCCGTCCTTCTACGGCCAGGTGGTGGCTGCTGCCGCCGCGGGCGGTTTCGACCTGAAGACCCGGCGCCGCCTCGCCGCCAAGGCCTTCGCGCACACGGCGTCCTACGACAACGCCGTGGCCACCTGGACTGCCAGCCAGTTCCTTGATGAAGACGGCGACGGCATCATCGACTGGCCCGCCTACGCCGGAATGTCCCTGGAACGTTCCGAGGTGCTGCGTTACGGCGAGAATCCGCACCAGCAGGCTGCGCTCTACGTGGACAAGGCTGCCCCGGTGGGCATCGCCCAGGCCGACCAGCTGCACGGCAAGGCCATGAGCTACAACAACTTTGTTGACGCCGACGCCGCCCTGCGCGCCGCCTTCGATTTCAGCGAGCCGGCCGTGGCCATCATCAAGCACGCCAACCCGTGCGGCGTTGCCGTCGGTTCGGCAGACGCCGCGGACCCCATCGCCGACGCCCACGCCAAGGCCCACGCCTGCGACCCCGTGTCCGCGTTCGGCGGCGTCATCGCAGCCAACCGCCCGGTCACGGCGGCCATGGCCAACACCGTGAAGGACATCTTCACCGAGGTTGTCATCGCGCCCGGTTTCGAGGCCGAGGCCGTGGAGATCCTCTCCAAGAAGAAGAACATCCGGCTGCTCGCCCTGCCCGAGGGCTACGGCCGCTACCCCACGGAGTTCCGCCAGGTTTCCGGCGGCATGCTGGTCCAGGTCAGCGACAAGGTGGACGCCGACGGCGACAACCCCGCCAACTGGACGCTCGCCGCGGGCGAAGCCGCCGATGAGAAGACCCTCGCGGACCTCGCCTTCGCCTGGACCGCCTGCCGTGCAGCAAAGTCCAACGCCATCCTCCTCGCGGACAACGGCGCAGCAGTCGGCATCGGCATGGGCCAGGTCAACCGCCTCGACTCCTGCAAGCTGGCCGTGGAACGCGCCAACACGCTGGGCCTGCAGGTGGATTCCGACGTCGACGGCGCCGGCGGTGCCTCCAACGCCACGGGTGCCGGCGCACCCCGGCGTGCCCAGGGCGCGGTGGCAGCTTCGGATGCCTTCTTCCCGTTCGCTGACGGCCTGCAGATCCTGATCGATGCCGGGGTCCGCGCCGTTGTCCAGCCGGGCGGATCCGTCCGCGACGAGGAAGTCATCGCTGCGGCCAACGCCGCCGGAATCTCCATGTACTTCACCGGAGCGCGACACTTCTTCCACTGAGCCGACTGATCGGCTGCTCCGTAGATGCCGTTTTGAGACACCAAAAGGGCATCTACGGAGCAATGGATGGACTTTAATTGACGACGGCGCCCGTCCCCTTCGCAGGGGGGCAGGCGCCGTCGTTATTTTGTTGGCTTAGTCCTCGTCGGCCGGGTGCTGCTCTTCAGGTTTTGGCCGCAGCACAAGCTCCCGGGGCTTGGCCTCCGCCATCCGTTCATCGGTCCAGTACTCGAGGATTTCCTCGTGCGTCTGGGTTACCTCGATGTGGGCCACGCCGTCATCGGGCTCTTCGCTAGGACCGTGACGCAACGCGGTAGGTCTTTTCAATCGAGTCACCCCAGTACGGGCCGTACATGACCTTGGAGCCGCTGTAGCCGTAGCTGTTGATCGAGTTCTGCAGTCCATCCGGGCCGGAGCCGATGAACCACGGGCCGCCGGAGGAACCGCTGGTCATGTCGCATGGGATGCCCTGGGTGGTGAAAGCCGGGTTGACGGTGTCGTTTGTGGCAGTGCCCGCACAGCTCTTCAGGGTCTCGCCGTTGTACTGCTTGTCTGCAGGGTAGCCGTAAGACGTGTAGGACAGTCCGCGGTCCTCGTTGAACGCCACTCCGGAGCCGCCCACCACGTCGGTCAGCAGGTCGCCGTCGAGGCGGTCCATCACGGCGAACGCCGTGTCGTAGGAGATGTCGCCGGAGGCGGTCCATTCGCTGGTGGTGTAGAGGTCGCTGGCGGTCCACTTTCCATATGGCGCTTGGCCGTTCTCGTAGGCGGGAACGAAGACGAAGTTCGTGGCCTCCTGGCCCGGGCCGCCAAAGACGCAGTGGCCGGCTGTAGATACGGTGCTCTTGTTCCTGGACGTCACGGCGTTGCCGGAGCAGACGTAGTTGGCGCCGCCCATGGTGAAGAAAACCTTGCCAATGTGGGTCACTGAACCGGTTGTTGCTGCCTTGGCCTTGCTGGCGCGAACTTTGGTGTTCTTTCCTTTGGCCACTGTTGCGGGATTGGAACGGGGGCTCGTTGCCAGGGCTTTCCCGGCCAGGACATCACCGGGGCGGGCACCCTCCATCCGGTCCGCGGTCCAGTAGTCCGCGGCACCAGTGCTATTAACGGCAAGGCGGGCGACGGAGGGGAGCAGGGCGTCTTCGGAGGGCGATGGGGAGGCCGGTGCGGCGGAGGCGCCGCCGGCGGTGGTCAGAGCCAGAACGGCTGCGGCGGAGAAGCTCAGTATGCCGGAAGCCAGGGACCGGGTGCGTGTCATTGTTGTCCTGTCTGAACGGAAAATGCCCCGGGGGAGAGGGCACGGATCGACTTCAAGAATTTATCGCGCGCGTCACATATAAGTAAACAGGATCGACTTACCCTGCAGCGGAAAGGGGGCTGTGGAGCCGCAGGTCAGGAGCGGGACGCGGGGCGGGGTGGGGCACCTGGGCGGGCGCCGCCGTCGTACGCTTCTCCATCGCTGTAATCCTGCTCACGGCGGGGTCATCCAGCGTTCCCGGTAGGGTTCAAACCCGTGTCCTCGGGTAAGTTGTACTTGGTGAAATAGACAAAGGTTTCACAACCAAGCCGACCTTCAGGGAGACGCCCGCGCATGTCCAAGATTATCTACACCCACACCGACGAAGCGCCGATGCTGGCTACCTATTCGTTCCTGCCGATCATCGAGGCGTTTGCTTCGACTGCAGGTGTGGAGGTGGAGACCCGCGACATCTCGCTCGCCGGCCGCATCATCGCTGTGTTCGGCGATTACCTCACTCCGGAGCAGCAGACCGGTGACGCCCTTGCTGAACTGGGTGAACTGGCGAAGACGCCGGAAGCCAACATCATCAAGCTGCCCAACATCAGCGCCTCCATTCCGCAGCTGAAGGCCGCCATCGCTGAGCTGCAGGGCCAGGGCTACGCACTGCCGGACTACCCGGACAACCCTTCCTCGGATGAAGAGACGGCCGTCCGCTCGCGCTACGACAAGATCAAGGGCTCGGCAGTGAACCCGGTCCTCCGCGAAGGCAACTCGGACCGCCGCGCGCCGCTGTCCGTCAAGAACTACGCCCGCCAGAACCCGCACTCCATGGGTGCCTGGACCGCTGACTCCAAGACCAACGTGGCCACCATGGGCCAGAACGACTTCCGGTCCAACGAGAAGTCCGTTGTCATCGAATCGGACGGCACCATCGCCATCCAGCTGGTCCGTGAAGACGGCTCGGTCAAGGTCCTCAAGAAGGCCTTCCCGGTCCTGGCCGGCGAGGTCATCGACGGAACTGTCATGCGTGCCGCGGCCCTGGACGAGTTCCTGAAGGCCCAGGTTGCCCGCGCCAAGGAAGAGGGCGTGCTGTTCTCCGCACACCTCAAGGCCACCATGATGAAGGTTTCGGACCCCATCATCTTCGGCCACGTGGTCAAGGCTTACTTCTCCGAGCTGTTCGACACCTACGGAAAGCAGCTGGCCGCCGCCGGCCTGAGCCCCAACAACGGCCTCGCTGCCATCGTCAGCGGTCTCGAGGACCTGCCGGCGGATGTCCGCGACGGCGTCCAGAACCTCATTAACAAGGGCCTCGAAGACGGCCCGGCACTGGCCATGGTGGATTCGGACAAGGGCATCACCACCCTGAACGTCCCCTCCGACGTCATCGTGGACGCGTCCATGCCTGCAATGATCCGCAGCTCCGGCCACATGTGGGGCCCGGACGGCAAGGAAGCCGACACCCTGGCCGTCCTGCCGGACAGCTCCTACGCCGGCATCTACCAGGTGGTCCTTGACGACTGCCGCGCCAACGGAGCCTACGACCCCACCACCATGGGCACCGTTCCCAATGTGGGCCTCATGGCACAGGCAGCCGAAGAATACGGCAGCCACGACAAGACCTTTGAGATCCAGGAAGCCGGCACCGTCCAGGTTGTGGATGGATCCGGCAACGTCCTGCTCGAGCACGAAGTGTCCGTCGGCGATATCTGGCGCGCCTGCCAGACCAAGGACGCCCCCATCCGCGACTGGGTCAAACTGGCCGTCACCCGTGCCCGCGCCTCCCAGACGCCGGCCGTGTTCTGGCTGGACGAGGAGCGCGCCCACGACGCCAACCTCATCGCCAAGGTCAACGAGTACCTGAAGGACCACGACACCGAGGGCCTGGATCTCCAGATCCTGTCGCCCGTCAAGGCCACCGCGTTCACCCTGGACCGGATCCGCAAGGGCGAAGACACCATCTCCGTCACAGGCAACGTCCTCCGCGACTACCTCACGGACCTCTTCCCCATCCTGGAACTGGGCACCAGCGCCAAGATGCTCTCCGTGGTGCCGCTGATGAACGGCGGCGGACTCTTCGAGACCGGTGCCGGCGGATCCGCGCCCAAGCACGTCCAGCAGCTGCTGAAGGAAAACCACCTTCGCTGGGACAGCCTCGGCGAATTCCTGGCCCTGGCCGTCAGCTTCGAGCACCTGGCCACCACCACCGGCAACGCCCGCGCCCAGGTCCTGGCTGACACGCTGGACCGCGCCACCGGCACGTTCCTGCTGGAGAACAAGTCGCCGAGCCGCCGCGCCGGCGAACTGGACAACCGCGGCAGCCACTACTTCCTGGCCCGCTACTGGGCCGAGGAACTGGCCAAGCAGACGGACGACGCCGACCTTGCCGCCGCATTCAGCGCCGTCGCCAAGGAACTCTCCTCCCAGGAGGAGGCCATCGTTGGTGAGTTGGCTGTGGTCCAGGGCTCGCCCGTGGACGTCGGAGGCTACTACCACCCCGAGGACGCCAAGGCCTCTGCAGTCATGCGGCCGTCCGCCACCCTGAACAAGGTCATCGCCAGCCTGAGCTAGCGGCAGGCTGCTGCTGCAGTTTCACCAAAGAGGCGGTGCCCCGGATCTGTGCCCCGGATCTGTTCCGGGGCACCGCCTCTTTTTTGTGCCGACTGCAAGGTGGAGATCAGCGCCCACGTCCCTTCCGGCGTCGTACGCTGCATCGGTGGGCCGTTATCCGCTGTCTTTGCCCTTGCCCTGGTTGTCCTTCTTGCCTTTGTCCTCGCCGGAGGGCTGCACCGTGGACGGCGCGGGGGCTTCCTGGGCGGGCGGGGTTTGCGCGGCTGCTTGTTCGGCCGCCTGGCGGGCTTCCTCTTCGGCGCGGGCTTTGGCCTGTTCGGTCTTGGCCATGGCGTCGGTCAGGTCGGCCCGGACGGCGGCGGCAATGGTGGTGATGCTGCGGCGGCGTTCGTCCGAGATGCCGCCCCTCGACTGAGCGTCTTCGAGTTCGGCTTCGAGGCCTTCCAACGCCCTGAGTGCGGTGGCGGGATTGTTCTGCGACGTCGCCTGCGTTACCTCAAGCACCCGTGCCTGCAACTGCCTGGCGGCATCGCGCTGGAGCCCCGTTTCGCCGGTCCCGCAGCCGGCGAGCAATCCGGCGGCCAGCAGCGTCGCGGACCAGCGGACGGTCAGCGCCCCGTGCTGTCCAAGCGTCACGGTTCAACACTCTTCTGCAATTCCTTCAGGTGATCGCCGAGTTCCCCGGTGACCGTTGGATACGGCACGACGTCGGCGGGAGACTGCGTGGAGAGGGTCATGATCACCGCGGCAACCACAGCCGCTACCACTATGAGCGTAAGGACCACCGCGATCCAGAAGCGCTTGGTGCGCGCCCTCGGATGGAGGTCCCTGTCCTCAGGTTTGTTAATCTGGGGCGAAGCAGCCGCTTCCCGCAGCTCGTCCACGGACTCTTCCGCGGTGATCGACGGCGGGTGGAACGGCATGGCCGGCAGCACTCTGGTGCTTTCGGGTGCGAGTTCGCCGGGTGTGGAAGCGGGTGAAATGAGGGCTTGGCGCAGGACGGTCTCGATGTCCGCGGCGGACGGGCGTTCCAACGGTTCGATGGCAGTCATCGAGCGGAGGAGCTGCGCCCACTCTGCAGGGAGGTCCTCTGGGATTTCGGGCGCCCGGTGCAGCCTGGCCACCGCGGACTCCACGGCGCCGCCGGGGTACTCGACGGTTCCCTTAATGCATTCAATCAGCACGAGGCCGAACGAATAGATGTCCGTGGCGGCGGAGAGCGGCTGGCCAAGTGCCTGTTCCGGGCTGAGGTACGCGGCAGTGCCCACCATGGTTCCGGTGGCGGTGAGACGGGTGGAGTCCGCGATCCGCGCAATGCCGAAGTCGGTGAGCTTGGGGCGCAGGGGTTCGCCGGGCCGGATCTGGACCAGCAGGATATTGGCAGGTTTGATGTCTCGGTGGATGACGCCCAGCCCATGGACGTAGGCCAGGGCGTCAGCGATTCCGGCGCCGATGACGGCCAGTTCTTCCAGCGGGACACGGCTGTGGCGGATGCGGCCGCGGAGGTCCTGGCCCTCCACGAGTTCCATGGTGAGGAACGGACGTGGCTCGTCCGGGATCCGGGTATCGATGCCGGCGTCGAAAAGCGTGACGAGGCCGGGATGGTTCAACGTGGCCAGCAGCTGGATTTCCGCTTCCTGGCGTTTCAGTTCTTCGGTGTCCGGGGCCTGCGGGGCGAAGAGCTTGAGGGCCACATCACGGCCCAGGTTTTCGTCCCGGGCGCTGTACACCGAAGACATTCCCCCGCGGCCGATGACCTCATTCAACCGGTAGCGACCGCCGACAATCTCGTTCGTGGTGGAGCTGGGCGATTCCGCCACCATGTCCCGTCCCTCCCGGTGCGATGCGGCACTGTCGTACTCAAATCATACCGGCGGAGGGGAGGCCCGGCGATTGACCTCGGGCTCCGCGGCGCACACGCCGAGGGTCCGGCGGCGGAACTCCAGCATCCGCCGCCGAACCATCGGCCACAAGGACATGCGTGCTGATGACATGTTTGCGTGCTTTTCCGGTTCTGTGTCCTGGTCCTCCTTCCCCGCGGCCCGTGGAGTGCTGCCGCTTCAGGCGCGATTCACGGGCGCCTTCCCACTTCGTTCAGGGGGAATGCAACGCAGGAGCGTGTATCAGGAAGTCCTGCGCCGGCGAAGCACCAGGATCCCGGCGGCCAGGAGCAACAGGGCCAGCGGGACGAGGGAGCCGTCCAGTCCGGTGTTGGCCAGTGCGGCCGCACCGCCCTGGGCAGGAGCGTTTCGCGGTGTGGTGTCGGCGGCGATGACGCCACTGACTGCTGTTGAACCGGCGGGTGCTACGGAGATGCCGTTGGTTCCGGTTGTGCCTGCGCCTGGGGTGCCGGTGCCCGTACCGTTACCGGACCCTGCGCCGTTGCCGTTGCCGGGGTTTTCAGTCCCCGGGGTATCGGTGCCCGATGCGCCTGTTCCGGGATCCACGGTGCCAACGCCGCCGGTGTCGCCGTCGCCCGGGTTCTCAGTGCCGGGCGTACCGGTGCCGGGGTTTTCAGTGCCCGGGGTCTCCGTGCCGATGCCGCCGATGCCAAGGTCTACTCCCAGGTCGATGCCGGCATCCACTCCGCCGTTGTTTCCGGTGCTGCCGAGGCCGAGGTCAATGGCTGCGTCGATGGCTGTGTCGAGTCCGCCGTCGCCGGTGGTGCCGTTGGTTCCGGTGACGCCGCCGAGGTCCACGATTGCATCGGCGTCCATCGCAACATCGGTGTTGGTGCCGTCTGTGGTTCCGTCGTTGCCGAGGCCGAGGCCGACGTTTACATCGGCGTCGACAACGGCGGTGAGGCCGTCGCTGGTGCCTTCATTGGAGCCGGTAACCCCTCCGAGGTCCACGACGACTGCATCTGCGGCGAGAGCTACATCGGCCGCGTTGGCCGCGGGGACCGGTTCCGCCATGGCTGAACCGGTACCCAGGCCGACGTTCACATCTGCCTGGACGTCCACGTCGGCCGTCGCTGCCTCGGGAGCGGTGCTGCCGCCCCCGAGGCCCAGGCCAACTACGGCGGCCGCAGCAAGCCCGCTGCCGGCTCCGGCGGTGCTGTCTCCGGCGTTCAGCGCGACGTCCACTACGGCGGCGACGCCCGTTGAGTCTGACGGCGTTGGGCCACCCAGCAGGCCCAACGACGCCGTATCAGCGGACGCCGCCGCCGAGATCAGGGCGGATGCGGAAAGATCCGATCCGGTGGTGTTGGTGGTGTCCGCCGCGCTCGCTGCTGTGCAGCCGAATGCCAGCAGTCCACCGGCGAAGAGGGTGCCAAGCAGCCCCCTGCGAAGGTTGGAACTCATGATGGTTTCTCCTGAAGAAGTTGATGAAGGGCGCTGATGCAGCTGCCCATATGGCCGCGCGCTGCCGCAAGGGGCAGCCGGGACTCAACTAGTCAGGCGAAGAACCGGGGTCGAAGGACACCGGTGCAGGGGTGTGTTCACGGTCGTCCCGGGCCAGGACGGCGCGGGAGAGGAAATGATCAAAGTGGTAGGCGCTTAGCCAGGCAGCGGAACTGGAGGCGGCGGAAGCAGACCCACCACTGCCACTGCCAGTGCCGGTGCCCGGAAGGGCAGGGGACTGAGCCGGCTGGTACGCGGGATCGTCAGTGGCCGCCCGGCCGTCGTCGCCGCCACCCGAGGGGTGCACAGCAGGCTCGATGCCGGAGGTTTCAGCAAGGAATGCCGCACCGTAGCCCGGGAAAACGGTCAGGGCCGGCGCCGCAACGTTCACTTCGGCTGCCGGGGCCGGTTCAGCCGCGCCGAACGACTCGGCCGGTACCGCATCGGCGGCATTCTGCATGGGCTCAACGACATTGGTGCCGGCCGCGGGAACCGGTACGGAGGCCGGCAGTTCTTCCAGCGGCAAGGTTTCGGAGAGATCGGGAAGCGGAAGCGGGTCTGAGCCGGTCACAAGATCGGATACCGGGACCAACACCGGTTCAAGCGCGGGGATGGCCTCGGCGACCGGTGGAACCACGGCCTCAACAAGGGCCGCAGTGGTCCCGTCCGCGACGTCAACGATGGGCGTTGCAACGGCAGAAACTGTGCCCGTTGGAACCACTCGGTTCACCACCGGCAAAGAGGAGATCAGGTTGTCCGCCACAGCCGAAACCTGGCTGGTCACTGGCTGCAGCAGTCCTGCAGGCTGGGCGGGCACAGGCGCGGGGGACGGCGTCGTAGCGGTAGTCGATGTCTGCGGATCCGTTGGAACAGTTCCGGCAACCTTGCCTGTCACCGAGGAAACGGACAACGATACGGAGTTGGTGACACCGCCCAGGAGGGAAGAAGCCTCAGAAAGGGTATCGGCCGACGCAGCCGTGGATGACATCGTCAACCAGCCGATGGCCGCGGCCCCGGCAAGCAACACGGGACGCATGGCACGCCACGGCGAATGTGCATTAGCCATGAGTACCACCCCCAGTACCGCTAGAAAACGACGATGCCAAAATCCTAAGGCTGCTTATCGTCGAAAGTCTAGGGTCAATAAAAAGAATGTGACAGGAAATTGATGCCGCCTGCTAAAAGGGCCAGAATTTCCATTCAGTTTTGTCACGTCGTTGATGCTCTGATTTTACGAGCGTCGAGGCTTCAACGATGCCCGTCATTCGGATAGCTGACGGCCAGCTGGGCCCGTACGCCGTCAAAGAGGCGCATCGTATTCAGCGAATCTTCCAGCGGCATTACCGGACTTTCCGCAATGCCCTGCTGGATGCAGCGGGTCACTTCGCGTAGTTCGTAGGTGTAGCCCTTGCCCACGACGTCGAACGTTTCGGTCCGCCGCTCGTCCCACCCCGTGGCCACGATCAGTTGGCGGGGGTTGTTGATCGACCCGGCACTCTGGAGGAAGCCGAGGCTTCCGGCAACGGTCGCGGTGCGCGGTCCATGTGCCAAAAGCGATGAGGTCAGTTGGACCTGGGCGCCGTGGTGGTAGCCGAGCGTCAGTGCGTTCTGGGTATCGACGCCGTCGTCGTTGACATGTCCTGTGGCGCTCACGGTTTGGGGGAACCCGAGCGTTCCCAGCGCCCAGAGCAGGGGGTAGACGGTGAGATCGAGCAGCGCCCCGCCGCCATCTTGCCGTGCCCACAGCCGGGCGGTAGGGGAGTATGGTGCGGGGAAACCCAAATCGGCGGTGACCCAGTGGATTTCTCCCAGCTCACCGGACGCAGCAATGTCGAAGGCGCGCTGCATGCCGGGGAGGAAGCGGCTCCAGACGGCCTCCATCAGGAAGAGGTTGCGGCTGCGGGCAGCATCAATCAGTTCAGCCGCTTCCCGGGCGTTGATGGTGAAGGCTTTTTCGCACAGGACGTGCTTGCCCGCCTGAAGTGCGGCCAAGACGATCTGGTGGTGCTGCGCATGGGGTGTGGCAACGTAGACGACGTCCACCGCATCATCGGCGAGTAACCGCTGGTAGCCGTGTACGCCGTCGTGGTCCCCGTACGCTTTGCCGACGCCATAGGCGGCAGCGAAAGAGTCCGCCGTCGCCTGCCCCCGGGAGCTGACGGCGTACAGTTCGGCATCTGCCAGCAGGGCCAGGTCCTGCGCCACGGATTTGGCGATTCCACCGGTGGCGATGATTCCCCAGCGGAGGGGCGCGCCGGTGGTCGAACGCGGGTCCGTGTCGGCCTGGCTGGACAACCATGGTGTGGCGATGGGGGCACTCATTCAGTCATCCTGCCACAGGACTGAAGGAGCGTTGGGGATTGGTCCCCGTGGGTGCGGGGGGTGATGGGGAGGGCACGACGCCGGCCCTCCCCATTCTGCTAGGCCGTCACCGGGAGCGGGGTCCGGTGGTGCGCCTGGTCCTCCGTCAGCTTTCCCTGCTGCAGCCGGAACCTGCGGTCGGTCTTATTGGCCAGCGCACGGTCGTGGGTAACCACCAGGATGGTGGTGTTGTGGTCGCGGCTGAGGGCGCTGAGGAGCGAGATGATGTGGTCCCCGGTCTGCTCGTCCAGGTTGCCCGTGGGTTCATCGGCCAGGATCAGCTTCGGCTCGTTGGCCAGGGCGCGGGCGATGGCGACGCGCTGCTGCTCGCCGCCGGAAAGCCGGTTGGTGCGCCTGTCGTGTTTGTCCTGGACCAGCTGGACCTGCTCCAACAGATCCTTGGCGCGCTGCCGGCGGGCGGCCTTGCGCATTCCCGCGAACTCCATGGGCAGCATCACGTTGTCCACTGCAGAGAGGTTGGGGATCAGGTTGAACTGCTGGAAGACGAAGCCGATGTCCCGCCGGCGGTATTCGGTCAGTTTGGCATCCGGCATCCCCGCCAGGCTCACGCCGTTGACCGCGACGTCGCCGCTGGTGGGCTTGTCCAGCGCACCAAGGAGGGAAAGCAGTGTGCTTTTCCCGCTTCCGCTCTTTCCGACGATCGAGGCGAGGGTGCCCTGTTCGAGGACGAAGCTGACGTCATTGACCGGCTTGATGGTGCGGTCGCCCGAGTTGAAGGTGCGGACCAGGTTCTTGACTTCAATCATGGCTATTCTCCTCGCAGGACTTCGATGGGACGGATGCGTGCCGTGAGCAGCGCGGGAACCAGCGCGCCAATGATCGCGACGCCGAACACCGCCGCAATGCCGGCGGCGATGACGCCGGGGGAGGCGCTGGCAGTGACGGAGGTGAGCAACTGGGAGGCGCCGCCGAACGGATTCCCGCCCGGGAAACCAGCGCCGCCGCCCGGAAAGCCTGCTCCGCCCCCGGGAACTCCGCCGGGCATGCCACGCCCGGCGGTGGTTGCCGTCGTCGTTCCCGTGCTGTTGGTGCTGATCAGCGCGGAGGCGATGCCGCTGCTGGCAAAAGCCGCGATGATGGCGCCCGCTGTGCTGCCCAGCGCCGCCAGGACCAGGGCCTCGAGGACGAACTGCAGGCCGATGGTGCGGTTGGGCGCACCGATGGCCTTCAGGACGCCGATTTCCCGGCGGCGCTCGCGGACCAGCATGACCATAATCAACAGGATGATCAGCCCGGCGGTGCCGAGTGCAGCGACGAAGGCGATGAACGAGATGTTCTTGACGCTGCCGAGGGAGCTGACGGCTGTCTCCAGGTTTTGTCCCTGCGTGACGTCCGCCTTGTCCGTGCCGAGCGCGTCCTGCAGGGCGGTCTTGGCGGATGCGACATTGTCCAGCGAATTCACCGTGACGATCATGCTGGACAGTTCATCAGGGAGCCCGGCAAGCGCCTGGGCGGCAGGAAGCGTGAGGTAAACGGCGTTGTTGCCGAAAGTGGTTCCGGCATCGAAGAGGCCGGAAACGGTGTACGTCTGGTCGTTGATGGTGAACGTGGAGCCGACGGTGAGGTTGTTCTTTTCCGCCAGGGTGGTGCCCAGGAGGGCATTCGTGGACTCGGCGGTGTAGTCTCCCAGCCCTGCGCCTTCGGTGATGGTGAGCGCCTTGCCCGTGGTGTCCACCTCGGCGCCGATGCCCGTAGCCGTTATGGGCAGCGACCGCATGGGCTGGGTGGTTGTGGATCCGGTGGACCCCGTGGTTCCATTTGCCTGCTGGTTGCGGTTGCCCAGCGTTCCCGCGTCCACTGCAGCGGTGAGGCTGGTGGTCAGCGTTGCTGCGGCCTGCCCGCCGGGTCCCCCCTGCCCGCCGGGGCCCTGGCCTCCGGTTCCGGTCTGTGCCGCGGCCTCGGTGGCGTTGCGGAGGCGCAACGACGAGGTCCCGACGACGGCGCTGACGTTGGGCACGGCCGCGGCGGTGGCTGCCAGTCCGGTGGTGAGGGGCTCGCCGCCACCTTCGAAGCCTTGGCCGCCGGCGGGGTTGACGGTCAGGACGGTGCCCACAGAGGCATTGAGCTCCTGGACTTTTGCTCCCACGGCCTGGTTGGCCACCAGCATGGCCAGGGCCAGTCCGATGGCGACGGCCAGGACCGCAACGACGGCCGCGGTCCTGACTTTGTTTCTGAAGGCGTTGCCTACGCTCCGGGCAAGGACGCTCACGTTTCTCCTATGGTTCAGGTGCCGGCCCGGGAGGCCGGCGTCGGATCCACCCTCGCCGGGCATGCTGTGCAGGAATCCGGCTGAACCTGTGTTTGCCCTGTGAAGACCCCTTGACAGTCTTGTCATGACGCGCGTAAGAATTAAGCTATTGCTCAGAAACCGCTTTCTCAGCAATGACTTCCCACCCCTCTATCCGCACCTCTCAAGGCATGTGGTTTCTGTGGCATGCCGGAAAACAGGCCGATGACGTCCAATCCCAGCAGTAAGAAACTCCTTCCTAAACGACTGCGCAGAAGATCTGCCCTGATCGCCGGGGCATCCGCCATCGCGCTCGCCGCCGGCCTGGCAGGGACCGCCCCCGCGGTGGCCGGGCCCGCACCCACCGGTGGAGGCGTCATCAAACCCGACGACGCGGCACCGACTGGTTGGGCCGCCGTCGGACGTGCCACGGACGGCGGGGCCGGCGCATCTGCTGAAAGTCGGTACGAGGTAAATAGCCTCGCGGAACTGAAGGCCGCGCTGGCCAACAACGGCCAACCCACCGCCCCCAAGATCGTCTATGTGAACGGCACCATCGACGGCAACCAAACCCCGGACGGGCGGATCCTTGGTGAGCAGGACTACGCACCGGGCTATGACATCAACCAGTACATCTCCTGCTTTGGACCTGGCGGCAAGGTCTGGAGCGACCAGACTTTCGAGTACTGCAAGAAGCAGCGCCAGCTTCGCCAGACCGGCAGCAACAACATGAAGCGGCAGATCGAAGTCAGCTTGCCCAGCAACACCACACTGGTTGGCCTCGGCGAGGACTCAGGATTCGTTGGTGCCAACATCGTGATCCTGAGTGCCACAAATGTGGTGATGCGGAACCTCAGCGTGGAAGCGCCGGTGGACTTCTTCAGCACCTGGTCACCGGATGACGGTAACGGCGCCTGGAACGCGCGGTTCGACGCCGTATCCTCGGTGACATCGGATCACCTGTGGATTGACCATGTCAGCCTCTCCGACGGCCGGTTCCCGGACAGCGAAGCTCCGAAAGGCCCTAACGGCAAACCGGCTAACCGGCACGACGGCCTCCTAGACCTGAAGGACGGCACCGACTTCGTGACCATTTCCAACAGCAGGCTCTCCAACCATGACAAGACCATGCTCCTGGGGTCCGGTGACGAGCACGTTGACAAGGACGGCGGCAAGCTGCGCGTCAGCTACATCGGCAACTACTTCGAGAACCTCCAGCAGCGTGCACCCCGTGTCCGGTTTGGCCAGGTCCATGTGGTCAATAACTACTTCGCCGGCAGCACCGACGATCCGCACTACCCGTTGGTGAGCGAGGCCCAGGGCGGCAGCAGCTATTTCCTCGGCGCCGGCTACGAGTCGCGGATCTTCTCCGAACGCAACGCCTTCGAATTCACGGGTCCCGGCGCTGACCCGTCGATCATGGTCAGCAGCTACAACGGCCACCGGTTCAGCGACACCGGCTCCTGGTACAACGGGCAGCCCACGGACCTCAACGCCATCGCCAAAGCCTCGTTTGAGCAGAACCGCGCGGAAGCACTGGCCGAGGCAGAAGCCGGCGGCGTCCCGGCTCCGGACTGGACGGGCTGGGACTTCACCACCGACGTGGGCTGGGACCCCGCCGATGTCTACAGTTACAAAGCCTTCAGCACCCCGCAGGCAGTGAAGAACCACGCGCTGAACTTCACAGGCCCCGGAGTACTCAAGGTTAAGCCGTAGAACAGGCCGCCCCAACAGCAGGCGGGAACGGAAACAGCCCGGCCCCCACAAGGGAGCCGGGCTGTTCCGGAATGAAGTGCTACTTGGTGATCGGGCCCAGTACCGGATCGTCGGCGTAGGCGGTCTTCACGTTGGCGGCGGTCACGATGACCGGCTCCAGCAGGTAGGCCGGAACGGTCTTCACGCCGTTGTTGTAGGAGTCCTTGTCGTTGATTTCCAGGTCCTTGCCGGCCTGGAGGTCCTTCACCATGGTGATGGCGTGCTCAACGAGCTTGCGGGTGTCCTTGTTGATGGTTGAGTACTGCTCTCCGGCCATGATGGACTTGACCGACTCGACCTCGGAGTCCTGGCCGGTTACCACGGGGAGCGGCTTGCCGGCTGCCTTGACGGAGGTCAGGACTGCGCGGGCCAGGGTGTCGTTCGGGGAGAGGACGCCGTCCAGGGAAGCACTGGTGTAGCTGCCGGTCAGCAGTGTGTCAGCGCGGCGCTGGGCGTTCTCGGCCTTCCAGCCCTGGGTGACAGCCTGTTCGAAGTTCGTCTGGCCGGACAGCACCTTGAGCGTGCCGTCGTCGATCTTCGGCTTCAGGACGCTCATGGCGCCGTCGAAGAAGACCTTGGCGTTGGCATCATCAGGGGAGCCGGCGAACAGTTCGACGTTGTACGGGCCATTGGGCTTCTTGGCCTTGAGTCCGTCCAGCAGGGCCTGGCCCTGCAGTTCGCCGACCTTGAAGTTGTCGTAGGCCACGTAGTAGTCCACGTTCTCGGTGTTCAGCAGCAGCCGGTCATAGGCAATGATGGTGGCGCCGGCGTCCTTGGCCTGCTTGAGCTGGGTGCCCAGCTGGGAGCCGTCGATGGCGCCCACGATGATGACTTTGGCACCCTTGGTGACCATCGCGCTGATCTGGTTCTGCTGCTCCGACACGCCGCCGTTGGCGAACTGGACGTCAGCCTTGAAGCCCGCTCCGTTGAGGCCGTCATTGAACAGCTTTTCGGCCAGGACCCAGTTCTCACTGGTCTTCTGGGGAAGCGCGACGCCGATGGAGGAGTTCTGTTCGAATCCGCCGGCGCCGCCACTCGCTCCGCCCGATGGGGTTTCCGAGCGGCCGCAGCCCGTCAGCGCCAGTGCTGCGATGGCAGCTACCGCTGCGGCCTTTCCTGCTTTACCAAACATTCGCATAGTTGGTTTTCTCTTTCTTTGTGATGGATTACCGCTATTCGGTTGCAAAGCTCAGGCTTCCCTGGCAATCGCTTCCTTGGTGGAGGTGTTTTCGTCGGGCTGGGTGGGGCTGCTGGGGCCACCGCCGGACCGGCCCATGTTCCTGGTCAGCAGGCCGATGATGGACGTCTTGCCCTGGCTCTTGTTGTAGACGTCGAAGGCGACGGCGATCAGCAGCACCAGGCCCTTGATGATCTGGGTAAGGTCGGCGCCGACGCCGAGCAGCTGGAGGCCGTTGTTCAGTACCGCCATGACCAGGCCACCAATGATGGACCCGACCACGGTGCCCACGCCGCCGGTCACCGCGGCGCCGCCGATGAAGACTGCAGCGATGGCGTCCAGTTCCCAGCCCACGCCGTCGAACGGCCCTGATGCCGTGGACCGGCCCACGAAAATCATGCCGGCCAGGCCGGCCAGGATGGACATGTTCATCATCACCAGGAAGTTGACCTTCTTGGACTGCACGCCGGAGAGCTCGGCCGCGTGCCGGTTCCCGCCCACTGCGTATACGTGCCGGCCCAGGATGGTACGGGAGGAGATGAAGCCGTAGAGCAGTACCAGGACAGCCAGGATGAGGCCGGGGATGGGGAACGACGTTCCGGGCCGGCCGGTGGCGAACAGGTATGTGGCGTACAGGATGGCACCGCAGACCAGGACCAGCTTCAGGGCCGTGACCCACATTTCCGGGACCTCGGCACCCAGGGCCTTGGCGCGGGACCTGGAGCGCAGTTCTCCCCAGACCACGAACGCCGCGGCGGCGATGCCGAGGAGCAGGGTGAGGTTGTTGAACCCGGTGTTAGGGCCTACTTCCGGCAGGTAGCCGGAGCCCAGGTACTGGAAGTCATTGGGGACGGGGATGGTGTTGGACTTGCCGACGAACTGGTTGAAGCCGCGGAACAGGAGCATGCCGGCCAACGTGACGATGAAGGCGGGGATCCCCACGTAGGCCGTCCACCATCCTTGCCAGGCACCGATGGCGGCGCCGAGTACGAGGCCGAGCAGCACGCCCGCCCACCAGGGGATGCCCCAGTCGCGGATGGCCAGGGCAACGGTGACACCCACGAACGCCGCAACCGAACCGACGGAAAGGTCGATGTGGCCGGCGATGATCACCAGGACCATGCCGATGGCAAGGATCAGGATGTAGGAGTTGCCGTTGAAGAGGTTGATGACGTTGCCGGGCGTCAGGGTCCGGCCTTCGGTGAAGATCTGGAAGAAGACGATCAAGGCCACCAGGGCAAAGATCATGCCGAATTGGCGGGTGTTGCCGCCAAACAGCTTTTTGAGGGCGTTCATGGTCAGTCCTTGGGTCCGGAAGTTTCTGGGGTGATCCAGGGGATCAGGCGGCTTTGCGGTTGGGGTTGGAGGTCATCAGTTTCATCAGGTTTTCCTGGCTGGCCTCGTCTTTGTCCAGGACACCGGTGACGGTGCCTTCGAAGATGGTGTAGATGCGGTCGGACAGGCCCAGGAGCTCGGGGAGTTCGGAGGAAATGACAATCACTCCCTTGCCCTGGTTCGCCAGTTGCTGGATGATGCCGTAGATCTCGTACTTGGCACCGACGTCGATGCCGCGAGTGGGTTCATCCAGGATCAGCAGGTCGGGGTCCGTGAACATCCATTTGGCCAGGACCACCTTCTGCTGGTTGCCGCCGGAGAGCTTGGCCACGCCTTCTTCCACCGACGGAGTCTTGGTGCGCAGGGACTTGCGGTACTGCTCAGCAACGGTGAATTCCTGGTTCGCATCCACCACGGAGTGGCGGCTGATTTTGCGAAGGTTGGCGGCCACCGTTGTGGTCTTGATGTCATCCAGCAGGTTCAGGCCCAGGGATTTGCGGTCCTCCGTCACATAGCCCAGGCCGGCATCGATGGCCTGGCGCACGGACTTGAACGTAACTTCCTTGCCCTCTTTATATACGTGCCCGTCGATGAACCGCCCGTACGACCGGCCGAAGACGGACCTGGCCAGTTCGGTGCGGCCCGCGCCCATCAGCCCGGCGAAACCGACGATCTCGCCCCGGCGGACAAAGAAGCTGGAGTTCTTGCACACCAGCCTGTCCTGGACCTGAGGGTGGCCCACGGTCCAGTCCTTCACCTCGAAGAAGACTTCACCGATTTTGGGGGTGTGGTCCGGGAACCTGGACTCCAGGGTGCGGCCCACCATGCCTTTGATGATCCGGTCCTCGTCCACGCCGTCCGCTTTCACGTTCAGCGTCTCGATGGACTTGCCGTCGCGAATGATAGTGATCGAATCGGCGATCTGCTCAATCTCGTTGAGCTTGTGGGAAATGATGATGGAGGTGATGCCCTTGGCTTTCAGGCCCTTCATCAGGTCCAGCAGGTGCTGGGAATCGGACTCGTTTAGGGCCGCCGTCGGTTCGTCCAGGATGAGGATCTTCACGGACTTGTTCAGCGCCTTGGCGATTTCGACGAGCTGCTGCTTGCCGACGCCGATTTCCTTGATGGGCGTGTCCGGATCCTCGCGCAGGCCTACGCGGGCCAGCAGGTCCAGGGACCGGAGCCGGGCTTCGGCCCAGTTGATAACGCCGCGCTTGGTGGGTTCGTTGCCCAGGAAGATGTTTTCCATGATGGACAGCTCGGGAATCAGCGCCAGTTCCTGGTGGATGATCACGATGCCGGCGTGCTCGCTGGCCCGGATGTCCCGGAACTGCTGCACCTGGCCCTGGTAGACGATGTCGCCGTCGTAGCTGCCGTAGGGGTAGACGCCCGAAAGGACTTTCATCAGGGTGGACTTGCCGGCCCCATTTTCGCCGCAGATGGCGTGGATTTCCCCTGCCTTTACCCGCAGGTTCACGTTGGCCAAGGCTTTAACGCCGGGGAATTCTTTGGTGATGGACCGCATCTCAAGGATGATCGGCTCCGCTTGCGTGGTCTGGGACGTCATGTGGCCCTAACCCTCCAATGCAATGACTTCTTTGTCCGGCCGGCAAAGCGCAGGGCCGTCTGATCCAAAAGTAAACTGGATCACAGCTATTGTCGTCAAGTCTTGAACGCAATTACCGGATAACGAAACGGTCTACATTTTCCGGATGCCCGCGTGCTGGAAGACCAGTGCTGCTGCACCGAGGGCCTCTGCCCGGTCGCCCAGGGATGACATGGTGAGGGTGGTGGTTTCGCCAATGACGGGCACGGCGTGCCGGACGAGGCCCCGCCTGATGGGGTCCAGCAGCAGGTCTCCAAGGCCTGCCAGGGGCCCTCCCACCACAATGACTTCCGGGTTGATCAGGTTGGCCACATTGCCCAGGGCGCGGCCCACGGACAGTCCGGCGTCATCCACCACGCGAAGGGTGGCGGGGTCGCGGTTAAGCGCCTTACGGACGATGTCCGCAGGGTTCAGCGGGCGGTCCTCACCCCGGCTCAGGAGTTCGATCATGGTGGTGGTGGACGCAATGGTTTCCAGGCAGCCCCGGTTGCCGCAGCGGCATACCAGGCCCTGTTCGTGGATGGTGGCGTGGCCGATTTCGCCGGTGATGCCGACGTTCCCGTAATAGGGTGCGCCATTGAGGATAAGCCCGGCGCCGATGCCTGATCCGATCTTCAGGAACATGAGGTTGCTGACGCCGGTGTGCTGGCCCCAGGTGACCTCGGACCATGCCCCCAGATTGGCGTCGTTATCAATGAAGACGGGGATTTTCAGTGTGTCTTCCAAGTGCTGGAGGATGTTGATCCCCACCCATTCCGGCAGGATGGCGCCCTGCGCCACTGTGCCGGTGCGGCGGTCGATGGGGCCGGGGATCCCGACGCCGGCGCCCACCACCGAGGAGCGTTCCGTTCCGCTTTCCTCGAGGAGTTTGGCGAGGAGGGCAACCGCCGCCCGGATGCCTTCCTCGGCCTGGTGGCCCAGCGGCAGCATGACCGATTCCTCGGCAATGACGTGGTAGCTCAGGGATGCCAGCACCACCCGCAGGTGCCGCCGGCCGAAGTCAATGCCTACGGCCACCGCACCGTTGCTGTTGAGCCGGACGTTAAGGGCCCGGCGGCCGGAGCTGGTAATGGGTTCGGTGGATGCCAGCCCCGAATCCAGCATGATTTTGACGATGTTGGACACGGTGGCAGTGGAGAGTCCGGTCTGCCTGGCGAGTTCGGCCTGGGTGGACGGTCCGCCCATGAGGCTTTCGATGATCCGCTGCTGGTTCAGTTGGCGCAGCGCGGATTGCGAGCCGGGGTTCTTGGGCTTGCTCTTCGTTGAGCGCGGGGTGGCGGACATGCTAAGAACATTGCCCTATCTGCACTCTTGTAGTCAAGAAGTTAACGCATGAGTCATCTGGTGCCTGGGCCGGAGTTGGTAGGTCAATTAGCCCGTCAAACCACAGCGGCGGTGCAGATGGTCCCGCAGGACGGCCCAGTGCGGTGGCTACGCTGGGATCAGGGTTTCCATGGTGGGCCCGTCCGGAGTAGAGAAGGTGGAAACAGTGCTGCTGGCACTCCTGCAGGCAAATGCCGATGTTCTTGATATTGACGCGAACTGCGCGGTGATTGACAGTGCGGCGCGGGACGCGGCGGCTGCGGGCGCGGCAGTCCTGGTGACCCCTGAGCTCTTTCCGGTGGGCTACGCCCCCCGCCGGGTCCGGGCTGCCCTGGATCCCGCGGAACTGCCTGGCCTCCACCGGCGGCTCGCCGGCATCGCCCGCAGCCACGGCATCGGGCTCGTTTACAGCTTGCCGCGGATCACGCAGCAGGGGGAATGGCAGATCAGTGCAACCCTGCTGGACACGGACGGCAGCACGCTGCTTGGCTACGGCAAGGTCCATCTCTTTGGCGCGGACGAACGTGCCGCTTTTGCTCCTGCCGCGGAACGGCCCGGCGTCGTAAATTTCCAGGGGATCCCCACCTCCATGGTGATCTGCTACGACGTGGAGTTCCCCGAAGCCGTGCGCGCGGCCGCCGCCGGTGGCGCTGAACTCCTCCTGGTGCCAACCGCCCTGGCGCACGGGTTCGACGACGTTCCGCAGATTTTGGTCAGGGCCCGTGCGCTGGAAAGCCAGCTGGCCATCGCCTACGCGAACCATTCCGGAGTGGAAGACGGCTGCCGTTTCCTCGGCGGGAGCGTCATCGCGGGCCCGGACGGAAAACTGCTGGCCGCAGCGGGGGAGGCGCCGGTGCTGCTGTACGCCGAACTGGACGCGGACGCTCCCCGCCGTGAGCGGGCCGGGGTGCCCTACCTGGCAGAGCGCCGCCCCGATGTGTACCGCAGCTGGGGCTCCTGACCGGTCACCGGCCTGTCGCGGCAGTCAGGTGCCAGGCGGGCTTACGGAGTCCACGAACTGAAGTGCAATCCATAGCTCGGCCCGGACAGAGGCCTGGCTGAAATCCGTGTCCAGCAGCGCGGCCAGGGCGTTGACCTGGCGCCGGACACTGTTACGGTGCAGGCCCAGGTCCTTGGCGGTTGCGTCCCAGTTGCCGTTCGCTCCCAGCCAGGAGCGCAGCAGCCCCAGCTGGCTGTCCCTGCGTTCCGGATCCAACGCCATGACCGGTGCCAGCAGCCGGCGGGCAAGCATGCTGCCGGCTCCGCCGCCGAGCAGCCCGGCCACCGTCCATGCCTGCTCCTCTTCCCGTACCGTCCGCCCGGTGGCTATGACGCGGGGGCGCAGGGCACTTGCGTTACGGTACGCGGAGGGGAGGCCGGGGAGCTCGGCTGTTCCGCCAACCACCAGGCCCCAGCCCAGGCGCTCCACCTCGGCTACCAGCTGGTCATCCACCTTCAACCGGGTGATGGCGGCGAAGCCAAAATCGGTAAGTTCCACCAGCTTCGTGTCGAAAAGCCTCCGCCACTGGAGCAGCTCCCGGACCGGCCCGTCCGCCACCGCGCCCTCGAGCCGGACACCCTGGACCACCCTGAGGGGGCCCGTCCGGGTACCTGAGACGCTTTGGGCCAGCAGGTCCCGGACGCCGTTCAGCTGCCGGGTGCTGCCGCCGGCGAGGCTCTCCGGGTGCAGCAACACCGCCGTGGCCAGCTGGCTGGGCGCCAGCGAACCGCTGGTCCGCTGCCGGACAAGAAGCTCCAGCAGCCCCACCACGGAGGAAACCACGCTGTTTTGAGCAGGCGTAAGCGGTGTGGCGGTGCCCAGGACCAGCCCGCCGAGGGTAGCGTCTTTGCTGCTGCGCAGGGGGTGGCCCACGGCCAGCACCTGGCCATTTCCGGGCAGCGCCTCGGTTTCCACCCGCGGTCCGCTGCCGGCAAGAAGCTTCCTGACCAGGGGCTGCACAGTGGAAAGTTCGACGACGGCTCCTGCCTTGGCGCGGACCTTTCCGTCCGGCCCGAAAAGGGCTGCCCATACGGGGACCTTTTGCGTGAGGGCCGCCAGCAGTTCGTGCTCCGGGCGGGCCGAGAGGACGGCCCTCATGAGGTGGCGGTTCGTTTCGGCCAGCTGGCGGAACGCCTGGGCGTTGCCCGATTCCAGCAGCTTGGAAAATTCCAGTCCAAGCGCAGCAAAGGGGATGCTGGCCGGGACTTCCACCAGCGTCAGGCCGCGGCGCCGGCACGCGGCTGCCACCTCGCCGGGTACGGCATCGTAGTACGGCTCCAATCCGAATCCGAGGGCGGCCACACCCGCAGCCACCAACCGGGCAACGTAGTCATCAGCCAACGCCGGATCCACCGTTCCTGGCCCCCGCGTGCGGGCGGCGTCCCCGCGCCCCTGGCCGCCGTGCCCGCTTCCCGTCCCCGCCTGAAGGAAGGGCAACCCCGCTGTGAGGACGAACTCGCCGTCCAGGAGGTACGGGGTGGGATCCCCGAGCTCACTGGGCTCCACCCAGCGGAGGGGTGCACCGCCGTTGCCGGCATCGTGGAGCACCGTGACGCCGGCGGGCAGATTTCCGAGGAATCGGCCCAGTGTTACCGCGTCCTGCTCTGGAACGGCGTCGGGCGTCGCGCCGGAAATTGGTGCAATATGTCTCATGAGCTTTCACTATAGGTCACTTTGCACCCCATTGAGATGCCGCTCACACCCCTACGCTGGGGTGGGGAATCCAACCATCCACCGACCATGAACGGACGTCAACGATGACTGTGCCCACACTTCCAGGCCAGGCGACCGACCGCACTGACGGCCGCCCCTCGCTCGGCACGCAGCTGCTCCGCCGCAAGCCCCTCGCACTTATGGCGGCTGAAGCGGACGCCGGCAACGGCGGACCCCGGCTGGTGCGGAGCTTCGGCGTGCTGCAGCTGACCATGATCTCTGTCGGCGCCACCCTCGGCACCGGCATCCTGGTGATCCTGGGCGAGTCCGTTCCCCTGGCCGGCCCGGCAATCTGGATCTCGTTTGCGATTGCGGGCCTCGCCGCGTTGCTGTCCGCCGTCTCCTATGCGGAAATGGCAGGGCTGGTGCCGGTTGCAGGCTCCAGCTACTCGTACACCTACGCCACCATGGGCGAAGGCATGGCGTGGATCTGCGGATGGTGCCTGGTACTCGAATATGCGGTCTCGGTGGCCGCCGTCGCTGTGGGCGCCGGACAGTACGTCAACGAGGCCCTGGCAGTCTTCGGGTCCGTCCTTCCGGACGCGCTCTCACAGCCCCCGGGCGACGGCGGCATGGTTAACGTTCCGGCTGTGGTGATCGTTCTCCTCGCCACGGTCCTGCTGGTCCGCGGCGCAAAGGAAAGCGCCTGGATCAACACCGCCATCGTGGCGGTCAAAGTTGGCATCCTGCTGTTCTTCTGCGCCGTGGCCTTCACCGCCTTCAACGCCGGCAACTTCGATCCCCTCCTGCCCATGGGTGCCGCGGGCGTCTCCGCGGCAGCTTCCCGGGTGTTCTTCTCCTACATAGGCTTTGACGCCGCTTCCACCGCCGGCGAGGAAGCGCGCAATCCCAAGCGCGACCTGCCCCGGGCCATCATGCTCTCCATGCTGATCGTCACCTCGATCTATGTCCTGGTTGCCGTGGCAGCCATCGGCGCCCGGCCGTGGGGATGGTTCGACGGCACGGAGGCTGCGCTGGTGAAGATCCTCGAAGAAACTACCGGGCAGCCGTGGATCGCCCTGGTCTTCGCCGTAGGAGCCGTGCTGGCCATCGCCAGCATCGTCCTGACGGTCCTCTACGGACAGACCCGGATCCTGCTCTCGATGTCACGCGACGGCCTGGTGCCACAGGTCTTCAGCCGCGTCTCCCGCCGGACCGGGACCCCCGCTGCCGGGACCCTGATTGTCGGCACCGCCGTCGCGCTCACTGCCGGCCTGGTGCCCCTTGGCGCCCTGGCCGACGCCACCAGCATCGGCACACTGTTCGCCTTCGCCCTTGTAAATGTGGCGGTCATCTACCTCCGCCGTGCCCGGCCCGAGCTCGAACGTACCTTCCGGGTGCCGTTCTTCCCCGTGACCCCGATCCTTGGCGCCATCATGTGCATCTACCTGATGGCCAACCTCGGCGCCGACACGTGGATCACCTTTGGGGTCTGGATGCTCGTGGGGGTGGCTGCCTACTTCGGCTATGGCCGCCGGAACTCCAAAGTGGCGGCCCTCCGCGGCGGCGAACACCTGGACGTGCCAGCGGCCAGCCGCCAGTCCTGAGCCACGGCTCCCCGGCGACAATCCCGGACTCATTCAAACCAGCACGCAGCAAACCCTGAAGGCAGATATCCAATGACCACCGCTACCGAGCTTCCCGCCTCCGATCCGTCAAGCACATCAACGCTGACGGAGAACACTCCCCGGCATCCGGAGGAGCAAGCGGCACCCATCACCATGCTCAACCCGGACTTCCCGTTCAGCTACGACCATTACCTGGCCCACCCCGGCGGGCTGGGCTCGGTTCCGGATGAACTGCTGGGCACCGAAGTCGCCGTCATCGGGGCCGGGCTTTCCGGCCTGGTTACCGCCTACGAGCTGATGAAGCTGGGGCTGCGGCCGGTGGTCTACGAAGCGGACCAAATCGGCGGCAGGCTGCGCACCGCGGCCTTCCCCGCCGCGCCGGGCGTCGTGGCGGATTTGGGTGGCATGCGCTTCCCCGTCTCGGGCAAGGCCTTCTACCACTACGTGGACCTGCTGGGGCTGGAAACCCAGGACTTCCCCAATCCGCTGGCCGACGCAACGTCCAGCACGGTGATCGAACTCGCCGGCAAGAAGCACTACGCGGAAAAGCCAGGCGACCTGCCGCCGTTTTTCCGCGAGGTCGCAGACGCCTGGAAGGCAGCCGTCAACGACGGTGCGAAGTTCGGTGAGATGCAGGATGCCATCCGCCGGCGTGACACTGCCAGGATCAAGGAACTCTGGAACGCACTGCTCCCGCTGATGGACGAACAGACGTTCTACGGCTTTATCGCGGCCAGTGACTCCTTCAAGGCGGCAGGCTTCGCACACCGGGAGGCTTTCGGGCAGGTGGGGTTCGGCACCGGCGGCTGGGACACCGACTTCCCCAACTCCATCCTGGAAATCCTGCGAGTGGTCTACACGGACGCAGACGACCAGCACCGCTTCATCCGCGGGGGAGCGCAACGTCTGCCCGAGGCACTGTGGCAGCACGCGCCGTCGGACCTGGTGCACTGGCCCGCCGGCACGTCCTTGGCGTCGCTGCACTCCGGCTCGCCCCGCGGCGCCGTGGGAAAGATCAGCCGGGACCCGGACGGGAACCTGCGGGTCCGCGAACGGTGGGGCCGGGAGGCCAGCTACCCGGCAGTGGTGACCACGTGCCAGTCGTGGCTGCTGTCCACCCGGATCCACACCGAGGAGGCGCTGTTCCCGGCGGAGCTGTGGACGGCCATCGAACGCTCCCATTACATGCAGTCCTCCAAGACCTTCGTCATGGTGGACCGGCCGTTCTGGAAGGACATCGATCCGGAAACCGGGAACGAGGTCCTGTCCATGACGCTGACGGACCGGCTGAACCGTGCCACGTACCTGCTGGACAACGGCCCGGACCAGCCTGCCGTCATCCTGCTGTCGTACACCTGGAACGACGACGCGCTGAAGTGGCTTGCCCTCGACGCGGATGAGCGGGTGGAGCTGATGCTGCATTCGCTGGAACAGATCTACCCCGGTGTGGACATCGCGGGCCACATCGTGGGCCAGCCCATCACCGTCTCCTGGGAGGCCGACCCCAACTTCATGGGCGCCTTCAAGGCAAACCTGCCGGGCCAGTACCGGTACCAGCAGCGGCTCTTCACGCACTTCAAGCAGGACACGCTGCCCGAGTCCCAGCGCGGCATCTTCCTGGCGGGCGACGACGTCTCCTTCACCGCGGGCTGGGCCGAAGGTGCCGTGACCACCGGCCTGAACGCGGTATGGGGTGTCATCAACCACCTGGGTGGCGGTTCTGTAAACGGCAACCCGGGCCCGGGCGACCTGCTGGACGAGCTCGGCCCGATTAGCCTGGACTAACTGTGCAATTCGCGGTGCTTCGCCGCGAGCTCCACGTACCGTGACGCGTTGGCGCGGACGCCGTCGAACTCTTCCTCCGTCAGTTCCCGGCGCACCTTGCCGGGCACCCCGGCCACCAGCGAACGGGGCGGAACCACTGTTCCTTCCAGCACCACGGCGCCGGCAGCCACCAGCGAACCGGCGCCGATCACGGCGCCGTTCAGGACGGTGGCGCCCATCCCGATGAGGCAGTCGTCCTCCACGGTGCAGCCGTGGACGACGGCGGCATGCCCCACGCTGACCCGTTCGCCCACCGAGCAGGGAAAGCCGGGGTCGGCGTGCAGCACGACGTTGTCCTGCAGGTTGCTGCCGGCACCGACGGTTATGGCGGCAGTATCCGCGCGGACCGAGACGCCGTAGAACGCGCTGGAGTCCGCGCCCAGGGTTGCGTTGCCGATGATGGACGCCGACGGGGCAATGAACGCTGATTCGTGAACGGCGGGGGAGTGACCGCCGAAAGGGTATAGGGGAGCCATGGGTTCACCCTAAGCCACCACTGCACCCAACTGGGTAGCAGCAGATGTCGTTTTGAGGCCCCAAAACGACATCTGCTGCGACTTAGTTGAAGACCACTGTCCGGTTGCCGTCCAGCAGGACCCGGTGCTCGGCGTGCCACTGCACGGCCTGGACCAGGGTGCGGCCCTCGACGTCACGGCCCATCTGCACGAACTGCTCGGGAGTCCGGGCGTGGTCCACCCGGATGACTTCCTGTTCGATGATGGGGCCCTCATCCAGGGCGGCGGTGACGTAATGGGCGGTGGCGCCGATCAGTTTCACGCCGCGGGCGTGGGCCTGGTGGTAGGGCTTGGCACCCTTGAAGGACGGCAGGAACGAGTGGTGGATGTTGATGGCCTTGCCGGTGAGGTCGGTGCAGAGCTCATCAGAGAGGATCTGCATGTAGCGGGCCAGGACGGTCAGTTCGATGTCGTGCTCCGCAATCAGGGCGCGCAGCTTGTCCTCGGCTTGTTCCTTCGTGTCCTTCGTCACCGGTATGTAGTGGAACGGGATGCCGTAGAACTCGGCAAGCCCGGCCAGGTCCCGGTGGTTGGAGACGATGGCGGGAATCTCGATGGGCAGGGTGCCGGAGCGCTGCTGGAACAGCAGGTCGTTGAGGCAGTGGGCTGACGTGCTGGCCATCACCAGGGTTCGGACCTTGTCGCCAACGGTATTAAGGCTCCATTGCATGGAGAAGGCTGCTGCCACCGGTTCCAGGGCTGCCCGCAGTTCGGAAGCAGGAGCCGCGGTGGTGACCTCCACCCGCATGAAGAAGTTGCCGGTGGCCGGGCTGCCGTACTGCTGCGAATCCATGATGTTGCTTCCCGCCACCAGCAGGGCGCCGGCCACCGCGTGGACGATTCCGGGGCGGTCCGGGCAGGACAGGGTCAGTACGTAGGCTTGGTTCAGCTGGTCTTCATTCACGCGTAATAGCCTACCCGCGCGGCAGGTGCCGGTTTTGATAGGCTGGAAGCGTCGCAACTGGCGTTGGGTGGCTAACCACCAGGGAGCGGCAATCACGAAGACCACGGATCGTACGCCTGGGCCGAGGGTCATGTTTTGCCGGATTTGGGCTGCCCTGCGCCAGCGCAGCAGCACCATGCCGGGCGCTTTCACGCCCTGTCATCAAGGCGGTGCGGGAGTGCGCCAGCCGGTAGCCTGACCTTAGCAGTGCCCGTTTCCCTAGCCAGGAGTTTTTCGTGACTACTACAGCCACCTCAACCACAGCAGTCAGCAACCAGCCGCTGGCCGAGCTCGACCCCGAAATCGCGGCAGTCCTGGACCAGGAGCTTGGCCGCCAGCGCGGCACCCTGGAAATGATTGCCTCCGAGAACTTTGCCCCCCGCGCCGTCATGGAGGCCCAGGGCTCCGTTCTGACCAACAAGTACGCCGAGGGCTACCCGGGCCGCCGCTACTACGGCGGCTGCGAATACGTGGACGTCGCAGAACAGCTGGCCATCGACCGGGTTAAGGCCCTGTTCGGCGCCGAGTACGCCAACGTCCAGCCCCACTCCGGTGCGCAGGCCAACGCCGCCGCGCTGTCCGCCATGATCACCCCGGGTGACAAGATCCTCGGCCTCTCCCTGGCCCACGGCGGCCACCTCACGCACGGCATGAAGCTGAACTTCTCCGGCAAGCTCTACAACGTGGCTGCCTACCAGGTAGAGGAAGACAACTTCCGCGTCGACATGGACAAGCTCCGCGAACAGGCCATCGCCGAGAAGCCGCAGGTCATCATCGCCGGCTGGTCCGCCTACCCGCGCCACCTCGACTTCGCAGCCTTCCGCTCCATCGCCGATGAAGTGGGCGCACTGCTCTGGACGGACATGGCACACTTTGCCGGCCTGGTGGCAGCAGGCCTGCACCCCAGTCCGGTGCCGCACTCCGACGTCGTCACCTCCACCGTGCACAAGACGCTCGCCGGTCCGCGCTCGGGTGTAATCCTGGCCAAGGAACAGTGGGCCAAGAAGCTGAACTCCAACGTTTTCCCGGGCCAGCAGGGCGGCCCGCTCATGCACGTCATCGCAGCGAAGGCCGTGGCCTTCAAGATTGCCGGTACCCAGGAATTCAAGGAGCGCCAGGAGCGCGTCCTTGAAGGCGCCAAGATCATCGCCGACCGCCTGAACCAGTCCGACGTCGCCGAAGCCGGCGTCTCCGTCCTCACCGGCGGCACCGATGTGCACCTGGTCCTCGTGGACCTGCGCAACTCCCAGCTGGACGGCCAGCAGGCCGAGGACCTCCTGCACTCCGTGGGCATCACCGTCAACCGCAACGCGGTACCGTTCGATCCCCGCCCGCCGATGGTCACCTCCGGCCTCCGCATCGGTACGCCGGCACTGGCTACCCGCGGATTCGGTGCCGCGGAGTTCACCGAGGTCGCCGAGATCATCGCCACCGCCCTCAAGGCAGGCACAGGCACCGACGTTGAAGCCCTCCAGTCCCGCGTCGACAAGCTCGCCGCCGACTTCCCGCTCTACCCCCAGCACGAGCAGTGGTAACCAATGACTGAAACCACCACCGCACAGATCCTCGACGGCAAGGCTACCGCCGCTGCCATCAAGGCCGAGCTGACCGAACGCGTGGCCGCACTCAAGGCCAAGGGCGTCACCCCCGGCATCGCAACTGTGCTTGTAGGCGCCGACCCCGCCTCGCAGCTGTACGTCTCCATGAAGCACAAGCAGTCCGTCCAGATCGGGATGAACTCGATCCAGCGCGAGCTGCCGGCTGACGCCACCCAGGCCGATGTCGAGGCCCTCATTGATGAACTCAATGCGGACCCCGCCTGCCACGGGTACATCGTGCAGTTGCCGTTGCCCAAGCACCTGGACACCGACGCCATCCTGGAGCGGATCGACCCCGCCAAGGACGCCGACGGGCTCCACCCGACCAACCTTGGCCGCCTGGTGCTCAACGTCAACGGTGAGATCACCACCCCGCTGCCGTGCACGCCCCGCGGCGTCATCGAGCTCCTGGAACGCAACGGGTACAGCCTTGCCGGCAAGCACGTGGTGGTCGTCGGCCGCGGCGTCACGATTGGCCGGTCCATTGGCCTGCTGCTCACCAGGCGGGCTGTCAACGCCACGGTAACGCTGACGCACACCGGCACCAAGAACCTGTCGGAGCTGCTCAAGCAGGCGGACGTCATAGTGGGCGCCGCCGGCGTCAAGCACATCGTCAAAGCCGCGGACGTTAAGCCGGGCGCTGCCCTGCTCGACGTCGGCGTTACCCGGGAGACGGATCCGGAGACCGGCAAGAGCCGCGTCCACGGAGACATCGAGCCCGCCGCCGCCGAGGTGGCCGGCTGGGTCTCGCCGAACCCCGGCGGCGTGGGTCCCATGACGGTGGCGCTGCTGATGACCAACGTGGTCGAAGCCGCGGAACGCTCGGCCGAAGCGGCCGGCTAGCCCCGGGAAACGCGCGCACGACGGCGGCGCGGAACCTTTCAAGCGAAAGGTACCGCGCCGCCGTCGGCCGTTAAAACCAAACTGCAAGTGCCCTTCCACATCACCGGCACCTCAACTAGTGTGCGGAGGGTGCACAACGAAGCCTTCCTGCCGTCCGGCACCCGGTCCGGCAGCCCGCCGTCGCGCCCCACCGTCATCGCAGCCGGCAACCTGACCAAGAAATACGGCGACCTCGCGGCCGTCAACGGTATCTCCTTCTCGGTGCCCGCGGGGGAGTCCTTCGGGCTCCTGGGCCCCAACGGCGCCGGAAAATCGACCGCTATGAAGATGATCGGCGGGGTCACCCGGCGCACCTCAGGCACCCTGGACATCATGGGCCTGGACCCGGACACGCACGGCCCGGAGGTGCGCGCGCACCTGGGCGTAGTCCCGCAGCAGGACAACCTGGACGAGGAACTGCGGGTCAGGGACAACCTGCTGGTCTACGGCCGCTACTTCGGCCTGCCCATGAGCTACCTGAAACCCAAAGCCGATGAGCTGCTGGAATTCGCACAGCTGACCGACAAAGCCAGATCCAAGGTGGACAGCCTGTCCGGCGGCATGAAGCGGCGCCTGACCATCGCCCGGTCCCTCATCAACGAACCCCGCATCCTGCTCCTGGACGAGCCCACCACGGGGCTTGATCCGCAGGCACGGCACATCCTGTGGGACCGGCTGTTCCGGCTCAAGGAACAGGGTGTCACGCTGATCCTCACCACCCACTACATGGACGAAGCAGAGCAGCTGTGCGACAGGCTCATCGTGGTGGACAAGGGCCGGATCATGGCTGAAGGGTCACCGGCGCGGCTGATCCGTGAGCATTCCACCCGGGAGGTGGTGGAACTGCGCTTCGGCTCCGAACGGAACACCACCATCGCGGCGGAGCTGGACGGCATCGGCGAACGCCTCGAGGTGCTGCCGGACCGGGTACTGATTTACGCGGACGACGGCGAGTCAGCCCTTGAGCAGGTTGCTTACCGCGGTCTGCGGCCGCTGACCTCGCTGGTCCGGCGGTCCTCGCTGGAAGACGTCTTCCTCCGCCTGACCGGACGGAGCCTCGTTGACTGACGCACGCGGTGTACGACCGCGTGCCCTGCAGGCCCACGGACCCGAAGCCGCCGCCGCCAGGGCGCGGCGCTGGGGAGCCTTCTACTACGCGGAGCAGGTGCTGCGCGTGATGAAGGGCTACAGCTGGTCCATCGTAATGTACAGCGTGGGCCAGCCCGTGGCCTACCTGTTCGCCATGGGGGTGGGACTGGCCACGCTGGTGGACGGGCAGGGCGGCGCAGCCTTCGGAGGAGTCAGCTACCTTGCGTTCATCGCCCCCGCGCTACTGGTGTCAGCCGGTGTGATGACCGCAGCCAACGAATTCACCTTCCCGGTAATGGACGGATTCAAGTGGCGCCGCACCTACTATGGCCCGCACGCGTCGCCGCTGACCCCCGGGCAGATCGCGGCCGGCCACATCATGGCCGTCACGCTGCGCCTGCTGCTCCAGTCCGCCATCTACTTCCTCGCCGTGGCACTATTCGGCGCTTCGCCGTCAGGCTGGGGCTGGGCAGCCATCCTGGTGGCCACCCTGACAGGACTTTCATTCGGTTTGCCGCTGATGGCCTACTCCGCCTCCATCACCGAGGACAAAGGCCAGTTCGCCCTGGTGATGCGGTTCATCGTGATGCCGCTGTTCCTGTTCTCGGGAACCTTCTTTCCCTTGGACACCCTTCCGCTGGCCGTGCGCTGGATCGGTTGGATATCGCCCATCTGGCACGGTACCGAACTGGGACGGGTCCTCAGCTACGGCTACCAGGAACCGCCGCTGCTGACGCTCCTGCACCTCGCCGTCCTCGTTGGCCTGGCGGCGCTCGGCTGGACACTGACCCGCCGCCGCTTCGCCCTGAGGATGGGACAGTGAGCACCCGCATGGACCATGGAAGCCCGGCTGGCACGGCGGCTGCGGCAGCCCGGGACCGGACCTTCGGCCCGCTGTATTCCCGCAACGCCAGGGCAGTTATCGCCCGCGGGCTGATGGCCACCAGGAGCACCAACTGGCTGGTCATGCTGTCCGGGTTCTTCGAACCGGTGCTCTTCCTGGTCTCCATGGGGGTGGGGCTGGGAGCCATCGTCGGAGCGGTTGAAGGTCCCGATGGCACCGCCATCAGCTACGCGGCCTACATTGCCCCGGCACTGCTGGCAGTCTCCGCGATGAACGGGGCGGTGTACGACTCCACGTGGAACGTGTTCTTCAAAATGAACTTCGCCAAGCTGTACCAGGGCATGCTGTACACATCGCTGGGGCCGCTGGACGTTGCCCTCGGAGAGATTTTCCTGGCCCTCCTGCGCGGCATGCTCTACGCCACCGGCTTTACGGCCGTGATGGGAATGATGGGGCTGATCACCTCGCCCTGGGCCCTGCTGATGGTCCCGGCCTCGGTGCTCATCGCCTTTGGCTTCGCGAGCCTGGGCATGGGAATCACCAGCTTCCTGAAAACCTTCCAGCAGATGGACTGGATCAATTTCATCCTGCTGCCGATGTTCCTGTTCAGCGCGACGTTCTACCCGCTGAGCGTCTACCCGGAACCCATCCAGTGGTTCATCCAGGCCATGCCCTTGTGGCACGGCGTGGAACTGCTGCGCCAGATCAGTGTCGGTGCCTTCTCCGCGGCCACTGCGGTGCATATCGGCTACTACCTGGCTATGACCGCCGCGGGCATGCTCCTGACCACCCTCCGCCTGCGGGCCCTGTTCCTGAAGTAGCTCCCAACCAAGTAGCAGCAGATGTCGTTTAGAGGGGTCTAAGGGACATCTGCTGCTACCTGCCTGGGTGTTCGCCGGGGGTGGAAGGAGGCCTGAGCATGCCGCGCCGTTTGAGAGAATAGGTGCATGCAATCTCTGGGCAACCCCAATTCAGCTCCCCACGCCGCCAAGGGCGGTTTCTCGATGTTCCGCATCAGCGGCCCCGGACTGATGGTCCTGGTGACCGCGTTCATCGTTGCCGTGATCTTCGCGGCAAACCAGAACGACGTCGTGGGCTGGGTTGTGGCCGTCATCGCCTTCTTCTGGCTGGCGCTCGCCTGCTTCGTGGTCTTCAGCATCCAGAGGGCGGCCAAGAAGGCCGGGGCGAAGCTCAGTGAGGCCCAGAATGCCTTCACCACGGCAGCCGGCCGGGGTCCGATGCAGTCAGCGGCAGACCATGGCGGAACCACCGTGGTGTCCGAACGCAGCCAGGCCGATGAGGTCCGCGACCTGAAGCTGGATCACTCCTTCAAGATCGTCCAGGTGCAGATCCGCGTTCTGGAGGAGGAGCGCGCCAAGGGTGCAGCCGCCAACCAGGACACCATTAACCGGGCCCTTGAAACGATTGAAATCACGGCCACCAACGCCCGGGACATGATCAGGTCCTCCGGCAACGGCGAGCCCGTGGCCGGAACCATCATCGACTAGAGTGGAACGGGTGAGCTCGGCATTGAAGAAGGACCACCTCCGCATCGCATCCGTTAACGTGAACGGTTTGCGGGCTGCCTACAAGAACGGCATGGCCGCCTGGCTGGAGCCGCGCGACGTGGACATCCTCTGCCTCCAGGAAGTCCGTGCGCCCGACGCCATTGTCCGGCAGCTGCTGGGCGAAGGCTGGCACATCCTTCACGCCGAAGCCGAGGCCAAGGGCCGCGCCGGCGTTGCCATCGCCTCCCGCGAAGAGCCCATCGCCACGCGCAACGGGATCGGCGATGACTACTTTGCCACCGCCGGCCGGTGGGTCGAAGCCGACTTCCGCGTTACCGATGCCTCGGGGGAGCGCGTACAGCTCACCGTGGCCAGCGCCTACGTGCACTCCGGCGAGGTGGACACCCCCAAGCAGGACGACAAGTACCGTTTCCTGGACGCCATGAGCACCAGGCTTCCGGAACTGTCCAAGCACAGCGACCATGCCCTGGTGGTGGGTGACCTCAACGTGGCCCACACGCCCCTGGACATCCGGAACTGGAAGGGAAACCTCAAGAAGGCCGGATTCCTGCCGGAAGAACGCGCCTACTTTGACCGGTTCCTGGGCGAGGAAATCGGCTGGCACGACGTCCACCGGACCATGTCCGGGGAGATGGATGGGCCGTACACCTGGTGGTCCTGGCGGGGCAAAGCCTTTGACAACGACGCCGGCTGGCGCATCGACTACCACCTGGCGACGCCGGCGCTGGCAGCCTCGGCAACCTCCGCCGTCGTGGACCGCGCGGCCACGTACGACACCCGCTTCTCCGACCACGCCCCGCTGGTAGTGGACTACCAGCTCTAAGCCCCGAAAGTCTTACGCATGACACTCCAGCCCACCCCGGCCGCCAAGAAGCGCATCCTCTCAGGTGCCAAGCCCACCGCCGATTCCCTGCACCTGGGCAACTACATCGGAGCCGTCCGCAACTGGGTGGACATGCAGGCCGAGTACGACGCCGTGTTCTTCATCCCTGACCTGCATGCCATCACCGTGGACTTCGACCCCTCGGAGCTTGCCAAGCGCACGCGGATCGTGGCTGCCCAGTACATCGCGGCCGGGATCGACCCGGACAAGAGCATCTTTTTCGTCCAGTCCCACGTGCCTGAGCACGCTCAGCTGGCCTGGGCGCTGAACTGCATCACCGGTTTCGGCGAGGCCTCCCGGATGACACAGTTCAAGGACAAGACCCAGAAGTCCGGCGCGGACACCGCTACCCTGGGGCTTTTTGCCTACCCCACGCTGATGGCGGCGGACATCCTGCTGTACCAGACGGACCTGGTGCCCGTAGGCGAGGACCAGCGGCAGCACCTCGAGCTCACCCGCAACCTCGCCCAGCGGTTCAACACGAAGTTCGGCGACACCTTCACCGTCCCTGAGGCCACCATCCTCAAGGAAAGCGCGAAGATCTACGATCTTCAGAACCCCAGCGCCAAGATGTCCAAAACCGGCGAGTCGCCCAACGGAGCCATCCAGCTCCTGGAGGACCCGAAGATTGCCGCCAAGCGCATCAAGTCCGCCGTGACCGATGCCGGCACGGAGATCAGGTTCGACCCCGAGGAGAAGCCCGGCGTTTCCAACCTGCTCACCATCTACTCATCCCTGACGGGGAAGCCGGTGGCTGATCTTGAGGCCGAGTACGAGGGCAAGATGTACGGCCACCTCAAGGTGGACCTCGCTGAAGTGGTGGTGGACTTCGTCACCCCGCTGCGTAACCGGACCAATGAACTGATGGCCGATCCTGCCGAGCTGGACCGGCTGCTGGCCCTTGGCGCAGAGCGGGCGCGGGAGATTGCCTCCGTGACGATGGCCCAGGTGTACGAGCGCATGGGCTTCCTGCCGTCCCACAGCCTCGCAGGAGTCCGCTAGCACCATGTCTTCCAGCGCCGGCGTCATCCTCGGGTTCCCGCCTGACATCGCAGCAGAGCTCCAGCAATGGCGTGCGTCCTTCGGCGATCCGCTGGCCGGTGTGGTGCCTGCGCACATCACGCTGGTGACCACCACGCCAACCCATGATTGGGAGGCAACCCTGGCCCACGTCCGGGACGTGGCCCGCCGGCAGAGCCCCTTCATGGTCACCATCTCCGGGACCGGGTCCTTCCGCCCCGTATCACCAGTGGTGTTCATCAAGGTCGAGGACGGTTTCGACCAGTGCGTCGAGCTGCACGAAAAGCTCCAGCAGGGTCCGTTGCAGCGTGACCTGCCCTTCGCTTTCCATCCGCACGTCACTATTGCCCACGATGTTAGCCCCGAAAGCCTCGATGAGGCGGAAACGGTGTTGAAAAGCTACAAGGCCACCTTCCCCGTGGTTAGCATGGGACTCTACGAGCATGATGCAGACGGCATCTGGCAGCTACGGGAAGAGCTGGACTTTGGGACCGAAACTGACAACGACGCCGGCACCCGATTCGCGGACGGTGCTGCGGAAGCGGCATCCCGAACCGGCGGGGCAGCCTCTTCCCACTGAGCGCGCCAAGTTGCAGCTGGCCGTCAGCCAGAAGCGGATGGACTGGAGCAAGGCGCGGCGGTCCGGCGGCGGGGGCATCAAATCCCTCCTGGCCATGGTCCAATGGCTGCTTGCCCGGCTGAACGCCTTCCGTCCCATGCGCGCCTTCCGGCATTACAGCCTTCAGCACGGTCCGCTGATGAGCGCCGGCATCGGCTTCAACATGTTCTTCTCCATTACCGGCCTGCTGGCCACCGGGTTCTCCGTTGCGGGGCTGGTCCTTCGCGGACAGCCTGCACTGCTGGACAGCATAGTCAGTAGCGTGGCCTCAAGTGCCCCGGGCCTGTTGAAGGTGGACGGCGGAACGGGCCTGGTGGACCCCCAGGACCTCCTGAACCCGCAGGGCCTGGGACTCACTGCCATCATCGCCGCCATCGTCACCATCATCACCTCCCTGGGCTGGATTAACGGGCTCAGGGACGGGCTTCGGGGCGTCATGGAACTGCCGCCCCTGGTGGTCAACCCGGTGGTCCTCAAGCTGCGGGACGCGGGCACCCTGCTCCTCCTCGGGGTAGCCCTCGTCATCAGCGCCGGCGCGTCGCTTATTTTCGGGACGGCAGCAGGCTGGGTATCTGATTTCCTGAACCTGGACGATGCTGTGGCCGGCCCACTGACGACACTCATTAAAATCGCCGTTCCGCTGGTCCTGAGCTGGGTGACAGCCCTCATCATGTTCCGGCTGGCAGGCGGGCTCAAGCTCTCCCGCCGCGCCCTTCTGGAAGGCACCATCCTGGCAGCCATCGGCACCACGGTGCTGCAGATCTTCAGCACCGAACTGTTGGGCGGTGCCGGCCGCAATCCCATCCTGGCGCCGTTTGCCATCATCATTGGGCTGCTCATCTGGTTCAACTTCGTCAGCCAGGTGTACCTCGTATCGGCAGGCTGGTCGGCCGTCCGCGAAGCCGATCTCGCAGCGGGGGACAAGCCGCGCAAATCGATCCTCGGCGCCCGCCACACCATTCCCCAAACCTGAGTAACCCGCGCCCGGCATCCCCGGAAACCAGCAGGGCCTGTTGGCGGCCAACCTCGTTGTGATACGTTTCACGAAACCGTTTTCTGACGAGGGAAGAAGCTGACCCGATGATGCGCCTCAGTACCCACGGCCTCCGCACATCCGTCGCAATGCTTAGTGCAGCATGCCTGCTTGGACTGACCGCGGCATGCTCCGCACCGTCGGGCGGAGCCGGCGACGGTCCGGTGGAGATCCGGTTCGCCTGGTGGGGAAATGCGGGACGTGCAGAGCTCACCAACAAAGCCATTGCAGAATTCGAAGCCGCCAACCCGGACATTAAGGTCAAGCCCGAGTTCGGCGACATCGGTGGCTATTTCGACAAACTCGCCACCCAGGTTGCCGCTAACGATGCACCGGACGTCATCACCATGGGCGGCGCCTACCCGGCGGAATACGCCAACCGTGGAGCGCTGCTGGATCTCTCCAAAGTCTCAGGTCAGCTCGACCTTGCCAAGCTGGACCAGGGGGCGCTGGACAACGGCCAGGTCCAGGGCAAGCAGTACGGCATCTCCACCGGTGCCAACGCCCTCGCCATCGTGGTGAACCCCGCTGTTTTTGCGGCGGCCGGCATTCCCCTCCCGGACGACACCACCTGGAGCTGGGAGGACTTCGCCGAAACTGCGGCGAGCGTGACGGCTAAGAGCCCCAAGGGCACCTACGGGACGGCAACGGTCCTCACCCACGACTCCCTGGACGCGTTCGCCCGGCAGCGGGGGGAGTCCCTCTATACCCAGGACGGCCAGCTTGGCCTCTCCAAGGAGACAGTCCAGGACTACTTCGACTTCTCCCTCAAGCTCAGTGAGTCCGGCGCCGCACCCAACGCCTCCGAGACAGTGGAAAAGCTCAGCGTCAGCACCGAACAGACGCTCATGGGCATGGGCCAGGCCGGCATGATGCTCACCTGGAGCAACTCCCTGACAGCGCTCAGCAAGGCCTCCGGCGCCGAACTGAAACTCCTCAAGCTCCCCGGCGAGAAGCCCACACCCGGCATCTGGCTCCAGTCGTCGCAGTTCTACACCATTTCCGCCCGGAGCAAGCACACCGAAGCCGCGGCCAAACTGGTGAACTTCCTGGTGAACAACCAGTCCGCCGCGAAAATCATACAGAGCGACCGCGGTGTCCCGAGCAACCCCGAAATGCGCACGGCCATCCAGGACCTCCTGACGCCGCAAGGGAAAGTGGAGGCCGCCTACATCGGCGAGATCGGCAAGATGGACTTTGCGCCCACCTACATCGGACCCACGGGTTCTACTGCGGTCTCCGAGATCACGGCGCGGATCAACACCGAGGTGCTGTTCAAACGCCTGACGCCTGAGAAGGCGGCCGAGCAATGGATCAGCGAGAGCAAGGCCGCCATCGGCAAGTAGGCAGCGCACAGATGGCCGGCCAGGCCAGCCTCGAGCCGGTCAGTGCGCGGCGTCGAGGTACTGGTCGGCCCAGGCCGCGATGATCCTGGCAGCCCGGGCGGCCTGGCCCTTGCCGGTCAGGAGGTGGTCGCTGCCTTCCAGGGAGACAAAGTTCCGTGGGTGCCGGGCGGTCTGGAAGATCGTGCTGGCGTTCTCGATCCCTACGGTGTTGTCGGTGGGGGAGTGGAGCACCATCAGCGGCTTGTGCAGCTGCCGGATGCAGTCCGTGAGGTCGGCGTTTTCCAGGTCCTCCACGAAGTGCCTGCGGATCTCCACCCGCTTGCCGCCCAGGTCCACTTCCGCGCTGCCTTCGTTCAGGATCCGGTCCAGGGCGGCGTCGAAGACGTGGGCCACATGCTTGGGCGAGAAGGGGGCGCCGACTGTTGCGACGGCGTCGAGCTCCGGGATCTCACGGGCCGCGGCCAGGACTGCCGCGCCGCCGAAGGAGTGGCCCACCAGCAGCGAAATTTCCTTGCCCTCGCTGCGCATGAACTCCGCGGCCTTGACCGTGTCGGCAACCTTGTGGCTGAAGGAACCGGCAGACCACTCGCCGGCCGAGCCGCCCAGGCCCAGGTTGTCGAACCGCAGCATGCCCACGCCGCTGTCCGCAAGGGCCTTGCACATCCGGGACGCGGACGGGCTGTCCTTGCCCAGGGTAAATCCGTGCGAGAACACACCCCAGCCCTTGACGGGGACTTCCGGAATATCGATGATCCCGGACAGCATCTCCCCGGTGGAACCGGCGAATGTGACCTTTTCTGAGCGGGACACGGTGTCCCCTTCCTGTCGAACGGCGTGGGGTTTAACGTTCGACGGCGCCACTCACCACGTGGGGTGAGTGACGCCGTCGTCCGCTGGTGATCCTTAGATCTTGCGGGAAAGGATCGCCTGCTTGACCTCGGCGATCGCCTGCGTCACCTGGATGCCGCGGGGGCATGCCTCGGAGCAGTTGAAGGTGGTGCGGCAGCGCCACACGCCTTCCTTGTCGTTGAGGATCTCAAGGCGCATGTCGCCGGCGTCATCACGGGAATCGAAGATGAAGCGGTGTGCGTTCACGATGGCCGCCGGGCCGAAGTACTGGCCGTCGGTCCAGAAGACCGGGCAGGAAGACGTGCACGCAGCGCAAAGGATGCACTTGGTGGTGTCGTCGAAGCGCTCACGGTCCTCAGCGGACTGGAGGCGTTCCTTGGTGGGCTCGTGGCCCTTGTTGATCAGGAACGGCATAACCTCGCGGTAGGACTGGAAGAACGGCTCCATGTCCACGATGAGGTCCTTCTCCACCGGCAGGCCCTTGATGGGTTCCACCGTGATGGGCTTGGACGTGTCCAGGTCCTTCAGGAGGGTCTTGCAGGCGAGGCGGTTGCGGCCGTTGATGCGCATGGCATCGGAGCCGCACACGCCGTGGGCGCAGGAACGGCGGAACGACAGGCTGCCGTCCATCTCCCATTTGACCTTGTGCAGGGCGTCCAGGACGCGGTCCGTACCGTACATGGTGAGGTGGTAGTCATCCCAGGTGGCCTCTTCCGAGACCTCCGGGTTGTACCGGCGGACCCGCATGTGGACATCGAACGTGGGGATTTCGCCGCCCCCGCCGACGCCGGCAGGCAGTTCAATCTTTGAGGCTGGCTCAGCGATTTCAGCGGTCATCTTAGTACTTCCTCACCATCGGCTCGTAGCGGGTAAAGACGACCGGCTTGGTGGCCAGCCGGATCCCGGCGATTGCTTCCGCCGATCCGTCAGCCGGAGCGTGGTCATCCTTGTACGCCATGGAGTGCTTCATGAATTTCTCGTCGTCACGGTCCGGGAAGTCCTCGCGGAAGTGTCCGCCGCGGGATTCCTCGCGGTGCAGGGCAGCAACAGTCATGACCTTGGCCAGTTCCAGGAGGAAGCCCAGTTCCACGGCTTCGAGGAGGTCAAGGTTGAAGCGCTTGCCCTTGTCCTGCACGTTGATGTGCTTGTAGCGCTCCTCAAAGGAGGCGATGTCGCGCAGGACCTGGTTCAGGGTGTCCGCGGTGCGGAACACCTGCATGTTGGCGTCCATGGTGTCCTGCAGCTCCTTTCGGATCTGCGCCACCTTCTCGTCGCCGGTGCCGTTGCGGGCGATGTCCAGCAGGTCCGTGGTGTAGTCCAGCGGGTTCTCCGGCAGCTCCACGAACTGGGCAGTCTTGGCGTATTCCGCAGCGGCGACGCCGGCACGCTTGCCGAACACGTTGATGTCCAGCAGGGAGTTGGTGCCGAGGCGGTTGGAGCCGTGGACGGACACACAGGCCACCTCACCCGCGGCGTACAGGCCGGGGATCACGGTGTCGTTGTCCTGGAGGACTTCGGTTTCGATGTTCGTGGGGATGCCGCCCATGGCGTAGTGCGCGGTGGGGAACACCGGCACTGGCTCCGTGTAGGGTTCCACGCCGAGGTAGGTGCGGGCGAACTCGGTAATGTCCGGGAGCTTGGCGTCGATGTGCGCCGGTTCCAGGTGGGTCAGGTCCAGGAGAACGTAGTCCTTGTTCGGGCCGCAGCCGCGGCCTTCACGGACTTCGTTGGCCATGGAACGGGCCACGATGTCGCGGGGTGCCAGGTCCTTGATGGTGGGGGCGTACCGCTCCATGAAGCGTTCCCCCTCCGAGTTGCGCAGGATGGCGCCCTCACCGCGGGCGGCCTCGGACAGGAGGATGCCCAGGCCCGCAAGGCCTGTCGGGTGGAACTGGAAGAACTCCATGTCCTCCAGGGGGATGCCGCGGCGGAACGCAATACCCATGCCGTCACCGGTCAGGGTGTGGGCGTTGGAGGTGGTCTTGAAGACCTTGCCGGCGCCGCCGGAAGCGAATACCACGGACTTGGCCTGGAATACGTGCAGTTCGCCGGTGGCGAGGTCGTAGGAAACCACACCGGCAACGCGCTTCTGCTTGTAGGCGGTGCCGTCTTCGCGGACCGCATCCTCTTCGACAGTCAGCAGATCCAGGACGTAGTACTCGTTGTAGAACTCAACGTTGTGCTTGACGCAGTTTTGGTACAGGGTCTGCAGGATCATGTGGCCGGTACGGTCCGCTGCGTAGCACGCACGGCGGACGGGTGCCTTGCCGTGGTCGCGGGTGTGGCCGCCGAAACGGCGCTGGTCGATCCGGCCTTCGGGCGTGCGGTTGAACGGCAGGCCCATCTTTTCCAGGTCGAGCACGGCGTCGATGGCTTCCTTGGCCATGACCTCGGCGGCGTCCTGGTCCACCAGGTAGTCACCGCCCTTGACGGTGTCGAACGTGTGCCACTCCCAGTTGTCTTCCTCGACATTGGCAAGGGCTGCACACATGCCACCCTGCGCCGCACCTGTGTGCGAGCGGGTGGGGTAGAGCTTGGTCAGTACTGCTGTGCGCGCACGCTGACCGGATTCGATCGCGGCGCGCATGCCAGCGCCACCGGCACCGACGATGACGACGTCGTACTTATGGACCTGCATACCAGACGCTCTTTCTCTCAAAATTCGCAATAAAACAAACGGGGGCGTGCTGCTGTCCCCGCACAACAGGGCCCGCGGTTTATGCCCGCGGGCCCGGGATGATGCTGGTGCTAGGCAGGGCAGAAACCGCCAGGCAGCGGAACGCCGTCCACCACGGGGCACGGATCGAAGGTGAAGATCACCAGGGTGCCCAGGACGATGATGACGACGGTGGCCGAGTAGAGGACCGTCTTCAGCCAGCGGCGGGTTGAGTCCTTCTCGGCGTAGTCGTTGATGATGGTTCGCACGCCGTTGGTCCCGTGCAGCATGGCCAGCCACAGCATGGCCAGGTCCCAGAACTGCCAGAACGGATCCGCCCACTTGCCGGCCACGAAGCCGAAGTCGATGGCGTGGATGCCCTCGCCCACCAGGAGGTTGACGAACAGGTGCCCGAAGATAAGGACCACCAGCACCACGCCGGAGAGGCGCATGAATAGCCAGGCGATCATCTCGAAGTTGCCCCGGCTTCCGCCGTTGCGGCGGTACTGGGGTGCGATCCGCCCGCTGCGGGGGCTCTCGATGGTTGCAGTCATGGCTTAGTGACCTCCGAGGGCGAGGGACAGGTGGCGGATGGAGAAGGCGACCATGGTGACAACCCAGAGGCCCAGGACTACCCAAAGCATCTGGCGCTGGTACTTGGCGCCCTTCTTCCAGAAGTCCACTGCGATGATGCGCAGGCCGTTGAAGGCGTGGAACACGATCGCAGCGACAAGGCCCGTCTCACCCAGTGCCATCAGCGGATTCTTGTAGGCGCCGATGACGGCGGTGTACGCCTCCGGGGACACACGCACCAGGCTTGTGTCCAGGACGTGGACCAACAAGAAGAAAAAGATCACTACACCGGTAATCCGGTGTCCTACCCAAGACCACATGCCTTCACGGCCGCGGTACAAGGTGCCAGCTGGTTTTGTCGGCACTGATAAACCTCCCTGCAACACAGCGGCGCTGGCATGAGATCCACGCGGGGGGAACGCCTGCTGCGAGAGCACTCGTAGCTCAGGCCTAAATCTAGGCTTCGCTCACAGCTTATTCAATTTAGGAGCATCTTGCTGCCCAGCAGTGGCGCGGTTTTCCTGAATTTTTGAGACAAACGCCACAAAGCCTTGCTCCCAAAGCGGCTCTCCTGCTTCCGGGGAGGCTCCCGGGCGCAGGTCCGTCTACGCGGGCAACCGCGCCCGTTCGGCTAAAGTAGGCCTTGATGAGTACAGACAAAGTGACAAGCCCGGTATCACCTTTGGACCGCTTTTACGCGGTGATTCCGGCCGGCGGAGTGGGGACCCGCCTCTGGCCCCTGTCACGAGCCGCAGCTCCCAAGTTCCTTCACGACCTCACCGGTTCGGGCAGCACCTTGCTGCGCGCCACCTATGACCGGCTCCACCCGCTCGCGGGGGACCGGATGCTGGTGGTCACCGGAAAGGCGCACCGCGATGCGGTGTGCAGGCAGCTTCCCGAGGTCCAGGACGCCGACCTGGTGCTTGAATCAGAGCCCAAGGACTCCGGTGCCGCGATCGGACTCGCCGCCGCCATCCTGCACGAACGCGATCCCGACACCATCATGGGATCCTTCGCGGCGGACCAGGTGATCAGCCCGGACCAGCTCTTCCAGGAAGCGGTCCGCGAGGCCATCTACACCGCAGCTGCCGGGAAAATCGTCACCATCGGCATCAAGCCCACGCACCCGTCCACAGGCTTCGGTTACATCCGTTCGGGCCAGGTGCTCCATGTTGAAGGAGCGCCCAGCGCCCAGGACGTGGTGGAGTTCGTGGAAAAACCGGACGAAACGGTGGCCCAGCAGTACGTCGATAGCGGCAACTATGTCTGGAATGCCGGCATGTTCGTGGCTCCCGTCGCTCTGCTGCTCAAGCACCTGGAAGCCAACCAGCCCGAACTGTTCCAGGGGCTGCAGGAGATCGCCCGCGCCTGGGATACCCCGGAGCGCGATGAGGTCACGGCGCGGGTATGGCCCACGCTGCCGAAGATCGCCATCGACTATGCCGTGGCTGAACCCGCCGCTGAAGCCGGGGACGTCGCCGTCGTGCCCGGGACTTTCCGGTGGGACGACGTCGGAGACTTTGCCTCCGTGGGCCGGCTCAACTCCGCCAAGGAAGTGGATGACGTGACGGTGCTGGGCGAGGGTGCCCGCGTCTTCACGGAGAACTCCAGCGGCGTGGTGGTCACCGACACCAAGCGCGTCATTGCCCTGATCGGCATTGAAGACGTGGTGATCGTGGATACGCCCGATGCCCTCCTGGTCACCACCATGGCCAACTCCCAGCGGGTCAAGGCCGCCGTCGACGCCCTCAAGGCCAGCGGCGACACCGACGTCCTCTAGGATGCCGCCGTCCCCATCCCGGGCACCAGCCGTGCCCGGGATGTAACGCGGCGACCGTGATGGACGCTATTGCGGCCACGATCGCTAGAGTGAAGCAGTGCGCAACTACACTACTGAAGCCGAACCCACCGCTTTGGTGGCTCCGTGGCTGGAGCCGCTCCTGCCGGAACTGATCGAATTCCGCCGGGACCTGCACGCGCATCCGGAGCTTTCGTTCAAGGAGTACCGCACCACTGACAAACTGGCCGAGCGGCTGGAGGCTGCAGGCCTCGCGCCGCGCCGCCTGGAGGGCACGGGGCTCACCGTGGACGTTGGTGAGGGCCCCATCGCCACGGCCCTCCGCGGGGACATCGACGCCTTGCCGATCATCGAAGAAACAGGCCTGCCGTTCGCGTCGAGGAACCACGGTGTCACGCACGCCTGCGGCCACGACGTCCACACCACCACCATGCTGGGGATCGCCCTGGTCCTGCACCGCATGCACCAGGAAGCGCCCCTGGGCGGCAGCATCCGCATCATCTTCCAGCCGGCCGAGGAAACGATGCCCGGCGGTGCCCACGCGTGCATCGAGCAGGGCGTGCTGGACGGTGTTCCCCGGATCCTGGCCCTGCACTGCGATCCCCGGATCGAAGTTGGCAAGATCGGAACCCGCATTGGGGCCATCACGTCGGCTTCGGACACCATCCGGATCGAACTGTCCGGCCGCGGCGGCCACACGTCCCGTCCGCACCTGACCGAAGACCTCGTCTTCGCACTGGCCCAGATCGCCGTGAATGTGCCCGCCGTGCTGTCCCGGCGGGTTGATGTCCGCAGTGGCGTCTCTGTGGTCTGGGGCCAGATGTCCGCCGGTTCCGCTCCCAACGCCATCCCCGGGGTGGGCTACATGGCCGGCACCATGCGCTGCCTGGACCGTGAAGCGTGGCACGCCGCCGGTGAACTGCTCGATGAGGTTGTCCACCAGGTGGCGGCGCCGTACGGCGTGGACGTCCGGCTCGAACACACCCGGGGAGTGCCGCCGGTGGTGAACTCCGAGCATGAGACCGCCCTCATCGAAGCATCCGCCCGCGCCGAAATCGGCGAGAGCGCCGTGGTGCTTACCCCGCAGTCCATGGGCGGCGAAGACTTCGCCTGGTTCCTGGCCGAACTACCCGGCGCCATGATGCGCCTGGGAACCAAGACACCGGGTGGCGAGGAATACGACTTGCACCGCGGGGACTACATCCTGGACGAACGCGCTCTGGGTCTTGGGATCCAGGTGCTGACGGGTGCGGCCCTGCGCACCATCCGCGACCTGTAGGCTCCGTTCCCGGCTGAGCGGCAGGGGAAGCCCCGGCCGCACCGTTCGGCCTGCACACACACGAGAAGGCGACGCCGGCACTTACAAAGTGCCGGCGTCGCGCCTTTTTGAGCGGACCGGGGGAGCTGCAAGCACATGTAAGTTGTGCACAATTGAATTGTGGACTAACGTTGTGTTTGTGACTGATGCTCCCCGCCTTGACCGGCAAGTGTGTTTCGCCCTCTATTCGGCATCCCGTGCCGCCACGGCCGTGTACCGGCCCGTGCTGGAGGAACTGGGACTGACCTACCCCCAATACCTCGTCATGCTGGTTCTGTGGGAAAACGAGCCGCGCGGGGTCAAGGACCTCGGCCACGAGCTCGGCCTCGACTCGGGGACGCTGTCCCCGCTGCTGAAGCGGCTCGAAGCCCTGGGCCTGGTGGAACGGCGCCGCTCCGGAGATGACGAGCGCCGCGTGGCCGTCCATCTGACGCCCGCCGGGAAGGACCTGAGCAGCAAGGCCGGGGCCATTCCCCAGCGCCTGGCCGACGCCGCCGGACTCACGGCCGGAGAGCTTGAGCAGTTACGCGGAACTCTCGCTAAACTCACCGCCGCCCTCCACGGCGCGGTCTGAAGCGCCCCCCGTCACAACGCTCCCGCGAGCCTCAAAAATTTACCCAGACACCAACCATGAAAGGGCGGTCATCCACGTGAAGACCCTTTACACAGCAGAAGCACTTGCCTCCGGCGAGGGCCGGGACGGCAGCGCCCGGTCCAATGACGGCAAGCTCGAAGTGGGCCTCGCCAGCCCGGTGGAACTCGGCGGAAGCGGCCAGGGCACCAACCCTGAGCAGCTCTTCGCTGCGGGCTACGCCGCATGCTTCCATTCGGCGCTCCGCCTGGTGGGCCGCAAGGAGCGCGCCGACCTGACCGACTCCGCCGTCGCCGCGAAGGTCCACCTGGGCCAGTTGGACGATGGGGCAGGATTCGGCCTGGCCGCCGAACTGGAGATCGCCCTTCCCGCGCTCGACCTCGCAACGGCCGAGGCCCTGGTGGCCAAGGCCCACCAGGTCTGCCCTTACTCGAACGCCACCCGCGGCAACATCACCGTCGAACTCAAAGTTTTGGAGTACGCAGCATGAGCACCACCACCGTTCCCGCAGCAACCCGTGAAATCCAGCTCGCGTCCCGCCCCGTGGGCCGGCCCGTCCCGGAGAACTTCCGGCTGGCCGAATCGCCGCTTCAGGAGCTGGCCGACGGCCAGATCCTGGTCCGGAACCTGTTCATCTCCGTGGATCCCTACATGCGCGGACGCATGAACGACGTCAAGTCCTACTCGGCGCCCTTCGCGCTGGACAAAGCGCTCGACGGCGGCGCCGTGGGTGAGGTCATCGCGTCCCGTTCCGGCGCCCACAAGGAAGGCGACGTCGTGGTGCATTCCCTCGGCTGGCGCGAATACGCCGTGGTGGACGGAAGCACAGCCTCCCCGGCCCGGACCGACCTGGCTCCCGCATCGGCGTTCCTGGGCGCACTGGGCATGACCGGCCTCACCGCTTACGCCGGCCTCCTCAAAGTGGCCGAGTTCAAGGAAGGGGACGCCGTCTTCGTTTCCGGCGCCGCCGGCGCCGTCGGTTCGCTGGTGGGCCAGATTGCCAAGGCCATGGGCGCCTCCCGCGTCATCGGCTCCGCAGGCTCACCCGCCAAGGTGGCCAGGCTCCTCGAACTCGGTTTCGATGCCGCCTTTGACTACCACGACGGCCCTGTGCGCGAGCAGCTCGAAAAGGCCGCCGGTGAACAGGGCATCGACGTCTACTTCGACAACGTGGGCGGCGAACACCTCGAAGCCGCATTGTCGGTCCTGAACGTCGGCGGCCGGGTGGCCATGTGCGGAGCCATCGCCCAGTACAACTCCACCGAGCCCACCCCCGCGCCGCACAACCTCATGCAGGCCATCGGCAAGCAGCTCACCCTCCGTGGTTTCCTGGTGGGCGGCCAGCGGCAGCACTCTGCAGAGTTCGCCGAGAAGATGGCCGGCTGGCTCTCTGATGGGACAGTCCGCTACGACGAGACAGTGGTGGACGGGCTGGAAAACGCACCGCAGGCCTTCATGGACCTCCTGGATGGAGCCAACACGGGCAAGATGCTGGTCCGCCTGTAGGGCCGAAGCCCCAACCTCACCAAGCAGTAGGGGTGCCGCGGATCCGCGGCACCCCTACTGCTTGGTAACAACTTGTAAACAATCTCCGGGAACTGGTGCCAGCGTGCTAGGGGCACGTGGCGCAGGCCACTAAAGTGATGGCATCAGTGCGCTCCGGCGCATGCTGCGGGCATCAGTGACAACAGAATTTCAGTGCAGAAACGGACACTCATTGAATTCGTGCCGTAGCGCCACTCTCGCATCCTGGAGGAATCTTGATGACATCACTGCGTGCACGCCTGAAGCGCGGTTCAATTGCCGGCCTGGCTACCGTCAGCGCCTCGGCCCTTCTTTTGACAGCCTGCGGCGCGGCCCCGGAACCCGGAAGCACCTCGTCCGCCGGTGCCAGTGACTACACCGGCTGCATCGTCTCCGACTCCGGCGGGTTCGATGACCAGTCCTTTAACCAGTCCTCCTACGAGGGCCTGAAGAAGGCGGAGAAGGACCTGGGCATCAAGGTGAACCAGGTCGAATCCAAGACCAACAACGACTTCGAACCCAACCTCCGTGCCATGGTGACCGCCGGCTGCGACCTCACCGTGACCGTCGGCTTCCTGCTCGGCGATGCCACCAAGGCGCAGGCCGCGGCCAACCCGGACAGCCACTTCGCCATCATCGACTTCGGCTACGAGACGCCCATCAGCAACGTCAAGCCGATCATCTACGACACCGCGCAGGCGGCGTTCATGGCCGGCTACCTCGCCGCAGGCACCACCAAGACGGGGACCGTGGCCACCTTCGGCGGCATCAAGATCCCCACCGTCACCATCTTCATGGACGGCTACGCGGACGGCGTGAAGTACTACAACGAAAAGAAGGGCAAGGACGTCAAGCTCCTTGGCTGGAACAAGGACGCCCAGGACGGCAGTTTCACCGGCGACTTCGAAAAGCAGGACGTCGGAAAGCAGCTCACCCGGAACTTCCTGGACCAGGGCGCCGACATCGTCATGCCGGTGGCCGGGCCCGTGGGCAAGGGTGCAGGCGCTGCCCTGCAGGAAGCCAAGAATGCCGGCAAGGACGTCAAGCTGATCTGGGTTGACTCCGACGGCTTCCTCACTGCCCCGGACTACAAGGAGATCATGCTCTCCTCGGTCATGAAGCAGATGGGCGAGGCCGTGGAAACCGTGGTGAAGGAAGACAAGGACGGCAAGTTCAGCAACACCCCCTACGTTGGCACCCTCGCCAACGACGGCGTGCAGCTGGCACCGTTCCACGACTTCGATTCCCAGGTTCCCGCGGACCTGAAGTCTGAACTGGACCAGATCAAGAAGGACATCGTGGACGGCAAACTGAAGGTCGAATCCGCCGCGAGCCCCAAGGCCTGACCCTCGCACTTGGCGCCACTGCCGGCCCGTCCCTGACTGGCCGGCAGTGGCGCTTTTTGCTGGCATCCCTTTTTCGGGCCACCGCCCGGCTCTCCGACGGCTGCACCCACTAGGCTGGAGCTGCAGCCACATATCCCGTCCGGTCGATCACCGGACGCTTCGAGATTGGTCAGAGTTTTGAAACTTGAACTCAGAGGCATCACCAAACGCTTTGGGACCCTGCTCGCCAACGACCACATCGACGTGGTGGTTGAGTCCGGCCAGATCCACTGCCTGCTGGGCGAAAACGGGGCCGGTAAATCCACCCTGATGAACGTGCTCTACGGGCTGTACGAGCCGTCCGACGGCGAAATCCTCATCGACGGCAAACCCGTCTCCTTCCGCGGCCCCGGTGACGCCATGGCGGCCGGCATCGGCATGGTGCACCAGCACTTCATGCTTGTCCCGGTATTCACCGTCGCCGAAAACGTCGCCCTGGGCGCCGAACCCACCAAAGCGGCGGGCTTCCTCAACCTGGACGAAACCAGGCGCCGGATCCGGGAAATCTCGGACCAGTACGGCTTCGACGTCGATCCAGATGCCTTGGTGGAAGACCTCCCCGTCGGCGTCCAGCAGCGGGTTGAGATCATCAAGGCGCTGGTCCGCAACGCCAAGGTCCTCATCCTTGACGAGCCCACCGCCGTCCTCACCCCGCAGGAAACCGACGAGCTCCTGGACATCATGCGGCAGCTCAAGGCCGGCGGCACCTCCATCGTCTTCATTTCCCACAAGTTGCGTGAGGTCAAGGAAGTCTCGGACACCATTACCGTTATCCGGCGCGGCAAAGTCGTCGGCTCCGCGGAGCCCACGGCTTCCACCACGGACCTGGCCTCGATGATGGTAGGCCGCGCCGTCAGCCTCACCCTCGAAAAGGCCCCCGCCAAGCCGCAGGAGAAGACCTTCGAGGTCCGGGACCTGACAGTTATCGCCCACAACGGCCAGCACGTGGTGGACGGACTCAGCTTCGACATCGCCCGGGGTGAAATCCTGGCCGTCGCCGGCGTCCAGGGCAACGGCCAGACCGAACTCACCGAAGCCATCCTGGGACTCCAGGACCGGGTGTCCGGCTCCATCACCCTCGACGGCAAGGAACTCCTGGGCCGGTCCGTCAAGGAGGTCCTGAAGGCCGGCGTCGGATTCGTCCCCGAAGACCGCAAGGTGGACGGCCTGGTGGGAACCTTCTCCGTCGCCGAAAACCTGGTCCTGGACCTTTACGACAAACCTCCCTACGCCAAGGGCATCAGCATGAGCCCGGCCAGGATCCTCGAAAACGCCAAAGCCCGCATCGACGAATTCGATGTCCGCACACCCTCCGCAGCCGCGGCCGCCGGGACACTGTCCGGCGGCAACCAGCAAAAGGTGGTGATGGCCCGGGAGCTTTCCCGCCCCCTGCGCCTGTTCATCGCTTCCCAGCCCACCCGCGGCGTGGACGTCGGCTCCATCGAATTCCTGCACCGGCGCATCGTCGCCGAACGCGACCAGGGCACCCCGGTGATGATCATCAGTACTGAACTCGATGAGGTCATGGAACTCGCTGACCGCATCGCCGTGCTGTACAAGGGCAAGCTGGTGGGCATCGTTCCCGCCGGCACCGGCCGCGACGTCCTCGGCCTGATGATGGCCGGAATCCACCCGGATGAACAGGCCCAACCCCAGCCGGCCGCCAGCCGCCCGGCCCCCACCTCCGACGCCGAGGGAGGCGACCATGTCTGAGCAGCATCCCCCCAAACGAACTGCCGGCGAAGGGCAGGGTGACACCCAGCCTGCCAAACCGCACCAGGCCAGCCTTGCCGCCGAGGAAACCGCCGCCGTCGTCTCCGTGGACACAGCCGGCGGCGCCATGGGGCCCTCGGCCGTCCCTGCCAGCGCCCAAAGCGGGCAGCTGCCCGGCGGCCCTGACACGCTGCTCCGCAAGATCTTCACCGGCAGCGGCATGGTGTCGGTCCTGGCGGTGTTCCTGGCCCTCGTCATCGGCGGCCTGCTCATTGCCAGCACCGACACGCGGGTGGCCTCCACAGCCGGCTACTTCTTCGCCCGCCCCGCCGACTTCCTGACCGCCGTCTGGAACGCCGCCACCCGCTCCTATATCGCCCTGTTCCAAGGGGCCGTGTTCAACCCCCGCGGCAACAGTGTGGCAGCCCAGTTCGCTCCGTTCATGGAGACCCTCACCATCGCCACGCCGCTGATCACCGCCGGCCTGGGAGTGGCGCTTGCCTTCCGGGCAGGGCTCTTCAACATCGGCGCCCAGGGCCAAATCATTGTGGCCGGCATCCTTGCCGCCTGGGTTGGCTTCGCACTGCACCTCCCGCTGGGCCTGCACCTGCTGCTGGTCCTGGTGGCGGGCATCGTCGGCGGCGCGCTCTGGGGCGGCCTCGTCGGCGTGCTGAAGGCCCGCACGGGCGCCCATGAGGTCATCCTCACAATTATGTTCAACTACATCGCCCTCTACTTCCTGCGGTACCTGCTGAACACTCCGGCCTTCCAGCGGCCGGGGGAGTCGAACCCCATCTCACCCATCCTGGATCCGTCCGCCGTGTACCCGCAGATTTTCGGCAGCCAGTACCGGCTCCACCTTGGCTTCGTCCTCGCCATCGGTGCCACCGTCCTGGTCTGGTGGCTCCTGAACCGGTCCACGGTCGGCTTCGAGTTCCGCGCCGTGGGTGCCAACCCCAAGGCTGCCCAGACGGCCGGCATCAACGTGTCCCGCTCCACCATCCTGGTGATGGCCATCGCCGGCGGGCTGGCCGGCATGTCCGGCGTGGCCCAGGTGGCCGGCACCGAAAAAGTCCTCACGGACGGCGTGGCAGCCACCTACGGCTTCGATGCCATCACCGTCGCCCTCCTGGGACGCTCGACGCCGTGGGGCACCTTCGCAGCCGGGCTGCTGTTCGGCGCCTTCCGCGCCGGAGCCGTCCAGATGCAGATCCAGACCGGCACGCCCATCGACATCGTCCAGGTTGTCCAGTCGCTCATCGTCCTCTTCATCGCTGCGCCGCCGCTGGTGCGCGCCGTCTTCGGGCTCAACCCGCGGCGGAAGAAGCCCGTCCGCGCCGCGAAGTCCACGAAGGCAGCCACTACCGGAGGTGCAGCATGAGCACAACAGTTTCATCCCGGCCGGGCAACCCGCAGCCGGACAACGCCGCGGCGGACAGCGGAGCGGCAGCCACCTCAGCCAAGCCTGTGAGCTGGAAGACCCCCGTCCTGCTGGCCGCCTTCGGGCTGATCGCCCTCGTGTTCTTTGGACTCCTCGGCCCCAACAAGACGGCCAGCTTCGGCATCTCCACCGGAAGCGACTTCTTCCAGTTGCCAGCCCTGGAGGTCAACGCCTTCGGCGGCGGCATCGTGCTGTCGGTGCTGCTCCTGGCGCTCGCCGCGTACGCCGTCTACCTCAAGACCAAGGGACGCCCCGCCCCCGGCTGGCTCACCGTCACCTTCATCGTCCTGTTCGTGGCCGCGTTCCTGATCTGGGTGGTGGGCGGCGCCCGCACCCCCAGCATCTCGCTGGCAGGCCTGATCGCCGGCTCGGTCACCCTGGCCGTCCCGCTGGTGTTCGGTTCGCTCTCCGGCGTCCTTTGCGAACGCGTAGGCGTGGTCAACATCGCCATCGAAGGCCAGTTGCTCGGTGGCGCCTTCACCGCCGCCATCGTTGCCACCATGACGCAGAACCCCTTCATCGGCCTGGCAGCCGCGGCTGTTGCCGGCGCCGTGGTGTCCATGGTGCTGGCCCTGTTCAGCATCAAGTACCTGGTCAACCAGATCATCGTCGGCGTGGTCCTGAACGTCCTCGTCTCCGGCGTCACCGGCTTCCTCTTCAGCACCGTGATGCAGGAGGACAAAGCCCGGTTCAACTCGCCGCCGGGGCTGGACATCATCGAGATCCCCATCCTGTCCGAGGTTCCCATCATCGGACCCATCCTGTTCCGCCAGTCGCTGGTGGGGTACCTGATGTACGTGGCCGTCCTGGTGGTCTGGGTGGGCCTGTTCAAGACGCGCTGGGGGCTGCGGGTCCGCGCAGTGGGCGAGCACCCCCAGGCCGCCGACACCCTGGGGATCAACGTCAACGCCACCCGGTTCTGGAACGTCACGCTGGGCGGTGCCGTAGCCGGAATCGGAGGATCGTTCTTCACCCTGGTGGCCATCGACAGCTTCACCAAGGAGATCTCCGGCGGCCGCGGGTTCATCGCCCTGGCTGCACTCATCTTCGGCAGGTGGAACCCCATCGGAGCGTTCTTCGCAGCCCTGCTGTTCGGCTTCGCCGACAACCTGCAGAGCATCGTCACCATCATTGGCACCCCGGTTCCCAGCCAGTTCATGGCCATGCTCCCGTACCTGGTGACTGTCCTGGCCGTTGCCGGCCTGGTGGGCAGGTCCCGGGGGCCGGCGGCCAGCGGCATACCGTACGTCAAGGGCTGACCGGCGTGGGGAACACTGTTGACTGGCCTGCGCTGGAGGCGGCCGCCGTCGATGCCATGCGCAAGGCCTACGCGCCCTATTCCAAATTCCCGGTGGGGGCTGCGGCCCTCACCGGGGACGGCCGGATCGTCAGTGGCTGCAACGTGGAGAACGCCAGCTACGGCCTGACGCTCTGCGCCGAGTGCGCCCTGGTGGGCAACCTCCAGATGACCGGAGGCGGCAGCCTCCGTGCCTTCTATTGCGTGGACGGTACCGGCAACGTGCTGATGCCGTGCGGGCGTTGCCGGCAATTGCTGTACGAATTCCGTGCTCCGGACATGGAGCTCATGACCACCCAAGGAATCAAGACCATGGACCAGGTCCTTCCTGACGCCTTCGGTCCCGAACACCTGGAGGAAACCCGATGACAGAGACCCGCGCAACGGACAAAATTGCCGAAGCCTTTGACGCCGTCGACATCATCCGCGTCAAGCGGGACAAAGGCACGCTGAGCCCGGAGCAGATCGACTGGACCATCGATGCCTACACCCGCGGCGTCATCGCGGATGAGCAGATGGCCGCGCTGAACATGGCCATCCTGCTCAACGGCATGGACCGCACCGAGATTGCGCGCTGGACGGCCGCGATGATTGCATCCGGTGAACGGATGGACTTCTCCAGCCTTCGCCGCCCCGACGGCGGCCTGAAATACACGTCGGACAAGCACTCCACCGGTGGCGTGGGAGACAAGATCACCCTGCCGCTGGCCCCGCTGGTGGCGGTGTTCGGCGTCGCTGTCCCGCAGCTGTCCGGCCGCGGCCTGGGGCATACCGGCGGCACCCTGGACAAGCTGGAATCGATCCCCGGCTGGCGGGCGTCCCTGAGTAACGACGAAATACTCGCCCAGCTCCAGGACGTGGGTGCCGTCATCTGCGCCGCCGGGGCAGGCCTGGCCCCGGCAGACAAGAAGCTGTACGCGCTGCGTGACGTGACCGGCACGGTGGAGGCCATCCCGCTGATTGCCTCGTCCATCATGAGCAAGAAAATCGCCGAGGGCACCGGCTCCCTCGTGCTCGATGTGAAGGTGGGCAGCGGCGCCTTCATGAAGGACGAGGCGAAGGCCCGCGAGCTGGCGGAAACAATGGTGGCCCTCGGCCAGGACGCCGGCGTGAACACGGTGGCACTGCTCACCAACATGGGCACCCCGCTCGGCCTGACCGCCGGGAACGCGATTGAAGTTGAGGAATCGGTGGAGGTGCTGGCGGGCGGCGGCCCGGCCGACGTCGTCGAACTGACGGTCAGGCTCGCCGAGGAAATGCTCGCCTGCGCAGGAGTGCGCGACGCCGATCCGGCCGCAGCGCTCAAGGACGGGCGCGCCATGGACGTCTGGAACAGCATGATCCGGGCCCAGGGCGGGGACCCCGCCGCGAAGCTGCCGGTGGCCCGGGAGTCGGAGGTGGTCTACGCTCCCGCCGATGGCGTCCTGGTGGAACTGGATGCCCTCTCCGTGGGCGTTGCGGCTTGGCGCCTGGGCGCCGGGCGTGCCCGCAAGGAGGATGCCGTTCAGGCCGGCGCAGGGGTGCGCATGCATGCCAAGCCGGGTGCGGTGGTCCGGGCCGGCGAACCGCTGATGACCCTGCTCACGGACACCCCTGAACGTTTCGACCGGGCAAAGGAGGCGCTGGAGCACGCAGTGGTGATCGCACCGGAGGGGTCGCGGCCGGCACAGCAGTTGATCATTGACCGAATAGCATAGAAAGCTATGCAGGCCATCAATGACTTCATCCTCGCGGCAGCCGGACAACCCTGGGTACTGTTCCTCGTCCTGGCCTGCTGCGTCATTGACGGCTTCTTCCCTCCCATCCCCAGCGAATCCGTCGTGGTGGGCCTCGCGGCCGTGGCCGCCACGGCGGACGTGCCCAACCCCTACGTCCTGATGGCCGTTGCTGCGCTGGGCGCGTTCGCCGGGGATAACATCGCCTACCTGATCGGCCGGAAGGTCGGCACCACCCGATGGGCCTGGATGCGTGGCCAGCGCATGCAGGGAGCGTTCCGGTGGGCCGGCGCGGAACTGCGCAAGCGGCCTGCCTCGCTGATCCTCGTGGCGAGGTTTGTCCCCATTGGCCGCGTTGCCGTCAACCTGACGGCCGGGGCGACCCACTACCACCACCTGCGCTTTGTTGGCCTTACCTGCCTGTCCGCCGTCCTGTGGGCGGCCTACTCGGTGGGTATCGGGCTGTTTTTCGGGCAGTGGTTCGAGGAGAACCACCTCCTGGGCGCCGCCATCGCCATCGTCTGCGCCGTGGCGCTGGGCATCATCGTGGACCTGATGATCAACAAGCTCCGGGGCAAGCCCAACGTCGTGGACCGGATTCGCGAACCCGAAGCCTGATCCAGGCGGCGGAAACCCGTCCCGCGGCACCCCCGTCTCCACCCGGGGGAGGAGGCCCGGACGGCGCCAAGATCAGCCGCTGGGACGACGCCTGGGCAGGTACTGCCGGGATAGCGTTGCAGTGGTGTTCCCGGGGCGGGGGCGTAGCGAACGACGCCTCTGCCGTGGGACACTTAGGAACGATTTCCGCTTTGGCTGCGTCGCTATGGCAGCGGCATTTTTGTCTAGGAGCAAGACTGCGTGGAGTTTATTAATGAGGCCGTGCTCCATGCAGCGGGCCAGTGGTGGATCTACCCGGTCCTCTTGGTGTTCTTTTTCGTGGACGGCTTCGCGATGGTGGTCCCCAGTGAGACCCTCATCGTCGCCCTGGCGGCCTTCTCCCGGCACAGCGGCGAACCCAACATGTGGATCCTTGGTGCCACCGCGCTGATCGGCGCCATGGCCGGAGACAACATGGCTTTCATGCTCGGCCGCAAAATCGGCCTGGACCGGTGGAAGTGGATGCGCAGGCCCAGGGTCCGGAAGGTCTTCAGCTGGGCGCGCTACGAACTGGATAAGCGTGGCGCGGTACTGATCTTCACCGCACGCTACATTCCCTGGGGCCGGGTGGCAGTCAACTACGTGGCGGGCAGCACTGGGTTCGGCCACCGCCGCTTCTTTGTCCTTGACGCCTTCGCCTGCCTCACCTGGGTGGGCTACTCCATCGGCATCGGCCTGCTGGCCAGCTCGTTCCCCTGGCTGCATCACAACCCGCTGCTCAGCGCCGGCATCGCCGTGGTGTTCGCCATCGTCCTGGGTGTCCTCCTGGACCACATGCTGCGCTGGTGGCACAAGCACCTGGCCCGCAAGGACGCCACGGAAGTGGACGAGTGGCTGGACGGCGGCCCCTCCGGTGCCCGGGACAGCTCAACCGGCGGTCCGGCATTCCTCGCACCGGCAGCCAAGGACGGCGGACCCACTGCCGCCTAGCGGCTGGCATTGAACCGGCACCCACCCTAAGGTGGGAACGTGACTGAGCCTATTGTTGACGAAGCCCCTGCCATCGATTTCGACCTGAAGAGCCTGCCGAAGGTGTCGCTGCACGACCATCTGGACGGCGGACTCCGTCCGGCCACCATCATCGAACTCGCGGAGGCCGTGGGCCACCAGCTCCCGTCCACCGATCCCGTGGCCCTGGGCGAATGGTTCCGCGAGTCCGCGGACTCCGGGTCCCTGGTCCGCTACCTCGAAACCTTCGACCACACGGTGGCCGTGATGCAGACGCACGAAGGCCTGGTCCGGGTAGCGAAGGAGTTCGTCGAGGATTTGGCGGACGACGGCGTGGTGTACGGCGAGGTGCGCTGGGCGCCGGAGCAGCACCTGCAGAAGGGCCTCACCCTCGACGAGGCGGTCGAAGCGGTGCAGGAGGGCCTCGAAGCCGGCGTCGAGGCAGTCAGCGACAGCGGCCGCGAAATCCAGGTGGGGCAGCTCATCACAGCGATGCGCCATGCCGACCGCGGCCAGGAGATCGCCGAACTGGCCGTCCGCCACCGCAACAAGGGCGCGGTCGGTTTCGACATCGCCGGGGCCGAGGACGGTTTCCTGCCTTCCCGCTTCCGGGACGCCTTCACCTACCTGGCGCAGCAGAACTTCCCGGCCACCGTCCACGCCGGCGAAGCGGCGGGGCTGGACAGCATCCAGTCCGCCCTCGTGGACGGCCGCGCGCTCCGCCTGGGCCACGGCGTCCGGATTGCCGAGGACGTCACGGTGGAATTCGACGAAGACTCCGAATCCGAATCCGAGGACACAGTGGGCCTGGTTACGCTGGGCGATCTGGCCAGCTGGATCCGGGACCGCGGCATCGCCCTGGAAATCTGCCCTTCATCCAACCTCCAGACCGGAGCGATCGCCGCTTTCGGCGAGGGCATCGAAAGCCACCCCCTGGACATGATGTACCAGCTGGGCTTCAACGTCACCATCAACACCGATAACCGCCTCATGAGCGGGGTCACCCTGACGGATGAGTTCGAGCTGCTCGTGGAGACGTTCGACTACGACCTTGACGACCTGTTGGAGCTCACCCTGAACGCGGCCGAAGCCGCCTTCCTGCCGCTTGAGGAAAAGGAAGCGCTGGTGGAGTACATCAACGACGCCTACGCCAACCTTGGCTGACCAGCATCCCGGACCCGACGGCTCCCCAGCCGGGGAGCTGGGGGAGCTGCTGGGGGTCATAGCCCAGCTGCGGGAGCACTGCCCGTGGATGGGCGCCCTGACCCACGCCTCGCTTGTGGAATACCTCCTCGAGGAGGCGTACGAGGTGGCCGAGACCATTGAAGACGGGCATCCGGACAGTGAGCTGCTTGGCGAGCTGGGCGACGTCCTGCTCCAGGTGGTCCTCCACGCCCGGCTGGCGGAGGAACGGGGCGCATTCACGTTCGACGACGTCGCGCGCGGCCTGGGTGCCAAGATGGTCCGCCGCAACCCGCATGTCTTCCGCCCGGACGGCACCCTGCAGGACAGTTTTCCCGCCACGATAGACCAGATCGTGCAGAAGTGGGACGCGGTCAAGCGGGCCGAAAAGCCTGGGCGGAAGAACCCCTTCGAAGGCATTCCGCAGGCTCTGCCTGCCCTCGCCAGGGCACACAAGTCGCTCGACCGGGCTGCGCGGGCCGGCGTAGCCGGGCCCACCGCAATCGAAGCCGGCCCCTTTGCGACGGAGGAGGAGCTCGGAAACCAGCTCCTCGCCGTCGTCCGTTCCGCCCACGCCGGCGGATTCGACGCCGAACGCGCCCTTCGCGGGGCCGTGCGGCAGTACCAGCAGCAGGCCAGCCGGAACCCGGAAGGGCCGTACCCTGCACCATCATGACGTCCGCCGGTGGTGAGGTTTCCGTAACCTCCACCACTCTCGACTACGCTGTTTCCTGACGAGGACGTCGAGTTTTTCTGCAACATCCCCCCGTTAATCGCCCATAAGGAGCAAATTCATGGCGCTTATCGATGCCATCCACGCCCGCGAGATCCTCGATTCCCGCGGCAACCCGACCGTCGAAGTTGAGGTCCTGCTTTCTGACGGCCAGATCGGCCGCGCAGCAGTTCCGTCCGGCGCATCCACCGGCGAGCACGAGGCAGTCGAACTCCGCGACGGCGACAAGGGCCGCTACCTCGGCAAGGGCGTCCAGAAGGCCGTTGACGCCGTGATCGACCAGATCGCTCCCGCCCTCACCGGTTTCGACGCAACCGACCAGCGCAGCATCGACCAGGCCATGCTGGACCTGGACGGCACCCCGAACAAGGGCAAGCTGGGCGCCAACGCCATCCTGGGTGTTTCCCTGGCCGTCGCCAACGCTGCCGCAGCTTCTGCTGACCTGCCGCTCTACAAGTACCTGGGCGGCCCCAACGCCCACGTCCTGCCCGTGCCGCTGATGAACATCCTCAACGGTGGTTCGCACGCCGATTCCGACGTCGACATCCAGGAATTCATGATCGCCCCCATCGGCGCCGAGACCTTCTCAGAGGGCCTGCGCTGGGGCGTTGAGGTCTACCACAACCTCAAGTCCGTGCTGAAGGAGCAGGGCCTGTCCACCGGCCTTGGCGACGAAGGCGGCTTCGCGCCCAACCTGCCGTCCAACCGCGCTGCGCTGGACCTGATCCAGGAAGCCATCAAGAACGCCGGCTACACCCCGGGCAAGGACATCGCCCTGGCCCTGGACGTTGCCTCTTCCGAGTTCTACAAGGACGGCGCCTACCAGTTCGAAGGCAAGGCTTTGTCCGCCAGCGAAATGAGCGCCTACTACGCAGAGCTCGTTGCGGACTACCCGCTGGTTTCCATCGAGGATCCGCTGGACGAGAACGACTGGGAAGGCTGGAAGACCCTCACCGATGCCATCGGCGACAAGGTCCAGCTGGTGGGTGACGACCTTTTCGTCACCAACCCCGCCATTCTGCAGCGCGGCATCGACACCCGGACGGCAAACTCCCTGCTGGTCAAGGTGAACCAGATCGGCTCGCTGACTGAGACCCTGGACGCCGTCAGCCTGGCCCAGCGCGCCGGCTACACCACCATCACCTCGCACCGCTCCGGCGAGACCGAGGACACCACCATCGCCGACATCTCGGTGGCCACCAACGCCGGCCAGATCAAGACCGGCGCCCCGGCCCGCTCCGAGCGGGTCGCCAAGTACAACCAGCTGCTGCGCATCGAAGAGGAACTCGATGACGCCGCACGCTACGCCGGCCGCAGCGCGTTCCCGCGTTTCAAGGGCTAGTAGCCGCGTAATCCAACGGGCGGTGGCTATGGTTGAAAGACCATAGCCACCGCTGCTGTTTCTGCAGCAGCCCGTCCGCCCGGTTGTTGCCCGGCGCATGTTGTTGATCAACCGCGCTGTGGCAACAAAGGATCATCACAGACAGTGGCGGCCGCAGGCAGGCCGCGTTTCAGGAGTGTCATGGCCACCCGCCGTCCCAAAGTTCCCAAGGTCGCCCCCAACCGCCCAGCCAAGGACACGTCCGACGCCGGGCACGCACAGGGTGCCGACGTCATCAGGGCGCACTTCGGTTCCGGCAAGGACGGCGCCGGGCACGCTCCGGGCGGCGCCACGGGCTCTCCGCTATCAGGCAGGAACTCCGGCAGCCCGGCTGGAACCCACAGTGGAACCGGAAGTGGACCGGCGGCGGCCAAGACCCCCGCGGCGGGCACCGCACGGAACGGCGCAGCTGCCGGAAGGACCGGCCCAAAGGGCGGCACCCCGTCCTCGGAAGCGGACCAGCAGCCCGTCCCGGCCAAGGCATTCTCGGGACGGATGCTGGCCCTGGCCGTGGTCATGATTGCCATCACCATCATGCTGGCGCCCACGGTTAAGGTTTTCTTCGACAAGAAAGCCGAAATCGACGCCCTCAACGCGGACATCGCCGCACGCCAGGCCGCCGGGGACTCACTCCGCCAGCAGGTGTCGCGGTGGCAGGATCCCAACTACGTGAAGCAGCAGGCCCGCGACCGCATTAACATGGTTATGCCGGGCGAAACCGGCTACTGGGTATTCGGCAGCGATTTGCCGGCCGACGAAACCGGCGGCCAGCCCGGTGCCGCAGCCGCCCAAGACCCCGCAGACCTGCCGTGGGTGGATTCCCTGTGGGAGTCCATTACGCGCGCGGCGACTGAATAAACGCAACAGGAAGGACGGCCCGCGACAGTGGAAAACAGCACGGCAGCCGCCCGGGAGAACTCCCGCCAACCATCCGCACATGACCTGGACGTATTGAGCCGGCAGCTGGGACGACCCGTCCGCGATGTGGTGGAAATCCCTGCCCGCTGCGTCTGCGGCAATCCGCTGGTGGCGGCCACCGCCCCTCGGCTGGGCAACGGCACCCCGTTCCCCACCACGTTCTACCTGACGCACCCCGTCATCACGTCCGCGGTCTCGCGGCTTGAGGCGGCCGGCGTCATGAACGAGATGAACGGCGAACTGGCCAGCGACGACCAGCTTGCTGCCGCCTACCGTTCCGCCCATGAGGCCTACCTGGCCGCCCGCGATGCCATCGGGGAGCGGTCCGGGATCGGCGCCGTCCCCGAAATCGACGGCGTCTCCGCCGGCGGTATGCCCACCCGCGTCAAGTGCCTCCACGTCCTGGTGGGCCACTCCCTGGCCGCAGGACCCGGCGTCAACCCCCTCGGTGACGAGGCGCTGGTCCGCATCCAGGAATGGTGGACCGCGGACCGCTGCTACTGCGACGGCGCCTGGGACTCCACGGGGGAGGCTCCGTCGAAGGACCTCAGCCGGCATGGACCCCAGGGCCTGCCCGGCATCGTGGGCCGGCCGGCGCCGGTGCGGAAATCCGCCACAGCCGCGGAGGCCCCGGAATGACCCGTGTGGCCGCCATCGACTGCGGCACCAACTCCATCCGCCTGCTCATCGCCGACATTGACCGGAGCACCGGCACCCCCCGCCTCACGGACGTCGTCCGGGAAATGCGCGTGGTCCGGCTCGGGGAAGGCGTGGACGCTACTGGAGAGTTCACCCAGGGCGCACTGGAACGCACCTTCGCGGCCACCGCTGACTATGCGGCGCTCATCCGCCGGCACGGCGCCGGGACAATCCGGTTCGTGGCGACGTCCGCCAGCCGGGACGCCCGGAACCGGGACGTCTTCGTGGACGGCATCCGCGACCTGCTGGGCGTGGCCCCCGAGGTCATCTCCGGAAACGAGGAGGCCGCGCTGTCCTTCGCCGGGGCCAGCAGCGTCCTGCCCATCCTGGACGGCCATGAGGTGCTGGTAGTTGACCTCGGCGGTGGAAGCACCGAGTTTGTGCTGGGTACCGCAGCCGGCGTCACCGCGGCCCGGTCCGTGGATATCGGCTGCGTCCGCCTGACCGAGCGGCACCTGCGGGACGATCCGCCAACCCCCGAACAAATAGCCGCCGCGGAAGCCGACGTGGACGAAGCCATTGCCCTCGCCGGCCGCGAGGTGCCGCTGGAACGCGCCACCGCCGTCGTCGGCGTTGCAGGCTCCATCACCACCATCACGGCGCACGCGCTCGGGCTGACCGAGTACTCGCCGGACGCCATCCACGGCGCCGAACTGCCCATCGACAAGGTGCGGGACGCGTCGTCGGACCTCCTGGGCATGGTCCGCGCGGACCGTGCAGCCCTGCCGTACATGCATCCCGGGCGGGTGGACGTCATCGGCGCCGGGGGACTGGTGTGGCGCCGTATCCTGGAACAGGTGAACGGGCGCTCAGGCGGCCGGGTCACCACCGCAACGGCGAGTGAACACGACATCCTCGACGGCATTGCCCTGAGCATCGGCTGATTCCATGGTTTCCTCACCTGTATCCGTACTCCGGAGGTCGGGGTCGGCGGTGCTGGCCCTTGTCCTGGTGGCCTGCTGCCTCTTCGCCGGCCTCGTGGCCGCTCCGGCCGCCCACGCCGACGACTGGCGCGACAAGCAATACTGGCTTGCCGAGTCCGGCGTCACCAAGGCCTGGGAGGTGTCCAAGGGAGCCGGCGTCAAGGTGGCCGTCATCGACAGCGGCGTGGACGCCCAGCACCCGGACCTCAAAGGCGCCGTGGTGGGAGGCTATGACGCCTCCGGCGCCGGCCAGCCCGACGGGCAGAAGAGCGTCGGCTCCAAGCCGGAACACGGCACCCTTGTAGCCACTATGCTGGCCGGACGCGGCCACCAGCCTGCCACCGCCAGCCCCAAACCGTCGCCCGGTGCTGGCACCCAGGGGCCGGACGGCATCGTGGGTGTGGCCCCGGAGGCTGAGATCCTCTCCGTCTCCACCTGGCTGGGGTCAACCAACCCCTCGGGCAAGAGCGACCAGGACCAGATCCCGGAGGCTGTCCGCTGGGCCGTGGACAACGGAGCCAAGGTCATCAACATTTCCCTCGGCAGCACCACCCCGCAGTGGCCGCAGAGCTGGGACGCCGCCTTCCTCTACGCCGAACAGAAAGACGTGGTCATCGTGGCGGCTGCCGGCAACCGCGTGGGCGGCAACATCCAGGTGGGCGCGCCCGCCACCATTCCCGGTGTCCTGACGGTTGCCGGGCTGGACCGCAAGAACACGGCCAGCGTGGACGCGTCATCCCAGGGCATCAGCATCGGCGTCGCAGCCCCCGCCGAGGACCTGTTGGGCGGGCTTCCGGGGGGCGGCTACGCGGAATGGGCAGGAACGTCCGGTTCCACGCCCATCGTCTCGGGCGTGGCAGCGCTGATCCGGTCCAAATGGCCGTCCATGAGCGCCGAGCAGGTCATCAACCGCATTGTCACCACCGCCAAGGACGCCGGCGTTCCGGGGAAAGACCCGCTGTACGGCTACGGGATCCTCAACGCCGAGGCCGCGCTCAAGGACGACGTGCCCCAGGCGTCCAGCAACCCGCTGGGTTCGGTGGCCGAATGGATCCGCGTCCACCGCCGCGGCAACCTGGCCACCCCTGCGCCGCTGCCCACCGCGGACGTGCCCAGCGCGGTGCCCACGCTTCCCGAAGCGACGGTGCCCGCGGCCGAGGCGCCCTCGCAGCGGGACAGTGCGATCAGCGCCGCCGTCGTGATCGGTTTCGGGGTTCTGTTCCTCGCGATCATCGCCGCGGCCGCCGTCCAGTTGACCAGGGCGGCCAGGAACCCCGCATTGGCGCGTGACGATACCGAAACGGGGGTCCTGGACAGGGTGGATTCCGAACGGAAGCCGTAGCGTTACGGGTGGCTGACGCAGTTAGTGAAGATTTTCACAAACTGGGCTATCCTTGAAGGCATGGCAACCACCCCACAGCTCCAGGACCGTCCCAGGGTGCTCGTCGTCGGCGGCGGGTACGTCGGCCTGTACGTAGCACTCAAACTGCAGAAGAAGATCGCGAATGCAGGTGGCATCGTCACCGTCGTTGATCCGCTGCCCTACATGACTTACCAGCCGTTCCTTCCCGAGGTGGCAGGCGGCAACATCGAGGCCCGCCATGCCGTGGTGTCCCACCGCAAGCACCTCAAGCAGTCCGAACTGATCCAGGGCCGCGTCACCGCGATCGACCACGCCAACCGCACGGCCGTGGTGGCTCCGTCCGACGGTGGTGAGACCTTCGAGGTTCCCTACTTCGACGTCGTCCTGGCTGCCGGCGCCATCACCCGCACGTTCCCCATTAAGGGCCTCGCGGACAAGGGCATCGGCCTGAAGACCATCGAGGAAGCCGTTGCACTGCGCAACAAGGTCCTCGAGCGCATTGAGCTCGGCTCCACCATGACCGATCCTGCGGCCCGGGCCAAGGCACTCACCTTCGTCGTTGTCGGCGGCGGTTTCGCAGGCATCGAATGCATCACCGAGATGGAGGACATGGCCCGCGCCGCTGTCCGCAACAACCCCCGGGTAAAGCAGGAGGAAGTCCGCTTCGTCCTGGTTGAGGCCATGGGCCGCATCATGCCCGAGGTCACGGCCCCGCAGGCAGAGTGGGTTGTGGAGCACCTCCGCAGCCGCGGCATCGAGGTCCTGCTCAACACCTCGCTGGACAGCGCTGAAGGCGCCCTGAAGCTCATCAACCTCCCGGACAAGAGCCCGGCGCAGGAATTCGAAGCCGATACCCTCGTGTGGACCGCCGGCGTCCAGGCCAACCCCATGGTCCGCTCCACCGACTTCCCGCTGGAACCCCGCGGGCGCGTCCGCGTCCTCCCGGACCTGCGCATCGGCGGCGACGAAGGCATCGTCGAGAATGCCTGGGCTGCCGGCGACATCTCGGCCGTTCCGGACCTCACCGGCAAGGGCCTGCCTGACGGCACCTGCGTCCCCAACGCCCAGCATGCACTCCGCCAGGCCAAGCGCCTCGCGAAGAACCTGTGGGCCTCCCGCTGGGACAAGCCGCTGAAGGACTACAAGCACAAGAACCTTGGTGCTGTGGCCGGCTTCGGCGAATGGAAGGGCGTCGCCAACATCAACCTGCTGGGCCGCATCGGCCTGAAGGGCCCGCTGGCCTGGCTGGCACACCGCGGTTACCACGGCATGGCCATGCCCACGTTCGAGCGCAAATTCCGCGTGGTCCTGAACTGGATCATCGCCTTCTTCGCCGGCCGCGACACCACGCAGCTGCTGGACCTGGACAACCCGCGTGGCGCCTTCGTTGCTGCCGCCACCCCGGCACCCAAGCCCGCTGCGGCTCCTGCTCCTGCGGCCCCGGCCGCCGGCTCCTCCGTGGTGGAACCGAAGGAACCGGTCGCGGCCCAGGCCAAGTAACCGGCTTCGTAGCACAAGCACGACGGCGGCTGTCCCTCAACGGGGGCAGCCGCCGTTTGCGTTTGTGCTGCGCGGCCGGACCCGCATCCTAGACTGGCCTCATGACAGCCGAAAAGAACCTCCAGTCCCTGTTGGCGGGGATGCGCCCCGTACAGCGCGACGGCGAGTACGTCTACGTCCTCTGGCCCCACGGCAGGCCCCTTGAGGGCCTTATTGAGGCGGCCGTCCGCGAGGCCGAAGGGCTGACTGTGGTCCTGCCCCGCGCGGAGGCGGACCGGCTGGGCCTTCCCTACGACTTCGTGGCAGCGTGGATCACGCTGGAAATCCACTCGGCACTGGAAGCCGTAGGCCTCACCGCCGCAGTGGCAAGGGCCCTGACGGACGCCGGCATCAGCTGCAATGTCCTGGCCGGGTTCCATCAGGACCATCTCCTGGTCCCAGCGGCAGACGCGCAGCGGGCCCTGCAGGTGCTGGCCGATCTTTCCGCCGAAAGCCGGGAGGCGCCGCGGCCCGGCCTGCGGCTGCGCACCGAAACCCCCGAGGACCGGGACGTCATCCTGGCGCAGACCGCCGAGGCATTTGCCGTCTCCCCGGCAACCGGACTTCCTGCAGTAGGGGAGCCCGTCGAAGTGAAGATCCTGCGGGCGCTGTTCGACGCTGATGAATACCTTCCGGAACTCAGCGTGGTGGCTGTGCTGGGCGACGAAGTGGTGGGCCACGTCATCAGCACCCGGGGCTGGGTGGGCAGCCATGAACTGCTCGGACTGGGCCCGATCAGCGTGACGCCCAGGCTCCAGCGCCAGGGCATCGGGTCAGCCTTGATGACGGAGAGCATCGCCAGGGCCAACGTTGCGGGGGAGAGCGGCATCGCGCTCCTCGGCAGCACCGAGTACTACCCCAGGTTCGGATTCGTGCCGGCGGCGTCCCTCGGTGTGCTGCCGCCGGATGAGGCGTGGGGCGGGCACTTCCAGCTCCTGCCGCTGGCGCTGTGGCCGGGCGGCGTGCACGGGACGTTCCGGTACGCCGAACCGTTCGAGCGCTTCTGACGGGATACCATTGATCCGGCGCCCCAGTAGCCCAATTGGCAGAGGCATCGGACTTAAAATCCGCGTGTTGTGGGTTCGAGTCCCACCTGGGGTACGGGGCAGAGGATGCCTCCAAGCGGCACCGAATCGAAGGAAGCCGCCCGCACTGCGGGCGGCTTCCTTTGTTTAATTTCGCATATGCAACGACTGTTATAAGGATGTGACCTCAGTCACTTATCTTCGCCTGCGATTTGCATTAGCTTGAAGCTAAATCAGGAACACCTGATTTTTCGCGTCAAAGGCCGTTCGCACCTTTAGATCGAGGAGCTCGTAAATGACTTTATTCCCCCAGGCGGGAACCCGCGCTGCCAAGCTGACAGCGCTTGGCATCGGCGTCGCCTTCATGGTGACAGCGTGCGGCGGTTCGTCCACACCCACGACGTCCGAGTCCGCTTCCTCCGCATCAGCCGGAGGCATCGCGTGCCCCGCACCGGAAACCGGAGGGGGTGCCGCAGCCACGCAGAGCGCGGCGCCGGCAGCTGTTCCGCCGTCCACCGGCAGCACGGAGACTCCGCTCAAGATCGGCTCGCTGCTGCCCACCACCGGATCCCTGGCCTTCCTCGGCCCGCCCGAAATCGCCGGTGTGAACCTCGGCATCAAGGAAGTCAATGACGCCGGCGGCGTGCTGGGCAAGCCGGTGGAAGTGATTCACCGCGACTCCGGTGACACCAAGACGGACATCGCCACCCAGTCCACCTCCGCATTGCTCGGCCAGGGTGTCAGCGCCGTCATTGGCGCCGCATCGTCGGGCGTATCCAAGACGGTCATCAACCAGATCACCGGTGCAGGCGTTATCCAGTTCTCGCCGGCCAACACTTCCCCGGACTTCACCACCTGGGATGACAAGGGCCTGTACTGGCGCACCGCACCGTCCGATGTCCTCCAAGGCAAGGTCCTGGGCAACTACATGGCAACGTGTGGCGCCCAGACCGTCGGCATGGTGGTCCTGAACGATGCCTACGGCACCGGCCTGGCCAAGAACATCAAGGAATCCTTCGAGGCGGCCGGCGGCCAGGTTGTTGCCGAGGAACTCTTCAATGAAGGTGACAGCCAGTTCAGCAGCCAGGTGGACAAGGTACTTGCCGCCAAGCCGGACGCCATCGCCCTGATCACCTTCGACCAGGCCAAGAGCATCGTTCCGCTGATGACCGGCAAGGGAGTCAAGCCCACCCAGATGTTCCTGGTGGACGGCAACACCTCCGACTACAGCAAGGACTTCCAGGCCGGCACCCTGAAGGGCGCCCGGGGCACCATCCCCGGCACGTTCGCGCAGGACGCCTTCAAGAAGAAGCTCCTCGCCATTGATCCGGCACTGAAGGACTACAGCTACGCCGGTGAGTCCTACGACGCCGTCAACCTGATCTCCCTGGCCGCTGAAGCTGCCAAGAGCACCAAGGGGACGGACATCGCCGCGAAGCTGAAGGAAGTTTCGGAGGGCGGCGAGAAGTGCACGTCCTACGCCGCCTGCGTCACCCTGCTCCGCGAGGGCAAGGACATCGACTACGACGGCCAGTCCGGTCCGGTGACCTTCTCCGACGCCGGTGACCCCACCGAGGCGTACATCGGTATCTACGAGTACCAGGACGACAACAAGTACACGGCAGTCAAGGAAGAGTTCGGCAAGCTCTAACCCTTCGCAGGCACAAAAGAAGCCCCCGTCCATCCGGACGGGGGCTTCTTTGTGCCTGTGCTTCGAACTACTCGACGGTGTCCGCCAGGGTGCCCAGGTACAGCTGGATCACCTTGGGGTCCTTCATCAGCTCCCGGCCGGTACCGGTGTACGCGTCCCGGCCCTGGTCCAGCACATAGCCGCGGTCGCAGATCTGCAGGCAGCGGCGGGCGTTCTGTTCCACCATGATCACGGAAACGCCGGCACGGTTGATTTCATGGACGCGGAGGAAGGTCTCATCCTGCTTGACGGGGGAGAGCCCGGCTGAGGGCTCGTCCAGCAGCAGGACTGCGGGATCCATCATCAGCGCGCGGCCCATGGCCACCATCTGGCGCTCGCCGCCGGAGAGGGAACCGGCCCGCTGGGAGCGGCGCTTGCCGAGTTCCGGAAAAAGCCCGGTGACAAAGTCGAACCGCTCGGCAAAGTCCTTGGGCCGCTGGAACATGCCCATCTGGAGGTTCTCTTCGATGGTGAGGGCCGCAAAGACATTGTTGGTCTGCGGAACGAAGCCGACGCCGCGGGTCACCAGCTTGTTGGCCTTCAGCCCGGTAATGTCCTGGCCGCGGACCACCACGGTGCCGGAGTGGACCTTCACCAGGCCAAACATGGCTTTGAGGAGGGTCGACTTGCCGGCGCCGTTGGGCCCGATGATGCCGATCAGCTCGCCCTTTCGCGCTTCAATGCTGCAGCCGTTCAGGATGTTGACGCCCGGAATGTAGCCGGCCACGAGGTCGGTGACCTTGACGACTGCTTCGCCGTCGTCCACGGGCTGGGCGGCCGGTGCCGCGCTGGTGCTGCTCATTGGGTGTCCCTGTCTGTGTGGTCGTTCCCATCGGTTTCGGCGTCCCTGTGCGCGCGCCTGCCGCGTTGTCCGTCACCGGGGGACGGTTCCTCCGGGCTGGCGGTGCCGGCCTCGTCCCCGACAACGTCCAGGGAGATGATCCCGGCGTTTTCGGTTCCAACAATGGATTCGTCGTCGGCCACGAGTTCGGCAGCGAGCTCCTTGATGCCCTCGGCGTCACCGAGGTCCACGTCATGGTGGGCGCCGAGGTAGGCGTCGATGACGGCGGGATTTTTCATGACGTCCCCGGGCGGGCCTTCGGCGACAACCTTGCCCTCCGCCATGACCACCACCCAGTCCGCGATGTGCCGGACCATGTGCATGTCGTGTTCAACGAACAGGACGGTCATGCCGTCGGCCTTCAGGTTCTTGATGTGGTCCAGCAGGGACTGCGTCAGTGCCGGATTGACGCCGGCCATCGGTTCGTCGAGCATCACCAGCTTGGGCCGCACCATGAGGGACCGTGCCATCTCCAGGAGCTTGCGCTGTCCGCCGGAGAGCGACGCGGCGTAGTCGTCCTTCTTGGCGTCGAGTTTGAACTTCTCCAGCAGGACGTCCGCCTGGGCCGTGATCTCCTTTTCGCGGCCGCCCCAGATGCCCTTGAACAGGGCTTTGGCGAGGCTTTCGCCGGGCTGGTTGGACGCTCCCAGACGCATGTTTTCCATGACTGTCAGTTTGCCCATTACCTTGGTGAGCTGGAACGTGCGGACCATGCCCATGCGGGCCACTTTGTAGGGCGATACCCCCGCGAGGCTGTGGCCTTCAAACTGCCACTTCCCGGTGTTGGGGGTATCAAAGCCGGTCAACAGGTTGAAGAGGGTGGTCTTGCCGGCACCATTCGGGCCGATCAGGGCGGTGATCTTGTGCCGCGGGATCTCCAGGTAGTCCACATCCACGGCGTTGATGCCGCCGAAGCTGCGGGTGACGTTCTCCGCCACCACTATCGGATCCCGCTTCTTGCAGCCCGGCCCGGTTTCACCCGCTGCGATGGGGCGGCTGTCGGTCATGTAGTCCGGCGCCGCGGCACCGGACGTTTCAGGGATTTCATTGTGCATGCTCACGCGAACGCCAGCTCCTTCTTGTTTCCGAAGACGCCCTGCGGCCTGAAGATCATCAACAGCATCAGGGCCACGCCCACCAGGATGTAGCGCAGCTGCCCGGCCTGGACGGTGTTCAGCCACGTAACGGCACCGGACTCAATGAGGCCGTAGAGGATGCCCTGTGTCAGGGAGAGGACAACCCAGAAGATCATGGCCCCGATGACCGGGCCAAGGACCGTGCCCAGGCCGCCCAGCAGGAGGCAGGTGTAGAGGAAGAACGTCAGTTCCGTGCCGTAGTTGGCAGGCTGCACGGCACCGCGGGGCAGCGTGAAGATCATGCCCGCCAAGGCACCGAGGATGCCGCCGATGACGAGGGCCTGCATCTTGTAGGCGTAGACGTTCTTGCCCAGGGACCGGACGGCGTTCTCGTCCTCGCGGATGCCCTTCAGCACCCGGCCCCAGGGGCTGCGCATCAGCAGCCACACGAGGGTGCAGCAGATGGCCACCAGGGCCCAGCCCACCACGCGGATGAAGAAGTCGCGGTTGTTCATGCCGAGGTACGAGCCCTCAGGGAACGGGTTCATGGCGTAGAAGCTGCCTTCAAACGCCGCCAGGCCGTTGGCGGAGCCGGTGACCGCAGTGAGCTGGTTGGTGGTGACGATGTAGCGCACGATTTCCGCGGCGGCGATGGTCACGATGGCCAGGTAGTCCGCCCGGAGACGGAGGGTGGGGATGCCGAGCAGCAGTGCAAAGACCGCGGAGGCGGCAATGGCGATGAGCAGTCCCACGAAGAACGGGACGCCGAAGGTCAGGGTGGAGATCGCGAACCCGTATGCGCCCACGGCCATGAAGCCGGCCTGGCCGAAGTTCAGCAGGCCCGAATAGCCGAAGTGGACGGCGAGCCCGAGGGCAGCCATGGCGTAGGCGGCCGTGGTGGGGCTGAAGATCTCGCCGGCGGCGCTGGAAAGAATGAAGCCAAAATCCATGTCTGTTTCCTAACCCACGCGCTCGCGGCGGCCCAGGATGCCCTGTGGCCGGAACAAGAGGACAACGATCATGATGAACAAAGCTCCCACGTATTTGAGGTCGGCGGCGAGGCCGAACACGGTGGTCAGCTCCACGAAAATGCCGACGATGATGGAACCGATCAGGGCGCCGAAGACGGTTCCCAGGCCGCCGAGGGTCACACCGGCGAAGATGAGCAGCAGGATGGCCGAGCCCATGTCGAAAGTGACGCCCGGCCGGTAGTAGGCCCAGAGGATGCCGCCAAGGGAAGCGAGCATGCCGCCGGTGATCCACACCAGCCGGATGACAGCGTCCACGTCAATGCCTGACGCGGCAGCCAGCGCGGGGTTGTCCGCCACTGCGCGGGTGGCCTTGCCAAGCCTGGTTTTCAGCAGCACGATGCCGATCAGGGCAATGACCACCGCGCTGATGCCCAGGGACCACAGGTTGTTCGGCGAAATGGAAACCGGGCCGATCTGAACCTCGGGGCTTTGGGCGTAAGGCAGCTGCTGGGTGGCGCCGCCGAAGTAGAACTGGATCACGTAGCGGACCGCGAGGGCCAGGCCGATGCTGACGATCATCATGGGGACCAGGCCCGTGCCGCGGCGGCGCAGTGGCCGCCATAGCCCGCGGTCCTGGGCATAACCGAACAGGCCGCCGCCCACCAGCGACAGGATCAGGGATAGCCAGAAGGGAAGCCCGATGGCGTTGAAGCCGAAAACGAGGACCGCGCCAAGGGTCACCATCTCGCCGTGGGCGAAGTTGGTGAGGCCGGTGGTGCCGAAGATCAGGGACAGGCCAACCGATGCCAGGGCGAGGAGCAGGCCAAAGCTCAGGCCCGCCACCAGCCGGTTGAGGAGGTTCTGGCCGAAGTCCTGCTGCTGCACCACAATGCCTTTGCCGAAGGCGAAGATCACCGAGAGGTTGGAGGTCTGGCTGAACGTCACGTCGCGGGGATTATCCTGGCCGTCGGCCAGCTTGATGCCCTCGGGAAGCGTGGATTCATCCAGTTCCACCGTGTAGGTGCCTTGCTCCGGCACGCCGATGTTCCAGGCACCGTTGGCCGATGACTTGGCAGTGCCGGTGAAATCACCCTTCTTTGCCGTAATGGTCACATCCGCCAGGGGTGCGCGGGTGTCGTCACGGAGGAACCCGCTGATGTTGTTCTGGAAGGTCTGATTCGACGGGGATGGTGTCGGTGACGGGGAAGCGGCCTGACTCGCCGGTCCGGCCACCAGGAGGATTGCGAAGATGGAAGCGCCAATGGCTCCCAACAGTCTCAGCAAACCGAGGCGCCTTCCGGCCCGCTGGCCTTGGGGTGTACTTCTCAAATTGATAACCTCCACTTGGGGGCGGTCTAGGCCGCGCCATTGCAGCCGCTGCGAACGGTCGCAGGGCGGGGAAAAATGCCATGACGCCCGACACCCACGAGTGTGAGTTCCGTCACCCTGCTTGGCTTATGCTACAGCGCATCAGAACCGGTGAATGCCGTGGTCCAGGCCATATTGGTAGCGATCGGATAACAACTGCGGGGCCTGCGGCTGCGATGTGGCGCGGATCGTGGGAAACAACCTTTGTTGAGTAGCGGTGTCTCCAGGCACGCAGCCTGTCCACCCGCAGGTCACGGTTGTATTGCAAGGAGGGGCGGCGGGAACTTTAGGGGAGCCGGCTACGTGGGAATTGGTAGCGTAAACCTTAAGATCCATCACACACCCAGCATGGAGGAATCCCGCAATGGCACTTGGCGGAAACCCGATCTTCAACGGAAAGAGCTTCCGTGGAGCCACCCAGGCACCGCCTGCCCCGCAGGCCTACGGCGGCGCCCCTTACGGCCAGCAGGCTTACGGCCAGCAGCCGTACGCCCAGGCACCCTATGGCCAGCAGTCCTGGAACACCCAGCCGCAGGGCATGACGGACAACCAGCTCCAGGACATGTACAACCAGCCGTCGGCGGGCCCGGCGGATACCGGGCGGATGACCTTCGATGACGTGATCGTCAAGACGGCGGCCTGCCTCGGCGTTGTCATCCTCGGCGCGGCAGTCACCCTGACCGTCGGTTTGGGGCTCGCGTCGATGCTCATGATCGTCGGCGCCCTCGGCGGCTTCGTCCTTGCCCTCGTCAACACGTTCAAGAAGCAGCCTTCCCCTGCGTTGATCCTTGCGTACGCCGGCCTTGAGGGACTTTTCCTTGGTGGCCTGACCCGCATCCTTGATACCCAGTACCCGGGCGTTGGCCTGCAGGCAGTGGTGGGCACGCTCTCCGTGTTTGCCGTCACCCTGCTGCTGTTCAAGAGCGGCAAGGTCCGTGCGACCCCCAAGGCCATGCGTTTCTTCATGATCGCCCTTGGCGGTTACGCCCTGTTCTCAGTGGTCAACCTGGTCATGATGCTGACCGGCGTCACCCAGGAGCCGTTCGGCCTGCGCAGCGGAGTGATTGGCGTTGTTATCGGCCTGCTCGCCATCGGCCTCGCCGCTTTCTCGCTGATCATGGACTTCACCAGCATTGAAGCCGGCGTCCGCAGCGGCGCCCCGCAGCGCTTCTCCTGGACCGCGGCCTTCGGCCTGACGGTCACGCTGGTCTGGCTCTACGTGGAGATCATCCGCCTGCTGGCCATCCTCCGCGGAGACGACTAGCACCGAAGGCGGCGGCCGCCGTCGTCCGATTTTTTAAACAGAACAGGCCCACCTTGCGGTGGGCCTGTTCTGTTTAAAGGACTAACCTGACCGGCCGGCCGGTCAGGTTGTCAGGCGACGCGCATGGCGCCCGCTGCAGGGGAGACAGTGAAGATGTCCGGTGCGGCATAGCCTGCCCCGGCGAAAGCGCGGACGACGGCGGCACGCACCTTTTCTTCGGAAGCGACGGGTGTCAGTGCGATCGCCGCACCCCCGAAACCGCCCCCGGTCATCCGCGCCCCGATGGCTCCGTTGGCGCGCGAGGTGTCCACGGCGAGGTCCAACTCCGGACAGGAGATTTCAAAGTCATCCCGCATGGATGCGTGGCTGGCATCCAGCAGGGTGCCGATAGCGGCGGGCCCCTCGGCGGCCAGGCGCTCGACCGTCTGCAGTACGCGGTCGTTTTCCGTGACTACGTGGCGCACGCGCCGGAACGTCACCTCGTCCAGCAGCCCGCTGGCTTCCTCAAGGTCACCGACCTGGACGTCGCGCAGCGCCTTGACCCCCATGACCTCGGCGCCGAGTTCGCAGGATGCGCGGCGCGAGGCGTACCCGCCGTCGGCGTGAGAGTGCGAGACCTTGGTGTCGATGACCAGCAGGACCAGCCCCGCAGGTTCCGTTTCGAACGGCACCAGGGTGGCGTTTTGGTCACGGCAATCCAGGAAGACCGCGTGGCCCTTGGCGCCCCGAAGGGACGCGGACTGGTCCATGATGCCGGTGGGAGCCCCCACGAAGTCGTTTTCGGCCCGCTGCGTGGCCAGGACCATGTCTTCCGCTGCCAGGCCTGCGCCGGTGAGCTCGTTGAGGGCGGTGACCACCGCGCACTCGATCGCGTGCGACGAGGACAGGCCTGCGCCGAGCGGAACATCCGAGTCCAGCAGCAGGTCGATTCCGGGAACGTCAATGCCGCGCTCGCGGAGGGCCCACATCACGCCGAGGGGATACTTGGTCCAGCCCTTGGCCGAGCCCGGCTCCAGGGCGTTGAGCGTGGTGGAAACCATGCCCTGGTCACCGTACGTTGACAGCAGCCGCACGGTGGAGTCCGGGCGGATGCCCACCGCTACCCGGGCAGTCCGGTCGATGGCGAACGGCAGCACGAAGCCCTCGTTGTAGTCAGTGTGCTCACCGATCAGGTTGACCCTGCCCGGTGCCTGCCAGACGCCTGCCGGGGAGGCGCCGAACTCCCGGGCAAAGCGGGCAGCCAGGTCCTGTGTACCTGGGGCGGCTGAATCGGCGGTGGGGTGGGGTGCGGCGCTCAAGCGGGAACTCCTTGGGACGGAGCGGCCTCGGCGGCCGCAGTGGCAGGTGCCGGAACCGTTGCGCGCAGCCGCTCGGCCACGCTTTCCGGTGTGGTGTCGTTGATGAAGGCGCCCATGGCTGCCTCGGATCCGGCAAGGTATTTCAGCTTATCCGCAGCGCGCCGGGGTGAGGTCAGCTGAAGGTGGAGGTATCCGGAGGCGCGGAGTTCGGGCTCCAGCGGAGCCTGGTGCCAGGCGGAGATGTACGGGGTGGGCGTGGGGTACAGGGCATCCACGCGCTTCAGCAGGTCCAGGTAGACGTGGGCAAGCTCGTCCTTCTCCTCCCCGCTCAGGGCCGCCAGGTCCGGAACGTGGCGGTGGGGGACCAAGTGGATTTCAAGCGGCCAGCGGGCGGCGAAGGGGACGTAGGCGCTGAAGTTCTCGCCTTCCATGACCATCCGGCTGCCGTCCTGCCGTTCTGCTTTGAGGAGGGAACCGGTCAGGGTTTCGCGGCCATCGTGCTTCCCGTAATGGCGCAGGGCGGCTGAACCCAGCACGCCCGCCCGGGGAGTGACATAGGGGTAGGCGTAGATCTGGCCGTGCGGGTGGTGGAGGGTGACGCCAATATCTGCGCCGCGGTTCTCGAAAGGAAATACCTGCTTGATGCCCGCCAGTGAGCTGAGCGCTTCCGTGCGCTGGGCCCAGGCCTCAATCACCGTCCGGGAGCGGGTTTCGCTGAGGGTGCTGAAGGAGCCCGTGTGCTCGGGCGTGAATGACACTACTTCGCAGCGGCCATAGGCCGGGCCCTTGGTTCCCCAGGCAGCGTTTTCCGGAACCGGACCGAGTGCGGGGCCGAGGGACGGGAAACGGTTCTCGAAGACCACAACGTCGTAGTCGGCCGCAGGAATTTCGGACGGGTTGTTAGGCGTGGTGGGGCAGATGGGGCACTGGTCCGCAGGCGGAAGGTGGGTACGGGTCTGGCGGTGCGCCGCCACTGCCACCCATTCGTCCGTGAGGGCATCGAAGCGGACCTCGCCGGGCTCGCCCCGGGGTGGCAGGCCGCGCTGGTCGGTGGGCCCCGTGGCCCTCGCCGCATTGGTGCCCGGGTCATCAAAATAGATCAGCTCCCGGCCGTCGGAGAGTCTGGTGCTGGTGATCGCTGTCATGGGAAATATTTTCGCATGTTCAACCAAAAAAGAATAGTTAAGAACAAAAAGCAACATTGACCGTTCGGCGCGACTGGTGGCGCGCGGTACGGTAAGGCACATGACCCAGTCTTCGTCCCAGGACGCCACCACCAGTCCGCAGTTGCGCGCCTTTGCCTCAGGTCGCCAGTACGAACTTCGCCGCGGCGACGCCGTTGCCGTCATCACCGAGCTCGCCGCCGGACTCCGCTCCTACAGCCGGGGCGGCGTGCTCCTGACCGAGACCTACGGCGATGACGTCATCCCGCCCGGGGGCGCAGGAATCACCCTGGCGCCCTGGGCCAACAGGGTGGAGGACGGCGCCTGGGTCCTGGACGGCAAGAAGCAGCAGCTGGACATCACTGAGGTATCCCGGAACAACGCCAGCCACGGCCTGCTCAGAAATGTCGGTTACGCCCTGGTGGACGAATCGCCATACTCCGTTTCCCTGGAAGCCACGGTCTTTCCGCAGCACGGGTACCCGTTCCTGGTGCGGCACCTCGTGCGGTACGAGCTGACCGCAGACCTGGGACTCGCAGTCCGCCAGAGCCTGACCAACCATGCCGCAGCAGCTGCGCCGTTCGTCCTCGGCGCGCACCCCTACCTGCGGCTGGGAGACGCACCGGCCGAGGAACTGGTACTGACCGTCCAGGCCGACACCCAGCTCATCGCCGATGAGCGGTTGATACCCCGCAGTTCCGCACCCGTGGACGGCGACACCGACTTCCGCGCCGGCCGCACCATCGGCGGCCTCAGCGTCGACGTCGCACTCACCGGCCTCGGGTATAAGGATGGCAAGGCCCGCCACGTGCTGGCCGGTCCGGACGGACGCAGCGTCAGCCTCTGGCAGGACGAATCCTGCCAGTACGTCCACGTCTTCGTCAGCACGGTCTACCCCGGCCGCAGCCGGGCGCTCGCCGTAGAGCCGATGACCGGTCCGGCCAACGCCTTCAACTCCGGTGACGGCCTGCGCTGGCTCGAACCCGGGGAGTCCTTCGCCATGGAGTGGGGAATCGACTACCACGCCGCCACGGGCGGTTAGAGTTTCCTTATGACGCCCAATGAGGACGACGCCACCCAGTCCAGGCCATCTCCAGCCCCCGCCGCGGCGGCACCCCTCCGCGTCCTGACGGACCGTGAGCTGGACCGGGACATCCCGTACGGTGTGCGGATTGCCGCATCCTGGTCCTGGCGCCTGGGCCTCATCCTCCTGATGGCCGGCACGCTGATCTGGCTCCTGAGCCACATCACCTTCCTGATCATCCCGGTGATGGTGGCGGCGCTCCTCGCGGGGCTGCTGAGCCCGGTCACGGCCTGGTTGAAGCGGCGCGGACTGCCCGCCGGCCTTGCCGTCGCCGTCACGGTCCTAAGCTTTATCGCCGTGATCTCCGGTGCGCTGGCCCTCGTCGGCCGGCAGTTGGTCATCGGCTTCGGTGAATTGTGGCAGCAGGCGCTCGAAGGCGTGCGGCAGGTCCAGACGTGGCTCTCCGACGGGCCGCTGCACCTGACGGCGGCCCAGATCGACCAGTACGTCAAGGAAGCCAGCGACGCACTGCAGAACAACAGCAGCAGCATCCTCAGTGGCGCCCTCTCCTTTGGCAGTACCGCCGGACACTTTGCCGCCGGATTGCTCCTCGCCCTGTTTATCCTCATTTTCTTCCTGCTCGAGGGAGACCGGATCTGGGCGTTCCTGGTGCGGCTGCTTCCGCGGCGGGCGCGGGCCGCCACCTTCGGCGCCGGACGCAAGGGCTGGGCCTCCATGGTCAGCTATGCACGTATCCAGATGTTCGTTGCCGCTGTGGATGCGATCGGCATCGGCGTGGGCGCCGCGATCATCGGTGTCCCGCTGGCTCTTCCCCTGGGCGTGTTGGTGTTCCTGGGGTCGTTCATCCCGGTGGTGGGTGCGCTGGTGACCGGTGTGATTGCCGTCCTGCTGGCGCTGGTTGCCAACGGCCCCGTGAATGCGCTGATCATGCTCGCCATCGTCCTTGCGGTCCAGCAGCTGGAAGGCCACATCCTGCAGCCGCTGGTCATGGGCAAGGCCGTTTCGCTCCACCCGGTAGCCGTTATCCTCAGCGTTGCCGCCGGTTCGTACCTTGCCGGCATCCCGGGTGCACTGTTTTCCGTCCCCATCCTGGCCGTAGCAAACTCGGCCATTCGCTACATCGCAGCCAGAACATGGGAACATGAACAGGTGCCGGTGATTGCCGGGAGGCCCCTGACAGCTCCGGCTGGCGGGGACAACACCATTGAAGACGTTGAACCGCCCAAGGACTTTGGCGGCGAAGGCGGCACGTCTGCCGGCACCACAGCTGAACACCGCGGTGCCCACTCCGCATCCCATCGGGGCGCCGGGGACGAACCAAGAGGAGAGTAGTACGTGAACATCCTGCAAACCCTTCCCGTCACGCTGGACGATGTCCTTGAGGCGCAGAAGCTGCTTGACGGGATTATTGCGCGCACTCCAGTGGAATCGTCCCGTGCGCTGGGCGCGCAGGTGGGCGGCGAGGTCTACTTCAAATGCGAGAACCTCCAGCGCGCAGGGTCCTTCAAGGTCCGCGGCGCCTACGTCCGCATGGCCCGCCTGTCGCCCGAAGAGAAGAAACGCGGCGTCGTGGCGGCGTCCGCAGGCAACCACGCCCAGGGCGTTGCCGTGGCAGCGAAAAGCCTGGGGATCAAGGCCCGCATTTACATGCCCCTCGGTGTTGCGCTGCCGAAGCTCGCAGCCACCCGCAGCCACGGTGCCGAAGTGATCCTGCACGGCCACAACGTGGACGAGGCGCTGGCCGAGGCCCAGCGGTACAGCAACGAAACGGGGACGGTCTTCGTCCACCCCTTCGACAACGTTGATGTGGTGGCCGGCCAGGGCACTGTTGGCCTGGAGATCCTCGAGCAGATCCCCACCGTGGACACCGTCCTGATGGGCGTTGGCGGCGGCGGTCTCCTGGCCGGGGTCGCCGTCGCCATCAAAGCCCGGGCCAAGGAACTCGGCCGGGACATCCGCATCATCGGGGTGCAGGCGGAAAACGCCGCGGCCTACCCTCCCTCCCTGGCCGCTGACGCCCTGGTTCCGCTGAAGAAGGTGTCCACCATGGCTGACGGCATCGCCGTGGGCCGGCCAGGGCAGCTGCCGTTCAGCATCATCCGCGAACTCGTGGACGACGTTGTGACGGTCAGCGAGGATTCGCTGGCCCGTGCGCTGATCTTCCTGCTGGAACGCGCCAAAATGGTGGTGGAGCCCGCCGGTGCTGTCGGCGTAGCAGCCCTGATGGACGGCAAGATCGAAAACCCGGGGACCACCGCCGTCGTACTGTCCGGCGGCAACATCGACCCCATGCTGATGCTCAAGGTCATCCAGCGCGGCCTTTCCGCAGCCGGGCGATACATGACCGTCCGCATGATGCTGGATGACCGTCCCGGCTCGCTGGCAACCATCGCCAGGATCATCGCCGAAAACGATGCCAACGTCACCGGCCTGGACCACACCCGCGTGGGTGGCTCCATCAGCATGGGCGACGTCTCCATCACCGTGAACCTCGAGACCAAGGGCCACCAGCACGGTGAGCAAGTCCTCAGCGCGCTCCGTGCCGAAGGATTCCAACCCATCGTGGTGCACTAGGAGTACGCGTGGCTGGCCTGATGCGGAGCGGGGACTTCCGGGAGCGGCAGACGACGGCGGCGCGCGCCAAGGGCGGGCTGCTCGTCCTGGGCGGGTTCGTGGCACTCCTCTTTGTCATTGAACTGTTCAACACGCTGACACTGGGGTCGCTGACACGCACGTTCGGACTGCGGCCCCGGACCGCGGACGGGCTCCTCGACATCTTCACGTTTCCGCTGCTGCATGCCAACCTGAACCACCTGCTGTCCAACAGCCTGCCGCTCATCATCTTTGGCTTCCTGGTGTTCCTCTCCGGTCTCCGGGTTTTCCTGACTGCCCTCGCGCTCAGCTGGCTGGGATCGGGAATCACCGTCTGGCTGATCGGCGACGGCGGAATCACCGTAGGCTCCTCAGGCCTTGTCTTCGGACTCTTTGCCTTCCTCCTGGTCCGCGGCTTCTTCAACCGCAGCTGGAAACAGATCCTCCTGGCCGTGGTCCTGTTCATGGGCTATGGCAGCATCCTGTTCGGCCTGCTGCCCATCGTGTCCGGCCTCGTTTCCTGGCAGGCCCACCTTGGCGGAGCCGCCGGGGGAGTGGTTGCCGCACTGATCCTCCGCCCGCGTTCGGGCGCCGACAGGCAGCGGGACCGCGCAATTCCCCTGTAGCTGCCGCCCGATCAGCGAAAACAGAAAAGCGCCTGCCGCCCCAAGGGCGGCAGGCGCTTTGGCAGCTCAGGAAAAACTAGGCTGCGTAAGGCTTTGCGGACAGGATTTCCACCTTGATGTCCTTGCCGTTGGGCGCAACGTAACTCAGCGTCTCGCCTTCCTTGTGGCCAAGGATGGCAGAACCCAGGGGGGACTTCTCGCTGAAGACGTCCAGGTCCGAATCGCCGGCAATCTCACGGGATCCGAGCAGGAAGGTCTCTTCGTCCCCGGCAATCCGGGCCACCACGATCATGCCGGGCTCAACGATGCCGTCATCGGCGGGAGATTCACCCACGTGGGCGTCCCGAAGCAGCACGGTCAGCTGGCGGATGCGGGCCTCGATCTTGCCCTGCTCTTCCTTGGCAGCGTGGTAGCCGCCGTTTTCCTTGAGGTCACCCTCCTGGCGGGCAGCGTCGATCTTCTGGACAATATCCGCCCGGCCGGGGCCGGAAAGGTGGTCCAGCTCTGCCTTCAGGCGGTCAAAAGCTTCCTGGGTGAGCCAGGCTGCAGCTGCGCTGTTGGTGGTAGACACGGACTTCTCCTCTAGTGGTCCTACATGCAAAAGACCCCGCCACGGTGGCCACTTGTGGAACAGCAACCAGCTCAGCGGGGTGAAGGTATTGATCCATTGTAGTCAAACCCCCGGATTTATCCCAACAAGCAAGCGGCCCACATCACACCTTCTGGCCGGATCCGTCCGTGGCCCAGCAGCTGTCCACAACGCCGGACACGGACAGCGACTCCGTGCGGACCGTGACCCGCTGGGAAACCGTCCTGCCGCCGTCGGCCGTTCCCTGTGTTCCCTCAGGGGCATCGGCGGGAATGTCCACCACCTTCCAGCCAACTACCGCGTACCTGGAATCGAGGGCCTTCACGGCGCACTTGACGGGAGTGCCGGGTTCGCGGGTCACCTGGAAGTCCACCTCGGCCACGGTGGCATCAGGTGTGCTGTAACCCACGTCCTTGAAGCTGACCGCCGACAGTGAATTCGACGTGGAGACCCATGCCAGGAAACCAATACCGACGGCGAGGGCCCCGCCCGCGATGGCGCGCTTGACGCCGGGCGTCAGGCTGCGCTTTTGGCCACCATATCGATTGGCTAGGCTAGTGTCTGCGGGCGCGGATGGGGCCGGCTGGTCCGGGGAAGTCACCAGACCAGTTTAGTGCCCATCCTGTGGTGGCCAATTGCACCGGCCATGACGGCGCTGTCCGTCCGCCCGCATACCGCCACAACCCTGCACCGCCACACACCACGAAGAATGAGGAGCCGTCCTTCCATGACAGCGTCCAGCACATCCAAGGCACCGCTTCGGCTGCTCGCAGTGCATGCCCACCCGGACGACGAGTCCAGCAAGGGCGCTGCCACGATGGCCATGTACGCTGCCGCCGGCGTAGAGGTCATGGTGGCCACCTGCACCGACGGATCGCGCGGCGACATCCAGAACCCTGCCGTGGAAGGCGAGCCGCACCCCAAGCGGGACATGGCGGGCGCGCGGCGCCTGGAGATGGACCGGGCGGCAAAGATCCTTGGCATCCGGCAGCGCTGGCTGGGGTTCGTGGACTCTGGCCTGCCCGAAGGCGATCCGCTTCCGCCCCTTCCGGCAGGCTCCTTCGCCACGCTGCCGCTGCACCATGCCGCGGCACCTCTGGTGCGGCTGGTCCGGTCCTTTAAGCCGCACGTCATCCTCTCCTATGATGAGAACGGCGGCTACCCCCACCCGGACCACATCATGGCGCACAAAGTGGCAGTGGAAGCGTTCGATGCCGCCGGCGATGCCGGCAGATACCCCGAAGCGGGGGAGCCCTGGGAGCCCGGAAAGCTGTACTACGACCGCGCCTTCAGCCCGGAACGCTTCCGTGCGTTGCATTTCGCGCTCGAGGAAGCCGGGCTGCAGTCACCGTATGCGGAACGCCTCGCAGCGTGGCTGGAGTCCGATGCGGAGGGGCACACTCCGCCGCCCGCAGCACATGCCACCACCACGCAGGTGGATTGCGGAGACTTTTTCGAGGTGCGCGACGACGCCCTCCGCGCCCACCGCACGCAGGTGGACCCCCTGGGGTTCTTCTTCGCCGTGTCAGCAGACATGCAGCGGCGGACCTGGCCATGGGAGGACTACTCCCTGATCAAGTCGCGGGTCTCCTCCGAGCTGCCCGAGACGGACCTGTTTGCCGGGCTAAGATAGAAACGGCAGCGATTTCTATGCCGCGTAGAAGTGAGCCTCCAGCGCTTCGGGCGTGACATATGTCCGGCTGCAACCCGATCCTTTGAAGGTATTACACGTGCAAAACTTGCTCCTCAGACTGGCCACAACCCCCACGCCGATGCCCACTCCAACCCTGCGCGACGGGATCACGGAGGACCAGGTGACGCCCGGCTTGCTGGGCTTCATCATGACTGCCTTTTTCGTTGTGGCCACGGCGCTGCTCATCGTGGACATGGTCCGGCGGATCCGGCGCGTCCGGTACCGGGCGCAGGTGGAGGAGGAGCGCATCGCTGCTGCTGCCGAAGCGGACATCGAGGCTGAGGAAGCCCGCGAAGAACCCACGGCTCCGCAGGCAGCCCGGGACACCAATGGAAACGGCTCCACCCAGGGCAACTCCCTGCCACGGGATTAGGCGCTTCCCCACGGACCCTGGCGGGGCGTAACGGTCAGCCCAGTACGGCTATGGCGATGGCCGTGAAATGGGCGGCGAAGGCAAAGACCGTGAAGGCGTGGAAAAGCTCGTGGAAGCCGAAGTGGTTGTAACTGAAGTTCGGCTTCTTCAGGGCGTAGAACACAGCCCCCGTGATGTAGAGCGCGCCGCCCACGCAGATGAGGATGGCTGCTGGAACGCTCGCCTGGAAAAACTGCGGCAAGTAGAACAGCGCGCCGCATCCCAGCGCAATGTAGATGGGCACGTACAGCCAGCGCGGCGCATCAGTCCACAGCAGCCGGAACAATACCCCCAGGATGGCGCCGGACCAGATGATCCAGAGCAGGAGGACGGCCTGCTGCCGTTCCAACAGGGTCCAAGCCAGGGGAGTGTAGCTGCCGGCGATGACCAGCATGATGTTGGTGTGGTCGAGCCGCTTCAGGACCCGCTTCACCACCGGTGACCAGTTGCCGCGGTGATACACGGCGCTGACGCCGAACAGCAGCACGCCAGTGGCGGCGTAGATGGCCGACGTGATTTTTCGGTCGGCGGTGGGGGCCAGGACCACCAGGACGATACCCGCGGCCAGGGCAAACGGGGCCGCTACGGTGTGGATCCAGCCGCGCCACTTCGGTTTGATCATCAGCAGCTCGGCCAGCCGGACGGCGGCATCGTCCATCGGAGTGTTTCCCGGCGGAGCGGGCTTTTCATCCTCCGGTTGCGGCGTGCGCGGAGCCTCGGAAGAGTCGCTGTTCATGAGTCCAGAATAACCTACGTTCCGGTAAGTTACTCATCGGTAACTGCGCTTGCAGCCCCGCGCCGGGGCCCCTTCGGCCGGCATGCGCCGCCCGGGCGGTAGCCTAGGATGTGCAAGTACGAAGAGCGAGGAAGTCAGGTGAGTGGACGCGTGGAGTTGCCCGGGTTCCTCTACGGCTATTACGAGCGGCGGCTGCTCAAGGACCTTTCCCGGGACCGCATCCCGCGGCACATCGGTGTGATGGTGGACGGGAACCGTCGCTGGGCCAAGCAGTTCAATGCACCCACAAGCCAGGGCCATCAGGCGGGCGCGGATAAGATCCATGAGTTCCTGGGCTGGTGCCAGGAGCTCGGCGTCAAAGTGGTGACGCTGTACATGCTGTCCACGGACAACATGAACAGGTCCAGTGAGGAACTGGACCTCCTCATGGGCATCATCGCCAACACCCTGGACCGGCTGGACGAGGACGAGAACATTTCCGTCCATGCGATGGGGGCGCCGGAACTGCTTCCCGGCTACCTTGCCGAGCGCCTGAACAAACTGACGGCACGGACGCCCGTCCACGAAAAGATCCATGTCAACGTGGCCGTGGGATACGGCGGTCGCCGGGAGATCGTGGATGCAGTCCGTGAACTGCTGCACGACGCCGTGGCCAAGCGTGCCGACATCAACCAGCTTGCCGATGAACTCAGCGTTGATGACATCTCGCGGTACCTCTATACCCGCGGCCAGCCTGACCCTGACCTGGTCATCCGCACCTCCGGCGAGCAGCGGCTCTCCGGGTTCCTCATGTGGCAGAGCGCCTACAGCGAGTTCTATTTCTGCGAGGCCCTCTGGCCGGCGTTCCGCAAGGTCGACTTCCTGCGGGCACTGCGGGATTACGCGGGCCGGCAACGGCGCTTCGGCTCCTGACACTCCCGGTTCACCCGGAGTTCACAACACCGCAACAGGAATCGCCGCGTAATGGTTGCGGAAATGCCGGGGGGTGGATTTACGTTATATCCATCAGCAGGCAAACCGCCGGCTGATCGGGGAGGCCAGTACATGGAGCGGAACATCGCACCGGTTGTATGGGAGGCCGGACCCGGCCTCATGGCCGAGCCGCCTCACCAATAACAAGGCCGGGCTGGGGCCCGGGGCTGGAGTCGATGTGGCTACTTCTGAAAAACTGCATGAGGTCCTTTCAGGCCAGGCAGGAACAGCTACCTCTCGCACTGTGCGAGCCACTGAAAAAACCGGCGCAGCAACTGATGCTGCGGCCGGTTTTGCCGTCTCCGGAAGGGATTCCCTGATCCACACCTTCGTGATCGACACCTCCGTCCTCCTCTCGGACCCCCGGGCGCTGCTGCGGTTCGCAGAACACGAAGTCATCGTCCCCATCGTGGTCATCACTGAGCTCGAAGCAAAGCGCCACGACCCCGAACTGGGCTACTTCGCCCGCACGGCCCTGCGGCTCCTCGACGACCTGCGGGTCAAGCACGGCGGCCTGAACCAGCCCATCCCCATCGGGGACGACGGCGGGACCCTCACTGTGGAGCTCAACCATATCTCCGCCGAGGTGCTTCCGCTCGGGTTCCGCAGCGGCGACAACGACAGCCGCATCCTCGCCGTTGCGAAGAACCTCGCCAACGAAGGCAAGAACGTCACCGTGGTGTCCAAGGACCTGCCGATGCGCGTCAAGGCCTCAGCGATGGGGTTGACAGCGGATGAGTACCGCAACGAGCTGGTCAAGGACTCCGGCTGGACCGGGGTTGCCGAAGTCGAGGCCAACGAGGAGGAGATTTCCACCCTCTACGGCCACGAACCGGTGTTCATTCCCGCGGCCGCGGAACTGCCGGTCAACACCGGGCTGGTCCTGCTGTCCAACAGGGGCTCCGCCCTGGGCAGGGTGGGTGCCGACAAGCAGGTCCGCCTTGTCAAGGGCGACCGGGACGTGTTTGGACTTCACGGCAGGTCCGCCGAGCAGCGGCTGGCCATCGACATGCTGATGGACCCTTCGGTCGGCATCGTCTCCATCGGCGGGCGGGCCGGCACCGGCAAGTCGGCCCTGGCCCTGTGTGCGGGCCTCGAAGCGGTCCTGGAACGCCGCGAGCACCGCAAGGTCATCGTGTTCCGCCCCCTCTACGCCGTGGGTGGCCAGGAACTCGGCTACCTGCCCGGCTCCGAGTCCGAAAAGATGAACCCCTGGGCCCAGGCCGTCTTCGATACGCTGGGCGCGCTTGTCAGCCAGGAAGTGGTGGAGGAAGTCATGGACCGGGGAATGCTCGAGGTCATGCCCCTCACCCACATCCGCGGCCGTTCCCTGCACGACGCATTCGTCATCGTGGACGAGGCCCAGTCCCTCGAAAAGAACGTCCTGCTGACAGTCATGAGCCGCATCGGCCAGAACTCGAAGATCGTGCTCACCCACGACGTCGCCCAGCGGGATAACCTCCGCGTCGGCCGCCACGACGGAGTCGCCGCCGTCGTCGAAACCCTGAAAGGCCACCCGCTCTTCGGCCACATCACGCTCACCCGCTCGGAAAGGTCCCCGATCGCAGCCCTGGTAACGGAACTCCTAGAGGGGTAGTTGGGTGTGCGCGGGTGCCCCATCCTCTGCGTGCTGGCTCGTTCCCCGCCTCTGACGCACGCTGCCGGAAGGCGCACCCGCGCACACGTCCGGTTCGAGTCCTTCGTATAGGAGCGCATCGCCCACTAGAGCGGTGTGCAGGTCGCCCAGCGACCGAAGCAGCGCGTCGGGACATGTCTAAGCGACGGCGAAGGACTCGGGGCGGACGAACCGAACCACTGGCCTGCACTCAGGTGACGTGCAGGAACTTTGCCGCTGCTTCGTGGCCTTCTACCTGGAGGGTCCAGTCGGGGCGCTTGAAGGTTTCGGGCGTGACCCGGACTTTCTGGACCGTCTCCACCTGCGTGCCCCACGCCTTCCGGGTGGTTCCGTTGGGCTCGTAGCCGAGGGCGCGGGAGACGCCGAGGGAAGCCGCGTTCCAGTCCGCGGCTTCGGATTCGGCCACGTCGGCGCCCAGCCAGTCGAAGGCCCAGAGCACGACGGCGGCACGCATCTCTGCGCCCAGGCCCCGGCCCTGCACGGACTGCTTGAGCCATGATCCGGTGGAGACGGTCTTCAACAGTGCGAAGTCCTTGGCGCCCACGTCCTGGCAGCCGATGAACTGCCCCCCGTGCCAGATACCCAGGAGCAGAGTCCAGGACTCCGGGGTGCATTCGGCTCGGAGGCGCCACTGCCACTGGGCCATCCGCGGCCCCATTTCCGCCAGGGGAGCCTCTGCCCATGCCGTGCTGAAGGGGTTCCGGCCGGGTTCGTGGATGCCGCTGCGGGCGGCGTCGACGGCTGCCGGGATGTCCTGTTCAGTGACGGGCCGCAGCTCCAGCCGTGGAGTGGTCAGCTTCAGGTCGTACAGCGGCCAGATGGAGCTCATGCTAATCATCCGCGAAGCCTAGCCGATGGCGTGCACCGTTGCCCGTCACGTCAGGCGGGCACATCCCAGCTGATGTGGCGGCGGACGTCGGTGAGGTTCATCGACTCGGCGAGGAAAAGGTCGTCCAGCATGTATTCGTCAACGCCGAGGATCCGCAGCCAGTGTCCGTAGCCTGCGGTGTCGTGCTCCAGCGAACGGCTGGCCACACAGACGCCGGTGCCAAGGTCCACCCGTATCAGGGTGCGGCCGGCAAGGCACAGGGGAGCCGCCGGATCCCAGGGTTGGTATGCGGGGGTGGGAACCACCACGGCCTCCATGGCAGGCCTGCCCTCGTGGTCCAGGGTGCGCACGTCCTCCACCAGTACCGGATTGCTGCCCGGAAACTCCAGCGGCGCAGGGGCGCTGCCGGCAAGCTCCACCGGGTCCAGTGCAGCGGAGAACCGTCCGTTGCCGAACCCGGGCTCGCCGTACGCTGCCTCCGGACGCCGTTTCACCAGTCCGGCCGCGCCGTACACCGGTGAGACAAGGTGGGGCGGGAGGAGCCAGGACTTGCGGGTGGAACTGACGTAGAGGCCGTCACGGGAATCGTTGATTCCCGTGGTGCTGTGGAGGACCAGTCCTTCGGGGCTCTCCAGCCGCAGCGCACCGGGCCGGCGCAGCCACGCCCGGACCAGGGAAGCCCCCGGAGCCGGTGCTGCGTCGAACGGCTCATCCCAGTACTCAAAGCGAAGTGACTGCCACTTCCACGGAGAGGACCGGCACAGGCTGCGGAACATGGCGGGGGGATCTGAAGGGGAGGCGCCGCCGGCGGGGTCCGGGCGCCGCCGGGAATCCCAGGCTGACATATCCACAGTTTACGCGGACCCGGTGGGGCGGGCAGTGGAATTCCAGTAGCATCCGAGGGGTGATCGGACGACTCGGCGACCTGTGGCTGGACACCCCCCTCGCGTTCTGGCTGGTGCTGGCGGCATGCCTCTATTTTGCGGTGATGGCAGTCCGCCTCACGGTGATCGACGTCCGCCACCACCTGCTGCCCAACCGGATCGTTTTCCCCTCCTATGGGGTGGCCGGGGTGCTCCTGCTCGCTGCGGTGGCTACGGTCCTGGTGGCAGGGGCGGACGCTGCGGCCGTACCCGACGGCGGTGCCAGGCTTTTCGGCCTGCCCGGCGGCCGTATCCTCGCCGGGGGAGCGGTGCTGTGGCTGTTCTACTTCCTCCTCCGCCTGTTGTATCCGCCCGGCATGGGATTCGGTGACGTGAAGCTGGCCGGTGTGCTGGGCATGTACCTGGGCTACCTTGGCTGGGGGCACGTGTTCGCCGGAACGTTCGCAGCCTTCCTCCTGGGCGGCGTGTGGAGCCTTGGACTGCTCGCCACCCGGCGCGGCAGCCTCAAATCCGCCATCCCGTTCGGCCCGTTCATGCTGGCCGGCACCGCCGCCGCGATGCTCCTGCTGCCTGCCGCCTGACGCCACCGAAGGGTCTGGCCACGCCGTGCGGCGGCTAGGCTGAAGCCATGGCAGCGCCCGAATTCATCCTTAAACTCCGTGAAAAAATCGGCCACGATCCCCTGTGGATTCCTGCAGTGCGGGGAGTGGTGGTCAATGACGACGGGCACATCCTGCTGGGGCAGCGATCTGACAACGGCCGGTGGGCCCTGATTTCCGGCCTGCTGGATCCGGGGGAGCACCCGGGCCCCGGGTTGGTGCGGGAGATCTTTGAAGAGACCGCCGTGGTGGCAGAGACCCAGCGCATGGTTTCTGTTGGTGTCTCCGGCCCGGTCACCTTCCCCAACGGGGATGTGTGCGACTTCCTGGACATCGTGTTCCGGTGCCGCCATGTGTCCGGTGAGCCCCGGGTCAACGATGACGAATCCCTTGCCGTGGGCTGGTTCCCCCTCGACGGCCTGCCGGATATCCGGCCGAGGGACCGGGAGAGCATCGAACGGGCGCTGGCGCCCCATGACGCCGTCCACTACGAGCCCTGAGACCCGGGCCGCAAACCCCAGACAGCCCGCCGACAGGAACAGGGACGCCGCAACCCCCAAAGATTGCGGCGTCCCTGTTGTTCATCCGCGGCACCCGGACCAGGCGCGGCGGCGGTGCGTACGACGGCGGTCAGCGGCCCTGCGGGACCAGCTCGCCGTCGTCGTCCCGTGCCATGGCCGTGTCGCCAGCGTCCACGGCTTCCCCGGCGGGAGCATGCTGCCCTGCGGAAACGCCGGGCAGGCCGGCGGCCAGCCGCTCGGCTTCCTCGCCGCCGACGGCTTCGCCGCGGGCCACCATGCCGGCAGTATCGGACAGCGGGATCTGCTTGAGCGTGATGGCCAACAGCAGGGCAATGGCGATAAACGGCACCAGGTACCAGAACACCGGGGCCAGCGAATCAGCGTAGGCGTTGACGATCGCGTCCCGCAGCTGCTCCGGGAGCTGGTTCATGGCCTGGGGGTCCAGGGTGCTGGTGGACTGCGATGCCTGCTCGGCCGATGCGCCCGCACCGGTGAAGGCACTGGTCAGCGACTCGGACAGGCGGGTGGTGAACAGGGATCCGAAGATCGCCACGCCCATGGCGGCGCCCACCTCGCGGAAGTAGTTGTTGGTGCTGGTGGCGGTACCGATCTGCTCAGCAGGGACGGAGTTCTGCACCACGAGGACCACCACCTGCATGATTAGGCCCAGGCCGGCGCCGAACACGAACAGCTGCACGCAGATCACCCAGATGGGTGTGCTCGCGGCCAGGGTGGTCATCCAGAGCATGGCGGCCATCGTGAGCGCAGCGCCCAGGATGGGGAATATCTTGTACTTGCCCGTCTTGGAAATCCGGATACCCGAGTAGATGGAGGTACCCATCAGGCCGGCCATCATGGGGAGCATGAGCAGCCCGGACTCGGCGGCGGACGTGCCGGAGGACATCTGCAGGAACGTGGGAACGAACGCGATGGCCGAGAACATGCCGAGGCCCAGGGTGAAGCCGATGGCGGTGGCGTTGATGAAGATCCGGTTGCGGAACAGGCTCAGCGGGATGATGGGGTCTTCCGCGCGGCGCTCCACGAAGACAAACGCGGCGGCGGACACCAGCAGGCCGGCGCCGAAGGCCCAGGTAAGGGGCGAATCCCAGCCCTCATCCTTCTTGCCGCCGAAGTCGGTGAAGAAGATCAGGCAGGTGGTGGCGACGGAGAGCAGCACGACGCCCAGGACATCGATCCGCTTCTCAGCCTTCTTGTTCGGCAGCGTCAGGGCGAACCAGGCGATGGCGAAGGCGGCCAGGCCAACGGGGATGTTGATGTAGAAGGCCCATTCCCAGGTGAGGTGGTCTACGAAGAAGCCGCCCAGCAGCGGGCCGGCCACGGCGGACAGGCCGAAGATGGCGCCCAGCGGGCCCATGTACTTGCCGCGGTCCTTGGCCGGCACGATGTCGGCGATGATGGCCTGCGAGAGGATCATGAGTCCGCCGCCGCCCAGCCCCTGGATGGCGCGGAAGATGACGAAGCCCCAGAAGTCCGTGGCCAGGGCGCAGCCAAGGGAGGCCAGGGTGAACAGGGCGATGGCCACCAGGAACAGGTTGCGCCGGCCCAGGATGTCACCGAATTTTCCGTAGATGGGCATCACGATGGTGGTGGCCAGCAGGTAGGCGGTGGTGATCCAGGCCTGGTGTTCCACACCGCCGAGCTTGCCGACGATGGTGGGCATCGCAGTGGAGACGATGGTCTGGTCAAGGCTGGACAGCAGCATCCCGGCGATCAGGGCCGAGAAAATGATCCAGATGCGTTTTTGGGTCAGCAGCAGGGGCCCTGCCGGCGGTGTGGCGGTTGCGGTACTCATGCGTTTCCTTCTGCTGCGGCGGGTGCCGTGCTGTCGAATGGTTGGGAGAAGAGGAGGCTCGCTGCCGAAATGTTTTCCAGCAGCAGCTCCGGGTAGCTGCGGGTATTGCCGTCGGAGAAGTAGGCCATGCTGCTTTTGCGGGCGATGGTGCCCAGCAGCACTACGGCCATCTGGACCACGGGGTGGTCCGGGGCCACCCCTTCACGCCGCGCGACGTCGCGGGCGAACTGCGCCTCGCGCTGCTCAGTTACCCCGATGATCCGCAGGATGAGCTGTGGTTCCTTCTTGACCACGGCGATCAGTTGACGGGTTTCCTCTTCGGAAGCCGACATGCCTTCGGCCAGCCGCAGGGACAGTTTCACCAGGTCCTGGAACAGCGTGGGGGAGATGTCGCCGGAGGGGGAGCCCGCGGCGCCGGCGACGAATTCTTCGATGACGTCCGCCGGAACATCGTCCTCAGCGTGGCCGATGATGGCGTCTTCCTTGGTGGGGAAGTAGTTGAAGAAGGTCCGGCGTGAAATGCCGGCCGCCTCGCAGACTTCCTCCACGGTGTAGCCATTGAGGCCCCTCGCCGAGGTCAGGGCCCTGGCGGCGGCGGTGATGGCGGTCCGGGTGGCGGCCCGTTTGCGTTCGCGCAGGCCCGGATCTGAATTTGCACTATCGGTCACAGAGTAAAGTTTTGCACTAAGCGAGCAATGGTGCAAGTTTTGGTGCGGTTGGGCGGGAAGGCCTTAAAGTACGACGGCGGCCGCCCGCCTTCGCTGGGAAGGTGGGCGGCCGCCGTCGGGCGCTAAGGTCTTTAGGCCTTGTGCGCCGGAGCCGTCATGGTGGTGACGTCCAATGCCTTGTCGAGGTCGGCCTCGGAGACCTTGCCTTCGCCTTCGCCGACGAAGCCGAGCTTCTCGGTGGCCTGGCGGATGGTCAGGCCCTCCTTGACCGCGATCTTGGCGATCTTGGCTGCGTTCTCGTAACCGATGTACTTGTTCAGCGGCGTGACGATCGAGGGGGAGGCCTCGGCCAGGAAGCGGGCACGCTCCACGTTGGCCGTGATGCCGTCAATCATCTTGTCCGCCATCACGCGGCTGGTGTTGGCCAGCAGGCGGATGGACTCGAGCAGGTTGGCGGCCATCACCGGGATGCCGACGTTGAGCTCGAAAGCGCCGTTGGTGCCGGACCAGGCGATGGCGGTGTCGTTGCCGATGACCTGGGCCGCCACCATGATGGATGCCTCGCAGATGACCGGGTTAACCTTGCCGGGCATGATGGAGGAGCCGGGCTGCAGGTCCGGGATGGCGATTTCGCCGAGGCCGGTGTTGGGGCCCGAACCCATCCAGCGGAGGTCGTTGTTGATCTTCATGAAGGAGATCGCGATGTTGCGCAGCTGGCTGGACGCCTCGATCAGGCCGTCGCGGTTGGCCTGTGCCTCAAAGTGGTCCCGGGCCTCTGTCAGCGGCAGGCCGGTGTCCGTGGCGAGCAGCTCGATAACCCGCTCCGGGAACCCGGCGGGGGTGTTGATGCCGGTGCCCACGGCGGTGCCGCCCAGCGGAACCTCGGCGACGCGGGGGAGCGCGGCGTTGATGCGTTCGATGCCGTAACGGACCTGAGCGGCGTAGCCGCCGAACTCCTGGCCCAGGGTCACCGGGGTGGCATCCATCAGGTGCGTACGGCCGGACTTGACGACGTCCTTGAACTCAACGGCCTTGCGCTCCAACGACTCGGCCAGGTAGCCGAGGGCGGGGATGAGGTCGTTGATCAGCGCGGACGTGGCGGCCACGTGAACGGACGTGGGGAACACGTCATTCGAGGACTGCGAAGCGTTGACGTGGTCGTTGGGGTGGACCACCTTGTCGCTGCCGGCGGCCTTCAGCGCTCGCGTGGCCAGCTCTGCCAGGACCTCGTTGGTGTTCATGTTCGAGGAGGTACCGGAACCGGTCTGGAAGACGTCGATGGGGAAGTCGCCGTCGTACTTGCCGGCTGCCACCTCATCGGCAGCGTCGGCAATCGCCTTGGCGAGCTCGCCGTCGAGCACGCCCAGTTCTGCGTTGGCCTGGGCAGCTGCCTTCTTGACCTGTGCCAGCGCCTCGATGTGGGTGCGCTCCAGGGTCTTGCCGGAGATGGGGAAATTCTCTACTGCCCGCTGCGTCTGCGCGCGGTACAGTGCGTTCACGGGGACGCGGACTTCGCCCATCGTGTCATGTTCAATGCGGAACTCTTCAGTGGAAGTCATGGGGCTAGCTTATGGCTCCCGGCCGCCCCATCGAAAACCGTGAAGCGGGCCCCGGAGCGGCCTGCCCGGCCGTCCCGGGACCCGCCTCACGGGTCCGCCACTGGTTGCTAGAGCTCGCCGATTCCGGAAACAAGGTCGGCGCGGCCCTCGGCCAGCCGGTACGAAAGGCCGATGACCGCAGTGCGGCCTTCCTCGATTGCGTCGGAAATCACACGCGAGCTGTCCACAAGGCGCTGGGACGTCTGCTTGACGTGCTCCACCACCATGTCGTTGACCTCCGGCTGGCCGTTGCGCAGCGAGGTCAGGACAGAGGGCGTGATGCGCTCCACGAGGTCGCGGATGAAGCCGGTGGGCATCTCGCCGGTCTCGACAGCCGACTTGGTGGCTGTGACCGCTCCGCAGCTGTCGTGGCCAAGGATCACGATCAGCGGCACCCCGAGCACACCGACGCTGTACTCGAGCGAGCCCAGCACGGCGTCGTCGATGACCTGACCGGCGGTGCGCACCACGAAAACGTCGCCGAGGCCCACGTCGAAGATGATTTCCGCGGCGAGCCGGGAGTCGGAGCAGCCAAAGATGACAGCGAACGGGTGCTGGGTCTCCACCAGGGACGACCGGTGGTCGGCGTTTTGGTTCGGATGCGAGGACTCGCCGTTGACGAATCGTTCATTGCCTTCGCGCAGGCGGCGCCAGGCCAGTGCAGGAGTCAGATTAGTAGCCACGCTTACTACATTAAGGTGCGGCAGGCGCCGAAGGTGAAACTGTGACGGCCGGGTTGCTGTCCATGGATTTCACGACGGCGTCGGCCAGGGTGCCGAACTCGTCCAGCTGCGCCGCGCCGGAGAGGATCACGGTGGTGCCGCGGTAATCCAGCACCATCGACTTCTCACCCTTGCCGGTGTCCCGGAGCTCCCATTCCTGGCCGCCCGCGTTGCGGGTCCCGGTCACCGGGGCGTTCCTTGTCTGCTGCAGGAGCCAGGTGGGGTTGGCCTTGTTCGTCTGCACCAGGGCGATGAAGGACTCCTTGGGGGTCAGGAAACCCACCTCCCACGTGGGAACGCCGCTGCCCGTCCCTGCCTCCCACCGCGCATAGTTGGGGCGGAACGCGTTACCGGTATCCGGCGCCGCGGGTGTGAATCCCGCCACATCGGCAGCCCGCTGGGAGATGCCTGCGACGTCGATGTCCGGGCGGTATCCGTCACTCTTGGGCAGCGGGTTCATGAGGATGACGGGAAGGAACGCGGCGATGCTCACCGCCAGGGCGATGACCATGCCGATGACCGAAGCGTTCGCCCGCTTGGCCGCTGCTGCCGGAATGACAGGCTTTACGGGGGCGCCTGCGTCCCCGGCGCCGGCCCCGCCGCTGCCTCCGGTTCCTGCCGGGTCAGGGGTGGGGCTGGTCTTCTCCTGCATCTCATTCACCCCTCCATAGTCGCCCATGCCGGCATGGGACTTCCATTCGGCGGCTCCCGGAGGGAGTCCTGCACACTGTGTGCACATTGCGGGTGTGCGTCATCCGCCGTCCGGCACGGCCTCCCGCGACTATGATCGAGAGCAGAGGAATCACCGTCCAGCTGCTCCGGCGGGACGGGTTCAATGATCGCCACTCGAAGAAGAGGTTAACGTGTCACCAGCGTCCATGACCCAGAAGTACTCCACGATTTCACCGTCCCTTGCTGTGGGCAACGATGAGCCGGACCGCAACCTTGCCCTCGAGCTCGTCCGCGTCACCGAGGCAGCAGCCATCGCCGGCGGACACTGGGTGGGCTTCGGCGACAAGAACACCGCCGACGGTGCAGCCGTCGACGCCATGCGCTCCTTCCTGCAGACCGTCCACTTCAACGGCGTTGTGGTCATCGGCGAAGGCGAAAAAGACGAAGCCCCCATGCTGTTCAACGGTGAACGCGTCGGCGACGGCACCGGCCCCGAGTGCGACGTTGCCGTTGACCCGATCGACGGGACCCGGCTGACCGCCCTGGGCATCAACAACGCCCTGGCCGTCCTCGCCGTGGCGGAACGCGGTTCCATGTTCGACCCCTCCGCCGTCTTCTACATGGAAAAGCTCGTCACCGGGCCGGAGGCTGCTGACATGGTGGACCTGCGCCTGCCGGTCAAGCAGAACCTGCACCTGATCGCCAAGGCCAAGGGCGTGAAGGTCAACCAGCTCAACGTGATGATCCTGGACCGCGACCGCCACCGCCCGCTGGTCGAGGAGATCCGCGAAGCCGGCGCCCGCACCAAGTTCATCATGGACGGCGACGTCGCCGGCGCCATCGCCGCAGCCCGTTCCGGCACCGGTGTTGACGCCCTGATGGGCATCGGCGGCACCCCTGAAGGCATCGTCGCTGCCTGCGCCATCAAGTCCCTCGGCGGCGTGATCCAGGGCCGCCTGTGGCCCACCAGCGACGAAGAGAAGCAGAAGGCGATCGACGCCGGCCACGACCTTGAGCGGGTCCTCTCCACCAACGACCTCGTCTCCAGCGACAACTGCTACTTTGCGGCAACCGGCATCACCGACGGCGACCTGCTGCGCGGCGTGCGTTACTCCAAGGACAAGGTCCTGACCCAGTCCATCGTGATGCGTTCCAAGTCCGGCACCATCCGCTTCGTGGACGGCGAGCACCAGGCCAGCAAGTGGGAAGGCTACGCCCGCAAGAGCTGACCGCAGTTCCCGGGAAGCCCCGGAGTGCCCAACGGCGCTCCGGGGCTTCGGCGTTCAAGGCTGGTATAGGGTTTAAGCCATGATTCCTGCTGTTGTGCCCTGTACTGACCGCGCCCTCTGGGACGAATCCGTCGACACGTTCAACGGGCATCCGCAGCAGTTGTGGGGCTGGGGAGAGACCAAGGCCATGCATGGCTGGTCGGTGGACCGGGTGCTGCTGAAGGACGGCGAGACCACAGTCGGAGCCGCCCAGCTGCTGGTCCGCCCGCTGCCGCTGCCTTTCCGGGCACTGGTCTACATCCCCAGGGGCCCGATGTGCTCTGTTGAAGACACCCAGGCCGTCCTCAGCAGCCTCGCTGACCACGCCGCCATCCGGCACCGCGGCGTTGCCCTGAGCATCGAACCCGACTGGGACAGGGACTCGGCTTACGCCGGGGCCGTGGCCGGGGCAGGCTTCCGGGAAACCACCAACACCGTGCTCATTCCCAGGACCCTGATCCTGGACCTCACCCGGACCGATGACGAGCTCATGGCCGAAATGTCCAAATCGACCCGGGCGAACATCCGGAAGGCGATGCGCAGCGAGGTCGAATTCCGCAAGATCAAGAACGAGTCCGAGCTCGAACAGGTCCTGGCCATCTACCACGAGACAGCCGAGCGCGCCGGGTTTGGTATCCACGAGGACCAGTACTACCGCGACATCTTCCGGAACCTCGGTGACGGCTCACCCGTCATTGGAGCGTTCGACGGCGAGCAGCTGCTGGCCTTCGTCTGGCTCGCCCGCAGCGGCGCCACAGCGTTCGAACTCTACGGCGGCGTCTCGGCCGAAGGGCAGAAGCAGCGCGTGAACTACGGCGTCAAATGGGCCGCCCTGCAGTCAATGCGGGAGGACGGATGCTCCCGGTACGACTTCAACGGCCTGCTCAACGACGGCATCTCCGATTTCAAGAAGCAGTTCGCGAAGCACGAAAACATGCTGCTGGGAACGTGGGAAAAACCGCTCTCACCGTTCTACCCGGCCTACTCAAAAGCGATGCCGCTGGCCCGCCGCGGGCTCCAGACGGCCCGGCGGCTGGCAAAAGCCGCCGCCGGACGGGCACGGACGCTGCTGCGCCGGGGCTAAAGGCCGGTCGTCACAGCGAACGCCAGGGCCGCCTCGGCGCTGTCTGAGGCCAGGTGCACGTTCACCGGAGCCTCGGCAGCGGCGAGGAAGGCGCTGGCACCGCGGTCCAGGCGCAGGTCGCCCTTGGGTGAGTCCAAGTAGATTCCTCCGGCCACCACGATCACCACTGCTGCGCCGGACTGTGCCAGCGGCACCGGGCCGTCTCCGGGGGAGAGCTCAATCCGCTGGAGCTGGAACTCCGCGAAGGGCGGCCTGAAGAGTTCCTGGCCCAGCTCCGACCGTTCGGCGCCCAGCATGGGGACCGCCACCGGGCTGAAGTCGATGGTGCGCAGCAGTTCGGGAACATCAACGTACTTCGGCGTGAGGCCACCGCGCAGCACGTTGTCTGAGGACGCCATCACCTCCACCCCCAGGCCGTGCAGGTAGGCATGCACGTTGCCCGCGGGGAGGTATACGGCCTCGCCCGGCTGCAGCGAGAGGCGGTTCAGCAGCAGGGAAATCAGCACGCCCGGGTCGCCCGGGTACTTCTCGTTCAGGCTGATGACTGTGCCGAGTTCGGCCTCATAAGGCGCGAGGCTGCCGCCGATCAGTGCGGCAACCACCTGCGACGTGGCCGTGGCGACGGTCTCCCCGCCGGTGATGAGCCGTTCGAAGGCCCTGCGCAGGCCGGCGCCTTCATCACCACTGTGGGCTCCGTCGTCGAGATCCGAAAGCAGGGCCGCCACCAGGGCAGCGCCCTCACGCCCGGAATCCCCGGGGGACCCCGCTTCACGGGTAACCGCGTCCGCAACGTGCTGCAGGACCTCACGGGTGGCCGCTAAGGACCGGAAGCCGCAGAGGGCCTCGAACGGCGTCAGCGCCAGGATCATTTCCGGTTTGTGGTTGTCGTCGCGGTAATTCCGGTGCGGGGCGTCCGGGGCCACGCCCTCAGCGTTTTCACGGGCGAACCCGTCCTGTGCCTGCTGCAGGCTGGGGTGGACCTGGAGGGACAGCGGCTGGGCAGCGGCAAGGATCTTCGCCAGGAACGGCAGGCGCGGCCCGAAACGTGCCACGGACTCCGCCCCCAGGAAATGCTCCGGGTCCGAGGTGATCAGCGCATCCAGCGGCGTTGTGCTCCGGTCCTCCGGGACATGGGCGGTGGACGGCGAGTCAGGATGGGCGCCGATCCAGAGTTCAGCCTCGGGGGCACCGGACTCCGGCCGGCCAAGGAGGGCTGCGATGGCTGTGGTGGATCCCCACGCGTAGTCCCGGAGGACGTTGTCAATCTCGTACAAAACCGTTCCGTTTCTTGGGTAGGGCTGTCAGGACGTTTCCGGGCACGCGCGCTAAAGCGGCGCGCACTGGCCGTTCGTTGCCACGAGCTGCCGGATGGCTTCCTCATTGCCTTCGCTCTTGAGCTGGTTCAGCATCTCCGCAGTGATCGGTTCGCCCTCGGGCGTGGTGGTCACCGGGGTGAAGTCCGCCGGCGCAGGGGTGGCCTGCTGCGCAGTGCTCCCGCCGGCCTGCAGCACTCCGGAGGAGCGGCTGCCGGATGCCTGGACGTGCCCGCCGCCCGCGGCTGGTACTGCCATGACGTCGTCGGCCGTTCCTGCCGACTGGGCACCGGATGCGGAGGCCAGCAACTGGTCCACCCTCTCGTGGATCTGGTCGAAGTCAGGCACGGTGGAGAACGACGCGTCAAAGTCCGGCGGGCCGAGGGTGAGGCGCTTGGCCTCCTTGCCCTTGGCTTTCATGGCGAGGTCCACGAAGCTGCCCAGCTGCGAGGAGGAGATGTTGGAGTCCACCACCTTGGTTCCGGCCTTGGCAATATCCTCGAACTTGGCGAGGAGGGTGGCCGGATCGAGCTGCTTGAGCATGGCCTGCTGCACGCACTGCTGGCGCTGGATCCGGGCGTAGTCGTCCACGTATTCGCGGGACCGTCCGTACCACAGGGCCTGGTCGCCATTCAGGGTCTGCTCGCCGGCCGGGATCCAGCCGAGCGGCATGCCGTGCGTCTTGGTGGCTTCGTCGAAGTATCCGCTCATGGGAACCCAGCCGCCTGCCTTGATCCTGATCCCGCCCATGGCGTCAATGAGCGTGGAGAAGCCTTCCATGTCCACCAGGACGTATGCCTGGATGGGCATCCCCAGCGTTCCGGACACCGCTTCCATGGTGGCCTGGGCGCCGGGATCGGCCACTCCAGGGTAAAGGTCCGCGTACTGGTTGGTGACTTCGGTGTTGATGGCGTTGATCAGGCATTCGTCGCCGCAGTTGTAGCCGTCCGGGTAGACCGAACGCATGGGCGAGCCCTCACTGAATTGGGCGTTCTGGAAGTTGCGGGGAATGGAGATGATGGCCGTCTGCCCGGTCTTGGCATCGACGCTGAGCACCGACAGGCTGTCCGGCCGGCGGCCGGTGCGGTCATCACCGGCGTCGCCGCCCATCATGAGGAAGTTGTAGCGTCCGTCCACGGGCTCGATGGCCGGACCGGAGGAGAAGATGCTGCCAATGGCGTTGCGCCCCACGTTGAGCAGATAGGCCGCGTAGCCCAGGGATCCGCTGCTGATCACCAGTGCCAGGACAAGGGCGAAGCCGACGCCCGGCCGCGCGCCGGGAACCAGCAGCACAGGCCGGATGAGGCGCAGGGTATTGATGAACAGGACAGCCCAGCCGACGGCGAGGGCCACCAGGACGAGGATGATCACCAGCGAGGCGAACTGGTTGGTGATGACGTTGATGAGCAGGGGCCGGTTGAAGAGCAGCAGCAGGAGTGCAAGGACGATTGCCGCCCAGGCGCAGAGCGTCACGCGCAGCGCCGTCCGCCCAAGTTTACGGTCGCCCGCCACGAGCTGTGCGCTGCCCGGAACGAACAGTGTCAGCAGGATCAGGACGAACGCGCGCTTGGTCCGCACCGGCGGCGACGCGCTCACCGGGTAGCGGACGGGGTCTGTCAGGGACGTGTCAGACCCGGACTGGGGGACCTTGCTGCTGGACATTCCGGCGGTCCTAACGGTTGCCCCGCAGTGTTCCGCTGCCCCCGGCAAAGACCTCGCTGACCTTCTGCCGGAGGTTGGCACCCTTGCGGGACGCCACGGCGTTGAGGTCCGCGGCGAACTCGAGCAGGTCCGCGCGGAGGGACGCGGCGAGTTCGTCGGTCCCGGAAGCCAGCATGCGCACGGCCAGCAGGCCTGCGTTGCGGGCTCCGGCAATGGATACCGTGGCTACGGGCACGCCGGCGGGCATCTGGACGATGGACAGCAGGGAGTCCATGCCGTCCAGCGTCTTCAGTGGAACAGGCACCCCGATGACCGGCAGGGGAGTGACGCTGGCCAACATGCCGGGCAGGTGTGCCGCGCCGCCGGCGCCGGCGATAATGACGCGAAGCCCGCGCTCGTGGGCGGTCTGGCCGTACCGGATCATCTCCGTGGGCATCCGGTGCGCGGACACCACATCGGCCTCGAACGGGATGCCGAACTCTGCCAGTGCTTCCGCCGCCGCTTCCATGACGGGCCAATCCGAATCGGAGCCCATAACCAGCCCCACCAGGGGGCTTGCCGCGGATCCGTTGGCCGGGGTGATGGGGGCGCTCATGCGTTCTCCTCGAATGTCATGGGCGGCTCTTCTGCCGGTGCCCGCCCGTCACGGATGATGCCGGCCACAATCCCGGCCCGGCGCCGCACTGACTCTACTTCCGTGGTGGAGGCGCCCACCAGATTGACGTGGCCGATCTTGCGTCCGGGCTGCACCGACTTGCCGTAGCAGTGCACCTTGGCCGCAGGTTCGCTGGCCAGGGCCTGCGGGAATGCCGCATACAGGTCCTGGTTGTCGCCGCCCAGAAAGTTCTTCATGACTGTTACCGGAGCCAGCGCGTCGGTAGCGCCCAGCGGAAGGTTCAGGACTGCACGCAGGTGCTGCTCAAACTGGCTGGTCACCGCGCCGTCCTGGGTCCAGTGCCCGGTGTTGTGCGGGCGCATTGCCAATTCATTGATCAGGAAGCCCGCCCCGGTCCCGGGAGTCTCAAAGAGTTCCACCGCCAGCACACCGGTCACACCAAGTTCTGCGGCGATCCGCAGCGCGGCGTCCTCGGCTGCTGCCGCAACCTCCACGGGGATGTCCTGGGCGGGGGCGATGACTTCGTCGCACACGCCGTCCACCTGGATGGTGTGGACAACGGGCCAGGCGCGGGCCTCACCGTCCGGGGTCCGTGCCACCAGCGCTGAAAGCTCCCGGGTGAACTCCACCTTGGCCTCCGCCAGGAGCGGGCTCATTGCGGCGAACCAGTCGGCTGTTCCGGCCGCCTCGTCCGCCGACCCGACGATCCTGACGCCCTTGCCGTCGTAGCCGCCGCGCGGAGTCTTCAGGACCACGGGCCAGCCGGTGTCATCGCCGAAGCGCACCAGCGCATCAACGTCGTCAACGGAGGCCCACACCGGGTTGGGCAGTTCCAGCCGGTCAATGGCTGCCCGCATCACCAGTTTGTCCTGGGCGTGGATGAGGGCGTCGGGGCCTGGCTGGATGTTGACCCCGGCCTCCTGGAGTGCCCGGAGGTGGGCAGCCGGGACGTGCTCGTGGTCGAACGTCATGACGTCGAGGTCCTTGGCAAAGTCCAGGAGCGTCTGCAGGTCCTTGTAGTCCCCCACCGGGGATGTGGACACCGCGGAGACGGCAGAGACGTCCTCACCTTCCGCCAGGACTCGGAGTTCGAAGCCGAGGGCAGTCGCGGCTGGGGCCATCATTCGGGCAAGCTGGCCGCCGCCAACAACACCTATTACTGGAAAAGTCACATCTGCCAGCCTACCGAAAACCGCCCGATAACCCGGCTTCCGGCCGTGGCGGGAAGCGATATTCGAGGTAACGCGGCCCCTCCAGCGGGGATTATTGGGAGGCTGCTCCAAGGTTCGAGGCGCTAAAATGGATCTCTGGCCAAAAGGCCCACACGTTATACGGCCTTGGAGGGTCATGATTTCCGCACTTGCAGACCGCATCCGGGGCCTGGCGTCGCTGTTTTGGCGCGAGGTTGCCAAATTTGGGGCGGTGGGCGGTGTGGCCTTCGTCATTGACAACGGCCTGACGTATTACCTGATGCACGGTCCCATGACGGACAGCGAAGCGAAGGCGCGGTTCGTTGGCGCCACGGTGGCCACCGTCTTCTCGTGGATCGCCAACCGTTTCTGGACCTTCCGCCACCGCCGCCAGGACAATGTCCTGCGCGAGTTCGTCATGTTCGTCCTCATCAACGGCATAGGCATCGGCATCTCCACCGGATTCACGGCGCTGGCCAAGTACGGGCTCGGCGTCACTGATAAGAACCTGCTGTTCCTGGCCGGTGTGGTCGGCATCCTGGTGGCCACCGTGGTGCGTTTCTTCGCCTACCGCTTCCTCGTGTTCAACAAGGAACTGGACGAAGAGCCGGAGTTCTCGCATGACCACGAGCTCATTGAAGTGCACCACCACGGAGCGCCGGTGGCGGCAGACAACGAGCGCCAGCCGTCCGCGGACGGTCCGGCGAAGTCCTAGGGGGACGTTACCGCCCCCTTCCGGAATGGCATGGGTACCGGGCGGTGCCTGACGGTGCTAGTTGCCGTGGATGCGTTCGGCGGACAGCAGCCTGTCGGTCAGCTGGACGTCCGGGTGGGTGATCACCACGGACCCGTCCTGCTTCCATGCCCCGAGGGCATTGGCAAGTGCCGCCTCCAGGCCATCCCCGGCCGGAATGTGCAGCCGAACGCCGTCGTCATGGCTGGCGGCGAATCCCTCCAGCAGGTCCTGCTGGAGGTGCTCACGGCCATCCGATCCTGAGATGGCCCGCGCCAGGGGATCGGGATCGGCATGCGCCAGGAAAACATCTCCATGCAGGCGCACTTCGGCCGCGTAGTCGAGGCAGCCGCCGGCGAGCTCGCCCGGCCATCGCATCGCCAGGGCAGGAAGCGCGACGGCGATCACGGCGTCGTAGGTTCCGTCTGCCGGATCCTGCCCGGGCGTCCCGCCGTTCAGCCGGTCGGGGTCGGCAGTGACGAGGAAGTCGGCGCCCCCGCCATCCAGGACGGTTTCGAGGCCCAGCTGCCACGAGGCAAGTGCCCACACCATTGTTTTCCAGTGCGCGGGAAGGGCCAGCCTGATCTTCATGCCGGGCCCGGCATCGAGCTCATCCTGCAGCAGGTTGCTGGTCTTCGCTACCCAGTTGTCCAGGACCCGGCCCGAAAGTTCCACCCGCTCGCCCTCCGGCCCGTACCACGTCAGCCGCGGTGCGGTGGAGTTGCCTGAACGGAGGCTGTTCATCAGCTGGATTGCCGGAGTAGTCATGCCTCCATCCTGCCACTGGCCGCCGTGCCGGTCATCCGGCCCGGGCGTGCCGGCAGCAGAGGCGATCGGCGCCGCATGAGATCTTTATCACATGTAGTAGTAAGCGGGCTTGCTATTTACCGCGAAGGACGTTACTTTCGCGCGGCGACAGCGATTCCAGCCCGTTTTCCGTCCTTTTGGCCGGCGGGAGAGGGGGAAGCGGCTCCAGTGGGTAAAAATTCCCGGGCGTGGCGTGCACATGGTTCGCCGAGGTCACTGATTATTATCCCGGCTGCGGCTTGACTCGCCTTAGTTACACACGTGTAATTAGATATCTAAAGGCAACTGCGTAAATACCGGCACACAACCGAGTGTCCACGTATCCAGGCAGTGGCTGCAACACCAGGAGGGTCGCCGTGGGGCAAGCAGAGCGTATCCAGGAAGATGCCGTCGTGGCCGGACAGGCTACGGCAAGGTACCGTGCCCGGGGGGTGCCCAGCGATTGGTACGTGGATCCCGCCGATCCCGCCGCCGCGGACCGCTACAACAGCAACACCGGCGCTGCTCTTGAAGACCAGGCCACCGCATTCCTGGCAGCCCACGAAGCCCTTCTCGATGGCGGCGCGGAACCCGAAGACGAACTTGACCCGCCTATGGAACTGGCTGCTCCGGGAACGGTGCAGCCGGTGTGGATCGGCCTGCCGCTCCAGCAGGACTTCGACGACGAAGGGGAACTGGGCTGGCAGACCGACGCCCTGTGCGCCCAAACCGATCCTGAAGCTTTCTTTCCGGAAAAGGGCGGTTCCACCCGTGATGCCAAGAAGGTCTGCGGTGCGTGCAATGTCCGCTCACAGTGCCTGGAGTACGCGTTGGCCAATGACGAACGGTTCGGCATCTGGGGAGGCCTTTCCGAGCGTGAGCGCCGACGACTGAGGAAGCGAGCGGTCTGATTCACCAGGATGTCCATGTCACTGCCGTTGTGGTTGCCCACAACGGCAGTGCCTATCTCCCCAGAACGCTTGCAGGCTTAGCGGACCAGACCCGGCCGGTCGACTACGCACTAGGCGTCGATACAGGGTCCGGCGACGACTCCCGGACCCTTCTCGAAAACACATTGGGCCGAGCCCATGTCGTCTCCCATGATCACGGGAAGGGCGGCATGGGCGCCGCTGTGTCCGCAGCCCTTTCGGAACTGGCCCCGGGCGGGGCAGCCAGGCCTGACGGCAAGCCGGAGTGGATCTGGCTGCTCCACGACGACGCCGCCCCGGCCCCGGAGGCCCTGGCCGAACTGCTCGGTGCCGTGGAACGTGCGCCCTCGGTTACCGTTGCCGGCTGCAAGCAATTGGACTGGCACGAGGAACGGAAGCTCATCGACGTCGGGCTGTCCACCAGCAGGTGGGCGGAACGGCTGACGCTCATCGACGCCGACGAGCTCGACCAGGGACAGTACGACGGCCGCAGCGACACTTTCGCCGTCAACTCGGCGGGAATGCTTGTGCGGCGGGACGTGTGGGATCAGCTGGGCGGATTCGACCCCGGGCTTCCGGGCACCGGAGACGACGTCGACTTTTGCTGGCGCAACCGGCTGGCAGGGCACCGTGTTGTCGTAGTGCCGGCGGCCCGAATGTTCCATGTGGCGCACAGGCCGCATGGCCTGGGAAACCCGGCAGCAGCCAGGAAGGCCCAGGTGCACCTGCGGCTGAAACACTCGCCGCTGTGGATGGTTCCGGTGCATGCCGTAGGTGCCCTGCTCGGAAGCCTCTTCAGGCTGGTCCTGAGCGTCGTGGTGAAGGACCCGGCCCATGGAATCACGCAACTCGCTGCCACGTTCGCCGCCCTGGCACGGCCACGTGCCCTTGCCCGCGCCAGGAAGTCGGCCCGGCAGACCCGGCGCATCCGCCGGTCCGTGATCCGCAAGCTCCAGACCCCGCGACGGGAAGTCTGGAGCCACCGGCGTTCCCTCATGGAAGCCATTGGCGCGGATGACAACCCCGCGGACGAGCTTGAACAGGACCCCCTGGCGCACCAGCCCACCGGTGACTCCGCAGACGATTTCGCCGCGCTGGCGACCCGGAAACGCGGCTGGGTGGGCAACGGCGCCCTGGCCGCCTTCATCATCGCTTCCCTTGCCTCGCTGTTGGGCCTGGCGGGCCTTCTCCGTGCGGAGGCTGTGGCCGGCGGTGGCCTCATCCCCATCTCCACTGGCCTGGGGGACATCTGGCAGAACGCCTCCGGCTGGTGGATCAATCTTGGGGCGGGACTTCCCGGCCACGGAGACCCCTTCGATTACGTGCTGTGGGTCCTGGGGGTACTGGGCGGCGGCAACGCGAACGCGGCCATGGCCTGGCTTATCATCCTTGGCACGCCACTGTCCGGACTGACGGCGTGGTTCGCCGCAGGCGGGCTGACCACCCGGCGGAGACTTCGCCTGGCCGCCGCACTGTTCTGGTCGGCTGCGCCAGCGCTGCAGGTTGCCCTGAACCAAGGGCGGGCCGGAGCCCTGGTGGCGCACCTGATGGTTCCATTGGTTGTCCTGGCCCTGCTGCGGGCTACGGGTTCCGCTGTGGGCCACGGCCGGCACGCGTTACAGCAATCAGGCCCGCGCGCAGCCGAGAAACCGGCCGTCCGGCCAGGAATCAACGGAACGCCTTCCTGGACTGCCGCGGCCGCGGCGGGCCTCGCCCTGGCCGTCGCAGTTGCTGCCGCACCCTCCCTCCTGGTCCCGGCAGCCCTGGTCATCATTATCTGTGGCCTTCGGATGGGCCGGCGCGGCCGGACCGTGTGGTGGGCCCTCCTGCCGAGCGCTGCGTTGTTCATTCCGTTCGGCATTTCGGTGCTCGACAGGCCGCGTGCCCTGCTTGCCGACCCCGGCATGCCCCTGCCCTTCGAGGCTGCCCCGCTCTGGCAGCAGCTCCTTGGCCAGCCGCTGGCTTTCGACCCCGCAAAGGGGCTGGTGGGGCTGCCGCTCTTCGAAGACGGCGCGCTGCCGTGGGCCCTGGTGCTGGCGGTCCTCCTGGCAGCACCGGTACTGATCCTTGCCGTCTCGGCCCTTTTCGCCCCGGGACGCGGGTCCGGGACGGTGCGGACGCTGTGGGCAGCGGCCACTGTAGCGCTGGCCTGCGGATGGCTGGCCACCCAGGTGGCCACCGGTGCCACTGCGGACAGTCTCGTTACCCCGTTCACCGGACCGGCCGTTTCCGCCGCTGCGTTTGCCCTCCTGGGTGCCGGACTGCTCGGAGCGGAACGGCTCCTGAACGCAGCCGGCCGGGCAGCCGCCAAAGAACCGCGCCGTGCCACGGTGGCCAATGCGGCGGTAGCAGTGGGCATGGCGGTCCTTCTTGTTGGCCCGCTGGCCAGCATGGCCGCATGGTCTGCCCATAACCTGCTGCGGACCGCCCCAGCGACTGCGGCGCCCGCCGTTCCCGAAGAGTCCGGGACACCCGGGCTCGGTACCGCCAGGCTCATAGAGGCTGCCGGCACCCGCACCCTTCCAGCCACCGCAATCGACCGCGGAACCGGTGCTGAGCAGACACGGACACTGCTGATCGGTACCCGCGAGGACGGCACCTACGACGCTTCCCTGATGAGTGGTGCGGGAACCACCCTGGACAGCCTGTCCGCTATTGCCTCGGCCAGGAGCATCACTGGTGCTGCGGGAGCCGAGACCGTGCGCGGCGACGACGACGTCACAGCGTCCGTCCGCAGGGTAGTGGCCACTCTGGTTGCCGGGCAGGGCGTTGACCCGCGCGAAGACCTTGAGAAGCTCGGCGCCGGATTCGTGGTCCTGCGCTCGGCAGATACCGCGGCTCAACTGACCGCAAGCCGGATGGACGCCGTCCCGGGGCTTGTGGCTGTGGGACAGACCGACGTCGGCTGGCTCTGGCGCATTACGTCCCGGAACCAGTCCGCCACACAGGCAGCGGAAGTCGCCCACCGCGTCAGGATTACGGACAGCAACGGCACCACGCTGGCTATGGTGCCATCGGGCCTGAACGACGTCGACGCATCCGTTGCCGGCGGCCCGGAAGGCCGCCTGGTTGTCCTGGCCGAACGCGCCGATCCTGGCTGGACCGCCTGGCTCGATGGCCGGAAGCTCACATCCACCACGTCAGGATGGGCGCAGGCGTTCACGCTGCCGGCGTCCGGCGGGCAACTGACAGTACGCTACGAGAACCCCTGGTCCTGGTGGGTAGGAGCAGCCCAGTTCACCATCATCGGCCTGACGGTCATGCTCGCCATCCCCATGCCGGTCAACAGGCCCAGGACCGGTCTGTCACGCGACGAAGGCGCCCTGCGTAAGGAAAAGCAGAATGCATGAGCACCCCACCCGTCCCGCCGCAGCCGATGCCGCATCCGGGCAGGACCGGAACGGACTTCAAGGCCGGAAGGACTCCGGCGCGGCTGACGTCCCTGCCGGCGGGAAGCGGCGGACGACGGCCCTTGCCGGGGCCGCCACGGCCGTCCTTGTCCTGGCCTGCGCCGGAGGTGTCGTTGCCGCAGGCTCGCTGCTGCCCAACGCCGCCTCCAGCCGAAGCGTCCAGCCTGCTGCTGCCTCTGTTCCCGCCGGAACCAGCGTGGGTGTGTGCCCGGGCCCGGCGCGCCTGCTGGAGGGCGCCGAAGCAGGTACCGATCCGCAGTTCAGCCCGGAGTCGGACACCGCCGCCACCAGCGTGACCGGCGCGGTATTGGGGACTGCGGGTGTAGTACCCGGAAGCCGGCTGTCGCGGCTGGACGGGGCTACCGCCGTCGAGATCGCCAAGGCTCCGGGCGCACCGGCATCCGAAGGTCCGCGGCAGGAACTGCTGGCCGGTACGGTGTCAGGCCGTGGGGTGGACTCGGTCACAGTCCTCAGCGCCGACGCCGTGGCAAACCAGAAGGCCTCCGCAGCGGGGGCCATGATCTTCAGGGCAACCGACGGTGACCTGCAGGGTTCGGCCGCGGCCAACTGCCTGCAGCCCTCCAACGACCAATGGCTTGCCGGAGCCAGTACCACCGTGGGCCGGACATCGGTGTTGGTCCTGAGCAATGCATCCGGCAGCCCGGCCACCGTCAGCCTCGAGCTGTTCGGCGGGAAGGGGCAGATCCAGGCGCCGGGAAGCCGCGGCCTGCTGGTGGCGCCGGGAACCACGCGTTCAGTGGTGCTGGCCGGGCTGGCGCCGGGCGAGGAACAGCTGAGTGTCCGTGTCCGCAGCACTGGCGGTCCCATTGCGGCGGCCATCCAGCAGAGTGTCCTGCGCGGCCTGATACCCGGGGGAGTGGACTTCATTACGCCGGGCACTGCGCCCGCTGTCCGCCAGGTGATGACCGGCGTTGACATCCAGGATGCTGCCGGCATCGCTGCGCTGACCTCGAAGCCAGGATACGCAGACGCCGCGCCCGCGCTGGAGATCACCGTCCCGGGGCCGTCCGACGCCGTGGTCGAGGTCAAGCTCTATGGACGGGACGGCCAAAAGGCACTCCCATCCGGCGGCGTGATCACAGCCAAAGCCAATTCCATCACCGAAGTATCCCTGGCAGGGGTGCCGGCCGGAAACTACACGGTAGCGGCGTCGTCCGACGTTTCCTTTGTGGCGGCAACGCGCATCACCCGCGGGCTGCAGGCGAACCAACCCTCGGACATCGCCTGGGCGGCATCCGGAATCCGACTGGGCAGCCAGCATGTGGTGGCCGTGCCCAAGGGCGGCACCCGTCAACTGGTATTTGGCGCCCTCGATGCCAGGGCCACCATCACCTACGCCCCGATCACCGCCGACGGCACGGTGAAGGCACCGGCCACCGCCGATATCGCCGGCGGAACGACGGCCTCCATCACCGTCCCCAATGAGGCAGACGGTGCCGGGGTTGTGGGCTACGTGGTGTCAGCATCCGGCGATGCCGCCTACGGTGCGGTCCTGGTGGGACAGGATGGCCGGAGCGACGTCTCGTCGCTGCCGTTCCAGCCTGCAGCCGCCGGGCAGGAAACGGTCCCTGTAGCCCTGGGCTACTGACCCGCCTGCGCGTTCAGTAGCGGCGCCGGTACACCGGGTCCAGGGTTTCGGGCGCCACGCCCAGCATCTCGGCAGTGTGCTCAACAACGACGTCGTGAACCATGTCCTGGAGTTCCTCCACGCCCGGGCAGGCCTGTTCCACTACGCGCCGGTAGACGGTGATCAGCGGCCCGTCATCCCCGGCTGCCGGCGTGTAGGCGCCCATGGGTGCGGGTGCGCCGGTGGCAGCCAGCAGTTCCAGCTCGGGTGGGATTTCATCAACGCCGAACCTGACGCCGTCCAGGGTCTTGCCCCATATATCGTGCAGCCGCTGGGCCGAGTCCAGCACCATGTCATCGAAGCGGTCGCCGCGCGTCCGGTAGCCGGGGTGGGTGGGCAGCATGACTTCCCCGCGCAGGCCCCGGCCGTGACGGTTCCGACGGCGCCGCATGAAGCTCCGGCCGGCGGCGGACGCCCCGGTGGTGGACTCGACATCCGGGTCAGCCAACCGGACCGTCAGGCCTGAATTCTGGTTCGATGACTGCATACATTGACTTTAAACCCGGACCGGGGATTCCGCGACAGATTCGCCCCGCAGCGAAGGCGCGTCCGGGCAGGGGCCTCAATGCGGCGTTTTGGCGTGGGTGCAGAGTAGTCTGGGATGTCGTGGGAGCTATCCGTCAGTGTTCAAGATCTGCCTGCCGCCAGTCGGCGGTGGCAACCCTGACCTATGTGTACGCGGACTCCACCGCTGTCCTGGGTCCGCTTGCCACATACGCAGAACCGCATTGCTATGACCTCTGTGAGCAACACGCCGACTCGCTGACCGTTCCCCGTGGCTGGGAGGTGTTGCGGCTGGCCATGCCCTCAACTCCGCAGCAGCCCGGCCCGGACGATCTCCTCGCGCTTGCCAACGCGGTGCGGGACGCGGCAGCAGTGCCCGCCCAGGCGCCGCAGCAACCCGCGCAGCGCAGCCAGCATTCCGCCTTGGAGGCGCCTGCCGGGGCCGAAGGGACCCGAAGGGGACACCTGCGCATTTTGCGCGAGCCGTCCTAAGCCCTTTCTGGCGGTACGCTGGAACCTGCACACCATTTCCGCTACCGGCGCGAGCGCGCCCGCCAGGGAGCCTGAACCATATGCCAAAAATCAGTTCCGAACTGTTGTCTGTCCTGCGTTGTCCCGTCACGGGCTCGCCCCTGGTGCAGGAGGGCGAGGAACTGGTGGCCACGGCCGCAGGGGCTGGCGGCGTGAAGCCCCGCTACGCCATCGAGGACGGCATTCCCCTCCTCCTGCCCCCGGAACTCCTGGCAGCCGCGACAGCCGCCGGGTCCGACCAGCACGACTCGGACCCCGCCGAAGGCGCCGTCCGCTAACCCCGCCCGGCCCCGGTGCATGACTCCCGGAGCCCCCCTGCGGAACACCAAACAACTGCCATTTCCAGGCCCTCCGGAAAACGCTGATGCGGCCTGTTCATGATTTCCCGGACACAGCAAAGGACCATCCATGACCTTCGATTACAAAGTTGCCGATATCTCCCTGGCAGAGGCCGGCAGGCACCAGATCCGCCTGGCCGAGCACGAGATGCCCGGCCTGATGTCCCTCCGCGAGGAATTCGGCGCCAGCCAGCCGCTGAAGGGCGCCCGGATCGCGGGCTCCCTGCACATGACGGTACAGACCGCTGTGCTGATCGAGACCCTCACCGCGCTCGGCGCCGACGTCCGGTGGGCGTCCTGCAACATTTTCTCCACCCAGGACGAGGCTGCCGCAGCCGTCGTCGTGGGCAAGGGAACGGTGGAGGACCCCCAGGGCGTCCCCGTCTTCGCCTGGAAGGGCGAAACGCTTGAGGAATACTGGTGGACCGCCGAACAGATCCTCACCTGGCCGGGTGCCGAGACCAACCCTGAGCTGGGCCCCAACATGATCCTCGACGACGGCGGCGACGCCACCATGCTGGTGCACAAGGGCGTGGAGTTCGAAGCAGTCGGCAACGTTCCGTCGGCAGACCCCACCGACTCCGAGGAATACGGCATCTTCCTCGACGTCCTGCGCCGTTCGCTGGCCGCCGATCCGCAGAAGTGGACCCGGACTGCCGCCACCATCAAGGGCGTCAGCGAGGAAACCACCACCGGCGTCCACCGCCTGTACCAGCTCGCCGAACAGGGCCAGCTGCTCTTCCCGGCCATCAACGTCAACGACTCCGTCACCAAGAGCAAGTTCGACAACAAGTACGGCATCCGCCACTCGCTTCCGGACGGCATCAACCGGGCAACGGACGTCCTCATGGGCGGCAAGGTCGCCGTCGTTTGCGGCTACGGCGACGTCGGAAAGGGCGCGGCAGAGGCCCTCCGCGGCCAGGGCTCGCGCGTGATCGTTACCGAAATCGACCCCATCTGCGCACTTCAGGCGGCCATGGACGGCTACCAGGTGGCCAAGCTTGAATCCGTGCTCGCCCAGGGCGACATCTTCATCACCACCACGGGCAACAAGGATGTCATCATGGCCGAGCACATGGTGGGCATGAAGAACAAGGCGATTGTTGGCAATATCGGCCACTTCGACAACGAGATCGATATCGCCGGACTGGCCAAGGTCCCCGGCGTCAACAAAGTCGAGATCAAGCCGCAGGTACACGAATGGGTCTTTGACCAGGGCACCGGCTCCGAGCGTTCCATCATCGTCCTGTCCGAGGGGCGCCTGCTGAACCTGGGCAACGCCACCGGCCACCCCTCCTTCGTGATGAGCAACTCCTTCGCGAACCAGACCATCGCCCAGATTGAGCTGTGGACCAAGAAGGACCAGCCCGCCGACGAGCGCGAGTACGGGAACCAGGTCTACGTCTTGCCCAAGGTCCTGGACGAGAAGGTGGCCCGCCTGCACCTGGATGCCCTTGGCGTGGAACTGACCGAGCTGACCAAGGACCAGGCCGAGTACCTGGACATCGACGCCGCCGGCCCGTACAAGCCCGAGCACTACCGGTACTAGAAGCCGCCGCCAACAAGCCGTTACCAAGAAGTAAGGTGCCCGGGCGCCCTCCGCGCCCGGGCCGTTACTTCCAGCGCCTAGGATCTGATCATGGAGCCTGAAGTCCAGCCCCGCCGCCCCCGGTCCCTCAAGAAGATGCTCATCATCGCTGTGGTGTGCATCCTCGCGGCTGCCGGCGGTGTGTTCGCCGCCGTCGCCCCCGGCCTCGCCGGCGTGGATCTGGAATCCGAAGCCGGATCCGCTACCCGGACCTCTCCCGGCATCGCGTCACCGGTGGTGGCTGCGGTGAAGTCCGAGGCTTCCCCGGTCAACGGCGCCAAGCAGGTCAACCCCGCGGCTCCCGTGTCGTTGAAGGTCAGCAACGGCACCATCGAGCGCGTGACGCTGACCAGCACTGCCGGCGAAAAAGTGGATGGCAGCATCGACCCTGCCGGCACCGGATGGACCGCCACGGCGCCACTGAAGTTCAACACCGACTACAGCTACACGTTCGTGGTGAAGGACGGTGCCGGACGCGAAACGAGCACCACCCAGCAGTTCAGCACCGTCTCGAGTTCGCACGAGGCTGACGCCGCAGTGTACCCGCTGGACGGCATGAAGGTGGGCGTGGGCCAGCCGCTGCAGATCATCTTCAGCGAACCCGTGCTCAACCGGGACGCCGTGGAGAAGGCCATCAAGATCACCAGCAGCGCCGGGCAGGTGGGCGCCTTCCACTGGTACAGCGACAAGATGGTGCGGTACCGGGCGGAAAACTTCTGGGCCGCAAATTCCACCGTCACTATGGACATGCAGATGTTCGGCGTGGACCTGGGCAACGGCCAGATCGCCAATTTCGACAAAAAAGTGAAGGTCAATATCGGGGATAAGAAGGTGGCCGTGGCGGATGCCACTGCACACACCTTCACCCTCAGCGTCAACGACCAGCCGGTGAAGACGCTGCCCGTCAGCATGGGGGACAAACGGTTCCCGTCAGCCCGCGGCTTTGGCGTCCTCATGGAAAAGAACCGGTTCGACCACTTCCGCGCCTCCAGCATCGGGCTGAAACCCGGCGACCCGGCCTATTACGGTGACGTGGATGTGGAGTACACCATCAGGCTGACGCTCAGCGGGGCCTACATCCACCAGGCGCTTGAATCCGCCTTCCCGTACATCGGCAACACGAACGTCTCGCACGGCTGCATCGGGTTCGCCCCCGACGGCGCCGCCTGGGTCTTCGACAACATGGGCACCGGCGACGTGGTGAACATCATTAACACCGAGGGTGACTACGCCGCCCACGATGACGGGTACGGCGACTGGAACATCCCCTGGGCTGAGTACGACAACTGACGTCAGCTGCCGAAAGGCAGCCGCTGCAGCCGCTCACCGACCTCCGTGTTGCGTTGGCGCTGCCTGACCAGTTTGGTGAGTTCCCGGTTCCGCCGCTCGGCCACGACGGCGGCAAGGTAGTCGTCCGGGCCGGTGCCGGGCGGCGGCCCGGGCGCCACGTGGGCCGCGAGTTCGGTGGCGATTGATGCGGCCATGCCTGCCCGGGAAAGCGGCGCCATCCTGCCGGCCTGCCGGATGAACTGGGACGCCCGGCGTGCGGTGGCATCCGGGATGCGGCCAATATCTGCCGTCCGGGCCCAGGCGTGGAGGCCTGGCGGGATGGAGACCGGAACCGGCCGCTCGGCAGTGACCCGGGTGCGGACTGCGTAAGTTCCCGCCATCAGGTCGCCGAGCCGCCGTGACTTATCGTTGAAGAGTGCCACGGCAAGGGCCAGGCCGCCGAAGGTCAGGTAGACCTCCAGGAAGCCGGCCAGTCCACGGATGAGGGCGTGCCGGAAGCGGATGGCCCCGCCGTCGTCCCGCACCACCCGGAGGCCTGCGGCAAGCTTGCCCAGGGACAGGCCCCGGCTCAGTGTTTCCAGCCCCACCGGGACAACCACCAGGCAGAAGACCACGCTGCACAGGACCAGCGCGCGCATGGCGGCCTCGTCCAGGTCCCCGCCGGCGGTGGCGAGGCCGATCAGGATGACCACCAGCAGGACCATGTTGAAGAGGACGTCGAGGAACAGTCCCAGGGCGCGCGCTGCGAAGGAGGCGGGGCGCAGCTCCAGGACCACGGCCTCACCGGTGATGATCGAACCCACGTGCGTATCCGTTTCCTTGCGGCCGATGGTGCAGTCGGTCAAAGTCTAGTGCGGTGCCGCTAGGCTGGTGCCGTGGATATGGACGCCTTTTCCGCCGTCAACGCGGACAAGTGGTCGCGGCTGCACGAGCTTTCCCACAAGGGCAAGCTCAGCGGGCTGGAGGCCGATGAGTTGCTTGCCTTGTACCAGGCCACGTCCGCCCACCTGTCCCTCGTCCGTTCAGTTGCCCCGGAAAGCGGACTGTCCGAGTCCCTCTCAGCCACCCTGGCGCAGGCACGGACACGGTTCACCGGTGCACGGTCCAACCCCATGGCAGACCTGGAGCGGTTCTTCGTCCTCGCACTGCCGGCAGCGTTCTACCGCCTGGCGTGGCTCACGCTTGCCTGTGGGGCTGCCTTCCTCGTCATTGGCGCCGCCTACGCGGTCTGGATCGGATCATCGCCCGAGGCCCTGCGCGCGGTGGCGTCGGAGGCTGCGGCCAAGCAGTACGTCGAAGAAGACTTCATTGACTACTACTCGGAGAACCCGGCTGCTTCCTTCGCCGGCGCGGTGTGGACCAACAACGCCTGGATCAGCGCCCAGGCTGTTGCCCTGGGCATCACCGGTGTATGGGTGCCCATCATCCTTTTCACCAATGCCCAAGGTGTAGGCGTGGCGGCTGGCATCTTTGCCGCCGCCGGCAAGTCGGACGTCTTTTTCAGCTACATCCTTCCGCACGGCCTCATGGAACTCACCGCCGTCTTCATTGCCTGCGCCGCTGGCCTTCGGATCTTCTGGGCCATGGTGTCGCCGGGGCCAAGAACCAGGCTGCGGGCTGTGGCGGAGGAGGGCCGTTCGTTGGTCACCGTGGCGCTGGGCCTGGTCCTGGTGCTCTTCGTGTCCGGCCTCGTGGAAGGTTTCATCACGCCCAGCCCGCTTCCAGCCTGGGCGAAGATTGCCATCGGCGCCGCCGTGCTGGCCTGTTACTGGACATACACCCTGGTATGGGGCCGCCGCGCCTACCAGGCGGGGGAGCGGGGCGACCTGCGCCGCGAGGATGCAGGCTACACGGAAATCGCTGCCTGAATCGTTGTAATTGCTCCGGGGTGGTTCCTCGCCCGCGTCAAGGAGCGGGCGGTAGGCTCAACAACAGATGAAGCGCGCCAGCCTATCCCAGCGCGGCGCGGACACCCCAACGGAAGTGACGCTGTTGTGAAAGACGAGACACCGGCCCGCGCCAAAAGCGCCAAGCCGCAGCCCGAACCTTTCCTGGATACGTCAGGGGACTCGGACGAGCCCGCCTTCTCCTGGATGGCGGCTGACTCGGCCGACCGCGACGCCAGCAAGGACACCACCCCCCGGGACCGGTCCCTCAATGACGGCACCGGAAAGGAATCCCCGGCACCGGCGCGCACCGCGGACGGCTCCGGAAAGGAGACCCCGATTCCGGTACGCACCGGGGATGGGACCGTCACGGAAGGCGCGGCTGTACCCCTGGACCAGCAGCCGGACAGCAGGTCTGGCCGCCGCGCCGCGGAACCCGCCGACGAACCAGCCGCCCAAAAATCTGCCACTGTGCAGGCCTCTGCAGCCGGGACGTCCGCTGCGGGATCCTCTGCCGCAGCACCATCCGCCACCGGCAAGCCTTCCGGGAAGGGCGACGGCGGGGTGTTCCGCGAACCGCTCCCCACGTCCGCGCTTTCGGTCCGCCCACCCGAGGAGGAAGTGGAGCGGCGCAATGCCGAGCGTGAGAGTGCGGCCAACGCCAAGCCAGTAGCACCGAGGGTCATGCAGGTCCTTCTTGCCATCTTCTTCCCGGTGGTCCTGCTGGTGCTCGCGGTCCGCGCAGTCACCAGCCCGCTGTTCCTGTGGATCGAATACAACCGCCCCGGCTTTCCCGGCGACGGTTACGGGTTCAGCACGGACGACAGGATGACCTACGGCTCCTACGCCGTCGACTACCTGAGTAACTGGGCAGGTCCGCGCTACCTCGGCGACCTGGTGCACCGCAGCGGCGACAAACTGTTCAAGGACGGCGAAGTCAGCCACATGGCCGACGTCAAGACCGTGATCCTTTCCACCTTCGGAGCGGGCATCCTGCTGCTGGTTCTGGGCGTCATTGCCGTCCTGTATTTGCGCAAGCGCAGCGCGGGGGGAGTCCGGCGGGGCCTCTTCGCCGGTTCCATTGTCACGCTGGTCCTCATTGTGGGACTCGGCACGCTGGCGTTCCTGGGCTGGCAGCAGTTCTTCACCGAGTTCCACCGGATCTTCTTTGCGGACGGATCCTGGACCTTCAGCCTTGATGACACCCTGATCCGGCTGTTCCCCGGCCAGTTCTGGATGGACGCCGGCATCGTGATCGGGGGCCTGGTTCTCCTCGTCTCGCTGGTGACCCTGATCCTCACCTGGCCCACGCGCCGCCGGCGCGGCGTGGCTCGGGCGGCGGAAGAGACCACGGAGCCCGCTCAGGCGTAAAGCTTGGCCACCTCGGCGTTGAAATCGCTGACGACGGCGGACCGCTTCAGTTTCAGCGACGGCGTCAGGTGGCCGGATTCCACCGTGAACTCCGTGTCCAGGAGCGTGAACCGGCGGATGGATTCGGCCTTTGAGACCGAAAGGTTGGCATGGTCAACCGCTTCCTGGACGGCCGCGAGGACCTCGGCGTCAGTGACGGCGGCCTGGCGCTCCAGCGGCTGCAGCCCGCGCTCCGACCTCCAGTCAGCCAGTCCATCCGGGTCAAGGGTGATCAGCGCTGACACGAATTTTTGGCCGTCACCCACCACCACGGCGTGGCCCACCAGCTGGTGCGCCCTGATGATGTCTTCGAGGGGCCCGGGGGCCACGTTCTTTCCGCCGGCCGTGACCAGGATGTCTTTCTTCCGGCCCGTGACTGTCAGGAAGCCGTCCGGGTCCAGTACCCCGAGGTCTCCGGTGCGGAAGAACCCATCCACGAACGCGTCGGCATTTGCCTGCGGGTTATTGTGGTAGCCCCTGAACACGCCGATGCCTTTGACCAGGATTTCGCCGTCCTGGGCCACCCGGATGGTGGTGCCCGGAATGGGAATGCCCACGGAGCCAACGCGAGTCCGGGTGGGGGTGTTGGCCGTACACGGCGCCGTGGTTTCGGTGAGGCCGTACCCCTCCAGCACCGGGATGCCTGCACCGCGGAAGAAGTGTGCGTCCTCCAGGGAAAGGTGGCTGGCTCCGGACACGGTGTAGCCCACCTGGCCGCCCAGTGCCTGGCGCAGCCGGGGATAGAGCAGCCTGTCGAATATGCCGTGCCGGACCCGCAGGACGAACCCGGGCCCGGACCCCTCCCCTCGGCTTTGCCGGTCCTGTTCGGTGGAGTAGGAGATCGCTGCTGCTGCGGCCGCCTGGAAGAGCCGGCCTTTCCCGGCCAGTACTGCCTTGTGCGCGGCGGTGGCCCGGACCTTTTCGAAGATCCGGGGGACCACGAGCAGGAAGGTGGGCCGGAACGTTCCCAGGTCCTCCAGCAGCTGCGCGGCGCCGGGGGTGTGTCCCAGGGTGGCCCCGGCGGAGAGGCAGACCACCTGCACGGCCCGGGCAAGGACGTGGGCCAGCGGCAGGAACATCAGGGTCCGGGACTGGTCCTGGACCAGGAGCTCCGGCAGGAACGCCACAATGTTCCGGGCCACCAGAGCAAAGTTGCCGTGGGTGATCTCGCACCCTTTGGGGCTGCCGGTGGTGCCCGATGTGTAAACCAGGGACGCGACGTCGTCGAGGCCCGCCGTGCTCCGCTGCCGTTCAAGTTCGGCGTCGCTGACTCCCGCGCCCGCAGCCGACAAGCTGGCGAGGTGCGGTGCTTCGCCGTCGTAATCCATCCGTATGACGTTGACCAGGCGGTCCCGGAGCGTGGCCGAGCCGGCCACCACGCCGCTGACAAGCTCCGCCGTAGCATGGTCCTGGACAAAGACGCGGCGCGCTCCGGCATCGTGGAGGATCCAGTCCACCTGGCTTGCTGAGGATGTTTCGTAGATGGGGACTGTCACTCCGCCGGCGAACCAGATGGCAAAGTCCACCAGGGTCCACTCGTAGGAGGTGGCCGACATGACGGCGACAGTGTCGCCGGGTTCGAGCCCGCCGGCGATCAGCCCCTTGGCCAGTGCGCTGACGTCCTGCAGGAACTTCCCGGCCGGTACATCCACCCACCCGTTCGGCCCTTTGCGCCGGTACAAAGCATGCGCGGGATTGGCGGCGTTCCGTTCCAGCAACAGGTCCGTTACGTTGCTGGCGGCGTCCAGCCCGACCAACAGTTCAGTGCTTGCTTCTCTCACGACAGGTCTCCGTTCCGCAGCCAGGCCGCGGCAGCGGCGTCCATTGGGGTCTGATGCCATCCTGCCCTAGATCCATGACGGCATCCACATGCGGACCTTCCATGCGTCGTAGGGGATGACCTCCGCTGCCCACACGGGGTAGAAGAAGGCCGACAGCATGATGGCTGCCGCCACGAACAGGACCACCAGGTACAGCCCCGAGCGGCGCCGCCATGGCGGATCGGATGCCCTGCCGAGGACCAGGCCCAGGCAGTAGGCGAGGGCCAGCACCAGGAAGGGCTCGAAGGACACCGCGTAGAAATAGAACATGGTCCGGTCCGGGTACATGAACCACGGCAGGTATCCCGCGGCAACGCCGGCCAGTATGGCACCGGCGCGCCAGTCGCGCCGTCCCGCCCACCAGAAAAGCAGGACAACCAGGGAGATGGCCGCAGCCCACCAGATCAGGGGGTTGCCCACGGAGAGGATGGCCGACGTGCATTTGGCGACGTCGCAGCCGGGGGTGCCCTGCTGGGGGGATTCATAGAAGAACGACGTCGGCCGGCCCAGTACCAGCCAGCTCCAGGCGCTGGCCTCGTAAGGGTGCTCGGAACTCAGGCCCTGGTGGAAGGTGTAGGCCTCCTGGTGGTAGTGGGCGAGTGACCGCACGGCGTCCGGCAACCAGCCCCACGTTGCGGAGGGGTTGGTTTCTGCCCAGTGGCGGAAGTAGGCATTGTCGGACCGGAACCAGCCGATCCACGTCAGCGAATAAACGACGGCGGCCACCGGAACCGTGCTGAAGAAGGCGGGAAGGCCGTCCTTGATGATTCCGCCGCTGACCCAGCCCCGGATGCCCGCCACCCGCCGCGCATTCAGGTCCCAGAAGACGGTGAGCAGCCCGAACCCCGCCAGGAAGAACAGGCCGGACCACTTGGTGCCGACAGCCAGTCCAAGGCAGACACCGGCCGCGATGCGCCACCAGCGGACGCCAAGCCACGGGCCGGACAGCAGTTCTGCCACCGGCGGACGTCCGCCATTGCGTGCCGCAGCAGCGGCCAGCCGGGCAGCGAGCCTCCTCCGGCCATCTTCCCGGTCCATCAGGAGCGCCCCGAATGCCGCCAAGATCCAGAACATCAGGAAGATGTCCAGCAGCGACGTGCGTGACATGACGAGGTGGTGGCCGTCCACTGCCAGCAGCAGGCCGGCGGCTCCGGCCAGCGGAAGCGACCTGAAGAGCTTGAGGGCAATAAGGGAGACCAGCAGGACCGAGAGGGTTCCGGTCAGGGCCGCTGCGAAGCGCCAGCCGAAGGGATTGTCGGAGCCGAAGAGCGCCATACCCGCGGCGATCATCCACTTGCCTACCGGCGGATGGACAACGTATTCGGGGGCGTTCAGCAGGACATCCGGATTACCAGCGTTAAAGGAGTCGTTCGCCTTGTCCGGCCAGCTGCGCTCGTAGCCGCTGATGAGGTAGGAGTACGCGTCCTTGACGTAGTACGTCTCGTCGAAGACCAGCTTGTGCGGTGCATCCAGGCGGAAGAAGCGGAGGATTCCCGCCACCACCGCCGTGAAGACGGGCACCAGGACGAACCAGATCCGCAGCGAGGGCGGGTACTCCCGCCACGACCGGACGTTGCCCAGCAGCCGCGTCCGGAGTCCGTCAGCGCTGAAGGCCTCCGCCGGCCGGACCACCCACGGCCGGGACCTGCCGCGTACGGACCGGAGCGGACCTTGTTCACCAAGCCCAGGAAGGGTGCCTGCAGACGCTGCGGGAGCGGGTTGTCCGGCTCCGGATTCTCCGGCTCCCGGCCGCCGCGTCGAGGTCTGCGTCACGAGCCCCATGCTACCTTTTGCGGCTGGCAGTCCTTCCCAGCAGTAGGCTGGTGGCGTGGATTCTTCCCCCAACACCTCACCAGCCGCCGGCCCTGCGACCCCCGGGCGCATCGTCCTTGCTGCCACGCCCATCGGAAATGTCGGCGACGCCTCCGCGCGCCTGGTTGAGCTCCTGGGGACAGCGGACATTGTTGCCGCGGAGGACACCCGCCGCTTGCACCGCCTGGTCCAGAGCCTCGGCGTCACTGTGGCCGGAAGGATCATCAGCTACCACGAGCACAACGAAGCGACCCGGACCGCGGAACTCCTTGACCAGGTACGGACGGGCAGCACCCTGGTGATGGTGACCGATGCAGGCATGCCGTCGGTCTCCGATCCTGGTTTCCGGCTGGTGGAAGGTGCCGTTGCCGCCGGGCTGACGGTCACCGCCGTCCCCGGCCCGTCCGCTGTCCTGACCGCCCTGGCGCTGTCCGGCCTGCCGACTGACCGGTTCTGCTTTGAGGGTTTCCTGCCGCGGAAAGCCGGTGAACGTGCCGGCCGGCTGGCAGACCTCGCCGGTGAGCGCCGGACCATGGTGTTTTTCGAAGCGCCGCACCGGCTTGAGGTGATGCTCCGTGCGCTGCGGGAGCGTTTCGGGCCGGAGCGGCCCGTCGCTGTGTGCCGGGAGCTGACCAAGACATATGAGGAAGTGATCCGCGGGTCCCTCGACGAGCTGCTGCACTGGGCCGAAAACAACGAGGTCCGCGGCGAGATTGCCGTGGTCCTCGGTGGCGCGCCGGAGCAGGCTGCCGGAACGCCGGAGGACCACGTGGCGGCAGTGAACGAACTGGTGGCGCAGGGCATCAGGCTCAAGGAAGCCGTGGCCGCCGTCGCAGAGGACGTCAGGGTCAGTAAACGTGAGCTGTATTCGGCCGTCCTTGCCGCCCGCTGAGCCCAGCTCGAACCCGTCCGGCCCGTGGTGGAAAGTGCTGTGCAGCTGCACAGTAAACCCGTGATGGGGCAGTGCGCCGGAGCGTAGACCCCTCCTCCGTGCCCGCAGTAGTGTGACAGTTAATCGGCCTCCGACGCTCCGCCGCAACGGCAGGACACCACGGCCGCCACAACCCTACTGACGAGGGAGTCATCGTGACTGTTACTGCACAGGCCGCTGTTACCGCCGACCGTGAAAGCCGGCTTCTGGCCTCCGTTCCCACCGGTTTGCTGATCAATGGCGAGTGGCGTGATGCCGCTTCCGGCAAGACGTTCGACGTCGAGGATCCCGCCACCGGCAAGGTGCTGCTGAGCATTGCCGACGCCGGCGCCGAAGACGGTGCCGCGGCCTTGGACGCAGCGGTGGCTGCACAGGAGTCCTGGGCAAAGGTTCCGCCGCGCGAGCGTGGGGAGATCCTGCGCCGGGCTTTCGAGCTTGTGACTGAGCGTGCCGAGGACTTCGCGCTGCTGATGACCATGGAGATGGGCAAGCCCCTGGCCGAGGCCCGCGGCGAGGTCACCTACGGTGCAGAGTTCCTGCGCTGGTTCTCCGAGGAAGCTGTCCGCGCGTTCGGCCGCTACTCCGTTGCCCCGGACGGCAAGTCCCGCCTGCTGGTGACCAAGAAGCCCGTTGGCCCGTGCCTGCTGATCACGCCGTGGAACTTCCCGCTGGCCATGGCCACCCGCAAGATCGCACCGGCCGTCGCCGCCGGCTGCACCATGGTCCTGAAATCGGCCAACCTGACGCCGCTGACTTCGCAGCTGTTCGCCGCCGTGATGCAGGAAGCCGGACTGCCCGCCGGTGTCCTGAACGTCATTCCCACGTCCACGGCCGGCGCCACGACCGGTCCGCTGATCAAAGACTCCCGGCTGCGGAAGCTTTCCTTCACCGGGTCCACCGAAGTGGGCCGCCGGTTGCTTGCCGATGCGTCTGAAACCGTGCTCCGGACCTCGATGGAACTCGGCGGCAACGCCCCGTTCGTCGTCTTCGAGGATGCTGACCTGGACGCGGCCGTCGCCGGTGCAATGCTGGCCAAGCTGCGCAACATGGGTGAGGCCTGCACCGCTGCCAACCGGTTCATCGTGCACGAGTCCGTCGCCACCGAATTTGCGGAGAAGTTCGCCGCGAAGATGAAGGAGATGACCACTGCCCGCGGCACCGAGCCCGAGTCCAAGGTGGGCCCGCTGATCGATGCCAAGAGCCGGGATAAGGTCCACGAACTGGTTTCCGACGCCGTTGCCTCCGGCGCGAAGGCTGTACTGGGCGGCGCGCCGGTGGACGGCCCGGGCTACTTTTACCAGCCGACCATCCTCTCGGGAGTCAGCGAAGGCACCCGGATCCTGTCGGAGGAGATCTTCGGCCCGGTGGCCCCCATCATCACGTTCTCCAGCGAGGACGACGCCGTACGCCTGGCCAACAACACCGAATATGGCCTGGTGGCGTACGTCTTCACCAAGGACCTCAACCGGGGTATCCGGATGGGTGAACGCCTCGAAACCGGCATGCTCGGCCTGAACGCCGGGGTGATTTCCAACGCCGCGGCGCCGTTCGGCGGCGTCAAGCAGTCCGGCCTGGGACGTGAAGGTGGGCTCGAAGGCATCGAGGAGTACCTCTACACCCAGTACATCGGCATCGCCGACCCCTGCGCGGGCTGATCTCTGCGCCGGCAGGAGGGCCGGCGAACGTGGCGGGATCGCCTTAGTCAGTTGCCTTCCTGCTCGTGGAAGCCGCCGTGCGCAGTCCGGCCCGGCCCGGCCGGGCGGGCGCGCACGGCGGCTTCTGCGCTGGTCTCTGCGCGCCGCGTCCACGCCTGGCCTGCGAGCCTGAATGGAGCCGTGGCGAGCCTGCCCAGGCGGCCCATGACGGAGGGCGGCAGCCACCTGGCCCGACACCGCTGCAGCAGTGTTGCGTTGGCCCGCAGCGAATCCTCGAGCGGCCCCAACTGTCCAGGCGCTGTGGCGGCGCCATGCGAATCCGCAACGCGCCCGGTGCCGGACGAACCGGCGTCGGGTTCCGCAGGACCGTCATCCTGCTCCGGCGGCCGGCCGTACCTGCGCCGTTCGAAGGCCGCCGTGACGGCGGCAACCGCACGGTGCGCCGCCTCATCCATGCCGTCCGGCTCGCCCAGCAGCGAAGTCCGCAGGCGCGACGCGTAGGCGCGCGGTGATTCACTGGAGCCGGCCGGGAGCCCGTAGTCCCGGCCAAGGTCCAGCATCTCGCTCCATGCCAGCGGAACTGCATCAGCGGCGTTTCTTGGCCGGAGGCGCCGCGAACGGATTCCGGTGCGCACCAGCCGCGGTGACGCCGCGAGCAGGAGCACGCCCAGCACGCCACCCGTTCCCAGCAGCCATGGCAGCACCTGCGCGCCGGCATCAGTGCTTCCGCCGCCAACGCCGGGGGCCGGTACCGGGGTGGCACTGGGAGCCGGGGTCGGAGCCGGGGCGGGATCGGGGACGAGGTCATCATTGTTCTCAACAGAGCCCGGCGCGGCAGGGGACGCGGTTTCGCTGGCGTAGTCCGGCACCACGCCACGGGACGGCGTGGGCTCGAACGGCACCCAGCCCAGCCCCTGGAAGTACAGCTCCGGCCAGGCGTGCGCGTCCCGAGCGTCCACCTCGTACTCCGAAAGCTCGCCCTGGCCGGCCACAGTTACCGTGGCACCGGTCAGCCTCCCCGGCGCATACCCCACCGCGATCCGGCTGGGGATCCCCTCCAACCGCGCCATTACCGCCATTGCCGAGGCGTAGTGGATGCAGTATCCGCTCTTCTGCTCCAAAAAGTCGGACAGGACTGACAGGCCGTTGCCGTCATAGCCGCCCTGCACGGGCGACTGCAGGGAATACGTGAACTCCGATGAGCGCAGGTAGCGCTGGATGGCCATGGCTTTCTCATATGGCGTGGCGCCCGCACCGGCCACGCGCCCGGCGGTGGTCCGGACGATTTCCGGCACGTTCCCGGGGATCCGCGTGAAGTCGTCCGGAACGTCCCGCACTGGAGCGGAAGACTGCTCCAGCAACGCGGCCGTCAGGTTGGGCACCGACGATGTCACCACGTACTCCTGGCGCCGGGAGGCTGTGGCGTCGGAGCCTTTGATGCTCAGTGTCGCGGGGTCCCAGGTCCACCGGCCGTTGAGGCCGCGGACGGTTTCCGGGGCGTAGGGGGCCGGAAGGTACGGGCTGCTGAACGTGCCGGTGTCAATGGCCGTAACCTGCTGCTGTTCGTCGGCGAGGACCGCATAGCCGGGATCGATCGGTCCGCCCAGCGGCAGCCGCGATGCGGTGCGATCGTCCGGGCCCCATGATTCGCCGTCGAAATGGTCCACCGTGACGGACCTCAGGTACAGGGGAGCGGTGGCGCTGGTGGCGTAGGTGATCCGGCCGCTGCCGTCCGGTGTCCTCAGGCTGTTTCCCAGGGTGATCATGGGATTCAGGCCGGTTCCGGTTCCCCACGGATTGAGCCGGGAGCCTTGCGGGAAGGTGCCCTGGTCGAAGCCGGGGACAGCCAGCGGTACCACCAGGGTGGCGGCCAGCGCCACGGCACCGGTGAGAACGGCCCGGCGAAGCTGCCCCGGGTTCCGTGCAGCCCCGCCCTGGCTGCGGAAGTCGGGGGCAAACCATTGGCTGCAGGCCAGGATCATCAGGTATCCGGCCACCGTTGCAACGAATCCCCAGAAGCCGACGCTTTGCGGCTTGATCATTGCCGGCACCACCAGGATGGCCAGCAGCCCCACGCCAGTGGCCGCCGGCATTCCGAGCGGGACGGCCAGGGCATCCACCAGGATCACTGCCAGTCCAAGGACGGCGCAGATCACCATGACGATGCCCACGTTGGGTGCAACGGGGGCCGTCTCTGACAGGACGGTTTCGCTGGCACGGCGGATCAGCTGGCTGACGTCGGAAAACGTTGCGGCGCTGGGAATCACGCCCAGAATGCTTGACCCGCGGAAGAACGTCAGGGTGAGGATGGCCCCCAGCGAGAGGAAGCCGCCCGCGGTGACCAGCAGCGGTGCTGCGCGCAGTGCCCGAAGCCCGGCGAGGGTAAAGCCCACCGCGCCCACGGTGGTTGCCGCCGGCCAATACCAGGCCCAGCCGCGCAGGACCCCATTCAGGGACAGGGCAGCCCCGCAGACTGCCAGCACGATGGCTGCGGCCATGGCCCAGGGGTAGGCGCCCACGCGGGCGGGCCTTGCCCCGTCAGTCGGTGGGCCCTGGGTACCCGTTCCCGGGGTCCGGGCCGGCGCCATGGTCACCGGACCACCCCCGCCCCGCGGCTGGCGTCGCTGGAGGGCGCGGGCAACGGCACGTCCTGGTCGAACGATCCCCAGGCGGCAGCGGTGCCCACGGATGCCGGGACGGCCACGGCGCGCCATCCGCCCTGTCGCAGGGTCTCCAGCGCGGGCGAGAAGTCTTCGGGTTTCTCAGCCACGATGACGGCAAAGGCGTTGGTTCCGTAACTGGCTGCGGGTGCCAGGGCGGTTGCCTCCTCGGGCGAGATGCGGCCCAGGACCGCAATCAGCGGCCCGCGCATGCGGTGTGCGGCCAGCTTGTCCATGAGCCGGTCGTCGAATGCCGCCGGTCCCGCATCCTGGCCATTGCGGCTGCGGGGGCGCAGCAGCGCTGCAGCGGAACCCGGGCCGGAGGACGGCCGGAACCTGCCACTGGTCCGAGCGTGGTGCGGCCCCGTGAGCTGGATGGCAGCGAGGCTCTCTGCGATGGACTGGAGCCCTGACGCGCCGCCGTATTCCTCTGACTCCGGTTCCGGCGCCGAGGGCGAATGCAGGAAGGCGGGCTCGCCGCGGACGTCCAGGAAGCGCAGGCCGTAGTTCCGCTCGGCGAGGTGTGCGCTGATGGACATGGCCGCCACCACCGACCATTCGAACGTCCGGCTGGTCATCATGGTGTGCCCGTCCTGGCTGGCTTGGCCGGCCTGGCCGGCGGCTGCGGTGGAACCGCTGGAGAATGCTCCGTACCGGTGGTCCAGGATAATCGTGGCCTCCGGAGTCGTGACGGATTCTTCCTGGCGGACCATCAGCGAGCCATGCCGGGCGGTGGCCGCCCAGTGGACCCTACGCATGGGGTCGCCGTGACGGTATTCGCGCGTCATGACGTCGTCGTCGCTGGGGTTGGCGCGGGTCCTGGTTGCCGTCACGCCGTCGTTCCCGCGCGCGCCGGCCAGGCCGGTAGCGGGGAGCACGACGGCGGCAGGCGTCACGGTGAGCGTGTCGCCGTCGTCGATGGACTGGCGGTGAAGCGACAGCCCGAAGGGGTCCGTGAACTCGGCGGTGACCGGCCCAATGCGGAATTGGCCGCGCTGCTCCGAACGCAGGTGGTATTCATACCGGCTGGTACCGCCGGAGGCCGTACGCGAGGGAAACCGGAACGCGGGCGAAGAACCGAACCGCGGCGGCAGGCGTTCCTCCATGCTGGCCCGGCCGCTGCCTGCACCGGACCGCGCCACGGCAAGGCGCACGGTGGTGGGGGAGGACGTCTCCACCGGCGAAGGATGGAACTCCCGGTACACCCGGAAGCGGGGCTTCACTAACCGGATACCGGCCAGCGAAACCAAGGGGAGGACCAGCAGCAGGATGCTGAGGGTCAGGAGGTCCCTGCGTCCCATGATCTGGGCGGCGGCCAGGGTGAAGCCCCCGGCAGCAAGCATGCCCCACCCCCGCGCGGTGAAGAGGTGCTGGGGCAGTCTGTCCAGGAGGGCCATGGCGTACCGCTTAGCGGTTCCTGCCCGAACCTGCCACGGACGCGGCATTCCGGGCGGCCTGGCTCCGTGTTCCGGCGGCTGTGCCCGCACCCGCCGTGTTGCCGGCGCCTGCGGGTGCCTGCGGGACCGGGAGCCGCGACAGGATGCCCTGCAGCACGGTGTGTGCCGTTTCGCCGGCCCCGGCCGCCTTGCGGTCCAGGATGATCCGGTGCGCCAGGACAGCCTCGGCCACCTGGACCACGTCGTCGGGGAGGACGAAGTCGCGGGCGTCCAGGGCGGCGGTTGCCTTCGCCGCGCGAAGCAACTGCAGCATGGATCGCGGACTGGCCCCCAACCGCAGGAGTGGGCTTTCCCTGGTGGCCCTGCCGACGGACACGGTGTATTCCTTCACGGCCTGCGAGACGTACACCTGCTGGACGGTGGTGATCATGGCCGCTACCTCCGCAGCGGTGACCACGGCCGAGACCTTGGCCAGCGGGGAGGCCGCCTGATGGGTTTCGAGCATCTCGATTTCGGCGTCCTTGTCCGGGTAGCCCATGGAGATCCTTGCCATGAACCTGTCCCGCTGGGCCTCGGGCAGCGGGTATGTGCCTTCCATCTCGATGGGGTTCTGGGTGGCAACCACCATGAACGGTTCGTCGAGCCGGTAGGAAGTGCCGTCCACCGTCACCTGGTGCTCTTCCATGCATTCGAGGAGGGCGGACTGGGTTTTCGCTGACGCCCGGTTGATCTCGTCGCCGATGACGATATTGGCAAAAACCGCACCCGGACGGAACTCGAAGAGCCGGGATGACTGGTTGTAGATGGACACGCCGGTCACGTCGGAAGGGAGCAGGTCCGGCGTGAACTGGATACGGCTGACGGTGCAGTCAATGGTTTTGGCAAGCGTTTTGGCCAACAGGGTTTTGCCGACGCCTGGAACGTCTTCCAGCAGCAGGTGGCCCTGGGCGAGCAGGACGGTCAACGCAAGCTCCGCGGCGTCGGACTTCCCGTCGATCACCGTGTTGACAGTACTGAGGATCCGCTGGCTGGCGTCGTGGAACGAGTCCGCAGCCATGGCGGCGGCACGGTGCCCGTTCAGGTGGCTGACGGGATCGGAAACGCCCGCCAGGTTGCGGTTCGCAGCGCTCACATCGTTGGCAGTGCGTCGGTAGGATTCCATCGGCAACCTTTCAGCCCGGGTTTCACCTGGACGGGACAGCAAGCCTGCCTTCGCCCGTCGGTGGGCGTTCTCATGTGCTCCCACCAGACTACTAACACAACTGCCTGGCCTGGCATAGAGTTCCGGCGAAATCGTGGTGCCATCCGCCGTTAGGCTGGAGTGATGTGCAGTCCGCAGACCCCCGATGCCTACCGCGAACCCTCAACGGGCGGTTCCCAGAGTGCCGCGGCATCCCCCAAACGCGAATATCCGCCAGCGCCCGAACCGCTGCCGGTACCCGTGATGGATAACCACACGCACCTGGATTTTCCTGATGGGAAAGGGCCGGTGGGAATAACCGCGGCCCTGGATGCCGCTGCCGCCGTCGGTGTCCAGGGGGCAGTCCAGGTGGGCTGCGACCTGGAATCGTCGCGGTTCACCCTTCAGACGGTGCAGCAGGATGACCGGTTGCTGGGCGCTGTGGCGCTGCACCCCAATGATGCTCCGGAATATGCCGCCCGCGGCGAACTCGAAGACGCCCTCGCCGAGATAGAGCAGTTGGCAGCCCACCCGCGGATCCGTGCCATTGGCGAGACAGGCCTCGACTTCTTCCGCACGGAAGGCGAGGGGCTGGCCCACCAGCGGTACTCGTTCCGGCGGCACATTGACATCGCCAAACGGCTGGACCTCACCCTCCAGATCCATGACCGGGACGCACATGCCGACGTGGTGCAGGTTCTGGCGGAAGAGGGCGCTCCGGACCGGGTGGTATTCCATTGCTTTTCCGGCGATGAGGAGCTTGCCGCCATCTGCAACCGCGAGGGCTGGTATATGTCGTTCGCCGGAACACTGACCTTCCGGAACGCGGCCAACCTGCGGTCCGCGCTCGCGGTCGCATACCCGGAACTTGTCCTGGTGGAAACGGATGCCCCGTTCCTGACCCCGCATCCGCACCGGGGCCGGCCCAACGCCAGCTATATGGTGCCTTACACCGTCCGGGCCATGGCCGAATTGACAGGCACGGACCTCGCGGAACTGTGCACCCGGATCAGCTCTAATACGGTGCGGGCATACGGATCCTGGGGCTGAGAAGAGTCACATTGAGGAACCTTTAAGGCATACGTGGTATGCAAATTTGTTGGTCCGTTTATAACGCTACGGTTACAGTGGAAAACTATTAGCCGGGGTCGGGGAAGGCCAACGGGTAATTTCGCTTCCTTTTCAGCATCACATGCCGGGACCCCGTTCCGACATGGCCGCTGTCGGGAAGCAGGCGGCGCAAAGGTGCCCGGACTGCTGCTCAAAGGCGGTGCCGGGCATTTTACTGCGCAAATCCCCGTGCCCGGATGGACCTAAAGTTACGGGCAATCGTGGTCAAGTTCTTCACATCGGATGGCAAGATCAGCTTTTTCAAGGTTGGAGCCCAGCTGCTGGTGCTGTGCACCCTGGTAGCGGGGCTCGTAGCCTTCGTCGGCAATAACAAAACCGTCACGCTCAACGTTGATGGCAAGGTCTCTTCCGTCCAGACCTTCGGCGGCACCGTAGGCCAGGTCGTCAAGGGCGCCAACATCGAACTGAAGCCCGCAGACAGGGTTTCCCCAGCCATCGACGCCTCGGTCCACAACGGAACCGTCATTAACGTCAACCAGGCCAAGGAAGTCAAGGTCAGCCTCGACGGAGCAGAAAAAACGGTCAGTACCACCGCGCAGGACGTCGCAGGCCTGGTCACCGAACTCGGCGTGGCCAGCACCTCATCGCTGTCCGTTCCCAAGGACGCGCAGCTCGCACTTGCCGGCTCCTTCGTGTCCATCTCCACCCCCAAGTCCGTCAGCATCGTCGCCGATGGCAAGGTGAACACCACCACCACCACCGCGGCCACTGTAGGCGACGTGCTCCAGGGCGCCGGGCTGACCATCGGCGCCAACGACAGGACCTCCCAGCCCGCCAACGCGCACGTCGTCAACAACATGGTGATCAAAGTGTCCCGCGTTGATAACGGCCAGACGGCGAAAACCACCGAGGACGTCCCCTTCGAGACCGTGACCACCGAAGACGCCGAGATGCTCAAGGGCGAGAAGGAAGTCACCCAGGCAGGCGCTGCGGGCAAGCTGGAGAAGACCTTCAAGCTGGTCCTCGTGGACGGCCGTGAAGCCTCCCGCACCCTCGTCTCTGAAGCCGTAGCCGTCCAGCCTGTCGCTGAGAAGGTCACGGTCGGCACCAAGGCAAAGCCCGTCGCCCAGGCCGCTGCGGCCCCGGCCGCCGGCAGCAACACCGGCGCTGCTGCTCCGGCCATGATGAACGAAGCCATGTGGGACAAGATCGCCCAGTGCGAGTCCACCGGAAACTGGAGCATCAACAGCGGCAACGGCTACTACGGCGGCCTGCAGTTCGACATCCGGACGTGGATCGGCGCCGGCGGCGGGGCCTACGCCCCCAACGCCAGCCTGGCCACCAAGGCACAGCAGATCGACATCGCGAACCGCGTGTACGCGCAGCGCGGCCTGCAGCCGTGGGGCTGCGGCTGGGCAGCCAGCAGCTAGCTGATCCGCTGCCAGCCCGTACTGGCATGGTCCACGCGCCGAAGCCGGGCCCGGTATTTTCCGGGCCCGGCTTCGGCCGTTAACACGGCCTGCCCGGCGGAAACGGCCCGGCCGCGCGGGATAGGATACCTAGGTGACTGAACCCAACCCCGCCGCGCCCGCACCGCTTTTCGGTGCCTCCGACATTCGCCGGCTGGCAGGGGAGATCGGTGTCAGGCCCACGAAGACCCTCGGCCAGAACTTCGTCATTGACGGCAACACCATCCGCAGGATCGTGTCCGCAGCAGGAATCGCGGCCAATGAGACGGTCCTGGAAGTCGGCCCAGGCCTCGGCTCACTGACGCTGGGCCTGCTGGACGCCGCCGCGGCCGTCGTGGCAGTGGAGATCGATCCCGTCCTCGCCGCCAAGCTTCCGGCCACTGTGGCTGAATGGCGGCCGGCCGCCGTCGGGAATTTCCACCTCGTCGAGGCTGACGCCATGAAGGTCACGGACCTTCCCGTCGAACCAACATCGCTGGTAGCCAACCTGCCCTACAACGTGGCGGTCCCTGTGGTTCTGCACCTCCTGGAGCATTTCCCGAGCCTGCAGCATGGCCTGGTCATGGTCCAGGACGAGGTAGCCGACCGGCTGGCCGCCGGTCCGGGCTCGAAGACCTATGGCGTTCCGTCGGTCAAGGCGGCCTGGTACAGCCAGATGCGCAAAGCCGGAGTGATCGGCATGAACGTGTTCTGGCCCGCGCCCAAGATCCACAGCGGACTGGTCGCCTTCACCCGACGCGAGCCGCCTGCCACCAGCGCCACCCGCCAACAGGTCTTTGCCGTGATTGACGCAGCCTTCGCCCAACGGCGGAAGACCTTGCGTGCAGCGCTCAGCGGCTGGGCCGGGGGAGGGGCGGAAGCCGAACGCTGCCTGCTGGCGGCCGGCGTCGACCCCACCGCACGCGGTGAGGTCATCGACATCGCCGCATTCGCCAGGATCGCCGAAGCCAAGGAAGCGGGCGCGTGAACACGCCCGCCGTCCGGTTCGCCGCGCGGACGGTCCGGGTCAAGGCGCCTGGGAAGATCAACGTCTCGCTGGACGTCGGCCCGCTCCGGCCGGATGGCTACCATTCCGTGGCCAGCGTCTACCTGGCCGTCTCCCTCTATGAAGAAGTCGCCGCCACCAGCACGGAAACGCCCGGCATCACGGTGAGCCTGAGCCCGGGCAGCACCCTTGACCTTGACGCCGTCGACATTCCCCTCGACGCCAGCAACCTGGCCTACAGGGCCGCCGCCATCATGGCCGACGTTTCCGAGCACGCCACAGGGGTCCACCTGGAAATCACCAAGCGGGTGCCCGTGGCCGGCGGGATGGGCGGGGGATCGGCTGACGCCGCCGCTACGCTCCTGGCCTGCGATGCCTTGTGGAACAGCGGCCTCTCACGGGAGGAACTCGCGCACCTTGCTGCCGAACTCGGAGCCGACGTTCCGTTCTCCCTGCTCGGCGGAACGGCGGTAGGGCTCGGGGTTGGTGACCAGCTGTCACCGGCACTCGCCAAGGCAAAGACCCACTGGGTCCTGGTTACGGCCGATTTCGGGCTGTCCACCCCGGAAGTCTTCCGGACTTTGGACAGGCTGCGGGAAGCGGAGGGTGTGCACGCGGACGAGCCCACCGGCGTCGACCCGCACATCCTGGCCGCCCTGCGCGGCGGCGACGCAGACGCCCTCAGCCGCATCCTGGTCAACGACCTCCAGCGGGCCTCCATTGAACTGGCCCCGTCACTGCGCGATACGCTGGGCATCGGCGAATCGCACGGCGCCATCGCCGGCATCGTGTCCGGCTCCGGGCCCACCGTGGCCCTGCTCGCGGATGACTCCGTGGCAGCGGAAGCACTGGCGGAAGATCTGCAGCACCAAGGCCTGTCCGCCCTTGCCGTCCACGGTCCCGTTCCCGGTGCCCGCATCATCTCCGACACCCTTCTCTAGCAGCGCAATGCCCATCCGGGCAGCAGAAAGCAGTTCTTTTTGGCACACCTTCTTGGCGGCGAAAACCTCACGGTCTCCTTCGCGACCCGCACAGTCCTGGACGGCGTCACGCTCGGACTGGAGGAGGGCGACCGCATCGGCATGGTGGGCCGGAACGGCGACGGCAAGTCCACCCTGATGCGGCTGCTCGCCCTGCGCTCCACCCCGGATTCCGGCCGCGTTACCAAGCGCGGCGACGTCAACGTCGGCTACCTGGACCAAAGCGACGTGCTCGACGGCGACCTGACAGTGGGCGTCGCGATCGTCGGCGACCAGGCCGACTACGAGTGGGCGCGCAACCCGCAAATCCGTGAAGTCATGGGCGGCCTGGTGTCCGACGTTGACTGGCACGCCAACGTCCATGCGCTGTCCGGCGGGCAGAAGCGGCGGGTGGCCCTGGCCAAGCTGCTGATCGAGGACCACGACGTCATCATGCTCGACGAGCCCACCAACCACCTTGACGTCGAAGGTGTTGCCTGGCTGGCCCGCCACCTGAAATCGCGCTGGCGCGCCAACCAGGGCGCCTTCCTGGTGGTCACCCACGACCGCTGGTTCCTCGACGAAATCTGCACGAAGACGTGGGAGGTGCACGACGGCATCGTGGACCCCTTCGAGGGCGGCTACGCTGCATACGTGCTTGCCCGCGCCGAGCGGGACCGGATGGCCTCCGTGGTGGAAGGCAAGCGCCAGCAGCTGGTCAAGAAGGAGCTGGCCTGGCTGCGCCGTGGAGCCCCTGCCCGTACCGCCAAGCCGAAGTTCCGGATCGAGGCGGCCAACGCGCTCATCGCCGATGTTCCCGCGCCGCGGGATTCCATGGCCTTGAGCAAGATGGCCACCGCGCGCCAGGGCAAGGATGTCCTGGACCTGGAACACGTCTCGCTGAACTTCCAGGGCGACGACGCCGGGAAGAAGCTCTTCGACAACATCACCCTCCGCCTGGCCCCGGGTGAGCGGCTGGGACTGGTGGGCGTCAACGGCGCCGGCAAGACCACGCTCCTGAAGCTCCTGAACGGCGAGATCGCCCCCGATGCCGGGAAGCTGAAGCGCGGCAAGACGGTGGTCACCGCGGTGCTCACCCAGGAAGTCAAGGAGCTCGACGACGTCGCTGACCTGCGCGTGATCGAGGTCATTGAGCGTGAGAAGCGTTCCTTCAACGTCGGTGGCAAGGAATTCACCGCCGGCCAGCTGGTGGAGCAGCTCGGGTTCACCAACCAGAAGCAGTGGACACCGGTCCGGGACCTCTCCGGTGGTGAGCGTCGCCGCCTGCAGCTGCTGCGGCTGCTGGTGGGCGAACCCAACGTGCTCATGCTCGACGAGCCCACCAACGACCTCGACACCGACACCCTCGCCGCCGTCGAGGACGTCCTGGACGGCTGGCCCGGAACCCTGGTGGTGGTCAGCCACGACCGCTACCTGCTGGAACGCGTCACCGACCACCAGATGGCGCTCCTTGGCGACGGCAAGCTCCGCGGCCTGCCCGGCGGCGTGGACCAGTATCTTGAACTCCGCGAGGCCGCGCTGGCCGGATCCACCGTGACCGGCGGCGGAAACCCCGTCACCAGCGCCGGCGCCGCGTCTTCGGCAACCGGGACAGGACCCTCCGAAGCCGAAAAGCGTGAGGCCCGCAAGGCCCTCAACCGGATCGAGCGGCAGATCAAGAAGCTCGACCAGCAGGAAAAGAAACTGCACGACGACATGGTGAAGAGCACCGAGAAGTCGGACTTCGACGCCCTTGCCAAACAGAACAGCGAACTGAAGAACCTGGCCGACGAAAAGGACACCCTGGAGCTCGAGTGGCTCGAGGCCTCAGAACTCCTCGGCGACTAGGTCACCTTGGGGCGACTAGGTCACCTTGGGTGCCGGAGGCCGCCCTTCGCCGTCGCTTAGACCCGACGCATAGGGGCACCTGCGGTCGCTGAGCGACCTCCGGCACCCGATGCGCCGCGATGAGCGACTTTCCGAAGGGCCGCCTCCGGCGTCGCCGACGTGGGCACGCTGCCCGGCAGCGCGCGTCAATGCGAAGGAGCAGCACGCAGGGGACAGGTGCCGCGCTCGCGAAGGTGACCAGCGCCTAGAGCTCCGACTGCAGCTCCGGGTCCTTCTTAAGGCCGGTGAGGCCGTTCCAGGCGAGGTTGACCAGGTGCGCCGCAACGGTGTTCTTGTCGGGTTGGCGGCTGTCCTGCCACCACTGGCCGGTCATGGCCACCATGCCCACCAGCATCTGCGCGTACATGGCACCGTCCTGGCCGCTGAAGCCGCGCCGGGAGAACTCGTCGGACAGGATGTGCTCCACCCTGGCGGTGACGTGGGACAGCAGGGTGGAGAAGGCGCCTTCGGGCTGGGACGGGGGAGCGTCGCGCATGAGGATCCGGAAGCCCTCAGTGCGGTCCTCGATGTACGTGAGCAGGGCGAGGGCGGCGCGTTCAACCAGGACGCGCGGCTTGGCTTCGTCGGCCAGTGCGGTGTTGATGGCGTCCAGGAGGATGTGGAACTCGAAGTCCACCACCTGGGTGTAGAGGCCTTCCTTGGAGCCGAAGTGCTCGTAGATCACCGGTTTCGAGACGCCGGCGCAGGCGGCGATTTCTTCGATGGTGGTGCCGTCCAGTCCGCGGACTGCGAACAGGCCACGCCCCACGTCGATCAGCTGGTTCCGCCGCTGAAGGCCGGTCATCCGTGTCCGCGGGGGGTTGTTGCTCACATTTCCATCATGCCCTACCCCGGCGGGCCCGTTTTTCCGCTTCCGGAAGGCGCCGGCTCCCGGCCGGCAGGGCCTGTGTCGCGCGCTGCCCCGAACCCGTGGCAAAATAGGGACTTGTGCCCGGGCCTTGTGCCGGAGGCATGGTCCGCCCTGGTGTAACGGCAGCACCCCGGCCTTTGGAGCCGTGGAGTATAGGTTCGAATCCTATGGGCGGAACTGCTGTGCGGGGAGTTCAGCAGGTAACTCCCGGTGCCGGGCCGGCGGAGGTTGGCCGGACACCATGAAGCGCCAGCGCAACAAAGCGAGGAGAATCCGTACGTGATCCCTGAAAACACCGGTCCGGCCGCAGTCATCGTATTGGCAGCAGGTGCCGGTACCCGGATGAAGTCACGTACCCCCAAGATCCTCCACGAAATCGGTGGACGCTCGATGGTGGGCCACGCACTCCTGGCCGCCCGCAGCATTGAACCCCGCCAGCTCGCCATCGTGGTCCGCCACGAACGCGACCTTGTGGCAGGGCACGTGGCAGAACTCGACCCGTCCGCGGCCATCGTGGACCAGGACGAGGTTCCCGGCACCGGCCGTGCCGTGGAGGTCGCGCTGCAGGCGCTGGACACCAAGGAAGAGCTCACCGGCACCGTGGTGGTGACCTACGGTGACGTCCCGCTGCTTTCGGGCGGCCTGCTGGCCGAACTCGTTGCCACCCACGAACGGGAAGCCAACGCGGTCACCGTGCTCACCGCAGTCCTGGAAGACGCCACCGGCTACGGCCGGATCCTCCGCGGAGAGGACGGCACCGTGACCGGCATCCGCGAACACAAGGACTCTACCGACGCCGAGCGCCTGATCCGCGAGGTCAACTCCGGGATCTACGCCTTCGACGCCGCCGTGCTGCGCGAAGCACTTGGCAAGGTCACCACCGACAACGCCCAGGGCGAGAAGTACCTCACCGACGTGCTGGGGCTGGCCCGCGAGGCAGGCGGCCGCGTTGCCGCCGTCGTCACCGCTGACCGCTGGCAGGTGGAGGGCGCCAACGACCGCGTCCAGCTGGCCGCCCTCGGTGCGGAGCTGAACCGGCGCACCGTGGAGGCCTGGATGCGCGCCGGCGTAACGGTGGTGGACCCTTCCACCACCTGGATCGATTCCTCCGTCACCCTGGACGAGGACGTCCGCCTGCTGCCCAACACGCAACTGCACGGCACCACCTCGGTGGCGCGGGACGCCGTGGTTGGGCCGGACACCACCCTCACCGACGTTGAGGTGGGCGAGGGCGCAACGGTGATCCGCACCCACGGTTCCGGTTCAGTGATCGGCCCGCGCGCCGCCGTCGGACCCTTCACCTACCTGCGCCCGGGCACCGTCCTTGGCGAAAAGGGCAAAATCGGCGCCTTCTACGAAACCAAGAACGTCACCATCGGACGCGGCTCCAAGCTGTCCCACCTGGGCTACGCCGGCGACGCTGAAATCGGCGAGGACACGAACATCGGCTGCGGCAACATCACCGCCAATTACGACGGCGAGAAGAAGCACCGCACCGTCATCGGCTCAGGCGTCAGGACAGGTTCGAATACGGTCTTCGTTGCGCCGGTCACCGTGGGGGACGGCGCCTATAGCGGCGCCGGCGCGGTGATCCGCAAGGACGTCCCGGCAGGTGCGCTTGCGCTGAGCATCGCCGCCCAGCGCAACACCGAAGGGTGGGTCCCGGCCAACCGTCCCGGCAGCCGATCCGCCGAATTGGCCCAGGCGGCCATCAACAACTCCTCAAGTACCCCGGCATCTACAGAAGAGGGCAAGTAACAATGAGCGAAATTACGGCGCACGGCGAGAAGAAGCTGGTGCTCGCCACCGGGCGGGCACATCCGGAGCTGGCCCGGGAGATCGCCAAGGAGCTCGGCACCGACCTCCTCCCGGTGGACGCCTATGACTTCGCCAACGGTGAGATCTACGTCCGCGCCGGTGAAAGCGTCCGCGGCACGGATGCCTTCGTGATCCAGGCCCACCCCGCCCCGCTGAACAACCACCTCATGGAACAGCTGATCATGATTGATTCGCTGAAGCGTGCCTCCGCCAAGCGGATCACCGTGGTGTCGCCGTTCTACCCGTATGCCCGGCAGGACAAGAAGGGCCGCGGCCGCGAACCCATCTCCGCCCGCCTGGTGGCCGATCTCTACAAGACCGCCGGTGCGGACCGCATCATGAGCGTGGACCTGCACACCTCACAGATCCAGGGCTTCTTCGACGGCCCCGTTGACCACCTGATGGCCATCCCGCTGTTGGCCGATTACATCCGCACCCGCGTTGATGCCGAGAACATCACCGTGGTTTCCCCGGATACCGGCCGGGTCCGCGTTGCCGAACAGTGGGCCGAGCGCCTGGGTGGCGCACCCCTCGCCTTCGTTCACAAGAGCCGCGACCTGACCGTCCCCAACCAGGCCGTTTCCAAGACCGTGGTGGGTCAGATCGAGGGACGCACCTGCGTCCTGATCGACGACATGATCGATACGGGCGGAACCATCTCCGGCGCCGTCCAGGTGCTGAAGAACGCCGGTGCCAAGGACGTCATCATCGCGGCCACGCACGCCGTCTTCTCCGAACCGGCGGCACAGCGCCTGTCCGAGTCCGGTGCGCGTGAAGTGGTGGTCACCAATACCCTGCCGCTGAACCCGTCGCAGCGCTTCCCGCAGCTGACGGTGCTTTCCATCGCGCCGCTCATCGCCCGCGCCGTCCGTGAAGTGTTCGACGACGGTTCGGTCACCAGCCTGTTCGACGGCAACGCCTAGCACCCGCCTGAGTGCCAGTGCCGGTACCGTTTTCAGTAAACGGTGCCGGCACTGGTAGGCTGTAGCCCGAAACCTTGGCGAGGGAGTGCGGCCGTTTCGACGGCCCGCAGATCTCCGTGATCGACTGGGTCTGACCTGTCCTTCAGATGAAGAACAGCCTTCTTGGATTGGGCCGCCCCGGCCGCCCGGCGTTGAAGGTCATCCCAGACCTCCGCCCTCGCTGAACACCGTTTAGCCTTCAAGGAGATTCCATGTCTGAGCAGAAGCTCGCAGCAGAACTGCGCACCGAATTCGGCAAGGGCTACGCCCGCCGTGCACGGATGGCCAACCTGATCCCCGCCGTCATCTACGGCCACGGCGCAGAGCCCATCCACATCACCCTTCCCGCCAAGGCCACTACCCTGGCCGTCCGCACCGCCAACGCCCTGCTGTCCCTGGACATCAACGGCGAAGGCCACCTGGCCCTGGTCAAGGACATCCAGCGCGACCCCATCAAGCAGATCATCGAGCACATCGACCTCCTGACCGTCCGCCAGGGCGAGAAGGTCACGGTTGACGTCGCCGTTCACGTTGCAGGCGAGTCCGCGCCCGGCACCGTCCACAACCTCGAGCTGACCAGCGTGTCCCTCGAAGCCGAGGCAACCCACGTTCCCACCGCCGTCGAGGTCAGCATCGAAGGCCGCGCCGCCGGCGAGCACATCCACGCGTCCGACCTCGTGCTGCCCAAGGGCGTTGTCCTGCTGACCGACGCCGAGGCACTGGTTGTGAACATCTCTGAGGAAGTCGAAATCGCCGAGGAAGAGGGCGAGCAGGCCGAGGCTTCCGCCGGCGAAGCTGCAGCCACCGAAGCAGCAGCCGCCGAGTAGCCAACTCGCACGCTGTGGCAATGGCCGGATCCCGCACGGGGTCCGGCCATTGCCATTCCCCACCATTGCACCGCCACACCCACCTTAGGATTAACCCATGACTGATACCTGGCTGATCGTAGGCCTTGGAAACCCGGGAGCCCAGTATCAAGGGAACAGGCACAACATCGGCCAGATGGTCCTGGACGAACTGGCGGGGCGGATAGGTGCCGGGTTCAAGAGCCACAAGGCACGCGCCCAAGTGGTCGAAGGGCGGCTGGGCATCGGCGGTCCGCGCGTGGTGCTGGCCAAACCCATGACGTACATGAACGTCTCCGGCGGACCTGTGTCCTCGCTGGCAAACTTCTACGGAATCACACCCGACCACGTGGTGGCGGTCCACGATGAGATCGACATCCCTTTTAATACTGTGAAACTGAAGATCGGTGGCGGCGAGGGGGGTCACAACGGCCTGCGCGACATCTCCAAGGCTCTTGCCACCAAGGATTACGTTCGCGTCAGGGTGGGGGTAGGCCGTCCGCCCGGCCGTATGGACACTGCCGACTACGTGCTCCGTGATTTCGGTACTGCCGAGCTGAAGGAACTGCCGTTCCTGCTGGACGAGGCGGCCGACGCCGTCGAGCTGCTCCTGCGGGATGGCCTCACGGCGGCGCAGCAGAAGTTCCATCCGGCCAAGACCGCCGGATAGCTGGCCGCGCCGGGCGCCACAAAACTTAAAGTGGCTTTGACCTGTCTCGTTGTCCGCCGGGCAAGGTACTCTTCTTGCTATGCGGGGGAGCAATGGGGCTACATCCCGCTACAGCTGGATGTAGGGGAACGTTCATGTCAATCGAGCCACTTAGCTGGGGGCGTGGGTCAGCACCCCACGACACTGGTTTGCGTACTCCGGCCCAAGGTATTCCCGGGCCGCAATGGTCGGCGCCCGCCCGCAGCGGCAACCTTGAATCTGTCCGCTCAGCACTGACCGCAGATAACTCGCTGGGCGTCGTTATCACCGGCGGCAGGGGGGTCGGTAAATCATCCCTCGCACGTGCCGCCATCACGGACCTTGGTCCGGACGTCTGGTCGCTGCAGCTCCGCAGCGGACCCGCCGGCTCCACCACACCGTACGGGTGCCTGTCCTTCCTGCTTGCCCGCCTCCCGCAGGCCTACATGGGTTCGCCCACCGCCATCCTGCGTGGCATCACGTCCCTTATCCGCAGTGACGCTGCCGGCCGGCCCTGCGTGGTCACGCTGGACACCTCCGGCACCATCGATGACCTCAGCGCCGGCGTGCTCCTGAACGTGCTCCTGACCGGTACCGCCAAAATCATCGCCGTGGCACCCAAGATCAGCGACCTCCCCGCGGACTTCCATTGGCTCCTCACGGACCGGCGTCTCACCGAGGTCCGGCTCAGCAACCTCAATGAGCTCCAGACACGGCAGGTCCTCCTTTCACTGCTGGGCCACCGTGTGTCCGCCTCCCTGGTCACCACGTACCACCAGATGGTGGGAGGCAATCCGCTGCTGCTCAAGGCCCTGGTCACCGAGCAGCAATTGTCCGGCAACCTGGTGCTGTCCGACTCCGTTTGGACCCTGCGCGACAAAGTAGTCCTCGACGGCGCGGCCAGCCTCGACGACATCGTCCGTTCCCGGTGGTCGCGGGAAACCCAGGAAACCCGCGAAGTCATAGAAATGCTGTCCTGCGCCCGGAGCGTGGAGCTGTCCCGGCTGACTTCGATCTACGGAGCCGACGTCGTGGCGGACATGGAGGACGGCGGGCTCCTCGAAATCGACGATTCCGACCACCGCTGGGTATCACTGCGCGAGAAATACATCGGCGACGTCGTGCGGACCTGGCTGAGCATCGCCCGGCGCCGCGAATTGCGTGCCGTGCTCCTGGGCGGTGTAGAGCCGGACCCGGCGGGCATGACCGTCGAGGAGCTGATGGCCTTTGCCGCCTGGACCCACGAGTGCGAGGCGGAACTGAGCCCCGCGCTGGCCCTTGCGGCAGCCGAAGCCGCCGTCCAGCTGTTTGACCCGCGGTTCGCGCTGACCTACGGCGAACTGCTTCGCCGCGGAGACCGGGAATGGGTTCCTGCCCAGCGGCAGCGGGCGGCCGCCTACCTTCAGCTGGACATGCCGGACCAGGCCCTTGCCGCCCTTGGGGACATTTCGCAGCCGGAGCTGGACGCCCTCGACGTCGAAGAATATGCACAGGTGGTCGCGGCCAGGGCAAAGGTGATGATGGGCCTGCCCGAGCACGCGGACAATGTGCCGTCAATGCTCGACGAAGCCCGGGAGCGCCTGCTGGCCGGCATGGGGGCTGAGCGGCCATCCTGGCCCGAACCGGCAGCCGTCGCAGCCAACCGGGTGGCACTGAGCGCGTTCGAGTACCGGGCCTTCATGGGCGATTACGCCGAACTGATTCCCGATCTTGAAGCCGCCGCCGATCCCGCCCTGAACCCGGACACCGGCTACCGCATGCACGCCGCGATCCTGCTGATGACCGCGCTGGTGCTCACCGGCCGTGAGATGGACGCGCTGGGACTGATGCGCCAACTCGGCGGTCAGATCAGCGACGCCTCCCACGTGGTGGGGCTGCGGGAGCAGTACACCAAAGAGTCCTATATGGTCCTGCTGCTGGCGGGGCAGTGGCGGCGCTGCCTGGACTTCCTGGGCCCCCAGAGCACGGACGAACCGTACCGGCTGCCCTATGGGACAGCTTCCAGCGAGCTGGGCGCCGGGATAGCCTACGTCTTCTCGGGCCGTGGCGCCGCAGCCCTGGACCTGCTGATCTCCGCCGGCGCGCAGCTGGAACTCCAACCCGTCCAGACCGCGCTCCGTTACACCTATGCAGCCACCGCCCTGGCCTACGCGCAGACAGGAAACGCTCCCCAGGCCCGCAAGTACCTGGGCAAGCTGCAACGGATCCGTGCAGCCTCCGGCTTCGCCGACGACAGCATCATCCGCTTCTGCGCACTGACGGCCGGCCGTTGGCTGAACGACGCCGACTCCGTGGCCCGGCTCAAGGAATCTGCCCGGCGGAACCTCGCCGCCGGCCTTTACACCCTTGCAGGCGTCGAACTGCTCGCGGCCACGGTCAACGGCAGCGATGCCGACTTCCGGTTGCTCGAAGACATTGCCGGCCGCCGTCAGGGTCCGCTGGCCGAGGTCTCCCGGCTCATTGCCCTGGGCAGCCGTACCAAGGATGCCAAGACCCTCCTGGCCGGCGGCGAGCTGGCCGCCACCCTGGAGCTGGACGCTGTCGAGGCCCGGTGCATGGCCCTCGCGGTGGACTTCGCGCGCCAGGACGGGGACTCGATTTCAGCCCGGACGGCCCAGGCCCGCCTGGACATCCTGGCCACCACGGTTGCGAACCTCCCCATCGTGCCCAGCAGCGGCAGCCCATTGCTGACCAGCAGGGAACGGCAAATAGCGCGGCTTGCGGGCCGGGGTGCATCCAATCGCGACATTGCCCTGGAAATGGGCGTGTCAGTCCGGACTGTTGAGGGCCATCTGTACCAGGTGTTCACCAAGCTCGGCGTAACCTCCAGAGGTGATCTGACTGGACTCGTCTAACGGCCACAAGGCAGCAGCAAGCAGGGTCCTCACCGGACGCCGCGAGCCGCTGGACAGGATCTGCAACATCGTCCGGAACCGCATCAGCCAGGCGGTGTTTGTCATGGCCGGTCCCGGGATTGGAAAATCGTCCTTGGCCGAAGCCATTTCGGAACGCCTCGCGGGCGAGCTGAACATCCTGCGGATCCATGGCAGCTCCGCCCTCTCGGCGGTTCCGTTCGGTGTCCTGACGCCCTATACCGGCGACCTGACGGCAGAGGAATCCGTCTCCCCGGTGGCGGTGCTGCGGTCCATGTGGAGCTATTTCGAAAAGCTGCGGGCCGGGAACAGCGCGCCCGTGCTGATGGTGCTGGACGACGCCCACTACTTGGACGATGCGTCCGCCGGCGTGGTCGCCGAACTCATCTCGGCCGGCTGGGCCACGGTTGTGGCGGCGGCAAGACCGCGTCCGGGCTTGCCCCAGCCGCTGGACCAGCTCTGGTACGACGGGCTCGCCGAGCGCGTGGACCTGCGCCCGCTGAACAGGGAACAGATCGAAGAAGTACTCGCCCACCTGCTGGACGGAACTGTTCCCGCCGCCACCATCGAGGCTGTCTGGGCAGCTTCCGGCGGGAACCCCCGCCTCCTCGATGCGTTGCTGCACGATGCCGCCGAAGCGGGAATCCTCTCCAAACGCAACGGGATCTGGATCCTGCTGGGAGCGCTGCCCGCGGACGGACCGCGGCTGACAGCCGTGGTGGCCAAGGACCACCTGCGGCGCAACCCCGAGGAGCAGGAAGCACTGAAGCTCATCGCCCTGGCCGGCCCTGTGGGCCGCAAGGTCATCGAAGAAATTTGCGGGGCTCCGGTGGTCCGTTCGCTCCTTGACCAGCAGGTGGCCGTGGAAACCTCAGGCGTGCCTGCCGAGCTTTCCCTGTGGAACGGACTCTTTTCCGACGCCATCAGGAACACCATCTCGGTCTCCCGCAGCCTCCAGCTGCAGGAGAAGATCCGTGGCCGGCAGAACGGCACGGTGCTTAGCGGTGAGGGGCGGCTGCGGTCCGTGGAGTGGGCCATCGAATGCGGGGTCAAAGTCTCCGATGAGGACATGCTGGAGTCCGCCCGCGAAGCACTCCTGCGTTTCCGGAATGGCAGCGCCAGGTCCATCGCGGCCCGTATCCAGGACCCGGGCGCGCTGCCGCTCGCCCAGGCCATCCAGGCCCGGGCGCTTTACAACGAGGGCGCCTACGCTGACGCCGCGGCCCTCCTTGATGAGTGCTGGGCACCACTCGCTGATGATCCCCAGGGGCCGGCTGTCCTCCTGTTGCGGGTATCGGCCCACCAGGCAGCCGGGCAGTCCCTGGTAGCCGTGGCCGACGACGTGCTCAGCCAGGTTTCCCAGGCCGGGGATGCAGGTCCCGCCTTTCCAGTGCAGCTGCTGCGCCTGCTCCAGTCGGGGGCCGAAGCGGACTGGCAGGCACTGGCGGACGAGGTGGAGGGCATCAGGGTCCCGGGCCTCTCCGAGACCAAGGCGGAACCGATGGCCGCGCTGGGGGAAGCATTGCTGGCGCACGCACTCGCCGCGGCAGGTCGCCCCGGCGACGGCCTTGACGCCGCACTCCGGGCCGCGTCCGAGCTGTCCCCGCTTGAGGACAGCCTGTACTTCTTTCCGGAAGTCGTCCTCGGCCGGCTGGTGAGCTGTTACCTGGCCATGGGCGAATGGGAGTCCGCGGAGCGGGAACTCAACAGCTACGCCGCCGCCCATGCTGCAGGAGTGGCCACGTTCAGCGGCAGCCTGCAGGTGCTGCGCGGGTACTCACTGCTGCGCCAGGGGCGGATGGAGCGGGCCTACCAGGTGTTGCTCCCGGCCGTGGAGGCGCTGCGCCTTAATGACCCCCTGCAGCTGTTCGGCTTCGGTTCCGCACTGGGGTACTACGTTGCTGCCCGGCTGGGGGATGCCGCGCAGGCCAAGCGGCTGGAACAGGACTATGCAGACGCCATGACCGGTGGTCCCGCCGACCTCCTGGCCCGGGGCTACGCCATGGCCGCCGGAGAGTACCTTGCACACGACGGCAAGGGCCTGGCGTCGCTGCACACGCTGATGACCACTACCGAAGCCTCCGGCCGGGCCGGGCAGCTGCTCGAACTCCTCGCCATGTGCTGGGATCTGGGGGATCCCTCCGTCGTTCCCATGGTGCAGGAAGCAGCAGGCGGCCTGCAGGGGCGCTGGGCCGAGGCGATGCTGACCCTTGCCACCGGATGGGAAGCCGCCGATGGCGACGCCCTGATGGTGACAGCCGCGTCGCTGGAGGAATCCGGCTTCGTCAACCTTGCCCGCGAGGCCTACGCCCGAGCCAGTGCCGTTCTTGACCAGGCGGGGGAACGCCGCCGGTCCCGCCAGGCTGTGGCGCAGCGCGAAAAGTGCGACCACGAGCTGGGGGAGCGGTTCCGCGAAGGCCGGTTCATCGCGGCGGCTCCCACCGTGCACCTCACGAGACGCGAGCAGGACATCGTGGAACTGGCCGTCCAGGGCCTCACGGACCGCGAGATAGCCCAGCGCCTCATGGTCTCCGTCCGCACGGTTGAAGGCCACCTGTACCGCACCTACGTGAAGCTGGGCGTCCGGAGCCGCGACGAACTGGAAACCGCCCTGCCCCGGTAACTGCCGCCGTCGCACCACATGTCTTCCCTGAAGGCACTGCCCGCCCCGTCATTCACCGTGGTGGGCGGCGTAACTCCGCGCGCCCTCCTGCTGACTCTGCAGGCCCCTGCCGGCTCCGCTGCCACCCGCGGTCCTGCCGTAACACCGCACACCGCAGGGCACCGGCGGCCCGGCGGGTATCGACACTCAGTGTCCCCGTAGTGGCACCTGCCGGAATTCGAGTACACCCTACTCGTGTGCGCACCGGCCCCGCGGGATTTACTTAAGGAGGCAAAGCACACGGCAGCAAAGAGCCGAACGGGATGCCGAAACACATCAAGGCCTCATTGAACTTCCGGCCCACGCGGCCGGACCGAGACGGGGCCGGCGACGTCAGAGTCTTCTGAGACCGAGACTCTCCCCCCAGCCGTCGCCGGCCCTCCGCTCCGCGGGCTGAAGCCCGGAGCGACTGTGGCGGCTGACCCCTCCGGGCGGCCGCCACAGCCGTGCTGTGGGACAATTGAGTGTCAACCGCTGGCATCTCAAGGAGCACGTCTTGGCCGTAGTATCAACGCCCGCCACCCTGGAGCGGTCCGTTCCGGTCATGGATAACGCCGAGGTGCTCCGCATCCGCAACGACTTCCCGGTCCTCAACCAGATGGTCAACGGCAAGCCGCTGGTTTACCTGGATTCCGGGGCAACTTCCCAGAACCCGCTCAGCGTGATCGAAGCCGAGCAGGAGTTCTACGAGCAACGCAACGCGGCAGTGCACCGGGGTGCCCACCACCTTGCGGTCGAAGCCACCGAGGCCTTCGAGGACGCGCGGCAGACCGTAGCGGACCTCATCGGGGCAGACTATTCCGAAACCGTATGGACCTCCAACGCCACAGAAGGCCTCAACCTCATTGCCTACGCGCTGTCCAACGCCGCGCTCTGGGCTGCCCAGGGCCGGGGGGACTCGGCACTGAAGGGCCTTGCGCTGAAACCGGGCGACGAAATAGTGGTCACCGAAATGGAGCACCACGCCAACCTCATCCCGTGGCAGGAACTGGCGTTCCGCACCGGGGCGACGCTCCGCTACCTGCCCATCGACGATGCCGGCCGACTCAGCCTGGAGCAGGCTGCAGGGATCATCGGGAGCCGTACCAGGGTGCTGGCCTTCACGCACGCCTCCAACGTCCTCGGAACCATCAACCCGGTCCGTGAACTGGTGGCCCTGGCCCGCGCTTCCAGTGCGTTGGTGGTCCTGGACGCCTGCCAGTCCGCGCCGCACATGCCCCTGGACGTCAAAGAGCTGGACGTGGACTTCGCCGTTTTCTCCGGCCACAAGATGCTCGCACCCACAGGCATCGGCGTGCTGTACGGCAGGCAGGAGCTCCTGGATATCCTTCCACCGTTCCTCACCGGCGGCTCCATGATCACCACGGTCACCATGGAACGGGCCGAATACCTCCCTGCTCCGCAGCGTTTCGAGGCAGGAACGCAGCGCATTTCGCAGGCAGTCGCACTGGCCGCCGCCGCCAACTACCTCACGGAGACCGGCCTGGACCGGATCCACCGGTGGGAAATGGACCTTGGCCAGCGCATGGTGGCAGGCCTTGAGGCGCTTTCCGGGATCCGGGTACTGGGCCCGGCAGCGGGGGAGGAGCGCATCGGGCTGGCCGCCTTCGACGTCGAAGGCGTCCACGCGCACGACGTCGGACAGTTCCTGGACTCGATGGGCATCGCGGTCCGGGTAGGCCACCACTGCGCCCAGCCGCTGCACCGCCGGCTGGGGCTGACCGCCACCACCCGCGCCAGCGCCTACCTGTACAACACCACCGACGACGTAGACCAGTTCCTGGACGCCGTGGCCGGCGTGCGGGCCTACTTCCGCGCTTAGCCGCCAGAACCGAAGGTATGCAATGAGCCTTGACCAGCTGTACCAGCAGATTATCCTTGACCACTCCAAGGCCCGGCACGGCAGCGGCCTGGCCGAAACACCAGCGCCGAACGGTGCTTCCACCGGGCAGTCCCACCAGCTGAACCCGGTCTGCGGCGACGAGGTGACCCTGCGGCTCGCCGTTGCCGACGGCAAAGTGGCCCAGGTTTCCTGGGACGGCGCCGGCTGCTCCATCTCCATGGCCTCGGCCTCGGTCTTCAGCGACCTCGCCGAGGGCATGACCGTGGCGGAGCTGCACGAAGTGATCGACAATTTCCGCGAGGTACTCAGGTCGCGGGGCAAGATCCCGGCCGATCCTGAACTGCTGGGGGATGCCGCCGCGTTTGAGGGCGTTGCGCGATACGCGGCCCGCGTGAAATGCGCCATGATTTCCTGGGTAGCCGCGGAGGATGCCCTGAACCAGGCGTCCTGAACGGGCCGGGCGCAACGCGCCCTGACTGCCCGCAACTGCCAGGAGGTCCCCTTCCCGCTGGGAAGTGGACCTCCTGGGTTAAAACGGGAGCGGGTTATTAACCCAACAGCCCCAGTACGCCGATGACGGCAGTCGCCGCTCCCAGCACCATCGAGATGCTGACCAGCACCACGTGCACCGTCAGGAATTTAGTGGCCTTTCCGGCGGCATCGCGTGCGCGGGGGTCCTTCATGACCCGGCGCAGGAACTGCGGCCACACGGCGAGCGACCAAACACCGGCGATGATCAGGACCAGCGCGGCGAAGACAGGGAGCTGCATGAACTAGTGGCTTTCGAGCCAGGCCTGCGCCTGGGTGGCCTGCAGGTTCAGCGCCTTCGCCACCATGGGCTCGGCGGCGTCGGCGATCTTGCCGCCCAGGAACGGCACCGAGGACTTAACCTCGCCTTCCAGCTCCACCCGTGTTCCGCTGGCTTCGGCCACCAGGCGCTGGACAGCGGTCACGTCAACGGGCGCACCGGCAACCTTGAGGGAGATGTTGCTCTTGCGGGAGCCATCGGCGGCCGGAGCGTCCCAGGTCTCCACCTGGGTCACCTTCAGGTGCTCACCGACGAACTTCCGGGCGATCTCGGGAAGGCGGGTGGTGGGCAGCGTCCGCACCAACGTGGCGCTGAAGGCGCCGGCAATGTCACCGTCAATGGTGAACGATTCCAGGTTTCCGCCTACCAGCTGGCTGATGTGGCGCTGGAAATCCTCGTTCACCAGGACAGCGGCAACGCTGTCAACGGGGTGCGGAACGGTGGTGGTGGCGCTCAGGGCCATGGGTCCTCCTGGGACGTCGCGATCGGATGAGGCTCCAAACATCCTACGGGGTTGCAGCCGGCCGTTCCGCATTGGCCAGCTCCTGGGCAGCGGCCGTAATGTTCCGTGCCATCGCCGGGAAGATGAAGCTGTGGAAGGGGAGCACGGCCAGCCAGTACAGCCTGCCGCTGAGGCCTTTCGGGAAGAAAATGGCCCGTTGACGGTAACGGCTTCCGTCACCCTCGGGTTCCACGGAGAGCTCCAGCCAGGCTCGTCCCGGCGCCCGCATCTCGGCACGAAGGCGCAGCAGCTTGCCCCTGTCGATGCGTTCCACCCGCCACCAGTCCACAACCTCGCCCGCGTGCAGGGTGTGCGGGTGGCGGCGTCCGCGCAGCAGCCCGGCTCCGCCCGTCAGCTTGTCCAGCCAGCCGCGGACCTGCCATGCCAGGGGCAGGGAGTACCAGCCGTTGCGACCGCCGATTCCTTCGATGACCTGCCAGACGCGGCCCGGGTCCACGTTTCCATGGAATGTCCGTTCGTCGATGTAGACCTTGTGCCCGGCCCAGTCGGGGTCGCTGGGCAGGGGATCGGAGGACGCTCCAGCGTTGGCCCAGGTGGTTTCCACCTGGCCGTCCCGTTCCTTCCCGAGGGCCAGGGCTACGGCCGTCCGGTACGGGGTCAGTCCGCCGTCGGGTTGCGGAACGTAGGCGTCGATGTCGTGTTCGTCGGAAACGGCGTCGTGCTGCAGCGACTGCACCAGCGGTACGGCCATGGACAGCGGAATGGGCGTGGTCAGGGCCACCCACAGGCCCGCCAGTTTGGGGGCGGGAACGGGCAGCGCCAGTACCACCCGGTAGGGCAGCCCTGCTTCGGCCGCGTACTCTTTCATCATCCCGGCATAGGTCAGCACCTGGCGGCAGCCGATATCGAACGTGCGGTTGATGGGGCCGGTGAGGGAGGCCGCGGACACCAGGTAGTACAGGACGTCGCGCACGGCGATGGCTTCGATCCTGTTCCGGACCCAGCTGGGCGCGGGCATGAGCGGAAGGGTTTCGGAGAGATGCCGGATCATTTCAAAGGACGCTGAGCCTGATCCGATCACCACGCCGGCCTGGAACACAATGGCGTCCACCGCGCTGTCGAGGAATACCTGGCCCACCGCTTCCCGGGACCGCATATGCGTGGACAGTTCCACGCCCTTGGGGTGCAGCCCGCCCAGGTAGACAATCCTGCCGACGCCGGCGGCCACCGCGGCTTCGGCGGCGGTCCGGGCCATGGTCTGTTCCTTGGATTCAAACCCCGCCCCGGCCGCCATCGAATGGACCAGGTAGTAGAAGACGTCGACGCCGGCCAGCGCCCGGCGCAGCGCGTCGCCGTCGTCCAGGCTGCTTTGCACTACCTCCACCTGGTTCCGCCAGGGCACACCGGCGATCTTGTCCGGGGAGCGCACCAGCACCTTGACGGTGTGGCCGGCTTCGAGGAGCTTGGGCACCAGGCGGCCCCCGATGTAGCCGGTGGCCCCGGTGACCAGGACCGTTCGGGGCGCGGTTGTGCCCTCGTGCCCTGTTGCAGGCGAATCTGTGGTGCTGTCTCCGGTCATGCTGGCTCCTCGTCGTCCTCAGCGGTGTTCTGCCCTACCAGTTCGGAGCCGCCGCCGTTATGGACGGCCGCTCCCGGAAAAAGGTCCGGTCCTGCCAGCGTAGCCCTGCCGGAGTCCGGGCGCCTGCGTCAGCGCCTGCCCGGGAAAATCCGTCCAAACAGGAATGTCACCGGTGCGCGGTAGGCTGGGGTTACCCGGGATTCGCAGCGAATTTCGGGTTTTCGCGTTGCCTGCGATCTTCCGTGAATACCCCAGGAGCAGCTGTCATGAGCCTTCCCGTTACCGCCACGCACGGCCCCACGCTCGATGGGCTGCGCCGTGCATTGGCCCCGGACCAGTCTTTCGCCCGCGTCCGGGCTGAGGCCGGACGCGGGTTCGCCGTCAGGGGACAGGACTACCAGATCAGCGCGCCCGCGGGTTTGCGGCCCGTGCTGCTCGCGGAGATGGCGGATGGCCTGGCGGCCGCTGCGGCAGGGCAGGACGGCGCGGCCGATCCCGGCGTGGTGCTTGCGGTCACCGCCACCGGCCGTGAGGCCGAGGACCTGGCGGCGGCGTTGCGTGCCTACCTCCCCGCGGACTCGGTGGCCGAGTTCCCCAGCTGGGAAACCCTCCCGCATGAGCGACTCTCGCCCCGATCGGATACGGTGGGCCGCCGGCTCTCGGTCCTGCGCCGGCTGGCCCATCCGGAAAGTTCGACGGCGGAGCGGCTGCGCGTGGTGGTGGCTCCCGTCCGCGCGGTGGTCCAGCCCGTGGTGGCCGGGCTGGGAGACCTGGCCCCGGTCACGTTGAAGGTGGGCCAGGATGTTCCCTTCACCGACGTGGTGCGGAGCCTTGCCGACGCCGCGTACGCCCGCGTGGACATGGTGACCCACCGCGGTGAGTTCGCGGTCCGCGGCGGCATCATCGACGTCTTCCCGCCCACTGAGGACCACCCCATCCGCGTGGAGTTCTTCGGTGACGAGGTAGACCAGATGCGCTGGTTCGCCGTGGCGGACCAGCGCTCGCTGTCCGCCCCCGGCATCCACCACCCCACGGAACTGCATGCACCGCCCTGCAGGGAAATCCTCATCACCGCGTCAGTGATGTCCCGGGCCGCGAAGTTGAAGGCTGAACTGCCCGCCGCCGCGGACATGCTGGAGAAGATCGCCGGCGGTATCGCCGTCGAAGGCATGGAATCCCTGGCGCCGGTGCTGGTGGACGCCATGGTGCCCTTCGTGGACCAGCTGCCGGCGGAGTCCATCGCCGTAGTCATCGAACCCGAGAAGGTGCGCACCCGGGCCCACGACCTTTCGGCCACTAACGAGGAATTCCTTGAGGCAGCGTGGTCCACGGCGTCCGACGGCGGTGCCGCGCCTTTGGATCTCAGCTCGCAGGCATCCGCCGCGCTGCATTCGGCGAGCTTCCGTTCGCTCGCGGAGACCCGCGGGTCAGCGCTGGGGCACGGCGTTTCCTGGTGGTCCATCACGTCGCTGGCGCAGGACGCGGAACTCCTTCCCGAGATCGACGTCCTGAACCTGCACGCGCGTGAACCGCGCGGCTACCAGGGCGACGTCGCGGAGATGATGGCCTTCATCGGCTCGCATGTCCGCGACCAGTGGCGGATCGTGGTGGCCACGGAAGGCCCCGGCCCGGCCCAGCGCCTGGCGGAACTCTTCCACGAAAATGACATCCCCTGTGCCCGCGTGGACAGCCTCGACCACGAGCCCCAGGCGGGCATCATCGAGGTGACCACTGCCGCCGTCGGCCGCGGCTTCGTCCTGGACGGGCTGAAACTGGGCCTGCTCACCGAAGCCGACCTGCTGGGCCGCACCTCCGCAGGGTCCACCAAGGACATGCGGCGCATGCCCTCCAAGCGGCGCAACGCCGTTGACCCGTTGCAGCTCGTGGCGGGGGACCACGTGGTCCACGAACAGCACGGCATCGGCCGGTTCGTGGAACTCCTGCAGCGCAAGGTGGCCGGCGGCAGCGACGGCGTCCGTGAATACCTGGTCCTTGAATATGCGCCGTCCAAGCGCGGTGCGCCGGGTGACCGGCTGTTCGTTCCCACGGACCAGCTGGACCAGGTGACCCGCTACGTGGGCGGCGACACTCCTGTCCTGAGCAAGATGGGCGGCGCGGACTGGGCCAGCACCAAGTCCAAGGCACGCAAGGCCGTCAAGGAGATCGCCGGTGAGCTGATCCGGCTGTACTCGGCCCGGATGGCCTCCCGCGGCCACGCCTTCGGCCCTGACACCCCCTGGCAGCGCGAGCTCGAGGAAGCCTTCCCGTACGTGGAGACGCCGGACCAGCTGACCACCATCAACGAGGTCAAAGCGGACATGGAGCGGGAGATCCCCATGGACCGCCTGGTGTCCGGCGACGTTGGCTACGGCAAGACCGAGATCGCCGTCCGTGCTGCGTTCAAGGCGGTGCAGGACGGCAAGCAGGTGGCCGTCCTGGTGCCCACCACGCTGCTGGCCCAGCAGCACTACGAGACGTTCACCGAGCGTTTCTCCGGCTTCCCCCTGCGGGTCAAACCGCTGTCCCGCTTCCAGTCCGCCAAGGAGTCCAAGGAGACCGCCGAGGGCGTGAAGAGCGGCGCGGTGGACGTGGTGATCGGCACGCACCGGCTGCTGTCCAAGGACTTTGAATTCAAGGACCTCGGCCTGGTGATCGTGGATGAGGAACAGCGGTTCGGTGTGGAGCACAAGGAAGCGCTGAAGAAAATGCGCACCAACGTCGACGTCCTGGCCATGAGCGCCACCCCCATTCCCCGTACCCTGGAGATGTCCCTGACCGGCATCCGGGAGACGTCCACCCTGGCCACTCCGCCGGAGGAGCGGCACCCTGTGCTGACCTACGTCGGCCCGTACACGGACAAGCAGACCTCTGCCGCCATCCGCCGCGAGCTGATGCGCGAAGGCCAGGTGTTCCTGGTCCACAACCGGGTGTCCACCATCGAGCGGACCGCGGCCAAGATCCGTGAACTGGTGCCCGAGGCCCGGGTGGAAGTGGCGCACGGCAAGATGTCCGAGAGCCGCCTGGAACAGATCATCGTGGACTTCTGGGAACGCCGGTTCGACGTCCTGGTGTGCACCACCATCATTGAAACCGGCCTGGACATCTCCAACGCCAACACCCTGATCGTGGACGGCGCGGACAAGTACGGGCTGTCCCAGCTGCACCAGCTCCGCGGCCGCGTGGGCCGTGGCCGTGAGCGCGCCTACGCGTACTTCCTGTACCCGTCGGAGAAACCGCTGGGCGAGGTGGCGCTGGAACGGCTCAAGGCCGTGGCGGCGCACAACGAACTGGGCGCCGGCATGCAGCTGGCCATGAAGGACCTGGAGATCCGTGGCGCCGGAAACCTGCTGGGCGGTGAGCAATCGGGCCACATCCAGGGGGTGGGCTTCGACCTGTACATCCGGCTGGTGGGCGAGGCCGTGGCAGACTTCCGCGGCGAGGCCGAGGAAAAGGCCGCCGAGATGAAGATCGAGCTGCCGGTCAACGCGCACCTGCCGCACGACTACGTGCCCGGTGAGCGGCTCCGGCTGGAGGCATACCGCAAGCTGGCCGCAGCCCTCACCAACGAGGCCATTGACGAGGTCATGGCCGAGTTGGTGGACCGTTACGGCGAGCTGCCGCTGCCCGCACAGAACCTGGTGGAGGTGGCGCGCTTCCGGGTGGGGGCCCGGGAAGCAGGGCTGTCCGACGTCGCGCTGCAGGGTAACTTCATCAAGTTCGCGCCGGCATCGCTGCCCGAGTCCAAGGTGATGCGGCTGACCCGGATGTACCCGGGGTCCCAGTCCAAGCCGGCACTTGACGCCATCCTCATCCCCAAGCCGAAGACAGCCCGGATCGGTGGCCGGGACCTCCAGGACGCCGAAATCCTGGAGTGGGCCAACGGAGTCATCCGCAACATCTTCTCCGACCAGCCGCTTTCTGTCGCCCCGTCAGCGGGCTAGGCCATGATGGGAGGTCACCACGCCGCGTCTGGAGCCGCGGCGTGGGTAGCTGTTGCGTCCACCGGCCCGTACACGCTGGGCTGGTACCCGCTGGACCCCACCGGGATCCTCATCGGCGGCATGGCCACGGCCGGCACCGCGCTGGTCTGCGACTGGGACCACCGGTCCAGCACCGTGGCCCACTCGCTGCCGCCGTTGTCCAATGCCATAGCCAGGGGCATCGAAACCGCCAGCGGGGGCCACCGCCAGGGCACCCACTCGGTCCTGGGCGCCGCCGGGTTTGTGCTCCTCGCGGGTGTGGCCGCCCAGGTGCAGATGGAAACCCCCTGGGGGTTGCTGTCCGTGGGGGCAGGACTGCTGTGCATGTTCCTGATCAACATCGCGGCCAAGGCCCTGAAGCTGTTTCCGAAGAGCGGGTTCATCTCCAACTGGATCTTCGCCCTGGTGATGGCCGGGCTGGTCACTGTGTATGCGCCGCACCAGTGGACCTGGCTGCCCATGTCCATGCTCATCGGCGTGGTGGTCCACATCGTCGGAGACCTCATCACCACCGGGGGAGTGCCGCTGCTGTGGCCGCTGGTGATCCGGCCGCCGAAACTGCTGCGGAAGGTGCCGCTGCTGCGGAACGTCTGGCGGCCCAACGGGGCGCTGTCACTGCCCCTGCTGGGCCGGGCGGGGTCCAAGCGCGAGTGGCTGGTGCTGATCCCCGTCAGCGCCTACGCCATGGTGGGACTGACGGTGGCGGGGTGGGCGATTGCCCAGAACCATTGGCCGCGGGTGGTGGCAGCTGCCACCGCCTGGATCGCCCCCTGGTTTTCCTGAGGGCGTTCTCACCGGCCTGGAACAGCAAAAGACCCCCGGACGGCGTCCGGAGGTCTTTGTGCGTGGGCAGGCTTAGTGTTCGCCGGCGGAGTCCGAGCGGCCGAGGATGGTCTGCGGAATCCAGAAGGCCAGGGCGAACAGGCCCAGGCAGACGGCCATGGGCCACGGGTTTCCAAGCGTCAAAAAGGACAGCGAGTACACGGCGCCGAGGAACAGGGCCATCATGATCACGAACACGACGATGGTGCCGGCAAGCTTGTTTTCGTTCTGGGGAGTGCGGACAGTGCCCGTGTTCGCTGTGCCCTCGTTGGACGCGTTGATCTTGCTGGACATTCGTTCCTCCTCGGCCCCGCGGGGCTTGATTGTGGCGCGCCCGGCGGCCGTCAGTACGCGGACGAACCCTGTTCACCCTTGACGATGGCAATTCCGGAGCTGGCGCCGATACGTGTTGCACCTGCAGCAATCATAGCCTGAGCGTCTGCCAGCGACCGCACTCCGCCCGAGGCCTTGACGCCCAGCTCGGGACCCACGGTCCTGCGCATGAGTGCCACATCCTCGGCCGTGGCGCCCCCTCCGTTGAAACCGGTGGAGGTCTTGACGAAATCGGCACCGGCCGTCACGGCTGCCTCGCAGGCGAGGACCTTCTGGTTGTCGGACAGAAGGGCGGTCTCGATGATCACCTTCAGGATGGCGCCGCTGGCGTGCACTGCCTCCGCCACGGAGGCGATGTCCTCGGCCAGGGCGCCCTTGTCCTCCGCGCGGGCGGCCGCAATATTGATGACCATATCCACTTCGTCGGCCCCGTCCAGCACCGCGCCGCGGGCTTCGAAGGTCTTCACGTCGGTGGGGGTGGCACCCAGCGGGAAGCCCACCACGGAGCAGGTCAGGACGCCGGAGCCCTTCAGCGCCTTCTTGACGGTCTTGACCCAGACCGGGTTGACGCAGACGGACTTGAAACCGTACTCGGCGGCTTCGGCGCAGACCTTGAGGACGTCAGCCTCGGAGGCTTCCGGCTTCAGCAGCGTGTGGTCGATGTAGGAAGCAATGTTCCCGGCCGCAGCGGCAGCGGGTTGAACGGAAGGGGTGGCTTCGTTGCTCATGATGGTCCTCTCGGGGCATGCCCGGGCGTCGTGGGCCCGGCGCGTCCTTGGCTCGCGTTTCGGGAACCATCTTGTCACAGGTGCACACGGTGCAACCCGCCCTTAGCCGGGGGTCAGGCGGCTGCCTGAAGGGACGGTACCAGTGACGGCACTGCAGCTCCTGTTTCCCTTGATGCCTCTGGCGAGTGCGCGGCTGCCGAGGCTGCCGTGAGCAGCTGCGTGGCGCAGGCCCCCGCAGCGGAAGCCGCCGCCACCAGCAGCCCCAGCCGTACGCCGTCGAACGCTGCCGCGTCCCCGATGGCCCAGATGCCGGGAACCGAGGTCCGGAAGTCCTGGCTGATGACGATGCCTCCGGTGGCGGCCGTCCGCAGGCCCGCGCTGGCGGCCAGGCCATCGCAGGACACGCGGTCCTCGGCCAGGACCACCAGGTCGCCGGACATGCTGCTGCCGTCCTCGAAGACCACGGCGGAGGCGGCCAGGCCAAAGGTTGAGGTCCCGGGCACGACGGCGGCCGGCCGGGCAGTGGTGCGGACCGGGCGGACGCCCTTGGCACGCAGGACGGCCTCCGCCTGGCCTGCGGCCGCCCCGGTGCCCACCAGGATCCCGAGCGGACGGCGCCCCAGTTCCCGGGTGACTTCCTGCACTCGTTCCGCAATGCGTGTGGCGTCGTCGATGGTGGAGTAGCTCAGGCACTGTGCGGCGCCTTCGACGGGTGCGGCCACGGGTGCCGAACCGGTGGCGATGACCAGCTGGTCGTAGGCGAACTCCATGCCGTCAGCCGTGGCCACGGTGCGGTTATCGGCATCGATGTGGCTGGCCGGCTGTCCGAAGCGGACTGAGACCTGCGGCAGCAGGGCAAGCTCCAGCAGCTCCTCGGGGGCGTCGTCGCGGTTGCTCAGGACGGTGATGCTGCCGTCGAACCGGCCCTGGTCCAGCTGCCGGACCAGGGCGCGGGCAGCCGGACCTGCTCCGGCGATGACGATGCGGGTGGCGGCGGAGGTGGACGTGGTGGGTGCCGGAGCGGACATGTGCTGGCCCTTTCGCTGGCGGCCGGGAAACGGCCGGAAGTTCATGATGGAACCCAGCGTAGGCCTGCGCCTTTTCCGGCGTGTTTCCCGCCAGTTGCCGTTCAGGACCCCGGTGTTCGCCAGTATTTACCGGCCGGTAACAGAACCGGTGACGTGCATCTCATTGCGCCCGACTTGGACACATTCGGGCCGTTCGCCGCCGTTACCCGCACGCCGGCCCCCGCAGGCAGTGACTGCTAGACCCGGATCCGGTAGCCCCGCTTGACCACGGTTTCGATGAGCTTGCCGTCGGGCAGCGAGGACCGGAGCCGGCTGACGGTCATGTCCAGTGCGTGCACCGAGCCGCGAAGTTCCAGCAGGTCGGACAACGCTTCGCGGGAGAGGACCGCCCCGCCGGCGCCGAGCAGGGCGCGGAGCAGCAGCAGGGGAGCGGGCGCCAGTTCCACGGCCTGGCCGTCGATGCGAAGGCTGCGGCCGCGGAGCTCTATGTTCCCGGACCGGGTGTCCAGCCGGCGCACATGGTTCAGCGCCAGGTGCTCGCAGACCAGCCGGATCAGCGCGCCCATCCGGAAACGCTCCGGGATCAGCGGCTTTACCCCGGCGTCCAGCAGCGGCTGGGCGGTGACAGGGCCCACCACGGCGGTGGTCACGTTGGTCTTCAGGCTCTCGATGAGCTGCTTGTAGACGCCCATTTCGTGGGCGGTGCTCCACATGGCATCGACGGCGGGTGCGCTGGTGAACGTGAGGACATCGAGGTTTCCGCTGCAGGCGGCCTCGATGAGGCGGGGGAGCCGGTCGGCACCGTCCGGCTTGACCCAGCGGTAAGGGGTGACGGTCAGGACGGTGGCACCTGACATGCGCAGCCGTTCCAGCTGGCGGACGTCCGTGTAGCCGTGCAGCTGGACCGCGACGGTCTTGCCCCGCACACCCTCCGCCAGCAGCATGTCCACCAGTGTTGCGGTGGTTTCGTCGCTGCTGATTCCGACGTCGGCGAGGCCGGCCGCGCGGACGGCGCCACGGGCCTTGGGGCCGCGGACGAACATCCGGCAGGCGCCCAGGGTTTCAAGCAGCTGGTCGCCGATGCCGAACGTGTCCGCCGCTTCGCACCAGCGGCGCATGCCGTAGGCGGTGGTGGCGATGCACAGATCCGGTTTGGCCGCGATGATGGTGCGGGTGTCTTCGATCAGGCGGAGGTCCTCCTGCACCGGGGCGATCTTGAGGGCGGGGGCGTGGATCACCTCGGCGCCGCGGCGCTCAAGGGCGTCGATCAGGTCCTGGGAGCGCCGGTGCGAGGTCACACCGATGCGGAAGCCCTCCAACGGTGATTCGGCCGCCTGGGCCTCTGCGGCGTCGGCCGCCCCGGTGGCGTCTGCCGTTTCGGCCGGTGCAAGTGCATTCATGGGGGTCAATCCTTTCACGAACCGAGCAGCGAGGCCGCCAGCCGGTCCAAGTCGGCTGCGGCCTCAGCGTGCCCGCGGTTGGCTTCCGCCACCCGCACCACCTCGCCGATCACCAGGACTGCCGGGTTGCTGCAGCCTGCTGCAGCCGAGGCGATGGTGCCGAGGTCGGCGATGGTAGTCCGCTGGCCGGGACGGTAACCCCGTTCCACCACTGCCATGGGCATATCGGCTCGCATGCCTGCCCGGCGGAGTCCTGCAGCCAGGTGGTGCAGCGTTCCGATGCCCATCAGCACCACGATGGTGCCGCCCAGGCCGGCAAGGTGATGATGCTCCTTCTCGGTGAGCGGGGCGTGCCCGGACACCACTGTGAACATGTGGCTCACGTTGCGGTGCGTGACGGGAATACCCGCCGCGGCAGGCACGGAGATGGCGCTGGTGACACCGGATACCACCTGGACCTTCAGCCCGGCAGCCACGCAGGCGGCAACTTCCTCGCCGCCGCGGCCGAACACGTACGGATCTCCGCCCTTGAGGCGGACCACGTTGTTGCCGGCCAGGGCGCTGTCCACCATGAGCTTTTCGATGTCGGACTGGCCCACCTTGTGGTGCCCGGGTTTCTTTCCCACATCCACCAGCTCGGCGCTGGTCAGGGCGGGCAGGTCCTGGCAGGGCGCCAGCCGGTCGTAGAACACCACGTCCGCGTCCCGCAGCGCCTTGACGGCGGCAACGGTCAGGAGCTCGGTGGTGCCGGGTCCGCCGCCCACCAGGGTCACATGCCCGGCGGCGCCTGCTGCAGGTTCCGTGGCGACCGGGACGCCGGCAGCGCGGTACTGCTGGAGCAGGGGCTCCCAGCCCGGCTGTCCGTCGTCGACCGCGGCCACCAGGAACGGCTTCTGCGGGAGCAGGGCGGTGCCGTGCGGGCCGGCCAGGCGGCGGACGACGGCGCCCGCGGCTTCGTAGCGCCGTACGGCCTGCCGCGCGGCGGAGTCCGTTCCGGTCACCAGGACCTCGCGGTCCGTGAGGTCGATGCTGAGCTGCATGGTTATGCCTCGTTTCCGACGGGTGCGGGCGTGCCGGGACGGACAGCGATGGAGGCTCCGAGGAGGACGGGCTGCTGGGCAGCTGCTGCCTTCTCTTCGGCCGTGGCGGGGCGCATCTGGCCACGCTCATCGGGGACGAAAGTGATCGAGTCGTCCTTCTGGTCCGGTGCGTTGACGAAGGAGCGGAACCGGCGCAGGCGCTCCGGGTCCTTCAGGGTGTCGGCCCACTCGTCGACGTAGGTGTCAACGTGCTTGGCCATGGCCGCCTCAAGATCCTCGGCGATGCCCAGGGTGTCCTTGACCACCACGTCCTCGACGTGCTTGATGCCGCCGTCGAGTTCCTCCTGCCAGCGGGCGGTGCGCTGCAGGCGGTCGGCGGTGCGGATGTAGTACATGAAGTAGCGGTCGATGTACTTGATCAGGGTTTCGTCGTCGAGGTCCTTGGCCAGCAGCTGGGCGTGCGCCGGGGTGGCACCGCCGTTGCCGCCGACGTAGAGGTTCCAGCCGTCCGCCGTGGCGATGACGCCCACGTCCTTGCCGCGGGCCTCAGCGCATTCGCGGGCGCAGCCGGAGACGCCCATCTTGAGCTTGTGCGGGCTGCGGAGTCCGCGGTACCGCAGCTCCAGCTGGATGGCCATGGCCACGGAGTCCTGGACGCCGAAACGGCACCAGGTGGAACCGACGCAGGATTTCACCGTCCGCAGGCTCTTGCCGTACGCCTGCCCGGATTCGAAGCCGGCATCCACCAGTTCCTTCCAGATTTCCGGCAGCTCCTCCAGCCGCGCGCCGAACATGTCGATCCGCTGGCCGCCGGTGATTTTGGTGTACAGGTTGTACTTCTCCGCCACGGCGGCGATCACGCCCAGCTTCTTGGGGGTGATCTCACCGCCGGCGATGCGGGGCACCACCGAGTAGGTGCCGTCCTTCTGCATGTTGGCCAGGGCGCGGTCGTTGGTGTCCTGCAGGGTGCCGCGGCCGGCGTCGAGGACGTAGGCGCTGTTCTGGCTGGCGAGGATGTTGGCGATGGTGGGCTTGCAGATGTCGCAGCCTTCGCCGGTGCCGTACTTGGCCATGATCTCTTCGAAAGAGGTCAGTTCCAGGACGCGGATGGCATCGAAGAGTTCCTGGCGGGACAGTTCGATGTGTTCGCAGAGGGCCTTGGAAACCTCGACGCCGGACTTGGTCAGCTCGGTTTCCAGCAGCTTCTTCAGCATCGGTACACAGGAACCGCACTGGGTGCCGGCCCGGGTGCAGCCCTTCAGCTCGCCCAGTTCCTGGACGGGCGCGTTGCCCTCGCAGGCGCCGCAGCCGTTGATGGTGTCCCGGATGGTCCCGGCCGTGACGTTGTTGCAGGAGCACAGGGTGGCGTCGTCCGGAAGTTCGGTTTCCGGGGCGTCACCGCCGCCGGCTGCACTGAGGAACGCGCCCGGCTCGGCGGGGAGTTCGCGGCCCAGGAGCGGGCGCAGGCTCATGTACGGTGAGGCGTCGCCCACGAAGATGCCGCCCAGCAGGGTCTTGGCGTCATCGGTGGTAACGATCTTCTGGTACACGCCGCGGGCGGGGTCGGCGTAGACGATTTCCAGGGCGTGCTCGGTCTTCGCGAAGGCGTCGCCGAAGCTGGCCACATCCACCCCGGACAGCTTGAGCTTGGTGGCGGTGTCGAAACCGGGGAAGGTGGCGTCGCCGCCATGCAGCCGGTCCGCCACGATCTCGGCCATCGTGTTGGCGGGGGCCACCAGGCCCAGGCACATGCCGCCGTAGTTGGCTACTTCGCCGATGGCCCAGATGCCCGGGATTTCGGTGGCACAGTAGTCGTTGATGACCACGCCGCCGCGGGGGCCCAGGCTGAAGACCTGTTCTTCTCCCTCGGCGGCGCGGAAGAGTTCATCACGGGGACGGACGCCGATGGCGACGATGACGATGTCGGCGTCGACGATCCGGCCGTCGGCCATGAGGACGCCGGTGACCTGGCCGTCCCCATCGGAGAGTACCTCGGAAGGATAGACGCCGCCGTGGACTTCAAAGCCCTTGGCTTTGATGAGCCGGCCCATGGCCTGGCCAGCGCCTTCGTCCAGCTGGGTGGCCATCAGCCACTGCGATCCGTCGATGACGATGGGGGTCGCGCCCAGCTGCTCGGTCCCGGCAGCGGATTCCAGGCCCAGGAGGCCGCCGCCGATGGTGACGGCGTTGACCTTGCGGCCCAGCTTTACGGTGAGTTCCGCGATGGACTTGTTGATGGCCCAGACATCTTCAAGGGTCCGGTAAACGTGGGTGAGCTCGTTGCCGGGAATGGGAAGCCGTGCGGCGTTCGAGCCGGTGGCCACCACCAGTTCGTCGTACTCGAAAACGCTGCCGGCGGCGGTTTCCACCGACTTGGCTTCTGCGTTAATACGCACCACGCGCTCGCCGGTCCTCAGGTCCAGGGAGCCGTGGTCCCACATTGACGCGGTACCCAGCGTCAGGTCGACCCCGCCGTCGGTGAGGGCCTTGGACAGTGCCACCCGGTCGTAGGGGAGGTGGGCTTCCTCGGTAAGGACCGTGACATGCCAGCCATCGAGGCCGCGGGCATGCATGGCGTCCGCAAAACGGTGGGCCGCGGGGCCGCCGCCGGCGACGACGATGCGGCGCGGAGTCTCGGTGCTTGAAGTCTGTTCGGTCACTGTGGGCCTTTCGCATGGGCCGCAGACGGTGCTCCGCGGCTTTCTCTGTCGAGCAGTCCAACCAGACTAGGGAGGGGCAGTTTCGCTTCAGTTTCCCAATTGTTTCGTCAACTTAACTTCTGCATCACGAACGCATTTCCGGCCGGGTTAGGTCTCTTTTACGCCCCGGACACATTTGGCGCATGCCGCTGAAACACCCGGCGCCTAGCGTGGAACACGGCCGCTCAGGCTGCCACCACGTGAGATCAGGACAAGCAGCGCAGGGAGAGGAGCCGGACATGACGGCAACACTGGAACTCGGGACACTCGACGCCGAAGCAGCGGACACCGCGGCAGGCTGGCACCGTGTCTGCCGCCTTGAGGACCTCGAACCGGCATGGGGAGAAGCAGCCCTGGTAGGCGGCCGGCAGGTGGCACTTTTCCGCACCTTGGCTGGCGGCGTTTTCGCAGTGGCACAGCAGGACCCGGCCACGGGTTCGCACGTGATGGCCCGCGGAATCCTCGGATCCAAGGGCTCCCGCCCCACCATTGCCTCACCGCTGCACAAAGAGGTCTACGACCTGGAAACCGGAGAGTGTTTCAGCGCCCCCGGGTTGCGGATCGAGGCTTTTGGCACCCGGATCGTTGACGGCTTCGTCGAGGTGGAGCTGTAAACCGGGAGGACACGCGTATCACCCACAAGGGGTGCCCCAAGGGCGCCCCTTCAGGGCGTTAAAGCCCCAGCGCCTCGCTGACGTCGCGGAGGACCTCGTCCAGCGCTGCCCGTGCTGCCTGGCGGGCTTCGGGAAGTTCCGCGGCGGATCCCACCTGGTGGATCACCTCGAGGTAGCACTTGAGCTTGGGTTCAGTGCCGCTGGGCCGGATGATGACGCGGGTGAGGTTGCGCGTCACGTACAGCAGGCCGTCGGTGGGCGGCAGGTGGTCGGAGCCGACGGAGAGGTCGGTGGAGACCTCAACTGCCGACGAGCCAAAGGACTCCGGCGGGGAAACCCGGAGCCGGTTCATCATGGCATCCAGCAGGCCAAGGTCCGCCACCCTGATGCTCAGCTGGTCACTGGCGTGCAGGCCGTGCTGCAGGTAGAGCTCATCGAGCGTATCGAAGATGGTCTTGCCGTCGGCTTTGGCGGTGGCGGCCAGTTCGGCGATGAGGACTGCAGCGGAAATGCCGTCCTTGTCCTTGACCAGGTCCGGTGCCACACAATAGCCCAGGGCCTCCTCGTACCCGTAGACCAGGCCGGGCACGCGGGAAATCCACTTGAAGCCCGTCAGGGTTTCCTCGTGGGCGAATCCTGACGCCGCGGCGATGCAGGAGAGCAGCCGCGAGGACACAATCGAGTTGGCGAACACCCCCGGATTTTCCCCGTCAGGGGTTTCCGCGCCCGCCTCAGCATGCCGTGCGGCGACGTGCGCACCCAGGAGGGCGCCCACCTCATCGCCGCGGAGCATCCGCCACGTACCGGTGTCCGGGTCCTTGGCGGCCACGGCCGCACGGTCGGCATCCGGGTCGTTGGCCAGGACGATGTCCGCGTCGAGGCGATCGGCCGTTTCGAGGGCCAGGTCCAGCGCGCCGGGTTCCTCGGGGTTCGGGAAACTCACGGTGGGGAAGTCCGGGTCCGGTTCGGCCTGCTCCTTGACCAGGGTGACATCCCCGAAACCTGCGGCGTTCAGCACCGCGAGCGCGGTCTCCCCGCCAACGCCGTGCATAGGGGTCAGCACGATCCGCAGGTCCCTCGCCGGGAAGAGGTCCGGAAGGGCGAGTCCCGCCGTCTCGGACCGGTACCCGGCCGCGAGCGATCCATCCAGCACCGTCCAGCCGTCCGCGGCCAGCTTGATGGTGTTCAAGGCGCCCACGGCGCTGATCCGGTCAGCGATTTCGGCGTCGTACGGTGCCACGATCTGGGCACCGTTGCCGTTTTCCGCCACGGCGTGGCGTCCCAAGTACACCTTGTAGCCGTTGTCCTGGGGCGGGTTGTGGCTTGCTGTGACCATGACGCCGCCGTCGCATTCCAGGGCGCGGACGGCGTAGGCGAGCAGGGGAGTGGGCAGCGCCGCCGGCATCAGGAAGGTTTCGATCCCCGCCGCGGTGAAGATGGCCGCGGTTTCCGCTGCGAACACATCCGAGTTATGGCGGGCGTCATAGCCGACGACGGCGCGTGGCCGGGTTCCCGGGGATGCTTTCGCCACCGCGTCGGTGAGGAAGTCCGCCAGGCCGGCGGCCGCACGGCGCACCACCACGCGGTTCATCCGGTTGGGCCCGGGACCGAGGGCGGCCCGGAGCCCGGCGGTGCCGAACTGCAGCGTGCCGCGGAAGCTGTCCTGGAGTTCCTGCCGGGCCGCGGGGTCTCCTTCTACCGATGCCCGGATGAGTTCCAGGAGCGCAGCCGACGTTGCCGGATCCGGGTCTTGGGCTGCCCACTCGCGGGCATCGTTGAGCAGGCGAGCATCGGCATCGGAAGACGTCATGGGCCTAACGCTATCGTCATTGGCGCTGCCCGTGCGGCACCGCAGCCCCGGTGCCGCGCCCCCTGGATCAGAGTTTGGCGATGATTCCGGCAAGCAGGGCCGAAATCCTCGGACCCGCCGCCTGGCCGGATTCAAGCACTTCCTGGTGGCTGAGCGGCTGGGGGCTGATCCCGGCGGCCAGGTTGGTGACGAGCGAAATGCCGAACACTTCCATGCCGGCGTGGCGCCCGGCGATGGCCTCCAGCGCGGTGGACATGCCGATCAGGTCGGCGCCGATGCGCTTTGCGTACTGGACTTCCGCGGGAGTCTCGTAGTGCGGGCCGGGGAACTGAGCGTAGACGCCTTCATCGAGGCTGGAATCCACCTCGCGGGCCAGCCCGCGGATCCGTGCGGAGTAAAGATCTGTCAGGTCCACGAACGTGGCCCCTTCCAGCGGCGAAGCGGCGGTGAGGTTGATGTGATCCTTGATGAGCACGGGGGTGCCCGGTGCCCAGTCCTCGTTGAGGCCGCCGCAGCCGTTGGTGAGGACCAGGGTACTGCAGCCGGCGGCGGCCGCGGTGCGGATCCCGTGGACCACGGCCCGCACGCCCTTGCCTTCGTAGTAGTGCGTCCGGGCGCCGAGGACCAGTGCACGCTTGCCTTCGGTGGTCAGGATCGACCGGATGGTTCCCACGTGCCCTTCGACGGCGGGTGCATGGAACCCGGGCACCTCTTCGGCCGACAGGGTGGCAGTGGTCTCCCCGATCAGGTCAGCGGCCCCGCCCCAGCCGGAACCGAGCACCAGGGCGACGTCGTGGGAGTCCACCCCGGTTTCCTCGGCAATGTAGTCGGCAGCAGCGCGCGCGGCGGCGAAAGGGTCCGTGTTCAGGAAGTCAGTTGTACTCACTGGTACAAGGTATCCTGCCGGTCCCGCTCCGCCCACCCTCTGGTCCGCACCCCCGAGAGACCGGTTTCTTTGGTGGTCAGGCGAGGATGCGGGAGAATAATCGTTTGTGACTACGCACCCAGATTTCAGTTCACCCCGGATCGCGATCCTGGGAGGTGGTCCAGGCGGATACGAAGCCGCTATCGTGGCCGCCTCGCTGGGGGCGCAGGTCACCATCATCGAGCGCGCAGGCCTGGGCGGATCCGCGGTCCTGACCGACGTCGTCCCCTCCAAGACCCTCATCGCCACGGCCGACCTGATGACCCGCGTTGCCGAAGCGGGGGAGCTTGGCGTGAAGTTCGACGTCGACGGCGGCGACTTCGTCCCCGTGATGAGGGCCGACCTCAAGCACATCAACGACCGCCTGCTCAACCTGGCCCGCAGCCAGTCCAAGGACATCCACGACGCCCTGGCCAGCCAGAACGTCAGGATCCTCGCAGGCTCCGGCCGGCTCCTGGACAACCACACCATCGAGGTCCTGACCGCGGAAGGCACCGAAACCATCGAGGCGGACACCATCCTGCTGGCCGTCGGCGCCCATCCGCGCGAACTGGCCACAGCCCGTCCCGACGGCGAACGCATCCTCAACTGGACCCAGCTGTACAACCTTGATGAACTGCCCGAGGAACTGATCGTGGTGGGCTCCGGCGTCACCGGCGCCGAGTTCGCCTCCGCCTACAACGGACTGGGCTCCAAGGTGACGCTGGTATCCAGCCGCGACAGGGTGCTCCCGGGCTCGGACGTTGACGCCGCCGTGGTCCTGGAGGAGGTCTTCGAACGCCGCGGTGTCCGCGTGCTGTCCCGCTCACGCGCTGAATCAGTGGAGCGGACGGACGACGGCGTGGTGGTCACCCTCAGTGACGGCACCAAGGTCACCGGCAGCCACTGCCTCCTGTGCCTTGGTTCCATCCCCAACACCGACGGCATCGGCCTCGAGGAAGCCGGCGTCGCCGTCAGCGAAAGCGGCCACATCAAGGTGGACGGTGTCTCCCGCACCAGCGCCCCGAACATCTACGCCGCCGGCGACTGCACCGGCGTCCTGCCACTGGCGTCCGTGGCGGCCATGCAGGGCCGGATCGCCGTTGCCCACTTCATGGGCGACGTCGTGACTCCGCTGAAGCTGCACCAGGTGGCCTCCAACATCTTCACTTCGCCGGAAATCGCCAACGTGGGTGTTTCGGAAGCCGACATCGACTCCGGAAAGTACCAGGGCGACGTCGTGAAGCTCTCAATGCGCAGCAACGCCCGCGCCAAGATGCGCAGCGCCCGTGATGGTTTCGTGAAGATCTTCGCGCGCAAGGGATCCGGGACTGTCATCGGCGGCGTAGTGGTTGGCCCGAACGCTTCGGAGCTGATCTTCCCCATCGCCATCGCCGTGAAGCAAAAGCTCCACGTCGACGACGTTGCCAGCACCTTCACGGTGTACCCGTCGCTGACCGGCTCCATTTCCGAAGCCGCCCGGCGCCTGCACGTCCACATGTAGGTCAGGGCAAGGCTGGGGAGAAGTGCTGCTCGATCAGGCCCTTGATGTCCTCGTGGCAGCCGCCGCAGCCGGTCCCCGCGCGGGTTGCCTTGGACACCTCGGCCACCGTGGCGCAGCCTTCAGCTACGGCGCCCTGGATGACCGCTCCGCTGACCCCGGCGCAGCGGCACACGGTTCCGGCAGGATCCGCTGGGCCGCTGCCCGGCAGCTGGTCCGGGCCGTCCAGCCGCAGCAGCAGCGACCGGTCCGCCGGCAGTTCCGCATTCCGTTCGAAGAGCCCCACCAGCTCTGCCGCGGTGCGGGGCATGCCCACCGCCACGAGTCCTTCCAGCACGCCGCCGCGCGTGGTCATCTTCACGTAGCGGCCATGCTCGGGATCCGCCCACTGGGCGATCTGCAGGCGGGGCCGGCCGTTGACGGCACCGGCGGTGAGCGCTTCCTCGTCCCAGGGGTCGGCGCCGTTGTCCCCGGCAACGGCCATGTTCAGGCCCCGCGCCTTGAGCACGATGATGCCCTGCTGTTCGGCCGGCAGTTCCGGCAGGAGTTCTGCGTCCTCGATCAGGCCCGCTGCCAGGAGCGTCAGGTATTCGGCCAGCCACTCGGCCTGGCGCCAGCCCGGCCCCACCAGCCCTGACGGGCCAGAAGCGGTGCGGCAGGCAGCGCAGCCGGGGTCCGGGCAGCGCACCTCGGCGCAGTCGCCGATCGCGAAGATGTGCGGTTCGTGGTGGGCGCGCAGCCGGTGGTCCACCAGGATGCCCGTGGCCGTGGAGAGGCCGCACCCCTCCGCCAGCTCGGTGCGGGGACGCACGCCGCACGAGATGACCAGGAGGTCGCCGTCGATCGCAGAACCGTCATCGAGCAGCAAAGCCGAAAAACCGCCGTCGGGCGCGTTGTGTTCCACACCGGTGGAGCGCGCGTTGCCGGCCATCCGCACGCCGCACCGCCTCAGGCCTGCCGCCAGGACCGCGCCGCCGCCCTGGTCGATGGTGCGGCCCAGTGGGTGCGGTCCGTTGTGGACCACGGTCACGGTGGCGCCTTCCTCAGCTGCTGCGAGCGCCGTTTCCAGGCCCAGGACGCCGCCGCCGAGGACTACAACCCGCTTGCCGCCGTCCACGGCCTGCTGCAGGACGCCGGCGTCGCGGAGGTCCCGCAGCGCGGTGACGCCGGCGGGCAGGACCGGTGAGGCGGGGTCGGGATTGATTCCGGTGAGGTTGGGGATCACGGGCCGGGAACCGGTGGCGAACACCAGCCGGTCGTAGTGGACGGGCGTGCCGTCCGAGAGCAGGACCTGCTGGCGGGCGCGGTCCACGCGCCGGACGCGGGTGCCCAGCCGTACCTCCACACCGTCGGCAGCGAGGGCGCCGGCGTCCGAAAGAGCCAGGGCATCGGCAGTGGTGCGGCCAACCCCGAGGTCGGCCACCAGGACGCGGTTGTAGGCAGCTTCGGTCTCTTCACCCACCACGGTCAGTGCCACCTGGCCTGCGCGTACGGCGGGCAGCAGCTCATCAACCAGCCGGGCGGCCACCGGCCCGAATCCCACAATGACAATCTGCTCGCTCATGAGGCCTCCATCGTCTGAAGCACTTTGCTGGATACGGGCGCGGCCACCGGCCGGACCCACACCTTGTTGAATTTGAATTCGGGCATCCCGGAGATGGGGTCGGTGGCCGCCTCGGTGAGGCGGTTGGCGCTTTCCAGTTCGGGGAAGTGGAACGGCAGGAAGACCGTCTCGCTGCGGATGGCGGTGCTGAGTTCGGCCCGGCACACCACCTCGCCGCGTTCATTGGCCACGGATACGAATGATCCTTCGGTGACACCCATCGCGGCTGCCGCGGCCGGGTGGATCTGCATCCTCGCCTCAGGCTGCGCGGCCAGGAGCGCCGCGACCCGCCGCGTCTGGGCGCCGGACTGGTAGTGCTCCAGGAGGCGGCCGGTGATGAGGGTGAAGGGCTTGGCATCTGCAGCGTTCCCAGTTTCCGCAAGGGGGTTGCCAGAAGGCGTACGACGGCGGCGCGGCAGCACCGGGGTCATCACGGCTTTGCCGTCGGCGTGGGCGAAGCGCTCTTGGAAGAGCCGGGGGGTTCCGGTGCTGCCGGCGGGGTAGGGCCAGTAGGCGGCTTCCCCGCGGTCCAGCATGGCGTAGTCAATACCGGAGTAGTCTGCCAGGCCGCCGGCGGAGGCCAGCCGCAGTTCCTCGAAGACGGTTTCGGGGTCCTCGCTGTACGTGGACGGTGCCTCGAGCCGTTCGGCGAGCCTGGCCATGATCCACAGCTCGCTGCGTGCTCCTGCAGGCGGTGTGAGGGCCCGGCGGCGGCGGAGGACCCGGCCCTCGAGGTTGGTCAGCGTACCGTCCTCCTCCGCCCACTGGAGGACGGGGAGGACCAGGTCTGCCATGGCTGCCGTCTCGGACATGAAGAAGTCGCAGACCATCAGGAAGTCCAGGCTGCGGATACCCTCAATAACGGCGTTGGCGTCCGGCGAGGCGACCGCAATGTTGGAGGCGTGGACGAAGAGGCAACGGACGCCGTCGGCCTTTCCCAGCGACTTCAGCAGTTGCACCGCGGGAAGGCCCGGGCCGGGGATGAGCTCCTCGGGAACGCCCCAGACGCCGGCCACGTGGGCGCGGGCGGCGGGGTCGGTGATCTTGCGGTAACCGGGCAGCTGGTCGGCTTTCTGCCCGTGTTCCCGGCCGCCCTGGCCGTTGCCCTGGCCGGTCAGGGTGCCGTAGCCGCTGCGGGCCGAACCCGGCAGGCCGAGCAGGAGGCTGAGGTTGATGGCGGCGGTGGCGGTGTCGGTGCCGTCGACGTGCTGCTCCACGCCGCGGCCGGTGAGGATGTAGCTGCCGCCCTTGCCGGCCCCGGCGGCAAGCCTGCGGGCTGTTTCCCGGATGAGGTCCGCCGGCACACCAGTGAGGGATTGGACCCGTTCGGGCCAGAAGGAGGCGACGCTGCGGGCTACGGCGCTGTAGCCCGAGGTGCGCTCGCGGATATAGGCGGTGTCTGCCAGGTTTTCGTGGATGACCACGTGGGAGAGGCCCAGCAGCAGGGTGAGGTCCGTGCCCGGGATGGGCTGGAGGTGGAGGCCGCCACCGTCGGCCGTGAAATCTGCTGTGGCGGAACGGCGCGGATCCACCACGATCAGGCCGCCGGCGTCGCGGGCACCCTTAAGGTGCTGGACGAAGGGCGGCATGGTTTCCGCCACATTGGATCCCAGCATCAGGATGGTGCTGGCCGTGTCCAGCGCTTCGAGCGGGAAGGGCAGGCCGCGGTCCACGCCAAAGGCGCGCATTCCGGCGGCGGCCGCGGAGGACATGCAGAAACGGCCGTTGTAGTCGATCCGCGAGGTGCCCAGGGCCAGCCTGGCGAACTTGCCCAGCTGGTACGCCTTTTCGTTGGTGAGGCCGCCGCCGCCAAAGACGCCGACGGCGTCTGGACCGTAGCGGGCGCGGGCGTCCTTCACCGCTGCCGCGGCGAGGTCCAGGGCCCGGTCCCAGGAGATGGGCCGGTGGACGCCGTCCGGGCCCTTGAGCAGGGGCTCGGTGATGCGTCCGGGATGGTTGAGGAGGTTTGCGGAGGTCCAGCCCTTGCGGCACAGGCCGCCACGGTTGGTGGGGAAGTCGCGCCCCTGGACCTCGAGCGGTGCAGCAGGTGCCGTGGTGAGGGCCACGGGGACCGGCCCCGGCTGTGCAGCCGGGGCCGGTCCTGTGGAGGACGTGAGCGTCATGGCGCACTGCAGGGCGCAGTAGGGGCAGTGCGTGTCGGCGCTTGTGGTCATGGTTAGACGTGTCCCATCGCGTTTCGGTTGGCGTTGCGGATGTAGCAGGCCCAGCAGACCACCAGCATCAGGGCGTAGGCCCCTACGAAGCCATAGAAGGCCGGGGTGTAGGAGCCGCTGGCGGTGTTGGACGCGTTCAGTACCTGCGGGATGAGGAACCCGCCGTACGCACCGATTGCGGAGATCAGGCCGAGGGCCGAGGAAGCCAGCCGCTGGGTGGCCACGGAGCTGGCTCCGCTGCGTGCTGCCCGGCTGTTGGTGGCGAAGATGACCGGAATCATCCGGTAGGTTGCACCGTTGCCGAAACCGCTGGCGGTGAAGAGCATCAGGAACAGGACCAGGAAGAGCCAGAAGTTCTTCAGCGGCAGCGTCCAGATCATGGTCAGGGTGATTACGGCCATGGAAGCGAAGGCTGAAACGGTCATCCGGGCGCCGCCCATGCGGTCCGCCATGCGTCCGCCGTAAGGCCGGGCGAGCGAGCCCACCAGGGGGCCCAGGAAGGCGAGTGAGAGGGCTACGGTTCCCACGCCGATGGTGGAGAACTCGGGGAAGTAGTCCTTGATCAGCTTGGGGAACACACCGGCGAAGCCGATGAACGAGCCAAAGGTGCCGATGTACAGGAACGCCATGACCCACAGGTGCGGTTCCTTCAGCGCGGCAACGGATCCTGCCACGTCGCCCTTCGCGCTGGTGAGGTTGTTCATGTACTTGTAGGCACCGAATGCGGCCAGCAGGATGAACGGGACCCACATCAGGCCGGCCATGGGCAGGTTGACGGTGCCCGCAGCCAGAAGGGTGATCACAATGGGGACGGCGAGCTGCGCGACGGCGGCACCGAGGTTTCCGCCCGCGGCGTTCAGGCCCAGGGCCCAGCCCTTTTCGCGTGCCGGGTAGAAGAAGGTGATGTTGGCCATGGAGCTGGCGAAGTTACCGCCGCCGAAGCCGGCCAGGGCTGCCACCAGGAGCATCACACCGAACGGCGTTTCCGGGTTTGAAACGCACAGCGCGAGCCCGATGGAGGGGATCAGGAGCAGCAGGGCCGAGACTATGGTCCAGTTCCGGCCGCCGAAACGGGGAACCATGAAGGTGTAGGGAATGCGAAGGGTGGCGCCCACCAGGCTGGGCATTGAGATCAGCCAGAAGATCTCGGACGTGGTGAAGGTGAATCCTGCGGCCGGGAGCTGGACCACCACGATGGACCACAGCTGCCAGACGACGAAGCCGAGGAACTCGGCGAAGATGGACCAGTTCAGGTTGCGGCGGGCGATGGAGCGGCCGGCAGTTTCCCACTGTTCCTTGTTCTCGGCGTCCCAGTTGGCGATCCAACGGCCGGGGCGGAATTCAAGGGCTGGAGCGGTTGCGGTGCGGGTGGTGCCGGGCTGTGCGCTGGCGGATGCTGCGGCTGATTCCGGGGACGAGGCGTCATCAAGATCAACGGAATTGCCGGTGCCGGCATCTGCGGTGCGGTCAACAGTCACGGGTTACCTCCTTTGGGGGATGTTGTTCCTCAAAGGTAGGGACGGCGCGTTTCACGGACCGACGCCGGATGTTAACGGGCTGTGACATTTGCCTATCTGTGCCCGCCGGACGCCGTTAGGATGCGAAGGTGCCCAAAAAGTGAGACGCACAGCACAGGTCCAAATACTGGACCTTTCGTCCATTGACTGGACCAGCGGAACTAATATTGAACTCTAACTATTTCGCGCCGGGGCAACCCGTTGTATCCGGCCGGTTTCTCACGAAAGCGTTTACACATGTCTTCCACCGACACCTCCACGGTGCCCGGTTCACCCCAGCCGGTGAACTCCCGCGGCCGTGTGATCGTCGCCAGCCTGATCGGCACCACGGTCGAGTTCTATGATTTCTATGTCTACGCAACTGCGGCGGTCCTCGTCTTTCCGCAGCTGTTCTTCCCCGGCCAGAACGAGACCACCCAGCTCCTGAGCTCCTTCGCGGTTTTCGGCGTGGCTTTCGTCGCCCGCCCGCTGGGGTCCATCGTCTTCGGGCACTTCGGCGACAAGTTCGGCCGCAAGGGCACCCTGGTGGCCTCGCTGCTCACCATGGGAATCGCCACCTTCCTCATCGGCTGCCTGCCCACTGCGCTGGTACCGGGCTGGGAATTCTGGGCACCGGCACTGCTGGTAGTCATGCGCTTTGCACAGGGCCTGGCCCTTGGCGGCGAATGGAGCGGGGCGGCCCTGCTGGCCACCGAGAACGCACCGGCCAACAAGCGCGCCATCTACGGCACGTTCCCGCAGCTCGGCGCTCCCATCGGCTTCATCATCGCCAACGTCATCTTCCTGGTGGCCAGCTACACGCTCACACCCGCTGCCTTCCAGGCCTGGGGCTGGCGTGTTCCGTTCCTGCTCAGCGCAGTCATGGTGATCATCGGCCTCTACGTGCGGCTGAAGCTGATCGAAACCCCGGCATTCACCAAGGTGATCGAGTCCAACGAGGTTGCCAAGCTGCCCCTGGGCCGCGTCTTCAAGACCAGCTGGCGCCAGCTGATCCTGGGTACCTTCATCATGCTCGCCACCTACGTGCTCTTCTACCTGATGACCACGTTCACTCTCACCTACGGCACCCGGGCCTCCAGCCTCGACGCGGCCAGGGCGGCCGCCGAGAAGGCCGGCAAGCCGATGACCGAAGCCGCTGCAGCTGCGTTCGTCCCGGGCCTGGGCTACACCCGCAACGATTTCCTCTGGATGCTGATTGCCGGCGTCGTGTTCTTCGGCATCTTCACGCTGGTCTCCGGTCCGCTTGCTGAGAAGTACGGCCGCCGGAAAATGCTGATCGGCGTCACCGCCGGGATCTTCGCCTTCGGCCTGCTCTTCGTGCCACTGTTCAGCGGCGGGTTCGTGGGCACCATGGCGCTGCTGATCCTGGGCTTTTCACTCATGGGCCTGACCTTCGGGCCGATGGGCGCGCTCTTGCCGGAGCTGTTCCCCACGAACGTCCGCTACACAGGATCGGCCATCAGCTACAACTTCTCCAGCATCCTGGGCGCTGCAGTTGCGCCGTTCATCGCCGTGGCGCTGTGGGAACTGGCGGACGGCAGCCCGGTGCTCGTGGGTGTCTACCTGACGTCCATGGCCGTGCTGACCCTCATCGCCCTCTTCGTCAGCAAGGAAACCCGCGACCTTGACTACGAGAACAACGTAGCCTGACCCGCCAGCCTTGCAGGAATGCCCGGACAGTCCCCTGGACTGTCCGGGCATTCTCTTTTAAGCAGGGTGTTCTCCGCTGGCGATTCGCCGCTCCGAGGTTGCCTCGCCTTTGGATATGGACGTACGACGGCGGTGCCTTCTTGGGCGCCGCCGTTCTGCTGTGGCGGAGGTACTTGGCCGTCGTCATCAGCCGCCACTTTCCTTGCTGCACGTGCCTGCCTTGAGATCGTCGGGAGGTTTCCACATAGGGCTTTGGGGCCGTCGGAAATGTCGGTGGGTGCTGGAAGACTTTGG
>NZ_LMOI01000018.1:0-667500 GCF_001423525.1 Arthrobacter sp. Leaf137 | reverse complement strand
GATGCAACGCGAAGAACCTTACCAAGGCTTGACATGAACCGGAAACGCCTGGAAACAGGTGCCCCACTTGTGGTCGGTTTACAGGTGGTGCATGGTTGTCGTCAGCTCGTGTCGTGAGATGTTGGGTTAAGTCCCGCAACGAGCGCAACCCTCGTTCTATGTTGCCAGCACGTGATGGTGGGGACTCATAGGAGACTGCCGGGGTCAACTCGGAGGAAGGTGGGGACGACGTCAAATCATCATGCCCCTTATGTCTTGGGCTTCACGCATGCTACAATGGCCGGTACAAAGGGTTGCGATACTGTGAGGTGGAGCTAATCCCAAAAAGCCGGTCTCAGTTCGGATTGGGGTCTGCAACTCGACCCCATGAAGTCGGAGTCGCTAGTAATCGCAGATCAGCAACGCTGCGGTGAATACGTTCCCGGGCCTTGTACACACCGCCCGTCAAGTCACGAAAGTTGGTAACACCCGAAGCCGGTGGCCTAACCCCTTGTGGGGGGGAGCCGTCGAAGGTGGGACTGGCGATTGGGACTAAGTCGTAACAAGGTAGCCGTACCGGAAGGTGCGGCTGGATCACCTCCTTTCTAAGGAGCACCTACAGCTTTCTGTCCTGGATGTATGTCCGGTGGTGGGGGTTGTCAGGAGAATGCCCGTTGCACGGACGAATGTTTCGTGGCGGGTGCTCAAGGGTGGAATATCAACAAATAGGTGCCTGGTGGCACGGACCGTTTGCTAGTACGGACTGATCTCTTCGGAGTTGGTCCTGGAACGTTCGGTGGTCTGGTCTGCTGGGTAGTGTTTGGCACACTGTTGGGTCCTGAGGCAACAGGACCGGGGAGGGCCCTTGGGGTTCTTGTCGGTACTTTGTTTCTGGTTTCCCTGCTGCACCGATCATGCATGGTGATCCCTTTTGGGGGTTGTGTGTGGGGTGTGTGGTGTGGGGTTGTTGTTTGAGAACTACATAGTGGACGCGAGCATCTTGTATAAGAAGCAATTTCCAAGAATATGAACCTGGATCTGGTTCGTGCGCCTTTGGGTGTGCGGGTCGGTTTCTGTGGTTCTCTCGAAAATGTTTTTGATCTTTGTGGTCAAGTTTTTAAGAGCACACGGTGGATGCCTTGGCATTAGGAGCCGAAGAAGGACGTAGGAATCTGCGATAAGCCTGGGGGAGTCGATAACCGGACTGTGATCCCAGGGTGTCCGAATGGGGAAACCCCGCCAGGAGCGCGAGTTACCTGGTGACCCGCATCTGAACACATAGGGTGCGTGGAGGGAACGCGGGGAAGTGAAACATCTCAGTACCCGCAGGAAGAGAAAACAATAGTGATTCCGTTAGTAGTGGCGAGCGAACGCGGATCAGGCTAAACCGTTCCATGTGTGATAGCCGGCGGGCGTTGCATGGTCGGGGTTGTGGGACATTACGTGTCAGTTCTGCCGGGCTGACGGGGTGTGGGTGTGCGTATAGGTGAACGGTCTTGAAAGGCCGGCCAGAGAGGGTGTTAGTCCCGTAACTGTAATGCGTTGCACCGCCTTGTTGATGTATCCCAAGTAGTACGGGGCCCGAGAAATCCCGTGCGAATCTGTCAGGACCACCTGATAAGCCTAAATACTCCCTAATGACCGATAGCGGACCAGTACCGTGAGGGAAAGGTGAAAAGTACCCCGGGAGGGGAGTGAAACAGTACCTGAAACCGTGTGCTTACAATCCGTCGGAGCAACCTTGTAGTTGTGACGGCGTGCCTTTTGAAGAATGAGCCTGCGAGTTAGTGTTACGTCGCGAGGTTAACCCGTGTGGGGCAGCCGTAGCGAAAGCGAGTCTGAATAGGGCGTTTGAGTGGCGTGATCTAGACCCGAAGCGAAGTGATCTACCCATGGCCAGGTTGAAGCGACGGTAAGACGTCGTGGAGGACCGAACCCACTTCAGTTGAAAATGGAGGGGATGAGCTGTGGGTAGGGGTGAAAGGCCAATCAAACTTCGTGATAGCTGGTTCTCCCCGAAATGCATTTAGGTGCAGCGTTGCGTGTTTCTTATCGGAGGTAGAGCTACTGGATGGCTAATGGGCCCTACAAGGTTACTGACGTCAGCCAAACTCCGAATGCCGGTAAGTGAGAGCGTAGCAGTGAGACTGTGGGGGATAAGCTTCATAGTCGAGAGGGAAACAGCCCAGACCACCAACTAAGGCCCCTAAGCGTGTGCTAAGTGGGAAAGGATGTGGAGTTGCGAAGACAACCAGGAGGTTGGCTTAGAAGCAGCCATCCTTAAAAGAGTGCGTAATAGCTCACTGGTCAAGTGATTCCGCGCCGACAATGTAGCGGGGCTCAAGTACACCGCCGAAGTTGTGGCATTCAAATATTAGCTAAGCCCTTGTGGTTCAGGCGTTTGGATGGGTAGGGGAGCGTCGTGTGGGCAGTGAAGTCGCGGTGGAAACCAGCGGTGGAGCCTACACGAGTGAGAATGCAGGCATGAGTAGCGAAAGACGGGTGAGAAACCCGTCCGCCGAATGATCAAGGGTTCCAGGGTCAAGCTAATCTGCCCTGGGTAAGTCGGGACCTAAGGCGAGGCCGACAGGCGTAGTCGATGGACAACGGGTTGATATTCCCGTACCGGCGAAAAACCGCCCATGTTGAACAGGGGATACTAACTGCCCGAGACCTGCCCGATCACCCTTGTGGTGTGAGGGTTTTGGTGGAGCGCAGGACCTGATCCTGGGAGGCAAGCGTATTAACAGGTGTGACGCAGGAAGGTAGCCGAGCCGGGCGATGGTTGTCCCGGTCTAAGGATGTAGGGCGAGTGGTAGGCAAATCCGCCACTCATGATGCCTGAGATCTGATGGGACCCCCGTTTGGGGGGATTTGGTGATCCTATGCTGCCGAGAAAAGCATCGACGCGAGGTTTTAGCCGCCCGTACCCCAAACCGACACAGGTGATCAGGTAGAGAATACTAAGGCGATCGAGAGAATTATGGTTAAGGAACTCGGCAAAATGCCCCCGTAACTTCGGGAGAAGGGGGGCCCCAACCTTGATGGACACTTGCTGTCCGGAGGGGATCGGGGCCGCAGAGACCAGGGGGAAGCGACTGTTTACTAAAAACACAGGTCCGTGCGAAGTCGCAAGACGATGTATACGGACTGACTCCTGCCCGGTGCTGGAAGGTTAAGAGGACCGGTTAGCCTGTAAGGGCGAAGCTGAGAATTTAAGCCCCAGTAAACGGCGGTGGTAACTATAACCATCCTAAGGTAGCGAAATTCCTTGTCGGGTAAGTTCCGACCTGCACGAATGGAGTAACGACTTCCCCGCTGTCTCAACCATAAACTCGGCGAAATTGCAGTACGAGTAAAGATGCTCGTTACGCGCAGCAGGACGGAAAGACCCCGAGACCTTTACTATAGTTTGGTATTGGTGTTCGGAGTGGCTTGTGTAGGATAGGTGGGAGACGTTGAAGCCCGGACGCCAGTTCGGGTGGAGTCATCGTTGAAATACCACTCTGGTCACTTTGGACATCTAACTTCGGCCCGTAATCCGGGTCAGGGACAGTGCCTGATGGGTAGTTTAACTGGGGCGGTTGCCTCCTAAAAAGTAACGGAGGCGCCCAAAGGTTCCCTCAGCCTGGTTGGCAATCAGGTGTCGAGTGTAAGTGCACAAGGGAGCTTGACTGTGAGAGAGACATCTCGAGCAGGGACGAAAGTCGGGACTAGTGATCCGGCGGTACATTGTGGAATGGCCGTCGCTCAACGGATAAAAGGTACCTCGGGGATAACAGGCTGATCTTGCCCAAGAGTCCATATCGACGGCATGGTTTGGCACCTCGATGTCGGCTCGTCGCATCCTGGGGCTGGAGTAGGTCCCAAGGGTTGGGCTGTTCGCCCATTAAAGCGGTACGCGAGCTGGGTTTAGAACGTCGTGAGACAGTTCGGTCCCTATCCGCTGCGCGCGCAGGAAATTTGAGAAGGGCTGTCCTTAGTACGAGAGGACCGGGACGGACGAACCTCTGGTGTGTCAGTTGTACTGCCAAGTGCACCGCTGATTAGCTACGTTCGGATGGGATAACCGCTGAAAGCATCTAAGCGGGAAGCTCGCTTCGAGATGAGATTTCCNGTCAGTTGTACTGCCAAGTGCACCGCTGATTAGCTACGTTCGGATGGGATAACCGCTGAAAGCATCTAAGCGGGAAGCTCGCTTCGAGATGAGATTTCCATACACTTTATTGTGTGAGAGGCCCCCAGCCAGACCACTGGGTTGATAGGCCGGATGTGGAAGCGAGGACTAACGACTCGTGAAGCTGACCGGTACTAATAGGCCAACAACTTACACCACACAGAAAATACATAACTCTGCTTGCGGTGTGAGAGGCCCCCAGCCAGACCACTGGGTTGATAGGCCGGATGTGGAAGCGAGGACTAACGACTCGTGAAGCTGACCGGTACTAATAGGCCAACAACTTACACCACACAGAAAATACATAACTCTGCTTGCGTCCACTATGTGGTTCCCAACCAACAACCCAMCACGTTGYYGGCCGGAACCAAAACAACTGAATACAACACCACATGTTGTAACCACAGATTTCCCACACCACCCCCTAAAAGGGTTGRTGACGGGTAGAAGGGTTACGGCGGTCATAGCGTGGGGGAAACGCCCGGTCCCATTCCGAACCCGGAAGCTAAGACCCACAGCGCCGATGGTACTGCACCCGGGAGGGTGTGGGAGAGTAGGACACCGCCGGACANGGGAAACGCCCGGTCCCATTCCGAACCCGGAAGCTAAGACCCACAGCGCCGATGGTACTGCACCCGGGAGGGTGTGGGAGAGTAGGACACCGCCGGACATCATTTGAGTAGGGCCCTGACACAACTGTCAGGGCCCTACCACTTTAACCACCACCACAAACCCCCAGCCCCGGATCCCCGCTCACTCATGGCGGGTCCCACCCGGCGTGGGGAACCCACCTGATACAGCAACCAGGGCCCGGGGAACCCCCACACCTGAGCGAACGTCACCCGGGGAAGGGGCTCCGGGGCGGCAGCCTGGGCTCAGGCGGCTCAGGCGGCTCAGGTGATACGCGGGACGGCGGATTGTGGCTGGAAGGTGCTTCCCGGCGTCGTGCGCATCTCAACGCCCCACCGCGACCTGTCAGGCTCCGCTGAGGGCGAAAAACCCCCCAATATGCGGTGATTAACCTCAAAAACTGGCGGAAACACGCGGAATTTGCGGCCTCAAGGGGTGGTAGCTGGTAAGTTTTCGAACAGTGGCCTGTGCGCACACCGCGTGCGGGCTCCGTAACCAGACCGTCCAGGAGGACATCAATGGCTAAGAACCGTAGTGAACTTGTTGCAGAGGTAGCGGGCAAGGCCGGCACCAGCCAGGCAGCCGTCAACACCGTCCTTGACGCACTGTTCGAGGTTTTCGAGACTTCTGTCGCCGCTGGCGAGAAGATCACCATCCCGGGCTGGCTGGCAGTGGAGCGCACCGACCGTGCAGCTCGCACCGGCCGCAACCCGCAGACGGGTGAGACCATCCAGATCGCAGCAGGCCACAGCGTCAAGCTGACCGCCGGCTCCAAGCTGAAGGCTGCCGTTTCCAACAAGAAGTAGGCTTCTTCGCCCGGCACAACGCCGGAGCAGCTCCGGGAGCGGTGACCTGACGGTCACCGCTCCCTTTGCTTTAAGCCCCGCCCCGGGCCCACCAGCCGATTCGCCGCACAGCCCGGCGTGGCGGACAATGTAGTGGTGTCTTCTGCCGCAAAATCACGTTCCGCCACGCCTCAGCCCGCTCCCGGGAACGGAGTGAAAGGGACGGGCGGCAATGCCCTCGGAATTCCGAAAGGCTGGCAGCTCGCCGGCCTCGCTGCGGTGTTCCTGGCCCTCATCGCAGCACTGATCTTCTCCGGCGCTGCAGTGACCCGCGGCGTCTCCGATCCCGGCGCACTGGTGCGCTGGGGGCTTCCGATCAGCAAGGCGCTGCACAACGTGGCCTTGGCCACCGTCATCGGCGGCCTGGTCTTCGCCGTCGGGATTCTGCCCAGGAGCCTGTCGCCGCGGAGCCGGGACAAAGGCGACCTCGGAGACAGCCCGGAACACCCGGCCTTCAGCCGGGCCCTCGCCGTAGCAGCCGCCGCAGGTGCAGTGTGGACCCTGTCCGCTATCGCCGTGCTGGTCCTGACCTACGCGGACGTGGCCGGACAACCACTCTCGGGCGACGCCGAATTCACCCAGGCGCTCGTCTACTTCATGACGGACATCGAGACCGGACGGGCCTGGCTTGCAGTAACGATCATCGCGGCTGTTGTCACCACGGCACTGTTCGGGGTCCGGTCCCTGGGCGGCCTGGCCCTCACCCTGATCCTGGCACTGGTCGGCCTCGTCCCCACCGCCCTGATCGGCCACTCCTCCAGTTCCTCGGACCACGAAGGGGCCATCAACTCACTCGGACTCCACCTGGTGGGTGTGAGCGCCTGGGTGGGTGGCATCATCCTGCTGGCACTCCTGTCCGGGATCCTCACCGGCCCCAAAGCCGGTACAACAACGGACATCACCGAGCCCACGCTGCGCCGGTTCTCCACCCTTGCCGGTTTCGCCTTCGTCCTGGTCTTTGCTTCCGGTGTCATTAACGCCAGCATCCGGATCACCAGCTGGGGAGACCTCTTCGGCTCGTCATACGGACAGCTGATCCTGGCCAAGTCTGCCGCCACCCTGGTCCTGGGCGGCATCGGGTTCATGCACCGGCAGTGGGTCATCCCGCAGCTGGGCCGCAAGGGATCCACCATGTCCTCCCGGCGGGTGCTCTGGCAACTGCTCCTCGCCGAACTCCTGGTGATGGGCGCAACCTCAGGCATCGCCGTGGCGCTGGGCCGTTCCGCGCCCCCGCAGCCCACCACGTTCGCGCCCGACGCCTCGCCGGCCTTCATCCTGACCGGCTACGAGCTCCCCCCGGAACTGACCGCCACCCGCTGGCTCACCGAGTGGCGCCTGGACTGGCTGTGGATCGCGGTGGCCCTGTTCGGCCTCGTGGCCTACGTCCTGGGCGTCGCCAAGGTCCACCGCCGCGGCGACAAATGGCACTGGTTCCGCACCGTCAACTGGATCATCGGCCTCATAGTCCTCACCTACATCACGTCAGGGCCGCCGGCGGTGTACGGCCGCATCCTCTTCTCGGCACACATGGTGGACCACATGGCCCTGACCATGGTGGCGCCCATCTTCCTGGTGCTCGGGGCCCCGGTGACGCTCGCCCTGCGCGCGCTGCCCGCACGCGGTGACGGCTCGCGGGGCGCCCGCGAATGGATCCTGGTGTTCGTGCACTCGAAGTTCTCCCAGCTGGTCACGCATCCGCTGTTCGCCGCCGCCAACTTCGCGGGCTCGATCGTGATCTTCTATTTCTCCGACCTGTTCGGCTACGCCATGCGCGAGCATGTTGGCCACGAGCTGATGATCCTGCACTTCCTGCTGACCGGGTACATCTTCGTGCTCACCATGATCGGCACCGATCCCCTGCCGCGCCGGGCGCCGTACCCAATGCGGCTGCTGCTGCTCCTCGCCACCATGGGCTTCCATGCGTTCTTCGGCGTCTCCATCATGGGCGGCACCGGGCTGCTCGCAGCGGATTACTTCGGCAACCTTGGCCGCACCTGGGGCCAGTCCGCGCTGGCCGACCAGCAGACCGGCGGAGCGGTGGCCTGGGGCATCGGTGAGGTGCCCACGCTCCTGGTGGCAATCGGCGTCGCAATTATGTGGTCCCGCTCCGACCAGCGGGAGACCAAACGGGTGGACCGCGCGGCGGACAGGAATAACGACGCCGATCTGGCCGCTTACAACGATATGTTTGCCAAATTGGCTGAACGCGATGCCAGGCTGGCTGACCGCAACAAGCTGGAAGGACGCTGATGAGCGAAACCGTACGCACCCACGCCCGGGTCCGGGCCTCCGAACTGGTGGGCCGCAACTGGCTCAACACCGGCGGCAAGACCCTCGACCTCGAAGCCCTCCGTGGCAAGATCGTCCTGCTCGATTTCTGGACCTTTTGCTGCATCAACTGCCTGCACGTCCTGGACGAGCTCCGGCCCCTTGAGGAGCAGTACTCGGACGTTCTGGTGACGGTGGGTGTCCACTCGCCCAAGTTCGAGCACGAGGCAGACCCCGTGGCCCTGGCCGCCGCCGTGGAGCGCTACGAGATCCACCACCCCGTCCTGGATGATCCTGAACTGGACACCTGGAAGGCTTACACCGCCCGCGCCTGGCCCACCCTGGTGGTCATCGACCCCGAGGGCTACATCGTGGCGCACCTGTCCGGTGAGGGTCACGCAGACGGCCTGGCAGTGCTGATCCCCGAGCTGATCGCAGAACATGAGGCCAAGGGCACGCTGCACCGCGGCTCCGGCCCGTACGTGGCCCCCGAGGCCACCTCCGGCACCCTGCGCTTCCCCGGCAAGGCGCTCTTCCTGCCGGCCGGCCGCGGGTCCACGGCTGGGGAGGAAGCGTCCGACGGCGGCACGGCAGCGGGTGCCGCAGCCAGCGGTTCCGACGGCAAGGGTTCCTGGCTGGTCACCGATACCGGCCACCACCGCCTCGTGGAACTCGGCACGGACTTCGAAACTGTCCTGGCCACCTACGGCTCCGGCACCAAGGGCTACTCCGATGGTCCTGCCGCCGGGGACGACGCCACCGCACAGTTCAACGAACCCCAAGGCCTGGTCCTGCTGCCGGAAGACGTGGCAGCCAGGGCGGGCTACGACGTCGTCATTGCCGACTCGGTCAACCACCGCCTCCGCGGCCTGTCCCTGACAGACGGGAAGGCGCTGACGCTTGCCGGCAACGGCGTGCAGCGGCTCCTGGAAACCGGGCCTGCCCGCGTGGATGAGGACGGCGCCGGCTTTAGCGGTTCCCTGGGCAACGACCCCCTTGACGTCTCACTGAGCTCGCCCTGGGACGTTGTGTGGTCGCGCAAACTGAACGCCGTAGTGGTGGCCATGGCAGGCACGCACCAGATCTTCAGCTTCGACCCACTCACCGGCGGCGTGGCCATCGTGGCCGGCAACGGACTGGAAGGGCTGTTGGACGGGCCCGCCCACGAGTCCTGGTTCGCCCAGTCCTCAGGCCTCGCCGAGGACGCCGACGGGAACATCTGGGTGGCCGACTCCGAAACGTCGGCGCTGCGCACGCTGGTCATCGACGACGCCGGGACGGTGACCGTGAAGACCGCCGTGGGCAAGGGCCTTTTCGACTTCGGCTTCCGCGACGGTATTGCGGCCGAGGCCCGGCTGCAGCACCCGCTGGGCGTCACGGTCCTCCCGGATGGCTCCGTGGCCATCGCCGACACCTACAACGGCGCCGTCAGGCGGTACGACCCCGCCAACGGCACAGTGTCCACACTGGCCCGCGGCCTTGCCGAGCCGTCCGACGTGATCGTGGACGCCACCGGGGCTGCCGGCGCCGAGCCGCTGCTGGTGGTGGTGGAGGCGAACAAGCACCAGCTGGTGTACGTGCCCATTCCCAAGGAAGCCCAGCAGGTGGACGAGGGCGCTTCCCAGACGCAGCGGCCCAAGAGCCCCGTGGCTCCGGGACCGCTGGAACTGACGGTCCGCTTCACCGCCCCCACCGGGCAGAAGCTCGACGACCGCTGGGGTGACCCCACCCAGCTGAAGATCTCCTCCACGCCGCCCGAGCTGCTGTTGTCCGGCGGCGGCACCTCCGTGGGGCTGCTGCGCACGCTGGAGCTCTCCCCGGACGTTCCCGAGGGCGTGCTGCACATTACCGCCCGCGCCGCAGCCTGCGACGGGCCGGAGACCGAGGACGGCGAGATCCCCGACCACGCCGCCTGCCACCTGTACCAGCAGGACTGGGGCATCCCGGTGCTGCTTCAGGCCGACGGCGACACCGAGCTGGTCCTGGACCTTCGCGGCATGGACTGACGCGCCGGCCGTCGAACGTAGTTCCAGGCTGCCGCCCGTGCCCCAAACGTCACGGGCGGCAGCCTTTTGCGTCCGCGGAAACGTGTCTCCCCGGAATTCCGGGGCTTGCAGCACGTGTAGGGCGCAAAAGCATGCTGTCCGTGACGCGGTCCAACTCGCACCGTTGTCCACATACGCCCGCCGGGAGCTACAGGGATGGTTGGTGGAGAGCCAGCATGGCCGCATGGACGTGCATAAGGCGCTGGAAATTTGCGGAGGAGCAGCCCGAAGGCCCGCACTGGCAAGACTGGGGGTAAATGACGCTTCCCTCCGTCGGGCCGTCCGGGCAGGGCTGGTGCAGCCCGACCGCGGGCTGTATGCGCTGCCAACCGCCTCCCCGCATCTAGTGGCCGCACTGCGGAACCGCGAGGTCTTGACCTGTTCAAGTGCCGCTGCGGCCTACAGCCTGTGGACACTGCCCGCGGATGGGCTGCGCCACGTCTATCACCGTCGCCGGGAGTCTGTCTCCGGCGGAGCTGTTCACCACGCAGGGTTGCTCCTGCCCCCGGCCTCCTATCAGCCGGTGGCAGCGCTGGCCGACGTGCTGATCCACGCCCTGCGGTGCTTGCCGGTTGCCGAGTCCCTGGTCATGGTGGAGTGCGCGGTGAGCCGCGGTGACATGACCCTTGAGTTCCTGCTCCAGCGTTTGCCTGGGAAACGAAACGGTAAGGCGAGGGCAGTCTTGGAGTGGGTGGACACGGGAGCCGACTCACTGCTGGAAACTCTGGCCCGGACGTATTTCCGGCGGGCCGGCATCCGGGTCGAAACCCAGGTCTATCTGGAGCGGGTGGGATACGTTGACCTGCTGCTGGATGGCTGGCTGGTGGTGGAACTGGACGGCCGGCACCACGCCGAGTGGAAACAGGTTCAGAAGGACCACCGGCGCAACAATGAATCCGTTCTCCAGGGGTATACGGCACTGCGGTATTACTACTCGGATGTGGTGTTCCATCCCGCTGCCATGGTGTCGCAGGTCTTGCAGGTTCTGAGTCGCCGGCTATAACGGGTCCGGCTGTCACGCAGGGCATGGTTTTGGCGGATCGGAACAGCAAGAACTCCGGAATTTCGGGGATTATTAGGGGACTGTAGCCCAAAAGGGTGCTCGGCGTGACTCTGGGTCTGGAAACCACGTCGAAAAGCTGGGCCAGCGTGGCTGGGCGCCAACCAACACAGGGTGGGGAAACCCTAGAAGCTCAGCTGGGGAGTGACCTTGACGGTGTCGCCGGAAACGTCCAGGCGGGTGGTGAAGCTGAAGTCCACCTCTTCGTCCAGCGGGTACCAGGCGCCCGTGAAGGAGTTCTGCTGCAGGGCCTCCACCTTGGCTTTTCCGTCCAGCGGTGAGACCACCCAGCGGCCGTCAAAGGGTTCGATGGAGACGTTGGGATACTCGGTCACGGACCACTTGATGCTGCCGTCCTGCACCCTGTTGTTGCTGGCGTAGTAGAAAGGGCAGTCGGGCTGCAGCCGCTGCTCCTTCTGGGCTTCGGCGGCACAGCCATCCAGGAATTCCCGGACCTTGGCGGACACGTCCTCCTTGAGCTTGCCGGTGGCCTGGGTCAGCAGGTTCAGCGGAGCCACCGGGGTGTCCCGCCCGGTTACCGTGGCGCGGCTGGCGGGGGCGGAGAAGTACTGGCCATCCAGCGACGCCTCGTATTCGCCGGGGTAGAACACGGCGAAGGAGTTCCGTCCGTTGGGCATGTTCACGGGGACGCCGTTGATGTTCGCTTCGCTGCCGTTCACCACGGTGATGTCCACCGTGGGCAGCCGGGACGGGACGAAGGCCCAGGTGTTGAAGAAGATCCATTCGGTGCCGGTCTTCTGCAGCACGAATTCGGTGCTGAGCCGGCTTCCGTCAATGGTGTAGTCCATCGGCACTGCCACGCGGTTGTCCGGACGTTCTTCCGGCTCGCCGATCTGGACGTTGGAGAGCCGCGATGCAGCTGTCTGCAGTGCCGTGCCATCCAGCATGGCGGCGTTGCTGGGCGGAACGGTGGCCCGCAGGAGGCCCAGCGCCTTGCCGCCGTTCCCGCTCTGCAGGGCGTCAATGTACTCGCGCACCGGCTGCTGCGGGCTGGCCACTGTGCTGTTGACCAGGTTGATGGCCACAATGGCTCCGGCCACGGCAAGCATGAGGCCCAGCAGCCATCCGGCCGCTATCCTCACCAACGCTTGACTCATCTGCACGTTTATTACAGTAACGTCACTACGTTGGCACACTAAAGTCGGCGCCTCCCCTAATTCCCGCCGCAGCCCGGCGTTCGCACCAGGGACAGCGCCCGACGACGCCGGCACGGAGAGTGCCCGGCCGCACCTTTGGACCCGGACCGGTCCGGCGCTGGCGGGGTCCGCGTGGCCCCGCGCTGAGGCCCCGGGGTCAGCGGCGGCGCCGCCGGGATGACGTGCCGAACATGCCGCGCAGCAGCTCACGGCCCAGCTGGGTGCCCACGGACCGTGCCATGCTTTTCAGCCCGCCACCCAAGGCGCCGCCGAGCACGCCGCCCAGGTCGCCCATGATTCCGCCCCCCGGCTGGGATTGGCGTTGGGGCTCGGGTGCACGGGGTGCCCGCGGAGCCGGGACAGTGCCGGGCCTTTCGGCGGCGGCGTCGTCGCCGCCGGAACTGTTATGCGACGTCCTGCTGCTGGGCCGGCCCAGGATTTCCTCCTCGATGCGCCTGGCCTCGGCGTCGACATCGTTCTGCTGGGAAGTCCCACCCGGCGTTCCAGCGGAAGCCGCGGGACCGGTAGGTGCTGCCGTCTTGCCGGTGAGCTTCTCGTACGCGGAGGGGTTGTCCACCGCGGTGCCGTACTTGCCCAGCAGCGCGGACCCGGCCACGGTGCTCCGGACCAGGGCCTCGTCGCTGGGACCCATCACCGATTCGGGGGCCCGCAGCCGGGTGAGGGCCACCGGGGTGGGGGCGCCCTTGTCGTTCATGACGGTGATGACCGCTTCACCGATGCCGGCCGACGTGAGCGTTTCTTCGAGGTCGTAGTCACTGAGGGGGAACGTGGATACGGTGGCCTTGAGGGCCTTCGCATCCTCCGGGGTGAAGGCCCGCAAGGCGTGCTGGACCCGGTTGGCCAGCTGGCCGAGGACGTCGGCAGGAACATCCTTGGGGGTCTGGGTGACGAAGAAGATGCCCACGCCCTTGGACCGGATCAGCCGGACGGTGGAGGTAATGGCGTCCAGGAAAGCCTTGGAGGCACCGTTGAACAGCAGGTGCGCCTCGTCCAGGAAGAAGACCAGCTTGGGCTTGTCCAGGTCGCCCGCTTCGGGGAGGTCTTCAAACAGGTCGGCGAGCAGCCACATGAGGAACGTGGAGAACAGCATGGGCTTGTTCTGCAGGGTGGGCAGTTCCAGGCAGGTGACCACGCCGCGGCCATCCGGCGCGGTGCGCAGCAGTTCAGCGGTATCAAACTCCGGTTCACCGAAGAACTTCTCCAGCCCCTGGGCCTCGAGCGTGACCAGTTCACGCAGGATCACCCCGGCGGTGGCCTTCGAGAGCCCGCCGAGCTGTTCGAGTTCGTCCTTGCCTTCATCCGAGGTCAGGAACTGGATGACCGCCCGGAGGTCCTTCAGGTCGATCAGTTCCAGGCCGTTCTTGTCGGCGAAGTAGAAGACCAGCTGCAGGCTGGATTCCTGGGTGTCGTTGAGCTCCATGATCCGCGAGAGCAGGATGGGCCCGAACGAGGTCACCGTGGCCCGGACAGGGATGCCGTTGCCATCGCCGCCCAGGGCCAGGAATTCCACCGGGAAGGTCTTGCCGTGCCAGTCCTGGCCGATGCTCTGGGTGCGGGCCAGGAGCTTCTCGCTTCCGGGTGCCGCCGTGGCGAGCCCCGAGAGGTCACCCTTGATGTCCGCCAGGAAGACGGGCACGCCGGCGGTGGAGAGCTGCTCGGCCATCATGTGCAGGGTGACGGTCTTGCCGGTACCGGTGGCTCCGGCCACCAGCCCGTGCCTGTTCATCATGGCCAGCGGCAGCCGCACCGGAGCGTCCTTGTGGAGTTCGCCATCGATCAGGGCGGCCCCCAGCTCGATGGTGGCACCTTCCAAGGCATAGCCCTTCTGGATGGTGGCAAGCTTCTCTGCTGTGGTTTTGTTCGCCATGGCGCTAGCTTAGCGGCGGGCGGTGCATCTGCCGAGGTGTCGGGAAGGTCAGTCCTGCGCCGTCCTGGTGCCGGCGGCGGGAAGTTCCTTGGTGAACGCCAGCGCTCCGATGGTCTCGGGGTCCGCGGCCAGGTCGAACTGTGCCTGGTAACCCGTGCGCAGATACAGGAGTTTGGCCTCGGGCTGCCGCGGGCCGGTGGTCAGGTACAGGGAGGTGTAGCCGCGGGCCGCTGCCAGTGACTCCAGCTCGGCGAGGACGAGGCGGGCCAAGCCGCGGCGGCGGTGGGCGGTGTGGGTCCAGATCCGCTTCAGTTCGGCCGTGGTGGCGTCATACCGGCGGAACGCGCCGCCGGCGATGGATTTGCCGTCTTCCTGGATGATGAGCAGCGCGCCGGTGGGGCCCTCGAACTCCGCAGCCGGGTACCGTTTCAGTTCCTCGGCTGCGGCGCCGCTGCCGAAGAGGTCCCCGTAACGGGTGTCGTATTCGACGGCGAGCTCGTCCAGGAGCGGCCGGACCCGGGGATCCTGCATGGGCAGGATCAGGACGTCCAGGGCGGCGCGGTCCAGGGGGCGGGGCTGGACTTGTGGTTCTGCTGTCACCGGTCGTTCCTTGTCAGGGTATGGTTCCGGCCGGCGGCGGCCGGCTCTGGGGATATTGTGGCGGACATTTCGACGGCAAGGTTGCGGGCCGTGCCGAGGATGGTCCGGGCCAGGGCATCATTTTCCCGGAATGGGGCTGCGTTGGTGCGCGGCCGGGCAAATGCTCCGGCGCCCCAGCCGGACGTTCCTGGGCCGACGCCGAACACGGTGTCCTGAGGGGTGCCGTCCGCCCCCACCAGCCGGTGCTGCGGGGTTACCAGCAGCTTCCCGGTGGAGTGGATTCCGTCCGCGGTCAGCAGCTGCTGCTCGGTTCCCAGCCCGCTGCCGTGGAGTGAAGCCAGCACAGGGTTGAGCGACCGGACCACCGACGTGGCCGGCAACCTGGCCTCGATGAACGCCCTCGCCGAAACCACCCCATCGGATTGCGGGGACGCGGCAACGAAAGCCCCGGTTGATTCGTCGGTGGTGACCTCCACGCCGGGTCCCAGGAACTGCAGCAGCCCGGCACGGTGCAGGGCCAGCATCTGCCGCAGGCGGTGGGGCGGCGGCCCGGAATCGACGAAGCTGAAGAACCCGTGCCACCAGCCGTGTATGGCCTGCTGGGACCGGGCGTTCAGCCGGTCCGCGGGAACCACGCGGCCCACCTCCATGTACACGTGCAGCAGGGCCAGGAACAGGGCGAGCGTCTCGGGATGGTCCGGGCTGTCGCGGAGGGCGAGGTCGTGTTCGATGTATCCGGCCACGGCTTCCTGCACGGCGCGGTGGTCCGCGAAGCGGCGCCCGTCGAAGGGCCGGTCCAGCCGTTCGAGGTCCAGGTGCAGGCCGTCGTCGGGAACGGCGGCGGCCACGAGGTCCGTGCGCTCGCTGCTGTACCAGTCCAGCGGGGCATAGCGGGCAGAGAATTCGTCCCAGCCCAGGGCGGCCTGTTCGGGGCTTCCGGTCAGGAGCTCGCGGTAGTAGTAGTACCCGGCCTCCTTGGCCACCAGCGGCCAGAGGTGCTGGTGGAAGTCCAGTTCCCCGTGGCTTTGGAGCAGGGATTCGATAGCGGCAGGGGTGAAGAACCGCAGCGGTCCCGGTGCTTCGCCGCGGAGGACGGCGGAGATCTTGGAGTGGTAGGGCACGCCGCGGCGCGACCCGGCCCACAGCCGCGGTTCCCGTCCGGACGGAAGGTAGCGCAGCCAGCCGTCGGGCGCTTCCTCGAACCGGCCGCCGCGGCCCTCCATCAGGATGACCAGCAGGTCCACGAAGGCCAGGCCCATGCCGGAGACGATGACGTCCTGGCCCGGGGCGATGCCTGAGTAATCGACGTCGGTGGTGTAGCTGGGTGCCGCGTGGTAGCCGCCGTGCCGGGCGGCGAAGCCGGCGTAGCCGGAGGAAGCCGCGTTGGGCGACGAATCGGTGTGGCCCAGGGCGGTCACCAGGATGTCCGCGTGCAGCGTCCGGCCGTTGGCCAGCGCAACCTCGTGCCGGCCGTCCGCAAGGTGTGAGATCCCGACGGCGGTGCTCCGGTGGGCGGTGACGCTGTGGTTCAGCGCCCTGGTGGCCCGGCGGAAGAACCATTCGAGGTACTGGCTCTGCAGCTGTCGGGTGGGGAATGTGGTGCCGTTGAGTGCCCGGAGCTGGTCCTGCAGGTGCTGCGGGAAGTCCGGCACATCGGTGATGGATCCGTCCAGGACGCCGGCGGTCCACTCCACCAGTCCCGGGCCCGCGGCGGCCGGGCCGTCGCAGGCCACGGAATCATCGGTGAACATGGTGATGTCCGCGGCCATGGAGTTCAGGAGCAGTCCGGGGTCCTGGTCGTACCGCCAGATGCGGCCCGAGCCCGGAACATGCGGCTCCACCACATGGATCTCCAGCGGACCGGCAAATACATCGGGCCGGTTCGCGGCGATCCGTTCCAGGACGCCGGCCGTGCGCGGTCCGCCGCCGATGAACACGACGGCCGGAATCTTCGCTGGCATGGGGGCTCCTGACGGGCGGATGGGCTGATGCGCGGGCTGGTGAGAGGTACAGCGGCGCGTTGGCAGCCGCCGGAGTGCCCATGCTAGGCAGCGGTGACGAGGGCGGTCGAGCGGCCGGTCACGCCCGTTAACTCCGCGTCACAACAGGTCAAAAGACGCAAGAAACCGACTCATGACGCAGTGCGAAGCCCGGTGAACTAATGCAACTTCCGGTGTTGCCGCCCTGTTTGGGCCGGTCCTAGATTTGCAGCCAGCAACCGGGGCAAAAGCCCAGGCCGGAGCGCCCGCTCCGACCCGAACACCAGGACCCAGGACAAGAAGCGAGGTGGCACATGAGTTCAGCAACATCGAGGGTGGCGCAGGTACGGCCAGCACCCACGGTAGAGCCGGCAACAACGGCGGAGGCCGGCGCGGCGGCAGCCGCTCCCGGGCAGGCGGCCACCGAAACCGCTTCTGTAACCGGCAGCAACCTGCCATCAGGCGGGGGATTGCCGCCCGAAGGAACAGCGCGCATTGCCGCCGACTATTCGTCATACCGCGTCGTGGCTGCGAAGCATCCGTGGCGCTGGGTGGGGACTGCCGCCGTGGCGCTTGGCGTTTTGGCCGTGGCCTGGTCGCTGGCCACCAACCCGCGCTGGGAGTGGGGTGTGGTGGCGCAGTGGTTTACCGCGCAGTCCGTGGTGAACGGCCTGCTGGAAACCCTCAAGCTCACCGCAATCTCCGGCATCCTCGGCTTCGTGCTGGGCTTCATCCTGGCGCTCATGCGGTTGTCCGCCTCCCCGCTGCTGGTGTCCGTCTCCTGGACGTTCTCCTGGATCTTCCGGTCCACGCCGCTGCTGGTCCAGCTGCTCCTCTGGTACAACCTGGGCTACCTCTACGAAAAGATCAGCCTGGGCATCCCCTTCACGGATGTGCGGTTCTTCGAGGTCCAGACCACCACGCTGATCAGCCAGTTCGCCGCGGCCGTCCTGGGCCTGACCCTGAACCAGGCCGCCTACTCCGCGGAAATCATCCGCGGCGGCATCCTCTCCGTGGACCAGGGCCAGCTGGAGGCCGCCGCCGCCCTGGGCATCCCGGCCTGGCGCCGGTCCACCCGAATTGTCCTGCCGCAGGCCATGCGTGCCATCCTGCCCACCGCCTTCAACGAGATCATCGGCCTGGTCAAGGGCACCTCGATTGTCTATGTCCTGGCTTACTCGGAGCTGTTCTACACCGTGCAGGTGATCTACAACCGCACCCAGCAGGTCCTGCCGCTGCTCTTGGTGGCCACGCTCTGGTACGTGGTGATCACCTCCGTGCTCAGCGTCTTCCAGTACTACATCGAACGCCACTACTCCAAGGGTGCCGTGCGCAACCTGCCCCTGACGCCACTGCAGAAGGCCCGCAAGTTCTTCGCCACCCACGCCGTCACCAACCGGAAGAGCCTCTGATGACCGCCACCCCTACCCCCGCCACCCGCGGGCTCGTCGAAATCACCGGCGTCCGCAAGTCCTTCGGCGCCACCGAGGTGCTCAAGGGCGTCAGCCTCACCGTGGAGCCGGGCGGCGTGGCCGTGATCGTGGGCCCGTCCGGTTCCGGCAAGTCCACTCTGCTGCGCACCATCAACCACCTGGAAAAGGTGGACGGCGGCCACATCTCCATCGACGGCAAGCTGGTGGGCTACGAAATCCGCGGCCAGAAACTCCACGAGCTGCGGGAGAAGGACATCCTCAAGCAGCGCACCGAGATCGGCATGGTGTTCCAGAACTTCAATCTGTTCCCGCACCTCACCGCATTGGAAAACGTGGCGGAAGCGCCCGTCGTGGCCCAGGGCCGTTCCAAGGAGGAAGCCCGCCGCCGCGGCCTGGAACTGCTGGACCGCGTAGGGCTCAAGGACCGCGCCGGTGCGTACCCCAGGCAGCTTTCCGGCGGCCAGCAGCAGCGCGTCGCCATCGCCCGGGCCCTGGCGCTGGACCCCAAGATCCTGCTGTTCGACGAGCCCACGTCCGCCTTGGACCCGGAACTGGTCAACGAAGTGCTGGATGTCATCCGGGAACTGGCCAAGTCCGGCACCACCCTGATCATCGTCACCCACGAAATGGGTTTCGCCCGCGACGTGGCGGACACCGTGGTGTTCATGGACCAGGGCCAGATCGTGGAACAGGGTACCCCGCAGCAGATTTTCACCAACCCCCAGGAACCGCGCACCCGGAGCTTCTTCTCCAAGGTGCTCGAACCGGCTTTCAACATCTAAGGACCCATCCATGGCTTTTCCAACCCTGCGCCAGTCCGGCCGGCGCCGCTCCAGCACCCCGGGCCTCCGTACGCGGCGCTCACTGGCAGCACTCCCCGCCGTCGTCCTCCTGGGAACGGCCGCGCTGTCCGCCTGCGCAGACCCCGGCGCTTCGGCTTCCGGTGATGCCTCCGGCGCGGCACAGACGACGGCGGCACGCAATGGCGTGGTCTACAACACGTCCCCGGACCAGCAGCGGATCCGCGGCGGGAAAGACGCGGCGCTCGCCGCCAAGGTTCCCGAGCTGATCGGCAAGGACGGCAAGCTGACGGTGGCCACCACCGCCGGCTCCATCCCCCTGTCCTTCCACGCCACGGATGACAAGACGCCCATCGGCTCCGAGCTGGATATCGCACAGCTGGTGGCGGACAAGCTGGGCCTGGAACTCGACGTCCAGGTCACGTCCTGGGAGAACTGGCCGCTGAAGACCCAGTCCGGCGACTTCGAGGTGGTCTTCTCCAACGTGGGCGTCAACAAGGACCGCGTGAAGCTGTTCGACTTCGCCAGCTACCGGGCCGCGTTCATGGGCTTCGAAGCCAAGAAATCCGCCACGTACGACATCAGGGGCGCGGACGACATCTCCGGACTGCGCGTCTCCGTCGGCTCCGGCACCAACCAGGAAAAAATCCTGCTGGCCTGGAACAAGGAGCTTGAGGACAAGGGCAAGGCGCCGGCCACCCTGCAGTATTACCAGTCCGAGGCAGACACCATCCTGGCGCTGTCCTCGGGCCGCACGGACCTCAATATCGCTCCCTACCCGTCTACCGTGTACCGGGAAAACACCCGTGACGACCTGAAGGTGGTGGGCAAGGTGAACGCCGGCTGGCCGTCCGAGACGCTGGTGGCCGCCACGTCGCTTAAAGGCAACGGGCTGGCGCCGGTGATCACCGAGGCCCTGAACTCCGCCATCAAGGACGGCTCCTACGGCAAGGTCCTGGAACGCTGGGGCCTGTCAGAGGAAGCGTTGCCGGAAGCGAAGACCATCACGGAGGACAACTACGCCGCCACCCAGGCCGCGGCCACCCCCAGCGCATCGGCCGAAGCATCGAAGAAGTCCTCATGAAATTCCAGGTCCTGGACATCATTCCGCACCTGAAGAACCCGCTCACCGGGGAGATCGTCTCCACGGCGGACCGGCTGAACCAGGTAGTGGAAACGGCCCGCCGGGCAGAAGCCCTGGGGTTCGACAGCTTCTCGGTGGGGGAGCGGCACGCGGGTGAGTTCATTTCCTCCTCTCCCACCACCGTGCTGGCGGCCATCGCAGCCGTGACGGACCGGATCCGGCTGCACACCGGCGTCACGGTGCTGTCCGTGCTGGACCCCGTGCGGGTGGCAGAGGACTACGCCACCATTGACCAGCTCAGCCGCGGCCGCCTGGAGGTCACCATCGGCAAGGGCAACGAGGTGCTGCAGTACCCGCTCTTCGGCCTGGACCTGGCGGACCAGTGGGACCTGCTGGCCGAAAAGTACGAGCTGCTGCGCCGGCTGTGGCGTGAGGAAGGCGTCACCTGGTCCGGCAGGTTCCGATCTCCGCTGACCGATCCGGCCACCACCACGCCCCGCCCCTTCGACGGTCCGCCGCGTATTTGGCACGGCTCTGCTACAACGCTGACGTCGGCCGCCTTGGCCGGCAAGTGGGGCGACCCCCTGTTCACCGCCAACGCCATCCAGCCCCGGGAAAACTATGCCGTGCTGATCGATCACTACCGCGATGAGTACGAGCGCCACGGGCACGACCCCCGGCAGCAGTACGTCGGATCGGGCTGCGGCGCCGGCGGCGTGTTCATCGCCGACACCACCCAGGAGGCGGTGCGCCAGTTCGGCCCCGTCTACGAGGCCCTGACGGCCAACCGCAACGTGCCGGGCAACAACTCGCCCTTCCGGGACATCCAGCATGCCGTGGCCGAGGGGCCCGCGCTGGTGGGAAGCCCGGAGCAGGTGATCGACAAGATCCTGAGCTACCACCAGCTCTACCGCCACGACCTTCAGTCCATTTCCCTGCCCACCACGCTGCCCTTCGAACAACAGCTGGAAATCCTCGAGCGCTTCGCCCTCGAAGTGATCCCGGCCGTCCGGGCCGCAGCGCCCACCACGCTGTGGGAGGCCGGGGACCCCTACGGCAACCGCCCCGGATTCACGCGATCCAACCCGTCCGCCAACGCCAGCAGGAGTGAGAACGCCCTTGTCCACTGAAACAGCCCTCGAAATTTTCGACGCCGACTGGCAGGAGTGGCACGCGGCGCACGAGCGCCACCGCGCCCACCCGCACGGCTTCCTCGCGGTGACCCACCTCCACTGGCTTAGCAGCGATGCCGCTCCGCTGGAAGGCGCCCCGGGCACCTGGAGCGCGGAGGCCGACGTCGTCCGCGTTGTGCTGCAGCCGGGTGAGAGCCTGCAGCGGGACGGCAAGGAACTGACCACCGAAGCCGGCGCAACCCTGGAACTCGGACCCATCGCCGAACGCGGCGGGATCAACCTCGTGTCCGGCGAGACCGTCATCGAGGTGGCCAAGCGCGGCGGCGAGTACATCGTGCGGCCGCGGAACCCGGAGAACGGGCTGCTCCGCGAGTACCAGGGCACGCCCGCCTACTCGCCCGATGCCGCTTACGCCGTCCGCGGAACGTTCGTTCCGTTCGAGGCGCCGCGGCCCACCACGGTGGGCGCCGCCGTCGAGGGCATTCAGCACGTTTACGAGGCTCCGGGCGAGATCCGCTTCAAACTCGCCGGCCAGGAACTGGCGCTGACGGCGTTCAACGGCCACGCGCCGGGTTCCCTGTCGGTGCTGTTCACGGACCAGACCTCCGGCACCACTACCTACGCGGCAAACCGCTCGCTCTCCGTGGTGCCCGAGGCGGACGGCTCCGTGGTGCTGGACTTCAACCGGGCGGTCAACCTGCCGTGCGCCTACACGGACCTGGCCACCTGCCCGCTGCCGCCGGCCGAAAACCGGCTGCCCGTGGCTATCGAGGCCGGCGAAAAGATTCCCTACGAACGTCAGGACCAGAAGTGAGCAACACTAATACCCCTTCGGCCGAAGGAAGCCAGGCCGGTTTCCTGGCCATCGAGCTCGACGGCGCCGGGTGGGACGGGGCGGACATCTCCCGCGCCGTGCTGGCCGCCGAGTCCGCCGGTTTCCACGCAGCCACTTTCACGGACGCACCGGTTCCCGGCCGTATCAACGCACTGCAGCGCGCAGCGTTCGCCGGTCCGGTCACCAGGTCGATTGCCCTGGTGCCCGAAGTGGACACCGTCTACACCGAACCGTTCCACGTCTCCACCCAGCTGGCCAGCCTCGACTACGTCTCCGGCGGCCGGGCGGGGTGGATCGTCACCGCGGACGAGGCACCCGCGGCTGCTGCCGCCGTCGGGCGCTCTTCCGTCACCGGCGCCGCGCTGGGCCAGGAAGCTGCGGCGTCCATTGAGGTGTCCCGGCGGCTGTGGGACTCGTGGGAGGACGACGCCGTGATCCGCGACGTCGCCACGGGGCGGTACATCGACGTTGACAAGCTCCACTATGCCGATTTTGAGACCCCGGCCGGGTTTGCCGGTGCGGGCTATTCGGTGAAGGGCCCGGCCATCATTCCGCGGCCGCTGCAGGGACAGCTGCCCGTGCTGGCCCCGGCATCGCTGCTCGGTGAAGTGCAGCCTGACGCCGTGGACGCCGTACTGGTGTCCGCACCTACCCCTGAACTGCTGGCCGCGGAGGTCCTTGACGTGCGTTCCCGGGTGGGTGGGTCCGTGGCGGTGATCGCCGAGCTCGACGTCGTCCTCGACTCGCGCGGGCAGGCTGCGGCCTCGCGGGAGACACCGTTCGACGGCGGCCGCGCGGCCTTCGCGGGCACTGCCGCCGCCCTGACGGACTTCCTGGAGTCGCTGCTGGCGGATGCCGATGGCGTGCGCCTCCACCCGGCGTCGCTCGCCCTGGACCTCGACGAACTGGGCCGCCTGGTCCTGCCCGGGCTGCGCCGCCGCGGAGTGCTTCGTCCTGTGCTGCAGGACGGGACCTTCCGCGACCTGCTGGGCCTGGAGCGCCCGGCCAGTCGCTACGCATCTGCCGCCGCCGGCACCGGAAAGTAAGGAAAAGCCATGACACAGCACAACCGTGCTAAATCCGACGTCTTCCAGCCGAGCGGCCAGATCCAGTTCGGCATCTTCTTCCAGGGCGTCAACTCCGGCACCATCTGGAAAGCCGCAGAATCCGGTTCACAGACCGACTTTGAATCCTTCCGCCGGATCGCCCAGACCGCCGAGCGCGGACTGTTCGCCGCGTTCTTCCTCGGCGAGGGGCTTCGCCTGCGCGAGCACCTGGGCCGCCCGCACGCCTTGGACGTGGTTGGCCGTCCGGACGCGCAGACCATGCTGGCCGCGCTGGCATCGGTAACTAAAAACATCGGCCTGGTGGCCACCCAGAACACCACCTACAACGATCCAGCAGATCTGGCGCATCGCCTCGCCTCGCTGGACCTGATCTCGGGCGGCCGCGCCGCCTGGAACATCGTCACCACGGATAACGCCTGGACCGGCGCCAACTTCCGCCGCGGCGGCTACCTGGACCACGCGGACCGGTACAAGCACGCGGAGGCATTCGTGGAGACGGCCAAACGCATCTGGGACTCCTGGGAGACCCCCGCCGGCCCCGCCCGCCGAGTGCTCCACGAAGGCCAGCACTACGCAGTGGACGTGACTCCGCGGCTGCCGCGCAGTGCCCAGTACCGGCCGGTGCTGTTCCAGGCCGGGGATTCGCCCGAGGGCCGGAACTTCGCCGCCCGGCAGGCCGACGTGATCTTCTCCGCCCACCCGAAGTTCGACGACGCCCTGGAGTTCCGCAAGGACCTCGTGGAGCGCTCGGTGGCGGCGGGCCGCGGTGCCAACGCGGTGCAGATCATGCCGGCCAGCGAATTCATCCTCGCGGCCACGGCCGAAGAGGCTGCAGAAAAGAAGGAATGGGTGCGGAGCCTGCAGATCGGCCCGCAGCAGGCTGTTGCCTACCTGGAGCAGTTCTGGGGCCGAGAACTGTCCGCATACGATCCCGACGGCCCGCTGCCGGAGATCGACCCCGTGGTGGAGGAGACCTCCGAGACCCGCGGCAGCGGCTTCCACGGTGCCAAGGCCCGCCAGCTCGCGGACCAGTGGCGCGCCGAGGCCAAGGACAAGGGCCTGTCCATCCGCCAGTTCGTGACCTCCAAGACGGCGCGGATCGACGCCACGTTCACCGGCTCCTACACGGCCGTGGCGGACCACCTGGCCGAGTACGCCCGGACGGGTGCGGTAGACGGTTTCAACATTTCGCCGTGGCTGGTTCCCACCGGCCTGGATGACATCGTCAACCACCTGGTGCCGGAGCTGCAGGAGCGCGGCGTGTACCCCACCGAGTACCGCGGCAGCACCCTGCGCGAGAACCTCGGGCTGGAAACGCCGGTGCGCACGGCCGACGCGCCGTCCGGGGCGGTCCGCGCCTGATGCGTACCGCAGCCTGGCAGGGAAGGGACGACGACGGCGGCCGCGGGGAGAATGCCGGCGCAGGCCCCTCCCTGGGGACTGCTTCGGAGGAAACCTGCAAGCTGCAGCTCATCGTGTGGGAGCAGTGGCTGTAGGCCCTTTCCCAACTGACGCGGGCCGCTGCGCTACCCATATGGCCTGGGTGGTGCAGCGGCCCGCTCGAAACAGCCTCTGGGGAGACCCCGCCTCGCCTGCGGCTTTAGTTGAGGTAGCCGTTCGGGTTCAGGACGTACTTGGTGGCCGCTCCGGCGTCGAACTCCGCGTAACCCCTGGGGGCGTCTTCGAGCGGGATGGCCGTGGCGTTGACGGCCTTGGCGATGTGGATCCTGTCGTGCAGGATCGCCATCATCAGCTGCCTGTTGTACTTCATGACCGGGCACTGGCCGGTGGCGAAGGAGAGGGACTTGGCCCAGCCCGTGCCAAGTGACAGGGACAGGCTGCCCTTCTGGGCTGCCTCATCCGCGGCGCCCGGGTCGCCGGTGACGTAGAGGCCGGGAATACCCACGGATCCGCCGGCGGTGGTGATGTCCATCAGCGAGTTGAGCACTGTGGCCGGTGCCTCCTGGGCGCCGTGGCCGTGCCCGCGGGCTTCAAAACCCACGGCGTCGATTCCTGAGTCCACCTCACGGACGCCGAGGATCTCCTCGATCTGGTCGGCGGGGTCGCCGTTGGCCACGTTGACGGTTTCGCAGCCAAAGGACCGGGCCTGGGCCAGCCGGTCCTCGTTGAGGTCTCCGACGATGACCACCGCCGCACCCAGCAGCTGGGCGCTGGCGGCTGCGGCAAGGCCCACGGGTCCTGCTCCGGCAACGTAGACGGTGGACCCTACTCCGACACCCGCCGTGACGGCTCCATGGAAACCGGTGGGCAGGATGTCCGAGAGCATGGTCAGGTCCATGATCTTCTCGAGGGCCTGGTCGCGGTCCGGGAAGCGCAGGAGATTCCAGTCGGCGTAGGGGACCAGGACGTATTCGGCCTGGCCGCCAACCCACCCGCCCATGTCCACGTAACCGTAGGCGGACCCCGGGCGGTCCGGGTTAACGTTCAGGCAGATTCCGGTCTTGCGTTCCTTGCAGTTCCGGCAGCGGCCACAGGAGATGTTGAAGGGGACAGAGACGATGTCCCCCACCTTGATGAACTCGACGTCCGGGCCGGCCTCAATGACTTCGCCGGTGATCTCGTGCCCCAGGACGAGACCGGCCGGGGCGGTGGTGCGGCCGCGGACCATGTGCTGGTCAGAACCGCAGATGTTGGTGCTTACGGTGCGCAGGATGACACCGTGCGGGACCTTCCGGCCAACATTGACGGGATTGACGCCGGGGCCGGCCTGCAGTTCAAAGGTGGGGTACGGGGTGTCGATGATTTCGACGACCCCGGGCTCCTTGTACGCAACGGCTTTGTTACCTGACATGGGCATGGCTCCTATGGTTGGCATTTGATTGCCACGGAAGGCCCGACGCTGGGTGCATCAGACCTTCCGTGTGGTTTTACTTTTCACTTGCGGTGAATCTTCGGGGTGGGCGGCACCCGCCGTTTACGGGGCGGCTAGGCGTCGATCACCATGTCGGTGCGTGCGGTGGAGCAGCAGGGCAGGAACTTGCCGGCATCGATTTCCCTTTTGCGGATCCCGCCCTGGTGGTTCATGTCGATGTCCCCGGACAGCTTGACCACCTTGCAGGAGCCGCACATGCCCTCCTTGCAGTTCGCACCGATCCGGACACCGGCACGTTGCGCCACCTCGAGGATGTGCTCCTCAGGGTCGATCCGAACGTTGATTCCGGTGCGCAGGAAGGACAGGGTCAGGCTGCCGGTTCCCACGGTGTCGAAGCTGGACGCATCCGGGGTGGCGGCCTCCGGCGCGGCGGCTTCCGTGGAGGCCGGAGCGTCCGGGTCCACCGCTTCCAGCGGCAGCCCGGAAGCCTGCAGCGTTCCATCCTCGTCGTAGCCGGGCTCGTACATACCGAACGCGGCGGGCTGGCTTTCGTAGTAGCCCTCGGCGGAGTCGGCGATTTCCTCCGCGATTTCCTCGGCAATGTCCGCTGCATGCGCGAGCTCTGCCTGGTATTCCAGGAGGGTCTGCCGGTCGCCCGAGAAGAACTCCATGTAGATGGAGGTGTCGTCGACCCCCACCTTCTTGAGCAGCTCCGTAGCGGTGTTCAGGTAGCCCTCCGGCCCGCAGGCGTACACCTGCCGGCCGTTGGCGTCGGGGGCCACCTCGTCAATCATCGCGGCGGACAACCGTCCCTTGAAGCCTTCCCACTCCTCGGGCCTGCCGCGGTCGCCCAGCGCGTAGAAGACCTTGACGCGCGAGTCCACTGAGGCGATGTAGGCCAGCTCCTTGTGGAACGCAAAACCTCCGGCTTCCGCACCGTGGTAGAGGACCACCACGTCAGCGGTCCCGGGCAGGTCATGGATGGTCCGCAGCATCGACATGACGGGGGTGATGCCCGCGCCGGCGGCGAGGAAGAGGTACCGTGCGCGCCGGTCCGCATCAGGCAGGTGGAATGCCCCCACGGGGCCCAGCATGTCCAGGACCGTGCCGGGCCTGACGTTGTCGTGCACCCACGGTGAAACCAGCCCGCCGGCGTCGCGCTTGACGGTAACGCTGAAGGTCCAGGGTTCCGTGGGCGAGCTGGACAGCGAGTAGCTGCGGTCCACCGGCTCCTGGTCTTCGCCGTTCACCGGGAAGGCAATATTCACGTACTGGCCCGCACGGAACGCCAGGGGAGCCCCGTCGCAGCGGCGGAACACGAACGTCATCATGCCGCCCGCTTCGGGGACGGTCTCAACGCATTCAGCCATGAACTCCTGCGGGTGCCAGGGCCCCAGGGCACGCGCGGCGCCGGCGGGTCCCTCGGTGCTGCCCATCACCCTGTTCCACGGCATCTCTAGGCCGCGGATGCGCTGCGGCTCCTGGGTTGCCGCCGTCTCAGTGAGGAGCTCAATCATGCCAAGTGCTCCTGCACCCGCTGCACGTACCAGTTGATGAAGGCCTCCACCTGGTATTCGCTCTTCATGTACGGGCCGGGCTCGTAGGCGGGGCTGGCTGCACCCTGCTGGCAGAGTTCCACGAATGCCTTGTCCTGGATGTTGGTCTGCTCCCAGGTGTAGGTCAGCTTCTCACGGTCGTAGTCGACGCCTTCCACGGCGTCGTCAGCTACCAGCCAGGTGGTGCGGACAAGGGTCTGGTGTTCGTTAATCGGGAAGACGCCGAAGGTGATGACATGGTCGCTCTGAAAGTGGAACCAGCTGTTCGGCTGCAGGTGCATGGAGCAGCGGCCCAGGCGGAAGTCCCGCAAGTCGCCGAGCAGCTTCTTGGACAGCCTGCGCCCGTCGGCCGAGAAGGATTCGCCTTCTCCGTCAAGGGATTCCCGGGAGATTCGGATGCCCGCGATGCGGGTGTCCAGTTCCTCGACAACCTCGTAGGGGAGGCCGTAGCGGCGGCACCGCTCCTCGAGCGAGGACTGTGCTTCCTTGTTGCGGTCCCAGACCTCCTCGAGGTGGGTGGGGATCAGGCCTTCCGTCAGGCCCCAGGTGGGGAAGAGGGAGCAGGCGAGTTCCGGGTGCCCGTCGCAGTGGTAGCACTCACGGTTGTTCTCCATGACGAGCTTCCAGTTGCCCTCTTCGATGATGTTCTGCTGGTAGGCAATCTTCGTCTTGGACAGGTCGTGCGGCGCCAGGTAGGGCTCGAAGATCTTCGAGGTCTCATCGAAGTCTGTGGGCGGTTCGTCAGCGATGCAGACGAAGATGAGTCCGGCAACCTCGCGGCTATGGGCCCGCTTGAGGGCGAAGCAGTTCTTGTCGAACTTGGCTTCGCCGGGAGCGGAGGCGTGGATCAGGTTGCCCTCAGGGGAATAGGTCCAGGAGTGGTAGCCGCAGACGAGGTTTCCGGTAGAACCGGCATTTTCGGTCAGGACGCGGGCACCGCGGTGGCGGCAGACGTTGTGCAGGACATTGACGCCGCCGTCGTCATTGCGGAGCACGATCAGGGAGTAGGGGCCGTAGTCGACCGTGATGTAGTCGCCTGGCTCGGGCAGCTCGGCAACGCTGCCGGCAAAGATCCAGTGCTGGCCGAAGATGGCCTCCATATCGATCTTGAAGATCGTCGGGTCAGTGTAGAAGGGGGCGTCGAGGGAGTAGCCCGTGCGCCGGAACTCGAACAGTGCAGCGATCTCTGCCTGCTGCTCTGCAGGCAGGGATGAAGCAAGTTTTCCGCGTGAATTGAGGGGCACGTTCACTGGAGCAGTCATTTTTTCCTCCCGGGAGGCTGGGTAAGTATGCGGTTGGTGGGGAGACTTCGGAGTTGGTGGAGGCAACCCGCGGTGTCGGAATGTCGTCGTTACGAGGTGGGGGAGGATCGACGCGGAAGATGACCTGGCGTGCGGATCGAGCTTTTGGCAAGCGTCTCCATGTCCGGGCCCTTTCGCATGCGTCTTACGCAACAACAATCATGATGTGCAACAGCGTGACGTATGCCACGCTGACTGTCAAGTAGTTACAAACGCGTGGCCGCGGCCACAGAAATGTCTTGACATCGGAGTAAGGCAGGGCGCCGCGGCAGGGCGGCTGATTGGCCCCATTGGGCGCGCTGCGGCGCCGTCAAAAAAGGATCGAAATCTTTCCTGCAGGCGGGCAGCGCGGAAGGGCCGACGACGGCCCGGCGAGTGCCGTCGTCGGCCCTTCCCTGTGCGTTGTGCAGGCAGCGGTGGCGTCGCCTAGGGCACCTTGACCGCCAGGGCTCCCTCCTCAGCGGGAACAGCGCCAGCAGGAACAGCGTCCGGAGCCGGGCCTGCGGACGGGTGGGCCGCCACTGCGGTGGCGTGCTCGGCCAGCACGCCCGTCTGGTGCCTGATCTTCAGCAGGTACAGCAGGGCCCCGCCGCCGGTCACGGCAGCCACGAAGATCACGCCGCCCCACTGCAGGTACCACTCGAAGGGCGGCACCGAGTTGTAGATCTCCGGCCGCGGCCAGATCAGGTTCACGGTCATGGCGCCACCCCACAGGACCGCGAGGATGTTCACGGGCAGCCCCCACTTGCCCATGCAAAACCCTGGCTCGGCACCGTCGGCATCGGCCAGTGGCCACTTCTTCAGGAGCCGCTTTCGCAGCAGGGGCACCGTTACCAGCAGGTAGGACAGATAGATCAGCACGATGCTGATGCTGGAGAGGATGGTGAAGATGGCCGGCTGCATCACGTTGATCAGCAACGGGAGTACCGCCAGGATTCCGATGACAATGGCAGCCACGGTGGGGGTACGGCGGACCGGGTCCACTTTGCTGAGCTGCCGGCTGAACGGCAGGTTGTTGTCCCGGGCCATGGCGAACATCATCCGGATCGCAGCGGCGTGGACGGCCAGGGTGCACACCACCACCGCCACGACGATGCAGGCCAGGAACGCCTTGCCGAACGGGCCGCCCAGGACGCTGAGCACGATGTACTGCAAGCCGCCGTCGGCCGATCCCACCTTGGGGTCGGTGAGGTCCGGTGCGGCCAGGATGCCGAACAGCAGGATGAGCCCGCCCAGGAGGAACGACGCCGTGACGGCGCGGAGGATGGCCTTGGGCGCCGTCTTCTTGGGGTCCTTGGTCTCCTCACCCAGCGAGCTTGCCGTATCGAAGCCGTACATGACGTAGCCGGAGGCCATGGCCCCGATCAGGAAGACGCCGAAGAAACCTAGGTCGTGACCTTCGCCGAAGCCCGCGGTATCGAAGAAGACCTCCGGCCCGCGCACCACATGCCAGCCGAGGGCGAGGATCAGCAGCACCGCAGCCACCAGCTCCACGAAGACGCCGATGCTGTTGATCCGCGTCATCAGCTTCACGCCGAAGGCGTTGATCAGGGTGGAGATGGTGATCATGATGGTGGCCAGCACTACGCCGTTCATGGCGAAATCGAACGGGCCCGTACCGTCTCCAACAAACTGGAAGCCGGACCAGAGCTGCGGCAGCGTGATCTGCAGTGCCAGTGCCACCGATCCCAGCGCCATGATGGAGGACAGCAGCAGCAGCCAGCCGGCCAGCCAGGACGACGTCCCGGACGCCAGCCGTTTGGCCCAGTTGTAGACCGAACCGGCCACCGGGTAGCGGCCGGCAAGCTCGGCGAAACAGAGAGCCACCATCAGCTGGCCCACGAACACGATGGGCCAGGACCACGCGTACGCGGGGCCGGCCATGGAGAAACCGAAATAGAACAGCTGGAAAACGCCGGTGAGGATGGAAATGTAGCTGACGCCTGCAGCGAAGCTGGCGAACTTGCCGATGCTGCGGTCCAGGGTCTGGGTGTAGCCAAATTCGTCCATGCCGCTTGAATCAATACTCTTGCTGGGTTCCACTGTGGACTCCTAAATCAGAAAAGCACGATGGGATCGAACCGCCCTGGGGCGCGGCTGAGTCGAAAGGACGGCGTGCACGCGGCGTGGCCATATTAAGCCCGTTGCCGCGGAGCCGTGCCCGTCAGGCGAAGGAAGGGGCGAATTCCTCCTCTGCCGTTGCCGCGGAGCTGCCGGCGCGGACCAGGTCTGCCCGGACCAGGTCGGCGCAGCGCTCGCCGATCATCATGACCGTGATGTTTGGGTTGACCGTGACGTGCTCGGGCATGACGGACGCATCGGCGACCCGGAGCCCGGTGACCCCCTTGACCCGCAACCGGGCATCCAACGGTGACATCCCGTCGTCGTCCGCCCCCATCCGGACGGTGCCCACCGGGTGGTAGACGGTGTTGTGGGTCTTACGGATGTAGTCCCGCAGTTCCTCGTCCGTCTGCGCCGCGGCGCCGGGTGAGAGCTCGCGGCCGGTCCATTCCGCCATGGCGGGCTGGGCGGCGATTTCGCGGGCCTTGCGGATGCCGGCCACCATGACGCGCATGTCGTGGCCGTCCGGGTCCGTGAAGTAGCGGGGATCCACCATCGGCTTGTCGCGGAAGTCGCGGCTGCGCAGGCGGACCGTGCCGCGGGAGCGGGCGTGGGTGACGTTGGGGGTGAGGCTGAAGCCGTTTTCCGTGGTGGGGTAGCCGTGCCGCAGGGTGTTCATGTCGAACGGGACGGAGCCGTAATGCATCATCAGGTCGGGGCGGTCCAGGCCCTCCTCCGTGGAAGTGAAGATGCCGATTTCCCACCACTGCGTGGAGGCCTGCACCATGGGCTGTTTGGCCTCGAACTGGACCACGCCTTCGGGGTGGTCCTGCAGGTTCCCGCCCACGCCGGGGGAGTCCACCAGGACCTCGATGCCGTGGGCGGCGAGGTGTTCGGCCGGGCCGATGCCCGAAAGCATGAGCAGCTTGGGCGAATCGATGGCGCCGGTGGACAGGATGATTTCGTGGCGCGCGGAGAGCCGGTGGGTGCGGCCGAACGCTCCGTCCACCACGTCGACGCCCGTGCAGCGCTTGTCCGCATCGAACACCAGTTGGCGGGCGCGGAGGCCGGTCAGGAGGGTGAAGTTGTCCCGCTCGATGATGGGGTGGATGTAGGACACCGAGCTGGAGGACCTGGTTCCGTCAGCCCTGCGGTTGATCTGGAAGAAGTTGGCGCCGTTGACCACTGTAGTGCCGGTGTTGAACCTGGCGCGGGGGATGCCTGTCTGTTCACAGGCGTCCAGGAGCGCGACGCCGGCAGGATCCGCCGGGGGCACGTTCATCAGGTGCACGGGGCCGGAGTCCCCATGGTGGGGTGCGTCCGGGCCGGCATCCTGGTTGGTTTCGAGCCGCTTGTACAGCGGCCACGCGGCGTCCGCGTTCCAGCCGGAGGCTCCGTACTTGGACTCCCACTCGTCCAGGTCTTCGCGCGGGGCCCAGAAGGCGATGCAGGAGTTGTGGCTGGAGCAGCCGCCCATCACCCTGGCGCGGGCGTGGCGCATGAACGAGTTGCCGTTTTCCTGCGGCTCAATGGGGTAGTCCCAGTCGTAGCCGGATTCGAGCAGTTCCATCCACCGGTCCAGCTGCAGGATTTCGGGCAGGTTGCGGTCGTCCGGGCCTGCTTCCACCAGGGCCACGGTGACGTCCGGGTCCTCGCTCAGCCGGGCGGCCACGGCGGCGCCGGCGGACCCTCCGCCGATGACGACGTAGTCGAATTCCCGCTGCGTGGCGTCGTCGATGTTGTCGAAGTGCATCTAGTTCTCCTTGCTGTGGTCAGCGAACCAGCCGGTGACCTGCGGGCTGGTGTTCTGGTAGATGTGCTTGGCTTCCTGGTACTCCGCCAGGCCGGTGGGGCCCAGCTCGCGGCCGACGCCGGACTGGCCGAAGCCGCCCCACTCGGCCTGGGGGAGGTAGGGGTGGTAGTCGTTGATCCAGATGGTGCCGTGCCGGAGCCTGCCGGCCACCCGCTGGGCCTTGCCGGCGTCCTGGGTCCAGACCGCGCCGGCAAGCCCGTAAATGGTGTCGTTCGCGGTGGCCACGGCCTCGTCCTCGGTGCGGAAGGTTTCCACGGTGACCACCGGGCCGAACGCCTCGTCGGTGACCACGGACATCCCCCGGGTGACGCGGTCCAAGACTGTCGGCTGGTAGTAGAACCCGGCGTCGTACTTTTCGCCATCCGGTGCCGCGCCGCCGGTCCGGAGCCGTGCACCTTCCTCGACGCCGCGTTGGACGTACGCGTTGACCTTGTCCCGGTGGGCGCCGGAGATCAGCGGCCCGGATTCGGCGTCCTCGTCGAAGGGGCCGCCCAGCCGGATGCCCCGGGCGCGGCGGACCAGTTCGTCCACGAAACGTTCGGCGATGGATTCCTCCACTATCAGCCGGGCGCCGGCCGAACAGACCTGCCCGGAATGGACGAACGCGCCGTTGAGGGCGTTGTCGACGGCGGCGTCAAAGTCAGCATCCGCGAACACCACGTTGGGGTTCTTGCCGCCGAGCTCCAGCGCCACCTTCTTCACGGTGCCGGCAGCGGCTGCGGCGATGCGTTTGCCGGTCTCCAGGCCGCCGGTAAAGGAGACGAGGTCGACGGCGGGGTGTTCCGAAAGGGGTGCGCCCGCCTCGGGGCCGGTCCCGGTGACCAGGTTGGCCACGCCGTCGGGCAGGCCGAGGTCCTGCAGCAGCTGCATGGCCAGGATACTGGTGGACGGGGTCAGCTCGGAGGGCTTGAGGACGAAGGTGCAGCCGGCGGCCAGGGCGGGGGCGATCTTCCAGGCGGCCTGGAGGAGCGGGTAATTCCATGGCGTGATCAGGCCGCAGACGCCCACGGGTTCGTAGGCGATCCGGCTGACGACGGCGGGATCTCCGGCGTCGACAATGCGCCCCGCCTGCTGCCCGGCGAGCCTGCCGAAGTATTCGAAGCAGGCGGCAATGTCATCCATGTCGATGCGGCTTTCCACCATCCGCTTGCCGGTGTCCAGGGACTCGGCACGGGCAAACTTCTCGCGGTGCTCCCGCAGACCGGCGGCGACCCTGAGGAGGAATGCGCCGCGCTCCGGTGCCGGGACGCCGGACCAGGCGCCGGAGTCGAAGGCGGCACGGGCGGCTGTGATGGCGCGCTCCGCGTCCTCCCGGCCTGCCTCGGACACTGTGGCGACCAGTTCGCCGTCGGCCGGGTTGCGGATTTCACGGACGGCGCCGGACGCGGCGGCCTCCCACGATCCGTTGATGAACAGGGTGGTTGCTGTATCTGTCATGTGTCTCCCTAAGTGGTAGGTCAGGGGCCGTACCGGCGCTCCCCGGATGGTGCGGCAGCCGTGCCGCGGGCACGGCGGAGCAGCGCCGGAGGGTGCGGCGGCTGTGCTGCGGAGGTGACTTTTGCGGTGCGCGATGTCCGTGGTGCGGACATCGCGCCGGGGTTTTCGGGCCGGCGGGCTTAGCGCGGCGCGGAGCGGGGGGTGAAGTGCCGGGCCCCGTCAGCAGAAACCCGGGCAGGTGTGGCGTACGTCATAGAAGGACAGTAATGCATGTTGAACGAGTGTTCAATAGCAGGTTGAACACTCGTTCAAATGTGACTGGAGGATGAGGGTTTGTGGCGCTTCTGCCTAGCCGGCGTCCGGTGCAGGGCCGAAGGCGATGTCCTCGGTGCGCTGGATGCTGCGCTGGATGGAGGCCTTGTCCACGCCCAGGAGGGAGGTCAGCCACATCCCGTTCTGGATGACGACAACATCGGACGCGCGTTCCCGGCACTCAGCCCAGGTGAGCCCGGGCCTGGCATTGGCCACGAGAGTGGCGAGGCCGTCGATGTACCGGTCGAAGGCGGCGGCATTGATTTCGGCGTAGCCCTCATCGGCCTGGGCGAGGGCCCAGAGGTGGAGGCGCAGCGACAGGTATTTGGTGGTCAGCAGATCCGCACCCGCCACCCGGCGCAGGGCCGTGCGCAGCTGTTCGTCGGGAGTTGAGTCCGGATCGGGTGTGACCAGCAGGAGGTCGTGCTCGTCGACGCGGTGGAGGGCCGCCCGGATCAGGCTCGTCTTGTCGTCGTAGTAATAGTTCACCAGGCCCAGGGCGACGCCGGCCTCCCGGGCGACGGAGCGCATGCTCACGCCCGAGATCCCGTGCCGGGACAGCAGGTCCAGGGCCGCTTCGAGGATGCGGGACTGCCTGTCGAGCTGCTCGCCGGAGTTCACGGTGTTAGTCCCCATCTGGCCAGACTATTGCCAAACTTGCCGGCAGTGCACTTTCCCCTGTTCCTCAGCCGTGGTGTTGCGGTTGGGTGGTCAGTCGACGACGCCGTTCATGTCTTCGAACACCAGATAGTCCCCGTGGGCGGCCTGGAAGCCGAAGCTTTCCCAGTACCGGCGCAATGACGCCTTCGCGGCCTCGTACCCGGCCGTTCCTTCGGCGGGTGCGTTCTCCGCGGGCGCCGGGACTGCTTCGAGGATGACCTTGGACGCTGACCGGCCCACGCTGCTCAGGACGGCTTTCAGGATCTCATGACCGAGCTTGTTCCTGCGGAATTCCGGCGCCACGTGCAGCTTGGACAGGATCAGCAGATCCCCGCCCAGGGCCAGGTCCTTGACCAGGTCCGGGCGGTTGATCGTCAGCATTTCACCCACTGCGGCGACGTGCTGGTTCACAGCGTCCAGGGTCAGGAAGAGGTCGATGATCCCGGCGTCCGGAACAACATACAGTTCCGCTTCGCCGACGCGGACTTCCGTGCCGTCGCCGCCGTCGTCCGCGTCATCCCAGGTGCGGCCGCTGACGCTGACGTTCCACACGAGGGGATAGTCGTCCGGGTCATGGTGCACGCCTGGTATCCCACGGAACTGGCAGCGGTAATCGAAGCTCAGATACTCAGGGAGAAGTACTTCCACCGGAACTCCTAGTGCCACCACGCAATCGGCCTCGCGGCCCCATAGTCCTAAGACTAGGGACGGCGGCGCCGCTGCGCTATGGCCGGGCAATGAAGAATCCCCGCCTCGCACCCGAAGGTGCTGGGCGGGGATCCATTCGTCGGCGGTCCGCTTACTTCTTGGGCAGGCCCGCCGGGTTCAGTTCGGACTTCGGGATTGCCTCGGAGGACAGGCCCCAGCGGTCCAGGATCTTGGCGTAGGTACCGTCGTCGATCAGGTGGTTCAGGGCGGTTTGCGCGGCGACAGCCAGGCCGTTGCCCTTCTTGGTGGTGAACGCGATCTCGGCCTTCAGCGGCCAGCCGCCCTCCAGGGTGCCCACCTGCTTGGTCTTCCCATCCTTCGCCGCCTTGTAGGCAGCGCCGGCGTTGGGGCCGAACGTCAGGTCCGCACGGCCCGACTGGAGGGCCAGCCCGGAGGCGGAGTCGTCGTCGTAATACTGGAACTCCACCGGCTTGAGGCCGTTCTTCTTGTTCTCCTCGTCCCAGCGCACCAGGATGGCTTCCTGGTTGGTGCCGGAGCCAACGATGACCCGCTTGCCCGCCACGTCCTTGGCTTCCTTTACCTCGGTCATGTCCGAGTCGCTCTTGGCGTAGAAGCCGAGCAGGTCGTTGCGGTACGTGGCGAAGTCGAACTTCTCCTTGCGGGCCTCGGTGACGGTCACGTTGGAGAGGACGGCCTCGTATTTGGCTGACTCGATGCCCAGCGGCCAGTCGGCCCACGCGACGGGGAGGACCTCGACCTGCAGGCCGAGGGTCTCGCCCACGGCGTAGGCGATGTCCACCTCGCTGCCGATCAGGGTCTTGTTGTCGGAGGCGAACGTGCTCAGCGGGGCCGTGCCGCCGGTGGTCACCACGGTCAGCTTGCCGTCGGCCTTGATGGCGTCGGGCACCTGCGCGGCCGCTGCCTGGTCCAAGTCCACCTTGAAGCGGTCCTGCTCGGGGGACAGGTTGAAGGTCTTGCCGGCTGCGGTGGCGGTAGCCTCCGACGTCGGTGCTGTCGCCGCCGTCGCGCCCGGATCGGCGCATGCGGCCAGGCCCAGCAGGGACACTGCCAGGGCCGCGATAAGGGCCGGTTTCGGCGTGGGGATGGCCATGGTTTCCTCCTTGGAGGTACGAAGTTGATGCGACGGATGATGCGCGTTGCAGCAACTATCCGGGAGTGCCACCGGCAGAATCAAAGGCCCCGAAACCGGGCGATACGGGGAGTAACCGCAGTTAACGCGGGGACCGCCGCGGTCACAATCCGCGTACACCAAAGGAGGGGACCAGCTCATAAGAGCTGGTCCCCTCCGTCAATACATCGGCGTCAGGCCATCCCGGCGGAAACCCGGAAGCCTGTCAGCCCAGGGCCTTGATGACTTCCTTGGCCACGTCCTCGCTGGACTGCGGGTTCTGGCCGGTGATCAGGTTCCCGTCGCGGACCACATGGGAAGACCAGGCAGCGGCGTTGTTGACGATCGCGCCCTTCTCCTTCAGCGCGTCCTCCACAAGCCAGGGCGTGTTCTCGCCCGTGCCGCCGTTCAGTTCCTCTTCGTTGCTGAAGACCGTCAGGCGCCGTCCCGCGAAAGTGAACGTCCCGGCGTCGTCCGTTGCGCTGAGCAGGCCCGCCGGGCCGTGGCAGAACGGCGCGATGACCTTGCCGTCCTTGTCCGCGGCCACCAGCAGGCGGCCCAGGTCGGCGTCCTTGTAGAGGTCTGCCATCGGGCCGTGCCCGCCGGGCATCACCACGGCGTGGTAGGAAGCGATGTCGACGTCGGCGAGCACCAAGGGCTGCGACAGCTCGGCGCCGATTTTGGCCAGGTAGTCCCGGAAGCCCTCGGCGCGTTCCTCGCCGCCGGCGGAATCTGCGGCCAGGCTGACCTGGTCCACGGTGGGCTTCGCACCGCCCGGTGTGGCGAGGTGGACAGTGTGTCCGGCGTCCACCAGGGTCTGGTGCGAGACCACCAGTTCTTCAGCCCAGAAGCCGGTGGGGTGTTCGCTGCCGTCCTTCATGGTGAGGGAATCGGCTGCTGAAACAACCATCAAAACGTTAGCCATGCTGTTCTCCTGCCTGTTGTGTTGCTGGGCACTGCGTGGAAAGCCGCCGCTACTTGCCGGCAGCTTCCAGCCCAGCGTACGTGTCGTCGTCGAGCGTGATGCCCGCCGCTGCGATGTTCTCCTCAAGGTGGCTGACGGATCCCGTGCCGGGGATGGGCATCATGACGGGGGAACGCCGGAGCAGCCACGCCAGCGCCACCTGCGAGGTGGTGGCATCCAGGCGCGTTGCGGCCTCGTCCAGCGGGCCGCCCGGCTGGGCCAGTTCGCCCGCGGAAATCGGGGCCCACGGGATGAAGCCGATGCCGTTCTCCTCGGAGTAGCGCAGCACGTCCTCGGAGCTGCGGTCCGTCAGGTTGTAGCGGTTCTGGACGGTGGAAACCGTGAAATGCTTTCCGGCGGCTTCGAGTTCGGCCACGCTGACCTGCGACAGGCCCAGCGCCCGGACCTTGCCCTCGTCCTGGAGTTCACGCAGCACACCGAACTGTTCCTCGGCGTCCACTTTCGGATCGATCCGGTGCAGCTGCAGCAGGTCGATGGTGTCCACCTTCAGCTTGCGGAGGCTCAGTTCAGTCTGCTGGCGCAGGTATTCGGGCCGTCCCACGGGGACCCACTTGTTGGGCCCGGTGCGGGTAAATCCCACTTTCGTGGCGATTCTTAGGCCGTCCTTGTAGGGGTGCAGGGCTTCGGCGATGATTTCCTCGCTGATGTTCGGGCCATAGGAATCCGCGGTGTCAATGAAATCGACGCCGAGTTCGACGGCGCGGCGCACCACCGCCACGGCGGCTGCCCGGTCCGCGGGCTCGCCCCAAACGCCGTCGCCCACGATGCGCATGGCACCGAAGCCGAGCCGCTGCACGGTTCCCAGGTCCTTGAGGTCGATGGTGGCGGACTGGTTCGTTGTCCCTGTGCTCTTCGTCGCTGTGCTTTTCGTGTCTGGGCTCATAGGGGCGGCAACATCATCAGTGTGCTGGGTATTCCGCAGATCACAGAAATAAGCCGGGTGCCGCCGTGGTTATGCCATCTGTGCCTGCCGCGATCCCGGCGGGCGCGATGACGCAACGATATTCCCTATGCAACGCTCCGAAAGGCCGGCACCCAACGTGACCCTCCCGCTTTCCATCCTTGACCTGGCAACCATCGGCAAAGGCCAGACGGCAGCGGAAAGCTTCGCGGGCAGCGTGGCGATGGCGCAGAGTGCCGAGAAACTGGGGTACCGGCGGGTCTGGTACGCAGAGCACCACAACATGTCATCCATCGCTTCGTCCGCCACCAGTGTGCTGATCGCCCACGTGGCCGCGCACACCGAAAGCATCCGGCTCGGCGCCGGCGGGGTCATGCTGCCCAACCACTCGCCGCTGACCATCGCCGAGCAGTTCGGCACCCTGGAAACCCTCCACCCGGGCCGGATCGACCTGGGCCTGGGCCGTGCCCCCGGCAGCGACCAGAACACCATGCGGGCCCTCCGGCGCGACCCGATGTCCGCCGACAGCTTCCCGCAGGACGTCCTGGAACTGCAGGGCTACCTCACCGGACCCACCCGGATCCAGGGTGTGGAGGCAACCCCCGGCAAGGGCACCAACGTCCCGCTCTACATCCTGGGATCATCCCTGTTCGGTGCGCGGCTCGCCGCGCAGCTCGGCCTGCCGTACGCCTTCGCCTCGCATTTTGCCCCCAACGCACTGAAGGACGCAGTGGCCGTCTACCGCCGCGAATTCAAGCCCTCCGCGCAGCTCGAGGCCCCCCACGTGATCGCCGGAGTCAACGTGATCGCAGCCGATTCCGCCTCTGAGGCGCAGGAGATGATGCAGGCCACCAAACGGGCCCGCGTGTCCCTGTTCTTCGGCGGCGGGACCCGGGAATTCACCGATGATGAGGCGGACATGATTCTCGACTCCCCGCAGGGCCAGCACGTCTCGCAGATGATGACCTACTCGGCGGTGGGAACGCCCGACGTCGTCCTGGACTACCTTGACGGGTTCGGCAGGCACGCCGACGCCGACGAACTTATCGTGGCGCACCAGAGCACCGGCACGGACGCCCGGCTGCGCTCGGTGGAACTGCTGGCCGAGGTGGCCGGGCTGGCGCGCGTCTGAGCTGCCCGTCCGCGCAGGTCAACGCGCAGGTGGCCTGCGCGGAAACCTGCGCTGCGGCCGACCGTAGCGTCGCCCCGGATCCGGCGTGTGGCCCGGACTTTTACACATACGCAATGAAGGGGATATTCAGGAGAAACCGCAGGGGATGACGATGGGAACTGCTCCCCCCGGGAAATCCGCCAGGATCTCCGGGAGGGGCGCCAACCGGTAGTCCGCAGGTGACCCAGCGGCTGCAGTCCCGGCCTGGTTCTGCCTCGAAGGGGTTCCCTGATGCCCACGCCTTTGAACCAGAGCGTGGCGGATTCCGCCCTGCTCACCCGTTCCCTTCCGCTGGAGGTGCTCCGGTCGTTTGTCCAGGCGGATGCGGCGGACAGCGGGCTGACCCCGGCGCTGCTGGACGAACTGAAGGTTCTGGCACGTGTTCCTGCGCTGCTGGTGGCCTGCAACTACGGCGGCACCTTGTGCGACGCGGAAGGCATCTCCACCGAGATCCTCCCGCTGGGCAGCGCCGCCATCGCCTTGCGGGCACTGGCCGCCCTGCCCAGCACGCACGCCGCCATCATTTCGGGCCGCTCCCTGAGGGACCTGGCGGCGGTGTCCCGCCTCCCCGTGGAGGTCCACCTCATCGGGTCTCACGGCGCGGAGTCGGACATGGGCTTCGCACACACCCAGACGCTGGCCACCGAATCGGTACTGCAAAAGGTCAACGCTGCGCTCAACGAGGCCGTAGGGTTCCAGAGCGGCGTTTGGATTGAGCGCAAACCGGTGGCGGTTTCGGTCCACACCCGTCCGGCCCCGGCAGAGGTCGTCGCCTCGGTAACCGAAACTGCCCGGGAGATAGCGCGCGCCCACGGACTGTTCTTCATCGTGGACGGCTCGGTGCTGGACCTGTCGGTGGTGGAGCCGTCCAAGGGCGAGGCACTGGAGACCCTCCGGTCCCGGCTCGGCGCCAGTGCCGCCATGTTCGCTGGCGACGCCGACAGCGACGAACTGGCCATCGCCACCCTCCGCGGCCCGGACCTGGGCCTGCGGGTCGGCGGCGGCGAAACCGCAGCGGCGCACCGGCTCCGCGACCCCGAGTCCTTTGCCCGGGTCCTTGCCCTGCTCTTCGAACTGCGGCGGGCTTGGCTGTTCGGCGAGGACGCCGTGGGCCTCGAACGGCACACCATGATCGGCAACGGCTCCTCCACCGCACTGCTGACACCGGACGCAAAGGTCTGCTGGATGAGCCACCCGCTGCCGGACTCCGGCTCGGTGTTCGCCCACATCCTGGGCGGTGACGCGGCCGGCCACTTCTCCGTGGAACCGGCAAAGGCATCACAGGTGCTGGGCCAGCGCTACGTGGACAGCACCATGATCGTCGAAACCCGGTGGGCGGACGTCACGGTCACCGACTACCTCGAACCTGCCCCGGACGGCATCACCAGCCTGGTCCGGGTGCTGACCGGCACCGGAGCTGCCCGGATCACCTTCGCACCGCGGCCGGACTACGCCAACGCCCCGTTCGTCATGGAGGCCCGCGGCGACGAACTGCATGTGGTGGGCACGTCGGAACCGATCATCCTCTTCGCGCCGGGCGTGACCTTCAGCATTACCTCGGACGGCAGGCACGGGACGGCCACGGCATCGGTGAATCTCCAGTCCGGGCCCGTGGTGCTCAACCTGCGCTGCGGTGACACGGAACCCCGTCCCGCAGACCCGCAGGGGGAGACGGAGCGCCGGGCCGAGGTGGCCCTTCACGCCCGCCAGTGGGTGCAGAAACTCGCCCTCCCGTCCGTGAAACCCTCGCTGGTACGGCGTTCGGCGCTGGTGCTCCGTGCCTTGGTCCACGAACCCACTGGCGCAGTCCTCGCCGCCCCCACCACCTCCCTGCCCGAAGGCATCGGCGGAACAAGGAACTGGGACTACCGGTACTGCTGGCTGCGGGACGGGTCCATGACTGTCAATGCCCTGGCGGACCTTGGCTCCACCGCGGAGGCCGTTGGTTTCCTTGGATGGCTGGGGCGGATCCTTGAGCATGCCCCGGGCCCGGAGTGGCTCCATCCGCTGTACTCCGTCACCGGTTCGCCGCTGTCCACGGAAGCCGTGGTGGACAGCCTCCCGGGCTACGCCGGGTCCCGCCCGGTCCGGATCGGAAACGCGGCGGACCACCAGGTCCAGCTGGACGTCTTTGGCCCTGTTGCGGAGCTGATCCATACCCTGAGTTCGAGAGAGGGCACACTCGCCGACGGGCACTGGGAGCTGATGGTCCAGATGGCCTCGGCAGTCCTGGCCCGCTGGCATGAACCGGACCACGGCATCTGGGAGGCCCGGCGCCCGGCACGCCACCACGTCTACTCCAAGGTGATGTGCTGGGTGACCCTGGACAGGGCACTGCGGACAGCTGACCGGCACGGCAGGGAGCCGGACCCCGCCTGGGCTCCCATGGCCGCCGCCATCCGGGATGAGGTGCTGCGGGAGGGCTGGGACGAATCGGCCAAGTCCTACACCGTGGCCTACGACAGCCCGGACCTCGATGCCGCCGTCCTGCACATCGGCCTTTCCGGCCTGCTGGATGTCACCGACCAGCGCTTCCTGGACACGGTCACTGCCGTGGAACGGGAACTGAGGGTGGGGCCGACAGTCTTCCGGTACCGGTACGACGACGGCCTGCCGGGCTTGGAGGGCGGCTTCCACATCTGCACCACGTGGCTGATCGAGGCCTATGTCGCCGTGGGCCGCATCGATGAAGCATGGGACCTGTTCGACCAGCTGGTAACCCTCTTCGGGCCCACCGGGCTGTTGCCGGAGGAATACGACCCCGGCACCGAGACCCACCTGGGCAACCATCCGCAGGCATATTCCCATCTGGGTTTCATCCGCTGTGCCCGCCTCCTGGACGCGCACCAGGCCGGACGGTAGGCAGCGTTTGTCCGGGGTACCTAGAGTGGAAGGAACAGGGATACAGAAACCGAATCGAGACTCATGATGACCGCCCGCGCCCAGGGGGTGGGGTTCCGCTCGGAGCGCGGCCCCATCCTCATCGCCTTGATGCTGTCCACCGGACTGGTGGCGATTGACTCCACCATCGTGGCTACCGCAGTCCCGTCGATCGTCCGCGACGTTGGCGGGTTCTCCTCGTTCCCGTGGCTGTTCTCGGCGTACCTGCTTGCCCAGGCCGTCTCCGTGCCCATCTACGGCAAGCTGTCCGACATGGTGGGCCGCAAACCGATCATCCTGACAGGCATTGGACTGTTCCTGCTGGGCTCTGTCCTCTGCGGCGTGGCCTGGAGCATGCCGTCCCTGATCGCCTTCCGGGCGCTGCAGGGCTTGGGCGCCGGCGCGGTTTTGCCGGTCAGCATCACCATCGCCGGTGACATCTACTCGCTGGAGGAACGCGCCAAGGTCCAGGGGTACCTGGCCAGTGTGTGGGCGGTGTCCTCCGTGGTGGGTCCCAGCCTGGGCGGCGTCTTCTCGGCGCTGGGCATCTGGCGCGGAATCTTCCTGGTCAACATCCCGCTGTGCGTCCTGGCCGGCTGGATGCTGGTGCGGACGCTGCACGAGAACGTGGAACGCGCCAAGCACACGGTTGATTACGCCGGAGCGGCCCTGATGGCAGGTTCCCTGGGCCTGTTGATCCTCGGCGCTTTGCAGGGCGGCGAGGCCTGGGCGTGGGATTCGCCGGTCAGCTTTGCCGTCTTCGGCGTCGGCGCGGTGCTCCTGGTGGCCTTCATCCTGGTGGAACGGCGGGCTGCGGAACCCATCCTGCCGTCCTGGGTGGTGCGGCGGCGCCTGCTGGTGACCACTGCGCTCGCATCCTTTGGCGTTGGGGCGGTGATGATTGGCTTGACCTCCTACGTGCCTACCTTCCTCGAGGGTGCACTGTCCGTTTCACCGCTGGTCGCGGGCCTTGCCCTGGCGGCACTGACCCTCGGCTGGCCCCTCAGCGCATCGCAGGCCGGCCGCTTGTACCTCCGGATCGGTTTCAAGGCCACCGGCCTGATCGGCATTTCCATCACCGTAGCCGGCCTGCTCATCCTGGCGTTGACGGCGGGCACCCCGAACGTGGCGCTGATCGCGTCCAGCTGCTTCGTCGTGGGGCTCGGCCTCGGCCTGCTCGCAACACCCACGCTGATCGCCGCGCAGTCAAGCGTGCGGTGGAACGAGCGCGGCGTGGTGACCAGCACCAACATGTTTGCCCGCTCCATCGGCAGCGCCCTGGGCGTGGCGGTGTTCGGGGCCGTGGCCAACGCCATCTACTCCGGCAACCCGGGCGGTGAGGGAAACGGCCAGGCCGTGGTCGCCGCATCCAGCGCCGTCTTCCTGGCAGCCCTGGTGGCCGGGCTGCTGACGGTCCTGGCGGTGCTGGCCATGCCTCGGACGCGGGCAGCCGGAGCCGGGGATGCCGCTGCGGGGCAGGACCAGGCTTCCGAACAGGACACAGCGAACCAGGATCCAATGAACGGCAACGACGACGGCGGGGAGGACACCGGGCCGGACCGCACCGAAGTGGAGGATTCCGGCCGCCGAGGCAGCTGATCCGGCCGGCGGCAGCTAGCGCGAGGCGCTGAAGATGGCGGGGGCGGGGCGGGTGCCCGTGGCGAGGTCGGCAAGGATCCGGCCCACCACGGGCGTGAACTTGAACCCGTGCCCGGAGAACCCGGCGCCGATCACCACTGGCCCAATCCGGTCCAGGACGAAGTCCTCGTCCGGTGTGGTGGTGTAGGTGCAGCTGATGGCCTCGAAGGCATCGGCGTCCACGCCGGGCAGCCAGGTCCTCGCGTAGGCCTGCAGGGCAGCGAGCTGCTGCGGTTCCGGCTCGAAGGTGCGCCTGTCCGGGTCCACCACCGGGCCCACCCCGTGCCAGCCGGCCTTGATGCCCTCGCCGGGGGTGTGCATGCCGTAGACCGGGGAGTACCATCCCGCGTATTGCGATCCGCCGCCCGGGTAATGGTTGAACCCCGGCCATACCGCATCCGGATCGGTGATCCGGAAGTGCGCCGGCTGTTCCTGCGTCACCCTGAGCTTCGGCGTCCGCAGGCGCCCGCCCACGGCTGCGCCCAGCAGCTTTTCCGTCCAGCCGCCGGCGGTCACCACCACCTGCGCGGCGGCGACCATTTCGGTACCGGCGCTGCTTTCCAACCCCAGCCGGACGCCGTCGTCCGTTATCTCGAAGGACACCACCTTGGTGCGGTGCCGGATGTCGGCGCCCCGGGCTGCGGCAAGGCGCTGGAAAGCCGGCAGCGCGGCTTCCGGGTTGAGCTGGCCGCCGTCGGGCATGTAGAGGACCTGCTGGTCGAAGCGGATGCCGCGCCAGCGCTCGCCGGCCTCGTCCGGGCGCAGGAACTCGGCGCGCAACCCGGCCTGGGCCAGCGCTGCCGCAGCGTCGGGCAGCATGGGCTCGGGCCCGTGCGTGACGATGCCGGTCCGTGCCAGGAGCGATTCACCGCTATCCTGCTCCAGCTCGTTCCAGAGGTCCAGGGATTCGGCAATCATGGCAACGTATTCAGGCCGGTGGTATCCGGGATTGAAGTTGCGGGTGGTGCCGTGCGAAGCGCCGATCTTGTGCCCCGGCCCGAACTGCTCCACCAGTGTCACGTGGCGTCCCCGCCGGGACAGCGCCCATGCGGTGGCGGAGCCCATGGCGCCGCCGCCGATCACCACGGTGTCAAGAGTTGTTGCCAACGGGTCCTCCTCGTCCAGTTGTCACGCCAGCAGCAGCGCGACGCCGATCATCGCCGGAACAGCCACCACGGTAGTAATCAGCACGGTGTCCTTGGCCACGGTGAGGCCGGTCTTGTAGCGGCTGGCGGCCACGAACACATTCTGCGCCGTGGGCAACGCCGACGTCACCACCACGGCGAACAGGGTGTGGCCGTCCATCCCCAGGGCGAAACGGGCAAAGACATAGGCCAGCGCCGGCTGGACGGCCAGCTTGAAGGTGCTCGCCAGCAGGGTGTCCACGCGGCGTGCGGCTGCTGCCTGCAGCGGCCGGGTCCCGTTCAGGCTCATGCCGAAGGCGATCAGCATGGCCGGAATCGCGGCGCCGCCAATCAGGTGGATGGGCTCCATGACCAGTTCGGGCACTTTAAAACCGGTGCCGGCAACAATGAGGCCCAGCGCAGATCCCACAATCATCGGGTTTCGCAGGATCATCACCACGAAGCCGAGCGGGGTGGTCCGGTGCGAGCTGGTGCTGGAGTCCAGGATCATGAGGAACACCGGGGTGAAGAAGGCCAGCTGGAAGATCAGCAGCGGTGCAACATAGCTGGCGTCGCCCAAGACATATACCGCAATGGGAATACCTAAGTTCGCCGAATTCGCGAGTGAGGCGGACATCGAGGACATCAGCGACTCGGGCAGCGAACGCTTCAGCCAGAACTTCACGATGGTGAAGAAGATGGCAGCCGTGGCGATGGCAGCCACTGCGGTGACCAGTAGCGGAGCGGCGAACACTTCCTGCAGCCGGGCCTTGCTGAGGGTCTCAAACAGCAGGGCCGGGCTGGCCACGAAGAACGTGAGGGAGCTGAGGACCTGGCGGGCGTTGTCACCGAGGATCTTCCGCCGGCCAACGAACCAGCCCACCAGGATGATGCACCAGACAACGAAGAAACCAGCGAGTACGCCTAGCACGGAGGAACCCGCGGCGGGCGGCGGAGAAGTATGCCGGGTCTCACGCCCCGGCTACAGGGCGGCGTTGTTGAGTGCGAACGGCGGACGCATCATGCCGGGGGTAATGCCCTCGGCGGGATCGTTCCCCAACTGGATGATGCGGTTGTTCTGGTCCACGTGGACCACCTTCGGCTCGTAGGCCTTGGCTTCCCCGGTGGTCATCTGGGCATAGGTGATGAGGATGACGAGGTCGTTCTCGTGCATCAGGTGTGCGGCGGCGCCGTTGATGCCGATGACGCCGGAGCCGCGCTCACCGGCAATGGTGTAGGTTTCCAGCCGGGCGCCGTTGGTAATGTCGACGATCGAGACAAGCTCGCCCGGCAGGATGTCCGCTGCCTCCAGCAGGTCCAGGTCAACGGTGACGGAACCTACGTAGTGCAGGTCTGCGTGGGTGACGGTGGCCCGGTGGATTTTGGACTTGAACATGGTTCGATTCATAACGGCTCCAGTCTAGCGCCGGGGGCGGGCCGCCGCAGTGACGCACGGAACATCCGCAGCTGAACGCCCTTGCGTCGTGGGCTGCCGGCTGGTTGCCCTGCGGCGGGGCCGGCGCGCAGGTCAGCCAAGGTACGACGGCGGGCGGTTACCTGGCGTCGTCCCCCGCCACCGCGGCGGCAGCTGCAGCCAAGGTTTCCCTTGCTGCCAGGATGGCCGGCCGCTGCACGCTGGACCGGCGGACCGAGGTGAAGATGGTGCGGTGCGGCTTGCCCGGGAGCTCCAGCAGCCGGGCGGTGGTGCCGCGGCCCGTCCACACCAGGTCCGGCATCAGTGCCACAGCATTGCCGGATTCAATCAGCCGGGCCTGGGCCTGCAGGTCGGCCGTCTCGAAGCGCACGTCAGGTTCGAAGCCCGCGCTCCTGCACGCCTGTTCCGCCCAGTGGCGCGATGCAGCACCCCGCGGTTCCATGACCCAGGGGAGTTCCGCGGTGTCCGCGAGCGAGCGGATGGCCGTGCTGCCGTCGGACGCCGGGACCGCGAGCCGGATGGCGTCGGTTGTCAGTTTCACGCGGTCCAGTTCCGGGTAGCGGGGAGCCGCGTGGCCGGGGTACTGCTCGGCGATGACCAGGTCGAAGTCACGGGCCCATGTCTCATGCAGCGCGGTCTCGGGTTCCCGCTGGATCATCTCGATCCGGACCTCCGGGTAGGTGGTGGCCATCCGGGTGAGGGTGTCCGGCATCAGCGCCAGGGCCGCCGACTGGAAAACCGCAATCCGCACCGTGCCCGTAACGGTGGTCAGTGACGCCGCCAGATCGGCCTCGGCCTGCTCCATGGTTTCGAGCAGCTGGGCAGTATGTGCCACCAGCACCTCGGCCTGCGGGGTGAGCTGCACGCGGCGGCCCGTCTTCCGCAGCAACTCCACGCCCACCTCCTTCTCCAGGAGGGCAAGCTGCTGGGATACCGACGACGGGCTGTACTGCAGTGCCTCCGCCACCTCGGCGAGTGTCCCCCGGATGCTCAGTTCCCGCAACAGGCGCAGCCGGCGAACGTCAAGCATGGGGAAATCCTAACTGAAACTAATGAATATAGGTTAGAAGTAGTCACTTTATCTAATGCAAACCGGCTTGCATACTGTTGGGACTGAGTTACCCCCGTCACAGCCTTTCCAGGCGTGCCGCGGCGGGGCAGCACCCCACAGCAGGAGTTCCTGATGAGCACTAGAGATATGAGCCAGTCCATCATGCGGCGAAAGCCCATCGATGACATCGAAGAAGAGAACAAGCACAGCGGCCTCTTTAAATCGCTGGGCCTGTGGCAGCTCACCGCCATCGGCGTTGGCGGCATCATCGGCGTCGGCATCTTCTCCCTCGCGGGGCTGGTTGCCGCAGGAAGCGAAGGCAATCCGGGAGTGGGGCCCGCGGTGCTGATCTCCTTCCTTATAGCAGGCCTCGCCTCCGCGGCAGCGGCGCTTTCCTACGCCGAGTTTGCCGGCATGATTCCGCGTGCCGGCTCGGCGTACACCTACGGCTACGTGGCCCTGGGCGAAGTGATCGGCTGGTTCATCGGCTGGGACTTGCTGCTTGAATACATTGCCATCGTGGCCGTGGTGGCCATCGGCATCTCCGGCTACCTGGACGCGTTCCTGTCCGGCATCGGTATCCACATGCCCATCTGGATGACCTCCACGGTGGATGAGGGCAAGGGTGGCATCGTCAACATTCCCGCTATCCTGGTCTGCCTCCTGGTCACCTGGATCCTGTCCCGCGGCACCAAGGCCTTCGGCCGCTTCGAGCTCGTGGCGGTGGCCATCAAGGTCATCCTCATCCTCTTCATCATCGGCCTGGGCGTCTTCTATATCGACACCAACAACTACAACCCGTTCATGCCCTCCGGCTTCGGGCCCGTGCTCGCCGGCAGCGCCACCGTGTTCTTCGCGGTCTTCGGCTATGACGCCATGAGCACCGCGGCGGAGGAAGCCAAGGACGGCAAGAAGCACATGCCCAAGGCCATCATCCTCTCGCTCATCGTCGCCATGCTGCTCTACGTGGCCGCCACCCTGGTGCTCACCGGCATGCAGAACTACAAGGACATCGACCCCAAGGCCGGCTTCGCGTCCGCCTTCAGCTCAGTCGGGCTGCCTGTGATCGCAACGATCATTTCCGTCTTCGCGGTGTTGTCCATCCTCACCGTGATGCTGACGTTCCTCCTGGGCGTCACCCGCGTGTGGTTCTCCATGAGCCGCGACGGGCTGCTTCCGGGCTGGTTCGCCAAGACCGACCGCAACGGCACCCCGCAGCGCGTCACCTGGATCGCCGGCATCGCCTCGGCCTTCCTGGCCGGCGTGTTCCCCATCAAGGAGGTCGCGGACCTGACCAACATCGGCATCCTGGCCGCGTTCGTCGTCGTCTGCCTGTCCGTCATCATCTTCCGATACAAGCGTCCTGATGCGCCGCGTACCTTCCGGCTGCCGCTGATGCCCCTGGTGCCGGCGTTCGGTGTCCTCGCCTCGGCCTTCCTTATGCTGCAGCTGCACTGGGAAACCTGGCTGCGGTTCGGTGTGTGGCTGGTCATCGGCCTGGTCATCTACTTCACCTATGGCCGCAAGAACTCGCTGATGAACCCGAACAGCCCGCGGCACCAGGAAATCGAGGAAATGCACCGCCCCCTCGCCTGACAGCCGAGCTCTTCGCAACACCTCAGCAACCTCTCCACACGGCAGGCCCTCCACCCGCAAACCCCCGGTTGCCCTATCAGATCGAGTCCCTAACACCCTGTTTTAGGTACTCGACCTGATGTGGCATCGAGGGAGGGTGGAGGGCCTGCCCTTTCGCGTCTGGAGGCCTCCAGGAAACATCATTTTTCCTAACCTGTATTGGTTGGAAAAGGTCGCTTTATCTTATGTGATCAGGAGCGCATACTGATGAAAAGACCTCCTCCCACACTAGGAAAGATCGGGGAAAACCATGACCCACGTTGCAATGGAACCGGCAGTCACCCACGCGGCCACCCCGCAGACGGTCGACGTCGACGTCCCCCAGGCCAAAGCCCTCGCCACTGAGGCGGTCGCCTTGGTCCGGCGCTGGCTTACCGAGGCCGCGAAGGTTCCGGTGGATGCCTCCGCCGAACAGCTGGCCGGAGTCCTGAAGGACCCCAACGGCCTGGACTTCACTGTGGGCTTCGTGGACGGCGTGGTCCGCCCCGAGGACCTGAACGTCGCCGCCCGCAACCTGGCTGCGCTGGCGCCCAAGGTGCCGGCGTTCCTGCCCTGGTACATGCGCAGCGCCGTGGCGCTCGGCGGGACCATGGCCCCGGCGCTGCCGCAGGTAGTCATCCCCGCAGCCCGCAAGGTGCTCCGCGAAATGGTGGGCCACCTGATCGTTGACGCCACCGATGCCAAGCTGGGCCCGGCCATCGCGAAGATCAAAAAGGACGGCATCAAGCTCAACGTCAACCTCCTCGGCGAGGCAGTCCTCGGCGAGCACGAGGCCTCCCGCCGGCTCGACGGAACGCACACGCTGCTGGCGCGTCCCGACGTCGACTACGTCTCCATCAAGGTCTCCTCCACGGTGGCCCCGCATTCCGCCTGGGCGTTCGACGAAGCCGTGGAACACGTCGTCGAGAAGCTCACCCCGCTCTTCCAGCGTGCGGCTTCCTTCGCCGCCCCCGGCAGCAGCACGGGCGGCAAAGCCAAGTTCATTAACCTGGACATGGAGGAATACAAGGACCTGGACATGACCATCGCGGTGTTCACCCGGATCCTGGACAAGCCTGAGTTCAAGGACCTCGAGGCCGGCATCGTGCTCCAGGCTTACCTCCCGGACGCACTGTCCGCCATGATCCGGCTGCAGGACTGGGCCGCGGAGCGCCGCGCCAACGGCGGCGCCGGCATCAAGGTCCGCGTGGTCAAGGGCGCCAACCTGCCCATGGAACAGGTGGAAGCCTCGCTGCACGATTGGCCGCTGGCCACCTGGGGTTCGAAGCAGGATTCCGACACCAGCTACAAGAGCGTCATCAACTACTCGCTGCACCCGGAGCGGATCAAGAACATCCGGATCGGCGTGGCCGGCCACAACCTGTTCGATATTGCCTTCGCCTGGCTGCTGGCCAAGGAGCGCGGAATTGCGGATACCGCACAGCAGGGTATCGAGTTCGAGATGCTGCTGGGCATGGCGCAGGGCCAGGCCGAAGCCGTCAAGAAGGACGTCGGCTCGCTGCTCCTCTACACTCCCGTGGTGCACCCGGCTGAGTTCGACGTCGCCATCGCCTACCTGATCCGCCGCCTCGAAGAGGGCGCCAGCCAGGACAACTTCATGTCCGCCGTGTTCGAACTCGACAAGAACGAGGCCCTGTTCGAACGCGAAAAGCAGCGCTTCCTCGCCTCCTTGGAGGCCCTGGACAACAGTGTGCCGCTCCCCAGCCGGCGCCAGGACCGCAGCCTGCCGCCGGTCGCGATGCCGCACGATACGTTCAAAGACACCCCGGACACGGACCCCTCCCTGCCCGCCAACCGCACTTGGGGCCGGGCCATCCTGGACCGCGTTCCGGGCTCCACGCTGGGAAACGCCTCGGTCAAGGCGGCCTTCATCAATGACGAGGCAACGCTGAACTCGGCCATCGAAACCGCCGTCGAGACGGGCAAGGCCTGGGGCGCACTCTCCGGCGACGAACGCGCCGAAATCCTGCACCGCGCCGGCGACGCCCTTGAAGCCCGCCGCGCCGATCTTCTCGAAGTCATGGCCAGCGAGACCGGCAAGACCATCGACCAGGGCGACCCCGAGGTCAGCGAGGCGGTGGACTTCGCTCACTACTACGCAGAGTCCGCCCGCAAGCTGGACGCGGTCGACGGCGCCACGTTCGTCCCAGCGAAGCTCACCGTTGTCACGCCGCCATGGAACTTCCCGGTCGCCATCCCGGCCGGGTCCACCCTCGCGGCACTCGCCGCCGGCTCCGCCGTCGTCATCAAACCTGCCAAGCAGGCAGCCCGCAGCGGTGCCGTGATGGTCGAAGCCCTGTGGGAAGCCGGCGTGCCGAAGGACGTCCTCACTATGGTGCAGCTGGGCGAGCGGGAGCTCGGCACGCAGCTCATCTCCCACCCGGCCGTTGACCGGGTCATCCTCACCGGCGGCTACGAAACGGCCGAACTGTTCCGTTCCTTCCGCAAGGACCTGCCGCTCCTGGCCGAAACCAGCGGCAAGAACGCCATCATCGTCACCCCCAGCGCCGACCTGGACCTGGCAGCCAAGGACGTGGCCTACTCCGCGTTCGGCCACGCCGGCCAGAAGTGCTCCGCCGCGTCGCTGGTGATTCTGGTGGGCTCCGTTGCCAAGTCGAAGCGGTTCCACAACCAGCTGATCGATGCTGTTACCTCGCTGAAGGTGGGCTACCCGCAGGATCCCACCAGCCAGATGGGCCCGATCATCGAGCCCGCCAACGGCAAGCTCCTCAACGCCCTCACCACCCTGGGCGACGGCGAAAACTGGGCCGTGGAACCGAAGAAGCTGGATGAGTCCGGCAGGCTTTGGAGCCCCGGCGTGCGCTACGGGGTCAAGCGCGGTTCCTACTTCCACCTGACCGAATTCTTCGGCCCGGTCCTCGGAGTGATGACCGCCGGGACCCTGGAAGAGGCCATCGCCATCCAGAACCAGATCGAGTACGGACTCACCGCAGGCCTGCACTCGCTCAACACCGAGGAGCTGGGAATCTGGCTGGACAGCATCCAGGCGGGCAACCTCTACGTCAACCGCGGCATCACCGGGGCCATCGTGCAGCGGCAGCCGTTCGGCGGCTGGAAGAAGTCGGCCGTCGGCGCCGGCACCAAGGCCGGCGGCCCCAATTACCTGGCAGGGCTGGGCGACTGGATCCCCGCCGAGGCATCCGCAAAGGCTGACGTTGCGCACCCCGGCGTCCGCCGGATCATCAACGCCGCAGGCGCCGCCCTGGAGCCGGCCCACCTTGAGTCCGTGCAGCGCGCCCTGGCGTCCGACGCCGAGGCCTGGGCCAGCGAGTTCGGCACCGCCAAGGACGTTTCTGGCTTGAGCGCGGAGCGCAACATTTTCCGCTACCGCAACCTGCCGGTCACCGTCCGCCTCTCCGAAGGTGAGCCGCTGGCCCACCTCGTGCGGACCGTGGCGGCCGGCGTGCTGGCGGGGTCACCGCTCACCGTGTCCACCGCCGTCGAACTTCCCGCCCAGCTGCGGGCCGTGTTCCTCGGCCTCGACGTGGACCTGGCGGTGGAGTCCGACGCCGGCTGGCTGGCTTCGGCGGGACGGCTCGCCTCCGCGGGCAAGCTGTCCGGCGCCCGCATCCGGCTGCTGGGCGGTGACGCGCCGGCTCTCGCCGAAGCAACCGGCGGTCGGCCCGACATCGCTGTCTACTCCCACGCCGTAACCGAAGCCGGCAGGGTTGAGCTGCTGCCGTTCCTGCACGAGCAGGCTGTCAGCATCACCGCCCACCGGTTCGGAACCCCGAACCACCTCTCGGACGCGCTGATCTAGCGGTCCCTAACGAACCAACGAGGCCGGGCGGCCACCTGAGGGTGGCCGCCCGGCCTCGTTGTTGGTTGGGATTGCGGGACAGTGGATTCCGGCCCGCCCGGCCCGTGGAATGTCAGCCCAGGTACCAGCCCGGCGGAGTCCACGTCACGGGCACGCTGTGGGCCGAGAAATCCTCGCACCGTGTGCAGGTGTAGGCCACTTCGCCCAGCGCTGCGACTGACCCGTCGTGCCGGTAGGTCGGCGGAATGTAGGACTCAAGGTAAATGAATTCGTCCGTCCGGCACTTTTCGCAGGTCGGCTTTCCGATGTAGCCCGAATCGGTGGCGGCAAGGCCGGTGCCGAGGTTGGACTGACGCGTTGCCGGCCGGGTGCTGGTGTGCGGGCGGGCGTGTGCGGCGCTGAGATGGGTGTTCCTGGCTGTCGTCATTGGCTGCCTGTCCCGGGCGGCGTGCCATGGTGTGCAGGCGCGCCCGTAGTGTAGAACAGGCCTGCTGCTTGACCCCGGAGAAACCAGCATAGATTATGCAACGATCTGACATCAATGAAAGATTTCTCCGGTCTTTGCCTTGCCGGTTTACCCCTGGCGGTTGATTATCCGCCCAACAATGGACTGCGTAAGCGCGTCGATGACTTCAGCATTGGCCAGCGGGTTCCGGATCAGGGTGAAATCCACATCGCCCACCGCTGGCAGGTCGAACCGGCGGGTGATGATCTTCAGGTCCTCCGGTACCAGCGATGACGGCATGACGGCCACGCCGATTCCGGCCCGGACCGCGGCCAGGACGCCGCTGATCTGGCGGGTAGTGCAGGTGATCCGCCAGGTCCGGCCGTGCGCTTCGAGAGCGTCGATGGCAAGTTTCCGGCTGAGGCTGGGGGAGGGGTAGGCGATCAGGGGCACCGGTGCGCCCGGTTCGAGGGACGTCTGCTCGAGGCCCACCCAGGAGAAGGAATCGTGCTGGACCACGGTGCCGTCCTTGGCCCCGGCCACCCACTTGACGAACACCAGGTCCAGCTGGCCCGCGTTGAGCTTGCGGTAGAGCTGGTCGCTTTGGCCCACAGTCAGCTCAAGGTTGATCTGCGGGTAGATCTGCCGGAACTCGCGCAGGATCCGGGGCAGCCCGGTGATGGCCAGATCGTCAGCCGTGCCGAAACGCAGCCGGCCGCGCATCGCCGAGCCGGAAAAGTAGCGGGCCGCGGCGTCGTGGGCGGAGAGGATGTTCCTGGCGAACCCCGCCATGGCGTCCCCGTTGTCCGTCAGCCGGACGTCCCGGGTGTCCCTGGTGATGAGGACGCGCTTGGCGGCGGTTTCCAGCTTCCGGATGTGCTGGCTGATGGTGGGCTGGGCCAGCCCCAGCCGGTCCGCGGCCTTGGTGAAGCTCAAGGTTTCGGCGACGGCCAGGAACGAGCGGAGTTGGGCTGGTTCGAACACGTGCACTCCATCGGCATTGTCTGTCATTGCGGTTTGCAATACGAGTTATAGGGACAATACGTCTCCATAATCTGTTAGCGCCACCATAGCGTTAAGGGCATCCCGGACCGCACCCACTTTGAGGACAATCCTGTGGCACCCCCACCGCCGTCGTCGGCAACCGTCAGCCAGCCCGTCATCGATTCCGCGAGTTCAGCACCAGCCCTGCCGCCCGGCCCGCAAGCTCCGGACGTCCGGAACCGGGACGCGCTCACCCAGCCCGTGCCCGTCGTCGCGGAACGCCTGCCGTGGAAGCACACGTTTATCTCCCTCAGCGTGCCCAACTTCCGCATCTTCGCGGTGGGCCATTTCATCGCCGTCATCGCCATCTGGATGCAGCGCATCGCCCAGGACTGGCTGGTCCTCCAGCTGTCCGGATCCGTCACCGCCGTGGGGTTCACGGTGGCGCTGCAGTTCCTGCCCTCCCTGCTGCTGGGCCCGTGGGGCGGCATGATTGCCGACCGGTTCGCCAAGAGGAAGATCCTGATCCTGTGCCAGAGCATGGCCGCGGTCCTGGCTGCCCTGCTCGCCACGCTCGCCCTGACCGGCGCCATCGCGGTGTGGCACGTCTACGTGATTGCCCTGGTCCTGGGACTGGTCACGGTGCTCGACCAGCCCGCGCGCCAGGTGTTCGTCAACGAACTGGTGGGTCCCACCCACCTGCGCAACGCCATCAGCGTCAACTCCACCACGTTCCAGCTGGGCGGGCTGATCGGGCCGGCGCTGGCCGGACTGCTCCTCACCGCAGTGGGTGCGGGCTGGGCGTTCGCGGCCAACGCGGTGGCCTGCTGCTCCACCGTGGCGATGCTGCTCATCCTCCGCAAGGACCAGTTGCATGTCAGCGCCCCCACCCCCAAGAGCAAGGGCATGCTGCGCGAGGGGCTCCGGTATGCGCTGAGCAAGCCCACCATCTACTGGCCCTGGCTGATGGCCGGATTTATCTCCGTCTTCGCCATGAGCCTGCCGGTGATCCTCGCGGCCTTTGCCGACCACGTCTTCCGTGTGGGAGCCGGCGGATATGGCCTCCTGAATGCGCTGGTGGCCCTCGGGGCACTGGCCGGCGCCATAGCCTCGACCCGGCGCCGCCAACTGCGGCTGCGCTCGGTGGTGTTCTGTGCGGGAATGTATGGGGCCATGCTCTGCCTGGCCGCGCTGGCCCCCTCGCTGGCAACGTTCGGGGCAGTGATGGTCCTGTCCGGGTTCTGGTGCCTGATGTTCCTCACCGGCTCCAACCAGCTGGTGCAGATCAGCTCAAACATGGGGATCCGCGGCCGCGTCATGAGCCTGTACATCATGGTGCTCATTGGCGGCCAGGCACTTGGCGGGCCGATGCTCGGGTGGATCGCCGAACATGCCGACCCCCACATGGCCCTGCTGGTATCCGGCGGTGTTCCGGCCCTCGCCGCACTCACGGTTGCAATTGTCCTGGCCCGGAAGGGCTCACTGCACCTGAAGGTGGACGTGCGGGACCGGCGCCGGCCGATCCGGATCGTGGACCGGCCGGCGGCTGCCTAGCACTACCCCCCGGGTGTTCCCACCCAAGCGAACGCGGCCACTACCAGCGCCGAGATTCCGGCGTCGAGCGTGGGGCGGATGACGGGGGCAAAATGCGGTGAGTGGTTGGACGGGATGGTGGAGGCCACCGTCCCGTCCTGGACCGCCTTGCCGTAAACCTCGGGATCGGTGCCGCCCAGCAACCAGTAAACCAAGGGTGCCCCGGCGGCTGCGGCGAGGGTGCCCACGTCTTCGCTGCCGGTGACGGGTCCGGGATCGACGGCGCCGCCCAGCTCAGCGGCAAATGCTTCCCGCACGCGGGCCGTGGCGTCGTGGTTGTTGACCACCACGGGAAAGTGCTGCCCCGCGGTGATCGCGGGCGGTTGCGGAGCCCCGGAAGCTGCGGCCTCGCCGTTGATGATGCGGGTCATGCCGCTGATCATCCGCTCCCGGACCGCCGGATCCGCGGTCCGTATGCTGATGCCCAGCTGGGCCTCTTCGGGAATGATGTTGTCCTTGGTGCCGGCGTGGAGCTGGCCGACGGTGAGGACGGCCGTTTCGTTGCCGCCGATCTCGCGGGATACCAGCCCCTGCAGCCGCATGACGGTGGCCGCGGCCATCACCACAGGATCCACGGTGGTTTCCGGCCGGGAGCCGTGGCCGCTCCGGCCGAACAGCGTCACCGAGAAGCTGTCGGACCCGGCGAAGGCAGGTCCGGCATGCACGCCCAGTGCACCGGCGGGGAACGGGGCCACGTGCTGTCCCAGGACAACGTCAGGCACGGGGACGCGGTCGAAGAGGCCGTCCGCCACCATGTCGCGGGCGCCGGCGCCGGTTTCCTCGGCCGGCTGGAACACCGCCACGATGGTTCCGGACCAGGCCGGCCGATGGGCGCTGAACAGCGTAGCCGCGCCGAGGAGGCAGGTGACATGGACGTCGTGGCCGCACGCGTGCATTACGGGAACATCGGCACCCGTGGGGCTGGTGCCACGCGCGGTGCTGGCGTAGCCAAGTCCGGACTTCTCCAGGACGGGAAGGCCGTCCATGTCCGCACGGAGCATCACGGTGGGTCCGTCGCCGTTCCGCAGGACACCCACGACGCCGGTCCCGCCCACTCCGGCATGGACCTCCCAGCCCAGCCCGGTGAGCCGTTCGGCCACGATCCCCGCCGTCCGGACTTCGGCGCCGGAGAGTTCGGGATGCCGGTGCAGATCCTCGTAGACTCCGGTGAGGTCCTGTGCCACCCCTGCAACGTCGTCCAAAACCTTCGTCATGACAGTCCTTACTTCCGGGTTCGCTTGCCTTGCGACCCTACGCCCGCAGGCTTGCGAAGGCCGGGCTTAAGCCTGGGCGTTCACCGATCGCAAAACCGTCGCCGGCCGGGGAAAAAGTGTGGCCTTGCCGGCGCCGGACGGTCCGGATTGTGGACCAGACGGCGGCCGCGCGGGGCCCTGGGGTCAGGACTGCCCGGCCAGGTCCGGGTTCCTGGCGGCGTGTGGATAGTCTGCCTCCCGCTGCTGGAACTCAAGCACGCTTTCGTTGAGGACCACGCCGGCGCGGATTTCGATGGCCCGCGCCAGGGTCTCGTTGCGGTCCCATTCGGCCGGGCCGCCAATCACCGGCTCAAGGAACGGCAGCAGGGCCTGGCTGATCTCCCAGCTGGAGGAGTTCCAGAGGTAGGACGGGCTGTGGTCCACCGCGTAATAGTTGATGTGGTCGCCCACCGTGAACATCGGCTCGGCAAAAGTGGTGGAACGGGCCCAGCTGAAACCCATGCCTTCATCACAGGAGACGTCCACGATCAGGCTCCCCGGGCTGAAGGCCGCGAGGTCTTCCGTCCGGAGGTAGGTCAGCGGGTTGTTGGGATCCTGCAGCGTGCAGTTGACCACGATGTCGCTTTCGGCCAGGAACGGTGCCAGCGGCAGCCGGCCCCGCTCGGTGATGACCTGGCTCAGGAAGGGTGCTTCGTCGTCGTGGTCGAACTGCACGATGTTCACTGAATGGATGGGGGCGCCCACGGCCGCGATTCCGCGGTTGGTCAGCACCTGGACGTCGTGTACGCCGTGGGCGTTCAGGGCGGTTACGGCGCCGCGGGCGGTGGCACCGAAACCGATCACCACGGCGCTGAGCCGGCGGCCGTAGTCACCGGTGGAACCGGTGAGCGCGAGGGCGTGCAGCACCGAGCAGTAGCCGGCCAGTTCGTTGTTCTTGTGGAACACATGCAGGCCAAAGCCGCCGTCGCTGGCCCAGTGGTTCATGGCCTCGAACGCGATCAGGGTCAGCTTCTTGTCGATGGCCAGCTGCGTGATGGCCCGGTCCTGGACGCAGTGCGGCCACCCCCACAGGACCTGGCCGTCGCGGAGTTCCGCCAGGTCTTCGGGTTGCGGCTTGGGCAGGAGCACAACGTCGGCCTCCGCAAGCAGCGTCGCCCTGGGCACGATTCTCCCCACCAGGGTGGCCAGGTGGGCATCCCCTACACCGAACCGTTCACCGTAGCCCTGTTCCAGGACGATGTGCTCGCGCAGTTCAGGGGCGATCCGCTCGAAATGGAGGGGGTGGATGGGCAGGCGGCGTTCGTCGGGTTTCCGGGTGGAGGCCAGGATGCCCAGGCTGAGCCGGGTCTGTTGGCCGCTCACTTCTTTTTGGCTGCCTTGCCGGGGGTGGTGTCGATGGAGCTGGCCGGCGCGGAAGCGGCCCTTTTGTCAGCGCGCTTTTCCTTGATGGACTTGCCGGATTTTTTGGATGCTGTTTGACGCGGGGACTTGTCAGCCATGGTTGCTCCTGTAGCGGAACCGAATAGGTTCCTGGCTTCCGACCTTACACGGGCGGACCTAATGGCCAGGCGGGAAAGCCGGGTGCCGGCGTCGTCCGCGGTGCTGGGCCTGGAAAACTGGAGCGGCTGACGGGAATCGAACCCGCGTATCAAGCTTGGGAAGCTAGCGCTCTACCATTGAGCTACAGCCGCATTGCCGCCGCATCCGCGGGGCAAAACTTAGCTTAGCGCAGATGGAAGGGAGCTCCGGCCACGGTGTTGGCAGTTGCAGCCGTGTCCCGGATTGGGCACGTCATCCAGTAACTCTTCAATAACGTCCCCGCATCTGGCTAGGTTGGCACCCGGCGCGCTGGCTAACCTGAACCGGAATGCTGCGGCGCCAGGGGGAGGCGGTCCGGGCAGCATGCCCGCGTCAACCACAGAAAGATCCCCCATGGCATCCGCAGAACACGAGGTCCTCATCCGGCGTGACGCCATGGCCGTGTACCTGTATTTGATGGACGCCACCAACCTGCCCCAGTGGCGCGACGCTGTCCGGAGCGTGAAGCTGGTGCAGGGCTCTGCCGGTACCAAGGGGGCCGTTTATCGCAAGATGGTGGCGGGGCGGTCCGGGCTTAGCATTCCTGCCGAGCTGGAAATCACCCAGGCCAGGCCCGGCGCCGAAATCCAGTTCCGGGTGACCTCCGGCCCGTCGAACCGCTCGGGCGGCTACTACCTCAGCACCGAAAACGACGGCACCCGGCTCCGGTACGCGCTCGAAGCCCGTCCGGAAGGCCCGTTCTCCTTCCTGGACCGGTTCGGCCTCCTGAACAGGATCGCCCAGCGACGGGTGCGCACCGAAGTTTCCCAGCTGGACCGTCTCAAGGACGTGCTGGAGCTGCAGACCGTCAGCTAGCCAGGCGACGGATGGACGGACCATAGTTTTTCCAGCCGCAGCCAGTCCGGTGCCGGTTCTCCGCCACCTGCCCGTCGAGGTGCGCAGGTGCCTACTGCGCCAGCCGCTGGCCGGTCCAGGGGCCTGCAATGTTCGACGGCGACGCCAGGGTCCCGCCCGAGAGGTCCCAGTACTGCACAACATCGGAGGCCCTGCGGAGTGCGACGCCGGTGGAGTTCAGGCCGGTGACGTTCTTCAGCGGCCGGATGCCGGTGACATCCTGCCAGCCTGTGGCCACCGTGGGCCGCGCCTCGGCACGGAGGGCGGTGGTTCCCCAGCCGCGGTAGAGCTGCGCCGCGCCGTCCGCCCGGAGGGCGAGGACATCCTGGAAGCCGTCGGCGTCGTAGTCCACCATCGCGAGGCGGGACGCGGTGATGCCACTTGTGATCAGGGCTCTTGCCGACAGGTCGCTGGTGCCCTTGTTGGGGTACAGGAAGAGGTTTCCGCTGCTGTCCAGGGCGAGGATTTGCGGCATCCTGTTGTTGGCGCACCAGCCGCCGACCGCGAGGGTGAGGGACTGCCAGCCGCCGGACCCCAGCGTGATTGCTGCCTGGAACCCTCCGGTGGCGATGCCGCGGTGCAGGGTGAGGTTCCCGTTGGTCCACTGGGTCACGAGGTCGTAGGCGCCGTCCCGGTCCCAGTCGGTGACGAAGACTTCCTTCGCCCCGGTGAAGCCGGAGCCGATGACCTTGGCGGCGCCGTACGTGCGGACACCTGTTGACGCCCTGTTAATCAGCTGGCCCGCAGAATTCACGGTCACGAGGTCGCCGGGCCCCGTGATGGCCGCGGCAGTCAGGTCCAGGGTGGGAGGCATGTGCCGCCCCGTGGCATCGCACAGGGATGGTGCCGGCGGCGGGAAGGCGGAGCCCCCGCCGGAGGAGGAACCGCCGGGCGAGTCCACGGTGCCGGCCGGGAGGGTGGTGTAGCCGAAGAAGTTCACCACACCCCAGATCTGGTAGGTGGAGTTGGTGTACGAGATGCCGGCCCCCATGACGTTGAAGCGGGGGTCAATGAGCATGGCGTTGTGCCCCGGGGAGCCCTTCCACCACTCCACCAGCTGGGCGGCATCCCTGTCTGTCCGGATGGCGATGACCTCGCCCGCGCCGTTGTTGGGGTTCATGGCGCGCGGATCTGTCCAGAAGTTGGCGCGGTGCTCAATGACCTCGCGTGAGGCAATGTTGTCCGACCAGTCCTGCGCGAGGCCGGCGACCGTGGGGTTGTATTTCACCGGTTTCAAGCCCTTTGACGCCCGGTACTCGTTGATCTTGGTGAAGACGGTGAGGATCGCTGCGGAGTTGTTGTCCTTGACCAGTGCCTCCGTGGCCGAGGATGTTGCAAGTGATTCGGAGGCTGCCGGCCCGGAAGTGGTGGGCCCGGATACTGCCGGCGGCGGGGAGGCCAGTTCGGCGTCGGGTGCCCACAGAGGGGGTACGGACGGGACCTCGTCGGCGGGCTGCGCAGCGGCGGGATCCGACGTGACGGCGGGATCGGCCGACGGCGCGGGCGACGGTTCCTGGACCGGTCTGATGTCCAGCGCCGGTCCGCCGGCTCCGGCAGCCGGAGCCACATCCAGCGGCGCGGTGGGTGAGGCCGCCCGGATGTCCGGATCAACAGCCGGGGTGAGGGCGGTACCCGTGGGGCTGTTTCCCGCGCCGGGCGTGCCGGCGCCGTCCCCGGTGGCCGCCCCCAGCGAGACGCGTGACGGTCCTGAAGATGCCACCTGCCGGTTCGAATCCAGTGGCAGCGGGGCTGGCCCCGCCGTCGAGGAGGCGAGCACCAGCGCGCAGAGCACGCCAATAAAAGAGGGCGCGACCAATTTATTCACAACATCCCCAGCTCTGTTGGGCCATCCGGGAGACCATCCGGCGCCTGTGTATCTGAGGCAACATTAGCCCCACTGGACAACAGCAACAACGAAAGAATGTGGCTGTGGATATCCCATACGGTAATTTGGGACGGTGCTGATCTCAGACCGCGATATTCGTGCCGAAATAGACTCCCAGCGGATCGTGCTGGAACCGTTCGAGCCCGCGATGGTGCAGCCGTCGTCGGTGGACGTCCGGATCGACAAGTTCTTCAGGCTTTTCGACAACCACAAATACGCCCACATCGACCCCGCGCAGGAGCAGCCGGAGCTGACGCGGCTGGTGGAGGTTGAGCAGGACGAGGCCTTTATCCTGCACCCGGGCGAGTTCGTCCTGGGCTCCACTTACGAGACCGTCACCCTCCCGGATGACATCGCAGCCCGGCTGGAAGGCAAGTCCTCGCTGGGCCGCTTGGGGCTCCTGACGCACTCCACCGCAGGCTTCATCGACCCTGGCTTCTCAGGCCACGTGACGCTGGAACTGTCCAACATGGCCACGCTGCCCATCAAACTGTGGCCCGGCATGAAGATCGGCCAGCTCTGCTTCTTCCGGCTCAGTTCCTCGGCGGAATTCCCCTACGGCCAGGGCGAATACGGAAACCGTTACCAGGGGCAACGGGGGCCCACCGCCAGCCGGAGCCACCTGAACTTCCACCGCACCCGCATCTAGCGCAACCGGCACTCCGCACCAATTACGACTACGCCTGCGCCGGGACCTGCCGCGTTCGCGATGACGCCTTGACCAGGGGTTCCACGAAGCGCGCCGCCAACGGACCGATGACGGCCATCAGCAGGACGTAGGCGGTGGCCAGGGCGGCAAGGTTGGACGGCACGGCGCCTGAGGTGACGGCCAGCCCGGCGATCACGATCGAGAACTCGCCGCGGGCTATGAGCGTGGCACCGGCCCGGAAACGTCCGGGCCGGGCAATCCCTTCGCGTTTGGCTGCCCAGATTCCGGTGGCCATCTTGGTTGCTGCTGTGAGCAACGCCAGCACCAGGGCCCACCCCAATACCGGCGGAATGGACGTGGGATCGGTATTCAGTCCGAAGGCCACGAAGAAGATGGCGGCGAACAGGTCACGCAGCGGTTCGAGGATGCGGGTGGCGTTGTGGGCGGTGGCGCCGGAGATGGCAATGCCGAGCATGAAGGCGCCCACCGCTGCGGAGACCTGCATGGCAGAGGCCAGGCCGGCCACCAGGAGCGCGGCGCCCAGCACGTTGAGCAGGAACACCTCTGAGTTTTCGCTGTGCACGGCCTTGGACACGTGGTGGCCGTGCCGCAGCGCCACCATGAGCACGGCTGTGACCACGGCCAACGCAATGGCCACGGTGGTCAGTCCGCCCAGGAAACTGACGCCCGCGAGGGTGGCAGTCAGGATGGGGAGGTAGACGGCCATGGCCAGGTCTTCGAACACCAGGATGGACAGCACCACCGGTGTTTCACGGTTGCCCAGCCGGCCCAGGTCCGTGATGACCTTCGCGGCGATTCCGGACGAGGAAATGTAGGTGACCCCGCCCATCACCATGGCCCCCACGCCGCCCCAGCCCAGGAACAGGGCCAGTGCCGCTCCCGGGATGAAGTTGAGGACCAGGTCCAGCACGCCGGCCTGCCACGACCGCCGCAGGCCCGTGAACAGCTCCGCCGCCGTATATTCCAGTCCGAGCATAAGCAGGAGCAGGATGACGCCGATCTCGCCGGAAAGGTGTGCGAACTCGTGCATGCCTTCGAGCTTCACCACGCCACCGGCTCCGAAAGCGAGCCCGCCCAGCAGGTAGAGCGGGATGGGTGACATTCCGATCCGTCCGGCCAGCCTGGCCAACAGGCCAAGGCAGAACACGACGGCCCCCAGTTCGATGAGGGTCAGGGCCAGCGGGTCCATAGGGGTCAGCCGTGGCGCAGGATGTCGGCCGCCGAATCGAGGCCTTTCAGGGTTCCGACAGCAACCAGCAGGTCACCGGTATGCAGGATCACGTCGGGTCCGGGCGAGGGCAGGACCTCCCCTTCGCGCATGATGGCAACGATGGAGACGCCACACCGGGTCCGGATGCACGCCTTGCCCATGGGCTGGTTCTGGAACGGGGACTCCGGGGCGATGGAGAACTGCCGGGTGACGATGCCCGGGACGTCCTTGTGCTCCTCCGTCAGCTTCATGGCGAGGTGCTGGCCGCCCAGCAGGTTGCCCAGGGTGGCGGCCTCATCGCTGGTCAGCGGAATGGAAGCCTGGCACGTATCGGGATCGTCCCATGTGGAGACGATGAGCTCGGTCTGGCCTTCCCTTAGCTCCACCACGCCGATCCTGCGTCCGGAAGCTGTCATGAAGTCCTTCCGGCGGCCGAGGCCGGGAAGGTTCGTTTCATCCACGTTCATGGCTAAAGCCTAGTCTTCCGGAGCGTTGCGTGGTGGGGGTCAGGCGGAGGGGACGACGGCGATGGGAGCCTTGTCCGGGGACTTCACCGGCAGCAGGACCAGCAGCCCGGCGAGCAGGACCACCATGATGCCCAGGATGCCCCAGCGCTGCGCCTCGCCTGCCGCCACCAGCGGGGTTGCCACGGTGATGCACAGCGTGAAGAGGGCCGGCGCCAGGAAGCTGACGGCCCGGCCGGTGGTGGCGTAGAGGCCGAACAGTTCGCCGGACTCCCCGTGCGGTGCGAGCCGGGCGAGGTAGGCCCGCGATGACGACTGCGCCGGGCCCACGAACAGGCAGAGGAACAGACCGAACACCCAGAACGTGGTGCTGCCCGCCCAATCCATGCCGAAGAAGGAATAGTCGCCGTTACCCAGCACCAGGATCACGGTCCCGGCCACGAGCAGGCCCGCGAGCGAGCCGATAATGACGGCCTTCGGGCCCACCCTGTCGTCCAGGAACCCGCCGATGATGGCTCCGAATGCTGCCACCACATTGCCGAAAATGGCGAAGAAGATGACCTGTGACAGCTCGAACCCGAAGGTGCCCGCGGCGATGATGCCGCCGAAGGTGAACACCGCGGCCAGCCCGTCACGGAACACCGCGCTGGCCAGCAGGAAGTAGATGGTGTGCGGGCTGGTGGCGTAGATGGCGCGGATCCGGCGGAAGAGCAGCCGGTAGCTGGCGACGATGCCGAGGCGGGCTGCCTGGCCGGTCCGGGGCAGTTCGGGGACCGCGAACAGGACCGGCAGGGCAAAAATGAAGAACCACAGGGCCGAGAACACGGCCACCAGCCGGATGTTCAGGCTGTCCTGGGTGGAAGCGCCGAACCACTCGAAGCTGGGCTGGACGAACAGCTGCAGGACGATCAGCAGGGCCACGATGCCGCCCAGGTACCCGGCACCCCAGCCGATGCCGCTGACCTTGCCGATGTTCCGGGGGGTGGAAATCTGGGCCAGCATGGCGTTGTAGTTGACCCCGGCGAATTCGAAGAACACGTTGCCCAGGGCGATCAGCGTGACGCCCAGCAGCAGGAATTCCGGCTGCGGGAAGACGAAGAAGCACAGCGCGGTGAGGACGGCGACGGCGGCCGTGTTGACTCCCAGCCACAGCTTCCGCCTGCCGCCGGCGTCGGAGCGCTGCCCGGTGACGGGGGCCAGCAGCGCGATGGCGAGGCCCGCCGCGGCGAGGGCGGCGCCGAGGACCGCCGAGGCCTCGTCCTTGCCGCCGAAAGCGTTGGACGTGAGGTAGACGGTAAACACGAAGGTGGTCATCACGGCGTTGAAGGCTGCCGAACCCCAGTCCCAGGATGCCCAGGCCAGGATCCGGCCCTTGCTGGATACCTGGTTGCCGGTTGCTAGTTCCGAGGACGGCTGTATGGCCCGGGGAGCGCTGGCGCTGTTCATAGCTGCATCGTATCCGCCGAGGGCGAACAGGATGCGGACCGAAGCCCTGACTGGCGCGGAATGACGCGCGGCGGCCGGGAAACCGCGACGGGTCAGGCGCCCGGACTTGATAAACTGTGGATTCCCGAACCCGACATTTTGCCGCCTGCTCCAACTTTTGACAATCGAATTCCTGACGTTGCGGAGATACCAGTGATCACAGTCCTTGCCGTGCACTTTTCGGTGGCTGTGCTGGCGCCGTGGTTCTTCAGGAAGTGGGGCCGCAACGCATTCTACGCTCTGGCAGCCGTTCCCGCTGCCTCGTTCGTCTGGCTCCTGTTCCAGTACGGCCCGGTCTACTCCGGGCAGGGTGCGGTGTCCGAGGTTGTCCCCTGGATTCCCGGCCTCCACCTCGAGTTCGCTTTCCGCATGGACCCGCTGGCCTGGGTGATGTCACTGCTGGTGCTGGGCGTTGGTGCCCTGGTGCTGCTCTACTGCGCCCGGTACTTCAAACGGAAGGATCAGGACCTCGGCGCGTTCGGCGCGCAGCTCCTGGCCTTCGCCGGTGCCATGTTCGGCCTGGTGGTGGCCGATGACCTGCTGCTGCTCTTCATTTTCTGGGAACTCACCACCATCCTGTCCTACCTGCTGATCGGCTTTGCCCGCACCAGGCTGGCGGCCCGCCGCTCGGCGCTGCAGGCCCTCATGGTCACCACCGCCGGCGGGCTGGCCATGCTGGTGGGGATCATTATGCTGGGCCAGACGGCCGGAACCTACCGCCTTTCAGCCATCCTCGAACAGGCCCACGTGCTCGCGCAAGGCCCGTCCGGCGCCATGGTGAGCGCCGCCGTCGTGCTCATCCTGGTGGGCGCCATTACCAAGTCCGCGCTGGTGCCCTTCCACTTCTGGCTTCCCGGCGCCATGGCCGCCCCCACCCCGGTCAGCGCGTACCTGCACGCCGCCGCCATGGTGAAGGCCGGCATCTACCTGGTGGCACGGCTGGCGCCCGGATTCGCGGAAACGGCCTACTGGCAGCCCGTGGTGCTGGGCCTGGGCCTGGCCACCATGCTGGTGGGCGGCTACCGTGCGCTGCGCCAGACAGACATCAAACTTATCCTCGCCTACGGCACCGTCAGCCAGTTGGGCTTCCTCACCATGGTGGTGGGCCTCGGCACGCCGGACGCCGCGCTGGCCGGCCTGGCGATGCTGCTCGCCCACGGCCTCTTCAAAGCCACGCTCTTCCTGGTGGTCGGCATCATCGACCACCAGTCCGGAACGCGCGATGTCCGGAAGCTCTCCGGCGTCTTCCGGTCCTCCCGCGCCTTGGGGATCGTGGCCGGCATCGGTGCCGCGTCCATGGCCGGCGTCCCCTTCCTTGCCGGGTTCGTGGCCAAGGAATCCGTGCTGGAAGCGTTCGTCCACCACGCCGGGGACCCTGACGCCGGACCGTGGGGCATGGTGGTCCTGGCGGGGCTGGTCCTGGGTTCCGTCCTCACCTTCGCGTACAGCGCCCGGTTCATGTGGGGCGCCTTCGCCGTCAAACCCGGCGTGGAGCCCACCCAGTTCAAGGCCGTTCGGCCCTCCTTCATCGCAGCCCCGGCCGTCCTGAGTATCCTCACCATCGCCTACGGCCTGTGGCCGGCGCCGGTTGACGCCTGGATCCAGCCTTACGCCGCGCTGTTCGCGTCCACCGCGCCCGACGCCGGAACGCCGGCCGAGCAGGCCGGGCACCTGGCGCTGTGGCACGGACTGACCCCCGCACTTGGCCTGACGGCGCTCACCTTTGTGTTCGGCGCTGCCATGTACTTCGGCCGCAACGCCGTGGCCCGTGCGCAGGCGCTGGTCCCGGACTGGGTGGATGCCGACCGCGCCTACCAGCTGAGCATCGGTGCGCTGGACGACATCGCCGTGTGGATCACCGGCCGGACCCAGCGCGGTTCGCTGTACTACTACCTCGCCGTCATCCTCACCGTGGCGTTCGTCCTGCCGCTGAGCGCCATCCTCTTCGCCGGCAAGCCGCTTCCGGACAATATTTACCTGGTGGATCCAGGCTCTCCGCTGCAGATCGTCGCGGGAATCGGCATCGTGATAGGCGCCCTCGCGGCCGTCAAGGCGAACAAGCGCTTCCTTGCCGTCCTGATGGTATCGGTCACCGGCTACGGCATCGCCCTGATGTTCGCCCTCCAGGGAGCCCCGGACCTGGCACTGACGCAGATGCTGGTGGAAACCATCATCCTGGTGGCCTTCGTCCTCGGCATGCGCCGCCTCCCGCCTGAACTGCGGGACCGGACAGGGGGCAAATACCGTGTGGTCCGTGTCATCATCGGCGCAGCCTTCGGGGCCACCACGGTGTTCGCGGCCATCTACGCCATGGGCGCCCGCGTGGCCCAGCCCATCTCCCTGCAGTTCCCGCAGCTGGCCTACGAAGGCGGCGGCGGACTGAACATCGTCAACGTCACGCTCGTGGACATCAGGGCCTGGGACACCTTCGGTGAGATCACCGTGCTGGCACTGGCCGCCACAGGTGTTGCGAGCCTCATCTTCGTCCGCGGCCGCGGCGACCGCCTGCGGGCCTCGGCCTCGGTGGCGGAAGGAACCGTGGGCCGGTTCCACGACGTGGACCCGGGTTCCCGGGACGGGGCCGCCCTGGCCATCAGCAGGAAGTTCGCCACGGCCACCCGGGACGCCTGGCTGGTGGCCGGCCGGACGCTGGCACCCGAACGCCGCTCCATCATCTTCGAAGTGGTCACCCGGCTGGTCTTCCACTCGCTGGTGATCTTCTCGCTCTACCTCCTGTTCGCCGGCCACAACCTGCCTGGCGGCGGCTTCGCAGGCGGCCTGACAGCCGGCCTGGCGCTGACCATCCGCTACCTGGCCGGCGGGCGGTTCGAACTCAGCGAAGCAACTCCCGTCAGCGCCGGTGGCCTGCTGGGCATCGGCCTGGCCACGGCCGCAGGCTCCGGTGTTGCCCCGCTCTTCCTGGGCGGCCAGGTGTTCCAGAGCGCCATCATCCAGTTCTGGCTGCCCGTGTTCGGGGACATCAAGTTCGTCACGTCCACCATCTTCGACATTGGCGTATACATCGTGGTGGTGGGACTGGTGCTGGACGTGCTGCGCAGCCTCGGCGCTGAAGTGGACGAACACATCGAGGAGCGGGGCTCCGAACCCGCAGAGTACGAGGAACCCGAAGACATGCCAGCCGAAACCATCTCAGGGGGCAAGGCATGAGCATCAACCTCGCCCTGCTCCTGGTCATGGGTGCCCTGTATGCCTGCGGCATCTACCTGATCCTGGAGCGCAGCCTTACCCGCGTCCTGCTGGGGCTCATGCTCCTGGCCAACGCCACCAACCTGCTGATTCTGGCCACCGGCGGCTACTCCGGCCTGGCTCCGATGTTCTCCAAAGACACCGCTGCCGGGGACTACAACGATCCCCTGCCGCAGGCGCTGATCCTGACGTCCATCGTGATCTCGTTCGCGGTGACCGCCTTCATGCTGGGCATCATCTACCGGACCTGGGTACTGGCACGCGAGGACGAAATCCAGGACGACCTGGAAGACCTCCGCGTCGCCGAAACCCCCAGCTTCGACGCCGAGGACGACGCCGAGATCCCCGCCGAAACATCCGAATTCCCGCTCACCATGCTGGGGGGCGACGGACAGGACATCTCAGACCACCGACCGGGCTCCGGCGATGAAACGTCCGGCGGCCGTGAGGCCGGCGCCCGGGTACACGGCGGCACTGCCACCGTGCTGGCGGGCGATCGCGAGATGCCCACCGAGCACGCGGCCCAGGAAGAAAAACCCGGCTCACCCAACGTCAAGCCCAGCCCGGAAGGAGACGGACAGTGAACATCGCCAGTCTGGCCCCGCTCGCCGTCGTACTTCCCATCCTGGGCGCCGCCCTGACCTTCCTGCTGATCCGGCACTCCCGTGCCCAGCGGGCCGTCAGCATCGGGCTGCTGTCCCTGACCCTGCTGCTCGAATGCTTCCTGATGGCGGCGGTGTGGGACGGCGGAACCGTGGCCGTCAGCATCGGCGGATGGATTCCGCCGTGGGGCATCGTGCTGGTGGTGGACCAGTTCTCGTCACTGATGCTGGTGGTTTCCTCCGCGGTGAGTCTCGCGGTCCTCGTCTACGCCACGGGCCAGGGCATGGCCGACGGCGACAAGGACGCACCGGTGTCCATCTTCCACCCCACCTACCTGATCCTGGTGGCCGGGGTGTCCAACGCCTTCCTCTCCGGCGACCTCTTCAACCTGTATGTAGGCTTCGAGATCCTGCTGACCGCAAGCTACGTCCTGATGACCCTCGGCGGCACCGGGCCCCGCATCCGGGCCGGCGTCACTTACGTGGTGGTGTCCGTGGTGTCCTCGGTGCTGTTCCTGATTTCCATCGCCATGGTTTACGGGGCCACCGGAACCGTGAACATGGCGGACCTGGCCATCAAGCTCGGCGAACTGGACCAGGGCACCAAGACCCTCCTGCACGTGATGCTGCTGGTGGCGTTCGGCATCAAGGCCGCCGTCTTCCCGCTGTCCTTCTGGCTGCCTGACTCCTACCCCACGGCCCCCGCCCCGGTCACCGCCGTGTTCGCAGGCCTGCTTACCAAGGTGGGCGTGTACGCCATGGTCCGCACCGAGACCCTGCTGTTCCCCGGAGACACTCTGAACACGCCCCTGATGATCGCGGCGCTGCTGACCATGGTGGTGGGGATCCTGGGTGCCCTGGCGCAGAGCGACATCAAACGTCTGCTCTCGTTCACCCTGGTCAGCCACATCGGCTACATGGTGTTCGGGCTGGCCATGTCCTCGGTTGTAGGCCTCGCGGCCGCCATCTTCTACGTTGCCCACCACATCACCATCCAGACCAGCCTGTTCCTGGTCACCGGCCTGATCGAACGCCGCGGAGGCAGCTCCTCGGTGGACCGGCTGGGCGGGCTGGCCAAGATCTCGCCGCTGCTGGCGATCCTGTTCTTCATTCCCGGCATGAACCTGGCGGGCATCCCGCCCTTCTCCGGCTTCCTCGGCAAGGTGGGCCTGCTGCAGGCCGGCGTGGAACTGGGAACCCCGCTGGCCTACGCCCTGGTGATCGGCGGCGTGGTGACCAGCCTCCTGACACTGCTGGCGGTGGCCAGGGTCTGGAACCGCGCCTTCTGGCGGCGTCCTGCCGACGCCGAACACCCGGACCCCGTCCTGCTGGCCGCCCCGGGGCAGCCGGTGGAAGGGGAAGCCCTGGACGACGAAGCCCCGGCGGACCGTGCCGGCAGGACGGGCCTGGCCGCACCGGTCCTCAGCCGGGCGGGAAGCGGTGGCAGCAGCACGCTGGTGAGGTCCACGCTGATGCCCCGCACCATGGTGGGGCCCACCGCCGGTTTGGTGGTCCTGGGCATGGCGCTGACCGTCTTCGCAGGGCCCCTGTTCGGGCTGTCCGACCGGGCAGCGGCAGAGATGCTGGACCGTGGCCCCTACATCCACGCCGTCCTGGGTGAGGACGTAACGGTGCCGGCCGTTGGAGCCCCCGCGGGAGCAGGAAAATGAGCCGCCGCCGTATTTCCCTGCGCCAGGAGCTTCCGCTCCTCGTCTGGCTGGTCATCGTCTGGGGCGCCCTCTGGCAGGACTTCAGCCCCGGCAACCTGCTGTTCGGGGCGCTGCTGGCCATCGCCGTCGCCCGGCTGTTCTACCTGCCGCCCGTGGAGCTCAGCGGACGCTTCAACATCCGGCACGCCATCCCCTTCGCCATGATGTTCCTGGGCCGGGTGGTGGTGGCCAGTTTCCAGATCCTGTACCTCGCCGCCGTCCGCGGGCCCAAGGTGCACAACGCGGTGGTGGCCGTGACGCTGCGGAGCCACCAGGACCTTATCGTCACCGCCACCGGCCACGTGATCTCGCTGATCCCGGGCTCGCTGGTGGTGGAAGTGGACCGGTCAACCTCCACGCTGTACCTGCACGCCATCAACATCAGCTCCGCAGAGGACGTGGAAAACCTGCGCAATGAAGTGCGTACCATCGAAGCCGGGCTCATCCGGATCATGGGCACCAACGAAGAACTCGCCATCGTACGGGCGGAGGCCGCAGCATGATGCAGGTGGTCCTGGCCGTTACGGCCGTCATCCTCTCCCTCGCCGCCGGCGGGGCGATCATCCGGATTGCCCGCGGCCCATCGCTGCTGGACCGGGTGCTGGCCTCGGACGTCCTGCTGGCCATCCTGGGCGCGGCGCTGTGCATTGACATGGCCGTGAACCGGCACATGAACAACCTGATGCTGGTGGTGGCCATCTCCGTGATCGGCTTCATCGGGTCAGTGACCGTTGCACGCTTCGTGGCCGACCGGCGGGAGCACCCCAGTGAGCCCTGACATGTTAACCCCGGACCTGACCAGCGTGGATGGCTGGATCGACGTGGTGTCCGCCGTGTTCATGCTGGTGGGAGCCATCATGTCCCTGGGCGCCGCCATCGGCCTGCTGCGCTTCCCGGACCTCCTGAGCCGCATGCACGCCGCCACCAAGCCGCAGGTGCTGGGACTGTTCCTGCTGCTGGCCTCCATCGGGCTGCAGATGCGCACATGGTGGGTGTGGCCGGTCCTGGTGGTTGCCTGGATCTTCCAACTGCTGACCGTTCCCGTGTCCGCCCACATGGTGGGCCGCGCCGGCTACCGTACCAAGCACCTGCACCGGGAACTGCTGACCTCGGACGAACTTGATGCGGTGGTGCAGAAAGCCGCCGCCCAGGCCGCCCGTGAGGACGGCGGGGACGACGGCTCAACCCGCTGAAGCCAGCCGGCGTGCGGGGACATCGTGGGTGTTTAGACGATGTCCTGTGTCTTGGCGAAGCGGGTGATGGCGCGCTGCGTGCCACGGTTGGCCAGGACCTGGATGATGGTGCTGACGAACGCCGAGATCAGCGCGAACGTCAGGGCCGAGCGAAGGCTGGTGGGGACGTCCTCGCCCTTGCCGGTGGGCGGCTTGTTGCCGGTGGTCTTTTCCCAGATGGTGTTGACCAGCTTGGTCCCGGCAAATCCGGCACCCAGGCTTACGCCGGTGCCGAGCAGCTTGATGAGAAGGTTCATTCCTAGTACTCCTTGCGGGCGGTAAAACGGTCTGCACCCCACCCTACTGGCTAAGTTCCTACGGCGCGGGGAGGAGCCCTTCCCATGCCACTGTCCAGTCCGGCGGGAAGCCGGGAGCATGCCGCGCCGGGCCGCCATCCCACCCCGCGGCCATGAGTGCCACCGCGGCCAGCAGCCCGCCGTTGCCGGGCAGGTACAGCGGGAGCGATTCCGTCTGCCGGTTGTGCCCGTTGGGCAGGACCAGGTTCTTCGCCGCGTCCATCAACAGCGCGTCCACGGCGGCCTCAGGGTCTTCCAGCCGGGCGGCCGTCATGGCCATCACGGGGTAGTCCCAGCCCCAGGTGCTGTCCCAGTCCCAGCCGGCCAGTACGTCGTCCAGCGTGGCCCGCATTATTTCCGGGTCCACCAGGTCTGTCCGGGGCAGCACCCCGAGGCCGCACAGCATCGAGGGGTGGTCCGTGCGGATGGTGAAGGGCTCGACGTCGATCGCCGCGTACACTCCGTCCACCACCCTGGGTGGGACCATGCCGTCCGCTACCGCCGCCCAGGTGCGCTCGGCAGCCAGGCCCAGCCGCTCCCGCCACACATTCGCCACCCGGAGGGCCCACTGCCAGTAGGCAAGTTCGAACGTGGGGTTGGTGACCGTTCCGCGCACCGACTCGTAGCTCTCCTGCGCCGGCACCAGGGGCGGGCCCAGTTCAAAACCCCGGTCCGTGGGGTGTGCGAATGCGGCCATGAATTCTGCGGTTTCGAAAACCACCGTGGCGAATTCCTCGAGGAGCTCCTGTGATGGTTCGGCCCGGTAGGCCAGTTCCGCCAGATGGATGGGGTGCGGCTGCTGCCAGACCAGGAAGGTGCCGATGGGGCTGGGACTTTCCCGCCCGTCCGGACCCACCTGCTTGGGCCAGCGGACGCCGTCGAACCCCTGGGCTTTGGCTGTCTGCCGGGCAGGTTCCAGGACGGACGCGTACCAGCGGAGGGCGGGCAGCAGGAGCTCCGTCCGGTTCCACATGGCGAAGTGGGCGGCATGCCACCAGTGCATCTCGAGGTGGAAGCGGCCGCGCCACGAATTGCAGACCAGCCCCGTCTCCTGCGGCGGCAGCGACCCGGAGCAGTTGATGGCCGTGAGGTACTGGGAGAGCACCGCCCGGCGTTCGATCTCGCCGGCCCGCGGATCGGCTGTTCCGGAGAGGTCGACGGCGCCGCCCGACTTCCAGAATTCCGGCCACGCCGTGCGGGATGCGGCAATGGCGGCACTTCCCGGCGCCGCTGCCAGTTCCGGGGCCGGCCCCGATGCCGGCGCCGAAAGCCCGCCGATGCCGCCGCTGCCGCGGGGAAGACAGTCACCCCGCCCCGTGCTGATGAAGTGCACGCTGAAATCGAGGCTGTCCTGCCCCGCCGCGGCCCGGATGAGCACTTCGTGCGGGCCGGACTGTTCGAGTTCCAGCCCCGCGCCGCTGACGGCCACCTGGTATCCGGAACTGTCCAGGCGGCGCGAAATCAGCCAGCGCCGGTTGGGGCCGCCGGCGTGCCGTTCCTCAACGGTGGTGGTGTGTGCGGCGGGGCTGTTCCAGTCGGCTGCGTTATGCCAGGCTTCGGAACCGTAGGGGAAGGCCAGGGATACGGCGAGGCCGTCCGCGAGGGCGGGGGAGAGGATGCGGAAGCCCAGCTCGTCCCTGTCCGGGCGGCAGGCCGTGGTGACATTGACCGGACTGCCGTGCAGGGTGAAGATGCTGGTGGCCGTGCCCGTCCAGAGGTCCAGGACCTGGTGTGCGCCGGTGATGTCGCTCCCGGCGAGCGCAGGGGCGCCCCTGCCCGGAAGCGCCAAGCCGATCCGGCCCAGGTCCAGCCGGTGGGGGTTGGCGCGGAGCCAGGTTTCCGCCCGCGATGACTGGGTTTCGCGGCCATCCACGATGGCGCCCACCATGTCCACGTAGGGGACCGGGCCGCGCGGTGAATTGTAGGGGACTGTGGAACCGGCAAGAGTGTACTCCTGTTCCGGCGGGATGGAGTGCCAGCCCCACTGTGCCTGCGTGCCCAGCAGGGTGCCGGGCGGCAGGTCGTCGCGGGCAGCTACCGGGTATTCCCCGGGAAGGGTCTGCATGCCGGTCAGGTCCATGGTGAAGCAGAACTCACCGTTGCCCACCGAGGCGGGGCTCCGCGGATCGAGGCTGTCCTGTTCCACGTTGTGGCGCCGTACCAGCGCTTCGCGGTTGATCACGGTCTGCTGGCTGTGCACGTTGCACGCACTCCTTGGCTCATGCCTGGGCCAGGTCCGGCAGCAGGCAGCTCAGAAAACGCTTTCCCGCCCAATCCTTGTAAGAACGCCGGGCAGTGTCAACCAGCCGTCCCGAGGACCCCGCGCATCGCTTCCACCACAAGGTCGTGGTCCGCTACCTGCGGGAGTCCGGACACGGTCACCGTGGCAACCGCGCCTACGCCCGCGATGTAGACCGGGAATGCACCGCCGTGGGCGGCGTAACGGGACTGGTCGAACCACGCATTGTCCTCGATCCGGCCGCCACGGGCCCTGCCGCGCAGGCCCACCAGCAAGGACGGCACCTCGTAGCGGGCGGCCGTACGCTGCTTCGCGCGGACCCAGTGTTCGTTGTCCGGGGTGGCTCCGGGGAGCGCAACGTGGAAGAGGACCTGCTCGCCCTTGGTGATGTCGATGGCGATGGGAAGATTCCGCTCCTTGCCGAGCTCCACCAGGAGCAGGCCAAGGTTAAGGGCGTCGTCGGGCGAAAAGCCGGGGAACTGCAATTCCCGGATCTCCGCCTCAATCCGGCTGATCAGGGCCTGGAGCGAGCCCTCCGGCTGGGCGTCGGTGGAGTCGGGATCGTAGGCAGTCACATCTGGCGGGTTGGCAGTCATGGCCCACAATCTACCGCCCTCCAGGTGTAAACTTGAGCACGCCCGGAAGGGCGCGAAAAATTCAAACGCAACACATCCACAGCATCATCAACAACACATTAACGACAGGGGAGCGCCGCCGTCGGCCCCGGCACCAGCCGGGAAACGCAGGCGGGCGCTGAGAGTGCGGACAGCCGCAGACCCTCGAACCTGATCCGGTTAGTACCGGCGCAAGGGAGTCGAGTTCTCGAAGTGCGCGGAAAATGGCGGCAGCAGCCGGCACCCGCGTCCACTTTCCCCTCCTGTTTTCCAGGAGGATCACATGACTACTTCAGCAATCAAAAAGCCCGCCAGCAGGTCCTGGCGCGTCGTGGACATTGTGGTGGCGGCCCTGATCGCCATCGCCGGCGGCGTCATCTTCTGGGCCTGGTCCCAGGGAACCGCCGCGATTTCGGCGCCGATGAACGCGGCCTACCCGCCCCTCACCGGCCTGTTGGCCGGCGGTTGGATGATCCCGGCGGTCCTGGGCATGCTCATCATCCGCAAGCCCGGAGCTGCCCTGTTCTGCGAGACGGTCGCCGCCACCGGCGAGTTGCTCATGGGCTCCCAGTACGGCGCCTCCGTGCTGTTCTCCGGGTTCGTCCAGGGCCTGGGTGCCGAGATCATCTTCGCCATCTTCGTCTACCGGAAATTCAACCTCCCGGTCTCCCTCCTGGCCGGTGCCGCGGCTGGCCTCTTCTGCGGCCTGAACGACTCCTTCGCGCCGTGGGGCTGGAACATCGCCTACCCGGGTGGTGACAAGCTCGCGTACATCGTCTTCACGGTTATTTCCGGGGCCATCATCGCCGGCGCGCTCGCCTGGATCGCCACCCGCGGCCTTGCCCGGACCGGTGTGCTGAGCTCCTTTGCATCCCGGAAGGCCGCTACGGAGCCCGTTTTCTCCTGATGCCGGCACCTTCCCACGCCGCCGCGCCCCGAACGGTGCGGCCGGCGACGGTCACCGCCCGCGGTTGGGGCTGGCGGCACGCGGGCCGCACCACACCGGCCGTCCACGCCCTCGACCTCGATATCAGCCCGGGTGAGCGCGTACTCCTGCTTGGCCCGTCCGGGGCAGGAAAATCGACGCTCCTCCATGCGCTCGCCGGGGTGCTGGGCGATGCGGACGACGACGGCGAGGCAGGTGAGTCCGACGAGACCGGTTCGTTGCTGGTCGACGGCGGCCCGCCCCGCGGCCAGCGGGGCCGCGCGGGCCTCATGCAGCAGGACCCCGAGACCCAGGTGGTCCTCTCCCGGGTAGGCGACGACGTCGCCTTCGGCGCCGAAAACCTTGCCGTGCCCCGCGACGCCATCTGGCCGCGCGTGCATGAGGCGCTGGCCGACGTCGGCCTGTCCCACCTGCCGCTGGACCACCCGACGTCGGCTCTGTCCGGCGGGCAGAAACAGCGCCTGGCGCTTGCCGGCATCCTCGCGATGCGCCCCGGGCTGATCCTGCTGGATGAACCCACCGCCAACCTGGACCCGGCCGGCGTGCTCGAAGTCCGGGACGCCGTGGCCCGCTGCCTGGACAAGACCGGCGCCACGCTGGTGGTGGTCGAACACCGGGTGTCCGTGTGGAAGGACCTCGTGGACAGGATCGTGGTGCTGCAGCCCGGCAGTGGCGCCAACCCCGCGGTGCTCCTTGACGGCCCGCCGGACCGGGTGCTGGCCGAAGCGCGGACCATGCTGACGGCCGCCGGCGTGTGGGTTCCCGGGTATGTTCCGTCCACCCGCGGGCGGGCCGCGGAACAGGCACCCGGGGCCGGAGGCCTCCTCCTGGCCGCCGAAAACCTGGGCGTCTCCCGGCAACGCCCGCGCCGCATGGGCCTCCGGAAAGTCCCACCGGTGCCGGTGCAGGAAGGCATTATTGCCCAGGTCCGGGCCGGGCAGGCGCTCGCTGTCACCGGACCCAACGGCGCAGGGAAATCAACCTTCGCGCTGACCCTTGCCGGACTCCTCGAGCCGGTCAACGGGACGGTATCCGCGACGACGGACCTCAGCCGCGGCGCCGGAATCACTCCGTACCAGTGGAAAGCGGAACAGCTTATTGAGCGGATCGGCACGGTCTTCCAGGAACCGGAGCACCAGTTCGTCACCGGCAAGGTCCTGGACGAACTGCTCTTCGGTCCCAGGCACCTGGGGCACGGTGAAGACAGGGTTGATGAGCTGCTGGAACGGCTGCGGCTCACCCACCTGGTGGACGCCAACCCCTACACCCTGTCCGGCGGCGAGAAGCGGCGGCTTTCCGTGGCCACGGTCCTGGCGGCAAGCCCGCAGGTACTGGTCCTGGACGAGCCCACGTTCGGCCAGGATGCCAATACCTGGGCCGAGCTGGCATCGTTCCTCTCTGAACTCCTGGACGCCGGAACGGCAGTGGTGTCCGTGACCCATGACGCCGAGTTCACCGCGGCCCTCGGCGGCACGGAACTCAAACTTGCAGCGGCGGAAGCGGTGGCGCCATGAGGCAGGAACTGAACCTCCGCGGAAACGCTGCGCTCCTGGCCGGCGCCAACCCGCTGAGCAAACTGGCCGCCGTCGTGCTCATCACCGTGGTCCTGGCACTGTCCATCGACTGGGTGTCCGCGTCCGTGGCACTGTTCTTCGAACTGCTGCTGTTTCCGCTCGCCGGGCTCACGCTGGCGCTGCTGTGGCAACGCGGCTGGCCGCTGATCCTCGCAGCCGCCGTGGGCGGGTGGAGCACCTCCATCCTGGCGCCGGACAGCGGCCGGACACTGATCGACGCCGGCATCTGGACCATGAGCGAAGGCTCGCTGGAGACTGGCGTGGGCTTCCTGCTGCGCGGCCTGGCCATCGCGTTGCCCGCAATACTCCTGGTGAGCTGCACGGACCCCACCGACCTCGCTGATGCGCTGGCGCAGAAGGCCCGGCTGCCGCACCGGTTTGTCCTGGGCACCCTGGCCGCGATGCGCCTCGTGGGGCTGATGGCCGAGGAATGGCAGACCATCGGAATGGCGCGGCGGGCCCGGGGGGTTGGCTCCCGCGGCAGCGTTTTGCAGCGGCTGAAGGCCACCCTGGGGCAGAGCTTCGGGCTGCTGGTCCAGGCGATCAGGCGTGCGTCACGGCTTGCGGTCACCATGGAAGCGCGCGGGTTCGGCGGCGGGCCACGAACGTGGGCCCGTGAATCCACCTACACGCTGTTGGATGCGTGGGTCCTGGCGGGCGGCCTGGCAATGGCCGGCCTGGCCGTCACGGCGGCAGTGACAGCCGGTACCTGGAACATGGTGTGGGCCGGGAACTGACCTGCTAGCTGCAGGCGTGGTTGTAATCCAGCCCGGCGTGGATGAACTGCGTCAGCACCACTTTCCCGCCGCCCGTCAGCGGGGACTTTGAACACGCGGTGGCTGCTGAAGCTGCATTGCGGGATCCCGCCAGCCAGCTGGGCAAGGGGTAGAGGTTGCTGGAACTGCTGACGTTCCCCACGATCCTGTGCCACTGCTGGCCGGTGGAGTAGATACCCACACCTGCTGCATCGATGCTGTGGAAGAAATCCGTCATGCCTTCCAGGACGGTGCGGTTGGCGTCCTTGCTGCTGGACCAGGTGTTTTCGGTTTCCACATCCAGCCACCAGACGTAGTCCGCGGGGTCGGTCACTCCACGGACGTAGGCTGCGTCAAAGGCCTTGGCGTAGCCGTACATGTAAGCGCAGGCCGTGCCGTAGTCCCCGGCCTTGCAGGAACCGTACGGGTTGTGCACCTTCGAGCCGGTGGGGTATTCGTCGCTGACCGGCCACCAGGAACCGGCCCGCCCGGGATTGGCAGTATTGATGTAGAGCTGCGCCTTGGGCTGCGAGTCGACTGCCCCGGATGACGATTCGGCCCATTCGAGCTGTTCCTGCAGGCAAGGGTTGGTGTTGTTGGCCAAACCGTTATTGACGCCCACGATGGCGAACGCCTGGTCTCGCGGCAGCTCGGCGCCGCACTGCGGCCACGAAACGTCGTTGCCGAGGAGGGGCTGGCTTCCGCCTCCACCTTGCGGCACTGCCGGGGGATCAGTTGGATCAGCCCACACGGGCCCGGCGCAGGTGAAAAGTACTGCTGCCACCAGCAGCCATGCCAGCCTGAACACTGGCAGGTGGGCTCGAGTCCGGGGCATGTCAGGCTCCGTTTTATTGCTTGAAGAAACGTATGTTCCAGTTTCCCGCGGTATTACGGAGAGGACAAGGCGCAACGCCGCAGCCCAGCGCTATCGCATAGAAAAGATAAAGATGGACCTTGATGGAGCTGTAACCTGCCTAATTCGCCATCAAAAACTCATAGATGATATATTCGCTGCATGATCCAGGAAACCGCTGAACACGTCGCCGTCATGCTCAGGAACGCCCGCAGCGAGAAGGGCTGGACCCAGGGCCAGCTGGCCGCCGAGCTGGGAACCAGCCAGAGCGCGGTGGCCCGGATGGAGCAGGGTAAACAGAACCTGAGCCTGAAAATGATCCAGCGCCTCGAGACCATCTTCGACCGGAGCATCGTTAACGTGGGTAAACCGCAGATGACCCACCTTCGCGTGGAAGGCGGGCGCACCCTGTCCGGTTCGGTTGATGTCAACAGCAGCAAGAACGCCGGCGTTGCGCTCCTGTGCGCCAGCCTCATCAACCGCGGCACCACCATCCTGCGCCGCCTGGCCCGGATCGAAGAGGTCAACCGCATCGTGGAGGTGCTGACCAGCATCGGTGTGGAATGCACCTGGCTCAACGCCACCGACCTCCGCCTGCGCCGGCCCGCCGTCCTGGACCTCGACTCGATGGATGTGGAGGCTGCCCGCCGCACCCGCAGCGTCATTATGCTGCTGGGTCCCCTGCTGGACGAGTCCGCCGAGTACAGGCTGCCCTATGCGGGAGGCTGCGACCTCGGCACCCGCACCGTCGAGCCGCACATGCAGGCGCTGCGCCAGTTTGGCCTGTCCGTCGAAGCCACGGCCGGTTTCTACGCTGTCCAGGCCCCGACGGCGGATTCGCGGGACCGCTCCTTCGTCCTCACCGAGCGCGGCGACACCGTCACGGAGAACGCCATCATGGCGGCCACCCACCGTGAGGGCACCACCGTCATCCGGAACGCCAGCCCCAATTACATGGTGCAGGACCTCTGCTTCTACCTGCAGATGCTGGGCGTCACCATTGAAGGCGTGGGCACCACCACCCTGAGGATCACCGGCAAGCCCGTCATCAACGCCGACATTGAGTACTTCCCGTCCGAGGACCCCATCGAGGCCATGAGCCTGATTACCGCGGGCATCGTGACGAACTCCGAGGTCACGGTGCGCCGCGTGCCCATCGAGTTCATGGAGATCGAGCTGGCCACGCTGGGGCAGATGGGCCAGCAGCTGGAAATCTCCGGTGAATACATGGCACGGAACGGCCGGACCCGGCTGGTGGACGTGACCACCAAGCCCTCGGAGCTGAAGGCACCGGAGGACAAGATCCACCCCATGCCGTTCCCCGGCCTGAATATTGACAACCTGCCGTTCTTCGCGGTGATCGCAGCCAACGCCACCGGCCAGACGATGATCCACGACTGGGTGTACGAGAACCGCGCCATCTACCTGACGGAGCTGAACCGGCTCGGCGCGCAGGTCCAGCTTCTCGATCCCCACCGGATCTACATCAACGGCCCCACCAAGTGGCGCGCCGCTGAAGTGGGATGCCCGCCGGCGCTGCGTCCGGCCGCATGCCTGCTGCTGGCCATGCTTGCGGCACGCGGCGTGTCCGAGCTGCGCAACATCTACGTGATCGAGCGCGGGTACGAGGACCTGGCCGAACGGTTGAACACCATCGGCGCCAGGATCGAGTACTTCCAGGGCTGACATTCACTCTTCGTCATGAAGGGGCGGGGCACTTCAAATGTCCCGTCCCTGCCGCAGAATGTGACTATGCGTACCTTCGGCGTTGAGGAAGAGCTCCTGATTGTTGATCCGGAGTCCGGCGAACCGCTCGCCCTCGCTGACGCGCTCCTGTCCGGGCGGCACGTGGCAGCAGACGATTTGCCGCAGCCTCCGCAGCCTCCGCAACCTCCGCAGGCGCCTGCCGCGAGGGACAACACGGACGGCGACGGGATGGGCCTGACTGCCGAACTGAAGCTTGAGCAGATTGAGACGCAGACCCGCCCGTGCCTGGACTACGGAACGCTGCTGGACCAGATCCGTGCCGGCCGGTCCCTCGCGGACCAGGCGGCGCAGAAGAACCATGCCAGGGTTGCGGCGCTCGCAACCTCACCGCTGGGATCCACCAGCCACACCACCCCTGACCCCCGGTACGCCCGGATGCTGGAGCGTTTCGGGCTCACCGCCCAGGAACAGCTGACCTGCGGCTTCCACGTCCACACCTACATCGAGTCACCGGATGAGGGCGTGGCGGTGCTGGACCGGATCAGGGATAAGCTCGCGGTATTGACGGCGCTCAGTGCGAACTCGCCTTTCTGGAACGGGCTGCCCACCGGCTTCGAAAGCTACCGGACCCAGGCTTGGAACCGTTGGCCAACGTCCGGACCAGCGGCCGTCTACGGTACCTACCCTGCGTACCGCAGGGTAGTGACGCGGCTCCTGGACAGCGGCGTGATGCTCGACGAAGGCATGTTGTATTTTGACGCGCGGCTCTCGCGGAACCACCCCACGGTTGAGGTCCGGGTAGCGGACGTCTGCCTGCGCGCCGACGACGCCGCACTGATCGCCTGCTTGGTGCGGGCGCTGGTGGAGTCGGCCAGCAGGGAGTGGCGTGACGGCGTGGACCCGGCTCCGGTCCCCACGGTCCTGCTGCGGATGGCATCATGGCAGGCCAGCAACTCCGGGCTCACGGGCGAGCTGCTGGACTTTGGCAACTTCCGTCCGGCACACGCCGCCGATGTGGTCCGGTCGCTGGTGGATTACCTCGCCCCGGTGCTGGACGAGCAGGGTGAGCTGACACTGGCCCGGCAAGGCGTGGAGGACATCATCGCCCGCGGCACGGGCTCGGCTGAGCAGCGCCAGGTGCGGGAAAAGGCACTGGCAGGCCAGCCCGGGGACTTCGGCTTCGGTGCGGTGGTGAAGCACGCTGTCAACGTGACCATGCGGGATACCCTCAAGGTTTCGGAGGCGGATACGGCGCCCGAGTTGCTGCGGGTCCGGCAGTCCTGACCCGCTCTGCCGGGGAGCCTGCCCCGCGTCGCCGCCGCGGAAACAGGCTAGATCTGCTTGAGGGCCTGTTCCAGGTCGCCGATGAGGTCCTCGGCGTCCTCGAGCCCCACGGACAGGCGCACAACCCCGTCGGTCAGGCCAATCGCAGCCCTGCCCTCCGGACCCATGGCCCGGTGCGTGGTGGTGGCCGGGTGCGTGATGAGGGACTTGGAATCGCCCAGGTTGTTGGAGATGTCGATGACCCGCAGCGCGTCCAAAAGTGCGAAGGCGGCCTCCTTGCCGGAGCGGCCGCCCGACGGTGCCAGTTCAAGGGTGAGTACCGTACCGCCGGCCTTCATCTGCTTGGCCGCGAGCCCGTACTGCGGGTGGGACTTCAGGAGCGGGTACTTCACCCAGCTGACGGCGGGCTGCTGCTCCAACCATTCCGCGAGCCGCAGCGCCGTGGCCGAGGAGTGGCTGACGCGCAGTCCCATGGTCTCCAGGCCCTTGGCGAGCACCCAGGCGTTGAACGCGGACAGGGCGGGCCCGGTATGGCGCATCAGTTGCTTCACGGGACCGTCAATGAATTCCTTGGTACCCAGGATGGCCCCGCCCAGCACCCGGCCCTGGCCATCGATGTGTTTGGTGCCGGAGTACACAATCACGTCCGCCCCCAGCTGGCCGCAGCGCTGCAGCAGCGGAGTGGCGAAGACGTTGTCCACCACCACCGTGGCACCCGCCGCGTGCGCAAGTTCGCTGACCGCCGCGATGTCCACGATTTCCTGCATGGGATTGGAAGGAGACTCGAAGAAGACAGCGGTGGTGGGCTCGGACAGGGCGGACCGCCACTGGTCCAGGTCAGGGCCGTCGACGAAGACGGTCTCCACGCCCCACCGCGGCAGGATTTCGTTGAGGATCACGAAGCAGGAGCCGAACAGCGAGCGGGCAGCCACCACCCGGTCCCCGGCAGCCAGCAGCGCGCCGAGGGCCGTGAAGACGGCGGACATGCCGGACGCCGTCGCAAAGCATGCCTCGGTGCCCTCCAGCAGGCGGAGGCGTTCCTGGAACGTGGCCACCGAGGGGTTGCCGTAGCGGGAGTAGACGAAGCGTTCGTCTTCGCCGGTGAAGGCGCGTTCGGCAGCGGCGGCGGACTCGTACACGAACCCGGAGTTGAGGAAAATCGCCTCGGACGTTTCCTGGAAGTTGGTGCGGTCCAGCCCCCCGCGGACGGCCTGGGTGTCAGGGCTCCAGCCGGCGGCATCTTCGTTGAAGGTCACTTAGTTCTTTCCGAGGTTGGTGGGCAGGCCGCGGTTCTTCCAGCCGTTGACGGTGCGTTCGCCGTAACGGTCCGGTTCGCCTTCGAAGCCTTCCAGGACGTTGTAGGAGATGAAGCCCGCCCGGGTTGCCGCCGTAGCCGCCGCAATGGAGCGCTGCCCGGAGCGGCACAGGAACAGCAGCTCGGTGCCGCGGTTCTCCGGGCCCTGCTGCTCAAGGTCGGTTATGAATTCCGGGTTGGGAATGCCGCCCGGAAACGTCCACTGGATGAACAGGGGATCGTTGTCCGTGGCCTTGGTGTCCGGGATGCCAATGTGCGCCCATTCGCCCTCAGTGCGGACATCCACCAGGATGGCGCCCTGCTCCAGTTTGGCCCAGGCCTCCTGGGGTGTCAGGTCTCCTGCGTAGCTCATGCGTGGCCCTCGCCGTCGAATTCGGGTTCTTCAGTGGCGGATTCCAGGTGGTCCACAGCGGTGGCGACGGCGGCGTCCGCGGAGGCGATGGCTGCCGGGAGCACCACGGCCTGGGCCACGATGACGCTGCTGCCGTTGAAGGTCACTGCCGGGCTGCCGTGCAGCACGTACCCTTCCGCCAGGGCAGCCGAGATCCGCTCGCAAAAGGCGCGGTCGTCCGGGCCGCTGATCAGGCGGTAGGACAATTTCTCTTCAGGGACAGGTGCGTCAGACATGACGGATCTCCTTCTCTCACGCTTGCAGCTCGAATCGGTCGATATGCCGAGTATTCACCTGAGGCACCCCGCCGTGGAAGGAGGGTTGCCGACCGGCCAGTCAGGGCTTGGCGCCGGTACTCATTACTCCCCAAAAACGTAACACCTGCCGCCGGGAGCCGCACCGCCGCCGTCGTCATCTTCCGTAACTGAACCGGAAACACAGGGTCACAGGCGTGCCGGGCGCTTTCCGGGCAGCGCCCGACGGCGGCATTGCCGCAGGTGGGCGGGTTTTACGCTGCTTCCTGCATGCATTCCCGGCGGGCTTCGACCGATAAAGTACAGGTGGGGCCGCTGCCCCATCAGGTCTTCGGCACCGGGGGGTTCCATGAGCATGCGTACATCCGCGCGACGACGCACCAAACCTTCGGTCCAATCGTTCCGCGCGGGCGCGTCGAGGGTGTGGACATTCCTTGCCGTTGTGCTTCTGGCAGCGTGTGCCGTGGTGCTGCCCGCAGGCGCCGCCAGCGCCGCCGACCTTAACCCGGACGAGGGAAAACCCCTGCTGGGCGCGGTGCTGGAGTGGGGTGAAGATTCCGCTGCCGGTTTCGCCGAACGGCTTGGAGCATCTCCCGCCGCCTACGGCCACGACCTCGCCCTGCCGTACCGCCCCTCGGAGCAGAACAACCTCCGGGGCTTCCTGGAGCAGGCGTCACTCCAGGGTTCGCATGCGATGTTCACTGTGAAGCCCACTGTGCCGCTCGACCAGATTGATGACGCCGCCGCAGCGTCCTTTGCCGCGGAAGTGCGGCGGCTGACATCGGGTTTCACCGGGCAGGTGCTGATCCGTTTTGCCCCGGACATGAATGCCAGCTGGGTGGAATGGGGCCAGCAGCCCGGTGCGTACCGCAACGCCTTCCGTGCGGTGTCCGCCGCCTTCAAGATGTCCGGCGGCGGCCCGCTGATGGTGTGGGAGCCGTACCTTGGCAAGGATTATCCCTTCGCCCGGAGCCGGAATGCGCCCGCTCCCGGCAGTGAGGGCTTCGCTTTGCTGGACACCAACGATGACGGAGCGTGGGACGGGGCGGACAGCGCCTACGAACCCTACTATCCCGGCGATGACGCCGTGGACTGGGTGGGCCTGACCGCTTTCCACGACGATACGGCCGGCGGGGCGGCGGTGAACACGGTGCCGCGGGCAGGCGAGCTCCAGGAGATGCTCACCGCCTCCGGCGGGGAAAACTTCTACAGGGACTATTCAGCCGGCCGCAGCAAGCCGTTCATGCTGCAGACCGCTGCCTTCTACAGCCCCGCAGCCGGCGGCGCCTCCGAGGTGGACGTCAAGGCCGGCTGGTTCGACCAGGTGGTGGGGGCCGCCACGTCGACCAACTTCCCGAAGACCGCCATGGTGGTGTGGGACGAAAGGACCAGTACCCGGGACACGGGTGTAGCGAGCATCAGCTGGTTGCTGACCGGCAACTCCACCGTAGCCGCGGCTGCCCACGCCCGGCTGAAGGATTCGTCAATGGTGACCGGACCCGTCACGGAGGTTGGCGCCGGCGGCAGCTATGAACGGGCCAACACACTGACGGGCGCCGCGGCCTGGACTGTGGGAGCGGCGCTGATCCTCCTGTTGGTGGCACTGTGGCAGATTCCCCGCAGGGTTAACGCTGCCACGGCCTGGGGCTACGGCGACCCCTCCCAACGGGATTCCCGGGTGGACCTGCTCCGCGGCATGGCCATTGTCTTCGTGGTGGTCAACCACCTGGGCATGACATCGCTGTTCCAGCTGCTGACCCAGGAGGCAGTGGGCTTCGTCAGCGGCGCCGAACTGTTCGTGTTGTTCTCCGGGCTGGTGGTGGGCATGGTCTACGGGCCCCGCGTCCGCGAGGATTTTGGCACCGTGCTGGACCTGACATCCCGCCGCGCCGGCAAGCTGTACCTGACGGCGCTGGTGGTCCTGGTTGGCGTCTTCCTGATGTCCTTGCTTCCCATTTTCCGGACCGAGGCCCTCACCACCTTCGTGGACCAGGGGACCGGAGGGGCCGGGCACCAGGGGGCCGGCCGTACCTACGACCTCTATGCGGGGATGGAATCCCTCTTCCAGTTCCCGGTGCCGCCGCAGGTGCTGCCCGCCGTCCTCCTGCTGCAGTTCGGCCCCTGGCAGTTCAACGTCATGGGCCTGTACGTGGTGCTGCTGCTGGTCAGCCCGGTGGTCCTCGCCGCGCTCAGCCGTGGGAAGGCCGTCTGGGTGCTGGCCGCAACGCTTGGGCTCTACGCCGTCGGCTCCATCACACGCTTCCGGCTCTTGCCGTCGCAGTTCGAGGATTCGTTCCCTCTGCTTGTCTGGCAGGTGCTGTTCGTCATCGGCCTCGTGGCCGGCTACCACCGGCGGACCATTGTGGCGTGGCTGTCTGCCAGGACCTGGCTGGTAGTGGCATGCACCGCCGTCGCACTGCTGTTCGCGTTCCTGTCCTGGGGCAACCCCTACCTGGCCAACGGCTTCGACGTCCGCCTCGCCCTTATTCCGGACACGGCGTACCGGGTCATGTACGACGCACTCTTCGCCCGCACCTACCTGGCGCCGGGGAGGCTGCTCAACGTGCTGATCCTGGTAGTGGCTGCCTACGCGCTGCTGACTGCGTACTGGAAACCCATCGAGCGGGTGTTGGGCTGGTTCCTGATCCCCCTGGGGCGCGCCACCCTCTACGTGTTCATCATGCACGTGGTGCTGATCGCTGTGGTGGCCAACATCCCCGCCCTGCAGCAGGAGAATGTGCTGCTCAACACGGCGGCCTACGCCGTGGTCCTGGGGCTCCTGTGGGCGATGGTCCGGACGAAGTTCCTTTTCAAGATCATTCCTACCTAGCTGCGGCGTTCGGGGAGCCTGGGCTGGCGGCCCGGGTTACTGTCCGTGCGGCAGGATGAGCTGGTGCAGCAGGTGGTCCTGCCATGTTCCGGCGATTTTCAGGTACTCCGGGGCAACCCCGATCTCACGGAACCCTGCCCGGCTCAGGATTCGCCGCGACGCCGCGTTGTGCAGCAGGGTAGCGGCCTGGATGCGGTGGAGGCCAAGCTCGCCCTGCGCGTACCCGGCCGCGAACCGGACAGCAGCCGTGCCGACGCCCCGTCCCAGGAGGCCGTGGTCCACCCAGTAGCCAAGGTTGGCACTGAGGAACGGTCCCCGGACAATCCCGGTGAGGGTGATGGTTCCGACGATGCGCTGGGCCGCTGATGAGTTACCGAAGCCCTCGACGAGAACCCAGGGAACCTCCGTGCCCAGCACCAGCTGTCCACGCTTGGTCCGGATCAGCTCCCGCTGACGCCGGGCCGTATAGAACGCCTCGGGCCGGCGGGGTTCCCACGGCGCCAGGTGCAGCCGGTTCCGGCGGTACGCCTCTGCCAGGGCGTGCCCGTCATTGCCGTGGAGCAGCCGGATACCCACGCCGTGGAGCAGTTCTTCCGGCTCGGCGACGGGTGCGGGGAGTGGATTGTTCATCCTTCGATTGTGCCGTGTAGTCCGCCACTGCCTGCAGCCCGGCGCATCGGCCGTCCCGGCGGATGCTGTTGCCGCGGCATCAAATGAAAAATGCTGTGGCACACGTGGTGCCACAGCATTGGTTTCGGTTTTATACGAGTCCGGGGTAGCTGGCGACGATGTAGTCGGCTGCAGCCGGTCCCTTCATCCGCAGGCGGTTGTGCCGCGGGTTGATCCGGTGCTTCATGGCTGACCAGAACTGTGGTTCCGCGCCCGGGGAGTGCTGGTTGATGAAGCACCAGCTGGTGTAGAGCCCGAACAGGCGGTCACGGTTGAGGCCATGTTCTGTGGAGTCGTCGAGGTAGGTGGCTTCCTGGAGGAACAGATCGAACTGCGAATTAGCCATGGCGGCATCCCTTCGCTAAGTGCATGGTGTCGCCATTCGGCTATAGCGGCGAACCTCCACGCCCTGCACGGGGCGATGGAGTGTGACTTGACCCCTTGGAAAATTGGGGACTCTCAGGCGGAGTAACTGCCTTATCTACAATGTAGACTTTACCCGTAGACTACAACAGAAGCAATGCCCATGGCCGCTGAATGCGGCCGACACCAGGTGCGGCAGCCGCCGGGTCCGGGCGTTCCAGATCCAAGGATGGAACCATGGATTCCCCCGAAACCCGCGGAGCAAGCGCTCAGCCGCGGAGCAAAACACCCCTCAGCAGGGAAACGGTCCTTGCCAAAGCCTTGGAACTCGTGGATTCCGACGGCGTGGACGCGCTCACCATGCGCCGCCTGGGCCAGGAGCTGGGCCGCGATCCGATGAGCCTCTACCGGTACGCAGAGAACCGTGCAGCGCTCCTGGACGGGGTGACCGAACTGGTTCTTGATGACCTCTGTATTGAGCCGGAAGATCCTGACTGGAAGGAACAGCTCCGCACCATCGCCCACAACCTTCGGTTGCTGGCGCTGCGCCACCCTAACCTTGTGCCGCTGCTTGTCACCAGGCCGCTCTCCACACCACTCGGACTGCGTCCCCTGGGCACCCTCAGGCCGCTGGAGCAAATCCTGTCACTGCTGATTGCAGCGGGCTTCAAGCCCTCGGACGCCCTCCATGTGTACCGCGCCTACTACGGATTCCTTTACGGCCATATCCTCAACGAACTGCAGGAATTCATCGTTGACCCGGAAGAAAACGAGGCGCTGCTCCGGTTGGGCCTGCACAGGCTGCCGCCGAAGGAATTCCCGCGGCTGCGGGCCCTGGCGCCGGCCCTTGCCGAATACGACGGCTTAAACGAACTCGACCAGGGAATCACCATCCTGCTGAGTGGCCTCGAAACCCAGCTGTCCCTGAAAGCCAACCGCTCCTGACAGCGTCTGCGCGGCCGGCAGTGGCTATTCGAACGATGCCCGCCGACGGTCCTGCAGCCGGGTGTTCCAGACGTCCGGCCGGTTCACCTGGAACCGGCGGCCCGTCAGGGCCTTGGCGTTCAGCCGGATGTAGTTCGATTTTTCGCCGGGCTGCCAGGGCTCCAGCCCCAGGCCGTCCACGGCGTCCATTTCGGACTGGTCCTCAATGACCTGGGTATCGCCGCGTACCACCACGCTCCATGCAAGCTCCGTGGCGGGGTCGTACCCGTCGATCTCCAGCGCCGCCGGGCGTTCCATCATGGCGCCCCACAGCTTGGAACCAGCTGCCGTGCGGAAGGCGATGCTCCGGCGGTGGACAACAAAATTAACCGGAAAGACCTCGGGGTGGCCGTCCACGACGATGGCAAGCCTGCCCAGCGTGTCGCCTGAAAGGAGGTCCCAGCAGTCGTCAAAGGAAAGGTTTTCGATTGGCAGCTTGAGCGAGTCCATGGTCCACACCTTACGGGCGACGCGGGATGCGGAAAAGGGACTTCACCCCTTGTTTCAGTGCTATTCGATTCCGGCGTAAAGCTCGGTGAGCTCGGCCGTCAGTTCCTTCTGCAATGACGGGGTGCCAATCTGCTTGCCGTCGATCGTGTTAACGGGGGCGAGCAGGCGGACACTGGAGATCAGCCAGACCGCGTCGGCGTCCAGCAGGTCCTGCGGTTCCAGGGGTCCGTAGCCCAGTTCCCAGCCCGCTGCCTTTGCCGCGTGGAACAGGGCACCCTGGGATGTTCCAGGGAGAATGCCGCTGTCCAGCTGCGGTGTGATGAGGCGCTTGACGGTGGTGCCGTCCCCGGACTCTTCCACATGGGCCAGCAGCACCGTGGAGGTGGGGCCCTCAAGCACGCGACCGTCGGAGGACAGGAAGATGACGTCGTCGGCGCCCTGCTTGCGGGCATGGCGCAGGGCGGCCATGTTGACGGCGTAGGAGAGCGTCTTGGCACCCATGAGCAGCCACGGTGCGCGCTCTGCAACGTTACTGTCGTAACCGCGGTCAAGCAGGATGACGTCGATGCCTGTTTCGCGCTGCCGGCGGCCGGCGGCCGGCGCAGGGGAGACCTGGACCCAGGCGGTGGCGGACGCCGCGCCCTCCACGCCGCGGGTAACCACCAGCTTGACCACCAGCTCGTCGTCATCCGGGCTGGTGGCCGGGTACTTTGCGTGGTGCCCGGCGATACCGGCAGCGATGGCCCGCCGCCACTCATCCTGCCCCGGAATGCTGAGGTCCAGTGCTTCCGCAGAGCCACCGAGGCGGTCCAGGTGGGCCTGGATTTTCCGGACTGACCCACGTACGGCGAGCATCGTCTCGAAGATGCCGTCGCCCCGGGTTGCCCCCTGGTCCGTGACCATCAGCTGCGGCTGGGATGCGTCGGCGGGCCGGCCGTCGGGGTAGGCGGGATCGAGGAAAACGAGTACCACGGGGGCGGGAGAGGTCATGGGACCAGCTTAGTGCGGTGCCGCGCGGATAAGCTGGGCGGAGTGCCCGGACGGAACCCGTCCGCCGGGAGCTCATCTTCCGGGGGTTATCTCGTGTTGTGGCCATTTTCGCTTGCCGGCACCGCGCCGATGTGGGTAGTGGTGATCCTCGGTGTCGCAGACCTCGCCATCAGGATCCTGGCCGTGGGAATCATCCCGGGCAACCGGCGCCCCACCACGGCCATGGCCTGGCTGCTGGGCATCTTTTTCGTGCCGTTCCTGGGCATTATCCTCTTCCTTCTCTTCGGCAACTTCCGGCTGTCCAGCCGGCGCCGCGAACAGCAGCAGCAGGTCAACGAGAGGGTGCAGGCGGGCATCACGGCCCTCTCGGACGCCGAAAGCGACTACCAGGGTCCCGAATGGGTGAAGTCGGCCGGTGAACTGAACCGCCGGCTGGGTTCGCTGCCCATGGTGGACGGCAATACGGTGGACCTCATCCCCGGCTACCCGGATTCCATCTTTGCCATGACCGAAGCGGTGCGGAAGGCGAAGAAGTTCGTCAACGCCGAGTTCTACATCATGAGCACCGACCACATCACCGATGACCTCCTCACCGCCCTCGAGGAAGCCGCAGAACGCGGCGTCGAAGTGCGGGTGCTCTTTGACCACATCGGCACCCTGCGGGTCAAGGGATATAAGAACCTCCTCAAGCGCCTCAGAGCCGGCAAGATCCAGTGGAAGCGCATGCTGCCCCTGCTGCCCATCCACGGGCAGTGGCGCAGGCCGGACCTCCGGAACCACCGCAAGATCATGGTGGTGGATGGTGAGCTGGCCTTCACCGGGTCGCAGAACCTCATCGAGCCCTCTTATAACAACCCCCGCCACCGCAAGGCCGGCCGCGAATGGGTTGAGCTGATGGCCTGCCTCCGCGGACCGATCGTGACCACCCTGAACGTCGTCTTCGCCACCGACTGGCTCAGCGAGACGGACGAGTCGCTGGAGCACCAGCTGCAGCTTCCGGTGGACACGGCTCCGGGGCACGTCACCGCCCAGGTGGTGCCCAGCGGCCCGGGATTCATCACGGAGAACAACCTGCGGCTGTTCAACACCCTGATCTACTCGGCGCAGCACCGGATTTCGATCTGCAGCCCGTACTTTGTCCCGGATGATTCCCTGCTGTACGCCATCACCACGGCAGCCCAGCGCGGCGTGGACGTTGAACTGTTCGTTTCCGAAAAGGGCGACCAGTTCCTGGTCCACCACGCCCAGCAGTCCTACTACGAGGCGCTGCTCGAGGCGGGCGTCCGGATCTTCCTGTACAAGGCCCCGTTCGTTCTCCATGCGAAGCACTTCACCATCGACGACGAGGTGGCCGTCCTGGGCTCGAGCAACATGGACATGCGCTCGTTCTCCCTGAACCTTGAGGTGTCCGTCATGTTGCTCGGCGCAGACATCGTGGCCAAGATGCGCGCGGTGGAGAACACGTACCGGGACATCTCCCACGAGCTGCGGCTGGCGGACTGGCTGAACCGGCCGCTCGCCGCCCGCTATGTGGACAACGTGGCGAGGCTGACGGCAACCGTCCAGTAGTGCCGGCCAGCCAGTTCCGGCAGGGGCTTCAGGGGTCGGGGAATTCCGCGCCGAGGGTTGAGAGCACCCCGTAGGCCTTGGTCCGGATTTCATCGTATTCCTCGTCCGGCACGGAGTCGGACGTGATGGCGCCACCGACGCCGAGGGTCAGTTCCGCCGTACCGTCGCCGTCCGCGCTGATCACCAGGGTCCGGATGGCGACGGCCAGGTCCGTGGCACCGTTCAGCGAGAAATATCCAATGGCACCCGAATAGACGCCGCGGGGGCCGGCTTCCAGCCGGTCGAGGATGGCCATGGTGCTGATCTTCGGCGCCCCGGTCATGGAACCGGCAGGGAAGCAGGCGGCCACGGCTTCGGCCCGCGGGGATCCCGGCGGCAGGCTGGCGTCGATGGTGCTCACCATCTGGTGCACTGTGGCGTAGCTTTCGATCGCGCACAGCCGGCTCACCGTCACGGAGCCGGGGACCGCGAAATGGCTGAGGTCGTTCCGCAGCAGGTCCACAATCATGATGTTCTCGGCCCGGTCCTTCAGCGACGTCGCAAGCTCCGTCCGCAGGGCAGCATCCTCAGCGGCGTCGGCAGCCCGGCGGCGGGTGCCCTTGATCGGTTCGGCCCGCATGCCGCCGTCGGACGCTATCCGCAGGAAACGTTCCGGGGAGGTGCTGGCGACCGCCAGCCCATCGAACGCCAGGTAGCTGGCGAAGGGTGCCGGGTTTCGCCGGCGCAGGGCCAGGTACGTGTTCCATGGATCCACGGTATCCGCCGGAACATGCGCCGCGAGGGTGGTGGTCAGGCAGACTTCATAGGTGTTGCCCTCGCCGATTTCGCGCTGCGCCTCGGCAATTTTGGCCCGGTAGGCCACGCCACTGTCCCGGCTCGTGAACGCAGGCACGGGGGAGCCGCCGACGCCGGTGCTGCCGCCGTCAAGGGCGGCGCCGGCCGGGTAGGCGGCGGCATCCTGGCTGTCCGACGCCGTGGGTGTAGCCGCTGCGGCCCGCACCGCTGCCCGTGCGGTGTCCAGCCATTCGGTGGCGTCCGGGGCGTCCAGGGCCAGGAGCCAGGCCGTACCTTCCACATGGTCCAGGACAACTGCCCGTCCGGCGAAGATCAGGGCAGCGTCCGGCGTGGCCGCGGAAACATCGGCGCCGCCGGTTTCCCGTTTCAGTTCGTAGCCCAGGTAGCCCAGCCACCCCAGGGTGAACTCTCCGGGGTAGCCCTCCGGGGCGCGGACCGCCCGGCGGCCCCACACGGTGTCCAGCCACCGGAAAAACGGTCCGTCCACGCTGGCGGTAACGGAGCCGGCGCTGATGTGGCTGGCTCCGGCACGGTGCGTGACTGACTGGCCGAACGTGCCGCCGTCGTCCGCCAAAATGCTGAAGCGGCTGCGTTCGGCGGCCGTCCGCACGGTTGGATCGGCGGGATCCCCGCCTGCCGCAGGCCCCGTGATGATTGAAACCCCGGCGTTGGACGAGTCAAGCCAGACCGCGTTGGCGGACCGGCCGTAAAGGGCACTGAAGAGTTCGGCGGCCTGCGTGCGTGCGTCGAGCCGTTCCGCACGGAGGCTCAGGCCCCGGCGGGCAGACAGTTCGGGCGCGAGGACCTGGGCCAGCCCCGGGAGATACGGCAGGAGCTGCAGCACGTCCTCCGGCGCGCCGCCATCGGCCACGTTCCGGATGTGCAGGTCCGCCTCGGCGGCAACATCGTCCGCGGCGAGCCATTCGGACTCCTGGGCCGCCCACTGGTCCCAGTAAGGTTCGTAGGTTTCGCCGTCCCGCTGCAGCGCGCGGGTGCGTCGGACGTCCTCCGGCGAGTCCGCCCAGATGACCGCGCTCAGGAAGGGCCGGGCCGCGGCGGCCGCGGCGCCGACTCCCTCCACGATGACGATCTCGGCGGGAAGGGTGACCCGGGGGTCGCCGTCGTAATGCCTTTCCCAGTCCCAACTGGTCCAGGCAGCGGCCTCACCGCGGCTGAGCGGGCCGAGGACGGTGCTGATGTAGCGTTCGATGCCGGCGGCCAGGCCGTTCCAGCCGGGATAGATGTCCTCGAGGTGGAACAGCGACACCTTGTGGCGGGCGCGCAGCCGCGCGGCGAGTTCCACGGCGAGGGTGGTCTTGCCTGCACCCGAGCGTCCGTCAATGGCGATGATGACGGGGGCTGGGCTCATGGAGTAGAGCGTACCGTTTTCAGTGCGCCTGCCGCGCCAGGTGTGCATTGCTTGCCACCGCTGCCCGGATGTGGTCAACGAGGCCGGGCATTGCGGTGTGGATCTGGTGCCAGACGGCGTCGAAATCGGCGTGGCCGCCGTACCAGGGATCCTCGATGCCCTGGTCCAGGAGGTCCCGGCCGGTCATCGCGGGGTCGAAGCTGCGGAGCATCCGGATCTTCTCCAGCGACTCCCTGTCCGGAGCTGCCTGGCTGAGCCACGCGTAGTGGTCGATGTCCAGTGCGAGGATCAGGTCCCGGTCGCGGAACCACCCGTGGTCCCACTCCCTGGCCACATGGAAGTCCGTAGTGAGTTGCGTGATGGCCAGCCGGCGGGCCGCGCGCGGATCGATGGGCCGCCCGGCCTCGTACCCGGTGGTGCCCGCTGAGTCCACCATCACCAGGTCGTCCAGCCCCTCGCGTTCCAGTGCCGCCCGGAGCATGTGTTCAGCCATGGGGGAGCGGCAGATATTGCCTGTGCAAACGGCAATGACGCGGTATGGGCTCGACGTTGAGTTCATGTGTCTAAGCATGCGCTTTATGGCCACCGTTGGCCAGCGGCGATTCACAATATTTGACGGATTTGTAAAGATGCATGACGGGTGCTGGAAACGGGTAAGGGACAGGGTTGACGATCCCCGGACGCCTGGCGGGCCGCGTGTCCGGCGGCCGCATCAACTGATCAGTGGATGAAGGCCAGCAGGATTCCGACGCCGACGAACAACACGCCGAACACCTTGCTGAGGACCAGCTGGCCCCGTTCGGTCTGCGTGAACCGCTGGAAGGACCGGGCGGCCGCGGCGAAGAAGAACCACATGACCAGGATGTCGATGGCCACGATGGTGGCCGTGAGGATGGCGTACTGGGTAATCAGCGATTCTTCGGGCCGGATGAACTGCGGGGTGAAGGCGAGGAAGAAGACAATCGCTTTGGGGTTCAGGAGGTTGACCCAGAAACCCCGCCGGAAAATCGACGCAGCGGGCTCGAATGTGGACGCGGCCGCCTGCTCCTCCTGGACGGAGGGCTTGCTGAGGAACTGCCGGATGCCCAGGTAGACCAAGTAGGCGGCCCCGGCGTACCGGATGATGTTGAAGGCCAGCGGCGACCCGGAAACCAGGACACCCACGCCCAGCGCCACGATGAGCACGTGGACAACGAGCGCTGCCTGCTGGCCAAGGATTCCCCAGATGGAGCGGCGGAAGCCGGCGTTCAGGGAATTGCTCATGGTGTTGATAGCGCCGGCACCGGGTGTGAAACTGATGAGGGCGCCAGCGCCCGCCAGGGCCAGCCAAAGGGAAAATTGCACTAACCAATCTTACGCGGGCCGGTCGGCTGGCCCGTCACCACAATGTGGCCACCGGTTCGAAGGCCTGCAAACTCCCGTCCGCCGTGACCAAGGTAAAACCCTCCACCATGGCCTGCGCTGCCAGCAGGCGGTCAAAGGGATCCTTGTGGTCCCAGTCGAGTTGTCCGGCAGCAAGCCCGTGGGATGCGCTGACCGGAAGCTCGGACGCATAGAGGTGGGCGAGTTGGCGGCCAAAGCTCGCGACGATCGCAGACCCGGCGGGAAGCTTTCCGAGCCTGTGCTTGTAGGAGAGCTCATAGGCGGTCACCGGCGAAACGAAGACCTGGTTATCCAGTTTGGTGATGGCGTTCCGGGCTTTGGTGGAGAGCCGCCGCGGCTCGGCGATTGCCCACAGGAAGACGTGCGTATCCAGGAGCAGCCTCATTCTTCGGCAACTCCCATTTCCTCCTCTGTCCACGGCTCATAAAACCCGTCCGGGATGTGGAGCGGGCCCAGGAACCCAAGATCCCGCCTGGTGGGAGGCTCGATCTTCACCAACCGCGCAACGGGGCGTCCGGCTTTCGCGATGACCACGTCCTCGCCGCGTTCCACGAGGTTCAGCAGTTCGGAAAGCCGGGTTTTGGCTTCCTGGACGTTGTACTGTCCCATGTTGACCAAGTCTAGTTGGTCAACCTCCACGGCATAAGGCTCAACCCAATACTCGTGGTCTCCGTAATAGGTCATGACCCCGAGGCTACGCCTGGGAACGCATGCGCGGCAGGGAACCTTGGGGCCATGTGGAAAACCGGCCCAACCTAGGCCCGGGCGATGACCTCCCCGTTCGGAATCAAGAACCAGCCGTCGTCCGTGGAGCCCCAGCGGTGCCAGCCGGCCGAGATCCGCGCCAGGTCCGCCGGGTTGGCGAAACCGTACTCCAGGGCCTGCTCCGCGAACGCCGAATGCAGCACCCGTTCACCCCAGACGCGGGCCTGCCACCGGCGCTGCTGGCCCGTGGCGTAGAGCCAGTTGCTGCTGGTGGGGGCGACGTCGTGAAAGCCCGCGGACTGGGCCCAGCTGACCAGGCGCCGCCCGGCGTCGGGCTCGGCCCCGTTTCGCCGCGCAATGAGCTGGTAGAGGTCCATCCATTCGTCCAGCTCCGGGATGGCGGGGTACCAGCTCATGCCGTGGAAGTCGGCGTCCCGCACTGCAACAATGCCGCCCGGCTTGGCCACCCGGCGCATTTCCCGCAGCGCCTCGACGGGGTCGGTCAGGTGCTGCAGCACCTGGTGGGCGTGGACCACGTCGAACGTCCCGTCAGCGAAGTCGAGGTCGTAGATGTTGCCGGCCGCGAATTCCACGTTGGGCACTTCACGTTCGACGGCGAGCGCCTGCGCCTGGGCAATGATGTCCGGTGAGCGGTCCAGGCCGGTGACCCTGCCCGGACTGACCACTGCGGCAAAATCGCACGTAATGCTGCCCGGCCCGCATCCGACGTCGAGCACGTCCGTTCCCCGGGTGAGGTGCGGCAGGACGAACGCCGCTGAATTCTCGGCGGTCCTGGCGGCATGGGCGCGGACCACTGACTCGTGGTGGCCGTGCGTGTAGACGTCGTCTTCAGGCTGCTGGTCGCTCATGGACAAACGCTACTCCCAACCCGGCGGCAGGGACTGGCGTTGGGGCCGGCAAAACGGGAGTGTCTGCTAGGTGGCGCTGTGGCCGGAGGGTTCGGGGGACTCCTCGCGGGCGGCAATGGTGGCGTCCACCATGGCGGCCATGAAACGCGAAACGGTATCCAGCTCCGCGTCGGTGAACTCCGCCATGGCCTTTCCCATGTGGCGTGAAAGTGGCGCAAAGATGGCACCGCCCTCGGTGAAGGCCTTGGGGGTCATCTTCAGCTGGACCTGGCGGCGGTCCGAGCTGTGGCGCTCGCGGACCACGTGGCCCGAGTTGTCCAGCCTGTCGATCAGGGCCGTGGTGGCGGGTGAGCTCAGGTTCAGTTCCTTGCGGAGGAGCCCGGGCGTGACCGTGTTGCCCTTAGCGGTATGGCGCATGATGACGGCTAAGGCGTTCAGGTCCGTCCGGTGCATGTCCTTGCGGCCGCCCGCGGCGTCCACGTAGCGGTTGGCCTCCAGCGTGAAGTCCTGCAGCAGCCGGACCAGGGGGTGGGGTCCGCCGGCACGAGGTGTTTCAGGCGCGGCCGGGCCGGTGTTGTCCGGGTTGCTGCCGGTCATCGTCACCTCCTGGAGTTCGCGGGGCCGTCGGTCTGCGCGCACTGGCCCTGACGGATACTACTTCAGCTGCCTTGGTATTGCGTGGCATTGGCCTGGGAGGGCCCGCACCGGGCCGCGCAGCTAAAAAGCTTGACTGGCACTTATCTCTATCATGGAGATAGTCTAAGCTGGAATCAATCTTACTCCCCTTTGTCCCGCGTGGACCATCCGCATGGAAGGCATCATGAAACATCAGACTGCAGCCAAGGAACGCGTCCCGTTCTGGCTCCGCTGGCTCATTCCCGTCATCCTGGTGCTGACCTGGCTTGGCCTTGCCGGCATCGGCGGCCCAACCTTCGGCCGGTTGGAGGAGGTCTCCTCCAACGACCAGGCGTCGTTCCTGCCCGCCAGCGCCGAGGCCACGGAGGCCCAGGACTGGCAAGCGAAATTCCGTGACTCGGACGAGGTTCCCGGGGTGATCGTCATTGAGAACGCCGAGGCTTTCACTCCTGCCCAGCTCGGTGAAGTTGCGGGGCTCCGGACAACCTTGGAGGAACTGAAACTGGGCAGCGCGGTGATCGGCCCCATTCCGTCCGCGGATGGCAAGGCCGTGCAGTTCATCGCCCCCATAGGTGGCTCCGTGGAGGTCAAGGAGGCCGTCAAGGAGTTGCGGGACACCGTGGCGGAGGCGGCGCCCCAGGGCATGCAGACCTACGTCACCGGTCCTGCGGGCCTGGCAGCGGACCTGACGGCGGCGTTCGGCGGGATCGACGGCATCCTCCTGCTGGTGGCCCTGTCCGCCGTGTTCGTGATCCTGCTGATCGTTTACCGGTCCCTGCTGCTGCCCATCATGGTCCTGCTGACATCCGTCTTTGCCCTCTGCGCAGCCATCCTGCTGGTGTTCGGCATGGCAAAAGCGGGCTGGATCCAGCTGAACGGCCAAAGCCAGGGCATCCTGTCCATCCTGGTGATCGGCGCGGCAACGGACTATGCCCTGCTGTTCGTGGCCCGCTTCCGTGAGGCGCTCACCCACACCACCAACCGGACCAAGGCGGTGATCACTGCGTGGAAGGCCTCCTTCGAGCCCATCCTGGCCTCCGGCGCCACGGTAATCATCGCGCTGCTGTGCCTGCTGTTCTCCGACCTCAACTCCAACAAGGCCCTCGGCCCGGTGGCCGCGGCGGGCATTCTCTGCTCGCTGTTCGCCGCGCTGACCCTCCTGCCCGCCCTCATGGCTCTGCTGGGCCGTGCCGCGTTCTGGCCTTTCCGGCCCAAGCTGGTGCCCGCCGAGGAGCGCGAGCCCGAGCTGGTGACCGGGCTCGAGGGCCAGAAGGGGCTGTGGCGCGCCACCGGTTCGGTGGTGTCCCGCCGCCCGCGGACCATCTGGATCGGCTCCGTCCTGCTCCTGCTGGTTGCCTCTGCCGGCGTCCTGCAGCTGAAGGCCAATGGGGTGCCCCAGACCGACGTGATCCTCACGGCCTCCAACGCCGTGGACGGCCAGGATGCGCTGGCGCGCCACTTCGACGCCGGCAGCGGCAGCCCCGCCGTCGTGGTTGCGGACCAGGCCAAGGCGCAGGAAGTCCTGGACGCGGTCAAGGCGGCCGGCGGCGTGGGCGACGCCTATCTGTTGGCCCAGGGAAGTGTTCCCATCACCGGAGCCCCCGGCGCGCCCAGCGAGCCGGACGTCCGCGAGGGCAAGGTCCTCATCAACGCGACCCTGAACTCCGCCGCGGACTCCCTCGAGGCAGAAGAAGCCGTCAAAGCGCTCCGGACTGACGTGAAGGCTGTTGACTCCGGCGCCCTGGTGGGTGGCGTGACGGCCACTGCGCTGGACACCAACACCACCGCCCAGCGTGACCTGGTGATCATCATCCCCGTGGTCCTGGTGGTCATCCTCTTCATCCTGATGCTGCTGCTGCGCTCCATCGTGGCGCCGGTCCTGCTGGTGCTCTCCGTGGTGCTGTCCTACGCCGCCGCCATGGGTGTCTCCGCGCTGGTGTTCAACAACCTCCTGGGCTTCCCGGGCGCAGATGCCACCGTCCCGCTGTTCGGGTTCGTCTTCCTGGTGGCCCTGGGCGTGGACTACAACATCTTCCTGATGAGCCGGGTCCGGGAAGAATCCATCAAGCACGGAACACGGCCCGGCATCCTCCGCGGCCTCGGCGTCACCGGCGGCGTCATCACCTCCGCCGGCGTGGTCCTGGCGGCAACCTTCGCTGCCCTGGGCGTCATCCCCATCATGTTCCTGGTGCAGCTGGCCTTCATCGTGGCCTTCGGTGTGCTGCTGGATACCGTGCTGGTGCGCTCGCTGCTGGTGCCAGCCCTGGCGTACGACCTCGGCCCGAAGATCTGGTGGCCCGGCAAGCTCGCCCGGGCCGGCGCCTCTGCTGAGGACAAGCCGCGGGAGCCCGGCGTCGAACCCCTCGAGGAGGTCTCCAGCCGCTGACGGCCGGCGCCCTGCCGGTCATCTATCTGCCAGGCCCTGCTGCCGCCACCGCTCCATGGTGGCGGCAGCAGCCGTATCCGGGCTGGCAGCGCGGCCTGATCGGGGTGTCAAAAAGCCCTTTCCGCACCTGTTGGTGGGCTGCGTGGCTCGATAAACTGCCACTGCGCCCGCTTGGACGCGGAACTCGAAGGAGAGATGACGCATGAGTGAAAACCGCGCTGATGAGGAACCCCGCAAGGGCGGATCTGCCCCCGGCATGGAAGGCGAGGGCGGGCAGTACATGGACGGCGACTACGGTGAGGCCGGCGCGGTCGAAGTTCCCTCCGAAAACCTTGAGGACGGCCAGTATCCCGACGGCGACTACGGCGACGCCGGCACCAGCGGAAGTGAACGCGGGGAAGAGGCTGTCCGCGAGGGGCTGGCCGACGGGCAGGTCCAGGCCACGGAGGACGAGCGCGGGCCGCTGCACGGGCGTCCGGAGTCCGACCGGTAGGCGGCCCGAGGGCTGATCCGGCCATGACGGCGGCCAGCCGAGCCGGCTGGCCGCCGCCGTTGTACCCGAGGGCCTAGTGCCCGGCGTCCGAAACCGCTCCGGCCCCGATGCGCTCTGCCGTGTCCGGGGCCTCTCCGGCGGTGCCGTCCGCCGCTTCGCCGGCCTGTCCGGCGTCCTTGCTGCGGGCCCGGCTGATCGCTGCCACGGTTGCCAGCACCGTTACCAGGCCACCGTAGGCGTAGGTGGTGACCGGCAGTGAGAGGACAGGTGCCAGCAGTCCGGCCAGCACCGCCGGGACACCGAAGGCCGTGTAGGCCACCACGAAGAGCGACGCGAAGGTGCCGGCGCGTTCGTGGTCCTCAACCAGGGGGCTGATGGACCGGATGACGCCCATGAAGGCGGTGCCGAATCCGGCGCCGGCCACCACCACAGCGGCCAGGAACAGGCCGAATGAGCCCAGCCCGATGGCCAGGAGTGAAAGGGCGGTCCCCAGCGCCAGGGCTGTGGTTCCGAAAATGTTGATGGTGCGGGCGCCGAACCGGTGCAGGACCGCGGCCGCTGCGGCGCCGACGCCTGCCAGGATGGTGATCACCATGCCCTGCCAGAGGTGCTCCCGGATGCCGAACGTTGTGTGGACTATTGCAGCGCCGAGCGAGAGGTACAGTCCGCCCGTCGCCCAGCCGGCAAACACGGCCGGCGCACCGCTGACGAATCCGCTGCGGGCTGCCGGCGGAAGGGTCAGGTGCGGCTTGAGCGATGCTGCCAGGCCCGGCGCACGGGGCGAGGTTTCCGGTGCGGCCCACACCAGCGCGGCAAAAGCGATGTAGAGGACCGACAGCGAGACGAACACCAGAGTGCGCGGCTCTGCCATCAGATCCAGCAGCAGCCCGGACGCAAGAGCTCCCAGCGCCAGGCCACCCAGCGGGGCGACCGTGTTCCAGGCCGCACTCGAGCCGGGGTCGTCCTCAGCTTCGAGGTCCGCAATGGCCGCGGAAAGCGTGGTCAGCAGGAGGCCGCTGGCGATGCCCTGCAGGACGCGTGCCACCAGGAGCATTGCCAGCGAGTCCGCAAGGAGGAACGCCGTGACGCTGCCGGCGAGCAGGATGAAAGCGCCGCTGATGACCGGCCTGCGTCCCAGGTGGTCCGAAAGGGATCCGAACACCAGCAGTGCCGCCAGCAGCGCAACGGCATAGACAGCAAAGATTCCCGTGGTGGCCACCGGCAGCAGATGCAACTGCTCCTGCAGGGTGGGGTAGAAGGGGGATGGGGCGCTGGCGCCGGCCATCATTGCCGCCGTGGCAGCAGCGACGAGGACAAAGCCCAGCCGACGGCGTGCTTCACGGGGCCGGGCTGCGGGGGAGTGCGTCACAACGTGCCACCTTCTGGGTTTTGGGGTTGGTTCGAAAAATATCGAATCAACAGCTTACTGGCACCAACCCCGATGGTTCAACTAAAATCGAACCGTGGCTACGCCGGCGAACCTCCCCCACCCCACCCGCGCGGATCTTGATCTGCCCAGCGTGCTCTTCGCATTGAGCGATCCTGAGCGGCTGGACATCGTGCGCCAGCTCCGCTCCGGCCCCCTCGATATGGCTGACTGCTCGCTCAGGGTTCCGGACATGCCGAAGTCCACAAAATCGCACCTCATGAAGGTCCTGCGCGAGGCCGGGATCATCCGCAACGAGGCCAACGGCCGGGGCCGCCGCCTGACCCTCCGGTCCGAGGACCTGGAAGCCCGCTTCCCCGGCTTGCTGCCCGCCGTCCTCGACGCGCCGGTGCAGTAGGCGCCGTCCGCGGCCTGCGTGCCATTCCGTTGCTGTGGATGCGCAGGCAGCGATCCCCCCGGAAGCCACTCTGCCGAGGCTGGCTGGTGCCCGTTCTCCCACAGCGGAACCAGGCTTTAGCAGCCCGGAATTCCCCGCCATTCCGGGCGCCGGGTGATTGCCGTCGTCGTCGCCTGCATCCGTATGGGGCAAGAGTTGAGTGAAGTACGCTCAACTTCAGTTGACATCATGTGTGCCCTGAGTAAAGTTGAGTGCAGAACGCTCAATCATGCGGGCGCCAACCAGTTTCCAAGGAAAGAAGGAAGCAACACATGTCACGTGCAGTAGGTATCGACCTCGGAACCACCAACTCCGTCGTCTCCGTTCTCGAAGGTGGCGAGCCCACCGTTATTGCCAACGCCGAGGGTGGCCGCACCACGCCGTCGGTGGTTGCATTCTCCAAGTCCGGCGAAGTCCTGGTTGGCGAAATCGCCAAGCGCCAGGCCGTCAACAACATCGACCGCACCATCGCCTCCGTCAAGCGCCACATGGGCACTGACTGGAAGGTGGACATCGACGGCAAGAAGTACACCGCGCAGGAAATCTCCGCGCGTACGCTGATGAAGCTGAAGAACGACGCCGAGTCCTACCTGGGCGAAAAGGTCACCGACGCCGTCATCACCGTCCCGGCCTACTTCAACGACGCCGAGCGCCAGGCCACCAAGGAAGCCGGCGAAATCGCCGGCCTGAACGTCCTGCGCATCGTCAACGAGCCCACCGCCGCGGCCCTCGCCTACGGCCTGGACAAGGGCAAGGAAGACGAACTCATCCTGGTCTTCGACCTCGGTGGCGGTACCTTCGACGTCTCCCTGCTCGAAGTGGGCAAGGACGAAGACAACTTCTCCACCATCCAGGTCCGCGCCACTGCCGGTGACAACCGCCTCGGCGGCGACGACTGGGACCAGCGCGTTGTCGATTACCTACTGAACCAGCTCAAGGTCAAGGGCATCGACCTGTCCAAGGACAAGATCGCCCTGCAGCGCCTCCGCGAAGCCGCTGAGCAGGCCAAGAAGGAACTCTCCTCCTCCTCCAGCACCAACGTCTCCCTCCAGTACCTGTCCGTCACCCCCGACGGCCCGGTCCACCTGGACGAGCAGCTGACCCGTGCCAAGTTCCAGGACCTCACCAAGGACCTGCTCGAGCGCACCAAGAAGCCGTTCCACGACGTGATCAAGGAAGCCGGCATCAAGCTCTCCGACATCAACCACATCGTGCTGGTGGGCGGCTCCACCCGTATGCCCGCCGTCTCCGAGCTGGTCAAGGAACTCGCCGGTGGCAAGGAACCCAACAAGGGCGTGAACCCGGACGAGGTTGTGGCCGTTGGTGCTGCACTCCAGGCCGGCGTGCTGAAGGGTGAGCGCAAGGACGTCCTCCTGATCGACGTCACCCCGCTGTCCCTCGGCATCGAAACCAAGGGCGGCGTCATGACGCACCTGATCGAGCGCAACACCGCCATCCCCACCAAGCGGTCCGAGACCTTCACCACCGCTGACGACAACCAGCCGTCCGTGGCCATCCAGGTCTTCCAGGGCGAACGGGAGTTCACCCGGGACAACAAGCCGCTGGGCACGTTCGAGCTGACTGGCATCGCTCCGGCGCCGCGCGGCGTCCCGCAGGTTGAGGTCACGTTCGACATCGACGCCAACGGCATCGTCCACGTCTCCGCCAAGGACAAGGGCACGGGCAAGGAACAGTCCATGACCATCACCGGCGGCACCGCACTCTCCAAGGAAGACATCGACCGCATGGTCAAGGACGCCGAGGAGCACGCAGCCGAGGACAAGGCCCGCCGCGAGGCAACGGACACCCGCAACTCCGCAGAGCAGCTCGCCTACTCCGTGGACAAGCTGATCGCCGACAACGCCGACAAGCTGCCCGAAGAGGTCAAGACCGAGGTCCAGGCCGACGTCGACGCCCTCAAGAAGGCGCTCGAAGGCACCGACGACGCCGAGGTCAAGACCGCGTTCGAGAAGCTGCAGGCTTCCCAGACCAAGCTCGGCGAAGCCATCTACTCCCAGGCCGGTTCGCCGGACGGTGCCACCGGTGCCGCGGGTGCTGAAGGCGCAGCAGCGGGCGATGGCGCCAAGGCCGACGAAGACATCGTCGACGCCGAGATCATCGACGAAGACGAAGCGAAGAAGTAAGCCATGCCCCATCACGGTAACGAGGAAGAGCACAGCTCACCCGCGAACCACGAGGGTAAGGGCAACAGCCAGGAACCGGTCATCCGGGACAACCGCAAGGTTGACCCGGTGACCGGGCAGGCCCGGCACCCTGAAGGCGAGCAGGCCGGTTCCGCGCAGGATTCCGACGGCGACGCGCTGGCCCAGGCCGAGGAGATCCTCAACGGCGTCGAGGTGCCCGCGGAGGAATCCGTGGCCCAGGGTGTTCCCGCAGGGTCCGCCAACGCTGAGGCAGCCGAGCTGAAGAACGACCTCCTTCGCCTGCAGGCCGAGTACGTCAACTACCGCAAGCGCGTGGAACGCGACCGCGCCGTGGCTGGGGAGATGGCCGTCATCGGCGTCCTGAACTCCCTGCTCCCGGTCCTGGACGACGTCGACGCCGCACGGCAGCACGGCGACCTCACCGATGGCCCCTTCGCCGCGATCGCCGCCAAGCTGGAGAACGCGCTGAAGACCTACGGCCTGGTCCGCATCGACGAAACCGGCGTGGAGTTCGACCCCACGGTCCACGAGGCCCTGATCCAGCAGCCCGGCGAAGACATCGAGGTTGACACCGTCAGCCAGGTGCTCCGCTCCGGCTACAAGTCAGGCGACCGCGTGCTCCGCGCAGCACAGGTCATCGTCGCAGTACCTGCGTAGCATTACCCCGGTGGTTGGGCTTGTCGAAACTTAGGTTTCGGCAAGCCCAGCCACCGACCCGTAACTTTTGAAAGGAAACGCCATTGGCTAGCCAGGATTGGGTGGACAAGGACTTTTACAAGATCCTTGGTGTTGCCAAGGACGCTTCCGATGCCGATATCAAGAAGGCTTACCGGAAGCTGGCACGGCAGTTCCATCCGGACACCAACTCCGGCGATGCTGCTGCCGAAAAGAAGTTCAAGGATGTCTCCGAGGCCTACTCGGTGCTCTCCGATGCCGACGAGCGCCAGCAGTACGATGCCATCCGCGCCATGGGCGGCGGCGCCCGGTTCGCTCCCGGCGGCGGCGGTGCCGCAGGCGGCAACGGCGGGTTCGAGGACCTCTTCGGCGGCCTGTTCACCGGCAATACAGGGCGGCACGCGGGCGGCTTCAACCCGTCCGCCGGCAATATCCCGCCCGAGTTCGCGGACCTGTTCGGCGGCGGATTCGGCGGCTCGCCCGGGTTCCAGCGGACACCCCAGAAGGGCGCGGACCGCACCGCATCCACCAGCATCTCGTTCTCCGGTGCCATCCGCGGCACCACCATCGGCCTGCGCGAACCCAATGGCGAAGTCATCGATGTTCGCGTCCCCGCCGGCATCAAGGACGGCCAGAAGGTCCGTGTGCGCGGCAAGGGCCAGCCCGGCCAGGCCGGCAATGGCGACCTGGTGGTTGCCGTCTCGGTTAAGCCGCACGAGTTCTACACGCGCGACGGCGACAACCTCCGCATCCACGTCCCGGTCACCTTCCCCGAGGCTGCCCTGGGCGGTGACATCGAGGTGCCCACCATCGACGGTGAGAAGGTTCGGGTCCGTGTTCCGGCCGGCACGCCGTCGGGCCGTACCCTGCGGGTGAAGGGCAAAGGTGTGAAGACCTCCAAGGCGACGGGTGACCTCCTGGTGACCATCGACGTCGCGGTTCCCAAGAACCTGAACAAGGAGGCCGAGGCCGCCGTGAAGGCTTTCGCCGAGGCCACGGCCGGCGCTGACGTCCGAGAGGGCCTGGCCGCCAAGGCCCGGCTGTAGCGGAGGAGGTGTGCCGTGGACATCAACGCTGACCAGCCCATCTTCGTGATTTCCGTGGCGGCTGAGCTGGCTGACATGCACCCCCAGACGCTCCGCCAGTACGACCGCCTGGGCATCGTCAAACCCAGCCGTGCCCCCGGGAAATCCCGGCGGTACTCGCAGCGGGACGTCAACATGCTCCGCGAAGTGCAGCGGCTGTCCCAGGAAGGCGTCTCCCTCGAAGGGATCAAACGCATCCTGGAACTCGAAAACCAGGTGTCTGCCCTGCAGCGGCGCGTGCTGGAACTGACCGAGGAACTGGGGCGGCGCCCGCAGGCATTCGACTCCCGCATCTTTGCCGCGGGCGCGGCCGGCGACGTCGTGAGCTTGGCCCGCGGCCAGCGCCCCCGTCCCCGGTCGCAGGCCGTGGTGCTGTGGCGGCCCCGCGCCATCGGGCAGTAGCGGCAGCAGCCGGCCGGTGAGTAACCGGCGCCTGGCCGCTTGGCGAAAATAGAGTACCCACTACTCGTGCAGCCCCGTCCAAGGAAACCTTCAATGGAACCACTGCTGTTGCAGCAGTGGTTCCATTCGTTTCTGGGGGTTATTCCATGTTTGGTTCTCTTTTCTTGGCCCGGTCATGAGCCCGGGAATGGAAGCAGTTGCGTCCTTCAGCGCTTCGGTGCCCGGGCAGGCCCTGCTGGCCATCGGGCAAACAGTCGTGGTGGTGTGCGTCTGCTTCGACATGGTCCGGGCAACGTCCGTTCCGCGGTCGCACCGGCGCTACGTGGCCAGCACCGTCTTCCGGCCCCTGGCCATCCCGGCGGTCATCGCCGATGCCCTGACGGTCCTGGTGGCCATCGTGGTGTCGTCGTGGATCGATGTGGTGATGGGCATGTTCGTGCTCACCGCCATCATCTTCCGGTTCCACAGCGGCAAGGACGAGGACAACTGGTGGCAGGGCAAGGGCAGGAAGCTCGCACGTTGGGCCCGCCGCCACCTGTCCGGCCGCACGTCGGTGGCCCCTGCCATGGGGTGAGCCGGAGTCCTCAGCCGTTGATGACCTGCGGGATGCCTAGGGCCTTAAGGCCTTCGGCGCCGAATTCCAGGCCGTAGCCTGACTGCTTGGCCCCGCCGAACGGAATCCGCGGATCGACGGCGCCGTGCCGGTTGATCCAAACGGTGCCTGCTTCCAGCCGGGCGGCCACCGCACGGGCGGCCGCGGGGTCGGAGGACCACACCGAGGCGCCCAGGCCGACGTCGAGGGCGTTGGCCATCTCCACAGCTTCGTCGATGGTGCCGTAGCGGATGATCGGCAGTGCGGGGCCGAACTGTTCCTCGGCCACGAGTGGGTTGCCGTTGCCGATGTCCGCCACCAGCGTCGTGGGGTAGAAATAGCCGGGCTGGCTGGAGTCCGGGTTCCCGCCGAGGAGGACGCGCGCTCCCGAAGCCCTGGCCGACTCCACGAGGTTCGCGACGACGTCGTACTGCGCCTTGTTCTGCAGCGGGCCGAGGACGTTGTTCTCGTCCAGGCCGTTGCCCATCGGCATGGCCTTCGCGACGTCGGTGAGTGCCTCGCAGACGGCGTCGTAGATGGAGTCGTGGACGTAGAGGCGCTTGAGGGCGGCGCAGGTCTGGCCGGTGTTGATGAAGGCGCCCCAGAAGAGGTCCTGGGCGATCGCCCGGGGATCGGTGCCGGGCAGGACGATGCCGGCGTCGTTGCCGCCGAGCTCGAGCGTGAGGCGTTTGACGGTGTCCGCCGACGAGCGGATGATCGCCTTGCCCGTGGCGGTGGACCCGGTGAACATGACCTTGCCAACCGCCCCGTGCGACGCCAGAGCTTCGCCCACGTCCCGGCCTCCGGACACTACTGTCAGCAGCCCTTCGGGAAGTTCTTCGTTGAGCACCTTGGCCAGGGCCAGGACCGAAAGCGGCGTGTACTCGGAAGGCTTGACCACCACGGTGTTGCCCATGCGGAGGGCGGGGGCGATCTGCCAGGTGGTGATCATCATGGGCCAGTTCCACGGCCCGATCGCGCCCACGACGCCGATGGGCCGGTAGTGGAGTTCGGCGCGGGTTTCGCCGTCGTCCACCAAGGTTTCGGGGGCCAGGGGAGTGCCGGCCGCAGCGCGGAGCCAGGCCGCGCAGGCGCCGACCTCGAAGCGGGCGTTGGGCCCGTTGAGGGGCTTGCCCTGCTCGCGGGAGAGCAGTTGGGCGAGCTCCTCGGCTGAGCGTTCGACGGCGTCGGCAGCCTTCAGAAGGATTGCGGACCGGGCGTCGTGGCCCAGGGCAGCCCACGCCGGCTGCGCGGCGGCGGCCGCAGTGATGGCCACTTCCAGGTCCGCCACACTGTGCACCGGTGCCTCGCCCACAGCCGCGCCGGTTGCGGGATCCAGGATGGTCCGGCCGGTGCCGGGGGCGGGTGAGATGGCGGCCAGAAGCGCATCATAGGTTTCCACGGGTACTCCACTTCGAGTAGGCAAGGACGCCAGCCGGCGGCTGGACGGGCTACTTCCCAGTGTGGTTGAGCGCGGGGCGCGCCCCTTGTGTTGTGGCGCAGGACTGTTGACCTTGAGGGAACAGTGGCCAGGCCCGCGACGCGGTGCCATGATGTTGAGGATCAGGTTCACGGCACCGCCCCGCCGGGCAGCAAGGACGTGCGGTCATGCCATATATCAACGGTCTCAGCGATGTGGGAAACGGCGATCTGGCTGCTGCCGGCGGCAAGGCTCTTGGCCTGTCCGGGCTCATCCGCGCCGGGCTGCCGGTTCCGCCGGGATTCGTGCTGGGCACCGATGCCTACGCCGAATTCGTCAACGCCAACGGCTTGGGGGACGGGATCCAGCGCCTGGCCGCGGTGCCCCCGAACGCTGCGCCCGGCGACTATGCGGCTGCCTCCGACAGGATCCGTGCCCTGTTCACGGGCGGCACCCTGCCTGGGGGGATGCGGGACGAACTTGCCGGCGCCTATGGGCTCCTCGGCGGAGCGGACGTCCCGGTGGCGGTCCGCTCATCAGCCACCGCGGAGGACCTGGCCTCGGCCAGCTTCGCCGGGCAGCAGGATACCTACCTGAATATCCGTGGATTCGAGGCCCTCACGAAGGCGGTCATCGACTGCTGGGCCTCGCTCTGGACGGCGCGCGCCATGGCGTACCGGGCCCGCGAAGGCGTCCTGCCCGGCCAGGTGCGGCTCGCCGTCGTGGTCCAGCAGATGGTGGAAGCCGAGGCGGCCGGCGTGATGTTCACTGCCAACCCCGCGAACGGCCGGCGCGACCAGGCAGTGATCAGTGCCGCCTGGGGGCTCGGCGAATCGGTGGTCAGCGGGACCGTCAGCACCGATGACGTGGTGGTGGAGGCGGCCACGGGGAAGGTGCTCTCGCGCCAGACGGCCGACAAATCCGTCATGACCGTATACGCGGAGGGCGGGACCCGGGAGCAGCCGGTGGCGGCAGCCCGCCGTCGTGCGCCCGTCCTGGACGACCCCGCCGCTGCCGAACTGGCCGCTTTTGGCAGGCGGATTGCGGACCACTTCGGGATGCCGCAGGACATCGAATGGGCGCGTGCCGGCGGCAGCTTCTTCATCCTGCAGTCCCGTCCCATCACCGCCCTGCCGGAGCCGGCGGCCGACGTCCCGGACACCTGGCCCCTGCCCTACCCGAAGGGCATGTACTTCCGGGCCAGCATCGTGGAGCAGTTGCCGGACCCGCTGACGCCGCTGTTCGCCGACCTCATTGACGGCTCCGTGGCGAGGTCGCTGCAGGCCCTTCTGGCCGGGGCGGTGGGCAAGGGAGCCGTCCGCGAGGGCGACGTCCGGCTGCCCACCGTCAACGGCTACGCCTATTACTACTACCGCAACTCCGGCATGTGGCGGATGATGGCCAAATCGCCGGCAGCCTTCCGCGCCCTGTTCCGCGGCGAGGCGCATATGGGCGTGGCCGGCTGGCGCGAATACTCGCACCCCAAGTACCAGCGGGTGGTTAAGGACTGGGCCGCGAAGCCGCTGCTGGAGCTGTCCGGCGAGGAACTGCTGGCCGGTGCGCAGTCGCTGCTGGACGCCGGGACCGTCTACTACACCGCCGTGCAGTCCATCATTCCGCTCGCAGCCACCAGTGAGCTCTCGTTCCGGGCGTTCTACGACAAGCTGGTCCGGCGGGACGGAGATCCGCCGGCGCAGGCGCTGCTCCTCGGTTTCGACAGCGAGCCCATCCGCGCCGAGAAGTCGCTCTACGACCTTGCCGGCTGGGCACGCAGCGACCCCGGGCTCACATCGGTATTGCTGGAACGGCCGACGGCGGAACTCGCCGGGTGCCATCGCACCGGTTCGCCGCCGGCCGGGGTGGACGACGTCCTGTGGCAGGAGTGGCGGTTCGCCTTCCAGGAGCATCTGGATCTCTACGGCCACGCCGTCTACAACCTGGACTTCGCCACCCCGGTCCCGGCCGACGACCCCGCCACCCTGCTGGAGACGGTGAAGTTCTACCTGCGCGGCCAGGGCACCGATCCGCATGAGCGCCAACGGCTCCTGACCGGGCGCCGGGAAGAACTGACCCATGATGCCGCGGCCCGGCTGGGACCCCGCCGGCGCGCCGTGTTCTTCCGTCTGCTGCGGTGGGCCCAGGCCACGGCTCCGATCCGGGAGGACGCCCTCGCCGACGTCGGACTCGCCTGGCCGCTGCTGCGGCGGACACTGCTCGAACTCGGGCACCGGCTGGTGGCCGCCTCCGTGATCACTGTCCCGGAGGACGTGTTCTGGCTGCGGTTCCAGGAGCTGCAGAGCGCCGTCGAGTTCGGGCTCGCTGCACCCGGCACGCAGGCGGCCGGTACTGCAGCCGTGGCCATCACCGGAACTGCCCGCCCTGTCCGCGCCGACGCCGTCGAGGAACGGCGGATGCTGTGGCGGGGCCAGGCGAAAGCCAATGCCCCGCAGATGCTCCCGGAGAGCCGGTGGATGGAGCGGTCCTTCGGCTCATGGATGCCGGCCGGGTCGCAGCACCAGAGCGGGGACGTCATCAGGGGCGTCGGTGCGAGCTCGGGCCGGGTCAGCGCACCCGCCCGCGTGCTGTCCGGGCCCCGGGATTTCGGCCAAATGCGGCCGGGGGATGTCCTGGTGGCACGGATTACCACGCCCGCCTGGACATCGCTGTTCGCCATGGCCTCGGCGGTGGTAACCGATGTGGGCGGCCCGCTGAGCCACAGCTCCATCGTTGCCCGCGAATACGGCATCCCGGCCGTCCTCGGCACCGGCGTGGCCACTCAACGGCTCACCACCGGGCAGCAGGTCCTGGTGGACGGGGACGCCGGCACGGTCACTGTCCTGCCGGCAGACCCCGCCGTGGCCGATGCTGCCGCGTCATCAACAAAAAAGTCATTGTGAACAGCTCATAAGCTACACGCGCGTCGGCTGACCTGCGCCGGGCACTCTGCCCTGCCGCGCTGGCCGGTAGCTGGTCAGTAGCTGGCCTGGGTTTCGCCGTCGGGCTTTTGGATGAACTTCGCGGCGAGGGCTTCGGAGCCCCGGGCGAGGAGGGCGACGTCGGCGCCCACCAGGATGAAGTCTGCTCCGTTGTCGAGGTAGTGCTGTGCGGTGTCCGGGTTGAAGGCGTTGACACCCGCAGGCTTCCCGGCAGCCTTTGCCGCGGCGAGGCAGTGCTCGACGGCGGCACGCACCTCGGGGTGTTCCTGCTGTCCCAGCAGGCCCATGGAGGCCGCGAGGTCGGAGGGGCCGATGAAGACCGCTTCGACACCGTCCACCTTCAGGATGTCCTCGACTGCTTCGACTGCGGCGGTGGATTCGATCTGGACGGTAACGCTGATGGTGCCGTTGGCCCGGGCGAGGTAGTCCGGGACCCGGTTCCACCGTGCGGCCCGGGCCAGCGCCGAGCCGACGCCGCGGACGCCCTGCGGCGGGTAGCGGGTGGCGGCCACCGCGGCTTCGGCCTCGGCGACCGAGTTGACCATGGGGATCAGCAGGTTCTGCACGCCGAGGTCCAGGTACTGCTTGATCACCACGGTGTCGTTGACCGGTGGCCGGACCAGCGTCTGAACCGGGTAGCCGTGGATGGCCTGGAGCTGGGCGAGGATGGATTCGAGCCCGTTGGGGCTGTGCTCGGCGTCCACCAGGAGCCAGTCCAGGCCGGATCCGGCGCAGAGCTCGGCGATCAGCGGGCTGCCGGAGCACACCCACATCCCGACGAGCGGGCGGCCTGCGTCGCGTTGTTGTGCGGCCAGGGCATCGCGGAAGGTGTGGTCTATTCGAAGCGGCACGTCACACTCCCCAGGGGTCCGTAGTCGGCGTGGACGGTGTCGCCCTTGTAGGCCCAGAGAGGGCGGGTGAAGGAACCGGCCAGGATGATGTCGCCGGCCTTCAGGGAGTCGCCGTGGGAAGCGATCTTGTTGACGAGCCAGTGGACGCCGTTGGCGGGGTGGTCCAGGACACCGGCGGCCACGCCGGTTTCCTCCACGGTCTGGTTCTTGTAGAGGATGGCGGAGACCCAGCGGAGGTCTACGGCGTCGGGCTTCACGGGGCGGCCGCCGATTACCATGGCGCCCATGGCGGCGTTGTCCGAGATGGTGTCCACGATGGTCCGGCCCTCCATTTCGATCCTGGAGTCCAGGATCTCGAGGGCCGGCACCACGTAGTCAGTGGCCTTCAGGACATCGAAAATGGTGCAGCCGGGGCCCTTGAGCCCGTCCTTCAGCACGAAGGCCAGCTCCACCTCCACGCGCGGGTGGGTGTACCGGTCCCACTGGACGGAGCAGCCGGTTTCCAGCACCATGTCATCGAAGATGGCGCCGTAGTCCGGTTCGGTGATGCCGGTGGCGTCCTGCATGGCCTTGGACGTGAGGCCGATCTTCCGACCCACCAGGGTCCGGCCGGCTTCCTCGTTGCGGCGCCGCCACAACTGCTGGACGGCGTAGGAGTCCTCCACCGTCATGTCCGGGTAGCGGGCCGTCAGGCGGGGGACGGGGGTGCGGGTCCGGGCGGCTTCCAGCAGCTCATCCGCGATGGCTTCGATCGTCTTCGGCTCCAGCATCGGTCAGACCTGCGCTCCCAGCTTGAAACCCTGCGCTTCCCCGGCAGGCCCGGCGTCACCGTCCGCTTTGCGGGTGTAGGAGAAGCCGTCGGCGCCCACGGTGACCGCCATCTCGGATTTTTCCTCACGTTCGATGACGGGCTGCGGGTTGCCGTCGAGGTCCAGGACCAGGGAAGCTTCGGTGTACCAGGAGGGGACCACGGGGTTGCCCCACCAGTCGCGGCGCTGGTTGTCGTGGACGTCCCAGGTGATGGTGGGGTTGTCGGGGTCGCCGGTGTAGTAGTCCTGGGTGTAGATCTCGATGCGGTGGCCGTCCGGGTCCAGGATGTAGAGGTAGAAGGCGTTGGAGACGCCGTGCCGTCCGGGACCGCGTTCAATCCTGTCGCTGATGCGCAGGGCGCCCATCTTGTCGCAGATCTGGATGATGTTGTGCTTCTCGTGCGTGGCAAAGGCGACGTGGTGCATGCGCGGGCCGTTGCCGCCGGTGAGGGCCGTGTCGTGGACCGTCTGCTTGCGGTGCATCCACGCGGCGTACGTGACGCCGTCCGAATCCTTGATGTCTTCCGAGACGCGGAAGCCGAGGTCCTCGAGGTACTTGCGGCCCTTGGGAACGTCCGGGGTGACCTGGTTGAAGTGGTCCAGGCGGACCAGCTCGCCGGCGGAGTAGAGGTCGTAGCGCTGGGTGAGGCGTTCCACGTGCTCGGTCTCGTAGAAGAACTCATAGGGGAAGCCCAGCGGGTCCTCAACGCGGACGGAGTCGCCGATGCCCTTGGTAAAGCCGTCCTTGCGGCGCTCCACGCGGCAGCCGAGTTCGCGGTAGTAGGCTTCGGCGGCGTCCACTTCGGCGGGCGACTTCACCCGGTAGGCGAATGCTGCGACGGCGGCGATGGGGCCTTGGCGGAGGACCAGGTTGTGGTGGATGAACTCCTCCAGGGAGCGCAGGTAGATGTTGTTCCCATCTTCCTCGGTGACGTGCAGGCCCAGGACGTCCACGTAGAACGCGCGGGACCTGGCGAGGTCGGTGACCACGATTTCCATGTAGGCGCAGCGGACGATGTCCGGGGCCGGGACGGTGGGAGTGGGGACGAAGTTGGTCATGGGATTCTCTCTTCTTTGAAAGGTGGGTTCTTTCCCAACTGGGTAGCAGCAGATGTCGTTTTGGGGGCCCATAACGACAACAACTGCGAGTCAGTTGGGCGGGGTGGTGCTTAGGCGCCGAATTTGGGGGTGTGGACGCTGCCGAGGGTGATGTGCACGGCCTGCTGGTCGGTGTAGAAGTCGATGGAGCGGTAGCCGCCCTCGTGCCCCAGGCCCGAGGCCTTGACGCCGCCGAACGGGGTGCGGAGGTCCCGGACGTTGTGGCTATTCAGCCACACCATGCCGGCTTCGACGTTCTGGGAGAAATTGTGGGCCCGGGTCAGGTTTTGGGTCCAGATATAGGCCGCCAGGCCGTACTTGGTGTTGTTCGCGAGGGCGAGGGCTTCGTTGTCATTCTCGAACGGGGTGATGGCCACAACGGGTCCGAAGATTTCCTCCTGGAAGATCCGCGCGTCGGGGGCGACGTCGGCAAACACCGTGGGTGCGATGTAGTTGCCGTCAGGGAGGTGGTCCGGGCGGCCGCCGCCGGCCAGGAGCCGGCCTTCGGACTTGCCGATCTCCACGTAGGAAGCGACTTTCTCGTAGTGCTCGGGGTGGACCAGGGCGCCCACCTGGGTCTTGGGGTCGTGGGGGTCGCCCACCACGATGTTCCTGGCCCGGGCGGCGTACTTCTCACAGAAGTCGTCGTAGATGGCGCGTTCCACGAGGATGCGGGAGCCGGCGGTGCAGCGCTCGCCGTTGAGGGAGAAGACGCCGAACAGGGCCGAGTCGATGGCGGCGTCCAGGTCCGCGTCGGCGAACACGACGCACGGGGACTTGCCGCCGAGTTCCATGGACAGGCCCTTGAGGTTGGTGGCGGCGTTGCGGAAGATGGTCTGGCCGGTGGTGGTCTCGCCGGTGAAGGAAATCAGCGGAACGTCCGGGTGCTTGACCAGGGCGTCGCCCGCTTCCTCGCCCAGGCCGTTGACCAGGTTGAACACACCGTCCGGGAGGCCGGCGTCCTTGAAGATGGTGGCCCAAAGGGATGCGGACAACGGCGTGAACTCGGCTGGCTTGAGGACCACGGTGTTGCCGGTAGCCAGGGCAGGGGCGAGCTTCCAGGACTCGAGCATGAAGGGGGTGTTCCACGGGGTGATCAGGCCGGCGACGCCGATCGGCTTGCGGTTCACGTAGTTGATCTGCGAGCCGGGGACCTTCATGGCGTCGTCGAACTGGGCCACGATCAGGTCCGCAAAGAAGCGGAAATTCTCGGCCGCGCGCAGTGCCTGGCCTTTGGCCTGGGTGATGGGCAGGCCGGTGTCGAAGGTTTCGAGTTCGGCGAGGCGCCCCTCCTGCGTCTCCACGGCGTCAGCGATCCGGTTCAGGATCCTGGCGCGTTCGCGCGGCTTCATCCTGGGCCAGGGGCCATTCACGAACGCTTCGCGCGCGGCGGCGACGGCGAGGTCGATGTCTTCCTTCTGGCCGGCCGCGGCGGTGGCGTAGTTCGTGTTGGACACCGGGTCCAGGACGTCGAAGGTCTTGCCGCCAACGGAGTCAACGAACTGGCCGTTGATGTAGTGCTGGATGTGGGTGGGCAGGTCCTCGGGAATGTAGTGCTTGGCAGTTTCTGTTGAGGTCGTCATCGTTGAAGTCCTTTACTGGTGCTGAGCTTGCTAACGGGTTTGGGCGAGGTAAGCGTCCAACGTGGCGGTGCGGTGCTGGCGTGCTGCTTTTTCGATCGTGTCGGCGTCTGCTCCGTTTTCGATGAGCGTCAGCAGGTTTTCGTGTTCCTCGACGGAGCCCAGGGCGCGGCCGGGGACGAAGCGGAAGGTGGAGGACCGCAGCGCTGCGAGCCGGTTCCAGCCGCGGTGGACCAGGTCCAGGATGTGCGGGTTGGGACAGTGCTCAAACAGTACGGAGTGGAAATCCTGGTTGAGCCTGGTGAACCGGACGGGGTCGAAGTGGCCCAGACAGTCACGCATCTCCTCGTTGATGGCGCGCGCGCGGGCGATGGCCGGCCCGTCGATCAACGGTGCGGACAGCGCGGTGGCTGCCCCTTCCACGATGCTGAGGGTCTGCATGGTGTAGAGGTACTCGGTGGGGTCGATGCCTGCCACGGTGGCGCCGACGTTGCGTTCGAAGGTCACCAGCCCCTCGGCCTCGAGCCGGCGGATGGCTTCACGGACAGGGACCACGCTGACGCCGAGGTCCTTGGCGATGATGCTCAGGACCAGCCGGTAGCCAGGGGTGAAGGTGCCCTCCACGATGCGGGCCTTGACGGCCTGGTAGGCCTGCTCGGACTTGCTGCCGGCGGAGGCGTCGGAAAGCTCCGGCACGCCGGTCACTGCTGTCTCAGTCATTGGCGTTGCCTTCCTTGCCTTCCCACTCCACGTACCTGGCCTGCCATTCGGCGTTCATCGGATAGAGGCCGTCCACGCTGTTGCCCTGCTTGACCATCTCGAAGATGAACGTTTCTTCCCGTTCCTGCCGGATGCAGTCGTCCGCGAGTTCTTCGGCGATGGCCGGTGGGATCACCAGGATGCCGTCGGAGTCAGCCACGATGATGTCGCCGGGCTGCACGGTGGCACCGCCGCAGGCGATGGTGATGTCCGTGTCCCACGGGATGTGGCGGCGGCCCAGCACGGCGGGATGCGGGTTGGCGAAGTACGTGGGCATCTCCAGGCCGGCAACGGCGGTGAAGTCGCGGACGCCGCCGTCGGTAATGATGGCGGCGGCGCCCCGGACCTGGGCGCGGAGGGCCAGGATGTCGCCTACGGTGCCGGTGCCTTTTTCGCCGCGGGCTTCCATGACCAGGATTTCGCCGTCGTTGACGGAGTCGATGGCCTTCTTCTGGGCGTTGAAGCCGCCGCCGTGGGTCTTGAAGAGGTCTTCGCGGTTGGGGACGTAGCGGAGGGTCCGGGCCAGGCCCACCACCTTGCGGTCCGGGCGGGTGGCCTGCAGCCCGTCGATGCTGACGTTGTTCAGCCCGCGTTTGCGCAGCTGCGAGGACAGGGTGGCCGTTGCCACGGACCCGAGCTTGGCTTTCAGTTCGGGGGAGAGGGCAGGCCCGACGGCGGCCCCCGCCTCGGGTGCCTCGCCAACGCCCGCCAGGCCGGCGGCCTCGCGGGAACCGTAGGCTTCCTCCCGCTGCAGGTCGTCAGCCTTGGGCCGGGCACCAAAGTCCGCGAACGCCGTCGTGCCTTGTTCAACTGAGGTGGCCAGGCGTCCCGTAGTGAGGGCGCCGTCAATGGTGCCCACCTCAACCTCCAGGACGTCACCGGGCGTGGCCACGGAGGCGCCGGCCGGGGTGCCGGTGAGGATGATGTCCCCCTCCTCAAGGGTGAGCAGCTGGGACAGGTCCGCGACGAGGCGGGCGAACGGGAAGAGCAGGTCTTCGGTGGTGTCGTCCTGGACCAGGTGGCCGTTGTGCCAGGTGCGGATGCGCAGCTTGGCGGGGTCGACGGCGTCTGCCGGGATCAGTGACGGGCCCACGGGAGTGAAGCCGTCCCCGCCCTTGGAGCGCAGGTTGGAGCCCTTGTCCGCGTACCGGAGGTCGTAGACGCCGAGGTCGTTGCTGGCGGTGACGGCGGCGACGTGGTTCCAGGCGTCCTCAAGGCTGACGCGGCGGGCGGCCTTCCCGATGACCAAAGCGATCTCGCCCTCGTAGCCGAGCAGTTCGCAACCGGCCGGGCGCTCCACTGTTCCGCCGCCCAGGGAAAGCGAGCTGGTGGGCTTGAGGAAGTACGACGGCTGCTCCGGGGTGCGGCCCCGCTGGGCGGCCCGGCTGGGGTAGTTGATGTGCACCGCGATCACCTTGCGGGTTGCTGCCAGGGTGTCGCCGTTGACCTGCTCCAAGACCTTCTCCTCATCAGGTACGAAATCGTATACGATCACTATTCTCCATCCTGCAGCCCGCCGTCAACCCCTGAATTTCCGGGCATCACCACAGCGTTCCGGGAACTACTTGTAGCCTCCGTCACAGGCGGCGTACAGTGGAAGCCAGCTCTTACGTTTCTATTATCGAATGTAGTGTTCTCATATAGAACGCATTCGCAGGCTTTGGTCCACGAGATGACGCAGCGGTCATCCGCCCACAACGAAGTGAGGTAACCCGTGCAGTTCCACCACCACGGCTATGTATCCGGCGACCCACGTGTCCAGCCCCCAGCCGGGGTCGGCCTCAACCGGCCCGAGGACCTTCCGGGCGAGGTGGACGTGCTGATCGTCGGCACCGGTCCCGCCGGGATGCTGGCCGCGGCGCAGCTGTCCCGGTTCCCCAACATCACTACCCGTATCGTGGAGCGCCGCCCCGGCAGGCTTGCCATCGGCCAGGCAGACGGTATCCAGGCCCGCAGTGTCGAAACATTCCAGGCCTTCGGCTTCGCGGAACGGATCATCGCCGAGGCCTACCGGATTACCGAGATGGCGTTCTGGAAGCCGGACCCGGCCAACCATGCGAACATTGCCCGCGCCGCCCGCGCCGTCGACGACGAAATGGGCATCAGCGAATTCCCGCACCTGATCGTGAACCAGGCCCGCGTCCTGGACTACTTCGCCGAGTACATGGCCAACGCGCCCACCCGCATGAAGCCCGACTACGGCTACGACTTCGTGGGACTTGAGGTGGCCCGTGGCGGCGACTACCCGGTTGCCGTCACGCTCCGGCACACCGCCGGCCCGGACGAGGGCAAGGACCGGGTGGTCCGCGCCAAGTACGTGGTGGGGGCCGACGGCGCCCGCAGCAAAGTGCGCCAGGCGATCGGCTGCACCATGGCCGGGGACCAGGCCAACCACGCCTGGGGTGTCATGGACGTGCTCGCCGTGACGGACTTCCCGGACATCCGCACAAAATGTGCCATCCAGGCCGCCGAGGGCAGCATCCTGCTGATCCCGCGCGAAGGCGGCCACCTGTTCCGCATGTACGTGGACCTGGGGGAAGTGGACCCCGCCACGCATCACGAGGTCCGCAGCACCAGCATCGAGCAGATCATCGCCAAGGCCAACGCAATCCTCCACCCCTACACGCTGGATGTGCGGAATGTTGCCTGGCACAGCGTGTACGAGGTGGGCCACCGGCTCACGGACAGGTTCGACGACGTCCTGCCGGAGGAGCGCGGCACCCGCACCCCGAGGGTGTTCATCACCGGCGACGCCTGCCACACGCACAGCGCCAAAGCGGGCCAGGGCATGAACGTCTCCATGCAGGACGGCTTCAACATCGCCTGGAAGCTCGGCCACGTCCTTGAAGGCCGCAGCCCGGAAAGCCTGCTCAGCACTTACTCCGAAGAACGCCAGGTGGTGGCCAGGAACCTCATTGACTTCGACAAGGAATGGTCCACCATGATGGCCAAGAAGCCGGAGGAGTTCGACAATCCGTCAGACCTTGAAGACTTCTATGTCCGCACGGCCGAGTTCCCGGCCGGGTTCATGACCCAGTACACGCCGTCCGTGGTGACGGGCTCCGCCGATCACCAGGAGCTGGCCGGCGGATTCCCCGTGGGCAAGCGCTTCAAGTCCGCCCCCGTGGTCCGGGTGGGCGACACCAACCCCCTGCACCTGGGGCACCACGCCACCGCTGACGGCCGCTGGCGGATCTACGTTTTCGCCGACGCCGCCCTGCCCGGTACCGGCTCAGCCGCGGACAAGCTCGCAGCGTGGTTCGCGGCCTCGCCGCAATCACCGCTGGCCGCAACACCGCCGGACGCCGACCCGGATGCGTGGTTCGACCTGAAAGTCATCTACCAGCAGCCGCACACCGCCGTCGACATCGGTGCCGTGCCCGCGGTCTTCAAGCCGCAGGTGGGCCCGTTCAGGCTCACCGACTATGAGAAGGTCTACGCCACCGATCCTGCTGCGGACATCTTCGAGCTTCGCGGCATCGACCGCAGCGGCGCTGTGGTGGTGGTCCGCCCGGACCAGTACGTCGCGAATGTCCTGCCGCTCGGTGCGGTGGATGAGCTCGCCGAGTTCTTCGCTCCCCTCCTGGCGGCGGGCCAGCGCGCAGAGGTCTAAGGCAAGGCAACCGGTTGCCAGAGGTGGGGGGTCGTGTACTACCATTGGCATGCAGCCCGCTCGGCGAGTGCTCCTCTGTGCACGGCCCTCCCTCCTTTTCCGGACCGGGGTCTTCTGCGGCCACCCGCCACGGGTGCCCGGCCGGCCCGCTGCCGATCGGAGGAGGACTTCATTGGCCGAAGAATTGGAAAACAGCCCGGGGGACCAGCAACCGAAAGCGATGATCCCGCGCAGCCAGCTTGGCGGCACCGAACGGCGGCGGCCCATTCCTGATGGGGAGAACCGCCCGCCCGTTTCCAGCCAGGAACTGAGCAAGGCCAAGGCCGAGCTCGCCGAGGAATCCAAACCAAAGGTGAACTGGCGGGTGTTCGTCATCGCGTCAGCCATCATCCTGGCGTTTTCTGTCTGGGCCATGCTGGTGCCGGCCAGCGCGCAGGCCACCATGAAGACAGTGGTGGCCTGGATCGCCACGAACGTGGGCTGGTTCTACGTCCTCACTGTCACGGTCGTGATCGGATTCGTCCTGTGGGTGGCGCTGTCCAAGGAAGGCTCAGTCCGCCTTGGCCCGGACCACTCCAGGCCGCAGTACAAACTCTTCACCTGGGTGGCCATGCTGTTCGCAGCCGGGGTGGGCATCGACATGCTGTTCTACTCCGTGACCGGCCCCATCACCCAGTACATGAAACCACCCGCCGGTGAAGGGCAGACGGCGGCCGCGGCCCAGGACGCCGTGGTGTGGACCATGTTCCACTACGGAATTGCCGGCTGGGCCATGTACTCGCTCCTCGGCATGGCCATGGGGTACTTCGCCTACCGCTGGGGCATGCCGCTGTCCATCCGCGCAGCACTGTATCCGTTGCTCGGGAAGCGCGTCCGCGGCGGCGTCGGAGACACCATCGACATCGTCACCCTGGTAGGGACCGTCTTCGGTGTGGCCACGTCCATGGGCATTGGCGTGGTGCTGCTCAACGTCGGCTTCGCCATACTGTTCGGCCTGCAGGAGGGCCTGGCGCTGCAGATCGCCCTGGTGGTTGTGGCTGTCATCCTCACCGTGGCCGCGTGCACCTCCGGCGTGGACAAAGGCATCCGCTGGATCTCCGAGCTGAACATCTGGAGCGCAGCGGCAATGCTGCTCTACATCCTGGTGACCGGGCAGACGTCCTTCCTGCTCAATGCCATGGTCGAAAACATCGGCCGGTTCCTGTTCACGCTGCCGGACCGCACCCTGCAGACGTTCGCCTACCAGGACGGCGGCTCGGAATGGATGGCCGGCTGGACCCTTTTCTTTTGGGCCTTCTGGCTTGCGTGGGGTCCGTTCGTCGGCCTGTTCCTGGCCCGGATTTCGCGGGGCAGGACCCTGCGGGAATTCGTCATTGCCGCCATCACCGCCCCGGTGCTGTGCGACTTCCTGATTGTGAGCATTTTCGGCAACAGCGCCATGCACGAGGTCCTGGGCGGGAACGCGGAATTCGCGCAGCTCGCCATGGCCAGCCCGGAGGAGGGCTGGTACGCCCTGCTGAACATGTTCCCGGGCGCGAGCTTCCTGATCGGGCTGGGCACGCTGTCCGGCATGCTGTTCTACCTCACCAGCGCCAACTCCGGCGCTATGGTGATGTCCAACTTCTCCTCATCGATCCCCGATCCCTCGCAGGACGGCGCCAAATGGCTGCGCATCTTCTGGGCGGTCCTGACGGCGTTGCTCACCATCGCCATGCTGGTGGCCGGCGGCGTGACCACCATGGAATACGCCACCCTCATTTTCGCCCTGCCGGTGACAATCATCGCGTGGCTTGTGATGGCGTCATTCTCCAAGGCCCTGCGGATGGAGCGCGCCGAGCGCGAAGGGCAGGTCCTGCGGCGGCAGTCGACGGCGGCCCACGGAGGGCAGGTGCCGGACCGCACCTGGCGGCAGCGGCTGGCCAACATGCGCGCATACCCGTCCAAAAAACAGGTGGCACTCTTCATGGAGGGCACTGTGCAGCCGGCGCTCGCGGATGTGGTCAAGGAGTTCACCAGGCAGGGGTACCACGCCACCCTGGATGTGGTGCCGAACCCGGACGCCGGCATTTCCAGCCACGCACTGGTGGTCAGCATCCCGGAGCACCGCGACTTCCACTACCAGGTGCAGGCGGTGGAAGCGCCGGTGCCCATGTTTGGTGGGCGCATGTCCCGGCAGACGGACATCTACTACCGGGTGGAGGTGTTCGCACAGACAGGATCCGAAGGCTACGACCTCATGGGCTTGTCCCACCAGCAGGTGATCGACGACGTCCTGGACCGCTACGAGGCGCACCTGGGCTTCCTCACCTACTCCACCCAGCACGACTTTGCGTCCGTGCTCACCCCTCCGGTGGCCACAGGCAGCATGGCGGTGGTGGAACCGGGGGACGGCCAGCGCGCGGAATAGAACCGGGGGCCCGGGCCAGTCCCTGGCTTCAGGCCGCCGGGGTGCGGGCCGCCCGGTGGTCCGCCGCGGCGTACACCCCGAGGATCCGCACCTCGGTGGTGAAGAACTCCAGTTCCTCGAGCGCCAGCCGAAGGGGAGTGTCCTCCGGGTGCGCTTCGACGTCGGCCATGAACATGGTGGCCGCGAACTCGTCGCCCACCATGTAGCTCTCCAGCCGCGTCATGTTCACGCCGTTCGTGGCGAACCCGCCCAGCGCCTTGTACAGGGCACTGGGCACGTTGCGGACGCGGAACACGAAGCTGGTGACTGCCGGTCCGGGAAGTTCATCCCTGGCCGGCAGCGCGGTTTCCCGGGCCAGGACCACGAAGCGGGTGGTGTTGGAGGGATCGTCCTCCACCCTGGAGGCGAGAACGTCGAGGCCGTAGATCTGGGCGGCCAGCGGGGGAGCGAGGGAAAGCTTGCGGGGATCGTTCCACTCCGCCACCTCGCGGGCGGACCCGGCGGTGTCGCCCGCGATGACGGGTTTGAGGCCGTGCTCGCGGATGAGCTTCCGGCACTGGCCCAGGGCGTGGATGTGGCTGTGGACCTCGGTGGCACCCTCGATGGTGCTGCCCGGGATACCCAGCAGGTCGAAGTGGATGGGCAGGAAGAATTCGCCCACTATCTGCAGGTTGGACTGCGGCAGCAGGATGTGGATGTCCGCCACCCGGCCGGCGATGGAGTTCTCGATGGGGATCATGGCCAGGTCCGCCTCGCCGCTGGAGACCAGTTCAAAGGCGTCCTCGAAGCTGGCGCAGGGGACGCTGTCCATGTGGGGGAACATCTGCTTGCACGCGATATTGGAGTTGGCGCCGGGCTCACCCTGGTACGCAATCTTTTGGGCCATGGTCCGTATGGTTTCACGCGCCGCCCCGCCCGCCCAACTGAGTAGCAGCAAATGCTGTCTTGGGCCCCCAAACCGACACCTGCTGCTACCTGGTTGGGGAAGCGCGGGTCTAGACGGGCGTGACGCGCAGCCAGAGGTACTGCCGGGGGAGGAGCGTGACGCCCCCGTCCAGCTGCACCGCAGCTTCGGAGAGAAGGTCGACGGCGGCCGGGGCGAACCCGCCGAACGTTTCTGCCGGCAGGTCCTGGGCGGAGTCGCTGAAGTTGGCCAGGGCCAGCACCCGGGTGCTTTCCGGAGAAGCGCCGGGCCGCTGGTACGCCAGCACCGAGCGGTTGTGCGTGGCGAAGTCGATCAGCTGCGTGCCCGCCAGTTCGGGGGTGCCGGCCCGGACTTCCGTCATCCGGCGCAGCCCCGCGTAGACAGCACCCGCGGGCGTGGAAGGGTCGTTGCGAAGTTTGTACTGCGCCGACGGATAGTGCGGGCGGTGCACCCAGCGGCTGTCCTCCCCGTGGCCGGGTTCGCCGGCGTAGCCATAGTCGTTGACCTGCCCTACCTCGTCGCCCAGGTAGAGCAGCGGGATGCCGCCGGTGCTGAACGGGACCGAGTGGGCCAGGAGGATCCGTTCCACCGCTTCCGCCGGACTGTCCTCCAGGCCGCACAGCGACGCCGTCGTCCCTGAAATCCTGCAGTCCCCGGTGCGGGGGTTGTCCTGGAACGGCACGCCGCGGGCGAAACTGCCGGGGAACCGGTTGACGTAGAACGAGTTCAGGAAGCGGCGGTGGTCGAAGCCGTTGATGCCCAGTTCGGCGGCGTCCTCGTCGGCGAAGGTCCACCCGATGTCGTCGTGGCTGCGGACGTAGTTCACCCAGGCGGTGCCGTCCGGGATCTTGTGCCGGCGTTCGAGCGCCTGCGCCAATAGGGACACATCCCGGGTGGCCAGGGATTCCCAGATGAGCGCCATCTGCAGCGGGTTGTAGGAGAGCTGGCATTCGGCGGGGTCGATGTAGAGCGCCACCTCGTCCGGGTGCACGATTGCCTCCGACTTGAACAGTAGCGACGGCGCCGCGAGCCGGCACACCGCGTTGAAGGCCCGGAGCAGGGTGTGGGCCTCGGGAAGGTTCTCGCAGGTGGTGCCCAGCTGCTTCCAGATGAACGCCACGGCATCCATGCGCAGGATGTCCACGCCCTGGTTGGCCAGGAACAGCATCTCGCCCGCCATGGCCCGGAACACGTCGGGGTTCGAGTAGTTCAAATCCCACTGGTACGTGTGGAACGTGGCCCACACCCAGCGGCCGTCCTCCATGCGGATGAAGGAACCCGGGTGGTTCTCGGGGAAGATCTCCCGGACGTCCTGCTCGAAGGCGTCGGGCATGGTCCGGTCCGGGAAGATCCAGTAGTAGTCGCTGTACTCCAGGTCTCCCGAGGCGGCTTTCCTGGCCCACAAGTGTTCGTCCGAGGTGTGGTTGAAAATGAAGTCCACCACCAGGCTGATCCCGTTGCTGCGCAGCTCGGCCGCGAGTGAACGCAGCTGTTCCATGGTGCCCAGTTTGGGGTTGACCTGCCGGTAGCTGGACACCGCATAGCCGCCGTCCGAATGCGGCTCGGGTGCCAGGAACAGCGGCATCAGGTGCAGGTAGGTGAGGCCGAGTTCCTTGAAATAGGGGATGCTGCTGCGAACCCCTTCCAGGCTCTCCGCGTAGCGGTCCACGTAGCAGACGCCGCCCAGCATGCCGTTGGACTGGAACCAGTGCGGGTTTGCCTCCCGCTCAGCGTCCAGGGCTTTGAGTTCCGGGGCGCGCTCCTGCCAGGACCGGGCGGCCTGGACCACCAGGGCTGCCAGCTGGTCCTGCCAGTCCGCCCGGGTGCCGTACAGCGGGCGGAACAGGCCGGTCAGCAGCCGGAGGTACCGGTCCAGCCGCCGGTGGAAGTCAGGGTCCGCCGCGAGACCGGCAGCCTGTTCGCTGGCCAGTGCTGCCAGAACCTGCTGCCGCGGGCTGTCCTCCACGCTGACGGATTCCTGCATGTCACGGCCCTTTCCGCTGACGCCGGGCGTGCCCTGAATGAAGCAGCCGGCTTTTGTACCGAAGTATGCCACGTCACACTTTGGGGTGTGGCGCGGCAGGTGCGGGCCGCTGACTTTCCCCACCTTTCAGGGCGGACGACGGCGCGTCCCGGCAACGCGCCGTCGTCCGCCCTGCGCCGCGGGCCAAGCCAGGGGAAATTCAGCGGCCCTGCGACGTATACCGGTTCGGGATCAGGCGGGGAGCAGCGCATCCCGCCCTGCCGCGGCGTACAGGGCGGCGCCCACCACCCCTGCGGAGTTTTCCAAACCGGCGGGGACCACCGGGCTGCGCAGGGACAGCCGGGGGAGGAACTCGCTGCTGCACGCCGAAATGCCGCCGCCCAGGATGATGAGGTCCGGTGAGAAGAGGAACTCCACGTGCTGCAGGTATTGCTGCAGCCTCACGGCGTACTCCGGCCAGCCAAGACCCTCGTTCTCGCGGGCAAGGGCGGACGCCCGGGATTCCGCCTTGCGGCCGCCCACTTCCAGGTGTCCCAGCTCGAGGTTGGGCACCAGCCTGCCGTCGACGATGAGTGCCGATCCGATGCCGGTTCCCAGGGTCAGGACCAGCACCGTGCCGGAGACGTCCTGCCCCGCCCCGTAACGGACTTCCGCCAGGCCCGCAGCGTCAGCATCGTTGACCACGCACATGGCACGTCCCAGCCGGGCCTCGAGGAAGGACCGCACATCAAGCCCGATCCAGCTGCGGTCCATGTTTGCCGCGGACGCCGCCACCCCGTTCCGGACAATCGAAGGGATGGCGACGCCGATGGGCCGGTCCGGAGATAGTGGTGCCTGAGTTTCGAGCTCGCCGAGCAGCCGGTCCAGGGTGTCCGCGACGGCTTCCACAGTGCCGCCCGCCGGTGTGCGGAGCCGGCGCACGGCGCCGGCAGGGATGCCGCTGTCAAGGTTGACGGCAGCCCCTTTAATCCAGGTCCCGCCGACGTCGATCCCCAGCCCGAACCCCACGCTAGGCCTGCAGCCAGGCGGTGGCCGCTCCGGGCAGTTCACCGTTTTCCGCGGGCGAGCTGGCCACCAGCAGGCGGCCGGCGGGCAGCGCGAACGGCGCGGTGCCGAAGTTCGTTACCGAGGTCCAGCCGTTGGGCCGCCGGAAGGCCAGCACGTCATCCCGTCCGGTTTCCAGCCATTCCAGGGTCTCGGCTGACTGCAGTTCCCACCGCAGGGACAGCGCCCGGCGGTAGAGGGACAGGGTGGAGTCTTCCCGGTTTTCCTGGGCTTCCACCGAGGTGCCCGCGAACCATTCGGGCTGTGGCAGGTGGGAGCCGCCCGGACCGAACCCGAAGGAACTGCCGCCTGCGCTCCAGGGCAGCGGGACGCGGCAGCCGTCGCGGCCGATTTCGACGCCCTTGTTGCGGAAGAAGGCCGGGTCCTGGCGCTCTGCGTCGGGGATTTCGCTGCCGACTTCCTGCAGGCCCAGCTCCTCGCCCTGGTACAGGTAGGCGGAGCCCGGGAGGGCAAACATCAGCAGCGACGCGGCGCGGGCGCGGCGCAGTCCAAGCTCGATGTCCACATCTTCCTGCCGGCCGCCCTCAAGCAGCCAGCGCTTGCCGGCCTGGCCGGCCATGATCTCCCCCTCCGCCGAAGATTCGGACACTGGAAGTCCGTAGCGGGTGGCGTGCCGGACGACGTCGTGGTTGGAGAAAACCCACGTGGACGAGGCGCCGGATGCTTCGGCCTCGGCGAGGTTCTTGGTGACGGTCCTGCGGAACTGTCCCGCGTCGAAGTCTGCCTGCAGGAGGTCGAAGTTGAAGGCCTGGCCCAGTCCATCCGGGCTGGCGTACCTGGCACGGCGGTCCGCGTGCACCCAGGCCTCGGCGACGGCGGTGCGCGGCGGGTTGTACTCGTTGAAGAGCGTGCGCCACTCGGCGTAGATCCCGTGGACTTCGTTGCGGTCCCAGTACGGGTGCTCGCCGGCAAGGAACAGCGCCTCGCCCCGGGCGTCGAGGTCAGCCTTGGAGGGCAGGGTCCCCTCGAGGTTCTTGGTAAGTGCGTGGGCGACGTCGATGCGGAAGCCGTCCACGCCCCGGTCGGACCAGAAGCGGAGGGTCTCCAGGAAGTCCGCGCGGACCTCCGGGTTGTCCCAGTTGAAGTCGGGCTGTTCCTTGGCGAAGATGTGCATGTACCACTGACCCGGTGTCCCGTCCGGTTCGGTGATGCGCTCCCACACCGGGCCGCCGAAGACCGAGTCCCAGTCCGACGGCGGCAGTTCACCATTCTCGCCCAGCCCGTCGCGGAAGATGTAGCGGCTGCGGGCCGCGGACCCCTTGGGTGCGGCCAGGGCTTCCCGGAACCACTCGTGGCGGTCGGAGGAGTGGTTGGGCACGATGTCAACGATCAGCTTGATCCCTGCCGCGTGCAGGGCGCCGGCCATGGCGTCGAAATCCTCAAGGGTGCCCAGCTTGGGGTCCACGTTGCGGTAGTCGTCCACGTCGTAGCCGCCGTCGGCAAGGGCGGAGGGGTAGAAGGGGCTCAGCCAAACCGCGTCGACGCCCAGTTCCGTCAGGTACGGGACCTTGGCGGTGATGCCGTTGAGGTCGCCGATGCCGTCGCCGTTGGAGTCGGAGAAGCTGCGGGGATAGATCTGGTAGACGGAGGCCTGGCGCCACCAGTTGGGATCGTCCTGGAAGGTGGCGGCGGTGCGGGGTGCCGTGATGGCGGTGGTGGTCACGAAGGTTCCTTTACGTCTGGTGTTCTGTGGGTGGGTCCGGGCGGAGAAGTTACTTGACGGCGCCCTGGGTGAGGCCGGACATGACCCAGCGCTGGGTAAACAGGTAGACCACGATGGCGGGCGCCATGGCCATCAGGTACGAGGCGAACGCCACGTTGTAGCTGTTGCTGAACTGCGTCTGGAAGATCTTCTGCAGTACCGGAATGGTCTGCATTTCGGGGTCGGAAATGATGAGTGAGGGCATCATGAAGTCGTTCCAGGAGGCGATGAAGGCGAAGATGCCCACCGTGGCGCTCATGGGCCCGAGCAGCGGGAAGATGAGCCGCCAGAACACCTGCCACGTCCCCGCGCCATCCATGCGCATGCTTTCCTCCAGCTCGAGCGGGATGGAGCGCAGGAAGGCCGTGAACAGCATGGTGTTGAAGGCCAGGGCAAAAACGATGTGCAGGATGGCGACGCCGAGGGGGTTGTCGAGTCCCACCAGGCCCGTGAGCTGGATCTGCGGGAGTGCCACCACGGGGAACGGGATGAACATTGCCGCGAGCAGGTAGAAGAATGACCAGCGGAAGAGTTTGCGGTCCCAGTTCCGGACGATTGCGTAGGCTGCCAGGGCCGACACCACGATCTCCCCCACCACCGCGATGACCGACACGAAGACGGAGATCGCAAAGCCGCGGGAGAAGTTCGTCAGGGTCCAGGCTTGGACGAAGCTGTCAAAGGTCAGGGGGCTGGGCAGCGAAAACGCGTTGCCGTCGACGGCCTGGCCCGTGGTCTTGAACGCCATGCTGACGGTGACGTACAGCGGGACGAGCACGCCGAGGGTGCAGACAATCAGGATGGCGGTTGCCGGCCAGTTGGTACGCTCCTGGCCGCCGCCGAACCGCCGTTTCCCGGTGGCCGAAGGTTTTGCTGGGATGGTGCGGGTCGCGGTGCTCATGCTGCGATCCCTCCTTTGCCACGGGTGAAGCGGAGCTGGATGACTGCGATGGTGACGCTGATGAGGAAGAAGATCACGGCGTTGGCCATCTGGTAGGCGTAATCGCCGCCTTCGAAGCCGCGGAAGATCGCCATGGCGACGCTGCGCGTGGAGACTCCGGGGCCGCCGTCGGTCAGGCCCACGATGATGTCGTAGGTGTTGAGGTAGTTCTTGAAGCCGAGGACCGTGTTGATCACGGCGTACCCGGCCACCAGCGGCAGGGTGATGTGCCGGAGGTTGTGCCAGGGGGTTGCTCCGTCGATGGAGCTTGCCTCGTAGACCTCCGGGGAAACGGTGAGGAGCCCTGCGATGTAGATCAGCATGGCGCTCGGAATCGACTGCCATGCCGTGACCAGGACGATCGCCAGCCAGGCAAGGTCGGGGTTGGCCAGGATGCTCGTGGCGAGCGGCTCGATGCCCAGGCCCTGGCCCGCCAGCGGCAGCGAATTCGAAAAGAGGTACTGGAACACGAAGGCGATGACGATGCCGGATATCACCATCGGGATCACGAACACGGTACGCAGCGCGGCGCGGAAGCGGATGCGGGACGTGAGCCCCAGGGCCAGGAAGAAGGCCACAACGTTCACCAGGATGACCGTCACGAGCGAGAAAGCGAGCGTGAATCCGTAGGATCCGAGGATTCCGTCATCCCGGAACACGGCGATGAAGTTCCGGATGCCGATGAATTCAAAGTCGCCGAACCCCACGGAGTTGGTGAAGCTGTAGACGAAGCCCAGCACGGCAGGCAGCGTGACGGCGAGCGTGAAGATCGCCAGGGACGGGAACAGGAAGAAGTAGTAGAGCGGGTCAACCCGGCGTTTACGCGTCCGTGGCGGGTTTGCCGCTGCTGGGGGCGATGTCACCACCGCCCCGGTGGAAGGTCTCGTCATTGATGACATGGATGGTCCTCGTTTCGTGCCTTGGTCTGTTGGGTGGTTACGCGCGGAATGCCAGGCGCGCCCAGTCGGCGTCCATCCGGCGCAGGGTGGCCTCGGCATCGGCGCCGCCGATGATCGACTGGATGTAGTTGGCGGCGGGAATCGTGTTGGGGATGAACTGTGACGCACCCATGTAGAAGCGGCCCTCGTCGTAGTACTTCTGCATTTCCACGATCCTCGGGTCGGTGACCGGCGGGGCATCCTTGACCGTTCCGAAGCCCAGGAATTTGGCGTTGTAGGTGTCCTGGATCTCTGGCTGCATCAGGTACTGGATGAAGGCGCGTGCCCCCTGCTGTCCGTTCGAGACCTCGGGGACCCAGAGTGAAAGGTCGATGTTGACGCGTACCTTGAGGTCGGCGGGGTTGTCGGTCACAGGCAGGGGGAAGGTGCCAAGGTCCACATCGGTGCCGGCCTTTTCGATTTCGCCAAAGGCCCACGGCCCCTGGAAGTACATGGCTGCCTGCCCCTGCGCCATGGCGGTGTTGCCGTCCCCGTAGCCGCGGCTGGCGGCATCGGCGTTGACGTATTTCTTGAGCTGGACCATGCGGCGGACAGGTTCCAGCAGCGTCTTCTGGAATGAGACCTCGGAATCCGGTCCAACCTTCTCGCCCGCCTCGTGCATGGACTGGTAGAAGCCGCGCACATCGACCATCCCGCCCACGGTGTAGTCGAACAGGCCCTGGGCGATGGTCCAGGGATCCCGGAAGGTGCCGTAGATCGGAGTGATCCCCGCGGCTTTGAGCCGTTCGCAGACGTCAAGGAGTTCGTCCCAGGTAGTGGGGACCGAGAGGCCGTTCGCCTCGAAGATGCGCCGGTTGTAGATGACCGACGCCGCCATGACCGAATAGGGGATGACGCTGGTGCGGCCCGGGTAGGTGGGGTACCAGTTGGTGAGGTCGAGGACGTCGTCGCGGATGGATGCCGCTTCCGGAAGGTCAGCCAGGTCCGAGAGGGCTCCGCGCTCCATGAACCGCGCCATCTCCAGGTTGTAGTTGAGGCAGCCAAGATCCGGCGGGCTGCTGCGGACGAAGCTGGCAGAGAGGTTCGTTGCCATGTCATGCAGGACGCGGAAGCGGCTCTGTGACGCCGTGAATTTCGCTGTGAGGTCGCGGAAGTAGGGGACCGCTTCCGGTTTCGACTGGTGGAACGTGATGGTGGGCTGGGTTCCGGCCGGGCTGCAGGCCGCGAGGCCGAAAGCGGCCAGAGAGCCTCCGGCGGCGGCAAGGAAGGTACGCCGGGAGACACATGTCCCGGCGGACGGCAAAGGTGGCAACATCGGCTCCTCAGAGGGGTCAATCGGAATTTATTTGGATCTTATATTTAGGTCCTATACGAGGATGGGGGACGCAGGGGATATCGTCAAGGGGTGGACGGAACTACGGCGAGCTCGACCCAACTGTTACGGCAGATCAACTCCGGGGCGTTGCTGCGCTTCGCCCTCCAGGAGCAGGTGTTCACAGCAGGGGAAGCCATGGGTGCCACCGGGCTGACGCGCGCCACGGTTCTGGGCGTCTGCGACGGCCTGGTGGACGCCGGCTGGCTGGAGGAAGTGACCGACGGCGGTGAGGCCGGCCGCGCGCCCAAGGGCCGGCCTGCGCGCCGCTACCAGCTGCGCGAGGCAGCGGGGGTTGTGGTGGGACTCGACGCCGGCGAAGGCCACCTCACCACGATCGTCGCGGACCTGCGCGGCCGTGAGCTCGCCAAGCGGCGCCAAAGCATCGACTCACACGCGCTGGGGCGTGCCGGCCGAGTTGCCGGCGCGCAAGAGCTGATCCACCAGGCGCTGGCCGATGTGGGCTGCGACTCCGGCGACGTGCTGCTGACCGTGGTGGGAGTGCCCGCGCCGGTGGACGCGGACGGCAGGTCTCCCGGGGCGGGGGAATTCTGGCAGCTGATGAATTCCGGGTTCGACCAACACCTTGAGGGCGCAGTCACCATCGAAAACGACGCCAACCTCGCAGCCATTGCCGAGCACGCGCAGGAGCCGTCAGCCAACGTGGCAACCCTGTTGTCGGGGGAGCGGTTCGGTGCCGGCCTGATCGTCGATGGGCGCCTGCTGCGCGGGCGCAGGGGCGGCGCCGGCGAGATGCGGTTCCTGGACATCCTTTCCGACAGCAAGCTCGAGCCGGAGGAAGGAACCTCGGACGGGTTCGGGGCGCTGGCCCGGAAGTGGGCACGCACGCTGGTCCGTTCCTATGAAGGAGACACGTCGCTGCGCCGGATCCCCGAAGAGGACATCAACGCGGAGGATGTCTTCCAGGCGGCCCGCGAGGGGGACGCGCTGGCACGGGACATCATCGCCCGGCTCGGTACCCGGCTGGCACGGATCGCCGTGGTGCTCTCCAGCCTCCTGGATATCGAACGGGTGGTCATAGCGGGTGGGATCTCGCGCGCCATTGAGCCGGTCCTGGAGCACGCACGCACGCTGCTGCCGGCAAACTCCGGCCTGCCACTTCCGGACCTCGTTGCCAGCACCTTCGGAGCGGAAGCTGTGGTCCACGGAGCCATTGAATCGGCCCTGACGCAGTTCAGGCGCGATCCCACGGCGTTCCTGCCGCGGGCAACCCGCCCCTGACCCATCTGCCCTGCCCTGCCCCGGGGCACTGCCGCTGCGGGAAATCGGCCGGATCGGGCCGCCTGCCCGTACACTTGCCACCATGTCATGCCGCATCAGTGAACTGGTCCTGAACTGCAACGACCCCGAGCTGCTGGCGCGGTTCTGGAGTGAGGTCCTCGGCTACGTGGAGCTAGACCGGGAGGACGGCTACATCGAGATCGGGCCTCCGGCCGGGTTCGGCGGACCGCAGCCCACCATCATCCTGAGCCCCAGCAGCAACCCGCGCACCGGCAGGCTGCCGTTGCACATCGACGTCAATCCGGTGGACCGGGACCAGGCTGCCGAGCTGGAACGCCTGCTGGCCCTGGGCGCCCGCCCGGCCGACGTGGGGCAAACCGGCGACGAAAACTGGCACGTCCTGCAGGACCCCGAGGGCAATGAGTTCTGCCTCCTGCGCAAGCGCCTCGACCCGTAGCGCCCCGGGCGCCCGGAGTGCTGGGAAGGGGCCCTGCATCCCTGCCTACAGCACGCTGCGGATGGCCTGCTCGAAGCTGGTGACGTGCTCCAGGGCGAGCTTGCCCGCGCGCTCGGAATCGCCGTCGGCCACTGCTTCGAGCAGTTCAACGTGCTCGGCAATGTGTGATGACACCGACGGGACCTTCTCCAGCACCATGCACCAGATGCGGGTGGCCAGGTTGTCGTAGCGGATCAGGACGTCTTCCAGGTGCGCGTTCGCCGCGGCCCGGTAGATCAGCCGGTGGACCTTGATGTCGTAGCGCATCAGGTCGTAGGGGTCATCGTCGCCGTCCATGCCGGCAATTGCGGCGGCGGTTTCCCGGATCTCCGCCCGCAGTGCCGGCGTGGCCAGCTTGGCTGCCCGCTTGGCTGCCAGGGGCTCCAGCGATTCACGCAGCTCGGAGACATCCGCGAGTTCGGTGATGTCGACGATAGTGGCGAACGTTCCCCGGCGGGGGTAGGACACCACCAGGTGGTCGCTTTCCAGGCGTTTGAGGGCTTCCCGCACGGGCGTGCGTCCGATGCCGAGCTCGGCCGCGAGCTTGCCGTCGTTAATGGCTTCGCCGGGGCGGATTTCCAGCATGATCAGGCGGTCCCGCAGATGCCGGTACGCCCGCTCGGCGAGTGAGAGGTCTTCATCGCCGGCGATGGAGTTCTCCAGCATTACGCCCATGTTGAGCTCTCTTCCATGGTGACTATTGACTGCTACGTGATCTGGAACATACTATTACGTCAGTTCTAATATATCAGTTACAGATCAGTTACGGATCAGGACTTCAGGTTTAGAAGGAGAAACATGCAGGACGCACTCAATGCCTCGCTCGCCACGGTGGACGCCGACGTCGCCGCCGCCGTTGCGCAGGAACTGTACCGCCAGCAGTCCACCCTGGAAATGATCGCCTCGGAGAACTTCGCTCCCTCGGCAGTGATGGAGGCGCAGGGCTCGGTCCTCACCAACAAGTACGCCGAGGGCTACCCCGGCAAGCGCTACTACGGCGGCTGCGAGCACGTTGATGTGATCGAACAGCTGGCCATCGACCGGGTCAAAGCACTGTTCGGTGCCGAATTCGCCAACGTGCAGCCGCACTCCGGCGCGCAGGCCAACGCCGCCGCCATGTTCGCCCTGCTCAACCCGGGCGACACCATCCTGGGCCTGTCCCTCGCCCACGGCGGACACCTCACCCACGGCATGAAAATCAACTTCTCCGGCAAGCTCTACAACGTGGTGCCGTACCACGTCCGTGAGGACGACCTCCGGGTGGACATGGCCGAGGTGGAAGCGCTGGCCCTGGAGCACAAGCCCAAGCTGATCGTTGCCGGCTGGTCCGCCTACTCCCGCCAGCTCGACTTCGCCGAGTTCCGCCGGATCGCCGACCTTGTGGGCGCCTACCTGATGGTGGACATGGCACACTTCGCCGGCCTCGTAGCCGCCGGCCTGCACCCGAACCCCGTCCCCTACGCGGACGTGGTCACCACCACCACGCACAAGACCCTCGGCGGCCCCCGCGGCGGCGTCATCCTCGCCAAGGAGGAGTACGCCAAGAAGATCAATTCCGCCGTGTTCCCCGGCCAGCAGGGCGGACCGCTGGAGCATGTGGTCGCCGCCAAGGCCGTGGCTTTCAAGCTCGCCGCAACCCCGGAATTCAAGGAACGCCAGGAGCGCGTCCTGCAGGGTGCGCAGCTGCTGGCCGAACGCCTCCTGCAGCCGGACGTCCAGGAAGCCGGAATCTCCGTGGTCAACGGCGGCACCGATGTGCACCTGGTCCTCGTTGACCTCCGGCACTCCGAACTTGACGGCCAGCAGGGCGAAGACGCCCTCCACCACATCGGCATCACGGTCAACCGGAACGCCGTCCCGTTCGACCCCCGCCCCCCGATGGTCTCCTCAGGCCTCCGCATCGGCACCCCCGCCCTGGCTGCCCGCGGCTTCGGCGCAGCCGAATTCACCGAGGTTGCGGACATCATCGCGACGGCGCTTATTGCCTCCGCGTCCACGGGCACCCTGCCGGGGGACACCGCCGTTGAACTCCGCGCACGCGTTACGGCGCTTGCTGAGCAGTTCCCCCTTTACCCGCATCTTTCCGAGAACAGCAGCGCCAGCCTGGCCGGTGCAGAAGCAGACCTGATTGGAGCAGCCCAGTGAGCGCCCCCCACCTCCCCGAACACCCGGAATTCCTCTGGCGGAACCCGGAACCCAAGTCCTCCTACGACGCCGTGATCGTCGGCGGCGGCGGGCACGGCCTGGCCACCGCATACTTCCTGGCCAAGAACCACGGAATGACCAACATCGCGGTCCTGGAAAAGGGCTGGCTGGCTGGTGGCAACATGGCCCGCAACACCACCATCATCCGTTCCAACTACCTCTGGGACGAGAGCGCCGCAATCTACGAGCACGCCCTCAAGCTCTGGGAGATCCTGCCCGAGGAACTCGAGTACGACTTCCTGTTCAGCCAGCGCGGCGTGATGAACCTGGCCCACACCCTGGGCGACGTCCGCGAAAGCATGCGCCGCGTGGGAGCCAACAAGCTCAACGGCGTTGACGCTGAATGGCTGGACCCGCAGCAGGTCAAGGAACTCTGCCCCATCCTGAACATCAGCGACAACATCCGCTACCCGGTCATGGGGGCCACCTACCAGCCCCGTGCCGGCATCGCCAAGCACGACCATGTTGCCTGGGCCTTCGCCCGCAAGTGCGACGAGCTGGGCGTGGACATCATCCAGAACTGCGAAGTCACCGGCTTCCTCAAGGACGGTGACCGCGTGGTGGGCGTCAAGACCAGCCGCGGCACCATCAACACCGAAAAGGTTGGCCTTTGCGCCGCCGGCCACAGCTCGGTCCTGGCCGAGATGGCAGGCTTCGAGCTTCCCATCCAGTCCCACCCGCTGCAGGCACTGGTGTCCGAACTGCACGAGCCGGTCCACCCCACGGTGGTCATGTCCAACCACGTCCACGTCTATGTTTCGCAGGCGCACAAGGGCGAACTGGTCATGGGCGCCGGCGTGGACTCCTACAACGGCTACGGCCAGCGCGGCTCCTTCCACGTGATCGAGCAGCAGATGGCGGCCGCCGTCGAGCTCTTCCCCATCTTTGCCCGGGCCCACGTGCTCCGGACATGGGGCGGCATCGTGGACACCACCCTGGACGCCTCGCCGATTGTAGGCACCACCCCGGTGGAGAACATGTTCGTGAACTGCGGCTGGGGAACCGGCGGCTTCAAGGGCACCCCCGCGGCAGGCATGACCTTCGCACACACCATCGCCACCGGCGCCCCGCACAAGCTGAATGCGCCGTTCTCCCTGGAACGCTTCGAAACCGGCGCGCTCATCGACGAACACGGCGCCGCCGCCGTGGCCCACTAGCCGCCGCCACCAGAAAAGGACTAACGCACATGCTGCTGATCCCATGCCCCAACTGCGGCCCGCGGGACGAAACCGAATTCCACTACGGGGGACAGGCCCACGTCCCGTACCCCGAGAACCCCAACGAGCTCAGTGACACGGAGTGGTCCCGCTACCTCTTCTACCGCAGCAACACCAAGGGCACCTTCGCCGAACGCTGGGTCCACAGCACCGGCTGCCGCCAGTGGTTCAACATGCTCCGAGACACCGTGAGCTACGACATCCAGGCGATCTACCCGATGGGAGCGCCGCGGCCTGACCGGGCCGGCACCACCGGCGCCGAGTCCGGGACCGCCAGCCTTGCCGCGGACAGCACCACCACCGGGACCGCCGCACCCGACATCTCAGGCACCAGCATTTCCTCCGCCACCACTGCAGCCCCGGAAGGAGCCACCAAGTGACCTCCCAGAACGCCCGCCTGGCCACCGGCGGCCGCATCGACCGCACCATCTCCTGGCGCTTCACCGTGGATGGCGAGGAGTTTACCGGCCACCCCGGCGACACCCTGGCCTCCGCACTGCTCGCCAACGGCCGCATCGCCGCCGGAAACTCTCTCTACGAGGACCGCCACCGCGGCATCATGTCCGCCGGTGTTGAAGAAGCCAACGCCCTGGTCCGGGTGGAAGCCCGCTTCCCCGGCCACGTGGCAGAATCCATGCTGCCCGCCACCACGGTCTCCCTGGTGGACGGGCTCCAGGCCCTCCAGCTCAACGGCCTGGGCAAACTGGATCCGGCCGACGACCGCGCCGAATACGACAAGAAGTACGTCCACACGGACGTCCTGGTGGTCGGCGGCGGCCCCGCCGGGCTCGCCGCGGCCCGCGAAGCGGCCCGCACCGGTGCCCGGGTCATGCTCCTCGACGACCAGCCCGAACTCGGCGGTTCCCTGCTCTCCGGCTCCACGGCCGAGGGCCTGGCCGAAACCATCGAGGGCAAGCCCGTCCTGGAATGGGTGGCTGACGTCGAGGCTGAACTGGTCTCCGGTGCGGAATCCACGGTCCTGAACCGCACCACCGCGTTCGGCGCCTACGACGCCAACTACGTCATCGCCGTCCAGAACCGCACCGACCACCTCACCAGCCCGGCTGCGCCCGGAGTCTCCCGCCAGCGGATTTGGCACATCCGTGCCAACCAGGTGGTCTTGGCACCCGGCGCCCACGAGCGCCCCCTGGTGTTCGAGAACAACGACCGCCCGGGCGTCATGCTCGCCTCGGCAGTGCGAACCTACCTGAACCGCTACGCAGTGGCCGCCGGCAGCCGCGTGGTCATCGGCACTACCAACGACAGCGCCTACGCCACCGCCGCTGACCTCGCCGCCGCAGGCGTCAAGGTCGCAGCCGTCGTGGACGCCCGCCCCAAGCTCACACCCGCGGCAACCGCCGCCGTGGAATCCGGAATCCGGGTGCTGATCGGCAGCGCGGTGGCCAACACCTCCGCTGATTCCGCCGGACGGCTGGACGGCGTCACCGTCCGCAGCATCAACGACGACGGCGAGCTCACCTCCGGCGTCGAGCAGATCGCCGCAGACCTGCTGGCTGTGTCCGGCGGCTGGAGCCCGCTGGTGCACCTGCACTCGCAGCGGCAGGGCAAGCTGCGCTGGGACGACGAGCTGGCAGCCTTCGTGCCCAGTACCGAGGTTCCCAACCAGCAGACCATCGGCGCCGGCCGCGGCTCCTTCGACACCGCCGACTGCCTCGCCGAGGGCATCTCCGCCGGTGCGAAGGCGGCCATCGCCGCGGGCTTCGAGCCTGAAAATGCCGACGCTGCCGTCGATCCCATTCTCCTTTCCGAGCCGAAGGCTTCCGCCCCCACCCGCCAGCTCTGGCTGGTACCGGGGGAGAGCGGGACCCCGGACGACTGGCACCACCACTTCGTGGACTTCCAACGCGACCAGTCCGTGGCGGACGTGCTCCGCTCCACCGGTGCCGGCATGCGTTCCGTGGAGCACATCAAGCGGTACACCTCCATCAGCACCGCCAACGACCAGGGCAAGACCTCCGGCGTGAACGCCATCGGCGTGATCGCGGCGGCACTGCGCACGGCCGGCGAGGCTTCCCGCGGCATCGGCGACATCGGCACCACCACCTACCGGGCACCGTTCACGCCGGTGGCCTTCGCGGCCCTGGCCGGACGCCAGCGCGGTGAGCTCTTCGACCCCGCCCGCATCACCTCGATCCAGCCGTGGCACGTTGCCAAGGGTGCATTGTTTGAGGATGTCGGGCAGTGGAAGCGGCCCTGGTACTACCCGCAGGGCGGGGAGGACATGGACGCCGCAGTGCTGCGCGAATGCGCCGCCGTCCGCGACTCCGTGGGGTTCATGGATGCCACCACCCTGGGCAAGATCGAAATCCGCGGCAAGGACGCCGGCGAGTTCCTGAACCGCGTCTACACCAACGCCTTCAAGAAGCTCGCCCCGGGCTCGGCACGCTACGGCGTCATGTGCCTCGCTGACGGCATGATCTTCGACGACGGTGTGACCCTCCGGCTGGATGAAGACACCTACTTCATGACCACCACCACCGGCGGCGCCGCGAAGGTGCTGGACCACCTGGAGGAATGGCTGCAGACCGAATGGCCCGAGCTGGACGTCCAGTGCACCTCGGTGACGGAGCAGTGGAACACGATTGCCGTCGTGGGGCCCAAATCCCGCGAAGTGATCGCCAAGGTGGCTCCGGAACTGGCCGCCAACGGCGGACTCGAGGCCGAGAACTTCCCGTTCATGACCTTCCGCGAAACCACCCTCGCCTCCGGCGTCCGGGCCCGGGTCTGCCGGATCTCGTTCTCCGGCGAACTCGCCTACGAGATCAACATCCCGGCCTGGTACGGCCTGAACACCTGGGAGTCCGTGGCCGCTGCCGGCGCCGAATTCAACATCACCCCGTACGGCACCGAAACCATGCACGTGCTGCGCGCCGAGAAGGGCTACCCAATCGTCGGTCAGGACACCGACGGCACCGTCACCCCGCAGGATGCCGGCATGGAGTGGATCGTATCCAAAGCCAAGGAGTTCATCGGCAAGCGCTCCTACTCACGGGTGGACGCCCAGCGTGAAGACCGCAAGCACCTGGTCAGCGTCCTCCCCGTGGACCGCACGCTGCGGCTGCCCGAAGGCACCCAGCTGGTGGAAAAGGGACGCTCCACCAACCCCGCCTACGGCCCCGTGCCGATGGAAGGGTTCGTCACCTCCAGCTACCACAGCGCAGCGCTGGGCCGTTCGTTCGGCCTGGCCCTGATCAAGAACGGACGCAACCGCATCGGCGAGACGCTGATTGCCGCCGCCGGCGACCAGCTGGTGGACGTGGTTGTTGCAGAGACAGTGCTTTTTGACTCCGAAGGGACCCGCAAAGATGGCTGAGACAGCAGCTTCCCCCACCCCCGCAAAGACTCCGGTGGATAAAGACCTCGCGGTCCGCACCAGCCCGGCCGAAGTGCTCCGGGACGCGTTCGCGGCAGGCTCGCTCGCCGGAACCGTCGAGATCTCCGAGCTCCCCTTCCTTACCATGGTGGGGATCCGGGCAGCCGCAGGCTCCGACGCTGCACAGCGCATCGCCGCGGTGACCGGCGGCCTGCCCGCCGGTTCCGGCGCGGTGGCCGGCAGCGGTGACACCTCCGTCCTGTGGCTGGGCCCGGCCGAGTTCCTGGTGGTTGCGCCCACCGAAGCCCACGAGTCCCTGGGCGGCGGCCTCATCCAGGCGCTCCGGGACGCCCTGGGCGGCGATTCCGGCCAGGTGGTTGACCTCTCGGCCAACCGCACCACCTTCGAACTGACCGGCCCGCAGGCACGCTCCGTCCTCGAAAAGGGCTGCTCGCTGGACCTGCACCCCCGCGTCTTCAAGCCCGGCACCGCGTACTCCACGGAAATCGGGAACATCCCCGCCCTCCTGTGGAAGACCGGTGAGGAGTCCTTCAGGGTCTTCCCGCGGGCCTCGTTCGCCGAGTTCCTGGGCCGCTGGCTCCTGGACGGCATGCGGGAGTACGCCTCGCCAGAGGTCCCCTGATGGCGCTGAGCGTCCTTGACCTCTTTTCTGTCGGCATCGGGCCCTCGTCGTCACACACGGTGGGCCCGATGCGGGCGGCAAAGCTCTTCGCTGACGGGCTGAAGGGCGACGGCCACTTGGCCTCCACCACCCGGGTCCAGTCCGAACTGTTCGGCTCCCTGGGCGCCACCGGCCGCGGCCACGGCTCGGACAAGGCAGTGGTCCTGGGTTTGCAGGGCCTGGAACCGGAGACCGTCAACACCTTTACCGCCGACGACCAGGTGGCTTCCGCAGCACTCAACGCCGAACTCCAGATCGCAGGGACCCACCGGGTGGACTTCAACTGGGAAGAGGACGTGGTCCTCCACCGGCGCAAGTCCCTCCCGGCACACCCGAACGGCATGACGTTCCGGGCGCTGGACCACAGCGGTGCCGTGCTGAGCGAACGGAGCTACTACTCGATCGGCGGCGGCTTCGTGGTGGACGGCGACGCCGAGGGCGCGGACAAGGTGGTGGCGGATGACACCGTGCTGCCGTACCCGTTCTCAACGGCTGACGAACTCCTCGAGATCTGCAGCCGCGAAAGCATGTCCATCTCCGACGTCATGCTCGCCAACGAACTGACCTGGCGCAGCGAAGCCGAGCTCCGGGAGCAGCTGCTGGGGCTCTGGGACGTCATGAAGGAATGCGTGGAGAACGGCTGCAACGCCGAAGGCATCCTCCCCGGCGGACTGAAGGTCACCCGGCGGGCGCCGTCGCTCTTCTGCACGCTGACTGCCTCCGCCGCCTCGGCCGAAGCGTCCGCCAAGGCAGCGGCAGCCTCGCCGTCGCCCGTCCAGGCGCCGGCCGATCCCTTGCTGGCGATGGAATGGGTGAACCTGTTCGCGCTGGCCGTGAACGAGGAGAACGCCGCCGGCGGGCGCATTGTCACCGCCCCCACCAACGGGGCAGCGGGCATCGTGCCTGCCGTGCTGCACTACTACGTGAAGTTTGTTCCGGGAGCCGACGACGACGGTGTGGTCCGCTTCCTGCTGGCGGCGGCCGCCGTCGGAATCCTGTTCAAGACGAACGCCTCCATCTCCGGCGCTGAAGTGGGCTGCCAAGGTGAGGTCGGGTCGGCCTGCTCCATGGCCGCCGCCGGTCTCTGCGAGGTGCTCGGCGGAACGCCCGCGCAGGTGGAGAACGCCGCCGAGGTGGGGATCGAACACAACCTCGGCCTGACCTGCGACCCCGTGGGCGGGCTGGTGCAGATCCCCTGCATCGAACGGAACGCGATCGCCAGCGTCAAGGCGATCAACGCGGCCCGGCTGGCCCTGCATGGGGACGGCAGCCATAAGGTCTCGCTGGACAAGGCGATCAAGACCATGCGCGATACCGGAGCCGACATGAAAACCAAGTACAAGGAAACCTCCCGAGGAGGACTCGCCGTGAATGTGATCGAGTGCTGAACCATGACTGCCACTGAAACCCACGTGCCCGCGCCCAAGGCGCCCACCACCGTGGAACACGTCCTGACCCTTGACTGCCCGGAAGGGCCCGGCATTGTCCACGCCGTGTCCGGCTTCCTGCTGGATCACGGCTGCGACATCATCGACAACAAGCAGTTCGGTGAACGCTCTGAAGGGCACTTCTTCATGCGCGTGCACTTCGCCTCCGAAGGCGACGATTCCACACTGGACGTTTTGCGGAACTCCTTCGCCCCCGTGGCGGAGAAATTCGGCATGCGCTGGCAGCTGGAACGCCAGGGCTCCAAGCGCAAGGTGCTGATCATGGTGTCCAAGTTCGGGCACTGCCTCAACGACCTGCTGTTCCGTGCCCGCATCGGCGAACTGCCCGTGGACGTGGTGGCTGTTGTGTCCAACCACCGGGACCACCAGGCCCTGGTGGAGTGGCACGGCATCCCGTTCCACCACATCCCGGTCACTGCCGCCACCAAGCCCGCAGCGGAAGCCGAGCTGATGGAACTGGTGGACGGGCTCGACGTCGAACTGGTGGTGCTGGCCCGCTACATGCAGGTGCTCAGCGACGACCTGACCCGGCAACTGGACGGCCGGGCCATCAACATCCACCACTCGTTCCTGCCCAGCTTCAAGGGCGCCAAGCCCTACCACCAGGCGTACGCACGCGGCGTCAAGACCGTTGGCGCCACCGCGCACTACGTCAACGCAGAGCTGGACGAGGGGCCCATCATCTCCCAGCAGGTGGTGGACGTGGACCACACCTACGGCCCCGAGGACCTGGTGGCCGCGGGCCGCGACACCGAATGCAAGGCCCTCTCCAACGCAGTGAAGTGGCACTGCGAAGGCCGGGTCATCCTGCAGGGCAACCGCACCGTGGTGCTCCGCTAGCACGGGCCTGCGCCGCTGCCGGGACTGGAACCGCCTCATAGGCGTCCCGGTCGGAGCCTGAGCGGACATCTTTACAGCTGAAGCGCGGCTGGTTGCCCTGACGGGTGGCCGGCCGCGTTTTTTGCCGTTCCCTACGGCGTCGCCTGTTCGGCCAGCCGGGCCCTGATGCGTTCGGTGGCGTCCACCAGGGATGCCTCGTTCACCGCTGCCGCAGCCGCCGCATCCCCGTTTCGTGCCGCCGTCACCAGGTCCTGCTGGTACCGCCACAGCGAATCGTCCGTGCCGGAGTCCAGGGAGCCCTGCGCGCCGACAATCTTGTACGCCCGGCACTGCTGCCACAGCGTCCTGATCATCTGGAGCAGCACGGGATTGCCGCTGGCCTGGTACAGGATGGCCAGCATCGCCTCATCGTGGTCCAGCAGCGCGATCACCCGCTGCTCGTCGATGGCCTTGCGCATCAGTTCGTACTCGGACTGCATCCTTCTGCAGTCCTCGGGCGTGATGTTTTCACTGCCCAGCCGGGCCGCCTCGGTTTCGAGGAGCCTGCGGACGCCGTAAACGTGGATGAGCTCCTCGAAGGTCAGGCTCTTGACCACTGCACCCTTGTGGGGTTCCCGCTCCGCAAGGCCGATCTCCTCCAGCCGCCGGATCGCCTCGCGCACGGGCATCACGCTGGTGCCCACCTGCTCGGCAAGGTCCCGCACCTTGAGCCTGGAGCCGGCCGGGAGGTCGCCGCTGAGGATCGAGGCGTGGATCATCGCAAAGACCTGATCCGTCAGCAGGGTGGGCTCGACGCGCTTGGATATGACCACCCGTCCAATATACGGCCGCGTGGAGATCTGCCCCGACGGCTCAATCAGCGAGCCTCCGAAGCCCAAGGAAATCTTCGTCGAAGGTCTTGTGTGATCTGTGATCACATCTTATGGTGGTTTGAGTCACATGGCTCGAGCGTTCCGGAACCACGGACCCAGCCGGCCCACACCTGCGGGACGCCGCCACCGACGGCGGCGAACCCGGCACAAACAACAGCAAGGAACGGTCAGATGAAAGACGCAGTAATCGTTGGAGGCGGACTCGCCGGGCTCTCGGCGGCCTGGCGGCTGAGGCACTGGGACACTGTTGTCCTCGAATCCGGCGCCCGGGTGGGCGGACGCATCCGTTCCGAGCGCCGCGGAGACTACTGGCTGAACTGGGGCGGGCACGTCTTCGCCGGCGCCGGGTCCTCCACCGATGCGCTCCTCAACGAAGTCGGCGTCATGGCTGTCCAGATCCCAGGCTCCCTGCAGGGGTTGTCCATGAACGGCAAGTTCATCAAGAAGGGTCACATCGCCACCTACCCCTTCCGGATCCCGATGTCCCTGGCCGCCCGCGTGGACACCATGCGTGCAGGCCTTAAGGTGGTCAGCGGAGTGGCCAAGTACACCGGAGTGGTCCGCAAGCGCGCTGGTGAATCCGGGGCCATGAGGCAGCAGCGGATCTACGATTTCGAGAACAGCTCCTCCTTCCAGGACTTCGTGGGCAACCTGTCCGAGGATGCGGCTGCCCTGTTCAAGACCACCGTGACCCGCTCTGCCGGTGACATGGACCAGATCTCCGCGGGCGCCGGCATCGGCTACTTCAGCCTGGTCCTCGGTTTCGGCCAGGGCCTCAGCCAGGGCATCGTGGGTGGCCCGTCCACCCTGACTGAATCCATCGCCGCGGCACTGGGTGACCGCATCGAGCTCGGCGCGGCGGTGCACGAAGTAGTTCACAAGAAGGACTCCGTGCTGGTCCGGTACCGCCAGGACGGCGTCGACCGCGAAGTGGAGGCCCGCACCGTGGTCCTGGCCACCACTGCCGAGGTCTCGCACAGGATCGGCGTGGACCTGCCGGAGGACCTCCGTGGTGCGCTGGGCCAGATCAAATACGGTCCGCATGTCAGCACGGCCTTCCTGACCAACGAAACCACCGCAAAGCCGTGGGATGACATCTACGCGATCGCCGCCCCCAAACGCTCGTTCGCGATCGCCTTGAACCAGGCGAGCATCGTGCGCGGGACCGAATCCGTCCGCAAGCCCGGCGGCAGTTTCATGACCTTCTCGCCCGCCAGCCTCGGCACAGCCCTGCTGGACAAGCCCGAGGAGGAAGTCATCAACACCCACCTGACCGACCTGGACCAAGTGCTGGGCCACGGCTTCGCCGACAGCGTCGTCGAAGCCAAGGTGGACCGGTGGAAGAACGCCTCACCGTACTGCTTCCCGGGCCGGGCGAAAATCCAGTCCACCCTGATGCGCGGAACCGACCGCGTCTTCCTGGCAGGCGACTACCTGGGAACCCTCTACACCGAGAGCTCCATCACCACTGGCTTCTCCGCAGCCCAGGAAGCCGCAAGCGTGCTGGCAACGCACCGCCAGGCGCCGCCACTCTCCGGCCTGTCCATCGTGGCCTGACCCCCGGCCCTACCCAACCTCCGTCCCTGCCCCCCGTACTTCAGTAAGGAAGAACTTCATGTCCAACCAACTCCGCGGTGTCCTCACCGCCCTGACCACCCCCTTCACGCAGGACGAATCCCTCGATGTCGAGACCCTGCGCCTGATCGTTGACCGCTCCATCGACGCCGGCGTTGACGGTGTGGTGGCCGCAGGATCCACCGGCGAGGTGGGTGCGCTCTCCTCGGAGGAGCGGCTGCTGCTCATCGAAACCGTCATCCAGCAGGCCAACGGCCGCGTGCCGGTCATCGCGAACACCGGGGCCACCTCCACTGCCGAGGCCATCCGCCTTTCGCAGGCAGCCGAGAAACTCGGTGCCGACGTGCTCATGCTGGTCACGCCGTACTACGAGCCGCTGACCCTCGAGGAGACCGTCACCTACATCAAGGACGTGGCCCGTTCCGTCACCATCCCGGTGATGCTCTACAACATCCCGGCCGTCACGGGCGTGAACCTGGACCCGGCCACCGTCCGGGCCCTGGCCGAAGACGTGGAGAACATCCGCTACATCAAGGACTCCAGCGCCAACTGGGAACAGGCTCTCCAGCTGATCCACCACCACTCCGACGTCATCGGCACCTTCATCGGCTGGGACGTCTACCTCTACAGCGCCCTGATTGAAGGCGCAGCAGGCGTCATGGCAGGCACCGCCAACGTTGTCCCGGGGGAGATCGTCGACGTCAGCCGTCGCATCGCCGAGGGTGACCTGCAGGGTGCACTGGGCCAGTGGAAGAAGGTCTACCCCGTGATTGATGCGCTCCTGTCCGTGCCGTTCATTCCCGCCGTCAAGGCCGGCCTGGCCCTCCAGGGCCTCCCTGCCGGATCACCCCGCCGCCCCACCGCGGACCTCGACAGCGACGACCTTAACCGGGTCAAGCAGGCCCTGTCCGCCCTGTACCAGACCGTCGGCTAGGCCATGGATACCGATTTCGGCGCCTTCCTGTCCACCGTCTCCGACGCCATCTGGGCGCCCATGGCCTACGTGGTCCTGGGCCTGGGCGTCGCCTACTCCATCGCCACCAAAGGCATCCAGTTCCGCCGCATCCCGGACATGCTGAGGCAGCTCAAGGACAGCGAAGGCGGCGAAGGCGGCCTGTCCTCCTTCCAGGCCCTGGTGCTGGCACTGGCCAGCCGGGTCGGCGTCGGCAGCATCGCAGGCGTGGCGACCGCGGTGGGTGCCGGTGGACCCGGCGCCCTGGTGTGGATGGCCATCACCGGCCTGGTGGGCTGCACGGTCGGATACGCCGAGGCAGCCCTGTCCCAAACGTTCAAGCGCCAGGTCCAGGACGAGGACCGGCGCAACGCCAACGAGGACATCGGCGGCATGCCGTACTACATCAAGTACGGCCTGAAGCTTCCCAAGGTAGGAGCCCTCGTGGCCGTGCTCGGCGTCATCGGCTACGGCTTCGTCTTCCCCGGCTTGCAGGTCAATACCATTGCCGCAACCGCCAAGCTCGCATTCGGCCTGGACAGCTGGATCCCCGCCATCCTGGTGACCGTCCTCATCGCACTCGTCATCTTCGGCGGAACCTCCCGCCTTGTGAAGGTCACCCAGGCGCTGGTGCCGCTGCTCGCCGTCGGTTACCTGGTGCTGGCCCTGGCTGTCATCGCCATTAACATCGGCAGCGTTCCCGCCGCCGTCGCACTGATCTTCCAGTCCGCCGTCGGCATCCACCCCGTCCTGGGCGGCATCGCCGGCGCCGCAGTGGCCTGGGGCGTCCGCCGCGCGGTCTTCGCCTCTTCCAACGGGCTCGGCGAGGCCACCTTCGCCGCAGCTGCAGCCCGCACGTCCCACCCGGGCAAGCAGGGCCTGGTGCAGACCTTCAGCATCTACATCGACGTGCTGCTGATCTGCATGGCCACCGGGCTCATGATGGTGGTCTCCGGCAAATACAACGTGGCCGACGGATCCGGCGGCTACCTGGTCAACAACCTGCCCGGCGTCCCGGTAGGCGCCAACTGGGTCCAGGAAGCCATTGACACCCTCGTGCCGGGATGGGGCGCAGGGTTCGTCGCCGTCGCCGTCCTGCTCTTCGGCTTCACCTGCCTGCTGGCCTACTTCTACGTGGCGAACTCCAACCTCCTCTACCTGCTGGACGGCAGGCCCGGCCACCTCTGGAAGAACATCCTCAAGGTGGGCACCATGGCCATCGTGTTCCTGGGCTCGATCATCAACGCCCAGATCGTCTGGGCGGCCGGCGACATCGGCCTTGGCCTGATCGCCTGGGTCAACCTCATCTGCCTGGCCTTCCTGTTCCCGCTGGTCCGCAAGATCTACAAGGACTACGAACGCCAGCGCAAACTCGGCCTTGACCCCACCTTCGACCCCAAAGCCCTGGGCATCGACGGCGCCGACTTCTGGGAAAAGCCGGTTCCGGTCGAACACCACCAGCACGACCCCCAGCAGCATTCCAGCGAAAGGACATCAGGCACGCCATGACCACCGCAGAAAAGACACTCTTCACGGTCCTCCGGGCGGAGACCCCGCCGGTACCCGCCCTCCCTCCCGTCGGCCAGTTCATCGGCGGAAAGTTCGTCCCCTCCACCTCCAGCGAGACGGCCGACGTCGTCAACCCGGCTACCGAGGGCATCCTCATGCAGGTGCCCGCCGGCACGGTGGAGGACGTCGACGCCGCCGTTGCGGCCGCCGTCGCCGCCAAAGCAGCCTGGGCCGCCACCACGCCGCGGGACCGGTCCGCCGTCCTGCTGAAGATCGCGGACGTCATCGAAGCCAACCGCGAAACCTTCGAAACCCTTGAAGCGGCGAACACCGGCAAGCCGGCGGCGGTGGCCGAGGACGACATTTCCAGCGCCATTGACACCTTCCGGTTCTCCGCCGGCGCCGCCCGCGCCTACAGCACCCTCGGCGCGGACGACTACGCCGAGAATCACACCTCGGTGATCCACCGCGAGCCGGTCGGCGTCGTCGGTGTCATCACGCCGTGGAACTACCCGCTGTTGATGGCCGCCTGGAAGATCGCCCCGGTCCTGGGCGCCGGGAACACCCTGGTGCTCAAACCCTCCGAGCAGACGCCGCTGACCACCCTCAAGCTGGCCGAACTCATCGCGGCCGAGGTTCCGGCAGGCGTTATCAACATCGTCACGGGCCCCGGCCGCGTGGTGGGCAACCGCCTCTCCGAGCACCCCGGCGTGGACCTGGTGGCCATTACCGGCAGCGTGGGCAGCGGCCAGAAGGTCGCCGCCAGCGCGGCCGCCTCGGTCAAGCGCGTCCACCTTGAGCTGGGCGGCAAGGCTCCGTTCGTGGTGTTTGATGACGCCGACCTTGAGGCCGCAGCCAAAGGCGTCCGGAGCGCCGGATTCTGGAACGGCGGGCAGGAATGCGGCGCGGCCTGCCGCGTCCTGGTCCACGAATCCGTAGCAGAGAAGTTTACCGAGCTGCTGGTCCGGGAGATCAGCGACATCACCATCGGCGCCCCCGGCGCCGGTGAGGCCGAAATCGGCTCCATGATCTCCAAGGCGCACTACGAGCGTGTCCTGGCAGCACTCGACGACGTCCGCCGGGACGGCCTGACCATCGCCGTGGGCGGCAACGCGATCGACGGGCCCGGTTACTTCATCGAGCCCACCGTTGTCACCAAAGTGCCGGCCGGGGCCCCGATTACCAGCAATGAGATCTTCGGTCCCGTGGTGAGCGTGGAAACCTTCAGTACTGACGAGGAAGCGGTGACCCGGGCGAACGAAACCATCTACGGCCTGGCAGCCTCGGTGTGGACCAGGGACTCCGCCCGGTCGCTGACCGTCCCGCGGAAGCTGGACTTCGGCACGGTCTGGGTCAACTCCCACCTGGTCATCGCCACCGAGATGCCCTGGGGCGGCTTCAAGGGCTCCGGCTACGGACGCGACCTCTCCAGCTACGCCCTGGACGACTTCTCCCGGACCAAGCACGTGATGTACAACCGCTGCTAAACAGTTCCAAAGGCCCCGCCGCAGCGCCTCCGGTGCTGCGGCGGGGTCTTTCCTGTGCCACAAGTCCATGCGTGGTGCTTGTCCGTACGCCAAGCCGTTGTGTACGATCGTACGCATGGCCGATTATTTCGCGGATGATCCGCGCACCAACCGCGAGCGGATGCTGGCCGGGGACCTTTACATCGCCGATGACCCGGACAACGCCAAGGCATTTCACCGTGCCCTGAAGCTGCAGGCCCGGTACGCGGCGGCCTACATCGAGGACCCGGAATCCGCGCGGCCCGTGCTGGCGGAACTGCTGGGTTCCGTGGGGGACAACGTGGATGTCCGGCCGCCGATCACCGTGGACTATGGCAGCTACATCACCGTGGGTGAAGGCACCTTCGTCAACTCCAACCTGACGGCCCTGGACGTCGCCGCGATCACCATCGGACGCGACTGCCAGATCGGCCCCAACGTGCAGCTGCTGACCCCCACCCACCCGCTCGAAGCCCAGCCGCGCCGGGACAAGCTCGAAGCGGCCAAGCCCATCAGCATCGGAGACAACGTCTGGCTGGGCGGCGGCGCCATCGTCCTGCCCGGCGTGACCATCGGGGAGAACACCGTGATCGGTGCAGGCGCCGTGGTCACCAAGGACATCCCCGCCAACGTGGTGGCCGTGGGGAACCCGGCCCGGGTAGTCAGGGACCTGCCGTGAGGGTATTCCGGTGGCAGTGACCCAGCGCCGTTTCGACCCGGAACGGCGTGACCGCATCATCGCCGCAGCCCTGGACGTCATCGCCGAAGCCGGAGTGGCCGGGGCCTCCCACCGCAAGATCGCTGCCCGGGCAGATGTGCCGCTTGGCTCCATGACCTACCACTTCACCGGCATGGAAGAAGTGCTGCGCGAAGCCTTCACCCGCTTCGCCGCCACCATCGCCGTCCGCTTCGAAGCCCGGATGGCGCGGGCGACCACCTTCGAGGAGGCCCGTGCCGCCGTGGTTGACCTGATCCACGAGGACCTCACCGGCTCAGCCCGCGAACTGGTCCTCACCCAGGAGCTGTACACCCTGGCGGCCCGCGAACCGCTCTATCGCGAGATCACCCACGCCTGGATGAAGCAGAGCCGCGACGCGCTGGTCCGGCACTTCGACCCCGCCACGTGCCGGATGCTGGACGCCCTGATTGAAGGCTTGTCCCTCCACGCCGCGCTGGACATCGAGGAACACCACCGCACTGCTACGGCCGAGGCGGTAGCCCGCATCACCACGCCCGCCGCGCCGCGCCACTGACGCGTAAAACCACTGACGTAACGCCCCCAGAAAGGCCGCCCCATGGCTTCCTCCGAAAGCCCACCTCCTTCCGAAGGCCCTGCTTCCTCCGGGAAAGATGCCCGTCCCGGCAGCACAGCACTCCCGGAAGCACGGCTCCGCCGGGCACGCATCGGCGTAGCACTGCTGTTCCTGACCAACGGCGCCCTGTTCGCCAACCTCCTGCCGCGCTACCCGGCCATCATGGATGAACTGCACCTCTCCAATGCGCAGTTCGGCATGGCGGTGGCCGCCTTTCCGCTGGGCGCCCTGGTGGCGGGCCTGGGCGCCGCCGCGCTGATCCGGCGCTTCGGAAGCGCAGCCGTGGCGGTACTCGGCACGGTGCTGACCGGCGCCGGTGTGCTGGCGGCCGGTGTGGCACCCTCCTGGGCGTTACTGGCCGGCGCGCTCTTTGCCGCGGGGGCGGCGGATGCCATCACGGACGTGGCCCAGAATTCGCACGGGCTCAGGGTGCAGCGGCTGTACGGCCGGTCCATCCTGAACTCGTTCCACGCGGTGTGGAGCATCGGCGCCGTCCTGGGCGGACTCATGGGCGCGGGTGCCATCCTGGCCGGGTTGTCCCGGGGGCTCCACCTCGGCCTGTCCTGCCTGGTCTTCGCCGCGGTGGCACTTGCTGCCTCGAGGCTGCTCCTGCCGGGCCATGATCCCGCGGCCGCAGCGCAAGAAGCCCAGGCCACAGGGACGGCGAAAACCACGGGACGGCCACCGCTAAAGATCTGGGCAATCCTGGCGGCATTGGTGCTGATTGCCGTTTCGGGCAGCCTGGTGGAGGACGCGGGCAGCACGTGGGCCGCTGTGTACCTGTCCGGTTCCCTCGGGGCTGCCGCCTCGCTCGCGGCGCTGGGTTATGTTTCGCTGACCGGCGCACAATTCGTCGGCCGGCTGGTGGGCGACCGGCTGGTGGACCGTTTCGGCCAGCGTGCCGTGGCCCGCTGCGGCGGCGTGATCGTCCTGGCAGGAATGGGCTGTGCCCTGGCCTGGCCCACAGTCCCCGGAACCATTGCCGGGTTCGCCGCCGCAGGCCTGGGTGTGGCCACCCTGGTCCCGGCTGCCATGCATACCGCAGATGAGCTGCCCGGGCTGCGGCACGGCACCGGACTGACGCTGGTCAGCTGGCTGATGCGCCTGGGATTCCTCTGCTCACCGCCCGTCGTGGGGCTCATTGCCGACGCCACCAGCGTTCGCACCGGCCTTTTGGTGGTGCCGCTCGCCGGGGTCCTGGTCCTCTTCCTCGCCCAGGTGCTCCCGCCACGGCGGGGCGTGCTCCACTTGCCAAAGCAGCCCCGCCCCGGGGATCAGGCCTCCGTTGCCGGGGACCCGTCGTCGTCCGCTTCTTCAACCTCGAGCAGCAGCGCGGTGCCCTGATACGCCGGCAGGTCGATGAAGAAGCTGTGCAGGTCATCCACCTGGCCCACGGTTTCGCCGCTGAAGAGGTCGCGCACGCTGGCACCCGGCGGAAGGTGGGTGGACCGGACGCTGCCGGAGATGTCCTGGCCGGAGAAGTTGAGCACGGTGATTTCGACGGCACCGCCGGCCAGCCCGTTCACCAGGACCAGCAGCCCGCGGTGCGAAACGTCCGGCACGTCCAGGAGCGTTCCGGTGGCGATGCCGTGCTCCTCCCGCACCGCCAGGATCCGCTGGAGCCTGCGGGCAAAGGAGTTTTCGTTGTCGAGCTGTTCCGGGAGCGGCCCGTAGAGGCTGCGGGCGCGGGGCATTCCGGAGGATGAGGCCGTGGCGTCCGGGCTGGTGCCCATGATGTCGTGCGCGCCGCGGTTGATCCAGCGGGTGTCGCCCTGCGCGATCAGCTCCCCAACGGTGCCGCGGTCCAGCACCGAAATCCCGGTCAAATCCCAGCCGGACAGTGCGAAGACGCCCGGCTGCAGCGCGTTGTACATGGACAGCAGGATGTGGGCGTCCAGGACCTGCGCCTCCTGCTCCGGCGTCAGCGCATCCGGATCCTGGATCCCCAGCGTGGCCATGATGAAGCTGACAGTGGTGCAGGCGATCCCGTTCATGGTGAACACGGAGTTGTAGGGGGCGTTTTCGCCGGTGAGCCGCTCCCGCATGGTCTGCTGGACGTGCTCGGCGATCTGGGCCCCGGTCATTTCCTGGCCGCCGAGCTCGAAGACGTCGTCCCGGTGGCCCGCGGCGAAGTGCATGAGTTCGTAGGTGAGCTCGTCGTGGTTCTGCAGGGCATGGACCAGGGAGGCCTGGTCCACCCCGATCTCCTTGGACAGCCGCAGCGTCAGCCGCAGGAACTCCGTATCCCCGGTGACCAGCGCGAAGTGGTACGCGGGACGGGTGATGAAGTCGTAGGAAAGGTCCGGGCCGGATTCGGAGGTGGCCTTGATGTCGTCGATGGTCAGGTTCAGTTCCTGGAAGGAGAACCCGCCCACCTTGCGGATCATGGAGCCGATGAGCTGGTTGGCAGCCTCGGACAGCGGGTGCCCCTCGGACCAGCCCGGCTCCTCCTCGGCGCTCTTCTCCACGCCCAGGAACCCGTTGGCATCGAGCCGGAGGGCTCCGGTGCCGAGGTCCACCAGCGAATGCAGGGCATCGCCCACCACCAGGCGCATGCCGGCGAAGGTGGGATCCAGCCAGTTGATGGACGGCTGGCCGGCCTTGAAGTAGTGGAGGTAGACCCAGCGGCGGGTCTTGCCGGTGGTGTCCACGATGGCCCGGGTGGCACTCCAGTTGGTTTCCTTCACGCCGGGTTCGTAGAAGATCACCCGCTGCAGGCGGCCGATGATGTAGCCGGCCTTCTGCAGGGCCTGTTCCGCGTCCGGGCTGAGGTTCACCGAGTCCTTGCCCTCGGGGACGTCCGGCAGCAGGTGCCAGTCCTCCTCGGGGATGTCCACCATGTGGTAGATGCCGGGGTAGTCCCGGAAGTTCATTTCGGCGAGGCGGAAATCGGCGCCCTTGCCGGTGTGGCCCGGGACGATGTCGTCGATGATGGTGCCGCCGTGTTCCGCGGCCACCTCGCACATCCGCCGGAATTCATCCTCGTCGCCGAACACCGGATCGATGCCCATGCTGATCCGGTCGAAGTGGCCGTCCACGCTGGGGGTCTGCATCCATCCGCTGATGCCGCCGGCCAGCTTGACCGGGCCGGTGTGGATGGCGCGGATGCCGATGTTCCGGAACGCCTCCCACATTCCCTCGTCGCCCAGGGCCGACAGGAAGGACTGGCCGGGCTGGGTGATGAAGGACAGGGGATAGGCGGTGAACCACACGGGGGCGCGTTCGACGGCGGCCCGCGGGTTGGGGTGCGCGTAGGAGTTCTGCCACATGCTGGCCTGGCCCGAGAGCTGCCGGGCGAGCGTGTTGGCATCCCCGAGCATCGCCTGGTTCCGCAGCCATTCGACATAGGCGGCGTTGCGTCCGTCGAACTCAAAGGACGGCCTGGTGGCAAGGTACTGGCGGCGCCGGGCGATGGGCCTCAGGGCCTTCGGGCGCGCCGGGTAGAACTGTTCGTCGTAACTGATCTCCGCGTCGGCTGCCTGCTCGGTGGCAGCGGCCGTCTCCTGGCCTTCTTCGACGTCGAGGGCATCTGCTTCAAAAATCCCCTCGCTGGTGGTCGGTTCGCTCATGGTTCCTCTTTCCGAAGGTTACTTCCATGGCCCGGAGGCGAAGCCCCGGGACACCTTGCGCACGAATTCACCGTACCCCGGCGGGCAAGGGCTATTCGCGGAACCGCGGCGGTGCGGCAGTAAAGGACTGTCATACGCACCGCTGCGCTCACGGACAAGAACCGGTCGCTGGCGGACAAACGGCCGCCTGATCCCCGCTGCGAAGCTGGATTCCTCAACAACTTCCCCGCTCATGACCGTGAGAAGGACCCTTATGAGTATTTCGAATTCCGAACCCCGGACCACTGACGCTCCGGCCAGGGAGCATTCCACCGCCCTCCGCGCCGGAAGCGTCGGAGTGATGGGCATTCTCTTCTTTGTCCTGTCCGCCCAGGCGCCGCTGACCGGCATCGTGGGCGCCTCACCGCTCGCGGCAGCCCTCGGCAACGGCGCCGGCGCCCCGGGCGCCTACCTGATTGTCGGCGTCGTGATTGTCATCTTCGCGGTGGGCTTCGTAGCCATGAGCCGCAGGATCCAGGCCAACGGCGCCTTCTATGCCTATGTGACGGCCGCGTTCGGCCGGAGAACCGGTGCGGGTGCGGCCTGGCTGGCCCTGCTGGCCTACAACACCATCCAGGCGGCCATGTACGGGCTGTACGGTGCGGCCTTCTCGGGGCTCCTCGCCTCCGCGGGCCTTGACGTTCCCTGGTGGCTGCTGGCACTGGCCACCATGGCCGGCGTCCAGGTGCTCGGGTCCCTGAATATCGAACTCGGCGCCCGCATCCTGGCCCTGCTGGTGGGCCTGGAAGTTGCCGTGCTGCTGCTGTTCGGCTTCACCGTACTCTTCAGCGGCGGCGGCCCGGAGGGCATCAGCGTTGCGGCTTCCTTCTCGCCCCAGGCCATCGGCGCCGGCGCCCCCGGGGTGGCCATCATGTTTGCCGTGGCGTCCATGTTCGGGTTCGAATCCACCGCCATCTACTCGGCCGAAGCCAAGGACCCGCACCGCACAGTGGCACGGGCCACCTACCTTTCCGTGGGCGTCATCTCGGTGTTCTTTTCCTTCATCTCCTGGATGCTGGTCAGCTACTACGGGCCGTCCAGGGTGATGGACGCCGCCGGGGCAGCCCTGGAATCCGGAGATGCCACCTCCTTCGTGCTCGGCCCGATGGTGGAACTCTTCGGTCCCTGGGCGGGGACTGTCACGGGCATCCTGCTGGTGACGTCGCTGCTGGCCGGGATCATCGCCTTCCACAACGGCATCAACCGCTACCTGCACTCGTTGGCGCTCCGCGGTTCCATGCCCGCCCGGGTGGCCCGGACCAACCGGCACCGTGCACCCGCTGTCGCCGCCTGCATCCAGACTGCCGCCGCCGTCGTCCTGGTGATGCCCTTCGCGGCACTCGCCCTGGACCCCGTCCTCACCCTGTTCTCCTGGTTCAGCGGGCTGGCCGTGGCGGCGCTGCTGGTGCTGTACATGCTGTGCTCCGTGGCCGTCGTCGGCTTCTTCCGCCGCGAATCCGCCGGAGCCGGGCTGTGGCAGACACTGATCGCCCCTGCGCTCGCCTCCGTCCTGCTCGCGTGGGTCCTCTACCTGGTGGTCAGCAACTTCACCGCCCTGATCGGCGGCAGTGGGGAGACAGCCGCGGCCCTGCTGGCGGCCGTCCCCGTGGTCTTCGTGGCGGGGGTGCTGGTGGAAGCCAGGGTGCAGCGCCACCTTGACGGTGCCGGGCGCGGAACGGCAGAGCCGGACCCGCGGCTCAGCTGAGTGTTGCCCGGCCGGCCGCAGGACCCGGCGGCAGCGGATTGGCCCGGTGCGCAGCTAGCGTCTCGCGCCGGGCCAGCAGCTGCGCGGCGCAGAACAGCCCTGCCACGGCGACAGCTGCCACCCATGCAGCCTCCGAGCCGGACGGCCAGGTGCCGGCCAGCCCCAGGAAAGCCGGACCGGTGGCGGTAACGGGGCCGGCCAGCACCAGGGACCACCCGATAAACGGGTCCATCCGCCTCCGGCCCAGTGCCAGGGAACCGAACAGGGAGCCCCATAGCCCGGCCCAGGCCAGCCACAGGACCGCGAGCAGGGGATCGGTGCCGAGCCAGGCCGCGGCCAGGAGCAGCCCCAGTCCGGCCACCATGCCGCAGAACCAGCCCAGCCCCTTCGATCCCAGGTGCAGCAGGGCGTCCAGCCCCACGTAGACGTAGGTCAGTCCGAACAGGAACATGCCGGCCACCGTCAGCAGCGGCGCCGCGCCACCCGCCAGGGACATGAGGCCGAACAGCAGCTGGAGGGACCCCACCACCAGGTTCAGAATGGCGGCATCCCGCCACGGCAGCCGGTTCAGGGTGGCCAGGCCGTTGACCAGCAGGACGGCGCCGGAGAGCAGGAGGCACAGGTACGCCATGTCAGGCCGCCTGTGAGCCGCGGTGACGACCGGCATTAGATATCGCTGAATGGAATTTCGTTGTCACAATACGGAGATTAGCTGAGAAAGTGGGTTTCGCTTGGCGGGCGGCAGTCGCAATCGGTTAGGTTGAAACGTAAACCTCTTGGGACAGCGCCGCCTCCGGTGTGCCGTCCCGCGTCCGGCCACGGTAAGGAAAACATCATGGATGCTCGGCTCGAGGCCATCAGGGACACCGTCCTGGCCAGGAACCCCGGCGAAGCGGAATTCCACCAGGCTGTGGTGGAAGTCTTCGAAAGCCTGGGGCCCGTTCATGACAGGCACCCCGAGTTCCTTGAAGCCGCCATCCTGGAACGGCTGTGCGAGCCCGAGCGGCAGATCATCTTCCGCGTCCCGTGGACCGACGACGCCGGACGCGTCCAGATCAACCGCGGCTTCCGGGTGGAATTCAACTCAGCGCTGGGGCCGTACAAGGGCGGCCTGCGGTTCCACCCCTCGGTGTACCTGGGCATCGTCAAGTTCCTGGGTTTTGAACAGATCTTCAAGAACGCCCTCACCGGCATGCCCATCGGCGGCGGTAAGGGCGGCTCCGACTTCGATCCCCGGGGCCGCAGCGACGCCGAGGTCATGCGCTTCTGCCAGTCGTTTATGACCGAGCTTTACCGCCACATCGGCGAATACACCGACGTCCCGGCCGGCGACATCGGAGTGGGCGGCCGCGAAATCGGCTACCTTTTCGGCCAGTACAAGCGCATCACCAACCGCTACGAGTCCGGCGTCCTGACCGGCAAGGGCATCTCCTGGGGCGGCTCGCTGGTCCGCCCCGAAGCTACCGGGTTCGGTACGGTCATCTTCACGCAGGAGATGCTGAAGACCCGCGGATCCTCCTTCGACGGCCAGCGCGTGGTGGTTTCCGGTTCCGGCAATGTGGCCATTAACGCGATCGCCAAGGCGCAATCGCTGGGCGCCACAGTGGTGGCCTGCTCCGACTCGTCTGGCTACGTGGTGGACGAGGCGGGCATCGACGTCGCACTTCTTCGCGAGGTGAAGGAAGTGGAGCGCGGCCGCCTGAAGGACTATGCGGAACGCCGCGGCGGTGTCACCTATGTGGACGGCGGATCCGTGTGGGACGTCGACGCCACGGTGGCGCTGCCCTGCGCCACGCAGAACGAGCTCGACGGCGATGCTGCCGCCCGCCTGGTGCGCGGCGGCCTCCTGGCGGTCGGCGAAGGCGCCAACATGCCCTCCACCCGCGACGCCGTTGCGGTGTTCCAGGACGCCGGGCTGCTGTTTGGCCCCGGCAAGGCTGCCAACGCCGGCGGGGTGGCCACCTCGGCTTTGGAAATGCAGCAAAACGCCAGCCGGGATTCGTGGTCCTTCGAGCACACCGAGGAACGGCTGACGGAGATCATGGTGGGCATCCACCACCGCTGCGCGTCCACCGCCGACGAGTACGGCCAGCCGGGCAACTATGTGCTGGGCGCCAACATCGGCGGCTTCGTTAAAGTGGCCGATGCCATGCTGGCCCAGGGCCTGATCTGACCGTTACGTTCCGCGGCGCCAGTCCGACGGCGGCACGCCAAACGCATCCCGGAACGTGCGGCTGAAGTGTGCCGCATCCAGGAAACCCCACCGGGCGGCCACTGCGCCGACCGGCAGCCCGGCGTGCAGCGGGTCCCGGAGGTCGCGGCGGGCGCCTTCGAGCCGCTGCGTCCGGATCCAGCTGGCCACCGTGGTGCCGGACTCGTGGAAGACGTTGTGCAGGTGCCGGGTGGAAATGAAATGCGCCGCGGCGATGCTGGCCGGCGAGAGCAGTGGGTCCGACAGGTTCGCGTCAATGTACTCCCGCACCGCCACCGCCAGCAGTGCCTGCGGCTTCATCCGGTCCGGGGAGATGTCCATCTCGGCGTGCAGCATGGTGGACACCAGGTCCAGGGCGTTCGCCGCCAGCCTCGATCCGCTGGGCCCGTTGAGGACGTCCAGGTTCCCTGACAGCTGCCGGATGAACTGCCCCACGATGCCGCTGAGGCCGCCATCGCCGGCCATCCGCACTGCCGCCAGCTGCCCCACGTAATCCGTGGGCAGGGCGAGGGCGTCGCACGGGAACATCACCACCAGGATCCGTGTGGTGTCCTCGAAGGCCAGGGTGTAGGGCCGGTTGGTGTCGTAGATGGCGAGGTCGCCGGGGCGGAGGACCGCCTCCCGGTTGTCCTGGATCAGCAGGCCGGTGCCTTCGAGCTGCAGGTTCAGTTTGAAGTACCGCTCGTGGGCCCGGGCAATGAGCGCCGGCGTGCGGTGGACTTCGTGGGATGTGGCCGTGACCTCCACGATGGACATCCGGTCCAGGACCCTGGAACGCAGCTGTCCGCGGAAACCCTCAACGTCTGCCGTCTCCGCCGCCAGCGGCACGAAGGACTCGGCCACCAGATGCTTCCAGTGGTCGAACGATGAGGCAATGCTGGCGGTGAGGGCCTGGCTTGCGGGGACCGTGGCCCGGACGGGTGCTGGCATGGCTGCTCCTGACGAGTGGTCACTCGGACGTTCCCCCGGGACTGTGTCGTGGAACACAGTGACAACAGGTTAGGGTCCTTGGAATTTTTTTTCAACACTTGGCGAAAAAAGGCGACGGCGGCACTTTCCCGCGTGCCGTCGTCGTCCGTCCCCTGAGCGCGCTTCGGGCCGGAGGCCACCGCCGCCCATGCGCGGCGCGAAGACCCGGGCCGGGTGTTCTCCGACGCGCTGGTCCTGACCGCAACCGTGGCAAGCTTCGCCGGCGTGGGCCTCATCCTCGTCGATGCGTCCACGGCGGAGGGCTTCGCCAAAGATGCCATGGTGGCCATGGCCCTCGGCGGCATCGCCCTGTCCTGGTTCCTGGTGCACACCCTCTTCACCCTGCGGTACGCCTCGATGTTCTACCGGGACCGGGGTGGGTCGATTTCAACGAGGAGGAACCTCCCCGCCACAGGGATTTTGCGTACCTGGCCTTCACGGTGGGCATGACCTTCCAGGTTTCGGTCACGAGCCTCAAAACGCGGGCGATCCGCGGTGCGGTCCTCCGGCGGGCACTGCTGTCCTACCTCCTGGGAACCATCCTGCTGGCCACCACCATCAACCTGGTCTCGGGCCTCGTCCGCTAGGCGGAGCCAGGTGCATGCCCCGGACATGCGAATGGGTGCAGTCCCCCTGAGGGGCTGCACCCATTGCTGTACCGGGAGCCGGCCTGGGACTAATCCTTCTTGAAGGCGTCCTTGACCTTTTCGCCGGCCTGCTTCAGGTCAGCTTTGGCCTGATCGGTCTTGCCCTCGGCCTTCAGGCTTTCATCGCCTGAAGCGTGGCCTGCAGCTTCCTTGCCCTTGCCGCCAAGCTTTTCCGCGGCGTTATCAATCTTGTCGTCCAAACCCATGAGCTGCTCCTTGCGTTCGTACCCGCCCCGGGAAGCCCCGGAACCTGACCCTCAATACTAAGCATGCTTTTAGTTTCCCGCGTCCCTTTCCCGGCGGGTTTAAGGCAAACTCACAGGATTAGGGTAGGGGCCCTTGCAGCGTCCCGGCTGCGGCACTGTCTGGCTGCGTTTCCCGGCGCTGCCGGGGGTGGCTGTGGCGCGGTTCAGCAGCGCAGCAGGGCCAGATAGCCTTCCAGCTGCGCGGCGTGGCCGAACTCCATGCGGTCCGGCGGGGCGAGTGCGGCCTCGATCTGAGCGCCGAGCAGCATGTTCAGGAGCTGGCGGGCCAGGAGGGAATCGTCGACGGCGGCACGCACGTCGCCGCTCTTACGCGCCTCCGCGAGGTAGCGCCGGATGGTCTCCACCCATTCCTCCATGGACTGCCGGTGGATTTCCGCCTTCCCGGAATCGGTGACCGCCTTCTGCCAGAACGGGATCACGATGCGGGCCTCGTTGACACGTTCCTCGTCCAGCGGGAGGACCTCGAGGCAGAAGGCCTGGAGGGCGTCGAGGCCGGACCTGCCCCCGGTGACCTCCGCAATGCGACGGTTGGTGCGGTTGAACACGTGCCCGAAGGCGAACTCCAGGAGTGTGTCCTTGGTGGGGAAATAGGGTTTCAGGGCTCCGTTCGCGAAGCCGGCCTCCAGTGCGATTTCCCGCATGGTGGCGCCTTCCATGCCCTGCCTGGCGATGATCCGCCAGGTGGCATCCACCAACTCCAGGCGCCGCTCGTCGTGGTCAACAATCTTCGGCACCGCGGCCCACTCCCGGAAATTTTTGGCTCGGACTCTTGTGGGCCATGTTACGGACGTTTATTCTCTACAACTATAGAAAATAAACCACCGGCGGCCGGCGACGGCCCGATCAAAGGTTTCCCATGACTCTCACCCCCACTGAAACCACCACGGCATCGGCCTCTGCCTATGGGCCGGTCACGGCAGCGGAGATCCTTGAAGTCCGTTCCATCCTCCAGGCCAACGGGCTCTTTGGCCCACAGCACCGCATCGCCTACCTGGGGCTGCTGGATCCGGCGCGCGGCACGGACCCGCGTGGCGCGGACCCACGCGGTGACGCCGGCACAGTGAACCGCCGGTTCCGTACCTTCATCCACGATGTCTCCGGCGCTGCGCCGCGCGATGTTGTGGTCTCCGTGACGCAGCGGACGGTGGAAACCGCCGTCGAACTCGACACCGCGGTGACCGGCGAACTGCCGGTCCTCGAAGAGGAGTTCGAGGTGGTGGAGTCGCTGCTTGCCACTGACGGACGCTGGCTGCAGGCCCTGGCGGACCGAAACCTGGACGTCAGGAAGGTCCGGGTGGCACCACTCTCCGCCGGCGTCTTCGAGTACCCGGAGGAAAAGGGCCGGCGCATCCTGCGCGGCCTGGCGTTCGTCCAGGAGTTCCCGGAGGACAGCGCCTGGGCCCACCCGGTGGACGGGCTGGTGGCGTACGTGGACGTCGTCAGCCAGGAGGTCACCCAGGTGATCGACCTCGGTGCCGTTCCCGTCCCGGCCGAACACGGCAACTACACCGATCCCGAACTGACCGGCCCCATCCGCGAAACCCAGAAGCCCATCAGCATCACCCAGCCGGAGGGGCCCAGCTTCACCGTCACCGGCGGCAACCACGTGGAATGGGAAAAGTGGAGCCTGGACGTGGGGTTCGATTCCCGCGAAGGCGTGGTCCTCCACAATCTCGCATTCCAGGACGGTGACCGGAAACGGCCCATCATCAACCGGGGCTCCATCGCCGAGATGGTGGTTCCGTACGGCGACCCGTCCCCCATCCGGTCCTGGCAGAACTACTTCGACACCGGTGAGTACCTGGTGGGCCAGTACGCCAACTCACTGGAACTGGGCTGCGACTGCCTGGGCGAGATCACCTACCTGAGCCCGGCCATCAGCGATGCGTTCGGCAACCCCCGGGAAATCCGCAACGGCATCTGCATGCACGAGGAGGACTGGAGCATCCTCGCCAAGCACTCCGACCTCTGGAGCGGGATCACCTACACCCGCCGCAACCGCCGCCTGGTGATCTCCTTCTTCACCACCATCGGCAACTACGATTACGGCTTCTACTGGTACCTCTACCTGGACGGCACCATCGAGTTCGAAGCCAAGGCCACCGGCGTCGTCTTCACGTCGGCGTTTCCGGAGGGCGGCTCGGACAACATTTCCCAGCTTGCCCCCGGCCTGGGCGCGCCGTTCCACCAGCATCTCTTCAGCGCCAGGCTGGACATGGCCATCGACGGATTCACCAACAGGGTGGAGGAAGAAGACGTCATCCGGCAGGCCATGGGCGAGGGGAATGAACGCGGCAACGCCTTCTCCCGGAAGCGCACGGTGCTCACCCGGGAGTCCGACGGCGTCCGGGAAGCCGATGCACGGGCCGGCCGCACCTGGATCATCTCCAACCCCGAATCCCGCAACCGGCTGGGCGAGCCGGTCGGCTACAAGCTCCACTCGCAGAACCAGCCCACGCTGCTGGCCGATCCGGACTCCTCCATTGCCCGCCGTGCGGCGTTCGCCACCAAGGACCTGTGGGTCACCCGCTACGCGGACGAGGAGCGGTACCCCACCGGGGATTTCGTGAACCAGCACGGCGGCGGAGCAGGCTTGCCCGGGTACGTGGCGCAGGACCGGGATATCGACGGCCAGGACATCGTGGTGTGGCATACCTTCGGCCTGACCCACTTCCCGCGGGTGGAGGACTGGCCCATCATGCCCGTGGATACCGTGGGGTTCAAGCTCCGCCCCGAGGGCTTCTTCGACAGGAGCCCAGTCCTGGACGTTCCCGCGAACCCGAACCAGCAGGCGTCCTTCTGCCACAGCGGGGGCGGCAGCGGTGGGTGCCACTAGCCTGGCCCCCGCCGCGCCGGGCGGCGCAGCCACGCGGACGACGCCGGGCGGACGGGTCCGCGCCCAGGGTCCCGTCCTGCACCGGCGCCTCTGCGCGGTGGTCACCGCAGTGTCCTGCGCTGCGCACCTGTGGCTGGCTGTCCCGGGGCACCACGGACCCTGGCTGGGTTTCCTTATGCTCGCCCTCGCAGCTGCCTGCCTTCCCTGCACCGTGCACATCTGGCGGCACAGCCGGGTGGGGCCCCTGCATCAGGTGGCGGCGTCCGCCGTGGCGATGGTGGCCGTGCACGCTGCCCTGCTGCTGGGCACGGCCGGCGCGGTGCACGCCCACGGGGGAGGGCCGGCGTCGTCCGCCGTTTCCCTGCCCGCGGCGGAGGACAGCCTGCAGCTGCTGCTGGTCATCGCCCTCGAACTCACCACCGCGCTGCTCGCCACAACGCTGGTGGCGCGGCTCCGTACTGCACGCCGGCCTGGCTGAGCCGCCCGGCGTCACGCAGGGCACGCTTTTGGCCTTCCCGGGCCCGGTACTCCGCGCAAAACCGGGCGTCCGTCGTCGGGTGCCCGCCGAAAGGATGCTGCGCGTGACGCGGGCAGGTCCCGCGAACTACTTCTCGTCCGGCCCCAGGTCCGGGGCGGCCACGAAGCGGACCTCCCGGGTGGTGCTGCCCTGCAGTTCCAGGACGGCGAGCTCATTGGCGCCCTCGCGGATCAGCGGGCCGGGCACGTACAGGGTGCGCTGCGGCCCGCGGCTCCAGTAGCGGCCCAGGTTGAAGCCGTTGATAAAGGCGTTGCCCTTGGTCCAGCCGTCCAAGCGGAGGAACCTGTCGCCCGGACCCTCGGCCTCGAAGGTGGCAAAGGAGACAGCGGGGCCAGCAACTCCGGTCTCGCCGGGCTGTTCGGCGGGAAGTTCCACTGCAGCGGCACGGAACGCCGCCAGCGAAGACAAGTCCACCGGCCGGACGCTCCAGTCCCGCACTTCCACACCGTCCAGCAGTGCCGGACCGGTCAGGCCCTTCGCCTCCCCGATCCGCGGCCCGTAGTTGACCCGGCCCTGGTCCTCCACGAGGACCTGCAGTACGCCGCCGCGAGGGAGGACGATGGAGCGCTCGCCGAGCTCCCGGCTTAGCGTCCCGAGGGGAAAGCCGTTCAGGAAGAACTGCGCGCGGTCGCGGATTTCGCTGAAGGTGAGGACGCCGCCGTCGTCCAGCCACCTTTCGTAGAGGAAGAAGCCGCGGTACTGGCCGGTGGTTTCACTCGGCGGCACGGAACCGGGGACGGCCACGGCGGGGAAGGCCGCGGCGACGTCCAGGAGCGGGGCACTCGACGTTACCGGCACGGCCGACGCCGGAACAGCGGCCCGGCGCTCCGGCACCTCCGCGGGAACCGGGAAGTGCTTGGCGATGACGTCCCGGAACGCGAAGTACTTCTCCGTGGGGTGGCCGTCCTCGGTGAGCGGCGCGTCGTAGTCGTAGGAGGTGATGGTGGGTTCGTAGATGCCTTTGTCGTTGGCACCGTTGGTGAAGCCAAAGTTGGTGCCGCCGTGGAACATGTAGATGTTCACCGACGCACCGGCGGCCAGCAGGGCGTCCAGTTCCGCAGCCGAGGCGGCGGCATCGGTGGTGTGGTGGTGGGTGCCCCAGTTGTCGAACCAGCCGTTCCAGAACTCCGCGCACATCAGCGGCCCGTCCGGCTGCCGCTCCCGCAGGAAAGCCAGCCGCTCATCCGCGCGCGAACCGAACGTGCCGGTCTTGTGCAGTCCGGGCAGCGAGCCGTCCTCGATCATGGTCCCGAACGGCTGGTCGCAGGTGAACAGGGGAACCTCGACGCCGCCGCGCTTGGCCGTATCCACGAGGTGCTGCAGGTAGGCCTTGTCCGAGCCGTACGCGCCGTATTCGTTTTCGATCTGGAACAGGATCACCGGACCGCCGCGGGTGACCTGGCGCTCCACCACGATGGGCAGCAACTGGTCCATGAACCCGTCCACGGCCGCCAGGTAGCCGGGCTCGCTGCTGCGCACGCCAATGCCCGGCTCGGTGAACAGCCACGCCGGCAGGCCGCCGTTATCCCACTCCGCGCAGATATACGGCCCGGGCCGGACGATCGCCTGCATGCCCTCGGCTGCCACCAGGTCCAGGAAGCGGCCAAGGTCCAGGCCGCCGCCGGTCCGGAAGCTGCCGGGCGTGGGGGAGTGCTCGTTCCATGGCACGTACGTCTCGATGGTGTTCAGGCCCATGAGGCGCGCCTTGCGGATCCGGTCCGCCCACAGGTCCGGGTGGACGCGGAAGTAGTGGATGGCGCCGGAGAGGATGCGGAACGGTTCTCCGTCCAGGAGGAAGTCGCGGCTGCCGATGGAAAAGGTATGCACGGTGGATCCCAAATCAGTTGGCGGTGCGGAGGGCGGCGGTGTAGGCGTAGGAGGTGTTGCTCCAGATGACAAAGAGCAGTGGTGCGGGCGCCAGGGCAATGCCGAGGACGGGCTGGAGGACGGCAGCGGAGGCGATGATGCCGAGCAGCACCAGCGCGGCGAGGCTGAGGTACCAGCGTTGGACGGTGAGGTAGAGGGCTGCCTTGAGCAGGTTCTTGAGGCCTGTTCCGGGCAGGAGTACGACGCCGGCGATCGCCATCACGGTCACGGTCACCGTTGCGGCGGCAGCCACGAGGATCACGGGGACCAGCAGGGCCGCCGCCGGCATCGACTGGACGATCACCAGGTCCACGCCGAGGAACAGCAGGATGGCGACGGCTGCGAGCCCGAGCGGGGCGGTCTTTCGGAAGCTGCGGCGGTAACCGCGGAGGTAGGCGGCGACGGGTTTTACCGCGGCGCCGTCGTCGTGCAGGGCCTTGAAGGTGGTGAAGAGTCCGGCGAGGGAGGGCGGGATGGTGATGGTGAGGGCGAGGAAGAAGGGCCACGCGGCGGCGGGGTCTGCCACCAGGGCCAGGCACAGCACCAGCGGTGCGTTCGCGAGGGCCATCAGTACGTTTCCGGCGAGGAAGGTGTAGATGAAGCCGAAGATGTTCCCGAAGGCCTCGAAGCCGGGGCTGGGGATACGCCCGGCCAGGCCGCGTTGCCGGGGGTGTTGGCCTGTGTTCGGTGAGTGCCGGGTGGGGTGCTGTGCCACGGTGGTCATCCTTTCATGCCGCTCGTGGCGATGCCCTGGATGAAGTAGCGCTGGCCGATGAGGAAGATCGCGAGGATGGGGATCACCGAGATCACGGAGCCGGTCATGATCATGGCGTATTCGGCGTCGAACTGGCCCACGAAGGAGCGCAGGCCGAGTTGGACGGTCCAGAGCCGGTTGGAGGTGAGGTAGATGAACGGGCCCATGTAGTCGTTCCAGGTGTTCACGAACGTCAGCAGGGCAAGGCTGGCAAGTGCGGGTTTGGACAGGGGGAGGATGACGCGGGCCCAGATGCCGTATTCGCTGAGGCCGTCGATGCGGGCGGCTTCGCAGAGTTCGTCCGGGATGGTCATGTAGTACTGGCGCATGAGGAACACGCCGAACGCGCCGAAGGCCTGGAGCAGGATGAGGGCGTTGAAGCTGTTGGTGAGGCCAAGGTTCTGCATCATGATGTACTGCGGGACCATGTAAGCCTGCCAGGGCACGGCGATGGTGCCGATGTAGGCCAGGAACAGTACGTCGCGGCCGGGGAAGCGGACCTTGGAGAAGCCGTAGGCGGCCAGGGAACCGGTGAGGACCTGCAGGCAGGTGATGATCACGGCGAGGTAGAGGGAGTTCTGGAGGTAGCCCATCATGGGGATGCGGGTCCAGATGTCGGTGTAGTTGCTCCACACGAACTCGGTGGGGATCCATTGGATGGGGACGGTGAGGACCTGGTTGTTTTCCTTCAGTGAGGAGGAGACCATCCAGATGAACGGCACCATCAACGCCGCCACGAGGACCACGAGGGCGGCGTAGATGACGAGGTCGGTGGTGCGTTTTTTCTGCTCGCGAGGAGAGCGGCGGCGTTCGGTTCGGCGGTCCTCTTCCGCGCTGTTCGGGGGAAGCCCGGTTCCCAGGAGCCGGGACTCGGCCTTGAGGTCTTCGGCCATGTTGGTCATCAGCGTTCCCTCCGCTGTTGGATCTTGAATTGGAGCACGGTGACGGTCAGCACGATGAGGAACAGCACGAGGGAGATGGCCGAGGAGTAGCCGAATTTTCCTTCGCCGATGCCTTCCTGGTAGATGAGCTGGGACAGCACGGTGGTGGAGCGGCCGGGGCCGCCGTTGGTCATGACGACAATGAGGTCGAAGACTTTGAAGCTGGAGACGGTCAGCATGACGACGACGAAGAACGTGGTGGGGCGCAGGGAGGGGATGGTGACGTTCCAGAAGCGTTGCCAGGCGGAGGCGCCGTCGACTTCGGCGGCTTCGTAGAGTTCGGCGGGGATGGCCTGGAGGCCGGCGAGGTAGAGGACCATGTAGTAGCCCATGTCGCGCCAGACGCTGGTGATGATGACCGCGGGCAGGGCCCAGTCGGAGCTGGAGGTCCAGCCCGGCGGGTTGGCGATGCCGATGGTGGTGAGGAACTGGTTGATGGGGCCGTTGTCGGGGCTGAAGAGCATGTTCCAGACCACGGCCACTGCTACCAGTGAGGTGATGTAGGGGAAGAAGATGGCGACGCGGAAGAAGCCGATGCCTTTGAGTTTGCGGTTCAGGAGCATCGCCAGGAGCAGGGCCAGGGCCATGGTGAGGGGGACATGGCCGATGGCGTAGACCACGGTGTTGCGCAGAGCGATCCAGAAGGAATCGGAGGCGAACATCCGCTGGAAGTTGGCCAGTCCCACCCACTTGGGGGCGGTGAAGGAGGTCCATTCCATGAAGGACAGCGCGAACGCGGCCAGGACCGGGATGAGGGTGAAGGCCAGGAACCCCAGGAAATTCGGCAGGATAAACGTCCAGCCAATCAGGGTATTACGCCGGGCCTGCTTCCGGTTGCCCCGGCTGTGGACAGCCGGGGCAACCGTCGAAGGAATAGTTTCAGTGCTCATGGCTGCCTGTTACTGGCCCAGGACTTCGCTTTTGACGCGCTTGCCCATCTCGGCAACCCCGTCGGACACCGAGCGCTCACCCACCATGATCAGATCGTGCTCCTGGTTGAGGACCTTGTCCGTGGCGGCAGACTTGTCACTGACCGGCATTTCCAGGGCAACCTTGTCCGGGGTGAAGGCCTTCTTGGACAGCTCGTCCGTGGGCATGCCGGCAAGCTTGAAGTACTCGGCGGTGATGGCGTCGTTCTGCAGGGCCGGCACAACGCCGATCTTCGAGATGGCCTTGGCGCCCTCCTCACCGGCGGCCCACTCGATGAACTTCTTGGCTGCGTCCGAGTGCGCGGCGTTCTTGTTGACGGCGAACGCGGTGGGCGAACCGAAAGTGGTGACCTTGCCGTCGTCGTTCTTCTGCGGCATCGGAGCCAGGCCCCAGTCCACCGTGGACTTGCCGTCCTTCTTGGCCTGCAGGATGCCGGCGATGTACCAGGTGCCCATGGGCATCATGGCTGCCTGGCCGGTCTCGAACATGGTGCGGTAGCTGGTCTTCTGGCTCTTTGCGGTGCCGAAGTCCAGGGTGGCACCGCTCTTCTGCAGGTCCAGGGCAGTGTTGTACTGGTCCTCGAAGAAGCCGTAGTCGCCGCTGTTCTGGTCAGCGTCATCCTGGGCGGCCGCGATGGCCTGCACCACGGAGCGCCAGATGTGGTGGTAGGTACCGTAGACCTTCTTGCCGCCTGCCTCGGTGGTGAGCTTCTTGGCCAGTGCGGTGTACTCGTCCCAGGTCAGGTCAGCGGGGTTCTCCACGCCTGCGGCCTTGAGCAGGTCCTTGTTGTAGTAGAGGAGCCAGAAGTCCTGCCGGTAGGGGGCGGCGTAGTACTTGCCGCCGATGTCGAAGGCGTCCAGGCCCGCGAGGTTGTCCTTGCCAACGGTGTCCACCACGCCGTTGATTTCCTGCAGCTGGCCGTTGTTGGCGTAACGGGCGTAGTCGATGACGTTCTTCATGGTGAGGACGTCGGTGGTGTCTCCACCGGCCAGCATGGTGGTGACCTTCTGCGGGTAGTCATCGGCGAGGATGTCCACGGGCTCGATGTCGATGTCCGGGTTGGCTGCTTCGTAGCTGTCGAAGAGGGCTTTGAACTCCGGGGTGCCTTCGTAGTTCCATACCGAAACGGTCAGGCGGGTCTTGCCTTCCTGGCCTTGGGGTTCGGCCGGTCCGGCGGCGCCGGCACAACCGGACAGGCCCAGGCCTGCGGTTACTGCCAGTGCGATGGCGGCGAGGGTGGTGCGCTTCATTGCGTGCTCCTTACTGGGTTTTTGGTCTGCCGCATCCGCGGCCGGGGTTGGTTCAGGCGCTCAGGGAGAGGTCTTCGGAGACCACCTGGGCTACGAGCTGTTCTCCGGTGAGGTACCGTTCGAGGTCATTGAGGGCGGCGTCGGACATCCGCCGGGTTTCGGTGCCCAGCGACCCGGCGATGTGGGGCGTGAGCACCACATTGGGCAGGTCATAGAGGACAGAATCCTTCGGCAGCGGCTCGGGCTCGGTGACGTCCAGGAGTGCGTGGATCCGTCCAGTGGCGCACTCAGCCTCCAGGGCCCGGGTGTCCACCAGCGAGCCGCGGGCCGTGTTGATCAGGGTGGCGTGGTCCTTCATGGCCCGCAGTTCCGCAGCCCCGATCATGTGCCGGGTTTCCGGCAGCGCCGGGGCGTGGATGCTTACGACGTCGGACTCCCGCAGCAGTTCGGCCAGGTCCACCAGCCGGCCGCCGGCGGCGGCCACGGCGGCAGGATCGGCATGCGGATCGTGGACCAGGCAGGTGACGTCCTGAAGCTGCTGGACCAGGCGGACCACGCGGCGGCCGATGCGGGAGAACCCCACCACCCCGATCACGCGGCCGATGTTGCCCACCTCACCGCGCTCGGTGGCGTAGGACCAGTCCTCACGCCAGGTGCGGGCATCGTTGGCCAGCACCTGCGCCTTCTTCCCGGCCAGCACGATGGACGCGAACGTAAACTCGGCCACCGGAATGGCGTTCGCATCAGCGCCGTTGGTCACCAGGATGCCCCGATCCCACAACTCAGGCGTGACGAAACTGCGCACCGTACCGGCGCAATGGAACACCGCCCGCAGGTTCGGCATCCGCTCGAGCGCCGCAGCATCAAGCCGCGGCACGCCCCAACTGGTCAGCAGGACCTCAACGTCCGCGAGCCGGGCCGCCACCGCCGGATCCTCCAGCGAATCGGTCCACGGCTGCCCGCCCAGATCCACCAGCTCCGCCAACCGGTCCAACCGGGTGGAATCGAACTGGTCAGCAAAGGTTCCGCGGTTCATGACCAGCAGGGCCTTGGGTTTTGGCGACATCCGGGCCTCCCTTCTCTCATGTTCGTTTGCGTTCACAACCGCAATTCATGTCTTGCATCACATCTAACAATCAGTAAATACTCATGAACAAGACAGAACAACCAAGTTATTCAACATCGATCTAAAACGATCGTATTCGAACAAGTGAGCTGATGATGACGTCCCCTTCCGGTCCCCACACCACGCTGCCGGCATCCGCAGCGCCACTGGCCGCAGCCTGGGGACCCCACGCCTCCCAGCCGTCGCTCCTCCGCCTGTTGGCCGGCGCGGCTGAGCGCATCAGTATCCCCGCAGCGGGCAGTAAAGCCTGGCCTGCCGCGGGGTTGAATTTGCCCGGGCCTGCGCTCGGGCAGGCACTGGAGGAACGGGGAACGCCGTGGCCCCAGCCCCTGGTGTCCCGCTACGCCCGGTACTTCCGGGACGGAAACCGGACTGCCTACGAGGGACTGGTGGCCGCCCGCCAGCAGCGGCTGACCCGCGCCGTCGTCATGGCCCTGGCCAGTGATCCCGGCCGCCAGGGCGCGTACGGAAGCGATGCGGAAGCGTGGCTCGACGAGGTCATCGACGGCGCGTTCCTGCTCTGCGAACAGAGCTCGTGGAGCTGGGCAGCGCACGACGACGTCTTCCGCCGCACGGGCTGCGTTGTTCCGGACCTGGCTACACCGTACCTGGACCTCGGCGCCGGGGAGGTGGCCGCGCAGCTGGCATGGCTGGACCATGTCCTGGGCAGGCAGCTCGATGACCGGGCGCCGGGGCTGCGGCGGCGCATCCGCGGGGAGGTCACCCAACGCGTCATCCGGCCTTTCCTCGACCGGCTGGACTGGCACTGGCTTGGCCTGGACGGGGACGTCCACAACTGGAATCCCTGGATCCATTCCAACCTGATTGCGGCGGCGCTGTTCCTGGTGGATGACCCCGCCACCCAGGCGCAGGCGGTGGCCCGCTGCATCGAGGGGCTGGACCGTTTCCTCGCATCCATCCCGGCCGACGGTGCCATTGACGAGGGCTTTGCCTACTGGTGGAACGGCGCAGGGCGGGCGCTGGAGGGGCTGGCCCTGCTGGAACAGGCCACGGGCGGCGTGCTCGACGGCGGCCTTCCGGTGGTCCGCGAACTGGTCGCCTTCCCGCACCGCATGCACATCGGCGGCGCATGGTTCCTCAATGTGGCAGACGGTCCGGCGCGCGCTGCGGCTGCCCTCCCGTGGGACATGCTGCACCGCTGGGCAGTTCGGCTGGGCGATCCGGAGGCGGCCGCCCACGCCGCCGCCATGGCCACCGGGGCGCCGGATCCCGCCGCGGGGCTCGGCCGTGTCCTGCACGCGCTGCTCGAACTCCCGGAACCGGCTTCCACCGCCAATCCGGCCCTTCCTCCGCTCGTGGCCGCCACGTACCTGCCATCGGTCCAGATCATGGTGGCCCGGGAAACCGGGGGAACGGCGGATGGACTGCTCCTGGCCGCGAAGGGTGGCCACAACGGCGAGCACCACAACCACCGCGATGTCGGCTCGGCAGTGGTTGCCGTGGATGGGGTTCCCCTGCTGGTTGACGCCGGGCAGCCCACCTACACCGCCCAGACGTTCGGCCCGGACCGCTACGGCATCCGCGCGATGCAGAGCAACTGGCACAGCGTCCCGTCCCCGTTTGGCCTTGAACAGGGGACCGGCAGGGAGTTCGCGGCCGGCGTCCTCAGCGCCCCTACCCAGGAGCGGCCGCAGCTGGAGCTGGCCCTGGGAGCGGCGTACGGTTTCGAACCCCGGGCCTGGATCCGGACGGCGGAACTGCACCGGGCCCCCGGCCGCATCACCATCGCCGACCGCTGGGACCTTCCCGCGCCGGCCACCGGCGGAACGGCCGACGTCGACATCACCTTCCTTACGGCGGGAACCCTGAGCCTCGGACCGGAAGGGACGGCGACCGTCCGCCCGGACGGCATCCCGGCGGTTGGCGCGGCAGCCCGGACCCCTCGGGGAGCTGCCTTGCGCTGGGACCCGGCAGCCGTCGTCGTCCTTGTGGACGAATGGCTGCTGGACGATCCGCTCCTCGTCGACGTGTGGGGACCACGGCTGACCAGGCTGCGTTTCCGCACGCCGGCCGCTACTGCACCATGCCCTGTTTTCCGCGCCGCCGGCGCATTCACCCTCACTGTGGAGGCAACACCATGAGCCCTGAGCAACCGACCGAACCCACCGGGAAGTCGTTGTTTTCGCTGCAGCGACGGGAACGGCTCATGGAGGACCTGCGGGCGCACGGTGCCATCACCGTCCGCGATATCGCGGCGAAGCTTGGCGTCAGCGAACTGACCATCCGCCGCGACGTGAACATCCTCGCGGATGAGGGCCTGGTGTCCCGCGTGCATGGCGGCGCCACGCTGCCCAGCCCGCTGGACCGCTCGGCAGCGGGCCGGGCCGCCCAGCACAGCTACTCCATCGGCATGGTGGTGCCGTCGCTGGACTACTACTGGCCGCAGGTCATCAGCGGGGCGCGGGCCGAGGCGGAAGAGCAGAACCTGCGGATCATGGTGCGCGGGTCCGCGTACGACGCCGCGGACAACCGCAGGCAGGTGCAGGCCCTGCTGGACACCCAGAACATCGACGGCCTGATCGTGGCGCCGGACATGAGCGGCCACCACGGGCATGAACTGCTCCGCTGGCTGAACGCCCTGCCCATCCCGGTGGTGCTCGCCGAACGGCGTGCGCCGGCAGAGATTCCCGCGCACCGCCTCGAATGGGTGGCCACGGACCACGCGTTTGGTGCCGGCATGGCCGTGCGGCACCTGTGGCAGGAAGGCCACCGGCGGATCGGCTGCCTGACCGATTCGTCCAGCCCCACCAGCCCGCACGTGGTCCGGGGCTGGCAGCAGGCCCTGGCCGCACTGAAGATTCCGCTGGAGGACTCTGTCCACGAGGACTCCGCCAGGCAGGACCCCGCCAAGCAGGGCAACGGTGGCCGGGCCAGCCACTTCGACCAAGTGCTGGAACTGTGCACCAAGACCGGCACCACGGCAATGCTGGTGCATTCGGACACCCAGGCGGTGGCATTCGTGCAGCACTGCGTGGACCGCGGGCTCACCGTTCCGGGGGACATCGCGATCGTGGGATACGACGACGAGGTGGCCTACCTGGCCGAGCCCGCCATCTCCGCCGTGCGGCCGCCCAAACAGTACGTGGGCAAGGTGGCGGTGCAGCTTATGGCCGCCCGACTGGCCGAAGGCAGGATGCGTCCAGTGCACCGGATCGAGCTGAACCCGGACCTGATCCTGCGTGAATCCTCCATCGGGGCTCCACGGATTCCGGCTGCCGGCGTACTGCAGGACTCCCTGTGAGCGCCGCGCCCCTGGCCATGCCGCCGCTGGACTTCCGTATCTCGCCGTATACCGGCCTCACCCGGGGCCACTGGTGCGCGTACGCCGACTACCTGCTGCGGTCCGCGCACCGCCATGCCACGGAAGATCACGCCAACCTGTACCTGCCGGGAGCAACCAGCGCCTACGGCCGGAAAAGCGATTCGCTGGAGGCCTTTGCCCGGACCTTCCTGCTGGCCTCGTTCCGGATCGCAGGTGATCCGGAGGGCACCGCGTGGCTGGCCGACTGGTACGCAAAGGGCCTCGACGCCGGAACCAACCCCGCAAACCCTGACCGCTGGCCCACCCCGGGCGAACTGGACCAGGCCAAGGTGGAGGCGGCATCGCTGGCCGTGGGTCTGGCACTGACCCGGGGCGTCCTGTGGGACCGGCTGCCGCAGCGCGTCAAGGAACAGCTGGTGGCCTGGTTTGAGACCGTGATCGGCCAGGCGTACCCGCCCATCAACTGGGTGTGGTTCCAGATCGTCGTCGAAAAGTTTCTTGCGGGCGTGGGCGGACGATACTCCGATGCGGACATCGACGCCGGACTGGCCATCCACGATTCCCTGTACCGCGGCCACGGCTGGTTTGCGGACGGCCAGGAGCGCGCCTACGACCACTACGTGGGCTGGGCCTTCCAGGTCTATCCCCAACTGCTGCAGCTGATGGCGCCGGAGGACCCCCGGGTGAAGGCCCGTGCTGCACTCGACGGCGAACGGCTGGCCGATTTCCTGGACGACGCCGTCCACCTGGTGGGGGCTGACGGCGCCCCGCTGGTCCAGGGCCGCAGCCTGATTTACCGTTTCGCGGCGGCGGCGCCGTTTTGGGCGGGACAGTTCGCGGGGCACACCCGGCTGACGCCCGGTGTGACCCGGCGGGCGGCCTCCGGCATCCTGAAGTACTTCCTGGACCGCGGCGCCCATAACGCCGACGGGCTGCTGACCATCGGCTTCCACTCCGAGTTCCCGGGCATGAAACAGTCCTATTCCGGCGCGGGGTCCCCCTACTGGGCCGCCAAGGGAATGATGGGCCTCGCCCTGCCCGCCGACCATCCGGTGTGGACGGCCGTCGAGGAGCCGCTGCCGGTGGAATCCGGCGACACCCAGCGGTTCATCGCGGCTCCGGGCTGGCAGGTGGACGGAACCGTCTCGGACGGGGTGGTGCGGATCCGCAACCACGGCACCGACCATGCCAACGCCGGCGTCCGGGTAGCCGATTCCCCGCTCTACGCACGGCTGGGCTACTCCACCGCCACCTTCCCGGACCTTGCCGCGGAATCAGTGGACAACGCCGTCGCCTTTGCCGATCCGGACGGCCGGCTGACGCACCGGACCGGATTCGAGTTCCTTGGCCATTTCAGGCAGGACGGGGTGCAGGTGGGGGCCTCGCGCTTCACCGCGCACTGGATCGATGTTGATCCCGACGGCGGCCCGGACCACGGCAGCGGCGCTGCGGGAACTGCCACTCCGGGGCCGGAGGTGATGGTGGCATCTGTGACACGCGGCGCCGTGGAACTGCGGCTGGTGCGTGTCCGCAACGCGGCTGGCAGCCGCGCCCGGTTGCGGATTGGCGGCTGGCCGGCTGATACCGCGGCCGGCCTGGCCAGCGAGGTCGTGCCCGTTAAGTGGGGCGGGGTCCTTGACGACGCCGGCACCTGGCACCGCGAGGCGCCGCACCCGGTGGGGGAGCACCTGGCCGTCCCCTGGATTGGCACCACCGGTGCGGTGGCCGACGGGGACTATGCCGCCGTCGTCGTGCTCTCAGGATCAGGCCCCTTCGCCGAAGCGTGCGGGGCGCGCTTCGTAGCCAACGGCCGGTTCGCCTTCGCGGACGGTGCCACGATCGACGTTGATTCGGTGTTCGCGCAGCTCAATCCCGCGTAGGAACCACTGGTACCCCCTTCAACAACCTCTCCGCGTTGTCGAGTACTCACGAGTAGCACAGTAGTCCGTTAGGTAGTTAAGACGAGTACCCGCTACTGGTGCCTGCCAGGTGTCCAACTGATTAATTGGGGCTGTCACTACTTGACTGGCGGGGACCCGGTCACGGTGGCAGTTGGTGCGTCAGGGCCCCCGAAGTCCGTTCACCGATGCCCGCCTCACTGGGGTGCCGGACGGCCGGGCATCACGACGTCTACCAGCAGAGGGGGCCGCGGGGTGAGCTCAAGGACCTGGCCGCAGATTGGCGGCAGGACCACCGGAGAGGACCTCGTCCGCGCCCTGGACGATGCCCGCGCCGGGGTACTCATCACAGGAGCCTCAGGGAGCGGCAAAAGCTACCTCACCAGCCTCCTGACCAAGGAAATCCGTGATGACGCCTACATTGTGGTGCTCCGTGCCAGTGCCGGCCTCACCGCAAGCCCGTACGGCGCGCTGAACGTATTGCTGCGGGACCTGGATTCCCAATTCCTGTCCCACCCGGCGCTCGTGTTGTCTGCCTTAACCACCCTGCTTGCCGAACGGGCCGAGGGCAAACCGGTGTACCTGGTGATTGAGAACGCGGCGGACGTGGACGAGCTCGCCGGGGTGGTCATTTCCCAACTTGCCCGCAACGGAACGGCCGGCCTGATCCTGACCTGCTCCGATCCGCAGCGGCTGGGCAGCGAACTCTCCCGGCTCTGCACGGACGGATATCTGGCACGGATCGAGCTCGGGCCGCTGCCCCTGCCCGAGGCCGTCACCTGGCTTGAAGCAAGCCTCGGCGGCCGGATTTCAGCATCCGCAGCCCACGAATTCTGGACCGCGAGCGGCGGGAACCCGCACTACCTGAAAATGCTTGCCGGGGAGTTGGTTGAGTCGGGCTCCCTCGCGGTGCGCGACGGAGTGTGGGTCCTGACTGCCACGGACAGGCCCCATGGGCCCGCCATTACCGACCTGGTGGTAACCCGGCTGGGCAAGCTGGGGCCTGGAGAACGCATGGCCGTGGAGATCGTGTCCCTGGCCGGGACCGTGCCGCTGGAGGCGCTGCTGGCCATCGCGCTGCCTGACGACGTCGACTCGCTTGAGAGGCGCGGAATCCTGGTGGTGGACCATTCGCTGCCGAGGATGGTCGGCGTGCAGAACCAGCTGCTGCGTGATGTCATCCGCGCCAACATCCCCACCGGCCGCAGCAGCGATCTCCGGCGGCGGTTCTGCGAAGCAGTGGACCCTGCGCTGATGCATCCTGCCCTCACCGCGGCCCTCGCCGGGTGGGCCCTGGAATGTGGTGTTCCGCTCTCCGAAAGAGATGCCCTCCAGGCGGCCCGAATCGCCAATAAGCGGGCTGACCATCCGCTGGCGCTTCGTCTGGTCCGTTCCATTCCGGGTCATTCCCTCAGTGCAACGGCGGTCGCTGAGGAGTCGTCCGCACTGGCGGCGCTCGGGGCTGTCAGCGAAGCGCGAAACGTCCTCCGGCAATATCGCGACAAAATCGGGGAAAGTGCGGACGGCGATGGTCCGGGTCCGCTGCCCCCTGAAGAAAACGTGCGGTTCCAGCTGGCGGAGGCCGCGGTGCTGCAGTCCGATCCGGAGACCATGGACCAGGCAGTGGAACATCTCCGGCATGCCCGGAAGGCATTGGACCGGGAACTGCTGAAGGCAGACCTGGCCGGACGCACGCCCCGGGGGAGCGGTGACGGTTCGGGCGGTGAAACCGTGCGGTTCCTCCACGAAGACCTGGTGCTCGCCGAAGCCCGGAGTGCGGGGCTCCTGGGCCGCTATGGCGAGGCCGCCGCCCAGCTGGAAGGTGCCCTTCAGGACTTCGAAACCCACGGACCGGACTTCCGCTTTACGGCCGGGAGCTTGCTGTGCGAGGCCTGGGCGCTGACCGGGCGCCAATCTGAAGCAGCTGATCTTGCCGGCCAGCTGCTCGCCGACAGCCGGAACCCCATGGTGTCCGCTGCAGCGGCATGGGCGGCCGCGGGCCGGTTGCGTTTCGCGCTCCTGCTGGCGGGCTGCTGGGAAGACGCGGCCTCCATGCAGCAGCCGCACTGGGACTCGCCGCTGCCCGCAGGCCAGCCGCTCCCTGCGTGCTTCGACTTGGCCCTGGCTGTCTTGCGGTGTTTTCAGGGCAGGGCACACGAGGGCCTGGAAGCCCTGGTTCCGCTGATCGGGCAGCTGCGCGTGCGGGACGACGAGGGCCTCCTCGGCGCTGCCACCAGGGCGGCGGCTTACGCCTCAGCCCTGCAGGGCGAGCCGGAGCAAGCCGGGAAGTGCCCTGCCGGCAAACGGCCCGGGCCTGCGCGGCCCGGACGGCCGTTGGAGTTCATCACGGCGTTTTTCACCATCCTCGCCGCGGACAGCCCCGACAGGCCCCAAGCTGCCATCGACGCACTGATGCGGCTGGCAGATGACGAGCATGCCGCCGGTAATTACGGCCTTGAGGTGATCGCCCTGAGTACGGCCGTCCGGCTGGGACGGACGGCCGCGGCTCCCCGGCTGCTTGAGACAGCGTTGAGGTGCGACGGCGACTTCGCCGGATTGTGCGCAGCCTACGCGAATGCAGTGCTCGCCCATGACGTGGCCCAGCAGGTGGCCGTGGCCCAGCTCGCCCAGGACCTGCAGCACGACCGGTTCGCCTTCGACGTTGCGGAGGCGGTAATCCGCCGTGCACATGCTTTGGAGGACCGCGCCCTGCTCCTGCAGGCCCGGCGCATCGCGGAAACCTGCCGGCACCGGATGCGCGCCCCGGAGGACACCGCCCAGCAGGAGGACCGCATCACCGCGCGGGAGTTGGAGATCGCCACCCTCGCGGCCAGGGGCCAGAGCAACAAGGCCATAGCCGCCAGGCTGCACCTGTCGGTACGGACGGTGGAGGGGCACCTCTACCAGATCTACGGAAAATTGAAAATCGTGGAACGCTCGGAGCTGCCGTTTGCCCTGGGCCTCGCTGAGGGGAACCAGCAATGACCGAGGTACTGGCAAACGAAACGCTCGTCGGGCGCTCGGGCATCGTGGCCGCTGTTGCGGATTGCCTGCTGGACCGCAACGGGCCCGGCGTCCTCCTGCTGGGTGATGCCGGGCTTGGCAAGACTGCTCTGGTCAACGCCGTGATCCAGGAACTGGGCCACCGCGTGCGGCCCTTCCGGGTGTTCGCCGGGGCCACGCTGGCCGGGGTCCCGTTCGCCGCGCTGGCACCGTTGATCACCTCGCTGACGCCTGGCCAGATCACCGAGCCGCTGTCCGTGCTGAAGGCAGTGACCGCCGCCCTGAATCCAGCCAGGGAACGGGAATCGGTGCCTGCCGTCCTGGTGGTGGAGGACGCCCAGCATCTCGACGAGGGCAGCGTCGCCGTCCTGGCCCAGCTCACAGCAGCCGAAGTGGCCAAGGTGGTCTTCATCTGCCGCCCCCATCCGGCGCCGCCCGGCGAAATCTTTTCGATGTGGTCCGAGGGATTGCTGGACCGCTTCGACCTGCAGCCCCTGAACGGACAGGACGTCGACCAGCTGTGCGCCCAGGTGCTGGGCGCACCCGTGGTGCCCAGTGCGGGCGCAGTGCTCCGAAGGGCATCCGGTGGCAACCCGATGTTCCTGCTTGAACTCATTGGCAATGCCAGGTCCACCGGCCAGCTGGTCAGCCGGAACGGAGCCTGGATGCTGACCTCTGAGCTGCGTGGCAGCAGCCTGCGGCTCCTGGACCTGGTCCGGAACCAGATCGTCCACCTGGACCACCTGCAGCGTGAAGCCCTGGACACCGTCGCCCTGGCCGAACCCCTGCCCCTGGATGTGCTGCGGCAGGCGAGCGACCACTACGCCGTGGACGAATTGCAGGAGATGCGGCTGATCACCATCGATTCCGATGCCGGGCAGCATGTCCGGCTGGCCCAGCCGCTGGTGGGCGAAGTACTCCGGCAGATTGTGCCGGCCGCCCGCAGCCTGCGGATCCGCCAGCGCATCCTGCAGCTCCTCGAAAGCCGCCCGCAGACCATGGACGGCCTGCTCCGTTACGTGTCCTGGGGGCTCGAGGCCGGTGCCAGGATTCCGGACAGCGAAATCCTGGAGGCCGCGCAGCTGGCCAACCGGCTCTTCATCCCCAGCTACGTCGAACGCGTAGCGGGTGCCATCAAAGACCCGGCACTCAAGCTCGCAGCCCGCGTGGAGGTGGCCCGCGCCAAGTGGTACCGCGGGGATATCCGGGGAACGGCATGGGAAATAGGCGGAATCGTTGAGAGGACCAACGATCCAGCCACCCTGCGGCAGGTGTCCATGCTTGCCGCGCAACTCGCCAGGCGCCAGGGGGCCGGACCCAACGCGGTAAAGCAGGCGGCGTACGAATGGGAGGCCGCCCTGGCCCGGATCGCCGAATCCGCCAGGGGAATCGACGCCCAGGAGCTCGAACTGGGACGCCTGGGGAACCGACTGCTGGTCCTGGAGGGAATGCAGGCGGAGGGCCGCCACGTGGAAACGGAGCGAGAGCTGCGGCAGATCTGGCAACGGAGCGGGGACGGGGAAACGCGGCTGCTCGCAGGAACCCTGCTGGCTGAGTCCATGGCCGTCACCGGCAAACCCCTATCGGCGATCCAGGTCCTGGCCGACGTCAAGGACATCCTCGATGCTGCAGGCCACTGGGGTCTGCAACACACAGGTTTCTTCATGCGCCGCTACATCCTGGCCCTGCTGCACGCCGGCGAGTTCGCTGTCCTGGAGGAGTACCTCCGGGACCATGTGTCCCTGGCGCCCAACTCGCTGATCTACGACGGCGGCGCGCTGCATTTCAGCGCTGGCAGCGTGGACCTGCGCCGCGGCAACCTCGGGGCGGCGCTGCCGTGCCTTCGCCAGGCTGTGAGCATGCTTCGGGTGTCGGACCTGCAAAGCGATCTGCCCGACGCCGTCGCTGCCGCCGCCTACGCTGCATCCCTGCTGAAATTCCGGGAGGTCGCTTCCTCCTACACGCTGGAGCATGAGGCGCTGGCCAGGGACGGGATGGAATCATCCCTGTTGGGCCGTGCCCACGCCGCCATGGCCAAAGTCCAGCAGGTCGGGCTGCGCCCCACGTTGTCCCGGCTGATGTCGCTCGCGGATACCGCGGCAGCCAACGGGGCGGTGGGGCCGGAAATCGATCTCCTCGTCCTGGTCCTGCGGGCGGGGGACCTCTCCGTGGTGCGCCGCCTGAAGTCGTTGGCTGAGACCAGCGAAGGCCGCACAGCCGAGTTCGCCGTCAGCTACAGCCAGGCCCTGGACACCAAGGATGCCGCCGGGCTCATCGCCCTGAGTGAATCCGCCGCCAGGGAGGGCCTGGACCTCGCAGCAGCGGACTACGCGGGCCACGCGCTCAGGATCCTCGAAAGCCGGGGGGACAAGTCCCGCCAGCTTGAAGCGCAGCGGCTCCTCAAACGGCGCACCGCGGCCCTGGGCAAGGCGCCGGCGGCCACAAGGCAGGGCATGCCGGACCTTACAAAGCTGACGCGTCGCGAACAGGAGATCGTGGCCCTGGTGCAGACGGGTTCGAGCAACAGGGACATCGCGCTCAGCCTCGGGCTCTCCCTCCGGACGGTGGAAGGCCACCTGTACCGGATGTTCGCCAAGCTCGGAATCAGCGACCGCGAAAAGCTGATCAGCGGCGATCACGGCGGCGAGCAGACCGTCTAACCATCCTTCTTCGTTAACCAGCGCCTGCTGCGGCGCTGGTTTTCGGTGTTGCCTCCGCGGAATTCCGGGCAATCCAAGGGCGCGTGCCCCTCCGAGTACCAATGCGAGTGGTGGGCCGCCACAAGCCACGTAGTCTCACCGCCGGGTGCGGCGGGCGGGGTCAAAGACGGGTACACCACACTCGCGCCGGGCCAAGGACTTGATTAATACCCTCGTCTTGTTGGCAACCGCCAGCACGAGGGGAAGTGGGCCTCGACATGAAGCGCAGGAAGATTTCCTTTGCGGGGGACAGCCAGATGGCAGTCCGGCCGGAAGGCAGCTCCGATGCGACAGGTCTCCCGCCTTTGGCGGGGACCCCCCAAAACGGACCGGCGGTGAAGGGCGACGTGCCCCCGGAGACCCGGGCACACGCCTTCTCGCCGCCGGCTTTTATTCACACTGGAGACAAAATGCACCGGGAGGTCGACTGACCATGGCACCGAACACGAAGGTAAAAGCCCTCAAGAAACAGGTCGCCGTTGAATCCCATTCCCTGCCGGCTGAGGCAGTGGAATGGACTGAGGGCACCGCGGCGAGGGCAATTCCCGCCCAGGACCAGGTGTTCACTTTCGACGTCGCAATCGTCGGCCTGGGATACGTGGGACTGCCCACCGCCCTGGCCATCAATGCCTCCGGGCGGCGGGTCCTCGGGCTCGACGTCTCGGAGCGGCGGCTGGCGGTGATCCGTGAACAGCAGGCGGACCTGCTGGACTCGGACAAGGAGCGGCTGAAGACAGCGCTGCTGGACCCCTCGTTCATGCTGACCAGCGACCTCTCGCTGCTGGCCCACGCTGCGGCCGTTGTGGTCTGCGTACCCACTCCGGTGGACGAGTACCTTGTTCCCGACCTCGGCATCCTGCGCGCAGCGTGCGCCTCAGTCGTGGAATACGCGGTGCCGGGGCAGCTGCTGATGCTGACGTCAACCACGTATGTGGGCACAACACGGGACCTGCTGGCGATGCCCCTCGCGGCGAAGGGACTCATCCCGGGACGCGACGTGTACGTGGCCTTCTCGCCGGAACGCATCAATCCCGGCGTCGACTCCTTCTCCCACGAAGATGTGCCACGGGTGGTAGGCGGTGTCACCACAGCCTGCGGTGAGGCAGCGGAACGGCTGCTCAGCGCCAGTACCAAGCTGGTCCATGTGGTCCCGTCCGCCGACGCCGCGGAAATGACCAAGCTCGTGGAGAACACGTTCCGGGCCGTCAACATTGCCCTGGCCAACGAGTTTGCCCAGATCTGCCAGGAACTGGACATGGAAGTGATGGACGTGATCAACGCGGCCGCCACCAAACCGTATGGGTTCATGCCGTTCACCCCCGGACCGGGAGTCGGCGGGCACTGCATTCCCTGCGACCCGCACTACCTCCTGTGGCAGTTGCGCAAGGCCCGCGTGACGGCGCCCGTGATCGAGCAGGCAATGATCGGGATTGCCGGCAGGCCGCACCAGGTAGTGGAAAAGGCGCGGCGGATCCTCTCCGAGCGGAACCACGGCCTGGCGGGCTCGCGGGTGATGGTGGTGGGCGTGGCCTACAAGCCCGATGTCGAGGACCTCCGTGAATCCCCGGCCCTCGAGATCATCGCCGAGCTCATCGCGGACGGCGCCGAGGTGGCCTACTCGGATCCCTGGTGCCTCACCGCGCCCGACGGCAGGGGCGGCACGCTCATCTCCAATCCCGCTCCCCAACTGTGGGAAGCGGACCTCGTCATCCTGCACACCAGGCACAGCCAGACGGACCTTGACTGGCTGGAGAACGCCGCGGCAGTGCTGGACACCACCTACCGGCTGCCCAAGGCAGACAACGTCACCAGGCTCTGACCACATCACTCCATTTGGAAGCAGGAAGCATGAGAACAGCAATTACCGGCGGTGCCGGATTCATCGGGAGCCACCTTGTGGAGCACCTCCTGGCAGCGGGGGACGAGGTAATTGTCCTGGATGACCTGTCCACCGGCCGGCTTGAGAACCTCAAGGGCGTCATCGGGCACCGCAAGTTCCGTTTCATCGAAGGCAGCATCCTTGACCGGGCTGCCGTGGACAAAGCCGTCGCGGGGGCGGACCGGGTGTTCCACCTGGCCGCCGCGGTAGGCGTCAACCTGATCGTTGACCACCCGTTGGAAAGCCTGCGCACCAACATCCACGGCACGGAAGTGGTCCTGGACTCCGTCCTTGAAGCCGGAGCCAGCCTCCTGCTGGCATCCACCAGCGAGATCTACGGCAAGAACACCTCGGACAGCCTTTCCGAGGAATCGGACCGGATCCTGGGCTCGGCCCTGAAATCGCGCTGGACGTACGCGGCGGCCAAGGGCATCGACGAAGCCTTCGCCCATGCTTACTGGCGGCAGTTCGGGCTGCGGGTGGCGATCGTCCGGCTCTTCAACACCGTTGGTCCACGACAGACGGGACGCTACGGAATGGTGGTGCCGCGCCTGGTACGCCAGGCGCTCGCGGGCGAACCTCTGACGGTATACGGGGACGGGCACCAGACACGCTGCTTCTCCTATGTGGGCGACATCGTGCCCGCCATTACGCGGATCTCCGAGGACGAGCGCGCGTACGGTAACGCCTACAACCTGGGTGGCAACCACGAAATCTCCATCCTCGCCCTCGCGGAGCGGATCGTGGAACTTGTGGGAAGCGACAGCCCCATCACCCTGGTGCCCTACGAGCAGGCCTACTCCGAAGGGTACGAGGACATGCGCCGGCGGGTACCGGACAACACCAAGGCCTTTGGCCTGGTGGGCTTCGACCCGAAGACCACGGTGGACCAGATCATCACCAACGTCGCCGCGGACAACCGGACGGCGAACACGGTGGACGCTTCACGGTGGAAGGTTATTCTCGCCTCCTGATGGCCTGAAGTCCGGTTATCCGGTATTCCAGTGGCCGGGCAGGGATTAATTTCCCGGCCCGGCCATTGGGCTGCAAATTTCCGGAAATGCCGTAAATGTCCGGAAAGCTATGAATTGGCTGTCAAAGTGCGCATTTCCCTCGCCTATGCCACCGGATATCAAGGAAAATAAAGTGGCAAGGCATACGAAGGAGCTTGGGTTGAAAAGAGCGGCAGCGCTGAATTATCGGCTTGTACCAGGGGGATCGCGCACGCCCCGAAGTCGGCACAACAAGCGGCTCCGGTGGGGCCTCACCGCCGCTCTGTCCTCAGTGGCGCTCATCGCCGCGGGCTGCTCCTCGCCCCCTGCCCCTCCGGACGGAGGAAGTTCCTCCGGAGAGGGCGGTTATCCGTGGCACACCAACATCGTGGCCACCACCTTTTGGGTGGGCGAACTTTTCGATCCCAGCGCTGACGACGGCAGCCAAGTCATGTCCACCTACGACTCCGGCTGGATGCGGAACTACGGCGGCTGCGACGGGGTGATGAAATCAGGTGCCTGCGAGACCGAACAGCGGACCGAAGCCAACCGCTACATGCCCACCGGCATGACACCCAAGGAAAACCCCTTCTACCTCGACCTGCCCTACGACGACGTCAACGACAGCAAAGCGTTCGCGGAACGGGCCAGTGTCATTCCCTGGGCCGGGGATTCTGCATATGCGGGCCGTGAGCAGGACAGATCATTCAGTTACATGAAGAACCAATGGGTGCGGATTCGCAAGGGAAACCAGGAATGCTACGGCCAGATCCAGGATGCAGGTCCCGGCCAGTACCACGACAAGGAATATGTCTTTGGATCCAATGATGCCCGCCCTGCCAATAAAGAATTCAACGGGGCCGGCATGGACGTTTCTCCGGCGCTGAACGCGTGCCTGGGTTTTGAAGACATTAACGGCGAATCGGACACCGTGGACTGGCAATTCGTGACACGCGACCAGGTGCCGGATGGGCCATGGCTCGACATTGTCACCACCAGCCAGGTCCGCTGACCCGGCAGCTCCAGGCAGCCCGCCGGCGGCGTTAGCGCAGCCGGCCCTCAAAACCTCCGGCGAGGACCCTGGCGAACTCGCCGGGCTCCTGCTGGACTCCGCTGCACACGTGGCTCGCCTGGCCATCGGCAGCGGCGGCTGCACACTCCCGGTCCCGGTTGAGCGACCACATGGACACCCTCTGGATGCCCTTTTGGACGGCGAAGGAATTCAGGCCGCTGGCAGCGTCCAGCCCAAAGACTTCGTCCGGCAGGTCATTGACGCCGATCATCGGAGTCAGCCCCATTTTGGACCAGATTTCCTGGCTGCTGAGGTTGGTCCCCACCCGTTGGTAGCTGATGCTCAGCTGGTCGTGGGTGGAGTCGGCGGCCGCCACCGCCGCGTCCAGCATGCTCTGCGAGGGTCCGCGGCTGGACCCGTAGTTCATGGTCATGATGTTAACGCCGGCAAGGTCGACTCCGGCGGCCAGCATCTGGTCCACCACGGCAATGCCGTCGTCGGTCAACCCGCGGGGTGACGCCGGGAGCGTGAGCCACACATCCAGTCCGCCGCCCCACCCATCCTTTTCCTTTTGAAGGGCGGCTACCGCCTCTGCCCGCCGTTCGCCGGCCGGACCGTTAAGCAACGCGTCCCCCTCGATGTCGAAATCGATGGTGGAGGGGGAATAGCGCTCCACCACTGAACGGTAGGCCGCCTGCAATTGGGAAGGATCCTGGCACGCGACGGCAAGCTCCGTGTTAACCGAGCCGCCAAACGAAACGGCAATGGCGCCACCACTGGACTTAAGGGCGGAGATCCGTTGCTCAAGGTTGAGCGCGTCCCGGGCAGCATCGAGGCTGTAGGCGTTGCCCCAGCTGGGAGCGCACGGCTGCGAGGAGTCTGCGACGACGAAGGCCAGGGTGACGTTCCGGCTCTCCGGCAGGCCGGGCCCGGCCAGGTCGTAGGGCGGGTCAACCGTCACATCTGCGTAACCCGAAAACCACGGTTGCTGTGCCATGCCCGCCTCCGCAATGAAACGCCATAGGAATAACCCGCCAACCAGCGCCAGCGTTACTGCTGCGGCGACCACCGCGAGGCGCGTGCTGGAGCTCCGGTTGCCCGAAGGCAGGTGCAGCCTTCCCGCCCGCGATGGTGCCGGGGACGCGGCAGCCCTGCTGACCTGGCCGGTGCCGGGTTTGGCTGCCACATTTCCCCCGTGTTGGTCGGAATTCCTGTCCACTCTCCTGAACCACCATTTGACCATAGGCGCCTTGTTTTCAGGCCAGGATCGCCTGCATGACGGGCCGCAATCGCCGGACAGGCAGCGCCGAGTAGTGGGTGCGCGCGGGTACGTGGTGCGAAAGCCAAAATACGGGTACTGCCTACTCGTGTCCGGGGGGAACGGCCCTCCATAGGCTGAGGCTGTGAACGACTGAAACCGGTCGGTGGAGAAACGGGTCTCACCATGGAAATCTCGGCAGTGAAGGGCGTTGCCCTCCGATGGCAGCGTGCCGCCGCGGGCAGGTCCGCGCCGTGACCGGCGCATATCCCGGTTCCGGGAGCGCCGGCCGCGGGAATGGCAAGCTGGCGTCAATGCAGGCCCGTGCTTCGCGCAGGAGGGTGGGCCTCCTCGCCGTGTCCTGGATTGCAGTCCTTGCCGTACTGACTGGCGGTGCGTCGCTCATGACGGCCAAAGGCGGGGACCGCAGCGGCGTTGCGGCGGGCCCGCAAACTTCCGATGCGCCCACCGCCGGCGCCGCGCCGCTGCTGTCAGTTTCCCTGACGTTCGACGGCGGCCGGTCCAGTCAGCGGGAGGCGGCCCGCATCCTGGCGGACCACCAGTTGCGCGCCACCTTCTTCGTCAACTCAGGCTTCATTGGCGCAGCCGACTTCCTCAACCAGGAGGATCTGCACCGCTTGGCCGAACAGCACCACGAAATCGGCGGCTACACGGTCACCCTGGCGGACCTCACCGCCGTCGAACCCGGCGAAGCGCAACGGCAGGTGTGCAGCGACCGGGCGACGCTCAGCGAATGGGGTTTCAAGGTGACCAGCTTCGCCTACCCGTTCGGTGCGACGTCCCCCACCGCCGAGGAGATCGTGTCCGGCTGTGGCTACAACAGCGCCAGGGGGCAGGACCGGATCCGCAGCCCGTACTCCTGCGAATCCTGCGCCCCGGCCGAGACCGTACGCCCGGAGGATCCCTTCAACACCCGTGCCACCGCCGAGGTGGGCCGTGATTGGACCCTGCAGGGGCTGCAGCAGACTGTGGAGCAGGCCGAGGCGGCAGGCGGCTGGCTGCAGCTGGCCTTCTACGACATCGATGACTCCGGAAGTCCGCTCTCGATCACCCCGGCCCTGTTCGAACAGTTCGCCGCATGGCTGGATGCGCGGACAGCGAAGGGCACCATGGGGGTGCGGACCGTCCACGAGGTCATCGGGAAGGTGGCCAAGCCTGTGGTTCCGGGAGCGGATGCACCGCCTGCCGGGCCGGGCGTCAACGCCCTGCGGAATCCCGGGCTGGAAACACCGGGGAAGTACGGCCTGCCGGAATGCTGGCAGGTGGCAGGCTACGGAGAGAATTCGTCCGAATTGGCAACCCTGGTTCCCGGCTTCCGGGACGGAACGTCCCGGCGACTGGACGTCACGGCCTACAAATCCGGCGACGTGAAGCTCCTCCCTGCCCTGGACCTGGGCGCCTGCGCACCGAGCGTCATCCCAGGCCACGCCTACTCGCTCCGCGCCTGGTACCAGTCCAATGCGCCGACGCAATTCGCTGTCTACTACCGCAATGCCATGGGTGATTGGCAGTTCTGGACAGCCAGCCCGTACTTCCCCGCCAGGACCACGTACGGGCAGGCGGTCTGGGAGACACCGCCTGTTCCCGACGGGGCGGAAGCCATCAGCTTCGGGCTCAACCTTTTCAGCGACGGCCAGCTGGCCACCGATGACTACGAAATGTACGACACCGTGGGGGCGCCGCCTCCTGCCCAGTGAGCCCCCTGCCCCGGGGCCTCCCCAAGATGAATCGAGTGGTATGCCATGAAGACTGTTGGTAACGAGCCCGTGGAAGAGCTCCCTCCGCGCGAGGGTGCCCGGCGGGGACTGCTCCGCCGGGCAAAATCCTTGGTGACAGTGACGGCCGCCCTGGCCCTGGCCGTCGCCGGCCTGGCGATGAGCCCGCCTGCTGCCCACGCTGCCGCGCCCACGGTGGTCAGTCTGACGTTCGACGACGGCCACGCGGACCAGATGTCCGCAGCCCAGACCATGGACTCGCTGGGACTGAAGGGCACCTTCTACGTGACCTCCGGCGTCGTGAATACCCCGAACTACTTCACGCTCGCGCAGGTCCAGGCACTGGCGGCTGCGGGGCATGAAATCGGCGGCCATACCGTGACCCACCCCGACCTCACTACCTTGCCCAGCGACGAAGCCACGCGGCAGGTCTGCAACGACCGCGTCAACCTCAGCAACTGGGGATTCCGGGTGACCAGCTTCGCCCACCCCTTCGCATCGGCCAACGCCAGCACCGAGGCAATCGTCAGGAACTGCGGCTACAACAGTGCCCGGGGACTCGGTGACATCCGGACCAGGTTCAGCTGCGGCACCTGCGCGGTAGGTGAGTCGATGCCGCCAGCGGACCCGTACTACACGAAGGCGCCCGACCAGGTGGAAAACACCTGGACCTTGGCCGACCTCCAGCGAAGCGTTACGCAGGCCGAAAACGGGGCCGGGGGATGGGTGCAACTCACCTTCCACCACATCGCCAACAACCCTTCCGACCCCATCACCACTTCGCCAACGGTCTTCAACCAGTTCGCCACCTGGCTGAAGACCCGTCCCACCACCACTACCGTCAAGACGGTGGACCAGGTCATCGGCGGGACGCTCAAGCCACTGGTTTCCGGGCCGGCCGTTCCGCCGCCCGGCACGGGCAACCTGGTCAAGAATCCGGGCTTTGAAACGCTCACCAACGGCGCTCCCCAGTGCTGGCAGCAAGGCGGATACGGAACCAACACCCCCACGTTCAGCACCGTCAACCAAGGGCGGACCGGCAGGGGAGCCCAAGTGGTCATGCGGAGCTACGCCAACGGCGACGCCAAATGGCTGCCATCCCTCGACCTCGGCGGATGCTCACCCGCGGGAACGGCCGGGCACAGCTACAACCTGGGCATGTGGTACAAATCCACGGTCCCAACGCAATTCGCCCTGTACTACCGCAGCGGAATCGGCTCCTGGACCTATTGGACCTCAAGCCCCTGGTTTGCAGCGGCGACAACGTTCCAGAAGGCGGCCTGGACCACCCCCGCTCTTCCTGCCGGGGCCAGCGGCATCAGCTTCGGCCTGAACATCTTCAGCAACGGCACGCTCGTCACCGATGACGCCGAGATGTTCGACGCCGCCGCAACACCACCGCCGCCCCCGCCCGCGGCGGGCGCGAACCTCGTGCAGAACGCCGGGCTGGAAACTGCGGGCACGGGTACCCTCCCGCAGTGCTGGCAGACGGCGGGCTTCGGGACCAACACCCCCACCTACGCCACGCTCGCCACCGGCGCGCACTCCGGTACGAAGGCCGTCCGGCTGGTGATGAGCAACTACTCAAACGGTGACAGCAAGCTGGTCCCGTCCCTGGACACCGGTTCCTGCGCCCCACCTGCCATCGCCGGCAAGACTTACTCGCTGCGGGCCTGGTACACCTCCACTGCCACCACCCAGTTCGCGGTCTATTACCGCAACTCCGCAGGGGCATGGGTGTACTGGACCTCGAGCCCCTGGCTCGCGCCAACCGCCACCTTCACGCAGGCAAGCTTCACCACACCGGCCCTGCCGGCGGGGGCCACTGCCATCAGCTTCGGCCTGAATCTCTTCAGCAACGGCACCCTCGTCACGGATGACTACGCCATGTACGACACTGTGGGGGCTCCGGCGCTGTGATTGCTGTTTCCATCATCCTGGTCCTCGGTGTCAGCACCATCTTCTGGACCCTCGTGGGGCTGGCGCGCTTCGCGGGGGAGAACTCGTGGCTGCTGGAGGAGTGGACACGCCGGTACCGCACCTGGCGGTCAGCCCGGGCAGGGTTGCCTGCCGTCGCGGCCCGGCCACGGAGGGGCCGCCACAGGGACCCGGGTGTCCGCATCCTGCCGTCCCATGTTGCCGTACTGGTGGCCGCCCACAACGAGGCGCTGGTGATCAATGAGACTATCCGCGCTGCGTCCAGGCTGGTACCGCGCCGCAACATCCACGTGGTTTCCGACATGTCCACGGATAACACAGCACAGCTGGCACGCGCCGCCGGGGTCAAAGTGCTGGAGCTTGACCCCAACCGGGGCAAGGCCGGTGCCTTGGCCGCCGGGATCGTGCACTTCGACCTTTGCCGGCGGTTCAAGGTGGTGATGCTCCTCGATGCCGATACCCGTCCCACCGACGACTACCTTCGGACCGGCCTGCCGCTGTTTTCGGATTCAACAGTGGTGGCCGTGGCAGGCAGGGCGAAATCCATCATGGATCCGCCATCGCCCACCGCCATGGGACGGTTCCTGGTGGCGTACCGGGAGCGACTGTACATAGTGGTGCAGCTCCTGCTGAAGTACGGGCAGGCGGCTCGCGGCGCGAATGTGGTGTCCATCGTTCCTGGGTTTGCCAGCATGTACCGGACCAGTGCGCTGCAGGAGATCGACGTCGTCGCGCCCGGCCTGGTCATCGAGGACTTCAACATGACGTTCGAGATCCACGCCAGGAAGCTGGGCAGGATCGCGTTCCACCCGTCCGCTGCGGTGGCCTACACCCAGGACCCGGACCGGCTGCAGGACTATATGAAGCAGGTCCGCCGGTGGATTCTGGGATTCTGGCAGACGGTCCGGCGCCACCGGAAGCAGACCGGCCGGTTCTGGCTGGTCCTGGCAACTTACATCTTCGAGCTGCTGATGAGCTGCATCTTCTTCGTGCTGCTGCTGCCCGTGTTCCTGGTCTCCACGTTTGCCGCGATCCAGGTGGCAGCCTTCGGCAACGACTGGGACGTGATGGTCTTCCTGTCCGGCCTGCTGCGGCCACAGGATGTGCTGATCGGTGTCCTGCTGCCGGACTTCCTGTTGACCATCCTTGCAGCGGTTTCCCTCCGCAAACCGGGGATACTACTGATGGCGCCATTGTTCCCGCTGATGCGGATCCTGGATGCCTTCCTGTGCCTCCAGGTACTCCCGAAGGCGTTCTCCTCGGCGTCGACCGGCACCTGGGTCAGCCCCGCCCGCAGGGTGCAGGGGAAGGAACTGACCCCGGTGACGGCCGGGAACGTAGCCTCCTGAAAGCTGTCAGGAGGCTACGTCGCGCGGCACTGCAGGAGATGATCCCGTCAGTTGCTGACTCCGGAGGTGGTCTCCACGGTCAGCCACGGACCGGCCGGAACGTTGGCACGGTCAATGAAGCGCCACGAGACCCGGTCGCTGCTGCCGTCCAGTTCGGCAAAGCCAAGGCAGCCGTTCAGGGCGGGGGAGACGTCCATGCCGGCGCCCTGGGTAGCGTCGGCGGAGAAGCTCTGGTTGACGGGGCGCGCGTCGCCGGACCCGAAGACGTAGGCGGAGTCGTGGTATTCGGAGCCGCTGGAGGGGCCGGCATCCTCGATCTGTCCGTAGCAGGTGCTGCCGTTCGGGCCCGTGATCTGGACCCACCGGTTCTTCATGTAGCTGTAGCCCTGGTCCGCGCAGTGGTCCACCCCCGTGGCGGCGTTGTCCGCGGCGGCCCAGGGAATGACCCGGCAACGCTCCTGGAAGGCGACGCCGTCGTTCAGGTCGTCGTAGGGCAGGTCCAGGTAGAACGGGTTCTGCAGAGGCCTGGGCTGGTTGAGCGGGAAGTATCCGTTGCTGGCAACGCGCCGTTCGGTGTCGCATTTGAAATCGGCGCCGGAACCGGAGCTCACTCCGTCACACCCGCCGTAGTAGCTGCCGGGACACCCGGCAGCGCCGGCGTCAACGGTGCCGAGCTTTACACCGGTGTGCTGGTACGCCCACTGGCTGTTGTAGGTGGAGCAGACCTGCGAACCGTCCGAGAGGCTGGCATTGAAGATCTCGCCAACCCAGAACGTGGTGCTGACGATGTTGCTGTGCAGGGGGTACGCGCTGCTGCCGCTCCCGGTGGCTGCCGCCGGAACAATGGCCGGAGCGGGCGCCGGAGCCGGTGCTGCGGGGGCCGGGACCTGGGGGGCCGGGGCCTGGGGGGCCGGAGCGGGAGCGGCGGCCGCAGGGGAGGTTTCCGCTGCGGGAACCGGCGTGCTGCTTGGCGTGGGAGCGGGCGTCCGCTTGGGCTGTGCCTTGTCCTTGGCCGGCGACTCGGAAGGGCGCTGTCCGGCTGCGGATGTGGTGGCGGACGACTGCGTGGCCGAAACCGTGAACAGTCCGCCGACGGCCAGTAGCAGCACTGCCGCAAGAGCTGTAATGAGGTGTTTCATGGGGGTTCATATCTGTTGGGTGCATGGACTCCGAGACCATGGCGACCCGCCGCGGGCGCGCAAAAGTAACGCGCAGCGGCAAAGCTGCACGTCGTTTTTCTATCGCCCGGGATGGTGGATCGCGGTGGGGGCAGCTACATCAATCGGCGGCACGTCAACTCCCCAGCCGCAGGCGCCGGAACCTGCCCACGCCACCCAACCTTACACAGGCAGGGTCCAGCGCCCGAATCGGGGATACCCGGTCCGAGGCCCGAAAATCCAAGTAGTACACACTCAATCCCTGCCTGAACCGGCCCGATACCGTGTGAGCATCTCGACAACGGTCCTACCGCGGCCACCAGGAAATGCGCCCGGTGGCCCTCACCTAAGACAGGACCATGGACAACGCGGCAGGCAACCACCCTTCTCAGGGAATCATCCGGGCAGCGGAGCTGCATGACATTGTTGTCGCCCTGTCAGGGCCGGAACCGGCGGGTGTGCTGATCTCCGGCGCCGGCGGTTCGGGCATGACAACCCTGCTGGACGCCGCGGCCTCCGTCCTGGAGGGCACCTTCTCTGTAGTTGCGCGCACAGCGGCCAGTTCCTTCGCCGATGTTCCGTTCAGCATTGCCATGGCGCTGGTTCCGGACCTGCCCGCGAAATCGAATGCTTCCCCCAGGTTCCTGGTGCAGGCCTCGCGCCAGGCGTTGCGCAGCGCCGGGCCGCCGGGGACGCCCGTGCTGCTGGCCCTGGACAACATAGATTTCCTCGACGACCTGTCGCTCTGGCTCCTCAACAGGGTGGTGTCCGAACCGGACATCCGGCTGCTGGCAACGCACCGTTCCGACCGGCCGCTGCGCATGGAACTGATGGAGTCGGTGGTGGCCAGGCAGCTGTCCGTGGTCAACCTTTCCGAGCTTGGACCGGAACGGATGCGGGACTTCCTGGCGTCCCGCCTCCAGGGCCGGCCGTCCGAAGGCCTGGTCCGGAACATCCAGGCGGACTCCGCAGGCAACATGCTGGCCGCGAGGCTCCTCCTGGATGCGGCGGTGGCCGGCGGTGGTGTTGCCTGTTCCGGCGGTGAATGGTCGATGACCCGCGACACACGCGGGAGCACCCAGATCCAGGAGCTCGTGACGCGCCGGCTGGCCATGTATCCGCACCAGCAGCGGCAGCTGATAGATTTCCTGGCCGTCGGCGAGCCCCTGTCCGTCGGCGTCGCCGAGGCGCTGGCAGGCAGCGTAGCCCTGGCGGAGCTCCGGTCTGCGGGAGCCGTCCGGATCCAGGACGCCGGACTGCCGGATCCCGCTGCCGCCACCGCAACTCTCAACCATGTCCTCGAAGCCGGTGCTGCCCTGCAGCAGTTGGCGCCGGACCGGCAGCGTGAACTGCGGCTTGCCCTCCGCGGCCAGATGTCCCACGGCGATGCCGGTTCGCTGTGGGACCTGTTCCGCCGCGTCGCCCTGGAGCAGGTAAGCGGCTTGCCCACGCCGGACGCCGACCTGCTGGCCGTCGCCGTCGCCGCCAACGACCTGCATGACAGCCACCGGGCCCGGCAGGCCGCCGCAGGGGTGACGGCGCCGGAACTCAGGCTCCCGGCCGGCGTCGAACATGCGAGGGCCCTGTACCTCATGGGGGACATTTACGGCAGCGTCCAGCTGCTCAGGCGGTTGCTGGCATCCTCGGACGGGTCGGACAACAGGGAGTTCCTGCGGGCGGTCTGGTTGCTGCTGCGGGCGCTGTATCCCACGTCCCCGGACCCCAACGTTTTGCATGCCCTCGTTGACGATGCACGACGGCGGGTGGAGGCCGCCGTCGACGCCGAACCCTTTGGCGGGCAGGAGGCCCGGGACGAACTGGACGTCCTGCAGTTGTACCTTGACGCCCAGTCCGGAACCTGGCCACGCGCCGGGGATGCGCTGTACCAGCGGCTTAGCCGGCAGCACACCATCGGTACCGCTCTGGGCGGCGATCACCGGGATTCCGGTGAGACCGGTGGCCCGCCTCCGCTGCCGACAACCGAGGCGGGTGTGCTGCTCATGGCCCTGGTCTCGCAGGGGCTGGCCGTTGGCGGCCGGTTTGCCGAGGCGGTGGAGCTGTCCACCGCGGCCCTGGAATCCCTGGAACACCTGCCCCGGTGCACTGTGGACTTCCATGCCGTGGTGCTGATCATTCACGGCTCCAACCTGATCTGGCGGGGGCAGTGGGGTGGCAGGGAAATGGTGTGCTCGGGGGCGCCGCGGCAGACTGTGGGCCGGCTCAGCTATTTTGAGGGACCGGCGCACCTGTACCGGGCCTTCGTCCTGGCCCGGCAGGGCAGCCTCGACCTGGCGTGTGAGCATTTCCGGCAAGCAAAAGTGCGTTTTGATGAAGCTGACCCGGAAGGGCTGTTGCCGGTCACGCTGGGTGGACTTGCCGCGGCCGCGTGGCTGCTGGGAGACGTGGGGCAGGTCCGCCGCGCCCTGGCAGCCTACGACGCGAGACGGCAGTCAGGCAGCTATCTGGCTGCCCGGCTGGCGGACAGCTACTCTTCGGCGGCCCGTTCGGTGGTGAGCGGAGCAGGCTCGTCCAACCGCAGGCTGTTGCAGTTAGCGGATACCGCCGGCAAACGGGGACACCGCGCCCTGGAGAACCTGAACCTGGGACTTGCGGCACGGACGGGAGCGCGCGGAGTGAGGTCCCACGAGGTGGGGGTGGCGGACCTCATCTGGACAGTGACGCCGGCAATGCTGGGGGAGTCGCAGGACGACGTGCCGGCGTTCCGTCCGGAGGTAGCATTCCCCGGGGACGACGATCCTGACCAGGAGGATGTCCTGGGAACCGGGGACATGCCGGCGTCAGGGGCCACAGCTGCAAGGCCCGCCGCTGCCCTCCCTGACCTCGGCAAGCTGTCCAACAGGGAGAGGGAAGTTGCCGGGCTGATAGCTTCCGGGCTGAGCAGCGCAGAAGCGGCGGTCCGCCTGGGGATCTCCGTGAATACAGTCAACGCCCACCTGCAGCGGACCTACGGAAAACTCGGGGTTTCGAGCCGGCAGGAACTTTCCGAGGTGTGGAACCACGGAGGGGATTTCCCGGAGTAGCCCGGCCCGCCAGGAGGGTTGCACCAACCTACTGCCCGCAAAGGGGCCCGGCCGGTGAAGACTGCAATGCAGCTTTCCGGCCGGGCCCTGGTGGTGCCGGGCATCCCCGCTACAGCGGCAGGGACGTCATGAGTACCGAAATCGACACGAGGCCAAGGACGCACCAGACAAAGGCCAACTGCCACATCTTGGCCTGGCCCTTCCGGTGGCTTCCATGCCACACCCGCTCCATTTCCTGAGCATCCATGCAGCAATTCTGATGGCCCCGACGCTGCCCTAAAAGCGTGCCCACCACCCCTCTGCGGGGTGGGGGCACTCCAATCACCCAGGTGCTACCTACGCATCCGGGGCGCGCGGAAGGCGGTCCGTGAGCTGCCTCCAGAGGTGCCCGGTCTTTGTGGGTGCGGGGCGCGGATAACCTGTGGGTATGAAGAACCTGGACCTGAACCTGCTGCCCCCTTTGCAGGTCCTGCTGGAGCTGAAGAACATCTCCCGAGCGGCGGAACGGCTCCAGCTCAGCCAGCCGGCCACCAGCGCGGCGATGGCGAGGCTCCGGCGGCATTTCGACGACGAACTCCTCGTCCGCAACGGCCGTACCTATGATCTAACCCCTTTTGCGCAATCCTTGGTCCCACTGGTTGACGAAGCCCTGCTGCACATCCGGCGGGCCACCCGGGTGAGGTCAGGTTTCGACCCCGGCACCAGCGAGCGGGAATTTATCATCGCCGCCTCGGACTATGCCGCGGCGCTGATTGTTGGTCCCTTGCGGGGAATCCTCCGTGATGAGGCTCCCGGAGTGTCAGTGGACTTCATGCCCACCTCCAAATCCGGGATCCAGGGCCAGATGGCCGACTACTCGAAGATCGACCTTCTGGTGGGGCCCACCGGATACCACATGCAGGGTGCCAGCAAACAGCTTTTCCGGGACAGCTTTGTGATGGTCGCGGACGCCGGGAGTCCCCTGCTTCAGCAGCCCCGGCTCACACCGGCAGACCTGATCACGGTGCCGCACGCCGTCGGGTATTTCGGCGAGGGCGTCAGCACCCCGGCGGACAAGCTCTTCGAGTCACTGGGCCTGCAGCGGCGGGTAGCGGCCGTTGTGGCCGGGTTCCTGTCCCTGCCGCTGCTGGTGGAGGGGACGGACCTTGTGGCGCTGGTCCCGCGGATGCTGGCCGCGCGCGCCGGGCGCGGCGCCAATATCGTGGTCCTGGAATTTGCAGAGGGGACCGAAGCGTCCCTGGTGGAGGCCATGTACTGGCATCCGTCCCAGACGGAGGACCCGGCAAGCGTCTGGCTGCGTTCGGTGGTCCAGCGTTCATGTAGCCGGCTGCAGGAACTCTTCCCGGTCGAGGCTCACGAAGTGGTGATTGAATCCGCCACCGGGCAGCAGTAACTGCCGTCATAAGCCTCCTCAACGGCACTTGCGGCTACCTGCAGTGGTTTATCAGGTAGCCGGAACCGGAGCGGCAACCCGGTTGCGCGGACGGGTCCGGGCGGGAACCCGGGTCACCGCTTCGCGGCGCTCGCCTACGGTGTTTTCAATGCTGCCGATGCCTTCGACGGTCATGCGCACTACGTCGCCGGTTTGCAGTGGTAGGGGAGTCTGGGATCCGTTGCGGCCCCAGAGTTCGGCGAGGCAGCCGCTGCCGCAGGTTCCGGAGCCCAGTACGTCACCGGGCTTCACCACGGAGTCCTGGGAAGCGTACGCCACCAGTTCGGCGAACGGCCAGCCCATGTTGGAGAGCAGGTCCTGGCCGATCTGTTTGCCGTTGACTTCCACGGCCATGGAGACCGGCAGGAACCCTTCGCCATCGTGCCGGTCCTCGAACTCGTCCGCGGTGACGATCCACGGTCCCAGGGTGTTGGCGAAATCCTTGCCCTTGCAGGGCCCCAGGCTGACCTTCATCTCCCGACGCTGCAAATCGCGGGCGGACCAGTCGTTGAGGATCGTGTACCCGAAGATGTGCCGGTGCGCTGTGTCCGCGTCCAGGTTCCGGCCGTCGCTGCCGGGAACGCGTCCGACGACGGCTGCCACCTCGGTCTCAAAGTCCAGGTCCGTACAGCCCGCCGGGATCCCAATCACCTCGCCGGTGCCGGTCACGGTGTGCGGGTTGGTGAAGTAGAACGTGGGCGCCTCGAACCATTCGGGTACCACTCCGGCGACGCCGTCGATGCTCTTCCGGACCCCCTCAACATGCTCCTCGAAGGCCACGAAGTCGCGGATGGTGGCCGGCGCCAGCGGGGCTAGTAGTTGCACGTCCTCCAGCGGAACCGCCGGGCCGGAGCCTATAGTCCGCCGGGCAATGTCCAGCGTCTCCTCCAATCCGGCGTCCAGCAGGGTTTGCACGTCCTGGGCCGCCGGCAGGGCGTGGCAGGCGCCGTCATCGACAAAGCCGGACTGCGTTCCGCCGTCGTGATTCCATCGGGCGATCTTGACCATGAATGTGTTCCTTAGGCTGTGCGGCTGGCGGTGCGGGCGGACGCTGGCACGATACCGAGGGCTGCGGCGTTCCCGGCAAGGATCTTCGCCTCGTCTGTGGAGTGAAGCTGTGCCTGGGTTACCTCGGTGACTGGCTGGTCTGAGCCCATGTCGAACGGGTAGTCGGAGCCGAGCAGCACCTGGCCCGGGCCGGCGGCGGCCACGAGGGCCGCCAGTTCGGCCGGGCTGTGCACCAGGGAATCGAAGTAGAACTTCTTCACGTAGGACGACGGCGGTTCGGCGCACCCGTGTGCCTCGGGCCGGACCCGCCAGGCGCGGTCGGATCGGCCGAGGGTGGTGGGCAGGTACCCGCCGCCGTGTGCGGCCAGAATCTTGAGGTCCGGATGGCGGTCCAGGACGCCGGAGAAGATCAGATGGGACAGGGCCACGGCGTTTTCGGCGGGCTGGGAGACCGTGTTGGCGAGGTAGAAGCGGTCCAGCCGCTCATCCAGGGAGCAGCCGAACGGGTGCAGGAACACCAGGGCGCCCAGATCCTCCGCCCGGGACCAGAACGGTTCCAGCCGCGGGTCACTCAGCTCAACGGTGGTGCGGTCGCCACCGGGGGTGGCGGCGAAAGAACCGATTTCCACGCCCAGCAGCCCGCATGCCAGGACCGCGTGTTCCAGGGCTTCCACACACAGGTCAGGGTGCTGCAGCGGAACCAGGCCCAGGCCATTGAGCCGGTCCGGGGCGCGGTCCACGAAGTCCCGCACGGCCTGGTTGGCGGAACGGGCCAGCTGGAGCGCGAGTTCCCCGCCGGCGAAGTAGTAGAAGTGTGAAGGCGACGGCGAGACCAGCTGCACATCGACACCCTGGGCATCCATGTCGGCAAGCCGGCGGTCCAGGTCCGTCAGTTGCGGCCAGCGGTCCTTGATCATCTTGCCCGACACGGCCATGGACTCCTGGCCGTTGCGCCGCACTTCCAGGGCCTGCTGGGCGCCGAAACCCTCGGGATCAGCCTCGGCCACCAGCTGCTGCAGGGCCGGAAGCAGGACGTGGGCGTGGACGTCCACAGTGGGGGATTGAACTGAATCGGTGCTCATGCGGGTTCCTTCAGCATCGTGGACAGCGAGTTCATCAGGCCTGGCACGTTGGCGTCGCGGACGCCGTCGAGCATCCACTGGCCCAGCTGGACGGAGGCGGTGACTACTGCCTTGGCCCGGTCCAGCCGGCGGTCGGTAAATTCCTTCCAGAGCGTCTCGGTGATCTCGTCGGCCTGGATCAGCAGTTCAGCGAGGACAGCGGCGTCCTCAAGTGCCATGGCGGCGCCCTGCGCCACCGTGGGCGGGCAGCTGTGTGCGGCGTCGCCGATGATCACGGTACGGCCGCGGTTCCACGGCCCGTCCACCAGGTGGGTGGTGAACCACGTGTAGTTGATGCGGGCGCTGTGGTCCAGGTTGGCGCGGATTTCCTTCCACGGGCCGCCGTAGGCTGCGGCGAGTTCGGCCATGATGCGGGGGCCGTCCCCATGCTTGCGCTCCTGCGCCTTTTCCACCAGGTACGCGTAGATGGTGTCAGGGCCCGTGGGGCAGTAGCCGGCGATGAAGCATGGGCCGCCATAGGTGAGGTCGGTGCGGACCACTTCTTCGGGCCGCTCGACGAAAGCGCGCCAGATGCCCATGCCGGTGGGCCTGGGTTCGACATCGATGCCGATCGCCCGGCGAACAGCGGAGTGCAGGCCGTCGGCGCCGATCAGGATGTCGTAGCTGGCGGCGGTGCCATCGGCCGTGCGTACGGTGACAGACCCGCCGTCGTCCGCTATCTCCGTGACGCTCTTGCCGTAACTGATGCGTGCGCCCGCCTGCTCGGCGCGCTCGCGGAGGATGGCGGTGAGATCCGGCCGGTACATGCCCAGGGTAGCCGGAAGATCCTCGCCGCCTGTCCGGATGTCCTCCAGAACCGCAATCACCGTCCCGGCGGGATCCGGAGCGCGGAGGCCAAGATTGCTGAAGGAATACCCCTTGGCTTCCACCTGGTCCCAGACGCCCAGCTGGCGAAGGATCCGCAGGGCGTTGCCCTGCAGGGTGATTCCTGAACCCAGCACCTGCGGCTCGCTGGCCTTCTCCAGGATTTCGACGTCGACGCCGGCCTCGGCGAGGAGGATGGCAGCAGCCAGGCCCGCGGCTCCGGCTCCGGCTATTCCCACTGTCTGTACTGCTGCCATCGTTGACTCCTTTGTTGGGACGGCGTTTATTGCATTGTGTGCCCGGTTCCGGAACGCGGGCTGACTACCTGACGGCGATCGGGTTGACCGGTGATCCCACTGCACCCGTGATGGGAAGCGGGGCCGCGGTCAACATGAAGTCGTACCTGCCGTCCAGGGCGCAGGCTTCCGCCAGGGCATCCGGATCCCACATTTCGCCCAGGAACAGGCCCAGGTTGGGGATGGCGATCTGGTGGAGCGGCTGGAAAGCACCCTCGAACTCGTTCGGCCGGACCTCGAAACCCCACGTATCCGTTGCGATACCCGCGATCTCGGATTCGTGGAGCCACGAAGCCGTGGTGAAGGACAAGCCCGGAGCGGAGCCACCTGCGTAGTCGCCCCACCCGTCGCGGCGTACACGGCTGTACTGGCCGGTGCGGATGATCACGATGTCCCCGCGCCGTACCTGCGAACTGGCACCCTGCGCCTGGATGGTTTGCTCGAGGTGTTCCGGCGTGATGGCAAAGCCGTCCGGCAATTCCCCACCGGTCCCCAGAACGCGCCCTACATCCAGCAACACGCCACGGGTGACAACCTTTGCTGCCGCGGTCTCGATACCGGTGACCAAATCTCCCTCGGAGGTGACAACGTCGCCCGCTGCCCTTCCGTTCCAGGCCTTGCCGCGATCGAAGATGTGCCCCAGCCCGTCCCACTGCGTGGAACATTGGAGGGGCATGGCAATCACGTCATCTGCCCCGCCAAAACCATGAGGGAAACCCTGGTTTCCGCGTTCGGCGTCAACCCCGGTGTCCGTCATGGTGTGCACCGGGTTGGTGCGGCGCCGCCAGCCCTTTTGCGGCCCGTTGGTATCGAACGGCTGCGAAAGGGAGAAAGCCTCGCCGGAGGTAACCAGCGCCGCTGCCTCGATCCGCTTTCCGGCATCAATGAAGTTCAGTGTCCCCAGCACGTCCCCTTCACCCCAACGGCCCCAGTTGTTGTACTGCTCCGCCGCGGCTGTAATGCTGGCCAAAGGATCGTTGCGCTGGATCACCGGCACCTCCACCTGGTTGGACGTCACTTTTCGTCCTGGCAGTGGATAAGCTGTGTTCCCAGGCCGGTGATGGTGCCTTCCATGACGTCACCGTCCTGGAGGAAGCGGCCCCAGTGCTGGCCGTTGCCGGCCGGGCTTCCGGTCAGGACCAGATCGCCCGGACGCAGCGGCATGATCTGGGAAGCTTCGCTGACCAGCTTGGCCACGCCAAAGATCATGTCCTGGGTGGACTCGTCCTGCATGGCCTTGCCGTTGAGTTTCAGGGTCACCTGGACATTCTGCGGATCGCCGAAGAACTTGGCGGGAACCAGCAACGGACCGGTGGGCAGGAAGCCCCGTGCGTTTTTGGCACGGTACCAGTCCGAACCAATGGCCGGCATGTCCTTGCGGAACACGAATTCCCGCGTGGTGATGTCGTTGACCATGGTGTAGCCGAAAACGTACTCCAGGGCTTCCTCCGGGGTGACCCGGAAAGCCTCTTTGCCGATCACGGCCGCCAGTTCCAGTTCCCAATCGTCGGATTTGCTGTAGGACGGCAGGGTGAGGGGGTCCGTGGCGGACGCGATCGCCGTCGGGAGTCCGATGAAGAAGTACGGCGTTCCCTGGCCAGCGCGCTTATCCATCATCGCGGCGGTCTTGGCCCTGACTTCCTCCGCATCCTGCCCGGCATCGCGGTGTGCCACCGCAAGATCAACGACGTGCTTGCGGTAGTTGGCGCCGGTCTGCAGGACCTGCGCCGGTTCAACGGGCGCAAGAATTTCGACGGCGGCGCGGTCCAGGCCGCTGTCCGCGCCGGCCGAGGCCGCCAGGGTGTCCAGTTCTGCTTCCATGCTGTCCCAGTGCTGGATCAGGGAATTGATGTCAGAGTCCAGCGGCAGGACGCGTTCTCCCACCAGGAGGCCTGCGCGGGCCTTGTCCGTGCCGGCTTCCAGGAAGCGGACCAGGGAGTATGCTGCCTCAGTCATCAGCCGCGGCCCTGCTGGGCGTAGGGGTTGAGCAGGGCTTCCTTCATTTCAGGAGAAGCGCCTTCTTCAGTGGCCGTGAAACCTTCAGCCGGCGGGAAGGACTCGGTCATGGAGTGCGGCATGGCACCGTTCTTGTAGAAGTTGTTGGAGCCCTCGGACGGCTTCCAGGTGTTGGCTTCCCAATCCGGCACGTAGTTGCGGTAGCCGCCGGAGTTGAGCTCAACGCGCATGCCGGACGGATCACGGAAGTAGAGGAAGTTCTGTTCGCCAACGCCGTGGATGGAGGGGCCGTATTCCATGGGGGTGCCGTTTTCCATCATGACGTCCGCGGTGCGGAGCAGGTCCTCGGTGGCGTCCACCCAGAAAGCGATGTGGTTGACGCGGCCGGCCCGCTTGGAGGTGTCCATGACGACGCCGAGGTCGTGGGACTTCTCGTTGGTGGTCAAAACGGAGAAGACCGTGATGGGAGCTTCGTCCAGGTCCACGAACGCCATGACGCGGAATCCCAGGGCCTCGTTGTACCACTTGGCGAATCCGCGGACATCCGAGCACGCCACCGTGACGTGGTCCAGGAAGCGGGGAGCGGCGGCGTGGCTGCTGCGGCGTTCGGGGCGGTCCGGGTAGGTGGATTCGAAGCCGGGCTCAGCCACGAACTTTTCTACCTCATAGAAGAGGCGCATGTGGTGGCCGTAGGGGCCGGTGAATTCGTAGGCCTTGCCGAAGCCGTGGCCGCCGGCAGTCCAGGTGCCCTGAACACCGCTGGCTTCAACGCGGGCCGCAGCGGCTTCAAGTGCCTGCTGCGAATTGGTGCGCCAAGCCATGCGGCCAAGGGTGGCCTCGGGGCCTTCGGTGATGACCAGGCTGTAACGGTAGTAGTCGCCCCAGCAGCGCAGGTAGACGTTGCCATCCACCCGGTCGATGATGCGCATTCCGAACTTTTCCTCGTAGAACTTGGCTGAGGCTTCGACGTCGGGGGTGGTGATCTCAAGGTGGGCGAGATGGGAGAGGGGAGTTTCCACGCTGAATTCCTTCTGTGTACTGGCTGCTATCGGTTTGCTGCAGGTCCTGTAACCACTCTGGAGCACCCCCACAATCGGGGGAAGCGCACTTTTTTTATATCGATCATTCATCCCGCAAATACCCGAGGCCGCCGGGCGGTTCCGGCGATCCTTTCCCGGTCAGCGGCAGTGCAGGGGGAATAGGGAAAGGAAATGCCGGCTATCGGCGATTGCTATTTCCGGCTGCCGCCTCAATTCCGTTAGCTTGGGGGCGTTTGACCGTCTGGCTGCCGCCCGTACGCCAGGTTGGTGCCCAGCCGCTTAATCACCCCCTAACTCTTTGGAACGCCTCAAATGCGCAACTCAGCGAACATCAAACAGACAGCACCGGCAGCATCAGTCCCGGAAGCGCTCCGTCCCGTCGGCATGCTGGAAGTATCAGCGGCCGTACCTTCCAAGGGCCCCGACGCGCTTGCTGATGCGGTGGCCGTCGTTGCGGTCGCTGCAGCGGAGCACAGAATCGGCATCCTGATTTCCCGCATAGGTGAGGACCGGTACATCGTACGTGCCCACCCGAGTGTTCCTTACGGGCTGGTCCGGCAGTCCTTGGCATGAACATGCCCTTGTGTGGAACCCGTTCAGCGAACCGGGAAACGTCAGGGGCCCCGATGCAACGTGCACCGGGGCCCCTGACGTGTGCGGGAGTTACAGCGCCTCCACGTGCGCCCTGACGTGAGTACCGTCTTCGCTGAGCCACCCCTTGCCGGCCGCGTAGACAAGCATGTTGGCAAAGCGGTAGTTCCAGCCCATGCCGATCCTCCCGGCGCATTCCCCTTTGATCCAATCCACCGAGACCAGGATGTCGTCATCGTCGAGCTTCCCGGCTGACGCGGACGCCAGTAAGCCAGGAAGGTTCTCCCTTGCCTCATCGGATAAAAGCACCTTGAAGCTGGTGCAGTCGTCGGGCTCGTCAAGTGCAACTGACCCGGGGCTGACACGAACGTGCACGTGGACTTCCTATCGTTAAAGGGGAATGCGTAGCTGATTCCACTATGCCGATGCAGGGGAATGCCGGGAAGACCAGGTTCCTGATAGCGGGTATTGGCGATAGTTATGCCAGCCGGATCTAAGCTGCGTCCGGAATGCGTGGGTTTAGTGGCCACGACTTTTGCGGTTGGATCCGTCCAGTTCGGCCAAGAGGTAGGAAGCTACCATTCCCGCAAGTTTTTCAGCGATGTCGGGCCATTCCACGTCACCGCTGCCTTCAGTGGTGCTGCCAAGGCCCAAACGCCGGGCCACCACGCTGTAGGCAACGTTGAAACTCCAGTCGATGTCCGGCTGTCCGAGGTAGCCGCCCGGCCAGGCCCGCAGGACGTCGGCGAAATGCGCCGCCATCACGGCGTGGGAAGCCGCGCCACGCTTCGAGATCGTCTCGTCCTGGGTGGCCCGCAGCATGAAAGGACGCAGGATGTCGGCATACCGGCGGAGGATCTCGATGGTGAGGTTGACCGCTTCCTGGGCATAACTCTTCAGCGGTGCGCGGGGGTCCAGCCGCAGGGCCTCGAAAAGATGGTCTGAAACAGCGTCGATGTCGTCCATCTTGCGGCCATGGGCAACCCGGATGAGTTCGTCTTTGCCTTGGAAACGGGCATAAATGGAACCGATGGATACTCCGGCGTGCGCGCTGACCTCGGCCAGGGTGAATTCGTCGTTTCCCCGCTCCTCGAGCAGGGCCAGGGCCGCCTCAACCGCCTTTTCAAACGATTGGCGGCTCCTGGCCTGCTTGGGCTCGCGGGACTTCGTGTCCGGAAGTGTCACAAGGGGATCCTACAGAGTATTCCCCTATCCGCAGCGTTCCGGGATACCCGGATTTCCCATTCTCCGGACGGGACAACCCAGGCTGAAGCCGTGGAATCCCAACGCCTGAAGCATAGGGGCTCGAGTGCGATGTCGACCTCACGGCTCTCGCCTGCGGCGATTTGAATGCCCACAAAACCGGCCATCCTGAAGTCCGTTTCATGCGGTGCCCTGAGGTATGCCTGGACAACTTCGCGGCCACCGGAGGCGCCCGTATTGGTGACCGTTGCCCTCACCGAGATACCGTGGGCGCCGTCCTCCTGTCGGAACGAACCGGAGGAACCGGCGGAAGCAACGGCATCAACCAGCTCAAATGAGGTATATCCGAGCCCGTACCCGAAGGGGTAGCGGGGTTGTAGTTCCGCGGTTTGGAAGTGCCGGTAACCCATGGGTTCGCTGGCTGAGTAGTCCAGCGTGAGATCAGCATCCAACCCTTTTCCCCAGCCCGGAATATCTTCATTACGGCGGGGGAAGGACACCGGCAGCCGGCCGGCGGGAGCGGTAGTGCCGGTCAGGACTCCAGCCAATGCCGGACCGAATTCCTGCCCGGGGAACCATGCCATCAGCACAGCTTTGACCTTGTCCGCCCACGGCAGGAGCACTGCACGGGAGGCATTGACCACCACAATGGTGTTGGCCGCCACCCCGGCAACAGCGTCAACCAGTCGGTCGCTCGCCGGGTCAAGTGCCGCCGTCGTGCGGTCCGCACTTTCACGGGATGACCCTTGCTGATCTCCGATGACCACCACCACAGCGTCGGCCCGCTCCGCGAGCTCAACCGCGGCAGACAACGGATCGGTGACTTGTTCGGGTGTAGCCACTGCGGTGATCGCTTGCACGCGTCCCGGATGGAACGCCATGTCGATCACCAGTTCTACAGTCCCTGCCGGGAGGTCCACGGGAACCTCATGGGTGTCTGCGCGCGCGACCACTCCCATGACGTCATCGGGCGCGGGCGGAGGAACAACCAACACCTCCTGGCCATCAACCCGCAGTGAACTGACACCGGTTCCGCCGGCACCCACGGTCCAGCGGGCAGGGGCGGAGAGGTGCACATGAGCCGTGATGCGCGCCCGGCCTGGAACACCTGCGCCCAAGCCCGGTACGGGGCCGAACCAAACAAATGCCGAAGATTTACGGATCTCGCTGTACAGAACGTCTTCAGCTTCGCCGTCCGGCAGGACTTCCAGGAGAACGCCCGGCGTTCCGTCCGGTGCCGTACTTCCGAGTTCCGTCAGGGACAAAGGAGACGCCGGCACGGCTCCGGGCTCGTAAAGAACCTCGACGTCGGGACCTGCTGCCTCGCGGATGGCGTCCAGGGGTGTGACCACCTGGCCTTCGGGGCGCACAGTGGCGAAGGTTCCGCCTTGGAAGCACGGTTTGTCCGCATTGTGGCCCACCACTGCCAGCGTCTTCACCTTGGACATGTCCAATGGCAGGATGGCGTTTTTGTTTTCGAGCAACACGAACGACTGGCTGGCGGCCTCGCGGAGTACCTTCAGTTGTTCCTCCTGGCTGCGCAGGTGGGGGAGTGCCGGTATGGCAGCGCCGGTGCGGCGACCGGTCCTGTCCGCGAGCCGGGTAACGCGTTCCACGGCGTCACCCAAACGCTCCGGTGCCACCGTGCCGGAGGCCACGGCCTCGGCAAAGCGGGCGCCAAGGTAGGTAGCCGGCCCGGGCATCTCCAGATCCAGGCCGGCGTTGGCGGCCGCCACGGTGTCATCCACGCCGTACCAGTCGGAAACCACCACGCCGTCGTACTGCCACTCATCCTTCAGGATGCTGATGAGGTCCGCGTTCTGGGAACAGTGGGTGCCGTTGACCCGGTTGTAGGCCATCATCAACATCCACGGGTTGGCAGCGCGAACCGTAACTTCGAACGGCAACAGGTAGCTCTCCCGCAGGGTAGCCTGGTCCACGCTTGAGTTCATCCGGCGTCGTTCTGTTTCCGTGTCGTTGGCCACAACGTGCTTGGTGCAGGAACCAACGCCTTGAGATTGGACCCCCTCAACCCATGCCGCGCCCAAAGCGCCGGTCAGGTAGGGGTCTTCCGAGAACATCTCGAAACCCCGGCCCGTCAGCGGTGAACGGGGCAGGTTCAGGTTGGGGCCGAGGATGGCTGAGACGCCACGCTCGACGCCTTGCTGACCAATGACCTGTCCCACTTTTCGGACCAAATCCGGATTCCACATGGCGCCCAGGGCCGTACCCGAAGGCATGATCAGGGAGGTGTCCCGTTCATCCATGGCCTTGCTGACAATTCCCAAGGGACCGTCCAGCAGGACCATTTCTTCGACCCCGGTGGCTGCGCTCGCCGTGGTACTCCAGCCGTTCAAACCGCCGGTGAGCTCCGCTCCGACGATCTCCGTCCCGGCGGGCACGGGGTCAGCGTGCCCGCTGGTGGTTGTCCCGGCAGTCACAGAGCTGCGACCTTGTCTGTGTCAGCGGCAGTTTCGTTGGACCGCAGCAGGGGTTGGACGCGTTCTGCGAAGAGTCGCATGGTCTGGGCTGTGAAGCGGCGGCGTTCTTCCGTCAGGGGGCCACCCATCGCAGCCATGAGAACGTTGCCGATACCCAGATCGGCGTATTTCTGCAGCTCGGCGGCCACGGTTTCCGGGCTGCCATAGAGGCACCAGGTTCCCTTATAGCCTTCAGTCCTGGCGTCGGGAGTGGGGCGCAAGTCAACACCGCTGATGGCTTCGGCTGCCTTGTTGGCGGCGTGCTCGCGCTCGACGGTCTCCTGGTACTGCTCGAGGATGACGTCCATCTCGGCCGCGGCTTGCTCATCGGTTTCCGCAATGTGCACGTGCTGGTAGGAGTGTGTGGTCCATTCCAGGGCAGCGCGGACGGCCACTTCCGAGTGGCCGGCAGCTTCGAGGGCGCCGCGGTAGATACCGAAGTTCTTCTTCACTTCTTCATACGCATTTCCGCTGTCGATGATGGGCGGAGTGAAGGCAAGGATGAAGGCAGGCTGGGCCTTCTTGGCTGCGCGTTCAACGCTGGAAGGGCGCGCAGCCACGGACATGACCCGAGGTTCCGGCTTGGTGTACGGCGTGGGCACGATCCGGGACACCACTGCGCCGCGGTAATGGCCGTTGTCGAACGTCACCGGCTCATCGCCGGGCTGCTTGGCCCAGAGGCGCTCAGCGATCTCCAGGTTTTCATTGGCCAACCGTGAGCTGTCTTGGTAGTTCACGCCGAAACCGATCATTTCCTCCGGCGTGGTTCCGCTGCCGACGCCCACCAGAAGCTTGCCGTCCGTCAGCTGGTCCAGCAATGCGAGCCGCTCGGCAAAGCGGACCGGGTGATGCAGGGCCAGGGTCTGGACGGAAAAGCCGAAGTGCATGCGCTCCAGTTTGCCGGCGAGGTACGCGGCGAAAATAAAGGGATCGCTTGCCGGCGGAGCGTAACCGGTGAAGTGGTGGTCCGGGAGGAAGACGGCGTCGAAACCCTTTTGCTCGGCGTCGGTGGCGTGCTCCACCATTGCCTGCATCACGGCACGGTCTTCTTCCGGGCCGCGGGAACGGGAGGTGAGGAACAGAGAGAAATGCATGGGAACTCCTGAAGTTTTGAGTGTGTCAGGCAGGAAGGCATTGGGCCGTCAGCGGCTCAGAGCGTTCTGCCTCGGATGGTTCTGAAATGTGGGTGGATCCCGGGTCAGCCGGCTCACGTCCGAGCTCTGCTGCAGTATCAAGCTCTGCTGCTGCGCGGGCAACAATCCGACGGAACCACTGGTGCCCCGGGTCCGGGGACTTGGAGGGATGCCACCAAGCGCACTCCACCAAGGTGGGGAGGCTTATGGGAAGCTGCATGATCTTGACGCCGGCAACGGAAGCGAGCATCCGCGCCAACCGTTCCTGGACCAGGGCGAGCCGTGAGGTCCCTGCTACTGCGAAAGGCAGCATGAGGAAGCTGTCAACAATGATGTCCGTCTTTTCCCCAAGCTGAAGGTCATAGACCCGGCGATCAGCCAGCGTTGAATCAACTTCCGTGCCGAACAACCTGGCCCAGCGTGCGTCGCGCATTTCGTCGACCGTCAGGGTCTTCTCCGGTGAAGTGTCACCTGTGACGCACACCCAGTTGTCCGTGAACAGCTCCGTGTGGGGGAAGCCGGAAAAGTGCCCTTTGGGTATCAGCATGAGATCCGCCGTCTGGAGCGTCTCCTTGATGCGTTCCACGGCCTGGGGTGTGACGGCATCGAAATGCACCTGCACGCCCGGCGCCTCCTTCTGGAGCATATTCATCAAGGTCCCGGACAGAGCCGTCAGGCAATAGTCGGACGTGACGATCCGGAAACTGCGGGTTGAGAGTGCAGGGTCAAAGATAGCCTGCGCATCGAAGGTACGTTCAACCATTCGGAGTATCTGCGAAACGTCCTCCTGGAGGACCTGCGCCAGGGGAGTGAGCTCGTATGCCGAGCCAATCCGGGTCAGCAACTGATCATCAAATTGCCGGCGCAGCCTTTGCAGGGAAGAGCTCATGGCCGGTTGGCTGATGCCGATCCTCGCCCCCGCCCGGGTGACGTTTCGCTCCATCAGCAAAGCGTCAAGGGCAACCAAAAGGTTGAGATCGGCAGTCAGTAGGTTGACCATGTGATTCTCCTAATCCGAATTAGAATACTGATACTAATTATGAGGCGCCTCACATCCAGGGTCAATAGCCGCCTCCGGGCTAGGAAACCTGGACCGGGTGGATACCTCCGATCGCGTCGGTGATCGACTGTGCTGCAGCGACCAGGCTGTCGCGGCATTCTTCCAGGCGTGACACGGGGTCATTGCCCGGGAATCCGTTCAGCGTAAGCGTCACTGCAACCTGTCCTTCCGAATCGAAAACAGGGGCGTGCAAGGACGTAACCCCTGCAGGATCATCCAACGCGGCAGGACCGGCGGATGCTGCCCTCTCGATGAGAAGGGGCAGAACGCCGCTGAGATCGGGTGCCGCCGTGTCGCTGGGCACGTGGACAATTCGTTCAAACTCAGCTGCGGCGCCCACATCCACGGATACGGCGTAGCCCAGGGACCGGACCTGCTCCAGCTCGGCGTGCGCAAGGGCGGCATCAACCTCCCCTACCACGTCACGGGCGTTGTCAGTCCATCGCTTTTCCGCGGCGTCTCCCGCCCACGCCACGTGCAACGGAGCCAACGGGGCGGCCAGGCCGAAGGAGACTCCCACCCGTGAAGGTGAACCACCGGGTGAGCTGTCCACCCCGGCCGCCGTCAGGACGACGACGGAATCGTCAACCAATCCGCTCACCAGGACCTCTAGCTTCAAAGCTTCCGACAAGGCTTCAATGACCGGACGCGCGGCGTCCGCAGCCTTGACGTGCCGGGTCAGCGCGGTGGCTGGCGAAACGATGGAGGGGATGGTGAATGAGCCGTATCCACCCCGAAGAAAAAGAAGGGGAAGTTCCTTGGAGGACCCCACGCCCAGGGCTTTGACGCGGCCGATCACAATGTCGTGGTCTCCGGAGCGGATGACGTCCTCAATATCGCAGTCGATCCAAGCGGCCGCGCCTTCAAGCCGCGGGCTGCCGGAAGGCGTGTCACCCCATTGGTTGGCCGTGAAACGGTCCTCGGCTTTGCGGGAGAACGCGCGGCAAACATCCTGCTGTCCGGCGGTCAGGACGTTGGCGCAGAAAGAGCCCGTATCGCGGATCTTGGGCCAACTCGTGGAGCGGATGTCGGGCATGAACGCCACCAACGGAGGATCCAGTGAGACGGAACTGAAGGTGCCCACCACCATTCCCGCCGGCTCGTCGTCGTCGGGCGTGGCGGTGATCAGGGTGACGCCGGTGGGGTGCTGACCCAGGACGTAGCGGAACCAAGCCGCGTTTTCGGGGCTGGTGTCCTGGCTTTCTGCGGTGGAAGCGCGGATGCTCTGTGCCATCTCTTTGCTCTCCTCTTCGTTGAGATTCCCTCCAGTAAACGTGCGGAACAACCTGCAGCGGAAATAGTTCCGGGGTATGCGGAGTATCGAGAATTCCGATGTTGGAGGCCCCGGCGTTCCGGTCCGCCGCGATGATAGATTCGTTGCGGTACCGGGGCCCTTGGGGCCCGTCGGTTGGGGGGCAACATTCCTCCGGACGCGCATCTGGCCGGTATCGAGCCACCTATGCTGGCTCTCCCAGAACGAGGTTGCGGTGCGCCGTTCAAACTTGTCCCCATCCACCAGCCCGGAGAATGTTGGGGGTTCCCTTGCCCCTGGCGCAACGTCCACCGATCCGCTGGAACGGTCCGATTCACAGGAGCCATCCGATTCAGTGGTCCAGGCGCCACCCAAGGTCCGGATCGGCCCGCTCTACGCCGCGTTGCTGATCATCGTGTTGCTGGGGGCGCTGGACCACACCATCGTGGCCACGGCGCTGCCTACCGTAGTAGGCGAGCTGGACGGAGCACGCCACATGGCGTGGATCATTACGGCCTATACGCTGGCGATGACTGTTGGCATGCCTGTTTACGGGCGGCTGGGGGACCGGTACGGCCGGCCGATGCTTCTGATGGTGGCCCTGACCATATTCCTCGCGGCATCCGTCCTGTGCGGTTTCGCCCAGGACATGTTCCAGCTTTCCCTGTTCCGCGGCATCCAAGGACTGGGCGGAGCAGGACTCGGAGTGCTTCCGCCGGCAATCATCGCCGATCTTGTACCGCCACGGCAAAGAGCCAAATACCTCGGCCCACTGGGATCGGTTTTTGGTATTGCCACAGTCATCAGCCCTTTGGTTGGCGGCGCCATTACTGACACCGTTGGGTGGCGGTGGGTGTTCTGGATCAACATTCCCGTTGGCTTGCTGGCTCTGGCCATGGCGTTTTCCCTCCGCCGTCTGAAAACTGTCCGCGGATCGGGCGGTGTCGATTGGCCTGGCACCCTCCTGATGGTGATCTTCACCTGTTCGTTGGTAGCGGTGATTTCTCTGGGCACAGAGCCGGATATGGCTGCGGGGATTCTCTGGGCAATCGGTGTTCTGGCGGCCGTTTCCGGGGTGCTCTTTGTGATGGTGGAGATCAGATCCAAACACCCGCTGATCCCCATGAAAATGTTCAAGAGCTGGCCCGTCGTCAACGCGGCCGGCCTGGGCCTGGTTATTGGTGCCGGTCTGTTCAGCGTGGTGGCGTATCTCCCCAGCTACGTGCAGATGGTGTACTCCACCTCGGCTTCCGTGGCCGGAATGATTCTCCTGCCTATGGTCCTGGGAATGATGGTTTCAACGAACCTCACCGGATGGCTTGTCAGCCGTACAGGGAGGTACAAGATCTTTCCTCTGGCCGGGTCGGCGCTCGCCGTTGCAGCAGCCATTGGCCTCAGGCTCTTGCAGCCGGGCACCCCGCTGCCGGTGGTGGGGCTCCTGTTGGCACTTTTGGGGTTGGCCGTGGGCAGCTTCATGCAGATCACTGTTGTGGCGGCACAAAATGCCATGCCGCACTCAGTGGTGGGCAGCGTCACCGCCTCACTCGGCTACCTTCGCGAACTCGGTGTCACGGTGGGGACGGCGGTGTTCGGCGGTCTCTTCGCAACCATGCTGGCGCGGGGTGCAGCAGAGAACACCCTGGGTGTGCCGCCGTCCACCGTCACGGATCCCCAGGCCGTCCAGCAGTTGCCGGCAACGCTGCAGTCCGGGGTGGCTGTGATCTACACCGATGCATTCCTGCCGATTTTTGGATTGCTGGCCTGCATCTTCGCCGTCGGTGTGCTGCTGTCCGTCTTCATGCCGGAGCAGCGCTTGGGAGATCACAAGGATCAGAACTAGCAGATCACAGGTACCAGCAGTAGCAGGGCCTTTCCGGCTCAGTTCCCAAGGACCAGCAACTGCACCGGGCCGTGAAGGCCTGCCGGCATGGTGGGTGCGTCCGGCTCGAAGATGGATGCCGCAGGGCGGGTGAAATTCCCCTCAGCGGCATCGCCGGCCAGTCTGTTCCACCAGGTATTTGTTACTGCTACCTCCACAACATTGCGGCCGGCCCGGATTGCGTCTGTGACGTCAAGGCGGAACGGACAGGTCCACAAGGTGCCCACGGTACTGCCATTGACACTGACCTCCGCCAGGTCACTCACACCGCCCAGGTCCAGGAGCAGGCGATTGTCCGGTGCGGGCACCAACCCGTCCGCTGAGAACTCGTGGCGGTACGTCGCAGTCCCGGAAAAGCCGGTCACGTCGGCGTCATGGGCGCCCGCCCCAGGTCCGGCCCACGGTGCAGCGCCCGGCAAAACGAGGCCGGCCGGGGCCTGGCCGTCGCCGTCGAAAGTCACTTCCCAAGGGCCCTCCATGGCATGCGTGGCCACGATGTCCCTGCGCGCATCAGGGGTGCCCTCGGTGCCACCGTCGGTCCTGCTCAGCATAATGAAAGCCGAGCCGAATGGTTCCAGGCGCAAGTCCACTGACGTCCGTCCGGCCACTGTCCTGGCCGGGAGTGGCACCCGGGAAGCAGCCACCGGGTCCCACCATTCCACTGCGGATGCCTCACCCCTGAACGAAGCGCTGATCTGTTCGGCCTGCTCGCGTTGGTTGCTGATGAAATACAATTCTGCGTCCGGCAATTGCCGATGGATGACGGGCAGGTTCGCCGTCTTTGCAGCCTCCAGAATCCAGCTGGGCTCCACCCCGGCCCTGGTCAGCGCCGCGGTGACACCATCAGCCGCAGCCACTCCGGCGAGGTCAATCAAGCCGGGATGTCCGCCCCAAAGATGGTCGACGGCGGCAGCCCACTGGACGGGATCGTCGCTCTGGCTGGGCGAACGGTCAGGACGCCATCCGGCCACAAGGGCACCAGCGTCCAGCAGCTCAGCAAGTCGTCGAAGGGCTCTAAGCGTCATCCGGTAGCTGGATCCCCCGAGATACAGCAGGCGGTAAGTGGTGCCGCCCGTGGTGAGCAGGCCGCCATCGGGCTTCACGGTGAGGTGGTTCAGCAGCCCGTCCAGATTGACAAAATCGAAGCCGTAGCCGTCCGGGACTTCCGGGGCGGCATCGCCGAAGACGCCGGTGACGGGCGCTTCCTCACCGTAGAAATAGGCGATGTCGGCGGCATAGGTGCCCTGCTGCAGCAGGTAACTGCACCGGCCAAGATAATCAAGCCACGGCTTCGCCGCGTGCGCCCAGGTTTCGTTGCGCGTGAAGGACTGCCCCAGGTATGGGGACAACGTGATACCGGGCTTGGGGACGGCCTCGGGTTGATGGGGAGAGGTATGGATGTTCAGGAGGTTGACCCCCAAGGCAAACTCCATGTCCACAATGGGCTTGAGCGTCCGCGGCGTGAACCTGAAGGGTATGCCGAACGCGCTCATGGACTCGGCCCCGGTGGCAGCCTTTCCGTAAACGTGGGCCACGGACGCGGCGCCCCGGAGATCGGCAACGTAGGTGGCTTGTGGTCCGTCGTCCGGCTCGTAGCACCACATGGCACCCATGGGAATATCTGCGTGGGAGCGCATCTCGACGTCGTCGCCAAGTTGCGGACGGTGGTCCTCCAAGGCCTCCGCGTAGTATTTCAAGCCGCGATCCCGGGCAATTCCGGCGATGGTGCCATAGTGATTTTCGGCGAGGAGCTCCGAAATGGTCTTCCGGAGGTCCCACAGGAAGGCATCGCTCTGCTCTGCACTGCCCACAATGATGCCGCTGACGGCTGGAAGCCATGGCAGCAGGTCGTAGCCGCGGCGTTTCAGGAATTCGGCCCGCATGGCACCCGTCCAGTTTTGCGGGCCTGATTCGATGCTGTCACTGAGCAGCGCTGATACCCCGTCCAAGCCGGTGCCCAGCGTTTCTTCGAAAAAGCCCAGGTAATCGCTGAAGTACCCGGCCACTAAATCGGCATCCAGCTTGTCCACTTCCAGACCGGTGGCATCAACGGGCGCGGGGGCGTTGAGGTGCCCGGTCAGCGAATAGCCGCACCGCAGAAGGGTCCATTCCCCGCTGTCCGGTGTCCAGTCCAGCACGCCGTCCGGGCCGAGGAACGCGGTGACATCGATGATGTCCCGCGGCTGGAGGGCGCTCGACGAGTGGCAAGGCCCGCTCTCGAGCGCGTAGTAGTCGGGTACGGGAGCATAGCCGGCCTTTTCCTCCGACCGGACCACGCGCGCTCCGGAAAACAACTGGAACGCAGAGATCCCGAAGGTGTCATTGCCCTTGGAGGCTGCGAAGGGCAGCGGCTTGATCCCCGGCGCCAAGGGGAAAGTATGGCCCTTTCCTGTCTCTAGGACCAGCCGGAAGAAACGTGCTGTGATGGTGGAAAAACTTGCGGACCGGGCGGGCGAGGCCGATGCAGGGAGCTCGCCAACTTTGCTGAACGTGACTCCATCCGAGCTGGCTTCCAGATGGGCTTTTGGTGCGGGCTCCGAGCCAAATCCCCGCGGGGCCGGCAGGCCCACGCGGACGGAGGAAACGGGCGTTGGTTGGTCAAATTCAGCTGTTACCCAGGCCGTGCCCGACGCGGCGGCAAGCGTTGCGGTTGGCCAGAACTCCCCGTCGGCCAGGGAATCCGGAGTCCGGTCTCCGGACGTGGTTCCACTGGCCACCATCCGCACGGGGGTCAGCGGAAAATGGCCGTCCCGTCGGGGAAAAGCCAGCACTGCAACGTCGTCGTAAAAGTCCGGGACGCCCACGGGATCATTGCGGATGGCCCCGAAGGGGACGTCCTGGAAAGGGCCGGATGTCGTTGGCGGCGCAGGCAACCGCGGCAGGTCCGGTTGACCGGCGGTCATCCCGGTGGTGCTCCAGACGAGCTTTTTCATGCCGGCGTGGGGAGCCACCCAAGGCCCACCTGTAGCGCTCCAACCAGCCGAGGTGGCCACTGCCAGTTCCAGTCCCAGCCTGGCGGAAGTGGAGGCTGCGCAGGAGATGGCAGTCTGCCACGCCGGGGAGCGGAAAGAGACAGGCTCCTGGGTGTACTGGGGGATACCCATGGAACCTGTGAAAGCCTGGACCCCGCCGGCGCCGGACGCTGCGAGCCATTCAAGGTCCTTGACGATTCCCGAGGGGTCAACGTTCCCGTCCATCCAGTGCCACCACACCCTGGGGCGGGCAGAGCGTGGCGGATCCACAAATCCGGAGAACAGAAGGTCGGGAGTTGGCGGGGCAGGCGTGGCGTCGTCGCTCACGGACACATCCTTAGGTGGTGGGTCAAGAATCAGCTCGGGCCGGAGCATCCTGATTCAGCCTAAACGCAGGCTTTTACCAGTGGGGGGAATGAGGCATGCAGAGAGAAGATGGTGAGCATAGACGATAACTATTTCCATGGCCGCTCTGCCCTGCCCTACCTTGAATGACAGGAGCCAGCTTGTGATCCAGGAAACACAAACTGACGCAAGGCTCGAATCCACTGATCATCCTTGATGGTCAGGACAACGACGTCATGAAAGGCCGCACCATGAAGAACGCACCCAGCCCCGCTGGCCGGAGGTTTCTCTCCGTAGCAGCGCTGGCATCCCTTACCGCATTGGCGTTGGGCGCCTGCGGTGGAGGCGACACGAACAGCAACACGCCCATCGCTGAAGAAACGGGCCCGGTTGAGATCACCCTCGCAACCCCGGCCTTCACCGGGGGTGGCGCCGCTAACCCGTACCAGACATTGATAGACGCCTTCAAGGCCAAGAACCCGAACATCACGGTGAAGTTGGTGGAGTCGCCCGCCGACCAGCATGGGCAGACCATGCGTACCCAGCTCCAGGCAGGCAACGCACCGGACCTTTTCTACGTCACGGCGGGGCGCGGTAACAACCAGTCGTTCGCGTCACTGGCCGAGGCAGGCTACCTGCAGGACCTGACGGACCAGAAGTGGGCAGCGGATGCGATTCCCGCTTCGGCCAAGAACCTGTACTACGACGAGGACAAGGTCTTTGCGGTTCCGGCCGACCTCGCACCCATCACCATGCTGCAGAACACGGGCGTTTTGAAGGAGCTTGGCCTCCAGGAACCCTCAACCTTGGACGAACTGGTTACCCAGTGCAAAACCGCACGGGCAGCCGGCAAGTCGTACTTCGCGGTAGCAGGAACCTCGGGCGCCAACACCGGTCTCCAGGCGATGCAGTTGGCCGCCTCGCTTGTATATGCCAAGGATCCGCAGTGGGACGCCAAGCGCGCCAACAAGGAAACCACCTTCGCTGACTCTGACTGGAAAAAAGTGCTGGAGCAGATCCTGAAGTTCAAGGACGCCGGTTGCTACCAGGACGGCGCCGCGGGTGCGGGCTTTGACCAGCTCTTCCCGTCAGTGGCCCAGGGCAAAGTAGCCGCAGCATTTGCTCCGGCGGGCGCGGTAGCTGCACTCAAAGCACAGGTCAAGGACGGTTCCTTCGACGTAGCTGTTCTGCCGGGCGAAAAGGCTGAGGACAGCCGGCTGATCGCAAGCCCAGGCAACGCACTGGCAGTCAACGCTGCCGGCAAGCACAAGGGTTCCACCCTGAAGTTCCTCGAGTTCCTGGCCCAGCCCGCCAACCAGGACGCCCTGGCGAAGGCCAACGGAAACGTGTCCATCACCTCGGCAGTTTCCGGTACGGTACCTGAGCAGTTCCCGTTGTTGGAACCGTACTTCTCAGAGCCCGAGAAGAAGATCGTCTCCCAGCCCAACTACCTCTGGCCCAACAGTGGCGTTTACGACTCGCTTGGCACTGGTATCCAGGGACTTTTGACCGGGCAGGCTACTCCTGACCAGGTTCTGAAGACTATGGACGAGCAGTACGACCGCGGCGCCTAGCCCACGGCGTCGAACCTGATTGGAAAAACTTCCCATGACCGCACAACTTGAGCAGAAAGCGGAGGGCGCCCGGGTCATCGGGCGACAGCCCCGCGCCAGCAAAAAGAACGGGCGCGAAGGTGACCGGGGCACCGAGCGTCGCTTTGCAACGTGGTGGTGGTTCACACCGGCACTGCTGGCCCTGGTGCTCATCCACTACGCACCCAGCGCCATTGGAGCATTCTTTGCCTTCACCAACTGGAAAGGCCTGGGAAAGTGGCAGTTTGTCGGCTGGGATAACTTCGCGGCAATAGCCGAGGGCGGCCCCACCACCACGGCCCTCATCAACACCTTCATTATTGGTATTTCTTTTGTGGTGCTGACGAACGTCCTCGGCTTGTTGCTTGCCCTTGGCCTCAACCGGACAGTGAAATCCCGCAATGTCATCCGCACCTTGATCTTCGCTCCCGTGGTGCTCAGCTCGCTGGCAACGTCCTATATCTGGAAGTTCATCTTCGAGCAGGGGGGCCCGCTGAACGAGTTCCTGGGCTCCGTTGGATTGGAGTCGCTGAAACGGACGTGGCTGGGCGATCCATCAACAGTCCTCCCGGCAATCATCATCGTGATGGTCTGGCAGAACGTTGGTTTGGTGATGGTCATGTACCTGGCCGGCCTGGCAACGGTCTCCCCGGAGCTCGAAGAGGCGGCCTCGCTTGACGGAGCAAGCCTGTGGCAGAGGTTCAACTACGTGGTCCTGCCGGCCATCATGCCGTCCGTGGTGATTGCCATGACGCTCATGCTGATCAACGGCCTGCGTGTCTTCGACCAGATCCAGGCCCTGACCGGCGGCGGACCTTACGGTGCATCGGAAACCCTTGCCGTCACCATCTACAAAGAGACTTTTGTGCTGGGACGTTTTGGCTTCGGTGCCGCATTGGCGTTGGTCATGTCCTTGATCATCATCATCCTCACGGTGGCCCAGCGCCTCCTCCTCCGTACGAGTTCCAAAGGTTAACCGATCATGTTCCGTTATACGAAGAAGACCTTGCTCCGTGAGGCACTGCTGATCCTGGTTGCCCTGATCTTCCTGCTGCCGTTCTACTTCCTCATCAACCTGTCTTTGAAGAACGGCAACGACGCCCTCACAACGTCGGCCATGCAGTTGGTCACCAACCCCACCCTGGATGCTTTTGGACAAGCAATTCGCGGCGGCCGCCAGGCGACGCTGATGGATGGAATGCTCAACAGCATCATCATCACGGCAGGCAGCGTGTTGATACTGGTGGCCGTGGGGTCCATCTCGGCTTATACGTTGAGCCGCCGGACCGGCAAGCTCAGCAAAGCTGCCATGGGACTCATCCTGGTCACCATGGTTTTACCCGCCCAAGCTGCCATCATCCCCATCTATGTGGGCATGCGGAACGTTGGCCTGGTGGGTACACATGCCGGCACCATCATCATGTACGCAGGTGCGTTGCTGCCAATCTCCATCTTCCTGTACATGGGGTTCACCAATGGCATCGCCCGGGATTATGAGGAAGCCGCGCAGATCGATGGTGCCTCCCGGTTCACAGTTTTCCGGAAGATCGTTTTTCCCCTGCTCTCTCCTGCTACGGGTACGGTGGCGATCTTCACTGGACTCATCGTCTGGAACGACTTTTTCACGGGCCTGATCTTCCTCAACGGCTCAGACGCCGTCACCCTGCCGGTGGTGATCTACAACTTCGTAGGCGAGAGCGTTTCCCAATGGAACGTGATTTTCGCAGCGATCATCATCTCCATGATCCCCATCCTGGCGTTCTTCCTGGTGGCTCAGAAACAGTTCATCCAAGGCTTCACGGGGGGCGTTAAATCTTGAGCTCGCTTGAAGTTTCCACAGAGGGCCAGCGTCGCGCCGATCTGGGCGACGGAACGTATATGAATCCGGTTTTCTCCGGTGACCACCCGGACCCGGCCATTCTTCGGGACGGCGACGATTACTACGTCACTTTCTCATCCTTCGAATCCACCCCCGGACTGATCATCTGGCACTCCACAGATCTCCTTAATTGGCGGCCCCTGGGTCCCGCGTTGCCCACCCCCATTGGCAACGTCTTTGCAGCTGACATGTGCAAGGTTGATGGCCGGTACTACATCTACGTTCCCGTTATCTCGACCTCCGTGTCGCCTGATCCGGGTGCTCCAGCCCAGATATACGTCATTCATGCCGAATCCATGGCCGGACCGTGGAGCGAGCCCGTCAATCTGGGAATCAACGGACACATCGATCCCGGACACGTGGTGGGCGAGGACGGTAACCGCTACCTGTTCCTGAGTGGTGTCAGCCGTGTGCGTCTTAGTGCAGACGGTTTGTCTACGGACGGCCCCTTGGAGCACGTCTACGATGGCTGGCGTTACCCGGATGATTGGGTGACTGAGGCTTACTCCTTGGAAGGACCCAAACTCACCAAGCGCGGCGAATGGTTTTACCTGACGACGGCGGTGGGCGGCACCTCCGGCCCGCCCACAGGGCACATGGTCATCGTGGCCCGCTCGCGTTCGGTTGACGGACCGTGGGAAGACTGCCCTGCCAACCCAATCATCCGTACCTGGGATGCCTCGGAGCCGTGGTGGAGCAAGGGGCACGCCACACTCTTTGAGGGCCCGGGCGGCAATTGGTGGAGCATCTATCACGCGTATGAAAATGGCTTCACCACTCTGGGCCGCCAGACGCTGGTGGAGCCCATCGAATGGGACCGCGACGGGTGGCCCCGGGCGGCCGGCGGGGATCTCTCCCAGCCGTTGCCGGCACCTGTTCCAGGCGTTTCGGCCGCGGGAGGAACCAGCCATGGGATACAGCTTTCGGACGATTTCGCAGAGGACCGCTTCGGCATCCAGTGGTCGTTCCACGCTCCTGGCAACGAAGAGTACTCACGCGTTTCATTGGACGACGGGCTGGTTCTCTCAGCCAGCGGCAGTGACCCTTCCAACAGTTCGCCTCTGACATGCATTGTGGGGGACAGACGCTACGAGGTCACGGTGGAAGCGGAATTTTCCGGTGGCGCCGAAGGCGGGCTGCTGCTCTATTACAGTGACAGGCTTTTCTGCGGGATGGGCCACAACGGGGAACGGCTCCGGAGCTACCACGCTGGAAGGAACATTCCTTACTGGCGCGAGCAGGCGCCGGCCGCATCAACCATCCACTTCCGCATTGTCAATGACGCCCACATCGTCACGCAGTACTACAGCACCGATGGGGTCAACTGGACCCGCCACGGGCTGCGGTACGAGATGTCCGGCTACAACACCAACACGGCGGGAGAGCTTCTGAGCCTGCGGCCCGCCCTGTTTGCCACAGGTTCCGGCCAAGTGCGGTTCAGGAACTTCCAGTACACGGCGCTCCAGAGCTGATTCCTCCTCCGTCGGCCAACTCAATTCACTACGAAAGCAGACATGAACACCCTTCCCAGGCTGGAACACCATGTAGGGCATACCCGGCTGATTGTCGACGATGAGCCTTTCCTCTCCATCGGTGGAGAGCTGCACAACTCCAGCTCCTCCGATCGGAACTACATGGCGCCCCTATGGGAGAAGATCGCGGCCTCCAACGCCAACTCCGTCATCGCAACAGTGGCCTGGGACCAGGTGGAGCCCGCCGAAGGCACCTTTGATTTCTCCATCGTGGACGGGCTGCTGGAAGACGCCCGATCGGCCGGGTTGCGGCTGGTGATCATCTGGTTCGGTGCCTTCAAGAACGCTTCCTCCACCTACGCGCCGTTGTGGGTCCGAAGCAATACCGCACGTTTTCCCCGCGCCGATCGTGGAGCGGAACACATGCAAACCCCGTTCTCCTATAAAGGTTCGACGCCGCGTCCCACCTTGTCGGTGTTTTCCAACGATTTGTTCGAGGCCGACAAGGCCGCGTACTGCCGGTTCATGGACCACCTTGCCGAGTTCGACACGCAGCACACAGTGATCATGGTCCAAGTGGAAAATGAGGTGGGACTGCTTGGCGCGGGGAGGGACCGATCGGCCCGTGCGCTCGCAGCATGGAATTCCCCAGTACCGGAAGCACTCCGGAAAGCCCTGGCCAATGATGAAGACGCCTTTGACCCGTCGTTGGTAGACGTTCTCCGGCCCATCATCACCTCCGACGCCAGCTGGGAGGCACATTTCGGCGACGGGAATCCCGCAGCCGATGAGGCGTTCATGGCGTGTGCCTTTGCGGGCTATGTAGGGGGCCTCGCAGCGGCGGGCAAGGAGATCCTGGGGCTCCCGGCCTATGCCAACGCGTGGATCGGACCGCAGCCGGGACAGGAATTGCCGGGCAACTATCCCAGTGGTGGTCCCACGGCGAGGATGCTGCCGGTGTGGCAGGCGGTTGCCCCGTCGCTCGACTTCCTGGCTCCGGATATCTATGTCCTCAACTCTGCTGACATCATGGAGCAATACGCTTCGCAAGATAATCCGCTCTTCATCCCGGAAGCCCGGTTCAGGGCGGGGGACGCTTTTCTCGCGGCAGGCCGGTTCGGCGGCTTCGGGTACCACGTGTTCGGGCTGGAGGACGCCCGTCCGGGCAATCAATACAGCGAAGCCTGCCGTGCGATTGTTTCCTTGACCCGGGACATCGTTGACGCCCAGCGTGACGGACGGATCTTCGGCTTCGCTTTGGAGCAGGACGACGACGGCGTGGAGACCGGTCTTGGCGGCATCACCGTCAGCATCCGTAATGCAGCAAAGCTCTATACGGCGATGCTCCTTGATGCAGGGGTGGTCCTTCCGCCGCCTCCGGAACTGCCGGGTGAGACCGAAGGACCAGCCCACGGTCACACTCCTGGCGACAACCGTCCCTTCGGACTGGTGATCCAGCTGAGCCCCCTGGAATTCCTCGTGGTGGGACAGGGTGCGCTGTTCGATTTCCACCAAGCCGATGCCGCGCTGGAGGTGGACTCTGTACGGGAGCTTCGCCTGACGCCCAATGGCTGGCAAGAGGGACGCTTCCTGAATGGTGACGAGCGCCTCCAGGTTCTGCAAAGAGACCGGATCAGTGCCTCACGTATCCGGTTACTGGACATCAGCCAGGACTGACACCGCACCACGAATCAAAAGGGCTGGTCCATCATCATGGTGGACCAGCCCTTTTGGGTCCGCGCTTTTAGGCGCCGTGCGACTTGCCGGTTACTGAATACTCCGGGCCAGCGACCGTGCTCCAAGGACGGCGAGCGCCACGGACGTCAGGGTGGGGTTGCAGGCGGTGGACGTGGGGATGACCCCGTTGCCGGCCACATACAGCCCCTCGGTACCCCACACCTGGCTGTCCGGACCGCAGACGGAGCGGCCGTCGTCGTGCTGTCCCATCCGGACCGAGCCTTGGTAGTGGAGCGACGAGCCGGCGGGGAGGAGGAACGGCGGCCTGTCGTCCAGGAAGGTTCCCAGTGCTTTGCCGGCGCGGGTCATTGCGTCCTTGGCTTCATCAATGACCCTCAGGTCCGTCCAGGTGAGGTTGTAGTTGATGGTCATGCGGGGCATTCCATAGTGGTCCAGGCTGGAATCGTCGAATTCCACCCTGTTCTCTTCCACGGTTTCCGTGGCGCAGAACCAGCCGAGGCCAATCACAGATCCGGGCACCATGGGATCGTCTTCAGCCAGTGGTACGGGCGACGCGTCAAGCTGCATCACCTGGCCGTGGAAAGGCTCATCATCCGTGTACGGAACCCAGGACACGCCACTGTGCAACGCGGCTCCTGCTGCGGCGTCGTGGACCCCTTCGGCCACAACATCGGCCGGCAAACGGACAGCGCTGATGACCTGCGGTTGGTCGTTTAAGTACCGGCCCAGTGCCCGCGGCCGTACACCAGAGGCGAACAGAAGCTGCGGTGTGCGGAGGGCATCGGCCGCCACCACCACGGCGGCTGCGTGAACCAAGGTGACTGCCCCGGTGGTGAGGTCCCTCAGTTCCACTCCGGTGACCCGTCCGCCGTCGAGAACCACGCGTTGACACAGTGTCTGGTCACGGAGTTCAAACGAGTGGCCGCGCGTGGCGGGTTCAGCCAGCGGACCAAGAACGACGCCGGTCCCGGACCACGTGATGGTGCCATCCGGATGCTTTTGCACGGCAAGGGGCATGGGCTGGATGGCGGCCGCGCCGGTGCGGTCAAAAGCATGCTCGAGCAGCCGCCGGACCTCGCCGGAGAAGGGTGCGTCAGCGAATGCCCCGGAGGTCACCGACAGGAGCCGTTCGGCCACCGTGAGTGCTGCATCCAGAGTGCCGTCGTCCAGGAAGGAGATGCGCTCGGATGCGCCGGGACGCGGGCAAGCGCAGGTCCAGTGGGCGCCCATGCCACCAACGTTGCTGGACATGGCAGCGGCCGGCATCCCGGCGAGGGGAGCGAGGTCGTCCGGGCGCAACAGGAAAGTCCCCGGCCGCCCCGGGCCTGGGACCGGGGACTCCGGGCTGAGGGAAGTGACCGGTCCTTGTGATGCCAGCTGGGCGGCAGCCCTTGCCTGCGGATCCGGCAGGTTCTTGACATGCCGGCCCGGCTGTTCGGACAACGACGGGCCGGCTTCGACCATGAGGACCCGCAGCTGCGGAGCCTCCTCATGGAGTATTCGGGCATAGGCGGCGCCAGTGGGTCCACTGCCGACAATGACGGCGTCGTACTCATGGGTTGGGGTTTTCACGGGAATCCTTCACGGATCACTCAGTGCCCGGCGTGTGAACCTGCAGCACGGTGCCCGGGAGCATCAGCGCACGTTGCGTGCGTTGTCGATGCAAGCACCTGGTAGAAACGCTAGCCGGTGGACATGCCCGGGAGCACCCCGTGTGTCATTCGAACTGTGGATGAACGGCATTGGTGGTCGTGATCCGGCTCTCACTGCCAATTGCCGCAAGCCGCCAGTAGCGTTGGACTACGCCCGTCGTAGGTCGGTGCGAAATGTCGCGCTCCGTGCGCGCCAAACACGAGGAGCTGGGTGTTGAGTACCGCCCATCAGATCAAGCGTGGAGTCAGTTTCTACAGTTACCAAGAAGAGTGCTTCCTGAAGAAGATGTCCTTGGAGGACTGTGTCAGCGAGGCCGCGTCCATAGGGGCATCGGGGATCGAGGTCATCCCCGAGCAGTCCATCAGCGGATATCCGGATCCCGGCGAAGGCTTTTACCGCACGTGGGACGGCTGGATGCAAAAGTACGGCACCACCACGGTGGCTACGGACCTTTTCCTGGATACCAAGCGGTACCCCGGCCGTGTCATGACTTTGGACGAGATGACCGAGTCTGTCCGCAAGGACCTGGACATCGCCAAGAGGATGGGCGCCGGCAATGTCCGTGCCATCATCAATACGCCGCCGGAGGTTATGGAGGCCTGTGCCTCCTACGCTGAAAAGCTGGGCCTGAAGTTGCTTCTGGAAGTGCATGCGCCCTTCCACTACGAACACCCCTGGGTGATCCGGCACCTGGAGGTCATGCACCGGTTGCAGTCTCCGGCTTTGGGCTTCATGCCGGACATGGGTACGTTCGTTGAACGTTTTCCCCGGGTGATGTCAGACCGGGCGTTGCGCGACGGCGCCCGGCCCCACTTTGTGGAGCTTGCGGTGGAAACCTACAACAACCATGGGGACGTGCACGGACTCATGGACACCTTCAACTACATGGGCGCCAACCCGGTGGAGCAGGGCATTGCCCGTCTATCCACCTTCCTCACCTGGAATGATCCGCGGGGGATGTTGGAGCACATGCCGTTGATCCACCACATCCAGGCCAAGTTCTACGAGATGACGGATGAGGGCGTGGAGTACAGCATTCCCTACAACAAGATCATCCCGGTGCTGATTGAGGGCGGATACAACGGCTATCTCTCCAGCGAGTACGAGGGAAACAGGCATATCCAGGACATTTTTGAGGTGGACAGCATAGACCAGGTCCGCCGGCAGCACCGGATGTTCGAGCGTCTGCTCGGTGAAGATGCGGGGGCCGCCGCGGGCGCCCCTGCCCAGGGAGGTCACAGTGTTCGATAAGTACATGATCGTTGAGGACACCCTCCGCAATGTGGTGACGGGCGACGACGTCACAGGCTTCCAGCTTGGCGTACGGCTTCCGTATTACCGCGGTTTGGGGCTTTCCATGGTGGAGGACGTGCAGGTCACTGTCGACGGCCAGACAGCCCCGGCCTCCGCCGTATCCCTCACCGTCCACGGAAATACCTACAAACTGGCTGACCTGCCCGAAGTCTTTGATGACCGCTGGGAAATGGGGGAGATCGCAACAGTTGCCGTGGACAGGCCAGGCGGGCTGGGCCGGGGTGAGCACTCCGTGGCGGTCCGTGAACGGTTGAGGATCTCCTACATGCCCGTTCCGGGCGGCGGCGCCGATCAAAAGGTACTGACACTCCGGGACTGACCGCCGAAGCCGGCGCAATGTCCACCACGAACGAAAGGACCAACGGTGACACTCGCGCCGGCACACCACGGGATCGTGGAAAACCTTCTGGAATCCATGACGTGGGAGCAGAAGCTCGCCCAACTCCAAATAGCTTTCCGTCCGCGGCTGGAGGATGCTGCAGAGCTGGTCCGCAGCGGGATCGGAGCCATCTTCTGGCCGCGCAGTGCCGCTGCCACCAACGAGCTGCAACGGATTGCCCGCGAGGAAACGCCTCACGGCATCCCGCTCCTGGTGGGGTTGGATGTGATCCACGGCCAGCGGACGACTTTTCCGGTTCCCATCGCCCAGGCGGCCAGCTTTGATCCGGCGACCGCCGGGGTGGATGCCCGCATCACAGCGCAGGAGGCGGCCTCCGGCGGAGTCAACTGGACGTTCTCGCCCATGATTGATGTATCCCGGGACCCCCGCTGGGGCCGTGTTGTTGAGGGCTTCGGAGAGGACACCTACGTCAACAGTGTGTTCGGGGCGGCGAAGGTGCGCGGCTACCAAGGGGAATCGCTGGCTGATCCGGGCTCCCTGTTGGCGTGTGCCAAGCACTTTGTGGCCTACGGCCAGGCGGAGGGTGGACGGGACTACAACACCGTTGATGTTTCCGGCCAGCGGCTCCGGAACGTCTATCTGGAACCGTTCAGGGCTGCTGTCGACGCCGGCGTAGCCACGGTCATGGCGGCATTCAACACGGTTTCCGGCCGGCCGGCACACGCCAACCACCACCTGCTGACCTCCGTCCTGAAAGAGGAGTTCGGATTCGAGGGTGTTGTGGTGGGTGACGCCGACGGCGTGGTTAATCTGCTGGACCATGGCATTGCCGAGGACCTGGACGATGCGTTGAGGCAGTCGTTTTTGGCCGGCCTGGACGTTGAAATGGGCGGCAACGTCACAACGGCCGACGGCGGCGCCCGCCTTGGGCCGGACGATGTCCCGGTGGCGCGCGTGGACGATGCCGTCCGGCGGATTCTCCGCCTGAAACTTGCGTTGGGCTTGTTCGACGATCCTTACGTGGCACCCGAACAGGAGGTGACCGTACCGTCTCCCGACAGCCGGTTGGCTGCTCTGGCCACTGCGGAGAAGGGGCTGGTTCTGCTCAAGAACCAGTCCGTCCTGCCACTCGGCCTGGTTCCCCAGCGGGTACTCCTTGTGGGGCCTTACGCCAACAGCACTGATCACCTCGGTGCGTGGGTCCAGTCCTTTGCCGAACCTGCCGGTTCATTGGCTGACGCAATCCGGCAAGAATGCCCGGAATGGCAACTGACAGTGCGGGACGCCACGGGCTTTTTCGGTGGTGAACCCGGATCGATAGCCCAGGCCGTGGCTGATGCCGCTGATTTCGATGCGATCTTGGTTGCTGTGGGGGAGCCTTCGGCGCTGTCAGGTGAGGCAAACTCCCGCAGCGACCTCCGGCTTCCCGGCTCCCAGGAAGAGTTGATTCTTGCTGTGGCTGCCACCGGCACGCCGTCGGCCGTTGTCATGTTCAACGGGCGTCCTCTGGTGACCGCCGCCTGGATTGATGCTGTGCCGGCGCTGTTGGAGGCGTGGCACTCTGGGCTGGAGGGCCCGCATGCCGTGGCCCGTACCTTGAGTGGCGCAGTGAACCCGGGTGGGCGGTTGCCCATGACGTTCCCCAGGTCTTCCAGCCAGGTGCCCATCTACTATGACCACGAAAACACGGGGCGCCCGGCCACCATCTCCGGAACGATCGACGGCGGCGCCCACGATGTTGGCTTGATGGGTCCCGGGAACACGGATGACCATTACACGTCCAAGTACAGGGACCTTGAACTGGGGCCGCAGTTTCCGTTTGGGCACGGACTCAGCTACACCACCTTCCAGTACGGCGGGCTCAGCGTGACCCCGGCCAGTATCTCCCTGGATGAGCTCCGCGCCGGGGGATCAGTTGAGGTGTCGGTTTCCATCACGAACACCGGCGCGGTGGAAGGGGACGAAGTCGCCATGGTGTTCATTCGGGACCTGGTGGCCTCGCTGGCCCAGCCTGTCCGCCGGCTGCGCTCTTTCGCCCGGTCAACCTTGGAACCGGGCCAGTCCACAACAGTGACTTTCGAGCTGGGCTGGAGGGACCTCGGTTTCTGGGACAACCATGATCGCTATGCCGTAGAGGCCGGTACCTTTGAAATCCACGTGGGTGGCGGCCTGGACCACACACAGGTTGTGGAGCTCCGCGTCCCGTGAGGGAGGGCGGCCTCCCCGCACTGGCTTTTAGAGCCCAGATGCCATAAAGCGAGCGTTTCCCACCCCGAGACCTGCCGAGGGGTGCAAACTGGACTCGACATGGCGCAGAAGCCGCTCAGTTTTGAACTGGGGTAGCGCGAACCCTTGGCTGCATCGCCTTCCGCATCACCGCCCAGCGGCGGCCACCCATCAGGTGGCCGCCGCTTTGCTGTCTCCGGAGGTTCTGCCGTCAAGCCCGGGAGCGGCTTGCCGGACGGGGCTGTGCGTGCGGAGAAACATCGAGTTAACCTCCCGGCCCGACGCATGAAACGTGCCTTTGGATACCCTGGTGCAACAAGGTTTACTAGTAGCTAACACCAACCCGGACAGGAATGTTTCGATGACAAGTGTCGCAACCCCTGCTGTAACCCCGGCGGCGGAGTTCACCACTTCCGAACGCACCGAGCCGCCGGCAGCCCGCCCGGCAACTCCCGCCGAAGTGCCCGCCATCTCCCTTGCGGATATCGCCCGTGCCCACAACGTCCGCTTCCTCCTGGCCACCTTCGTGGACATGACCGGCAAGCCCTGCGCCAAGCTGGTCCCGGTGGAGGCCGCCGACGAACTCGAAAAGGGCGCCATGGGCTTCGCCGGCTATGCAGCGGGCCTCATCGGCCAGAAGCCCCAGGACGCGGACCTCATCGCCGTCCCCGATCTCACGTCCTTCACCCCGGTGCCTTTCATCAGGGAGGGCCTGGCCATCATCCACTGCGATCCGCACGTCAACGGCAAACCCTGGCCCTACGCCCCGCGTGTCATCCTCAAGAATGCACTGGCGCGCCTCGCGGACCAGGGCATACAGGCCAAGGTGGGCGCGGAGGTGGAGTACTTCCTGGTCAACAGGAACGACGACGGGACGCTGAGCACCGCCGACGCCCGCGACGATTCGCCCCGCCCCTGCTACGACGCCCGCGGTGTCACCCGGATGTACGAGCACCTGACCTCCATCTCCGAAGCGATGAACAGCCTGGGATGGGGCAACTACGCCAACGACCATGAGGATGCCGCCGGCCAGTTCGAGCAGAACTTCAACTACGCTGATGCCCTCACCACGGCGGACCGCGTGGTCACCCTGCGCTACATCCTGAACATCCTCGCCGAACAGCGCGGCATGACCGCCACGTTCATGCCGAAACCGTTCACGGACCGCACCGGCACGGGCCTGCACTTCCACCTCTCGCTCTGGTCCGACGGGAAGGCCCTGTTCCCGGAGGAAGGGGATGCAACGGACGGCGGCGGCCGCGGCCTTGGGCTGTCCGGCCTCGCCTATTCGTTCATCGGCGGGGTCCTGGACCACGCCCCGGCGCTGCAGGCCTTCCTCGCCCCCACGGTGAATTCCTACAAGCGCACCGGCGCCACCACCAGCTCCTCCGGCGCCACCTGGTCGCCGCGGAAGGCATCGTACGGCGGCAATGACCGCACCCATATGATCCGTGTGCCGGACAACAAGAGGATCGAACTGCGCTCCGGCGACGGTTCCGCCAACCCGTACCTTGCGATCGCCTCAATCGTCGCAGCCGGCCTGGACGGGGTGGAGAGGTCGATCGACCCGGGCACGCCGTCCGGCCCGGGGGAGTCCAGGCCGGACGCCCACCTCCTGCCCGCCACGCTGCTGCACGCCGTCGAAGCACTCCGCAGGGACCCGGTCATCCTGGCCAGCCTCAGCGGCGACGCGGCAATCGGGGCGTACTACGCCGACGCCAAGGAAGACGAGTTCCTCAGCTGGCACAACCAGGTCAGCGACTGGGAAATCCGGACCTACCTCACCTCGATCTAGCCCTCCACCCCGCCACCAAGAACCCAAGCAAAGGACTTTCCATGTGCGGAATCGCCGCGCTGCAGCTGCGCAATCCCTCGCTGCACCCCCAGATGGGCAGCCTCCTGTCCTCGATGCTCTGCCAGATCGTGGACCGCGGCCCGGACTCGGCAGGCCTCGCCGTCTACAACACGCCGGGCCTGGTCTCCCCGGGCACCTCCACGCTGAGCCTGCTCGGCGCGGACCAGGGGATCCCGACGACGGCACTCACCGCAGGCGTCTCGGCCCTCCTCGCCGGAGTGCTTCCAGCCGATGCGCAGGCCGCCGTGAAGGTGGTGGGCGACACCACCCTGGTGAGCGCCGCCGTCGGGACAGACCTGCTGGTGAAGGCCGTCACCGAAACCGTGCCCGGCGCCACCATCATTGGCCGCGGCGAGCATGTGGCGGTCATGAAAAGCGTGGGCCACCCCATGGAAGTCGCCGCTGACCACGGTCTGGAGGCGATGGCCGGAAGCCAGGGCCTGTCCCACACCCGGATGGCCACCGAATCGGCCGTCACCGCGGGCGGCTCGCACCCGTTCTCTGTGGCCGACGACCTCTGCCTGGTCCACAACGGCTCCTTCTCCAACCACGCCACCGTCCGGCGGGGCCTCTTGCGTGAAGGCGTGGTGTTCGACTCCGAGAACGACACCGAGGTGGGCGCCCGCTACGTCGCCTCCCGGCTGAAACAGGGCGACACCCTCGAGGAAGCATTGGTGAACCTGGGCAAGGTCCTGGACGGCTTCTACACCCTGGTGGTCACCACCGCGGACAGCATGGCAGTGGTCCGCGACCCCATCGCCTGCAAGCCCGCCATCATCGCCGAAACGGACGACTACGTGGCCATGGCCTCCGAATACCGCGCCCTGGCCGCCCTGCCCGGCATCGACAACGCCCGCATCTTTGAACCGGAACCCGGAAAGGTCTACACATGGTCACTCTGACAGCCCCCGAAACCGCTGCGCCTGAAGCAGCTGCACCAGCGGAGTCCGACGGCGGGGCCGCACCCACCGTGGTGGACCTCGCCGATGCGTCCGTCCGCAGCCTGAACCAGGCCCTGCATGACGCCGTTGACGGCCAGTCCTGGACCATCACCAGCCCGGGCGGCAAGCACAGCCTCGCTGTCGGCATCAGCGCCCGCGTGGCCGTGACCATCGAAGGCCATACGGGCTATTACGCAGCCGGGATGCACCAAAAGGGTGACGTGACCATCAACGGCAATGCCGGCGTGGGGCTGGCCGAGAACATCATATCCGGCCGCGTCCACGTGACCGGTGATGCCTCCCAGTCCGCCGCCGCCACCGGCCACGGCGGCCTGGTGGTCATCGACGGCAACGCCGGGGCACGCTGCGGCATCTCGATGAAGGGCGTGGACATCGTGGTGGGCGGCAACATCGGCCACATGTCCGCATTCATGGCGCAGGCCGGCCGCCTCGTGGTGTGCGGTGACGCCGGGGACGCCCTGGGCGACTCGATCTACGAGGCCCGGATCTACGTCAAGGGAACCGTGGCCTCACTCGGCGCAGACTGCATCGAAAAGCCGCTCCGCGAAGAGCACCTCGCAGAGCTCGCCGAACTCCTCGAAGCCGCCGGCCGCACCGACAACCCCGCCGACTTCAAGCGCTACGGCTCCGCCCGGAACCTCTACCACTTCCACGTCGACAACTCGTCCGCCTACTAGGAGGCCCCCGTGACCGTCACCTCCCTCCCCGCACCCGCCCAGGCACCTGCTGCAGCTCCCGCCCAGAACCTGGCTGCTTCTGACATCGCTGCACTCGGTCTCCGCGAGTCCGCCACCTTCGACCGCGCCACCATCGCCGACATCCAGCGCGCCGCCGCCACCGGCGTCTATGACATCCGTGGCTGGGGCGCCAAGCGCAAGGTCCCGCACTTCGACGATCTGCTCTTCCTCGGCGCCTCGATGTCCCGCTACCCGCTGGAGGGCTACCGCGAGAAGTGCGATACCGACGTCGTCCTTGGCGACCGGCATGCCAGCCGCCCGCTGCACCTTCAGACCCCGGTGACCATCGCCGGCATGAGCTTCGGCGCCCTGTCCGCCAACGCCAAGGAAGCGCTGGGCCGCGGCGCGTCCGAGGTGGGCACCTCCACCACCACGGGCGACGGCGGCATGACGCCTGAGGAGCGCGGCCAGTCCAAGCACCTGGTGTACCAGTACCTGCCGTCCCGCTATGGCATGAACCCGGACGATCTCCGCAAGGCCGACGCCATTGAGATCGTGCTGGGACAGGGCGCCAAGCCCGGCGGCGGCGGCATGCTCCTGGGCCAGAAAATCACCGAACGCGTGGCCGGAATGCGCACCCTGCCGGTCGGTATCGACCAGCGTTCCGCCAGCCGCCACCCGGACTGGACCGGCCCGGACGACCTCGAAATCAAGATCGGCGAACTGCGCGAAATCACCGACTGGAAAACCCCCATTTACGTCAAGATCGGCGCGTCCCGGCCGTACTACGACACCGCGCTCGCCGTGAAGTCCGGCGCCGATGTGGTGGTGGTGGACGGCATGCAGGGCGGGACGGCCGCGACGCAGCAGGTGTTCATCGAGAACGTGGGCATCCCCACCCTCGCCGCCATCCCGCAGGCAGTCCAGGCGCTCCAGGAACTCGGAGTGCACCGCAAGGTCCAGCTGATTGTCTCCGGCGGCATCCGCACGGGCGCCGACGTCGCCAAGGCCATGGCCCTGGGCGCAGACGCCGTGGCCATCGGCACCGCCGCGCTGATCGCACTCGGCGACAACGACCCCCGCTACGCCGCCGAATATGCTGACCTGGGCTCCGCGGCCGGGTTCTACGACGACTTCCAGGACGGCCGGGACCCCGCCGGCATCACCACCCAGGACCCGGAACTCGCCTCGCGGCTGGACCCGGTGGCCGCTGGCCGGCGCCTGGCCAACTACCTGCGCGTCCTCACCATGGAAGCCCAGACCATCGCCCGCGCCTGTGGCAAGTCCCACCTGCACAACCTCGAACCCGAGGACCTGGTGGCCCTGACCATCGAAGCATCGGCCATGGCCCGCGTGCCGCTGGCCGGCACCAGTTGGATCCCCGGCGTGCAGGGAAGCTTCTGATGTCAGGCGGCGTCCCTGGCGGGACATCCGGCGAGGCCACCGGCTTATCCGGCGGCCACTCAGGTCCGTCAGATTACGTGGTAGTGGGCGCCGGCCTGGCCGGTGCCGCCACCGCCTGGCAGCTGTCCGCCCGCGGGCACCAGGTCACGCTGCTGGAGCGCGACGTCCCGGCCGCACACGACGCCAGCTCCCACGGCTCCGCCAGGATCTTCCGCTACGCCTACCCGGACCCGTTCTACACACAGGCCGTGCTGGACTCGAAAGCACTCTGGGACGGGCTGGCCGCCGAAGCGGGAACCGAACTGATCACACCCTTTGGCGCTGTGGACTACGGCCCCACCCGGCAGCCCGCCCTGCTGGCCAGCGTCCTGGCCGGGGCCGGGATCGACCATGAGCTGCTCTCCGCCGCGGAGGCCCGCCGCCGATGGCCGCAGATCGCGTTCGATACCGAGGTCCTCTGGCACCCAGGGGCAGGGGTCATCGACGCCGAAACCTCCGTGAACGCAATGGTGGCGCTCGCGGTCCGGAACGGGGCGGAGGTGCGGACCGGCTGGACCCTGGAGCGGGTGGAACGCCTGGGCAGCGGTACCGGCGCCGGTTACCGGCTGCACTCCGCCGCAGGGGAAACACTCGACGCCGGTCACGTGGTCATCAGCGCCGGCGGCTGGCTGCCACGGCTGCTGGAGTCGTTGCCGCTGCCGGCCGGGTTCCTCGCCGGCCTGCCGGAATTCACCGTCCGCCAGGAGCAGGCCTTCCACTTCAGGTACCGGGAGGACCCTGGCTATTCCGGAGCCACCTGGCCCACCTTCATCCACAAGGCCGCCGACATCCAGGCCTACGGGCTCCCTGGCGGCCGCGACGCCGGATTCGCCGGCCAAAAGGTGGCCGAGTACAACGGCGGCCCGCTGATCCCGTCGGCCGCGGACCAGACCGGCCACGTGGACCCTGCCAACCGCGCCCGCGTGGTGGACTACGTCCGCCGTTACCTGCCCGGCCTGGACCCCGAACCCTACGCCGAAACCACCTGCCTCTTCACGAATACGCCCACCGAGGACTTCCTCATCGACCGGGCGGACAACCTCACCGTCGTCTCGCCCTGCTCCGGGCACGGCGCCAAATTCGCCCCGCTGATCGGACAGTGGGCAGCGGACCTGGCCACCGGCGCAGCGGCGGTCCCAGAACGGTTCCGCGGCGCCACCTTGCCAGCACTCACCACGTAGAACGGATCCCCGTGAGCTTTCCCCAGACAGCACCCGCGCCGCTCGCCGTACCCGCAGGAACCACCGGCCCACCCACCGTAGCCGGCCTCCTTAGGGAGATCTCCGGCGTCGGGCGTGACAGGACGCGCGGCGGCTACTCCCGCCCGGTGTTTTCCACCGCCGAAACGGACCTGCGGAGCTGGTTCATCGAGCAGGCAACCCGGCGCGGGCTGGACGTCCACACCGATGCCAACGGAATCATCTGGGCTTGGTGGGACACGGCGACGGGCGTACGGAAGGACGCGGTGGCCACCGGCAGCCACCTCGATTCCGTCCCCGGCGGCGGCGAGTATGACGGTCCGCTGGGGGTCGCCTCGGCGCTGGTCGCCGTCGACCTCCTCCAAGCCCGCAATTTCCGCCCCCGCCGCCCCCTGGCGATCGCGGTGTTTCCTGAGGAGGAAGGCTCGCGGTTCGGTATCGCCTGCCTTGGCTCGCGGCTCCTCACCGGCGAACTCGATCCCAACAAGGCCCGCAACCTCCGCGACCCGGACGGCAACACCTATGCCGACGTCGCAGCTGCCAACGGACAGGACCCGCGGTTCATCGGCGCCGACTACAAGGCGTTGCAGCAGCTGGGCCTGTTCGTTGAGCTGCACGTGGAACAGGGGAGGGGCCTGATCGACCTGGACCAGCCGGTGGCGGTTGGCTCGTCCATCCTGGGACACGGCCGCTGGAAACTGGCCATCTCCGGCGAGGGGAACCACGCCGGCACCACACTCATGAAGGACCGCAGGGACCCCCTGATCGCGGCCGCCAAGGTGGTGGTAGGCATCCGCGACACCGCCCGCAAGTACCGCGACGCCCGCGCCACGGTGGGCCGGCTGCAGCCCGTCCCCGGCGGCACCAACGTCATCGCGTCCCGCGTGGACCTCTGGATCGACGTCCGGCACCCGGAGGATTCGGTCACCGCCGCGCTGGTGGAGGCCATCGGGTTGAACGCCCAGGTCCTCGCCACCGGGGAAGGCTGCTCCGCTGCGCTCAGCATGGAGTCGCTGAGCCCCACGGTGCAATTCGACGGCGGCCTCCGGGACCGGCTGCAGCAGCTCCTGCCTGCCGCGCCGGTGCTGGCCACCGGTGCAGGGCACGACGCCGGGGTGCTGGCGGCGCACCTGCCAACGGCCATGCTCTTCGTCCGCAACCCCACCGGCATCTCGCATTCGCCCGACGAACTGGTGGAGGACCGGGACGCCGAAGCCGGCGCCGCTGCCCTGGCGGACTCCCTTGCCGGGCTCCTGGGCGGGGCCCGCGTCCTTGGCTAGCGCCGGCGTCGTACTCCGGAGCCCGCGTGGCCCGCCTAAGATGGCAACCATGACCGAACAGGCCGGGGACCGCGCAGAAGACCAGCCGGCCGGTGACGTGGCCGGCAAGCTCGAGCAGGTCATCGCCGCGCAGGTCCGGCACTACCGCACCGCGCAGGGCCTGTCCTCCGCTGAACTGGCCGCCCGGACCGGGCTGTCCAAGGCCATGATCTCGCGGGTGGAAACCGCCACCACCTCCTGTTCCCTCACCACCCTGCAGCGGCTCGCCGACGGGCTGAAAGTCCCCGTCACCGCGCTGTTCCGCGGTGCCGACACCGACCGGGATGCCACCTTCACCAAGAGCGGCCAGGGCAGCCTGACGGTCCGCAGCGGAACCCAGCACGGCCACGAATACCGTGTGCTGGGAACGCTCAAGGGCCGCACCGACGCCCTGGAACCAACCCTGGTGACCCTCACGGACGCCAGCGACGTGTTTCCGCTGTTCCAGCACCCGGGCACCGAGTTCATCTACATGCTTTCGGGCCGGATGGTCTACGGCCACGGCTCCTACGAATACGCGATGGAAGCCGGCGACTCCCTGCTGCTGGACGGTGAAGGACCCCACGGGCCGCTGGAGCTGCTGGACCTCCCCATCAGCTTCCTGGCCATCTCCGCCAGATAGCTTCCGCTGCTGCCTAAAAACCCCGCAATACCGGGCATTTTGGCCTGCCCTGTTACTCCTGAAACTCGCGCGTGGATGGCTGAAACCAGCATTTAACACGCCCGAAACCCAGCCTGAAATGCCCGCCTTACAGTTGGATCACGACGGCAAACTGCCGCCCTCCGCTGAAGATGGCACAGACCCCGCGTCCCTTCCGCCGGAGCGGTTCTGACGGCAAAATTTCCGTTCTCTTCGTCGCATCACGAAAGGGGTTTCCCATGGATTCGGGAAATGTCGCTTGGATATTGGCCAGCTCGGCACTGGTCTGCATGATGATTCCCGCCCTCGCACTCTTTTACGGGGGCATGGTGGGCTCGCGCCGCATTCTCAACATGATGATGATGTGCTTTGGCGGCGCCAGCCTGGTGGCCGTCCTCTGGGCACTCTTCGGGTACTCAATGGCCTTCGGAAACTCCGTGGGCGGGCTGGGGCTGATCGGTGACGTCACCGAGTTCCCCGGCATGGGACAGCTGATGGCCGAGGATAAGGAGGCGTCCATCCCGGTCATCCTGTTCGCCGCGTTCCAGCTGTTCTTCGCCTGCGTCACCACTGCGCTGGTTGCCGGTGCCGCCGCGGGCCGCATGAAGTTCGGCGCCTGGATGGTGTTCGCCGGCATCTGGGCCACCGTCGGCTACTTCCCCATTGCGCACTGGGTGTTCGCGTTCAATTCCGCGGACGGCAGCACGGTGGGCGGCTGGATCGCCAACGGCATCAAGGCCATCGACTTCGCCGGCGGCACCGCGGTGCACATGAACGCCGGCGCAGCTGCCCTGGCCCTGGCCCTTGTCCTCGGTAAGAGCTCCGGCTGGCCCAAGGTGGAACACGCCAAGCCTCACAGCCGGCCGCTGGTCCTGGTGGGCGCGGGCCTGCTGTGGGTGGGCTGGTTCGGCTTCAACGCAGGCTCGGCCCTTTCCGCCGGACACTCGGCGTCGGTGGTCTTCCTGAACACGGCCGTGGCCGCGTCCGCCGGCCTGCTGGCCTGGGCCCTTGTTGAGCGGTTCCGACACGGCTCCGCCACCAGCATGGGCGCAGCGTCCGGCCTGATCTCGGCGCTCGTTGCCATTACCCCCGCCTGTGGCTCGGTCAGCCCGCTCGGTGCCGTGGCCATCGGTGCGATTGCAGGCGCTGTCTGCTCGCTGGCCATCGAACTGAAGTTCCGGCTGGGCTTCGATGACTCGCTCGACGTTGTCGGCGTCCACCTGGTGGGCGGCATCCTGGGTACCCTGCTGATCGGCCTCTTCGCCACCGACGCCGCCCCCAACGGGGTCAGCGGCCTCTTCTACGGCGGCGGGTTCGAACTGCTCGGAGTCCAGGCCCTCGCCACCGTCACGGTGCTGGCCTACTCGTTCGGCATCACCTGGCTCCTGGCCAAGATCCTGGACAAGACGATGGGCGGCCTCCGCATCAAGCCCGAGGACGAACTGCGCGGCATCGACCTCGCAGCCCACTCCGAGCTGGCCTACCTGACGGACGAGGACCCGGTGGACCTGGGCTCGCCGCAGCGGGTCTAACCCCGGCCCGTCACCTACCGGAAAGCAAAGCTGCCGGGCCCGCCTGCTGGGGGCGGTGTCCGGTAAACCATCACTCCGTGAGGTGCAATCCAGAGCACGAGTCAGGGCCAAACCTTGGACCGGTGCCGGCAGGATTCTGCCGGCTTATAGTTCCAGGGTTTGGCCCTTCGTTGTGCCCGGCGCAACGCGGAAGTTTCAGTGTTCGGTGCACACCAGGACGCCGTCACGGACTTCCAGCACCGCGGCGCGGACGTGGCTCAGATGGGTGCGCGGGTCCGGTGCCATGGTGCCAATGTCCTCACCGCCCCAGTGCGGGTGCGTAAAGTAGACCAGCAGCGCCTGCTGCGCGCCGCCGTCGTACGTTCCTGCTGCAGGCGGAACGGGTAGCGGCACCACGTCCGCATGGCGTCCGACGACGGGCTGCCCGTCCACGGTTTCCGGCGCCGTGAGGATCAGCCCGCCCAGGTGTTCCTGCCGGATCCAGGCGCCGGCGGCATCTTCGGAACGGTAGACGGCCTGGCCGCGCCATTCGTCCACGATCATCCAGTAGCTGCCGCCCAGCCGGAAGACCTTGGGTCCCTCGTGCGGGCGTCCTTGGACCGCCACGCCTTCAAGGACCCACGACGCCGGGTCTTCCGGGGTGTCGCTGACCGCGCTGCAGGTGTTCGAACCGCGGGTCTCGTCCTTGTACCAGAGCCGGTAGCGGCCGTCCCCGCACCGGGCCACGGCGGCGTCGATGACCCTGGGGGAGTCGAGGTCGATGGGGCCGAGGTACTCCCAGTGGTTGAGGTCCCGGCTGGCGAACTGGACGATTTCGGCTTTCCCCGTCCAGTCCGTGCGCCGTCCGCCGAGTACGGAAAGGTACATGATCCACAGGTCCCCGATGCGGACGACGTCGGGCGCCCAGAGGGTTGCCGGCAGTTCCGTTCCGGGCGGGATGAGCCCCTCCGCGGTGCCCTGATAGCGCCAGGTTTCGCCGCCGTCGGACGATCTCGCAACGCCGATGCCGGTCCCGTGGACCCATTCCACGCCGCTCAGTCCCGGAGCGGTGGCGCGGCGCTGGGTGTAGAACAGCACCCACTCATTGGCCAGGTGGTCGGCCACCAGGACGGGATCGGTGGGGCCGTCCCAAACGGGGTCGAGGTAGGGGGCCGTGAAGGCGTCAGGGCTCAGGTGCGGCAGGGCCTGCGGGGCCGGCGCATCAGGGGCAAGTTGCTCGGCCTGCTGTGGCTGGGGCACTTTTTCTCCAACGTTGTAGTTTTTGGCTGTATACCAGCATAGACGGCGATTTCGGACGCGTGATTGCGTTGGCGCTGCGCAGGTTCGCTGACGCTGCGCAGATCCGGGCCGCGAAACCGGATCTGCGCATCGAACGTGGGTTTACGTGTCGAGAGTGCGCCGGCGCGAGCCTACTCCTTGAACAGCCCCGCCAGGTCCTCGGCTGTGATGGCACCGCCGGACAGGGCATCGCCCTCCATGACGTCGGCGAACAGCTGCGACTTCCGGGTCTTCAGCGCCATGACCTTCTCCTCGATGGTGTCCTTGGCGACGAGCCGGTACACCATCACGTTCCGGGCCTGGCCGATCCTGTGGGTCCGGTCCACGGCCTGGGCCTCCGACGCCGGGTTCCACCACGGATCGAGCAGGAAGACGTAGTCGGCTTCGGTGAGGTTGAGCCCGAATCCGCCGGCCTTCAGCGAGATCAGGAACACCGGTGCGCTGCCGTTCTTGAATTCGCTGACCACGTCGGCACGGTTCCGGGTGCCGCCGTCGAGGTAGCAGTACTCGATCTCCTCCTCGTCCAGCCGCTCCCGGACCTTCCCCAGGAAACCGGTGAACTGGCTGAAGATCAGGGCCCGGTGCCCCTCAGCCACCAGGTCCTCGAGCTGCTCGAACAGCACATCCAGCTTGCTTGACCGGACCGCGGACAAAGCAGGGTCCACCAGCGAGACGTCCAGGCTCAGCTGCCGCAGCAGCGTCAGCGACTGGAAGATGGTGAACCTGTTCTTGTTGACGTCCTCGATCAGCCCCAGGATCTTCTGCCGCTCGCGCTGCAGGTGCGTCTGGTAAACCTTCTGGTGCCGCGGGTTCAGTACCACTTCCAGGATCTGTTCCTGCTTGGGCGGCAGGTCCTTGATCACCTGGTCCTTGGTGCGCCGCATCATCAGTGGGCGGACCCGGCGCCGCAGCTTCTCCAGCTGGCCCTTGTCGCCGTTCTTTTCCACCGGTTTCTGGTAGTACTCCGCGAAGCGCTTGGGGCTGGAGAACAGGCCGGGGGCCACGATGGACGTCAGCGCCCAGAACTCCATCAGGTTGTTCTCCAGCGGGGTACCGGTGATGGCCAGCTTGAACGCCGCCGGCAGCTTCCGGGCGCACTGGTACGCCTTGGACTGGTGGTTCTTCACAAACTGCGCCTCATCCAGCACCAGCCCGGACCACTCGCGCGAGGCATACGACTCGTAATCGATCCGGAACAGCGCGTAGGAGGTAATCACGACGTCGGCCCCGCCCAGGGAATCCGCCACGTCCTGCCCGCTCTTGGCAAAGGTTTCGCCCACGGTGCGGACGGTGAGGCCCGGGGCGAAGCGCGCGGCTTCGAGCGCCCAGTTGCCCACCACGCTGGTGGGTGCCACCACGAGGAAGGGCGCGACGGCGGCAGGCCGGGTGTCCGCAGGCTGCGCACCCGGGGTGCCAGTGCCGCCGTCGGACGAGCCAGCGCCAGCCGCCGCGGCCGAATCCTCCGGAACCGCAGCCCCCGAAACCGAAGCGTCCGAAACCGAATCCGCCGGAACCGAATCTTCCGGAACCGCCCCGGCCGCCTCAACGGCGAGTTCCTTCGCCGCGCACATCAGGGCGAGCGCCTGCACGGTCTTGCCCAGGCCCATGTCGTCCGCGAGGACTCCGCCCAGGCTGTGCTTGTACAGGAAACTGAGCCAGTTGAACCCTTCGAGCTGGTATGGGCGCAGCTCGGCGTTCAGGGAAGCGGGCAACGGCAGCCCGTCCATGCCGCCCTCCAGGAGGCCACCCACCGCGGAGCGCCACGTGGCCGCCTGCTGGTCCACGATCCCCAGCTGCGCCAGCTCATCCCAGAGGCCCGCCTGGAACCGGCTGATCTGCAGCGGCGCATCCTTGTTGTCCTGCAGCGACCGGGCCTCTTCGATGAGGGCGCGCAGCTGGTGCAGTTCCGGCAGGTCCAGGGAGAAGTACGCGCCGCTGGGCAGCAGCATCTTGGTCTGCCCGGACGCCAGGGCGGAGAACACGGCGGCGAAGGACACCGGCTGGCCCTCCAGCGAAATCTGGATGCCCAGGTCGAACCAGTCGCGCTGTTCGGTGGCTTTGGTGGAGATGGACACCACCGGCGCTTCCTCAGCCTCGCGGTAGTCGGCGATATCTCCGGCCGTCTCCACGTCCACGTCCCGTGCTTCGCGCAGCCGCGGCAGCACCTCCTCCGTGAAGGCGAGGGTGTCCAGCCCCTTCAGCTCGGCCGAGGCCGCCAGCCGGGGGGTGCCCCAGCCGCCGGTGGAGGACTCGCCCAGCGCGGCCACAACCTCCCACGGCTGCCCGATGCCTTCCAGGATGCGGGACTCCGCGGTGTCATCCCGGTAGCCCTGGTCGCCCGGGTGCCGCCACAACGGCTGGGCCGTCACATGGTTGCCACTCTTGTAATGCCATTCCCAGTGCAGCCGGACCCGGTGGTCGTTGCCGTAGTTCGCCAGCAGGGACAGCGACGGAACGGCCAGCGTGGGCAGCTCCACCGATTCGTCCCGGGCCGTGACCCGCGCTGTCTGCTTCAGCTTGGGGTAGAAGCCAGTGAGGAACCTGGATTCATCCCTGGCCGGGATGTGCAGCGTGCTGCCGGCCGTGACGAACGCCAGCAGTTCCTCGCTGAGCCCGCCCTCCAGGGGTGCCAGCGTGAGGACGCCGTCCGGATCGGGTACGCCCGGCAACGACGCCTCCCCGGTGGTGAAGAAGATCCCGTGCGCGGGCCGGCCGATGGTCCCGGCGGCCGCCGGATCGATCTCTTCGCCCTCCACAGTGATGGTGGGCGCCAACTCCAGGCCGCCGTCGGACGCGCCGCTGCCCGGGGCGGCGGGCTCGGGCTGTTCCGGTTCCGCGAGCGGAGTGCCGTACCGGCTGAGGGAAAGCGCGACGGCGGCAGGCGCCTCGGCGAGCCGCACGGGTTCAGAGCCGCGCGAGTTGACCAGAACAAGCCCGATCTTCCGGGCGTCGGCCAGCAGGCTCCACAGGTTCTTCCCCGAATAGGAGTTCAGCCCCAGCCACAGCCCGGAGGCGTTGTGCATCCGGCTGGCCGCCGCCGAGTGGGAAGCCAGGAATTCCTGCAGCCACTCCACGTGTTCCTGGTTCGATTCCCGCCGGAAGTTCAGGTAGTTCAGGGTGTTCCAGGAGACGTCGCCGCGGATCCACTTGCCTTTGGCGCCCATGATCACGGGCCGGGCCTTGAGCTGCCGGACGCTGCGCACCGGGTCCCGCCGGCCGGTGTAGGAGAAGTGCGGGGCGGGTTCTTCAACCTCGAACTGCAGCGCCAGCGGCACCCCGCTGCCGGCAGCTGCCGTTCCAGGCTTGGCAATCAGGGGGTTGAGGGCCTGCTCCCAATCGGACAGGACGGCCCCTCCGGGCTGGTGCGAGACCTGCGTGGACGTTGACGGGGCCAGCAGCTGGACCCTTGTGGCCGGGTTGTCCTCAGCCGCGAACAGCAGGGCGGCAACGTGCTTGCAGTCTTTCCGCACCGGGCAGCTGCACACACCCACCGTGCAGCTCCACCCGCCGCCCTTGCGGACCAGCTTGGCCGTGGTGGAATACGGTGTGTCCGCGCTTCCCCTGACCTTGCCCAGCATGAGCCCGGTGCCGGCGTCGAACGATATCCCGGTGACCCGGCTGCCCATGGCATAGGCAAGCCCGGCCGCGAGCGAGCGGTCGTTGATGGCGGGAGTCTGTATTGCCAGTGCCGCACTCTCGTCCGGTTGGGATGGCATGGTGCGCGCTACTTTCAGCAGCCCACGGAAGGGCCGGGTCCGTCGGGTGGTTATCTGATCCATCTTAGTTCGCCCGGCAGCCCGGCCGTGCCGCGGTCCCCGGCACCGGCCTCCCATGAAAACTTCGCCTGACGTTCATGTCCCCCTCTACGGGGCGGCAGTTTTGCGGACGTAGCGTGAAAAATGTCCGCAGCACCAGCCAGCAGTGAGGGATTCCATGATCACCACCCAGCAGCCCGTCGTCCTGACCAGCAGCAGCATCGAAGCAAGTGATGAGGAAGCCGTGGCGGCCAACGTCAGCGTGGTGGATGCCATGCACACGGCGCTCCTGGCCACTGACGAAATGTCGCCTGTTGCCGTCCGCAGCTACTACGTGGATTTCTACCTCACCCAGGCGCTGGAGGGCGGGTTCGCGCAATACGCCTTCATGTCCGTTGACCGCACCGGGACGGACACCCTCATCCGGGAGGGCATGGCCGGCATGGGCGCCACGGTCCACCTGGACCTGTTCAACCGCGCAGTGGAAGCCTACGGGGGCCTGTCCGACGAGGACGCGGAGCACTACCTGGACGGGCCGCTGGATGACGACGACGAGGTGCCGGCCGGGGTCCTCGCCATGGAAGAACTCGACGGCGAGTTCGAGGAACTGCTGGAACGGGAGAACATCACCGCCCTCAACGCGGCGTGGCTGCGCGGTCAGGCGGACCTGCTGGTCCTCGACGACGAAGAGGTGGGCCCCTACATACAGCAGCTCGCCGCCAAGATCCCGGACCTGCCGGAGCGCCAGTCCAGGGCGGCCGAGGAAGCCCTGGAGGACGCGCCCGATTTCGAAATCATCATCCGGGAACTGTGCAGCATTGCCGGCTACGAGCTGGCCAGGATCACCATGGGCGACCCCAACTACGTGCACGACGGCGAAAAGACCCTCGCATGGTACTTCAGTACCGACCACGGCGACTTCCTCATGGTCGAGGAGGACGACGAAGCCTTCATGATCAACCCCGAAACGCAGGAGATCGTGGCGGCCGTGGAGTTCGAAGAGGCAGACGCCGGTTTGGTCGAAGCCTAGGGACGCGTTTTCCGGCCACGCCCGGTTAGCGGGAGCGGCCTGCGTTCGCCGTAACGGAACAGCGAATACGGGCCGCTCCCGCTAAACGGCTGAGTGGTCCCCCGGAAACCGGGCTGCCGGAAAAACTTTCACAGCACCCGTAACCTTTCCGGACTGCCCGGCGATGTAGGGGGTGATGGGCCCACCGGCCCCGACCCGCAAGTCGCCAAGGTTTGGAGTGTTTTATGTCTTTGTTCACCGTTCTTGCCACCAGTAAAGTCGCCGCCGGAGTCCTGGCAGCAGGCACCCTGGCCGTAGGTGGAACCGGCGCAGCCGCCGCTTCCGGTGTCCTCCCCACCGAAGCCCAGCAGGCCGCCCACGAACTCTTCGGCGCTCCGGCCCCGAAGCTGGCAGCCAGCGCCGCTTCCGACGCTCTTGAAGGCACCGCCGGCGCCGCAGCCAGCACTGATGCTGAAGACGTCGAGGCTGCCGCTGATTCCACGGCGAAGGCCACAGCCTCCGCGGACGCAACTGCTTCCGCTGACGCCGATGCCAAGGTCAGCGAGGACAGCGTCGCTGCCAAGGGCTCGGCCTCCGTTGCCGCCAACTCCGCCGTGGACGCCGCAGGTGCCGCAGCAATCGGCCTTTGCACCGCCTTCACCCACGGTGGCCTGAACACCGCCTCCGAGGGCTTCTCCTCGCTGAAGCTCGCCGCCGACGGCGAAGCCAACATCGGCAGCTACTGCGCCGACATCGCGGCCGACGCCGATGCCGCAGCGAAGGCCGCGGCCTCCGCCAACGGTTCCGCCGCCGTCGACGCCCACCGCCCGGAACTCCCGGCCGTTCCCACCCTCCCGGCCGTTCCTGCTGTTCCGGCCGTCCCCGGCGTTGACAACGCTCCCAAGGTTCCGGCTGTGCCGGCAGTTCCCGCCGTCCCGGGCAACACCGTGGACGTTCCTTCGGTTTCCGCCCGCTAGCAGCAGTTGGCTAGGGTGGACTGCGGGAACCGGCCTTTGCCGCCTGCCCCCGCAGTCCACCGCGGCTGGTAAGCCGCAGCCGGGGCAACGCGCCGGCAGCCTGCAGATAGAACCGGGAAAGGCGCGCGCACGCCGTGTCCCGGAATGGAGGAGCCGCTGGTGCTGGACACTTTGGCCCAAGCAGAAACCGAAGAATTCGAGAACACGGCCGGAGCAGATCCCGCTGTGTTGTTTGCTGCTGCCTACCGGTCCTTCGCCGGCCCGGTCCAGGGTTACCTCAAAGCACGCGGCGTCGATGATCCCGAGGCCGTGACCCAGGACGTCTTCCTGGCCTTCTACCCCAGGATCGAAAGCCTCACGGGCGGCCTGCAGGGCGCAAAGTCATTGATCTTCTCCATTGCGCACGCCCGCATGGTGGACCACTACCGCCGGCTGGAGCGCAGGCCGCACCTGACGCCGTACGATCCCCACGACGACGCCCGGACGTCCCCGTCGGCGGAGGAGGGCGCGGTGGGAATCACCGGAGGGGCGGCCGCCATGCTCGAAGGGCTGGCCGATGAACACCAGGAAGTACTGGCCCTCCGCATAGTGGCGGACCTGTCCATCGAACAGGTGGCCGCCATCATGGGCAAAAGCACCGGAGCCATCAAGCAGCTCCAGCGCAGGGCCCTCCAAAACCTCAAGGCACAGACGCTCAAAAGAAACCAGGCGAATCATGAGTGACACCGCAGGATCCCGCAGTGAAGGTTTCGTTGACCAGCTGCTGCTCGAGGCAGACCTGGACGACGACGGCCAGCTCCGCCCCGCCCTTTTGCAGCTCCGCGCCCTGGGCACCGAAGTTCCCGAGCCCTCGGCCGCCGTCGCGGCATTGCTCGGAGGCGCCCATGCCGCCGGGTCCGGCGAGACCAGCGCAGCACCTGCTGACCCGGCTGAACCCGCCGCGGCGGATTCCCCTGCTGCCCCGGTCGATGTTCCACCTGGCACAACTGGCTCACCCGGTGACGAGCTTGCCGCGCGGCGCCGGGCGAAGCGCCGGGCCGCCCTCACCGCACTGACCTTGGGCGTTACCCTGACCGCCGGCGGTGCTGTTGCTGCCGCGTCCGATCAGGGCATCCGCGATTCGTTCACCCACCTCAACCACGCAGTGACCTCCTTCGTCACGGGATCCGGGCCCGCCGGACAACGGCAGGCACCCGTACCCCCGACGCAACCGGGGGAACCGGCGGCGCCCGCCCCGGCCGCACCGGTGAGCCCGGCCGCAGTGCCCACGGCTCCTGTGCCGGCTGAGGCACCTGCCGGGGCGCCGGCGTCGGACGCTCCCGCTGTTCCGGAAGGCGTCCCGTCCCCGGCCGTGACACCGGGCAAGCCTGCGGGCGTACCGGCGCCGGGGTCGCTGCCCACGGCCGTCCCCACCGAGGTCACGGACAGGCTGCCCCAGCGGCCGCAGGTGCCACTGCCGGAAGTGCCGCAGCTTCCGCTGCCCACCACGCTTCCGGCAGCCCCCCACCAATAGGCGCCTGCAGCCCGTCTTTGTGTCCGAAAACCTGTACCCGCGGACCTTTGCCTACGAGACCTGTGCCCACGAGCATAAGGGCCCGGCAGGCCGCCCCTAATAGGCGGCGCCGCTGGCCGCCTGGATCATGCTGCCGGATGGGTCTGCCAGGTACCAGACGTTGTTGACGCCCTGGCCCAGGACGTCGCCGGGCTTGGTGTCCTTGGCGAAGTAGTACAGCGGCATGCCCTCAAGCGTTACCTGCTGCTTGCCGTCCGCGGTGGTGATGGTGCCCAGCTTCCCGGTCACACCGTCGGCCGACGGTGTGGCCGACGTGGTGGTCAGCGGCGGCCACGCCTTCAGGCAGGCATCAGCACAGGCGCTGGTACCGGAGTCCTTGGTGTCCTTTGTGAAGAAATAGACGCTCATGCCCTTGGCGTCCACCACGATGGTGCCCGCACTGGAGGACGCCGTCTTGAGGTCGACGGCGGCACTTGACGTGCCGGTGGAGGTGGCGGACGGCGCAGCGGACGCAGCGGACGTGGCCGGGGCGCTTGCCGTTCCGGCCGGGCTGGAAGCCGGTGTGGTCCCGCTGCTTCCGCCGCAGGCGGACAGTGCAGCAGTGAGGGCCAAAATGGCGAAACCTGTACCCAAACGGGATTTCATGGTTGCTCCTTTGCTGGTGCCCGGTGTGGGATCACCGGACGCTAACCGGTATGACGCCTCCGGGTGAAGAATGGTTCAAGGCGGCGGCAAAACAGGGTAGGCCGGTGTGGTTGAACCATTCGCCCGGAAACGGCGTCTGAATGGACAAACAGCGGATGGACGCGGGCAGGAGGATGGGATGCCGCTCGACGAGGATGCGGTGGAGTCCCTTTACCGTGAACACGGCACGGCGCTGCGCCGGTTCGTGCTCAGTGCCTCGCGGGACCCGCAGCTGGCCGAGGACGTGGTGCAGGAAACCGTGCTGCGGGTCTGGCAGCAGGCGCCCGACATCAACGGCAGCATCCGCAGCTACCTCTACCGGACGGCCAGGAACATCATGATCGACAACTACCGGCGCGCCCAGCGCCGCCCCGCCGAAACGCTGGAGGGCGAGCCATCCCGCCAGGCCGGGGTCATGGAGCGCGTGGACGGCCTGCTGAACCGGGTGCTGATCGAGGAAGCCCTCCTGCGCCTTAGCAAGGAGCACCGGGATGTCCTGGTGGCCCTGCACTACCGCCGCTTCACCGTCAACGAGGCCGCCGCCCAGCTCAACATCCCCAGCGGCACCGTGAAGTCCCGCGCCTACTATGCGGTGCGGGCCCTGCGGACCATCCTGGATGAGATGGGGGTGGAACCATGACCAAGGACCCCCACCACCTCCTGGGTGCCTACCTGCTGGGCGGGCTCGACGCCGGAGACCGGGCGGTGTTCGAGTCACACCTTCGGCAGTGCGGCTCCTGCCGGGACGAACTCGCCGGGTTGGAGACCCTCCCTGCGCTGCTTGACGCCCTTCCCGTGCCGGACGCCCTGGCCCTCACGTCGGTTCCCGGTATCACCGAGCCAGCCGTAACGGAGGCCGGGCTTGCGACCGGGCTGGCCGGCGCCGTGCCCACGGCCTCACCCCGCCCGGCCGTGGGCCAGGCACCCGAGTCGCGGCTGCTGCACGAACTGGCGCGCCGGCGCCGGACAGCGCGACGGCGGTGGGCAGCGCTCGCGGGTGCGGCCGCCGCTGCCTGCCTTGCTTTGGGCCTCGCCGTGGGGCCGCTGCTGGTGCGGGCGCCGCAGCCTGACGCCACCTACTCGGTGCAGTCCGGGGGCGGGCTGCAGTTCAGCATCGACCTGGCCCGGAAGACCTGGGGGACGGAACTGGCGGTCAACGGCAGCAGCCTGCCCTCGGATGGGACACTCTCGCTGTGGGTCAGGGACCGCGACGGCGGCGAGGACCGCGCATGCGCCTGGACGGCCACGCCCAGTGGCCGGGTCAAGGTCACCGGCGCCACGCCGATCCAGCTGGGCAAAATCTCCAGTGTGGAGCTGCGGGACGGGACGCAGCAGGCGGTCGCCGTCATCACCGTTCCCTAGGCGGTGCGGCCGCGGAGTTCCCGGAACTCCGCCTGGAGGGCGGCGTCCTCGCAAGCGCGTGCGAACGCCTCGATCCGCTTTTCGATCTCCCGGCCCAGCAGCCAGGTGCCGATCTTTTCCATCACCGGCCGCAGCAGCGCCGGACGGCAGGAAAAGGTGTACTTCCAGACGGCCCGGGTTCCGCCGTCGTCCACCGTGAAGCGCCAGCCCCCGCCGAAGTTCTCGAAGAACCAGGGGCCGGACACCATGGTCATGCCCACGTTCCGGGGCGGCGCATAGGAGACGTACTCGCTGACCATCACCAGGCCCAGGCGGGACCGCGTCCGGGTCCTGACTCCTTTGCCGGCCTGGGCTGCGCCGTTCAGGAATCCCTGCGCGGAGATGAACGGGTCCCATTTCAACCGGAAGGAACCCGTGGTCTGGGAGAAGGCGAAGGCCGTCTCCGGGTCGGTGCGGATATGGCGTTCAGCGCGTACCTGGGGCATGGTCCAACCCTAGCGACACGGACAGCACTCCGGCCGCGCCGGACCGTACTGGAGGCGCCCGTGCCCGGCCACCTCCGGTACGTCCTGCGGGACTACTTGATCATCCGTGCGATCCTGGCCCGCACGATCATGAACACGCCGTAGCAAATCAGCCCTGCCCCCACCGCAGCCAGGAGATAGATCCCCAGGGGCTGGTCCCGCAGGCCGCGCAGGCCGCCGTCCAGGCCTGTGGACTGCTCCGGATGGGATTGCCACGCGGCAATGGCGATCAGCAGCCCGGTCAGCAACAGCACCGTCCCCTTGGCCACGTAGCCGGCGACGCCCAGCACCGTGACAGCGGTCCTGGCGGTGGGATTGCTGGGCAACACCAGGTGCTTTTCGAAGGATTTCCGCAGCCCGCGGATGGCGTACACGACGCCGGTGACGGCGATGGCGGTTCCCAGCAGTACCAGCAGGGCGACGCCGCCCGGAGCCTTCATCAGCGAGAAGGTCAGGTCGCTGGCGGCTTTGCGGTTGTCTTCGCCGGAGCCGGTGCCCATGGCAAAGGACATCAGCGTCAGGGCCATGCCGGCGAAGACCACTGCCTGCGCTGCGGCCTTGGCCTTGTTGGCGGCCTTTTGCTTTGCGGGAAGGTGGGTGTAGTCGAAGATCGCATCGCTGGCCTGCCAGATGGCCAAGGCTGCGCAGGCGGCGAAGCTGGCCCACAGCAGGAACGGCCCGGCGGGTTGGGTGGCAAGCTCGGCGACGGCTCCGCTGAAGTCCGCGCTGCCGGTTCCCCCGGTGGCGAGGCGGATGGCTATGGCACCTACCAGGAGGTGCAGTATGCCGCTGGCCGCGAATCCCGCCCTGGCCAGCACTTCCAGTACCCGGGAGTTGGTGACGTCTTCAGCCGCATCGGCGGCCTGCTTGAGTTCTCTTTTGATGGCAGTTCCTTTGTGCGTGCGCCGGGCGGCGGCGCTGTGGTTCACCGGTATGCGTGCCCCACATAAGGTAATCGTGCCACGCGTCCGGGTGATGGGGAGGGATCCCCATCGCCCCGGTCCGGTGGTTGTGCAACCATAAGCTTCAGCGATTCACACTCACCGCGAACCACCCGGGGGAACACCATGACTTTTTACGGCGCTGACGTCAGCCAGCTGCGGGCGCTGGCCAAGGCAGTGGACCAGGCCGCCTCCCTGCTGAGCAGCCGCGCAGGTTCGCTGCAGGGCCAGATCCAGTCCGCACCGTGGAAAGGGGCCGACGGCGCCCGTTTCCGCCAGGACTGGAGCTCCAGCCACCGGCCCAACCTGGAAAAGGTGGTCTCCAGCCTCCGGGCCAACTCCAAGATCCTGATGAAGCACGCGGACGAGCAGGAGAAGTCTTCCAACTCCTCCGGCGGAGGCGGCGGGGGCGGCACCTGGGACCGGATCAAGTCCCTGGCCGGGCAGGCGAGGGACTGGCTGCAGGAACAGGCCGCCGCAGCGGCGGCCGCCGCCGAACACCGCAAGGAACTTGAGTCCGGCCTGGACCGGATGCTGGACGCCAGCCCCGAGGAGCAGGCCAAGTGGTGGGCAGGCCTGTCCGAGGCGGACCGGAAGTACCTGATCGAGGGCGAAGGCGAGGACGGCCCCTTCGCCAAGGACCTCATGCGCATGGACGGTGGCATTCCCGAGTCCGCGCAGCAGCAGGCCAAGGAGCACCTGCAGGAACTGGCCAAAGCAGACATTCCGGTCTACACGGAGACCGGCAAGGCCTCCATCGAGGCACGTGTCGCCTGGGTGCACGGCGGCGCCGAAGTGGGCACCGAGGTGGTGGAGAACGCGGACGGTTCCGCCACCATGAAGGTCTACGGAAACATGGGCCTGGGCGTCAATGACACCTCGGGCACGGCCGGCGTCACCCTGAGCGGCGAAGTCTCGCGGGAGTACACGTTCGGCAGCGTGGAGGAAGCCATGGCGGCGCGGGCCCAGATGTACAAGGACCTGCCGCCGGACAGCATCGGCGACATCAAGGACGTTGCCGGCAACCCGCCCGGCTACGTCCTGGACACCATCAACGATGCCGCCGGAGACAACGGCTCAACCGGCCAGACGGACAAGGCCAAGGGCACGCTGTCCCTCGAGGCAGAGGGCGAGAGCGGGGCAGCCTCCGGTTCAGCCAAGCTGGACCTCTCCTACGAACGGAACCTCACGGACGGCACGGCGACCGCCAGCGGCGAAGTGTCAGCCCAGGGCAAACTCAACCTGGACGGACGGACGTTCGAGGCTTCCGGCAAGGGCGGCCTGCAGGTCAACATGGACAAGGGCAACAACATCGATTCCGTGACGGTCTCGATGGAAGGCACCGTAGCGCAGGGCGTTACCGAGGGCACCGACGTGAAGGCTGCCAAGGTGGAATCCTCCGTGTCCGCGGGAACGCAGGGCACCGTGAAGATCAACGTGGACTACACCCCTGAGAACCGCGCCGTGGTGGACAGCTACCTGCGCAACGTCGCCCTGGGCAACGACTACGGAGCAGCGCAAGACGCCGCCAAGCTGTACGAGGCCGGCTCGGCCACCGTCCAGGTCAACAGCGTGGTGACAGCATCCAACGAGGCCGGCTTCGACGTGAAGCTGGGCGAGGTGGAGGTCAAGACCGAGAGTTCTGCCACCACCAACGTGTCCACGTACTATAAGGTCCCCAACGACACCAAGCTCGAGAGGCTCTGAACCCATGTCAGTGCACATCGAATCCCCGCTGGGGTTTACCGCAGACTTCCCTGAGTACACCCAGGTCCTGGATGATTCCAGCGCCGGTCCCAACACCGAGCAGTACGGCCTGCTGGGCGGAGTCCTGGTCACGGTCATCAAGGACGACAACTCGGTGCAGGACGCGCCGCAGGCCACGGGCTGGGCGCACCTGATGGCTGGGTTCTACCTGGAGGAGCGCGGCGGCACACTGCTGGCTGAAGGCGAGCTCGGCCTGCCCGGCAAGTCAGCGTACGCCGTGGTGGCGGGCTACAGCGACGCCCAGGGGTCACCCAAAGTAGCCGCGACGGTAGGCGTGCTGGAAAACGGCCGGTTCATCGGCGTCGTGGTGATCTGGCCCTACACCAGCCCCGAAGCGGAGCCGCGCCTGGACCTGCTCAAAGACGTCGTCGCCGCCATCAGCGTCAGCTGAATCCTTCTGCCGGCGTGGTTCCAGCCCCCGGCTGTCAGGCTTGGCGCCTGCGGTAGCAGAGATCGAAGATCAACCGGCCGGCTTCGTGGGCTTTCGCCTCGAAGCTGGTCCTGATCCTGCCTTCGAACCGGGGAGCCCAGCCGCCGGTCTCGTCCACGCCCTCGTTGGGGCCGGTGTGCCCGGTACTGACCGGCGCGCGGCCCTCTCGGACAGGGGCGCCGCCCACCACTGATTCGACGCCGGACTGCCACACCTGCGTCAGCGGACTCTCCGGTCCGCGGCGCTCGCCGGTGTGCAGGTTCTCGAAGTCGGCGGACCCTGCCATCACATCGCGGACGTGGATGGCGTAGTTGGACCAGTCAGTGGCAATCCGGAACAGTCCGCCGGGCTTCAGTGCACGGGATGCCAGCCCGGCGAACTCCGGCTGGATGAGCCGGCGCTTGTGGTGCCGGGACTTGTGCCAGGGGTCCGGGAAGAAGACCCAGAGTTCATCGACGGAGCCTTCGGGCAGCATGGTGGCCAGCACCTCGGGGGCGTTGGCCTCCACCACGCGGACGTTGGTGAGGCCCCGGCCGTTGATCTTGATGATGGTGTTGGCCAGGCCGGGCGTGTAGACCTCAACAGCCAGGAAGTCCGTGTCCGGGTTCTGTTCGGCGGCGTGGCAGATGGCATCGCCCAGGCCCGAGCCGATTTCCACCACCAGCGGCGCCTTGCGGCCAAACTCCGCCTCGGCGTCGAACGTGTAATCCGGGTGGACCGACGTGTTGGCGACGTGCCGGGGGACGTCGACGGCCCACCGTTCTGCGTGCTCCTCCCAGGCGGTCTGGCGCCGGCCCTGGAGACGGGTGCCGCGGCGCACGAAGCTGACCGGCCGGCCACCGTAGGTGCCGAAGGACGCCTGCGTTCCGGGCGTCACCGGCCTCGGGACATGCGGCTGCTGGGGGTTTTCGGGGGAATCGCTCATCCCTTCCAGAATACCGGCAGGCAACGCCGGCCGCCCGCCCGGCCCTGCTTGGCCGGCCCCGCCGCCCGCTGCACCGCTGCTGCCGCCCGGCCCCATCGGAGCCCGCCGGATGGGCTCGCGAACCCGGATGGACCCTGCGGGATCAGTAGAACAGCATGGGCACATACCTCAGCGAGAGGACCAGGGCGACCACGGAGAGGACGCCGGACACCCAGAGTGATGCCACCGCCAGCCCCCAACCGCCCGATCGGCCTGTGGACTTCCTGATGACGGATACAGCCAATGGGACGGACACGAGCCAGCAGGCCAGTGGCAGGCTCAGGAAGACCAACGGCGCCACCCAGGGCGCGTGCGACGGGCCTTCATCCGGGTAGGTCATCAGCACGGCGATAAACGCCAAGGGACTGGAAATGTAGAGTGTGGCCGGTGCCACGATGGACAGCACCAGGCTGGCGATGGCCTTGGCGGAAACCGACTGTCCGGGGACGGGCGGAATGGACTCTTGAAAGGGCTGCGCGCTCATGTTCTCCCTGCTGGGCCGGATTGGCCGATAGTTGGGCAATGGACGGGTAGGGCAGTGGACGGGTAGAGGACTTCGTTTGGCACTGGTCCGCGTCTCCAAACTAGGAAAGCGCCGGCCGGTCCATAAGCCATCGGCTCCCGTATGTGGATAACCTCCGGGTGCGGGGTGGCGGCGGCAAGTTGCCGGAGCCTGGCGGGGATCCGCCAGGGCCGGTGCTGCAAGAATGGGCGGGTGACCGAAGCAACGAATGCCGGGGCAAAGAAACCTGGCCTGAAGGCGGCGAAGGACCCCGCGCCACCCAAGGATTCCATCGGCCTCATCGACGCCGAGGCTGATGAGGCGCCCGCCCCCGGACCCACCCGGGTGGGGAACCGCCGGCAACTGGCCTACCTGGGACTGTGCCTGGTGCTGATCGGGCTGAACCTCCGGACCGTCTTCTCCAGTTTCTCTGCGGTACTTCCCGAGATCACGGCGCAGGCGTCGTTGCCCGGGTGGGCCATCGTGGTGCTGACGACGGTGCCGGTCACCCTGCTGGGGGTGTTCGCGCCGCTGGCCCCGGTGCTGGCGCGGAGGTTCGGCGCCGAACGCGTGCTGCTCGGTGCCATGGCCGTGCTGACCGCGGGGCTGCTGCTGCGCCCGGCCGACCCCGGACTTCCCGGCGGCCACCTGCCCGGCCTCCTCGCCGGAACTGCGGCCTGCGGTGCGGCCATCGCCCTGTGCAACGTCCTGCTCCCCGGCCTGGTCAAACGCGACTTCCCGCACCGGCTGGGCCTGATGGGCGGCCTGTACACCACGGCCATCTGTGCCTCGGCGGCGCTGGGGGCCGGCTTCACCTACCCGGTCTACGCGGCAGCAGGGGAGTGGACCGTGGCGCTGTGGTTCTGGGCGCTGCCGGCCGCCGTCGTCCTTCTCCTGTTCCTCCCGGTGGCCCTGCGCCAGCACCCTGCCCGGCACCCGGCTGTCAGGGACGGCGTGAACGTGTGGCGTTCCGCGGTGGCTTGGCAGGTCACCATCTTCATGGTGCTGCAGGCCATGATGTCTTTCAGCGTCTTCGCCTGGCTGGCCCCCATCCTGCGGGAACGCGGCGTGGACGGCGCCACTGCCGGGCTGATCGTCTCGGTGAGCATCGTGCTGCAGATGCTGGGTTCGCTGTTCGCCCCCGCGCTGGCGGCGAGGTTCCGGGACCAGCGTGCCATCAATACCGTTGTTGCCCTGATGACCGGCGGCGGCTTCGCGCTGAGCATCTTCGGGCCCCTGGACCTGGTCTGGGTGTGGGCAGGCCTGCTGGGGCTGGGGCAGGGCAGCCTTACCGCTGTGGCCCTCACCATGATCATGCTCCGCACCCGCGACGGGCACACTGCCGCGCACCTGTCGGGCATGATGCAGGGCGTCGGGTACGGCCTGGGCTCCACCGGGACCCTGATGGTGGGGCAACTGCACCAGGGGACGGGGTCCTTTACCGCCGCCGGTTTCCTGTTCCTCGCGGTGGGGCTGCTGGCCGCCGTCTTTGGCTACCGCGCCGGCCGCAGCCGGTACGTGGGGTAGGGGACAGTGCGCCGCTCCACCCTCCCCGCCACGGAGCGCACGGCCGGCATCCTCCAGCGGCCCTACCTGTGGGTCACTGTGGGGACCTGCGCGCTGGTGTTCCTTGCTGCCTTCGAATCGCTGGCGGTCACCACCATCATGCCGCTGGTCAGCCGCGAACTGGACGGTGCAAGCCTCTACGCCCTCGCCTTCGCCGGCCCCCTGGCCGCGGGGGTGATCGGCAATGTGGCCGCCGGCAACTGGTCCGACCGCCGCGGCCCCACCGTCCCCCTCTACGCCTCTGTGGCTCTGTTCGTGGCCGGCCTCCTGATCGCGGGCACCGCCGCGTCCATGCCGATGCTCGTGGCCGGAAGGCTGGTCCAGGGCCTCGGCGGCGGCGCCCTGACAGTGGCGCTCTACGTCCTGGTGGCGCGGATTTTTCCTGGCACGCTCCACCCGAAGATCTTCGCGGCGTTCTCCGCCGCTTGGGTGATCCCGTCGCTCGTGGGACCGTTTGCCGCCGGCATCGTGGCGCAGGTCTTCAGCTGGCACTGGGTCTTCCTCGGCGTGGTGGGCCTCGTCATTCCGGCCTTGCTCATGATCGCCCCGGTGCTGAAGGGGATGGACCGGCCGGGAGCGGCGGCAGCTGCAACGCCCTGGGCCATCGGCCGGCTGGGCTGGGCGGCGCTCGCCGCAGTCGCGGTGCTGGGGCTGAACCTGTCCGCCGAGGTCCGTATCCAGGGCTTTCCGGCTGCCACCGCGGTCCTGGCCGTCGCCGCCGTCGCGCTTGCCCTTGCCGCCGTCCGGCCGCTGGTTCCCCGCGGCACCCTCCTCGCCCGCCGCGGGCTGCCGAGCGTCATCCTGGCCCGCGGACTCGCTTCAGCCTCGTTCTTCGGCGCCGAGGTCTACCTGCCGTACCTGCTGATCGAGCAGTATGGCTTCCCGCCCACCTTCGCCGGCCTCACCCTCACCGGTGGCGCGCTCGCCTGGGCGGCAGCCGCGGCGGTGCAGGGCCGGCTGGGCGACCGGCTGTCCAACCCCGGCGCCGTCAGCGCCGGGGCATTCATGGTCCTCGGCGCGGTGATCCTCGCTCTGGCCACCACCGCGCTGCACTGGCCCGCGGCCGTCGCCATCGTGGGTTGGATCTTCGCGGGCGGCGGCATGGGCCTGCTTTATCCGCGGCTCAGCGTGATGACACTGGCACTGTCCACGAAGGACAACGAAGGCTTCAACTCCTCGGCCATGTCCATTTCCGACTCCCTCGGCGGGGCGCTGGCTCTGGCCACCACGGGCATCGTCTTCACGGCGTTCACGACGACGGCGGCCTCCTTCGCCGGCGTCTTCACCTTCGCTGCGCTGATGGGCGTCGCCGCGGCTGTGGTGGCACCGCGGGTCACCTCCCGCGCGGGGTGACCCTGCCGGTCAGGGGAGCCGGGTGGCCCGCAGCACGACGTCAGCGATAGTGGCCTGCTGGCCCTCCGGCCCCGTGACCGGGCGCTCCCGGCTGGTCAGCACTTCCACCTGCCAGCCCGGGCCCTCCAACGACAGTTCCCGGACCAGGTCCTCGCCCTTGTAGAACATGTCCCCGTGGTGGTGCCCGCCGCCCCACGGCGGCAGCCGGTCCGGGTTGTGCCCAACCACCAGGAGCGTCCCGCCGGGCTTGACGGCTGCTGCTGCGGTCCGGAGCGGAAGCCGCCAGTCGAGTTCCTCGGAGTGCAGGAACTGTGAGGTCACCAAATCAAAGGCGCCCTCGGGCTGCCACTGCTCCAGGTCGGCCTGCTGCCACGTGATGCGGCTGGCCGGCACAGCCTCTGCAGCCTGCACGCTTTCGCGCGCGAACACGGCTTTTTCGTGGGACTGCGCCCGTTCCAGGGCAACCGCTGAGACGTCGACGGCGGTGACCGTCCAGCCGCGATGGGCCAGCCAGATGGCGTCGGCACCTTCGCCGCAGCCCAGTTCCAGCGCATGTCCCGGCTTCAGGCCGCCGGCCTCGCGGACCAGCTGGGGGTTCGGGTTTCCGCTCCAGAGCTGCGTCTTGGTGCGGTACCGCTCGTCCCAGGCCGCGGCCGGATCGATGGCAGCCCTGGCACCTTCAGTTCCGTTATGGGCCGCGCTGGTGCCGTCAGCACTGTGGTGGTCCGCGCTGGTGCCGTGTCCGCCGGTGGGGGCGCCGTCGTCGTGCGTTTCATGGTGGTGCGCCGCATGTTCGCTCATGCCTCAACCCTGCCTTGTGCCACCCGGCAGGGCAACGCCCTGAAGCGGCCCCGGAGGCCGCCGCTTATACGTCGACGGGGCAGGGATGCTACGATGGTGGAACTTGATGTGCAGTGATGCCCTGGTAACCCTTCATTTAGGGACAGGGCTTTTTTCATGTGAGAGGCACATCCTGCGTCGATGAACGCGTTCCATTTGGTCCCGGCTGGCTGCCCCTTTATGCAGCAGAACGGTTGATCACCTGACTTTTCTTCGGCGAACCCCTGGTCCAACCGGCGCCGGGGGCCGATATCCGCCTGGATACCGCCTGAAAGACCGTATAAATACATGACTACTTTCGCTGCCCTCGGAACTCCCAAGGCGCTTGCAGACACCCTTACCGCACAGGGAATTGTTGAGCCGTTCCCTATCCAGGTCAAGACCCTTCCGGATACCCTCTCCGGACGTGACGTCCTGGGCCGCGGCCGGACCGGCTCCGGTAAAACCATCGCTTTCGCTATCCCGCTTGTAGCAAGACTCGCTGAGCGGGAAGCCAAGCACTTCCGCAAGCCCGGCCGCCCCATGGGCCTGGTGCTGGCACCTACCCGTGAGCTGGCCACCCAGATCAACGCCACCATCGAGCCGCTGGCCAAGGCCGCCGGCCTGAACACCACCGTGATCTACGGCGGCATCTCCCAGGCCCGCCAGGAGAAGGCGCTGCGCGCCGGCGTCGACATCGTCATCGCCTGCCCCGGCCGCCTGGAGGACCTGATCCGCCAGCGCATCCTCACCCTCGAAGCCGTGGAAATCACCGTCCTCGACGAGGCAGACCACATGGCGGACCTCGGCTTCCTGCCCGTGGTCAAGAAGCTCATGGACATGACCCCCAGCCAGGGCCAGCGCCTGCTCTTCTCCGCCACCCTGGACAACGGCGTGGACAAGATCGTCCAGCGCTACCTGTCCAACCCGCTGACCCACTCCGTGGATGATCCGCAGGCCGCGGTGACCACCATGGAACACCACGTGCTGGTGGTCAACGACCAGACCGTCAAGAAGCAGCTGATCGTGGAGCTCGCCTCCGGCGCCGGCCGCCGCGTCCTGTTCATGCGGACCAAGCACCACGCCCGCAAGCTGGCCAAGACCCTCACCGATGCCGGGATCCCCGCCGTCGACCTGCACGGCAACCTCTCGCAGAACGCCCGTGACCGCAACCTGGCCGAATTCTCCAACGGTGACGTCCGTGTCCTGGTGGCCACCGACGTCGCCGCCCGCGGTGTGCACGTGGACGACGTCGAACTGGTCATCCACGTTGACCCGCCCACCGAGCACAAGGCGTACCTGCACCGCTCTGGCCGTACCGCCCGCGCCGGTTCCGACGGCACCGTTGTCACGCTGACCCTGCCGGAACAGCAGTCCGACGTGAAGAAGCTGATGAAGGCTGCCGGCGTGGAGGTCAGCTTCGAGCGCGTCACCGCGAACTCCCCGCTGGTCGCCGAACTGGTGGGCGAAATGGCTGACAAGATCGATCCGCGTACCCGCGCTGCGCTGCTGGCCAAGAAGGCTGCGCAGCAGGGCGGCGGAACCTCCACCGGCGCCAACGCTGAGCGCAAGCGCGCCCGCCGCCAGGCGTCTCCGTCGGCCGGTGGCCGTGGCGGCCGTGGCGGCCGGGGCAAGGTCTCCGCCGAACCCGCCCGCACCGACGTCCCGCGTGCCCAGCGCCGCGCTGCTGCCTTCGAAGGCCGCACCGAGGCCCGCGCCGCCGTCGACGCCGTGCGGGAGCAGAACGAGGACCGCTCCGTGGCGGCAGCAGCTGCCCGGCGCAATGCCCGCGGCCGTGGCACCGCCAGCACCCACCGCAACGACGTCCCCGCAGCAGGCGGCCGCGCAGCGTCCGGCCGCGGTTCGGACGGACGCTCTTCGGAGGGCCGCACCGATTCACGCATTACCCGCAGCGAGGCACCCCGCGGCGGATCCGGCCGTCCCGCTTCGGGCGGCGGGCAGCGCAGCGGACGTCCGGCAACCGGCCAGCGTGCTGCAGCCGGTGCGTCCGGTGGCCGTGGCCAGCGTTCCGCCGGAGCAGCCAGCGGCGGTTCCAAGGCAGTCTGGTCCTCCAACACCGGTGGCACCTCGGGTGGCTCGTACAGCGCCGGCAACGGCGGCTCGGGCAACGGTTCCGGCCGTCCCGCGCGCAGCGGTCCCCGCCGCGCTTCCGCGCCTGCGTCGAACGAGCGCCGCGGCCGCTAAGTCCCCAACCGCTCCCTAACCTCGCACGGCCACACCGGCTCCCTGCCCTCGCAAGCCCGGGCGGGTCCCTCGCCGGAGCGGATCCACGGTCAGGGAACCCGGCGGTCGTGGCCCCTGTTTATCACCATTGAGTGCTCCGTAACTGCCCTTTAGAACGTTCATAAGGGCAGTTACGGAGCACTCAATGCGTTTAAGGGTTACCAGCCGCGGGCGCGCCATTCCTCCAGGTGCGGCCGTTCGGCGCCCAGGGTGGTGGGCTTGCCATGGCCGGGATGGACGACGGCGGTGTCCGGGTAGGCGTTGAACAGCCGCTCCGCCACGTCGCTCAGGAGTTGGGCGAACCGTTCCGGGTCCTTCTGGGTGTTGCCCACGCCGCCCGGGAACAGTGAGTCGCCGGAGAAGATGTGCGCCGGCCCTTCAGGGTCCTCGTAGACAAACGCGATCGAGCCCGGGGTGTGGCCGCGCAGGTGCACTGCCGTCACGTTGAACCCGTCGAAGTTACCCACGTCGCCGTGGCTGAGGCGGACATCCACCGGAACGGGCAGCGCCTCGGCGTCGTCCGTTCCCGCGGCGGTGCGCGCCCCCGTAGCTTCCACGAGTTCCTTCAGCGCCCTCACGTGGTCCCAGTGCTGGTGCGTGGTGGCGATGAGGGCGAGGCGCGGCCCGGCCTTGGTGTCCGCAGCGCCGTCCGCTATCAGTTGCCGGATGGCCGGGAGGTCGTCGGCGGCGTCAATCAGCAGTTGTGCGCCGCTTGCCTTCGCCGTCAGCAGGTACACGTTGTTGTCCATCTCGCTGACGGAGATGCTGCGGATGGTCAGTGCCGGCAGGTCGTACAGAAGTGAGTCCATAGGCTTCAGTCTAGGGACGCCGGGTGCCGGGTCTCCGGCATCCGTGCTGCCTTGCAGGACTGCTGCCGGGCCAGCAGCAGTCCTGCAGGCGCTACAGCCCCAGCGGCAGGGTTTCCGAGTAGACCTGCTTGGACGGCGGCGCGGCCAGGATCTCGCCCAGGGAGCTCTTGCCCTCCGGGGTAGTGCGCCAGGCTGCGTAGTCGTCGTGGTCCTGCGGGGTGGCCCAGGTTTCCACCACCAGGATATGGCAGGGATCGGCGTCGTCCACCAGCGCCTCGATGCCCTGGTTGCCCGGCCAGGCGCGGGTGGCGGTGAGTGTTTCGGCCAGATACTTCGCGGCCTCGTCCCGGCGTGCGGGATCGATCCGGACCTCAAAGTGGACAATGGCGGGCATGGTGCTCCTTGGCTTGTGGGAGTAGGGCCGATCCAGCCAACCTTACTGCTGCATCCAGCGCGGGGACCGCTTTCTTCCTTGCGAACCCGGGTGCATCCGCGCAATTTCGGCCGTTGGCCGCATCACGGCCAGCCGTGACCGGATTCATAAAAGTCTGCCCTTCCGGGCACCCGTTGATAGCGTCGAAAGCCAAGCCAGACTCAATGCGACGCCCGGCCTGATCTTCATTCGGTGTGCCCTCAGCGGCACCGTACGCCCGGCGTCTGGACCGCAGCCTCAAAACTGGAACGGGATCTGATGAGCCAGAATGCAGTACCGCCCGTGGACACCACGGGTCCTGAGAAAGAAGAACGAAAGCCGCCCGCGCACGGCGGAAACACCAACCACAGCGCCGGCCCGGCGGCCAAATCCCGGGTCAACAAGACAGTCTTCCTGGGCTCCGCCACCGGCGTGGTGGCTATTGCCCTGTGGGCCATCATGGCCAAGGACAACGCGGAGGCGGTCATCGGGGCCATGGTGGGCTGGGTGTCCACCAATATGGGCTGGTACTACTTCATGATCGTCACCGCCGTGGTCATTTTCGTCCTGGTGGCCGCCCTGTCCCGGGTGGGAAAGACCAAGCTCGGGCCGGACCACTCCAAACCACAGTTCGGCATGTTCACCTGGGCGGCCATGCTCTTTGCCGCCGGCATCGGCATCGACCTGATGTTCTTCTCCGTCTCCGAACCGGTAAGCCAGTACCTGGCCCCGCCGCAGGGCGAGGGAGGAACCGCGGAGGCCGCCCGCCAGGCCCTGGTGTGGACGCTGTTCCACTACGGCATCACCGGCTGGGCGCTGTACGCCCTCATGGGGCTCGCGCTGGGCTACTTCTCCTACCGGCACAACCTGCCGCTGAGCATCCGCTCGGCCCTTTACCCCATCTTCGGCAAGAAGATCGAGGGGCCGGTGGGGCACGCGGTGGACATCGCGGCGCTCCTTGGCACCATCTTCGGGATCGCCACCTCACTGGGCATCGGCGTCGTCCAGCTCAACTACGGGCTGAACTTCATGTTCGGCATTCCCGAGAACCTGGCCGTGCAGATCGGCCTGATCGTCCTGTCCGTGGTGATGGCCACCGTGTCCGTGGTTTCCGGCGTCGAGAAGGGGATCCGGCGGCTTTCCGAACTCAACGTGATCCTGGCCGTTGCCCTGATGCTCTTCGTCCTGGTGACCGGCAAGACCAGCTTCCTGCTGGACGGGATCGCCCAGAACATCGGCGACGTCATGAGCCGGTTCCCCGCCATGACCCTGGACACGTTCGCCTACGACAGGCCCACGGACTGGATGAACGCCTGGACCCTGTTCTTCTGGGCCTGGTGGATCGCCTGGGCGCCGTTCGTCGGCCTGTTCCTGGCCCGCATTTCCCGCGGCCGCACCATCAGGCAGTTCGTCCTGGGCACCATGACCGTGCCCTTCATCTTCATCGTGCTGTGGATCTCCATCTTCGGGAACTCCAGCCTTGACCTGATCATGAACGGCAACGCGGCGTTCGGCGAGGCGGCCATGAGCCACCCGGAACGCGGCTTCTACAGCCTGCTGGAACAGTTCCCCGCCGTACCCGTCACCGCCGCAGTCGCCACTTTCACCGGGTTGCTCTTCTACGTGACCTCGGCTGATTCCGGCGCCCTGGTGATGTCCAACTTCACCTCGCACCTCAAGGACGCCGATTCCGACGGCCCCGAGTGGATGCGCGTCTTCTGGGCGGTGGCCACCGGCCTGCTGACCCTGGCCATGCTGACGGTGGGCGGCGTTCCCACGCTGCAAAACGCCACCATCATCATGGGCCTGCCGCTCTCGTTGCTGCTGGTGCTGATCATGCTGGGGCTCTACAAGGCGCTGCGGGTGGAGAACTCGCTCAACGACAGCTACCGCGCCAGCCTGCCCGGCATCATCACCGGAAGGTCCCTGGACCAGCGCGGCGGACGGACCTGGCGGCAGCGGCTAAGCCGTGCCATGAGCTACCCGGGCCGCAAGCAGACAACCCGCTTTGCCGAAACCGTGGCCCTGCCGGCGTTGAAGGACGTCGAGGCGGAACTCAAGTCCCAGGGCGCCGAGACGTCGCTGACCGTAGCCACGGTGGAGACCTGCGGCATCCAGAGCATCGACCTGCAGCTGGCCATGGGGGAGGAACGGGCGTTCAAGTACCAGATCTACCCGGTCCAGTACGAGACGCCCAGCTACGCCACCCGCCGCGCTGATCCGGAGGACCGTTACTACCGGATGGAGGTGTTCTCCCAGGAGGGCAGCCACGGTTACGACCTCATGGGATACACCCGCGAGCAGGTCATCACCGATGTCCTGGACCACTACGAGCAGCACCTTGAATTCCTGCACCTGAACCGTGCAGCACCCGGAAACACCGTCCTGGTCGAGGACCAGGTGGCTAAAGACAATTGGGAATCCGATTTCGACATGCAGGAGGAAACGAAATGAGCGCCTCAACGCTATTCATCGGCGGCACTTGGACCGGAGCGTCCGACGGCGGCACGCGGGACATTCACTGCCCGGCGGACGGCGAGCTGGTGGGCACCGTTGCTGAGGGGACGGCTGACGACGCCGGCCGCGCGGTGCTGGCCGCACGTGCTGCCTTCGACGCCGGCGAGTGGTCCGCGAGGTCTCCGCTGGAGCGCGGCTCTTTCCTGCTCAACGTGGCCGCCCGGCTGCGCGACCGCAAGGACGAGTTTGCCCGCGCCGAAACGCTGGACACGGGCAAGCGCCTGGTGGAAAGCGACATCGACATGGACGACATCGCCAACTGCTTCGAATACTTCGGCAAGCTCGCCGGGCAGGAATCCGGCCGCCTGGTGGATGCCGGCAGCCCCACGGTGGTCAGCCGCATCGAGTACGAGCCCGTGGGCGTCTGCTCCCTGATCGCGCCGTGGAACTACCCGCTGCTGCAGGCGGCGTGGAAGATCGCCCCGGCGCTGGCGGCTGGCTGCAGCTTCGTCCTCAAGCCCAGCGAACTGACGCCGCACACGTCCATCCTCATGATGGAAGTCCTCCAGGAGCTGGGACTGCCCGACGGCGTCGCTAACCTGGTCCTGGGCGAAGGCAAAACCGTGGGCTCCGTCCTGTCCAGCCACCCCGATGTGGACCTGGTGTCCTTCACCGGCGGCCTGGAAACAGGCAAGGTGATTGCGGCCTCGGCAGCCGCCTCGGTCAAGAAGGTTGCCCTGGAACTGGGCGGCAAGAACCCCAACATCGTCTTCGCGGACGCTGATTTCGACGCTGCCCTGGACAACGCCCTCAACGCGGCGTTCGTTCACTCCGGCCAGGTCTGCTCCGCGGGTGCCCGCCTGATCGTGGAGGAATCCATTGCGGAGAAGTTCGTGGATGAGCTGGTGCGCCGGGCAGGCCAGATCCGCCTGGGCGGCCCGTTCGACCCCGACGCCGAGGCCGGCCCGCTGATTTCAGCAGCCCACCGGGACAAGGTCACCGCCTACGTGGACAAGGGCGTTGCGGAGGGCGCCCGCCTGCGCTGCGGCGGCGCGTGGGGAACCGGGGACCTGGAAAAGGGCTTCTACTACCTGCCCACCGTCCTGGACCAGGTCACCAGCGGAATGTCGGTCCTGGTGGACGAGGCGTTCGGGCCCGTGGTGACGGTGGAAACCTTCACCAGCGAGGCCGAGGCCGTGAAGCTCGGCAACGACACCCACTACGGCCTGGCCGGGGCTGTCTGGTCACAGGACGCCGGCAAATCCCAGCGGGTGGCCCGTGCCCTCCGCCACGGCACCATCTGGATCAACGATTTCCACCCCTACCTGCCACAGGCGGAATGGGGCGGCTTCGGGCAGTCCGGCGTCGGCCGTGAACTGGGCCCCACCGGCCTGGCCGAGTACCAGGAAGCCAAGCACGTCTACCAGAACATCGATCCGCAGGTCACCGGCTGGTTCGCGGACCACGCCGCCGCACCTGCAGGGAGGAACTGATAATGAGCGCAGCAGCAAGGACGGACTTCGACTACATCGTGATCGGCGGCGGCTCGGCGGGCGCTGCAGTGGCTTCCCGCCTCAGCGAAGACCCATCGCTGGAAGTTGCCCTGGTGGAAGCCGGTCCGGACGACCGGGACCTCCCCGAGATCCTGCAACTGGACCGCTGGATGGAACTGCTGGAATCCGGCTACGACTGGGACTACCCCATCGAAGAGCAGGAAAACGGCAACTCCTTCATGCGCCACGCCCGGGCCAAGGTGATGGGCGGCTGCTCCAGCCACAACTCCTGCATCGCCTTCTGGGCGCCGCGCGAGGACATTGACGAGTGGGAGCAGAAGTTCGGCGCCACCGGCTGGACCTCGGACCTGGCTTACCGGCTGTACAAGCAGCTGGAAACCAATGAGGACGCCGGCCCGGATGCACCGCACCACGGCGACTCCGGACCGGTGCACCTGATGAACGTCCCGGCGTCGGACCCCACGGGCCGGGCCATGCTGGAAGCCTGCGAACAGGCAGGAATCCCCAAGGCGCACTTCAACACCGGCGACACGGTGATCAACGGTGCCGGCTTCTTCCAGATCAACCGCCGCGCGGACGGCACCCGGTCCTCCAGCTCGGTGTCCTACATCCACCCCATCATGGACCGGAAGAACTTCACCCTCCTGACCGGCCTGCGCGCCAAGGAGCTCACGTTCGACGACGCCAACCGCTGCACCGGCGTGGCCGTGGTGGACAACGCCTTCGCCAAGACCCACCAGCTCACCGCCCGCGCCGAGGTGGTGGTGTCCACCGGTGCCATCGATTCGCCCAAACTGCTGATGCTCTCCGGCATCGGCCCTGCGGCCCAGCTGGAGGAGTTCGGCATCCCCGTCCGGGTGGATTCACCCGGCGTGGGCGAGCACCTGCAGGACCACCCTGAGGGCGTCATCCAGTGGGAAGCGAAGCAGCCCATGACCCAGACGTCCACCCAGTGGTGGGAAGCCGGCATCTTCACCACCACCGAGGACGGCCTGGACCGCCCGGACCTGATGTTCCACTACGGGTCCGTACCGTTTGACATGCACACCCTGCGCCAGGGCTTCCCCACCACGGAGAACGGCTTCTGCCTCACGCCCAACGTCACGCACGCCCGCAGCCGCGGGACCGTGAAGCTGCGCAGCAAGGACTTCCGGGACAAGCCCAAGGTGGATCCGCGCTACTTCACCGATTCCGAGGGCCATGACATGCGCGTGATGGTGGCCGGCATCCGGAAAGCCCGTGAGATCGCGGCCCAGCCTGCGCTTTCCGAGTGGGTGGGAACCGAGCTGTACCCGGGTTCCGGCATCCAGAGCGATGAAGAGATCACCGAGTACATCCGCCAGACGCACAACACCGTGTACCACCCGGCGGGGACGGTCCGGATGGGGGCAACCGGGGACCGGATGTCGCCCCTGGATCCCGAACTCCGGGTCAAGGGCGTCACCGGCCTGCGGGTGGCCGACGCGTCAGTCATGCCGGAGCTGACCACCGTGAACCCGAACATCACCACCATGATGATCGGCGAGCGCTGTGCCGAGCTGGTCCGGGCCGCCCGCACAGCCTGATCTGCCGCTGAAATTCCCCACCTTCGCCGTGAGGATGGAATGGACGACGGCGTGTCCCCGGGACACGCCGTCGTCCCGCCTCAAAGATGGGGAACCCCAGCGGTGCTGCCGCCAGGCTTGCGGCGTGGAACGCGGGCTTGTCAGAGCCAGGGAATGATGCGGTCGGCAGCGTGGCGGGTGGACCTGATCAGGACCGCGTTGGCCTCGTCCGGCCCGTTGGCCCACGCCTCCGCGGCGTCCGGCGCCATCCCGAATGAGGCGTGCCGGGCCACCAGCCGGCTGATCCGCAGCCCGTGGGGCGTCTCCAGGAACCACACCTCGTCCAGCTGCGCCCGGATCTCTTTCCACGGCTCCTGGTCGGCCAGCAGGTAGTTGCCCTCGGTGATGACCAGCGGAACGTCGGCCGGCACCGCGATCGACGCCGCCACAGGCTCGTCCAGGGTGCGCCGGAATTCCGGCGCGTAAACGACCGCCTCGTCCCGTGCCGCCAGGCGCCGGAGCAGCGACAGGTATCCGCCGGCGTCGAACGTGTCCATGGCGCCCTTGCGCTCCCGCAGCGGGGTTCCGTCGATGATGGCGTTCCCCAGGTGGAAGCCGTCCATGGGCACCACCACCGCCGTTCCGGGGCCGAACTGTTGCTGGAGCCAGGCGGCCAAGGTGGATTTTCCGGAGCCGGGCGCCCCGGCGATGCCCAGGATGGTTCGCGTTCCCGGGGCTATCCGGCGCCGGAGCGCGTCCACGGCCTGGGCGATCTCGGGGGAGTCCATGGCAAAAGCCTAAAGGCCAGGGCCGCGCCGCTGAACCTCCCCACCTTTGCGGCCACCAGGACGGCGGACGACGGCGAGCCGCCGGGACACGCCGTCGTCCCGCCTCAAAGGTGGGGAAAGTCAGCTTGCGGGAGCCGGCTGCTTCTTCTCGGTGGGGAGTGCCTTAAGCCCGGCGGCGCACCCTACGATTCCGGCAATGAACAGCAGCTTCAGCACGCTGAAGGGTTCCACTCCGGTGGCCATTGCCCAGCCAACTGTGAGGGCGGCGCCGATCCCCACCCAGATGGCGTATGCGGTGCCCAGCGGGATGGACCGGATCGCCATCCCCAGGCCCAGCATGCTGAGCGTGGCGGTGATCAGGAAGACCAACGTAGGCAGCGGTTTGCTGAAGCCGTCGGACAGGCCGAGCGCGGTGGCCCAGACCGCTTCGAGGACGGCTGATGCCAGGAGCACCAGCCACGGAGCTGAACGCTTCAACATCACGCCACCACCTTCAGGCCCACCACGCACGCGGCGATGCCGGTCAGCAGGAGCAGGCGCGCCGCCGTCGGGCGTTCAACCTTGCTGGCCATCGCGTAGGCGGACGTCAGGACCACGCCGACACCCACCCACACCGCGTAGGCGGTGCCGGTGGGGATGGTTTGCATGGCGAGGGCCAGGCCGCCGGTACTGGCAGCGACGGAGACCAGGAAGAGGATGGAGGGGGCGATGCGGCGTTTGCCGGATGCCTGCGCTGCGCGGTGCAGGGCGGCGGCCCAGACTGCTTCGAGCGCCCCGGAGAGAACCAGGATTAACCACGACATGACAGATCCTTTGGCCAGTCTTGTCGCGTACCGGGTACTGAACCGTCGTCCGGAGGCTCGGTTGCGGAGCCTTGGCATCCAACATAGCAACGTCCGACGGCGGACGGCCACCCTTGGTGCCCAAGCTCACCACTGTTGCCTGCACCCGGTTGGCCACTGAGCAGGTCAGAGCGTGCCGCCTGCGGCAACCGGCGCGTTGGCGTCGCGGCCGCCGTTGCCGACGGTTTCCCGGGCAATGAAGTTCTCGATGTCGAACAGGTTGTCCGCGCGTTCGGCGATGTTCAGCAGCGTGGTCATCGACGCCACCTCCTCCACCTGTTCCTTGAGGAACCAGAGCATGAACTGCTCGCCCAGGGCATCATTTTCGGCGCGGGCGGCACGGAAAAGGTCCTCGATGTTCCTGGTGACTTCCTTTTCCTGCTGCAGCGCAAGGGCCAGCGGTTCGGTGACCTTGGCGAAATCGGTCCGGACAGCCGGAACGCCCGGAATGCTGAAGGGGATGTCGCGGTCCAGCATGTACTGGACCATCATCATGGCGTGGTTCCGCTCCTCCACGGACTGGCGGTAGAAGTAGCGGGCCAACTGGGGCAGGTCCTGGTTGGCGAACCACGTGGCAACGGCGATGTACTGCTGGGACGCCGTGAATTCGTTGCCGATCTGGGTGGACAGGAGCGCGTTGAACGTTGTTGTGGTCATAGTGCCGAGTGTAGGGACGGACCGGAGCGCCCACCAGAGGGCGAAATATCGGGCCCGGGAGGTTTGTCCCTGTCCCCGGTTGGGCTGGTTGGCCGGCGTGTCAGTCGCTTGCAGGATCGATGGACACCACGGCCAGGAACCCGCGGCCGGTGACCTCCGGAGTGGCGTCATCGGATCCCACCACCGCGTCATAGCGCCCCAGTTCAGCGGAGCCACCGGCCCCGTCACCCACCGCGGCTTGCCCCTGCAGCAGCACGGCGACCTGTCCCGCAAACACCGGATGGGCCCGCTTCTTGGAAATTTCGATGACGGATGCGTAGCCCTTGAATGCGTCGGTCCTGGTGATCACGTTCAGGTTCCGGATGTCTCCGGTGGGCAGCGCGGCGGTGGTAGCTGCGCCGCCGTCGAACCTGAACGGCCGGTACTTTTCCACGGGACGCTCGGAGCCGTCCACGCTGAGCAGCAGAAGTTCACCCTCCACCACAGTCAGCACGCGCTCACAGCCCGGGAACGGTGAAAAATCACCGGCCTTGGTGACATCTGCGAGGCTGACCCGCCAGCCCCACCCGTCAGCCTGGTCCGCCGGGCCGTTGAGGATTTCCCGCGTGGTGCCGCCGCCGTTGCGCCAGGGTTTGGCCTTGAGTTCTGCGAAGCGGATGATCTGCATCTGCCCAGCCTAGTTCGCGGCCGGGGTCGGCCGGTTCCGCTGCCCTGCCAGTGCGCGGTTGATTACGTGGGCACGCATCGCAGGTTGGACCCGTCCCTGCTACTCTCCTGCGGGGGGTCAACACGAAAACAGCCTGAAGGAGCCGGGAATGTTCGTCAAAGTGTGTGGTCTCAGCACGTCAGAATCCATCCGTGAGGCGGTGGATGCCGGGGCGGATGCGGTGGGATTCGTCCTGACTGCCAGCCCGCGGGTGGTCTCGCCGGGCCAGGTTGCCACCTTGCTGGCGGACGTGCCGGCGAATGTTTCCCCCATTGCTGTCTTCCGCCACGAGCCCGTGGCCGACGCCATTGCCATTGCCCGCGCCGCAGGATTGCAGTGGATCCAGCTGCACGGCCAGCGTACCCGCGCGGATGTCGCCACAGTGCACGACGCCGGCATGAAGCTGGTCAGGGCCGTCACCGCTGGTGCCGGGCCGGATGAGTTGGAGGACTGGGGCGAGGACCTCCTCCTGATCGATGCCGCCGTGCCCGGCTCGGGTGAGAGCTGGGACTACGCGTCCACGGCGGATCTCCCCGTCCTGCAGGGCCGCCAGTGGTTGCTCGCCGGCGGGCTGGAGGCGGGCAATGTGGGTGAGGCTTCCGTGGCAGCCCACGCCTGGGGTGTGGACGTGTCCTCCGGTGTGGAGGCATCCCGGGGCGTCAAGGACCTGGCAAAGATCCGTGCCTTCGTGGGTGCCGCGAAGACCGGCGCGAAGGTCTAGGGCTGCCCGGAATCCTGCTCCCGGCGTTGTCGGCCGGGCCAATTCAGGGTCTGCTCAGGGGGATCCCCCACGTTCGGGTCCGCAGTCCCGGTGGACAATGGATGCATGAAGACACTGCTCAACATCATCTGGCTGGTATTCGGCGGCTTCTGGCTGGCCCTGGGCTACTTCGCGGCAGGGGTCATCTGCTGCCTGCTGATCGTGACCATTCCGTGGGGCATCGCCTCGTTCCGGATCGGGGCCTATGCGCTGTGGCCGTTCGGGCAGATGGTGGTGGACAAGCCGGGCGGCAACGGGCCGTTCGCCCTGCTGGGCAACGTGATCTGGCTGTTGGTGGCCGGCATCTGGATCGCGATCGGTCATGTGGCCACCGCGATCGCGATGGCCCTCACCATCATCGGCATCCCCCTGGCCATCGCCAACCTGAAGCTCATCCCGGTGTCGCTGATGCCGCTGGGCAAGCAGATCGTGCCCACCAGCACTCCGTTCGTGAGCACCTACCGCTAAATCCCGGCTCTGGTCGTGATGACCGGGAGGTCTTCGATCCGGGCCACTCTGATGTGCCAGAAATTCTTCAGAAGAGTTCTTCGCCGCGAAGGACTCGTTCCAGATCTGCGCTGTTGAGGCCTGCTGCCTCCAGGATCCATCCCGTTCCATACCCAGCCTGGCTTGAAGCGCGGATAACGGCGCCGAGATCGACGGCGGCTCTTCTGCACGATTCCATGGCCTCGCGCAGTTCCTTGGCGGCCTTCTCAACGGGCAGGCGCACTTCGTCGGATGGGACGAGGTAACGTGCATTGCTGTCGTCTGTCCTAAAGCTCCAGTCGGCGTCCATCATGCCCCCACTTTTCGGCTTTCCAAGTACGGTCAGGATACTGGTCCTGAGGTGCGGCGATGGCTCCAGTTAGACTCGCATGCATACCTTAGGTTGGGGGACCAGGATGAGCGCATCGACGGGGCCGACGCACACGGCAACACATCAACTGAACAAACTGGCTGTTGCGGCCATGGTTTTGGCTGTCCTGGCTGCATCTGGGCTGTGGATTTTTGGGGTGGCCGTTCTTGCCGTGTTTGCGGTGGGTGCCGGGCACGTTGCCTTGAACCAAATTCGCCTCAGGGGTGAACGGGGGAAGCTGCTGGCAATTGCTGCCCTGATGATTGGCTATGGGATTGCCTCGTTGGCGCTGATCAACACTTTGGGCTTCATACCAGGTGCCGTGCAGCAGTTCACGCAGTAGCCAGCCTTAAGCAATAACATTCCTCACCTGCGCCGGAACACCCCGTCCGCCAGGATGGCCACGGCGTCGCTGTCGTCCAATTCCGCGGCTATGTCCACGTCCGCGGCGTAGCCGGCGCCCGCCAGCTCCCTGCCGCTGGCGCAGCCGTGCAGCATCTCCCGCAACCGCGGCTCGGCAGCCTCGTAGACCGCCATCGCCGCCACGGCTTCGGGTGAGTATCCGTGCCGGCCATCCCTGCCTTCATCCGCGTCGTAGCCGCCCCTGCCCGTGGCCGCCAGGCCCGCGATGAAGGCGCCAGCACCGATCTGGTCCTCAACGGCGGGGCGCAGGGTTCCGTCGTGCCAGCGCTCGCCCGCGCCGATCACGGCGATCACGGCGTCCTCCGGCAGGTTCGCAGCCACCCAGTCGGCCGTTGCCGCCGCGTTGCGGAGGGACACCGCGGCCACCAGCGGAACGTGGCCGGCCAGTTCATGGCAGAGAGCCGAGCCGTTGGGGGACGGGAGCACCACCCGGTCCAGGGAGTCCGCGGCGCGGAGGCTGGCGGGGGACAGGCTCAGCCCGCCGCCGTCGCGCGGGCCGGCAAGCTGTGCACCGTGGTGGGCAGCAAAGTCCTCGGCGCTGGTGTCCTTCCACGCGTAGGGGAGCACCTCCGCGCCGCGGTCCAGCGCCACGCTCACACAGGTGGTGAAGGACAGGACGTCCACCACCACGGCAAGGTTGGCGCCGGATGTGATGGCGGCTGCGTCGGGTCCCCACTCGAAGCGGACCGTGTAGGGAAGCTGCCAGTGCGCGGCATTCGCCGTCCTGGTGTGCCGCGGGTTCGAGCCTGGTGCGTTCATGCCAGTTCGCCCTTCAGGTTGCGGTGCGCGGAGTCCGCCCACAGCGCCTTCGCGCGGGGGCTGTGGAACAACGGGTCCAGTTCGAGCAGATGGCGTACGACGGCGGCCCGGCCGGCGGCGAAGTCCGCGTCACCAATGTGCGCATAGTCTTTTCGCACGGCTGCCACATAACGGGCGTACTGGTCCGGTTCCCCGCCGAGAACGGAAAGGTCAGCGTCGCAGAGCAGGGCGCCGCCGTCGTCCCCGGCTTCCGGCCGATGGTCAGAGGTCAGGCGCACCAGCCGGGCAACCTCGTCCACGTCCGCTTCGGGGAGCCCGGCCTCTGCCAGCCGGTCCTCTGCAAGGCGTGCCGATTCCTCCTCGTCCTGTTCAGCGATTCCGCGGTAGACGGCGTCATGAAACCAGGCAGCCAGCAGCACCGTCCGTGGAGGTTCGGCGGGCTCCGTCAGCAGGTCCAGCGCCTCGAGGACCGAGAGCAGGTGGGTGCAGCCGTGGTAGTGCCGGTGCGGTTCGCTCCAGCGGTCCAGCAGGTCCAGGAAGAGGGCGTCATGGCCGTCCATGATGGTGTTCCACCGGTTAAGCAGAGGCACCTTGAGGGATTTGTTTCGCTGCCGCGCCGGGATCCGCAGGCCGCTCGCAATCAGTTTCCGTACCAGGACGCGGGCCTCGACGGGCACCGCGCCGGCCGCCACCAGATCGTTAAAGCGGCGCTCCGGCACATCGTAATGGTCGCCGTCGAACGACCGCTCAGGGATGCCCGCAGCACCGGCGAAGGCATGCAGCTCATCCAGCGACGTGTCTGACACCAGGTGCGAGAAGTGTGTTCCATGGGCAGGCCACAATGGCGGGTCCAGGTAAATGGCCATGCAGGAAGTGTAGTGCCGCCGCCCCACTGCTGCCCGGTAGCGCGGCACCCGGAGGAAAGGGCACTGCAGTCACAATCCGATCTGCGGACTGAATCCGCCATTCGGTCCGCAAATACGAACTACAGTAGGCGCATGACCCTCATTCGCGTTTCCGAGGCCGCACGCTTCCTCGGCGTCAGTGACGATACCGTGCGGCGCTGGACGGACAACGGTTCCCTCACGGCCCTCAGGGACGAGTCCGGCCGGCTGGCCGTGGACGGGCTGGAGCTCGCCCGGCACGCCCAGAAACTCGCCCAGCTTCCCGACGATCCGCACCGGACCGGAAGTTCGGCGCGCAACAGGTTCGTGGGGCTGGTGACCGGCATTGTGGCTGACAAGGTCATGGCGCAGGTGGAACTCCAGTGCGGGCCTTTCCGGGTGGTGTCCCTGATGAGCAGCGAAGCCGTCCGGGACCTGGGACTCGAACTGGGCTCGGTGGCCACGGCCGTAGTCAAGGCCACCACCGTCATCATCGAAACCCCGCAGGGGAAGGGAACAGTATGAAACGAGGCGTCACGACGGCGGTCGCCGCCCTGGTACTGGCGGCCGGGCTGGCCGGATGCGCCGGCAGCAGCGCACCGGCGGGCAGCGCTGGCACCTCATCCGACGATGCCGCCACAACCCTGACCGTCTTCGCCGCGGCGTCGCTCAAGTCGAGTTTCACCGAGTTGGCGGAGACTTTCGAAGCGCAGCATCCCGGCACCCGCGTCAGCCTGAGCTTCGCCGGCTCCTCCGACCTCGCCACCCAGATCACCCAGGGCGCCCCCGCAGACGTATTTGCCTCCGCGGATACCAAAAACATGGACAAAGTCACCGTGGCGGGCCTGGCCGAGGGCGAGCCCCGGGTTTTCGCGACCAACACCCTGGCCATAGCAGTCCCGGCCGGAAACCCCGCACGTGTCACCGGGTTCCAGGATCTCGCCAGGGACGGCCTCCGGCTGGTGACCTGCGCCAAGCAGGTGCCCTGCGGCGCGGCCGCCGCCACGGTGGCGGACAAGGCAGGGGTTACCCTCCGCCCGGTCAGCGAGGAAAACGCGGTGACCGACGTCCTGGGCAAGGTCACCTCCGGAGAAGCCGATGCCGGCCTGGTGTACGTCACGGACGTCAAATCAGCCGGGGGCAGGGTGGACAGCATCCCGTTCCCGGAGGCCGGAGCGGCCGTCAACAGCTATCCCATCGCAGCCCTGTCCGGGGCAAAGAACCAGGAAGCCGCCAAGGCCTTCATCAACCTCGTGCTGGGATCAGACGGCCAGCAGGTTCTCGCCAAAGCCGGGTTCGGCGCGGGCGGACAATGAAGCTCCGGGCGCGGCAGCCGTATACCGGCATCCCGCGGTGGGTTTCCGGACTCGCTGTCCTGTCAGCCCTGGTGGTGGTCCTGCCCCTTGTAGCCATCGTGGCCCGGGTCAACTGGGCAAACTTCATCCCCTTGGTTACCTCGGAGTCCGCGCTTGACGCCCTGGGCCTGAGCCTGCGCACGTCGGCCGCGAGCACGCTCCTGTGCATCGTTCTCGGCGTCCCCCTCGCTCTCGTCCTGGCCCGCGGCAGCTTCCCCTTCCAGCGGCTGCTCCGCTCCCTCGTGCTGCTGCCGCTGGTGCTGCCGCCTGTGGTGGGTGGCCTTGCGCTGCTCTACACCTTCGGCCGGCAGGGACTCCTGGGCGGCGCCCTGCAGGTCCTGGGAATCCAGATCGCTTTCTCCACCACCGCCGTGGTCCTTGCACAAACCTTCGTGGCACTGCCGTTCCTGGTGGTCAGCCTGGAGGGGGCGCTGAGGATCGGCGGGCAGAAGTACGAGGCCGTGGCCGCCACCCTCGGCGCACCGCCGGGCGTCGTGTTCCGCCGCGTCACCCTCCCGCTGATCCTTCCCGGGCTGGCCTCCGGAGCCGTGCTGTCGTTTGCCCGCAGCCTGGGCGAATTCGGCGCCACCCTCACCTTCGCCGGCAGCCTCCAAGGCGTCACCCGCACCCTGCCGCTGGAAATCTACCTCCAGCGCGAAACCGATCCTGACGCCGCCGTCGCCCTGTCACTCGTCCTGGTGGCTGTCGCGGTAGCGGTGGTGGCACTTGCCTACGGCCGCCCCGGCGGACTGCAGCGCCAAGGTCCGGCACCATGGGGCGGTTCTTCCCGGCGCCCGACGACGCCGGGTGCCGCGGGCGGGACGGTCCGGTGAGCTTTTCGTTCCAGGCTGCCGTGGCCCAGCGGGATTTCGACGTGTCCCTCGCGCTGGGGCCCACCGAAACCGTGGCGGTGATGGGGCCCAACGGCGCGGGCAAATCCACCCTGCTGTCCACCATCGCGGGCCTGGTCCGGCCGGACACCGGGAGGGCCGAGCTCAATGGCCGGACGCTGTTCCACCTGGGATCCGGGATCCATCAGTGGACGCCGCCGCACCGCCGCGGAACCGCACTCCTGGCCCAGGAACCCCTGCTCTTTCCGCACCTCACGGCGGCGGACAATGTGGCCTTCGGGCCCCGGAGCGCCGGCGTCCCCCCACGCAAGGCAAAGGAACGCGCCCTGCAGTGGCTGGCCGAAGTGGAGGCTGAAGCCCTGGCCGGCCGCCGCCCAGCCGGGCTGTCCGGCGGCCAGGCGCAGCGCGTCGCCGTGGCCCGTGCCCTCGCTGCGGACCCGGGCCTCCTCCTGCTGGACGAGCCCATGGCGGCCCTGGACATCCATTCGGCTCCGCTGCTGCGGCGGCTGCTGAAACGGGTGCTCGCGGACCGGCCGGCCATCATCGTCACCCACGACGTTCTGGATGCGCTGGTGCTGGCGGACCGTGTGGTGGTCCTTGAGAATGGGCGCATCGCGGAGGACGGACCCACCCGCCAAGTGCTGGAGCGGCCGCGCAGCCCGTTCGCAGCCGGCCTGGCCGGGCTCAACTTCGTCACAGGCACGCTGACGGCTTCCGGAATCCGGACAGCCGGCGGGCAGGGCATCGCTCCTGACCTGGAGATCGCCGGGCACCTGGAGGAACCGGGCGAAGCGGGCCAGGCAGGCGCCGCCGGGCTGCCTGGCGCGGCCGTGTTTCCGCCGTCGGCCGTGTCCGTGTTCCTGACGGACGCCCACGGAAGCCCCCGCAATTCCTTCCCCGTGCAGGTCACCGAGCTGGAGCCCCATGGAGACCAGATCCGGGTGCGGGGAGGCGGCCTGGCCGCGGACATCACTCCCGCAGCCTCGGCAGAGCTGGGCCTGGCCCCCGGGATCCGGGCCCACTTCGTGATCAAGTCCGCTGCGGTTTCCATCTACGCGACTTGATTTACAAACTCATTTACATATTTTGTCAAAGTCAGTGACAAGCTTCACAATGTTCCGGTACCGTTCGGATGGGCGGCAGGCCATCGCCTCCGCCCATCAACCGGAACCGACCCCGTCCGCGCCTCAACCGGCAGCGGTGCGGGGTCCCTTGCGAAGGAGCCACCGCTGTGAAAATCGCCAGAATCCTTGCCGCCGTTGCCGCGACTGCTGCGCTCATGGGCCCGCTGCCCGCACAGGCCGCACCCGCAACGGGCGGTGACACGGCAAGCCCCGACATTGCCGGCGGCAGCACCACCACCATTTCCGCAGCCCCCTATGCAGCGCAGATCTCCTTCGATGCCACCGGTACCAACGTAGGATGCACCGGCAGCCAAATCTCGGCCAGCTGGGTGATCACGGCCAAGCACTGCAATTCGGCCTCCCTGCAGTCTGTCCGGCTGGGGTCCACCTACCTGGAGGCCGGCGGCACCGTGAAGACCGTGGCCGGCCGCTATGCCTCCAGCACCGGCGATGTCCTGCTGCTGAAACTGTCCACCCCCCATTACGGCTCCTACGTAGGGCTCTCCAGCTCATTCCCCGCCATTGGGGCTCCGGCCAAGGTGTACGGCTGGGGCGACCAGACCGAGGGCGCGGGCACCATGTCCTACAACCTCAAGGCGGCGGACGTCACCGTGGCCGGCCAGGGCACGGACACCTACGGCGGAGCCTCCGTCCGGACGCAGTCCCAAAGCGGGCACACCCTGGGTGGCGACTCCGGCGGCCCGCTCATCGTCAGCGGCAAGCTGGTAGGTGTCCTGTCGACGTCAAGCATCCTGCCCAGCCCCAACCCGTCCAGCTTCACCAGGTACTACAACGACCATGCGTCCGTGTCCCGCAACCTCAGCTGGATCACCAGCGTCTCAGGGGTGGGTGCCTCCTGAGTTCCGGTCTTCGCGACTTCCGCCCGTCCCGGTGAGGGGCGGGCGGTGCCGGTTCCGGTGAGGGGCGGGCGGTGCCGGTTCCGGGAATGCTGCGGGGCCGGCGCGGCCGGCGGGTGGCTTGTTGGGGGAGCCGCCCGCCGGTTTTGCATGTCCCGCGGGAAGCGCCGAAGGTTCGCTGTGGGAAAACAGGGCCAAAGGGCTGCGTTTTTCAAAGTTGAGCGTAGTACACTCAACCTAAAGGAAGCCCGCCCCTGAAAGGAGCCCTCTTTGGACGTCAAATTCACCACCAAGAGCCAGGAGGCTCTTTCGGCTGCCGCCATGAACGCCTCGACGGCTGGCAACCCGCAGGTGGAGCCCGCCCATATCCTCAAAGCGCTGATGGACCAGCGCGAGGGTGTGGCTGTGGCGCTGCTCCGCGCCACCGGCGCCGAACCGGACGCCGTCAGTGTCCACGCCAGCAGCGCCATCAAGTCCCTTCCCTCGGCTTCGGGTGGGTCTTCCCAGCAGGCCCAGCTTTCCCGCACTGCACTGCAGGCCATTCAGAGTGCGAAGGAGGAGGCCGAGCGCCTCGGCGACACCTTCGTGTCCACCGAAGTCCTGCTGCTGGGACTCTCTTCCGGAAGTGACGCCGTCGGGCGCCTCCTCCGCGAAGCCGGCGCCTCCCACGAAGCCCTGGTGGCCGCCCTGCCCGGCGTCCGCGGCGACCGCAAGGTCACCAGCCCGGACCCGGAGAACACCTTCCAGTCGTTGGAAAAGTTCGGCACCGACCTCACGGCCATGGCCCGCTCCGGCAAGCTGGACCCGGTGATCGGGCGCGACACGGAAATCCGCCGCATCGTCCAGGTGCTGAGCCGCCGCACCAAGAACAACCCGGTGATCATCGGCGAGCCCGGCGTGGGCAAGACCGCCGTCGTGGAAGGACTTGCCCAGCGCATCGTGGCCGGCGACGTCCCCGAAAGCCTCCGCGGCAAGACCCTGATCGCCCTGGACCTGGCCTCCATGGTGGCCGGCGCCAAGTACCGCGGCGAATTCGAGGAGCGACTCAAGGCCGTGCTCGAGGAGATCAAGAACTCCGAAGGCCAGATCGTCACCTTCATCGATGAGATCCACACCGTGGTGGGCGCGGGCGCTACCGGCGACTCCTCCATGGATGCCGGCAACATGCTCAAGCCCATGCTGGCCCGCGGGGAGCTCCGGCTGATCGGCGCCACCACCCTGGATGAATACCGCGAGAACATCGAAAAGGATCCCGCCCTGGAACGCCGCTTCCAGCAGGTCTATGTGGGGGAGCCCAGCGTCGAGGACACCATCGGCATCCTCCGTGGCCTGAAGGAACGATACGAGGCGCACCACAAGGTCGCCATCGCGGACTCCGCACTCGTGGCCGCCGCCACCCTCTCCAACCGCTACATCTCCGGGCGGCAGCTTCCGGACAAGGCCATCGACCTCGTGGACGAGGCCGCGTCCCGGCTGCGCATGGAGATCGATTCCGCTCCGGAGGAGATCGACCAGCTCCAGCGGCTGGTGGACCGGCTCACCATGGAGGAATTGGCTCTCCAGGACGAGAAGGATGCCGCCTCCGTGGAGCGGCTCGCCGCGCTGCGCGCTGACAAGGCTGACCGCGAGGAGGAACTCAACGGGCTCAAGGTCCGCTGGGAGGCCGAGAAAGCCGGCCTCAACCGGGTGGGCGACCTGAAGGCCAAGCTGGACGAATTGCGCGGCGCGTATGAGAAGGCCGCCCGCGAAGGAGACCTCGAAACCGCCTCCCGCGTGCTGTACGGCGAGATTCCCGCCCTGGAACGCGAGCTCACCGCCGCCGCCGAGGCCGAGGCTGCCGTGACGGACAAGTCATCCCAGATGGTGGCCGAACAGGTGACCGCCGATGACATCGCCGAGGTAATCTCTGCCTGGACCGGCATCCCCGCCGGGCGCATGCTGCAGGGCGAGAGCCAGAAGCTGCTGCACATGGAGGAGGAGCTGGGCCGGCGGCTGATCGGCCAGGCCAAGGCCGTCGCTGCCGTATCGGATGCCGTTCGCCGTGCGCGTGCCGGGATCAGCGATCCCAACCGGCCCACCGGTTCCTTCCTGTTCCTGGGTCCCACCGGCGTGGGCAAGACCGAGCTGGCCAAGGCCCTGGCGGACTTCCTGTTCGATGACGAGCGTGCCATGGTGCGCATCGACATGTCCGAGTACGGCGAGAAGCACTCCGTATCACGCCTGGTGGGCGCCCCTCCCGGATACGTCGGCTACGAAGAGGGCGGCCAGCTCACTGAGGCCGTCCGCCGCCGTCCGTACTCCGTGGTGCTGCTGGACGAGGTGGAGAAGGCGCACCCCGAGGTGTTCGACATCCTGCTCCAGGTGCTCGACGACGGCCGGCTCACCGACGGCCAGGGCCGCACCGTGGACTTCCGCAACGTCATCCTGGTGCTGACGTCCAATCTGGGCAGCCAGTTCCTGGTGGACCAGGCCCTGGATGCCGAGGCCAAGCGGAACGCCGTGATGGCCACGGTGAACGCGTCCTTCAAGCCGGAGTTCCTGAACCGCCTGGATGAGGTGGTCCTGTTCGATGCCCTCACGGTGGAGGAGCTGGGCCACATTGTTGAACTGCACGTGGACGAGCTGGGCCGGCGCCTCCATGATCGCCGGCTCACCCTTGACGTCACGGACGGGGCCAAGGCATGGTTGGCCCTCTCCGGCTTCGATCCCGCATATGGCGCACGGCCGCTGCGCCGCCTGGTCCAGCGGGAGATCGGCGACCGGCTGGCCAGGGCCATCCTCGCCGGTGACATCGTTGACGGCGACACGGTGCTCGTGGACACCGCGGCCGATCCGGACGAACTCACCAACGGCAACGTGGACGCCCTCACCGGTGCCCCGTCAGCCGGGCTGTCGGTGCGCCGGAAGGATTAGCGGACCCTTAAACGTGCTGTCCTGGCAGGCAACTGTCAGGGCAGCACGCTCGCGTTGATGACGTTGCCGTTCGGGGCCGTCACATAACAGTCCGCCCTGCGGTCCCCGGCGTCCCAGCTGGTGCTGCTGGGGAAGCTGCGCTGGTAATTGAGCTGGAAGTTGTTGGCGGCCGGACCCAGCCTGGTGGCCTGGCAGATCTCCAGGGCCTTGGCCTTCAGCGTTTCGGCGCCGGGGTAGCGCTCACCTGCGGGATAGCGGAAGACGCCAACCAGCTGCGCGGAATGGCCCGTGTCGCAGGGCACCGCGGTTGAGGCCAGCGATTCCGGATCAAAGTCCTTGAAGCAGTCGCCCACGGCATAGTCGGCAGGCTTGACGCCCTCCCTGGGCAGCGGCAGCGGTGTCGCCCTCGGCGTGGGCGTGGTTTCCAGGACTCCAACCTGCCCTCCCTGGGCCTCCGGTGACGCTGCGCCCGAATTAAGCCAGAGGGCCAGCCACACGAGGCCGCCCACCACGGCAATGAGCACGACGGCGAAGAGCGCCTTCCACAGGGCCTTTGCCCGGTGTGCCCGGTGCGATGCGGTGGCGCCGGATGGGGCGGATTCGGAGGCTCCGGAGGTCGAGGGGCCGGCTTCGGCATGCTGCGGGGGCCACGTCACGGAGGCCGGGGCGGGGGCGGCGTCTACCCGGGGGATGCCGGCCGTTGGCGGGGAGGCTGGCTTCGGCGGGACGTCCTGGGGGTTCACGGCTGCATCCTCCTGCGTTGTCGTCGCGTCAGTGCTGCATAACCGGCTGTCCGAACGGTTTTGGCAGCTGCCTGAAGCGACTCTACCGAAGAAAAAACCCGGAATCCCGCGGGCGGACCGGGGGATGGTATCCCAAACACCCGTGGGAGCGCGTCGGGCGGCAAGCAGTTGCCGCAGAAAGCATGTAATCTAGGTGTACGACAAATTGACCAAACATTCCGGGGCCTCACCGATCGCCAAGGTGACCACCTCCGGTCCAAGTACAAAAGGGGGTCACGCCATGGGGCGCGGCCGTCAAAAGGCAAAAGCTACCAAGCAGGCTCGGGATATCAAGTACTACTCCCCGAACACTGACTACTCGGCACTTCAGCGGGAGCTGACGGGCCCGGGCAGTCGTGTAACGAGCCATTACGCCAATGAGCCGGTAGAACCGGACTATTCGGCTTATGTGGATAAGTACGCGGATGATTTGGAAGATGATGACGACGAGGTTGACAACCGTCGCATCGGCTAGTCGCCGCCGCTGAACAATTCTTTTGCAGCACCATTACTGCTGACCTCGGTCACAAGGCCCGTTCGGGCACGCCTCTTCACAGTGCGTGCCCGCGGGCCTTTCCGTCGTCGTCATTCTTTCCGCTGGCTCTGCAGCCCTCCCGGATTCCCAATCCGATTCCCGGGCACAGACACCGGAAGCTGCGTGCACGGCGGCCGGGGCTTCTTCTGGGCCTCCGTGTACGGTAGGTCCCATGCCAACTGTGAACACCTACCCGCAGGGTGCCCCGTGCTGGGCTGACGTTCAGACGCCGGACGTCGATTCCGCCAAAACGTTCTACGCAGCGGTGTTCGGGTGGCGTTTCGAGGACCACCCAACTCCGGATGGCCGCAGCTATGCGATGGCTTTCCTGGGCGACGACGTGGTGGCTACCATCGCACGGCAGAGCCCCATGCAGGCACCCGGTTCGGCTGCCCGGTGGAACGTCTACCTGGCCGCGGAGGACGCGCGCAGCATAGCCGGCGACGCAGTCCATGCCGGCGGTTCCGTGCAGTTCGGCCCGGAAGCGGTGGGGGACACCGGCGTCATGGTGTTCCTGGACCCGCCGGGCGGCGGCACCACCGGAGTTTGGCAGGCCGGAACGCACCGCGGCTCAGGACGGTACAACGGGCCCGGTGCCCTGTCCTGGGCCGAGCTGCTCACCCCTGAGCCCCAGGCCGCCATCGGATTCTTCCAGCACCTTTTCGGGCATGAAGTCACGGAGTACCCGCAGGAGGACGGCGGCACCTACAGCACGCTGTTGGTGGACGGCACGGAAGTGGCCGGGGTGGCGCCGGACGAGGGACCGGCTGGCTGGCAGATCTACTTTGGCGTGGCGGACCTCAGTGCCGCCGTGCAGGCCGTCAGGGATTCGGGCGGCGAGGTCCTGGTGGAACCGGATGACGGCTCCGGCGGGGGGCCGGCCACCATCCGCGATCCGCAGGGCGGCGAATTCAGCTTGCTGGAGGTTGAAGCCGCTTAAATCACATCGAGTGCTCCTTAACCGCCGTTTTGAGGGTTCAAAAGGGCAGTTACGGAGCACTCGACGGGGGGATTACGCGTAGGCGTTGACCATGCGGACTGCGCCGCCGTCCACGCCCTTGGCGCCCTGGACGTAGTCCGGGCCGGACTTCAGGATGGAATCCGAGTCCGCGGCGACGGTGCCCATTACCCAGGACGGCAGCCCGCGTTCGTTCAAACGCGCGACGGCGGCATCCGCGGCTTCGGGGGAGACGATGGCCACCATGCCCACGCCCAGGTTCAGGGTGCGTTCCAGGTCGGCCAGCGGCACGTTGCCGAGTTCGGATACGAGCTTGAAGATGGCCGGCAGTTCCCAGGTGGCGCGGTCCACGGTGGCCACCAGGCCCTGCGGCAGGACCCGGGCCAGGTTGGCGGCGAGGCCGCCACCGGTCACGTGGCTGAAGCCGTGGACCGCTGCAGAACCCGTGACGGGGAAGGTGCGGGCCAGGTCCAGGCAGTCGGCGGCGTAAACGCGGGTGGGTTCGAGCAGTTCTTCACCCAGGGTGCGGCCCAGTTCGGAGACCTGGCGGTCCAGAGCCCAGCCGGCGTGGTTGATCACGCGGCGGACCAGCGAGTAGCCGTTCGAGTGCAGGCCGGAGGAGGCCATGCCGATCACAACGTCGCCCGCGCGGACGCGGTCAGGGCCGAGGAGGGCATCTGCCTCCACGACGCCGGTGGCTGCACCGGCAACGTCGTATTCGTGCTCACCCAGCAGGCCGGGGTGTTCTGCGGTTTCGCCGCCCACCAGGGCAGTACCGGCTACGGAGCAGGCGGCGGCAATGCCGCGCACAATGCCGGCAATGCGCTCAGGAACCACCTTGCCGCAGGCGATGTAGTCGGTCATGAAGAGCGGCTCGGCGCCCACCACGACGATGTCGTCCACCACCATGCCGACGAGGTCGAACCCGATGGTGTCGTGGATGTCCATGGCCTGGGCGATGGCCACCTTGGTGCCGACGCCGTCCGTGGAGGTGGCCAGCAGCGGCTTCTTGTAGGTCAGCAGCTTCGAGACGTCGTAGAGGCCGGCGAAACCGCCCACCCCGCCGATCACCGAGGAGTTGTGGGTTGCCTTGATGGCGCCCTTCATGAGCTCGACGGCGCGGTCGCCGGCTTCGACATCGACGCCCGCGGAGGCGTACGTGATACCTGCGGTATTTCCGGGGGTTACGGAACCGTTGCCGGCGGCAGTGTTTGCGGAAGTCATACGGACTCTTTCTTGTCAGTGCCTGCGGCGGCGTGTACGTCTGGCACCATGTCGGCGTCGGTCAGCAGGTTTTCAAACTCGGAGTCCGGGCCGGGATCGCAGCCGGTAGCGCCGGCCTTTTCGGCGGGATCCTCTTCCGAGTCAACGGCGAGGGCTGCGGTTTCGCCCGGCAGGGCTGACGGCGACGGCGCCAGGCCAACAAGGTCGGTGCGTTCCAGGAGGTTCTTGCCCAGTTTGTCGGCACCCGGCAGCGCAATCGGGTACTTGCCGGTGAAGCACGCGGTGCAGAGGCGTTCCCGGGGCTGGCGGGTGGCGTCGATCATGCCGTCTTCGGAAATGTAGGCCAGCGAATCGGCGCCGATGGCCTGGGAGATTTCCTCGATGGTGGCGCCGTTGGCGATCAGCTCGGCGCGGGACGCGAAGTCGATGCCGTAGAAGCAGGGCCACTGCACGGGCGGGGAGGAAATCTTGACGTGCACGGAGGCGGCGCCGGCTTCCCGCAGCATCCGGACGATGGCCCGCTGGGTGTTGCCGCGGACGATCGAGTCGTCCACCACCACCACGCGCTTGCCGCGGATCACGGACTCAAGGGCGTTGAGCTTGAGCCGGATACCCAGCTGGCGCAGCGTCTGCGAGGGCTGGATGAAGGTGCGGCCCACATAGGAGTTCTTGACGAAGCCGTGTGCGAACGGAATGCCGGATTCTTCGGCGTAACCCACCGCGGCGGGGGTGCCCGACTCCGGGACGGGGATGACGATGTCCGCTTCGTGGGTGTTTTCGCGGGCCAGCTGGCGGCCCATTTCCACGCGGGATTCGTAGACGGAACGGCCGGCAATCGCAGCATCCGGGCGGGCCAGGTACACGTACTCGAAAACGCAGCCGGCCGGAGTGGGCTCAGCGAACTTCTTTGACCGCACGCCTTCTTCGTCAATGGCGATGAATTCGCCGGGCTCGATCTCGCGGATGAAGCTGGCGCCCACGGTGGCCAGTGCGGACTGCTCGGACGCCACTACCCAGCCGCGTTCCAGCCGGCCCAGGACCAGCGGGCGGATGCCGTAGGTGTCGCGGGCTGCGTAGAGGGTGCCTTCGTCCATGAAGACGAAGCAGAAGCCGCCCTTGATCTTGGGCAGCAGTTCGGTGGCGGTTTCCTCAAGGGTCTTGCCGGGCTCGCCTTCAAGGAGGGCCGTGACCAGGGCGGTGTCCGAGGTGTTGCCCTGCTTCATTTCGCCGGTGAGCTGGCCGCCGTTACGTTCGGTGATCATGGCGTTGAGCTCGGCAGTGTTGGTCAGGTTGCCGTTGTGCGCCAGAGCGACGGTGCCGGTGGAGGTGGCACCGAGGGTGGGCTGGGCGTTGGCCCAGTGGCTGGCTCCGGTGGTGGAGTAGCGGCAGTGCCCCACCGCCAGGTGCCCGGTGAGGGTGTTCAGGGTTGTCTCGTCAAAGACCTGGGACACCAGCCCCATGTCCTTGTAGACATTGATCCGTTTGCCGTCACTGGTAGCGATACCAGCCGACTCCTGGCCACGGTGCTGCAGTGCGTACAGCCCGTAATAGGTTAGTTTTGCTACTTCTTCGCCGGGAGCCCAGACGCCGAAGACGCCACAGGCGTCCTGCGGGCCTTTTTCGCCGGGAAGAAGATCATGGGAAAGTTTTCCATCGCCGCGTGCCACTGATCGATTATCGCACGAGATGGGGTAGGACTTTTTCCCGCTTCCCTTTGTGACCCGGCAGCGTCACGCGCCCGGATGCCGGGGCGTGCTGCCGGTGGCGCGGGTCACGGCTGCGGGTCTGTGTCCGGTTCGGAATCCGGAACGGATTCGACGACGACGCGCTGCTGCCTGCGGACGCTCCGGCGGTCCAGGATCAGCGCCAGGACCGCACCGAGGACGGCTCCGGCGGCGCCGAACGTGATCATGAGGAAGCCGAAAACCGCGCCCGGATCGAAGTCTTCATCCGCGGGCACCCCGAAAGCCGCAATTGCAGCTGCTGCGAAGCCCGCCAGTGCGCCCAGGACCAGGAAAGGTACGAATTTGGGGGCCCGGCGGACGGTTACCTCGCGCCGCTCGGCGGGGGGTTGGTTCGAAGACATGCCATCCAGCCTACTGCCGGAGATTTGGTGCGCGTAATGCAGCCGCGCAGCTGGGCGGGCCGCATCGGTGGACGGCGTGGGGTAAAGCAAGGCCGGCACTGTCCGCCAAGCGATATGACTGATATATCTATTGACACCAACTGTGGCCGCTGTCATATTCTCAAGTAGCACTATGTGCGCCGTGTTGTGTAATGCGCAATGCCTCCTGCGCATGCCGACCAAGCCGCCGGCGGGCAGCCACCCTGCTGTGTCGGCTAGATTGGCAGCTGGTGCCGACTCACCGGATCCGGCCGGATCCAGGAAAGGAACACAGAACCATGGTTCACAAAGTTCAAGCTGTCATTGCCCGTGAGAAGAACGCTCCGGTGTCGCTGGAGACCATCCTGGTGCCGGATCCGGGCCCGGGCGAGGCGTTGGTGGACATCCTGACCTGCGGTGTCTGCCACACCGACCTGCACTACAAGCAGGGCGGCATTGGCGATGACTTTCCCTACCTGCTGGGCCACGAGGCCACCGGCGTGGTCAGCGCCGTGGGCGAGGGCGTCACCGAAGTGGCGCCGGGCGACCGTGTGATCCTGAACTGGCGTGCGGTGTGCGGCCAGTGCCGTGCCTGTGCCAAGGGCCAGCCCCAGTACTGCTTCAACACCGCCAACGCCACCCAGAAGATGACCCTTGAGGACGGCACCGAGCTGTCCCCTGCGCTGGGCATTGGAGCGTTCGCTGAAAAGACGCTCGTTGCCGCCGGGCAATGCACCAAGGTGGATCCCGAGGCTGATGCTGCCGCCGTCGGCCTGCTGGGCTGCGGCGTGATGGCCGGCATCGGCGCCGCGATCAACACCGGTGAGGTCAAGCGTGGCGAATCCGTGGCCGTGATCGGCTGCGGCGGCGTGGGCATCGCGGCGATCGCCGGGGCCAAGCTGGCCGGGGCCACGACGATCATCGCCGTGGACATCGACGACAACAAGATCGAAATGGCCAAGAAACTCGGCGCCACCCACGGCGTCAACTCCAAGCAGGAAGGCGCGGTGGAGGCCATCCAGGCCCTCACCGGAGGCAACGGAGCGGACGTGGTGATTGACGCCGTCGGCCGTCCTGAAACCTTCAAGCAGGCCTTCTACGCCCGCGACCTTGCCGGCCGCGTGGTCCTGGTGGGCGTTCCGACGCCCGAGATGCAGCTGGAACTGCCGCTGCTGGATGTCTTTGGCCGCGGCGGATCGCTGAAGTCCTCCTGGTACGGCGACTGCCTGCCCTCCCGTGACTTCCCCATGCTGGTGTCCCACTACAAGCAGGGCAACCTGGACCTGGACGCCTTCGTGTCCGAGCGGATCACCATCGACCAGGTGGAGGCGGCCTTCGGCAAGATGCACGAGGGCAAGGTCTTGCGTTCCGTCGTCGAAATCCAGGCTGCTACCGAGACTGCGGGCGCCTCCGCATGAGCGTCACCATCGAGAACCTGGTCACCTCGGGGACGTTTTCGCTCGACGGCGGCACCTGGGACGTGGACAACAACGTCTGGATTGTGGGCAACGGCACCGAATGCGTGATCATCGATTCCCCGCATGACGCCGCTGCCATCATCAACCAGGTCAACGGCCGCACGGTCAAGGCCATCCTGCTCACGCACGCGCACAACGACCACATCGGCGCTGCCCGCGAGGTCGCCGAAGCCGTAGGTGCACCGATCTGCCTGAACCGGGAAGACCTGGTCCTCTGGGAACAGGAATACCCGGACTCCACCCCGGACCAGTACCACGAGGACGGTAACGAGTTCGAAGTGGGCGGCGCCGTGCTGAAGGCCATCCACACGCCGGGCCACTCGCCGGGATCCACCTGCTTCTACCTGGAAAGCGAAGGCACGGTGTTCACGGGGGACACCCTGTTCAACGGCGGACCGGGTGCCACCGGCCGCTCGTACAGCGACTACCCCACCATCCTCACCTCCATCCGCGAACGGCTGCTGACCCTGCCGGCCGAAACGGTGGTGCGCACCGGCCACGGCGACAACACCACCATCGCTGCCGAACAGGAAACCCTGGCCAAGATCGCGGAGTAGGCGCAGTCCCGAAGAACGCGCAGTGGAGGCGTGCCGGAAAACCCCGGCACGCCTCCATCAGCGATTGATCAACATATGCCGGCAAGGAAGTTATATGCCGGTAAGGAAGTTGGAACGATGAAGTTCGGTAAGCAGCCCGCCCCGGTGGCGGACCTCAATGAGGACCTCCTTGAGGTCCACAAGCCCAAGACCGAGGTCGCAGGCGTCAAGGCCGTCATGGTCGCGCTGGAGCGCGCCGTGGCACAGGCGGGCGTGACCCGGACGGCGCAGTCCCTGCTGCGGTTGAACCAGCGCGGGGGCTTCGACTGCCCGGGCTGCGCGTGGCCCGAATCGGACAAGAAGCGCAAGGCTGCCGAGTTCTGCGAGAACGGCGCCAAGGCCGTGGCCGAGGAGAACACCCTCCGCACCGTGGGCGCCGAGTTCTGGGCCAGGCACTCCATTGCGGAACTGTCGGAGAAGACAGAATACTGGTTGGGGAACCAGGGCCGGCTCAGCGAACCCGTCGTGATCCGGGAAGGTGAAACGCACTACTCGCCCATCTCCTGGAATGACGCGTTTGAGCTGATCGGTGAGCATATCCGTGCGACCACGCCGGACCGCTCCGTCTTCTACACCTCAGGCCGCACCGCCAATGAGACCGCGTTCCTGTACCAGCTGTTCGCGCGGGCCCTGGGCACCAACAACCTTCCGGACTGCTCCAACATGTGCCACGAGTCCTCCGGCTCCGCGCTGAACCCGACCATCGGCATCGGCAAGGGCACCGTGTCGCTGGAGGACATCCACGACTCCGAACTCATCTTCGTGGTGGGCCAGAACCCTGGCACCAACCACCCGCGCATGCTCTCGGCGCTCAAGGAGTGCAAGGACAAGGGCGGCAAGGTGGTGGCCGTGAACCCGCTGCCCGAGGCCGGCCTGTTCAACTTCAAGGACCCCCAGACGGTGTCCGGCGTGGTGGGCGGCGGCACACCGCTGGCCGATGAGTACCTGCAGATCAAGGTGGGCGGGGACCTGGCCCTGTTCCAGGCGCTCGGCCACCTGCTGTTGGAGGCCGAGGAGAAGAACCCGGGAACCGTCGTCGACCATTCCTTCATCGCTGCGCAGACGGACGGGTTCGACGCCTTCCGCGACGCCCGCCGCACCCTGGACTGGGACGAGACGAAGAAGGCCACCGGCCTGGACCGGGCGCAGATCGAGAAGGTGGCAGGGATGCTGCTGGCCTCCAAGGCGTCCATCTTCTGCTGGGCCCTGGGTGTCACCCAGCAGCCGCACTCCGTGGACACCATCAAGGAAATGGTCAACGTCCTGCTGCTGCAGGGCAACTTCGGGAAGCCCGGCGCGGGCGCGTGCCCCGTCCGCGGGCACTCCAACGTCCAGGGCGACCGGACCATGGGCATCTGGGAAAAGCCCAAGGAATGGCTGCTCGCGGCCCTCGATGCCGAGTTCGGGATTACGTCCCCGCGGCACCACGGCCACGACGCCGTGGAGTCCATGGAGGCCTTCGACCGCGACGAGGTGGACGTCTTCGTCTCGATGGGCGGCAACTTCTCGCTCGCCTGCTCGGACACCGAGGCCCTGGAAGCCGGCATGCAGCGCATCGGCCTGACCGTCCACATCTCCACCAAGCCCAACCGCTCCCACATTGTGCACGGCCGCACGTCGCTGATCCTGCCCACGCTGGGCCGCACGGACAAGGACGACAAGCACCCCAAGGGCGCGCAGTTCCTCTCCGTGGAGGACTCCATGTCCGTGGTCCACTCCACCCAGGGCCGCCTCACGCCGGTGTCCGAGCACCTGCTCGCCGAACCCGTGATCGTGGCCCGGATGGCAGAGGCCACCTTCGGCAAGGACCACTCCGTTGACTGGCGCGGCATGGCCGAGGACTACGACGTGATCCGCGACCACATCTCCCGCGTCCTCCCCGGCTTCGAGGACTTCAACGCCAGGGTCCGGACCAAGAACGGTTTCGTGCTGCCCAACCCGCCGCGCGACACCCGTTCCTTCGCCACGGACATCGGCCGCGGCCGGTTCACGGTCAGCCCGCTGGAGTACCTGACACCGCCGGCCGGCCACCTGGTGCTGCAGACCATCCGCAGCCATGACCAGTACAACACCACCTTTTACGGCCTGGACGACCGCTACCGCGGCATCTCCGGCGGCCGCCGCGTCATCCTGATCCACCCGGAGGACCTCGCCGAGTCGGGCTTCCAGGACCGGGAACTCGTGGACGTGGTGAGCACGTTCCAGGGTGTCGACCGCCGCGCGGACAAGTTCCGCCTGGTGGCCTACCCCACCGCCAAGGGCTGCGCAGCGGCGTACTTCCCCGAAGCCAACGCCCTGGTCCACAAGGAAAACGTGGCCCGCGAATCCAACACCCCCGGCTTCAAGGCCATGTTCGTCCGCTTCGAACCGCACAAGGATCAGGCAGCCATGGCTGAAGAGCCCGCGTCGCTGCAGGCGAGCGGCGTCTAAGCCTCGCTGCACGAACGCCCCCGCTTCCGCAAGGAAGCGGGGGCGTTCTGCTGCTGGCTGGCTCTGGGCTGCCGGCACGCAAAAGGTGGCTGGGCCTGCCGGTCTCAAGCAGGCCCAGCCACCGGGTCCGGGCGGTTTCGCCGCCGTGACGGTCAGCCGCGGATGCGCTCCATGCCCGGGTCCACCAGGGGTTCAGCGGAAACAGTGGCCGCCACGCGCTTACCGAAGTACTCGATCTCCACGGCGTCACCGGTTTCGACGCCGGCGGGCAGCCAGGCGTAGGCGATCGGCTTGTGCACGGTGTAGCCGTAGGCCGCGCTGGTGACGTACCCGACGGCTTCCCCGCCCACGTACACAGGTTCCTTGCCGAGCACCACTGACGTGCCGTCGTCGACCGTCAGGCAGCGCAGGGCCCGGGTGGCGGGCTGCTCCTTGCGCGCGGCAAGGGCCTCGGCGCCCACGAACCCGGTCTTGTCCTTGGCCACGGAGAAGCCCAGGCCGGACTCGTAGGGGTGGTGTTCGGAGGTCATGTCGGTGCCCCACAGCCGGTAGCCCTTCTCCAGCCGCATGCTGTTGAAGGCGCCGCGTCCGGCGGCGACGATGCCGTGCTCCTGGCCGGCCTCGAACAGCAGGTCCCAGAGCTTCAGGCCGTACTCGGCGGTGGTGTAGAGCTCCCAGCCGAGTTCGCCCACGTAGGACAGGCGCATGGCGGTGACGGGGATGCCGCCTACCGTGATCTCCTTGGTCCTGAAGTACTTCAGGCCGTCGTTGGTCAGGTCGTCTGCGCTGACCTTGCCGATCACCTCGCGGGCCAGAGGGCCCCACAAGCCGATGCAGCAGGTGCTGCCGGTGATGTCCGTGACGTGCGCCCACTGGGCCGGATCCGCAGCCGACTGCCGGCGGGCCTCCACGCGGAGGTAGTCGAAGTCCACATTGCTGTTGACGCCCAGCTGGAACTCCTCCTCGGTGAGCCTGGCGACGGTCACGTCACTGCGGATGCCGCCGTCGTGCTCAAGCAGGAGGCAGTAGGTCACGGCGCCGGGCTTCTTGGCGATGTTGCCGGTGCTGAGCCGGTGGAGCAGCGACTGCGCCCCGGGGCCGGTCACGGAGAGCCGCTTCAGCGGCGTCATGTCGTAGAGTCCGACGGCGGTGCGCGTCTTCCACGCTTCGGCGGCGGAGATGGGGGAGTGGAACATGGCAGCCCACCCGTCGCGTTCGGGCGCACGCCATTCCCCGGGCAGCTCTGCCAGGAGCCCGCGGTTGGCTTCGAACCAGTGCGGGCGCTCCCAGGCGGCGGATTCCAGGAAGAACGCGCCGAGCTCCTTCTGCCGCACGTTGAACGGGCTCACGCGCAGGTCGCGCGGGGATTCGCGGGGCTGCAGCGGGTGCATGACGTCGTAGATCTCCACGAAGTTTTGCTGCGAGGTCTCGCTGACGTAGGAATCGGACGTCTGGACCTTTTCGAACCGGGTGAGCTCGCAGCCGTGCAAATCGGTCTCCGGGTGTCCGGTGACCAGGAGTTCGGCCATGGCCTTGGCCACGCCGGCGGAGTGGGTGACCCAAACGGCCTCTGCCACGAAGAAGCCGGAGAGGTCCGGTGCCTCGCCCATGAGCGGGCCGCCGTCCGGGGTGAAGGAGAAGATGCCATTAAACGCATCGTTGATCTGGGCCTGGTGAAGTGCCGGCAGCAGGTCCTGGCAGTCCTCCCAGACCGGGGCGAAGTCCTCCAGCGTGAAGTCGAGCCGGGACGGCATGCGGTGGTCGGACATCTCGTCCGCGCCCACCCGGGGCAGGCGGTCCATGTCCACGGGCATGGGCTTGTGGGCGTAGCTGCCGATGCCGATCCGGTTGCCGTGCTCCCGGAAGTAGAGGTCGCGGTCCTGGTAGCGCAGGATGGGCTTGCTGGCACCGTTGGGCAGGTCGTTGACGCCGTTAAGCGCGTCCACCGGGGTGGTCTTGACGTACTGGTGGGCCAGCGGCAGCAGCGGCACGCTGAGCCCCACCATCTTGCCCAGCTCACGGCCCCAGAACCCGGCGCAGGAGACCACGACGTCCGCCGGGATCACGCCGTCGGACGTCTGCACGCCGGTCACCTTGCCGCCTGCCTGCTCGACGCCGGTCACAGTGGTGGAGCCGCGGAAAGTGACCCCTGCCGCGCGGGCCTTGGCGATGAGGAGCTGGACGGCTCGCGCCGCCGAGGCCAGGCCGTCGGACGGTACGAACAGTCCGCCCAGGACCTGGCGGCCGTCGGCCAGGGAGCCGGGATTGAGCAGCGGCCAGTGCTTCTCGCATTCATCGGCGTCGATGATGCGGCCGTCAACACCCCAGGAGGTGGCGTAGCCGAGCTTGCGCTTGAGGTCTTCCAGGCGGGCCTCTGTTGTGGCCAGCTCAAGGCCGCCCACCTGGTTGAAGCAGGAGACCCCGTCGGTGCTGAGGGAGAGCAGCTTGTTCACCGTGTAGGTGGCGAACTCAGTCATCGTCTTTGACGGATTGGTCTGGAATACCAGGCCAGGAGCGTGGGAGGTGGACCCGCCGGCGAGTCCAAGCGGTCCCTGTTCCACCACGGTGATGTTGGTCCAACCGCGGCTGGCGAGCTCGTCGGCGAGGTTCGTGCCGACGATGCCGGCTCCGATGATGACGACGCGGGGCGATGCAGTCATGGCGTGTGGTTCTCCTGGTTGGCGGTGTTGAGTGGGAGCTGCGCTGTCGCTTCGCTATGAGCAACGCACATCACCATATGCAACACGGTGGCGCAGCTCACATCAGATGTCAAGGGGCTGCCTGCTTTGTTGCGGGGCCGGCGGGAGTATGTCGGGGCAAGGAAGAAGGCCCCCCGCAAACGCGGCGAAGGCCTCCTTCCATTGCGGCCCGGTTGTCCCACGGGGCCGTTTTCGGGGTGCAGTCCCGGGGGCAGTGGGAGAAGTCTGCCGAGATCTCGGCGAGGGTGCGCCCCTTCGTCTCCGGCGCGAGCCATTGCGAGAGGGCTGCGCCGAGTAGTGCGACGGCGGCGGCCACCACCATGCTTGGACCCATGCCGATGTTGCTGATCGCCCACGGGAGGGCGAAGGTGCCCAGCGCGGCCCCGATGCGGCTGAAGGCAGCAGCGAAGCCCGTGCCGATGCCGCGCAGGTGGCCCGGGAAAACTTCGGACGGATAGACCTGGGTCATCGTGGTGTAGCCGGCATTGAAGAAGGAGAAGGCAAGAAACAGGACAAGCACGAGGATCGCCGGCGCGTCCGCCCAGACTCCGATGACCAGCAGGATGCCTGCGCAGATCCACTGCCCGGGCACGGTGAGGATTCGGCGGCCTAGTCTGTCAATCAATAGCACCGAGGTGACAACACCCGCTGTCGCAAGGGCGGACAGTCCTACTCCACCGGCCCAGCCGCCGCCGAAGCCGAATTGGGTGAGCACGTCGTCGGCAAAGGTCGCGATCGCGAAGTACGGGGTGACAGCGCAGAACCAAAAACCTGAGGTGAAGAGGGTGGTGCGCCAGTACTGCCTCGAGAACAGCATTGCCATGGAGGCGGTCTTGATTTTGCTCCTGCTCTGCGCGGCCTGGGCCTCCTGGATCATCCTGAGATCGATCTCTTCGGTGATGCTCTCGTGCATCTGGGGCGATTCGACGTATCGGTGCGCAACGGCCAGTGCCTCCTCGCGCCGTCCCTTCGTAATGAGCCAGCTCGGCGATTCGGGGAGGCCGATGCGGGCGAGGAACAGGACGAATGCGATGATCGTGCTCGTGCCCAGGACCAGGCGCCATGGTGTGCCGGCGTCGTGCAGGAGCGTGCCGATGATGAATGCCATCATGAAGCCGACGTACCAGGCCACCAGGGTCAGCCCGAGCAGCCGCCCGCGGAGCTTTGGAGGGGAGAACTCTGACAGCAATGGGCCGCCGATTGAGTATTCGCCACCGATCGCGACGCCCATGAGGAACCGGATGATGGCCAGCTGGATCACGGCTCCGTCTCCGGAGGTTACGAAAAACTGGGCCGCTGAGGCGGCCAGGAACAGGCCCATGTCCACGAGGAACATGGGCTTGCGTCCGAACTTGTCAGCAGCCCAGCCGGCCAGCGGGGAGCCGACGAAGATACCAACCAGCGGGCCCGCAGCGATCATGCCCAGGGACAGTGCGTCGAGCTGAAGATCTGTCCGCATGAGTCCGGCCACGGGGCCGATGATTCCGAGGATGTAACCGTCGAGGAACATCCCGCCGATGAAGACAGCGACAAGCCGCACCATGAAGCGGCGTTTGAACGTGGAGCTGGTCTCTTCTGTTCTGGTCTGATCGATGGTGCTGCCACCTTGGATTGTCATCAACAGTTCCTTTGGGTTTCTGTTGCGGCAGCGTGGTGCTCGCCGCAGCGGGAGCTTCGGGGGAACAGGGTTCCTCCACGAGCGGCCACCGCAGGTTGGTTTTTCGCTGTGATTAGTCGCGTCCCGGTTGCCGCGGCCCGGTGCCGTGGAACAGGAGGTACGCGCATTCGAGAAAAAGCCTTCGTTCCGGGATGATCAACGAGCTTCGTTTTATGCAACAAAACAGTGCGTGACGTCACACCCGTTGTCAAGAAGATGTCGGCTGGCGCTTGCGGGGTCCGGCACCGGCACCCGGCTCAATATGGGCAGTAGGAATCGCACCCCCGGCTGCGGGGGAGTGACCGGCCCGAATGGCGTCGCGGGGCGCTAGCTTTCCTGGCCGGCGACTGCCTGGAGAAGGTCATCTGTTACGGCACGGGGTGGCTCCAGCCGGTCCCGGCCCGCGTAGACGTTCAGGCTGTGCCCCCTGCTGAACCCCGCCAGCGTCAGGCCGGTTTCGACCGCCAGGTCGATGGCCAGGCTTGACGGGGCGCTCACTGCGGACAGGATGGGGATGCCCGCCAAGGCCGCCTTCTGGACGAGTTCAAACGACGCCCGGCCGGACACCTGGAGCACCGTGCCGCGCAGGGGCAGCAGGCCTTGCCGGAGGGCCCAGCCCACCACCTTGTCCACGGCATTGTGCCGGCCGACGTCCTCGCGCAGGCACAGCAGCTCAGGCTCGCCATCACCCAGCCGGAAGAGGCCGGCAGCGTGGACGCCGCCCGTCTTGTCGAACACGGCCTGGGCTTCCCGCAGCTTCTCCGGCAGGGCGGCCAGTGCGTCGACGGGTACCCTCAGCGGGTCCGCGGAGGGATTGCAGTGCAGGGTCTTCCGCACCGCCTCGATGGACTCCGTGCCGCAGATGCCGCACGAGCTGGAAGTGTAGACGTGCCGCATCGTTTCGGGCAGGGGCACGTCCGGACGCAGCTGGGCGTCCACTACGTTGAAGGTCTGGACGTCCTCGGGGCCGCCGGCGCAGAAGCGCAGCGAAACCAGCTCGGACCCGTCCCGGATAACACCTTCGGAGACGAGGAACCCGGCCACGAGGTCGAAATCGTCGCCCGGCGTCCTCATGGTGACGGCGAACGATCGGCCGCCCAGCCGGATCTCCAGCGGCTCTTCGGCGGCGATCACGTCCTCCTTGAACCGGACCGGATATTCGGTGCCCGAGCCGTCCAGATGGAAGCGGTGGATCTTGCGGCGCTGCGTCATGCGGGCCAAGGCGTGTTCCTTCCGGTGCTGGTGGCCACCTGGCTGGCTGCGGGCGCCGGGGTCCAGGGAAGCGGCAGTACCGGCACGGGTTGGCCCGAGTCGACGCCGCCGGGAGGGACAACCATGATGCCCTCAGCCCACGCCAGGCCGCGCATCATTCCGGGTCCGGTGTGGTCCACGGGAAATGCCAGGCCGGACAGGAACCTGCACGGGATGAGCCGCGTCCGCCCCTTTCCGTCGCTGCAGCCGCCGTCGGGGCCAAAGTCGTTGCCGGAGGCGGCGTGCTGGAGCTGCGGCAGGGGCTGGTTTCCCAGCGCGGCCAGCAACGGGGCCCCGATGGTGGCCAGTGCCATCATGGCAGCGAGGGGATTTCCGGGAAGTCCGACGGCGAAGCGCCCGTCGGGCAGTTCGGCCAGGACGGCGGGGTGTCCGGGGCGCATGGCGACGCCGTCCAGGAGCAGGCGTCCGCCCAGCGCGGCCACCGCGTCCCGGAAGTGGTCAGTGCCGGACTTGCCGGTCCCTCCGGTGGTGATGACGACGTTGGCCCGCGACGCCGATTCCGCACCGGAGCCTTCCAGCGCCGCCAGCCAAGCATCGAAGGAGTCGCCAACGCGGGTGAAGCCGCCCGGTACGCCGCCCAGCTGGGAAATGACGGTGCCCAGCTGGGGCCCGAAAGTATCCCGGACGTTCCCGGGAGCAGGAACGCCTGACGTCACTACCTCGGAGCCGGTCAGGATGACGGAAACCACGGGTTGTGACTGCACCTCCACCTGGTCATGGCCGGCCACGGCGGCAAGGGCGAGGTGGGCAGGGTTGAGAACGGTGCCCGCGGGAATCAGTGTTTCGCCCGCCAATGCCTCGGTTCCCGGGGGACGCACGTGCTGGCCCGGCCGGGGTTCACCCGGCTTCGCGCCGGCGCTGACGGTAAGGACGGGGCGCCCCGTTCCGTCCCCGGCCACCAGGCCGCTTTCCTTGCGGAGCACCGCAGTTGCGCCGTCCGGAACCAGGCCACCGGTGGCGATGACGGCGGCCGTGCCCGGCGCCAGGGGCTGCTGCCCGCCGGACAGCAGCCAGGGACCATCCCCGCTCAGCGCCCAGCCGTCCATTGCCGAGGAGGCGTAGTGGGGCAGGTCCTGCAACGCGGTCACCGCGCGGGAGAGGGTTCGGCCGGCCGCTTCATGGAGCGGAACCTGAGCGGAGGGGAGGGGGCCTGCGCAGTCGTAGGCCAGGCGCCTGGCTTTCGGCCAATCGATCGAGTGCAGACCGGTCCCCGCCATTGGGGATGTGGGATCTGCGATGGGCGTAAACGTCATCATGGATGCCCCTTGCGGAGTTGAAGCGAAAAGCCCGTTGCCCGTAAGCGGTGCTTCGACGAGGAATACCTCCCCAGGTTTCAGGCCATCGAAGCACCGTCTACGAGCAACGGGCGACTGATATCTCATTGTTGCGGATAAAGATATATCAGTAATTTTAGGTCAGTGGTGAATGTCGTGTCCACACTTTTTTGAACGTTAGGCGTTTTCCAAAAGCTGGACCGGCGACTGCTGACGCGCAGCCTCTACGGTGTGCAGCAGCAACAGCGCGGTGGTTACCGAGCCGACGCCGCCGGGAACCGGGGTCAGTGCGGCGGCGATGCCGTTCACGCTTGCCCCGTCCACATCGCCCACCAGGGAGCCGTCAGGGAGGACGTTGGTGCCAACGTCCACCACAACAGTGTCCGGCGAGATATGGCTGCCGTTCACCAGTCCCGTCCTTCCGGCGGCCACCACCACAATGTCCGCCTGCCGGGTGTGCCGCTCCAGCGGGCCGGAGCGGGAGTGGCACACGGTGATGGCCGCGTCGCGTTCCAGCAGCAGCAGGGCCAGGGGTTTGCCCACGACGGCGGACCGGCCCACCACTGCCACGCTGCGGCCCGCAACGGGGACGTCGTAGTGGTCGAGTATTTCGACCACGGCGCGGGCGGTGGCGGGGGCGAAGGCCGGCTGCCCCACGGCGAGGCGGCCGAGGCTGAGCGGGTTGGCGCCGTCAATGTCCTTTTCCGGCGCGATCAGGCCCACCAGGGCATCGGTCCGGACTCCTGCCGGCAGCGGCGTCTGCAGGATGATGCCGTGGACCGAAGGCTCTGCGCTGAGGTCCCGCAGGACGTTGGCCAGCACCTGCTCGGTGGCATCGTGCCCGAGGTCGATGATGCGGCAGCCGATGCCCGCAGCTTCGGCCGCCCGTTCGATGGAGCGGACGTACCAGTGCGTTGACCCGTCGTCCGTGGCGATGACCACGGCGAGGGACGGATGCGCACCGTCCCGCTCAAGTTCCCGGGCCTCATCCTGGGTGCGCTGCCGGATGACTCCGGCCAGCGCCTTTCCGGACAGTGTTGTGGTGGTAGAGGGGCTCATTGAAGGATCCTTTCCCGCACCCGGGCCGCGAGGCTGTCCGCTGCCGCAACAACCTTGTCTGCGAGGCCGTCCGTCTGGTCTGCCAGCAGTGACCTGACACCCGGGTCCTTGATGGCAACAAGGTTGATGTCGATGTTCACCCGGGCGGTGGTTGCGGCAGCCCGGGCGGCATCCGCCGCTGCTGCGACGTCGCTGATGACGTTCGGGTTTGCCACCTCGCCCAGTTCGGTGGCGAGTTCCACCACCGAACCGGCGAGTTTGATGAGCTGCGCCGGGGTCTGCGCCGCCTGGACGAGGGCCGCCTGGACGGCGCCGCTCTTAGCGGCCTTCAGTTCCTCCGTGTCGGCAGGCAGCTTGTAGGAGTCGATGACCGCCTGGAAGACCTGCTCATCCGAATCCGCCAGCCGCAGTGCTTCGGTGGCCAGTTCGTCGGCGATGCCGGCGATCCGCTCTACCAGCGCCGCGTTTTCGGCGTACTTGGGACCGGTGGTGTACCGGGCCACCATGGCCACCAGGGCAGCGCCTTGCGCAGCATGGAGGGCCGCAGCGGCACCGCCCCCGGGGGTCGGCTGCCGGGAGGCGAGCCGGGCGAGGTAGCCGCTGATGGTCTCTGCGCCGATTGAAGCTGAGCCGGGGGAACCTGCGCTGTTCGCTTGCTGTTCGGCCATGGTCAGCCGCGCAGCCGGGACATCGTGGGATCGTACAGCGGATCCTGCGTCACGGTGGCAACGATGCGGCGGCCGAAGTACTCGATTTCCACCGAGTCGCCCACCGATACTTCGGCGGGAAGGTAGGCGTACGCAATGGGCTTGGCCACCGTGTACCCGTAAGCTGCGCTGGTGACGTAACCCACCGCCTGGTCCTTGTAGAACACCGGTTCCTTGCCCAGCACGATGCTGCGGCCGTCGTCGACCGTCAGGCAGCGCAGGCGACGCGCCGACGTTTCCTCCGTGCGTCCATCCAGGGCGGCCTTGCCGACGAAGTTCTCCTTGGCCATCTTGACGGCGAAGCCCAGGCCCGCCTCGAACGGATCGTGCTCGGTGGTCATGTCCGTGCCCCAGGATCGGTAGCCCTTCTCCAGGCGGAGTGAGCTGAAGGCGGCGCGGCCTGCGGCGATGATGCCGAAGGGCTGGCCGGCTTTCCACAGCGCATCCCAGAGGCGCTGGCCGTTGTCTGCGCTGGTGTACAGCTCCCAGCCGAGCTCACCGACGTAGGACAGCCGCATGGCGGTGACCGGGACACCGCCGATGACAACCTGCTTGGACCGGAAGTACTTCAGGCCGTCGTTGGTGAAGTCGTCGTTGCTGACCGCGCCGACCACCTCACGGGCGAGCGGGCCCCAGAGTCCGATGCAGCAGGTGCCGCCGGTGGTGTCGCGCACCTGGACCCAGTCTTCGGCGGTGCCGCTTGCGGTCTGGTGCCGTGCTGCCCGGTCGAAATAGGCGGTGTCGATGTTGCCGTTGGCGCCGAGCTGGAAGGCGTCCTCGCTCAGGCGGGCCACGGTAATGTCGCTTCGGACGCCGCCCTGCTCGTCCAGCAGGAGCGTGTAGGTGACGGCTCCGGGCTTCTTGTTCATTTCCGCGGTGGTCAGTTCCTGCAGCAGCTTCAGGGCGCCCGGGCCGGAGACCTCAAGGCGCTTCAGCGGAGTCATGTCGTACATTGCGACGGCGGTACGGGTCTTCCATGCTTCGGCAGCCGCAATGGGCGAGCTGAACATGCCGGACCAGGCATCGCGTGCCGGCGGCTGCCAGTCTGCCGGCATCTCCTTGAGGAGTTCGGCGTTGGCCTCAAACCAGTAAGGGCGTTCCCAGCCGCCGCCTTCCAGGAAAAAGCCGCCCAACTGCTTGTGCCGGGCGTGGAAGGGGCTGACGCGCAGGTTGCGCGGGGACAGCTTGGGCTGGAGCGGGTGCAGGACGTCGTAGATTTCCACGAAGTTCTGCTGCGAGGTCTCGCTGACGTACTCGGGGGTCAGCTGGACTTCCTCGAAGCGGTGGATGTCGCAGTCGCCCAGGTCAATGGAGGACTTCCCGGTGGTCAGCAACTCGGCCACGGCGCGGGCGATGCCAGCGGAATGGGTAACCCACACGGCTTCGGCAACGAAGAAGCCGTCCAGTTCCTTGGACTCGCCCACCAGGGAGCCGCCGTCAGGGGTAAAGGAGAAGATGCCGTTGAAGCCGTCCTCGATCTCGCTTTCGCGCAGGGCGGGCAGCAGCTGCTTGGTGGCTTCCCAAGCCGGGAGGAAGTCCTCCAGGGTGAAGTCGAGCCGGGAGGGCATGTTGTGCTCGCTGATCTCGTCCGGCTTGAAGCTGCCGAGTTCGTCCAGGTCCACGGGCATGGGCTTGTGGGCGTAGGAGCCGATGCCGTACCGGTCACCGTGCTCGCGATAGTAGAGGTCCTGGTCCTGGTGGCGGAGGATGGGGAGCCGGGCGCCGTTGGGCAGCTCGTTCTTGCCCTTCTGGGCCGGGACCGGAGTGGTCTTGACGTACTGGTGGGCCAGCGGCAGCAGCGGCACGGACATGCCGATCAGCTCGCCAATTTTGGCACCCCAGAATCCGCCGCAGGAGACAACGATGTCAGCCGGGATCACGCCGTCGGGCGTCTGCACGCCGGTGACGCGGCGGCCCGACTGTTCAATCCCCGTGACGGTGGTGTTGCCCTGGTACTTCACGCCGGCGGCTTCGGTGCGCTTGATCAGCAGCTGCACGGCGCGGGCGGCGCTGGCGAGTCCGTCGCTGGGAACGTGGAGGCCGCCCAAAATGTCGTCCGCGTTGATCAGGGGGTAGAGCTCCTTGCATTCCGCCGGGGAGAGGATGGAACCCTCGATGCCCCATGCCTGGGCGTACCCGAGCTTGCGCTTGAGGTCGGCCAGACGGGTTTCGTTGGTGGCAACTTCGAGTCCGCCCACTTGGTTGAAGCAGCTGACGCCGTCCTCGGTCAGGGAGAGGAGCTTTTCCACCGTGTACTTGGCGAACAGCGCCATGGACTTGGACGGGTTGGTCTGGAAGACCAGGCCGGGGGCGTGGGACGTCGAGCCGCCCGGCATGTTGAGCGGGCCCTGGTCCAGGACGGTGATGTTGTTCCAACCCCTGGTGACCAGTTCATCCGCCAGGTTCGTGCCGACAATGCCAGCTCCGATGATGACAATGCGTGGCGTCGATTCCATGTGGTTCTCCTGCTGAAAAGTCGTTGATGTGCTGTGGGCTGGGTGCGGCGCCGGCTAGCGGAACACCACGGTGCTGGTCTGGTCCAGCAGGACACGGTGCTGGCAGTGCCACCGCACGGCGCGGGACAGGGCGAGGGCTTCGGCGTCCTGGCCCACGGTGGAGAGGGAGGTGGGCCCGTAGCTGTGGTCAACCCGGATGACTTCCTGCTCGATGATCGGGCCCTCATCCAGGTCGGCGGTGACGTAGTGGGCCGTGGCCCCCACGAGCTTCACGCCGCGGTCGTAGGCCTGGTGGTAGGGGCGTGCCCCCTTGAAACCGGGAAGGAAGGAGTGGTGGATATTGATGGCGCGGCCTTCCAGGGCACGGCACAGATCGTTGGACAGGACCTGCATGTAGCGGGCCAGGACCACCAGGTCCACGTCGTATTCCTCCACCAGGTCCAGCAGGCGCTGCTCGGCGTCCGCCTTCGTATCCGCGGTGACGGGAATGTGGATGAACGGCAGGCCGGCGGCCTCGGCCATCGCGCGGTGGGTTTCGTGGTTGGACACCACCAGTACCAGGTCACCGCCCAGGGTGCCGCCGCGCCAGCGGAAGATGAGGTCGTTGAGGCAGTGCCCGAACTTGGACACCATCACCAGTACGCGCTGCTGGGTCTGGTCGGCAAAGCTGAACTTCATGCCGAACCGGTCTGCGATGGGACGGAACTCTTCTTCGAGCGTGGCCCGGGTGTAGGCCGGCGAACCGGAGAACGCGGTACGCAGGTGCAGCGTTTCGCGGAGGCTGTCATCGAACTGCTGGTGCTCGTCAATGTTGAAGCCGCGGTCGAACAGGAAGGTTGTCACGGCCTGGACAATGCCGGCGCGCTCGCCGCAGGACAGGGTCAGGACAAACTTCTGATCCGTCGGCTGCTCAACCGTTTCGGTAAGCGTGGTCCCGCCGAGGGCCGTCGATGAGGCTGTTTCCACCAGGGTCATGTCTCCTCCTTCTATAGATATATTCCGGTGTTGCGTACTGATATATTAGGTTGAAGATCAGCGTATACTGGTCGGTGGGTGAGGTCAATAGGTTTTTTCGGCTCGAGGGGAGAGGTGCTGCGATGGCAATTGAGACTTTGGCGCTCGCGGAAGATGCCGCCAGGAAATCGCTCGCGGACGTCGCCTACGAAAGCATCCGCGACAGGCTGCTGATGCTGGACATAAAGCCCGGCGACCTGCTCAACGACGATGCGCTGTCCAAATCATTGGGAGTGGGCCGCACGCCTGTCCGCGAGGCCCTCAAGAGGCTGGAGCTGGACCGACTGGTGGTGACCTACCCCCGGCGCGGCACCTTCGCCACCCGGGTGGACGTGACCGATCTTTCGTATATCTCCGAGATCCGCACCCAGTTGGAGCCCCTGGCCGCCTCACGCGCCGCGCGGGTTGCCTCGCCCGCTGTCCGGGCGAACCTCAAGGACATCCTCGCTGAGGTTGAGGCCTTTGATGTCAGCGCGGCCTCCGTGGTGGAAACCCTCCAGCTGGATTCCCGCGTCCACCACAGTATCTATGCGGCAGCTGCCAACCCGCACCTCGAGGACATCCTGATCCGCTACGACAACCTGGCAACAAGGATCTGGTGCATGGTGGTGGACCGCCTGCCGGACCTCTCGGCCCACGTGCACGAGCACCTGAACCTGCTGCGGGCGGTCATCGACGGCGATGAGGACAGCGCAGCCGATCTGGCGCGCGTGCACGTCAGCGGGTTTGAGCGCGCCGTCCGTGAGGCGCTCTTCAGCGCCTAATCGCCATCGTTGCCCTCGCGGTCGTCACGTTGTCCGCGAGGCCCTCTTCAGCGTCCGGCCCTCGCCGTCCCGCCGCCCCGCTGCCGCTCAGCCTTGTGGCGCGGACGCGCATTTCCGACGAATGCCACCGCTATTCCGGAACGGTGTTGACGCCCCGTGTGACCCGGGTCATACTTTCATCAGCATTGATATATCAAAAAAATATCAATGCTGACCCCTAAGGGGCTGACCAGACTATCCGGAGGAAGAGATGAACCCCAGCGTGCACGCCGTCGCAGATGCCGGAAGCAGCACCATCGAAGCAAAGCGGAATGGCCGCGGCAAGAGCGTGCCGGTGCAAGGAGTCCGGGCCGACTGGGCCCGCCTTCCAGGCCACACCGTGGAGGTGTGGTTGCTCGGGGAGCATGTGGCGACGGGAGTGGTGGACCAGGCCGCGGACGACGATTCGGTTCTGTGGCTTGCCGGCGCCGGCGCCGATACCCGCCGGCTTTTCGACAAGGGCACCGGCTACCAGATATGGGTTTAAGCCCGTACTGAAGCTGCCTTGGCCCAACCTTCCCGGCCTGGTCCCGGCCTGCTCCCGGCCTGGAGGGGTAGGCGAACCAGCACAGGTCCGGCCCCGGTGGACATCCACCGGAGCCGGACCTTTTCTATTGCGTGGCTTGCCTAGTTCTTGCTGGACTCGGTGCTGGAAACAGGGCTGGAATCCGAGCCGGGGCAGGAGTCCCCTTCCGCGCACTTCTCGCTGTGTTCGTGCCGTGTCACCAGGTCGAACTGGACGCCGCCGTGCTGTTCGACGCCGGTGCGGATGGCGCGTTCGACGACGGAATCCGCCAGGCGGCGACGCAGCGACAGCGGGTCCCGCCGGAGGTCCTTGGCGAGGGCGAAGCACAGCAGCAGCATCACCACCACGAACGGCAGTGCCGCCACAATGGTGATCCTTTGCAGGCCGGACAACGCTTCGGAGGGTTCATCGCCGCCGGCCAGCAGCATCACCGCGGCCACGGCACCGGTGAGGGCGCCCCAGAAGATGACGAGCCCGCGCTTGGGATCCGAGGCTCCGTTGGAGCTGAGGGAGGACATGATCAGGGAGGCTGAATCCGCGCCCGTGATGAAGAAGATGGCTACGAGGACCATCGCCAGGACAATCACCGCGGCGGTCAGCCAGCCCGGCATCGGCAGGTTCTTCACCAAGTTGAACAGTGCCCCGTCAAAGTCGATGGAAGCCACGCCGTCGGTGACGGTCATCAGGCCGGGCTGACCGGCCTTGTCGGCCTCCTGCTGGATGTTGAACGCGGCACCGCCGAAGATGCCGAACCAGATCACGCTGACAACGCTGGGTACCAGCAGCACGCCGGTGACGAACTGGCGGATGGTGCGGCCGCGGCTGATGCGGGCGATGAACATGCCAACGAAGGGCGTCCAGGAGATCCACCAAGCCCAGTAGAAGATGGTCCAGCTGGACATCCAGGTGCGCAGGGCTTCATCCCCCACCGCCTCGGTGCGGGAGGACATTTCCGCGAGGTCACGGGCGTAGTCGCCGACGGCAGAGGGGATGAGGTTCAGGATGAACAGGCTGGGACCGGCCACAAAGACGATGACCGCCAGGACCACGGCCAGGACCATGTTGATGTTGGACAGCCACTGGATGCCGCGGCTGATGCCGGAGACTGCGGACGCTACGAAGCATGCCGTCAGGATGGCCACGATGGCCACCAGTGCCGGGGTTCCCACTTCGCCCACCCAGCCATTGGAGGTGAGGCCGCTGCCGATCTGCAGGGCGCCGAGGCCCAGCGATGCTGCGGTTCCAAAGAGCGTGGCGAAGATGGCCAGGATGTTGATGAACTTGCCTACCGGTCCCTCAACCGTCCGGATGCCGAACAGTGACGTGAAGGCTGCGGAGATCAGTTGCTTGCGGCCCAGGCGGTAGGTCCCGTAGGCCATTGCAATGCCCACCACGGCGTACATGGCCCAGGGGTGCAGGGTCCAGTGGAAGATCGAGGTGGCCATGGCGGTCTGAATGGCGGCGGGTGTGCGGCCGTCAACCGTTCCGGGTGGCGGTGAGATGAAGTGGTAGAGCGGTTCTGCGACGCCGTAGAACATCAGGCCGATGCCCATGCCGGCCGCGAACATCATGGCGATCCAGGACACGGTACGGAATTCGGGCTTTTCGCCGTCCTTGCCGAGGGGGATGTTGCCGAACTTCCCCATGGCCAGCCACAGGACGAAGACGACAAACAGGGAGGCGAGAACCATGAAGAGCCAGCCCGTGTACTCCATGACCCAGTCAAGGGCGTCCTTGGAGGTCGCGGCCAGGCTGTCCTTGCCGAAGAAACCCCAGAGCACGAAGGCGACGGCGATGGCGCCCGTGATTCCGAAAGTTGCCTTGTCCAGGGTGAGCTTGCGGTTGCGGCGCTGGGACACCGCATGTTCGGTCTTGGTCTGGCGCAGTTCCTCCAGGATCTGGTCGTACTCTTCGGTGTCCGGGAGGGGTTCGGTGAGGGTGTCTTCCGCGGGAGGGGCTGCGGTGTCCGGTGTGCTGCCGCCCGGGGCGGCGGCTGCCTCAGCGGGGATGCTGTCCTGGTCGTCCTCGGGACGCCCGGGTTTAGGGGTGGTTAATTCACTATTGATAGCCATGAGCTGGATCCTTTGCTCGGCGGTCATGGACATGCGCAAGGCAGGGCCCGGCGCGTCCGCCGGATCGAAGCTTGGGGGACTTCGCCGGACTTGAAGGCCATGATGTCGCCGTAGATGGTGCGTAGCTGTTTTAAGGCAAGTGCTTGCCGGCAGTCTCTTCCCGGCGCCGGCAGGCGGGGTGCGTGGAGTTACCTCTGGTATGGGTCGCGGCGGCTGGAAGATTCCGACGGACCGGGATGGCGGACGGGTAAAGCACCTGGGGAGTGTTTCGCAAGGGTCAACAGTATTCGCGTTAGGCAACAGAGTGCGCTACGCCACATTCAAAGTCAAGGTATTTCCACCGGCCGGGGCAACAGGACCCGGCCGCTTGACAGTGAGGAAAGCGAAATCCATTTGTTGCACAGTGCAGCGACGATTGCGCAAGAGGCAATTGGAAAGCACGGAAGGAGACATAAAAAGGCCCCGACCCATAGGGGTCGGGGCCGTTCCTGATCGTGTTTAGCGCCTGGCGTACCCCATATTGGCGCTGATCTGGAGGCCCGCCTCGCGGAGTGCCTCCACCAGGCCCGGGATCTTTTCCGGATCGAAGCGGAAGGCCGGGCCGGAAATGCTGATGGAGCCCACCACGTTGCCCTGGTGGTTGTGCACCGGCACCGCTATGGCGTTCAGGCCGATCTCGAACTCTTCGCGGACCACCGCGTAACCCTTGCTGCCGGCTTCCAGCAGCTGGCGGTCCAGCTCCTGCCGGTTGGTGACGGTGCGGGACGTGCGGGCCGGGAGGCCGGTCTCCTTCAGGATCCTGTCGCGCTCGTCCGTGGCCAGCGCGGCCAGCAGGATCTTTCCGCTGGACGTGGCGTGCAGCGGGGTCAGGCTGCCCACCCAGTCGTAGGTGGCCAGCGTGGACGGCCCCATGGCCTGGTCCACGTTGACCGCGTAGTTGGAGCGCAGTACGGCCAGGTTGACCGTCTCCTTGAACTCGGCCGCGAGGCCCTCCAGGACAGGCCGTGCCTCGTGGACCAGGCTGAGCCGGCCGGGGATCACGCTGGCAAGGCGGAGGATGCCGAACCCCAGCTGGTATTTTCCGCGGTCGTTGTTCTGCTGCACCATGTCCCGGCTGACCAGGGATCCCATCAACCGGGACACTGTGGACTTGTGGATGCCCATTTCTTCGGCAATTTCACTGACTCCGGCCTGGCCTTCACGCGCCAGGATCTCCAGGACCGCGAGGGCGCGCTCTACGGACTGCACCCCGCCGGACGGGCCGCTTTCGGCGTCCGCGTCGGGTTCGGGGTGGTTGTTCGAAGCCATCAGGCGCTCCCACGTCGTCGCTGCCGCCTGCGTGCCGGCGGGCCGCAAGCGCTGGTCGGTTACTCCATTCGATCCTATGCCGGGATTTGTAACCGGCACGACCCGGAGCCCGGGAGCCCGGCCTGCCGCGGTGTGCCGGGGGTGCGGTGGGCCGGGTGCTAGCTGCCCCGGTATGTGGAGTAGGCGAACGGGCTCAGCAGCAGCGGGACGTGGTAGTGCTCAGGGCCTGTCACCTCGAAAACCAGGTCCACTTCGGGGAAGAAAGTGGCGGTCTGCAGGCCGGCGTAATACGTACCGGTGGCGAAGTTCAGCTTGTAGTGGCCCGGTTCCAGCTGCTCGGGGCCAAGGTCCTTTGCGCGGCCGTCCGCGTCAGTAGTGGAGGCGGCGAGCTCCCGCCAGGTGCCGGCGTCGTTCCTTGAAAGGACGACGGCGACACCCGCCGCCGGGCGCCCGGCGCCGGTGTCGAGGATATGGGTGGTTACGTGGGAGACGGTCATTCGGTGATCAGTCCTTCGAGCCGGAGTACGGCGATTTCGCGCAGCTGCTGGGCCACGATGGTGTCTTCCTCTGCGGGGGTGTTGGCGAGCCGGCTGTTGAGTGCCTGCAGGATTTCCGGCGCGGTGCGGCCGGCGGCGCGGATGAGGAACACCCGGCCAAACTTTTCCTCGTACTCCCGGTTCCCGTGGGCCAGCGCCTCCGCTGCCGCTGCGTCCGCGGGATCCACCCCGGCCTGCTCGGAACGGGACATGGACGCCTCGGCTGTGCCCGCCGTCGGCCGTTCCCCGATCCTGGGGTGGTGGGCCATGGCGGACTCCACCTCGGCGGGGGTGAAGGGGTTGGCGGCCGCGGACGCGAACGCCAGGAGGGCTTCCCTGGTGTGGAAGGGACGGGCTGCCGTGACGGCATCCACCCAGCGGGTGACATCGATGCAGGGCTTAAGGGTGTCTGCGGCGGAGGAGGGGTCCGCGCTGTTGAATTCGGCAAGCTTCATGCTGGCTGGTTCCTCGGTAGCGATGCTGGCATCCATGGTGACGGCTATGCGGAGGCCGGATTGCCCGGCGCCTCCGTGACGGACTCGCCAAGGCAAGCCAACGAAGGTTCCGCATCATGGAACTGTTATTTCAGCATACGTAATATCTAAGGGTACAGGGGGTGTGGTGTCAAGAGACTACAACACCACTGCGGCCTACCCGGTATCATCACGGAAAGGCCTTTCAAAGGCCTGGTGACACAGACTGGGGAGTCAACAGAATATGGACGGGACGCTATGCAGACGCTGACCGATCAGGACGCCGGACGCGATCTTGGCCTGCAGGAATACGGATTACTGCCGGCCCACGAGGGGACTATCCCCATACTTCTTGACCGTCAGGCGCAGGGCGCCCTCGACAACCTGGTCCGCGTGGCGGCATCGCTGTGCGGGGTGCCCTACAGCGTGGTCAACATCATCACCTCGGACCAGCAGCTGCAGATTGCGGCGTCCGGGACCGCGGCAGGCATCTGCTCGCGTGAGGATTCCATGTGCGCCTCCGTGTTCCTGGACCCCGGAACCACGGTGGTGCGGGACGCCTCCCTGGATCCCCGGTTCGCCGCCAACCCGTTCGTTACGGGGGAAATCGCGGAGGTCCGCTTCTACGCCTCCGTCCCGTTGCGGACCTCCAGCGGCCTGGTCCTGGGTTCGCTGTGCGTCTTCTCCGACCAGGCCGAACTCCCCACCCCGGAGCAGATAGACCTGGTGGAGGTGCTGGCCCTGCAGGTGGTGGAACTCCTCGAGCTCCAGCACCGGACGCTCCAGCTTGACCATGCACTGGTGGAGCTGCGCCGCAGCAACGCCATGCTGTCCGAGTTCGCCGGCCGCGTGAGCCATGACCTGCGTGCTCCGCTGACCACGATCCTGGGCTATGTTGAGCTGGCTGAGGACGATCCCGCTATGGCGCCGGACCACCCGGCAGCCGAGTACTTAGGGCTGATTGGAAGCGGCGGCCGGCGCATGCTGGGAACCCTCGAAGACGTGCTCAACTACGCCCGCGCGGATGGGGAGCTGCACCTGGAACGGGTGTCCCTGCTGGCCGTCACGGCAGAAGCTGCCCAGGACCTCGGGGTGGACCTGGGGCTCGGCAGCGGTTTCCTGTGCGAGGACGCCGAACTCACCGCGGACCGCCAGCAGCTGCGTACCCTGATCCAGAACCTGCTGGCCAACTCACTCAACTACCGTGAGCCCGCCCGTGGGCTGGAGGTGGCCATCACCGCCACCACCTGCCCCCGCGGTGTCACCATCCATGTGGCGGACAACGGCAAGGGCATCAAACCAGAAGACCGTGAAAGGGCGGTGGAACCGCTGGTCCGGCTCCACCGGCCCGGAGACGGCGCGGGATCGGGGCTGGGCCTGGCCACCTGCCAGCGGATTGCCCAGTCACACGGTGGCGAACTGAGCATCAGTGAAACCCCGGGCGGCGGAGCGACCGTCTCAGTGCTTTTTCCCGCGAAGCAGTAGCGTGCGGTCTTAGTGCCGGTGGTTGTGCTTGCCGAAACCGGGTTTCGACAAGCCCAACCCCAGGCAGCAGTCAGTCCTGGGAAGACGTGCGGGACAGGACCCAGGTGCTGGTGCCGTCCTGCCGTTCGAACGTCACGGTGGTCACCAGGGCCTGGATCAGGGCAAGCCCGCGGCCTGACTCGGCATCCTCGCCGGGTGTAGCCGGTTCCATGGGGCCGAAGGGCGGCTTGGCGTTGTAGGCGCTCACCCGGGCCTGGAGAAGCAGCGGCTCCACGGTGATGTCCACGCCCAGTTCCACGGGATCCGCGGCCGCCGGTTCGGCGTGCTGGACGATGTTGGACGCTGACTCGATGACCGCCGTGGTGAACGTCATCTGGTCCATGTCATTCACGAACGGTACGTCCAGCCACAGGCTGTCCATGTCGTTGTGGACGTCGTTGATCGCGTCTTCGGTGGCGAGCCCGCGGAAGCTGCGTGAGGCCAGGACGTCAGTCATTGCTGAACGCCTCTTCGACCGACGGGTAGGCCGTGAGGACTTTGTCCATGCTGGTGAGCTGCAGGACCATCTTCACCTGCGGCTGGACCGCAGCGATCCGCAGGTCCCCGCCGGCCTGCCGCGCAGCCTTGAGGCAGCCAATGAGGGCGCCCAGACCGGACGAATCCATGAAGGCGGTGTTCTCCAGGTTGACCACGATCCGGTTCGACCCGCCGGCGATAACGTCCGTGACGAACTCGCGGAGCTTGGGCGCGGACACCATGTTCAGCCGCCCGTCCGCTTTGACCTCGGCATATGAGTCCTTGACCTCATAGCTAAACTCCATCGGGATTCCTCTCGGATTGTGTTGGTTCTGCGGATTCTGCGGGCGGTTCAAAGCCCTTGTAGAGCACTGCGCGGACCAGGATGGACATGACCACCAGGTCGAAGATCACCCAGGCCACGTTCACCAGGGTGCCCAGCGGTTCTGCCAGGCCGGTGGCCAGGCGGACTATTCCGACGACGGCGGCCACGGCGAGCAGGATGGACACCACGATCTGGGGCTGGATCAGGCTCCAGCTGGGTCCGCCGCTTTGGCGCGCCTTGGGCGTCACCGCGAACCCCAGGGGACGGCCGAACCAGACGTTGCGCGCCGCCGTCGTACACGCCTTGATCCACGTGGGGAACAGGGCGAGGCTGTACTGCTGGCCGCGCCAGGTGGGAATGCCGCGGCCGGCCACCGCGAACAGCAGCTGGTTGACCACCATGAACGGGATGAACCGGATGAAGAAGTCCCAGCTGAGGCTGGTGACGGGCAGGATGCCCAGCAACAGGTAGATGATGGGGGCGGCGAAGTAGATGACCGCCGCGAAGCCGCTCAGGTAGGTCCACATGGTGGCGAAGTACATCAGCCGCTGGCCGACCTTCAGGCCCTTCTGCACCAGCGGGTTCTCCCGGAGCAGCACCTGGATGGTGCCCTGGGCCCAGCGGAGCCGCTGGGTGAGCATGGTCTTCAGGTCCTCCGGCGCCAGTCCGTAGGCCAGGATCTCGTGGTGGTAGACGCTCTGCCAGCCCATGGCGTGCATGCGCATGGCGGTGGCCATGTCCTCGGTGACCGAGATGGTGGCCAGCGGCATGATCGGCTGGGCTTCGTCGTTGCGTTCCACCGAGAGCGCGTCCAGGACGGCCTGGACGGATTCGAGGGCGCCCAGCGGGGACCAGTCACGGGCGGACATGCGCTGCACGGCGTCGTCAGCCACCACCGGAACGCCGGCCTCGCCAACATGGGCGAGTTCCATGGCCGCGATTTCCTCGAGGTCCGACTGCAGGGCCTCGACGTCGGCCTGCACCAGGGTCTGCACGGCGGTGTCGACGCGGCGGCGCACCCGGTAGGTGATCTCGCTGAGCGCCATGCCGGAGTCCAGTTCCTGCTGCGCTTCAACGGTGGCGGCTTCCACCTCGTCCAGCACCTGCGCCACCAGCGGCGAGTCCATGTCGGTGGACTTGCGGGCCTGCCGGATGGCCTGCCGGGAGGCGGCCAACGCGCGGCGGATGCTCTTCTCGGTTTCCTTCACGTAGCCCACCAGGCCCAGCTGCATGAGCGCTTCGCGGCGCAGGATGGCGTTGGAGCCGCAGAAGAAGGCAGCGTTCCAACCGTCCTTGCCCTGCTGGATGGGGCCGTAGAACAGCGGCGCCTGGCTGCCCAGGGGGTCATCGGCCGGGACGTTGCTGAAGTACTGAGGGGTCTGGACCAGCGCCACCTTGCGGTTGTTGAAGTACCCCAGCGTCTTTTCCAGGATGTCCGGCTCGGGGATCTGGTCCGCGTCGAGGATCAGCAGGAACTCGCCGTCGGTCTGCATCAGCGCATTGTTCAGGTTCCCGGCCTTGGCGTGGCGCGGCAGGTCCTTGGTCCAGTCCTCGCTGCGCGTCACGTAACCCAGCCCGTGCTGTTCGGCGAGTGCCTTCATCTCGGGGCGGGCGCCGTCGTCCAGGATCCAGGTGCTGTGTGGATGCCGGATCCGCTGGGCCGCCAGCGCCGTGGTGAGCACCATGTCCAGGTCCTCGTTGTACGTGGTGATGAAGACGTCCACCGTGGCATCGGCCGGCGGCTCCGGGGCCCCTTTGCGGATCTTCAGGTTCCACACCGTCATGCCGAACAGCATCACGTCGATGAGGCTGTAGGTTTCGGCGATGACCAGCGGCAGGGCGATCCACCAGGCTTCCCAGTTCAGGGAGGCCATCCACCGCCAGGCGATGTAGTTCACGCCGGTGATAACGGTCAGCACCACCACCAGGCGGGTCCAGAACCGGGTCATGCCGCCACCTCCTGCGGGAGCCTGCGGACCACAACCACTGTCACATCGTCCTCAGCGGTCTCGGCCGGGGCGAGGGACAGGATGGCGCTGCTGGCCGCCTGCGCGGAATCCTCGGCCTGGGTGGCCCGCCGGACAGCTTCCGTGAAGTCCTCCACGGATTCGAAGACATCCAGTACGCCGTCGCTGACCACCACCAGGCAGTCGCCGGGCGCCAGGTCAAGGCCGGACTGCGGCCACTCGGACCCGGACCAGGCCCCCACCGGCGGCCCACCCGAAGGAAGGCGGTGGGCTGCCCCGCCCGACTCGACGTGCAGCGCAAGCCCGTGGCCGGCGTCGACATAGGTGACCTTGCCCGACGCCGCATCCAGCCGGGCGTGGAAGAGGGTGACAAAGGAGTTGGACGAATCAAGGTCCGTGGCGATGGCCTTGCTGGCGGAGGCGAACGCACCGTCCAGGTCCTGCCGGCGGCCGGTGGAGCGCATGACGGCGCGGACGGTGGCGGCGATCAGTGCTGCACCCATGCCCTTGCCCATGGCATCGGCAAAGGTCAGGTGCAGGCCTTCCGGTGTCTGGTACCAGTCGTAGAAGTCCCCGCCCACGCTGCGTGAGGGGCGGAAGACCCCGGCGACGTCGTACCCCTCAACACGGATGTCCTCCTTGGGCAGGAGGCTCTGCTGGACTTCGGTGGCACGCTGGAGTTCGCTTCGCGACGCCGTGTCAGCGGCGGGGGAGGGCCGGCGGCGGAACAGCGCGTTGATCCGCGACTGCAGTTCACGCGGGCTGAACGGTTTGCTGATGTATTCGTCGGCGCCGTTGTCCAGGCCAGTCAGCTTGTCCAGTTCGTCTGCGCGGGCTGTCAGCATGACGATGAACGCATCGGAAAATTCGCGGAGGAGTTTGCAGACTTCCAGGCCGTCCAGGTCCGGGAGGTTCAGGTCAAGTGTGACCAGGTCCGGCTGGCTGCGCCTGACTTCCTCAACGCCGGTCAGGCCCGCGCCGGCCTCCGTGACTTCGAAGCCCTGCTTGGTCAGCACACGGACCAGGAGCCCGCGGATGTCCGGGTCATCCTCGATGACAACGGCACGACGAACTTCAGGGGGAGAGACCATAGCTCTACTTCTACCGTATTAAGGCGGACGGGGCATGTCTCAGCGCTTCACAGTTTCAAGCGAATCCGCTGTTCAGCGGCCAAAACTTGCCGTGGCAACGGCGCCCGGAGCCGTCGTCGTGGCTTCTTGCGCAAATCTTGGGACCGGCTTGCCCGGACGTTGAGCATCGGCCGGGACACTCGGAGCAAGGCTGCAGATTCCGGGCAGCAGGGGACACGACGGCGGTCCCCGCCGGGAGTTGCTTGGCTGGCGGATCGCGGGGGGAAGCCATGGAACAGACGGAGAATACGAACCGGGGTGCGCCCGCCCAGGGTGCAGCCGGGACGCAAACCGGAGCTCGTCCGGGTGTCGGCCTGGACCTGATCGTCCGGGAAGTCCTGGAGGTGGGCGCGGCGAAGGCCCGTGCCCTGTGGTGCCTCCATGTCCATGCCCGCAAAGTCCGTGCCGCTGCCCGCGAACTCGCGGATGCCCTGGCCGAGTCCAGGGACGTCTGGAACTGGCCGGGCGACCGGCTGCCCGTGGGGGACGAGATGTCGCAGCACGTGGAGAAGCTGACGCACCGGTTGAGGGTGGAGACGGACGCGCACCTCCGGCTGGAAGGGCTTTTTAAGACTGTGGGCCGGGGGCGTTCCGTCCAGGCGGTTTAGCTGCCACACTGAGGAGCAATCGATTGGCTGGGGGAAACAGTCAGGAGATTGCGGTGGGTTGGATGGCAGGTTGGGCTTACCTTTTGGCAGGACTCATGACCATGGACGCGCTTCTGCTGGCGCTGTGGGCCATGGAAGTGGACTGGGGCAAGTACTGGCGAAGGAAGTAACCGCCACACCCACCACCAGCTACCCGCCACCAGCGTCCCGCCTATGCGCTGCGGCGGCTCACGATCTCGTTGATCCATGCCGGCGCGAACGGTGACGTGCAGTTGGGCGGGGTGGGGTAGTCCTTGAGAACCTCCAGGCGCTCGCCAATGCCGATGGCCCTGGCCCGCTGGTCCGGATGCTCGATCCCGATCTGCGCCAGGGTGTGGTTCATGGCCCACTGCAGGCGGTCCGGGGCGGCCTTCATCTCCGCTTCGATGGTGTCCAGCAGGCCCGGCAGGTCCAGCCCTTCCGGCTTTTTGGCCACCCGCTCCGTGGTGAGGGCCCAGCCGGCACTGGCCACCACCGGGTCAGGGTCTGCCGTCCAGGCCACGCGGAGTGCTTCGGCGTGCGGGCTCTTCTTGACTACGTAGTTGACCAGCCAGTCGTGGACTTTCGGTGCCCGGGATTCGCGCAGCATGGCGTCCAGTTCCTCAAGGCTGAAGTCCTTGGGCCGGCAGATCAGCAGCGCCAGGAGCCGCGCGGCGGTATCCCCGGTGGCCCACAGCTGCCGGGCCAGGTCCTGCTGGGTTTTCAGCCGCTTGGCTACGGCCCGGAGCTTGGCCAGGTTGACGCCGTGATCGTCCCCGCGCTTTTCATTGGCTTCGCGAAACTTGGGATCTTCGAGCCGCGCCAGTTCGGCCAGAACTTCATCCACTGCCTGGGACATTCCCTACCTCCGCCTGCGTTGCCGTGAAGTATCAGCTTACGGCCGGGCTCCGTCAGTCACTGCCCGGGCTTTACCTCCGGGGCCCCCGATCGAGCTGGCCGCCCCGGCCTGTTCAGTACGGGGCTCACCACCGGCCTGCCACCGCCGCGCCGGCTACTGTTCCAGGTCCAGCCGCATCAGCACCCGCGGGAAGCCGTTTAGTACCGACTCCGTGCCCGCGGCCTTCGTGAAACCGGCGTCCTCGAAGAGCTTCCGAGTGCCCACGTAGGCCATGGTGAGGTCCACTTTCTGCCCGGCGTTGTCCACCGGATACCCTTCGACAGCGGGTGCCCCGTAGGTCCGCGCCAGATCCACGGCACCTGCCAGCAGCGCGTGCGAGATTCCTTTGCCGCGGTGCCCGGGCCGGACCCGGATGCACCAGATGGACCATACCTCCCGGCCGTCCACGTGGGGGATCCGGCGGTTGGTCGCAAAACAGGTGTCCGCGCGGGGGTGGACCGCTGCCCACCCCACCGGCTCGCCGCCGTCGTACGCCAAAATTCCCGGCGGAGGATTCTCCGCCACGAGTTTCTTCACGAACGCCCCGCGTTCCGTTCCGTGGAGCTGCTGGTTCTGCTTGGACGGGAGGAGGTAGCTCAGGCACCAGCACACGTTCGCGTCGGGCCGCTTGGGGCCCACGAGGGCTTGGACGTCCGCGAAATCGGTGGCCGGACGGATTTCGATCGCCATGCCGCCATCCTGTCACCGGCCGGCGGGTGCGGCAACGATTCCGCGGCCGCTTCCGGCACCGGACAATCGCGCCGCCGCCTGCAAACGAAAGAATGCCCCCGCACCTTCGGCGCGGAGGCATTCTTTCGTCATCAGGTTATTGAAGCAGCGTCTGCCGTAGACGCGTCACCCCGTCAGCGCAGGCTAGAGTCCCAGGGCTTCCTTCAGCCGGGCCACGTGGCCGTCGGCCTTCACCTGGTACTGCGCCAGGACCACCTTGCCCTCGGTGTCCACCACAACGGTGGAGCGGACGATGCCCTCGACAATCTCGCCGTGAACCAGCTTCTCGCCCCAGGCGCCGTAGGCGAGGGCCACGGCGTGGTCCTGGTCGGAGAGCAGCGGGAACGTCAGGGAGAAGTCGCCGCTGAAGCCGGCGAGGGCTTCCTCGGCGTCGGGGGAGATGCCTACGACCTCGTACCCCTGGCCCTGCAGCGCGCCCAGGCTGTCGCGGAAGTCGCAGGCCTCGGTGGTGCAGCCGGGGGTTGCGGCCTTGGGGTAGAAGTACACAATGACATTTTTGCCACGGTAATCGGCCAGGGAGATTTCCCGGCCCTGGGCATCCCGCAGGGTGAAGTCGGGAGCCGGGGTTCCGGGCTGAAGCTTGGTGGTCAAGGTCTGGCTCATGGCGTTCCTTTGGAGATTCGGTCAATAATGGCCAACATCAAGTGAAGCGGGTTTCCGCTGTCAGCAACAACTCCGCCGTCACACCCGGTATTCCGCCACCCCCGCCGGAGACCCCTGGCCGGCGGCCTAAACCTGGTCCTTGAGCGCATCCGTGCGTTGCTGGATGAAAGTGCGCAGGGTCTGCGTTTCACCAGCCAGTTCCTCGGCGGTGAGGCCGTCGCTGAGGGGTACGACGGCGGCAATTGAGTCCAGGAGGCCGGCGGCGGTTCCGCTGGCGTACAGCTGCGCGTAAAGATCCGCGTAGGCGGCGTCATAGACGGACTGGAAGGCCTCCGAAGCCAGGAACCTTTCCTTCAGTTCGTTGCCGCCGCGGCCTCCGCCGCCTGGACCTCCAGCCCCGCCTGCCCCTGTTCCACCTGCTCCCGTTCCGCCCGCTGCCCCTGCCGTGCTGTCAGCGTCCGCAGCGGCGCCCGCAAAAGGTGCCCAGCCGCCGTCGTCCGATCCCGGAGGCTGCATGCCGCCGCCCGTACCTTGATTTCCTCCGCCGCCTGCGCCGCCACCACCGATGGACAGCTGCGCCTCGGGAGAGGCCGTGGCGTCGCCGGTCATGGCGAGGTTGAGGTCCCAGGAAATGACCGAGATCTTCTTGGTGTCCAGGCTGTACCAGAGGTAGTAGTTCTGCCCGGGCCCGGCCATGTCATCGCCGTTGACCAACAGGTTCATCGTGGCGGTGTAGCGGGCAAAGGACTCCACATCCACCCGCTCCGCCAGGCCGGAGTCGAACTCCTCGTCGGTGGCTTCGGACAGCCACTTGAGGAAGTCGACGATGGGCTGGACTGTCTCACTGTCCTCGTTGTTGAGCTGCTTGAACTGGTCCCCATAGGTGGCCAGGTCGTCGCCCTGGTACGTGAAGCTGGAGTCGGCATCAGCTTTGTAGAGGACTCCCGGCGTATCGAACAGGGTGTCCGCATAGTCCTCATCGGGGTTTTCCACGAGAAGCCTGGTCTGGGTGGGGCTGCCGTTCACCGAGTAGGTGGTGTAGGCGTACCGCTGCGTGGCCTGGCCGCTGGCACCGGTGAGCGCCAGGGCCAACGCCTCATTCAGGACGGGGGAGCCGGGGCGCAACGACACCTCGCCAAGCCCCTGGTAGGTCTGGCCGTCAACGTACTTGTCGAAGCGGATCAGCAGGGGCAGGGATTCGGGGACGTCGGAGGAGATCCCGGACGACGCCGCGTTCCCGCCCATCCCGCCGCCGCCCGCGCCGTTGCCGCTCAGGCTCCGTAGCGTCGAGTTGCCCTTGAGCCGCACGCCCACGTTGGACACGGTGGTGCCGTCGATGGTGATGTCGGCCGCGATCCAGTCCTTGGACCCGTCGGCGGCAATCATCGCGGCATAGTCGTCCTCGCTCCACGTGACGCTGACGGTGTGGGAGGTTCCGTCCGTGAACAGTGTGGAGTCCGCCGTCGTGGTGTCTGTGGTGCTGGTGCCGGCGTCCACTCCCGCGCTGGCGGACGCTGCTGACGTGCCCTGCGTCCCGGACGCCTCCCCACCGGCCCCCGCACCGCACCCGGTCAGGGCCAGGGCAACCGCCAGGGCGGAGGAGGAAAGGATGGCACCGGGGAAACGTCGCATGGGTCCTGCTTCAGGCTCGGGGATGTGTTCCATCCACGTTCCCGGGCCCAGCTGTGCCGTTGCTGTGCCGGTGCCATGCGGCCGGTATGCAAACCGGATGCGCCATCAGATAGCGTCCCCAAACCCGGGTTTGGGAGCCCTAACTGATGGCGCATCCATTCGGCTGGCGCTACGAGTGAGCGCGCGTTGGGTTTTTGGGCACCACGAGTGAGCGGGCGTTGGGGGTCAGAGGCCGAGTTCTTCCCGCAGCGCCGCGACGTGGCCCTGTGCGTCCACCTGGTACTGCGCGAGGATGGCACGGCCGTCCGGCCCCACCACCATAGTGGAGCGCAGGACGCCTTCGATGATCTCGCCGTTGACCAGTTTCTCGCCCCAGGCGCCGTACGCCCGGGCCACGGCGTGGTCCTGGTCTGAGAGCAACGGGAACGTCAGTGCGTGGTCTGCGGTGAAGCCGGCCAGGGCTTCCGGGGCGTCGGGGGAAATGCCGAGGACCTCGTAGCCGCGGCCCTGCAGCGAGGCCAGGTTGTCGCGGAAGTCGCACGCTTCGGTGGTGCAGCCGGGAGTGGCGGCCTTCGGGTAGAAATACACGATCACGTTCCGGCCACGGAAGGACTCGAGGGATACAGGGTTCCCTGCGGCGTCCGGAAGGGTGAAAGCCGGTGCGGGGCTGCCGGGCTGGAGCCGGGCAGTGAAGGGCGCGATGTTGTTGGGCGCGGTGGTCATACTGCTCCTCGGTGGGGTTTCAGATGGAGTATTCGGCGGGCCCGCGCACGGTGGCGTGCGGGCCGGGGATGAACTGGTAACCGCCGCCGCGGACCGTGGCCACGGCGTGGCGGGCGTTGCCAAGCTTCCGGCGGATCCGGCCCACGTAGACGTCGATGGACCGGGCGGTGGCGCCGGGGTAATTCAGGAACTCCAGGAACTCCTGAAGCTCCTCGCGGCTGACGGTACGGGACAGGTGGGTGACCAGGAACCGCAGCACCTTGTATTCGACGCCGGTCAGGGACACCGGCACACCGTCCAGGAGGACGGTATCGGCGGCGAGGTCCACGGCCACGGTGCTGACTGGCCCGGCCGACGGCGGCAGGTGGGGCCCGTCGTCGTCCGCGCTGCCTGCCGCCACGGTTTCCACCGCAGCAGTCACTGCAACAGTCCCGGCAGCGGCGCCGCCGGCCCTCCCAGTTGGAACACCGGTTGAATCCCCCGATGAATCACCGGCTGAATCGCCGGGGTCCTCCGCCGTGGAGGGAGTGCGGGAGGAGTGGTCTGTGGCTCCCTCCGCGGCGGAGGCCCCGGACGTGGGGGCTCCGGACGTGGGGGCTCCGGTGGCAGGCCAGTGGACTTCCGCCTCCGGAGCAGTCTGCAGGGCACGGGCGAGCACCAGTTCGGCGGCCCGGGCCAGGATTTCGGGGCTGGTTCCTTCGTCCGGCACCACCCATACGGCCAGGCCGCGGGCCACAGCTTTGGGCTGGACCGTCCGCGGTGGCTGGCCTGAACGAGGGGGCTGGGTCATGGAAGGCTCCGCCATCTGCCGGCTGTGGGGCATCCTCGGGCGGGAAGGCATCCCCGAGGGGAAAGCCGCCCGCGGATGGTGTGCTTCCACTGCCATGGCGCGTCCCTAGACGCCGCCGCGGCGGATCAGCTTGCCCGTGGGGGTCTGGCCGTCCACCACGGCGCCGCGCAGGAAGGTCTTGCGGACCACGCCCGCGAGGGTCTTGCCGTCATAAGGCGTGATGGGGTTCTTGTGCTTGAGTTTGGAGACGTCCACCACGAAGGCCTCATCCGGTGCGAACACCGCGAAGTCGGCGTCGTAGCCCAGGGCCAGCTGCCCCTTGTTGGTGAGGCGGGCCAGGTTGGCGGGCTTCTCCGCCATCCAGGACACCACCTGTTCCAGCGGGATGCCGCGGTGCCGGGCTTCGCTCCAGATCAGGGAGAGGCCCAGCTGCAGCGACGAGACGCCGCCCCAGGCCACGGCAAAGTCGCCGTTTTCCAGGTCCTTGAGGTCCAAGGTGGAAGGGGAATGGTCCGAGACGATGCAATCGATAGTGCCGTCCTGCAGCCCCTGCCACAGCAGCTCCCGGTTGGAGGCCTCGCGGATAGGCGGGCAGCACTTGTACGCGGTGGCGCCGTCAGGGATTTCCTCGGCCATGAGGGTCAGGTAGTGCGGGCACGTCTCCACGGTGAGCTTGACGCCGTCGCGCTTGGCCGAAGCGATCATGGGCAGCGCGTCCGACGACGAGAGGTGCAGGATGTGCGCACGGGCACCGGTCCAGCGTGCCCGTTCGATGACCTCGGCGATGGCCTTGTTCTCGGCGCCGCGGGGGCGGGAGGCCAGGAAGGTTTCGTAGTGGTCGCCGCCGGGGTGCGGTGCGCGGTCGATGGCGTGGGAGTCCTCAGCATGGACGATCATGAGCGAGTCGAAGGACTTCAGCTCGGCCATGTCCTCCTCCATCTCGTCTGCGTCCAGGTGGGGGAACTCGTCCACGCCCGAGTGCAGCAGGAAGCACTTGAAGCCGAAGACACCGTCGTCGTGCAGAGGGCGCAGGTCCGCCTTGTTGCCCGGAATCGCGCCGCCCCAGAACCCCACGTCGATGAACGCCTGGTCCTCGGCCACCTCGCGCTTGAGCTTGAGGTTTGCCACGGTGGTGGTGGGCGGGACGGAGTTCAGCGGCATGTCGATGATGGTGGTGACGCCACCGGCCGCTGCCGCGCGGGTGGCGGAAGCGAAACCTTCCCACTCGGTGCGGCCGGGTTCGTTGACGTGGACGTGGGTGTCCACCAGGCCAGGGAGCAGGGTTTCGTCGTCGGCCAGTTCGATGATCTCGGTACCGGCCAGGCCGTTGCCCAGCGGCTCGATGGCGACGATCTTGCCGCCGCGGACGCCCACTTCGCGCGGTGCGATCCCGGCGGTGGTGAGGATGCGCTGGCCCCGGATGACCAGGTCAAAACGTTCTTCAGACACGGAGGTCCTCCTTGGTACTTGCGGCGCCGGCAGGCCGTCCGGCCGCCAGCCGCTTGCTGATCTGGGTGCCCAGCTGCTCCAGGAGCTCGCCGGCCTCTGATATGCACCTGTTTACATCGGTTTCGAGCTCGGTCAAAGCGTAAACGTCTTCGAATCCTGCGGCGGCGGCCTGGCTGTGCTCCAGGGTGGTCCGCCCGCACACCGCAATGACGGGAATGCCCCGTGCTGCTGCGGCCCTGGCAACTCCCATGGGGGTCTTGCCGAGCAGGCTCTGTTCGTCCAGGCTGCCTTCGCCGGTGATCACCAGGTCGGCGCCGGTTAGCCGGTCCGCCAGTTCGGTGAATTCGAGGACGACGTCGATTCCCGGCCGCCGCGTTGCGGCCAGGGCTGCGATGGCGGCGTAGCCTACGCCGCCGGCTGCTCCGGCTCCGGGAGCCTCGGCGGCCTTGACGGCGCGGAATCCGATTTCCCTGGCCAGGACTTCGACAAACCTGGCCAGGGCGGCGTCGAGCATGCCGACGTCTTGTGGTGTGGCACCTTTTTGCGGGCCGAAAACCGCCGCGGCGCCCTGGGCGCCCAGCAGGGGGTTGTCGACGTCGGATGCCAGCACGAAGCGGGTGTCCACCAGGCGGGGTTCAAAGTGGGTGAAGTCGATGCTGTGCAGGTTTGCCAGCGCCGCACCGCCCGGGGGAAGTTCGTTGTTGCCGCTGTCGAGGAACCTGGCGCCGAGGCCCTGCAGGAGCCCCGCACCGCCGTCGGTATTCGCGCTGCCCCCAACGCCCAGCACGATGCGGCGGCAACCTGCGTCCAGCGCCGCACGGATGAGCTGCCCGGTGCCCAGGCTGGTGGCCGTGGTGGCATCCGCCGAGGCGGGCCGGCCGCCGTCCTGTACCCGGGGAACCAGCGCCAGCCCGGAGGCTGTGGCCATTTCGATGACGGCTTCGTGGCCCCGGACGGCGAACTCGGCTTCCACCGGCTGCCCGGTGGGCCCGGCCACCGTGGCCGTGCGCCGGGTGAAGCCGGAGCCGACGGCGGCGTCGAGGGTGCCCTCGCCGCCGTCGGCCACCGGAATCCGGAGGACATCGAGGTTGCCGCCTGCTCCGCGCTGCAGGCCCTTTTCGAGGAACCTGCACACCTCCGGAGCCGACAGGGATCCCTTGAACTTGTCCGGGGCAATCACGATGCGCATGGTTTAGGCCTGCAGTGCCAGGATGGCGGTGGGGGCGTCAGCGGCGGACTCGGCCAGTTCCTCGAACTCGTTGACGGCGTTGATTTCCACGCCCATGGAAATGTTGGTGACCTTTTCCAGGATCACTTCCACCACCACGGGAACCTGGAACTCGCCCATCAGGGCCTTGGCCTTGTCGAACGCTGCGCCCAGGTCGTTGGGGTCTTCCACGCGAACGGCCTTGCAGCCCAGGCCCTCGGCCACCTTCAGGTGGTCCACGCCGTAGCCGCGGGTCTCCTCGGACAGGTGCGAGCTGTTGATGTTCTCGAACGCCAGGGACACGTTCTGCTCCATCTTGAAGCCGCGCTGGGACTGGCGGATCAGGCCCAGGTAGGAGTTGTTCACCACCACGTGGATGTACGGCAGGTTGAACTGCGCGCCCACCGCCAGTTCCTCGATCATGAACTGGAAGTCGTAGTCGCCGGAGAGCGCCACCACTGTCTGGTCCGGGTTGGAACGGGCGACGCCGAGGGCTGCCGGGGCGGTCCAGCCCAGGGGCCCTGCCTGGCCGGCGTTGATCCACTTGCGCGGTCCGAAGACGTGCAGCATCTGCGCGCCGGCGATCTGGGACAGGCCGATGGTGGACACATACGTGGTGTCGCGGCCGAAGGACTTGTTCATCTCCTCGTACACACGCTGCGGCTTGATGGGGATGTTCTCGAAGTGGGTCTTGCGGTGCAGGGAGGCCTTGCGGTCCTGGCATTCGGCAACCCAGGCGCTGTAGTCCGGCAGGGACCCGGCAGCAGCCCTTTCCTTGGCGAGCTCCACCAGCCCTGCCAGCGCTGCGCCGGCGTCGGACGCGATGCCCAGGTCCGGCGAGAACACGCGGCCGATCTGCGTGGGCTCAATGTCGATGTGCACGAACGTGCGGCCTGCCGTGTAGGTCTCCAGGCCGCCGGTGTGGCGGTTGGCCCAGCGGTTGCCGATGCCGATCACGAAGTCGCTCTGCAGGTAGTTCTCGTTGCCGTAGCGGTGGGACGTCTGCAGGCCCACCATGCCGGCCATCAGGTGGTGGTCGTCCGGGATGGTGCCCCAGCCCATCAGGGTGGGGATGACCGGAACGTTGAGGGTCTCGGCCAGCTCCACCAGCTGTGCGGAGGCGCCGGCGTTGATGATGCCGCCGCCGGCCACGATCAGCGGGTGCTTGGCGGCGAGCAGCATGTCCAGGGCCTTTTCCAGCTGCTTGCGGGAGGCCTTGGGCTTTTCGACGGGCAGGGGCTCGTAGGTATCGATGTCGAACTCGATCTCGGCCATCTGCACGTCGATGGGCAGGTCCAGCAGGACGGGGCCGGGACGGCCGGAGCGCATCAGCTGGAAGGCCTTCTGGAAGGCGCCGGGAACCTGGCCGGGTTCCAGGATGGTCATGGCCATCTTGGTGACGGGCTTGGCGATGGACTCGATGTCCACGGCCTGGAAGTCTTCTTTGTGCAGCTTGGCCACGGGGGCCTGGCCGGTGATGCACAGCATCGGGATGGAATCGGCCCAGGCTGCGTACAGGCCGGTGATCATGTCCGTGCCGGCGGGGCCGGAGGTGCCGATGCAGATGCCGATGTTGCCGTCCTTGGCCCGGCTGAAACCGTCCGCCATATGGCTGGCGCCTTCAACGTGGCGGGCCAGCGTGTGGCGGATGCCGCCGTGGGCGCGCATTGCGGAGTAGAAGGGGTTGATGGCAGCGCCTGGCAGGCCGAACGCCTCGATGGCGCCTTCCTTTTCCAGGATGGCCACCGCTGCATCAACGGTACGCATCTTGCTCATGGTGTGCTCCTTGTTTTGCCCCTTTGGAGGGCGAAGTCTGGGTGTTTTTGGGTGTGCTGAAGTAGCCCGGCGAGCCGTCGCGGGGCACTTTGGGGGTGTCGGCGTCGTAATTTACGACGCCGGCCGGCGTGTCCGTGTCGAAGTGCCCCGTTTGGCGGGGCTGCTTCAGGCCTGGGTTACTTGCGGCCGCTGAGCTGGAGGACCTGCTTGAAGAGTCCTGAGTGGTCCAGTGCGCCGTCGCCCTGGTTGACGGTGGCGGCGACGAGCTGTGCGACGACGGCGCCGAGGGGGACGGCGACGTTGGCTTCGCGGGCGGCGGCGGTGACGATGCCCAGGTCCTTGTGGTGGAGGGCGAGGCGGAAGCCGGGGTCGAAGTTGCGGTCCAGCATCTTCTGGCCCTTCTGGTCCAGGACCTTCGAGCCGGCAAGCCCGCCGCCGAGGACCTTGAGGGCGGCGTCGGTGTCCACGCCGTAAGCCTCGAGGAACGCAATTGCCTCGCCGAGGACCTCGATGTTGACGGCCACGATCAGCTGGTTTGCAGCCTTGACGGTCTGGCCGGAGCCCGAGGGGCCCACGTGGACGATGGTCTTGCCGACGGCGTTCAGGACGTCCTGGGCGTCGTCGAAGTCTGCCTTGTCGCCGCCCACCATGATGGAGAGCACGGCGTCGATGGCGCCCTGTTCACCGCCGGAGACCGGGGCGTCGAGCGGGCGGATGCCGGCTTCGCGGGCGTCATCGGAAAGGCGCTTGGCAACGTCCGGGCGGATGCTTGAGGCGTCGATCCAGAGGGCGCCCTGCTTGGCGTTGGCGAAAACGCCGTCCTTGCCGCTGACTACGCCCTCAACATCGGGGGAGTCCGGCACCATGGTGATGACGACGTCGGCGTCCTTGACGGCGTCGGCGATGCTCGAGGCGCCTTGGCCGCCCTCGGAGACCAGCTTGTCGATCTTGTCCTGGCTGCGGTTGAAGCCGGTGACGGTGTGGCCGGTCTTGACCAGGTTGATGGCCATGGGCAGGCCCATGATTCCGAGTCCGATGACTGCAACGTTGCTCATGATGGTTCTCTTTCTGAAAGTCTGCGGGTGGCGTCCCAACTAGGTCGCAGTAGATGTCGTTCTGGGCGGTCTAAACGACATCTGCTGCTACTCAGTTGGGCTGGTTGGTACTATTTGGCGGCGTGTTCGCGGATGGCCCAGCTGAAGGCTGTTTCCTGCGGTTCCTTGTATTCGAGGCCGATGTGGCCGTCGTAGCCGAGTTCGCGGCTGCGGGCGATCCATTCGCCGAGCGGGAGGGTTCCGGTGCCGGGTGCGCCGCGGCCGGGGTTGTCTGCGATTTGGATGTGGCCGAAGTCCTTGGCGTGGTTTTCGATGACGGATTCGACGTCGTCGCCGTTAACGGCCAGGTGGTAGAAGTCGGCGAGGATCTTGATGTTCCCGACGCCGGCCTCCGCCTTGACGCGGGCGATGACCTTGAGTGCGTCGTCGGCGGTGAGCAGCGGGTACTTGGGTGCGCCGCTGACGGGTTCGAGGAGGACGGTGCCGCCGATGCGGGCCACGCCCTCAGCTGCTGCCGCGAGGTTCCTGACGGCCAGCTCGTCCTGCTCTTCGGGGGTGAATTCGTCCTGCCGGTTGCCGTAGAGGGCGTTAAAGGCCGTGCAGCCGAGGCGCTCGCCGATACCGGCCACTACCTCGATGTTGTCCTTGAACTCGGAGCAGCGTCCCTTCCAGGAGACCAGGCCGCGGTCGCCGCCGGGCATGTTGCCGGCGTTGAAGTTCAGGCCGGTGAGCTGCACACCCGCGTCCGTGATGGCGTTCTCGAACTTGGCGATCTCGCTGTCTGCAGGGACTGAGGTCTCGAAGGGCCACCAGAACTCGACGGCGTCGAAGCCTGCTGCCTTGGCCGCCGCGGGGCGCTCGAGCAGGGGCAATTCCGTGAGGAGGATGGAGCAGTTCACTGTGTACGTCATCGTAGGTCCTTCCGAGGGAGGGGCTTTGATCTATTTCCCTTGCGGTGGGTGCGGCCTGCCGTTTCCGACTCTTCGCCACTTTCCGCTTTGTGGAATTTAGATTCTGCTTTATGAAAAGTGTAGGGACATTACGGCGTGAGCGTCAAGAGCGGCGGTATGCCGCAGGGGCGTGATGTGATGTTTAGCCCAACCCGAGTTGCAAAAACTACCAAATGATTACAAGTCAGCGTGATTTCTTTTCAGAACTTCACAGAATTTGCTTGACAGGCCTCAAGTGCGGCCTGCATTCTGAAGGGGCACATAAACGAAACAGGCCCATATGAGCCCGCATTTGCCTCAAGGGCGAGGAAAAATCACACGGATGTGAATATGACAAGCAGTTCACAAGTAATAACATCTTCTAACAAGCCTCGAAGGCTGTCAGACGGAGTCTTCGCTATCCTCCTGGTCCTGCCGGGAATCGCTTTGATGACCGCAATCGTGGCTTATCCTCTGTTGACGGCCCTCGTGACGGCCTTCTTCAAGCAGAGCCTGGTAGTCCCGGGACGGAAATTTGTCGGTTTCGACAACATCGTCGACGTCCTGCAAGGGAACTTCTTCCAACTGTTCCAGCAGACGATGATCTTCACCCTCGGTACAACCATCCTGCCGTTTGCCATCGGCTTCGCCCTTGCCCTCGCACTAAACACCCGAATCCGGGGTGCCAACCTGATGCGTGGACTCATGCTTATTCCATGGCTGGTGCCCGGCGTGGTGGTTTCCTTCTTATGGATGTGGATCTTCAACGGAAATTACGGTGTGATGAACGCCCTGCTCGCACCCCTCGGGGTCGAGCCCCAGGCCTGGCTGGCCCAGCCCGGCACGGCCATGTGGGCTGTCATTATCGCTAAGACGTGGCAGTCCTTCCCTTGGATCATGGTCATGCTCCTCGCTGGTCTTCAAACAGTGCCGCGCGAGCTGCACGAAGCCGCCGAAATGGACGGAGCCGGCACGGTCAGGCGCTTCTTCGCCATCACGGTGCCGCAACTGAAGGGCATCATCGGGCTCGTTCTCCTTCTGGAGTTCATCTGGAACTTCCAGCACTTCGACATCATTTATGTCCTCACCGGCGGAGGGCCTGCGGGCAGTACCCAGACCTTTGCTACTTCCGTTTACGAAACCGCATTCCGCGGGTATGACCTCGGGCATGCCGGTGCTTTGGGCCTGCTATGGCTGATTCTCCTCATGGCGCTCGTGGTGGTCTATGTGCGCTTCTCAGAGAAAGGCGAGGAACGATGACCACCACTCACCAGAGCCCAGCCCCTACGACGGCACCAGATGCTAGTGGCAGCCAACTAATGAAGGAAAGGACCCCGCGGAAGGCGCCGGCCCTGCGCGCAGACCGCCCGGGTGTGCGCGTCGCCGCCTGGGCTTCCGTGATTGTCTGCGGCGGCTTCGGCCTGCTCCCGGTGTACTGGTTGTTGGCCACCTCCCTGACGCCCAGGGACCAGGTCTTCTCTTATCCGCCACGGCTTTTTCCCAGCGAGGTGTCATTCGAGGCCTACGCGTCTTTGTTCTCGAATTCACAGCTGTTCACCTACATGCAGAACAGCATCATCGTTTCCGTCGTCACGGCTGTGCTGTCGGTCATTGTCTCCGCCTATATGGGCTACTCCTTCTCGAAGTTCAGATACACCGGGCGCCGGGCGCTGATGTACTTCGTTCTCGCATCCCAAATGTTCCCGCAGGCCCTGCTGCTGGTGACGCTCTACACAGTCTTCAGCGCCTACGGCCTGCTCAACACCTATACGGCCCTGGTTCTCTCCTTCACCACCTTCACGCTTCCCCTGTGCGTATGGATGCTCAAGGGATTCTTCGACACCATCCCCAACGAGCTCATTGAGGCCGCCCTCATGGACGGAGCGTCACGCCTGCGCATCATCCACTCGATAGTGCTGCCGCTCTCCGCCCCGGGCATGGTGGCGGCCGGGCTGTTTGCGTTCGTCCGAGGTTGGAATGACTTCATTTTCGCCCTGACACTGGCCGGTCCTGACAAGCAGACGCTTCCACCCGGACTCGTCAACACATATGTCGGCGAAGCGGCCACGGCGTGGCCGGAACTGATGGCCGCCTCGCTGGTTGTTTCGCTGCCCGTTGCTCTCGCCTTCATCCTGCTGCAGCGGTTCCTCGTCAGCGGCATGACTGCCGGTGCCGTCAAAGGCTAGAACACCGCTGTACCCCGCAGCATCCAACACAAGACCCACGACAAGGAGGACACCTGTGTCCGCAAACTTTCCTACCCGTCCCTCACTGACAAGGCGCGGAGCACTGCAGCTCTTCGGCCTTGGCGCCGCCGCTACCGCCCTGGGCGGGTGCATGCCGACGTCGGGCGGCGCTTCTCCGCAGGGGAGCGCCGGCCTCAGCGGGGCAGGGCCGACTGACTTTAAGTTCGCTTCCTGGTCCCTGACTGAAGCCGCCGCAGCGCCGGCGCTTGAGCAGATCATCGACGGCTACGAAGCCAAACAAGGAGTGAAAGTCGCGCCCACGTCTTTCCCCTATAACGAGTACATCAACCAGCTGACGCTTCAGATCAAAGGCGGACAGTTCACAGGTGCGGCGCACGTTGACGTTGCCTGGCTGGGCTCACTGGCCGCCATGGGCAAACTCCAGGACCTCTCCAGCCTGGCAGAGGGCCGCGGATACACTGACGCCGCCCTAGCCGCTGCCCGGTTTGACGGGGTCCAGTACGCGTTGCCGTGGACCATTGGCGCAATCGGGCTCGTCTCAAACGCGGAGATGCTGCAGAAGGTCGGTGTTGCCCCTGACGGCTTTCCCACAACAATTGACGGATTTGAAAAGACTTTGAAGGACCTGAAGGCACTCGGCGGCGGGATCATTCCTTACGCAGCTTCAACGAAGGCCGCCCAGCTGAAGGACGTCCTGATCTGGATGCAGACGTTCGGCAGTCCGCTGGTTGACGGTGACACAGTGACCATCGGCGATGACGCAAGTGTTGAAGCGGTCACTTGGTATAAGAGCCTTTACGACCAGGGGTTGATTTCTCCTGATGTGGACCGCTTTGACGCGCGCTCGCTGTTCTCGCAGGGGCGCGCCGCGATCTACGACGACGCCCCGGTGGGCCGCAACGCTGTCACCAAGGAGTCACCCGATGCCAATCTCGCCAGCAAGCTCAACCCCGTGGCGCGCCCCGTCCTGAAACAGGGAGACAAGCCGCGCGCGCTCGTCTGGGGTGGCGCGATTGCCGTCGTGGACGGAGACGGTGCCGCAACTGCCGGCGACTTCGCCCAGTTCGCAACATCCGATTTGGACACAGTGCTCGGCGACTATGCGGTCCGCGGACTGCCTCCGGCAACGGCCGAAGCGCTGGAATCGGACAAAGTGGCGTCCGACGCTTTCGGTTCCCTCTTCAGCGAACGCATCACAGCTACCGCCACGACGAATCCGCTCTGGGCCTTCACCTCGTACTCACAAGTGGAATCGGAAATCGCCAACCGCGTCCAGGCCGTCCTGGTCGGTTCAGCGAAACCAGCCGACGCCATGAAGGCGGCCGGCGAGGCCGCCCAGAAGCTCGTTCGCTAGGCCGGTACTTGTTCGGCCCCGGCGGCGCCGCCGGGTTCCCTATCCGCCATGCCAGACCCGCATCACAGTTCAAGGAAGAACGTATGCTTCAGCACCTCCTTCGACCCGTCCTCACCGTCAGCTCGGCCCTTGTGGTCCTCCTCGCCGGCCTGGTGCCCGGAGCGGCAGCCAGCAACGGCACTGTAGACGCCGCCTCCCGGGCCTCCTCGGAAACGCTGCCCTTCAAGGTTGACAGTTCAAACCAGGCAGCATGGTGGAATCCTGTGGCCGTAGCCAACGGAACTACCTACTTTGCTTTCAACGCACCCGCCGCGGCGTCTTCGCGGCACGAAGTCCACGTCGCTTCCCGGGACGATGGCGGCGCGTGGACCGAAGGCTGCCTGCGCACCGACACGAACGGACCCTGTGTAACGTTCCTTGACGACAACGGCCACAACCAGCCATCAATTGTCGTCGACGGCAACGGAACAATCCATGCCTTTGTCTCCATGCACAACGAGAAGTGGAACTATTTCCGCTCGGCCTCCCCAGGTGACGTCAGATCGATGACTGACGCAACGTCCGAAATGCCTGACCTCGACGTCGATATCACCTACCCGGTAACGGCCAGCGGCCCGGACGGGGACGCATGGGTGCTGGTCCGCACAGGTACCGACGCAGACGGCGCACGGGAGGGCGTCCTGTATCACTACGACCTTGGAGCGGGCCGGTGGGAGCGGGAGACTGTCATCGCTGCGGCCAAGGGATACGCCTTCTATCCGGATGACCTCGCAGTCGGCGAGGACGGACGGTTGCACCTCCTTTGGGAATGGGGTCCCTTTCCGGCGGACCCTGCGCGGCATCTTGGCTCCTACGCCGTCTATGACCCCGACTCCGGGACGTTCACCGACGTCGCCGGCCAGGCCCTTACCGGCCCTATCACTCCCACCACCGCTGGGGCCGTGATCTGGCGGGACTTAGGGCCGGATGAGACCATACGTTCCTTCACGCCGGCCCTGCAGTCAGCCAAGCTTGCTATGCGGGGCTCCAGGCCGGCGGGCATCGTCTACCGTTTCGTGCCCAAGGATGCGGCCGCTTATGACTTTCTTAACGTGACGTGGGACGGTTCCAACTGGGTCACTGAGATGCTCCTTGACACCTCTTCCCTGGGCAGTGGCGTGGCCACTGCGGCGGCGCTGGACACCACGTCCTTCGGATCCAGAACACGTGCCTACACTGTCCTTACGGCACAGGTGTGCGGAGAGCTCCGCAGCCAGGCAGTGATGATCGAAAAGACCCAGGGTCGAGAGGGATTGGCCTACTTTCCCGTGGGTGAGCAGCGCATTGGGCAGCAACGGATGCGGGCAGAGACCCGGCCAGACGGTACAGACATCCTGTACCTGAGTGCTCCCAACGCTGCTCCTGCGGTACTGGAATACGTCGAGTTGCCCCGTGCCGGCCGGACAAGCGAGGGCAGCAAACTCGAGGACATCGTGGCAAACCTGCGCGGAGAACTCGGCGGCGTCAATGTCGCACTGGGAGCCAGTGTGCAGGCCTCGTCCGCCCTCCGGCCGGACACGGGCGGCGAACTTGCCGTCGACGGCATCTGCACCGACGCAAGCAGGTGGATATCGGCAGTCGGCGATACGGCCCCCAGCATTACTATCACGCTGCGCAAACCCCAACGGCTCGACGAGATAAGGGTCCGGAGCGGCTACAGCACTGACCCGGGAACAGATTCGGTGCTGCGCAGCTTCACCGTGGAGGTCCACACAACTGAAGGCTGGACCCAAGTGGGACAGTACACCGGCAACCGGGACCGGCTGGTCAGGACGGCCGTAGCTGTTGACCTCGAAGTAGACAGCATCCGCCTACTCATCAGTGACCCTTCCGCTTCACCGACCGACGTTGCAAGGGTCTTTGAGATTGAAGCCATCGCAAAAAGCTGAGTCCTCAGCTCCGCCCCCAGGAAGGAACAAACAGAGCATGCGAACACAGACCGTCGAGGCCGACGTCGTCGTTATTGGAGGAGGTCTGGCCGGCGTCAGTGCAGCGGTTTCTGCAGCGCGCCTTGGAAAACGCGTTGCTCTGATCAACAACCGCCCAGTACTGGGCGGCAACTCATCATCGGAGGTCAGGGTGTGGGTGTGCGGAGCCACGGCCCACGGAAACCAGCGGTGGGCGCGGGAAACCGGAATCATTGGCGAGCTCTATGTCGAAAATCAGTTCCGAAATCCGGAGGGTAACCCCATCCACTGGGACGACGTGGTGCTCGACGCAGTCCGGCGGGAGGAGAACATCTCGCTGTTCCTCAACACCGACGTGCGGGATGTCCTCGCCAGCGGTCCCGACGACGCCCGCACCATAGAGTCTGTGTGCGGCTGGACCATGGGTTCGGAAACCCTGACCACATTCATCGCCCCGGTCTTCCTCGACTGCACCGGCGACGGTTTGGTGGGCCACCTAGCGGGCGCCCAGGCACGGCTAGGGAAGGAAGGGCGGGCGGACTTCGGCGAGGACTGGGCACCGGAAGAACCAGTGCGTGAGTTCCTTGGGTCGACGCTGCTGTTCTACACCAAGGACACGGGACGCCCGATCCGCTTTGTCCCCCCGGAAACTGCGAAGGACATCCGCGAAACATCCATCCCGACCTCGCGCGTCATCCGCAGCGGCGACAACGGCGCCCACTATTGGTGGGTGGAATGGGGCGGGGAACTGGACATTGTGGAGGACAACGAGCGGATCCGTGATGAGCTCAGGTCGGTCATCCTCGGTATTTGGGACTACATCAAGAATTCCGGGGCGTTCGATGCCGAGACCCTCGACCTTGAGTGGATCGGGAACGTACCCGGGAAACGGGAATACCGCCGTCTGGTGGGGGACTACACCCTCCACCAGGGCGATATCGTCGGACAGACGGAATTCGACGATGGCATCGCATATGGCGGCTGGTCCATCGACCTGCACCCCGCTGAAGGGATGTATTCAAGAAATGCCGGAGCCTTGCAGCGTTTCTCGAATGGTGTTTTCGAGATCCCCTTCCGTTCCCTCTATTCTGCGAACGTGGAGAACCTGCTGATGGCCGGCCGCAATGTTTCTGCCACGCACATCGCTTTCGGGGCCGCACGTGTAATGGCCACATGCGCTGCTATGGGGCAGGCTGCGGGGACAGCCGCCTCCCTGGTGCTCGACAAGCGGACAACGCCCCGCGGCCTCTACAAGGAGCACCGCGATGAACTGCGCCAGACCCTGCTTCGCTGGGATGCCCCCGTTCTGGGCGTCCCCAACAACGACCCCGCCGATTTGGCGCGTCGGGCAGCCGTGTCTGCATCGACGTTGACAACGCATATCGGGACGGGAGAACACACTGATCACGAATCCCATAGCCTGGTCAACGACATCGGCATCGTTGTGCCGGTCCATCCGCGACTCGACGCCGTGGAGCTCCTCATCACCGCCCTGCGGGACACGACATTGACGGTGGAAGCCTGGTCAACGGGCAAAACGCAGAACGTTGTCCCCCAACACCTGGAGTCATCGGCAGAGGTCATGATCCCGGCGGGGCACCAACAATGGATCACCGCAGCCATTGGCTGGCCAACCTGCGAGCCCCAAAACGCCGTCGTGGTCCTACGCGCAAATGACGACGTCGTGGTGCATCTGTCGCCGGAGCTGCCACCCGGGGTCCTGACGCTTCTGCGGGCACCCGATTCGGAAGATCAGAATGTGATGATCAGCCAGGAAGAACTCCTTGTGCAGTGGCCAACCAAGCCCTTACGGGGAAAATCCGTGGTGTTCCGTGCCCTTCCGCGGACAGCGGCCTTGGCGCCGGAACGTGCGGTCAGCGGCTATAACCGGCCATTCGGGGGCCCGAACATGTGGGCATCGGCTCCAATGACGGCCGGGCAGCCGGAATGGCTGCGCCTGGATTGGGGCCAAGCGGTGGACGCGCGGGAGGTCCGCGTGGTGTTCGACGATGACGTTGACCTTGAGCTGAACACCCTCCATCATCACCGAAGCCCCCATCTGGTTATCCCTGAGCTCGTCAAGGACTACCGTATTGAGGTGCTGCCGGACAGGCCTCCGTCGGCAGGGAGTGAGTCTTGCGGCGACTGGCTTCCCATTGCGGAAGAGACCGGCAACAGGCGGCGGCACCGCGTTCACCCTGTTCCTCCCGGGGTAGGACCGTTTAAGGCCCTGCGACTGGTTATCACCGCGACGAACGGGGCCGTACAGGCGCGCGTCGTTGCCCTGCGGGTGCAGGAGTGAAATGCGGCGCGATACCCTAACCTACAGATCAGACCGTCCCGGGGGACCCAGCGGGCGACCTTTAGCCAGGAGGACAACAGTGTCCGTTGCCAACTCGGCCTCCGAGCGCAGCACGCCGGTCACCCGGCGGGAGCGTACCGGAATTGTGGCCCTCGCCGTTCCCAACCTGGAGGAACCGTATTTCGCTGAGCTGACGACACTGCTGGCGCGTGGTGCCGAGAAACGGGGCTTGTCCATCCTCATCCAGCAGACTGAAGGCGATCACGACCGGGAGGTGGACGTTGCCAACGGCGTTGGGCTTCCCGCCATCGACGGCCTCATCCATATTCCGCGGTCGCTGACAGTCGGCGACCTCACCCGCCGTACGTCCCCGGGGCCGCTGGTGCTTCTGGGCGAGCACATCCAGGTGAGCCCTTTCACGCATATCTCGATCGATAACCGGGCAGCCGCAGACACTGCCACCGAACACCTGGCATCGGCCGGGTGTGCGCGGGTGGCGTTCATTGGACCACGGGACGCCAGGCCTTCTGACGCGGCCGATCAGCGTTACGCCGGTTACCGCGACGCTGTCGACCGTCTCGCCCTTGCAAAGGAATCCCACCTGGTAGTGTCCGTGGACGCTTTTACGCCCGAGGAAGGTCTGCGCGCGATACGGTCCCTCAAGGCCACAGGCGCAGGCTTTGACGGCGTGGTGTGTTCCAACGATTCCGTTGCCTTCGGCGTACTGGCCGGCCTCAACGAAGCCGGTGTCCGGGTCCCCGGGGACGTGGCAGTCATTGGAATCGACAACGTTCACGCCAGCCAGTTTTCCGTACCGGCGCTAAGCTCTGTCGCCCCCGATGACGGACGAATTGTCGAGGCAGCCTTCAGCGAACTGGAACGGCAGATAGCAGCGCCTCCGGGGTCTGACACCCCCGTCCGTCACATCGTCGTTGATTCTGCCTTGGTTGTGCGGGCGAGCTCATTGCGGGCCAGCGGGGTGCAGGAACGATGAGCTCCCGACACCATCAGATGAGCCACGCCGGATCATCCGGCCCGGCCGGCTACATCGTCCAGGGCTTCGCCGCGGGCGCCAGCCTCGTCCTGCTCAACGATCCACAATTCCCTGACATGTGCGCGCAGCGTCCTCTGCGCCGTTTCGTCGATGCCGTCGTCCATGATCAACCTATCGACCTCGTGGAGCTCGGCGATCGTCGTCAAACCGACGGCGCCCCACTTGCTGGAGTCAGCCAGTACGGTGGTTTCGCGTCCGGCGGCAACGAACGCACGATTAGTTTCCGCTTCCAGGAGGTTAACCGTTGTGAGGCCGGCCTGAATGTCGACGCCGGACACGCCGATGAAGACAAGGTCGCAGTGCAGGCTGCCAAGGGAGCGGACGGCGACGGGGCCCACCATGGCATCGGAAGGCGTGCGGACACCACCGGTCAGTACAACGGTCTGGGTGTACGGTTCGTCCGCACGGTCCGGCCGGGCAAACACATCGGCAACAGGAATCGAATTCGTGACGATGGTCAGTTCCGGGATACCGCGCAACTCCTGGGCCAGAGCCCACAGGGTGGAGCCCCCCGCGAGGCCTACCGCCATTCCGGGAACCACCAGCGTCGCCGCCCTTTTGGCGATACTTCGTTTTTCGGCGGTCATGTTCCGCGCCTGGGTTGCGAAGGTGATGTCGGTTCGTTCGTTCGCGGCTCGAGGCATCGTTGCTCCGCCGCGGACCTTTTCAATCAGCCCCTCGGTGGCGAGGCTTTCGATGTCCCGGCGGACTGTCATCTCGCTGACGCCAAGCACTTCCGCCAGTCCGGTAAGGCTCACCGTTCCAAGCCGGCGTACCTCCGACATGATGCGCGACCTGCGTTCAGCAACAAGCACGGCTTCTCCCTTCAGTTCCCCCCTCAGTCTGCCATGAGTCACCGGCCGCCCTTGGCTGGGGCGGGCGAAGATCGCACATGCTGACGCGCCGGACCGACGGCAGTGGTGCGGTGACAAAGTTTCCCTATTCCAAGTGGTTCCCGGCAGCCCATCGTGATGGCTCATACGGTTATGAAACAGATGGACTGCTGTCCATCCAGCCAGTTGAAGCGCCGGCGAATTTCGCCAGCCTGTGGAAATCCTGGTACAGGCAAGCGGTTCCCGTTCCGGCCTCTGTCCGGCTGACAGAAGTGGCCCCCGTCGAGGGGCGCCGTGTCTACGAAATCGAACACGCGGCGACCGGCGGGCTTCGGCTGCGGGGATGGCTGGCAATGCCAGCAGGCGGCGGAGAGCCGCGTGCTGGTGTGGTGCATGGCCATGGTTATGGCGGGCGGGAGGCAGTCGACTTTTCGCGGGTTCCCGGGGACGCGGCAGTGATGTTCGCGCTGGCCCGCGGACAGGGACGGTTGAACGCCGGATTGGGAGCCCCTCTTCCGGAAGATGGGCACGTGCTCTTCGGTATTGAGTCCATTGACACGTATGTATTGGGGCGCTGTGCCGTGGACATCTGGCATGCTGCCAGTGCACTTACCGAAGTGGTTGGCGACGTACCGCTCTACTATGTGGGTGAAAGTTTCGGTGGAGGGATCGGCGCGCTGGCAGTTCCGTGGGATCGGCGCTTTGTTGGGGCCACGCTGGTGGTGCCCAGCTTCGGCCACTACGACCTGCGCAACAGCCTTGCCTGCGACGGCAGCGGCGAACGGGTACGTTCCCATGTGCAACTCCACCCGGAAGCCCGTGAGGTCCTTCGGTACTTCGATGCATCGACGGCCGCTACCTTCCTGAAGGTTCCTGTACGGGTGGAGTGCGCTCTGTGGGATAACCATGTTCCGCCGCCTGGCCAGTTCGCCGTGGCGAACGGGGTAGCCTGCGCGTCCAGCCAAGGCCTTGGCGCCGAACTTGACCTGGACATCCAACCCGCTGGACACGTCGAGTACCCCGGCATCCAGCCAGTGCGTCAGGCAGCTTATGCAGCAACTAAGGCGCACCTCGGCCGCAGCCTGGAGGGTGCCGCGCGGCGGGCCTGACGCCAACGCAGCAAAGCGAATTTCCCACACAACTTTGCCCTGCCGCCGGCCGGCCGGGTAGCCAGCACCTTGAGCCGCCAACATATACTCCGAACATGCCAATCACGCGCCTCGACCGAGACATCCCAGTGACGCCGTCAGCCTCCACCCGAACCGGAGCGGAGCTGTGAGCGGCGGCCTCGTCGCGCTGCTCGACGACATTGCGGCCCTGGCGCGCATAGCGGCGGCCTCGGTGGACGACGTCGCAGCCGGAGCGGCCAAGGCCGGTGCAAAGGCGGCAGGTGTGGTCATCGACGACGCCGCCGTCACGCCTCAGTACGTATCCGGGGCCGACCCGTCCCGCGAGCTGCCGATGATCAAGAAGATCTTCTGGGGCTCACTGCGCAACAAGCTCCTGATCATCCTGCCGGCGTTGCTCCTGATCAGTGCCTTCATCCCGTGGAGCATTCCGTTCATCCTGATGCTCGGTGGCACCTACCTCTGCTACGAGGGTGCGGAGAAGGTGTGGCACAAGCTCCGCGGCCACCACTCCGCGGACGAAGATTCGCCTGCCGTTGACCGGGGTCCCGAGGCGGAATCCAAGGTGGTCAAGGGTGCCATCACCACCGACTTCATCCTGTCCTGCGAGATCATGGTGATCGCCATGAACGAGGTCCCCGATGCTTCCCTGTGGGTGCGGGCGCTCATCCTGGTGGTGGTCGCGATTGTCATCACCGTGGCGGTGTACGGCGCCGTGGCGCTCATCGTCAAGATGGACGACGTCGGCATGCACCTTGCCGCGAAGGATTCCGCGGGCTCCCAGCGATTTGGCGAGCTCCTGGTCCGGGGGATGCCCGCAGTGCTCGGCGCCATCACCTTCATCGGAACCATCGCCATGCTCTGGGTGGGCGGCCACATCATGCTGCAGGGAACGCACGATCTCGGCTGGCACACACTGTACGACCTGGTCCACGCCCTGGAGCACCCGTTCGCCGGCATTGCGGTGGTGGGCGGCTTCCTGGCCTGGCTCGTGAACACCCTGTGTTCCGCAGTGCTGGGTCTCATCTGGGGGACCATCGTGATGGCTGTTGTGACGCCGCTGCTCAAGGCGCTGCCGTCCAGCAAGGCCAAGGCTAAAGAAGAGCGCGGTCACGCGGACAGCGGCACGACCGACGGCAACCATGCCGCCACAGCCCAGCCGCCGGCGAAGAACGACGGCGGAACGGCCTCCTAGCCGCGGTGCACCGCTGCGGGTGCGAATGAAAACAGAACAACGACGGCGGGCTCCGCACCAGATCAGGTGCGGAGCCCGCCGTCGTCCGTGAAGCCTGTGCAGACCTAGTGCGTCAGGTCCTTGCCCTTCGTCTCCGGGATGCTGAAGACGAACGCGGCGCTGATGACCAGCAGCACCACTGCGTACACGTTGAACACCTGCGGCGCCCCGAGCGAGGTACCCAGCCACTGCTGGAGGTAGGGCGCGGTGCCACCGAACACTGCCACGCAGATGGAGTACGGGACGCCGACGCCAACGGTGCGGATCGACGTCGGGAAGAGCTCGGCGTACACGGCGGGAACGATGGCGGCGCTCGCGGCGATGAAGATCAGCATGACGGACATCGATACTGCCAGCTGCCACGCGGAATCCTTCAGCAGCCAAGTCATCGGGAAGTGGAACACCGCCGAGCCGATGGCGCCGGCCCACAGCACCTTCTTGCGGCCGATGCGGTCGGACAGCTTGCCCCAGAAGGGGAGGGCGGCAATGAACACGATGTTGGCGACCACGCCGGCCCACAGGGCTTCGCCTCGGTCGATCTTCAGAGCGGTAGTGGCGTAGCTCGGTGCCACGACGCCCCAGATGTAGTAGATCACCGTGAGCCCGACGGTCAGCCCGATCACCTGCAGGGCCTGCTTGCGGTACTGGACAACCTGCGGCCAGATCGGGGCACGCTTCTCCGACTCGCCTTCAAACGCCTCGGTTTCGTGCAGCCGTGACCGCATAATCAGGGCGTACAGGCCCATCGCGGCGCCCAGCAGGAACGGGACCCGCCAGCCCCAGGCGTTCATAGCCTCGGCGGTCATTGTCATGTTCAGGACCGCGCCCAGCAGGGTGCCGAACAGGATTCCCACCGTCCCCGATGTGTAGATGAGGGTGGCCCAGAATCCGCGGTGCTCCTTGGGCGCCATCTCGGACAGGTACGTCTGCGACGACGGGAGCTCGCCGCCGTGCGCCAGGCCCTGGACCAGCCGGGCCACCAGAAGCATCAGGGATGCCCAGGCGCCGACTGCGGCGAAGGTGGGTGCGACGCCGATCATCAGGCTGCCCAGCGATGCGAGGCCGACGGCGAGGGTCATGGACGCTTTGCGGCCCACCCTGTCGCCGATCCAGCCGAAGAGGAAGCCACCGAACGGGCGGGCCACAAAGCCGACGGCGAAGATCGCCAGGGTGGACAGCACGGCCGAGGCCGGGTCCTGCTTGCTGAACAACTGGCTGGCGATGAACGGGGTGAACGTGGCGTAAATGGCCCAGTCGTACCATTCGACGGCGTTGCCGATGCCGGTGCCGACGACGGTCTTGGCGGTGGACATGCGTCCAGTCTGCTGCTTGCTTACTGCAATGGACATGGTGGCTTCCTGTGGTCGGTTCGGATGGTGGTGGCGGGCAGCGGCGCTGCTGCCGGCTGTGAGTCTTGTCGGCTATGACGCGGCGGAAAGTGTGGCCAGCCGCGAGATCGCGAGCTGGGCGTAGAGCGCCGCTCCATCAGCCAGCACGCCGTCGTCGAAGGTTGCGTAGGGGGAGTGGTTGAACGGTGAAGTGGCGTGGTCGGCGCCCGGCGCGACGGCGCTGAGGCCAATGAACGTGCCCGGCACCTCTGCCAGCACCCTGGAGAAGTCCTCCGAGCCGCTGAGCGGAGTAGCCCAGCGGGCCAGGCGGCGCTCGCCGAAGAGGCTGCCGATGACCTTTTCGGCGGTGTGCGTCTCGTCCTCATCGGTAATGGTGAGCGGGTACTCCTGCAGGTAGTCGACGGCGACCTCCAACCCGTGTGCGGCGGCAATCCCCTTGAGCAGGCGCGGCACGGCCTCCATCATCTTTACGCGGGACGCTTCGGAGAACGTCCGGATGGTGGCCTCGATGCGGGCCGACTCCGGGATGACGTTCCGTTTGGTGCCGGCATGCAGCACGCCCACGGACAGGACCACGGGATCGAACATGTTGAACTGCCGGGTGACCATCACCTGCAGGGCGGTCACCATCTCCGCTGCAACCGTCACGGGGTCCTTGGCCGAATGCGGTGCCGAACCGTGGCCGCCGGCGCCCAGCACGGTGACCTCCAGCCCGTCGGAGGCACTGAGCATGACGCCCGGCTTGGTGCAGAACGTGCCGTGCGGCTCCAGCGAGGAGAACACGTGCATGCCGTAGGCCGCCTGAACGCGGGGGCCTGCGGCGTCCAGGACGCCTTCGCGGAGCATATAGCTGGCGCCGTCGAAGCCTTCCTCGCCCGGCTGGAACATGAGGACGACGTCGCCGGCCAGCTGGTGCCGCTTCTCGGCCAGGAGGGTGGCGGCTCCGGCGAGCATGGACGTGTGCAGGTCGTGGCCGCAGGCGTGCATGGCGCCATCGGCCTGGGAGGTGAAGTGCACCCCGGTCTTCTCCTGGACGGGGAGGCCGTCCATGTCCGCGCGGAGCAGGACGGCCGGGCGGGCATTGCTGACGCCGGCATTCTTTTGCCCTCCGGCGCCCGGGTGGCCGCCGCGCAGGACTGCAGTGACCGACGTCGTGTCCTTGCCCAGGGTGATTTCATAGGGAAGTCCGTCCAGCGCCTGAAGAACCCGCTCCTGGGTGCGTGGGAGGTGGAGCCCGATTTCCGGTTGCCGGTGCAGGTCGTGGCGCAGGCGGGTCAGGTCTTGCTGCAGGTCCTTGGCATCGGTGGTAATCGTCATTCCAGCTCCTCGGCGTCGGTCAGTCCTTCTCGTCGACTATTCTGGAGTGGCGTGGTTCACATTCCCGTTTAGCGCAGGAAATATGCTGTGTGGCCGGCCTCTCCCACGATTCATGCACTACATGAGAAGGATGGATATGGAGCTCAGCGAGGAGGATCTTGCCCTGATCCAGGTCCTGCAGACCTCACCGAGGTTGGGTTGGGCTGATGCGGCCAAAGTACTCGACGTTCACGCCACCACCCTCGCGGCCCGGTGGGAGCGGCTGAAGTCCAGCGGTACCGCATGGGTGACGGCCCATCTGGCGGGTGATCCTCAGCAGATGCTTCTGGCATTCGTGGCCGTGGACTGCGAGATGAACCAGCGGGAAGCCGTGACCGCGCAACTCACAGCCATCCCGGAGATCGTCACCGTCGAGGAGGCCGCCAGCCACCGGGACCTCATGCTGACCGTGATCACCAAAACCCTTGAGGAGTTCAGCGAGAAGGTAGTCGCCCGGTTCAAGGCCATCCGCGGGCTGACCAAGTACCAGATCTCGCTGTGCACCCGGTTGCACAGCAGCGGTGACGCCTGGCGGCTCAACATTCTCGACAAACCGCAACTGGCGACGCTGCGGACGCTCGGAAACCAGGCTGCGTCCGGCGGCAGTCCTGCGCCGGCCCAGCTTCCCGCCAGCCACCTGGACCTGCTGCCCTACCTGGCGCGGGACGGCAGGGCCACCGCGGCGGATATTGCCCGCGGCCTGGGCCGGCAGCCGGCCACGGTACAGCGCCAGTTAAACCGGGTGCTGGGCAGCGGCATACTGCTGTTCCGCTGCGAGGTGGCCCAGGGACTGTCCTCCTACCCCGTGACCTGCCAGTGGTTCGCTAACGTTCCGGCAGGCCGGCACGAGGAAGCAGCGGCGGCGATCCGCACCATCAGTAATGTCCGGCTCAGTGCCTCCACCACCGGGCCCACGAACTTCGTGATCATCATGTGGCTGCATTCCCTGGCCGACGTCATGACGGCAGAACTGACCCTGCAGCAGAAGGTACCCGGCATCGACCTGGTGGAAAGCGTGGTCATGCTCAGCACCGTCAAACGCGTGGGTTGGCTGCTGAACCGGGACACGACGGCGAGTGGCGCCGTCGTCCATGCCGGTGGCTTGGAGATGGCCGGCTGACGTGTGTCCCCGGCGGGCCCGGATACAGAGGTGAGCCAGGGGCTTGGCCCCTGGCTCACCGGGTTTGGATCAGCTATGCGAGTTGACGCCTGTTAGCGTGCCGCTTCTCATCCATCCGGACCATTCAAGCCGGCCATTGCGATCGACTACAGCGAACCGGATCTCGTGGTAAACCTCTTCGGGGCCGCGGCGATCAAGCTTGCGGCTCACACGGTCATACCTGTCAACGATCTCGTAGCGGTCGCCGCGGTGCACGTAGTAGGTGAAGCCGTCATACATACCTTCGTGCAGCTTGGTGTCGCGGCCACGATCCTTTTCGTAGCGCTTTTGCTGGATGTGGACGAGCTTCTTCCCGTCACCACATCTCACACTTACCGGGAAGTTCACCCAATCGCCGCGGGCATCCTGCGGTGTCAGGGGTTTGACGGTACAACCATTTCTGTAGTTGTCATTGGCCTGGGCCGGTGCGGCGATTACCGCGGCACCTCCAAGAAGGCCCAGGGTGAGGGCTGGAACGAGCGCCATTTTCGCCCTGATGGACCGGGTTTTCAGTGTTGGGGTGATTGACATTTTCTTGCTCCTGAAAGGATGCATTTCCCATTTGTGCAGGGTGCGAGTGTCCCTGCTAAGGCAGCGCTGAGCGCGCGACCGGGCAAGTCGCGATTGACCAGTATGGCGGCAACAGCCTGCCTGTCCCATTTCAAACAGCACGCCCGACTGAGCGGGGGCTTGACTCACCGGAGTTCGTGATCCGGTTATCTAAGCGTGGACCCGCACACGGTCTTATTCCATATGCCGAAGTACCTTTTTTTGACGCGTTTTTGCGACCCGTTCAGGGATCCTCGCGGGGTGCTGCACGTGCCAGGTATCCTCCATTGACTTCAGGTCCGGCAGGGCTACGGTTATAGGTAACCAGCTGTCTGGTTCGACGGGTGTGCACCGGGGGCATAGGTGCATGCGGAAACAGGTCTCGCTTCACAAACCGTTTCATCGGTATCCGTTTCATGGCCCGCCTTACGGCGGGCTTCCCTGCACTGACCCACAGATTGTGTTCCAGTGACCGCTAATTTCATCAGAGCGTTGGCAGTGAAATCATTTGATCTTCCGGATAGGAAGCGCTGCCCGGACAAGGCCGAGTTCGACCTTGTCACCGTTGACGACTACACCGTGGCCCGCCTCATCCTCGCCCCTGGCTGGCGATGGTCCGAATCCGCCAAACCCACTGAGCTGACAGCCTTCTGCGAGCATCACCACCTCGGCTACTGCATCTCAGGCCGGCTGGACATCGAAACGGCCGACGGCGGGTGCTCGTCAATTCACGCGCACGATACCTACGCGCTCCCTCCCGGGCACGACGAGTGGGTGGTGGGCGACGAGCCGTTCGTCGCCGTCGAGTTCCTTGGCGCTGCATCCTTCGGACGGCCGCGGAGCTACGGCATGCATGCGCTGACGTAGTTCCCGGCGTGCCCATGCCTACACAGGCCAGGGCCTACAAGTCAGTTCTTTGGGATCCAGGTTTCGTAGGTCCTGTGCTTTGGCCGCAAGCAGCCCTATTGAACGGCAGGGTTCCCCGCTATGCTCTGGGTGCATCGACTGCATACGAGATTCCGGGGTAAGGGAGTTCCATGAAACCGCTGCCTGCACTTGAGCTAGTAACCCGCTTTGAGGACGCCGAATGGCTTGATCCAGTGGCCAAGAGCGTGCGGAAAGCAGTCAAGAAAATCATCCCGCCCGGCTGGATGCGCGATGTCCTCCACGGCGTCCCCGTGGGACACCCCGTGCACCCGTTGGCCGTTCAGGTCCCCATGGGCGCGTGGATTTCGGCCGCAGTGCTCGATGCTGTTCCCGGGACCGAGCAGGCGGCCAAGATCCTGGTGGGTGTGGGTGCCCTGAGCGCTGTCCCGTCGGCCGTGGCTGGATTCACGGACTGGACGCAGTTGCATCCCCAGCAGCAGCGCGTGGGGTTGGTCCATGCGGCCGCCAACATCGCGGCCACCAGCCTGTACTCGGCGTCGCTGGTCCAACGTGCCAGGGGCAGCCACGCGAGCGGCAAGGTGCTGGCCTATCTTGGCCTCGCCGTAGTGAGCGGCGGAGGCTTCCTGGGCGGCCATCTGACGTATCGGCAGGCAGCCGGCGTGAACCACAGTGAAGAAATTCCGCACCGGTTCCCGTCGGGGTGGCATGCCCTGGCGCCACTTGCAGAATTGCCCGACGGAAAGCTTGATAAGCGCGTGGTTGCCGGGCTGAACCTTCTGGTCTTCCGTGAAGGGGACAGCGTCAGCGTGCTCTCCGATGTCTGCAGCCACCTCTCCGGCCCCCTGCATGAGGGCAAGCTCAAGAGTTCCAACCTTGCGGACGACGGCGGGCCCTGCGTCGTCTGCCCCTGGCACCGGAGCACGTTCTCCCTCCGGACCGGCGAAGTCGTGGCGGGTCCGGCCACAGCGAAGCAACCGCGGTTCGACACCCGCATCACCGATGGCATTGTGGAGGTCAGCCTTCCCGGCGCAGACGGGTAAAAACCGCCCACGGATCACGCTGCCGCGGCATCACGCCTGCCGACGGGTACGAACTGCCGACAAATCTCGACTGCCCACGCACCACGCCTTCTGTCTGGCTGCAGCTGGTGACGTGTCACGCAGCAATGCCTCTTGGCTGAGCAGAAGGCTCACTCGCGACTGCACGGATTCAGGCGGCGAGGTAGGCCGTGAGTGCGCGTTCGAGTGGGCTTAGTTTGTCCGGCTGGTTGCTTGCCGGAGCGCCTGATGCTCTGGTCGGGCTGGGCCTACCCGCAGTGCCAGCGGCTCCGGCTGATGCAAGATCTGTGGCTGGTGCAGGGTCTCCGACAGTTGTGGGCCTACCCGCAGTGCCAGCGGCTCCGGCTGATGCAAGATCTGTGGCTGGTGCAGGGTCTCCGACAGTTGTCAGGTGTCTGTCCGGTGCCGTGTGTCCCATCGCGCCGGGCACGCTGGTCACGACAGATTCCTCGGCCGCGCCAACGTCGCCGCCCGGCGCAAGGTCTCCGGTCGATGCTGAGTCTCCGGGCGCGACGACGTCTCCTGTCAGGGCGCTGTCCTGTTCGAGTTCGAGGAGTGCGGGTGGCCAGTGTGGTGGTTGTGGGTGGGGGTGTTGGGCTGGGTAGTGGCGGCCGGTGGGGGAGGTCCAGCCGGGTGGTTCAGTCCCGGTTGCTGGTGTGGGGGTCCAGCGGCTGTTGTGCTTCAGCCGGTGATGTTTCGGGCAGAGTTGGGCCAGGTTGCTGATTCCTGTTGTCCCGTCGTGCTGCCAGGCGGTGAGGTGGTCCGTTTCGTTGTCTGTGCTGGGGTTGGTGCAGCCGGGGAAGGTGCAGTGTCCGTCGCGCATCCTGATCCAGCGTTTCATCGCCTCNGCGGTGAGGTGGTCCGTTTCGTTGTCTGTGCTGGGGTTGGTGCAGCCGGGGAAGGTGCAGTGTCCGTCGCGCATCCTGATCCAGCGTTTCATCGCCTCCGTCAGCCGGTAACTGGTCCTACCGATCTCCAAGGGCGCACCGTCGCGGGGGTCGACGAGGACCCGGTAGAACGAGGTCGCCCCGTCGGCGACGAGTTTCCGTGCCATGGCCGCCGGGATGGGCCCGTACCCGTCCAAATCTGCCGGTTCATCAGTGATGCCCAGCAGNACGCTCTTCCGATCTGTAAAACGAGGTCGCCCCGTCGGCGACGAGTTTCCGTGCCATGGCCGCCGGGATGGGCCCGTACCCGTCCAAATCTGCCGGTTCATCAGTGATGCCCAGCAGGGCGAACAGCGGGACAGTCACCAGGACATCGGCCTTCAGCGCGGGGACCTTGCTGAGATCAATCGCGAACGGGTCGCTCCCGTCACCGGGTTTTTGGCCGTCGTTGGACTGGCCGGTGGCAGCTGTACCGGTGGCGGCTGTACCGGTGGCAGCGGCCCCGGTGTGGGTGCCGAGGAGGAGTCTGGCGGCGGTGTCGGGGCGGAGCTGGGTGAGGGTGCGGGTCTCGCCCGGTCCCTGAAGGCCCCGGGCGATCGCTGTGGTCTTGTTCCAGATGGCGCAGGCGGTGTCCGCGGGCAGGATCAGGGTAATCGTTGCCATCCCGTCGGCGTCTGGGCGGTATTCCATCCGCCGGTCCGCCACACACCTCGTATGCCGGGTTGCGAGGGAGGCGGGGTAGGTGCGTTCGCGCCAGGTCCTGACCTTCCGGCGGAACAGGTGCGCCACGAGGTCACCGGGTGCCAACCCGCGGGCACGGTTGGGGGCGTCGGGGTCGAAGAAGTGCGCCACCAGCGCCTCAGCACCTTCGGGGGCGAGGCAGTCCGCTTCGTCGGCCACAATCACCGCGTGCCGCCACGACATCAACCCCGCAGCCAGTGCACCGGCAACAAGGGGCATCGCACAGACCTTCCGGGACTGGCTGATGAACGCTGCCGCTGCGCCCGGGCTGAGCGTCAGAACCCCGGCGACCTCCGCCGTCGTGGACATCTCCACGAACGCCCGCTCCGAGTCTGTGGCCTCCGGCGGCGCCATCGCGTCCCGGGCCTTGCCCGCCGCCACCTGCGCCTCCAGCCTGCTCCAGAACGCCAACCGCTGCAGCCGCAGCTCAGACTTCCGCTCCAACACATCAACATCAGCACCGCCGGAACCAGCCACATATGGAGCGTTCGCGCCAAACACATCCGAGCCAGCCCGGTCCAGTTCCGCGTCCTTCAGGAACAGCACGTCGAGGCTGGCGACAGAGGCCCAAAGACCCTCCATCGCCTCTGTCTCCTCGACCGGAGAAGCCGCCGCGTTTCCCATACAGACATCATCGCGTGAGGGTCTGACATTCATAGGCTGCTCCAACTCATCGCCGGAGCCCAACCAGCAGCGCCACAGAACCAGCAACGCAGCGGAACCAGCCGCCCGGCACCCTCACACGAGCGGGGTGACCCATTCGCCGCGCCGGAGCACCCCGGTGAGCCCGAGTCCGGAGTCAACCACAACAACGTCCGCAAGCATTCCCGCGGCAAGGTCGCCCACCTCGGAAGACAGCCCGAGGACCGCAGCCGGCACGCTGCTCGCAGCCAGCACCGCATCCTGAAGTGGGACCCCGGCGGCCACGGAAACCCGCACCACATCCAGCAGCGTGGCCGTACCGCCGGCGATGGCACCCGTGGCGTCGACCCGTGCCACGCCCTGCTCAACGGTGACCGCCAGCGTCCCAAGCCGGTAGCCGCCGTCGTGCAGTCCTGTCGCGGCCATCGAATCGGTGACGAGTGCGACGTTCCCGGCACCCACCAGGTCGAACACCAGCTTGATGGTCTCCGGCGCCACGTGGACGCCGTCGCCGATCAGTTCCACCACCGCCTGTCCGGCGCGCGCGGCACTGAGGCTTGCGGCAACGGGGCCGGGGGACCGGTGATGCAGCGGCGGCATGGCATTGAACAGATGGGTCACCGTGGGCCGAAGCCTGCCCGTAACGTTGGACGAAGCACGAAGTTCCAAGGCTGCTCGGTCAAGGAAAGCCGCGGCAGTGGAATGCCCGGCGGCCGTGTGCCCCAGCGACGGGATCACCCCGCGGGAGGCCAGCAGATCCAGGAGCGCGGAAGCACCCGGAAGCTCTGCGGCGAGCGTCATGGATGCAAGGGACGTCCCGGCGGCTTCCAACAGTTGCTCCATCAGGGCGTTGTCCGGTTCCAGCAGCAACCCCGGGTCGTGGGCGCCGCATTGGGACGACGCGAGGAAGGGGCCCTCAAGATGGGACCCTGCAGTCAAACCCTCCCCGGCCACTGTCCATAGCGCACTCAGATTGCGCAGCAGGTCCCGTGGCGACCCCGTCACCACGCTGGCCAGCAGGGTTGTGGTGCCCCGGCTGTGCAGGTAGCGCGCCGCGGCCCGGGCGCCGTCCACAGATCCTTCCGAAAAGTCGTTTCCGTGGGCGCCGTGGCAATGCAGATCAACCAGCCCTGGCAGGAGGATACGTCCGGCGGCAATGGGGTCGCGGGCGGGCAGGGGTTCTCCGGGGAAGTCCGACGCCGGACCGGTGTACGTGACGCGGCGGCCGTCCACAGCCACCACACCATCGGCGATGTCCAGGCGTCCGGTGACCACGCGCCCGCGCAGGATCAGTTCGTTGCTCACGTCGTCAGGCCTCCCGCAGCGGATTATTCCACAGCAGGATGCCCCGGGCGGTTACCGCCCGGGGCATGGGTTCAGCTCAGGGGACCTGCGTCCCTACGCCACTCTGTCAGGCAACCAGTTCTGCGTCGGCCGCGACGGCAGGACGCCGCGTCGCCCTGGTGCGCAGCGCGAGCATCAGCACGGCCCCGATCAGCGCGGGTGCCGCGAACGCCATGGCAGCCACGGGTACTCCGCCACCAAAACCCACCAGCAATGCACCGTAGGTGGGCCCGGCGATAGCGCCAAGCCGGCCCACGGCCAGGGCCCAACCCAGGCCGGTGGCACGCGTAGCGGCTGGGTAGAACTGGGCGATGAAGTCGTTGATCATGTTCTGTGTTCCCAGTCCGCCAAAGCCCGCGACGGCGGCAAGTACCGTCATGAGGGCAGCCGGCGGGTTGGTGGACATCAGCAGGAGGGCTACCGCCGCGCTCACGAAGCCGACGATCACCAGCGGCCGTGGCCCGAACTTCTGGCTGGCTACGGACGCAAGGACGGTACCGACGACGGCGCCCACCGAGTAGGCCAGCAGGAACGACACCGAGGAGCCGACGCCGAAACCTGCCGTGCGCATGATCTGCGGGAGCCAGGTGCTGACGCCGAAGATCGTCAGCAGGCTCAGGACGGTGATGGCCCAGAGCAGGACAGTGGTGCGGGCTGTCCCCTCGGCGAACAGGGCACGGGTGGGCGAGATCCTGGCGGATGGGACGGCGGATGACGTGGCGGCATCGCCGCTGCCGGGCAGCCCATAGGCGGCTTCGAGCCTGTCCGCCTCGGCGGTGCGGAGCTGGGTGCGGAGGAACGACGGCGATTCCGGCAGCAGGAACCACGCGAACGGGACGATCAACAGGCCGGCCGCTCCGATGGCGTAGACCGGGCGGAAGCCGCTTCCCTCCAACAGTGCCAGCGAACTGAGGGATGCCACCACGGTTCCCACAGCCGGGCCCGTCAGCACGGCGCCGAGCACCAGCGACTTCTTGCCGGGCGGGGCGAACTCGTTGGTGAGCGCCACCGCCGTCGGGAGCAAACCGCCGACGCCGAAGCAGGCGACAAAGCGGAACACCGCAAAAAGCTCCCAGCTCGGCGCTGCGGCGCAGGCCAGCATGGCCAGCGAAAAGAGGGCGAGGGCGCTGACAAAGATCCGGCGCCGGCCCAGCCGGTCAGTCAGCGTGCCGACGATAAGGGAGCCAAGCAGCATCCCCACCAGCGCAATGGAGCCAACGGCACCAGCGGCGGCGGGCGTGACGTTGAACGGCGGATGTCCGATCAGGCCGGGGAGGGTGGCGCCGTAGACGTAAAGGTCGTAGCCGTCCGCGAGCAGGCCAAGCCAGCACAGCACGAAGATGACGGCCAGGGATTTCCTGGGGGCATTGGAGTTCATCGTTGATTCCAATCGGATAAGACGCCAGGCAGTCCCCGGCGGGTCGTCCATCAGCTTGCCCGTCGGTGGGCGCCGCCGAAATCGTACTTTTCACTGAGTGAAAATGCACTTTGTGTCGTGGGCCACAAAGTTGAGGCTTGAAGAAGGAGGGGCGTCTATCAAGGGTGAAGGGAGACCGCGTGGCGGGAGCGGGTAGTGCAGCGGGGTCCGTGCCGGGGGTTCCCGGCCAGCCCGTGGTGGTCCGCGCTCTCAGCCTGCTGGCCCAGTTCACCGAACAGCGAAGGGCCCTGAACCTGTCCGAGCTGGCCCGCCTCGCGGACCTGGCGCCCGCCACCGCATTGCGGATGGTGCGCCACCTGACGGAATGGGGAGCGCTGGAAAAGCTGGAGGACGGCCGCTATGTGGTGGGAGTGCGGCTGTGGGAGATTGCCTCCCTGTCGCCCCGCGGCCACGGGGTCCGGCAGATCGCCCTGCCCTACCTTGAGGACCTTTACGAAGTGACGCGCCACCACGTGCTCCTTGCCGTTCGCGAAGGCCACGAGGCCGTCCTGATCGACAGGCTCTCCTCACGCACCGCCACCGAAGTCGCGTACCGGGTAGGTGGCCGGATGCCCCTGTCCACCACCGCCGTCGGGCAGGTCCTCCTGGCCTACACTGCCCCGGACGTGCAGGAGGAGCTGCTGGCTCAGCCGGACGGAGAGGGCGGCGGCCCGGGACGGGTCCCCGCCAAGGACCTGCGTGCACTGCTGGCCGAGGTCAAGCAGGCGGGCGCCGCCGTGGTGAGGCGTACCCATCCGTCGCAGACGGTATCCGTGGCGGCGCCCATCCGTGGCGCCGGCGGGGATGTTGTGGCGGCACTGTCCATCGTGGTGCCCGATGCCGCCACCCAGGCGCATGAAATGGTGCCGCTGGTGCGTGCCTCGGCCCTCGCCATCTCCCGGAGCCTGGGGCATCAGGGGAAGGCCAGCGGTGCCTGGCGGCATCCTGCACCGGCCGCCCGAGGAAACAGCTCCGCCTGAAAGTTGCCGAGGGTGCTTCCGGTCTTCCCGGCACGGGCCTAGAGTAGAAACGCTAAGCATGCTTTCTATTCTGAAAGGGTTGTTTCTGATGCGAAAAGTACCTGCGCTTGGATTGATGGCGGCGGCAATGCTGGCCTTGGCCGGTTGCTCCGGCGGGGGCGGCGGGACATCCAGCCCTTCGGCAACGGAGTCGGCGTCGGCCACCCCAAGTGCCGAGGCGAAGGTGTTCAGCGAGGATGAGCTGCGTGACCTGATCGCCGGCCAAAAGGACGGGGACGGCAACGAGCTGAAGCTCTACTCGAAGGAACAGGTGGACCAGGGCGGGAACATCGCCAACCTGCTGATGAGCACTGCGACAGTCGATCCCAAGGACTGCAAGGACATCGCGACAGCGGGCCTGCTGGACAAGGTGGAAAGCGGCGACGTAGCCGTTGCCCTGTCTGAAGGCGACCAGCCACGCACGTTGTCCGCCCAGTCCGGCAGCGAGGGGCCGGACGCCGTGAAGGTGCTTAGCGGTATCAAGGACAAGATGGACCAGTGCGCCAATTTCAAGGTGTCCGCCCTGGGCCAGACCTACGAGGTGTCCTCCGAGGAGCTCAAGGCTGACACCGACGCCAGCGAGACGTTTGCCACGGTGAGCACCCGCAGCGGTGAGAACGGCCAGAAGCTGATGCAGGTCTCGGCCGCAGAAGGCAGGCTGCTGGTGGTGGCCACCAAGAGCGGCGCCAGCCTGGGGGATCCGGACAGGAAGGAGCTTGAGGACCTTATCGACAAGGTGCTTGAGAAGGCGGACGACGGCGGCAGTGCGACGTCCAGCCCCACGTCCACATCGTCGGCTACTTCCGGCAGCACGTCCTCCAGTTCCGCGACGCCCAGCGGGTCGGCGGTGCCAAGCACCACCGAATCGGAGATGGAGGAGAGCGAAGGGCCTACGCCCTCGCCTAGCGCCTCGAACTGACGGCACGCGGTGCATAACAGGACCTGGTGGTCCTGCCCGCCTGCCGCCTTGCTAAGGGTTGGTAACGCTTAGTCCGGGCTGTTGCCCGTGCCGGCGCGCGTTGACTTGCTCATCTGGAACCGGGGAATATCACCGGGATTCGGGCCGCCGCGGAACTTGGGCGACGGTGCCTGGCCCTCGCTGATCCGCTGCAGCTCCTGGTCCTGGAAGTCTTCTTCCTTCCCGAGCATCACGGCGGAGTCGTGGTTGGTGATCTCGCCCTTGAAGGCCCGGACCATGACGCTGCGGTCAAACTGGCCTTCCCATTTGGAGACCACGAAGGTGGCCACGCAGTTGCCGAGCAGGTTGACCACCACGCGCATGGAGTCCATCAGCCGGTCCGCACCGAGCAGGAGCGCCACGCCGGCTACCGGGAAGATCCCCAGCGCGGCGGCCGTGGCGGAGAGTGCCAGGAAGGACGAGCCCGGGACGCCGGCCATGCCCTTGGAGGTAAGGAGCAGGACGCCCAGGGCGGCGAGCTGCTGGCCGAGGTCCAGGTTATGTCCGAAGGCCTGCGCCAGGAAGAGCAGCGAAATCGAGAGGTAGATGGCTGCGCCGTCGAGGTTGAAGGAGTATCCGGTGGGTACCACCAGGCCGGTGGTGGCGCGGGAGCAGCCGGCGTTGGTCAGCTTGGTCATGATCCGTGGCATGACGGCCTCGGTGGAGGCGGTGCCCAGGGCCAGGAGGAATTCCTCACGGGTGTACTTGAGGAACTGCCACAGCGGCACGCGGGCGGTGAGCCACGCGACGGCGAAGAGCAGCCCAATGAAGACGACGGCGGCTCCGTAGCACGCGGCGATCAACACGGCGTAGGTGCTCAGCGTACTGAGGCCGTACTGGCCGATGATGAAGGCCATGGCGCCGAAGGCACCAATGGGTGCCACCTTCATGATCCAGGACATGATCTTGAAGATCAGTTCCAGGACGGTCTCCATCAGGCTGATGACCGGCATGCACCGTTCGCGGCCAATGACCACAATGGCTGCACCGAAGAATACCGAGAAGAACAGGACCTGCAGGAGGCTGTTGCTGGCGAAGGCGCCGATGACGCTGGCGGGGATGACGTCCAGGATGAAGGATGCCGCGTCCTTGGGTGCGGCAGAGCCGGTTTTGGCGTCCAGATCCGCCTGCGACAGGGTGGCCGGGTCAATATTCAGTCCTGCGCCGGGCTGGACCAGGTTTCCCACCACCAGGCCAAAGAGCAGGGCGAACAGGGTGGCCGCCGTGAAATAGACCAGGGCCTTGACCCCAACCCTTCCAACCGCCTTAACGTCGCCTACGGCCGAAATGCCGGTGACGATCACCAGGAAGATCAGCGGCGCGATGATCATCTTGATGAGTTTGATGAAGCCATCTCCGAGCGGCCTCAGCTGTGATCCGAGGTCCGGCCAGAAATGCCCTATGAGGACACCTGCCACGACGGCGATCAGAATCTGGAAGAAGAGCGACTTATACAGCGGCTTCCTCTTCGCGGGCACCGAACTCGCCTTCAGTGCCTCAGGGTTGGGGATCTTCATTGACCTTTGCCTCTTCGATTCGGGAACAGCCCGGGGACGCCCGGGGCTTAAGGCAAAAGTAACCCCAGTCACATCAATTCCGCAAGGGGAAATTGCATTTCCACAATGCGAAATGCCTAAATTCAGTTTGTGACTGCCTCGCCCCTCCCGTAGCCGCCTGGGCCGCCGCGAAGCGTGTCCACAGCGTGCAGCACACGTTCTGCCAGTTCGGTGGCGGGAAGGGAGGCGTCCACCCGGAGGAAGGTGCCGAATTCAGGCAGTCCCGCGTAGGCATCCCGGAAAGCGGCCAGGTCCGCCAGGGTTTCGGAATCGGTTCCACGCGCTGTGATCCGGCGGTGCGCTTCGGCCGGGTCCAGGTCCAGATGTACGACGGCGGCGGGCTGGGGAAGTGCCGTGAGCAGCCAGGGCAGGAAGCGCCCGCGCGGCAGTCCCTTCGTGGTGCGCAGGGCAAGCTGGCAATGAAGGTGGCGGTCCATGACCACCACGCCATCGAAGCAGCGGGCCCGGAGATGGGACACCAGCACGTTGGAGACGCGCAGGAGTGTTTCGGCGGCGTCCGCGGCCCTGGCCGGCAGTTGCACACCCCACCTGGCAGCCAGGACTGACATGGTGCGCCGGCCCGCATGGTTGCTCAGCAGCATCGCCTTGCCTCCTCGTGACCGGACAGCCTGCACCAGGGCGCGGGCCGCCGTCGACTTGCCCGAACCGTCGATGCCGGTGAGAACGATGATCATGTGGCCTCCTTCCGCCACTTCCTACAACGCGGGCCGGCCGGCCAACGTCCCGGTTGAGGCCGAACTCACAGGAAGCGCGGCAGAAAGTAGGCTGGGACTCGCGGCGTGCTTCCCTGGAACCGCCCGCAGGACCAGCCAGCAACAACGGAAGGCAGGATCATGACCACACCGAACGATGAACCCCGCAACACCGCGGACCTCCGTGGACCCGGCGACCCGGACGAAGCCCGGGACAACGCGGAACAAGTCACCGAAGCCCCGCAAAGCGGGCAGCACCCGGAGCAGCCGAACGCCGCCAATATCCGCGAAGAGCAGCAGGCCCACGCTGCCGGGACCGTGCCGGCGTCGTACGTGGGAAGCGGCGAGACTGCCGGCAGCGAGGCTGCAGACCCTGCGGACGGCGGGCAGGAGCGCAAGCCTGAGGAAGCGGTGAAGGATCCCGGGACCTGGGACGACGACGTCTAGGATGATCAGCCGTACGGATGTGGATGAGGCCGCCCAGCGGATTGCCGGCCTCACCCGGCTAACGCCCGTGCTGGAGGCAGACCGCGGCCAGTACCAAGGCCCGGTCTGGTTCAAATGCGAATTCCTGCAGCACACCGGAAGTTTCAAGGCACGCGGTGCGCTGAACCGGATCCTGGCCAGCCAGGAACGCGGGGAGCTGACCCCGGCGGGCATTGTGGTGGCTTCGGGAGGCAACGCCGGCCTGGCCAACGCCTACGCAGCTGCCCGGCTTGGCGTCCCTGCAACGGTCTTCGTCCCCGCCGCGGCGCCCGCCGTCAAGGTCGCAAAGCTCAGGGACATCGGTGCCGCCGTTGTGCAGGGCGGCGCGGAATACGCGGTGGCCTACGAAGCAGCGGTGGCGCATGCTGCCGGGACCGGCGCGGTGTACTGCCACGCGTATGACCAGCCGGAGATCGCGGCCGGCGCGGGGACGGTGGGCTTGGAACTGCTGGACCAGGTACCCGGTGTGGACACGGTCCTGGTGGCCGTGGGCGGTGGGGGACTGATGGCCGGCATTGCCGCAGCCGTGGAAGGGCACGCCAAGGTGGTGGCAGTGGAGCCCGAAGGCGCACCCACCCTTCATGCCGCGCTGCGTGCGGGCAGCCCGGTGGACGTGGCCGTGTCGGGTGTCGCGGCGGATTCGCTGGGTGCCCGCAGCGTTGGCGCGATCGGCTTCGCGGTGGCGGTCCGCGCCGGCGTCGAAAGCGTCCTGGTGACGGATGCGGACATCGTCGCCGCCCGGAGCGCGCTGTGGAACGGCTACCGCATCGTGGTGGAGCACGGTGCAGCCGCTGCCTACGCCGCCCTGCTGTCCGGCGCGTATGTGCCGGGACCGGGCGAACGCGTGGGCGTGGTCCTTTGCGGCGCCAACACGGACCCGGCCACGCTGTAGGCGGCCGGATCCGCCGCGCAGTTAACCGCTGCGCTGGTTAGCTGCAGAAACGGCTGTAGGTGCCGCTGGCCTGTTCGTAACCGGTCTGGAGTTCGGCCAGCTTGGCCTCGTCCGGAGTTTCCTTTGCCTGCTCATCCGTGTACTCCAGGATGGACTGCAGTGCGGGCTTGAGGTCATCCGAGGCGACCGCGTGGATGGGGCGGATCTGGTTGGCCAGGCGGTTCATGCCCGTCTTGCCGGCACCGTTGGCGGGGTTCGAGACAACGGACTGAATACGCTCGCAGGTTTCGGTGGTGGAAAGCTGGTGGGAAGCGGAGCAGGCCGTGGCGGAGGCAAGGAGGCCTGCGGCGAACAGGACTGTGGCGAGTTTCTTCATGGATCCCTCAGTAGTCGATTGAGGGTTCGATTGTAAGCAGAATGGGGGCTTCGATGCCTTGGCGGGCATGACGCAGGCGCTTAAAATTACTGGACCATCGTGCGGAGCTGCCGCAGATTGGCTCCGCGCATCACCCGCCAACTAAGGATCCAGCATGCGCCGAACAGCACATCGCCGCACCGCCGCAGGACTCATCGCCCTCTTCGCGCTGCTTGCGCCATCCGCCATTCCCGCCTCGGCCTCCGCGCCTCCGCGCGACGTCATAGTGCTCGACGGCGCCAATTCCGCCGAGGGCATCGCCGAGGGCCGCGGGACTGCTTTCTACGCCGGCGAGCTGATGACCGGTGACATTTTCAGAGGCGACATCCGTGACGGGAAGGCAGGGCGGTTCATCGACGTCTCCACCTTCGACCCGAACCCCCGGATGGCTGTTGGCCTCAAGTATGACGAGCGCACCAACCTGCTCTTCGTAGCCGGCGGCGGTACCGGCAAGGCCTTCGTCTATGACGCGGAGACCGGCAAGGACGCGGGCGCCGTTGACCTGGCGCCGGGCTTCATCAACGACGTCACCGTCACCAAAGACGGCGCGTGGTTCACCAACTCCAAGCGCCCGGAGCTGTACTTCGTCCCCGTCAGCCGCTCGGGAAAGCTGGGGGAGGTGGAGACGAGGACCCTCAATGATCCAACAATTGCCCTGTCTGATCCGGCAAGCCAGTTCGGACTCAACGGCATAGCGTCGGCCAGCGGCGGTAAAGTCCTGATCGTTGCACATACCTTCAACGAGGCCGTTTACACCGTGGATCCCGAGACCGGCGACACCGCGAAGATCGACACTCCGGCGCTGCCCTACGTTGACGGCATCCTGGTGAAGGGCCGCACCCTGTGGGCCGTCCAGAACCAGCAGGACAAGATCGCCCGCATCAGGCTTTCCGGCGACCTCTCATCCGGCAAGCTCAAGGAGGAGATCACCAGCAAGAACTTTGACGTCCCCACCACACTGGCCAGGTTCGGCGATACCCTCGCCGCGGTGAACGCGAAGTTCAACAAGATGCCGCCGCCCACGCAGTATGAAGTGGTGCTGGTCCCTGCCCGCAGCCACGACCATGACGGCAGCCACAATCAGGACGAGGACTGACAAGACCCTGGCTGGCAGCAAACCGTCGCCGAAACCGGGTTTTCGCGACAGGTGCTGCCAGCCAGTTCGGGCTGGTCTTAGCCAAGAAGTGCTCAGACGGTGCGGGGTGCCTTCGCCAGGTTGTCCTTGAGTTCGGCGGCGTTCTGCCGCTTCACGTAGGCCGGCCGGTCACGCTCAACACGCCAGCTTTCCTCCAGCGGGCCCACATTGACGGTATCGAATCCGAATTCGTCGTACAGGTTCGCCACCAGTTCGGCGGCCTCCGGGTAGTCGCTGGCGGTGGCCAGGGCACGGCGGTTGTCCGTGCCGTCCGGGGTGCCGTCCGTGGTGATGTCCTTGGCCATGATGTGGTTAAAGCCCTTGGCCACCTTTGACTGGGGCAGGTGCTCCTGCAGCAGGCCGGAGGTGGTGGCCTCGCCGTTGTCCAGTGCCGGGACCCGGCCGTCGCGCTCCCAGTAGTAGTTGTTGGTGTCGATGACGATCTTGCCTGCAAGCGGCTCCGCCGGAACGTCCTTGTAGTTCTTCAGCGGCACCGTAACCACGGCGAAGTCGCCGGCTGCGGCCGCTTCAGCTGCAGTTGCAGCCCGTGCCTTCGGGCCAAGCTCTGCCACGAGGTCCGTCAGGGTTTCCGGTCCGCGCGAGTTGCTGATGACTACGTCGTAGCCCAGCTCCGCCGCCTTACGGGCAACCTGGCTTCCAATATGTCCTGCACCGATGATTCCGATTGTTGTCATAGTGGCGGCAACAGCGGCTTCCATCAAGTTATTTCAGGCAAACTTCGGGAATAAAACGGCGGCGAAGCAGCTACTTTCCCAGGTAGCGCCCCGGCCGGTGGTTCAGCGCCAGGATGAGGTTCAGCAGGGTGGCGCCGGCTGCGGAGAGAAGCACCATCAGCGGGGACACCAGGGCAAGGGCTGCCAGCACGATGGCCACGTCCAGCACCATCTGCACATACCCGGCCCGCCATTTCAGCTTGTCCTGCAGCAGCAGCGCCAGGATGTTGAAGCCGCCCAGGCTGGACTTGTGGCGGAACAGGATCAGCAGTCCCACGCCGGCCAGGAGGTTCCCGGCTGCAACGCCGTAGGCGGGGTCCAGCTCCAGGGACCCGAAGGCCCACGGGTGCAGGCTGGCCATCACCGAGACCAGCGCGATGGCGGCCCCGGTGCGCAGGGCGAAATTCCAACCCTTCTTCCAGATGGCGAGGCCGAAGAACGGCAGGTTGACCGCCGTGAAAATAACTCCGAACGGCAACGGAACGGTGTAGCTGAGCAGCAGGGCCAGCCCCGCGGTGCCGCCGGTCACCGCCTCGCTGGACTTGAGCAGGAACAGGCCCAGCGACGCCGCGAACGTGCCCGTCAGGATGCCCAGGACGTCCTCCACCACTGAATGGCGGGCGGCCGACGGCGGCACGGCGGGTCCCGCCGTCGTCCCGCCTTGCCCGGGCGTTCCGTCAGCCGGGGCCGGGGCCGGGGCCGGGGTGCGAAGTGCTGAGGTGGTCACTGGGCGGCGAACCGTTCCCGGTGGGCGAGGACAGCGAGCACGCGATCGTTCGTTGCCCGGTCCGCCAGGCTGATCCGCACACCGTCACCGGCATAGCCGCGGGCCAGGATGTCGGCCGAGGACAACGCGTCCAGGAGTTGCCCGCGCAGTTCGTCAGAGGCGCGGAGCCAGTAGAAATTGGCCTGGCTGTCCGGGACGTCCCAACCGGATTCCCGCAGGGTCCCGATCACGCGGGTGCGTTCCTCCGCCACGGCGTCGGTGCGGGCGGCGAGCTCGTCGGTGGCTGCCAGCGAAGCGATGGCCGCGGCCTGGGCCATCCGGTTCACGCCGAACGGAATGGCGGTGCGCCGCAGGCCGTCCGCTATCGACGGGCGGGCAATGGCATAGCCAATCCGCAGCCCCGCCAGCCCGTAGGCCTTGGAAAAGGTGCGCAGGATGCAGAGGTTGGGGTACCGGCGGTAGAAGGCCAGCGAATCCAGGCCGGAGCCGCGCTGGTATTCGACATACGCCTCGTCCAGCACCACCAGGACGTGCGGCGGGACTGCCTGCAGGAACTCCTCCAGTGCGTCCGCTTCGATGGACACGCCGGTGGGGTTGTTGGGCGAGCAGAGGAGTACCAGGCGGGTGCGGTCCGTGATGGCCGCGGCCATGGCGGAGAGGTTGTGGTGCTCGGTGTCCAGCAGCGGAACGGGCACCGGCCTGGCGCCCGCCACCGTGACCAGGATGGGGTAGGCCTCGAAGGAACGCCACGCGAAGACCACTTCATCGCCGGCATCGCACACGGCGGAAATGATCTGCTGCAGCACGCCGGAGCTGCCCGGACCCGCGGCGATTTCATCTGCGGTGACGCCCACGTGCCGGGCGATCGCCTCGCGAGCGTCCACCACGCCCATGTTCGGGTACCGGTGCATCAGGGAGGCCTCGGCGGCCACCACATCGACCACCGAGGGCAGGGGAGCGAAGTGGCTCTCGTTGGAGGCCAGGGCCGCGGTCAGTTCGGACTCGGCGCTCTTGCCGGCAACGTACGCGGGAAGCTGTGCGACGGCGGCGCGGAGGGCGGGAGCGGCCGCTTCGGGAAGGGTGCTGGTCATGCCAGCATCGTGGGACAAATAGGGGCGTCTGCGCAACACAGCCGGTTCCGGCAGGACAGATCCTGATGCAATGGTGCCCATGAGTGGCAAAATGCTCACTATGCACCGCATTGATGCCCTTGACGCAGAGATCCTCCTCACACTCGACCGGGACCCGCAGGCCACAGTCCTTTCGCTCTCGAGGTCGCTGGGCGTGGCCCGCAACACCGTGCATGCCCGGCTGCGGCGGCTGGTGAACGATGGCAGCCTGGCGCCATTCAGCCAGCGGGTCCGCACCGAAGCCCTGGGGTTGCCGCTGATCGCTTTCATTTCGATCTCCATCAGCCAGTCCGCCAGCGACGAAGCCACGGCGGCGCTGCAGGCCGTTCCGGAAATCATCGAAATGCACGCCACCACCGGCGACGCGGACCTGCTTGCGAAAGTGGCGGCGAAGGACCCGGCCGACCTGCACCGGGTAACCAACGCGATGCTGGCGATCGCCGGCGTCGTACGCACCAGCACGGCGATGTCCCTGGTGGAGGTCATGCCCACCCGGACACTGCCGCTCCTCGAAGCGGTGGCCCATTCCAAGTAGCCCCCTGCGCCGCGCGCTCACGTGCTCCAGTGGTCAGGCGAGCAGTTCCAAAGCGTCGATGAGCGCATCCACGAATGCGGTGAGGATGGCGGGCTGGGTGCGGCCGGTCATGGTCTGGATCTGCCCGTGACGCTGCCGCAACACCGGATGGTCCAGATGAACCGTCACCAGTTCCTCGCGGTCCCGCCGGTCCAGGGACAGGCCGCCCACCAGAGAAACGCCGACGCCGGAACGGGCGAACTGGATCACCGGGTTGATGTGGTCGGACTGCAACGTGATGGATGGGGTGAGGCCCTCGATCTGCATGGCGAGGTCGAACAGTTCCCGCTGGCTTGAACCGGGTGCCGTGACCGCCAGCTTGTAGCGGCACAGGTCCTTCAGGGTGGTGGTCTGTTCCGCGGCGAGCGGGTGGTCCGGGGACACCAGCGCGAAGGCCACAGGCGTTGGCGTGGAATGTTCCACCGTCACCTTCGACTGCGGGCCCAGCGAGAACACCACGGCGACGTCGGCCTCGCCCTCCGCCACCCGGCGGGTCCCTTCAGAGGAGGAGACTACGTCGAGGTGGAATTCGACGTCGTCATGCTGGCGGCTGAGGCCGGCGATCGCCGAGGGGACCCACACCCTGGCGAAGCCCTCGGCGCAGGCCACCCGCAGGGTCCTCGTCTTCCGCTGCATGGAGACCAGCAGTTCCTCCCGGACGGCGGCACCTTCCGCCTCTGCCCGCCGCACGTAAGCCAGCAGGAGCCTGCCCGCCTCGGTCAGTTCCACACCCCGGGCATGCCTGTGGAACAGCGGCATGCCGAGCGAGGTTTCGAGCTTGTTGATCTGGCGGCTGATGGCGGATGCGGACACGTGCAGCTTTGTTGCGGCCTCGGTGAGGGTGCCCTCCTGCGCCACGGCGTCGAAGTACAGCAGTGCCGGAGTCAGCATGTTCATGTCCGCGGCCCGACCCTGAGGTTTGCATGTAAGTCAACGCTCATCGACAAAACGATACTGGTTGTTTGCGCCCGGGACACCTAACTTGGGACTCACGCCATAAGAGCAAAGGATGTACGGAATGCAGGAACGCAGGGAACTTTTGGCCGCAGCAGCTGAATTTGTAGACTCCGGCCGCTTCCGGGAGGATCTGGCCCGGCTGGTCTCCTACCCCTCGGAGAGTTTCAGTCCGCAGGGACGCGTTGCGCTGAAGTCATACCTTGATGACGTCATCGGTCCGGCTTTTTTGGCGATGGGCTGCGTGGTGGACCGGTTCGACTCCTGGCGGGGTGGCGCCAACTCCTTCCTGGTGGCCACCCGGCACGAGGATCCTGAGCTGCCCACCGTTCTTTGCTATGGACACGCCGACGTCACCGACGGCCAGGCCGGGGAATGGAGCGCCGGCCGCAGCCCCTGGACGCTCAGCGACGACGGCGACCGCTGGTACGGCCGCGGCGCCGCCGACAACAAAGGCCAGCACTGGATCAACATCGTGTCGCTCCGGCTGCTGCTTGAGCAGCGGGGCCGCCTCGGCTTCAACCTCGTGTTCCTCTTGGAGGGGGCAGAGGAGATCGGCTCCCCGGACCTCGCCGATTTTGCCGCCGAACACCAAGACCTGCTCCGGGCCGACGTCTTTATCGGCTCCGACGGCCCCCGCTTCGCCGCCGGGAGCCCCACGGTGTTCCTGGGCGCACGCGGCGGCGTCAGCTTCGAACTGATTGCAGACCTCCGTGCCGGCTCGTACCACTCAGGAAACTGGGGCGGGCTCCTGCGGAACCCGGCCACCACGGTGGCGGCCGCCGTCGGGTCCCTGGTGGACGGGCACGGAACCATTCAGCTGCCCGAACTGCTCCCGGCCGCTATCCCGGACTCCGTCACCGCTGCGCTGGACGTACTGGACCTGGTGCCGAATCCAGGTGATCCCCAAGCAGACCCTGCCTGGGGAGACCGGACCCTCAGCCCGGCCGAGCGCCTCTACGCCTGGAACACCCTCGAAGTTCTGGCGCTGGGAGCGGGCAACCCGGACAAGCCCGTCAATGCCATTCCCGGGACCGCCCGGGCCGCGCTGCAGTTGCGGTTCGTGCCCGGCACAGACGTGGCCAACCTTGAAGCGGCCATCCGCAGACACCTGGACTCCGCGGGCTTCACCATGGTGGAGCTACGCATGGGCACCTCGTTCGCCGCCAGCCGCATCGATCCGGACAATCCCTGGGTTGCCTGGGCCGCGAACTCGCTGACCGCTAGCACCGGCCGTGAGGCCACCGTCCTGCCCAACATCGGCGGCTCCCTGCCCAGCTACGTCTTCGCTGATGTCCTTGACCTCCCCACCCTCTGGATCCCGCACTCCCACCCGGGGTGCCAGCAGCATGCCCCGGACGAACACCTTTTGGTGGACGTGGCCCGGGAAGGACTGCAGATCGCCAGCGGCCTGTTCTTCGACCTCGCCAATTCACACAGCCCCGCGTCCGCCGGCGCGGACCAGCACTCCCTGACCGTCAGCTCCGTATCCTGAAACCTGGAGTTTCCATGACCATTCCCCAGCAGAAGAACCAGCCCACGGCCCTCGCCGCCGCCGATGCGCCGGGTGCGGCGCCCGATTCCAGGGCGGCCACCCGCGGGATTGTTGCCGCCACTATCGGCAACGCCCTCGAATGGTTCGACATTGCCATCTACGCCCTGCTGGCCATCTACATTGGCCGGAACTTCTTCCCCAGCAGCGATCCCGGAGTCGAACTCATCCAGGCTTTTGCCGTGTTCGGCGTCTCTTACCTCATCCGTCCATTGGGCGGACTGGTGCTGGGCTCGTTCGCTGACCGCCATGGGCTGAAGAAAGGCCTGACTGTCACCATCCGGCTGATGGTCCTGGGCACCGCGTTGCTGGCCTTCATGCCGAACTACGGCAGCATCGGGATCCTGGCCCCCATCGGCATCGTCCTGGCGCGGCTGATCCAGGGCTTCTCCGCCGGTGGAGAGTTCGGCGCCGCCACCGCTTACCTCATCGCCCAGAACGGAAAGCGCAAAGGCTTCCTGGGCAGCTTCCAGTTCGCCAGCCAGGGGTTGGGAAGCCTGATCGCCGCGATCTTCGTGGCCGTACTGACCACCGTCCTGACGGATGCACAGATGACCGAGTGGGGCTGGCGGATCCCCTTCCTCTTCGGACTGCTGGTGGGACCGGCCGGGTTCCTCATCCGCCGGGAGATGAAGGAAGTGCCCGTCCAGCGGGGCGCTGCGGAGGAGAAGCATTCCCCCATCCGGGACGTTTTCGCCACGCAGAAGACAGGAATGCTGCTGGCCGGAGGCGCGCTGGCGGTATCCACGGCACTGAACTTCATCCTGCAGTACATGCCCACCTTCGCCATCAAGGAACTGGGGCTCGAGCCCGGCATCTCGTTCACCTCGCTGATCATTACCGGCGTCATCCTGACCTTCGGAACACCGGTGGTGGGGCACCTTTCGGACAAGTACGGCAGGCTCAACATCATGGTGCCCACCGTGGTGGTCCTGCTGCTCGCCGTCGTACCTCTCTTCATATGGGTCATCAGCGCGAAGTCCTTCCTGGTGCTGGCTCTGGTGATGACCATCCTTGGCCTGCTCAAGGCTGCCTACTTCGGTGCGCTGCCCTCCGTCATGTCGGATTCCTTCGACGTCAGGACCCGCGCAACAGGATTGTCCTTCAGCTACAACACGGCCGTGGTGGCCTTCGGCGGATTCACGCCCATGATTGCCGCGTTCCTGGTGCAGCAGACGGGGCAGGCGGTGGCGCCGGGCTACTACCTGGCCGTGGTGGCCATCATCAGCCTTGTTGCCCTCGCTGCCGGTGTGAAACTCCGCGGCATCCGGTAAACCACCCGGCGCCCGGCCGTCTCTGGCGCAACTTCCCGCGACGCCTTGCAGATTTTGCGGAGACGCCCGCTCACCTTCCTCCTTTCGGAGCTACGTGGTGAGCGGGCGTTTCCGTGTAAGGCGCCAAACGTGAGCGGGTGTTCGGCATTTCGTCCCGGGAAGGGAGCGCGCGTTTGGGAAAGTCGCTGCAAACTGAGCGCCCGTCACCATGGAAGAAAGAACGTAACGGAACAATTTCTCCCAACCATTAACGGTCAAACCCTTGACCAGCTTTGTCATTCGTTGATAAACCAGAAGGGCAGAAAGCGTTTTCCATCCGACGCGGACCCCTAGAACACCTTTACGAAGCGGTGCGCTTCCGCGTGGTTGAAACGTTCCAAACTGTTGAGCGGCAGACTCAGCTGCCGCCGCATCAAAGGAGATGTTCTTTTGGTTTACCACTCGCAGTGTTCCCCCACATCCCGGGCCGGCAGGGCCCGGAAAGCAGCACCCCTGGCGGCAGCAGCGGCCTCCCTCACCGCCGCGGCGCTCGCCTTCACGGGAGTTCCGCTGGCCCAGGCCGATGAGGCCACCGCGCAGGGCCAGTCCACCGCGCAAGGCCAGTCCTCGGCGCCGGGCCAGTCCTCGGCGCCGGGCCAGGCGGCAAAGCAGGCCCTCAAGCGCCAGGTGGAAAACCTGGACCGTGCCCCCGTGGCCGTGCTGACGGACCAGGGCGTCACCCTGGGCTGGCGCATGCTCGGCCTGGACAAGGACAGCGTGGGCTTCCAGGTGCTGCGTGACGGCAAGCAGATCACGAAGGAACCCATCCGGGACACCACCACCTTCCTTGACCCCGATGGAACGGCCCAGTCCAAGTACGTCATCAAGACCGTGGGCAACGGCAACGGGCAGGACAAGCTCAGCGCCGAGTTCACCCCGCTGGCGCAGAACTACCTGGCCATCAAGCTGGATAAGCCGGCGGACGGCGTCAGCAAGGACGGAAAGCCCTACACCTACAGCGCCAACGACTCCACGGTGGCGGACCTGGATGGCGACGGCGCTTACGAGATCATCCAGCTCTGGAACCCGTCCAACGCCCAGGACAACTCCAAATCCGGCTTCACGGGCAACGTCTACGTCGATGCCTACAAGATGGACGGCACCAAGCTCTGGCGGATTGACCTGGGCAAGAACATCCGCGCCGGTGCGCACTACACCCAGATGCTGGCCTACGACTTCGACGGCGACGGCAAGGCCGAGGTGTCGTTCAAGACAGCAGACGGCACCACGGACGCCGCCGGAACCGTCATCGGCGACGCCGCGGCGGACTACCGCAACAGCGCCGGCTACGTCCTGTCCGGCCCGGAATTCCTCACGGTCTTCAACGGGGCAACGGGCACCATCATGGACACCGTTCCCTACGACCCGCCGCGCGGCAACGTCGCGGCCTGGGGCGATGGCTACGGTAACCGCGTGGACCGGTTCCTGGCCGGCGTCGCCTACCTCGACGGCGAAAAGCCGTCCCTGATGTTCAGCCGCGGCTACTACACCCGCACCGTCCTGGTCACTTATGACCTGGTGGACGGCAAGCTGGTGAAGCGCTGGACCTTCGACTCGGACATCGCCGGCGCCGAATACAAGGGCCAAGGCAACCACAACCTTTCCGTGGCGGACGTGGACCAGGACGGCAAGGACGAGTTCGTCTTCGGCTCCATGACCATCGACGACGACGGCAAGCCCCTGTACAACACCAAGCTGGGCCACGGCGATGCCATCCACACCGGCGACCTGGACCCGTCCCGGCCCGGCCTGGAAACGTTCGCGGTGCACGAGAGCATGAGCCAGAGCGGCAACCGCGGCGCCACCTTCCGCGATGCCGCCACGGGCGAAGTGCTGTGGAGCATCCCCGCCATCAAGGACACCGGCCGCGGCGCCACTGGCGACATCGACCCCCGGTTCCCCGGCTCTGAAAGCTGGGCCGTGGGCGGGGACGCTGCCTGGAACTCGCCCGTCGGCTTCCTGATGTCCGCCAAGGGCGAGCGGATCTCGGACAAGATTCCGGCCGCCAACTTCATGGCCTGGTGGGACGGCGACCTGTTGCGTGAAATCGTGGACCATGAGTTCGACGCCGAAGCAGGCATGGGCGTACCCACCATCTCCAAGTGGAACTGGGAGACCGAAACCAGCGACCGGTTGCTGACCGCCACTGGCGCCCGCACCAACAACCACACCAAGGGCAACCCGTCGCTCCAGGCCGACCTGCTGGGCGACTGGCGCGAGGAACTGGTCTTCCCGTCCACCGACAGCACCGAGCTGCGGATCTACACCAGCACCTCGCCCACCGAAGTCCGGCTCCGCACGCTGATGCACGATCCGATGTACCGGACCGGCGTGGCGCGCGAGACCGTGGGCTACAACCAGCCGCCGCACCCGAGCTTCTTCATCGGCGAGGGCATGGAGACGCCGGCAGCGCCGTCCGTCTTCTACGCAGGCAAGACGAAGTAGTAAACGCCGCTGGTCAACAAAGCACCGCCCGCCTCGGGGAGAGGCGGGCGGTGCTTTTGTTGAGGAATGCAACGTGCGACGCCGGCACCCGCCTTGGGCGGGCCGGTGGCCGGACGCGGCGTCCGTCAGTGCTGGCCGAGGTTCCCGCCGACCGGGGGCAGGCCACCGTCCGGGCGGCGCTCATCCTCGCGGCGTTCGCCAGCGCTGAATTCTTCACCTTCGCGCGTTTCGTCGGATTCGCCCGTGGTGTCCACCAGGCCGTTGGTCTGGTCGAACGGGTGGCCGATCCTGTCATCGCCGAGGTCGGCGACCGATCCGTCGGTGACCGGGCCGGTGGCGCCGGCTGCCGCCGTCGTGCCTGTTGCCGTGGTGCCGCTGCCTGTCACTCCTGCCCCGCTGCCCGTGACCCCGGCCCCACTGCCAGTAATGCCTGCGCCGCTGCCGGCGGTGTCGGTGGTCGTGTCGGTCGGGATCGGCGTGACCGTGACGGGCTCGCCGGGAGCCACGGGGGTGACCGTTTCGTCGGCACCCACGGTGGTGTCCTTGTTACCGCTGGCAGCCATTGCCGCTGCGGCGCCGGCCACTGCGGCCACGCCGACGCCGGCCGCCACCTTGCCTGAGACGCCTGCCTTGCCGGAATCACCGCGGGAGGCCCCAGCGTGCTCAACCCCGGGCGTACCCGTCGATACGCCGGGGTTGACGCTGCCTCGCCAGGCGCCGCTGGCGTAACCCTCGTCCTCGATGAACTCCTTGAACTTCTGGAGGTCGGACTCTGCCTGGCGTTCAATGACGTTGAGCTTGTCGCCGATCTTCTCCACAACGCCTTCGGGCTCGTACTCGAGGGTCAGCCGCAGGGAGGTCTGGCCGCCGCCCACGTCCTCGAACTCGACGGCTCCAGCGTTGGTTGCGCCCTCCGTGGCGGCCCAGGAAACCTTGCGGTCCGGCACCTGCTCCAGGATCCTGGCCTCCCACTGCCGGCGGATGCCGCCGATCTCGGCCACCCATTCCAGCCGGTCGTCACTGAGTTGGGTGACGCTCTTGACTCCGCCCATGAAGTGCGGGAACTCCTCGAACTGGGTCCACTGGTTGTAGGCCGTGCTCACCGGAACGTTCACCAGAATGCGCTTTTCCACCTTCGTGCTCATAACGTCTCCTTTGCTCTGTTACCGGAAGCCGATGGATCTGCAGAAATCATCAGCATGCTTACCAAGTTACCTTCCGGAGACGCAGGAATCCACCCCCTGATTTTGGGATGGGCGGCGTGAGGAGAAGCGGCCGACGGCGGCACAGGGGTCAGGCGGCGGCTTCGGTCAGGGTGCCACCACCACCCCGTACGACCCCTCGTTCAGCGGGTTGGCGGTCGCGGAAGGTGCCACGACGCCAAAGTCGTAACCCCGTGCCCGCAGAGCGTCGATGGACCGGGCCAGGTAGGACCACTGCGACGCGGGGCAGGACAGGACATCGTTGCCGTCGTGGAGCAGGATGATCGCGCCGGGTGCAGCTTCATCGAGGACGTACTTCTGTACGCCCGCCGCACCGGGGCATTCGAAGTCGCCGGGCTGGCCAATATGCCAGCGCCACTGGATGCCGCCGCTCATCCCGATGCTCCTGATGTAGTTCAGCGAGTAGGACGTGCTGTTGCCGAACGGAAAGCGCATCAGCCTGGGCGTTACGCCGGTGATGGCAGTGATGGCGGAGTTGGTGCGGTCAACTTCCTGCCGCTGCCTGGTCTGGCTCAGTTCCGGGAAATTGGCGTGATCCCACGAGTGGTTGCCGATCACGTGTCCCTCGGCCTTGATCCGGCGGACGAGGTCGGGGTACTGCTGTGCGTGGTTGCCCTGGAGGAAGAAGGTGGCCTTAACCCCCTTCTGCTTGAGGACGTCGAGGACGAAGGCCGTGCGCTGGACTGACGGGCCGTCGTCGAAGGTAAGGCCGATCAGCGGCTTGTCCGCTGCGTTGGCCGCCACCGGGCTGCCCACCAGCAAGGCCGCAGCCAAGCTCGCGGCAGCCAGGAGCACGGCGGCAAATTTGCTTTTCATGGTGCTCGTTTCCCTTCCCAAGGTCCTCCCGAACCTTGTTTAGGTGAAGCACCCTATGGCGCCCTGAAAGGCGGTGTAAACACGCGCCGGGCCTCGACTGGGTAACATCTGGCGACACGAAAAGGCCGTTATGCGGGCGTTATTTTGCGGGCCTTGGAGGGCAGCGTGAGGGAAGCGGACGACGGCGGCGCACGGTCTTGGATGAAAGGGCCGGGCGCCGCCGTCGCGGGTTAGCTGAGGGAGCGGGTATCAGCGCAGGTGCTGGCCGATCAGCGCCAGGTTCTGGATGACGGCCAGGCCGAACTGCGCGGTGTCGTTGGTGGAAACCGTCGGTGCTTCGTCCACCGGCAGCAGCACCTGCGGCGGCTCGATGGTCTGCAGCGTGAACGCAGATTCGTGGTTCAGGTGCTCCCCGCCCTCGCTGAAGCTCTCCCAGGCACGGGCTGCCAGGTCACGATCCTGCAAACGTGCTGCCGCATAAGCGCTCAAGCGGCTGTGCGCCTGGGTGAGGTAGATGCCGGCCAGCGGTTCACCCACCTCCGCCACCTGCTCTTCCTTGGTGCCCAGGAACAGCCGGCAGTACTGCAGCCAGGCCCGCTCGAACTCCGGATCATCCACCAGGTCCACCAGCTCGCTGCAGATCTCCACCAGCCCGAACACGGCACTGAGGTGGGACACGGAAATCATCTCCCGGCCGGTATCGAAGCGGCCCTTGTCCAGGTTGTACAGCGCTTCGCCGGTGAGGAAGCCGTACTTCAGGGCGCCAATATCCGCCATGGTTCCCAGCAGCCGGTCGCGGGAGCGGGGGTTGCCGGTGCGCTCCCAGTCGGTGAGCCAGGTGGCGGCGAGTGAGCCCCAGTCCGTGCCCAGCCCCACGCCCAAAGCGCCGCGGTTGGGCCGGTAGGTGTCGGCGTCCGGGCGGACCTTGCGGACCGGGTCCAGGCCCAGGAAGTTCTGGTCGCTGTCCACCAGCTCGGTCAGAAGGTCGCCGGTGCGCTCGTCCGCCGTGAGGTAGTAGTAGAAACGGCGGTAGGCAGGCGTGCTGATGCGCAGCTGCTTGGCGCTGCAGCCCCAGTGCTGCACGTTGTGCCGGGACCCCAGGCCCTTCCATGGGCCCAGGTGGTAGACATCCACCTCGCCGGTGTGCCGGGTCATGGCCTCGGCGAAGCGGAAGATGTCCGCCCGGCCGGAGCGCAGGTAGGAGTACCAGAGCCAGAGGTCGGGGGAGAGTTCCGAATTGTCCCAGGCGTAGCCGCCCACGTCGTACCGCCACACGTGCCGGTCGAAATCGTAGGTGTGCATCACGTCGCCGAAGTTCCAGAACCCGTACCAGCGCCGCTGTTCCACCTGGCCGGCGTAGAAATCGAACAGGAAGTCGAGATGGTCCTCGAGCCGTGCCCGCGCGGGGGTGCCCCGGTCCACCGGGTCCCAGTCGCCGAACACGCCCACCGAGTGCAGGTACTCCGGAGTGGCCTGGAGCAGGGCTGGTGAGGATGCCGCAGCGGCGTCGGCGGCGAGGCTTTCGGCGGACGGGGTGGCGTTGTAGGCGAACAAAGTCAACTCATGGGTGCGGGCAATCCCGGTGGGGTTCCCGAAGCCCGGTTCATAGTCCTCGTACGTGATTTCCAGGCCTTCGAGCTGTTCCTCGAATGTGTCCTGACCCAGGCCGTCGTGGTAGAACCGCAGGTCCATGGGCTGGGCCTCGGGGGAGTAGAGCCAGGCTGTCACGGTGGCATCTGTTCCCGCGGCGCCGCGGATGTCCAGCTGGCCGGGGTGGGACTGCCAGAAGTCCTTGATGCCAATGCCCAGCCCGCCGCGAGTATCGCTCAGCGAGCAGAAGCCGGCCGATCGTGTCCCGCCGGAGATGCCCACCCAGCCGTGGCCCGGTGCTGTCCGTTTACGCAATTCGAAGCCGTCCGCGCTGAGCTGGGTCAGCGTGTAGTCGCCCCACGACGGGATCAGGTGCAGGCGTTCGGAGACTTCAGGGTTCCAGGTGTCCGTTGATGGGGTGGCACGTCCGGCAACCTGGGCGGCGCGCACGTCAGCACCCGGATCCCGTCGCAGGCCGGTAAGCCCGCGGACAGCTTCGGTGAGGAAGCCGCCGTCGGCCCCTGCAATCCGGATGTGCCGGTTGTGCAGCTCGGTTTCCAGCGGCACGGTGAAGCGGACGCCCAGGCCGGCCAGGAAGTCCCGGTCCGCGTTCCCGTCCCAGATAAAGGAGTGCACCATCCGCACGCTGCGGGCATTGGCATAGAAGTAGAAACGGACCACGAACGGCAGCCAGCAGCGTCCCTCGCTGCCGGTGTTGTCCTGGCGGTGGTGGCCTTCCAACCGGACCACCGCGCGGACCGGCCCGTCCTGTTCAAGCACGACGGCGGTGACCTCGCCCGTGAACTGCTGGCGGCTGGCGGTGCCCGCCTCTTCCAGGATGCCGTCCTGCAGGAGGCTCACCAGGCGCGCATCGCGTGACACGGTCCGGCCGTCGCGGACGAGGCTGGTGAAGAGCGTAGAGCCGCTGCGGCTGATCTGCATCTGGAGGGCGCCGGTGTCCACGGTGAAAGCGTCGGGGCTTTCGGTGACACTGACCCGGGCGCCGCCCAGGGCTGCCGGAACGCCCTGGGCGTCGTGAGCACCCGCCGGCGGTGCGTCGCCTTTCAAAGGTGCGGCGCCGGCGTCGTGCCTCACCTGGTAGCTGGCCGACGGCGAATCCGTTGCCGGAAGCGCGATCCCGGCCCACTTCAGCGAACCGTCGGGCCAGGTGGCCAGGGGCCATGCCTGGCTGGCAACGCCCGCACCGCCGGCGTCCGTTACTGTCAACGCGTCCGATCCGTGGACGGTGCCGCGGGGGAAGGGCATCCCCCAAGTGGTGCCGTTGCTGGTCCCTGCCGGTGCTTCGCCGTCGATCCACCTGATGAGGGTACTGTCCGTCATGTTGTCCGTTCCCGCCGGTTTGTGGCGCGCAGAATAAACCCCCGCCCACTGCAAGGGAAAGCGCTTTCTTGAATGGTTTCAAACCTACTGCGCGGGGTGCGGGGTGGCAAGGGGGTGGCCGGAAATTGCGGAGACTTTCAGCCCCGCGATCAGGATGTCGCGTGCGGCTCGTCCGGAACGTCCGGCCCCTCCGCGGGGTCCTGGGAATGGGCCCTGACGTCGTCCGAGGGATCCGCCTCCGGATCGCCCTCCGCCGGAGACTCCGGGTGGACCCGCTCGTCTCGCATTGGATTTTCGGTCATCGCTGCCTGCTCCTTTGCTGGTGCCGCGGCTCGGTGGCGGCGGTACTGATCATTGAGCGCCCTTGCCTGCTGCGTGTCAATGGCGCGTGGGAACCTCTGGCCGGGTCCGGCCTTCTGTGCTGGACTGGGGGTGCACTGAGCACCACCGCCGCCGCTGGTCCTGTCCAGGGACGGCAGTTTTCCCAGGAAAGGCAATCCAGGACAGCACGTGGCCGGCCCGGGCCGGCCACCGGAAGGAACACTCATGGCACCGTTCAAGATCGGCTACTTCGTAGGGAGCCTGGCAACCGGCTCCATCAACAGGGTCCTCGCCAACGCACTGATCAAGCTGGCCCCTGAAGATCTGCAGTTTTCGGAGATCCCCATCCGGGATCTCCCGCTCTACAGCTACGACTACGACGCCGACTTCCCCGCCGAGGGCCGCGCCCTGAAGGAAGCCATCGAATCGTCCGACGGCATCCTGTTTGTCTCGCCCGAATACAACCGGTCCATCCCGGGTGCCCTGAAAAATGCCATCGACTGGGGTTCCCGCCCTTGGGGGAGCAACTCCTTCGCCCGCAAGCCCACCGGCATCATCGGCGCCTCGCCGGGCAGCATCGGCACGGCGGTGATGCAGTCCTCCATGCGCAGCGTGCTCAGCTTCCTGGACGCGCCACAGCTGAACGCGCCGGAAGCTTATATCCAGTACAAGCCGGAGGCCTTCGACGACGACGGCGAGCTCAGGGATGAGGGCACCGCCAAGTTCCTGCGCCACTACATCGAGGAGTACAGCGCCTTTGTTGCCCGGGTGCTGGCCGCCAACGCCCCCGGCCATATCGGCGACCTGGAGCCGGACGCGGACAAACTGTCCCGCTAGCTCCCCGCAGTTCCACGGCTGCTGCCGAAGCGTCCGATGGGACGCCTTGTTGGATGTACGAATGCCCGCCGTCCCAGCGACGGCGGGCATTCGAGTCTTCTGCGGCCCTTATGCGGGGCCGGGCTGGTGTTGCCGGGCTTCTTCAGTCCAGCGGCAGGGTGACCGTCACCGAGGTGCCGTGGCCAGGGCGGGAATCGATGTCCACGGAGCCACCCGCTTCCTCGACCGCAACCGCCATGAGGCGGAGACCGTAGCCATGGTGCCGCCCGCGGTTGGCGCGGCTGCAATCAAAGCCTGTGCCGTCGTCGGCCACTTTCATCCTGATCCTGTGGTCCACCACGGCAAGCTGCACGCTGAGTTCGGATGCGTCCGAGTACTTGTAGGCGTTGCTGATCACTTCGCGTGCCGACTGGTACAGCAGGGAAGCGCAGTCCGCCGGGATTTCGATCCCCCAGTGCGGAGTATCCCAGCGGACCGCGGTCCCGCGCTGGCGGAGGGGGCCGGTCAGCCTGTCAATGCAGCCGGCCAGCCCCAAGGTGTGGAAGTCGAGCGGGTGCTGGTCCGTGAGGACCCCTCCCACCGCGATGACGTCCTTGTCATATGCTGTTTCGTTTCCCATGACTTCCTGCTCCCCATAAGCTGGTTTGCCTTTCTTCGTCCAGCGTGGACCCGCAACTGCAGGGGTCAGTAAGGTTTGGGTCAAGATCCCATCAATTCTGCGTGGGGGTGGTGCCTGCGGCGCGCATGTTTGCATAGGAGCTGTTGCTTAGGAACTGCTCCCGGGGGTACGCAATGGTGGACGTGGCTTCGCTGGAGGAGCCGGAAAGTGGGAAACATGCCCGTATGGCTGCAGGCCCTGATGTGGGGCACCATCGCCGGTGCCGCCCTGGTCCTGGGCGCCGCACTGTCCTGGCGGTGGTCGCTGCCGTCCAAGCTGGTGTCCTCGATCATGTCCTTCGGTGCCGGCGTGCTGATCTCCGCCCTGGCGTTCGAACTCGTGGACGAGGCCGTGCAGGGCGGCGGGCTCTGGCCCACGGTGGCAGGCTTCCTGGCCGGCTCCGTGGTGTACGTGGGCGCGAATATGCTGCTGGCCCGGGCGGGCGCCAAGCACCGCAAGAGGTCCGGCGGCCAGCAGCCCTCCGAAAAGGACGATCCGGGCAGTGGGACGGCCATCGCCGTCGGGGCGCTGCTGGACGGGGTGCCCGAATCCGTGGTGCTGGGTGTGACAATGCTTGCCGGCGGGGGCGTGAGCCCGGCCATGATGGCTGCCGTCTTCATCTCCAACGTTCCCGAAGGGCTGTCCGGAACGGCCGGAATGAAGAAGGCCGGAAGGAGCGCGGGGTACGTCTTCGGACTGTGGGGCGGGATTGCGGTCCTCAGCGGCCTGGCAGCACTCATGGGATACACGCTGCTGGAAAACGCGCCGGATGAGTTGGTGGCGTTCATAACCTCCGTGGCCGCTGGTGGGATCCTGGCCATGTTGGCGGACACCATGATTCCGGAGGCCTTCGAGGAGCACCACAACCTGACAGGGCTCACCGCCTCCGTGGGCTTCCTGACCGCCTTTACGATTCACCACGTGGGCGGATAGCGTTCCCGGAAGAAAAGGAGACGCCGCAAGACAAAGGACGTCCCATGTCCTGTACACTGATTCGAGATGAAGGCCGCCACGGAGTGTGGCCGAAGGAGATGACGTGACAGCAACACCCGCGGCGGTATCGTCAGCCAGGTTCAGCGCCCAAATCCGCTCCCAGGCGCTGCAGACCCGCATCATGGAACTCATCCTCGAGCGCGGGCTGGACGTGGGCGATGCGCTGCCCACGGAGAGTGAACTCTCCGCCGAGCTGGGGGTTGGCCGCAACACTGTGCGCGAGTCCCTGAAGGTCCTGCAGGCCCTCGGCGTCATCGAAATCCGCCACGGCTTCGGCATGTTCGTGGCGCCCAACAACTTCAGTGCACTGGTCTCCGGGCTGACGTTCCGCGGCCGGCTGTCGCTGCGCCACAAGGGCGAAGAAGCCATGGAGCTTATCGACGTGCGGCAGGCACTGGAGTCCGGACTGGTGGGGTCCGCCATCGATCTCCTGACGGACGAACACCTCGCCGACCTGCGGTCCACCATGCATGCCATGGAGGACGCCGCCGCCAAGGGGGAGTCCCTGGTGGAGCACGACGCCGAGTTCCACCGCCGGCTCTACGCGCCCCTGAACAATGAGCTGCTGATCAACCTCATGGATGTCTTCTGGCAGGTCTACCGGCAGATCCACGAAGCCCTGGGCTCCGGGCCGGTCAACCTGGAAGAACAGGCCCGGATTCACTGGGAGATCTACGAAGCCGTGGAGGCCCGCGACAAGGCCTTGGCCTCCGAGCGGCTCCAGCGGCACTTCGATGGCATCCGCCTCAAGCTCAAGGACGTCGCCGCAGCCTAGCTCCCGGTTCCGCCGGATTCCTCGCCAGCCCTCCACCGCAGTTGGGGGCACCCCTTCCTGTGGCTAAGCCCCTCCATGTGGCTGCGCCATGCCCTGTTCCGTTCCGATGTTTCGTGCCAGATTCCCGTAGAGAGTGCCTTTGCCGTGGAAATTTTCGTAGTGCCAACCGCCTCCGCCACCGGTTCCGTCGCCGCCGGCATCCTGGCCGCCGTGGTCCGCAGCAAGCCCGACGCCGTCCTGGGGCTTGCAACCGGCAGCTCGCCGCTGCCCATCTACAAGGCCCTCGCGGAACATTCCGTGGAGATGGGTGCCGTCCGCGGGTTCGCCCTCGATGAGTATGTTGGCCTGCCGGCCGGGCACCCCGAAAGCTACGCCGAAGTCATCCGCCGTGAGGTCACCGTGCGGCTGGGCCTTGATGCGGCAAAGGTTGCTGTGCCCGACGGCGGAGCCCCGGACCCGCGGCAGGCGGCGGCGGATTACGACGCGGCCATTGCCCGCGCCGGTGGCATTGACGTGCAGATCCTGGGCATCGGCCACAACGGACACATTGCCTTCAACGAGCCGGGTTCAGCCCTCGACTCGCGGACGCGGGTGGAGGTGCTCACCGAACGCACCAGGCAGGCCAATGCCCGGTACTTTGCGTCACTGGACGATGTCCCCACACAGTGCATCACCCAAGGGCTGGGCACCATCATGGAAGCCCGGCACCTGCTGCTGGTGGTCAGCGGGGCGGACAAGGCAGAGATCCTTACGGCAGCGCTGCAGGGGCCCGTGTCAGCCGACTGCCCGGCGTCAATCCTGCAGCGCCACGCGCACGTCACCGTCGTGGCGGACGAAGCAGCCGCGGCCAAGCTGGCCCCCGGATTCGGCGAGGTCACCGTGCGGGTGGCCGGTGCCGCCGTCGGCGTCTAACTCAGGACGCGTCAGCGGCACCCAGCGGGGTGCGTTCGTACTCCTCGATCACCACTCCGGACCTGAAGGTCCGCGACGTGACGGGCTGGAAGCCCGCCGGCTCAAAGGCGGTGTTCCCGAACAGCGGGATGCCTGCCCCGAGGACAACCGGGTTGCGTTTGAGGATGATCCTGTCGATCTCGGGGAGCAACGCCCCGGCCAGCGCGCCGCCGCCGCAGAGGTAAATGTCCAGCCCCGCCTCCTGTTTGAGGTTCCGGACGGTGGCCACGGCGTCGTCCGTGAACGTGACTGCCGGGTTGGAACTGGTCCTGCTGCGGGTGGCGACGTACTCGTGCAGGTGGGCGTAGGGGCTGTCGATGCCCACGGCGAGGCCGACGTTGTAGCTGTTCCAGCCCTGGATGACGGTATCGAAACGGTTCTTGGGCGCTTCGATGCCCAGTGCTGCGAGGACATGGGTGGGCAACGCGTCGGCGAACTCTGTGAAGAGCACCTGCATGTGGTCGCCCTCAACAGGGAAGGCGTCGAATGACCCGTCCGGCGCCGCGATGTAGCCGTCAACCGATGCCGCCACGTAGTAGACAAGTTCCCGCACAATTACCCCCATCACGATGAATCTCTTAAATGGACGATATCGGACGGCTCAGGGGACCGGTGAAGGCCGGCCTGCCGGCAGCGTGTAGCGTGCAGGGAGATCAATCAGCCTGAGGGGGCAGCGCTTGAACATTATTGACTACCTGATCTTCGCCGCATTTTTGTCCGCTGCCATGGTGCTGGCGTTTGCCGTCCGCCGGTTCAGAAACGCCCGGTGGCTTGGGCTGGGGCTCGCCGTCGCAGCCGTCGGCCTGGCTGTCTTCCAGTACGGGCCGTGGGAATGCCGGCCCACCCTGAAAGTCCTGGAGAGGACGGCCACGGCCGAAGATGTGGTTACCGCGAATTACTCCCTGTACGGCGGGATTCATACGGAGTCGGCCCGGTACTTGGGGACGAGGTCAGGATCCAAAGTCTTTGTCGCCACCAGGGATGCGAATGGCGAGGAAATCATCTGCCTGCTGATTGAAGCAGGGGATGCGCCGGGGCTTCCTATTGCCGGGTGCGCCGGCATGGTCTCCGCCCACGACCCCATCGTCACGATGAGCGACCAGGCAGGACGCGAGCTGACCCTCGTCCCCGACCAGTACGACACCAATGAGCTGCAGGCCGCTGGGTGGACGAAGATCAGTGACAACCTCTTCAGGGGACGGCAATGACCGGGCAGCCACCGCCAGTTCCGTTGACGGCGTTCTGGAAACTGATGATCACGTTCGCCGCCGTGGCCGGTGCGGGCACGTGCTTGGCCCTCGGGCTTCTGTACGTGCGGTTCTTCCTGTCGATTCCCGGAACGGTTGAGGTGCTGGAACGGCAGTTGACGAAGCAGGATGCCGTCCCTGCGATCCAGGACGAAGCAGGGGAAGCGAAGATCCGCGAGTCGCGGTTCTTGGCCGCGTACGAGTCGACGAACTATTACGCCGCACCGGGCCCGCTGCCTGAAGTCGTGTGCCTGGTGGCGAAATACCCATATGACGACGAATACAACTACTGGGAAGCGTGCAACAGCCTCGGTGACGGCCGGGACATCCTGGTGGAAGTGCAGGATCCGGACGACAGGACCGTAGTTTTTGTCCCCGACCAGTTCGATCACCTTCCGCTTGAACGCGACGGATGGGTGACACTGCACCGGAACCTGCTGATCCAGCCCTTAGCCGACGTTCAGCAGCCCACTCAACCGCTCCTTCGCACTGCAGGGCATCGCGCGACGGTCCAATGACTGCGGAGGCTTTCGTGGCCGTCTGGCCATCACGCGGGCTGAACAGCCTGCGATAGTGCAGTCATCACATGCGGCGCCGCTGCCACTGCCACGCGTGCCAGAAAAGCAGGCAAAGGACCAATACCGTTCCAACCAGGAGCCCTTGCGGCGCGAAGGTCATCATGACGAATGAAAGGGTGGGAGGCCCTCCCATGGGCCCGGTGGTGAACATCATGGTCGCCAGGGCCCAGATTCCGCCGGTAAGCAATGCCGTGGCCAACAGCCACAGCATTGCAATGAACGGGTTCACGGACCAACGTGAGTACTGCCGGAGCGGCATCGGTTCTGCCGTGGACCTGAGGCCCTGGGTACTCCCGTCCTGGTCAACTTCCCGAAATCCGACATCACTGGCCGATGGCTGCTGCATGGTTCCCCCGGTGGTCCTTAACCCTGTTTTTCGACTGAACGTCAACCCTAGTGCCAATCCCTCGCCTCGCCGAAGCTGCTTGAGCGTCCGGTTGGTCAGGCTGGGCCCTCGGCAGCCACAAGGCGTTCGACATCGTCAGCCAGGTCCGCGACTGGCCTCCGGGCATCGAGCTCGAGGGTTGCGCCGCCCCGAAGCAGCGGTTCGACGTCGAGTACGTATTGCCGGATCGCGGACTGGTCAGCTTCGGAGTGGCCGTAGGAATTGTTCGTACGGGCTGAGACCCGCTGGATTAGAACCTCCACCGGTGCACTGAGCAGAACGACGGCGGAGAAGCGGCCATAGAAGCGACCTTGATTCTCAACCGTTCCCGAGACGATGAGGGATGAACTGGACGCGAGGAGCGCTGAGACCCGTGGTTCGTCCCATGTTCCGTCAGGAAGCACCCAACCGTCGTAATCGGTGTCGACCGTTCGGTAGCCCCGCCGGGACAACTCATGCAGCACAGTTGTCTTTCCCGCCCCTGACATGCCGGTGATCAGAATTCGAGACATGAAGGACAGCGTAACCGGGTGCGGGCAGGTGGGTTCGGAACGCCGGGCAGACCCTTACTTGAGCGCCGACAGAACCCTTGCCTTCAGCCGCGCATATTCCGTTGCGTAGGCACGGGGCCCTTCTGGCGGCCGTACAACAACCCGGGGATCACCAATGATGCGGTGGGGGCCGAACTGCTCCCGGGTGAGGTCAATCTCGATGCCGCCAACGAAGCGGTTCCAATAGTGAACCTCCTCTTCCTTATCTCCGCCGGTGACCTCTGCTATCAGGAGCTCGCCGCCGAGAAGGTCCTGCACCACGAGGGCTGTGGGCCCGCACTGACCGTGCGCTGGATTGCCCTGGTGCCATCTCATAAGGCTTTTGGTGTCCAGACAGGTGGTGTCGGCTCCCCATGAATCGCGGAGTGCTTGTTCGATCTGACTCAGGGTGTAAGCCATTGACTCAGCTTTCTGATCCGTCTCGAAAGATCTAGAGCCCGGTGACCTTTTCGAGGCAACCGGGAGATACAACCCTCTTAGTGCTGGCTGGATTATTGATCAGAGCAGCAGCGGGCCGGATGGGGCGTCGCTGAAGGTCTCCTCCGCAGTTTGGGCAGGAACGATTCGGGAACCGTTCAACGCAATCCGGACACCACGTGCACTCAAATGTGCAAATGTACGCCTTGGCGGAGGGAGCAATGTCGACGTCGCAACATTCGCAATTCGGTCGGATCTCAAGCACCCAGCAACTCTACCTTCGGAAAGAAGGATTTAGGGCTGGGTTTTGGGGCCTTCCCGGCTCGTGGCGTAGGGATAACCTACCCATATTGATTTCGGAAACAAGACACAGAGTTGGGTGCAAACGGAGATAACTGTCAGCATGATGGAACTGATCATGAAATTGTATCGATATGTCCACCCGCTAATATTTGGCGCATCCTTCATGCCGCTGGTGTTGTCGCTGGTCCCATTCTGGCAAGGCGTAGCGATTCCACTTGTTGCCCTTCTGCCGTATGCTGCCAACGAAATAATGCTGGCCCGACGGGAGAAGAAGGAGTAACGGCAATCAGTCGAACCTGATGAAAGCTCTCACCGATCCGCCTGGATATTCGTCGGCCCGGGTGTAGCCGAGCGCCTCGTAGAACGCCTTCTGGGTCGGCTCGTCGTCGGTGATGAGGACCTTCTGGCGAACATGCGGGTACTGTTCGAGTGCCCGTTCAGCGAGGGCTCGTCCTATACCCCTTCTATGGTGCGACGGCAGGACAAGAATGTCCTGAAGGTAGCAAATTGACGCACCATCGGAAATTACCCGCGCTAACCCAACCAGTGTCTGGCCATCGTGAGCGGCCACAATGGTGGAAGACCCCTCCAGCGCTCGCACAAGCTTGTCAGGGTCCTTGGTGTAGGCGAACCATTCCACCGCACGGTATAGCCCAAGGATTTCGGTGAGTGGCAGATCTTCTGCCCTTACAACGCATATGGCGGTCATCCTCCATCCAAACACGCAGCATAGTCATGGGGTCCGCGCAGGCCTGCACAGACGACCTGGCCCCACACACCTGCGTCATCACAACCCCAGTGTCGTGGACGTCTCCCCCAGGAGGTCACGCTCGATTTTGGGGGAACCACAGCTGTTCTGCCGCCGCTATAAGGGACTCCCGGCCTACGCCAGGACCTCTCCGCCGCGAATCACCAGGACACGCCGGAAGTCCGGATCAACCACCACGACGTCGGCGCGCAGCCCGGTGCGAAGGCTCCCCACCTCGCCGCTGAGGCCAAGAATCCGCGCAGGAACCGCAGTGGCGGACAGGACGGCATCGGCGGGGTCCACTCCTGCCTCGACAGTCCGGCGCACCACGTCCAGCAGTGTGGCCGTGCCGCCGGCCAGGGCGCCGTTGCTGCGCAGGCGAGCCTCGCCATCCCGGACAACCACTCCCGCGGGGCCGAGGTCATACTCACCATCGGGCAGCCCCGTGGCCGCCATCGAATCGGTCACCAGGGCAACATTCGCTGCACCCACCAGCCCAACCACCATCCGCACCGTCTCCGGGTCCAGGTGCACCCCGTCGGCCACCAGTTCCACGGCAACCCGCCCGGCGGAGGCCAGTTGCAGGCATGCGGCCACCGGGCCGGGGCTGCGGTGGTGCAGCGGCGGCATGCCGTTGAAGAGGTGCGTCACTGTGGGACGGGCATTGTCAGGACCAAAAGCGGCCAGCAGGTCCGCCGCATCGGTGAGCGAATCCGCCGTCGTGCGTGTATCTGCGTCCGTGTGGCCCAAGGAAGGGGCCACGCCGCGCATGGCAAGCTCCCGCACCAGCCCGGCCGCGCCCGGCAGCTCCGGGGCGTAGGTCATGGTCCGGAGGTGGCCGCCGGCCGCCGCTACCAGTTCCCCTAGGAAGTGAAGATCAGGATCCCGGAGGAACCGCGGATCCTGGGCGCCGCACCGGGCCTGGGACAGGAACGGTCCCTCGGCGTGGATGCCCGCGATCAGGCCGTCGTCCGCGAGGTCTCGAAGCGTCCCGATGCTTCGCAGCAGATCCTCCCGCGGCGCGGTCACCAGGCTGGCCAGCAGCGTGGTGGTCCCGCTGCGGTGGAGGAAATCCACCGCAGTCCGGGCGGCCCCGGGGTCACCACCGGGGAAGTCGCCGCCGGCGGCGCCGTGGCAGTGCAGGTCGATGAGGCCGGGAAGAAGAATGCTCCCCGGCGGGAGCTCCATCTGAGCCAACGCGGGAAGGGACGCAACGTCCAGGCCCGCCCGCGGCCCGGCGTAGGCAATCAGTCCGTCGACCACAGCGACGGCGGCGTCCACCACCGTGGCGCCGTCCGTCAGGAGGGTGCCCGTCAGCAGGCAGGAACGGGTCACTTCAGGGCGTCCGAGAACCAGCCGGTGATGGTGGCCGGGTGCGTGATGGCCGTGCCCACCACCACGGCGAAGGCCCCGGCGTCGAGCGCCTGGCGGGCCTGGGCAGGCGTGTGGATGCGGCCCTCGGCAATGAGCGGGACGTCAAAACCGGCAGCCGCAATCTCCGCCAGCAGCTCCAGGTCCGGGCCGGAGGTCTTGGGGCGTTCGCCGCTGTACCCGGACAGTGTGGTGCCGATCAGGTCCGCGCCGGCGTCCACGGCGGCGGCGGCATCCGCGAACGACCCGCAGTCGGCCATCACCAGCGCATGCGATTCCGCATGGATCCCCGCCACCGTCTGGCCCAGGGAAAGCCCGTCCGGACGTTCACGGCGGGTGCCGTCGATGGCCACCACATGGGACCCCGCGTTCGCCACCGCCAACGCGTGCCGGAGCGTGGGGGTGATGAAGACGCCGCTGTGCCCGTCCTTCCACAGCCCGATCACCGGAACCTCCACGGCCGCACGGGTGTGCTGGACATCCGTCAGGCCCTGCACGCGCACGGCGGCCGCCCCGCCAATCACGGCAGATGCCGCCACCTGGGCGGTGGTCCGGGGATCACGCATCGGCTCGCCCGGGTACGCCTGGCACGAGACAATCAGGCGCCCGTGCAGGGCTTCAAGGGCATCGGGGGACAGGAGCATGGTCAGTTCCTTCGGGACGTCTGGGCGGTAGTGAAATCGGCAGGGCCGGAAACGGCGGCGCCGAAAGCGGCAGGGTCAAGAACAAGGCGGGCAGCACCCGCAATGGCGGCCGTATTTCCCAGCGCGGCGGGTCGCACCGGAATGCCGCTCAGGGCAGGCAACAGTTCTGCGCGCAAGGCGGCCTCCATCGGCTGCCACCAGCGCTCGCCCGCGTCGGCCAGCCCGCCGGACACCAGCACCACCTCGGGGTCAAGAATGTTCGCCAGGCCGCCCACGGCCTGCCCGGCGGCGGCTGCTGCCGTCCCGATTGCGCTGGCGGCAACAGAATCACCTGCCGCGGCCAGGCCGAAGACGGCGCGGGTGTCCGCAGCTGGGGATGAGCCGCCGAGCCGGACGTAGGCCTCACGGATGGCAGGCCCGGACGCGATGGCTTCGACATGCCCGGAACCGCCGCAGACGCAGGGGAGCGGGGCGCTGTCGAAGCACGCGTATGGGGACGCAAAGTGGCCCACGTGCCCGCCGGCGTAGCGGTGCCCCAGCACGGGCTTGCCGTCCAGGACGAAGCTCCCGCCCACGCCGGTGCCGAACGCCACCAGCAGCGAGCTGGAGGTCCCCGCGGCGGCGCCTGTCCAGGCTTCGCCGAGGGCGTGCGCGTGCACGTCGTTCACGGCAAGGACAGACGACGCCGGCAGGCCCAGCCGTGCGGCCAGGCCTGCGGTGAGTGCCGTCCCGGCCCAGCCGGTGATGGCGTCCGTCGCGGACACCACCACGCCGCGCGCGGCATCAATGACCCCTGCGGACCCGACGCCGACCCCCACCACATCGAGGCTCTCTGCTTGAGCCCGCGATATGAGGGAAGAAACCAGCGCCGCAGTAGCGTCGAGGATCGCGGCGGAACCGTCACGGCTCAGCGTGGGGATGGTCTCCGAAAACAAGACCTCCCCACCCCCGGAAACAACCCCGGCAGCCGTCTTAGTACCCCCAAGGTCAACACCGATCGCGTACATCATCACTGCTCCCTCACAGGGCATCAATCAACAGCTGACCCCACGGCCGGGTCAGCACAAACGCTGGGCATGGTTCTTTTGTGTAGGTTGCGTCAGAGCGCGAGGAACGAGCGCAGCAACCGGCAAAAGGATCATGCCCAGCGCCCAAGGGCTTTATACCAGGCCGTTGCGTTCGAGGATGCCGCGGATGGCCTTGGTTTCGTCCTCGTTCAGCGCCGGCATGGGTGCGCTCATGGTGTTGGATTCGATGACTCCCATGACCTGCAGCGCGGTCTTGAATGCGCCCAGTCCCGCCGCGCCGCCGGAAACCCGGCCGTTGGGGGTGTAGACGATCTCGAAGAGGTCGGCCAGGCGGTCCTGCTCGGCGGCAGCCTTGGCCCAGTCGCCTGCGGCTGCGGCGTCCACGAGGTTCCGGTAGCCGCGCGGGTCCACGTTGCCCAAGCCCGGGACCACGCCCTGGGCGCCGCCCAGGAGGGCGCCGTCCACCACTACTTCGTGGCCGGTGAAGACATCGAAGTTGTCGATGTCCCGTGCGGCGAGGAGGAGCTGGCGGAAGGAGACGTCGTCCCCGGAGGAGTCCTTGACGCCGGCGATGACACCTTCGCGGCCCAGCCGGACCAGCAGGTCAGTGGGGAGCTTGAAGTGGGTGCGGACGGGCACATCGTAGGCGAAGATCGGCTTGCTGACGGCGGCGTGGATGCTGCGGAAGTGGGTCTCGGTCTCCTCGGCGTTGCCGATGGCGTAGTACATGGAGGTGACCACGATGGCGTCCGCACCGAGGTCGATCACGCGCTTGGCCTCCTCGATCACCCGGTTGGTGGTCTGCTCGTTGGCGCCGACGATGAGCGGAACCGCCTTGGCGCCGGCTGCAGCGTTGGCTTCGGCGATGGTGCTGACCACCAGGTCGCGCTCGGCGTTGGTCATGTAGGGCACCTCGGCGGAGGAACCGAGGACGAACAGCCCGGACACGCCGCCGTCGAGCAAGTGGTTGGTGAGGTTGTGCAGCGACGCGGTGTCGATGCTGCCGTCTGCGTGGCGGGGGGTGACGACGGGCGGGATGACGCCGGAGAACTGGGAAGACACGGGAAAACTCCGATAACTGGGTTGGTAGAAGAGAGGGGATGGGTGGTCTAGGTGTGCAGCAGGCTGGGGGCCGCGCCGAGGAGCTTCTTGGTGTAGTCGTTGCTGGGGTTGTCGAACACCTGCGCGGCCGGGCCTTCCTCCACGATCTCGCCGAAGTACATGACGCAGATGCGGTCGGAGACGTAGCGGACGGTCTGGATGTCGTGGGAGATGAACACCATCCCCAGGTTCAGCCGCGCCTTGAGGTCGGAGAGCAGGTTCAGGACCTGCGCGCGGACGGAGACGTCCAGGGCCGACGTCGGCTCGTCCGCCACGATGATGTCCGGATCCAGCGCGAGGGCCCGGGCGATGGCCACGCGCTGCCGCTGGCCGCCGGACACCTGCGACGGCGTCACTTCCGCCGCTGAGGCGGGCAGGCCTACCAGCGTGAGCAGTTCCCGGACCTTGGCAGCCCGGCTGGCGGCGTTGCCGATGCCATGCACCTGCAGCGGATCGGTGAGGATGTCCTGGATGGTCATGCGCGGGTTCAGCGCGGTGGCGGGGTCCTGGAACACCACGGACACGGAGCGGCCGAACTCCTTCCGCATGGCGGCGTTGCGCTTGATGGCGGGCTTGCCGTGGAACAGGACCTCCCCGGATGTAGGCGCCTGCAGGCCCACCAGCACGGATGCCAGGGTGGATTTGCCGCAGCCGGATTCGCCTACGATGCCCACGGTTTCGCCGCGGCTGATGGTGAAGTCCACACCGTTGACAGCCTTGACCACGTTGGGGCGGAAGAGGCCCCCGGTGCGGGCACGGTGGTGGACCTTGACGCCCTTGAGCTCAATGACGGGCTGTCCGGTGGATGCGCTCACTTGGCGTCCTCCTTGCGGTGGCTGGCCCAGTAGTGGTCCGAATCCCCGCCGTTGGCCGAAGCCACGGCGGTGAGGACCAGCTGCTGGTTGGGGTCGGCGTCGCTGCGCAGGGAACGCGGCGCGAACCGGTCCCCCGGGGCGAAGTCGTTGGGTGACGGGACTGTGCCGGGGATCTGGTGCAGTCGGGCGGCATCGGCCTCGATGGAGAGAACCGCGCCGAGCAGGCCGCGGGTGTATTCGTGCTTCGGGTTCCGCAGCAGCTCGGAGGCCTGGGCGGATTCCACCACCTGGCCGGCGTACATGACCGTGATGCGGTGCGCCAGGGAGGCCACCAGTGCGAGGTCGTGGCTGACGAACACCATGGCGAATCCCAGCTGCTCGCGCAGTTCGTTGAGCAGGTCCACCACCTGCTTCTGGACTGTGACGTCCAGGGCAGTGGTGGGCTCATCCGCCACCACAATCTTGGGTGAACGGGACAAGGCCATGGCGATCAGCACGCGCTGCCGCTGCCCGCCGGACAATTCGTGGGGGTAGCTGGCCAGGGTGCGGACCGGATCGAGCTTCACCATCTCCAGCAGCTCGGCCGGGGTCTTCCGGCCGCCGCGGCGGGTCAGCTGCAGCATCTGGTCCTTGATCTTCATGGACGGGTTCAGCGAGCTGAGGGCGTCCTGGTAGACCATGGCGATCTGTTCGCCGCGCAGGCCCTGGTAGGCCTTGGTGTTGCTGTGGCTGGTATCCGGATCCAGCAGTTCCTTGCCGTCGAACCGGATGGAACCGCTAATCCGGGCGGTCTTGGGCAGCAGGCCCATGACGGCCAGCGACGTGATGGACTTGCCGCAACCGGACTCGCCCACAAGGCCCATGGTTTCGCCTTCGCGGACGGTGAAGGAGACGTTGTCCACGATGGCTGTCTCGCCAAACCGGCCGGGGAACCGGATGGAGAGGTTGCTGACCTCGAGGACCGTCCGGGCGTCCGCCGGGACCTGGGGGAGTCGGTCCGTGCGGGTGGCCTCGACGGCGGCGAGCAGTTCCAGCTCACGGTCCAGCAGGGCGTGCGGGTTGGCGGCGGTCCTAACATCGGTGAGTACCGCTGAGGTGTCCTGCCGGCCTTCGGTGGGGGTGGTTCCGGAAGCCGGCAGGACGGCGTCGAGTTCGTGCTGTTCCACAATCGACGGCTGCGCAACCGAGGTGGCCACCTCGGTATCCACGGCCGAACCTGCGACTGCTGCGCCGGCAACGGAAGCGGCAGCACCGTCGTCGTCCTTCACCACCGGGGCGCGCCGCAGCCGGGGGTTGACCATGGCGTCGGTGAGGCCCTCGGCAAGGATGTTCAAGGCCAGGACGGTGAGCAGGATGATGAGGCCGGCGAAGGTGGTGGCCCACCAGCCGCCGGACAGGACCAGGTTGCGGCCGTAGGAGATCACGTTGCCCCAGGACGGGGCGGGATCCTGGACGCCGGCGCCCAGGAAGGACAGCGAGGCCTCGAGGATGATGGCGTCGGCCACCATCACCGTGGCGAACACCAGCACGGGGGCTGCGGTGTTGCGGACGATGTGCTTGGCCAGGATGTAGAACCGGCCGGCACCGATGACGCGCTCGGCACGGACGTAATCCTCGCCGTACTGCGAGAGCACGTTGGCGCGGACCACGCGGGCCAGCTGCGGGGTGTAGATGATGGCGATGGCAATGATGATGGTGGGTACCGAGTTGCCGAAGGCCGCCAGCAGCACCGCGGCCAGGGCAATGCCGGGGAACGCCATCAGGATATCCATGATGCGCATGAGGAGTTCGTTGACGGCCTTGCTGGACGTGGCGGCCAGCGAGCCGAGGAACGCTCCGGCCAGGACGGCCAGGGCCACGGCGCCGAGGCCGATCATCAGCGAGGACTGCGAGCCATACAGCAGCCGGGAGAAGATGTCGCGGCCCAGCCGGTCGGTGCCGAAGAAATGCTCGGCACCCGGGGGAGTGGCCGGCATGAAGGATTCCAGCGGATCGTGCGGTGCCAGGACCGGGGCGAAGACGGCGGCGAAGGCGATCACCACCAGGAAGGCGAGGGCCAGCCGGGAGCCCCAGGGCAGGGCCCGCAGGCGGATCCCGGGGGCGCTCAGACGTTCAGCGAGTTTGCTGCGCATGGGTCACACGGTCCTGATTCGGGGGTTGATGAGCAGGTAAAGCAGGTCCACGGCGATGTTCACCAGGACGAAAGTGACGGAAATGGTCAGCACCACACCCTGCACCAGGTTCACGTCCAGGTTGGTGATGCCATTGAGGATCAGCTGGCCCATGCCGGGCAGGGCAAAGATCATTTCAATCACGACGGCGCCGCCCAGCAGGTAGCCGATCCGCAGCCCCAGCACGGTCACCGGAGTGACAAGTGCGTTGCGGAGCACGTTCTTGGAGACCACCTCGCGGTACGGCACGCCGTTGCCGATGGCCGTGCGGACATAGTCCCGGTCCAGCTCCTCCACCATGGAGGTGCGGACCACCCGGATGAGCGAGGCCGAAACCGGGATGCCGAGGGCCAGGGCGGGCAGCGCCATCGAGTTGAGCCAGCCGCCGAAACCGGACTCCGGGGTGGCAATGCCGCCGGACGGAAACATCGCTGCCGGTCCCAGGGCGAACCACTGGATCAGGAGGATGCCCAGCCAGAACGACGGCGTTGCCACCGCGGCGATGGAGAACACGCGGACCAGCTGGTCCTGCCATTTGTCCCGGTAGAGGGCGCCGATGATGCCAAAGACCAGGGAGACCACGACGGCGATGATGACGCCCAGGAAGGTCAGCTGCAGCGTCAGGGGGAACGCCGAGCCGATCATGCTCGCCACAGACTTGGCCGGCGGCGTGGTGACGCCGAGGTCGAGCTGCAGGAGCTTGCCCAGGAACCGCACATACTGCAGCAGCAGCGGATCGTTCAGGCCGTTTGCCTGGCGGTACTGTTCCTTGGCTTCCTCGCTGGCGCCCTCGCCCAGGGCGCTGCTTGCCTGGTCTCCCGGGGCGGCCTGCAGGACCAGGAACACCAGCAGGGTGATGCCAAGGACCATCAGCGGCAGGGCTGCGAGCCGTCGGCCCAGCAGTCGCAATATGGTGCTCAATGTAGTCTCCGGTGGGTAGGTCTAGGCGGTGCGGCCCACACCAACGAAGGACACTCCGGTGGTGGGGAGGGGCTTGAAGCCGCTGAGTTTCTTGGAATCCCAGGCGCTGGGAAGCTGGCGGTGGAACAGCGGGTACAGGGGGAGTTCCTCGGACACCAGGTCCACGATCTCGCCGGTCAGCTTCTTGGCGTCTTCCTTGGTTGCGCGGCCAGCCTTGGACATAAGGTCCACCAGCTGCACCCGCTCCGGGGTATCGCCCCAGAAAGCGCGGTTCTTCATCCAGGTGTCACCTGCGTAGAACCAGCTCAGCAGCAGGTCCGCGTCGTTGCCGAACACCGAGGGATCGCCCGGCGCGGCAACAACCTTGTAGTCGCCCTTGGCCACGCGGTCCGTGTACAGGGCGCCGGACTGCAGGTTCTTGAGCGTGACCTTGACACCGGGGATCTTGTTCCAGGATTCGAGCATCAGGGGTGCCACGTCCTTGACCCAGGCGGTGTCAGTGGTGAGCAGCTCGAACTCGAGGCTGGTGACGCCGGCTTCCTTGAGGAGGTCCTCGGCCTTCTTGGCGTCGTAGCCGTAGACGTTCTTGGCCTTGACGTAGTCCGGGTGGCCCTCCTGGAAGTAGGAGCTGGCCGGCTTGGCGTTGCCGAACAGGGCCTTCTTGATGATGGAGTCCTTGTCCAGGCCGTAGTGGAGGGCCTGGCGGACTTTCTTGTTGTTGAAGGGTGCGGCGTTGCAGTTGAACATCATGAACAGCAGCCCGAAGGACTGCACCGATTCAACGGTGGCTGCCGACTTCAGGCCCTCCATGTCCAGGTACGGGACGTCCTCGATGGCCTGGACGCGGCCGGACTGCATGGCCGTGACGCGGGCGGCGGCATCGGAGAGCAGCAGCCAGGTCATGCCCTTGGCCAAGGCAGGCTTCGGGCCGTTGTAGGCCTGGTTGGCTTCGAAGACGATCTTGTCGTCCTTGACGGCGGAGATGAGCTTGTACGGTCCGGTGCCTACGGGCTTCGCGTCGAAGGACTTCAGCTGATCGGAACCGAACGGGAAGTTGGTCAGCGCCTTGGGCACCACCTTCACCACGGAGATGCGGGGCCCGAAGCCGGGGAACGCGTACTTGAGCGTGAACTCCACGGTCTTGGCGTCCAGGGCCTTGACCTCCTGGATGAACGGAATGAACTGCGAGAACAGCGACTTGTTGGCCGGGTCCATCACGCGGGTAAAGGAGAACACCACGTCTTCGGCGGTGACCGGCGTACCGTCGTGGAAGACGGCACCGTCCCGGATGGCCACCTGGTACTGGGTGTCGCTGACCTTCTTGGGGTCCGCGGCGGCCAGGGCGTTGTACGGCTCACGGGTGGCGGGGTGCAGTTCGATGAGGCCTTCGAACACGTGCAGGTTGGCGGCCATCGGGGTGGCGCCGGAAGAGGAGATGGGGTCGAACCCGGTGGACAGCGCGTAGGAGATGCCGGCCTCGATGGTGAGGTCCTTGTTGACGGGCGAGGTGTTTTCGGTGGCGCCCGTGGTGGTGGCGGCGGGACCGCCGCAGGCTGCGAGGGAGCCGGCGAAGGCTGCGGCCAGGCCCATGGCCCCGCCCAGCTTCAGGAAGTTCCGGCGGCTGGCGTCATTGACCAGCGGCAGGTTCTTGATGTTGTTCATGTGCCTCACCATTCAAAAGATGTTTATCGGATGTAGGATGTCCTAGCTCGTAGAAAGACTGTAAGGGCGATCACAGCCAGCCGTCAAGTGCGGCGGCTCAGTTGCACCCGATCGCCCTGCAGACACACCACCTTCCAAGCAACGGAGTTTGAAATGTCCCTCATCGTCGGCGCTTATCCGGCCCAGCCTGCCGGCTCGCAGCAGGAGTTCTACCGTGAGCTCGCATCCGTCCAGGCTGTACGGGGACTGGAACTTCCGTACGGACCGCACGGCGGCAACCCCTGGCCCGCCGGGGCACCCGCGGGATGGTCCGCCGTCGTGACCTCAATACCGGGCACCATGCAGCGGCTGAACGCATCGGCTGCTTTCGGACTGGCCTCCAGGGACGCCGGCGGCAGGCGGGAAGCCCTTGAATTCGTGGCAGGGCTCCATGCCTTCGTCCTCAGCCTGAAGGGCGAGGGGCGGCAGGTGGAAGCCGTCGAGCTGCATTCGGCGCCGCATCCCGGCGCCGATGCGGCCATGTTCAGGGCATCGCTGAGCGAAATCCTCGACTGGGCCTGGGGAACCACCCGGGTGCTGGTGGAACACTGCGACGCGCCCCGGCCCAGCGGCAGGCCGGAGAAGGGCTTCCTGCCGTTTACCGACGAGGTGGACGTGGTCCGCTCACTCCGCGAACAGGCTGACGGCCGGGTGGGCCTCGTGATCAACTGGGCCCGGTCCGTCATCGAAACCCGCAACCCGGACACTGCCGCCGAACATATTGCGCAGGCCCGGGAGGCGGGCGTCCTGGCGGGCGTCATGTTTTCCGGTTGCTCACCGGACGCCACGGAGTTCGGTTACCCGTGGATCGACGCGCACCTTCCGGCCGTCGAGGTGGAAGGGTCGCCGCCGGGCTCCCTGCTCAACCGCGCCGAAATCCAACGGTGCCTCGCGGCTGCCGGCACGGGGCCATTCATCGGCTTCAAGGTTGGGCTGCCTCGCGAGGGCCTGACGGTGCAGGGCCGTGTTGACCGCCTGCGGCAGATGTGCGCCCTTATCGAGGGGAGCTGACCGGTGGCGCGTCTTCTACGCTGACATCCCCGGTGGCCATGATGAACCGGAAGGTCCTGGACAGCTGCCATGCCGTGTCCCGGCTGGTTCCTTTAACGGTGAAGGTGATGGTCACGGCTTCCTGCTCCACGTCCCCCGCCGTCAGGGTGTACGACGGCGTGAAGTACAGTGCCGCATCCCCCGGCAGGAGGTCCCGGGCCGGGAAAGCCGCGGCCCCCGGCCCAGTGAGCCTGACCCCTGTGACTGTATCGCCGCCGTCGTTCCGTGCCCTGCCTGTGAACGCGAGGATGTCGCCTGCCTTGTAGCCGGGGATGATGGGGCCGTAGTTGAGGTTCTGCGCCTCGCGGGTGCCCAGTACCTGGGCCTGCCCGGCGGAGTAGCCCTGGCCAATCTCCTTGGACGCCGCACCCCAGTCGCCGCCGTCGTCCGCCATGACGTGGAACTCGCCGGCGTTACGCCACTCCTCCGGAAGGCCCGGTGTGATGGAACGGAGTTCCATGTTGAAGGTGAGTCCGGCAGCCGGTTCCGGGGTGGAGGGCTCTCGGTGCGGTTGCGCTGCAAGCTGGTCCGTCAGCTGCCAGGAAGGAATGGAGGCGAACACGATTTCGCGGTACCCCTGGCGTTCGTACAGGACGCCGATGTTGCCGTCGGGCAGCCGGGTGGCCGTGGAGTACGCCGAGCTTCCCGGGCAGAGCACCAGCCCGGCAGGCCAGGTGCTGCCGTTATCCGGTGAGAGGCTCAGGACGGTGTTGCGGCGCAGCGAGGTGTCCCGGTTGTTGGTGGCCAGCAGCCACCGGTCCGTCGCCGTGCCGGCGCAACCCGTGACGGACGGCAGTCCGTCGAAGCGGGACAGTGAGCCGTTGTCGCTGGGATCCGGAAGGTCCTCGACAGGCGCCAGCTGGCTCCAGCTGTGGCCGCCGTCCGAGGAAGTGGCGGCCAGGCGCCGGGGCGTTGCCCGGCTGTGCAGCAGCAGCCGTCCGTCATCCAGGGCCGCCACTTTGTTCTCGTTGGGCGCCGCGCCGTGGGTTCCGGCGCTGATGAATTCCCCCAGCGTCCAGCGCTCGCCGTGGTCGTCGCTGTAGGCGGAGGCGGCCGTGATCTCCCCTCCGCACAGGAGGACGAACTGCTGCACCAGGCGGCCCTTGAAGGGTCCGGTGTGGATCTGGATGCCCTGTCCGGCGGCGGCAAAGATGCCGGTGACGTCCCGGCCGGCGGGGGAGCTGCCCTTCAGTTCCGCGGTGAGGCGGCGGTGCTGCCAGGTGGCGCCGTCGTCGTCGGACCAGCTGAGGTCGGTGTGCTGGATGGTGGGGTCGTCCGGCGCCATCCCGGTGGCTGACTCGAAGAAGCCCGCGCGCGTTCCGGCCGCGTGGAAGAGGAAGATGCGTCCAGTTTCGGCGTCCACCAGCAGGCTCGGATCACCGAAGCCCTCCAGCCCAGTGCCGCTCCGCACCACTGCCTGTTCGCTCCAGGTCTGCCCGTTGTCTGTGCTGCGCCGGACCAGGAGATCGATGGGGCTGGGCAGGTCATCGAGGTTCGGCCTGCCGTCGTAGGCGGCGAGGACGGTGCCCCGTGCGGTGACCGCGAGCGCCGGGATCCGGTACTGGCGGTAGCCCCCGCGACCCCGGACGGCGAGGACGTGCTCGGCTGAGGGGACGGCGGCGGGTAAAGCGGCGGGCGCGGAGGATGCGCTTGGGCGGAGGAGATAGGACGTCACATGTTGAGTCTAGCTTTCCGGTCTTCCCATGCCTAAGGTGGTAGGACGTCGTATGTAGCAGGAATCACACTTTGGGTTCAGCGCGACGGCGTTCCACACCTCCATTCGAGCCGCAGCGCGGCGTCCAGAAAGGACATGGGTTTGCGAATTACCACGAAAAGAACCAGGAAAAGATCGATGGGGCATGCTGCGGGCACAGGTGCCCTCGCCTTAGCCCTGCTTGCCGGAACCGGGTTGCCCGCCCAGGCGGCACCCACGCCGTCCAACAGCCCCACGGCTCCTCCCGGCGCTTTCCAGGAAACCAACCTGGCCGCGGACAGGACCGCCAACAACTTCTTTTACCGCATCCCCGCACTGTCCTACCTGGGCAACGGCGTGGTTCTCGCGGCATGGGACGGCAGGCCCGGCAGCTCCGCCGATGCCCCCAACCCCAACTCCATCGTCCAGCGCCGCAGCACCGACGGCGGCCGGACCTGGGGGCCGGTGCAGGTGATCGCCGCCGGGCATGTGGGCGACGCCGCCGCTGCAAAGTACGGCTACAGCGATCCGTCCTACGTTGTGGACGCCGAGGCCGGAAAGATCTTCGCATTGTTCGTGTATTCCAAGGACCAGGGGTTCGGCGGCAGCCAGTTCGGCAACGACGACGCGGACCGGTCCGTCATCTCCTCCGCGGTCATCGAGTCCTCCGATGGCGGCCTCTCGTGGAGCCAGCCGCGCCTCATCACTGACGTCACCAAGCCGGGCACCAGCAAGGCCAGCCCGGCCGCCGGCGATGTCCGCTCGAACTTCGCTTCCTCCGGTGAGGGCATCCAGCTCAAATACGGCCCGTACAAGGGGCGCCTGATCCAGCAGTACGCCGGGGATATCCGCCAGGCGGACGGCAGCAACAGGATCCAGGCCTACAGCGTCTACTCCGACGACCACGGCGCCACGTGGCACAAGGGCGCCAACGTGGGCGACCGGATGGACGAAAACAAGACGGTGGAACTCTCCGACGGGCGCGTGCTGCTCAACTCCCGTGACAACGCCAACCAGGGATACCGCAAAGTTGCGGTCTCCACCGACGGCGGCGCCACCTACGGCCCGGTCACGCAGGACACCGAGCTTCCGGACCCCGCCAACAACGGCGCCATCGCGCGCATGTTCCCCAACGCCGCCCAAGGATCGGCCGACGCGAAGAAGCTGATCTTCACCAACGCCAATTCCAAGACCGGGCGCGAGAACGTCTCGGCCCGTGTGTCCTGCGACGACGGCGCCACCTGGCCCGGCGTCCGCACCATCCGCGCGGGCTTCTCCGCGTATTCCACCGTGACCCGGCTGGACGAGGGCCGCTTCGGCGTCCTGTACGAGGGCAACTACACGGACAACATGCCGTTCGCCGCCTTCGACGATGCCTGGCTGAACTACGCTTGCGCGCCACTGTCCGTCCCCGCGGTCACCACCGCACCCGGTGCCACCAAGCAGGTGGCCGTGACGGTCACCAACCAGGAGGCATCCACGCTCTCCGGCGCCACCGCCACCGTCTACACGCCCAGCGGCTGGTCTGCCACCACGGTGCCCGTGCCCGACGTCGCGCCCGGTGCCTCCGCTACCGTGAACGTGGACCTGACCGCGCCGGCGAACGCCAGCGGCCCGCAGATACTTACTGCGGCGTTCACGACGGCGGACGGCCGGGTTTCGCAGGCCACCTTCACGGCCACGGTGCCGGTTGCACCGCAGGTGGGCATGACCATTACCGGCTCCGCCCCGGACCGCGACGTGGCGGCCAGCCCGTACAAGACCGGTGACGTTGTCAGCTACACGTTCACTGTGAAGAGCACAGCCAACGTCACCGCGAACGCCGTACCCGTTTCCGGGCCGTTCGACGCCGGCTTCCTGCCACCCGCCCCCGGGGCACCCAGCAGCCCTAACTGCCGGTATAACAACCTGGCCGCCGGTGCCGGCTACACCTGCACCACGGCCAGGCACACGGTGACGGCCGAGGATATTGCCCGCGGCTACTTCGTGCCGCAGGCCACCTTCAGCATTACGGCCAGCGCGACGCCGTCGCTCACTAAAACGGTGGCGTTCACCGGAGCGGCCGTGGCCCTGCGCGACGGCCTGGTTTCCGCCGCGATCACCGGCAGCCGGAATGACGCCGGCCGGGACCTGGCCGCGAAGCCGTACACGGCAGGGGAGGCCTTCCCCTACAAGTTCGACGTCGCCAACACCAGCCCCCTGGTGGAAAAGGTGGTGCCCACGGCGGGCAACTTCAGCCCCCTCGTGCCGGACGGTCCCGGGAACTGCCGGTACAGCGTCCTGCCCGCGGGCCAGGGCTACACCTGCGCCACGCCGCGGCACACCGTCACCGCAGAGGAAGCAGCCCAGGGCTTCTTCATCCCGCAAACCAGCTGGGACGTCAGCGCCGCAGGCCAGGGCACCCGGACCTACTCCGTCAACGGCGGCGAGGTGGACCTGAAGGTGCGCGATGCCAGCCTGGACGGCACCGTCGCAGCTGTTTGGACCGACAAGGACGGCGACCGGTACGCCTCCGCAGGCGACGTTGTGACGTATACCTACACCCTGGGCAACGCGGGCAACGTCCCGCTGACCGGGGTGGCTGCCCCGGACGCAGGCATCAGCGAACCGTCCCTCGCAGCCGGCAGCACTGTGACGGCCACCAGGGACTACGTGCTCACCGCAGCTGACATCGCCGCCGGGAAGCTGGACGCAGTACGTTTCAGCGCCACCGGGGACAACGGAACCAAGCGTGCCACCGTTTCCGTCAGCGGCGGCCGAATCCAGCTTGAGCTCCAGCCCACCCAGCCGGAGTCCGAACCCGCCCTGACGGTCCAGGACTTCGACGGCCAGGCGCCGCCGTTCGACCTGAAGACGCAGGACAAGTACCGGAACGGCCAGAAGGTGGTCCTCGAGGGGCTCGACTACGGGCAGTGGTACTACGTCTACCTCAACAAGCGCAGCCAGCGGATCGGCTGGCTCTTCCCCACCACCGCCAACACCGTGGAGTTCATCCTCCCGGCGGGGGTCCAGAACGGCCGCGATGATGTGGTGGTCCTGGACAAGGACGGCAAACAGGTCTCCTTCGACCGCCTGCAGGTGACCCCGAAGGGTTAGCCATCAGCCGCGTCACGGACGCAAACAGCCCCGGCGGGAGACCCTTCCGGGGCTGTTTGCGTTGCTGCCACCCGCTCAGGCGCTGGCCAGGACCGGTGCCGCCAGCCGCCCGTCCCGCATGGTGGCCACGGCGTCCGTAAGCGGCAGGAACTCGGTGTCGTGCGTGACCATCACCGTGGCCACCGAGAATTCCGTGGTGACCCGGCGAAGCAGCCGAACAATTGCCTCGCTGCGCTCATGGTCCAGCGCCGCCGTCGGCTCATCCACCAGCAGCACCTTGGGGCTGCCCATCAGCGCGCGGGCGATGTTGACGCGCTGGCGCTGCCCGCCGGAGAGCTGGTGCGGCAGCTTGCGGGCGCTCGCAGAGAGCCCGACGACGTCCAGCAGCCCGGCCGCCCTGTCCCGGGCCGCCCGGGCAGGCTTGCCGCGCAGGTGGTCGGTGATGATGAGCTGCTCGGCCGCCGTCAGGGAGGGGAGCAGGTTGGGCTGCTGGAAGATGATGCCGATCTTGCTGCGCCGCAGTTCTGTCAGCTCCTTGTCCCTGAGTCCGGTGGTGTCCGTGCCGTCGATGAAGACCTGCCCGGCGGTGGGCCGGACCAGGGTGGCCGCGGTGGCCAGGAGGCTGGATTTCCCTGAGCCCGAGGGACCCACGAGGGACACCAGCTGACCGGCGTTCGCGGTGAGGCTGACCCGTTCCAGGGCGGTGGTGGTTCCGGTGCCGTCGGGGTATTCGAGGGTCACGTCGATGAGATCAAGGGGAGCGGGGGTGGGGGATGCAGGCATGGGGTTTCCTTTCGGGAAGTGGTGTTTTAGTTGCCGCCGAGGGCCAGGAGCGCATCCACCCGGGTGGCGCGCCGGACGGCCAGGGCTGCCCCGGCAAGGCCCAAAGCGATGATCCCGACGACGGGAAGCAGCGTGGTGCCGGCGTTCAGCAGGAAGGGGGCGGCCTGTGCGGCCAGCGACCCGGCAACAACGCCCGCAGCCCCGCCGGCGGCGGCACCTGCCACCAGGACGATGGCGGCCTGGGCGATGGCGTCGCGAAGGATGTAGGACGCGGGGGCTCCCATGGCCTTGAGTACGGCGATGTCCCGCGTCCGCTGGATGGTCCAGACGGTCAGGAACGCCACGATCACCAGCGCAGCGATGCCGTAGAGGAACGCCTGCATGAGGGTCAGCGATCCGTTCTCGCTCTTGTACGAGCCCAAGGCCTGGAAGGATCCGGCGCGGGTTTCGCTCACAGTGCCCGCAGCGGCATTGGCCGCTGTTTCGTCCACGTCGGCACCATCCGCAAAGGTGACGGCAACCACCGTGGCCAGCTGCCCGCCGTCGGACACGTGCGCCACCCGGGACCACTGGGGAAGGTCCGTCCACACCACGCTGGTGTGCGAATACCACTGGTCCGGTACCACCGCGGCGACGGCGAGTTCCACGCCGCCGACGCCTACTGTGTCGCCCTGCTCCACGGACAGCGCGTCAGCCACCGAGGCGCCGAGCACCGCCGTCCCGGGCACCACCGAAGCTGGCGCCAGGGGGCTGCCGGCAGGAACCCCGAAGACGGCGACGTTGGCCGTCCCGGAACCATCAGCGGTCTGCAGCCGGGTTTGGGTGATGCCCAGCGGCTCGGCGGTGGCCACCCCGGGCTGGTCCTTCCAGCGGTCCACCTGCCCTGCGGTCACCGAGCTCTCCGTGTACGAAGCCTTGGGGGTGCCAGTACCCGGCGCGCCGAACGCGACGGCGTCGACGGGCCTGGACCCGGCAGCTCCGCCGAGCTTGCCGATGGCGGAGGTGGACTGCTCGGCCAGGCCGGCCGTGAGGCCGGTCAGCATCACCAGCAGCAGGGTGATCAGGGCTACGACGCCGCCCATCATGGCGAACCGGCCTTTGGCGAAACGGATATCGCGGATTGCCAGGAACACGTTGTTCTTCTCTCAGCAGGAGTGGAATTGGGTAATTCCACTCTCCCGCCGGGCACCGGCCGGGGCATCGCGGGGATGGTTGATCCCCGGCCGCCGTGGGGTGGATCCCGGAGTCAACCATTTGATTGATCCGCCGCCGGCAGCCCCGGCATAAGCTGGGGGAATGCCCGCCGCGCCCTTACAGACATCCCCGGACAGAACCGGCGGAAGCCTGTCGCGGGGACCGCTGGATGCCGTGGAGAATGCGACGTCCGCAGCGATCCTGAAAGTTCTCCGGGTCACCCTGCACACCGGGTTCGCCGTGCTGCTGGGCGTGGCCCTGGTCCGGATCCTGATGGCCGGAGGTCCGCTGCGCTGGCTCTGGGCCGGGGTGGCGGTGGTTCTCGCCGGGGTTTACCTGGCCGGAACGGTCCTTGAGAAGCGCCATGCCGAGGGCCGGGCCAGCATGGATCCGCGTCGCTTCGCTCTTCTGTGGCTGGTGCTGGTGACGGGGCTGTGGGCTTTCCTGTTGGCTGGCAGCGCCGACTTTGCCTGGCTGGCGTTCCCCATCTTCTTCCTGCACCTGCACCTGCTGCCCCGGCGCGCGGCGCTGCTGACCATTGCGCTGATGACGGTAGCGGTGATCGCCTCCCAGTGGGCAGCCAGCGGTGCCCCCGTTCCACACGCGGCCGCCGTCGTCGGCCCCGCGCTCGGTGCCATTTTCGCCGTAATCACGGGCCTGGCCTACGCCGCCCTATACCGCGAGGCGCTGAACCAGCGGCGCGCGGCCGAGGAGCTGCGCCGGACGCGCGAGGCGCTCGCCCGGACCCAGCATGAGGCCGGTGTGCTGGCGGAGCGGGAGCGGCTGGCCCGCGAAATCCACGACACCCTGGCCCAAGGCCTGTCCAGCATCGTGCTGCTGGGACGGGCCGCCGAACAGTCCCTGGCCGGCGGCGATTCCATTGCGGCTGCCTCGCAGCTGGTGCTGGTGCAGCGGACTGCGGCGGAGAACCTGGCCGAGGCCCGCAGCTTTGTCCGTGGACTGTCCTCACCGCAGCTGGAGGGGAGCACGCTGGTGGACGCACTTCGCAGGTTGTGCGCCGCCACCGAGACGGGCGCCGCCGCCGCCGGGTTGCCGCTGCGCTGCCGCGTGGAGGTGGACGGCGATCCCCTGGACCTGCCCCAGCCGGTTCGCGTCACCCTGCTGCGCGCGGCCCAGGCGAGCCTCGCCAACGTCCGCGAACATGCCGGGGCGCGCACCGCCGTCGTGACACTGGCCTTCCTCGGCACGGAGGTGACCATGGACATTTACGACGACGGCGCGGGCTTTGATCCGGATGCTGCGGCGGCCGCCGCGCACGCCGGCGGTGGCGACGGCGGCGGGTTCGGTTTGCGCTCGCTGCGGGAACGCGTGGATGCCCTGAACGGCTCGCTGGAGCTGGAATCCGCTCCGGGCGAGGGCACCGTGGTGGCCATCCGGCTGCCGCTGGGGGACCGGTGACGTCCGCGGGCGAGGTCCGGGTCCTGTTGGTGGACGACCATCCCGTGGTCCGGGCCGGGCTGCGGGCCATGCTTGCGGGGTTCGAGGGGATCGCCATCGCCGCCGAAGCGTCCGACGGGCGGGCCGCGCTGAAGGAACTGGACCGGCTGTCCGCGCTTGGGGAGCCGCCGGACGTTGTGCTCATGGACCTGCAGATGGGGCAGGGGATGGACGGGGTCACCGCAACGGCCGAGATCCGGAAACTGGCTGCCCCGCCGCCGGTGCTAATCCTCACCACGTACGATACCGACGCGGACATCCTCGCTGCCGTGGAGGCAGGGGCGAGCGGCTACATGCTGAAGGATGCCCCGCCAGAACAGCTGCGGCAGGCCGTCCTGCAGGCTGCGGCCGGCGGCACGGTCCTCGCGCCGAGGGCGGCCGCGCTGCTGATGGACCGGATCAGCAACCCCGGCACTTCGCTGACCCCGCGGGAGGTGCAGCTGCTGGAACTGCTGGCCACCGGCCTGTCCAACAGGGCCATCGCCAAGCAGGTCTTCATTTCCGAGGCGACAGTGAAGACGCACCTGGTCCATATTTACGGCAAACTCGGCGTGGACAACCGGACCGCTGCCATCGCCGCGGCCACCCAGCGGCGGATCATCCGGCCGCCCGGCGGGAATGGCTAATCCGCCCCAAGTCCCTGACAGACTGCGGACGGGCAGCAAGGCCCTGTTGCGTTGCGCCTCCCCGGCCTAGAATCACGGCCATGGCCACCCCACAGCAGCAACCGCAAGCCGAGACCCTCACCGAGGACGAGTGCTGGCGATACCTGGAGTCCGCGTACATTGGCAGGCTGGCGGTGATCAACCGGGCGGTTCCGGAGATCTTCCCCGTCAACTTCGTGCCCGTGGACCGCACCATCCTGTTCCGCACGGCCCCCGGCGCGAAGCTCAACGCCCTGCTCAGCAGCACGCCCGTCGCTTTTGAAACGGACGGGCTCGGCACGTACAGCACGGAGGTGTGGAGCGTGGTGGTCAAGGGCATCCCCGGGCAGGTGCCGGAGGGCGAGGCGCCCGTTGAGCTGGCCGACCCGGACCGTGAACCCTGGCTGCCGGGACCCAAAGACCACCTGATCCGGATTACGCCCACCGAAGTCACCGGGCGCAGGTTCCCCGTGCATTCACGGACCCGCTGGTGGCCGCCCCTCGACTTCTCGTCGGACTGGACCTGAAACACCCTGATTCTGCGACTTTCAAGTCCCTAAATCGACAAGCCAGGCGAGTGCAGCAACTGACCACACACCAGCCAACGCGTTCGCTGTGCCACTGGACCTCCTCCGTCCGCCTCGATAGCGTGCACCCATGACCATCAAGCTGGAAAATGTGGGCATCGCTGTCCGGGACCTCGAAGAAACCATAGCCTTCTTCACCGATCTCGGCCTCACGGTGGTGGGGCGGGATACCGTCAGCGGCGAATGGACGGATACCGCCGTCGGACTTGACGGCAACCACGCCAAGATTGCGATGCTCCAGACACCGGACGGCCACGGCCAGCTGGAACTCTTTGAGTACATCCACCCCGACGCGATCGAGACGGCCCCCACACTGCCCAACGAAATCGGCATGCACCGCGTCGCCTTCTCAGTGGACAACATCGACCAAGCCCTGGAGATCGCCGCGAAACACGGCTGCCACCCGCTGCGCGGCGTGGCCACCTACCAGGACATCTACAAGCTCTCCTATGTGCGCGGGCCCAGCGGCATCATCGTCATGCTCGCCGAAGAGCTGAAGAAGGACTGACGACGGCGGGTTGCGGCTTCCGGAACCAGCTCCCGGTGCCGCGCGCCGCCGTCGTCCGACTGTTTCGGAAGGTGTAGGCCTACTGGAGGCCCTGCCGCGCCAGGTCCGCGGTGACGATCCGGGCGAGTTCAGTGGCGCCGGCCCGGTTGGGGTGCAGGGTGTCGCCGTTCATGAACAGGGCCAGCGTTGCCTCCGGGCCGATCTGCGTGAAGTAGGCGGACGAGAGGACATTCAGGTCCACCAGCGGGACGCCTTCCTCCTGGGCCAGGGCCACGGTGGAGTGCCGGTACCAGCGGTCCACCGAGGAGTGCACTCCGTCCACGAAATCGGTGGCGCGGCCCTGCGGGGTCACCAGGACCGGGGTAGCGCCGGTGGCAGCCACCTGGCGGACCATGTCCCGCATGATCTCTTTGAACTCCGCCTCGGTGGTGGCGTTCTTGGCGGCGGTGTCGTTGATGCCCATCTCCAGCAGGAACAAATCGCCGGGCTTGATGTACTGCAGGATGGCTTCCAGTTGGCCGTCGTTGCGGAATCCCCGGGCAATCTGACCGCCGGTGGCCATGTTGCGGACGTCGTACTCTTCCGGGTTTACGAACTGGGGCAGCAGCTGGCCCCAGCCGCCCTGGACGCTGGAATCGAGCGGGTAATAGCTGGCCACCGTGGAATCGCCGCCCACCCAGATGGTGGGGTCCATCTCCGGGTGGCGCGACACCTTCTCGATGTCCAGGGCGCTGAGTGTGAAGGCCGTGCCCACCTTGCCTTCCGTGACCAGAAGATTGAGCTGGCCGTCGGTCACCGGGATTTCGAAGGATGCAGTGGCGCCGTTTCCGGTCAGGTTCATCTCCTGGAAGACGCCTTCCGCGGCTACGCTTGCCCGTGACGTATCGCCGAGGGTGACGGTCACCCTGTACAGGCCTTCTTTGAGGTCCACATTGAACGTGTTGCTGCTCTTGGTGCCGAACTCCAGGAAGCGGACGGCGTCGCTTCCCGCCCCGGTTCCTTTGGCCGCAACGTTGGCCATGTGCTCGGGGGTGTTGAAGCCGTACCGGCGCTCAGGCGTGTAGGCGTCCGAGGCGGAGACACCTGTGTACCCCTGCTCCGCCGGACCGCCGCCGAAATCGAACCGGTAGTTGCTGGGTTCGGCCCGGGCAGCGGGGGCGGAAAACGCCAGTCCGGCTCCACTGGCCAACGCAGTGGCGGCAAGACACCAGGCCAGGGGCTTTTGGTAGTTCCTGCTGCGGGCGCTGCGGGCAGGGCGGGTTTCGGTCACGTTGATCTCCTTTGATAACGGGTGGTCGGCACACGGCCATGTTGTATCGATTCAAAAAGGGAGCGGGCGGTCATTCGGAGAATGGGGATGGAAGTAGAAGCCTGGAGCCGCTGTTACAACAGTTGTAACAGCGTTCAACTTTCACAGTCAAGAGATTCTGATCGTTTTCTGTGATGTTTTGGTGTTTCATGTTGCGGTGCGGGGCCCGCGCTAAGAGGCGGCCCGGTGACGACCCCATGGGCCCGTAGCCTCGGCGCCCAGGCTGCCGCCCGCCGTCGTACGTCAAAAAGTTTGCCCCGGGCCGGAGCCTTTCGCGGCCGGGGCTGTTAGCGTGGAGGCCCGGCCAATGGAGGAGCAACGATGACCACCAACTCACCCGACTCACTGCCTGACGGCGAAGCCCGGGAGGCGGAAGACAAGGCAAAGGGCGGCGGCGATGTGCCCGGCGGCAGCGACGGCGTAGGAATCGGCGCAGACGCCGAAGCCAACACCTTCGAGCCCGAAGAGGACCCGGACGCGACCAAGGGCCCGGAAACAGACTGAACCGCAGCGTCAGCCCGTGCCCGGGCTCAAATTTCAGTCAAGATTCCCCGCCGGCCGCCAAAATCGGCATTTCCGGAGGTTACCAGCGGGTAGATTTTTAGTTGCTTCCAATTCCCCCAATGCGGAGGCAACAAGGAGGCCCCCGCGCTCGAGCTTCGACTCGCGTGGGGGCCTTTCCTCATTCCGCGAGCCCGCCAGGTGAGGAGTTACGCTCTTGGCACCGCAGTAGCGGACATCAGTAAAATGAGCTCCTTTAGGTTCTGAAGGGTCCCGCGTTCTGGGGTGCCTCCCCGCTGGAGATGAACAGCTTGGAGCCCGGCGTTGCGGGCACCTTCGATATCAACCCGGAAGTTGTCTCCCACGTACAGTGCATGCACCGGAAGCACACTCAGGGCCTCGCACGGTTTCAGGAAGGCCTCCGGCATGGGTTTGGTATGGCCGATGGACTCCGAAGTGAAGATTGCATCCAGCGCCGACTCAAGCCCGATGTTCCTGAGCTTCGCCTGTTGTTGTGCGTGGTTTCCGTTCGAGATCACGGCCGTCAGTACGCCGCCATCGCGAAGCGCCTGCAGGCAGGGTCCCGCGTCAGGGAATGCCTGCCAGGACCGCTCGTAGCACTCCAGGTAGACCGCAAAGAGTTCGTTCAAATCTTCCTCGCCGGCGGGTGCGGCGTAGCCGGCCAGCGGGAGGAATTGCCGCAGCCGTTCCCGTCGCTGCTCCTGGAACGTTAACTCCTTGGCGAGGAAGCGGTCGTAGTTGGCTCGCTCGATGGTGAACCAGTCCCCGGCCAGGTCATTGGAGGGTGCAAGCCCGAGATGCCGCGTGAAGGCTTGAAGCCCTGCCTTTGCCGATGCCAGATGGTCGAAGAGTGTGTCGTCCAGGTCGAAGAGGACAGCCTTGATGCTCACGGTTCAAGGCTAATGGCGCCGGGCTGCGGTCCCGGACCTACCAGGCCAGGTCTTCCTCGCCTAGGGAGCAGAACCGGGGAGACGCGCGGGAGTCCGAGTCGACGAGTTCCCGCAGCTGCTGCGCAGCGGTGGCGGGACTCTTGGAAGCATCGGACTGGCCCATGGCCGTGGCCAGTTTTCCGGGGTGCACCGCCCAGCATCGGACCCGGCCCTGAAGTTCCTGGGCCAGCGAAACGGTGAGCATGTTTTGGGCAGCCTTGGACACCTTGTACGCATAGCTGGTGGAAAGATCCGCGAAATCGCCCTTCGCCTGCGCCGCCACGGAACCCAGCCGGGACGACACATTGACGATGACGGGGTCGGGCGCGGCCAGGAGGTTCGGCAGCAGGGACTGCGTCAGCCGCAGCGGACCGGCCACATTCACGTCCACAGCGTTCAGAAGGCCGTCCGCCCCGATGGCTCCCAGCTTGGCGTGCGGGGCACCCTGCGCCGCGTTGTTGATTAGCAGGTCAACGGGTCTCTGGCCCACAGCCGCCTTGAGCGGGAGCGTCGGTTGGGACCGGACGTCGTGCAGGACCAGAACGACGCCGGCTGGCCAGGATCCGCCCGCAGGTTCGGCGGAGGTACGGGTCAGGGCGAGGACGTCCCACCCGTTCTCCGAGAGCTCGCGGACGATGGCGAATCCCAGTCCGCGGTTGGCCCCAGTGACCACTGCGAGCCTGCCCACCAGATCAGGCCGGATCTTTCACGTCGGCGGCCCCCACATCGGCAGGCCCTGCCGACATCACCTGGTTATAGTGCTCCACCACGGGGAACGGCTCGTAGAACCGGTGCAGCAAAGCCCGCCACTGCTGGTATTCGGGGGAGCCGCGGAAGCCTTCGGTGTGGTCCTCGAGGGTTTCCCATTCCACCAGCAGCAGGTAGGTGCTGGGGGACTCAAGCGAGCGCGAAAGCGAGAGCGAAAGGAAGCCCGGCATGGCCGCAATGATGTGCCGGGCCTGGCCGAAGGCGGCTTCGAACTCCTCTTCCTGGCCGGGAACGACGGGCAGCAGTGCGTGCTCGGTAATCATCCGGCCATTCTGGCAGGTTTCCGGGCCGTTCCCGTCCTGACCTGCTGTAACGCAGATGACCCCCGTCCCGAAAAGCATCCGGGCGGGGGTCATCTGATCGCTAAAGCCTAGTGCTCCAGGAGGGACACGTCGCGGACGGCTCCCTTGTCCGCGGAGGTGGCCATGGCGGCGTAGGCACGCAAAGCTGCGGACACGTGGCGGTCCCGGTCCTTCGGCTTGTAGCCGCCGTTGACCAGCAGCTTCTCGCGGCGTTCGGCCAGGATCTCGTCGGAGACTTCCAGCTGCAGGGAGCGCTGGCTGATGTTGATGCTGATGATGTCGCCGTCTTCCACCAGGGCGATGGTTCCGCCGGAGGCAGCCTCTGGTGAGATGTGCCCGATGGACAGGCCGGACGTGCCGCCGGAGAAGCGGCCGTCCGTGATGAGTGCGCACTTCTTGCCCAGGCCGCGGCCCTTGAGGAACGACGTCGGGTAGAGCATTTCCTGCATGCCCGGGCCGCCACGGGGGCCTTCGTAGCGGATGACCACCACGTCGCCTTCCTTGATGCCCTTGTTCAGGATCTTCTCCACGGCCTCGTCCTGGGACTCGCACACAACGGCCGGGCCCTGGAAGGTCCAGATGGATTCGTCCACGCCGGCGGTCTTCACCACGGCGCCGTCCTCTGCCACGTTGCCGCGCAGCACGGCCAGGCCGCCGTCCTTGGAGAAGGCGTGCTCCACCGAGCGGATGCAGCCCTCTGCAGCGTCGGTGTCGAGGGAGGTCCACTCGTTCGACTGTGAGAAGGCGGTGGAGGAGCGGACGCCGCCCGGGGCTGCGTGCCACAGGGCCTGCGCCTCTTCGGTGGCCTTGCCGCCGCGGATGTCCCAGTCATCCAGCCAGCCGTCCAGGTCGGTCGAGTGCACGGAATGGACGTTCTTGTGCAGGAGGCCGCCACGGTTCAGCTCGCCCAGCAGCGCGGGGATGCCGCCTGCGCGGTGCACATCCTCCATGTAGTAGGTCTTGTTGCCGGCAACGTTCGGGGCAACCTTGGCCAGGCAGGGCACCTGGCGGGATTTGGCATCCATCTCGGCCAGGCCGTACTCCACGCCGGCTTCCTGGGCAGCGGCCAGCAGGTGCAGGATGGTGTTGGTGGAGCCGCCCATGGAGATGTCCAGCGCCATGGCGTTGTCAAAGGCTTCCGCGGTGGCGATGTTGCGCGGCAGGACCGACTCGTCGTCGCCGTCGTAGTAGCGCTTCACGAGGTCGACGACGGTAGCGCCGGCCTTCTCGTACAGCGCCTTCCGTGCGGTGTGGGTCGCGAGCACGGAGCCGTTGCCCGGCAGGGCCAGGCCGATGGCCTCGGCGAGGCAGTTCATGGAGTTGGCCGTGAACATGCCGGAGCAGGAGCCGCAGGTGGGGCAGGCGTTTTCCTCGATGAGGTTGATGTCCTCGTCGGAGATGGACTCGTCCACGGCGTCGGCGATCGCGTTCACCAGGTCCAGGGAGCGGACGGAGCCGTCAGTCAGGGTGACCCGGCCGGCCTCCATGGGTCCGCCGGAGACGAAGACCACCGGGATGTTCAGGCGCAGGGCGGCCATCAGCATTCCGGGGGTGATCTTGTCGCAGTTGGAGATGCACACCAGGGCGTCGGCGCAGTGTGCGTTGACCATGTACTCCACGGAGTCGGCGATCAGGTCGCGGGACGGCAGCGAGTAGAGCATGCCGGAGTGGCCCATGGCGATGCCGTCATCCACGGCGATGGTGTTGAACTCGCGGGGCACGGCGCCGGCGGCGAGGATCGCGTCGGAGACGATCCGGCCCACGGGGGCGAGGTGGGTGTGGCCGGGGACGAATTCGGTGAAGGAGTTGGCCACGGCGATGATCGGCTTGCCGATATCCGAGTTGGCGACGCCGGATGCGCGCAGCAGTGCGCGGGCTCCGGCCATGTTGCGGCCGTGGGTAACTGTCTTTGAGCGTAGTGCAGGCATGATGACCATCCTTCTCTGGCGCCGCCGCAAGAGGAAGACGGCCTTGCTACTAGTAGTGGGAGTACCAGAGTAATAGTATTTCCCTGTGCAGAACTCTGGCCGCCGCAAGGAACTGGGCCTCTTCCTCCGGGCCCGCCGGGACCAAGCCGTCCGGGTTGACTATGGACTCCCGCCGATAGCCCGCAAGCGTGAGCGGGGCCTCCGGCGTGAAGAGGTGGCGTTCCTTTCCGGCGTGAGCGTCACCTGGTACACGTGGCTGGAGCAGGGCCGCGACATCAGCCCGTCCCGCCAGGTGCTGGAAGCCGTCAGCAGGGCACTGCATCTTTCAGACACCGGTCTGGACTACGTCCTGTCGCTCGGCGGATATGCGTCCGCCGGACCAAGCACGACGGCGGCCGCCACCGCACCAGCCCACCTCAAGCGGCTGCTCGATGCCCTGGACCCGAACCCCTCCTTCGCGCTGTTCCCGGACTGGGGCGTCGCCGGCTGGAACAACGCCTACGCGGCACTCTTCCCCAACATCGCCACGGTTCCTGCTGCGGACCGCAACCTCCTCTGGCTGGTGTTCACCGATCCCTACGTGCGGGACCTGCTGCCCGACTGGGAGGTGACCAGCAAGAGGTTCCTGGCCGAGTTCCGCGCCGAAACGGGCCAGCGGCTGGGGGATGTGGACGTCAAGAACCTGGTGGAACGGCTCAAGGAGGCCAGCCCGGAATTCCGGGAAGGATGGGACCGGTACGACATCCTGGGCTTCGAATCACGCGAGCGGCTGTTCCACCACCCCGCCGTGGGAGTGCTGCAGTTGGAGCACCACCAGCTGTCCCCGTCGGACCGGCCGGACCTGCACCTGGTGGTCTACACCCCGGCACCCGGGAGCGACGCGGGCACGCAGATGGCGTCCCTTATTGCAGCGGCAACCTAGCGGAACGCCGGAGCAGGTGCGAGTCTGGACCAAGCACCAGAACGTCGCCGCCCCAGCCACCGGCGTTGGTGCCGGCAATTCAACCGCCACGACGTGGAACTGAGGTCCAGGCATGAATTCTTCCGCTGCAATCAGTGTTACCGCCATTCGGGTTGCCGAGCTGCTGGCCGAGGGCGAGCTGATGCCGGTGTATGTGCACGTCATCGACCACCCCGAAGCCCGCGTACTGGTGGATACCGGACTGACCCGGCTTCATCCGGCGGTGGCGGACATGGATCCCCGCCTCTATCCCCTGACCGACCAGGACTTTGACCTGGGCAGCGTGGACATGGTGGTCAACACCCACCTGCATTTTGACCATTGCGGCGGCAACCATCTCTTTGCGGGGAAACCCATCTATGTGCAGCGCCGGGAACTCGACGACGCCCGCACCCAGGAGGACTACACCATCCCGGAGTGGGTGGATCCGCCGGGGGTCACCTACGTCCCCGTCGACGGCGAGCATGAGCTGCTTCCAGGGATTCGGCTCCTCCCTGCCCCTGGCCATACCCCCGGCTCACAGATCGTGGTCATCGACCCCGGCGGAGTCCCCACAGTCATCGCCGGGGACACGGCAGTGTGGTTTGGCGAACTCGACAACCCAGGCACGGAGGGCCAGCAGCTGGTGCGCTCCCTGAACCCGGGCGCGGTGTGGCTGACGCACACGCACACGCCCTGGAGGCCCGGGTCGCCGGAGAAGGCGTGAGGCCCCGGATTGCACCAGCATTATTAGTCCTCATATCCCCTCAACCGGGGGCGGGCCTGGGACGACACAAGGGCAGGGATCAGCGGTCGATTGAGGCCATGTTGGCCTCGTCGTGGCGTTCACCTGCCGCCGGCCGCAGGCTGTTGAGCCGCTCCAGTTGGTCGCCAGTGAGTTCGATGCCGCCCGCAGCGGTATTCTCCTCAACGCGGGGGACTCGGCGGGTGCCGGGGATCGGGGCGATGTCGTTCCCACGGGTTAACAACCAGGCGAGGGCTGTCTGTGCGGGAGTCGCGCCGATCTCGGCGCCGATCGCCTTTACCTCATCGACAATCGCGAGGTTCCGGCGGAAATTCTCGCCAGTGAACCGCGGGTTGGTCTTGCGCCAGTCGTCGTCGGCGAAGTCATCCACGGTGCGGATTTGACCGGTAAGCAGACCGTGTCCGAGCGGTGAGTACGGGACGAAGCCGATGCCGAGTTCACGCAGCAGCGGCAGGATCTCCTCCTCAACGTCGCGGGTCCAGAGAGAGTACTCGGTCTGCAGCGCGGTGACTGGCTGCACTGCATGTGCGCGACGGATTGTCTCCGGAGAGGCCTCGGAGAGTCCGAAATGCAGTACTTTGCCCTCAGCTATCAGGTCCGCGACGGCGCCGGCGGTTTCCTCGATCGGGGTGTTGGGGTCCACCCGGTGCTGGTAGTACAGGTCAATGTGGTCAGTGCCCAGGCGCTGAAGCGAACCTTCGACGGCGGCCTTCACGTTCGCCGCGCTGCTGTCGACCACGCCGGGGCCGCCTCCTGAGTGGGAGACCAGCCCGAACTTTGTTGCGATCTTGACTTGGTCGCGGCGTCCCTTGATGGCCTGGCCGACGATCTCTTCGCTCAGGAACGGCCCATAGATCTCGGCCGTGTCGATGTGGGTGACCCCGAGATCGAGTGCGCAGCGGATGGTGCGGATCGACTCGTCGTGATCCAGGGCGCCTTCGCTGGTGTAGGTGCCGGCCATGGTCATGGCGCCGAGTCCGATGGCGGAGACTTCCAGGTCTCCAAGGCGTGCATTTTTCACGGTGCATTTCCTTTCAGGGAGTTCAGACCTGGGGATTGGGGAGGGCCCAAAGCTCAACCCTTAGGGTTGGCGATGTTGCTTCCCAGGCCTTAGCCGCCCGATCCGGGGCAGCTGATGATTCAAGTCAACCGCTCAACGCCTGGGCCAACGAGACCCTACTTATAGGTTCCCTGACAGGGACCCGCTGGCGAGCCCGAGGTGGAGTACCTTCGACACCATGGACAACCGCGACGATCTCAGTCAGTTCCTGGTCTCGAGGCGGGCCAGGCTGAGCTTGGAGCAAGTGGGCCTGCCCGACTTTGGCGGGCGGCGCCGCGTCCCCGGTTTGCGGCGGGAAGAAGTGGCGCTCCTGGCCGGTATGAGCTCGGAGTACTACAAACGACTCGAACGCGGCAATGCGAAGGGAGCGTCTGAGGCCGTCATCGATGGCGTCAGCCGGGCGCTCCAGTTGGATGAGGCGGAGCACTCGCATCTCTTGGAGCTCATCCGCGCAGCCAATACCGGCGTCCACCCGGCGCGTAGGCGGCTGACAGGTAAAGCCCAGATAAGCGGGACCGTGCAACAGACCCTCGACGCGATGTCTACCGTCCCGGTGTACGTGCAAAACGGGCGGCTGGATGCAGTGGCCACCAACCGTCTTGGCCGGGCCCTCTTCTCGGAGATGTTCGAGGACTCACGGCAGCCCGTTAACGCCGCACGCTTCGCCTTCCTGGACGCAAGGGCACAGACGTTCTACCGGGACTGGGAGTCCAACACCCGCCAGATTGTTGCCCTCCTTCGGGTCGAGGCGGGTCGTTCCCCCTTCGATCGCAAGCTCAGCGACCTCGTTGGCGAACTCTCAACCCGCAGCGACCTTTTCCGGAAACTCTGGGGAGCACACGATGTCCGCCAACACCGCAGCGGCATCAAAAGCGTTCACCACCCCATTGTTGGCGACCTTGACCTGGACTACCTTGGGCTGGACCTGGCCTACGGGCAGGCGCTCCAGATGCTCGTGTTCTCCGCGGAGCCAGGCTCTGCATCCCACGACGGACTGCAGCTGCTGGCTAATTGGGCAGCTACGAACACTGCTGAGATACAAGCCAACAATGAGTCCGCGACCAAGCAGACCCCCGGAAATTGATGGTGTGATCCTCAGGAAAATGGCGGCGAAACCGGTATGGTTTCGCCGCCATTCTTGACGCCGGTTCAGCGGCTCGGGGCCGCGGCGGCAGGGATCAGTTCAGGTCGAACCGGTCCAGTTCCATCACCTTGGCCCAGGCAGCCACGAAGTCGTGGACGAACTTCTCCTTGGCGTCGCCGCTGGCGTAGACCTCGGCCAGGGCGCGGAGCTGGGAGTTGGAGCCGAACACCAGGTCCACGGGGGTGGCAGTCCACTTCACCTCGCCAGTGGAGACGTCCGTGATTTCGTAGACGTTCTCCTCATTCTCCGAGGCCTTCCACTTGGTGCCGGGGGAGAGGAGGTTGACGAAGAAGTCGTTCGTCAGGGCCTGTGGCCTGTCGGTGAGGACACCGTGGCCGGAGCCGCCCACGTTGGTGCCCAGCGCGCGCATGCCACCCACCAGCGCCGTCATCTCCGGCGCGGAGAGGTCCAGCAGGTAGGCCTTGTCCAGCAGCAGGGTTTCGGGCTGCAGCTTCACCCCGGGCCGGATGTAGTTCCGGAACCCGTCCGCCCGTGGCTGCAGGTAGCCGAAGGACTCGACGTCGGTCTGCTCCTGTGCCGCGTCCGTGCGGCCCGGACGGAACGGCACCGTGACGGGGACCCCGGCGTCGGACGCTGCCTTTTCCACCGCCGCGGCGCCGCCCAGGACGATCAGGTCCGCGAGCGATACCTTCTTGCCGTTGGCCTGGCCGGTGTTGAACTCCTCCTGCACGCGTTCAAGCGTCTGCAGTGCGGTGGAGAGCTGTTCGGGCTCGTTGGCTTCCCAGCTGCGCTGCGGTTCCAGACGGATCCTGGCCCCGTTGGCGCCGCCGCGCCGGTCTGTCTTGCGGTACGTGGCGGCGGATGCCCATGCCGTCGAGGCCAGCTGTGGGACAGTCAGGCCGGAGTCCAAAAGTTTGGCCTTCAGCGCGGCGATGTCCTCCTCGCCGATAAGTTCATGGCCGACGGCGGGAACAGGATCCTGCCACAGCTGCGCCTCCGGAACCCACGGGCCGAGCAGGTGCGGGCCCACCGGGCCCATGTCGCGGTGCAGCAGCTTGTACCAGGCCTTGGCGAAGGCCAGCGCGAACTGGTCCGGGTTCTCCAGGAAGCGCCGGGAGATCTTTTCGTACTCCGGGTCCACCCGCAGCGACAGGTCCGTGGTGAGCATGGTGGGGCGGTGCTTCTTCTCCGGGTCATGGGCGTCCGGAATGATCCTCTCGGCGTCCTTGGCCACCCACTGCTTGGCGCCGGCCGGGCTTTCCACCAGCTCCCACTCGTGCCCGAACAGGATCTCGAAGAACCGGTTGCTCCACTGCGTGGGCACGTCAGTCCAGGTCACTTCCAGGCCGGACGTGATGGTGTCCGCACCCTTGCCGGACCCGTACGTGCTCAGCCAGCCCAGGCCCTGGGACTCAAGGTCCGCGCCCTCCGGCTCCGGGCCCACGTGGTCATCGGCGCTGCCGGCGCCGTGGGTCTTGCCGAAGGTATGGCCGCCGGCAATCAGCGCCACGGTCTCCTCGTCATTCATGGCCATCCGCTTGAACGTTTCGCGGATGAACGCCGCCGCTGCCAGCGGGTCCGGGTTGCCCATGGGGCCTTCGGGGTTGACGTAGATCAGGCCCATCTCGGTGGCGCCCACCTCATCAGCCATCTGGCCTTCGGCGACGTACCGCTCGTCGCCCAGCCAGGCATCCTCGGGGCCCCAGAAGATCTCCTCCGGCTCCCAGACGTCCTCGCGGCCGAACGCGAAGCCGAAGGTTTTGAAGCCCATCGATTCGAGGGCCACATTGCCGGCGAGGACCAGCAGGTCCGCCCAGGAAAGCTTCTGGCCGTATTTCTGCTTCACCGGCCACAGGAGGCGGCGGGCCTTGTCCAGGTTGGCGTTGTCCGGCCAGCTGTTCAGCGGCGCGAACCGCTGGCCGCCGTCGCCCGCTCCGCCGCGGCCGTCATGGACTCGGTAGGTGCCCGCCGCGTGCCAGCTCATCCGGATCATCAGGCCGCCGTAGTGGCCGAAGTCCGCCGGCCACCAGTCCTGGGAAGTGGTGAGGACCTCGGTGATGTCCTGCTTGAGCGCCTCGACGTCGAGTTTCTGGAATTCGTCCCGGTAGCTGAAGTCCGGGCCCAGCGGGTTGCCGGCCGGGTGGTTGGTGTGGAGGACGGAGAGGTCCAGCTGGTTGGGCCACCAGTCGGCGATGGTCCGCGGCCGGTGCCCCTTGGGCTGGGGTGAGTCGATGGCCGGGTTTTCGCTCTCGCTGCCCTGTGCGGTAACGCTGTCATGCATTACGGGGCAGCCACCCTCGGCCTTCTGGCCAGCATCGCGGCTGGCACCGGAGGCGCTCGCGGGCGTGGGAACCGGAGGATGCTCTTGGGGTTCGGTCATGTGCTTCTTCCTTCCGTTGGGCCGAGGCCGCGGTTGGACTCGGGCAGCCGGTGCAACCCTCCCATTGGAACATAGACGGCTGGGCGGATGAGACCCTATTTTCCTCGCAATCCGCCGTGCGGCCCGTTCCCCCGGGCTTGCCACCGCTGAGGTGCAGCCGGCGCTTTCCGCCTTCCGCGTAACAGTCCCGCCAGGGAGCTCCATGGAATATCTGCCTGATGGCGGGGCTTGTCGCTAAGGGGCCTTCGGTGGCCCTTTGTCCCGGCGCGACGCAGCGCGCGGGCCTCCGCCACAGCGTGAGGCCGTGCTGACGCGCGGATACACCCAGCACCCACTAGAAGGAGCACTATGACCATCGGATCAGGAACAGCAGCGGGCAACGGACGGACGGCCCTGGTGGTGGGGGCCACCGGAATCGCGGGCTCGGCCCTGGTGGATACCCTGGTTGGCGACGGCTGGGCAGTCCTTGCCCTGTCCCGCCGGCCCGGGGCCGAGCGTCCCGGCGTCCGGTGGCTTTCCGCGGACCTGACCTCGGTTTCCGCGCTCACCGCTGTGCTTGCTCCGGAAAACCCCTCCCATGTCTTCTTCACCGCATGGTCGCGGCGCGCCACGGAGGAAGAGAACATCGCCGTGAATGCGGGCATGGTGCGTGACCTCCTCGCGGCGCTGCGGGGAAAGGACGTAGCCCACGTAGCCCTGATGACCGGGCTAAAGCACTACCTGGGACCGTTCGAAGCCTACGCCGCCGGGGAAATGCCGGACACGCCCTTCCATGAGGAGGAGCCGCGGCTTCCGGTGAACAACTTCTACTACGCCCAGGAGGACGAACTTTGGGCGGCAGCGGCTGAGCAGGGGTTCACCTGGTCCGTGCACCGCGCCCACACCGTGATCGGGCACGCGGTGGGCAACGCCATGAACATGGGCCTCACCCTTGCCGCGCAGGCCGCCCTGTGCCGGGACAGCGGGCAGCCGTTCGTCTTCCCAGGATCCGAAACCCAATGGAACGGCCTGACCGACATGACGGATGCCGGCCTGCTGGCCGAGCACATGCTCTGGGCTTCCACCACTCCGGCAGCCGCGAATGAGGCCTTCAACATCGTCAACGGCGATGTGTTCCGTTGGCGCTGGATGTGGCCGAAGCTCGCAGCCTACTTCGGCGTGGAGTGGGAGGGATACCAGGGGGAGCCCCGTCCGCTTGAGCAGTCCATGGCGGGGCGGGAGGAACAGTGGCGGGAGCTGGCCGGGCGCCATGGCCTCAGCGAACCGGACCTGGGCCGCGTGGCATCCTGGTGGCACACGGACGGTGATCTCGGGCGGAACATCGAGGTGGTGACGGACATGGGCAAGAGCAGGGACGCCGGCTTCACCGGCTACCGGCGGACGCTGGACGCCTTCACCGCACTTTTCGACCGGTACCGCGCGGAGAACCTGATTCCCTGACGGCGCAGGGCCGCCACAAAGCCGTTAGGCCGATTCCCGGATAGCGTCGGCCACGCTTTCCAGGTGCAGCCGCATGGCCTCCGCGGCACCCTCGGGATCATGCCGGCACACGGCGTCGATGATGGCCAGATGCTGGGGAAGGGAAACGCTGGGGCGCCCAGGCTGCCGTGCCAGCTGGAATTGGAACCGCACCGCTTGGCCGCGAAGCCGCTGGATGGTGGCAGCCGCCGTGGCCTGGGCGCTGACCTCGATAATTTTGGCGTGCAGCCGCTGGTTGCAGGCCGAATAGGATTCGCGGTCACCCCGCGCCACGGCATCTTCCATCTGGCGGGCGAGTTCCCGCAGTTCCTGGGCCCCGGCATCAGTGATCCGCTCCGCGGCTTTCCGGGCGCAAAGCGCCTCCAGCGCGCCGCGGACTTCAGTGATCTCCACGGCTTCCTCAATGGAGACGGCCCTGACCCGCGCACCCCTGTTCTGAACGCGTTCCACGAGGCCTTCGACGCTGAGTTCCGCGAGCGCCACCCGCACGTTGCCCCTGCTGGCCCCGTAATCGTCGGCGAGGTCGGCTTCAACGAGCCGCTGCTTGGGCACCAGCTCGCCCGTAATGATCGCCTTGCGCAGGATTTCCACCAGCTGCGGAGCCGAAAGCGTAGGCCCTTCGGTCTCAGGAATCGTTGTCATGCTGCCCCTTGTCTATGGCCGCCGTGCCACCCATTGTAAACAATTTTGTCACCTGGCCTGCCCTCTCAACCGCCCAGGATGTGCGAAAGATCATCAAAAGGATTGCTAACAATTTAGCTAACGGTTATCGTGTGTGTACTGCATCACCATCAATTGAGAGGGAACGTCGTGGTTCCAACAGCTATTCGAGAGGTCCGCCGGGCGGCCCCCCGCCGCGCGGGCAGCCAGTTCGCAGTGCCGTGCTGGTTCATGCGAGGTGGCACGTCAAAGGGCCCCTTCTTCCGTGCCGACGACCTTCCCCAGGATTCGAACGCGCGTGACAGCATCCTCCTGGCGGCCATGGGCTCGCCGGACCCCCGCCAGATTGACGGCCTGGGCGGGGCCCACCCGCTGACCAGCAAAGTGGGCATCGTGGGGCTGAGCCGGCAGGCCGGGATCGACCTCGAGTTCAGGTTTGCCCAGGTCCAGCCGGACCAGGACACCGTGGACACCACGGCCAACTGCGGCAACATGCTCGCAGCCGTGGTGCCGTTTGCGATTGAATCGGGCCTGCTGGAGCCCGGCGCCGACATCACCTCCGCACGGGTCCTCACCCTGAACACCGGGCTGGTGGCCGAGATCGCCATCCCGACGCCGGCGGGGGAGGACGGCCGGTACGTCGAGTACGGCGGGGACGCGGAAATTGACGGAGTTCCCGGCACTTCGGCCGCCGTCGTCATCAGCTTCCTGGACACGGCAGGGTCCGTTTGTTCTTCGATGCTGCCCACCGGCAACCTGACGGACTCCGTGGAGATCGGCGGCTTCGGTCCGGTGGAGGTGACCTGCATCGACAACGGCCAGCCGCTGGTGATCATCGACGCCGCCGCGCTGGGGCGCACGGGCCGGGAACCCGTCGTCGAGCTTAACGCGGACACGGAACTGAAAGCCCGGCTCGAAGCGCTCCGGCTCAGCTGCGGCGAGCTGATGGGGCTCGGCGACGTTGCCGGGAAGAACTACCCCAAGATGACGCTGGTCTCCCCGCCGGCGCAGGGCGGGACCATCGGTACCCGCAGCTTTATCCCGCACGTCTGCCACGAATCGATCGGCGTGCTGGCCGCCGTCACCGTGGGTACGGCCGCCGTGCTAGCCGGCACGGTGGCGCACGCCGTCGCAAAGATGCCCGACGGCGGGACCCCCACGGTTTCGGTGGAACACCCCAGCGGGGAATTCAGCGTCCAGCTGGAGCTCGATCCCGCAGACCCCACCCGCGTGGCCAAGTCCGCGCTGATCCGGACCGCCCGGCTGATCATGGCCGGTGATGTCATGATCCCGGCCCGCCAGCGGCAACCCCAGTCCTCAAAGGAGCAAGACCTGTGATCATCGATATCCACGGCCACTACACCACGGCGCCGCCGGCCCTCGGCGAGTGGCGGGACCGGCAGGTAGCCGGGCTCACGGACCCGGCCCAGGCGCCCACGCCAGCGGAGTTGAGGATTTCCGACGACGACCTGCGGCAGAGCATCGAACTGAACCAGCTGCGGCTCATGGATGAGCGCGGAATCGACCTCACAGTCTTCTCGCCCAGGGCGTCCTTCATGGCGCACCACGTGGGAACCTTCGAAACGTCCGCTGAGTGGGCTGCGATCTGCAATGAGCTTTGCTACCGCGTCAGCCAGCTCTACCCCGAGCGTTTCGTCCCCGCGGCCATGCTGCCCCAGTCGCCCGGCGTCGATCCGGCCAGCTGCATCCCGGAACTGACCCGCTGCGTGGAGGAGTACGGCGCCGTGGCGTTGAACCTCAACCCGGATCCGTCCGGTGGGCACTGGACCGCCCCGCCGCTCACGGACCGCTACTGGTACCCCGTCTACGAAAAAATGGTGGAGTACGACATCCCGGGCATGGTCCACGTGAGCACCAGCGTCAACCCGGCCTTCCACACCACCGGAGCCCACTACCTGAACGCCGATACCACCGCATTCATGCAGCTGATCCAGGGTGACCTCTTCGCCGACTTTCCCACCCTGAAACTCGTGATCCCCCACGGTGGCGGGGCCGTCCCGTACCACTGGGGCCGCTTCCGGGGACTCGCCATGGCACTGAAGAAGCCGGCGCTCGAAGAGCACCTGCTGGGCAACGTCTTCTTCGATACGTGCGTCTACCACCAGCCCGGCATCGACCTCCTCCTGGACGTCATTCCCACCAGGAACATCCTGTTCGCCTCGGAAATGATCGGCGCGGTCCGGGACATTGATCCCTGCACCGGCCACAACTTCGACGACACTGCCCGCTATATCGAGGCGGCAGGGTTGGCCGAACCCGATCGTGCAGCCATCCAGGAACACAACGCCCGCACCGTCTACCCCCGCCTCAACGCCCTGCTCAAGCAGCAGGGCCGCTGACGCAGCCGCTTACCAAGGAGCCAGGAACATGCAGGAACTAGGAGTTGTCCACCGCACCATCACCCGCGCGGCGGAGGTGGACGTCAAAGCACTATCGGAATTCGGCGTCAGCACCATTCATGAGGCCATGGGCCGGTTGGGCCTGATGCGGCCCTACATCCGGCCCGTCTACCCCGGCGCCAAACTGTGCGGCACCGCCGTGACAGTGCTGCTGCAGCCCGGTGACAACTGGATGATGCATGTGGCCGCAGAGCAGGTCCGGCCCGGCGACGTGCTGGTGGCGGCCTGCACCACCGAAAGCGAGGACGGATTCTTCGGCGACCTGCTGGCCACCTCCCTCCAGGCCCGCGGCGCCGCCGGCCTGGTGATCGACGGCGGTTGCCGGGACATCGCCACCCTCCAGGAGATGGACTTCCCCGTTTTCAGCCGCGCCATCAACTCCAAGGGCACCGTCAAGGCCACCCTGGGATCGGTCAACATTCCGGTGGTGTGCGCGAACGCCCTGGTCCACCCCGGCGACGTAGTGGTGGCCGACGTCGACGGCGTCGTGGTGGTTCCCGCCGCGCGGGCCGCCGACGTCGCAGAAGCTGCCCGCAAACGCGAAGACAACGAAGAGTCCAAGCGCCGGCGCTTTGCCGCCGGGGAGCTGGGACTGGACATCTATTCCATGCGTGAACCCCTTGCCGCCGCCGGGTTGCGCTATGTCGACTGACACCGGAAAGGAGCAGAGTATCCCCATGGAGACTTTCACCAAGACTCCCGGATGGCTTGACTGGTTCGCCAACCCCTCCACGCCGCGATTCCAGCTTCCCGCCGGTACAGTGGACGCCCACTGCCACGTCTTCGGCCCCGGCGCAGAGTTTCCGTTCGCACCGGAACGAAAGTACACCCCGTGCGACGGCGGCAAGGACGAGCTGTTCGCCCTGCGCGACCACCTGGGCGTCAGCCGCAACGTTATTGTGCAGGCAACCTGCCACGGGGCGGACAACAGCGCCATGGTGGACGCCGTACGGTTTGCAGGGGGCAGGGCCCGCGGGATCGCCACGGTCCGGCCGGACATTTCAGAATCCGAACTCCGCAGCCTGGACGAGTCCGGGGTGCGGGGCGTCCGGTTCAACTTCCTCAAGCGGCTGGTCAGCTCCGCCCCCCAGGAGGACCTGGCGGCCATCGCCAGGAAAATCGCGCCGTTGGGCTGGCATGTGGTGATCTATTTCGAAGGCGGGGACCTCGAAGGCCTGGAAGGCTTCTTCGGCTCACTGCCCACGCCGCTGGTGGTGGACCACATGGGCAGGCCCGATGTCACTAAACCGGTGGACGGTCCCGAGTTCAGCAGGTTCCTGCGTTTCGTGGACCGGAACGATGTGTGGGTGAAGGTCAGCTGCCCGGAGCGGCTCAGTGTCAGCGGGCCGCCCGCGCTGGACGGCGAGCAGCACGCGTACACCGATGCGGTTCCGTTTGGCCGGCGCGTGGTCGAGGAATTTCCGGACCGTGTGCTGTGGGGCACCGACTGGCCGCACCCCAACCTCAAGGGGCACATGCCCGATGACGGCCTGCTGGTGGACTACATCCCGCAGGTGGCCGTGACCACCGACCTGCAGCAGAAGCTGCTCGTTGCCAACCCCATGCGGCTCTATTGGCCGGGCGAAGACGCCCGGGCCTAGCCGGCACCGCCCAAGAACACACCAGAGGACTCCAATGATGCACTCCAATGCTGCGAACCGGCTGGACCGGCTTCCCATTTCCCGCATGCACAAGATCACCCTGATCGCCGTTTCCTTCGCCTACTTCTTCGAGTTCGCGGACATCAACAGCTTTGCCACCACAGTCCCCAAGCTCGTCAAGCTGTGGGGCGTCACCATCAACCAGATCGCCTACGTCACCTCGCTGTCCTTCGTGGGCATGTTCTTCGGCTCCCTGGTCGCCAGCTGGCTCGCGGACCGGTGGGGACGCAAGAAGGCCCTCGCCATCACCACCGTGTGGTTTTCCGTCTTTTCGTTCGCCGCGGTGTTCTCCTGGGACGTCGTCTCCCTTGGCGTCTTCCGGGTCCTGACCTCCGCCGGCCTGGCGGCGATGACCGTCGTCGCGGTGATCTACGTCAACGAGATCTTCCCGGCCGCGGTCCGGGGCAAGTACCAGGCGTACGCCATTGTGATCGGCATCTGCGGAACCCCCGCCACCAACCTCCTGGCCAGCTGGGTGGTCCCGCTCAGCGACTGGTCCTGGCGTTTGGTCTACCTGTGGGGCGCCATGGGCATCGTCTTCCTCCTGTTCAGCCGGCACCTCAAGGAGTCACCGCGCTGGTATGAAAGCAAAGGCCAGTTTGATAAAGCCGACGCCCTTCTGAGCCAGATGGAAGCGCAGGTCGCTGCCGAAAAGGGTGCCCTGCCGGAGCCCGCCCCGGCCCCCACAGCCGCCGCAGCCACGACGAGCAAGCCGAAGGCTTCGTACAAACTCCTGCTCAAGAAGAAGTACCTTGGCCCCACCATCCTCCTGACCGTGCTGTGGGTAACCCAGACCATCGGGTTCTTTGGCTACTCCAGCTGGGCGCCCACACTGCTGGCCCAGGAAGGGTTCAGCGTCAGCGATTCGATCTTCTACGTCGCCCTGACCACGGTGGGCGCGCCGCTGGGTTCCTACCTGGCGTCCCTGGTGACGGACCGCTTCGAACGCAAGTGGTGCCTGGTGGTCTTCGGAACCACCATCGCCGTCTGCGGCCTGTTTTACGGGCTGACTTTCAACCCGGTCCTGATCGTCGTCTTCGGATTCCTGGTGAACCTCTTCGAACGCGGCTACACAGCACTCGCCTACGCCTACTCGCCCGAGGTTTTCGACACCGCGGGCCGGTCCCTGGGCACCGGCGTATCCTACGGCCTCGGCAGGCTCTCCAACGCTGCCGGTCCGCTGATCATCGCAGGCCTTTACACGGGCAGCGGCTACCAGAGCGTGTTCTTCTTCATCGCCGGAACCTGGCTGTTCGGGGCTGTGGTGCTGGCCATCTTCGGCCCCAAGACCCGCCCGAAACCCCTGGCACACACCGTCGCGAAAGACGCTGTGGCCCCGTCTCCTGCACCATAGGAACCACCAACGGCACGACGCGCCGGAACATCGGAAGTGGCGACGCCCGGCCGGATTCACCGGCCGGGCGTCATTCCTTTGCGGACTAGGGGACCTCCCCAAGCTCGATCAGCAGGACGCCGCCAATGATCAGTCCGAGCCCCAGCATCATCACGGGGGTGATTGCCTCCTTGAAAAAGATGCGGCTGGCCAGCGCGGTCAGCGCGACCCCGGCCGCGGCCCAGATGCCGTAGGCGACGCCAAGGTTCATGCCCTGTTGGAGGGTCAGCGTCAGGAGGGTGAAGGCCAGGAAATATCCGACGGCGACAGGGATGTACCAGCGCCGCTTTCCGGTGGACGCGACCCGCAGGAGCAGGGTAGCGCTCACCTCGGTGAGGATGGCCGCCGTCAGCAACAGCCACATCATGAGCGGGCCATTTCTTTGGCGGATTCTGCTGCAGGCTCCTTCTGTGACCCGAGTTCAACGCACAGCACTCCGCCGATCACCATGGCGACGCCGATCATCATCACCGGTGTCAGCGCTTCGCCGAAGAGAACGGCTGCCAGCAGCACGGTGAGTGTTACTCCCAGCGCGGCCCAGATGCCGTAGGCGACCCCGAGGCCGAGGCCCTTGCGGAGGACTCCGGCGAGGAAAGCGAAGGACGCGGAATAGCCGAGAACCACCACGATGAAGAAGGCAGGATTATCAAGGGCCGCTTTCAGGGAGAGCGACGCCGTCACCTCGCTCAGGATGGCGCCGGCGAGAAGAATCCACTTCATGTTTTTGGTCCTTGAAATTGGTTGGGGCTTGGTCCCCCTGATGCAACTGCGCGCGGGCCGCTGGTGTTCCCGGGCTTCCCATCGCTGTGCGCCGGTGTGAAGCCCGGGAATTGGCTATGACTGGGGTGCCAGTTCCATGCCGGCCACAGCGGAACTGCCGAGGTCACTCCGGTTGAGGGCCCGATTCGCAGCCAGAGCATTGCTCCACGTGTCAGTATCCGCAACTGCTGCCCAGTTCGAGTTCAGCAGCGTCAGGAGCGTGGTGTGCACGGTCTTCGCGTCGGCGGATCCGGCGTCGTTGGCGAGGTTGATGGCGCCGGTGGCGTCTGAGAGGACTTCGGTGCTGAAGCCAAGGAACTCGGCCTCCACAGCTGAGGCGAGCACGCAGTTGTTGGTCATGTAGCCCGCCAGGGTGACCGTATCGACGTCGTGCTTCCGCAACCAGTCGGCGAGGTCCGTCCCTGCGTAGACGGACCCGTACTGCTTGACGACGGACTTCCATTCGCCGGTCCTGCGGCCTTCAATCTCGGGGTGCAGCTCGAACTCCGGCGTGCCGGGGGCAAAGACGGGAGCGCCAACGCCCGCGGAGTGCTGGATCACGGCAACCGGAATGCCGGCGGCGGTCGCGGCGTCGACTGCTTTTGCAATAGTGGGCAGGGACTCCTGGTGCGCCGGGTACTGGATTTCGAGGGGACCGCTGAAGTACTGCTGCTGCACGTCGATGAGGATGAGGGCGCGGCGGGGGGTGCTCATGTTCTGGTTTCTCCCTGGTGGTTGATGTGGCCGCCGGTTGGCGACCCGTCCAGTCTTCCCACCAATGAACCGGATCAACAGTGGCACGAAGGCGAATGTACGATGGATTCAGGCCAAAGTGTTGGAATGGGGCGGGATGAGGATTGCGGTATACGCCTTCGATGGGGCAACGATGTTCCACCTGGCCGTTCCCCAGATGGTTTTTGACGAAGTTGCCCGCCAGGGCCTTGCCGGCTGGAAAACGGTTCTGTTCTCTGACCAGGAAGGCGAGGTAACCACCGCTGAGGGCTACCGGCTGGGTGAAGTGAGGGGGCCGGAGACTGCCGAGGCGGCGGACGTTGTGGTGGTGCCTTCCTGGTTCGACGACGGCCGCGTCCCCGGTGATTCGCTGCGGCAGGTGCTCCAGGATGCGCACGGGCGTGGGGTGCCGATCATGGGCTTGTGCCTGGGCGCGATTCCCGTGGCCGACGCCGGTTTGCTCGCCGGGCGCCGGGCCGTCACGCACTGGCAGGCGTTTGATTCGCTGGCTGTGCGGCACCCGGATATCGCCCTTGACCAGTCCGTGCTGTACATCGATCACGGTGACGTCCTGACCTCGGCCGGCACGGCTTCCGCGCTCGACGCCTGCCTGCACGTGGTGCGTTCGCGGCTGGGGGCGGACGCGGCGAACAAGGTGGCACGCAGCCTGGTCATTGCGCCCCACCGGGACGGCGGACAGGCGCAGTACATCGAGCGGCCGGTGCCGCAGCGTACGGCTGACGACCCGATCTCGAGCCTCCTCGACTGGGCGCTGGCCCGCCTGGCGGAGCCGCTGACCATCGACCGGCTCGCGGCGCAGGCGCACCTGAGCCGCCGGACCTTCGTCCGCGCCTTCCGGGCCGCGACGGGTACGACGCCGGCCGCCTGGATCCGTGCGCGCCGCCTGGACGCTGCCCGGCGGCTGCTGGAGACCACCGACCTGTCAGTGGAACAGATCGCGGACGACTGCGGGTTCGGCAACGCCGTCACGCTGCGGCAAAACTTCGCGGCTGCATTCTCCACGGCGCCTACGGAATACCGGCGGCGGTTTGATATGCGGTCCGGCTAACGCCGTCCTTCGCCCTTCCGTTTCCCCTTCGGCTCTGTCGATTCGACGCAGTGCATCATCCCGGGACGGTCAGGTCAGCCGCTGACCCGTTGCCGGTACTGCCGCGGAGTTTCCCCGGCATCGTTCAGGAAGTGCCTGTTGAAGTTGGACAGGTTGGAGAAGCCCACTTCGTAGCAGATGTCGGAAATTGGTTTGTCGCTGCGTTCGAGCAGGCGCCGTGCGTGGGCCAGGCGCAGCTTACGGACCAGGTCGCTGAAGTTCTGCCCGGTAGCGCGTTTGAAGTACTTCGAGAAGGAGGCTTCCTGCATACCTACCAGCGCCGCCGCCTCGGACATTTTCACGCTGCCGGCATGGTTGCTGAACACATACTCCAAAACGAGGTCGACGACGGCAGCCGCTTGGCCGTCCAGCTGCGGCCGGAACCATTCCTCAGCCAGGTATCGCCGGTCCGTTTCAGGTGCGCGGACCAAGATACCGAAGAGGGTAAACAAGTGCTGGAGGCGCACCAGTCCGGTGGTGGCGCCCATGGCCTCGATCGCCGCAGCCGCCGCCTCAGCCGACCTGCCCAGGAACTCGATACCCCGCTGTGACTGCTCCAGCAGCGGCTTCACCTCGACCATCTCGGGCACCAGGGCGGCAGTCTGCTCCACCCATTTCCCGTCGAACTGGATCACCGCGTCCCGGTTCTCCAGAACCTCACCCGGTTCAAGGTCGCTGACCCAGTCGTGCGGAAGTCCTGACCCCACCAGGGCAACGTGTCCGGCCTCGAAGGTGCCGATGTGGTCACCGACAATGAACTTTCCGGTGCCCTTGCGGATGAGGTGGATCTCGTACTCGGGGTGGTAGTTCCAGCGTGCCACGGGGCTGGGATAACTGTGCTGGTGCCAACGGACGGAGTGGTTGGGGTCAGGCGGGATGACTTCCCGGTTGGCCCGCATCCCCAGCAGGCGTTCGGCGAGCCTGGCGGTGGCTCCGTCAGCAGTATCCGCGGCAGTCATCATGGCGCTCCAGTGGTTGGGCTGTTTTATGAACTCTGGACAGGGACGCAGCGTCCTGATCCCAGAGTAGCGGCTGCCCGGGACGGCATATCAGGAAAATAAGTATCAGAAAGTAGCAACCAGAACGCTAGTTGTGACCTGACTCCCGCGCCTAATCTGGAAGAACATCAGCGAGGAACACCGGGATCTCCGGTGGATGGCCCTCGCCCACCAGGTCCAGTACCCCGACGTAGCGGTCGTGGTGCGGTGACTGTGCATCCCTGAAGAACAAAGGAGTCCTTAATGCGCCCAAAAATGCGTGCTGCGACCCTGGCCGCCGGCGCTTTGTGTGTCGCGCTGAGTGCCTCGGCCTGCGCAGGTGCCGGCGGTGGCAATTCTGCCGGAGACCCGAACAGCATCAGTGTCCTGATGGTCAACAACCCCCAGATGGAGGATCTGCAGCGGCTCACCGCAGAGAACTTCACCAAGGAAACGGGCATCAGGGTCAACTATACGATCCTGCCGGAGAATGACGTCCGCGCCAAGATCAGCCAGGAGTTCTCCAGCCAGGCCGGCCAGTATGACGTGGCCTCCCTCTCCAACTACGAAATACCCTTCTACTCGGCCAACGGCTGGCTGGCACCGTTGAATGACGTTGCCGCGGACCCTGCGTTTGACCAGGACGACGTCCTGCCCGCCTACACAGCGTCCCTCACCGGCGAGGACGGCAAGCTCTACGGTGAACCGTTCTACGGTGAGTCCTCCTTCCTCATGTACCGCAAGGACATCCTGGACGCCAAGGGCCTGACCATGCCGGCCAAGCCCACCTGGGACGAGGTGGCCGACATCGCAGCAAAGGTGGACGGCGCGGAGCCGGGGATGAAGGGCATCTGCCTCCGAGGCCAACCGGGATGGGGCCAGGTCTTCGCACCGCTGACCACCGTGGTTAACACCTTCGGCGGCACGTGGTTCGACAAAGACTGGAACGCCCAGGTGGACTCCCCGAAGTTCACCGAAGCAGTGGAGTTCTACACCAAGCTGGTCCGCGAACACGGTGAAGCAGGCGCCGCCCAGGCCGGGTTCACCGAGTGCCTGAACAACATGGGCCAGAGCAAAACCGCCATGTGGTACGACGCAACGTCCGCCGCAGGGGCCTTGGAAGCCCAGAACTCCCCGGTGAAGGGCAAGATCGGCTACGCCCAGGCACCGGTCAAGGAAACCACGTCCTCCGGCTGGCTGTGGACCTGGTCCTGGGCCATGCAGGCCGCGTCCAAGAAGCAGGACTCCGCCGAGAAGTTCATTGCCTGGGCCAGCTCCAAGGATTATGAGGAACTGGTCGCCTCCGAGCTCGGCTGGGCCAAGGTCCCGTCCGGCAAGCGCATCTCCACTTACGAGAACCCCGAGTTCCAGAAGGCCGCCCCGTTCTTCGAAGCCGAACGCTTCGCCATCGAGAACGCCGACCCGAAGAACCCCGGAGCGCAGGCACGTCCCGCCGTCGGCATCCAGTTTGTCGGTATCCCCGAATTCGCAGCCCTGGGCACCAACGTCTCCCAGGGCGTCAGTTCCGCCATCGCAGGCCAGGGCAGCGTGGCTGACGCGCTGGCCAAGGGCCAGGAAGCCGCCCAAAAGGTCGGCGACAAGTACAAGCAGCCTTAACCGAACCGCAGGAGAACATCATGACTACCGCAACGGCGCGCATCTCCCGCCCGGGACACAATGCAGCCAACCCCGCACGAGAAGCAAAGTCGCGCGAACGGGCCCTCGCATGGGCGCGGCGGGCACCACTGCTCCCGGCCCTCGTCTTCCTCATCCTGGTCACGCAGCTCCCATTCGTGGCAACACTGGTCATCTCGTTCATGAACTGGAACAGCCTCAGCCCGGACAAGACCGCCTTCGCAGGCCTGGAGAACTACGCCACCGTCCTCACCGACCCTGACCTCCGCCAGGCCATCTTCACCACCATCCTCCTCACCGTCTCCGTGGTGCTGATCAGCCTGCTCATCGGCCTGGGGCTGGCCCTGCTGCTGGACAAGAAGTTCCTCGGCCGGGGACTGGCACGCACCCTTCTGATCGCCCCGTTCCTGGTGGTGCCGGTGGCAGCGGCCCTGATCTGGAAGCATGCCCTGCTCAACCCGACGTTCGGGCTGATCAACGGTGTCCTCACTTGGGTGTGGTCGCTTTTCGGCAGTGCTGAGGCGCCCCAGCTGGACCTGCTCTCACAGGCACCGATGATGGCCGTGATCCTCTCCCTGGTGTGGCAGTGGACCCCGTTCATGATGCTCATTCTGCTGGCCGGCCTGCAGTCACGCCCCATGGACACCGTGGAAGCTGCCCAGATGGACGGCGCCACACCGTGGGGGATCTTCCGCCACCTGACGCTGCCGCACCTGCGCCAGTACCTGGAGCTCGGAGGGCTGCTGGGTGCCATTTACATCGTGCAGAACTTCGATGCCGTCTTCACCCTCACCGCAGGCGGCCTCGGCACCGCCAACCTGCCCTACGCGATCTACCAGACGTTCTACTTCGCCAACGAATACGGCCTGGCCTCCGCCGCCGGCGTCGTGGTGGTCATCGGCACCATCATCGTGGCTACCTTCGCGCTCCGCACCGTCTTTTCACTCTTCAAGAAGGAGGCAGCACGATGAGCACCCTCACCCCCGCTGCACCGCAGAATTCGGGTCCTGCCCGTCCCACATCGCCCACCGCACTGAACACCGGCAGCCGGGCGGCGCGCCGCCGCGGCAAGGCGCGCATGGACCCCACCCGCAACAACACCGCCGCCGGCATCGCGGCCTGGCTGCTCGCCCTGCTCTTCGCAGTCCCCGTCCTGTGGATGGTCCTCACCTCGTTCCACTCCGAAACCGACGCCGCCACCAACCCGCCGTCGGTCGCCGCGAACCTCACCCTGGACGCCTACCGGGAGTTCTTCGGCGAAACCTCCGGCGTCAGCCCCTGGCCGTCACTGATCAACTCCGCCACCGCCTCGATCCTGTCCACGGTCCTCGTGCTGCTCCTGGCCTTCCCGGCCGCCTACGCCCTGTCCATCAGGCCGGTGAAGAAGTGGACCGACGTGATGTTCTTCTTCCTCTCCACCAAAATGATGCCCGTCGTGGCCGCGATCCTGCCGCTCTACCTCTTCGCCAGGACCGTCGGGGCTTTGGACAACATCTGGTTCCTCATCCTGATGTACACGTCCATGAACCTGCCCATCGCCGTCTGGATGATGCGCTCCTTCCTCGCTGAAGTGCCTGAGGAAATGCTGGAGGCAGCCCAGATCGACGGCGCCAACCTGCTGCTCATCCTCCGCAAAATCATCGCCCCCGTGGCCATGCCCGGCATCGCCGCCACCGCCCTGATCTGCTTCATCTTCAGCTGGAACGAACTGCTCCTGGCCCGGGTCCTCACCGGCGTGGTGGCAGGCACCGCCCCGGTCTTCCTGACTGGCTTCGTCTCCGGCCAGGGCCTCTTCCTCGCCAAAGTCTGCGCGGCAGCCGTCGTGATTTCCCTCCCGGTGCTGTTCGCAGGCTTCGCGGCCCAGGACAAACTCGTCCAGGGCCTTTCCCTCGGCGCCGTCAAGTAACCCTCCCGCATTCGAAAGGATCGCTCCGATGACAATCCCCACCACGCAGTCCCGCCCCTTCGCGCAGCCCGGCTTGCCGGCCACGATGCGCGCCAACATCCTGAAGCGCGAGGGTGACATGGCAATGGAAACCCTGCCCCTCCCGCAGCTCGACGCCGACCAGGTCCTGGTGCAGGTGGCCGCGGTCGGCGTCTGCGGCAGCGACGTCCACTACTACGAACACGGCCGGATCGGCCCCTACGTGGTGGACCACCCGCTCATCCTCGGCCACGAACTCTCCGGCCGCATCGCCGCCGTCGGAAGCGCCGTCGATCCCTCGCGGGTCGGCCAGCGCGTCGCCGTCGAACCCCAGCGCCCCTGCCGCACCTGCAAGCAGTGCAAAGCCGGCCGCTACAACCTGTGCCCGGACATCGAGTTCTACGCCACCCCGCCGATCGACGGTGCGTTCGCCGAATACGTGACCATCCAGTCCGATTTCGCGTACGACATTCCGGACAGCGTCAGCGACGAAGCCGCCGCCCTGATCGAACCGCTCTCCGTGGGCCTCTGGGCCTGCGAACGCGCGGAGATCAAGCCCGGCAGCCGGGTCCTCATCGCCGGCGCCGGCCCCATTGGCATCATCGCCACCCAAGCCGCGCGCGCCTTCGGTGCCACTGAAATCTACATTTCGGACATCGCCGAAGACCGGCTCGCGTTCGCCCTCAAACACGGCGCCACGCACGCGCTCAACGCGAAGACAGACAGCGTGGAAGGGCTCGACGTCGATGCGTTCATCGACGCTTCCGGCGCACCCCAGGCCGTCCGCGCGGGCATCAAGGCCGTGGCCCCGGCCGGGCGCGTGATCCTCGTGGGACTCGGCGCCGACGACGTCGAACTGCCCGTCTCCTACATCCAGAACCGGGAGATCTGGCTCTCCGGCGTGTTCCGCTACACCAACACGTGGCCGCTGGCCATCCAGCTGATCGCGGACGGAAAAGTGGACCTGGACATCCTGGTCACCGGAAAGTTCGCCCTCGCGGACTCGGAAGAGGCGCTCAAAGCGGGAAAGCAGCCCGGACAGCTCAAAGCCGTGGTCTACCCGGGCCGCTGATTATGATCACCGTCATCGGCGAATCCCTTGTGGACATCATCAGCGATCCGCGGCGGCCGCGCGAAGTCCAGGCACACCCCGGCGGCAGCCCCCTCAACGTGGCGGTGGGGGTTGCGCGGCTGGGCCTCGCGGCGAACCTCGTGACGCACTTCGCAGAGGACCGGTACGGGCTCATGATCGAAGAGCATCTGCTGGCCAACGGCGTCACGGTGATCAGGGGCGGCAACGCGCCCACATCGACGGCCACGGCAACGCTGGGGACCGACGGCGCCGCCACCTATGTTTTCGACATCGGCTGGGACCTCACTGGGGCAACCCTGCCGGCACTGGCCGCCGTCGAGGCGTCCTCCCACGTGCATACAGGGTCAATTGCTGCTGTGCTGGGACCGGGGGACCAGTCCGTCCTTGGTCTCCTTGCGGCGGCGGGGGAGCGGGCAACCGTCAGCTACGACCCCAACTTCCGGCCCGCCATCAGCCCTGAGGTCAATGCCGTCCGCGAACAGGCGGAGCGTTTCGTGGCGGCCAGCGACATTGTGAAGGCCAGCGATGAGGACCTGGCCTGGCTCTACCCGCACCGCACCCCTGAGGAAACCCTCGAAGCCTGGCTGGACCTCGGGCCGTCCCTGGCAGCCCTGACCCGAGGAGCTGCGGGTCCCGTTCTCCTCAGCCGGCAGGGACGGGTGGAGCTGCCGGCGGAGCCAGTGACGGTGGCTGACACCGTGGGCGCCGGCGACTCTTTCATGGCCGCCCTCATCGCCGGCCTTGGGCAGCTGGAAGCGCTCGGGGCAGCGGGAAGGCAGCGTTTGCGGGCACTGGGGCCGGAACAGCTTTCTGCCCTGGCTGCCTATGCCAACCGCGCCGCCGCGGTCACCTGCTCCCGGCCGGGAGCGGACCCGCCGCATATCGCCGAGCTTGCGCCGCTGGTAGCCGCGGTGACTTAAACACCGTCTCTTTAGCCGCCCAACTCCCAGCCTCCGGACGTAAACTGACGCTCGCACCACGTTTTGTGGACACTCCGTCAGGTTGGAACCGGAATGCTCTGGAAACTGCTTGTTGAATACCTGCGGCCGCACCGCGCGCTGCTGGCCGCCGTCGTAATCTTCCAGCTGGCGCAGTCCATCGCGTCGCTGTACCTGCCCACGCTGAATGCGGACATCATCGATGAGGGCGTGGCCAAGGGGGATACCGGGTACATCCTGTCCACCGGCACCATCATGCTGGTCATCACCCTGGCGCAGATCGCGTGCGCGGTGGTGGCCGTCTACTTCGGTGCCAAGGCGGCGATGGGTTTGGGCCGGGACCTGCGCGGGGCGATCTTCGAGCGGGTGGGCGAGTTCTCCGAGCAGGAGGTCACCCGGTTCGGCGCCCCCAGCCTGATCACCAGGTCCACCAACGATGTCCAGCAGGTCCAGCAGCTGGTGCTGATGAGCGCCACGCTGATGGTGGCGGCGCCCATGCTCAGCATCGGCGGCGTGATCATGGCCATCCAGCAGGATGTCCAGTTGTCCTGGCTGATCGCGGTGTGCGTGCCGGTGCTGCTGATCGCCGTGGGCCTGATCGTCACCCGGATGGTGCCGCTGTTCCGGAAGATGCAGAAGCGGATCGACACCGTGAACCGGGTGCTCCGCGAGCAGCTCACCGGCATCCGGGTGGTGCGGGCCTTCGTGCGGGAGGACGTGGAAACGGCCCGGTTCACTAAGGCCAACGCGGACGTCACGGACGTGGCCCTGCACGCCGGCCGGCTGATGGCGCTGATGTTCCCGGTGGTGATGCTGGTGCTGAACGTTTCGTCAGTGGCGGTGATCTGGTTTGGCTCGTTCCGGATCGGGGACGGGTCCATGCAGGTGGGCACCCTGATCGCGTTCCTGAGCTACCTGATGCAGATCCTGATGTCCGTCATGATGGCCACGTTCATGGCGGTGATGATCCCGCGCGCCTCGGTGTCCGCGGACCGCATCGGCGAGGTGCTGGGCACCAGGTCCAGCGTGCTGCCGCCACTGGACCCGGTCACCGCCGCGGCCGGGGGCAGGCAGCGGCGGGGCGAGTTGGAGATGCGCGACGTCGGATTCGCCTACCCCGGTGCCGATCAACCCGTCCTCTCCGGCATCAGCTTCACCGCGCGGGCAGGGCAGACGACGGCGATCATCGGCAGCACCGGCGCGGGCAAGACCACCCTGGTGAACCTGATGCCGCGCCTGTTCGACATCACTACCGGGGCCGTGCTGATTGACGGGGTGGACGTCCGCGACCTGCACCCGGACCTTCTCTGGGGACACATCGGCCTGGTGCCGCAGCGGCCCTACCTGTTCACCGGCACGGTCCGCAGCAACCTGCTCTACGGCAACCCCGCGGCCACCGAGGAAGGGCTGTGGGAGGCGCTCGAGATCGCGCAGGCCCGCGATTTCGTGGAAGAGATGGAGGATGGGCTGGACGCGCCCATCAGCCAGGGCGGCACCAACGTTTCCGGCGGGCAGCGGCAGCGGCTGGCCATCGCCCGGGCCCTGGTGAAACGGCCCGAGCTCTACATTTTCGATGACTCCTTCTCCTCCCTGGACACCGGCACGGACGCGCGGCTGCGGCGGGCACTGAAGCGGAGCACGGCCGGGGCCACCATGGTGGTGATCGCGCAGCGGGTGTCCAGCATCGTGGAGGCGGACCAGATCCTGGTGCTCGACGACGGCAGGATCGTGGCGCGCGGAACGCACCACGAGCTGCTGGAGACTTCCGAGACGTACCGCGAGATTGTCTCGTCCCAGCTCGCTGCGGAGGAGACGGTCTGAGCCCCCAGCCCTAGTCCGTCACCGGCGGAAACTGGCTGGCTGTGGCCCCAGGCAGGGCACTTGGAGACCCTGCAACCCTGCCGGCATGGTCCGCGGACCGAAAAGCTGCCACTGCCTTTAGGCTCGCGCCCATATTTTGCGGGTGCCCGCCTCGATAGCATGAGGTGTCCGGACAGAGCCGTCCGGCCGGTTCGACGCAGAAGGAAGCCCATGGCAGCGGTGACGGTGGACGACATCCTCTCGGATCTCCCCCTGGGTTTCGCCACCCTCGTCCTCAGGCCCGTTCCGGCCGGCTCCGCCATCGAACGGTTCCTGATTGTGGACGCCGATGATGAAACGTCCGACGGCGGTGCGGCCTTTGTGCTGCTGATCGGCGTCCGCGGCCGCTCGGCACTGCCCGCGTTGCGGCGGCTCGTGAAGAACCCCCCGCCGGTGATTGCCCTCAAGGGAAAACGGGAAGAGCTCATCGAGGCCGAAGAGCTGCTCCGCGATGCGGGCACCGGCCTGCTCCTGGTGGATCCGGCGGCTGACTGGGACCGCCTGCTGTCCATCGCCAAGGACAGGATCCAGCCCCGCAGCTACCAGAGCGAAGTGCTGACCCTGCTGGAAGAGGATCTGTTTGCGATCGCCCAGACCACGGCCAGGCTCACCTCCAGCCATGTGCTCATCGAAGACGCCGCCAATAAGGTGCTGGCCTACTCCACTGTTTCAAATGACATCGACGAGCTCCGCAAAGCTTCCATCCTGACCCGGCGCGGTCCGCGGAAATATGAACTGCTGCTCAAGGACCTGGGCGCCTACCGGGAACTGCACCGGACCAGGCTGCCCGTGCGGGTGCCGGCCCGGCCACAGGACGGGCTGCGGGAACGCGTGGCCATCACGCTCTTCGCCGGGGACCGGATCATGGGGTACATCTGGCTCCAGGAAACCGGGGCGGGCTTCGGCGCGGACGTTGATTATGTGCTCAACGGATCCGCCGCCAGGGCCTCAGCCGAGCTGATCCGTTACCGCAACCAGCAGTCCGTGCACATGCGCGAAGACCGTGTGGCGCGGATCCTGTCGGGCCCGGCGGAAGCCGCGGCCAGCGCCCACAGCGAGAAGATCCCCGCTGACCGTCCGGCAGCTCTGATCCTGCTGGGCATCTCGGATGCCGAGGCGCAGGCCGACGACGCAGCACTGAAACACGGCGAGCTGGCCAACCTGGCATCCATCCATGCGGCCGCGTATAAAGCCTCCGCCATCGTGGGCCAGTTCAAAGGCGACACCGCCGTGATTGTCCCCGGGCTGCAGTCAACCGCCGCGGAACCGGGGCTGCGCAGCCTGGCTGAATCGATCGTGCGGGATGCAGGCAAGCACCTCGGCATCCGTCCGTTCGCCGCCGTGGGTCCAGTGGTCCCGGACCTGCTGTCGCTGCATTCAACCACCCGCATCACAGGCGCCCTGCTGGGCTGCGTTGGCGCGTCTCCGGACGCGTCAGTTGCCACCGTGGACGACTTTGAAGCCGAGATCCTCTTCCGCGAAGCAGTCCGCAATTTCACGTCCTCAACGTTCCGTCACCGCAGCCTTTCCGCGTTGCTGCGGGAGGGCGGCGAACTCGCCGAAACCCTGCACGCGTATTTCGAGGCCTCCCTTGATGTGGCCGGGTGCGCCGCCAGGATGAAGCTCCACAAGAACACCGTCTACTACCGGATCAGTAAGGCATCCAGGCTGACCGGCCTCGATTTCAGCGACCCCCGGGATGCGTTGGTGGCCCTGCTGCACATCCAGGAATGGGCCGGTACACACAAGGAACTTTTAGGCAGGAAATGACCACAGCACTCATGGCACCTCCGCTGGGCCCGTTACTGGACGACATCGTCCGCAGCCACACACCCCAGCGGGAAAGCGGCTCAGTATCCGCCACTATCCCGCACCTGGCAGCGGTGCCGTTCAACAGGTTCGGGATCGCTGTTGCCACCACGTCCGGTGAACTGTTCAGTTCCGGCGATGCCAGCGTTCCGTTCTCCATCCAAAGCATTTCCAAGGTGTTCACCCTGGCCATGGCGCTCCGGGGGGACGGCGCCGGAACACTGTGGTCCCGCGTGCTGCGGGAGCCGTCCGGTACCTCGTTCAACTCCCTGGTCCAGCTGGAAGTGGAGCACGGCATCCCGCGGAACCCCTTCATCAATGCCGGCGCCCTGGTGGTTACCGACCACCTGATGAATGAAACGCCCGACGCCGCCACCCGGCTGTTGCGGTTCCTCACCGCAGAGGCAGGCAGCGCAGGGCCGTTCATTGATGAGGACGCCGCGGCCAGCGAGCTTTCCAGCAGCAGCCGCAACCTGGCCCTGGCGCACTTCCTCAAGGATTTCGGCAACCTGGCGCGGCCGGCGGAGTCAGTGGTGGAAAACTATGTCCGGCAATGCTCCATCATGATGACCTGCGTGGAACTAGCCAAAGCGGGACTTTTCCTGGCCCGGGACGGCCAGGGGACCCACGGACCTGTGGTGTCCCGCAGCGAAGCGAAACGCATCGGCTCCATCATGCTGACGTGCGGCATGTATGACGCCGCCGGCGAGTTCGCCTACCGGGTTGGCTTGCCCGGAAAAAGCGGCGTGGGCGGCGGGATCCTGGTGATCGTTCCAGGCGAATGTGCCATCTGCGTCTGGAGCCCGCGCCTGGACGCCAAGGGAAATTCCCTGGCGGGCACCGCCGCCCTGGCCGACCTTTCGGACCGCACCGGCTGGTCCGTTTTCTAAATGTCCGGGCTGCACAGCCCGCCACATTCTTCCCCCACCCTGCTTGATGTTCCCCTACTGAAAGGCTCAACCATGCCCAACAACCCCAATGACGAGGTTGTAGCGGACCGCACTGCCGCACCGGACCACCTCATCGACGGTGGTCATGCCCATGCCACTGAGTCCTCGCTGCATGCCGAGGACAAGGGCTATCACAAGAGCCTGAAGCCGCGGCAGATCCAGATGATCGCTATTGGCGGTGCTATTGGTACCGGTTTGTTCCTTGGTGCCGGCGGGCGCCTCAACGCAGCCGGCCCGTCGCTGGTCATCGCGTACGCCGTGTGTGGTTTCTTCGCGTTCCTGATCCTGCGCGCCCTCGGTGAGCTGGTGCTCCACCGGCCCTCGTCGGGTTCGTTCGTGTCCTACGCCCGTGAGTTCTTCGGTGAGAAGGCCGCGTTCGTTTCCGGCTGGTTCTACTGGATCAACTGGGCCACCACCACCATCGTGGACATCACCGCCGCCGCCCTCTACATGCACTTCTTCGGCAACTACGTCCCCTGGATGGCTGACGTGCCGCAGTGGGCCTGGGCCCTGATTGCCCTGGTGGTGGTCCTGAGCCTGAACCTGGTCTCCGTGAAGGTCTTCGGCGAGATGGAATTCTGGTTCGCCCTCNATCAGCATCATTGACACAATCACGGACATACTTATTCCCGCGTTYGTTTCCGGCTGGTTCTACTGGATCAACTGGGCCACCACCACCATCGTGGACATCACCGCCGCCGCCCTCTACATGCACTTCTTCGGCAACTACGTCCCCTGGATGGCTGACGTCCCGCAGTGGGCCTGGGCCCTGATTGCCCTGGTGGTGGTCCTGAGCCTGAACCTGGTCTCCGTGAAGGTCTTCGGCGAGATGGAATTCTGGTTCGCCCTCATCAAGGTCGCCGCCCTCGTCGCGTTCCTCCTGGTGGGCACCTACTTCGTGATCTTCGGGACCCCGGTGGACGGCCAGGAAGTGGGCCTGAACCTCCTCTCGGACAACGGCGGCGTCTTCCCCAACGGCCTGCTGCCCATGATCATCCTCATGCAGGGCGTCCTGTTCGCCTACGCCTCGATYGAACTGGTGGGCACCGCGGCCGGCGAGACCGAGAACCCCGARAAGATCATGCCCAAGGCCATCAACTCCGTGGTCTTCCGCATCGCSGTGTTCTACGTSGGCTCCGTGATCCTGCTGGCCCTGCTGCTGCCGTACACGTCCTACCAGAAGGGCGTCAGCCCGTTCGTGACGTTCTTCGGCTCCATCGGCGTCCAGGGCGTGGACGTGATCATGAACCTCGTGGTCCTCACCGCGGCCCTGTCCTCGCTGAACGCCGGCCTGTACTCCACCGGCCGGATCCTGCGCTCGATGTCCGTGAACGGCTCCGCCCCGAARTTCGCGTCCCGSATGAACAARGCMGGYGTCCCCTACGGCGGGATCGCCATCACCGCCGGCGTCTCCCTCCTCGGCGTCCCGCTGAACTACCTGGTCCCGGCCGAAGCGTTCGAGATCGTGCTGAACATCGCCTCCGTRGGCATCATCATGACCTGGGCCACCATCGTCCTGTGCCAGATCCAGCTCAAACGCTGGGCSGACAARGGMTGGGTGGAACGGCCCTCCTTCCGGATGTTCGGCGCCCCCTACACCGGCTACCTCTCCCTGGTCTTCCTGGTAGGGGTCCTCATCATGGTGTTCATCGACTCACCACTGACCATGATGGTCACAGCCATCGCCTCAGTCCTCATGGTCTTCGGCTGGTACGCCTGCCGCAAACGCATCCACGAAATCGCCGNCCGGCCACTGTCATTGCCTGCGAGTTTCCTTCCGTCTTCCTGGTAGGGGTCCTCATCATGGTGTTCATCGACTCACCACTGACCATGATGGTCACAGCCATCGCCTCAGTCCTCATGGTCTTCGGCTGGTACGCCTGCCGCAAACGCATCCACGAAATCGCCGCAACCCGCGAAGGCCACACCGGTGTTGCGCCGGTGGTCGCCAACCCACCGGCAGACACCTTCAAGAAGTAGCGCTTCATAACGTCCGACGGCGGCACCCGGGTTCTGGAACTACAGAACCCAGGTGCCGCCGTCAGGGTTTAAGGGCAGCTGCCCGGCGGCAGCGGCCGGATTACCTGGCCGGTTTGACCACCATGGCCGATCCGCCACCGCGCCTTTCGGGTTCAGCGACCGCTGTCACTCGGCCGTCCCGATGGAACTCGATGGCCGTTGCGGCGCCGATCTCGGCCGCCGATGTGCCGGGGGTACCGGCAGCGGTGAACATATGCCCGTACTTGGCCGCCAGGACTTTGCCCGAGGGCGAGTCGATGAAGCCCTGTTCCGCTGTCACGTTGGCGGTGTTCCGCTGCGATGCGCGGGGAGCGGCCACGGCGTCTTCAATGCTCATGCCGAGGTCGATCCTGTTCACCAGCGTCTGCAGCACCGTGGTGATAATCGTGGAGCCGCCGGGCGAGCCGAGGGCCAGGAACGGGTCGCCATCCTTGAGCACGATGGTGGGCGACATCGAGGAACGGGGCCGCTTGCCGGGCTGGATCCGGTTGGGGTCGTCCGCCTTGTACTCGGTGGAGAAGTCCGTGAGCTCGTTGTTCAGGATGAAGCCACGGCCGGGAACCACGATGCCTGAGCCACCGGTCTGTTCAATGGTGAGCGTGTACTCCACCACGTTGCCCCACTTGTCAGAGACGGTGAGGTTGGTGGTGTTGATGTTTTCGGTGTCCGGCGCGTCGCCGGCCGCTGCCGGTTCCACGTCGCAGGTGCCGTCATAGTTCTCCACGTCACCGGCTGCCACGGGCTTGACGGCCGCCTTCCGGGCGTCGATCTCGCAGCCGCGTTCCTTGCCGAAGACGTCGTCGAGGAGGGCTTCGGTGGGGACGTCCACGAAGTTCGGATCGCCCACGTACTTGGCGCGGTCAGCGAAGGCGAGCGCGGACGCTTCAAGGTAGTAGTGCAGGACGTCAGACTGGTTCTTGGCGTTGCCCTTGCCCTTCACCAGGTCCGGCAATTCGAACGGGGCCAGGATGTTCAGGGCCTCGCCCACCGTGGTGCCGCCGCTGCTGGACGGTGCCATCCCATAAACGTCGTAACCCCGGTAGCTGACGTGGGTGGGATCCTGGTTCAGTACCTCATAGTCGGCCAGGTCCTCGGCGGTCATGTACCCCTTGGGCACCGGAAGCGCAGTATCAACCGTCTTCGGTGGTTCCTGGACGGTGGCGGCAATCTCCTCGGCGAGGGGCCCCTTGTAGAAGGCGTCAGTGCCCTCGTCGCCAAGCAAGCGGTAGGTGTCGGCGAGGTCGGGGTTCTTCAGGACCGACCCCACGGCGGGGGCTGCGCCTCCCGGAAGATAGAGCTCGCTGGTGGACGGGAACGCTTCAAAGCGGACCTGGTTTTCCGCGGTCTGGAGGTTGAACGTGGCGTCCACGGTGAACCCGTTGTCCGCCACATCAATGGCAGGCTTCAGGGCATCGCCGAGGGTCAGGCTGCCCCAGCGTTCCAGCGCACGCTCCCACGTAGCTGCCGTGCCGGGGACGCCCACGGAAACGCCGCTGGTGACGAGTTCCGGAGAGAAGTTATATGCCTTTCCGGTGGCGGGATCGATGAACGCATTGTTCGGCATCGCCGCGGGTGCGGTCTCGCGGCCGTCGAGCGTGTGGACCTCGCCGCTCTTCGCGTCGTAGTACACGAAGTAGCCGCCTCCGCCGATGCCGGCAGAGTAGGGCTCCGTTACCCCCAGGGTGGCTGCCGCTGCGACGGCGGCGTCCACGGCGTTGCCGCCCTTGCGGAGCACCGTGATGGCGGCCGCGGAAGCATCGGCGTCCACCGTGCTGACCGCTCCCCCGTATCCGGTGGCGGCGGCTTTCTTCTCGGGTTCGTCGTCCCACGTGTGGGCCGAGGCCGGGCTCATAATGGCTCCGGACGTCACGCTCATCGCCAGTGCAGCCGTTAAGGCTCCTACCCGGCGTCCCAGATGTGGCATGGTTGCTCCTAGAGGTTTGGGTGATGTGCATCACACGCTACTCCTCGGGCCGGACAGGCTCAACGCCCCCGGCTACCCTGCGGAGCACCATGGAGCTGCTTGGCACCCCAAGGAACCGCCGCCGGCAGCACGTCATGCAACGGGACCGCAACGGGCATCGTCCATCGGATCGCTTATGCTCGCTGCAGTAGAGACCATGGGCAGTTCAACGGGGAACCAACGGGAGTGACGGCATGACCAACTGGCGGATCAGGGATTTCCATTCGGCGGACCTGGACGGGATCCTGCACCTGTGGGAGACGCTGAAGGCAACAAACGTGGAACCGGTGTACGCGCTGTCCGAGGTCCTGGCCTCGTGCGAGAAGGACCATGCCGTGGTGGCGGTGCTGGGTGATCAGGTGGTGGGTGCCGCCGTGGGGCGTGCCGCACACGACCAGGGCTGGATTGTCTTCCTGGCCACCCTGCCGGAGTTCCGCGGCCGGGGCATCGGTACGTCGCTGCTGGCCGCCGTCGAAAACCGGATGGCACCGCACGGGCTGAACAAGCTTTCGGCCCTGATGCCGGAGTCCGAAACAAGGGTGGAAGCGTTCCTGGGCCGCGGCTTCGCGCTGAAGAAGAACCTGCGCTACTTCGAACGCACCATCCCCGTGCAGCGGCAGGAGCTCGGTGCGCTCGGCCAGCTCGGCGGCCGCGTCCTCGCCCGCGACCTCTGGGAAAACGTCGCCGGCATGCGCAAGGAAAAGGAACTCCTGGAACGCCGCCTGGTGCTGCCGCTCGCCGAGGCGGACCTCGCGGACGAATTCGGCGTGGTGCCGCCGCGCGCCGTCGTGCTTTTCGGTCCGCCCGGCACCGGCAAGACCACGTTCGCCAAGGCAATCGCGTCCCGTTTGGAGTGGCCGTTCGTGGAGGTGTTCCCCTCCCGCCTCGCCGCGGATCCGCAGGGCCTGGCCGGCGCATTGCGGGAGACGTTCCTGGAAATTGCCGAGCTCGAGCACGCGGTGGTCTTCATCGACGAGGTGGAGGAGATCGCCTCGCAGCGCGCCGGGGACCCGCCCTCACCCCTGCAGGGCGTCACCAACGAACTGCTCAAGATCATCCCGGCGTTCCGGGAACAGCCCGGCCGGCTCCTGGTCTGCGCCACCAACTTCATCCGCGCCCTGGACACCGCTTTCCTGCGGCACGGCCGGTTCGACTACGTCATCCCCATCGGCCTGCCGGACCGGCAGGCCCGCGAGGCCATGTGGCAGCGCTTCATCCCGGCCCCGGTGGTGGACGACGTGGACGTGGACCTCCTCGTGGAGCGGACCGAGGGCTTCTCGCCGGCCGACATCGAGTATGCGGCGCGGAGCGCCTCGCAGCGGGCCCTCGAAAACGTTGTTTACGGCAAGGACAGCGACGGCGGGCTGGCCTCCGATGCGCGGCCGCCTGTCCGGGAAGCGGTACGGAAGGGGCCCTCCACGGAGGACTACCTCGCCGCGATCGCCGAAACCCGCACCACCGTCAGCGCCGAGGTCCACCAGGACTTCCTCGAAGACATAGACGCTTTGGGCAGGGTCTGAACGGGTCCGGTCCGGCTATCTTTGAGGCATGTCCTCAAACCCCCTCCGGCATGCGTTCGCGCGCATGGGCGGCCGCGATCCGCATGAAAAACACCGGGCAGCCACCCCGCTGGAGCTCTTCTTCGACCTGACGTTCGTGATTGCCTTCGGCGTTGCGGGAAGCCAGTTCGCCCATGAAACCGCGGAGGCCCACGTGCTGCCCGGGCTGATCGGGTTCGCCTTCGCGATGTTCGCCGTCATCTGGGCCTGGATAAATTTCACCTGGTTCGCCAGCGCCTACGACACGGACGACTGGGTGTTCCGCGTGGTCACCATGGTGCAGATCGTGGGCGTCCTGATCCTCACCATGGGAATCGAACCGATGTTCCACTCGATCGTCGAGGGGCAGCACGTGGACAACAGGGTCATTGTGGGCGGCTACATCCTGATGCGCCTGGCCCTGGTGGCGCAGTGGATGCGGGCTGCGCGCCAGGATCCTGCCCGCCGCGAGACGTGCCTGCGCTACGCCCGGTACCTGGCCATCGTCCAGCTGGGTTGGGTGGCGGTGCTGATCCTCGACACCGGGGTTGCCGCCACCCTCCTGATGGTGGTTCCGCTGGTGGCGCTGGAGATGGCCACGCCCTATTTTGCCGAGCGCGGGGCAACCACGCCGTGGCATGCACACCACATCGCCGAGCGGTACGGACTGCTCGCCATCATTGCCCTGGGTGAGTGCCTGATCGGTGCCATCGAGACGTTGCGCGCGTTTGTAGCCAACAGCGGCTGGACCATGGACGCGGCCTTGGTGGGGTTCGGCGGAACGGCGCTGGCCTTCGGAATGTGGTGGGTGTACTTCATGCTGCCTGCCGGGCGGGCGCTGCACCTGCGGCGGCACCGGTCCTACCTGTTCGGCTACGGCCACATCCCCATCTTCGCGGCCATCGCCGCCACCGGCGCCGGCCTCCACGTCGCCGCGTACTACATCGACCACGAGGCCCACATCAGCGCTGCGGCGGCCGTGGCGAGCATCGCCATTCCGGTGGCAGTCTTCAAGGCAACCCTCACCTGGCTGTACAGCGTGATGATGGGAACCGACCGCATGGTCATCGCGGTCGCAGCGGGTGTCATCGCTCTCCAGGGCGGCGCGGTAGCCCTGGCGGCAGCAGGCGCCTCCGTCCCCGTGTGCCTGCTGGTCATCGTGGCCGCCCTGGCCGCCTCGATCGTCATTGACGAAAAACGCGGCAGCGACCGGGTGCATGCGGCCCTGTCGAAGCTGGAGTCCAAGGCAGGGCCGGGGCTTCCGGCGTAGGGCCAAGAAGTCCGGCCGGGCTACTGCTTGCCGTACTTCCGGTGTACCGCCTGCTTGGTGACGCCCAGGCACAGCGCAATGGCTTCCCAGGACAAGCCGGCCTGCCTGGCGCCGCGCACCAGGGCCGCCTCCGCCCGGCTGACTTCCTTCTGCAGTTCGGCAACGGCATACAGGGCCTCGGCGGGGCCCTTTCCGTCCATTGATCCAACGAGTGTCTTCATCCGGTCCACCTCCACGGCGTCAACATTAGTTGACGCCGTGGGTGCGCGTCAACGATTGTTGACGAAGCCCTCCCAAACCCAGGGCGAGGTCGGCACCCGGGCGGGATGAAAGGCGTCGAGCGCCTGGCTCAGCGGCCCCGGGGGGAGCCCGAGTGACGCCAGCAGCCGGTTCCGGACCTGGTCCACCGGAACGCCCGCAGCGTCGAGGTCACCGAGCGTCACTGCACCATCGCGCTTGGCCAACCGGACGCCGTCGGAATTCACCACCAGCGGGACGTGGGCATATTCCGGAACTGGAATATTCAGGAGGGAGGCGAGATATGCCTGCCTGGGGGTCGAGGGAAGTAGGTCGTCGCCGCGGACCACCTGGTCAATTCCCTGGTCGGCATCGTCCACCACCACTGCCAGGTTGTATGCGGTGACACCGTCGTTGCGGCGTAGCACGAAGTCATCCACCACACCGGTGTAGGCGCCGTGCAGGACATCCCGGACCGTGAACTCTGCAACGTCCGCGCGCAGCCGGATGGCCGCCGGCCGGGTGGAGCGCTTGTACTCCAGCTCTGCGGGTTCAAGGTTGCGGCAGGTGCCGGGATAGGCGCCCTGGGGTGCATGCGGGGCGGAGGGGGCTTCCTGGATTTCACGGCGGGTGCAGAAGCACTCGTAGGTGAAGCCTGCGGACTGCAGGCGCCCGATGGCCTCCTCATACAAGGATCCGCGTGCAGTCTGCCGGACCACCGCACCGTCCCAGTCAACCCCTATCGAGGCGAGGTCGCGCAACTGGACGGCCTCGGCCCCGGCGCGGGCCCTGTCCAGGTCCTCAACGCGCAGGAGGAAGCTGCGGCCGGTGGAGCGGGCGAAGAGCCAGGCGAGGATGGCGGTACGGAGGTTGCCCACGTGCAGTTCGCCGGAAGGGCTGGGGGCGAAGCGGCCGGCCAAAGTCATGCATCCAGCCTATGCGGAACAGCACAAGAGCCCCTCAGCCACCGATATGGCCGGACATCCGGTGGATCGGTAGCCCAGGGGCTCTCGTCAGTGGGTGCGGAAAGACGATGCGTGAACAAGAGTCAATCAGCGGCGGCCTCCTTGCGGGAAGCTGTGCGCGGCGCCCGGGTGGTGTGCCGGAAGCCGGTGGCCTGCGGGCAGTGGCGGTAACCGCTGCCGTGTTGCCAACATTTCAGCACCAGCCATACAGTTGGTGCAACCGGCCTCGCGTTCGTTAGTCAGTCTGACCAATCCAAGCCGCCCGCATCAGCAGAAAGTAGGCAAATTGCAGGAACTCGACACCACGGACCGGCGGATCCTCCGGGCGCTGGACGAGGACCCGCGGGTTCCCATCATGGTGCTGGCGCAGCGGCTGGGGCTGGCACGCGGCACGGTGCAGTCGCGCCTGGAGCGGATGACGGCGGCCGGCGCTCTCCGGCCCAACAGCAGCAGGGTCCTTCCCGCAGCATTGGGCCGCGGGGTGGCGGCGTCGGTGAGCGCAGAACTGGACCAAAGCCACCTCAATGAGGCCATCGCCGCCCTGCGGAACATTCCGGAGGTCCTGGAATGCCACGCACCCGCCGGCGACACGGACCTCCTGATCCGGGTGGTGGCCACCAGCCCGGATGACCTGTACCGGGTATCGGAGGAAATCCGGCTGTGCCCGGGAATCGTCCGCACCTCCACCAGCATGTTCCTGCGCGAAGTTATTCCCTACCGCACCACGGGGCTGCTGGACGGATAGCCCTCCCCATCGCCGGGATGTACCTTCCCCGCTAGGCTGGCACGGTACATCCACACAGGGGGAATCATCATGGCGGGGACCTTTTACGGCGGCGACGTCGCCCAGCTCCGGCAGCTCGCCAAGGACCTCGCCGGCGGCGCCAACCGGCTCAACGCCCTGGGCCAGCAGCTCAACAGCACCATCAGCTCCGGGCTGTGGAAGGGGCACGACGGCGACAGGTTCCGCAGCGAATGGACCTCCTCCCACATCAAGCTGCTGAAGGCCGCCACGGCCGGGCTCGAAACGGCGTCAAAGGCGCTGCTGGCCAACGCGGACGAACAGGAACGGGCCAGCAACGGCGCCGGCGGCGGCAGCGGTGGTGGCCCGGGCCAGTCGGGCGGGGGCGGCGCAACAGCGCAGGACCTGACCGACACCCTGAACTCGATGACGCCGGACGAGCGCCGGGACTACCTGCAGAGCGAGGAGTTCAGGCAGTGGGCCCTGGCCAACCCGGAAGCCGCAAAGGCCGCCATGGACGCGGCGGCGGACTCCGGCCTGATCGACAAGAACTCCCCGGAGTACGCCGATTTCCTCAGCGACTACTGGAACAACCAGGCCATGCTGGACATGGGCATCGATCCGGCCACCTGGGATACCGCCAACGGCACCGAAGCCAACTGGGACACCATCCGCAGCGTCTACGACTTCTACGGCCAGGCCTACCTGGCCAACCCGGACCTGCAGTGGGCCGGCATGGCCAACATGATCGGACCGTCCTTCGCGGGCGGCTTCCGCGACATGGCCATGATGCGGGACCTCGCGCAGCAGATCGCCAACAATCCGGCGTCCAACATCCCGCTGCCCATCCTGGACCAGATCGAACAGCTGGCCGGAATGACCGATGACGAAATCCGCTTCTACGAAACCAGCATGCTGGACATGAACAAGGAAATCTTCCTGGACCAGGCGCGCCAGCACCAGGCGTACCTCAACGGCGGCCTGGACGAGATCAACCGGCTCCAAGATTCCGGCGCCATCGATGCCGGAACGGCGGAGGCCTGGGCCAATATCGATTCCGGCGACCCGGACCGCGTCCAGGAAGGCAACACCGCCCTCCTGTACCGCGAGCAGAACGAAATCATTGCCGACGATTACGACAACATGCGCAGCCACCCCGGCGGCGAGGCCGTGACCTACATGGTGACCCTGGCCGGCGAGCCCTCCATCCCCGGGGCCAGGAGCTACGCAGAGGTGTTCCCCTACACCTTCAGCGTGGAAAGCCCAGGCCCGCAGAACGTGCCGTTCACCAACTGGGACAACCCCACGCAGTTCCGCACCGACTTCACCACGGGTTTCCCGGACGGCAACATTGCCAACGCGGACCAGCGCTGGGAACTCATCCGGCAGGACACCCTGCCCGCCTACCAGGACCTGCTGGCCTCGGACCCGGACCGGGCAGCCCAGATCATCGGCTCCGACTTTGACTCCCGGGTGGACCAGTACCGGCCCACCAACAACATCCCCCAGATCATGGACCGCTTCCTGGAAGGCTTCGACGCGGAGGTCCACCAGTGACCACCACCCACACAGCCGCAGCCGGGAAGCAACGGCGCGCATCCGGCGTCGTACTCCTCCTGCCGGTCCTGGCCGCCGGCCTGGCCCTTGGCGGCTGCCAACTGTCCGCCCCCGATCCCGCGACCCCGTCCTCCGCCACATCACCTTCTGCAGGGAGCACCGTGAAAACCTCTGAATTTTCCACCCTTGATGCCGCTGGCGTAGAGACCATCCGCAGCACCGGGGCCGCACGGCTGGACATGAGCTCCGGCACGCTGGACAAGGCCGCCGTTCAGGTGACGCCGGACAGCTACGGACCCGAGATCAACACCCGTGGCGCCGGAAAGATCAACTTGACCATCGTGGCGCCCAGCGGCGAAATCACGGGCGAAACGGACCGCATCCGGTTCAACACCACGGACAGGCGCACAGACTTCAGCGAGGTCACCTACTTCCTCACCGCACAATCCGCCGAGGAGTATTTCGCCCTGATCCGTGAGGGTGTGCAGCGTTACGGGATCGACGGTGACTCCGCCGAGCGGTGGATCAGCAGCACCGAAACCGACCCGGAGGGAAAGAGCGATTTCTCCATCACCTCCGGAACGGCCACCGGCCTGGACGTGAACTACGACCTGAGGTACGACGGCGGCAAGGACACCCAGGTGATCATCGTCCACGTCCGCCCGGCCGACTAGGGCAACGGGCGGCCGCTACACCGGAGGGCCGGCGTTCGATTTGAGGTTCTTCATCACCAGGGTGGAGGTCAGCCGTTCCACGCCGGGCAGGGATGTCAGCTCTGCGTCGTAAAAGCGCTGGTACGCGGGCAGGTCCTCGGCGATGACCTTCAGCAGGTAGTCCGGCGAACCGAAGAGCCGCTGCGCCTCCACGATGTTCGGGTTGTCCGCCACGCGGTTCTCGAAGATCTCCATGGTGGGCCGGTCCACCTGGCGCAGCGTGACAAAGACAATCGCCTCAAACCCCAGGCCAACGGCCCCGGGATCGATGTCCGCTTTGTAGCCCCGGATCACGCCGGACTGTTCCAGGTCGCGCAACCGGCGGTGGCACGGGGCCACCGTCAGCCCCACTTTGGCGGCAAGCGCCGTGGCGGTCATCCTCCCGTCCTCCTTGAGGTGGCGCAAGATATTTCTGTCAATGGCGTCTATCACGCAAAAATCCTACTGCTTGATCAGCGTGCCGGGCGAAAACCGGACAGCACTTCCGGGCTGAAAGTTCATACAGTTACTCCTGAAAGATCCCCCGACAGGAGAAACCATGAATCCGGAGCTGTTCCTGGCCTTTGTGCTGGTGGCCGCGGCCCTCGCGTGCACGCCCGGCGTGGACTGGGCCTACTCCATCACGGCAGGGCTTGGACAGCGCAGTTTCGTGCCCGCCGTCGCCGGATTGTGCGGCGGCTATGTCCTGCACACCGCCCTGCTGGTGGCCGGCCTCGCGGCCGTGCTGACCGGTATGCCCGGCGTGCTGGGCTGGCTGACGCTTGTGGGCGCCGGCTACCTGATGTGGCTGGGCATCAGCACGCTCCGCTCGTGGCGCGTGGCGTCCTTCAGTACGGCAGACGCCGTCGGACGTCCCGGCGCAACGCGGCTGCGCACCTTCCTGCAGGGAATGGGCACCAGCGGCATCAACCCGAAGGGCCTGCTGTTCTACGTTGCCCTGATTCCGCAGTTCGTCAGCGCGGACGCCTCCCTGCCGGTGCCGGTTCAGTCCGGGCTGCTGGGCATGACGTTCGTGGCGCTGGCCGGGCTGGTCTACACGGCCGTGGCGCTGTTGTCCCGCACGCTGCTGCAGAGCAGGCCCGGGGCGGCGCGGGCGGTGACCCTTGCCAGCGGGATCATCATGGTCCTGCTGGGGACAGTGCTGCTCGGCGAACAGCTGGTTCCCCTGGTGGCGGGCCGCGCCTAGTCCTCGCTGAGGTTCTTCCAGTCCTGTTCCCAGATGCGGCGCATCTCCTCGTCCTTGCGGATGGGGACCGGCGCGGCGATCTCCCGCTGCGGCACCGGATCCTCGTGCCGCCTGCCCCAGTCGCGCGGATTGAGCGATCGCCGGCTGGAGTCCAGCAGGAGCAGCGCCTTGTCCGTCAGGGCATCGTTCCGGAGCGCAAGGTGCGTCTTGCGGCGCCGCAGCACTTCGGTGATGGCCTGCTGCGCGGCGTCGAGCCGGCCTTCCCGGCGCAGGGCGCGGGCACGGACCAGCAGCAGCGCGGCGGACAGGTCATCGGCGTTCAGGAGCCCCTCGGTCCAGTCGATCACTGTGCGGCTCCGGCCCAGGCTGAGTGCCAGCGAGCACCGGGCAAGGGCCATGGGGAGCGACGGCGGCAGCCCGGTGAGGGCGTCCAGCGCCGCCTCGGTCCGGCCTGTTTCGCGCAGCGCGTGGGCCAGCGCCAGGAACACAGATTCCTCGCTGAACAGGACGGGAACCTCCACCCGTTCGGCCAGTTCGATCCGGGTGACGATGCGCCGCAGGTAGGTTGCTGAGTAGCGGTTCGCGTCGTCGTCGTTGCGGGTGGTGAGCCCGCGCTGCAGCAGCTCCGAGGCGCGGAGGTACCCGCCGTGCTGGTACACCAGCAGCCCGGACATCAGGTAGCACAGGCCAGCCCAGCCCGGGTAGGTGCGGGCCAGGGCAATCAGCCGCTCGGGTTCACGGCTCGAGAAGACCGCGTCGTGCACGTCTTTGGCCGGCCGGGGCATCCGCCGGAGCCGCGGCACCTCGCCGTTGATCGCGAGCAGTGACGGATTGCGTGCGCCCAGCACTCCGGTCAGCAGGCCGCCCACTCCCCCGGCAAGGTCGTGGACAGGCGTGCGCAGGTGCGCCTGGCCGAACGGCGTCAGGTCACGGCTGTCCCAGTAGATCGGTGCGCTGTCCCCGGCAGTCATCTTTCCATGCTAACGAACGCCGGGCCGCGGCATGCGGACTGTCCGGATCATCAGCAAGGCACCTTCACCCAGCCCATTGCTCGGGCCACCCGGATAGGGGATGGTAGTAAGTGCCCTTAGTAAAAAATCCAGGCCAAGGAGAACAGCATGCAGATCGACAAGAACCAGATCCTTGAATTCCTGAGGTCCCAAGGGAACAACGACAAAGCATCCCAAGCTGAATCTGAGCTGCCGGACCAGGTAGACACCGAGCAGCACGCAGGCCTCCTGTCCAACCTAGGCATCAACCCCGCAGAGTTACTGGGAAAGCTGCCCGGCGGCATCGGCAACCATATCGGAGACAAACTCGGCGGACTGGGGCTCTAGGACCCTTTCTGACCAGGCTCAGGGCCTCGCCATGAACCACTCGGTGAACGAGGCGGCGCGGCCTGACCCGTCAAAGCGCACCACCCAGAGATTGTCATAGCTGGGCTGGTCCCCGGCATAGACGGTCACGCCTTGAACGAAGGCCGTGGGGCCGTCGGTTCCCAGCAGGTCCCAGCTGAAGGTCCAGTCCTGGGGTTCGTCCCGGGCAGCCAGCCAACCGTCCACGATCCCGTCCCGGCCGGTCCAGGCGTCGGGGTCGTGCGGCCGGGTTTCATACCGCGCATTCTCCGTGAAAAGTGCGCGGATGTGCTCCGGATCGCTGCTGGACCATGCGGCCTGGTAGTTGTCCATCCACGTGGCGATGTGCAGGGCTGCTTCCGCGGGCTCGGTCATCCCCCCGTTGTACGCGCCTGCCTGACCCGGCGCAAGGGAACTACCCGTTCACCGCGGCAATCCACACCCCGATGACCCAGGCGCTTGCGGCCAGGCACGCCAGCCCGAATTCGGCGAGCATCCCGATGCCGGTGGCTTTGAGGGCGGCCCAGCTGGAACGGGCCGCGGTGGGCAGGTTGCGTGTGCGCAGGACTTCACTGAGGAGCAGGCCTGCGGCGAACCCGACGAACAGTCCCACCACCGGGATGATGAACATGCCGGCCACACCGGCCACCAGTCCCACCACGATGCTGCGGCTGGGGATGGCATGCTCCTTGAGCTTCCGCCCGGTGAGGACGGCGCCGGCGGCCATCCCGGCGGCCACGAAGATGATGCCGACGGCGAACACCACCCAGCCGGCGGGACCGGCGCCGCCCCAGATGGCCCACGCCAGCAGGCTGGCCCCGATCAGGATGCTGCCGGGCAGGACGGGGATGATGGTCCCCGCCACACCCACCAGGATCGCAAGGCCGCACAGGATGGTCACCACGGTCTCGGAAGTCATGGCACCCAGTCTAGGGTGGCGCGCCTGCCGGACCGGACCGCGCTAACGCCCGACGGCGGTGCCTCCTTTCGGGGAAGGAGGCACCGCCGTCGGGAGTAACGGGGGTTGGACTACTCCGCTTCCACCGCCGCGGCGACGGCCGCTGTCACCGCCGGTGCAACCCGGGGGTCGAGCGGGCTGGGCACGATGTAGTCGGCGGCCAGGTCCTCGGCGGCAAGCCCGGCAATGGCGTTGGCCGCCGCCAGCTTCATGGCCGGGGTGATCCGGCGGGCGCCGGCGTCCAGGGCGCCCCGGAAGATGCCGGGGAACGCCAGGACGTTGTTGATCTGGTTGGGGAAGTCGCTGCGGCCGGTGGCCACCACGGCGGCGTACTTCGCGGCGACCTCCGGCAGGACCTCGGGGTCCGGGTTGGAAAGGGCGAACACGATGGCGTCCTGGTTCATCAGGGCAAGGTGTGCCTCGTCCAGCTTGGAGGAGGAAACGCCGATGAAGACGTCCGCTCCGGTAAGCGCCTCGGCCGGGCCGCCTTCCACCCCGCGGGGGTTGCTGCGGCCGGCGATGTCAGCCTTCTTGCTGGACGTGTCCGCGGCGAGGTCGGCGCGGGTGCTGTTGATGACGCCGCGGGAATCCAGCAGGACGACATCCGGGATGCCGGCGGCCAGGAGGATTTCGGCGACGGCGATGCCCGCGGCACCGGCACCGGAAACCACAACCTTCAGGCTGCCCAGGCTGCGGCCGGTCACCTTGGCGGCGTTGGTCAGGGCGGCCAGTGCCACCACTGCGGTGCCGTGCTGGTCGTCATGCATGACCGGGCAGTCCAGGGCCTCGATCAGCTTTTCCTCGAGCTCGAAGCAGCGCGGAGCGGCAATGTCCTCGAGGTTGACGGCGCCGAAGCTGGGACGCAGGCGGACAAGGGTCTCCACGATTTCGTCGACGTCGCTGGTGTTCAGGACCAAGGGGATGGAATCAAGGTCGCCGAAGCTCTTGAAGAGTGCGGACTTGCCCTCCATCACGGGCAGGGAGGCGCTGGCACCAATGTTGCCCAGGCCCAGGACTGCGGTGCCGTCGCTGACTACGACCACCAGGCGCTCGGCCCAGGTCAGGGTGCGGGCGAGCTCCGGCTGCTTGTGGATGGCGCGGCTGACCTCGGCCACACCGGGGGTGTAGGCGATGGACAGGTCGCGCTTGTTGGACAGCGGGACGGTGCTGGCGATGGAGAGCTTTCCGCCCTGGTGGGCGTCGAAGATCTCGGCTTCGGTCAAGGCTGTGGCTGCGGAATTGTCAGTGGCTGTAGCTGCGTCAATGGACACGTCGTTGTCTCCTGGTGCTCGCCGTGCACGCACGGCACATGGGGCCGGACCCGTGCGGGCTCCGGCAGGGAAAATGGTGCGACAGGAAACCCAGGGGTGGCGGGTCCGTAGGAGCCCCCGGGGATGTTCGCTCCCTGCTGCTCCGCTGGATCAATGGTAGGCAAGCGCCGGAGCCCGCAGCGGCGGTCTTGACAGCAAAAGCAGCTGCCAAATCGTTTATTCCGCGCTTTTTGTGACTCACGCCACGCCATAAAGGCGTATTTAATGCCGAATTGGTCTAGACCGGTTACGCCGTCTGGTGGAGTGTGAACCGGGCATCCGCGGCCGGGGAGAGCCGGGTGCAGGCCTTTTTGAGGTCTTCTTCGGCCTCGAAGAGGGACAGCCGGCGGTTCCGGACGGACTGGACCAGACCAGTGATGGACAGCAGCAGGACCCTGGCGGCCATGGCATCGCCGGCGGCGGCCTCCACTGCCTTCTGGCCCAGGGCGTCGATGTCGCGCAGGAGGGCCGTGGTGTCCCGGTCGGGAAGGTACACACCGCGGCTCAGGCACTGTTCCACGGCAGGCTGCATGACCCGCATGTGGAAGATTTCCATCACGACGCCGGGCAGGGTGCGGCCGCGGAACCGGTCAGACTCGCGCCGTGCAGCGGCCTCCAACTCTTCCAGCTGGTGGCGGTACAGGGCCAGCACCAGGTGTGTGGAAGACGGAAAGTAGCGGTACACCGTCCCCAACGGAACGTCTGCTTTCGCGGCGATGTCGGACAGGTCCACGGAGTCCAGGCCCTTCCGGGCAAAGGAAGCAGCGGCTTCGAGCATGCGTGCGTAGCGAAGGCGCTGGCGTGGTGCAGTGGGCCGGGGGGCCATGGGCGGATGGTCTGAAACAGTCTCGGTCATCAGCATTTTCCGGGGTTGTGTTCTGGGGTTGCTGCTGCCCGGGCTCCCCCATCCATACAGCCCCGCAGCCGGCTCAACTATACGGCACCAGCCAGCGATGCAACCCGTCAGTGTCCTTACCAATGGCCGCCGGAAGGGTCAGTCCACGCCCTTGATCTTGACGACGAAAACGGCGCCCAGCAGCCCGATGACGGCCGCCGTGGTGAAGAGGGTGCCGTACCCGCCGAAGAACTTCAGGGCCAGGAACGCAAGCAGGGGTGCAATCACCTGCGGCAGGGAGCTGGCGATATTGATGACGCCCAGGTCCTTGCCGCGGTCCGCGGCCTTCGGAAGCACCTGGGTCAGCAGGGCAAAGTCCACTGCAAGGTAGGCTCCAAAGCCGATGCCCAGCACGGCGGCGCCGGCAAGGGCACCCGGCCAGACCGGAAAGAAGGCCATGATCAAGGCCGCCATGGCGATCGTGGCCGAGGAGCCGATGACAAACGGCTTCCGTTTGCCAACCCTGTCACTCCACGGCCCGGCGATCACCGCGGTGATCATCACCATCACCGCATAGATTCCGGTGAGCATCAGAACTCCGAAGGCAGGGTCGCCGTGTTTGATGATGTCCCGGAGGAAGAAGAGCAGGTACACGATGGTGAGCTGATTGCCCACGTTAACCAGCAGCCGGGTCAGCCAGGCCCAGCCGAAGTCCGGATACCGGACAGGACTGATGTAGAAACCCTTGGCAAAGGCCCGCAGATTGAAAGTGCCCAGTTCCGATTTGGGCAGGGCGGGGTCGTTGCGGTGGAACAGCTAGGGCAGCACGGAAACCAGCAAGGCCCCGGCGCACAGCCAGTAGCCCACCATGAAGTTTCCGGTAACCACAGCGCCGAAGACGGCCCCGGTAAGGACGCCTAATGTCTGGCCCATGGCCGCCAGCCCACCCACGCCGCCGCGCTGCGGCACCGGGACCCGGTCCGGGACGGCAGCGAAAATGGCTGCGTAGGCCGCGTTGGCACCCAGTTGCACCAGGCACCAGAACAGCACCATCAGCGCCACCGACGCCGAGACGGACATGGCCAGCAGGGCCGCCGTGGCCAGCACCGCTCCCAGAAGGACCCACGGGGCTCGGCGGCCAAAGCGCGACGTGGTGCGGTCAGACAGGGCGCCGAACAGCGGGTTGGCCACGAGGGAGACTGCGGCGCCGCATGCCGTGACCAGGGACAGGATGGCTTCCTTGCTGGGCGAATCAATACTGATGGCCTGCTGGCCGATGAAGACATTGATGGGCCCGAAGAATGCGGCGTTGATGCCAACATTGACCAGCACCAGCCCGGTGACCCAGCGCGCGGTGACCTTCTGCGTTGGCTCGGCGAGCGCCGCCGTCGTGGTCCGCGGAACGTCCGGCGGGACCGGCGTGTTGGACATGCTCATGGCTGGTTCCCCCCGGGGCAGGTGCTGATGCTGGAATTCAGACTATCGTGGGCCTTGCCCGGCGTCTGTGCCGCACGCCGGGGCAGTAACGAGCGCGCGGCACCCCGAGGCTCGAAGGAGAACCACATGAACGCTGCTTCCACCCCTGCCATCAACACGGCGGACCTCTACGACGAGCGCGGCGATGAGCTGGCGTCCGTGGCGCTGCAGTTCCAGTCCCTCGGCGGCCGCACGCATTTCTCCGGGCGGGCCCGGACCATCCGCTGCTTCCAGGACAACGCCCTGGTGAAGTCCACGCTGGCAACCCCGGGCAACGGCAACGTGCTGGTGGTGGACGGCGGCGGCTCGCTGGGGACCGCCCTGATGGGGGACATGATCGCCGAAAGCGCCGTGGCGAACGGCTGGGCCGGCGTCGTGATCAATGGGGCAATCCGGGACCGCGAGGCCATCGCGAAGCTCGACCTGGGCGTCAAGGCGCTGGGCAGCAACCCCCGGAAGAGCGCCAAGGCCGGAGCAGGCGAAGTGGACGTTGACGTGGTGATCGATGGCGTCACCATCCGCACGGGTGCCATGATCTGGTGCGATCCGGACGGCATCCTCGTGGAGCCGTGACCCGGCAGCCTCAAAAAGTTTCCCGTGCCGGGGAATGGAAGTGCAGGTAAGATAGTTACTGAAAGCAACTATCAATTGCTTACTTCCCTTTTCTTCCCCTTGGAGCCCCTATGTCCAAAGCCACTGCCGCGCCCGGCGCCGGAGATACCCTGACGCAGCGCCAGATCGTCACCGTGATGGTGGGCCTGATGCTGGGCATGTTCCTGGCCTCGCTGGACCAGACCATCGTGTCCACGTCCATCTACACCATCGCCAACGACCTGGACGGCCTCTCGCTCCAGGCGTGGGCCACCACCGCGTACCTGATCACCTCCACGGTCAGCACCCCGCTGTACGGCAAGCTGAGCGATATCTTCGGCCGCCGGCCCCTGTACCTGAGCGCCATCGTGATCTTCCTGGCGGGCTCGGTCTATGCCGGTTCCGTCCATTCCATGACGGAACTTGCACTGGCCCGCGGCGTCCAGGGCCTCGGCGCCGGCGGCCTGCTGGCACTGGCCCTGACCATCATCGGCGACATTGTCTCGCTCAAGGACCGGGCCAAGTACCAGGGCTACTTCATGTCCGTGTTCGGCATCTCCTCGGTGCTGGGCCCCGTGGTGGGCGGTGCCTTCGCCGGAACCTCCAACATCCTGGGCTTTGACGGCTGGCGCTGGGTGTTCTTCATCAACGTGCCTATCGGCCTCGCCGCCCTGGTGGTGGTGTTCCTGTTCCTGCACCTGCCGGCCAAGCACCTGAAGCAGAAGATCGACTACTGGGGCGCCGCAGCCATCACCGTGGCCATCGTCCCGCTGCTCCTGGTGGCCGAGCAGGGCCGGTCCTGGGGCTGGGCGTCCACCAACTCCTTCCTCTGCTACGGCCTGGGCGTGGTGGGCATCGCCTGGTTCCTGCTGGCCGAGAAACGCGCCGGAGACTACGCCCTGATCCCGCTGCGGCTTTTCAGCAACATCACCTTCGGGCTGTCCTCGCTGCTGAACTTCATCATCGGCATCAGCATGTTCGGCGCCATCGCCATGCTCCCCATGTACCTCCAACTCGTGAAGGGCCTGACTCCCACCGAGGCCGGCCTGATGATGATCACCTTCACCGTGGGCATCCTGTTCGGGTCCATCACCGCCGGGCGGACCATCTCTGCGTCCGGCACCTTCCGGATCTTCCCCATCATGGGCACGGGAATCCTCACGGCCGCAGCACTGGTCATGGGGCTTTCGCTTCGCGTGGACACGGCCCTGTGGGTTCCCGGACTGATCGCCGTGTTCTTCGGCGTGGGCCTGGGCTTCTGCATGCAGCCGCTCACCTTGGCCATGCAGACCTCCGTCCCGCCGCGTGACATGGGTGTGGGAACGTCCTCGGCCGCCTTCTTCCGCTCCATGGGCGGCGCCGTGGGAACCGCCGTCTTCATCTCCATGCTGTTCAGCCTGGCGGCCGACAAGATCGCCGACGGCATGAAGGCAGCCACCACTGATGCCGCGTACCTTGCCGTCCTGAAGGACCCGGCGGTGGCGGCAGACCCGGCCAACGCCAAGCTGTACGACTTCTTCAAGAACGGCGCGTCCAACGATTCGCTCAACGACACCAGCTGGCTGCACACCGCCAACAGCACCCTGACCCGGCCCATCACGGAAGGCTTCGCCGGGTCGATCGACGCCGTGATGCTGACCGCTGCGGTGTTGACCGGAATCGCGTTCCTCATCAGCCTCGCGCTGCCGAAGAAGAAGCTGACGGACCCCAACGCCACTCCCCCGCAGGACAACGACACCCTGCAGGTCCCCGCCCACTAGACGCGCGCTCACTCGTGGTGTCCAAAACACCAACGCGCGCTCACTCGTGGCGGCATTAACCGGAACCCTTTCGCACACCGTGCGGGAGGGTTCCGGCGTTTCTCTTCTGAGTGCTGCGCGCCCGCGGGTGAGGCGTACGACGGCGGCGCGCACCGTCGTCGTCCGTGTCCGCCGCGGGAGGGGAGCCGGCGCGGGCCTGCTTTAACTGGAACGGTTCGCCGTGGCATGGAACACTACCGTAAGTACACTGGCCATTCAGCCGGTCCGCAGCCGACGACGTCCGCGCGAACTCCACCACACCCCAACCCCAGGGAGAACCATGCCCACTGCACAGGAGCAGACCAAGACCCGCATACCGCAGCGGGTGATCTGGCTGGCGCTTGCGGGAGCGGTGGGCGGATTCCTCTTCGGCTTCGACTCGTCCGTGGTGAACGGTGCCGTGGACGCCATGAAGGGCGAGTTCGCGCTCTCCGAGGCGGTGACCGGGTTCGCCGTCGCCGTTGCGCTGCTGGGCTGCGCAGCCGGCGCCTACCTGGCAGGCAAGGTGGCAGACAAATACGGCCGCATCCCCGCCATGAAAATCGGTGCGCTGCTCTTCCTGGTCAGCGCCATCGGCACCGGCTTCGCTTTCAGCGTGTGGGACCTCATTTTCTGGCGGCTGGTGGGCGGTCTCGGTATCGGCCTCGCCTCCGTGATTGCCCCCGCATACATCTCCGAAATCTCGCCGCGGCAGGTCCGCGGGCGGCTCGCCTCCCTGCAGCAGCTGGCCATCACCACCGGTATTTTCGCGGCCCTGCTGTCGGACGCCCTCCTGGCCACCAGCGCCGGCGGCGCGGACCAGACCTTCTGGCTGGGCATCGAGGCGTGGCGCTGGATGTTCCTGGCCGCCGCCGTTCCCGCCCTGGTTTACGGCTGGATTGCCTTCACGCTCCCGGAGTCTCCGCGGTTCCTGGTGTTCCAGGGCAAAGACGACGAAGCACGCAAGATCTTCGACAGCATCGCCCCGGCCGATGACACCGAGCGCCACATCCGGGAAATCCGGGACGCCATCGAGGAAGACAAGATCGCCGGGCAGAAGGGCTCGCTGCGCGGCAAGAGCTTCGGCCTGCAGGCGGTGGTCTGGGTGGGCATCATCCTCTCCATGCTGCAGCAGTTCGTGGGCATCAACGTGATCTTCTACTACTCCACCACCCTGTGGAAGGCCGTGGGTTTCCGGGAAGAGGATTCCCTGGCCATCTCGGTGGCCACATCCGTCACCAACATCCTGGTCACCCTCGTGGCCATTGCCTTGGTGGACCGGGTGGGCCGCCGCCCCATCCTGCTGGTTGGTTCCGTAGGCATGGCCGTCTCCCTGGGCGCCATGGCCCTGGCCTTCTCCTCCGCAACGGGATCCGGCGAAGACATCACCCTCCCGGGCGCCTGGGGGCCCGTGGCCCTGGTGGCTGCCAACGTGTTCGTGGTCAGCTTCGGCGCCTCCTGGGGCCCGCTGGTGTGGGTGCTGCTCGGCGAGATCTTCCCGTCCCGCATCCGCGCCCGCGCCCTGGGGCTCGCCGCCGCGGCACAGTGGGTGGCCAACTTCGCCATCACCCTCAGCTTCCCGGTGATGTCCGCCGTGTCCCTGCCGCTGACCTACGCCATGTACGCGCTGTTCGCGGCGGCATCCTTCTTCTTCGTGATGTTCAAGGTGCCGGAGACCAACGGCATGTCCCTCGAGCAGGCGGAGACCCTGTTCGTGGCCAAGGGGTCGGCGAAGGGCTGACAGCAGGTCCGGCTGAACCCAGGTCCGGCTGAACTCCGTCAGGGAACCACCCGCTAGATTGGACGGGTGACTGATCTGGGGGCGGTCCTTGAGGCCGGACAGCTGGTGGTGGGCTATGGCGGCGCGCCCGTTTGCGGCGAAGTGACGGCGGAAGTGCGCGCAGGCCAGGTGCTGGGCGTGGTGGGCGTCAACGGGGCCGGGAAATCCACGGTTGTACAGACCATCGCCGGCCGGCAGCCCGCCATCAGCGGCGACGCCCGGATCCTCGGACTGCCCGTGGACCCGGATTCCGTCCATTTCCGCCGTGAAGTTGCCGCCGTGTTCGACGACGACCTCTTCTTTCCGTCGCTGAGCATCACCGAGCACCTGCTCCTGGTGGCCCGCGGCCACTCGCTGGCGGCTCCCGGGGAGCGGGTGGCTGCCGAACTGGAGTTCTTTGGCCTGTCCACGCGCGCGGACGCCATACCGGATGCATTGTCTTCGGGGCAGCGGCGCCGCCTGCTGTTGGCCGCGGGATTCATCCGGCCATCGGCCCTGCTGATCCTGGACGAGCCGGAGCAGCGCCTGGACCCCGGCATGCGGGACGCCCTGGCAGGCCGGATCGCCGCCTACGCGGAGGGCGGTGGCGCCGTCCTGCTGGTGACACACGACCCGCGGCTGCTGGTCCGCACGGCAACCTCTGCACTGGTGGTCAAGGACGATGTGGAGCTGGTGTCCGCCGACGAGGGGGCAGCTTTCATTGCAGGCCTCTGATCCCGTGACAGGCGCCCAAGCCGGCACCGCCCTTGCCGGCGAATTGGTAACTTTCACCAGGCGGCACTCCCGGGCGTACAACCGCACCCAGACGTCCGTGGGAGATGCCTTCGCGGATATTTATACCTCCCTGGTGGCCCTGGGCTGCGCCGCTGCCATTGCCGTTTCCTTCGTGGGCGGGCTGCGCGATGAAATGACCAGGGACAACGCCATGGCGGCAAGCCTGGTGGCGGGGAGCCCGCTGGTGCTTCCGGCCCCGCTCCTGTGGGCCCTGCTGACCTACGGCGGATTGGCGGCCATCCTGGCAGTGGCACGGCGGCTGGGTCCCATCGCCGTCACGGGCGCGCAGGGTGCATGGTGGCTGCCGCTGCCCCTTGACCGCCGCCCCATGGTGTTGCCCACCTTCCGGCGCCGCCTGCTTTCCGTGGGCCTCGGCGCCACCCTCGGCTATGTCCCGTTCAGCATCGTCACTGACCTGGCGGCGGACGCCGCGGACCATGCGCTGGCCGCGGCAACGTTCGGGGCCGCGAGCGTGGCGGTCCTGGGGATTGCGGCTCTGCTCCAGCTCGGCCTGGTGGCTCCGCGCCGCGGCCGGGCCGCCGCGCTGCTGGCCCTCGCCCCGCTTGCGCTGCTGCCGGGGATGGCCCCCGCCGGGTGGCCATTGGCCGCCGCGGTGCTGGCAGGCGTCGTGGTCCTCGTTCCGCTCCTGCGCCGCGCGGGCCAGGTCACCGGCACGGAACTGGTCCGTGGCGGCAACGTGTCAGGGCACGCGGCGTCGGCGGTGTTCTTCCTGGACACCAACGAGCTGCTCCGCTCGATGGCGGGGACGCCGCGTCCCGCAGCCGGTTCCCGGGCCCGGCGTTTCTATGCCCGCAGGACGCGGGGCCCGTTTGCCGGCCTCGTCAGGGCGGACGTTACGGCGTTCCTTCGCCTGCAGCCCCTCCTGGCAGTGCCGCTGCTGTGGCTGGCGGCATGCCTGGCCGTGGTGGTGTCCGACGCCGGGCTCCCCGCCTGGCTGCAGCTGGTCTTCCTGCTGGTGGCCGGCTGTGGAGTGGCCAGCGGGATGGGCACCGTGGCCCGGCGGACAGCGTTGTTGCCCGAGCTGGACGCCCTGCTGCCGCTCCCCCGCGCCGCCGCCCGGGCGAGCCGGCTGTTGATGCCCGCGCTGGCGCTGGCCGCTTGGATGACACTGCTCTCGGGCGCCCTGGCCCTGCTGGGGGCGGGCGGACCGCTGTTGCCCGCCATGGGTGCGCTGGCCGGCATCGGCATGGGCGCCGGCTGCCTCCGCGGAGCTACCCGGCCGCCCGCGGACTGGACGCTGCCGCCGGTGGATACGCCAATGGGCCCGGTTCCCCGGGCCCAGTTGTCCTCGCTGCTGCGGGGACTCGACGTCACCGTCCTGTCTCTGCTGCCGGTGGGGATCGCCCTCTTCGTGGGGCAGGCCCTTCCGGTGCTTGTCATGGTGCAGGCCGCGGTGAGCCTGGCTGCGGTGCTGGTGGTCCTGCTGTCCGGCACCAAGTCTGCCTCCGGGAGGCAGTAGCGACTCCTAGACCAGGTGCGGTTCGTGCGCCGTAAGGTACTTGCGGCCGCTGAACGCCACCAGGATGGCAATTCCCATGGCCACGGCACCGGCGTAGAAGGGCACCTGGGGGCCGAAGTGCTCACCCAGTTGCGCGGCCAGGAACGGCGCCAGCGCGCCGCCCATCCAGCGGACGAAGTTGTAGCCGGAGGAGGCCACCGGCCGAGGGGAATCGGAGACGCCCATGGCCAGTTCGGTGTAGACGGTGTTGTTGATGCCCAGCAGGGCGCCCGCCACAATGACCAGTACGACGACGGCAGGCACCGAGTGCCCGGCCGCCAGTCCCAGCCCGGCCAGGTCCAGCAACAGGACGAACAGGGTGCCGGTCAGCACCTTGACGGCACCGAAGCGGCGCTGCAGGACCGGTGCGACGAAGACGGAGAACACGGCCACCGCCACGCCCCAGCCGAAGAAGACGGCGCCGATTCCATACGCGTCCATGCCCAGGATGAAGGGGGTGAAAGCCAGGATGGTGAAGAAGCCGTAGTTGTAGAACAAGCCGCTGGCCGCCGTCGTGCGCAATCCCTTGTGGCCCAGGGCCAGTAGCGGGTCGCGGAGGCGCACCTTGCGCTCGGGCAGCGGCGTCTTGGGAAGCAGGGCCAGCAAGGCAATGAATGCGGCGGCCATCAGGACGGCCGTGCCAAAGAACGGGGCGCGCCACTGCCAGCCGCCCAGCAGGGCGCCCAGGAGCGGGCCGAGGGAGATGCCAAGGCCCAGTGCGGCCTCGTAGAGGATGATGGCAATGCCGGCGCCGCCGCTTGCCACACCCACGATGACCGCGAGGGCGGTGGCGACGAAGAGGGCGTTGCCCAGGCCCCAGCCGGCGCGGAAGCCCACCAGCTCATCCACGCTGCCGGACAGGCCGGAGAGCGAAGAGAACACCACGATGATGGCCAGCCCGATCAGCAGGGTTTTCTTGCCGCCGATGCGGGACGAGACGAAGCCGGTGATCAGCATCGCCAGGGCGGTGACCAGGAAGTAGCTGGTGAACAGCAGCGAGACCTCGCTGGGGCTGGCGTCCAGGTTGGTGGCGATCGCGGGGAGGATGGGGTCCACCAGGCCGATGCCCATGAACGCGAAGACCGCGGCCAGGGCGGTGGCCCACACGGCTTTTGGCTGTTTGAGGAAGGAGGCCTTTTCGGCCTGCAGGGTGTTCCCGGGTGCCGGCAGGGTGTCTGCTTGGCGGTTCATGGGGTGTGCTCCTAAGGGGGGTGCGGTGCGTCAGTTCTGGAGGGACGCGTTGATTTTGTCGATGACGGGCAGCGCCGCCGCCAGTGCTTCCCGGTCCTGCTCGGTGAGTTCGCCGAGGAGTTCGGCCATGACGGCGTTGCGCCGCTGGTTTGCGGACTCGACGGCGGCGCGGCCTTCGGCGGTCAGGATGACGCGGACGGCGCGGGAGTCGGCGGGGTCGGGTTCGCGGCGGGCCAACCCTGCGCGTTCGAGCTTGATGATCTGCTCGGTGGCGCTGGGTACCCTGACGCCGAGGTTGCGGGCGATCTCACCTACCCGGACGCCGTCGTCCAGCAGCATCTTCAGGGTGCTGAGCTGGGCGGCGCTGAGGTCTCCGTCCGCGTCGAGGCGGCGGACCAGGTAGACGCTGTGGCGCAGGGCTTCGCGGAAGCCTGCGGCGAGTTCCTGGAGCTTGTTCTCGTTCATCATTAGGTACCCTAACATTTAGGGTACCTAACAGTCAAAGTTATGTGGTCAGAGCGTGAGCTTCATGCCCTCGTGCGAGCCTTCAAATCCGAGCCGCTGGTAGAAGCGCTGGGCAGCCGTCCGCGTCTTGTGCGTGGTCAGCTGCACCAGCGAACAGCCCTGCCGCCTGGACTCGCCGATGGCCCACTGGATCATCAGGTTGCCGATGCCCTGGCCCCTGAGGGCGTCGGCCACCCGCACGCCCTCGATCTGCGAGCGCCACGCCCCGTGCCGCGAGATGCCGGGGAGGAAGCTCAGCTGGAACGTGGCAACCACCGGACCCGCGGCTTCCCCGGGCGGCACCAGCTCGCCCACAAGGAGCATGTGGCGGGGGTCGCCGTCGATCGCGTCAAAGGCGCGTTCGTAGGGCGCCATGTCCTGGCCCGCCTCGCGGCCCGCGCCCAGCGCGTCATCGGCGAGGAGCTGCACGACGGCGGGCAGGTCCGCCCGCGTGGCGTGGCGGAGGCGGAAAGTCCCGCGCTCGACGTCGGCGGTCAGCAAAGGTTCCGGGGCAGCAGCGGTTTCACTCACCTGCCCAGCCTTTCACGGGTGAGCGGGCGTTGCAGGAATACCCACCTTAAGTGAGCGGGCGTTTCAGGAATACCCACCTTAAGTGAGCGCGGGTCAGGTGAAGTAGACGCCGATCCGGTGGGCGCCGATTTCCTCGATACGGATATCGATGTCGTAAACGTCGCGGAGCATGGCCTGCTGCATGATCTGCCGCGGGCTGCCCTGGTGGATCAGCCTGCCGTCCTTCATGGCCAGGATGGTGTCCGAGTAGCAGGAGGCGAAGTTGATGTCGTGGACCACGATCACAATCGTCTTGCCGAATTCGTCGGCAAGACGCCGCAGGAGCCGCATCATTTCCACCGAGTGCTTCATGTCCAGGTTGTTCAGCGGCTCGTCCAGGAGCAGGTACTGCGTGTCCTGGGCCAGCACCATGGCAATGAACGCGCGCTGCCGCTGCCCGCCGGAGAGCTCGTCCACGAACTTGTCCGCCATGGGCGTCAGGTCCAGGTGCGCGATGGCCTCTTCCACCTTGGCGAGGTCCTCAACGGTGGGCCGGCCGCCGGAGTGGGGGAACCGGCCGAAGGCCACCAGGTCGCGGACGGTGAGCCGCATGGTGAGGTGGTTCTCCTGGCGGAGGATGGCCATGGTCCGGGCCAGCTGGCGGCTGTCCGTGGACGCGATGTCCAGGCCGCCCACGGACACCTCGCCTGAGCCCAGGGGCTGCAACCGGCTGATCAGTGAGAGCAGGGTGGATTTGCCGGCGCCGTTGGGTCCGATGATCGAGGTGATGCCGCCCTGCGGGATCTCGCAGCTGACGTCGTCGAGGACCGTCTGGCCGCCGTAGCTTTTGGAGACGTTGCGGACCGCGATGGTCATTTGAGCGAGCCTTTCAGCAGGAGGTAGAGGAAGAGGATGCCGCCGGTGAACTCGATGACCACGCTGAGCGCCGTGCCGAAGCCGAAAACCTTCTCCAAAAGCAGCTGACCGCCCACCAGGGCAATGGCGCCGATCAGTACCACGATGGGCAGCAGCCAGGCGTGGCTGAACCCGCGGCACAGCTGGTAGCCCAGGCTCACCACCAGGAGTCCGAAGAAGGTCACCGGGCCCACCAGGGCGGTGGAGACGGCCACCAGCAGCGAGCACGCCAGCAGCACGCGCATCACCACCTTGCGGTGGTCCACGCCCACGTTGATGGCCACGTCCCGGCCCAATGCCAGGACGTCAAGGGTGTGCCGGGCCCGCCACACGGCAGCGCAGACGGCGGCGACGATCACCGCGGCCACTCCCAGCAGTGCGGGGTCCACGTTGTTGAAGGATGCGAAGAACAGGTCCTGCAGGATGATGAACTCGCTGGGTTCCATCAGCCGCTGCAGCAGGGAGGAGAAGCCGCGGAACAGGCTGCCGAGGATCACGCCCACCAGCAGGAGCAGGTGCAGCGACCGGGTGGCGCCGGTGAACATCCAGCGGTACAGCAGAGCGCTGAAGGCCACCATCAGCACCACCTCGGCGCCGAACTGCAGGGTGGGCGGGGCGGTCACCACGGCGGCGGCACCGAGGGCGAAGGCCATGACGGTCTGCACCAGGATGTACAGCGAGTCGAAGCCCATGATGGATGGCGTCAGGATGCGGTTGGCCGTCACGGTCTGGAACAGCAGCGTGGATACGCCCACGGCAACGGCCACCAGCAGCATCGCGGAGACCTTGATGGCGCGGCGCGGCAGGATGTAGCCCACGTTGCCCTTGAGTTCGAAGAACAGGAAGAAGAGGACGACGGTGGCGGTAGCCGCGAGCAGGACACCCACCACGAGTTGGGGCGGGGCATTGCGGAACCGGCGCCTGACGGGGCCGGTGGACGGGGCCACGGCGGCGTCCACGGGAGCCGGGGAGGTCAGGGCAGGAGCCTTAGGCATTGCGTTTCCTCAGGATCAGGGCGAGGAAGAGGACGGCGCCCAGCACGGACATCACCATCCCCACTGGAACCTCGTAGGGGTACCGGATGGTCCGGCCGATAATGTCGCAGACCAGCACGAACGCCGCCCCGAACAGGGCGGTCCACGGGACGGCGCGGCGGAGGTTGTCACCGAAGATGAGGGAGACGATGTTGGGCACCACCAGGCCCAGGAAAGGTACGGCGCCCACGGTGGTGACCACCACGGCGGAGATCAGGGAGACGATCAGCAGCCCCAGCCGCATGGTGCGCGCATAGTTCAGGCCCAGGTTGGTGGTGAAGTCCTGCCCCATCCCGGCCACGGTGAAACGGTCTGCGGCGAGCAGGCCCACCAGCATGAGCGCCGCGACGATCCAGAGCAGCTCGTACCGGCCGCGGAGGACGCCCGAAAAGTCGCCGATCATCCAGTTGCTGAGCGTCTGCAGCAGGTCGTACCGGTAGGCGAAGAAGGTGGTGACGGCGGCGATGATGCCACCCAGCATGATGCCCACCAGCGGGATGAGCAGGGTGTTCCTGGCGGGCAGCCGCCGCAGGATGGCCAGGAACAGGGCGGTGCCCAGCATCGCGAAAACGCTGGCAACCAGCATCTTGGCCAGCATGGGAGCGCCCGGGGCGAGGACGGTGACCACCAGGATGCCCAGCGTGGCGGACTCCACGGTACCCACGGTGGAGGGTTCCACGAAGCGGTTCCGGGCCATGAGCTGCATGATCAGCCCGGCCACGGCCACGGCCATTCCTGCCAGCAGCACAGCCAGGGTGCGGGGCACCCGTGAGATCCAGAAGATGTCGATGGTATCCGCGTCCCCCGCGAGGAGGGACGGGAGCGAGACGTCGCTGACGCCCACGAACATGCTTCCGGCGGCGAGGACCAGGACGGCAACTGCGGCGGCAGCCAGGCCCGCGTAGTGGCGGGCCTGGCTGCGGGTTGCCGGCGCCTGGGGGCGCGCGGCGGTGATGGTCATGCTGTAGCCCGGTGGTGGTTTAAGCGACGGAGCCGGCTACGGCATCCACCATGGCCTTGACGTTGTTCAGGCCGTATCCCACGATGTACCAGCCCGCAGGGTCAAGGTTGATGACCTTGCCGTTCTTGGCGGCATTGGTGGCCTGGACCAGCTCGTTGTCCAAAATGGCGTTGGCGGTGCCTTCGGTTCCGATGGCGGTATCGCGGTTGATCACGTAGAGGAGGTCCGGGTTGGCCTGCTTGATGTATTCGAAGGAGATGGCCTCACCGTGGGATCCCTCGGACTTCACGTCCGCCGCGGTGGGTACGCCCAGGACGTCGTGGATGATGCCGAAGCGGGAGCCGGCGCCGTAGGCGGTGACTTCGCCGCCGGAGGTGAGGACGATCAGGCCCTTACCGGCTGTTGCGGCCTTGGCTTTGGTGTCGGCCACGGTGGTATCCACGGCGGCGAGCTTCTCCTCAACCTCGGCTGACTTGTTGAAGATGGTCCCCAGCTTTCCGGCCTGCTCCTTGAAGCTGTCCATGGGCTTGGCGGCATCAATGGAGAGATCAATCGTGGGGGCGATCTTGCTCAGCTCTTCATAGGCTCCGGCGGTGCGGCCGGAGATGATGATGAGGTCCGGGTCGCCGGCACTGACGGCTTCGAAGTCGGGTTCCTTTAGGGAGCCGATCTTTGCGTACTTGGCGTCGGAGTATTTCTTCAGCGCGTCCGGGTAGGCGGCCTCCGGCACACCGGCAGGTTCAATGCCGAGGGCATCCATCGTGTCCAGGACGCCGAGGTCGAACGTGAAGACCTTTTCCGGGTTGACGGGAACGTTGGCCGTGCTCCCCTGGGCGTGCTCGACGGTGATGGTGGAGGTTTCCGCTGCGGGGGTTGCCGTGGCGTTGCCGCCGCACGCGGTCACGGTCAGGAGAGCCGCCCCCGCTGCCATTGCCCCCAGATAGCCCTGCAGCCTCTTCTTCACGATGTTCTCCACTCGGTAATAACGTCACAACTTCGTTGCCTAATAGAGCTGAGCCTATAAGTAAGGACAGGCTAACCAATACACTTCCGGTCCGTTTGTGTGGGAGATCACAGAAAAACGACGCCGGCACTGGGGTTCAGTGCCGGCGTCGTCATTGTGCATTACGTCGATGCAGTCATACGTCGGATGGTGCGGCAGGCAGCGTGCTGCCATGCGGACATCAGGCGGAGGCGGCGGCCACCTCTGCCTGCCGCTCCTCCACGAGGGTGGACACCGCGTTGAAGAGCGGGTGCTCCGGCTCCAGGCCGGTGATCCTGGCGGTGGCGTCCGCCGCACCGCCCGACGCGAGGATGCCGGCCAGTTCGGTGGCCTCGGCGTCGGCAGGATCAGTGAACCGCAGCGCCGCTGAAATGGCTCCCAGCAGAGCCTCGGGCACCACGCCGCGTTCGGCCAGCTCGGCCGCAGGGCCGATGAACCGCTCGTGCCGGCTGAGCTTGCGCAACGGGGCGCGGCCCACCCGGTTCACGGTGTCCGGCAGGTGCGGGTTGGTGAACCGGACCAGGATCTTCTGCACGTAGGCTTCCTGCGCCTCGTTGCTGAACCCGTGCTTGGACACCAGGAGTTGCTTGGTTTCCTCCAGCACTGCCCGCACGTCTTCCGCCACGTCCTGGTCCGCCATGGCGTCGGAGATCTTCTCCAGTCCTGCCTCGAACCCGAAATAGGCGGCCGAGGCATGGCCGGTGTTCACCGTGAACAGCTTGCGCTCGATGTAGGGCGCGAGCTCGTCCACAAAGGTGGCGCCGGGGATCTCCGGCTCCGATCCGGCGAAGGCTGTCCGGTCGATGACCCACTCATAGAAGGATTCCACGGTGACGTCCAGGCCCTGCCCGGCCTCCTGGTTGGGCACGATCCGGTCCACGGCGGTGTTGGCGAACACGGCCTGGCCGTCCAGCGCCCCGCCGGCGGCCTCCGGGCGGGAGGCCACCTCCCGGGCCAGGATGTCCGTGGCATTGATGGCGTTCTCGCAGGCCATGACCTGCAGCGGCGCCATCCCGGCCCCGCGTGCGGCAATGCCCCGCGCGATCACCGGTGCCACGAACTTCAGGATGTGCGGCCCCACCGCGGTGGTGACGAGGTCCGCCGTCGCGATTTCCGTGATGAGTTCCGCTTCCTGGGTGTTCGAATTCAGGGCGCGGAAGTTGTCAACGGTCTGCACGGCGGGGTTCTCCCCCACTTCATGGACGGCGTAGCTGTCCGCGGCGGCCAGTTGGTCGATCAGCGCGTCGGCGACGTCAGCGAACACCACCTCGTAGCCGGCATTGTGCAGGAGTAGCCCCACGAAGCCGCGGCCGATGTTGCCGGCACCAAAATGTACAGCCTTCACTATGCGTTGACCTTCCCGAAGAGCTCCAGGACTTCATCCACGGAGCTGGCCGCCTCGAGGCGGGCCACCTGCTCCTTGTTGGTGAAGACCTTGGCGATGGAGGACAGGATGTGCAGGTGTTCGTTGTTCACGCCGGCGACGCCCACCACGAACTTGACCTCCTTGCCGTTCCAGTCGATGCCCTGCGGGTAGCGGATCACCGAGACTGCCGACTTCCGGATGTGGTCCTTGGCGGCGTTGGTGCCGTGCGGGATGGCCAGGAAGCTGCCCATGTAGGTGGACACGGATTCCTCGCGCTCGTGCATGGCATCGATGTAGCCCTGGTCCACCGCGCCGCGGGCCAGCAGGAGCCGGCCGGCTTCGTCGATGGCGGCGTCGCGGGTGGTGGCCGTTCCGGTGAGGATGACGCTTTCACGGGCCAGGATCTCTGCCTGTCCCGCGGCCGGGGCGTCTGCGGCGTGCGCACCCTGGCCCGCGGCTGCAGCAGCCCCGGCGCCAACTCCTGCAGCGCCCGCTGCAGCAGCACCGCCGGAGGTTCCGGCTTCCGGTTCGGCCATGGCGCCGGCGTCGGACGTTCCGCCGTCGGTATTGCTCTCCCTGACCAGGTCAACGATCTCGTCGTAACGTGGGCTGTTCATGAAGTTGTCCACCGAGAAGTGAGCGGCGCTGGACGTGGACGGCTTGGCACGTTCGGTGAGGTCCTGGTGCGTGACCACAACGTCGTACGTGTCGCTGAGGTTGGCGATTGCCGAGTTGGTGACCTTGACATCCGGGAAGCCGGCGGCCTTGATCTTGTTGCGGAGCACTGATGCGCCCATGGCGCTGGAGCCCATTCCGGCGTCGCAGGCGAACACAATGTTCTTGATGGGACCAGCCATCACGGCGGTTCCCACACCGGCACCCGCACCGGTCAGGTGGGAGGAGACGGAGCTCTTCTTGCCCTTCATTTCTTCCATGCGGGAGGTTGCGGCGTTGAGGTCGCCTTCGTCGCTGTGCTTGGTGGTCTTCATGATCACCGAGGCCACCAGGAAGGACGCGGCCGTGGCAAGCAGCACCGCGAGGATCACCCCGAGGTAGCTGTCACGGGAGGTCTGTGCGAGTACGGCGAAGATGGAACCCGGGGCTGCCGGTGCCACGAGGCCGGCACCGGTGACCGCCAGGGTGGCGATGCCTGTCATGCCGCCGGCGATGGCGGCCAGGATGAGCAGCGGGCGCATCAGGACGTACGGGAAGTAGATCTCGTGGATGCCGCCGAGGAAGTGGATGATTGCGGCGCCCGGGGCGGAGGCCTTGGCCGCGCCCTTGCCGAAGAACATGTAGGCCAGCAGGATGCCCAGGCCCGGGCCGGGGTTGGCCTCGAGCAGGAAGAGGATGGACTTGCCCTGCTCCAGCGACTGCTGGACGCCCAGCGGGGTCAGCACACCGTGGTTGATGGCGTTGTTCAGGAAGAGGACTTTGGCGGGCTCAATGAAGATGCTGGTGAGCGGCAGCAGGCCGTTGTTGACCAGGAACTGCACCACGTTGCCGGCACCGGCGCTGAACCCTGACACCACCGGAGCGACCGCGTAGAAGCCCAGCATGGCAAGCAGCGCACCCCAAATACCCGCGGAGAAGTTGTTGACCAGCATTTCGAAGCCCGGGCGGATTTTTCCGTCCCAGAGCGAATCGATCTTCTTCATGGTCCAGCCGCCCAGCGGGCCCATGATCATGGCGCCGATGAACATCGGGATGCCGGCGCCCACAATCACGCCCATGGTGCCGATGGCGCCCACCACGCCGCCGCGGACGTCGTAGACCATCTTGCCGCCGGTGTAACCGATCAGCAGCGGCAGCAGGTAGGTGATCATGGGCCCTACGAGGCCGATGTTCGGCTTCCCGTCGGTTTCACCGAAGCCGCCAAGCTGGGGAACCGGCAGCCAGCCCTTTTCGATGAAGAGGGCTGTGATGATGCCCCAAGCGATGAAGGCGCCGATGTTGGGCATGATCATTCCGGACAGGAACGTCCCGAATTTCTGGACGTGTACCCGAGCGCTGGTACGGGGCTTTGCAACTGTCTCTGTTGCCATGTGATTTCCTAACCGTTCGTCCTGCTGCTCCGCAGGATGGTCCGATACTGACGACGACGTACTGCTGGTGGAACCGGGTGGCGCAGGTTATGCCGGGCTAACCGGCGGGGGTGGCGGAGATCCGGTGCAGCCACTCGAGGAAGAGCTTGAGCTCCGAGCTCGAGAGCTGGTCTGAGTGCGAGGCCTGAAGTGCGGCGTTCAGGGCAATCGCTGCCACCACCACCGAGGACTTTCCGGCGCTGCCCGGGGCCGAGCCACTGGCGGGCTCGGCGGACACCGCGAAAATCATGGCATCCCGGGTCATGGTGGACAGTTCGAGGTTCCGGTCCGGAGCGGGTTCCGCGATCAGCATCAGCGTCACGCCAACGTTGGCCGCCAGGATGGACCTGGCCGCCTCCCTGGGCTGGACGTTGAGCTGGCCCGCCGCTGCGGCCTTGTTCAGCATCTCCTCCATCAGCGCCTCGGCATCGGCAACGATGGCGGGGCGGCTTTCCGGGCGGATGTTGCCGAACATCACCAGGTAGAGCTCCGGCTGGTTAAGCCCGAACTGCACGTGGTTGTCCCACATTCTCCGGATGTCCTCGAGAGGCTGCCCGGAGGGGGCGAAATCCCTTTCGCCTGCGACATATTCTTCGAATCCTGCAGCCACCACAGCGTCGAAAAGGCCTTCCTTGTCGCCGAAGTGGTGGTACAGGGTGGGTGCAGATACCCCTGCCAGCTGCGTGATCTGGCGGGTGGAGACCGGCGCTCCCGCGGATTTTGCCAGCAGCTCTGCCGCTGCACGGAGCAGCCGCATTTTGGGGGGAAGCTGGCCATCCAAACTCATAACCGCTACCCTAGCACCTATAGCGTTGCTATATGAACTGAATCACATACAATTTTTTCAGGCTCGTTTCCATCTCCTGACGTGACGCGTTGTGGCGGGGCGGAGGTGTTCCGGCATGGCGCCGGGATTGTTTGGCGGGCCTGGCTACCGGCAGAGAATGAGGACCTTCAGTGCAGAACTTCCCAGGAGTAGGCGTCAGTCCAGGCCGCGTCATCGGCACCGTGCGGCAGATGCCCAAACCGATCAGCGAACCTCCCGCCGGTGAGCAGCTGGCACCGGACACCACCGCCGAGGAAGCCACTGCAGCACTGAAGGCGGCCTCCCAGGCCGTGCATGACGAACTGAAGGCGCGCGCCGCGCACGCCAGCGGCGACGGCAAGGCCGTCCTGGAGGCCACTGCACTGATGGCCAAGGACACCATGCTGATCAAGGGCGCCGCCAAGCTGGTGGCCCGGGGTACGTCCGCTGAACGGGCCATCTGGGAATCTGGATCCTCCGTGTCGGAGATGCTCCACAACCTGGGCGGCTACATGGCTGAGCGCGCCACCGACGTCCTGGACGTGCGGGCCCGCATCGTGGCCGAGCTCCGCGGCGTGGCAGCGCCCGGCATTCCCGCGTCCGAGAATCCCTTCGTCCTGGTCGCTGACGACCTCGCCCCGGCCGATACCGCCACGCTGGACCCGAACAAGGTCCTGGCCCTGGTGACGTCCGGCGGCGGCCCGCAGTCGCACACCGCCATCATCGCCCGCTCACTCGGCCTTCCCGCCGTCGTGGCCGCCGTCGGTGTGGACCACATCGCTGACGGCACCGAGGTCTACGTGGACGGCGCCGCCGGCTCCGTCACCTCCGAGCCGGACGGGTCCCTGCGCGAGGCCGCGGAAGGCTGGGCCGCAACGGCGTCGCTGCTGGCAGAATTCACCGGCACGGGCGCGACGGCGGACGGCCACCAGGTCCCGCTGCTCGCCAACGTGGGCGGCGGCAAGGACGCGGTGGCTGCCGCGAAGCTGGGCGCCCAGGGCGTGGGGCTGTTCCGCACCGAGTTCTGCTTCCTGGAACGCGACACAGAGCCCTCCGTGGAAGAACAGGCCGCCGCGTACAAGAGCGTCTTCGATGCGTTCCCCGGCAAGAAGGTGGTGCTGCGCACGCTGGATGCCGGCGCCGACAAGCCGCTGCCGTTCCTGACCGACTCCACCGAGCCCAACCCCGCCCTCGGCGTGCGCGGCTACCGCACCGACTTCACCACTCCGGGCGTGCTGGACCGGCAGCTCGAAGCCATCGCATTAGCCGCCAACGCGTCGGAGGCGGACGTGTGGGTGATGGCCCCCATGATCTCCACGGCCGAAGAAGCGGCACGCTTCGCCTCGATGTGCGCTGACGCCGGCCTGCAGACCCCCGGCGTGATGGTGGAGGTCCCCTCCGCCGCCCTGACCGCCGAGGCCATCCTCCGCGAGGTGGGCTTTGCCAGCCTGGGCACCAATGACCTCACCCAGTACGCCATGGCAGCGGACCGCCAACTCGGTCCCCTGGCGAACCTGAATACGCCCTGGCAGCCGGCCGTCCTGCGCCTGGTGGGCCTGACGGTGGAGGGTTCCCGGGCGGAAGGCAACAGCAAGCCCGTGGGCGTCTGCGGCGAGGCGGCGGCGGACCCCGCCCTCGCCGTCGTCCTGACCGGCCTGGGCGTCAACACGCTGTCCATGACCGCCCGTTCCCTCGCCGCCGTCGCCGCCGTCCTGAAGACCGTGACCCTCCAGGAAGCCCAGGAACTGGCCAAGCTGGCGCTCTCCGCCCCGAGCGCCTCCGAGGCCCGCGACCGGGTGCGGGAGAAGCTCCCCGTGCTGGCGGAACTGGGCCTCTAGCCAGTCCCGCCAGCACCGGAACCTGCCCTACGGCAGGGCCGCCACCAGCACGTCTTGGTACGCGGCCCTGCCGCCCACCGTAAGGGCTACGGGAAGAGGGTGCGGCCACCTCCCCGGATGTCCGCCATGGTCCAGGCGTCGAAGGCGTTCAGGTGCACGGCTCCCGCCGTGGAGAGGGTGACGTGGCCGCCGCCGCGGGTGGGGTAGGCGCGGGCGGTGAGCGGCTTGCCATTGGCGAAGACCTCGACGGCGGACCGGTCCACCAGGACGCGCAGGCGGACGTGCCCGCCGGTCATCGGGATGGGCCCGGACCTGTCCTCCAGGTCCACGGAGGAGTCCAGGGAACTGCGGGTGCGGTCGAGGCGGAGGGTTCCCTCGGTGTCACCGGTGCTGTGCGCGGGACGGCCCACTTCGATGACGGTGTCCTCCGCGCCGTCGCCCGATCCCAGCACGCCCAGCCGCAGCACGGCACCCGGTGCCAGGTGGATGTCCAGTTCGAGGTCCAGCTGGTTGCCCCGGACTCCGGTATCCAGCGGCGCCGCCAGCTCCTGTTCCGGCAGGCTGGTGTGGTTGCCGCGAAGCTGTTCGAGTTCGGGGACCGGCGCGAACCGCAGCGTCCCGTCCTCGGCCAGGGTGGTGACCCGCGGCAGGCTCATCACGCCGGACCAGCCGGCTTCCACCATCGCGGCGTCCGTGCGGCCCTCCTGCAGCCAGCCGAACATGATGCGCCGGCCGGCGTCGTCGAGGAAGGATTGCGGCGCGTAGAAGTACCTGCCGCCGTAGTCCAGGCGGTGCAGCTCCGCCGGTTCGAAGGAGTCCCCGGAGTACCGGCCCGTCCAGTACAGCGGGTGGCGTGTGTCGCCGTCGTTCCAGGCGGAGAAGACCAGCACGTCGGGTGAACCGTCCGCGGGTTCGGTACCCAGGGTCCCGGTGCCGGCGCGGAACAGGTCCACGCATTCCCACATGGTGCCGGTCCAGTCCGTGCCGGCGGGGTCACCCTGTGAGGCATCGCCGATGAAGAGCGGCCCCACGTAATCCCAGGACCGCAGGTCCGCCGACTCGTACAGGAACGCCGTTCCGCCGCGGCCGCGGACGCCCGAGCCCACCAGCTGCCGCCACCTGTTGCCTTCGCGCCACACGCAGTGGTCACGGTAGGCGGTGATGTCGACGCCGGCCGGCGGGGCTGCGATGACGGGGTTCTCCGGGGCTTTGGTCCAGGTGGACAGGTCCGGTGAACCCACGGCGACGCAGGGAAGTTCGCGTTCCCCGAGCCTGCCCGAGTAGACAAGCGTGGGCGTACCGGCGTCGTTGACCAGCACGCCGGACCAGCATCCGTCCGCGTCCGGACCTGCCGAGGGTTCCAGGGCTACCGGCCGGTCCGTCCAGGTGACGAGGTCCGTGCTGGTGGCGTGGCCCCACTGGATGCGGTGGTGGAAGGCGCCCTCAGGGTTGTACTGGTAGAAGAGGTGGTAGATGCCGTTCCACTGGCCCACGCCGTTGGGATCGTTGAGCCATCCGGCGGGAGAGACGAAATGGAAGCGGGGCCGCAGCGGATCGGCTTCGGCGCGGGCAACCAGCTCGCCGCGCGGGACGGTGGCGAGCGGGTGGGTCAGTTCAGTCATGCCGAAGCCTTCCGGGGATGGGCTGACGCCGGCGGGCCGGCGTGTACGGAGATGCCGGCGTCTGCGGATGGGCCGGCTGCCGGGTCTGCAGCGAGGGCGTGGCCGCCTGCGCCGGCACGGGGGCGGTAGAGGTGGCAGCGGACCCAGTGCCGGTTGCCGGGATCGCCTACCTGGTGCCGGACGGGCTGATCGCCGGAGCAGGGCTGGTCCGGGTCGCCGTCGAACGCGCAGCTTGTCGAGGCCATGACGGCCTGCCGCAGTTCGGCCCGCCGGACGGGATCGTAGGAACCGGCACGGGCCGGATCCGGAACGGCGGAGACCAGGAGCTGTGTGTAGGGGTGGGCCGGATTGGCCAGCAGGTCCAGGGACTCACCCTCCTCCACGAGCTCGCCGGCGAACATCACGGCCGTGCGGTCCGCGAGGTAGCGGGCCGAAGCGAGGTCGTGGGTGATGTAGAGCATCGAGATGCCCTGCTCGTCCCGGAGCCTGCGCATCAGGTTGAGCACGCCGATCCGGACGGAGACGTCCAGCATCGAGGTTGGTTCGTCCGCGAGGATCACCTGCGGTTCCACGGCGAGCGCCCGGGCGATGGCGACGCGCTGGCGCTGGCCGCCGGAGAGTTCATGCGGGTAGGAGTCCAGCATGTCCGTCTGCAGCCCCACGGTGTCCATGAGCTGTTCGAGGCGGGCCTGGGTTTCCGTTTCCGAACGGCCGCCCTTCCCGTGGATCGCCAGGGAACGCCGCAGGAAATGCCCGATCCGGTGTGCCGGGTTCAGCGACCCGAAGGGGTCCTGGAACACCATCTGCAGCTGGGAGCGGAACGCCCGCGAGGCCTGGAAGCGGTCCCGTTTGAGGACGTCGGTGCCATCCAGCAGGATGCTGCCTTCGCTGGGCCGCTCGAGCCGGGCAACACAGCGGGCCAGGGTGCTCTTGCCGGAACCTGATTCGCCCACCAGCGCAACGATTTCGCCGCGGCCGATGGCCAGGTCCACGCCGTGGAGGGCCCGCACCGAGTCCCGCGAGAACAGCCCGCCGATGGGGAACGACTTACCGAGGCCGCGGACCTCCAGGGCGGGGGTGTCCGTCCGGGCCGGGCCTGAACCGGTGGAGGTGGAAAGCATTGAATGGCTCATCGGATGGCTCCTTCCAGGGCTGCATCTTCGTCATCAGTGGCCTGCGTTCCGTGCGCGATGGACAAGTCGCCGGCACCGAACGGCGCCACGAGGTGGCCGGGTGCCACCTCGGCGAGGTCCGGGATGTTCCGGAACTTCACGCCGTCGGGCAATCCCGAAAGCGGAACCCGCGGGCCGGTGAGGGGCGGAAACGCGCCCATCAGCGCCTGCGTGTAGGGATGGCGGGGATCGGCGTAGACGTCGTGGGCCCTGGCGGTCTCCACGATGCGCCCGCCGTACATCACAGCCATCCGGTGGGACAGTTCCACCATGAGGGACATGTCGTGCGTGATGAACAGGACGGAGAAGCCAAGTTCACGCTGGAGTTCCTTGATCTGGGCCATGATCTCCTGCTGCACCACCACGTCCAGGGCGGTGGTGGGCTCGTCCAGGATCAGGAGGGAGGGCTTGAGTGCCACGGCCATCGCGATGACGGCGCGTTGCCGCATCCCGCCGGAGAGCTGGTGCGGGTAGGACTTCAGCCGTGCGGGGTCGATCCTGACCAGCTCCAGCAGTTCCCCCGCCCGCCGCAGCGATTCCTTGCGGGACAGCCCGGCGTGGGTGGTGAAGATGTCCACGATCTGCTCGCCGATGGTCAGCACCGGATTGAGCGAGTTCATGGCCGACTGGAACACCATGGCCACGTCCTGCCAGCGGAAGCGCCGCAGTTCTTCCGGGCTCATGGCCAGGACATCCCGGCCGCCGAAGGAGATGCTGCCAGCGGCGATCTTCGCAGGGTCCTTGAGCAGCCGCATGATCGAGTTGGCGATGGTCGACTTGCCGCAGCCCGATTCCCCTGCCAGGCCGAAGACCTCGCCGGTGCCGATGCTGAAGGAAACGCGGTCGACGGCGGTGGTGGAGCGGGAGTCGCCGATGTACTTCACGGTGAGGTCCTGCACGTCCAGGACAGGTTCGTGGGACCCGAAGGAGGTTTGGGAGACAGTCACTTGGCGGCGCTCCTTTCGATGGGTGCCAGGGTTTCGGCCGTGGCGGGCCGGGGGGTTTTGATTTTCCGCAGGCGGGGGTTGGTGACCTCGTCCACGGCGTAGTTGATGAGGGCCAGCGCGAAGGCCACCAGGGCGATGCACACGCCCGACGGCACGAAGACCCACCAGCTTCCGGTGAGCAGCGCGCCCTCGTTGCCGGCCCAGAACAGGTTGTTGCCCCACGAGACGGTGCTGACATCGCCCAGTCCCAGGAACTCAAGGCCCGCCTGGGCGCCGATTCCGTAGACAACGCAGGCCAACAGCGTGCCCATCACGATCGAGGCCATGTTGGGCAGGATTTCCCGGAACATGATCCGGCCCGCCCGTTCGCCGGACACCACCGCCGCGGCCACGAAGTCCTTGGAGCGGATGGACAGGGCCTGGCTGCGCAGGACGCGTGCTGACCCTGCCCAGCCGGTGATGATGAGCACCAGGATCACCGTTCCCAGGCCCGGCGGGAGGAAAGCAGCCAGGATGACGAGCAGCGGCAATCCGGGCAGTAGCAGGAACACGTTGGTCACCAGGGACAGTGCCTCATCAATGAACCGGCCGAAGTAGGCAGAGGCCAGGCCCACCAGGATGCCGATGAACGTGGAGGCGAAGCCCACAGTGAGGCCCACCAGCAGCGAACTCCGGGCGCCGTGCACGGTCAGTGCCAGCACGTCCTGCCCCTTCGCCGTGGTGCCCAGCCAGTGGTCTGCATCCGGTTCCAGGGACGCCATCGCGGTGATCCGGGAGGGGTCGCCGGGAAACAGCACCGGGGCCAGCAGGGCCAGCCCGATGAAGACTGCCATCACGGCCATGCCCACCAGGGCCTTCTTGTTGGTGGCGAGCCCGTGGACGAAGCTGCGGTTGGGTTTGGTTTTGGGTTTTGCGGCGGGGGTTTTACCGGGCGTGGTGCCGGATTGCTGGAGGATTGCGGTTGCCATGGTGGGGTCCTTTTCTGCGGCCGGTCAGTTGCTGCGCACGCGCGGGTCTAGGCGGACGTAGAGGATGTCCACCAGGAAGTTCGCCAGCAGCACGGCGGCGGTGATGGTCAGGAACAGGCCCTGCATGAGGGGGTAGTCCAGGCCCTGGACGGCGTTGAGGAGCTGGTAGCCCACGCCGGGGTAGGCGAACACCACTTCGGTGAGCAGCGCCCCTCCCACCACGAAGCCCAGTCCCATGCCGAAGCTGGTCACGGACGGCAGCATGGCGTTCCGGGCCGCGTAGCGGAGCATGATCCGGCCGGGGCGCAGGCCCTTGGCCTCGGCCATGGTGATGTAGTCCTCGGAATTGGTGGCGATCATGGTGTTGCGCATGCCCAGCATCCAGCCGCCAATGGAAACCAGCACGATGGTCAGCGCAGGGAGCACCAGGTGGGCACCGACGTCGCCGATGAACTCCCAGGTAAACCCGGGTTCCAGACCGTCCGTGAACGCGTGGCGGATGGGGAACCAGCCCAGCACCACGCCGAACAGGTACAACGCACCCATCGCGAGCCAGAAGTATGGGAACGAGCCGATGAACACCAGCACCGGCGGCAGTGCCGAGTCGATCGCACCGCCACGCCGCCAAGCAGCCAGGATGCCCAGCAGGTTACCCACGACGGCGGCAATCACCAGCGCGGTTCCGCCCAGCAGGAGGGTCCAACCGATCTGGGCGGAGATAACCTCTGTGACCGGTGTGGGGAAACGGGAGATGGAGACGCCCATCTGGCCCGTGAAGATGTTGTGCATGTAGTCGACGTATTGCTCCCAAATGGGCCGGTCGTCCACGCCAAGAAGCTTGCGCAGGGCCTCAATCTGTTCGGGCTGCATTCTGTCCTGGGAGCGGGCAAACATGCGGGAGACGGGGTCGCCGGGCATGAAGCGCGGGAGCAGGAAATTCAGGGTGATGGATGCCCAGAAGGCGATCAGGTAGAAACCCAGGCGGCGCAGGATAAAGCGCACGGTTTCCCTCCATTCGGGAATTACGGAAAGTTTGGGGGCTGGTGCGTGATGGGCCCACGCCGCCGCGGGGCCCCTTACCGAGGGGCCCCGAGCGAGCTTGCGAGCTTGGGGAGGTAAGGGGAGGTTCCCTGGCCGAAGCGCAGCGAGGTTAGGGCGGCGGTGGGGACTACTTGCGCGGTTCCAGCGTGGTCAGCACCAGGACTGTGGTGGGTGACCGTACCGAGAGGGTTGCGTACGGGTTGCCCTCCGTGGGCCAGCCGGTGAAGCGGGTGTCATTGAAGGCGCCCCATTCCGGACCGGAGAACAGCGGCACCAGCGGTGCGGCGTCGTTGTACTCTTCCTGAAGCTTGTTGGCGATGTCCTTCTGCTTGGACTCGTCGGCCTCGGCTGCGAATTCCGCCAACAGGGCATCAGCCGTGGTGTCACCGAAGCGGTGGTAGTTGTCGAACGTCTTGGTTCCCACCGGCTTCACGGTTGACGTGCCCATGGAGGTGTTGAAGTACTTGTACGGGCTGGGGTCGTTGGCGCTCCACACGATGCCGGAATCGAAGTCGCCCGTCTCGTAACCTGCAACCACGGCAGCCCAGTCCGGGGAGTCGACCTTGGCGGTGACGCCCACCTCGGCGAGGTTCTGCGAAATTACGTTGGCTACGGAGAGCCAGTCGGAAGATGAGGCACCCACGGAGATCTTGAACTCGAACGGCTTGCCGTCCTTGAGCGTGCGCTTGCCATCAGCACCCTTGGCGTAGCCGGCCTTGTCCAGCAGCTCGTTGGCCTTCTGCACATCCAGCTTGGTCCAGGTGCAGTTGTCCTTGACCTTGGAGTTCTTCCACTTCTCGTAGTTCCCGGAAAGGCCGGTGCAGTCGGCGGGCTTGGCGTAGCCGCTCATGCCGATCTTGGTGACCTGGTCGCGGTCAAGGGCCATGCTCAGTGCCTTGCGGACGTCAACGTCGTTGAAGGGGGCCTTGGTGGTGTTGAGCTGCCAGTTGATCATGGCGCCGGTTGCCGGGAACCAGTACTGGCGGTGTTCCTTGTCCTTGGAGACGAATGTCTTTTCGATGTTGGGGATGTACTGCGGCGCCCAGTCGACGTCGCCGTTCGCAGCGGCGAGGTTGGCGCCGTCGTTCCCTGCAAAAGCGAGCATCTTGATGCCGGCGATCTTCTGCTTTTCCGGCTGCCAGTAGTTGGGGTTCTTCTTCAGTACGAAGGACTGGGCCTGGAAGCTGTCCACCTCGGTGTAGGGCCCGGTTCCGACGGGCTTGGCGTTTGCTTCCTTTTCGGGATCGGCGAGCGTGGACCAGATGTGCTTGGGCAGGATGGTGAGCTGGCCGACGTCGTACAGTGCCGGGGACCATGGCTTGTTGAAATTGAAGGTGACCTTGTTTCCCTCAGCGGTGACGCCGTCGAGGTATTCAAAGCCGCCCTTGATCTTCTTCTGCAGCTCGAAGGTGTAGGCCACGTCCTCGGCAACCAGCGGCTGCCCGTCGGACCACTTCACACCGTCGCGCAGCGTGAAGGTGACGGACTTGCCGTCGTCGGCAGCCTTCCACTCGGTGGCGAGCCACGGCACCGTGTCCCCGTTGGCCGGGTTGAAGATCAGGAGTGACTCGTAAATGGCCTGCTGGACCATGGGGTTCACAGTGGGGGCGAACGGGTTGAAGTTCTGCACGAACGTGCCCATGTCCTCCCGCGGGATGGTGAGGAACGCGCTCGCGTTTGCCGCGGCGTCGGTGCCGGAAGTCTTGTTGACGTTGGCCGCGCAGCCGGTCAGCAGCATCGCTCCCACGGCCAGGCCAGCGGCCGTGATCCGGGCAGCCCTGAAGAATCGGGGTTGTGTCATGATGGTTATCTCTTTCCTGTCTTCATCAGCGAGGTGAAGGGTGGGTTAGGGGTTTTGCTCTTCGGAACTTGATTTCGCGGTCAGACCGAGGAGCGTTCTAGCAGCGGACAGTCGACCAGTTGCTGGTCGGCAATGATCGGCTGTCCTGCTGTAAGAGCGGCGAGCGTCTGGACTCCCAGGGCGCCCATTTTTTCGAACGGCAACGCAACGGTGGTCAGCTTGGGCCGCAGGTAGGCCGCAATCAGTTCCTGGTTGTCGAAGCCGATCACGGCGATGTCTCCGGGGATGGTCAGGCCCCGTTCCTTGATGGCGTCATAGGCGCCCATCGCCATGCGGTCATTGAGGCAGAACAGTGCCGTTGGCCTGCGCTCCCCCTCGTACCTGTCCAGGATCCGGCCGGCGGCCTCGTAGCCGCCGTCGGCCGTCGCGTATCCGGACACCACCAGTTCCGGATCCAGGTCCAGTCCGGCGATGGCCAGTGCTTCGCGTGCTCCTTCCAACCGCCCCACTGCAGCAGGAATAACCGGGTCAAGGTTGATGACCCCAATCCGGGTGTGGCCGGCTTGGAGCAGTCGTTCGACGGCGACCCGGCCACCCGCACGCTCGTCAGGGACAATCGAGGGCAACTTTCCGTCAGCGTCGAAGCAGTTGATCAGCACAGTGGGCACTTCATTGGCGCTCTCCGGAACGTGGACGCCCCGGTGGAAGGTGGCCGCGTACAGAAGTCCTTCCACGCGTTGTTCCAACAGCTTTTCAGTTGCAGCATCTTCCAGGCCCTGGTTGGGCCCTACGGCATCGGCCTGGTCGGAGGGCGCGATGAGCAGGAACCGGCGGTCAAGCCAGGCCTGGTCCTGGGCGCCTTTGATGATGTCGACGGCGAACGGGGCCGTGACAATCTCCGTGACAATGCCATACCAGCCAGTGCGCTGGGATGCCAGTGCGCGGGCGCCGGCGTTGGGCCGGTAGCCCAGCTCCTGGACGGCCTCGTTGATCCGGGTGCGGGTTTCCTCGGAGATGCTGGCGTTTTCGCGATTGCTCAGTACGAACGAAACTGCGGTCCGGGAAACGCCGGCGTGCTTGGCGACGTCATTCATGGTGACGCCCCGCTGCCGCACGGAGGCGGCCTGGTGGGGTGTGGTGCTTTTCGCCATTGAATGCTCCGGGTCTTCGTTGACTGGGCCATGCCAGCTTCTGCGTGGTGAGGTTTTTCCTGTACCGCGGCCACCTTGTGGGTAACGCGCGTTACTTGGATCGTGTGATTGAGGTTACGCGCGTTACTAACTCCGTGTCAACGGCTTCTTTTTGGTTGTTCCACAGTTCCCGGTTCGACGGTTCCCCGCCCACGAGGCCTGCGCGGACATCGTGGCCGCAGGGAACCGTCGAAACGGAGGGTTAGGCTTCCTGTATGGCACTGATAGCCCCCCGCGTGACTGCCGGACTGCCCACCGATGACGCCGGCGGGCTCGCGCGCGCCCTCCGGGACAGCGACGACATCACCGTATTTGTGGACGGCACTGTCCACCGGCTGCCCGCCCAGGCGAGGGACGCCGTCGTGGACCTCCTCGCACGGCTCAGCCGTGGCGAGGCGGTGACCGTGAGCAGCGTCGAGGAAATGCTGACCACCTCCCGGGCCGCCGAACTGGCCGGCATTTCCCATACGTACCTGCGCAACATGACGGACCGCGGCGAAATCCCCGTGGAATACCGAGGCACGCACCGGCGGATCCGGCAGAGCGCCATCCTGGCCTGGCTCGAAACGCAGCGGCGGAAGGAACACGAGGCCGCGACGGACGGCGGCCTGAATGGCGCGGTGACGGACAGCCCTGCTTCGGACGGCCCGGCTACGGACAGCACCGGCGGTTCCGGTGCTTCCGACGGCGGCGCGGGGCTCCGATGACGGTCCCCCTGCGGTCCTCGGCGGTGGAAGCCCGCGGCCTGTCCGGCCGGATCCTCTGGGCGGACGGCACCCCGCCGCCCTCGCCCGGCGCCGTTCCGGGCGACGCGGGGCCGGCGTATGTCCTGGTCCACGGAATCGGCGTCTCGCACCGCTACCTTCGGCGGCTGCACGAGGTGCTGGCCGCCACCGCTCCCACGTATTCACTGGACCTTCCCGGGTTCGGCGGAACGCCCCGGCCCGGTCAGCAGGTGTCCGCGGAGGACTACGGCGCCTTTATCGGTGAGGCCCTGGCGTCCAGCGGCATCGAATCCTATATTTTGGTGGGCCATTCGATGGGCGTTCAGTTCACCATCGAGGCGACCCATCATGCGCCGGACCGGGTGCGGCAGCTGGTGCTGATGGGCCCCGTGGTTGATGAACGGCACCGGACGGTCCCCCGCCAGAGTGTCGCCCTGTTCCTGGATGCCCTCCTGCGGGAGAGTGCGTCGTCCAATTGGGCCGTCCTCAGCGACTATTTCCGCTGCGGCCCACGCTGGTACTTCACCGAATTGCCCGTCATGATGAACTACCGCACCGAGGAACGGCTGGCGGAAATCGACCTGCCAGTCCTGGTGCTGCGCGGCGGCGAGGACCAGGTTGCCGGCCCCGAGTGGTCCCGGCGCTTGGCGGCCACGGCACGGCACGGGCACTTTGCGGAAATCCCGGGCGCCGGACATGTGGCCCAGCACCTCCGGCCCCAGCAGGTGGCCGAGGCCATCAGGTCCTTCGTGACGGCGACATCCGGGCGGGCCCGCCGCTAGATCCTCGGCCGGGCGGCCCACCGGCGCATCTTCAGGGCGGCGTGAAGCTCCAGGCGGGCCAATCCCTTTAACGGGTCCACGCCCAGCAGTTGGCGGATCCTGCCCAACCGGTTGTAGATGCTGCTCCGGTGCAGATGGAGCTTCGTGGCCACATCCTGGACGGAACCGTCGTTGTCGTAAAGGAGTTCCAGCACCGGAATGAGTTCGCCGTTCCGGTCATGGTCTTCGAGCATCCGGAAGTACACGGACGCCGAATCGGCCCAGGCCCCCACCCCGCCCCCGGCGGAAGCCAGCAGCTGGTACACGCCGGTGGACCGGCAGTCCACCAGCTCACCCAGTTGGGGGTCCACGGCGGCCGCCTGGGCTGCGAGCTTCGACTGCCGGTACGCCTCCCCCAGCTGCCGGGTGCGGGTGAACCCTTCGCTGATGCCAAGGATGATGCGGTGCACCGGCCGCCCGGAGCGCTTGGCCAGTTCCAACTGGTAGTGCACCAGGACCTGCGCATGGTTGGCCCGGCCGGACAGCTCACGGAACAGCACCACCGAGTGGGTCTCCGTACCGGCACTGAACAGTGCCGCGTCCACGCCCACGGTGGCCTGCAGCGCGGTGGACCGGTGGATCAGGGTGGACGCGATGGGGTCCGGACCGCTGGCCCAGCCGTCGGCGTCCACCACTGTGACCATTTGCCACGGCCCGCGGCCCTGGACTTCCTTCCAGCCGGCTACTGCTGCCACGGCATTCGGTTCGCCGGCACAGGCGGAGAGAAACTCCCGTTCACGGCTGCGCCGGAACTCGGACTCGGCAGTATTGGAGTCCAACAGGAGCCCGGAGAGCAGCTCCAGCTCATGGTTGACCGCCGGCAGCTGGGTGAGGATCGCCGTCGGGCTCTCCTCTGCCGAGTCCTGCTGCACCCACAGATAGCCAACGCGGAAGCCACGCACCATCAGCGGGACACAGACCCGGCCCAGCATGCCCAGGTCCGGGTTGGCCGGCACCACCACGGGGCGCACGGCAGTGGCGATGCCCTGCGAGAGCTGCCATGCGCTCACATCCGCCGGCACCTTCTTGCTGAGCAGGAAGTTCACGCGCACCCGGTCCGCGTGGGACTGGTTTGAGCTGTAGGCGAGGAGCAGGCCGTCCAGGTCCTCCAGCGAAAGGCCGCGGCCCAGCTTCTGCGCCACCTGCTCCACGAGCTGTTCCACACCCTGCTGCTGCATGCGCCAACATTACTGCCCGGCAGCCCATGGGCACGAACGGACAACAGGCGACACCTGACGCCCTCAGCCTCGACAAATGTCTACATGACGGGCTTGGATTTCCCGGAATTCCGGGGATTTTGCCAGCGGCCTCCACTGCGGCCAATGTCGGCTGGCTCACAGCGGATTTATCGTGGAAACACGAAATCCTTCCGCACTTTCCGGCTTACCCGCCGAGAACCTGGAGCCCACGATGATCATCGGTGTCCCGAAAGAAATCAAGAACAACGAGTTCCGCGTCGCCATCACCGCCGCTGGCGTGCACGAATTCCGCACCCACGGCCACTCGGTGCTGGTGGAGCGCGGCGCGGGCCTGGGCTCCGGCATCACCGATGAGGAATACGCCATTGCCGGCGCCGAGATCGTCAACGACGCCGATGACGTCTGGTCCCGCGCGGACATGGTCATGAAGGTCAAGGAGCCCGTCAAGGCCGAGTACCACCGGTTCCGCAAGGGCCTGATCCTCTTCACGTACCTGCACCTGGCCGCCGAGCCCGAACTGACCCAGGAGCTGATCAACTCCGGCGTCACCGCCATCGCCTACGAGACCGTCCAGGAGGGCCGCACACTCCCGCTGCTCGCCCCCATGTCCGAGGTTGCCGGCCGGCTGTCCGTCCAGGTGGGCGCCTCCTCCCTGATGGCCCCCGCCGGCGGCAAGGGCGTCCTGCTGGGCGGCGTTCCCGGCGTCCGCCCCGCCAAGGTGGTTGTCCTCGGTGCCGGCGTTGCAGGCACCAATGCCGCCGCCATGGCCCTAGGCCTGGGCGCCGATGTCACCATCCTGGACATCAACATCAACCGCCTCCGCGAACTGGACGCCCAGTACCAGGGACGGCTGAAGACCGTGGCCTCCAACGCCTACGAGATCGAAAAGTCCGTTGTGGACGCAGACCTGGTGATCGGCTCCGTCCTGATCCCCGGCGCCAAGGCCCCCAAGCTGGTCACCAACGATCTCGTGGCCCGCATGAAGCCCGGCTCGGTACTGGTGGACATCGCCGTGGACCAGGGCGGCTGCTTCGAGGACACCCACCCCACCACGCACCAGGAACCCACCTACAAGGTGCACAACACCATCTTCTACTGCGTGGCCAACATGCCCGGCGCGGTGCCGAACACGTCCACGTACGCGCTGACCAACGTCACCCTCCGCTACGCCGTGTCCCTCGCGAACCTGGGCGTCAAGGCAGCCTTCGACCGCGATCCCGCCCTCGCCGCCGGCCTCAACATCGCCGCCGGCCACGTGGCGCACCACTCCGTGTCCGAGGCACACAACCTGCCGCTGGTTTCCGACTGGCACGAACTGGTTTCTGCGTAAGCCCCTTCACAGGTCGTCCTGCTGCGCCGGACGACAGACATCCTCTGCGTGCTGCGCCCCATCGGCACCCTCGCCTCGCAAGCTCGGCCAGGGAACCCTGCCGCTGTGGGCCCACTTCGTCGCTTTGACGCACGCTGCCGGATGCCTGTCGTTCGGCGTTCGGCTTTTTCGGGCACTTACGAGGCGAGCTCCCGCGCTTTTTCTATGACTCGTAAGACCTCTACCGCGTCCTCCGGGTCTACCGGGAGGGGCAGGTCTGATGCCGTGCCGCCGTCGAGGATCTTGTCTGCCAGGAGGCGGTAGAACTCCGGGTAGTTGCCCCGTTCGGTGGGAAGCCGGTCCAGGTGGCCGTCGCGCCCCAGGACGCCCGCCCAATCGGGTGCCTCCACGCCGTACTCCTGGTCCAGGGGGCTGCCCCCGGCCACTATGAACGGTTCCTGTGGGTCCACGCCATGCTTGGTGAAGCCGCCCACGGAGCCCAGCACCCGGAACCGCGGGGCCTGCTGCGCGCACAGCATGTTCATGCTGAGGTGGCTGAGCACCCCCGAGTGGTGGCGAAGCACCAGGAAGACGTCGTCGTCGGCCCGCTCGTCGGAGCGGCGGGCGTGCAGCTCCGCATGGGCCACGCCGGCCGGCCCGAAGAGCTGCAGGGCCTGGTCGATCAGGTGACTGCCGAGGTCGAAAAGTGCGCCGCCGCCGTCGGACGCTGTTGCCCTGGCCTTCCAGGCCTTGGCGATCGACGGCGTCCACCGCTCGAAGCGGGACTCGAAACGCAGCACCGTGCCCAAGGCCTCGGCCGCCAGCAGCTTTTGCAGGGTGAGGTAGTCGCCGTCCCAGCGCCGGTTCTGGAACACCGTCAGGGTCCGGCCCAGGTCGCGGGCCAGCGAGACCAGTTCCTCCCCTTCGCCGCTGGAGATGACGAACGGTTTGTCCACCACCACGTCCAGCCCGGCCTCCAGGGCCGCCTTCGCCAGCGGATAGTGGGTTGCCGGCGGGGTGCCCAGGACCACCAGGTCCAGGCTGTCCGCCCGCTCTAGGACGGCACGCCCGTCCGGCACCGTCCGTACGCCCGGGTAGCGGCCCGTCGCCGCCGCCTGCCGGTCTGCGTTTGAGGTGGCCACGATATCCAGCGAATACCTGCTGTCCGCGTCCAGCAGCGGCGCGTGGAAGACGCTGCCGGAGAGTCCATAGCCGACGACGGCAGTACGGATTGTGCGTGGCTTAGCTTCAGTTCCGGTCATGCAACCAACGCTACTCCGCAGCGCGATCCAGCACCCTTAAACCAAACGCCCTCCCACCATCCGCCGCCGAAGCGGACGAACAGTGGGAGGGCGCTGGCGCGCTATCCGCAGGATGCGGGGGAACGCCTAAAGGGTGTTACTTCTTTTCCCAGCCCAGGGTGGTCCAGTCCGGAACCTGGGACAGGCTCTGGAACAGCGACGGGCCGTAGTTGGCCAGTCCCGTGCGGACGAAGGAGATCTGCGGGCCGTTCATGACCACGCCCATGGAGAAGTACTTCGCCATGTGCTCCTTTTCGACCTCCATGGCCGCCTTGTTGCGCTCTGCGTTGTCTTCGATGGAGGCGAGGTCGGCAATCTTCTTGTCCAGCTCGGCGTCGCCCAGCTGGTTCTCGTTGGTCTTGGAGTCGTAGTACTGCTTCACGGCGTCGGTGGCGTCCGGGCCCACGGTGTAGCCCGAGACGCTCATGTCGAAGTCGCGGCCACCGATGACCTTGCCGAAGTCAGCGGAGGCGCGCTGGTCGATTCCGACGTCCATGCCGCCGGCCTGAAGCTGCTTCTGCAGGGTCTGCGTGAAGGCAAGGGTGGTGGGATCGTCACCGAAGTTGCTGATCTTGAAAGCGGCAGGCTTGCCGTCCTTCTCCATGATGCCGTTGGCGTTGGCCGTGTAGCCGGCGTCCGTCAGAACCTTCTTGGCGGCATCTGCACCGGTTTCCTTCACCGGGTAGTTGTCCTGGTAGTACTCCGAGAACGGCAGGAGCATCATGGAGCCGGAGCTCGGCTCTTCCCAGTTCAGGCCGTTGAAGCGGACCTTGCGGAGCGCTTCGCGGTCGACGGCGGCGAAAATGGCTTCGCGGACGGCGACGTCGGTGACCTTCTGCGCGTTAATGTTCATGCCGCCGGCAAAGAGGCGCTGGCCGCGGCGGACGTCCGCGTCCTTGGTTCCCTCCAGCTGCTTGTACGGGGTGATGGTGTTAGCGGAGACGGCGTCAATTTCACCGTTCTTGAAGGCGGCGATCTGGGCGCTGCTTTCCAGCTGGCGGAAGGTGACGTTGGCCAGGACCGGCTTCTTTCCCCACCACTTCTCATTGGGAACCAGGGTCACCGTCTTCGCGGCGGAATCGTACTGGTCCAGCTTGAACGGGCCTGCCATCCACTCTGCGTGCATGTTGCCGTTGAAGCCTTCGTTGAACACCTCCGGGCTGTTCACGGCCGGGTGGATCAGGCCGAAGAAGAGCGAGTCGATCGGGTAGACCGGCTGGGTGGTCTTGACGATGACTTCCTTGTCGCTGCTGCCGGCCTCAACCGACTCGACGAACTGGTAGGCGCCGGAGCTGACGATGTCGTAGCCGTTGTCCGGGCTCTTGAGGATGTTCCAGGTGTTCTGGAACGCCTTCACGTCGATGGGGGTGCCATCGTTGTAGGTGGCCTTGTCATTGACCTTGATGGTGATGGTCTGCTTGCCGTCCTTGACCTCGCTGTCCACGGACTCGCAGAAGTCCGTGTTGGGCGTGACCTTTCCGGTGAAGTCGACCTTCCAGCAGCCACCCATGCCGCCGCTGTTCATGGCGACCGGGTTGATGGGTACCTGCAGGGCGGAGTTGTCCGCGCTGTTGCCGTTGTTGGAGAACCCGTTGAAGTCCGGGCCGATGTTGCCCAGCGGAAGGGTGACCTTGCCGCCCTGCTCAAGATCGGCTGCCGGCTTCTCGTTGATGCTGATCAGCTTGGACAGGTCGCTGCCTGCCTCCTGCCCCTTGGCTGTCTCCGGCCCCGTGGAGCCGCCACTGCCGCAGGCGGTCAGCGCCAGAGCCGCAGCAATGGCTGCAGCTCCGCCGATCCTGTTCAGATTCCTCATGGTTTTCCCTTCATTGATGCGGATGGTGCGGGTGGGTCGGCTAAATCTAGGGTGCATGGTGTTCCGCCTGGTCGTGGGTCACCAGCATGTCTTCGTCCAGTTCCCCGTCGGGGAAGAAGCAGGCGAAACGCTGATCCGGTGCCGGCGCCGCGGGTTCCAGCGCCTGCGCCGCCGACGACGGGGCCACGGCTTCGAGCGGCGGTTCCAGGGTGAGGCACTTTTCCTGCTTCGCGGCAGGAAGGGCGGCAAACACCGGGCAACGGGTGGCAAAGTTGCAGCCCTTGGGGGCATCCAGTGGCGACGGGAGGTCGCCCTTGAGGATGATGCGTTCCCGGGTGCGTTCCACGTGGGGGTCCGGCACCGGGATGGCGGACAGCAGGGCGCGGGTGTAGGGGTGGCGCGGGTTGTCGAACACGCGGTCCACTTCGCCCATCTCCACGATCTTGCCCAGGTACATCACCGCCACGCGGTTGGAGATGTGCCGGACAACGGAGAGGTCGTGGGCCACCAGGAGGTAGCTCAGGCCCAGTTCGGCGCGGAGCTTGTCCAGGAGGTTGATGACCCCGGCCTGCACCGACACGTCCAATGCCGAGACGGGTTCGTCCAGGACCACGAGCTTGGGATTGACCGCGAGCGCGCGGGCAATTCCGATGCGCTGGCGCTGGCCGCCGGAGAACTGGTTGGGGAACCGGTTCACGTGGTCCGGCTGCAGGCCCACGAGCCTCATCAGCTCCATGATCCGTTTCCGGATGGCCTGGCGGTCCAGGCCGGCGTTCTGCAGCGGTTCCGCGAGGACCTCGTACACGGTGAACCGCGGGTCCAGGGCGCCGGTGGGGTCCTGGAACACCATCTGCAGTTCGCGCCGCATGGCGTTCTTGGTTTTGGTGTCGGCGGCCTGCTTGTTGCTGATGCCGCCGATCACCACCTCGCCGTCCTGGTCCTTGTGGAACTCCATGATTTCCAGCAGGGTGGTGGTTTTTCCGGAGCCGGACTCGCCCACGATGGAGAAGCACTCGCCCTCACGGACGTCGAAGCTCAGCCCGTCCACTGCCTTGACCGTGCCGATGCGCCGCTTCATCAGCGCGCCCTTGGTCAGCGGGAAGTGCTTGCGCACGTCCTTGAGCTGGAGGACGGTGGCGCGGTCCTCCCTCGGGATGGCGTCGAAGCGTGATTCCGGAACCGGCGGGGCGGCAAAGATGTCGTGAACGTCCACGTCACCGCCGAGGGCAGCCGACTTGATGCAGGCAGCGTGGTGCAGGGCGCCGCCGGACACCGGTGCCAGCGCAGGTTCCCCGTCCAGGCAGGCATCGGTGGCCAGCGGACAGCGCGGAGCGAAGGAGCATCCCGTGGGGGTGTGCAGGAGGTTCGGCGGTATGCCGTCGATGGGTACCAGGGAGGATTTTTCGGATATGTCCACGCGCGGAACGGCTCCAAGCAGGCCCATCGTGTACGGCATCCGGGGGTTGTAGTAGATATCGTCCACCGCCCCGGTTTCCACGGGCTTTCCGGCGTACATCACCATGATGTCGTCGGCCATGCCCGCCACCACGCCAAGGTCGTGCGTGATCATGACGACGGCGGCACCGGTTTCCTCCTGTGCGGTGTGCAGCACCTCCAGGACCTGGGCCTGGATGGTGACGTCCAGGGCCGTCGTCGGCTCATCCGCGATGAGGACCCGGGGGTTGTTGGCGATCGCGATCGCGATCATTACGCGCTGGCGCATGCCGCCGGAGAATTCGTGCGGGAAGGCTTTCAGCCGGTCCTTCGGGCTGGGGATTCCCACCATGGCCAGGAGCTCGACGGCGCGGGCTTCTTTGGCCTGCTTGCTCATGGTGGGGTTGTGGATGGTCAGCGCTTCGATGATCTGGGTGCCCACGGTGTACACGGGTGTGAGGGAGGACAACGGGTCCTGGAAGACCATGGCCAGTTCATTGCCGCGGTATTCGCACATGGCCTTGTCACTGAGCCCCAGCAGTTCGCGGCCCTTGAGCCGGACCGAACCGGTGACCTCTGCGGTCTCCGGAAGCAGGCCCATGATGGCCAGTGATGTCACGGACTTTCCGGAGCCTGATTCGCCCACGATGCCCAGGGTCTTGCCCGGCAGGAGGTCGAAGTCCACTCCGCGCACGGCGTGGACCACTCCGTTCTCGGAGTTGAACCGGACGTTGAGGTCCCGCACGGAGAGCACAGCGCCAGTGGGCGCGTGGAGCCCCGCTATGTGCAGCCGCTCGACGGCGTCGGCGGTGGAGTTGACCGACGCCGTGGTGCCGGATCCGGTAGTGGTTTCGCTGCTCATTTGCTCTTCTCCGCCCGGATTTTCCTGGCCTTTCGGGCCTTGCCCGTGGAACTGGAACTTGGGTCGAACGCGTCCCGCAGGCCGTCGTTCATCATGGCCAGTGAACCGGTGAGCAGGAACATCACCGTCAGCGGCACCCAGAACATCCAGGGGAAGGTCTGCACCTGCGAGGTGGCACCGCCGATCAGGACGCCCAGGCTGACGTCCGGAACCTTGATGCCGATGCCGATGAACGAGAACGCCACCTCGGCGAGGATGGCGCCGGTAACGCCGCGGGTGATGTCCAGGACCAGCAGGGAGCCGATGTTGGGGACCAGGTGCCGCCAGACGATCCGCCGCGGCGGGACGCCCATGTACTGGGCCGCCTTCACGAAGTCGCGCTGCATCAGGGACATGGACAGTGAGCGGATCAGCCTGGCGGTGCCCATCCAGCTGAACACGAGCAAAACGATGATCAGCAGCAGCCACGACGGAAGGTCGCGCTTCAGGCCGGCACCGCCACCGCTGGTGGCCACTGCCACCACCAGGAGCGCCGGCATCATGATGAGCGCTTCGAGGACGAAGAGCATCACCTTGTCCACCTTGCCCCCGAAGTAGGCCATGGTGCAGCCATAGACCGCGGCGATCAGGACGGACACCAGTCCCACGATCAGGCCGATCAGGATGGAGATCCGGGTGCCTTCAACGGTCATCGCGTAGAGGTCGATCCCCGCCTGGGAGGTGCCCAGGTAGTGCTCGGCCGACGGCGGCATGCCGATGTTGAAGGGGTCGATGGTTTCTTTGTCCCAGGTGGTGAGGAAGCCGCCAACGAAGGAGAAAACGGTGAGGGCAAGGAAGATGACCAGGCCCGCCACGGCGGTCTTGTTCCGCATGAAGCGGCGGAAGATGATGGTGGACTTGGCGATGACAACGTCGGCGCTTTCCAGGTGCGCGTCCTGCGCCACGGCTGCGGGATCCACTGCGTTCAGGTTGGTCATGGTTACTGCACCCGCACTCTCGGGTCAACCAGTGTGGTTGCGAAGTCGGCCAGGATGGCTCCCAGGGCGAAGATAACCGAGCCGTACGCCAGGGTGGCGGTGGCGGCATTGACGTCCTGGAGGGAGATGGCGTCGATGCTCCAGGAACCGACGCCGGGCCAGGCGAAGATCTTTTCGGCAAAGAAACCGCCGGCGAAGATGGCCGGGATGGTAAAGGCGATGCTCTGGGCTACCGGGATGAAGGACACGCGAAGGGCGTGCCGGGCAATGGCCTGGTTCCTGGTGAGGCCCTTGGCGCGGGCGGTCCGGACAAAGTCGGCGTTGACGTTGTCCAGCAGGTATTGGCGCTGGGCAATCTGGTAGGCGCCCCAGCCCACCAGCGTGATGGCCACTGTGGGGACGGCGTAGTGGGCTGCCATGTCCACTATCTGGGGCCAGCCGGCTTCCATCCCGGGAGTGGAAATGCCGGTGACGAAGAAAATGCGATTCCCCACCGTTTCGTTGATGTTGATGGCGCCAAGCTGCACCAGGAAGTAGGCGATGGGCGCCGGGACGATGTAGGCGAGGTAGCTGTAGGACGTGATGACCCGGTCCTGGAATTTGTACTGCCGGGCTGCCGAGTACACGCCAAGGGCCACACCGATGATGAGGGTGAGGATGATCGAGGCCAGGAAAAGCCTGGTGGAAATCCACACACGGTCACCGAACTCGGCATTGATGAAGGCGCCGTTGGGGCTCCTGCCCCAGTCCCAGCGGGTCACGACTCCGGTGAGCCACTGGACGTAGCGCTCCCAGGCATTCAGGTCCGGGTCGAGGCCCTTCAGGCGCATCGAGTTGGCCACCTGTTCGGGGGTGGGCCGGGGAATGCGTTCCTGCTCCAGCAGCGCCGGTTTGAGGGAGCTGACCGCCAGGAAATAGCCGGCGGAGGTGGTCAGGAAGATCATCACCACATACGTGATGCCGCGCTTGGCAAGGTACTTGAGCATGGGACGGCTACTTTTGCTTCGCCGCCACGTGCTGCTGCGGCGGACACAGCCAGGCCCGCCGTTGTGCCGGAATGCGGGGCAAAACAACAATCACTCGATGGTCCTTCCGTCTTCCCCGGCTGGGCGGGGGTTGTGCCGCGTCGCCGGAGTTCGTTGCCAGCGGATAGCTGGCTCCCGCAGCCCTTGCGGGCTGGTCCTGATGGACTATGTTGCGGGTCACATTCCAGAGGAAACTATCACAGCCGTAAACGCAAGATGCCCGCCAATGCCCGGAAAAGCACACGCCCGTATCAGATCGTTATGAATAACTCTGTGGAGTTGATTTGACTGGACTGATCCTGCCCTTGCGGCTAATCTAAGCCGCCCTCACCACGCGTGTGACAAGATCCCGCCAGGAATCCACCAGCCGCTCCGGCGGAACGCCGTGCCGGCGGACCAGGTCAAGGAGTCGCTCGGGGTCCAGGGCTGCGCTGAGCGACCCCGCCATGAGCCAGGGGTCGCCGTCGAACCCCTCTTCCCGCAGCAGCACCTCAATGTGACGGAGCCACAGCGCTGCGGCGGGCACCTCAAACCGCCCCCGCGAGGCGTTCTCGGCGGCGAGGACCAGATCGCCGAATTCCACTACATAGGCAATGCGTTCGGCGCCGAAGGCGGTGAGCCGGTCCAGGCCCGGCGCTCCTGGGCCAAGCGGTGGCGGCCCAAACATGAAACGTGCCTGGAAGGCTGCCTCGGAGTCGTTGAGCAGTGTCAGCATCAGGCCGGCCCGGCTGCCGAAGCGGCGGAATACTGTCCCCTTGCCCACGCCGGCACGCTCTGCCAGGCGGTCCATGGTGAGGCCCGCAGTTCCGCAGTCGGCAATAAGTTCCTTGGCAGCGAGCAGGAGGCGCTCCCGGTTCCGTGCGGCATCGCTGCGTTCGGCCGCAGCCGGAGCCGGCTCGGGGCGCAGTGGGATGGAGGTCACAGGATTCAGTTTAGACCCCGGGAATAATAAACGGACCATAGTCCGTTTAGTCTGGTGAAGGCATCAAGTGCCCCAGCTTTGAAAAGGCCGACGGCCCTCCCGCGGCCCCTACCAAGGAGTTTCCATGACGAAGAGCACCATCCTTACCCTTGTTGGCAGCCTGCGCGCCGGGTCCACCAACCAGCAACTGGCCGAAGCCATCCAGCTCAACGCCCCCGAGCAGGTGGACGTTGTCATCCACGAGAGCCTGGGTAACATCCCGTTCTACAACGAGGACATCGACGTCGAGGGCCAGGTTCCCGCCGCCGCCGCCGCACTGCGCGCCGCCGCCAGCGAAGCCGACACCATCCTGCTGGTCACCCCGGAGTACAACGGCACCGTCCCCGCTCCCCTGAAGAACGCCATCGACTGGCTGTCCCGCCCCTTCGGCGCCGGCGCGCTCTCCGGCAAGCCCACCGCCGTCGTCGGCACCGCCTTTGGCCAGTTCGGCGGAGTCTGGGCCCAGGACGAAGCCCGCAAGGCCGCCGGCATTGCCGGCGCCCAAGTCATTGAGGACGTCAAGCTCGCCGTCCCCGGCTCCATGGTGCGCTTCGCCGAGATCCACCCCAAGGACGACGCCGAGGTTGTAGAGCAGATCAAGGGCGTCTTCGACGCACTGTCCGCAGCCGCCCCGGCAGCCTAGCGTCCTGCGCGGACCATCCGCGCAGTTCCCGCCGCGCCCGGTACGCATCTTTGCGTTCCGGGCGCAGCTGTATCCGGGGTGACCGGGCCCGTCCCCGAACCTTCCGCCACCACCCCGGACTGACGTCCGCGTTCCGCCGTGACCAACTCTTGTCCCAACCGGTACCGCACGGACATCTCCGCCGGCGAGCCCAGCCGTAACGTTAATTCACTGGAAAGCCGGATGGAATTGCGGTGCAGCATGCCAAGAGAAACGGGAAACGCGGGGCGGCGGAGCGCGCGGGCAGCGGTCGCTGCCGCCCTGGTTCTTCCACTGTGGCTCGCCGCCTGCGACGGCCTCCCGGCGTCACCGCGGGGCGGTACCGATGCGAGCCCTGCCGCGGCTCCAGGCGCCGCCATGCCGGGCCCGCAGCCGCAGGCGCCGCCGCCGGCAGCTACGGCTGCCATCCCCTCCGACTCCGGCACCGCATCAGGCGGAACGTCCCCGCAGCAGCCGTCCGCGGCCGCACCGGAGGCCGCTGCCGCTCCGGTACAGGCGGGGACGGGCCAGTCCGGTTCCGCCGCCACGGCCAGCGGGGAACCGGAGCCTCGCCCAACACCGTCAGCTGAACCGCAGCCCTCCCCGTCGCCGTCCCCCGCCGCCGGCCCGGAAAGGGTGCCGGCAGCCCAAAGCACCGTCACGGCCTACTTCGTCCTGCTGGACGACGGCGGCAACAACGGAGTGCGGTTCGGCTGCAATGACAGCCTGATTGGCGTGGACCAGGCGCGGCCCGCGGGCAAGGAACCGTTGCCCGCGGCAATGAATGCCCTCCTGGGGGCAGGCAGCGGTGCCGGCTTTCCGGCAACAGATGTCCCGTCCGGCCGCGAAATCTACAACGCACTGGCGGGATCGCGGCTCAAGTTCCTGTCCGGCAGCTTCGACGGGACCGCCGTGAGCGTCTATCTTTCAGGTGCACTGAGCCTGGGCGGCGTGTGCGACATTCCGCGGCTGGAAGCCCAGCTCACCCAAACAGCGTTGGCCGCCGTGGGCGCCGTCAGGGCGCAGGTCTACCTCAACGGGCGGCCGCTGGCAGAGGTGCTGCGGCTGGAAGGCACCGGTACGGGATGAGCCGGCGCCCAGTAATTCCAGGAACAACAAGTGTTGCTTTTTAGGCAACGCACGGCTGTATCCTGAGCGTGTGAGCCACGAGACACTCGACGCCGCAGCCGCGTCTCTTCCAGCCGAAGCCATTGACGCCATCGAGCGGGCGGCCACCTCCGCGCACCGCCACGACGAACTCTTTTCTGAGCGTGCCGCAAACATCAGGCAGTCGGCGGTGCGTGACGTCTTCGACATCTCGCTGCGCCCCGGCCTGGTGTCCCTGGCCGGCGGAAGTCCCTACCTGCAGTCGCTCCCCCTTGACCGCCTGGCGGAAACAGCCGCCCGGATCATCGCCGAGGAAGGGCTCACCGCCCTGCAGTACGGTGCCGGCCAGGGAACGGAGGAGCTCCGCACGCAGATCTGCGAGGTCATGGCGGCCGAAGGGATTGTGGATGCGCTGCCGCAGAATGTGGTGGTCACGGCGGGCTCCCAGTCAGCCCAGGACGTCGCCACCAAACTGTTCTGCAACCCCGGCGACGTTGTCCTGGTGGAGGACCCCACGTACGTCGGGGCCCTGAACACGTTCGAGGCGTACCAGGTGCAGGTGGAAACCGTCGCCATGGACCAGTCCGGCCTGGTCCCCGAGCTCCTCGAAGCCCGCATCGCCGCCCTCCAGCTGGCCGGAAAGAGCATCAAGTTCCTCTACACCATCCCCAGCTTCAACAACCCTTCCGGCATCACCCTTGCCGCGGACCGGCGCCAGGAGATCGTTGATATATGCCGCAATGCGAATATTTTGATCATTGAGGACAACCCGTACGGACTGCTGCGGTTCGACGGCGAACCGCTGGCCCCCCTGCGCGCTGCCAATCCGGACGACGTGATTTACATGGGCTCATTCTCGAAGATCTTCGCACCCGGCCTGCGGATCGGCTGGGCGCTGGTGCCGGAGCATCTGCAGCGGCGGTATTACCTGGCCGCGGAGGCCGTCACCCTCTGCCCGCCGGCCCTGAACCAGATGCTCGTCTCGGCCTACCTGCGTGACTACGACTGGAAGGGCCAGATCTCCACCTACCGCGGACTTTATGCCGAACGCTGCCGGGCCATGCTGGCGGCGCTGTCCGAGTACATGCCGGAGGGTGCCTCCTGGACCAGCCCGGACGGTGGCTTTTTCGTCTGGGTGACGTTGCCCGAAGGCGTGGACACCTACCCCCTCCTGCACAAGGCGATAGACGCCGGGGTGGTCTTCATTCCGGGAGCCGCCTTCACGCCGTCGGACGAGCCGTCCAACAAACTGCGCCTCGCCTTCAGCGCCGTCCCGCCGGATGCCATCCGTGAAGGGGTGCGCCGCCTGGCGCCGGTACTGCAGGAAGCGCTGGCCGCGCGGTAGCGTTGGGCTCATTAGTGCCGTCAGGAACCAAGCAAAGGAGCATTTCATGAGCGGAACCATCGTTGTAGGCGTCGACGGGAGCGGTACGGCCAAGAAGGCCGCAGAGTCGGCCCGGGACCTGGCAGCTGCGCTGGGCGCCACGCTCCACGTTGTCTCGGCCTTTGACAGCGACCGCACGGAAGTCTTCGGCAGTGGCAGTGACCAGTGGATCGTGTCCGACGCGGACGGGGCCGAGCACGTTGCCCGGACAGTGGCCGAGTCCCTGGGCGGGCAGATCAAGGTGACCTACTCGGCGGCACGCGGCCGTCCGGCAGACGCCCTGATCAAGGAAGCCCTCCGCATGGACGCAAAGATCATTGTGGTGGGAAACCGGCGCATGCAGGGCATCGGCCGGGTGCTGGGCAGTGTGGCCAACAGCGTGGCACACAACGCCCCGTGCGACGTCTACATCGCGAACACGTACGACGCCGACTAGGAGTTACGCCCGACACTCCCCGTGGTGGCACAGATCGCTGCGGGGGGTGGGCGTTCTCACGCCCAAAAAGCCCATTCAGCTACGGGCGAAACGATAAAATTAAGGGAGCCCCCAACGGTGCGGACGACAACAACCCACCACTAGAGGGGACCCCTTGATCACTCTTCAGCGCCGCCAGCTGGTAGGCCACGACATCCTTCTGGCCCGCCACGGAAACCACATCTGCTCCATGCGCGTGGACCGCGGCAACGGCACGGTGGTTGCGCTGCTGGATGACGGCACCACCGACTCCGCGCCGAACATGATCGCCCCGGACCTCAACCTCCCCCGCACCGTCCGCAGCGTCATGCGCGAGGACTGGAAACTGCTCTCCATCATGACCGGTGCAGCCACGGCCTGGGCCGCACTCATGGTGGGTGCCGCCGTCGTCATCGCATCCTCGATGGGCGACTCAGCCGCCGTGGAGATGATGTACGCGTACCCCGCCTACTAGCAGTTCCGGGTGGCACAAGCCGCCTACGGCACCAGCCAGAGCCTCAGCAGCCACCAGATCCCTGCCATCACCACACCGCCGAAGAGCGAGCCTGCCACCACCTGCGCCAGGGTATGGGCGCGCAGCACCACCCGTGACCAGCCGACCGCCGGGATGAGCAGCAGCAACGGTGTCCAGGCGGCGCCGAGCATCAGGACGGCGACCACGGCCGAACAGGAGATGGCTGCGGCGTGCCCGCTGATCTTCCAAAACGGGCTGACCGCGGCCAGCACCACCACTCCCCCCACGACGGCCAGCACCATGGCGATGACGCTGGTTGGCGCACCTGCTGCCGCCAGGACCAGCAATCCCGCAAGGATGGACGCCAGGGCCATGAGCAGCACGGGAAGGCGCTGCCGGCGGTCACTGACGTGATGGTCCGTGACCTTTCCCAGCCGGACAAGGACAAGCAACAGGAGCAGCGGCAGCACGCAGACGAACAGGGCAGCCAGCGCCCCGTAGGCCATCGTGGCGGGAAAACCCTCCTGGACCAGCGGGCTGATCAGCAGCTGGACGGTCACCACCACCGGCGGCTGGAGCGCCTCGGTCAGCCACCGGGCGGTTTTGTTTTTCACCCGGATAGCGCGGCCGGAGGCGGCCACGCCGGTCCCTGCCTTCGCCCCGGCCTCAGTCAAGGAGGAGCGCGGGTTCTTCCAGGATGGCCGCGACGTCGGCCATGAACCTCGCGGACAGGTCGCCGTCCACCACGCGGTGGTCGAAGGAGCCGCCCAGGGTGGTGATCCAGCGCGGAATGACCTCCCCGTCCAGGACCCACGGCTTCTGCTTGATGGTGCCGAAGGCGACGATGGCCACCTCGCCCGGGTTGATGATGGGCGTGCCCGTATCGATGCCCAGGGCGCCGATGTTGGTGATGGTCAGCGTGCCGCCCTGCATCTCGGCCGGCTGGGTCTTTCCCGCACGTGCCGTGGTGGCCAGGTTGTTCAGGGCCAGCGCCAGTTCCTTCAGGGACAGGTCCTGCGCATCCTTGATGTTGGGCACCATCAGGCCGCGGGGCGTTGCCGCGGCGATACCCAGGTTCATGAAGTGCTTGACCTGGATCTCGGCAGCCCCGCTGCCGTCCCCGCTCTCAACCCACGAGGCATTGACGCTGGGGTTCCGGGCGGCAGCCCAGATGACGGCCTTGGCCAGGATGAGGAGCGGCGAGACCCTGATGCCCTCGAAGTCCCGTGAGGCTTTGAGCCGCTTGACGAATTCCATGGTCCGGCTGGCGTCCACATCCACGAAGATGCTGACGTGCGGGGCCGCGAAGGCCGAATCGACCATGGCCTTGGCGGTCGCCTTGCGCACGCCCTTGACCGGGATAGTCTCGATCCGCTGGTCCTGCGGCTTTCCGGCCTTGCCCCAGAAGCCGTCCGCCTTGTCCAGTTCGGCGTCGCGCTGCGCCTGGTAGCTGACCAGGTCCTCACGGGTCACCTCGCCGCGGGAGCCGGTGGCAACGACGTCGGCGAGATCGATGCCGAGGTCCCGGGCGATCTTGCGGACGGGAGGTTTGGCGAGGACGCGGTTGACCAGCCCGGTGATGGTGCCACCCAGCGTGGGCCTGGTGTCCACGACGGCGGACTGGCCAGCCTGCGGTGCGGCGGCTGCCGGGCGTCCGGTGACCTCTGCCGGGGTATGCGGCTGGACCGGCTCCACTTCGGGAGCGTTGACTGTCAGCGAGTCGGCCGGCTTGACCGCCGCCGCGGCCCGCGTGGTGCGCGGACGCCGCTTGACGGCGTCGGCCTTCGGTCCCGAACCCACCAGCGGACCACCCGCCGGGGCACTGCCTTGCGCGCCGGCGTCGTTCGCGCCGTTGTCCTGGGCATCGTCAGGAAGCTTGCCGTACAGCGGCTGCGCAGGTGCCTCGGCCTGCGCCGGGGCTTCGGGCGCCCGGACGTCAGCGGGCGTGGGATCGCCCGCGACGTCGTCGCTGACGCTGATGATGGCCGTCCCGACGTCGATGGTCACCCCTTCCGGTACGAGGAGTTCGGTGACGGTCCCGGCGAAGGGGGACGGCAGTTCGACGATCGACTTTGCGGTCTCGATCTCGCACAGGACGTCGTTGATGGCGACGGCATCGCCCGGCTTGACCTTCCAGGAAACGACTTCCGCTTCCGTGAGGCCTTCTCCGACGTCCGGCAGGTTGAATTTATTCAGCGTCATGGTGTCCTCAGTAGGAGAGGGCGCGGTCCAGCGCCTCCAGGATGCGGTCGATGTCCGGAAGATAGTCTTCCTCCACCTTGGCAACGGGGTAGGGCATGTGGAAGCCGCCCACCCGGATGACGGGGGCTTCGAGGGAGTGGAAGGCACGCTCGCTGATGCGGGCCGCGATTTCGCCGCCGATCCCGCCGAAGGTGGGGGCCTCGTGGGCCACGATCAGCCGGCCGGTCTTTTCCACGGATGCGGTGACAGTATCGAAGTCCAGCGGCGAAATGGAGCGGAGGTCGATGACCTCCACGCTGTGGCCGTCTTCCCGGGCGGCGTTGGCGGCGGCAAGGGCCACGGGAACCAGGGGACCGTAGGCCACGATGGTGGCGTCGGTGCCCTCGCGCAGGATGTGGGCCTTGAAGGGGTCGCCTGAGGGGCCGGGAGCTGCGGTGTCCACTTCGCCCTTGAGCCAGTACCGGCGCTTGGGTTCGAAAACGATGACCGGATCCTGGCACTCCACGGCCTGCTGGATCATCCAGTAGGCGTCATGCGGGTTGGACGGGGTAATGATCCGCAGGCCCGCCGTGTGGGCGAACAGCGCTTCGGGGGATTCGGAGTGGTGCTCCACGGAACCGATGCCGCCGCCGTACGGGATGCGGATGACGACGGGAACCGTGAGGTTGCCGTGGCTGCGGGCGTGCATCTTGGCCAGCTGGGTGGTGATCTGGTTAAAGCCGGGGAAGACGAACCCGTCGAACTGGATCTCGCAGACGGGGCTGTATCCGCGCAGCGCCAGGCCGATGGCGGTGCCGATGATGCCGGACTCGGCCAGCGGCGTGTCCACCACGCGGTCGGGTCCAAATTCGCCGATGAGCCCTTCCGTGACCCGGTAGACCCCGCCCAGGGGGCCGATGTCCTCGCCCATCAGCAGCGACTTGGGGTTGGCAGCGAGCGTGGCGCGAAGGCCTTCGTTGATGGCCTTCGCAATGGTCATGGTGGTCATCAGTGGCCTGCCTTTGCTGCTGCACCGTGCTGGGCGGACGGTTCGTCGCCGCCGGCGAATCCTGCGCTGTACTCCTCGAACCATGCCAGTTCCTCGGCCACCAGGGGGTGCGCTTCAGCGTAGACGTTGGCGAATGCGGCCCGGATGTCCGGGTCCTCGAGGTCATGGGCGGTGCGGCGCACGTACGCGGCGAGCTCGTCGCCGTCGGCCTTGACCTTGGCAAAGTAGGCGTCATCGGCCAGGCCCTCGGCGCGGAGGTACTTCTCCAGGCGCATCAGCGGGTCCTTGGCGCGCCAGGCTTCCTCCTCCTCGGATCCGCGGTACTTGGTGGGATCGTCAGCGGTGGTGTGGGCACCCACCCGGTAGGTGAACGCCTCAATGAGGACCGGGCCCTTGCCCTGGCGGGCATGTTCCAGGGCCCACTCGGTGACGGCGTGCACGGCGATGACGTCGTTGCCGTCCACCCGGATGCCGGGGAAGCCGTAGCCTTTCGCCCGGTTGGACAGCGGTACCCGGGTCTGCACGTTGGTGGGGACCGAGATGGCCCAATGGTTGTTCTGGCAGAAGAACACCACGGGCGCGTTGTACGAGGAGGCGAAGACCATGGACTCGTGGACGTCGCCTTCGGAGCTGGCACCGTCACCGAAGTAGGCGATGACGGCAGCGTCCGGTTCGTTTCCGGCTTTGCCCGCGGCGGCAGCGAGCTTCTGGTCACGCTGGATGCCCATGGCATAGCCGACGGCGTGCAGCGTCTGCGCGGCCAGGACCAGCGTGTAGAGGTGGAAGTTCGTGTCCTTGGGGTTCCAGCCTCCGTTGGACACGCCGCGGAACTGGCGGAGCAGTTCGGCGAGGTCCACGTCGCGGGTCAGCGCCACGCCGTGCTCACGGTAGGTGGGGAAGATGTAGTCCTGCGGCTGGCTGGCCCGGCCCGAACCGATCTGGGCTGCCTCCTGGCCCGTCAGCGGGACCCAGAGCGCAAGCTGGCCCTGCCGCTGCAGGGCTGTTGCCTCGACGTCAAAACGCCTGATCCTGGCCATATCCGCGTACAGTCCACGCAGGTCTTCGGGGGTGAGCTTGTCCGCGTAGCTGCTGTACACGGGGTCTGCGCCGAGTTTTCCATCGGGGCCCAGCAACTGGACCATCTGTGCCGGGGGTTGGCCCATGACGGCTTCCGCGTCAGCTTCCCGCTGGTCGTCGACCGCTGTTCCGTCGAACTCGGTGGAAGGCAGATGTGTGCCCATACCGTCTCCTTGCTTCCCGCATGCGGATGCAATGCAATGTCGCTGGGATATATGCCCCACAAGGAATACATTCCCGAAGCGGCATATACAATGGCTTACTGATCCTAACTTTATCTTCAGTAGGTTGGCGCAGGCCTACTTGTTAAGTGCTAGGAACCCCGGGGCGCCTTTGTATAGTTCGCACACAGCTCAAGGAACCGGGTGTTGGCTTCCTGCTCACCGATGCTGACCCGGACGCCCTCCCCGGCGAATGCGCGGACCGACAATGCGCGGGCTCCTGCCTGCTCGGCAAAGTCAGCGCTGGCCTCACCCAAGTCCAGCCACACAAAATTGCCCTGCGCATCGGGCACGGCCCAGCCGAGGTCCCGGAGTCCGCTCACCACGCGGACCCGCTCGTCGACCAGGCTTTGTACCCTTCCTACAACCTGGTCGAAATTCTGCAGTGAAACAATCGCGGCTGATTCGGCTATTTGCGACACGGCAAAGGGGGTGGCAGCCACTCGAAGGTGCTGCGTCAGTGCGGGGTTGGCAACGCTGTATCCCACCCGGAGGCCTGCCAGCCCATGGGCCTTGGAGAAAGTCCGCAGGACCACCACGTTGGGGTATTTGCGGTAGAGGGCGATGCCATCCACGGCATCGGAGTCCCGGACGAACTCCTGGTAAGCCTCATCAACGACCACCACCACGTTGGATGGCACCGTCCGGACAAAGGCCTCGGTTTCGGCGGTGGTCAAGGCGGGCCCGGTGGGGTTGTTGGGGGTGCAGAGGAGGATCACTTTGGTCCGTGCGCTGACTGCCGCCGCCATGGCGTCGAGGTCGTGCCGCCCGTCGGCGGTGACCGGGACGCGGACGCTTTCGGCCCCGGCGAGGCCCACGCTGATGGGGTAGGCCTCGAAGGAACGCCAGGCGTAGATGACTTCGTCGGCCTTGCCGTCGTCGTTCTGGCCGGCAAAGGCAGCCAGGATTTGGTTGAGGGCGCCCAGGCTGCCGGCCCCCGTGACAATGTCCGCCGCGGGAACCTGCAGGAATTCCGCGAGCGCCGCCCGGAGCCTGCTGCTGAGCGGGTCGGGGTAACGGTTGAAATCTGCCTGCCGTGCGATGGCTTCCAGGACCGCCGGCAACGGCGGCAGGGGGTTCTCATTCGAGGACAGTTTGTAACTGGCCAGTCCGTCGACGGCGGCGGGCGGCTTTCCGGCTGCGTAACGGGGCAACCGGCCCACCACCGGGCGCGGAGCGACGCCGCCGGCCAGGGTTTCAGAGGAGGTCATGAAAACTAGCCTACTGCTGCGGGTGTCCACGGATTCAGGGCTGGAACCCGGGGTGCCGGCCGGCCAGCGGAACCCGCGGAAACCGTGGAACCCGGCCAGGCACCCCTCTCCGGAGCAGGTTTGCCAGGATGTCCAAAGGCTGTTGTGGAAGCATGGGGCCATGGGTTCCTTCATTCTTCGGGTCATCTTCAACGCAGCCGCCCTGTGGGTAGCAAGCTGGGTCCTGCCGGGCATGGACATCACCAGCACGGCCGCCTCCGATGCCGTGGCACGGACCGGCATCTCGCAGGATACCGACACCATTGGGATAGTCCTTGCCTACCTGTTCATCGGCCTCATTTTCGGCGTGGTCAACGCCTTGGTGCGGCCGCTGGTCAGCCTGCTTGCGCTCCCGATCACCATCCTGACGCTGGGCCTGTTCGCGATTGTCATCAACGCCGCCATGCTCTACCTGACCGCCTGGATCAGCAATTACACCCCCGTGCATCTCACCATCGATTCCTTTTTCTGGACGGCCATCCTGGCCGCGATCATCATCTCCCTGGTGTCGCTGGTGGCCGGACTGTTGCCCGGCAGCCGGCGCTGAAGTCCCCATAGCCCCGTGCCGCCCACCTTGCAGGGCGGGCTAAGGGCGGCGGCCTGCGGTTCTCCGCCCAAGTACCGGAAGTGGCTGAAACAGGTACCCGCAGGTGCCTTGCCCCGGCTGGCCGCGCAAACTCCAGTACCCGCTACCCATGACCGCCCGGGGCCACCGCTCCTAGGCTGCCAACGGGGCCGGCGAAAGGCCCGCAGCTGTCAGTTCCGGGTACGGGGGGCAAAGAATGAAGGCACGCACAATACTGGCTGCGGCCTGCCTGCTGCTGGCGTGGCAGGCGGGACCGGCCCACGCGGATTCCGAAGCCGTGCCGTCGCCCCAGGAGGCCGCCGTTCTGGGCAACGATGTTTCCTGGCCCCAATGCGGTGGCCACCTCCCCGCGCCGCCGGCGTTTGCCGTGGTGGGCATCAACGGCGGCCGGCCAACGACGGCGAACCCTTGCCTCGCGGAGCAGCTGGCCTGGGCGGATGGCAGCTCCGAGGCAGCGGCGGGAGTTCCGTCTGCCGTCTACGTCAATACCGCCGCGACGGGCCCAGTGGGCTCCTTGTGGTGGCCTGTAAACAACAGCGTGATGGGCACGGACATCGGAAACCCCTACGGGATGTGCGATGGCACCGCATCCCCTGTCTGCGCATATGTCCACGGCTATGCGATGGCATACAACGACGCCGGAAGCCTCGCCGGGGCAGGAGGCGGTGCTTCCCACCGCATGTGGTGGCTGGATGTCGAGACCGGTAACAGCTGGCTGTCCAATAAGGCTGCCAACACCGCGGAGCTGGAGGGCATGACCGCCTACCTCCAGGGCGCCGGGGTGGAGGTAGGCATATATTCCACCGGCTACCAGTTCGGCGAAATTGTGGGTGAGGTGGGCCCCCACAGCAACCTCTACTCCCTGAAGAGCTGGCTGGCGGGCGCTGAATCCACCTCCAGCGCGGCGGATCTTTGCGGGGCTGGTCCCCTCAGCTCCGGCGGCGTCGTGGCACTCACGCAGTTCACCGCCGGTAACCTCGATTACAACTTCCGCTGCCCTGTGGCGCAGCCGCCGGCTCCACCGCCGGCGCTCACTCCCCCGACAGTTCCGGAGCCTGCCCCGGCGCCCGCAAAGACCCGCTCCAACCGCTACGCCGAGATTCCCGCCGCCCAGATCGCCTGAACACTGCAACAGTCATGGCTAGCGGCCCCCAAGGTGGCGTTCGTGGGCGCGGGGATCCGGCGGCGCAAGGGTAGTGGAGGGGCCCTTGGCCCGGGTCAGGGAATACCGCGTGGCCGTGGCGGCTCCCCCGGCACCAAGCACACCGCCCAGCACCGCCGTCGAGTGTACGAGCGACGGATCATTGCTCGCTGCCACCAGCCGGGCGGCGTCCTGGTACCCGCCCAGGCGGTGGCCGGGACCAAGGCCCTTGTCCCCACCGGGCGCGATCGGCGTGTCCACCGATACGGTCACCCGGTTGCGGGTTTCGGGGTTGGCGGCACCGTCGCTGCCGGGAACCCAGTCCGCCTGATGCTCAAGGTGCAGGGACTCCACCTCCTCACGGGTCTTGATCCCTGCCACCGGAGACCCTGCGGTGAGGACATACTTCACGTCGTATTGCTCCAATACCCGGGGATCCGCTGCCATGTTCATGGCATGGATGCCGCCCTGGCTGTAACCTACAGCAACCACGGGAGCGCCCTTTTCTGCTCCAGCTTCGTCCAGCGCCGCGAGGACAGCCTCATTCACTTCCCTGGAGTTGTACAGCATGGACTCCACAATGCCCGCCTCATCAAAGGGGTTGTCCCCGCCGGCGTCCCTTCCGGCAGCCTGGGTCCCCGGAACAATGACCACATACGCCTTTTCGCCGCCGTTATCCACTTCCAGGACCTCAAGGGCTCCGGCACCGCGGGCCTCCACTTCCTGAAGCCGCTCCAACAACCCTGCAGGTGACGTGTCCAGGTCCACCTGGACCGCTTCCTGCTTCCGCAGCGTGATCTGCCGCGGGATGAAGGTTGCCACCAAAGCCATCAGGGCATCCCGGACCAAGGGGACATGCTCGTTCACTGCCTGCACCTGGGGCGCCGCCAGTTGCATCATGGCAATGACGTTCTCGGTGACGCGCCGGTCCGGAACGCCGGTGGCTGCCATGGTGCCCCACGAGAGACCGGTCTCCGTCATGGCGGCGATCCCGAGGGTCCTCCCCACGTTGGCCCGCCACTCCGCATCCTGGTAATCACGCATGCAGGCACGGACCTGGCTGCTGATCCGCTGCAGCTCCGCCCGGCTGGCCTGGACCCGCCACTGGCCGTCCCGCACGGCCGCAATATGCCCGGAAGCGGACCAGGGCGGCTGCCGGTCTGCCCAGCAGAGCTGGTCCAGGATTCGTCCCGCCTCCTGCTCCACAGCGGCCAGGTCACCGGCCAGGGTCTCCAGTTTTTCAGCGCCCGCTGTCAACTCCTCGAGCTGGACCCCGATGCCGCCGCTGCCGCCCCGAATGCTCAGGTGGCCGTCCCGCGACGCGCCGGACAGCCTGACGGGCTCCGGATAGGCATCATCCGCCGGGTCCATCAGGGCACCCTGCAGGCACTGGCGGCCGCCGCCATAGTGTCCTCAGCGTGCCGCGCGACGGCTGCCCTCGCCACCTCCAGGGCGTCGACAGCGCGGCGCAGGGCGGCGCCCTGCCGGCCCACCGTGTCCCGGTACGCCCGCCCGGCCGGCGATTGCCAGTCGAGCATCTGGATGTCCCGCAGGCAGGCCAGGGCCTCCTCGACGCGCGCTCCGCAGCGTGCAAGCCGGTTCACGAGGGGCAACAAATCAGCGGCAACGTGCTCGGCGGCGCCCGGCAGTCCATCCCCCAGGACGTTTCCCATGTGACCTCTTTCCCCGGCACCCCGGACCTGTTGCTTACCTGCTGACGGGGCCACGCTACGGAAGACGGCGCACCAGCCTAAGTGCCGCCGTCGGCCATGTGGATAAGTAACGTAAGCGGTGCACTTAAGGCGCCGCCGGAGTTCGTGAAAGAATCAGCACATGCCTGAAACTGCCGCCACAGCTGATACCCGCACGCCCTCAGGACGCCTGGCCCTCGCCGCGTCCACGGAAAAAATCGCCCTGGGCCCCCTGGACGGCCGGTACCAGCCGGCAGTGGCCCCGCTGGTTGACTACCTGTCCGAGGCAGCGCTTAACCGGGACCGCGTGGCCGTCGAAGTTGAATGGCTGATCCACCTGACCAGCAACAACGTCCTTCCCGGCGCGGGCCCCCTGTCCGCGGACCAGCAGCAGCAGCTGCGTGCCGTCGTCACCGAATTCGACGCCGCCTCCGTGGCGGAACTGGCCGAAATCGAGGCCGTGACGGTGCACGATGTGAAGGCCGTGGAGTACTACATCGGCCGCCGCCTCCCCGCCATCGGCATCGAAAACCTGACCGCCATGGTCCACTTTGGCTGCACGTCCGAGGACATCAACAACCTTTCCTACGCGCTTGGCGTCAAGGGTGCTGTGGAGGACGTGTGGCTGCCCGCTGCACGCGCCCTGGTGGCACAGATCAGCACGATGGCCGAGGACAACCGCGCAGTTCCCATGCTGTCCCGCACGCACGGCCAGCCGGCCACCCCCACCACGCTCGGCAAGGAACTGGCGGTCATCGCGCACCGGCTGACCCGCCAGCTGGACCGCATCGCCAGGACCGAATACCTGGGCAAGATCAACGGCGCCACCGGCACCTACGCCGCGCACGTCGCCTCCGTCCCCGGCGCCGACTGGCAGCAGGTCTCCAAGTCCTTCGTGGAGGGCCTCGGCCTGACCTGGAACCCCCTGACCACGCAGATCGAAAGCCACGACTGGCAGGCCGAACTGTACGCCGACGTGGCGCGCTTCAACCGCATCCTGCACAACGTCTGCACGGACATCTGGAGCTACATCTCCATCGGCTACTTCGCGCAGATCCCGGTGGCGGGCGCCACCGGTTCGTCCACCATGCCGCACAAGGTCAACCCCATCCGCTTCGAAAACGCCGAGGCAAACCTGGAGATCTCCTCCGGCCTGCTGGACGTCCTGGGCTCCACCCTGGTGACCTCCCGCTGGCAGCGGGACCTCACCGATTCCTCCAGCCAGCGCAACATCGGCGTGGCATTCGGCCACTCCCTCCTGGCCATCTCCAACGTGGCCAAGGGCCTGGAGCGCCTTGACGTGGCCGAGGACGTGCTGGCCGGTGACCTGGACACCAACTGGGAGGTCCTCGGCGAGGCGATCCAGATGGTCATGCGCGCAGAGGCGATTGCCGGCGTCGAGGGCATGGAAAACCCCTACGAGCGGCTCAAGGACCTCACCCGCGGCAACCGCGTGGACGCCGCGCGGATGCAGGAATTCGTGCAGGGCCTGGGCCTGTCCGTCGACGCCGAGGCGCGGCTCCTTGCCCTGACGCCCGGCAAGTACACGGGCATCGCGGACCAGCTGGTGGACCACCTCAAGTAAGCGTTCGGGGGACTACCCCCACACGTACGACGGCGGCGCGGGCCCGGGAGGGTCCGGCGCCTTTCGTTTCTCCACGGCCTGCCGTCCGGGCCGTGGTGCGGATGGTTTCGGCGGCACCACGGCGGAGTGCGAAACTGGAGGGCATGAAGCTGCTGCTTATCCGCCACGGAGAGACTCCCGGAAACGTCCTCGGCCAATTGGACACGGCCCACCCGGGACCGGGCCTGACCGAATTGGGCGAACGGCAGGCAGCGGCCATGGCGCGGTCGCTGGCTAACGAACCAATCCGGGCGCTCTACGCCTCCACATTGGTCCGCACGCAGATTACCGCGGCGCCGCTGGGCAGGCTCCACGGCCTGGAGGTCACGGTGCTGGACGGGCTGCATGAGATCGAGGCCGGCTCGCTGGAAAAGCTGACCGATCATGAGTCACATAAGCGGTACATGGGCACGGTGATCTCCTGGGCCGCCGGCGACCTGGGCAACCGGATGCCCGCAGGACCCGACGGCCACACATTCTTCAACCGGTTCGACGCCGCGATTGCGAGGGTCGTCGACAGGACGGCCGGGCACCAGGACACGGTGGCGGTGGTAAGCCATGGTGCAGCCATCAGGACCTGGGCAGGGCTCCGCGCCGAGGGTATTGATCATGAGTTTGCGGCCAAACATGTGCTGGCCAACACCGGAATTGTGGCGCTGGAGGGCGACCCGGACAGTGGCTGGAAGCTGATCCACTGGGCAGGCAGCCCGGTGGGCGGGCTGGCCCTGGCCGATCCCACGGCCGAAGACCCTACGGGGCAGGACGTCAGCCGCCCCTAGCACCGGTGTCCACGCACCGCACCGGCGCCCTGAACCGCTGCCGCAGAGGCACGCACCCCGCCGCGACTGCTGCCGGCCGAGGCCGCGGGGCACCGCGCAGAATTGTTGAGTCGGCCGGAGCCCGAAGGCACCAGCCGTGCGGCCATCGCCGAAGCAATATCCGCCGTCGGGCGTTCTCCGCCTTCCATGGCCGTCAGCGAACTCAGGAAGTGGTGCCACCGCGGCCCAAGGGACTCAGGTATGTGCGGACTCCTGAGCGTCCTGGCCACGAGTGACTCAACCGCCGTCCCAGGGAATGCTTTCGATCCGGTCAGCAGTTCCAGCAGGACCAGGCCCATGGCGTAGACGTCCCAGGAGGGATCGGCAACACCGCCTGCAGCCTGTTCCGGGCTCATGTAATGGACCGTTCCGGACGAGATTCCGGGCTCCGGGGCCGTGCCCGCCACAGCCGCGATGCCGAAATCGATGACCCGGACCGGGCTGCGCCGGAGGCCGCTCAGCATCAGGTTTCCCGGCTTGATGTCCCGGTGCACCAGTCCCGCGGCGTGCAGGTGGGCCAGGGCGCTGAACATGCTCCTCGCCCAGACCGCCACGGCGTCGGCACTGTGGCGGTCGGATCGCACAGCTTCGGAGAGACTGGTTCCCAACGCCAGCTCTTCAACCAGGAAGGCATGCCCCGGGCGATACGTGCCGGCCGGCATGACTCCCTGATCGATGTACCTGACGATGGACGGGTGCCGCAGCGATGCGAGCACCCTTGCCTCGTTGCGGATGCGCTGATGCTGCTTGGCCGTGTTGTCAGCCGCCACCTTGACGGCCACGTCCGGACCTCCCGCCATATCCACGGCCCGGAAGACTTCGGCGACGGAACCGCGGCCCAACCGCTCCCGGAGCAGGAAGCGGCCAGCGATCACCGGGACGCCTGAATGGTTCCGCCGTACGGAACCCAGGCATCGAGCTGGAAACCGCACTGGCAGCGCCACACCGGAGGGAGCTTTACCGGCGCCAATTCGTCCGGGTCGAACGTGTAAACCATGGCTGCACGCCCCGCCGCAGGCGTCACCAGCTCCATGGGCGTACCGCAGTGAACGGTGTGCCCTACTCCCCCAGCAAAAGTCTTCTCAAACGTCATCAACGCGCTCACTACTCCATCGGGCAGTTTCTTCGGGTTGATCGTAAGCTTACATATAACTAGGTCATCTAGCTAGTTTAGCTAGATAATTTACGGTGTTCTTCGTCAAGCACGCCAATGGCGTCCGCCATCTTCTGCAGGAACGCGACGACGATCCTCGCCTCCTCGGCGCTCAACGACTCCGCGACGGACATCATCCGCTTGTGCATGGCGCCGAGGGTTTCCCGCACTTCGGTATCCGACTCCACGGTGGGAACAACAACAACGGAGCGCCGGTCCGAGGGGTGGGCCTCCCGGCGGACGTGCCCGCTGGACACCAGCCTGTCAATCAGGGAGGTCGTGGAGGCGCTGGTGATCCCAAGGAACTGGCTAAGGTCCTTGGGTACCACCGTTTTCCCGGAGGCCTGCGCCCGCAGGAGATACCGGAGGGCGAGGATATCGGTTTCGCCCATGCCCATGGAGTCGCGGGTGGACCTGCGGATGATGGTTTCCGCCGCCCTGTAGTCCCGGAGCGACTTGAGAACCGCCGCTCCGTAGTCCAACTGACCGTCGGGTCCGTACCAGTACCCTGAACCCTCGTTGCCTGTAGAAACCATGCCTATATCTTAGGCCAACTGCTAACTAGACAACCAAGCTAGTTGCCAGTGCTACCAGCGCTGAGGGCATATGACGTTATCCGGACCCTAACCGGCAAGAAACACCCGCGTAACCCGCCGCTCCTAGCCTTGATCTGCATAACCCTTCGGCGAATCGAGGCCTACATGCAGACCAATCCGCGGCTGAACATCAGGCAGGTTGCCTGGTCACACCCTGTGGGCGCAGACCTTAGGCGCGCGCAGCAGGCCGAACTCGACGCCCGCTTTGGTTCTGCAGACCACGAACCCGGGCCTCCGCCGTCGGAGGCTGACTGCGCCGTCTTCCTCGTGGCGTACGACAAGGGGTCCGGCCAGCCCGTGGGCTGCGGCGGGCTGCGGCTGCTGGATGCCACTACCGCCGAAATCAAGCGGCTCTACGTGGTTCCGTATACCCGCGGCTCCGGCGTGGCCAGTTCGGTCCTCGCCGCCCTGGAGGCGGAGGCCTACAAGCAAGGCATCACCCGCATCAAGGCCGAAGCAGGCTCGGCGCAATCGGACGGCCGGAATTTCTACCAGAACTCCGGCTTTGAGCCGGTGCCCAACTTCGGCCCCTATGTGGGCGTCAAACACTCGTCCTGCTACGCCAAGAGCATCGACTCGCACAGCGCAGCCCACACAGCCATGGCCTAGCGGCTGAAACGTGGGGCGTCACACTGCATGCGGCCCTCCCTGCCTCGGCTAACCTCGGCCTATGGAAACAGCAGACATCACCTTCCGCACCCGCAAATGGGTCCGGCCAGAAGACCTGAACGCCAACGGGACCCTGTTCGGCGGAAGCCTGCTGAAATGGATCGATGAGGAAGCCGCCATTTACGCCATCCTCCAACTGGGCAATGGCCGGGCCGTCACGAAGTACATCTCGGAAATCAACTTCGTGAGCTCCGCCGTCCAGGGCGACCTGATTGAAATGGGCCTGACCGCCACGAAGTTTGGCCGGACCTCGCTGACGATGCGGGCGGAAGTGCGCAACATGATCACCCGGCAAAGCATCCTCACCATCGAGGAAATTGTCTTCGTCAACCTCAACAACGCCGGCACACCGGAACCGCATGGATACACCGAAATCACCTACGACCGGGACAGGATCCCCACCCACCACCTGACGGAAACACTGCAGCAGGACTGACGCTTCACCCCGCGTTCACTCCTAAACCACCAGGCGTTCTCTTCGCTGGACCAACTTAGGCAGCCGGGCTGTTTATCGAATCGATAGCAATAGCAGCCCCGCATTCCGCGTGCCCGGCTATAGGCTGTGCGGACATGCTCCGGTTCCAGTGCAGAAATGAGTCCTGATCGTGCGTAAATTACAGACCTTGGTTGCCGCCGCCGTCGCCGTCACCCTGCTTGCCGGATGCGGCGGAGAAGCCGCACCCGGAGCCTCGGGTGAGGCTTCTTCCGCCCCGGCCGGAGGATCCGGCGACACCCTGGTGGTGTACACCAACTCCAACGGCGAAGGCCGCGGGGACTGGCTGACCCAGAAGGCGGGCGAAGCCGGGTTCAAGATCGAAATTGTGGGGGCCGGCGGCGCCGATGCCACCAACAAGCTCATCGCCGAGAAGAACAACCCCATCGCGGACGTCGCCTTCGGGCTGAACAACATGTACTTCTCCCAGGTCAAAGCCGCGGACGCGCTGGAGCCCTATAAACCCGCCTGGGCCGGCGAGGTGGACACCCAACTGGCGGACGGCGAGACCTACTGGCCGCTGGTGAAGCAGGCCATCCTGCTGGGCTACAACTCGGACAAGTTCTCCAAGGATGCTGCACCGAAAGACTGGACGGACCTGTGGACCAAGGATGAGTTCAAGGCCCGGTACGAGCGGGTCACCGGCCTGGGCACCGCCACGGCCCAACTCGTCTTTGCCGGCATCCTCAGCCGGTACCGTGACGATTCCGGCGACCTCGGAATTTCGGATGAGGGCTGGAAGCAGGTGGAACAGTACTTCCAGAACGGCAGCCCCGCCGTGGCCAAGACCGATCTTTTCGCCCGCATCGCGTCGGGTGAAGTGGACATGGGGCAGATGCCGTCCTCGATCATCGCCGACCGGGAAAAGTCCTTCAAGGTGAATGTGGACACCGTCATACCCTCCGTTGGCGTCCCCCTCGCAGTGGAGCAGATCGCACTCGTCAAGGGCACCAAGAAGAAGGACCAGGCACAAAAGTTCATCGATTGGTTCGGCAGTGCCGACGTCCAGGGCCAGTTCGCCAAGCAGTTCAACTCCATGCCCGTGAACAAGTCGGCCCAGGCACAGGCCAACCCCGAGGTGGTGGACTTCTTCGCGGACCTCAAGCAGCAGGACATTGACTGGGAGTTCGTGCAGGAGAACATGGGCGCCTGGGTGGAGAAGATCGAACTCGAATACATGACGTAGCCCGGCGCCAGCCTTCCGCCCCGCCCGAGTTCCACAGACAGGTTTGCCATGATCCGCTTGGACAGCATCAAAGTTTCCTTCGGCGACTTCAACGCCATTCCGCACCTGGACCTGCACGTCCGGCCCGGCGAGTTCTTCACGCTGCTGGGGCCCTCCGGATGTGGGAAAACGACGGCGCTGCGCACCCTGGCCGGCTTCATCCAGCCGGCCGGGGGTACGGTCACAGTGGACGGAAAGGATGTCACCCGGCTTCCCAGCGACAAGCGGCAGGTGGGCATGGTGTTCCAGAACTATGCCCTGTTTCCCAGCATGAGCGTGTGGGAAAACATCGCCTTTGGGCTGCGCGTCCGGAAGGAGAAAGGCGCCGACAGCGACAGGATGGTCCGGGACATCGCACACCGGGTGGAACTCAGCGACGAGCAGTTGGCCAAGAACGTCGCCGAGCTCTCCGGCGGGCAGCAACAGCGGGTGGCGGTGGCCCGGGCACTCGTCCTGCGGCCCAAGATCCTGCTGCTGGACGAGCCGTTGTCCAACCTCGATGCCAAGCTCCGCCACCAGCTGAGGCAGCAGCTCAAGGACCTGCAAAGCGAGTTCGGCATCACCACCGTCTATGTCACCCACGACCAGGACGAGGCCCTGGCCATGAGCGACCGGGTGGCGGTCTTCAACAAGGGCGTAGTGGAGCAGGTGGGCACACCGCAGGAGATCTATGACCACGCCGCCACGGAATTCGTCTGCAATTTCATCGGTGACAGCTCCACCCTGACACCGGAATTCGTGGCGCAGGTCAACGCTGCGTCCGGCGCCCAGCTCAGCACCCGGGCAAGCTCCTACCTGCGGGTGGAAAAGGCGTCCCTGGATGCGCCCGCAGGAGGAGGCACCGCCGTCGGACTTCCCGGAAAGGTGCTGTCCCGGACCTACCACGGCCTGCACAGCAGGTACGTGGTGCGCAGCCACGGCGCGGACATCCGCCTGCTGGTGCGCGAGGACGGCGGCGCCCACCCCGAACCGGGCACGGAAACCACCGTGTACGTGCGGCCGGACCACATCCTGCAGTACCACTCCGAAACAGGCGCGGCGCTTCAGGAGCAGGACCGTCAGGACCAGGCGGTCGCCCTGCCATGAGCGGAACTCCCGTCCGTGCGATGGTCCGCTCCCCGTTCGTCCTGGTGGTGGGCGTCATCCTCACCTGGTTCATCGCGGCGTTCCTGGTGTGGCCGAACATCAACGTCCTGATTGCCACCTTCTTCCCGGACGGCAGTTTTTCGGGGCGGGCGGCGGAGAAACTGTTCTCCTCGCAACGCGCCATGAAGGCACTGGGCAACAGCTTCCTGCTGGCGGTTGCCCTCTCCATCACGGTCAACGCCGTTGGCATCTTCATTGTGCTGGTGACGTACTACTTCCGGATCCGGGGCTCGCGGATCCTGTTCCTGGGCTACGCCACCACCTTCATTTACGGCGGCATCGTGCTGGCGGCGGGGTACAAGTTCATCTATGGGGACAAAGGAATCGTCACCTCACTGCTGCTGCAGGTGTTCCCCTCCATGGACCCCGCCTGGTTCTCCGGCTTCTTCGCGGTGCTGGTGGTCATGACGTTTGCCACCACCACCAACCACATGCTGTTCGTGGCCAACGCGCTGAAGGGGGTGGACTACCAAACCATCGAGGCGGCGAAGAACCTTGGCGCTTCGACGTGGACCATCCTGCGGCGGATCGTCCTGCCCATGCTGAAGCCCACACTGTTTGCCGTCACCATCCTGTCCTTTCTGACCGGACTCGGCGCCCTGAGCGCGCCGCAGGTCCTCGGCGGACGGGAATTCCAGACCATCACGCCCATGATCCTGACGTTCACCAACAGCCCCACGTCGCGCGACCTGGCTGCCCTGCTGGCCGTCATCCTGGGCCTGGCCACCATGGTGATGCTGGCGGTGATGTCCCGATTGGAGAAGGGCGGCACGTACTTCTCGGTATCCAAGGTGTCCTCGGAGCTGCAGAAACAGGACATCACCAACCCGGTGGCCAACGTGGCCGTCCACGCGGTGGCATACCTGCTGTTTGCGGTGTACACGCTGCCGGTGGTGCTTATTGTGCTGTACTCCTTCGCTGACGGCGCCGCCATCCAGACCGGACAGCTCTCGCCGGGCAGCCTGACCCTGGATAACTATGTTCGGGTGCTGACGCAGCCGGCCGGTTTGCGGCCGTTCGTCGTCAGCGTGGTGTACAGCGCACTGGCGGCTGTAATCGCGGTGGGCGGCCTGCTGTTCGTGGCCCGGCTGCTGCAGAAGTACCGGAACTGGGTGGCGTCAGTCTTTGAGTACCTGCTGCATATCCCCTGGATCCTGCCGTCCGCCCTGTTGGCGCTGGGCCTGATCATTAGCTACGACCACCCGAATCCGCTGGTGGGCGGGGCGGTCCTGACCGGGACCACAGTGATCCTGCTGATCGCGTTCGTCACCGTGAAGATCCCTTTCACCCTGCGGATGCTGAAGGCGTCGTTCGCCTCGGTGAATTCCTCGCTGGAGGAAGCCGCCGCCATCATGGGCGCCAAGACCCTGTACGTGTTCCGCCGGATCCTGTTGCCACTGGTGCTCCCGGCGGCAGCGGCCATCACCGCACTGAACTTCAACAGCCTCCTGGACGATTACGACACCGCCATCTTCCTGGCCCACCCGCTGGTCCAGCCACTGGGCCTGGTCATCAAGGCGAACACTGACGGTGCCGAGGGCACCGAAGGCGTCGCGAACACGTTCGTATACACCGTGCTGCTGATGGTCATCACCGGCGTCACGATGTACCTCGTCTATGGCCGGTCCGGGCGACGCCGCAACCGGAAGCGGCTGCCGGCGGTTCCGCCGTCGGGCAGCATCGATGCCACCGATGTGCCGCCGGCCGCCGGATCAACAGCGTCCGGTGCCGACAGCAGGGTCCCTGCCGCACCCGTGCGGTGACCCTTAGGGTGCGGATCAGCCCACAGGACCGCGGACGACGGCGGCGCGCGGGTTCCGCCGTCGGGCCAGGCCGAGCAGCCGGTCCCGGAACGGTTGCGCACCGTCCGCGAGCGCGATGCGCCCCATCGCCGTGGACGCCAGACTCAGGGCGCGGGTCCGGATCCGGCGCTGCCTGTCGTAAGCGCGGAGCGCCTGGGTTTCAGGCAAGGTGTTGAGGAGGTCGCCGAGCGTCACCGCGTCCACCAGGGATTCGCAGGCGCCGCGGCCCAGGGTGGGCATCATGGCGTGCGCGGCATCGCCAATGAGCACGGCACGGCCACGCACGTAGGAGCCCAGCCGCGGAACCGTCCAAAGCCGCTGGACGAGGCACTCCCCGGGAGTGGCTGCGGCGAGGGTGCGGCGGATGGCGGGCGCATGGGTGGCGTAGCGCTCCCGCGCCTGGTTCAGTACTGACGCGGCGTCAATGCCGTAGGGGCCGGCCCCGGACCGGTAGCTGGCGTACCAGAAGGACCCGCCCCGCGCGGCCGCCATGCCGAAGAGGTCGCCGCGGCCCCAGTATTCACCCACCTCGTCCTGGCTGACGGCAGTGGAAAGGGTCCCGCGGAGGGCCAGGTACGGGGTGAGGCAGGCGTCCGTGGCGGCACCCCAAACCTCCCGCCGGACAACGCTGTGCACTCCGTCAGCGCCCACCACCAGTCCGCCGTCCGCGGGAATCCCGCGGACGTTGCTGGTGACCCGGCGGACGGTCCCCGGGACGGCGGCGTTGAGCAGCCGCAGCAGATCGACCCTGGAAATGCCGAACATGTCCCCCGCATCGACTGTGATCCACGGCTTGCCCTGCGCGTCCCGCACCGAACCGCTGCCGATCACCGGGCTGGCCGCCTTCGCTTCGTCAAGGATGCCCAGCCGCGCCAGCGCGCGCTGGGCATTGGGCCACATTCCCAGGGCGTTGCCCACGGCGGGCAGCTCCGGCCGCTTCTCGTAGACAGTCACCTGGAACTTGTCCGGGTCCAGGATCGTGGCAAGGGCCAGCCCTGCGATGCCGCCGCCCACAATAGAGAGTGTTTCCATTGACCCAATTTACTACTTTTGTAGTAGACCGGGAAGATGCCAATGCCCCCTGTTATTAGACTGGGGCCATGCCTGACCGCCGGACCCAGCTCCTCGACGCCGCCCTGGCGGTGGTGGCGGATAAAGGCATGAAGGGGCTGACCCACCGTGCGGTGGATGCCGCGGCGGAACTCGCCGAAGGGACCACCTCCAACTACTACCGGAGCCGTGCCACTCTTGTTGACGCGGTGCTGGACCGGCTGCTGGACCTGGACGCCGGACTCCTGCGGGAACAGGGGGCGGCAGGGCCGCCACGAAATGTCGAGGAACTCGCCGGCCGGCTGGCGGCAACGGTGGTGACGCTGGCCAGGCAGCATGGCGGTATGAGCCGGGCACGGATGGCCTTCTCGCTGGACCGCCCCGAAGCCGTGACCGCCGGCCACCAGCTACTGGTGGGCAACCTGGAACTGGCCCTCACCGCCATGGGCGTAGCGGATGCGGGAGCGCGTGCGCGGGATGTGGCGGACTACGGCGACGGTCTCCTGCTCCACCTGCTCACCGTCAGGCGGGACGAGCAGCCGGACGTGGCCGCCGTGGCCGCCGCCATCCGGCGCCTGCTGGGCCCGTAGCGGACTTAGCCGCGGCCCGGCCAGCCGGTGTACGCCTCGGCGAGGTAGGCCATGCCGTGCCGGGAAGCGACCACCGAGTTGAGTTCGCCAAGCTGGCGGGCGCGGGAGAAATCGTCCGCGTCGGCAGGGGTGTGGAGCATGGTGGTCATCCAGTAGGAGAACTGCTGGGCCTTCCAGACCCGCTCCAGCGCTCGGTCGCTGTACGCCTCCAGCAGCCGGTCCGAACCGGAGTTGTAGTGGCTGTCCAGTCCCTCGAAGAGGACCTTGACGTCGTGGATGGCCAGGTTGAGGCCCTTGGCGCCGGTGGGCGGGACCGTGTGTGCGGCGTCGCCGGCGAGGAACAGGTTGCCGTGGCGCATGGGAGTGTGGACGAAGCTGCGGAACGGCAGCACCATCTTCTCGATGACCGGGCCTTCCTTCAGTTCGAAGCCATTGCCGTTGACGCGGCTGCGGAACTCGGCCCAGATCCGGTCATCGTCCCACTCGGCGACGTTTTCCTTGGGGTCGCACTGGAAGTACATCCGCTGGACGGTCTCGGTCCTCTGGCTGATGAGCGCGAAGCCGTTGGCGGAGTTGGCGTAGATCAGTTCGTCCGAGCTGCGCGGCGCCTCGGCCAGGATGCCGAACCAGGCGAACGGGTACTCGTGGAAGTACCACTTGCGGTTGGCCTCGGGAATCTGGAACCGGCAGTGGCTGCGGGAACCGTCAGCACCCACCAGGAAGTCGGCCTGGATCTCGTATTCGGCACCGTCGGCGTCGGTGAACCAGACCTTCGGCTTGCCCTCCAGGTCGTGGACGGAGGTGTCCGTGACGCTGTACCGGACGTCGCCGCCGTCGTCCTTCCGCCGTGCGGCAAGGTCGGTGAACACGTCCGTCTGCGGGTAGAGCCACACGGACTCGCCCACGAGGTCCTTGAAGTCGATGCGGTGGCTTTCGCCGTTGAAGCGCAGTTCGATGCCGTCGTGCCGGTCGCCGTGGGTCAGGACCCGGTCCGAAACCCCGCTGTCCACCAGGAGGTTGACGGTGCCGTGCTCCAGGATCCCGGCGCGGACGGTGCGGGCGATCTCGTCATGGCTGCGGACTTCGATCACGGTGGATTCGATGCCGGCCCTGGCCAGCAGGTGGGAGAGCATGAGCCCCGCCGGGCCGGCGCCCATGATGGCTACCTGGGTGGTGATGGTTTTCCGTGGCATGGCTGCGTCTCGCTTCGTTGCGGGCCCGGGGGCCAGAGGATTGCTTGGCACCCAGTGTGGGCCACGCGCGGTGACCGGCGTTACAGTGATTCCGTTGAATGGTTCAAGAGTCCGCAAGGCGGCGGGCAATGCCCCGTGCCGCGGTCTGCAGCGCGGGCACCAGCGCCTGCAGCCGCATTTCCTGGAGCGGAACCACGACGCCGAGCGAGGCGACGGCGCGCTGGCGGCGGTTGAGGACGGGCACGGCAATGCCCCAGGTGTCCGGATCCACCACCCTCTTCAGCTGGGCGAAACCCTGGTGGGATGTTTCGGCCAGCAGCGTGCGGACATCGTCGCTGGTGAGCCTCCCGTCGGGATCGGAAAACTGGGCAAGGTAGCTGGCCTGGAGCCCCTTCTCCCGGTGCGCCATCAGCGCCAGCCCGGCGGAGGAGATGTGGATGGGCATCCTGCCTGCCACCTGCGCCCGGTTGGCCACCGAGCCCCGCCGCGAGAGCCGCTCAACGAACAACGCATCCCACCCGTCCAGCACCGCCAGGTTCACGTTCTGGTTGAGGACGTGCTGGATGTCCTCCATGAACGGCATGGCCGCCTGCCGCAGCGCCAAGGCCGGGGAGGCACGGTTTACCAGCTCCCAGAGCCGGAGTCCCGGGCGGACCATGCCGCCGGGTTCAGTCTCGAGCAGCCCGTGGCCGGCGAGCTGGCCCACCAGCCGGTGCGTGGTGGTCAGCGGCAGCCCGGCCCGTGCGGCCAGGTCGGAAAGCTGCAGGGCGCCGACGTCCTGCGGAAAGGCGGAGATCAGCCGGACTATCCGGTCCACCACCGAATCACCCGATTGTGAGTTCGCCACCGCCAGACCTTCCGTTCAATGGGAAGTCCAGCGTACCGCGGCAGGGCCCCGGGATGCCCGCGCGCTGGAAGGACGGCCGTGGCTGGAAGGCGGTCAGGCCGGCGTCGTACCCTGTCCCTGACCCGGCCTGAGGCGGCGCCAAGCCGCGGGGGCCAGCACCACGGCAATGCCCACGGCGGCACCGATGACGGTTTCGATGATGCGGTCGCGCAGCAGGGCGGAGGGCGAGGCGGGGACCACCAGGAGGGTCGAGATGAGTGCCAGGGGCGTCACGAAGACCTGGGCCAGCAGGTACTGGCGGATGATGAACATCTCCGCACCGAACTGGCAGAGGGCCATCACCAGCACGGTCTGCCACGGCTCCAGGCCCAGCAGCAGGACCGCCGCCAGGACCAGCAGGCCAAGGACTGTGCCGACGATTCTCTGGACACCACGCCGTATCCGGTGCCGCGTGGTGTGGCCCACCAGCGGCACCACCGCGGCCACCATGGCCCAGTAGTTGTGCCCGAATCCCAGCTGCTGCCCGGCCCAGGTTGCCAGCGATCCCGCCAGCCCCGCCGCCACCAGGTAGCCGAGGCCTTCAAGCCAGGCGGCGCGTTTCTCCGCCGGCGTGCGCCGGATGCTGGGCGGCCACGTCCAGGGGGTGCGGTGGCTTGGCAGGATACGGGACGAAAACCCGATCAGCAGGCACAGAACGGTGGTGAGGACCGCAACCAGCATGCCTTCCCACAGTGGCGGCTGGTTGGGGATGGAGGCGATGGCGGCGAACGCAAAGATGTGGAAAAGGGACCCGCCCGGGCGCAGCCGCAGCCAGGAAATGGCCACGGAACAGCTGCCCGCCACCAGGGTGGTGGCCAGGACCAGGAGCCAGGTGGTGGCGGTGCGGTCAAGGCTGAAGGCGGCCTCCATCCTTGCGGCGAGGGTGGCCAGCAGCATCACCAGCAGCATGAGGAGCCCGGCCCGCAGCTGCAGCACGAAACGGGCGGCGTGCGGTTCGCCGCGGCCGTAGATTCCGGTAAAGGCGCCGAAGGACGCAAAGATGGCCAGGTCCAGCCGGCCAAGGAGCACCAGGGTGATTAAAGGGACGAACACGCCGGTGGCGCAGCGGAGGGCGGGGTGGTGGTCCTTGTTGCCTGGACCAATGCTGAACATCTCAGCAAGCAACTTCACGTGGGCAGCGCCTTCCTGCGGTAACCGGTTGTCCTGATGGGCGGCCGGCCGCACTGACGTTCCTGGTAAATCGTACGGCGGCGGCGCCCGAACCCGCCTCTTTAATTCCCTTGAATGGAATCGGCAGGCAATGCCGTAGAAACAGCAGCCCCGGATGCTTGGGACATGAAGCGCGTACCGCGGGCCACGCCCGCCGCCGAACTGAGTTGCGAAGTCTGTGGCATGATGCCCGAGCCAACCAAAGCCCGCCTGACCCTCGCCAACGTGGCCGTGATGCTGCCCATCGAGTTGCTGGTCCATGCCGCCGTCGTGGAAACCCACCTGCCCTATGTCGCCAAGGTCCTGGCGCTCACGCTGACGGCCACTGTGCTGGTGATCTGCGTGGCCGAACCGTCCGCTGCCCGGATCCTGCGCGGCTGGCTGCACGCTCCCGCGCTGCGCCACCGGCGGAAGCTGGGAGCCGCGCCCGCCCTGTGGCGGGCGCGCACGGTTCTGCGGGACGAGCCCGGTTCACTGGAGGGAATCACGGCCACCCTGGCCCGGAACGGCATCAACATCCTGGGCATCCACGTGCACCCGGTCCCTGGCGGCGTGCTGGATGAGTTTGTGTTGTCGGCTCCCGGCACCATGGGTGAACGGGAGCTGCTGGCGGCATTGCACGACGGCGGCGGCAGTCGTGCGCACGTGTGGCCCACCACCGCGCTTGCCATGGCGGACGGTCAGACCAGGGCGCTCAGCCTGGCGGCCCGGATCGTCGACGCCCCGGACGAGCTGCCCCTCGCCGTGGCCGAGCTGCTGGGCGCGCGGATCGTGCCGTCGTCGGGCGTTCCCGTGAAAATGCCCGACGACGGGACCCACCTCAAGGTCCCAACGGCATGGCACGGGCCCCTCGTTTTCGCCCGGCCGGGCGAGCCCTTCACCCCGGCGGAATCGGCGCGCGCCCACCGGCTGGCGGAACTGGCCGAGATCATGTCCTACCGGCCGGCCGGGTTCCCAGCAGCGCGTTGAGGCCCCACCCCAGAACGGTAACCAGGACGATGGCGCCGGCCATTGAAAGCAGTTGCACTGGTGAGGACAGGATGCCAAGGCTGACGATCAGCGTCGTGGCACCAGCTGGGGGGTGCGGCAAGCCAAGCCAGGTCAGAACAAAAGTGGTCAGCCCAACCGACAGCACGCCGCTGAGGACATGCAGCGGCGTCAGCCCGCCCACTGCGGCGGAGGGCTGTTGCTGCAGTCCCAGCGCGTAAAGGCAGAGCGCACCTGCGGCCAGCCCCACACCGTGGCCCACCAGGGTGTTGACCGGCCTTGATGCCTTCTGCTCGGGCGATTCGAAGAACAGCATTACCGTGGGGCCGAGGCTTGGGAACAGCCAGGGCAGGTGGAAAAGGAGGCCCACGAGGCCGCTGGCCGCCAGGACCACGATACTCAGGACCGCGGCATAGATGCCGGCGCCCAGCTTGTCCCAGCGTTGCTTTGCACGGTCCAGGACTGCGATTGTCATGGCACATTCCTCTCTGCGGATGCGGCTGGCGGCCCGGGAGTTTTCCATGCCGCCTCACCCTGGCCGTACCCCTCGCGGGGCGGTCACAATCCGTCAGGAATTCAGCCGCCGCCCTTACATCCGGAGCGTGAGGGCGCCCGGCTCCATGGTCATCAGGACGTGCTTGCCCTCGCCCTCGTGGTCCCCGTCCAGCTGGTAGTCGTCCGCGTGTTCGAGGGTGATTTCCACAGACTTGCCCTGGAAGTATTCGACGGCGGTGTCCCGGTTCCGGCCCTTGCCGAGGATGCCCGCCAGCACGGAGAGCCAGCCCAGCCTGCCGTGGTGCGGGGCCAGCACGGCAATATCCAGCAGCCCGTCGTCCACCTTGGCATCGGGGAAGATCTCCAAGCCGCCCTGGACCTTTCCGCAGTTGCCCACCATCACGCTGCGGACACCGCGGTGCACCACCGTCTGGCCATCGATCACCACGGTGGCCTTGACCGGCTTGCCGGGCAGGTTGCGGATGCCGGCGTCCACGTAGGCCAGCCAGCCCACTTTGTCCTTCAGGTCCTCGTTGGTGTCCGCCATGATGGTGGCGTCATAGCCCACGCCGGCCATGACCAAGAAGAGCTGTTCCTTGTCCGGATCGCTGCGGCGGGCGCGGACCACGTCGATCTTCCGCTCCGCGCCGATCAGGGCCCCCGCCATGGCGCCGTCGTAATCGGTCACGTCCATGCCCAGGTTCCTGGCCAGCAGGTTACCGGTGCCCAACGGCAGCAGGCCCATGGGGACGTCACCGCCGGCCAGTACCTCGGCAACGCAGCGGACCGTTCCGTCGCCACCGGCCGCGATCACGATGTCTGCACCCTGGGACAATGCTTCCTTCGCCTGGCCTACGCCCGGATCCTCCTTGGTGGTCTCCAGCCAGATGGCCTCGCCCCAGCCGTTCTCAACGCAATGCTTGGCCACCAGGCCGCGCACGTCGATGTCCACCGGCTTGGCCGGATTCACGATGATGGCGGCGCGTTTGGGAGAAGTGGAGCTGGTGTCAGTCATGGCGTCCTCTGATGGCGGTGAAAAGCAAGCTTCTGAAAGAAGAGTAACCCGCGGCGGGCGGCGTTCTTTGCCTAGAGGGCCTTGACCGCCCCCAGCACCCGGGCGAGCGAATCCTTGGCGTCCCCGAACAGCAGGGAGGTCTGTGGCTCGTACAGCAGTTCGTTTTCGATACCGGCGAAGCCAGGGCGCATGGAGCGCTTGAGGAACACCACTTGGCGCGCGGCAGAGACCTCCAGGATGGGCATGCCGTAAATCGGTGACCCGGAGGACGTCTTGGCCGCAGGATTCACTACGTCGTTGGCGCCCACCACCAGTGCCACATCCGCGTTCTTGAACTCAGGGTTGATCTCCACCATTTCCTTGAGCGACTCGTACGGCACGTTGGCCTCGGCCAGGAGCACGTTCATGTGCCCCGGCATCCGGCCCGCCACGGGGTGGATGGCAAAGTCCACCTCGATCCCCCGGGCTTCCAGCGCCTGCGCCAGTTCCGCCGCCGTATGCTGCCCCTGTGCCACCGCCAAGCCGTACCCGGGGACGATGATCACCCGCTGCGCATACCGCAGGAGCACCGCCACATCCTCAGGCGTGGAGGACCGCACCGGGCGTTCGCTCACGGCGGTGGATCCCGCCGTCGAACCTCCCCGGAACGCGCCGAACAGGATGCCCGCCACGCTGCGGCCCATCGCCGCCGCCATGGCGCGGGTCAGGATGGTGCCGGACGCCCCCACCAGGGTGCCGGCCACCACCAGCAGCACGTTGCCCAGCACCAGGCCGGACGCCGCGACGGCCAGGCCGGTAAAAGCGTTCAGCAGCGAAATCACAATGGGTACATCCGCGCCGCCCACGGGCAGCACCAGCAGGACGCCGGCCCCGAGGCCCAGGGCCAGCAGCAGCACCGCGAACGCCGTGGATCCGCTGATCACGACGGCGACGGCGGCCGCCACAGACGCCAGCAGTACCGCAGCCATCACCACGGGCAGGCCCGGAAACAGCACCGGCCGGGTGGTCATCAGTTCCTGCAGCTTGGCAAACGTCACCCCGGATCCGGCGAAGGAGACCGCACCTACGAGGAGGGTGAACACGATGGCCAGCCGCACCCAGGGCCCCTCAGCATGCGGCAGTTCCAGGAGCGCCACCAGCGCCGCCGCACCGCCGCCCACACCGTTGAACAACGCCACCAGCTGGGGCATCTGCGTCATCTTCACGCGCCGTGCCACCGGCGCCGCCACCGCGGATCCCACGGCAATGGCGCCCAGGATCCAGGGGATGTTCTCGAGCCGGGCGGAGAGGAACACGGTGACGACGGCGATCAGGGCACCGAAGGCACCGATCAGGTTGCCGCGGCGGGCGGTGCGGGGGGAGCTGAGCCCGCGCAGGGCGAGGATGAAGAAGACCGCGGCGGCCAGATAGAGCAGGGCGGTCCAGGCGGGGTCGAGGATGCTCATTTCCGGTCCGCCTTCTGCGCGGCACCGGACTGCGCGGCACCCGTGCGGGAAGTGTCCTTCCTGGCGTGGAACATGTGCAGCATCCGGTCAGTCACCACGAAGCCGCCCACGAGGTTGGCTGTGGCCAGGACGACGGCGAGCAGGGCCACCGCGAGGACCCACGGGTCGGTGGCCTGGCCGGCAACGATGATGGCACCCACCAGGATGATGCCGTGGATGGCGTTGGCGCCGGACATCAGCGGGGTGTGCAGGGTGCTGGAGACCTTGGACACCACCTCGAATCCCACAAAGACGGCCAGGACCGTGATGGTCAGCAGGCTCATTCCGTCCATCAGAGCACCCCTTCCTGCCCGGCACGGGCTGCTTCGCCGAGCAGCTCTGCGGTGGGCCGGTGCCGCACTTCGCCGTCGTGGGCAAAACAGGCCCCTGCCACCACCTCGTCCTCGAAGTCCAGGACGAGTTCCCCGTCCCGGACCACCAGCGCCAGGAGGTTGGCCACGTTCTTGGCATAGAGGCGGGAGGCGTCGGACGCCATGGCGGAGGCCGGGTCCTTCAGTCCCACCAGGGTCACGTGGCCGGCACCGTCGGCGGTGGGGACCGCGATGTCCTCGCCGGGAACCACGCCTTCCACGTTCCCGCCGGATTCCGCGGCGAGGTCTACGACGACCGATCCGGGCCGCATGCCCTGCACCATGTCCCGGGTCACCAGGAGCGGTGCCCGCCTGCCCGGCACGGCCGCCGTCGTAATCAGGACATCCGATTGTGCGACGTGCGGCGCGAGCAACTGCCGCTGCCGGGTGCCGGCGTCGGAACTGAGCTGGCGGGCGTAGCCGCCGGCAGCTTCCGCGGTTTCCAGGTCCAGGCGGATGAAGGTGCCGCCCATGGAAGCGACCTCGTCCGCGGAGGCGGGCCGGATGTCATTGGCGGACACCCGGGCGCCAAGCCGTTTGGCCGTGCCGATCGCCTGCAGCCCTGCCACGCCGGCGCCGAGGACCAGGACCCGCGCGGGCGGGACCGTTCCGGCGGCGGTCATGTAGAGGGGGAAGAACCTGGGCAGCCGGATGGCGGCCTCCAGCACGCAGCGGTACCCGGCCACCAGGGCCTGGGAGCTGAGCGCGTCCATGGACTGGGCGCGGGAGATGCGCGGCACCAGTTCAAGGGCGAAGGACGTGGCGCCCACCTCCGCAAGTGCCCGCACGGTGGGCAACTCGGACGACGGCGACGCGAGCCCCACGGTGACAGCTCCCCTTTTCAGCGCGGCGGCCGTGTGCGGGTCCAGCGGGCGGACATGCGCCAGGATATCCACGGCGCCGGTGTCCAGTTCAGGAACGACGGCGGCGCCGGCCTCCGTGTACCCGCGGTCCGGGTGCCCTGCGGCGTCGCCCGCGCCCGCCTCGATCAGGACGTCAAGGCCCATTCCGGCCAGCTGCTTCACCGTGTCGGGAGTGGCGGCCACGCGCCGTTCGCCCTGCCGGCGCTCCCGCGGAATGCCCAGTTTCACCCGCACGCTCCCTTCCTGCCGCGTCCGGCAGTCTTGCGGCAGCCGCTCTGCTGCGCACAGTTGGGTTGAGTCTAGAGCGCACGCTGCTGCTGCGGGAGTAGTGCGGCGGGCTTGGGTGGCAAACAGTTACCTTGGGGGTGTTCCGCCCTGGGCCTGCCTGTTGCCTGGCCGGGGGAATCAGCCGCGGGCGGTGAGGTCCGCGGAGATGAGCTTGGCGGTGGCCGTGATCTCCTGCGCCACCGACGCCAGGTAGGCTTCCGGGTCCTCCCGGGCTGCCACCGACTGGGCCTGCAGCGACACGTTGACCGCCGCCACCACCTTGGTCCCGTCAAACACCGGTGCCGCCACGGACATCAGGCCCGGTTCCAGTTCCTGGTCCAGCAGGCACCAGCCCTGCGCCCGGACGGTCTCCAGCACCGCCAACAGTTCCGGGACCGTCCCCAGGGCCCGGGGCGTGAGCGGCCTGATGTCCGCTGCGGTGAGGTATTCCTTGAGGGCCGGGGCCGGCAGGTTGGCCAGGAGCACCCGCCCCATGGAGGTGGCGTAGGCAGGGAACCGGGTACCCACGGTGATGCCGATGGTCATGATCCGGCGCGTGGTCACCCGGGCGATGTAGGCGATGTCCACGCCGTCCAGGACAGCGGCCGACGTCGACTCCCCCAGTTTCAGGGACAGCTCTTCCAGGTGCGGCTGGGCCAGCTGCGGCAGAGACAGCCCGGAGAGGTAGGCGTAGCCGAGCTGGAGGACCTTGGCCGTGAGGGCAAACGTCTTTCCGTCCGTCCGGACGTATCCCAGCTCCACCAGGGTATGCAGGAACCGCCGCGCCGTGGCCCGGGTCAGGCCGGTTTGGGCCGCCACCTCGCTGAGGGTCATAACGGGACGGTCGGCGTCGAAGGCGCGGATCACGGCCAGCCCGCGGGCCAGCGACTGGACGAACTGGTCGCTGGCCTGCGGTGGCTGGGTGTCCGTGCGGACGGCGTCGGTCATGGTTACCAATCCTAGGGTGCGCCAGGGTCCCGGCGTCCGGCGGCGGGTGCGGCCTTGAGGGGGACAGGGACCAGTTCCTGGAGTTCTTCGAGGGTGGTGCCGAAGGTTTCGCGGACGGTGACGCCGTCGGGTCCGGTGAGGAAGACGGCTTTGTCGGTGTAGACGCGGGTGACGCAGCCGACGCCGGTGAGCGGGTAGGTGCAGGACTCCACGATCTTGGACGCGCCGTCGCGGGTCAGCAGGGTCATCATCACGAAGACGTCCTTGGCGCCGGTGGCCAGGTCCATGGCGCCGCCGACGGCGGGAATCGCCCCGGGTGCCCCGGTGTGCCAGTTCGCGAGGTCACCGGTGGCGGAGACCTGGAACGCGCCGAGGACGCAGATGTCCAGGTGCCCGCCGCGCATGATCGCGAACGAGTCGGCATGGTGGAAGTACGAGGCGCCGGGGAGTTCGGTGACGGGAATCTTGCCGGCATTGATCAAATCGCCGTCGATCTCGTCATCTTCGGCGGCGGGGCCCATGCCGAGCATCCCGTTCTCGGTGTGGAGGGTGACGTTCTGTTCCTCGGTGAGGTAGTTCGACACCAGGGTCGGCTGGCCGATACCCAGGTTCACAAACGATCCCGGGGCAATGTCCCGGGCCACCAGCCGGGCGAGGTCATCGCGTCCCATTGGTGCGTCGGAGGTCTGGATGGACGTTTCGGTGAGGCTCATCTCAGGCCGCCTTTTCTGCCGTGTTGCCGCTGCCGGCAACTTTGACGATGCTGTTGACGTAGATCCCGGGGGTGACCACGTTTTCCGGGTCCAGCCCTCCGGTGGGCACGATCTCGGCGACCTGGACGATGGTGTGCTTGGCGGCCGCCGCCATGATCGGGCCGAAGTTCCGGGCGGTCTTGCGGTAGACCAGGTTGCCCTTGCCGTCGGCCCTCAGGGCCTTGATCAGGGCGACGTCCGCATGGATCGGTGTTTCGAAGACCTGGCCGCGCCCGTCAATGATCCGGGTTTCCTTGCCCTCGGCCAGCATTGTCCCGTACCCGGTAGGGGTGAAGAACCCACCGATCCCGGCGCCCGCGGCGCGGATCCGTTCGGCCAGGTTGCCCTGCGGCACCAGCTCGAGTTCGATTTCCCCGGCCTTGTACTTGGCATCGAAGTGCCACGAATCGGACTGCCGCGGGAAGGAGCAGATCATCTTCTTTACCCGGCCTTCCTTGATCAGCAGCGCCAGGCCCTGGTCCCCCTGCCCGGCGTTGTTGTTCACCACCGTCAACTCCTTGGCCCCGCACTCAAGCAGCGCGTCAATCAGCTCAAACGGCTGCCCGGCGTTCCCGAACCCGCCGATCATCACCGTGGAACCGTCCTTGATCCCGGCCACGGCATCGACCACGGTGTCTACGAAATTCAGCATCTCTCTCAGCCCTCCACTGGTTTTGCCGACGGGGCGGCCGTGACGTTTTCGAGGACAACTGCCAGGCCCTGGCCCACGCCGATGCAGATCGCCGCAACACCCCAGCGTTCCCCGGAGGCCTGCAGGGACCGTGCCAGGGTGCCCAGGATCCGGGTGCCCGAGGCACCCAGCGGGTGGCCCATCGCGATCGCCCCGCCATGGGCGTTCACGATCCCCGGGTCAATGCCCCAGGCGTTGATGCAGGCCAGGGACTGCGCGGCAAACGCTTCGTTAAGTTCGACGGCGCCCACCTGGTCCCAGCCGATGCCCGCCTTCGCGAGGGCCTTGTTCGCCGCCTCCACCGGGGCGTACCCGAAGAACTGCGGATCATTGCCGTGCGCCCCGCGCCCGGCGATACGTGCCAAAGGCTCCAGCCCGAGCAGCCCGGCGGCAGCCTCACTGCCCACCCAGGCCGCGGAGGCGCCGTCGGACAACGGCGACGCGTTCCCCGCCGTCACCGTCCCGCCCTCCGCACGGAACACGGTCTTCAGCCCGGCAAGCTTCTCCGCCGACGAACCGGCACGGATGCCCTCGTCCCGCACCAGGTCCGTGCCCGGCACCGGCGCCACAAGGTTGTCATAAAAACCCTCGTCCCAGGCCGCGGCGGACAGGTTATGCGAGGCGGCGGCGAACTCATCCTGCGCCTCCCGGGTCACCCCGTACTTCTCCCGCAACCGTTCGGTGGCCTCGCCCAGGGAGATGGTCCACTCCTTCGGCATCGACTTGTTCACCAGGCGCCAGCCCAGCGTGGTGGACGCCAGCGTCATATCCCCGGCCGGGTACGGCTTCTCCGTCTTCGGCAACACCCACGGCGCCCGGGACATCGACTCCGCCCCACCCACCAGGACCAGGTCGGCGTCGCCGGCATTAATCTGCCGCGAAGCGATGATCGCCGCGTCCAGCGAGGAACCACACAAACGGTTCACCGTGGTCCCCGGAATCGAGACCGGCAGGCCCGCCAGCAGCGTACCCATCCGGGCGATGTTGCGGTTCTCCTCGCCGGCGCCGTTCGCGTTTCCGAACACCACCTCATCAATCCGCTCCGGATCAAGGCCCGGGGCGCGCTGCACGGACTCCCTGATCACATGCGCAGCCAAATCATCCGGACGCACCCCGGCAAGGCCGGAGCCGAACTTACCGAACGGAGTGCGCACCGCGTCGTACACAAAAGCCTGGTTCATAACTTGTTCCTCTGGTTTGCGTCTGGGATTCCCAACTAGGTAGCAGTTAATGTCGTTTTGGAGGCCCATAACGACATCTGCTGCTACCTAGTTGGGTGGGGTTCGTTGGTGTGGGTTGCGTCCAGCTCACGGAACACCTGCTGGGCGGTTTTGAAGGCCGTGTTGGCGGAAGGGACGCCGCAGTAGATGGCTGTCTGCAGCAGGATTTCCTTGATTTCATCCCGGCTGAGACCGTTCCGGAGGGCCGCCCGGATGTGCATCGCGAGTTCCTCCCAGTGGCCGTGGGCCACCATGGCGGTGATGGTGACGGCGGATCGCATCTGCCGGGTCAGGCCGGGCCGCGTCCAGATTCCGCCCCACGCGATCCGCGTGATCATGTCCTGGAAATCCTCGGTGAAGCCGTCCTTGGCGGCGTTGGCCCGGTCCACGTGCTCGTCGCTGAGGACTTCGCGCCGGACCGCCATGCCGCCGTCGTAAATTTCCTGGCTGGTAGCGCCGGGCTGGACCACGCCGTTGCGCGCCGGATCAGGCTGTCCGGGGCCGCTCACTTTGCTGCCACCTGTGATTCGGCCCAGCTGATCAGCCCGCGCATCAGCTCGGCCACGTGGGCCGGAGCTTCGGCAGGTGCCAGGTGGGCGACGCCTTCGAGGGTCACGGCCGTGGCGGTGCCGCCGCCACTTGTGATTCCCGCGGCCACGTCGGCGGCCATCGACGGCGTGGCGACACCGTCGAGCGCACCGGCGATCACCTGGGTGGGAACCCGGATGCTGCCGAGTTCGGCCCGGACATCGAACGCTGCGAGCGCTTCGCAGCAGAACGCATAGCTGAAGCGGTCGGCATCGCGCAGGGCGTGCAGGAGGCGGCTGCTCAGCTCCGGCTGGCTGTCCATGAACCCTGGGGCGAACCAGCGCTCGGCGGAGCCCTGGATCATCACCGGAGTGCCCTGGGTCCGAACGGTTTCGGCGCGTTCCAGCCAGCCTTCGGGCGTCCCGATCTTGGCCCCGCTGTTCTGCACGGACAGGCTTTTCAGCCGTTCACCGTGGCTGATGCCCAGCTGCAGGCCCACCGCGCCGCCCAGGGAGACGCCGGCGTAGTGGAAGTTTTCACCGGGGGCGATGGAGTCCGCCAGGCCCACTACGGCGTCCGCCAACGCAGCGACGTCGAACGTTTCGGTAGCTGCGGGTGAGACGCCGTGGCCGGGCAGGTCCCAGGCCACCACGTCATAGTCGGTGCCGAGCAGGGACGCGGCCCTGTTCCAGAGGATGGACGAGGTGCCCAGGGACGGTCCCACCAGCAGGAGGGGGTGCTCGCCCAGGGGTCGTTGGGGGGACAGCAGCGCTGCCTTCAGGGCCGGCTTAGCCACGGGAAGCTCCATTCGCGTCGGTAGGGGTATCAAATTCGGGAAAAGCCGCCAGGATGCGGTTGGCGATTCCTGCCGCCTGGCCCAGGTAGCTGGCAGGATCCAGGAGTTCCTCCAGCCGGGCGTCGGAAACGACGACGGCGGGGACGGCCCCGCGGAACAGCTTGCGGTAGGTGCCGGCCTGCTCGGCGGGCGGCGCCTGGAGGGTCCGGTCCACCACGTCCTGCAGCTGCTGCTTGCCGCTGCGGCCGTCCTGGTCTCCGAGCAGGGGTGCCACTGCGGCGGCGACGCCTTCGGCCAGCAGCAGCGGGCCGGAGAGGTCAAGGTTGCGGCGCATGGCGTCAGGGAACACCTGCAGCCCTTCGGCGAGTTCGCGGGCGTGGCCGGCTGCGCCGAGGGCCAGGGCCAGCAGTTGGCGCAGGGCCGGCCACTCGGTGTGCCAGGCGCCGTCGGGGCGTTCGTCGTTGAAGTTGGCGGCTGCCACGTGCAGCTGAGCAGCCAGCTGTGGTGCCTGCAGCGCGGCGCTGCGGACCAGGACGGACAGCACGGGGTTTTGCTTTTGCGGCATGGCGGAGGACACTCCCCGGCCGGCCTCGCGCGGCTCGGCGAGCTCAGCCACCTCGGGCCGGCTCAGGAACAGGACGTCGGCGGCGATCTTGCCGAAGGCGTCCAGCACGGAAGCCAGCGCATGGCCCAGGGAGGTGATAGCCAGGCGGTTGGTATGCCAGGGCGCCGGGGCCGGTACCAGGCCCAACTGGTCAGCCAGCGCGCCGGCAAGGGTGAACGGCGTGGAAGGGGCACCCTCCGTCAGCACGGTTCCTGCAGCAAGGGTTCCCGCAGCACCGCCGAACTGGACCGGGAACTCCAGGGCTTCCAGTTGCCGGCCTGCGGCGGCTACGCCCTGGAACCACTGCGCAGCCCGCAGCCCGAAAGTATAGGGAAGCGAATGCTGCGTCAGGCTCCGGCCCACGCACAGCGTGTCCGCATGCTGCCCCGCCAGGTACGCGAGCGCCGTCGTGGTGCCCTTCACGTCCGCGAGCACGGCGTGGACCGTGTTCCTGGCCAGCAGCATCAGGGCCGTGTCCAGCACGTCCTGGCTGGTCAGGGAGGTGTGCACGGCTTTCCCGGCACCAACCCCGGCGGTGTCCAGCGCCGCGACGTTTTTCCGGAGGTCCGCCAGCAGCGGGATCACCGGGTTGCCGCCGCCCTGGGCTCGCCGGGCGATGTCCGCCACGTCGTAGCGCCCGGGCTCGGCAGCGGAGGCAACGACGGCGGCGGACCCGGCTGGTGCCAGTCCGGCGTGTTCCAGCACGGCGGCCCAGCCCGATTCGACGGCGAGGATTGCCGCCACCACGGCACGGTCACCGGTGAGCGCCGCCACCAGGGGCGACGCCGAGACGGGACTGAGCAGGCCGGCGTCGCCCCCGTCCGCGAAGGGGTGCAGATCCCCGGCAGCGGAGTGCGTCACTGGAAGTCCAGGAAGACCGTCTCGCCCTCGCCCTGGAGGCGGATGTCCCAGGTGAGGCCGCCATCGGGGTCGCGGCGGGCGATCAGCGTTTTGCGTCGCTCCGGGTCCAGCGAGCTGAGCAGGGGGTCGCTGGCCAGGGCTTCCTCGTTTTCGGGAAGGTAGATGCGGGTGAACAGCCGGTTGGTCAGGCCGCGGGCAAAGACGGCTACGGAAATAAAGGGCGCAGCCGCTGCTTTTCCAGGAACGGATTTCGTGGGGCCGGGGTTCACGGTGGTGAAGGTGTAGACGCCGGAGTTGCCCACGGCGCCGCGGCCCCAGCCGGTGAACGTGTAGCCGTCGCGGACCAGCGAGCCGGTGCGCTGGACCACGTTGCCCTCGCTGTCAGGCTGCCAGATTTCCAGGATGGCGTCCGGGATAGTTTGGCCGGCGCCGTCGTACACGGTGCCCTGCAGGCGGATGGATCCGGGCGAACCGGGGGCCAGCAGCTCGTTGTCCTTCTCGTACGGGAGCGCGTAGCCGTAGAACGGGCCCACCGTCTGGCCGGGGGTGGGAACGAGTTTGGTGGAGTTGCTCATGTGCGTGGTCCTCTGCCTATTCGTTGTCGTCGTCGCCGTCGGCACCCAGTGCCTCGTTTTCGGTCCAGGTCCGCTTGGCCCCGGTCAGGACGATGTCCCAGTTGTAGCCCAGGGCCCACTCGGGCTCGGTGAGGCTGTGGTCGTAGCTGGCCACCAGCCGGTCGCGGGCGTCCTGGTCCACGATGGTCTGGTAGATGGGGTCCAGCGGGAAGAGCTGGTCGCCGGGGAAGTACATCTGGGTGATGATGCGCTGCGTGAACTCGGTGCCGAACAGCGAGAAGTGGATGTGTGCCGGGCGCCAGGCGTTCAGGTGGTTCTTCCACGGGTAGGCGCCGGGCTTGATGGTGGTGAAGCGGTACGAGCCGTCCGGGCCGGTGATGCAGCGGCCGATTCCCGTGAAGTTGGGGTCAATGGGTGCCGGGTGCTGGTCGCGTTTGTGGATGTAGCGGCCGGAGGCGTTCGCCTGCCAGATTTCCACCAGCTGCCCGGCCACCGGGCGGCCGTCGCCGTCCAGGACGCGGCCGGCCACGATGATCCGCTCACCCTGGGGTTCGCCGTTGTGCTGGATGGTCAGGTCCGATTCCAGCGCGTGCACGTCCTGGTGCCCGAACGCCGGCGAGTACAGCTCGATGGTTTCCGGGTCCGTATGGTGCAGGCTCTTGGTGGGGTGGCGCAGGATGCTGCTCCGGTACGGCGGGTAGTCCAGGCGGGGCTGGGTTTCCGGCTGCGCGCCGTCCTTGAGCGCGCGCCGGTAGGCCTCGCCGAGGGAGTTGATCTCGGCACTGAGGTCGGCCTGGGTTTCGATGGCCTTGTCCAGCGGCAGGTGGGCCGCCTTCGGCTCGGCGGGCGGTACGGACTCGTCCGATTCAGGCTGGGCGTTGGTCTCTTCCGGCACGTCCGGCTCCTTTCTGGGGGTGTTCATTGATGCGTTGGGCAGATATCAGCGGTGGAGTGAGTCGTATTGGACGGCGTGGCGGACGGGCGCGTTCGGGGCGCCGTAGCCGCTGTAGTTTCCGCGGCGTTCAACCATTTCGAAGAACACGCTGCCCACGGTGGCTGTGTAGAAGTGCAGGAACTCGCCGTCCGCGTCCCGGTCGTACAGGAGATTGAGCTCCCGGAGCGTGGCCAGGAATCCGGGGTCAAGATCGAACCGGGCGTCCAGGTCCTCGTAATAGTTGGCGGGAATCTGCAGGAAGTCCAGGCCGCGGGCCCGGGCAGCCCGCGCCGCCGCCACGAGGTCGTCCACCGCGAAGGCGATGTGTTCCTGGTAGGTCTTCGGGCCGTGGGCCTGCTGCACCGGGGCGAGGTTCAGCACCAGCCGGACCGCGCCGTCGGCGGTTTCCATAACCTGGGAGCGGACCAGGCCGCTGGGGCTGGGGACCTCGGCGAACGGCTGCGGTTCGAGGGCGAGGGCGCTGGTGTAGAAGAGCACGGCCTCGTCGAAGTGCTGCCAGGGCTGGGCCAGGTTCACGTGGTCGATCACCGCGTTCTGTGCGGAACGGGCATGCTCGAGCCCTTCACCGAACTCGTGCGTCCACGCTGCGGTGCCGTCCGGGCTGCCCTGGCAGAGGAAGATCTCGGTGGTGTCCGGGGCGGAGATGCCCTGGAAGACTTCCTCGTCGGCCTGGACCCGGCGGGCCACCACCGGCGCCTTGAGCTGCTGGGCCCGGGCGGAGGCAATCACGGGGGAATCGACGTCGAACCCCAGGGCCGCGATGGACGGCTCAGCCTGCGAGGCCGCCTGTTCGTTGATGATGACCCGCGCCTGCCCCATGGACCACAGCTGGACATCCTTGGTACGGTGCCGGCCTTCGAATCCGAAGCCGAGCTGGCCCAGGAGCCTCTCCAGCTGCGCGGTATTGTCCGCCTTCACCTCGGCAAAATTGAAGCCCGCGGGTTGGTTCACCTTGGGGAGGGTGGCCAGTTCCATGGGATAACGACGCCGGAGCGTGGCACCGCCGGACGGGGCACCGTCCGCGCCGTTCCCGGCGTTGTCGGCGAGCCACTTGGCGCTCTGTTCCTCCAGCCAGATGAGCGAGCGCATCGCGTCGACTGCGGTGCGCTCGGTGTCCGACTGGCGGAAGACATCGTTGAAGACCTCCAGCGACACCGGACCGGTGTAGCCGGCGCGGACCACGTGGCCCATGAACTTGGCGAGCTCGAACTGGCCTTCGCCCGGAAAGACCCGGTAGTGGCGGCTCCAGGACAGGACGTCCATGGAAAGTTTGGGGGCATCGGCCACCTGGACGAAGAAGATCTTCTCCGGGTTGATCTTCTCGATCGGTGCGGTGTCCCAGTCGCGGGACAGGATGTGGAAGGAGTCCAGGCAGGTGCCAAGGTTGGGGTGGTCCACCATCTCCACCAGGCGGTAGGCGTGTTCGTAGTCGTTGACGTACTTGCCCCAGGCCAGCGCCTCGTAAGCCACCTTGATGCCGTGGTCCCCGGCCAGCCCGGCGAGCTGTGCGAGCTGTTCGGCACGGACGCCGTCGTCATCGATCGTGGCCGTGGCAACGTTGGAGCACACCAGGATGGTGTCCATGCCCAGGCGGGACATGAGCTTGAATTTGGCCTCGGCGCGCCGGAGGTTGGCCTTGAGCAGGTCCGGCGTGACGCCGTCGAAATCCCGGAACGGCTGGTAGAGGTCAAGGCCGAGCCCCAGGTCTGCGGCCATTTTCCGCACGTCTTCAGGGCTCAGCGGCGAGGTGACCAGGTCCTGTTCGAAGATTTCGATGCCGTCGAAGCCCGCAATGGCGCAGGCATGCATCTTTTCCTTCAGGGTGCCGGAGAGGCAGACGGTGGCGATACCCGTACGCATCAGGCGGCCACCTCCTCGGCTGCCACGAGCTCAAGGAAGTGCGAGCGCATCCGCTCGGGGTCGGCGTCGAGGCCGGTGAAGATCCGGAAGGCGTCGGCAGCCTGCCCCACGGCCATGCGGCCGCCGTCCAGGACCTCGCAGCCCTTGGCACGCGCGCCGCGCACCAGCTCGGTCTCGATGGGCCGGTAGACAATATCGGCCACCCAGTGCCGGGATTCGACCAGCTCCAGGTCCAGCGGAACGCCGGGGTGCGCGGCCATGCCCACCGGGGTGCAGTGCACCAGGCCGTCGGCCAGCGGCATGAGCTGCGGCAGCTCCGCCGTCGCCCGTGCCGTAACGGTGCTGTCCGGGAAGAACCCGGAAAGCTCAGCGGCGCGAGCGGCGGCACGTCCTGGATCCATGTCCACCAGGTCCAGCACTGTTACGCCCGCGCTGAGCAGGGCGTATGCGACGGCGGACCCGGCACCTCCCGCGCCGAGCTGCACCACGCGGTCCAGCCGCGCGCCGGGGAGACCCGAGGCGAGCGCCGCGGCGAAGCCGGAGAAATCGGTGTTGTGGCCAATGAAGCGGCCGTCCCGGATGACCACGGTGTTGACGGCGCCGAGCCGGCGGGCGTCGGGGCTCACCTCATCCAGGTGCTGCAGGACCAGCTGCTTGCAGGGATGCGTGATGTTCAGGCCGTTGAAGCCCAGCGTGCGGGCGCTGCGGAGGACCTCGCCCACTGAGTCCCCGGCCAAGCCGAGTTCGAGGAGGTCGATGGGGCGGTACAGGTAGCGCAGGCCCTGCACGTCACCTTCCCGTTCGTGCATGGGCGGGGTGAGCGATGGCGTCACGCCATCTCCGACCAGTCCCACCAGGTAGGACTCAGTTCGTTGGCTCATCCGTGCAGCTCCTTTGGTAACGGCACCGGGCCGCGGGGCGGCATACCGGTGACAGGGATTACAGTACAGCAATTGTTCATTCTGCGCACTAGTGTTCGTCTAGCGAACATCGGCGGCGCGGGGACTACCTTTGCGGAAGCCGCGCGGCCAGCTCGGCCGCCGCATCCTGCAGGAGCGATACATGCGCCTTCAGCTCGTCCAGGGTCATCCGGAAGACTGGAGCCGCCGTCGCCAGCGACGCAAAAACATGCCCCTGGCTGTTGAGCAGCGGGACGGCAACGGCACGCATGCCGATCTCGTTTTCCTCGTCCATCACGGCGTAGCCCTGGCGGCGCACCTGGTCGATCTCCCGGCGGAAGGCATCACGGTCCGAGATGGACTTTTCCGTCAGTGGCTCGAGCGGCAGCTCTGCGAGGAGCTTCTCGCGCTCGGCGTCTTCGGCAAAGGCCACCAGGGCTTTGCCGACGGCGGTGGCGGACAGCGAGCCCAGATGGCCGGGGTCGCTGGTCACCCTGAACATCTGCGGGCCGTCCACCTTGTTGACCGTCAGGTGGTGATGGCCGTCCCGGACGCTGAGGATGGTGGCCTCGCCGGTCCGTTCCGTGACCCGGCGAAGGACCGGCATGGCAGCTCCGGCGAAACCATGATGGTTGGAAACGCGCTGGCCCAGCTGGAAGATCCGCAGGCCCAGATGGTAACGCCGGCCATCCGGCTCGTAGTCCACGAACCCATCGCGGGCGAGGGAACCGAGGAGCCGGTAGGTGGTGCTGAAGGGCAGCGCCGCGCGCCGCGAAATCTCGGCCGCACTGGCCCCGCGCGGCTCATCACCCAAAAGCACCAGCAGGCCAAGGGCCTTGCCCACCATATCGGTCCGCTCGGCGCCCTTCCCGCCCGCGCCCTTGGCCGCGGTGGGGGAATCACCCCGCACTCCGGGGGCGGCAGCGGGGCCACCTCCACCCGCAGGGTCCTCCTGGACGTCATCGGCCATTGTGGCTTGATTCACACTCATGCTTTGATGTTGCCACAATGTGAGAGCCATTTCTAGATGGTGATTATTTTCTTGACAAGTGACAGCCCTCACAGCCATCATTGCTGTATCGCACAAGTAGCTCTCACCATGTGGCTACTCGCTCGGGTCTTTAGAGGACTCCAGCCGCATCGCGCCCCGCCCGTACCCAGGCCGCGGCGGCTGCGACTCCTGAATCATCCGCGACAATGTCGTCACACAAAGGAACTCCATGAGCCAGACACTTCCTTCCGCCGGAGCGGGCACCGCCACGCATGCCGGAACCCCCAAGAAGGCTGCACTCGCCAGCTTCCTGGGCAGCGCCGTCGAATACTACGACTTCTTCATCTTCGGCTCGGCGGCCGCACTGATCTTCCCCACCGTCTTCTTCCCCAGCGCTGACGCCAATGCGGCCATCATGTCCTTCGCCACCTTCGGCTTCGCGTACGTTGCGCGGCCGGTTGGCGCCGTCATCCTGGGGCACTTCGGCGACAGGGTGGGCCGGCGGAAAGTCCTGATGTTCACCCTCGTCCTGATGGGTGCGTCCACCTTCCTCATCGGCTGCCTTCCGGACTTCAACACCGTGGGGTGGTGGGCTCCCGCACTGCTGGTGCTGGCCCGGCTCTGCCAGGGCCTCTCAGCCGCCGGCGAACAGGCCGGCGCTTCCTCCATGACCCTGGAGCACGCCCCGGACAACCGCCGGTCCTTCTTCACGTCCTGGACCCTGACCGGCACGCAGGGCGGCCAGATCCTCGCTGCCCTGGTGTTCATCCCCGTCCTCACCCTGCCGGACGAAATCAAGTACGGCATCGGCTGGCGCATCCCGTTCTGGCTCAGCGCAGTGGTGGTTGTGGTGGCGTTCTTCATCCGGCGCACCCTGCACGAACCGCCCGCTTTCGAGGAAGCCCAGAAGTCCGCCCAGATCTCCAAGCTTCCCGTCGCCGACCTGCTCAAGGGCCACTGGCGCGATGTTCTCCGCGTGATCTGCTGCGCCTTCATCGCCGCCGTGTCCACGGTGTTCGGCACCCTCGCCATCAGCTACGCCAAGACCGTGGCCGGCGTGGACGGCACCACCACGCTGTGGCTGGTCGTGGGCGCCAACCTGGTGGCCCTGGGCACCCAGCCGCTGTTCGGCATGCTGGCGGACAGGATCGGCCGCAAGCCCGTCTACATCTACGGCGCCCTGGCCAGTGCAGTGCTCACCCCGCTGTTTCTGCTGAGCCTGGAATCCGGCAATGTCCCGCTGATGTTCCTGGCCGCCATCGGCTACTTCTCCTGCGGTTACGCTGCCGCCAACGCCGTATGGCCGTCCTTCTACGCCGAAATGTTCAGCACCAAGGTCCGCTTCTCCGGCCTGGCCATCGGCACCCAGCTGGGCTTCCTGATGGCAGGGTTCGCGCCGGCCATCGTGGCCGCCATGGGTGGCATCAAGCCCGGCGGCTGGGTGCAGATCAGCATCTTCACCGCGGTCATCTGCGTCGTCGCTGCTGTTTCTGCCATGACGGCCAAGGAGTCGTACAGGATTCCCACCAAGCAGCTCGGCCTCAAGTAACGTACGTTCCTTCCCGGTCACTGACCGGACAAAGCCCGCCGCCTCCCGCAAAACCCGGAGGCGGCGGGCTTTTCCATGCCACCGGCAGCGGTGGGGTGCCGGTAACTGGGCAGGAGTGCACGACGACGCCCGCAGACCGGGTGCCCGGCGGCCGGTCCAGGCTGTGCCCAGCACCTGATGGTGTGGGCGGTCAGGCCTTGCCGGTTTCCAGCACGGAAGCCAGATCGAAGTTCACCGGCTCCTCCAGCTGCGCGTACGTGCAGGAGTCAGGGTCCCGGTCCGGCCGCCAGCGGTTGAACTGGGCGGTGTGGCGGAACCTCTCGCCTTCCATGTGGTCGTAGCGGACCTCCACCACCAGTTCGGGCCGGAGCGGCACGAAGGACAGGTCCTTGCCGGCGCTCCAGCGGCTGCCCTCGGCGTTGCGGGGTGTCCGCTCCCCTTCCTCCTGCTTCGCCCAGGCCCATGGGTGGTTGTCGAAGTCGGTCACCAGCGGCTGCAGTTCCTGGAAGAGCTCCTGCCGGCGCTTCATCGGGAACGCGCCGATCACGCCCACGCTGGCCAGGCCGCCGTCGTCCTTGTATAGGCCCAGGAGCAGTGACCCGATGACATCCGGGCCGCTCTTGTGCAGCCGGTAGCCGGCCACCACGCAGTCGGCGGTGCGCTCGTGCTTGATCTTGAACATCGTGCGCTTGTCCGGCTCATACGTCCCGTCCAGCCGCTTGGCTACCAAGCCGTCCAGCCCGGCACCTTCAAACTGCTCGAACCACTGCCCGGCGGTGTCCTTGTCTGTGGTCGCTGCGGTGAGGTGGACCGGGGCCTTGCTGGCCGCGAGCGCCTTTTCCAGGGCGGCCCGGCGTTCGGCGAATGGCCTGCCGGTGTAGTCGTCACCGTCCAGGGCCAGCAGGTCGAAGGCAACGAAGGAGGCGGGGGTCTGCTCGGCCAGGAGCTTCACCCTGCTGGCGGCGGGATGGATGCGCTGCTGGAGGGTGTCGAAGTCCAGCCTGTCACCGGAGGCACCAACCAGGATGATTTCGCCGTCCACCACGCAGCGGGGCGGCAGGTTTTCCTTGAGGGCTGCCACGAGTTCGGGGAAGTAGCGGGTCATTGGTTTTTCGTTGCGGCTGCCGATCTCCAGCTCGTCCCCGTCGCGGAAGATGATGGACCGGAAGCCGTCCCACTTAGGCTCGTAACTGAGGCCTCCGCCCTGGGGAATACCGTCGATGCCGCTGACGGCCTTGGCAAGCATGGGCGGGATGGGCGGCATCACGGGAAGTTCCATGTGCCCATTCTTGCCCGGCAAGTGGCGGCGGCGGTACCCCCGGCGGCGTGCGGCGCGGCGCGGCCTTCGCCGGACTCAGCCGGCCAGGAGCCAGACGATCAGGACCAGGACCGGGGCGGCTGCCGCCGTCGAAATGAGAATGGTCTCCCGCGCCACCGCCATCCCCCGGCCGTATCTGCTGGCGAAGAGGAACACATTCTGGGCCGGCGGGAGCGCGGCCATGAGCACCACGCCCAGGAGCATGTGCGGTTCCAGATTGAAGAGAAAGCGGCCCACGACGTAGGCCACCGCGGGCATCACGGCGGACTTCAGCGCGGTGGCGGTGAGGATTTCAGCCGTGTGCCCGCCGCTCCGGAGCATCCGCGTGCCGCGCAGTGACATCCCGAAGGCCAGCAGCACCACCGGCACCGCCGCACCGCCCAGCAGCGTCAGCGGCGCCATGACCGGTTCGGGCAGCTTCACGTGGAAGGCGGCCAGGACGGCTCCGAGGAGGGTGGCGATGATCATCGGGTTCCGGAAGGGCTGCGTCAGCATCAGCCGCGGCGAGAAGCGGCCTGCGGCGGAGAGGTCCAGGACGGTCAGGACCAGGGGAGCCAGCAGGAGCAGCTGGACCAGCAGCACAGGAGCCACCGGTGTGGCGTCGCCCAGGGCGTACAAGGTGATGGGGATGCCGATGTTGTTGGCGTTGACGTAGGAACTGGCCATGGCGCCCACGGCCGTGTCGGCCATGGGGCGGCGGAACCAGATGCGGCTTGCGGCGACGTACAACAGGGCGGTGACAGTGGCCGTGAGGAGGGCCAGCGGCACATAGGCGGAGAACACCACCGAGATGTCAGATTCCAGCACCACGGTAAAGAGGAGCACCGGGTTGGTGATGAAGAATGCGATCTTCGTCAGCGCGGAGACCGTGTGTTCGTCACCCAGTCCGCACCGCGCGGACAGGTAGCCCACCGCAATCACGGCGCCGATCACCGCCAGCCCCACCAGCACGCCGCCCATAGGGTACTTCCTTTCCCGTCCCGCGTTCCTGCCCCGCGCAGTCCCAGCGGTATTACAAGTACCAAACTTATCGGTCAAGTACTTCCCGCGTTGCATCGCGAGCCCATGTCCTCGACAGACCGGCCCGGAAGGGTAGACGTTAACAATGGCTACGGTGCGTCCAGCGGAACAGGGGGACCTGCCCGGCATCCTCGACACCGACCGGCAAAGCGGACGGATTCCTTTGGCGACCGCGGCCCTGGCCGCTGCGCTGGCAGACCCGAACCGGCTCGTCGTGGTCGCGGAATCCGGCGGCGAGGTGGTGGGCTGGGGCAAGACCCACTACTGGGACTGTCCGGACGGCCCCGCACCCGCCGGCCACTACCTTGGCGGCGTGACGGTCCGGCCATCGCAGCGCCGCCAGCGCGTGGGTGCCGCGCTCACGGCGGCCCGGCTCCACTGGATCTGGGACCGCACCCCGGATGCCTGGTACGTGGTCAATGCCGTAAACACCGCATCGATCGGCATGCACAGCGCCTGGGGCTTCGTCGAAGTGGCCCGCGCTGGGCAGTTTCACACCACCACGTTCGACGGCGGCACGGGACTTCTCCTGCGCGCGCACCGGCCCGGGCGGGGACTCGCGCAGGAACCGGCCTTCCGTCGTCGTGCTTTGTGAAAAAATCAACCATGCGCGCCATGCAACACTCCAGCAAACTCCAGAACGTCCGGTACGAACTCCGCGGACCCATCCTCCAGGCAGCCAAGAACATGGAGGCCGAGGGGCACCGGATCCTGAAGATGAACCTGGGCGATACTGCCCCGTTCGGCCTGGAGACTCCCGAGTCCGTGGTGGTGGACATGATCCACCACCTGCGGGGCGCCCAGGGGTACAGCGATTCGAAGGGGATCTTCTCCGCCCGGACAGCGATCTCGCAGTATTACCAGACCCGCGGCCTTATGAACATCGGCGTGGAGGACATCTTCATCGGCAACGGCGTCAGCGAGCTGATTTCCATGTGCCTGCAGGCCTTCATGGAGAACGGCGACGAGATCCTGGTGCCCGCACCGGACTACCCGCTCTGGACCGCCGCCGTGACGCTGACCGGCGGCACGCCGGTCCACTACCTCTGCGACGAGGCCGATAACTGGTGGCCCAACATGGCCGACGTCGAAGCCAGGATCACCAGCCGTACCAAGGGCATCGTGATCATCAACCCGAACAACCCCACCGGTGCCGTCTACCCGCGCCGCATCCTGGAGCAGTTCGCCGACCTCGCCCGCAAACACAACCTGGTCCTGTTCTCCGACGAGATCTACGAGAAGGTCCTCTACGGGGACGCCGTGCACATCCACACAGCGGCCGTGGCCGAGGACGTGTGCTGCCTGACCTTCAGCGGCCTCTCCAAGGCCTACCGGATGCCCGGCTACCGGGCCGGTTGGGTGGCGGTCACCGGACCCCTCGCAGCAACCGCCGCCTACCGGGAAGGCCTGGAACTGCTCGCCTCCCTGCGCCTGTGCCCCAACGTCCCGGCCCAGCATGCCATCCAGACCTGCCTGGGCGGATACCAGAGCATCGAAGCCCTGGTGCGGCCCGGCGGCCGGCTCCGTGAGCAGCGCGACCTCGCCTACAAACTGCTGACCGCCATCCCGGGCATCACCTGCGTCCCCGCGGCGGGGGCCATGTACCTGTTCCCGCGCCTGGACCCGGAACTGTACCCCATCGCCAGCGACGAGCAGTTCGTCATCGACCTGCTCAAGGACCAGAAGATCCTGGTGTCCCACGGCACGGCCTTCAACTGGCCCACCCCGGACCATTTCCGCTTCGTGATCCTCCCCTCCGTCCTGGACATCGAGGAAGCGGTCCGCCGGATTTCGACGTTCCTGGCGAGCTACCGCAACCGCGAAGCGGCGTAAAGGCAGGGGGTCAGGGACGGCCCTTGGCCCTTGCGGCCTCGACCAGCCGTTCCGCCTCAGCCACGATCAGCCCCTGCACCGGCGGCGGGATGGCCGCCCCGCGCCGGCCGCTGCCCTCTTCATCCCGGATTCCTACGGCCAAGGCGCTCATCAGGTCCGCATCCTCGGGGGTTGCCAGGTCGCTGCCGATGAGCTGGACCAGCACTTTCAGTCCCGCGAGTCTGCGTTGCGGGTCACGGCCGTCCAAGGCAGCATCAAAAGCCCACTGTGCCCGTTTCCACCATTGGTCCCGGCGATCGGCCCTGTCCCGCTGCCGGTATGCCAGGTAGGCAACAAGGACGACGCCGAACGTCGCCAGGGGCGCCAGCGACGCCGCCCCGAGCACCACGGCCCAGATCCCCTGCAGAATCTCCATGGCACCACCATAGGCGTGGCCCGGACATTTACGGGCCCGGCGCCAAGAACTAACCGGCAGCTAACCGCGGGGAAACGGGGACGCAACATTCGCAGCCCACACTGGTGAATGCAGGCAAGAGCCGGCACCAGCTCCAGCCAGGAGGCCCCGATGTTGAAGAAGGCGACTACGCATGTAACCAGAGTCCGCACCCTGGACCAGCTCCACCGCGGTGACGAAATCGAGGCCCGGCTGTCCGTGGGGCCCTCCTACGACGATGTGGTGGTCCGCCGCGGCAGCGTCCAGGAAACAGCGCCAGGAATCGGCGTCGTCTGGATCCTGGACCGGATCACGGGCCTCCGCAAAGCCATCAATACGGACGAGTGCACGGTCTGGCGCGTCGCCTGACCCATTTTTTGACGCACGACGGCGGCACACCAGTGGCGCGGCATCGGGCGCAGTCAGTAAGGACTGCCCGCAGCCGCGGCGGGAACCGTCAGCCGCCGGCCACCGACTGGATCACCAGCACCTCCTGGCCCGGGGAAACTTCGGTATCCAGCCCCTGCAGGCGCCGTACCTCGTCACCGTCCACGTAGACGTTCACGAACCGGCGCAGCGCACCTGTTTCATCCCGGAGCCGCCGGGCGAGCACAGCGAACCCGGCAGTAACCGAATCGAGGAGCTGCCCCACGGTCACCGGCCCGTCGGCGGGCGCAGTCAGCACGGACTGCCCGCCGGCCAGTGGCTGGAGGACACCGGGGAGCACCACCGTAATGTCAGGCACCGGCCACCACTGCCGCCCGGACACACAGGACGTCGGGAAGGTGCGCAATCACCTCTGAGAACGTTTCTCCCTCGTCTGCGCTTGCATACACCGTTCCGCCGCGGGTGCCGAAGTACACCCCGGCCGGCTCGGCGGTATCCACCGACGCGGCGTCCCGCAGCACACTGTTGTATTCCTTGCCCGGCAGGCCGTTGCTGAGCCGCTTCCACGAACTTCCGGCGTCGTCCGTCCGGTGGACGGCAAGTTCCCCGTCCGGAGGGATGCGTTCGCCGTCGGCTTTCAGCGGAACCACCCAGGCCGTTCCTTCCCGGCGGGGGTGCGTCAGCATGACGAATCCGAAATCCGCCGGCAGGCCATCGGCGATCGACGTCCAGGTGTCCGCATTGTCGTCAGTGCGGTACACGCCGTGATGGTTCTGGGCGTACAGTCGGCCTTCCACGGCCGAATCAGCCGCGATCTTGTGGACGCACTGGCCAAACTCTGGGTTGGGGTCCGGCATGAAGTACGCCGAGATCCCCTTGTTGCGGGGCTCCCAGGAGGTGCCGCCGTCGAGCGAGCGGTAAACGCCGCCGGTGCTCATGGCGACGTGCACCGTGTCCCCGGCGGGATCGACGACGATGGAGTGTGCCGCCGCACCGCCGTAGCCGGCGCCCCAGTCGCTGCGGTGCGGGTGGTCCCAGAGGCCGCGGTTCAATTCGAAGTGTTCACCGCCGTCCGTGGATTTCCATACGGAGATGGGTTCGGCGCCGGCCCACACCACGCCCGGCCGGGACTCTGCGTCAGGGTAGATCTGCCAGACGCGTTCCACGGCGGCCCCGGTGTCCTCGGGAAACCTGATGGCCCCCTGTTCGGGTTCGGACCAGGTTTCGCCCAGGTCGTCCGAGTGGGCCACGGTGGGTCCCCAGTGTTCGCTGCGGACTCCCACCATGATCCGGGTGCGGCCACCCCTGGTGTCGATCCCGACGCTGGGAATCTCCGCCATCAGGAAGTGGGGGCCGGTGAAGGACCATTCGCGCCTGTCCTGGCTGGTGGCCAGCCAGAGGCCTTTCTTGGTCCCGATCGCTAAGACAAAATTCTCTGCGGTTGCCATGCCCACCATGCAACCACCGCAGTGTTCAGGCTGCAACGGTTTTGGAGGCACGGAAAAGGGAAGGGCCGTCCAGCCAGCTGCCTAATCGACGAACTCGGACTGGGTTTCGATGAAGTCCCAGTCGGCGGCCGTCAGCACGGCTGCAGGGTTATCCGGGTGCGGTCCGCCGGCTTCGGCGATGCCCTGGAGCACCGGCAAGGGCAGCTCACCCGTCCGAAGGTTCTCCCGGAGCCATTCCTTGCTGTCCAGGTCAAGGTCCAGCCACCACATGAAAATTTCCATGCCAGATCCACCCGCCTTTCTTTGAATTCAACGTTAGGCGCGGGCGAATTCCGGGACAAGGCTCCGCCCTCCCCCGCAGGTAGTTGCGGGCAAAGATCGGGTACCGGCAAGTGACCCGGCCGCCGGCGGGTCCGGAAAAGACGAGTACACCCTACTGAGGACCTGCCCCGGGCGCCGCCCCTAGCCTGAAAACTCAAGCAAGCTGACCGTGCTGCTGGGGCATACGGGCGCCACCGCTGGCCTTTCCCCGCCATGGTCCGTTTCACGACAAAAATTGGGGAGAGAACAATGAAACGCACCATTGGAACACTCGGCGCCGTGGGCCTGGCGGCACTCGTCGTCGCCGCCCCCGCCGTGGCCGACCGCGGCTGGAGCGATGACGCTAAGATCATCATCTGCCACGCGGGCTCGGGCTCGAATGCCAAGCACTACACGGTGAACTCGGTTCCGGTCCCGTCGTTGAACGGGCATGGCCATCACGGCAACGACATCATTCCGCCCAACGACGGCCTGAAGTACGGGCAGAACTGGGACGCTGCGGGGCAGGCGATCTACAACAACGGCTGTGCTGCGGCGCCTCCCGTCGACAACCCACCCGTGGACAACCCGCCGGTCGACAACCCGCCCGTGGATAACCCACCGGTCGACAACCCACCCGTGGACAATCCTCCTGTAGATAATCCGCCGGTCGATAACCCACCCGTGGACAACCCGCCGGTCGACAACCCACCCGTCGTCAATCCACCCGTGGACAGCCCACCGGCGGTCATCCCGCCGGCGGTGACGCCCGTTGTCCCGCCCGCCGCAGCTCCGGCAGTGGTGACTCCGGTGGTGCCCGCCCAGCCCGCAGCCACCCAGGTGCAGCCGGCAACGGGAGCAGTGGCCGCTGCACCCGTCAGCAGGGGAACCAACCAGGGCTTCAACGCCCAGACCGCCGTCGGCGGCAACCCGGCCTCACCCGCCTGGCTGGGTGGCATCGGCGCATTGGTCGCCGCCGGAGCTGCCGTGGCCATCCGCCGCCGGTCGGCTTCCTCCCCGACGGCCCCCTGACGCCGTCGTCAACGCCGCAACCCTGCGGCCCCTGACAAGGAAGGCGTTCCGCCAGTGCCCGGCGGGACGCCTTCCTTCCTACCCCCCAGCGACCCAGCGGAGGAACGCCATGGCCGAAGAGAACAGCCGCCGCGCGGGGCGGCCAAGGCGGCCTTGGCGTCGCCTGAACCGCGCTGACCTGGCGATCCTCCTGTGCGGCGTCACGGCGGCCATGGGCATCACGTTCGGCGGCCCGCTCCTGCAGCAGGGCCAGCCTCCCGCCGTCGTCAACGCCGTGGCGGCCGCTCCGGCCACCGCCGAACCCGTCCCTTCCGCCACTCCCGCATCTGCTGCCGCGTCCAGCGGTACGACGCCGGCACTTGGCACGCCTGCCACAGGGATGCCGGAGCAGGCGGCACCGGAGCCTGCACTCCCTGAAGCGGCGGCCCCGGTCCGCATCAGTTACCCGTCCGCCGATCTCGACGTTCCGGTCCACCCGCTGGAACCTGATTCCGCCGCGGCGTCCAGCCAGACCATCGTTCCGCCGGAAACCAAAGACGCTTATTGGCTGACGCCCTACGGAACACCCGGCAGCAACTCCGCCAACACCACGTACGTCATCGGCCACAGCTGGGACGGCGCGGACGCCCCCTTCAACCACCTGAGTTCAGCGGCCCGCGTGGGCGACACGTTCACCGTGGAGACCGGCACGGGAGCCATCCCTTACCGGGTGGACAGCGTGACCACCTACGTGAAGGCCAGCCTCAAGGACAGCCCCATCTGGGACATGGTCCCCAACAGGGTGGTCCTCATCAGCTGCTACACGCAGGATCCGTGGGGGAAGAACGTGGTGGTCACCGCCTCTCCCGCGGTTCCCTGAGAAGGGCCGGCGGGACCTGTTCACCTGCCGCATCCCGGGCGGACAATGGGCTATGACATCGGAACGGTTCAGCGGCACCGCCCCGCTGCTGGTGGGCATCATGCCGAAGCAGCACCCGGAAGTCCTCCACACCGCTGCCAGCCTGGCCGCCCGGCTGGGCCAGCCCCTGGTCTGCGCGTATGTGGACGAGGCCAGCTACCTGGTGGAATGGGACCCGGCACGCTCCGCCCACCGGCTTTCCCTTCATCCGGACGCCGACGACGAGGACATCCGCGCCCTGACCACCGGGCTGAAGGCGGACATCATGGCAGCTGTGGATAAGGTCCCTGCCGGCAGCGAAACGGTGGCATGGACGCTGCGCACGCTCGCCGGGGATCCCGCGCGGGCGCTGGCCCGGCTGGCCGCCGAAACCAATGCGCCCATGATCGTGGTGGGCACCTCGGAACGGGGATTCTCGCACCGGCTTTCGGAGGCACTCAACGGGTCCGTGGGTGCCTGGCTCAGCCACCACCAGAGCCTGCCGGTACTGGTGGTTCCGTACAGGATGCCCGCACACCAGGACAGCTGAAATCACCGCAGCCAGCGGGGAATGGGGCGTAAAAGCGCATCAAAGTGGGCATCAAACGGGGCCCGATAAATAAAGCGAAAGTAATTATTCCGGGTGCTGGCGGAGTCCCCTACCAGACAGTAAGCTGAGTCAAGCAGGCCGGTTCCGCGAAGAGTGGATGCCGGGTTTGCCCAAGAGCTGCTCCGGAGTGCGTATCCCCCAATAACGCACTCCGGAGCTTTTTTGTGCCCTGGACGTGTCCGCCCCGTATACCCCCAGGGGGTACTTGCGCCTATACCCCGTTGGGGTATAGGTTGATGCCATGGACGCCACTGAAGAAGCAGAAGCTGCGCCGCCCACGGAGCGGGCACAGGAGCAGGCGCAGCATGCACCGGAGCACGGGTACACGGCTAACAAAGACGCCTACCTGCGCCGTCTCAAACGCATTGAAGGCCAGGTCCGGGGCATCGCGCGGATGGTGGACGAGGACAAGTACTGCATCGACATCCTCACCCAGGTTTCCGCCGTCACCAAGGCCCTGCACGCAGTCAGCCTGGGGTTGGTGGAAGAGCACATCGGCCACTGCGTGGTGGGCGCCGCTGCTGAGCCGGACCCGGAAGCACGCGCCGAGGCCATCGATGCCAAAGTCAAAGAAGCTGCGGAAGCCATCGGCCGCCTGCTCCGCTGACGGCCAGCAAATTTTTCACGCCCCGATCCACTACCCATACCGGCCACCCGCCGGACGCTACGAAGGAGCAGCCATGAGCACCACCTCCCCCACCACCACGAAAGTCAGCGTCTCCGGCATGACCTGCGGCCACTGCATTTCCGCCGTCAGCGAGGAGCTCGAATCCCTCACCGGCGTCGAAGCCGTGGACGTGGACCTCAACGCCGGCGGCATTTCCACCGTCACCATCACCTCCACGGGCAAACTGTCACCCTCCGAAATCGGAGAAGCCGTGGCCGAGGCCGGTTACCTTGTCGTCGCCAACGAAGCGTAGGACCCCCGCACACCGCACCAAACCTGAGAGGACGGCATGGGCCACCAGGAACTGCTGCAACCGCCCGGCACCCGCGTGGTGGAACTGGATATCGAGGGCATGACCTGCGCGTCCTGCGTCAATCGGGTGGAGAAGAAGCTCGGCAAACTGGAGGGCGTAGCGGCCTCGGTCAACCTCCCCCTGGAATCCGCCCACGTCACGGCACCGGAGGGGATCTCCGACGAACAGCTGGTGGCCACCGTCAGCGCCGCCGGCTACACCGCCACGGTGCGTATCCCGCCGGCCCCCGCGGACACCGGCGGACCGGATGAGGGTGGCACGGACCAGGACCATCACATGGCGCACGGCGGCACGGCCTCGCAGCTGCGCCCGCGCCTGGTCCTGGCCGCCATCCTCACGGTTCCCGTATTCCTGGTATCCATGGTGCCTGCGTTCCAGTTTCCACACTGGGGCTGGGCGGCAGGAGTCCTCGCGCTGCCGGTAGTCACGTGGGCGGCCTGGCCGTTTCACCGGGCCGCGGCCGTCAATGCCCGGCACATGGCCTCCACCATGGACACGCTGGTCTCCATCGGCGTGACGGCAGCCTACCTGTTCTCGGCCTGGCAGCTGGCAGCCGATCCACGGATGACAGAGCACCCGGGCATGGAAGGCATGGACGCCGGCGGCCTCTACTTTGAGGTGGCAGCAGTGGTCACCACCTTCCTGCTGCTGGGCCGCTACCTGGAGGCCAACGCCAAGCAGAAGGCCGGGAATGCCCTCAAGGCCCTCCTCAACCTGGGTGCAAAGGACGCCGCAGTCCTTCGCGAAGGGGTGGAATATCGGGTTCCCGCGGACCGGCTCCTGGTGGGGAATGTCCTGGTGGTCCGTCCGGGCGAAAAAATCGCCACCGATGGCGTGGTCCTCGATGGGACCTCGGCCGTGGACGCCTCCCTGGTGACCGGCGAGTCGGTGCCCGTGGAGGTGGGCCCTGGCAGCAAGGTCACCGGCGCCACCATTAACACCTCGGGCAGGCTGCTGGTCCGGGCAACCCGCGTGGGCGCCGAGACCACCCTCGCGCAGATGGCCCGCCTGGTTTCACAGGCCCAGACCGGCAAGGCGCCCATCGCCCGCTTGGCGGACCGCATCAGTGCCGTCTTCGTCCCGGTGGTGCTGGCCATTGCTGCGTCGACGTTCCTGCTGTGGCTCCTTGCGGCCGGCCCGGATGCCGGCGGCGCCGGGTTGCGCCAGGCCTTCACCGCCGCAGTCGCTGTCCTGGTGATTGCCTGCCCGTGCGCCCTTGGCCTCGCCACACCGGTGGGGCTCCTGACGGGCAGCGGGCGCGGTGCCCAGCTGGGCATCCTCATCAAGGGGCCGCAGGTCCTGGAGGACACCCGCACGGTGGACACCATCCTGCTGGACAAGACGGGCACCGTGACCACCGGCGTACTGGCGGTCGGCTCCACCACCGCGTTCGGCCCCTTCGATGAGCAGCAGGTGCTGCGGCTCGCGGGGGCGGTGGAGGCGGCATCGGAACACCCTGTGGCACGGGCCATCGCGGCGGCGGCCAAGGGGATCGTTCCGGCCCGCCCCGGCAGTGCAGTGGACGACGACGGCCGCCTGCCCGGCGTCGACGGCTTCCGTTCCGCGCCGGGCGGCGGCGTCACCGGAACCGTGGAGGGCCGGCAGGTCCTGGCCGGACGCACCGGCTGGCTCGGGGAGAACGGCATCGAGCCCTCCCCGGCGCAGCTGGAGGCTTTGGCGGAAGCGGAGGCGGCGGGCGCCACGGCTGTCTGGGTGGCCGTGGACGGCGTCCCCGCAGGAATCATCAGCCTTCGGGACACGGTCAAGGAGGGCTCTGCCGCTGCCGTGGCGCGGCTGAAGGACCTTGGCCTGCGCCCCATCCTGCTGACCGGGGACAACGCCGCCGTAGCCGCCCAGGTGGCAGCCGCCGTCGGGATTCCCCCTGCCGATGTGTATGCGGGAGTGCTGCCGGAAGGCAAGGTGGAGGCCGTGCGCACGCTGCAGGCCGCGGGAGCAACAGTGGCCATGGCCGGCGACGGCGTGAACGACGCCGCCGCCCTCGCACAGGCGGACCTGGGGATCGCGATGGGGTCCGGAACGGATGTGGCCATCGAGGCCGCCGATCTCACGGTGATGGGCAACGACCTTGCCCAGGTGGCGCAGGCCATCGAACTGTCCCGCAGGACCCTGGCCACCATCAAGACGAACCTGTTCTGGGCTTTCTTCTACAACGCCGTCGGGATCCCGGTGGCCGCGCTCGGCCTGCTCAACCCCATGATCGCCGGCGCTGCCATGGCCGCCAGTTCAGTGCTGGTGGTGGCCAACTCGCTGCGGCTCCGGAGCTTCGGAAAGTAGCGGATCCTATGCAGGCGCAGGGTCAGGCCGCGCCGTAGCGGACGGCGGCGCGCGCCCGGCCCTTGGCTGCTTCCTCGTCGCGGTCCTTCGGCGGCGCGTGGGTCACCAGCGCGTCCAGCAGGTGCTGGGTGATGTGGGCGATCTCGTGGACGGCGTCATCGAAAGCGTCCTGGTTGGCCTTGGACGGCTTCGTGCTTCCGCTGATTTTGCGGACATACTGCAGCGCGGCGGCGTGCACCTCCTCGGAGGTGGCGTGCGGCTCAAAGTTGTGAAGGGTTCGGATGTTCCGGCACATAGGCCCATGCTAGGCTCTGGAGCGCCTAAGATCGACCCTTCGAGGCTTGCTTGATCGGCAGGTTGAGGAGGTCCGTCCATGGGGAGGACAGCATGGGCAGGGGTGCCCATCGACACTCCTTTGAGGGCCGGGATAGGTTTTAGGCAATGGATCTTCCGGATGAGCCGGGGGGCCGCTGGGGATGCCGACCTGGTTCGGATCCACTTACCAACAAGGAGATACTGATGGCTATTTGGGGTGCAGACGTTCAGCAGCTTCGTCAGCTGGGCAGCAAGCTTCAGGCAGGTGCGTCCGAGATTGAGACGCAGAAGTCCACTCTCACCAAGGTTTTGAGCAGCACCAACTGGGAAGGCCCCGATGCTGACAAGTTCCGCAACGAATGGTCGGGCCAGCACACCACCATGCTGACCAAGGTTGCCGAAGCACTGAAGGAAGCCGGCGACAAGGCCAAGCGCAACGCCGAAGAGCAGGACCAGGCTTCCCGCTAAGCACTGGCTGCGCAGGACCTGTCGCCAGAATCCTGTTTGTAGACGGCGAGGGCCCGGGCACCGAAAGGTGTCCGGGCCCTCACCCGTTTAACCACGGTCCAGGTACCGGCGGACCTCCCCGTACCTCTTCCGCGGACAGAGGTGCGCAGGCACCCGCGCATGCCGGGGCACTCAGGGCACGGGTTCGACGTCGTTCGCGTGCTCGAGCGGTGAGCCCGCCTTCGCCGTGGGTTCTTTCGGTGAGGGCTGCCCGGTCGAGGGTTGCGGGGTGGGGGCAGGAGCCCGGAGTTCGTCGAGCCGGACCAGGAGGACGCCTCCCACAATGAGGACACCGCCCACAAGCTGGATGGCACCGGGCAGCTCGCCGAGCAGCAGCCAGGCCCAGATAACGGCGAACAGCACCTCCGTGAGTGAGACAAACGAGGCCACCTTGGAGCCCAGTGCACGGGCCGCCATGATCCCGGAGACGTAGGCCAGCACTGTTGCCAGGACCACCAGTCCGGCCAGCGAAACCCACCACGGGGTCACCCACGGACCGAGCGTGGTGTCCGCCGTGTTGAACGCCATGGGCAGCAGTCCCGTGGCGCCGGCCAGCCACATGACGGCGGCGCCCACCATCAGGCCGCCGGATGCCAGCACGAGGGGCGGCAGGGTGTCATTCTCCTTGGCCGTGATGAAGAAATACATGGCCAGGCAGACCGCTGCGGCAATGCCCCAGAGGACACCCACCGGATCCACCTTCACGGCACCGGTGAGGTCCAGGACCAGGACCAACCCCGCCAGCGACAGCAGGGTTCCCCCGAAGGTCAGCGCGCGCGGACGTTTGCGGCTGGCCGCCCAGATCCAGAGGACGATGATCACCGGGGCCAGGTACTCAAGCAGCAGGGCAACGCCCACGGAGAGCCGCTCCACGGCGTTGAAGTAAAACAACTGGCACGCGGCGACGCCGATCAGGCCAAAGAGCACAATGGTGAGCCAGTTGTCCCGCAGCTGGTGCCAGCGGCCCCTTAGGGCAATGACCGCCGGGATGGCGAGGATGAGCGCGGCGCCGGTGAGGCGTGCCGTGACGGCGGCGCCCGGGGACCATCCCGTTTCCAGGAGCGCCTTGCCGAATGATCCCGACGTGCCGAAGACGGCGGACGAGAACAGGGCGACGCCCAGGCCGGAGGCCAGGAAACTGCGGCGGGGTGCCAGCGGACTCGGCGTGGCGGGATGGTTCTTTGCGGCAGGCACCGTCGCCTCCTGTCAGGAGTAAAGTGGGGTATTGGTCATGACAGTACGCTTCGGCGCTGTAAGGAGTCAAGATGGTATTTGCCCCTGACACTGAGGTTGCGCTGCGCAGCGTGGTCAACCTCATCAATTCCGGTGCCAACGGACGCGAAGCCCTGGCATCCCAGCAGGATCTGGACGGGTTCCTTGCAGCCGAGCAGTTCTCAGGCTCCAGGGCCAGGAATGAGGCAGAGCTGGCCAGCGTCCGGCGGCTGCGCGGGGAACTGGCCGGGGCGTGGGTGGCTGGGGAGGACGGTGCCGTGGAGACGATCAACCGCCTGCTCCGCGACGCCAACGCCCTCCCCCAACTTGTCAGGCACGACGGCTGGGACTGGCATCTGCACGCCACCACACCCGAGGCCCCGCTTGCGGACCGGATCAGCACGGAGGCCGCGATGGCGCTGGCGGATGTGGTGCGCAGCAAGGAGATGGACAGGCTTCGCGTCTGCGAGGCCGAGGACTGCGACGCGGCGGTGCTGGACCTCAGCCGAAACCGCTCTAAGCGCTACTGCGATACGGGCAACTGCGCCAACCGCGCGCATGTGGCGGCCTACCGGGCACGGCAGGCGGCGGCCGGCTAGCGGCGCGCCGGTTTTCGACGTCCGGCGGGTCGGCTTCATAAGCCTGGCGCGGACGGCGGGACCGGCGGTGGGTTAGCGGCCCGCGGAACCTTCAGTGCCGCCGTCGGGATCCTGCTGCTCAGGCGAGCCCGGGGCTTTGGTCCCGCCGAAGCCGTGGGAAGTGTTCTTGGCCGAGCTGAGGTTGACGCCGGACCCCTTGCCCAGGTGCTCGGCATTTTCCTTGTGGCTCATGGACAGCATGGCGGCGATCACCAGGGTGACGATGAAGGCGATTCCGGCAGCCGTGAAGGCAAGGTCGAAACGGGGAGCGCGGGCGCTGCCGCCGGAAGCGAAAATCACCACGGCAAAGAAGGCCACGACGGCCCAGAACGCGGAGAACATCAGCGGGCCCTTCACAGAGGTCCGCAGCTTGCGCGGTTTTCCCTGGTGCTGGTCTGCCACGGTAAGTCCTCCCTGCGGGCGGCATGGATGGCCGGCCCGGTGTACGTTGTGGGTGGCCCCGGCGAAATTTCTACAACGAGTAGAACCGGGACCTTCCTAGTTTACGGCTTAGCGGCCGTACTGCGGGAATCGTGCCTGAGCGTCAGCCCGGACAGCACCCACAGCACACCGAGGATGATGGCCCCGCCGCCGGCCACGCCCAGCAGCGCGTGCGCACCAAGGCTGATGAAGAACGGCAGGATCACCGCGGTTCCGAGGCTGATGAGGCCGGAGGTGATCCAGTCGCGGGCCAGGACGTGCCGGCCGCGGTTCCGGATGCCGCAGGCCAGCTCCAGGGCTCCGGCGACGCCGAGTCCCAGCGCCGCGATGACACCGAACAGGAGGTCGCTGTGCAGCAGGAGCACCGCGAACCCCGCACCTGCCAGCACGGAACCGGAGGCCGAGAGCAGCTTGCCGGCCGCAGAATCGCGCCCGAAGCCGGTGGCCGGGATACCCCAGAGGGTGATGGCGCCGATGGACAGGAGGTACAGGCCGCCTGCCCAGCCCATGGCTTCCACGGAGGGCGTTGCCCAAAAGATCGTTACTGCTCCGAAGCCCAGCGAGACTGCGGAGCGCAGCAGGACCGGCTTCCACAGGTCGGTGCGCGGGGCGGTTCCCTGGGCGGCGCCTGCGGGTGTCAAGGGATGTGTCACCGGTCCAGTTTAGTTGCGCGTCACGGTTAGGCCGAACCCAGCACCATCCACCGGTCACTCCGGGCGCGCAGGCCCAGCGTGAGTGCCCGCGCCGCCATGTATCCGATGGAGAATGCTGCCCACAGCCAGCCGAGCCCCGCGACCCCTGAAGCCCCGGAGAACGCGACAGCCGCCAGCATCGGGGCATAGGCGGCAACATTCAGCAGGCCGGCCAGGGCCAGGTAGCGGGCATCCCCCGCGCCGATCAGCACTCCGTCCAGCACGAAGACGTACCCGGCGATAGGCTGGCCCGCGGCCAGGATCCACAGGGCAACGGCCAGGGCGGCCTGCACTTCCCTGTCGGGGGTAAAGAGCGCGCCAGCCCATGGTGCCACCGCCGCGAGGAGCAGTCCCGTGACCACGCCGAAGCCTATGCCCCAGCGGATCATGGTGGTGGTGAGCAACCGGGCCCGGGCGGCGTTGGAACCGCCCAGTTCCTTGCCGATCAGTGCCTGCGCGGCGATGGCCAGGGCGTCCAGGGCGAAAGCCAGGAAGGAAAATATGGTCATGGCGAGCTGGTGTGCCGCCAGGTTGATGGCGCCCTGTCCGGTTACTACCAGAACCGTCACCAGGATTGCGGCCCGCAGGCTGAGGGTGCGCAGCATGAGCCATGACCCCACCTTGGTCATGCTGCGGATGCCGAGCCAGCTGGGCAACAGCGACACGCCATGCCGGAGGGCGTTGCGCCGCACCATCAGCACGTAGACAGCCGCCATGCCCCACTGCGCCACGCTGGTGCCCACGGCGGAGCCGGTGACGGACCAGTTGAGCCCGTAGACCAGCCAGAGGTTCAGGACGATGTTCAGTCCGAAGCCGGCAGTGGCCACCACCAGCGGGGTGCGGGTGTCCTGGAGTCCGCGGAGCACGCCGGTCCCGGCAAAGACCAGCAACATCGCCACAAGTCCCGGCATGGACCACCGGAGGTAGTCGACGGCGAAGGCGCGCACCTCTCCTTCTGCGCCCATGAGCCCGATCAGCGGCTCGGCGGCCACAAAGCCGGCCGCCGCCAGGACAACGCCCAGCAGCATGGCCAGCCAGACGCCGTCGCGCCCTGCAGCCAGTGCTTTCCCGAGCTGGCCGTCACCGATGGCCCGTGCCACCGCGGGGGTGGTGGAGTAGGCGAGGAAAACCATCAGCCCCACGACAGTGTGCAGCACGGCTGAGGCCAGTCCCACGCCCGCCAGTTGGGCCACTCCCAGGTGCCCCACAATGGCCGAGTCCGCCAGCAGGAACAGGGGTTCGGCCACGAGTGCACCGAACGCGGGGACGGCAAGGCGGAGGATCTCGCGGGCGTTGCCGCGGCGCGAGGCTACAGGCGCGGAGGTGGAGGGTTGGGACACCGTGCCAGCCTAACGGCCACGGCGCGGGGAGCCTGGCGACTGTGACGTCACGGTCATGACATATCCCACAGAATCCATCGATTGGTTGACTCTTCAACCAATCCTGCGGAACACTGGAAGGGTTCAACGCTGCGATCCGGCCCCTGCTTGCATGTGTCCAGCTCCGACCGATATCCGAAACGGTGAAACCCCATGAACCAATCCCGCCTGACCACCACCGCCATCACGGCCCTCCGCATTGTCCTGGGCTTCCTCTTCGCAGCCCACGGCTGGCAGAAGTTCAACGAGTGGACCATTGCCGGCACCCAGGCCTCCTTCGCCAAGATGGGCGTCCCTGCCGCCGATGTGATGGCCCCGGCCGTCGCCGTCCTCGAACTCGCCGGCGGCATCGCCCTGATCCTGGGCATCCTGACCCGCGTTGTGGCCGCCCTCCTGGCCCTCGATATGCTGGGCGCGCTCTTCCTGGTGCACGCTTCCGCCGGAGTTTTCGCTGCCAATGGCGGCTACGAGCTGGTTCTGCTCCTCGCAGCTGCCGCCTTTGCACTGGCCCTCACGGGCGCCGGCCGCGTCTCCGTGGACCGCGCCCTCTTCGGCCGCAGGAACTCCAAGCTGGCAGTCCTGGCCTAAGGCAATGCCCACGACGGCGGCTGCGCGCCACGGGGCGTGGCCGCCGTCCTGGTTTAACCGGCGCGGCAACGCACATCACAAAGCCGAACATTTTCCCACAAAAAGATTCGGGAAAGATGGGAAAACGCTTGCCCTGGAAGTGCTGGGCCTGATAGACCAATGTCTGTTGCAGTGTGAGCTGCAGCATCGCACCCCTGGTCTCAGCCACACCTTCCACCGGTCCTCCCCGGAACCATTCGGCAACTGCGCGCCTCCCGAAATTTTGCAGTTCCATTGAATCGTTCCAAGACCGAGCTGGGGCCGCTTGCACCACGCATCGAAGGAGATGACAGTGAGACAAACCCAGCAAGCCGTACCGCTCCAACCCGAAGGCCCGCCACCCAGGCGGCGAACGCTTCGCAGTACCGGCGCCAAGGCCGTCACTGCCGCAGCCGCATCCGCGGCCATTGCCCTCGCCGGTCTTCCGCCCGTCCATGCAGATACCGCGCTTCCCCCGGTTGGCAGCGGATTCAAATTCGACTTTGGCCCCGGCGCCACCGCTGACGGTTACACGCGCGTCGAAGCGGGCACTCAGTATTCCGCCACAGGAAAATTCGGCTTTTCAGACACCTCAGTCACCTCCGGAACCGACCGCGGCACCGAGGACGCCCTGCGGTCCGACTTCGTCCAGGCCCAGGGCAGCAGCTTCCTGGTAGACCTGCCGAACGGCGACTACACGGTAAAGCTGATCGCGGGCGACGCCGTGGAAGCGACCAACATCGCGATCACCGCGGAGAAAATGGCCAAAGTCCAGCTCACGGACAAGCCCGCCAGCCAATACCTTGAGATGGAATTCCCCATCTCGCTGGTTGACGGCCAATTGAACCTTGATTTCAGCGGCGCCGCAGCCAACATCAACTCCCTTGTCATCGCTGCCAGGGCTCCGCGCGCTGCAACCACCGATCCTGCCGTGTACCTCACCGGCGATTCCACAGTCCAGACCTACGATCCCGGGTTCGTTCCGCAGGCCGGCTGGGGCCAAATGATCGACCGGTACTTCGATAGTGCCGTCACGTTCCGCAACCACGCTATCGGCGGACGGAGCTCCAAGAACTTCATCAGCCAGGGCCGGCTCGATGAGGTTCTCCGCGTCATCAACCCAGGGGACTACCTCATGGTCCAGTTCGGCCACAACGACGCAACCGTCGGCGTGGACGACAGATACGCGTCCCCCGCCGACTACAAGGAATACCTGCGCACCTATGTCCACGGCGCACGCCAGCGCGGTGCCATCCCCATCCTGGTGACGCCGGTTGGACGGCGCGACTACGACGAGGCCACCGGCAAGTTCCGGGTCAGCTTCCCGGAGTACGTGGCCAAGATGCAGGAGCTCGCCGCGGAGGAGAACGTGGCTGTGGTGGATTTGTCGGCTTCGAGCCGCGCCTACTACGACGCAATCGGTCCGGAGGACACCAAGTCCGTGTTCCTTCACGTGGACGCCGGCGTCTACCCGAACCGGCCCACGGGCACGGTCGACAACACCCATTTCCAGGAATACGGCGCCATCCAGATCGCCCGGCTGGTTGCGGGCGGCGTGAAGCAGCTCAATGTGCCCCTGGCGTCGCGTGTCAAGGAGGTGGCCCCGCCGTCGTCTGTTCCCTCCAAGCCGCAGGGACTGGTGGCGGGCAGTGTCTCCAACGCCGGGGCGCTGCTCAAATGGCAGCCGGTTGACGGCGCAGACATCTACAAGGTGTACCGCAAGCTGGCCTCCGAACCTGACAGCGCCTTCCAGCTCACCACCACCGCCACGGTGCCAACCGCCAACCTGGCCGGGCTGACAGAAGGCACTAAGTACAGCGTGCGGATCGCGGCGATGAACGGAAAGGGCCTCTCCGAACCCAGCGACACGCTGGCCGTATCCACCAAGCAGGCGAAGTACAAGTTCGACTTCGGCCCGGTGGGCGCCCCCGTGGAGCCCGGTTACACCGAGGTGAACCGCACCATGGTTTACAGCCCGGAGCGCACGTTCGGGTTCAAGGACCTCTCTGTCCTCAGCGACCGGGACCGCGGCGCGGTAACCAGCAACCTGCTGCGCGACTTCGTGCTGAGCGGCACCAGCTTCGAATTCCAGCTGGACGTACCCAACGGCACCTACGCCCTGAAGACCTATCACAGCGACTGGATCGGCTCCACTCGCACCGACGTTGCCGCCGAAGGCATCCCGTTTGGGCAGGTGTCCTCCAGCCGGGCCTCCTCGGCCACCAAGATCATCAACCAGGTCCTGGTCTCGGACGGGCAGCTCAACCTGACCATCAGCGGCTCCGGCCAGCGCCTGAATGGCCTCGAAGTCACCCCGCTGCTGGTGGGACCAACCAACCTGCGCACCACGGCCGTGGACGCAGCGGTCGAACCCGCGACCGTGGACCTCGCCTGGGACGCAGTGGGTGACGCCGCCGGCTACAAGGTCTTCCGGCAGGCGTCCTTCGAAACAGAACCGCATCTGGTGGCCGAGAACGTCGCCGTGCCCGCCTTCCACGACACCACCGCATTGGCCGGGCTGAAGTACAAGTACTTCGTGACCGCCCTGGACAACACCGGTCTCGAGTCAGTGCCCTCCAACACCGTGGAGACCGCACTGGTGGATCCCAACACGCCCGTCCCGGCGGCTACCGGCAAGGTGGACGTCAAGGCAGTCGACAAGACCAGCGTCACGTTGAAATGGCAAAAAGTGTCAAACGCTGCGTTCTACCAGGTCTACCGCTCCACCTCACCGGATGGTCCTTTCGAATACGTAGGCAGGGCATCGGAAGTCACCTACACCGACTACACCGTGCTGACCACCATCAAGTACTACTACCGTGTCACAACCGTGAACAAGGGCGGCGAGTCAGCCCCCTCACCCGTGGCGGGGACCGAAAAGATCACTGTGGTGAACCGGCAGATGGAGAAGCTCGACCGCGCTCCCGTTGCGTTGCTCGTGGACGGCGGCGTCCGTGTGGGCTGGCGCATGCTGGGCCTGGACCCCGAGCAGATCGGCTTCCACGTGATCCGCGACGGCGTCAAGCTCACCAAAGAGCCGATCCGCAACAGCACCACGTTCCTGGACCCGGCAGGCACGGTCTCCTCGCGGTACGTCATCAAGGCGGTCGGCGCCGGCGGTGACCAGCTGACCCAGGAGTTCACACCGCTGGCGCAGAGCTACCTGTCCGTGAAACTGGACAAACCGGCGGACGACTACACCAAGGACGGGCAGCCTTACACCTACTCGGCTGGCGACTCCAGCGTGGCCGATCTGGACGGCGACGGCACCTACGAGATCCTGCAGATGTGGTCCCCGTCCAACGCCAAGGACAACTCCCAGTCCGGTTACACGGGAACCGTGTACGTGGATGCCTACCGGATGGACGGCACCAGGCTGTGGCGGATCAACATGGGACCAAACATCCGTGCAGGTGCCCACTACACACAGCTGCTGGCCTACGACTTCGACGGCGACGGCAAGGCCGAGGTCGCCATGAAGACGGCTGACGGCACCCGGGACGCAGCTGGAACGGTGATCGGAAACGCCGGCGCGGATTACCGCAACAGCAGCGGCTACGTGCTCAGCGGACCGGAGTTCCTCACCGTGTTCCACGGGGCCACCGGCACCATAATGGACACCGTGGCCTACGACCCGCCACGCGGCGACGTCGGCGCCTGGGGCGACACGTACGGCAACCGTGTGGACCGGTTCCTGGGCGCCGTGGCCTACCTGGACGGGGAACGCCCATCCATGATGTTCAGCCGCGGCTACTACACCCGCGCCGCGCTGGCCGCCTACGACCTGGTGAACGGCAAGATCACAAAGCGCTGGACATTTGATTCGGACATCGCCGGTGCGCAGTACCGTGGACAGGGCAACCACAACCTCTCTGTGGCGGACGTGGACGCCGACGGCAAGGACGAATTCATCTTCGGTTCCATGACCATCGATGACAACGGCAAGCCGCTGTACACCACCGGCCTGGGCCACGGTGATGCCATCCACACGAGCGACTTCGATCCGTCCCGTCCGGGCTTGGAAACGTTCGCCGCCCATGAGGACATGGGGTCCAGTGGAAACCTTGGTGCCACCTTCCGGGATTCGAAGACCGGCCAGATCCTGTGGAGCATCCCGGCAGTAAAGGACACCGGACGCGCTGCGATGGGTGACATCGATCCGCGCTACGCCGGCGCCGAGGGTTGGGCCATCGGCGGGGACGCCGCCTGGAACTCCCCGGTCGGCCAGCTCCGGTCCGCCAAGGGCGAACTGATCGCGGAGCAAATCCCCGCCGCCAACTTCCTGGCTTGGTGGGACGGCGACCTCCTCCGCGAGGTTGTCGATCACGACTGGAACGCCACAACCAACACGGGCACGCCCAGCATCGCCAAGTGGAACTGGGAAACGGAATCCAGCGACCGGCTGCTGACCGCCACGGGCGCCAAGTCCAACAACAGCACCAAGGGAACCCCGGCCATCCAGGCCGACCTCCTGGGTGACTGGCGGGAAGAGATCGCCTGGCCCTCGGCAGACAGCACGGAGCTGCGAATTTACACCACCAGTTCAGGAACGGACCTCCGGCTCCGCACCCTGATGCACGATCCGGTGTACCGGCTGTCCGTGGCACGGGAGAACATCTCCTACAACCAGCCGCCGCATCCGGGATTCTTCATCGGCGAAGGGATGGAGCTTCCCACCCAGCCCGACATCGTTTACACCCGCGCCGGCTAGCCTGCGATTCCCCCATAGCGCTGCCCCGTCCGTCCTCCAGGCGGGCGGGGCAGCCGCGTTTCCGGCCAAATTTCCGGCTGGCCGCGCCGCTCTGTTGCGTCTGTTATCCACCGGAACCGGCGGGTAACTCGGCGCCTCAGTAAGATCGGCAGCATGACTGAGACCGGTGCGCCCAACTCCGTGACCCTCCGCTTCCTGGCGGCACCCACCGACGTTGGCCACAGCGGCTCCGTGGATGCCGGGACGGTACTGGAATGGGTGGACAAGGCCGCCTATGCCGCCGCCGTGGGGTGGGCACAGTCCTACTGCGTCACGGCATATGTGGGGAACATCCACTTCGCGGATCCTGTCAACAGCGGCGACATGGTGGAGGTGGAGGCCACCATCGTCTACACCGGCCGGTCCTCCATGCACATCCGCACCGTCGTCTCCTCCAGCGACCCCAAGGGCGGCCCTGCCACCATGCGCAGCCAGTGCATGGTGATCTTCGTGGCGGTGGGCGAGGACGGCAAACCCCTCCCGGTCAAGCAGTTTGAGCCTTACAGCGCAGTGGAGATCGAACAGCGCGACCACGCCCTGGCCCGCATCAAGGTCCGCGAACAGATCGTCGAAGCTATGAACCATCAGGAATATACCGACGCGGGCACGGCCGAACGGGTGACGTTGCGTTTCATGGCTGCGCCCACCGACGTGAACTGGGGCGGCAAGGTCCACGGCGGAATCGTCATGAAGTGGATCGATGAGGCCGCCTACGTCTGCGCGTCACGCTACTGCGGCAAGGACACGGTAGCCGTGTTTTCCGGCGGTGTCCGCTTCTACCGGCCCCTCCTGATCGGGCACGTCGTGGAGGTGGAGGCCCGCCTGGTGTACACCGGCACGAAGGGGATGCACATCGCCGTCCACGTCCGCTCCGGCGATCCCAAGGGCCGTGAACTGAACCTCACCACGTATTGCCTCACGGTCATGGTGGCGCGCGACGGCGCAGGCAACTCCGTGCCCATCCCGGCCTGGGTGCCGGTCAGCGACGAAGACAAGCGGCTTCACGCCCACGCGCGGGAACTGCTGGAGATCAGGGGCAAGGCGCCAGGGAACCGGCTGCCGAACCACCTACTGGCCGGGGACTGACCCTGGCCAGGCTGCACCGGCGTCCGGCCTAGAAGCCTCCGCCGCCGCCGGCGTCACCAGCCATATTGGCGAACCGGGAGTAGTGGCCCTGGAACGCCACCACGATGTCCTTGGTGGGGCCGTTACGGTGCTTGGCGATCAGGATGTCGGCCTCACCGGCGCGCGGGGATTCCTTGTCGTAGACGTCCTCACGGTGCAGCAGGATGACCATGTCCGCGTCCTGCTCGATGGAGCCGGATTCGCGGAGGTCCGAAACCATGGGGCGCTTGTCCTGCCGCTGCTCTGAGCCACGGTTCAGCTGGGACAGGGCGATAACCGGCACTTGGAGTTCCTTGGCCAGGAGCTTGAGGGCACGGGAGAATTCGGAGACTTCCTGCTGGCGCGATTCCACTTTCTTGCCCGAGCTCATGAGCTGCAGGTAGTCGAGGATGACGAGCTTGAGGTCATGCTGCTGCTTCAGGCGCCGGCACTTGGCCCGGATCTCCATGAGGGACATGTTGGGGCTGTCATCGATGAACAGCGGAGCATCGTTCATGCGGCCCATGGTGGTGGCGATTTTGGACCACTGTTCGTCCTTGATGGTGCCCTTGCGGAGGTCCTGCAGGCCGATGGTTGCCTCGGCCGAGAGGAGGCGCATGGCAATCTCGTTCCGGCCCATTTCCAGGGAGAACATGACGGTGGCCAGATTGTTCTTGATGGCCGCCGAGCGGGCGAAGTCCAGTGCGAAGGTGGACTTGCCCACCGCGGGACGGGCTGCGATGACGATCATCTGGCCGGGGTGCAGGCCGTGGGTAAGTTCGTCGAGCTCATAGAAGCCGGTGGGCACACCCACCATGCCTTCGCCGCGGTGGCCCGAGGCCTCGATCTCGTCCACGGTGGATTCCATGACGTCCTTGAGGACCACATAATCCTCAGCCGTACGGCGCTCGGCAACGGCGTAGACCTCGGCCTGGGCCTGGTTGACCAGATCCTCCACTTCGCCGTCAGAGCCGTAGCCCAGCTGGACGATCTTGGTCCCGGCGTTGACGAGGCGGCGCAGCACCGCACGTTCGGCAACGATTTCGGCGTAGTAGCCGGCGTTGGCAGCCGTGGGAACAGTCTGGATCAGCTCGTGCAGATAGGCCGGGCCACCGATCCTGTTGATCTCGGCCCGCTTGGTCAGCTCGTCGGAGACCGTGACGGCGTCCGCGGGCTCACCGCGGCCGTAAAGATCGATGATCGCTTCGTAAATGGTTTCGTGGGCGGGGCGGTAGAAGTCCTGGCCGCGGAGGATCTCGACAACGTCCGCGATGGCGTCCTTGGACAGCATCATGCCGCCCAGGACGGACTGCTCAGCGGGGATGTCCTGCGGAGGCTTTCGGCTCGCGTCTGATCCGCGGGTAGTTTCGACCTCGTCCAGATGCGCTATTGACAAAGCTGCCGTCCTCCATAGTTACCGGGCCTGCCCGGTGGTTGCCGTCCTGCAAAGGCTTCGCCGGAAATCCGGGTTCCGCCACCTGTCCAATTTCTACCGGCAGGGTCCGACACTGCGCCTGACCTGGCCTCCGACCCGACTTGTGCACAGGAGTTATCCCCAAATCCACAGGTTTTCCACAGAGACCCCTCCCCCAGGGTTTGCCGAAGCTGTCCGGCCTGCCTTCCGTGCAGGTCCGCAGGCCGCAATTGATCCCTGGAACAGGTACCCCGTCACGCTAGCGGGCCCCGGCCCCACCGCAAAGTCCGCCGCCGGGACCGCCTGTGGATAACCTGTGCACTAACCGGCATAGCTTGTGCACAGCCTGTGTGGAAAGTTGTGGAAAAGAAAAAAGTTTAGCCCTCATCAAGGCTCTGACCAGCTAAAACTCTTCTCACGGCATGTGGAGCAAATATTTCTGCTGTGGAATTTCATCCACAGCGGCGTGTCGGAACATGCCGCTCCTGCGCGTGTTGCCGGTATCCGTGACACACCTCATGCGGGTCAAGGGGAGGATTTCATATTCCCTCGGAAGACTGCCCGGGCTGCCGGTGGACCGAGCATGCAGCGCGGTGAATATTGCTGTGGATAACCCGGATCTGCCCTAAGCTCGTAGGTATGGGCGAACTACTCTTGGTTCTGTTGCCTGCGATTGTCCTGGTGGTGATTATGTGGGGTCCAGTGACGTCCACCGGCCCCGGGTCCTTTCCACAGCGGCCCCGGCCATATCCGCAGCAGCAGGTAGTTAGAGAACGGCTTTAGAACCATGGAATCGCTTGTCATCCCCGCCCTGATCCTCGTCGCTGTGGCAGTTGCCGTTGCGCTGGCCTCCCGGGCCCTGGGCAACAGGAAGGCCGCGCATGACGCCGCCCCCCAGCAGCCCGCCCCCGGAGCGGCGGAGCTTGCCAGGTCCGCAGCGGCCAAGCTGTCCGAAGCGGAACACCGGCGTATATATGCGCTGATCGCGCAGGGCCAGGCGATGGCGGCCATCAAGCTGTATTACGAGGCGACCGGGGACGGCCTGCGGGCCTCCCGCGATGCCGTGGGGGCTTTGGCCTCCCACCCACAGCCCTACCGCAGCCCGGAAGCGCCAGGAAGCACGCCGGAGGACGACGAGGATGACGAGCCACAGCGCTTCCCGTACCGTTACCGGGCCATCGCCAGCAAGGGCGACGTGACCCGTGAAGTCAGCAGCAACATGCTCAATGACGAGATCTACGGCAGGATCCGCACGCTGGCCCGCAACGGCGATGCAGAGGCAGCAGCTGCAGCCCTGACGCGCCACTCAGACATTTCGATGAAGCAGGCGCGGGAGTTCATCGAGCTCCTCGACGACTAAGGCGGGCCAGCCGGCGGAAGGCCATCCTGCTGGTCAGTTGGTTCCGGAGATTCCCGCGAGAAGCTGCTCGAACGGAAGCGATTCCATGGGCGCCAGCTTGCGGCCCGGCTGCAGCCCTTCCAGGAGCTGCGAAAACTCGCCGGATGCCCGGTCCACCCTGCTGGCCAGGGAGGTGCCGGCGTCGCTCGCTATGCCCCAGTCCTGCGGCCCGGCGAACACGGCCGTGGCCGCAATCCGGGTGCGGAGGTAGCTGAACAGGGGGCGCATGGCGTAGTCCAGGACCATCTGGTGCCGGTCCGTTCCGCCGGTGGCACCCAGCAGGACCGCCTTGCCGTCCAGGGACTTGGGGTCCAGCACGTCGAAGAACGATTTGAAGAGCCCGCTGTACGACGCACTGAACACGGGGGACACTGCGATGATGCCGTCTGCTGCTTCAACTGTGGCGATCACGTCGGCCAGGTGCGGCGCGGCGTAACCGGTGACGAAATTGTTGGCGATGTCCACCGCCAGGTCCCGCAGCTCGACGGTTTCCACTTCCACGCTGTATCCGGCGGCCTCCAGTTGGCGCTTGGCCGACGCCGCCAGCTGGTCTGCAAGCAGTCGGCTCGACGACGGGACGCCGAGTCCGGCGGAAAGGACGGTGATGCGGCGGGTTTCCATGGCGTTCTCCTGTTGCTGGTTCACTGATCGTACATGCATTTGCATCTACTTGTTGAACAGGCGTCGCTTCCGGGGTATTCCCGGTGCAGGATCCTCAAGCCGTGCCGCGGCCTGCATCAGTCCCACGGGAAAGCGGACTTAGAGCGTGACGCTCCCGCGGATGCAGGTGGCGCAGTGGCCACCCACCCAGATGTTCGCCCCCTCGGCAGAGATGTGGACGCGGCCTGCGCGGCCCAGGACGGTGCCCTGTGCCGCCACGTACTGCTCCGGCGCCCGCCCGGTCCCGATCAGCCACTGCGCGGCGCCTGCGTTGAAGCTGCCCGTCACGGGATCCTCCACCATGGCATCGCCCGGAATGAAGGTGCGGACCTCAAAATCGGCGTCCCCACCCGGCTGGTGCGGGCCAATAACCCCGATCTTGAGGCTCCCCATGGCAACCAGGTCCGGCTCGAGGGCCAGCACCTGCTCAGCAGATCCCAGCAGTACGCCGATCCACTCGGGACCGTTGACCAGCCAGGACGCATCAAGGAGGTCCGGCCCCGGCAGCCGAAGAGCGGCGGCCAGCTGCCGGCGGGTGGAACTGTCCACGGGTTCGAAGCGGGTCAGCGGCGGCGCGGCGAAGGCGAGCCGGCCGCCGTCGCGCTTAACCCGTACAAGGCCGGCCCCGCACTCCTGCACCAGCCAGTCGTCCGACTTCGGGACGCCGCCGGCCTCAAGCCAGGCGTGCGCCGAGCCCAGCGTCGGGTGGCCGGCAAAAGGAAACTCCTCAGTGCCGGTGAAGATACGTACCCGGTAATCCGCCTCAGGATCTGTGGGCGGCAGCAGGAACGTGGTTTCGGAGAGATTCGTCCAGTTCGCGAAGTGCTGCATCTGGTCCGCGGACAGGTCTTCGGCATCAACCACCACGGCCAGCGGGTTGCCGCGGTACGGTTCAGCGGAAAAGACGTCGGCCTGGTGGAACGGGCGGATTCGCATGCTCTGGGTGGTCACCGGTGCAGGCTATCACCGGTGTGGCCGTACCCTGGCGGCGTCTGCCAGACTACGTCCATGGCAGCGAACAAGACCGCCCCCACCGGGGCCGGCGTCAACGAATTCCTGGCAGCAGTGGAGCACCCGGTCCGCAGGGCTGACGGTTTCGAACTGCTGGAGCTCATGCGGGACATCACTGGCCAGGAAGCGGTGATGTGGGGACCCACAATCGTGGGCTTCGGCAGCTACCACTACAGATATGCCACCGGCAGGGAAGGCGACTCAGCCGCCGTCGGGTTCTCCCCGCGGAAGGCCAACCTCGCCCTGTACGGGCTGACGTACGGGCCCGATGCCGGGCCTAAGCTTGAAGCCCTCGGCAAGCACAAGACCGGCGCCGCCTGCCTGTACATCAACAGGCTGGCAGATGTTGACCGGCAGGTTCTGATGGCGATGATCAGGAGCGGTTACCACCATGTAATGGCCCAACTCCACCGGCCGTGACCGCAGATGCAAAAGACCCCCGCTGCCGTGATCCGGCAGCGGGGGTCTTCGGTGCAGTCAGAAGTTACTTTCCGGCTACTACGTCGAGTTCGATCACAGCGGCAACATCCTCGTGGAGACGGACGTTGGCCTGGTAGGAACCAACCGACTTGATGTGGACCGGCAGTTCAACCTTGCGCTTGTCGATGCTGCCCAGGCCTGCGGCCTCAACAGCGTTGGCGACGTCGGCCTGCTTGACCGTGCCGAACAGGCGTCCGGTTTCGCCGGCCTTGACAACCAGCTGGACAGGCTTGGACTGCAGTGCAGCGGCCTGCTTCTGAGCATCTTCCAGGGAAGCGTGCTCGCGGGCGGCGCGGGCAGCCTTGATGGACTCAACCTGCTTCTCGCCACCCTTCGTCCAGGTCAGGGCGAAGTTGCGGGGCAGCAGGAAGTTACGTGCGTAACCGTCCTTGACCTCGACAACATCGCCGGCAGCACCGAGACCGGTGACTTCGTGGGTCAGAATGAGCTTTGCCATGTTAGTAAATCCCTTCCTTAACCGCGGCCAGCGCCGGAGTAAGGCAGCAGGGCAACTTCGCGGGCGTTCTTGATTGCCTGTGCGATCTTGCGCTGTTCCTGGACCGTAACGCCGGTGACGCGACGGGCGCGGATCTTTCCGCGGTCGGAGATGAACTTGCGCAGCAATGCTACGTCCTTGTAGTCGATGACAGTGATGTCAGCGGCCTTCAAGGGGTTGGACTTTGGTTTGGGCTTACGGAGTTCAGCCTTAGCCATCGTGGAGCTCCTATTCTAGGGAGCCCGTGGATATTGATCCACGGGATGGTGGTGGTCCGACGGCGATAACCGCCACCGTGCCGGCAGGCACAGTGATGCGGTCCCGACGCCGGGCCGAGATGATTTTTTAGAAGGGCGGTTCGGAGTCGGGGCCGTTGCCCCAGCCACCTGCGTTGGAGACGCCGGGCGTTGCCCAAGGGTCGTCCTGTGCAGCCTGCTGGTTGCCGCCGCCGCCACCCCAGTTACCGCCGGAGTTGCCGCCCTGGTTTCCACCAGAGTTGCCGCCGCCAAAGCCACCGCCGCTGTTGCCGCCGCCGAAGCCTCCGCCACCCTGACCGCCGGAGCGCTGGGTGCGGTTGACCTTGGCGTTTGCATAACGGAGGCTGGGGCCGATTTCATCGACCTCAAGCTCGATAACAGTGCGCTTTTCGCCTTCTTTTGTTTCGTAGGAACGGCTCTTCAGGCGGCCGGTAACGATGACGCGCATGCCCTTTGTCAGGGACTCCGCGACGTTCTCGGCCGCTTCACGCCACACCGCAGCGCGGAGGAACAGGGTTTCCCCGTCCTTCCACTCGTTGGACTGGCGATCAAAGGTACGCGGGGTGGAAGCGATGGTGAAGTTCGCTACTGCCGAACCTGACGGTGTGAACCGCAATTCCGGGTCATTGGTGAGATTACCGATGACCGTAATGGTGGTCTCGCCTGCCATCTACTGCCTCCTTGTTCGATCCTGGGTGAAGATTCGAGTCCTGCGGGGTGAAGAATGAAGAGTTGTACCGAAATTACTCGGCAACAACCTTCTGCTCTTCGGGGCGGGTGATCTTGGTGCGCATGATGGTCTCGTTAAGAGACAGCTGGCGGTCAAGTTCCTTGGCGGTTTCCGGCTTGGCGGTGAAGTTCACCACGGCGTAGATACCTTCGGACTTCTTCTTGATCTCGTAAGCCAGCCGGCGACGGCCCCAGATGTCAACCTTTTCGATGGTTCCACCATCGTTGGTGATGACGTTCAGGAACTTCTGAAGCGACGGCTCAACGGTACGCTCTTCGACCTCGGGGTCGATGATTACCATCAATTCGTAAGGACGCATATGTGAACCCACCTCCTTTGGGCTAAGCGGTTACGGCATTTCCGTAACAGGAGGTTCATTTGCGATTCCATGCATGCCCGCCGCCGGAACGGTGGCTGAGGCGCAGCACAGACTTCAATATCTTAGTGCATTTGGACGGGATAGGCGATTCGCGCTTGACTCAAGGCTAGAGCCCGTGCTGCCGGGATGGCAGCACGGGCTCTCCTATGTGGAAAAGCAGCAGATTACGACGCCGGTCCCGCCTTGGCCGGGACGTCGTCGGCTTCGAGTCCGTCCCCGGCCTGGCCTGCGGAAGCTCCGCGCCGGCGGTAGCGCAGGACCCCGATGGCCACCACGACTCCGGCCAGCGCCACGGACAGCAGCAGGGATTCCCGGGTGGAGTCCAGGATAACCATGCCGATGAGCAGGGCAACGATGCTGCCGATCGACAGCCACGTCAGATACGGGAACAACCACATTTTCAGCGCAAGGTCCTTGGCGGCGGCGCCCATGCGCTTGCGGAGGATCAGCTGCGAGGAGGCGATGACCAGCCAGACGAACAGCGCAATGGCGCCGGAGGTGTTGACCAGGAAAAGGAATACGGTGTCCGGTGCGATGTAGTTCAGGCCAACGGTGACAAAGCCGACCACCGTGGAGGAGAGCACGGCAGCAACCGGCACGCCGCGCCGGGAAATCTTCGTCCAGGAAGCAGGGGCGTCTCCGCGCTTGGACAGTGAGAACAGCATCCGGCTGGCGGTGTACAGCCCGGAGTTCAGGCAGGACAGGACCGAGGTCAGCACCACAATGTCCATGATGGTTCCGGCGCCCGGAATTCCGAAGAGCTCAATGACGGCAACGTAAGGGCTCTTTGCCACGCTGGCATCGTTCCACGGCAGCAGGGTGACCACGATGGCGATGGAGCCGATGTAGAAAACGAGGATGCGCCAGACGGTGGACTTGACGGCCTTCTTGACAGCGTCAACCGGGTTCTCGGACTCGCCGGCGGCAATGGTGGCAATTTCGGCGCCGAAGAAGGAGAAGACCACCACCAGGATTCCGGCCAGGACGGCGCCGGGGCCGTTGGGCATGAATCCGCCCTTGTTCAGCAGGTTGTCAAGGCCGGGGGCGGGGACGCCGGGAACGAGGCCCAGGATGGCTGCCACGCCGAAGAGGAGGAACAGGATGATGGCCGTGACCTTGATGGAGGCGAACCAGAACTCGAATTCACCGTAGGACTTGACCGAACCGAGGTTGGTCAGCGTCAGGAGGACCATCAGGATCAGCGCCCAGACCCACTGGTCGATGCCCGGAATCCACCGGTGCATGATGGCCGCCCCCGCGGTGGCTTCGATGCCCAGCACGATGATCCAGAACCATGCGTACAGCCAGCCGATGCTGAATCCGGCCCAGCGGCCCAGCGCCTTGTCTGCGTAGGTGGAAAAGGAGCCGGTCTCAGGGTGGGCCGCGGCCATCTCTCCGAGCATGCGCATCACCAGGATGACCACGATACCGGCGGCCATGTAGGCCACCAGGATGCCCGGGCCCGCCTGCTGGATGGCGGCACCGGATCCGACGAAGAGTCCGGCGCCGATGACGCCGGCGATGGCGATCATGGAAAGGTGCCGTGGTTTGAGCGACTTGGACAGTTGCTGGTCAGCGGGCATGCGTGCGCCGTCCTTCTGGTTATTGCGTGGAGTTGGGGCTACTGGCGGCGGCGGAGGTTTCCCGGGGCCCTTCCAGTGCGGTGGATCACAAGTTTCTCCCACCCTAGACCCGCTAACGGTTACGGCATTATGTGCATCGGCACAAGCCCGGCCCGCCCAAATCAGAACTTCCTCCAGCTGCGGACATCTGAGGGCATCAAAAGATGCATACCGGGCAACACCGAAATCTTCAAGAAACGCGGCGGCCAATCTTGAGCCAATCCAGCGCCTATTTGGATGGCAACCCCATCCGTGGCCGCTATATATTCCTTTCTACAGCTGGGAACCGCACTGGGGCGGAGACAAGCCGTGCTGGATCTCCGGGGTACCCGGCGGTGCGGCTGCCGTGCCGGGTACACATGCGCAAGAATGCGGTCTCCTTTCTTCACAGGACGGGGACCTCATGTCTTTGGTAGGCCGGAGCAAGGAACTGGACAGGGTCCTTTCGGTGATCCGCGGACCCAAGGATTCAGCCCTGGTGGTGTCCGGCAGCAGGGGATCGGGAAGATCAGCACTCCTAGCCGAACTTTCCGCCCTGTGCGAATACCCCACGGTGTTCCTCAGCGCCAGCGAGTCCGAATCCGGCTGGCCGCTGTCCGGAATCACCGCCCTCCTGAACAGGATGGACGACCCGGTCTTGAACAGGATCGCGGACGAGCTCCTGCGTGACGCGGCGGACACCCCTAACGTCCCCGCTTTGTCAGCGACGCTCCTGTCCGGCCTGCTCCAGCGGTCGTCAACGCGGACGGTCATTGCCATTGACGACGCCGACCGGCTCGACCCCGGCAGCCAGGCCGTGATCGGTTTCCTGGCCCGGCGCCTGAGTGGAACCGACATCGCGCTGTTCCTCAGCGTCCGTGGTTCTCCGCCTGAGGGCCCGTTCACCGGGCTGGACTCGCTGAAGCTCAATCCGCTGAGCTACAACGAGACGGTGCGGATGCTGGAGGCGATCCCCGCCAACCAGGGCACGACGGCGGCCGCCCACGCAGTTGCCTCGGCCACGCTGGGAAATCCGCTCGCCGCCGTCGAGCTGTACCACCACCTGCTGGAGCAGAAGGCCGACGGGAAATACGCCATGCCCATCCCGTTGCCCTGCAGGGGCAGCTTTGAAACAGATTTTGCGGCGGTGGTGGGCCAGCTGGCTCCAGCGGCCCGCGGCATCCTCGACCTCCTCTCGTTGTCCTGCCGGACCGATATCGGGGCCCTGGAACAGGTCAACGGAGACGTGTGGTCCGGCGTCGACGAGCTGCTGTCCGAAGGCCTGGTCAGCCGAACAGGGCCCCACCTGCGGATCCGCGACCAGTTGCTGCGCGGCTACGTCTTTTCCACCATGACCCCCGCGGCGAGGACAGCCAGCCACCGTGCACTGGCAAATGCCTCGGAGCTTTCCGACCCCTACGCCAGGCGCTGGCACCTGAGCTACACGGCGCTGGAGCGCAAAACGGCGTTCAGCCTGCTGCGGCACGCGGTGGACCTGATCCGCGGCGGAGATGTGCCCTTCGCCGTCGAGTACATTGAGCGCGCGCTGACCCTCAACCCGTGGGAAGCCGAAACCGCCGCCCGCCTCACTGCCATTGCCGAAGTCCTCTTCAGCCATGGCGAATTCGTGTACGCCCGCCGTTATCTGGACTGGGCACTCCGGGTCACCCGCAACCCGGCCCTCATCCTTCGGCTGACCGGCCTGGCCTTCGAAATCCAGTTTGCCCAGGGCGCGTCGGTGCGCTCCAGCATGGTGCTGCGCCTGGCCAAAGAGTTCGGCCGGCACAGCCCCGCGTTCACCGCGGCCCTGTTGGCCGGCGCAGCCCTCTACTATGCGGAACGGTGGGAGCTGGCGGACGCGGCCGAGGTGCTCCGGCGCAGCGCGGCATTCCGGGACGCGGCGTCAGCGGAGTGCCGTGCCATTACCGACCGGGCACAGACCCTGACGGATGCCATCAGGGGCGATACCGCCAGCCTTGCCCGCAAGCACGAACCTGCCGGAGAGGCCCGCATGGTCAGCCTGCTGGTGCAGGGCAGGGCACTCAGCTACGCCGAAGCGTACCCACAAGCGCAACAGGCGTTCGCGATCGTTGCCGGTTATCTTGAGCCCCGCAATACCCTGTGGCGGGAAACGGCACTGGTCCTGGCCGTGGACAACGAAATCCGTGCCGGCAACGTCGGCGCTGCTATCCGCCTTATAGACGACCTCGAGCGCAGCGACCCGGAGATGAAGTACCAGCGCGGCCAGCGGTGCCTCTTCCGGGTGTGGCGGGCGCACGCGGTGGGAGATGAAGCCCGGGCAAAGGTTCATGCGGCGGATGCACAGCAGTTTGCGGCATCGGGAAACAACCTGGCCATCGCTGCGCAGTTTGCAGCCATGGAGGGTCATTTCGCCTTGCTCCGCGGCGACCTCGCAGAATCCTGCGCGTATCTTTCCCGGGCCTCGGAGCTGGGCCAGGCGTTCGCCAACCCTGTGCTGCTGAGATGTGAAGCCGATTTGGTGGAAGTCCTGGTCCGGTTGGGACGGCATCGGGAGGCGACCCAAGTCCTGCAGCGCCTGGAGGCACATCCGGCTGGTCTGCGCTCCCTCTGGCTTGTGGAAGCCCTCGCGCGATGCCACGCCATGCTGGCCGACGGTGAGCAGGCCCTCCAGCTCTTCAGTCAGGCCATTGAAGCCGGGAAGGGGCACGTCCCGTTGGTGGAGCGAGGCCGGACGCTGCTGTGTTATTCGGAGCGCCTGAGCGCTTTCGGCCGGCTTCGGGACTCCAAGGATGCCCTGCTGCGGGCCAAGGTGCTCTTCGACGAGGCCGGTGCCGCTTCATGGGCCCAGCACGTGGACGTGCTGCTCATGGATGATCGCGAGGAACGTCCCCGGGGGAACCCGGCGTTGCTGCTGCTCGCAAGCCATGAACTCGAACTTGCCAAGATGGTTGCGCGGGGGATGCGGAATAAGGAAATCGCGGGCACCCTGTACGTGTCGGTACGCACGGTGGAAGTGCGGCTCACGGCCATCTACCGGAAGCTGGGCGTGGAGTCACGCGCACAGCTGACTGCCCTGGCCGCCGGCAAGTCCAGCCCCTCCGCCGAACCCTATGTCCTGCCGATCGTCTAGGAGCGGCCCTGAACATGAGCGAGCTGATTCTGGTCTCCGTGACCGGCCTGGCCAGGGAGGTCCTGGCCATGGTCCGGGCCAGTGGGCAATACGACGTCGTGGGGTTTCTTGATGACGACAGGCAGTTGGCGGACACCACGGTGGATGGAGCCCCGGTGCTTGGACGGGTTGAGGATGCCGTCAGTTTCAAGCACGCCTTCCTACTGGTTTGCCTCGCCTCCGGACGGGCGCGCGAGTCCGTGGTGGACCGGTTACGGAGCGTTGGCGTCCAGGAGTCCAGGTACGCTACCGCCATTGATCCCACGGTCCCGTACCCGGACGGTTGCCGGATCGGACGGGGGAGCATCCTCCTCCGGAATGTGACCTTGACGGCGGGCGTCACGCTGGGCGCGCACGTAGTGGCTATGCCGTCGGTAACGTTCACCCATGACGACGACGTTGCCGATTTCGCCACGTTCTCAGCAGGCGTTTCCCTGGGTGGCGGGGTCAGGATCGGGCGGGCCGCCGACCTTGGCATGAACTCCAGCGTCCGCGAACGGACCAGTGTGGGGGACTACGCCACCGTAGGGATGGGCGCCGCCATCCTCAGTAACGTACCTGACGGCGAAACCTGGATCGGCGTCCCGGCCCGGACCATAGACCGGCACCGGATGCGGCTCGGTGCCCGCGGCGACGGAGAGCGCTAGGAAGCTTTGCGGAAGAACAACTCGGCCACAGAGGCCAGCCGCCACGGATCCTCCACACCGCACAGCTCCCGGGCGGAGTGCATGGACAGCAGCGCCACGCCCACATCCACGGTCCGGATTCCCAGCCGCGTAGCGGTCAGCGGGCCGATGGTGGAGCCGCACGGAATGGCGTTGTTGGACACGAACTCCTGGTAGGGCACGCCCGCTTCACCGCACAGCCGTGCCCACAGCGCCGCCCCGGGGGCGTCCGTGGCGTACCGCTGGTTGGCGTTGATCTTCAGCAGCGGCCCGCCGTTGAGCACGGGATGGTTGGCGGGGTCGTGCCGTTCGGCGTAGTTCGGGTGGACAGCGTGGCCGGCGTCGGCGGAAACACAGAACGACGCCGCCAGGGCCTGCCGCCGCTGGCTCACCGAGGCGCCAAGGCCGTCGGAGATCCGCACCAGCACGTCCTCAAGGATCGGGCCGCACGCGCCGGAGCGCGAGTTGGAGCCGATTTCCTCGTGGTCGAACGCGGCAAGTACAGCAATGGGAGCAGCAGAGTCAGCGGAACCGGACGAAGCGTGGGCTATCAGCGCCGCGAGCCCGGCGTGAGTGGAGGAGAGGTTATCCAACCGCCCGGACGCGAAGAACTCACCTGATCCTCCGAAAACCGCAGGTGCCTGCGTGTCCGCGATGACGACGTCGTACCCTCCAATGCGGGCCGGATCAACGGAGGCGCCTTCCACGGACGAGGCCAGGACCCGGAGGACGTCGAAGTCTGCCGGGTTTCCCAGTCCCCAGACGGGGTTCATGTGCCGCTGCTTGTCGAGCGTCAGCCCGTCGTTCACGGCACGGTCCAGGTGGATGGCCAGCTGGGGGAACCGCAGCAGCGGTCCGGTGGCGGCCAGGTGTTCGGTGCCGTCCAGCATCACCAGCCGGCCGGCCAGCCGCAGCTCCCGGTCCAGCCAGGAGTTCAGCAGCGGGCCGCCGTAGACTTCCACCCCGGCCTGGAGCCAGCCGTAGGCGCCGGTGGTCGGCTTGGGCTTGAGTTTGAAGGACGGCGAGTCCGTGTGGGCGCCCAGGATGTGGAACCCGGTGGTGGGACCGGCGTTCTCCGGAACCACCCAGGCGATCAGTGCGCCGTCCCGGATGATGAAGAACCGGCCGGCCCCGCCGTCCCACGGCTCCAGCTCATCAAGCCTGGTGAATCCCGCGTCCGCCAGCCGCCGTCCGGCCTCGTGGGCCGCGTGGAAGCTCGACGGCGACGCGCTGACGAAAGCGCCAAGGTCCTGGATGTGGTCTGTGGCAGGGGATTGGTTAGGCATGCTCCCGAGTCTAGATGGTGACGTTGAGCCCCGCCGTGTAGCCCGCGGCCGCCGAACCTGCCATCGTGGCCAGCTGATAGATGCCGCCATCGTCACCGAACACGTTGTACGACTGCAGGGTGGTGCGCAACATGTTGGTAACGCTGCGTTCGTACCCGGCCGTGGCGTAGACGTCGTCGCACGCGGCCTGGGTGAGCGCAATCTGCGAAACGGCCAGCACCTGGCCCGCCGCCGCCGCGTTGTTCATGGACTCGAACACCTCAAAGTGGATGTGCGGCCACCGGCCGGAGTAGGCGCCGGAGAAGATGGACGTGAACGTGACCTGGCCGTTCGAATCGGCCTCTTGGACGCCGCGCAGGTAGTTCTCGTTGGTGAGGCTTGAGTCGTACAGGGAGTACTGTCCGTCCCGGTCGCAGTGCCACGCGTAGACGGCGGCGCCGGCCATGGGGGTGCAGCCGTTGGCGTTGTCCAGCAGGGTCAGGGTAAACGTCAGCGGGACGCCTTCGGCGGTGGCGGAGGCCGAGCCGAAGCTGGAGGTGATGTCCCTGCGGACCACTCCGGACGCTTCAAGGACGTTGGGTCCGTTGGAACCGTCCCCAGGGAAGGGCCCTGCGGTTTCCTGCGGGATCTCCACGCCGCATTCGGCAATGGCGCGGGTCAGCGTGGGAGACGGAGTGGCGCTGGCGCGGGTCGCCGCGGACGGGGAAGCGGACGCGGTGGCTGAGGGCGCGGCAGCGGACGACGCCGGCCGGCCGGCCGGGGAAGAACCTCCCGGCGTGCAGGCGGCCAGGGCAGCAGCGGCACCGCCCGCACCAAGGAACAGGCCCAGCGACCGCCGGCTCAGCATCGTGGACAGGTCGAACTCCAGCCCCCGGTCGTGGTTCGGGTGCGGCCGCTGTTCCTCAGGACCGGATTCATGCGGCGGAAGCGAAGTCATGATTCCATCAAAGGGCCTGGCCCTATGTCCTGCATAGGGCCTTCCTGTGAACCGGCTGTCAGTAGTCCGGGTTGCTGGGCACCACCAGCCCGGTTTCATACGCGTACACCACCGCCTGCACCCGGTCCCGGAGGTGCAGTTTGGTAAGGATCCGGCGCACATGCGTTTTCACCGTGGCCTCGGACAGGAAGTACCGGTGCGCGATCTCGGCGTTGGACAAACCCTCCGCCATGGCCTCGAGCATCTCGGTTTCCCGCGGTGTCAGGTCACCCAGCAGCGGGTCGGGAGCCTGAGCGGCGGGAGCCGGGGCTGCCGCACCGCGGACGTACGTTTCCAGCAGGCGCTGGGTGACCCTGGGCGCCACCACTGCGTCCCCGCTGGCCACCACGCGCACGGCCTGGATGAGTTCCGCCGGCGCCACATCCTTGAGCAGGAAAGCGGACGCCCCTGCCTGGAGGCCGGCGAAGGCGTACTCGTCCACGTCGAAGGTGGTGAGGATGATGATGCGGGCCGGGGACCCTTCGGCAGTGATGACCCGGGTGGCCTCGATGCCGTCCAGCACGGGCATCCGGACATCCATGAGCACCACGTCCGGGGTGAGGTTCCGGACGAGCTTCACCGCTTCGGCGCCGTCGGAGGCTTCGCCCACGATGTGCAGGTCTTCCTCGCCCTCCAGGATCAGGCGGAATCCCATCCGCAGGAGTGGCTGGTCATCCACCAGCAGGACGGTGATCGGTGCGTGTTCAGTCATGCCTTGCCTTGGAGTTCGGAGGGTGCGGTGATCGGTTCGGGACGTTCATCAGCCGGGCAGGTCAGGACCGCGTGGACGCGCCAGCCGCGCCCGCCCGGCCCGGCGGTCACGGTCCCGGAGTAGATCCGGGCCCGCTCTGCCATGCCGGCAAGCCCCTGGCCGGTCCCAAACGGCAGGCCCGATCCCGCAGATGCGTCGGCCTGGGCGCCGCCGTCATCGGTGCGGTGGGCACTCCCGCCGGCGCCGTCGTCGTGCACGTCAATGGTCACCGTGGCGCCCTGCCGGGCGATGTCCACGTCCACCCGTCCCAGGGAACGCCCGTAGCGGAGCACGTTGGTGAGCGATTCCTGGACGATCCGGTACACGGTGAGCTGGAACGCGGCATCGTTGGGCAGCGCCGGGCCGGTATGCGAATAGTGCAGCGGCAACCCGGCGGTGCGGAAGCCTTCCAGCAGCTTCGCCAGGCTCTGTCCCGCGGCCAGCGGAGTCCTCGGGGCCGCCGTTCCGGCGTCGTCGCGCAGCACGCCCAGCACCCGGCGCATGTCCGCCAGCGCTGTCCGCCCCGTCCGCGACAGTTCGCCCAACACCTCGCCGGCCCGCTCGGGACTTTTCCGGACCACGACGCCGGCGCCGTCCGAGAGGCTGATCATCACCGTCAGCGAGTGGGCAACGACGTCGTGCATTTCCCGGGCGATCCGGTTGCGTTCGTTGACGGAGGCAAGCCTGGCGGTCCGCGCGGCCCAAGCGGCAACCTGCTGCTCGTGTTCCCGGCGCTGCTTCACCCCGATGCCGATGCCCGTGGCGATGACGTTGGACAGTGCGATGGTGGCACCGGTGGCGATGCTGGTGAGCAGGTGGAAGTCCGCCGGGTTGGCGCCCTGGTCCTGGACGAAGGAGTTTTCCATGGGCCCGACGGCGGCCAGCAGGTAGAGGAGGGCGAGCGGTGCCGTGGCTGCCGCCATGGTGATGAGCGCGAAGCGCCGGGTGTGCACCACCGCCACGGAATACAGCGAGAACCACAGGCCCGTTGAAACGTTGGACCCCCAGGGGTGCAGCAGCGTCACGGCGACCTCCATGACCGCCACGAAGGCCACCAGCCCCACCGGGTGGAAACGCCGCAGGAACAAGGCGCCGGCCACAGCACCCAGCAGCGCAGCGGCCAGCCACTTGCCGGAGACCAATGCATCCACGGCGGTGGGAGCCACCAGGAGGACGTAGCTCAGCGCCACCACGGCGTCCATGACGCGCGGGTGTTCGTAGAGGTAGCGCCGGATCCTGCCCCGGCGCCTCTCGTTAAGCTCGGCAAAGGACGCGGCGGCCTGCCAGTTGCCGGCGACCAGCGCGTCCTTTGCCGTTGATGCTTCGTTCATGCTGTCCGCAGGGTCAGACGTCGCGATTCTTGAGCACGATCATGGCCGGCACCAGGAACAGCAGCACGTAACCCAGGAAGAGCAGGCCGCCCTGCCAGGGGTCGATGTAGGCGTCGATCTCGCCGATGGCCAGGAAACGGCCGCCCGCTTCGCTCGGGATGTACTGCGGTACGTACTTCCAAAAGTCGCCGGGGATGAGTGAGGCAAAGCCCGCGGCGATGGGGATGACGAAGAAGATGCCCACCAGCACGGTGATGGCCCCGGCTGAATTGCGCAGCAGGGTGCCCAGGGACAGGCCAATGAGGGCCACGCCCGCCACGTACAGGCCACCGGTGAAGACGCTGTAGACCACGCCGTCAGTGGACCAGGAGAGGTCAAGTCCCAGGCCCTGGAACATGGGGACGGACAGCAGGAAGGTGACGGCACCGGCCACCGTGGTGATGACGTAGGACACCACCGCCAGGATGATGGCCTTGGCCGCGAAGGCCGGGGTGCGGGCCGGAACGGCGCTCATGGTGGAGCGGATCATGCCGGTGGCGTACTCGGAGGCCATGAACAGGACGGCCAACGCACCGAAGATCAGGATGCCGATCTGAAGCCCCGCGTTGGGCAGGTTGTACAGGTCCAGGCCTGAGCCAGGCGGCATGGACTGCTCCAGCATGTCGGAGGACGGTTCCAAACCCTGGGCCCTGGCGTTGGCGGCCATGGAATCGAGGATGTTGTAGCGGACGAACGCGGTCAGGACGCCGACGCCGATGATGGCTGCGAATGTCAGCACCAGCAGGATACGGGTGGACAGCAGGGAGAACAGCTTGATCCATTCGGAGCGCAGGACGCCGCCGAAGCTCAGGCTGTGCCGGGCACCGGCAGCGGAACGTGACGCGGGGGCGTTGTGAATTGTTGTGCTCATGGTCCTTACTTTCCTGCCGTCGCCGGAGCCGGGGCCGCCTGCGGCTGGGTGCCTGCCGGTCCGCCTGCCAGGTGCGAGTGGTATTCCACTTCGTCCTTGGTGAGGTCGAAGTAGGCATCTTCGAGCGAGGACACCTTGGGGGTGAGTTCGTAGACAAGCACGCTGTTGTCCAGTGCCACCTGGGCGATCTGCCGCGGATCCAGGCCGGTGACAGTCAGGGTTTCAGGCTCGCTCTGATCCACCGTGATTCCGTTGCCCGCCAGCAGCGACTGCAGGAACTGGGCGTCGTCGGTGCGGACCAGGGTCTTGGCCTGGCGGGTTCCGGCAATGATGTCCTTCACGGGTGCGTCGGCGATGATCCTGCCGCGGCCAATGACGATCAGGTGGTCAGCGGTCTGGGCCATCTCGCTCATCAGGTGCGAGGACAGGAACACCGTCTTGCCCTGGTTCGCGAGGTAGCGGACCAGGTTGCGTACCCACAGCACGCCTTCGGGGTCCAGGCCGTTGACCGGCTCGTCGAGGATCAGTGTCTGCGGGTCCCCCAGCAGCGCGGCGGCGATGCCCAGCCGCTGGCCCATGCCCAGCGAGAAGCCGCCGGCCTTCTTCTTGGCCACAGCCTCCAGGCCGGTCATCTCGATGACCTCGTGGACCCGTGCCTTGGGGATGCCGTGCGTCGCGGCCATGGCCAACAGGTGGTTGTAGGCGCTGCGGCTGGTGTGTACCGCCTTGGCGTCGAGGAGGGCGCCCACCTCGTGCAGCGGCGCCTTGTGCTGGGCGTAAGGCAGTCCGTTCACTGTGACGGAGCCCGACGTCGGCCGGTCCAGTCCCATGATCATGCGCATGGTGGTGGATTTCCCGGCGCCGTTGGGTCCCAGGAAGCCCGTAACCTGTCCGGCCCGGACTGTGAAACTGACCCCGGCCACGGCGGTCTTTCCGCCATAGGCCTTGGCCAGGTCTGTTGCCTCAATCATGGAGTGTTCCTTTGATCGGCAGCGCTGGGCTGCGGAATGCGTTTAGGGAGGTGGTACCCCCTACGCTACCCACGCCTGCAGGGCTTTTCGCCGGTCTCAGGGATGATTCAGGGGCGAATCAGGGTAGTCCCGACGGATGACCGCACCGGGGCATCCGGTGTCCGGGCCAAACGCGAGTGCGCCGCAACAGGTCCTAGGCCTGCGGCGAGTAGTAGACCAGCGCCCTGGGGACCACCCGGTAGTGCACCTTGCGCACACCGGCCAGTGCTTCGCCGTCCACTGCCAGCGCCATCGGCGCGCCGTTGGCGTCAATGGTGACCTCGGTTGCTTCACGGAGGTGGGTGATGCTGGAGCTGGCCACAGTTCCGGTCAGGACCGCCCATAGAAGCCTCAACCGTGCGAACGATTCATCCGCCGAGAAGATCCTGAAATCCAGCACGCCGTCGTCCAGCACGGGCCGGAGCAGCGGCGCATGGTCCCTGGGGTAGTAGCGGCCACGCCCCACGTACGCTATCCACACCCGGTGCTGGGTTCCGTCCACGGTGAGCGTTATGGGTGTTCCGGCGGCGAACGTCCGGAACATGGCCACCACTCCCGCCAGTGGCTTTCCGAGCGCCGGCTGCAGCTGTTCACGCCGCCGCACCAGGTTGGGGTAGAGGCCGATGCTTGAGGTGTTCAGCATGATCAGCTCGGACACTTCCGGCGATCCGGCGAGGCCGCGCTCTGCCGTGACAAACCCGATGTCCGCCTTCGCCGCCTCACCGTTGGACGCCGCCGTTACCGCCTGCTGGAGGTTTCCAATACCGGCATCCCGGGCAAAGTGGTTGAGGGTGCCGCCGGGGAGCACCAGCAGAGGCAGGGACCGCTCGATGGCGGCAGCCGCCGCTGCCCCGACCGTGCCGTCTCCGCCCCACACCCCCAGGGCTTTGGTTCCGGGACTGTCCGCCGTAGCGCCGATCTGTTCCACCAGGTCGTCCTCCGGACGAACCGTCACAATATGTGCCTCAGGGAATACTCCTCGCAGGGCATCAGCCGTTTGATCGGTGAACGAACCGCCCAGCGCGTTCACCACAATGCTGAGTCCTTTGCCGCCGGGTAGCTCCGGTGCTGGGGCCGCGGTGCGCTGGGTCTTGGGGATGGGTGGGCGCACGGGCCACCAATGGCGGGTGACCAGGGCGGCACCCGCACCCAAGGCAGAGCCGAACAGGACGTCGGAAGGCCAATGGGCCCCGGTATGGACCCGGGAGTACGCCACCCCCGCCGCAGCCGGGGCGAGGGCGGCGCCGATGGCGGGCCGCACCAGGCCCACGCCCACAGCAAAGGCCACGGCGGATGCGGAGTGGCCGGAGGGCATTGATGAGCTGGTGGGTTGCGGATGCACGAAGCGGAACACGGGAAGATGTTCCGGCAGCGGCCGCGTCCGGGGCAGCAGGGTTTTGAAGATGACGTTGGTAACGGAGGAAGCCACAGCCTGGGCCAGGAGGCCGTGGACGGCAGCCCGGCGGGTCTTGCCGGGGAATGCTGCCATCCCGGCGGCGATCGCTATCCAGAGTTTCCCGTTGTTGGCGGAAGCCGAGAGGCGGCGGAAGAAGTCGTCATGGTTGCCACCCGGCAGGTCCGAAACATGCCGGACAAGGTACCTGTCCATCCGGCTGATCCATCGGTGGCTGCCCCGCCATGTGCTCTGCATTCCCACACCCTACCGCCGCCCGCGCGCCTAGTCGGTCTTGAGCGGCCGCGCGGCTCCGGCCAGCAGCAGGGCGAGGAGGATGGGCGCCAGGATGGCCAGCAGTGCCTGATGGATGCCAACCACGTCGCCGAGGTATCCCAGCAGGGGCGGCCCGGCCAGGAAAGATATATACCCCAAGGTGGATACAACGCTGACGCGAGCCGCTGCGCGGGCGGGGTCGTCAGCTGCGGCGGACATGCCCATGGGGAAGGCCAGCGCCGCGCCGATGCCCCAGAGGGCTGCGCCCACTGCTGCTATCCAGACGGTGTCAGCGAGGACGAACAGGCCCAGGCCTGCAGCTGCCGCGGCCATGCTGGCGCGCAGCACCGCTACCCTGCCGTAGGCGTCGATGACGCGGCCGCCCAGGAACCGCATCGCCGTCATGGCCAGGACGAAGAGGGCGAACATCAGCGCGCCGGTTGAATCGGCGGTTCCCAGCCCATCCACGGAGGCTTTGGCAATCCAGTCGTTGCCGGCGCCCTCGGTGAGGGTGGCACCCAGTACCACCACGCCGATGAGGAGCGTCCTGCTGTCCCGCCAGGCGGAAGGACCCTTGGCCGGCTTGGTTTCGCCCTCGGGAAGTGCGGCTGCCACATGGGGAAGGAAGTAGCGCGGCGCAACCAGTGTTGCCAGCAGGACCACACCTGCAATGACCAGCAGGTGGAGCGGCAGGCCCACGCCGATGTTGGACAACCCGGCGCCCACCAGCGCACCCACGAAGGCTCCGCCGCTGAAGGCCGCGTGGAACTGGGGCATGATGGTGCGCCGGAGCCGGTGTTCGACGTCGGCGCCCTCGATGTTCTGCGAGACATCCCAGAGTCCGATGGCGATCCCGAAGAAGAACAGGGAAATTGCGGTTCCCGGAATCGACGCGGCGGAGAGGGACAAGGCAATGCCCACACCGGCTGCAGCTGCCAGCATCCCGCCGAAGCGCACGGTGTTGGCCGTTCCGATCCGCCCCACCACCAGGCCGGCCGTGGGCAGGGCAAGCAAGGATCCCACTGCGGTGCACAGGAGCAGGGTTCCCATCTGGCCCGAAGTGATCTGCAGGATCTCCGTTACGGCCGGGATGCGGGCCGCCCAGCTGGCAAAGACGAGTCCGTTGATGCCGAAAACCACGAAGGTGGCCGCGGCGGCAGCCGTCACTCCGGCCTCCCGTGCCGTCCCGGTATTGGTGTTCATACGTTCACTGCTTCCACTGGATACCTTCGGAGTTGCGGCGCGGGTTGATCTGTCCGCTGTTACGTCTGCCTGCTGTTGCCTGCGGTAAGGGTTCAGCGTGCGCGTTCAACGCGCTTTTCATCCCATACCGGCTCCGCGGATTCGTAGACCTTGCCGTCGGAACCGAAGACAAGGAACCGGTCAAAGGTCCGCGCGAACCAGCGGTCGTGCGTTACGGCAAGGACGGTGCCTTCAAAGTGGTCGATGGCCCGTTCCAGTGCTTCGGCCGAGTGCAGGTCCAGGTTGTCCGTGGGCTCATCGAGCAGGAGCAGCGTGGCGCCGGACAGCTGCAGGAGCAGGATCTGGAACCGTGCCTGCTGTCCGCCGGAGAGCGATTCGTATTTCTGCTCCGACTGGCCGGCCAGGCCGTACCCGTCCAGGGCGCCCGCCGCCGCTTCACGGCCGAGGCCGGAACGGTGCTCGTCTCCCCGGTGCAGGATCTCCAGCAGCGTCTTGCCCAGGAGGTCTGGCCTGACGTGGGTCTGGGCGAAGAAGCCAGGCCTGATCCGCGCGCCCAGTTTCACGGTCCCTTCATGCGGGACCTCCGCGATCTCCACGTCGGATACGGGCACGTGTTCGCGTTCCGGGTCTGTGCCGCCCGTGGCGAGCAGCCGCAGGAAGTGGGATTTGCCGGACCCGTTGGAGCCCAGGACTCCCACCCGGTCACCGAACCACACTTCCGTGGAGAAGGGCTTCATCAGCCCGGTCAGTTCCAGCCGCTCGGCCACAATGGCGCGCTTGGCCGTCCTGCCGCCCTTAAGCCTCATCTGCACGTTCTGCTCGACCGGCAGGGCCTCGGGCGGGCCTGCCTCAAGGAACTTGGCCAGCCGGGTCTGGGCTGCGTGGTACCTGTTGGCCATATCCGAGCGGAAGGCCGCCTTGTTCTTGTACATGTTGACGAGTTCCTTGAGCTTCGCGTGCTCCTCGTCCCAGCGCTTGCGCAGCTCCTCAAAGCGGGCGTTGCGGTCTGCCCGGGCTTCCACATAGGAGCCGAACCCACCGCCGTGGATCCACGCGCCTGCGCCGCTGATACCGGGTTCCAGTGTGACGATGCGCCCGGCGGCGTTGTTCAGCAGCTCCCGGTCGTGGCTGATGAAGAAGACGGTCTTCCGTGATTCATTGAGCTTGGCTTCAAGCCAGCGCTTTCCGGGCACGTCAAGGTAGTTGTCCGGTTCGTCGAGCAGCAGCAGGTCATCCGGGCCGGCAAACAGGGCCTCCAGGACCAGGCGCTTTTGTTCGCCGCCGGAAAGGCTCGACGCCGGGCGGTGCTGCGCGCGGTCGAACGGCAGGCCCAGGGCGGCCATGCACACCTCGTCCCACACAGTCTCAACGTCGTATCCGCCGGCGTCGCCCCAGTCCACGATGGCCTGGGCGTACCGCATCTGGGTGGGCTCGTCGTCGTTCTCCATCATGGCGAACTCCGCCTCGTCCACCTCACGGGCGGCCGCGGCCAGGGCCGGGGGAGCTGCGGAGACCAGCAGGTCACGGACGGTTGAGTCATCGCGGACCTGGCCCACGAACTGGCGCATGATGCCCATGGTCCCGGAGCGACCCACAACGCCCTCGTCGGGGACCAGATCGCCGGCGATGATCCGGAACAGTGTGGTTTTTCCCGTGCCGTTCGGCCCGATCAGGGCTGTCTTGGTGCCGTCCGGAACCTTGAACGTCACCCCGTTCAGCAGCTGGGTGCCGTCGGAGAGGAAGTAGTCGATGCCGGAAACGTCAATATGAGCCACGGGCTCCATCTTCCCACGCCCCCGTCCCGGAGTTTCTGTCCGGATGTGCAGGCCTGACCGCCCTGAGGGGCGCCTGTCCGGGCAATGGCCCTAGCCGGCGGCGGTGAGGAATGCCTTCAGCAGCGGGCCGGAGGTGGTGGCCCCGAGCCCGCCGTCCTCCACGAAGACTGCCACGGCGAGGTCGCCGTGGACGGCCACGATCCAGGCGTGGGTCTTGGGCGGGTTTTCGTTGCCGAATTCCGCGGTTCCGGTTTTGGCTCCCACCGGCTGGCCCGGAACGCTGGACAGGAACCCGGCGTGGCCGGATGTCACCACGGCGCGCATCATGTCAGCAAGGGAAGCTGCCTCGGCGGCGGTGATCGGTTTGTCCGACGCCGACGACGGGGCTTCGGCACTTGCCGTCGCGGAGGGTTGCGCGGACGGCGCAGCGGATCCGCTGGCCGTCCCGGCGGCGGCAGCACCGCCGTCGGGGTTAAGGACAAGCTGGGGCGACACCGGCGCACCCTTCGCCACCGCGCCGGCCATCATGGCGGCGGCCAGCGGGGAGAGCAGCACCTTGCCCTGGCCGATCATGGAGGCGGCGTGCTCAGTTCCTGCGGCGTCCGCGGGGACGGATCCCAGGAAGGCGTCGGCTCCCAGGGACGGCGCCTCGACGGCCAGTCCCATGGCCATCGCCGCTGCCTCAAGCTGGCCCTGGGACACGGAATCCCGGGCGGCGATGAACGCCGTATTGCAGGAATGCGCGAAGGCGTCCCGGAGGGTCACCGAGCCGAGCGAGCCTTCCGGGTAGCCCTCGGCATTCTTGAACGTGCGCCCGTCAACATTCAGCGTGGGGGTGCACTGCACCTTCGAGTCCGGCGTCAGTCCGTTACGGAACATGGCCAGCGAATCAACCATCTTGAACGTCGAACCTGGCGCGTACTGACCCAGCATCGCCGTGTTGTAACCGTTGCTGCCGGGACCGGACGCGGCGGCGAGGACGGCGCCGCTGGATGGACGGAGCGCCACGATCGCCGAGGCCGGCTTCACGTCCTGGAGGGTGGTCTCGGCAAGGGTCTGCAGGCGCGGATCCAGTGTGGTCTTGAGCGGAGTGCCCGGCTGTGGGGCAATTTCGAAGAGCACCCGGCGTGGGTCCGTCGCAGCGGACTGGATCTGTTCGCGCGTCAGGTCCGCGCGCTGGGCACGGATCACGACGGCGTCAGTTCCCCTGAGTTGCTCGTCGTACTGCTGCTGCAGGCCGCCGACGCCGGTCGCATCTCCGGCGGTCAGCTTGCCTTCCGAGGCTTCGATCTGCTCGGCCGTTGCCTGGCCGACTGACCCGAGCACGGCGCGGGCGAAGGTCCTGTTGGGCGCGAGCGGCACCGAGTCCGGAATGGCGCGGGCACCGGGGATGGCAGCAATCTGTTCATTGGTGACGGTGCGGCCCTCTTCGCGCAGGGTGATGGCGGGGACGAACGCTTCCGCCCCCGAGGCCTTCACCTGCTGGGTGTACCCCGCCGGGTCCACCCCCACGAGGGCCGCAAGTTTCGCTGCGGAGTCGGCCGGATCCGCGGCGCCCAGTTGCGGCTTGTCGATCCCCACGTTCACCACCGGCCGGTAGGTGACCAGCGGGGCGTCTCCTGCTCCCAGGATGTCGGCACGCTGGGGCGACCGGGTGCCTTTAGTGAGGATCTCCGAATCGTTGAGGTCCGGCACCAGGCTGGCCGGGTTCCAGACCGTCAGCCACTTGTCCCCGGATTTCCGGAAGGCAGCGGACGTGGTGTACTTCCAGTCGCTGTCGGCGATCTTCCAGCTGTAGGTCAGCGGCACGGAAGCATTTTCGCCGTCCAGGGTGATGTCCCCCGCCTCGACGGTGGGCTTGGCCGGGTCCAGGGCAGCGAAAACGTTCTTCAGCTGCTCGTTTGCTGCCGCAGCGTCTTTGCCGTCAAAGGCGACACCGCCAACGTCCAGTCCGGAAACGGCTGATGCCAGCTGCCGGGCTGCGGCTTCCGCGCCGCCCCGTCCGTCGTCGCACGCCACCAGCGACGTTCCGAGAATGAGCGCAGCTACGGCAAGCGAAAGTTTTGTTGATTTCCCCATGGCGCCATTATCCACCGAGTTGGATGCGCTTTCCCCGCGCCACGGCGAGGCCGGACGGGCCGGACAACAGGAGCCTGCTGGTGCTATGAACCGCCCAGGCCGAGCGCCGGCAGCCCGAGGCCGAACATGTCCTTGAGGGCATACTTGGCGGCGTGCATCCCGGGCATCCCGGTAACTCCGGGTCCGGGAGGCGTGGCAGAGGAGCAGAGGTACACCCCGGGCAACGGGGTCCGCCACGGCACGGGTGACACTACCGGCCGCTGGATGAGTCCCCTGAGGTCCATGGTCCCCACGCTGAAATCCCCGCCGATGTAGTTCCGGTTGTAGCGGGCGAGTTCCGCCGCGGTGACGGTGTTGGATTCGACGATCAGGTCGCGGAATCCGGGAGCGAACCGTTCCAGTTGGGCTGTCACGGCCTCGGTCATGTCCTTGGTGGATCCGGCAGGGACGTGGCAGTACGTCCACAGCGTGTGCCGTCCTGCGGGGGCGCGGGTGGCGTCAAAGCGTGAGGGCTGCGCCACCAGGACATACGGGCGCTCCGGATGCCTGCCAGCGGTTACCTCGTTTTCCGAGCGCGCCAGTTCCTCGCGTGTCCCGCCCACGTGCACGGTTCCCGCGTCAGCCAGCCCGGCAGCCTCCCAGGGAACCGGACCGGACAGGATGAAGTCCACCTTGCAGGAGCCGTTTCCGTACCGGAAGGACTCCAGCGATGACCGGTAGCGATGCGGCAGTGCGTCGCCTGCCATACCAGCGAACCCGCGTGGGGACAGGTTGAGCAGGGATGCCCGCGCGGCGGGAAGGTCGGTGAGCCGGTCCACCGGGGTGTCCGTGTGGATGAGCCCGCCGTGGTCCCGGATGTCCTGTGCCAGCGCCGCCGCGATGGCCGCTGAACCGCCCACCGGAATGGGCCAGCCGCCCGAGTGTCCCAGGGCTCCCAGCATCAGGCCTGCGCCGGAGGCCGCCAGTGAGGGTTGGTGGGAGATGGCATGGGCGGCCACTCCGCTCAGGAGCGCCGGGGCCTTGTCTTCCCGGAACCTGAGGTTCCACAGGAGGGATCCCTGCTCTGCGGTCCGCGCTCCGAAAATCCCTGCTGCCACCGGATTCCTGGGGATCCGCAGCAGCTGGTTCTGGGTGAAATCCATAATGTCCGCGGTCCGGGCAACCAGCGGCGCCATGAGGTGCCGGTAGGCAGCTCCGTCTTTCCCCAGCTCGAACGCCGTCCTGTCCAGTGACCGGTATGCCAGGGCGGCCCGGCCGCCGTCCAGCGGTGAGGCGTAGGAGAGTTCAGGAGTGACCAGGTCCACCCGGCGTGCGAGCTCGAAGGCACGGAAGAAAGGGGAGGCGAGTGCCATCGGGTGCACCGCCGAACAGACATCGTGGAAGTGGCCCGGCTGCATGAGTTCGGTGGTGCGGGTACCGCCGCCGATTGACCTGGCCGCCTCGAAGACTTCCACGGACAGGCCGGCGCGCGCCATGATGGCCGCAGCCGCAAGTCCATTGGGTCCGGCGCCGACCACGTTGACATCAGGCATGGGTGGATTCCTTCCAGTGCAGCAGCGACCCGGACGTCCGCCGGAAGTCCAGGCGGAGCCGGTCGGGTGCGTTGCTGAAGGGGCCGCCGTGCGGATCATCAAGGTTGTGCCGGCGGATGGGGTCGTAGCGGGGGTCGTAGATGTCCCAGGTAACCCGCGCCATCAGGTAGGCCACCGCGAGCATGTGCGCAGCCACCGCCAGGACGTAGTAGGGCATGTCCAGGTTGTGCTGGGAGGAGCCCGCGCTGGTCACCTGTCCAAGGTACATCCACACCGCGGCCCAGTGCAGGCCCTCGATTCCCTGCCACACCAGGAAATCCCGCCACTTCGGACGGGCCAAGGCGAGCAGCGGAATGAGCCAGAGCACGAACTGGGGTGAATAGGCCTTCCCCGTCAGGACGAAAGCGGCCACCAGCAGGAACACCAGCTGCGCCAGGCGCGGCCGGCGCGGAGCAGACAGGGCAACAACGGCAACCAGGAAGCACGCCAGGGCGAAGAACCCGATGGAAAGCAGGTCAATTGCCTCCGCGCTGATGACTGGCCGTTGCAGCTTGGCCGCCACAAGGTTGTAAGCGAACCACGGCGACCCATATCCGGCGTCCCGGCTGGCGTTGAACTCGAAGTAATAGGCCCAGCCGCCGGGATTCGCGGCTGCGAACGGCAGGTTGACCGCTGCCCAGCTGACCGCCGCGGCGGATGCGGTGGCAAGGAGCGGCCGGAATTTTCCGGTCCGCACCGCCAACAGCAGGACGGCAACAGGGAACAGGAGGGCATAGGCGTTGGCTGCCACCGCCAGTCCGGTCAGGATTCCGGCGGCGACAGGACGCTGGGCGGCAAAAAAGTACATGCCCACGGCCAGCAGGCAGACAGCCCAGAGGTCCCAGTTGATGGTGCCCGCCAGGACCAGGCCGGGCGCCACGGCCACCATGGCCGCGTCCCATGGACGGCGCGCAGAAATCCGGGCTGTAGAAAGAACGGCAATCATTGCCGCCACGGCGAGCAGGACGGCATTGATATCAAAGAAAGCCAGCACCCGCGCCTCGGAAATACCTTGGCCCGGAACCAGCAGTGAGGTCACCCCGGCAACAAGGCCCACCGCCACGGGGTACTCGAAGGGGCTGCTGACGATGGGGAAGGAGCCCTCGGCAAGGCCCCGGTTGCGGAACAGCTCGGGAAGGTCGGAATAGCAGGTGGCATAAAACTGAGTGGGGGATTCCCATCCGTACGCCCGGCAATACCCCTTAACAAGGACTCCGAGGAGGGCAGCAGCGAGGGTCAGCAGGATCAGCACACGGTCCACGGTGAACGGCCCGGGGGACACCACTCCCGGCTCCGATCTGCGCCCCAGCGCTCCGCCGATCAGCTCGGTGAAGTTCCGGAGCAGCACGTCGCTGCGGCTGGGAACAACCAGCCTGGACCGTCCACGGTGCCCCCGGGGCTCGGCGTCCTGCATGTTCCCGAGCTTACAGCCCGCCCCCCGGGCACGAAGCCACGGGGGCGGGTGTCAGCGCAGGCCTCCCATTTGCTGGTGCATCACGGCGAAGGCGTCGTCGCGGTGCTGTTCCAGCAGACGGCTGTTGAACCCGGCCTGGGCTGGCCGCCTGCGGACTCGAGTCAGGAGCCTGCGGATTATTCGGATCAAGGTACTCACCCCCTTTGGAAGGTGTGAAGAAGATTTTGGGCGCGGCAAATAAAGCCTTTGCCGAAATGGGATCTGGGCATAAAGAATCATTGAAAAATGGCGCACTAAAATTCGATGATGGCAGGCGAACAATTAATTGCGTGCCTGAATAAACGGGAATACCGTCAGCAGGAGGCGGCCCGGACGTGGGTGCGGGAGGTACGGGCACCGGTGCAAGGGAGGCCAAGGCAAACCCTGCCGGCCGACAATGGCGGCATGCTCTGGGCGGCACTCAGCGAAATTGCACTCAAGCGTCCGGCAGTCCCGGCATCAGAAATTCCGCCGCCAGTGCGGCGGAATCACGGGCTAGTGGCCGGTGCGGCCCTGCGGAAAGTGAGCCTCGTGCGCGGAGGCCGGGGCAGCATTGACGGCCACATTCCATTCGCCAGTCAAAGTCATCATTCTCCCAACCTCCTTTTCTTTCATTCGCGGCATCGTGTGGATGCTGCAGCACGGGCAATGCCCCGGCGGAAAAGTCCTGGGGCTAGGAATAAAGGTACACCACGAATTACGCGGTGACCATCCTTTGAGCGTGAAAGAAGAGAAATTCCCTAAGGAACTGTTATTTAGAGTCCCCAGCGGACAATGGCGGGCGTTTTCTTATCCCACCCGAGCGTGCACACTTTTGCTGTACCGAGGACGAAATGCCGGCCCTCAACGGGAGGCAATTCCAGCCAGCGTGCGGTCAGGATGCGGGAAAAATGCCCGTGGGCAACCACCAGCACGTTGTCCATCCCAGATTCGAGGACGCGGCCGATGATCTTGTCCGCCCTGGCCGCCACCTCGTCCAGGCTCTCGCCATTGGGCACCCCGTTGGTCCAGATCAGGTAGTCCGGGTTGTCCTTGCGGATGAGGTCGGAGCTGATGCCCTCGTAGTCGCCATAGTTCCATTCGACGGCGAGGGGTTCGTGCTGCGCATCGGGGAAACCTGCCAGCTCAGCCGTCCGGCGCGCACGGCGCAAAGGGGACGTGAGGACCAGGTCGAAGTCCACGCCGTCCAGTACCTTGCGGGCTTCAACGGCCTGCTGTTCACCTTCAACGGTGAGCGGCAGGTCCGTGAGCCCGGTGTACTGGCCGCTCTTAGACCACTCCGTCTCCCCGTGGCGGAGGATCCAAAGCTGGGGGCGCGGGGCGAGGGCGGGATTGGTCACTTGGACTCCTCAACATGGGAAGGTTCGACGCCGGCGGGGGACTCTCCGTCCGCCGGTTCGGCAGGTACTGCTTCAGGCTGTTCGGCCCACCAGCGGAGGAGCCTGGCCTCCGCGTCGTCGGCGGGCAGGGGGCCATGCTCCATCCGCTCGTTGAGGAGGAATTTGTAGGCCCTTCCCACCACAGGTCCGGGCTTGAGGCCCAGCAGGGACATGATCTGCGCCCCGTCCAGGTCCGGGCGCACCGCCTCCAGGGACTCCTGCTGACGCAGCGCAGCGATCCGTTCCTCGAGATCGTCGTAGGCGAAGGACAGCCTGTCTGCCTTGCGCTGGTTCCGCGTGGTGACGTCGGAGCGGGTCAGGCGGTGCAGCCGCTCCAGCAGCGGGCCGGCGTCGGTCACATACCGGCGGACGGCGGAATCGCTCCAGCCAGCATCGCCGTAGCCGTAGAAGCGCATGTGGAGCTCCACCAGCCGTGCAACGGCCTTGATGGTGTCATTGTCGAACCGCAGCGCCTTCATCCGCTTCGTGGTGAGTTTGGCGCCCACCATGTCGTGGTGCCGGAAGCTCACCGCGCCGCCCTGTTCGAAGCGGCGCGTAGCCGGCTTCCCGACGTCGTGCATTAATGCTGCGAAACGCAGCACGAAGTCCGGGCCGGGTACGGGCCCCTCAGCGTCGGTTTCAAGCTCTGCTGCCTGTTCCAGCACCTGGAGGGAGTGCTGGTAGACGTCCTTGTGCCGGTGGTGCTCATCGGACTCGAGCCGGAGCGCGGACACCTCGGGCAGCACAAACTCGGCCAGGCCCGTGTCCACCAGCAGGTCCACACCCACGCGGGGGCGGGCGCCGCAAATCAGCTTGACCAGTTCATCGCGGATCCGCTCGGCCGAGATGATGGTGATCCGTTCAGCCATGCCGGTCATGGCCTTGCGGACGTCGTCGTGGACGGAAACACCCAGCTGGGACGCGAACCGGGCGGCCCGCATCATCCGGAGCGGGTCATCGGAGAAGGACGCTTCGGGCGCACAGGGGGTGGCCAGCACGGAGGCGTGGAGGTCGCGGACCCCGCCGAAGGGGTCCACCAGTTCCATGGTGGGCAGTTTCAGGGCCATGGCGTTGATGGTGAAGTCGCGGCGCAGAAGGTCGTCAGTCAGCGATGAGCCAAAAGCCACCACGGGCTTCCGGGAGTCCGGATCGTAGGCTTCGGCCCGGTAGGTGGTGATCTCGATCTGGAATCCAGCCTTGCGCATGCCGATGGTTCCGAAGGCGCGGCCGATTTCCCAGAAGTTGTCCGCCCACTTCTTGATAAGGGCAACCGTCTGGTCCGGGGTGGCGTCGGTGGTGAAGTCCAGGTCCGGCGAGGTCCGGCCCAGGAAGAGGTCACGTACGGGACCGCCCACCAGCGACAGTTCGTGGCCGGCGTCGACGAAGCGCTGGCCAAGCTCCAGGACCACCGGGTCCACCTGGAAATCGACGGTGTGGGAATCAGTCTTGTGATGTGCGTGCGCCATAGTTACTTAAGCTTGGCAGAAACCCGGGGCACGGCAGGCCAAAAAGTCCGTCAAGATCCGTGGGATTCGCGGGCCGCCAAGAAACTGCGTCATATGCCGTCCATGTTTGCGTCATGTTCCGGTCATCACGAACGGGCAACAGTCGTTAGAGTGGACTCCATGGCCCATCCAGTACCGAGCGCTCCAGGCAGGAGGACAAACGCACCATTGCCATCGGCAATCGGTGCGCACGTTGCCCCTGCCCAGCACTCGGCGCCGGCGTCGCTGCCAACGGTGGAGGAAATTTCCGCCGGCGGCGTGGTGGTTGACACGTCCGACGCCGAGCTTCGGGTTGCAATTATCGCCCGCCTTAACCGCGGGGGACGCCTGGAGTGGTGCCTGCCCAAGGGACACCCGGAGGGCAAAGAGAACAACGAAGAGGCAGCGGTCCGCGAAATCGCCGAGGAAACCGGCATCGAAGGCAGCATCCTGGCCCCCCTGGGCAGCATCGACTACTGGTTTACCGTCAGCGGCCACCGGGTCCACAAGACAGTGCACCACTACCTGCTGCGTGCCACGGGCGGTGAACTGACCATCGAGAACGATCCCGACCAAGAGGCCGTGGATGTTGCCTGGGTCCCCATCCAGGAGCTGGCCAGGAAGCTTTCGTTCCCCAATGAGCGGCGCATCGCCGACCTCGCACGCGAGGTCCTGCCCGGCCATCTCTGACGCCGGGCCGGCTCAGCCCGCAGCGGCGTTGCGGTGTTAAGCGCCTCCGGGTGAGACGATGAATTCGATGTCAGCTACCAACTTTCCTTCCGACAAAGCGGGCCGGACCGGCAATGCCGCGCCGGAGGGCCTCCCCGAAGAACCTGCGGCTCCGGCCACCGCGCCAGCGTCTTCAGGAGCCAGCGAAACCCGCTCCAGCGCCATCATGGCCGCCGGCACCCTGGTGTCCCGGTTCCTGGGCTTCGGCAAGACCTGGATGCTCGGAACGGCCCTCGGCCTCGGCTCCACGGTCAACGACACGTTCATCAACGCCAACAACCTGCCCAACCTGATCTTCCTGCTGGTGGCCGGCGGTGTCTTCAACGCCGTCCTGGTGCCACAGATCATCAAGGCCAGCAAGGCTCCGGACAGGGGAGCGGACTACATCAGCCGCCTCCTGACCCTTGCAGTCCTGCTGTTGCTGGGCCTGACGGCACTGGTGACGCTGGCTGCGCCGCTGGTCATCGACGTCACCACGCAGGGATACAGTCCGCAGCAGAAGGCCCTGGCTGTCACCTTCGCGTTCTGGTGCCTGCCACAGATCTTCTTCTACGGCCTGTATGCCCTCCTCACCCAGGTCCTCAATGCCAACGGAGCTTTTGGGCCGGCCATGTGGGCACCTATCCTGAACAACCTGGTGGCTATTACCGGCCTGGGGATGTTCATCTGGATTTTTGGCACCAATGAGTTGAGCCCGCACACCCTGGACAACTGGGGGTCCACCCAGACGTTGTTCGTGGCAGGGTTCTCCACCATTGGGGTGCTGGCCCAGACGGCCATCCTGATGATCCCGGTCTTCCGGCTCAAGCTTGGCCTCCGCCCCCGGTTCGGCTGGCGGGGCGTGGGACTGGGCCAGGCAGCCAAGCTGAGCGTGTGGACCCTGCTGACGGCCGCCGTCGGGCAGCTCGCCTTCCTTTATGTCATGCGCATCGCCACCATTCCGGGCGCCGAACGCATCCGGCTGAAAGAGGCCGGCGATCCCGCCGCGGAAATGCTGCCCGGCAACGCCGTACTGGAGGTGGCAAGCCAGCTGTACCTGCTCCCGCACTCGATCATCGCCTTGTCCCTGGCCACGGTGCTGTTCAACCGGATGACCCGGGCCTCCCAGGACGGCAACCGGGCGGAGCTGCGGGATGCCCTCTCCCACGGCCTGCGGACCATGGCCGTCGCCACGGTTTTCGGTGCCCTGGCACTCTTTGCCCTGGCCGGCCCACTGGGCATGTTCTTCTCGGGCGGCGACCGCCAGGACGGCGTGATGCTGGCCCAGACGCTCACCATCCTGGCCCTCAGCACCCCCTTCATGAGCGCCAACTTCATGATGTCCCGCGTCTTCTACGCCAACGAGGATGCGCGCACCCCGTTCCACGTCCAGCTGCTGCTGGCGGTGGTGTACGTGGTGGGCGCCTTCGCCATCCAGTTCATGCCGGTGGGCCAGATCATCTACGCGATCGCCGTCCTGTACATGGTGGGCAATATCCTCTCCGTGGTGATCAGCGCGTTCTTCCTGCGGCGCCTCCTCGGCAACCTGGACGGTCCGCGGATTGCCAATGCCTACATCCGCATGGGCTACGCCGCCCTGGGCGCGGCGATCGCGGGCGCCGGTGCCCTGTGGCTGATGGGCAGCTACAGCCCGGACGGTTTCGCCTGGAGCGGCCGTCTCCAGGCACTTGTGACGCTTGCGGTCGTGGGGCCCGTGATGCTTGCTGTGTACTTCCTGCTCCTGAGGCTGTTCCGCGTCTCCGAACTGACGGACATGCTCCGGCCCCTGCTCGGACGGCTTGGACGTGGCGGCCAGGTAGCGCCCGCAGCGGCTGGCGGGGTCCCGCCGTCGTCCGCTCCCGAGGGCACCCCCTCAGTGGAAGCCGGGCCGGCAGCGGAGCGTCCCGCCCGTGCAACCACCTCGGTGGATACGGGCCTCATTCCCCGGATTTCGGGTGAGTTTGATGCCGTGTCGTTCAGGGCAGGTCCGGAGCCTGAGCGGGAAACCTCCAGCGCGCATTACGACGACGACGCCTCGGGACCGGACAACGGCGGCTACCTGCCGGGAGAGGACCAGTCCAGCACCGCGCGCGGCGGATTGCTCCGGGATCAGATTCCGCTGCCGGGCCGGCGCACTTTCCAGGGCAAGGCAGGCCAGAACCCCTATTTCAGCCACCGGCGCCCCCGGAAAAAGTGACGTTGACGCCGTTTCGGCCCTTCGTTCTCCGCAGCCGCCCACCCTCAATCGGCTAGGATCGGAGAGGTACAGGGGGAAGTTGTATCCGGGAGACCGCCATCCTGCCGTCCGCGGACGGCTGGGTCATCCATGCCGGAAATCCCGGAAAATCTAGGAGGAACACGTGTCCAACCCGATCGATGTCGGATCAGTACTGGGCGGCCGCTACAAGGTCACAGCCACGGTATTGACCTCGCATGACCACGATCTGGTGCTGGATGGTGTGGACCAGGTCCTCAACCGCCCGGTCAGCATCCTGGTTGCCGGCCCCCAGAACACTGAACAGGTGGCCCAGAGCGCACGCGAAGTAGCCACGGGCGAACGTCCCGGCACTGTGCAGGTGCTGGATCTTGGCGTCACCGAGGCCGCGACGTACCTCATCACCAACCACACGTCCGCAGCAGACCTGCTGGACCTCGTGGTGGCTTCCAACCCGCCCTACGTGGAGCCGTTCTTCACCGACACGCTGGGCAGCGAAATCTTCGGCCAGGCCCGCTCGTACGAGCCGGAACCGTATGACGACGAAGAAAACGTCGAGGCCGGCTACATCAATTACTCCGACACACACCCCAGCCAGGTGGATCCCTACCGCGATGCTCCTGCTGTGCCGCCCAAGCCTCCGGTGCGCCCCGCGGCACCGGGTGCTGCACCTGCCGCCGCCCGCAACAGCGGTTCCGGTGCTGCCGGTGCTGGCGTTGCTGCGGGTGCGGCTGGCGCGGCCGTGGGTGCGGGCGCTGCTGGCCGTGCTCCGGCTTCCGCGCCGGCCGACCCCGAAGCCACTGCCGCTCATCCCGTTCAGCCCTCTGCAGGCCGATCCGCCCCCGAAACCACTGATAGCGGGCATGCCGGGGCCTCTGACTCCGGGCGCCCGAAGGTTTCCCTGTGGTCCGACGACGACTACGCCCAGGCGGACACCCAGGACGACTACGACTACCAGTACGAAGAAGAGCCGGTTGAGGAACGCGCACCGGCCAACAAGAAGGACGCACTCTTCGCCAGGGCAGCAGCACCTGCCGCCGCTGGCGCGACCTTCGCCGGTCGCGGCGACGATGACGATAACGGCGATGACTACGACGACGACCAGGACGACGCAGGGCGTGAGCCGCGGTCCATGCGGTGGCTTGTTGGGGGACTCTTGGCAGTTGTCCTCATCGCCGGACTGATTTTTGCAGTGACAAACCTGGGCAGCCTCTTCACGCAGCCGCAGGCCGGAAGCCCCGCACCCGCTGCTACGACTGGAGCTCCCGAGGCTTCGGCAGCTCCCACGCAGGCGCCCACGTCCGCCCCACCGGCAGTTCCGCCGGCGATTGAAAGCGTGACCCGCCAGGGTAACTTCGACTTTGCTGCCACTTTCGACGGTGACCTGGTCAAGGCCTATGACGGCAACGCAGCCAGCTACTGGTCGGATATGGAATTCGCCACCGAGAACTGGGGCGGCCTCGCTCCCGATGGCGTGACCCTTGCCGTCAAATTGAAGAGTGCGGCCACCGTTTCCTCCATTACGCTCTCGCAGCTTGGGGGATCGGGCGGAAGCATGACTGTCTACACCAACGACCGGCCATCCCTTGACGGTGCAAAGTCAGTGGGAACCAACAGCTTCACCTCCGGTGACCTGAACCTGCCGCTTGCTGAACCCGTCAAGGCCCAGTACGTCATCGTCGCAATCAATGCGCTTCCCAAGCTCGCAGCACCGAAGACCAGGTACGGCTACGGTCTCCGCCTCGCCGAAATCAAGGTTCAGTAGGCGGTCTCGGTAACCTCTGCGTGCCAGCCCGCGCACGCCCTGTAATCTGGAAAGAGTGTCCTGCCGAGATAGCTCCATTCCTTCTGTCTGCGATCTTCTCTGCCCGGACGCCGGAATATTCAGCATCCAGTATCAGTTGTGCCATGTGGCCGGCCTCCACACGGAGGCGCGTCGAACAAGGAAGAGGTTCACCGTTCAGTGACCATCGCAGAAACCACCGCGTCCGAAGTACGTGATGTCATCATTGTCGGCTCGGGCCCGGCGGGGTACACGGCAGCCGTCTACACTGCCCGAGCCAACCTCAAACCCTTGCTGTTCGCAGGCTCAGTAACCGCCGGCGGCGAGCTCATGAACACCACAGACGTGGAAAATTACCCGGGGTTCCCCGAGGGCATCATGGGCCCTGACCTGATGGAAAACTTCGAGAAGCAGGCCACCCGCTTCGGAACCGAGATCCAGTTTGAGGACGTCACCGCCCTCGATCTCGAGAGTGCCGTCAAGACCGTCACCATCGCAACGGGAGAGACGTTCAAGGCACGGTCCATCATTCTGTCCACTGGTTCTGCCTACCGGGAACTCGGCCTGCCCAATGAGAAGCGGCTGTCAGGCCACGGTGTTAGCTGGTGTGCAACCTGTGACGGTTTCTTTTTCAAGGATCAGGACATTGCCGTCATCGGCGGTGGTGACTCTGCCATGGAAGAAGCTCTTTTCCTCACCAAATTCGCCAAGTCCGTAACCGTGGTGCACCGCCGCGATTCCCTGAAGGCATCGAAGATCATGGCGGACCGCGCCCTGGCCCACGACAAGATCAATTTCATCTGGAACAGCACTGTTGAAGACGTCATCGGCGAGTCGAAAGTCACTTCCCTGAAGTTGAAGAACCTCGTGGACGGCAGCGTCACCGACCTCGCTGTCACGGGTGTCTTCGTTGCCATTGGTAATGACCCCCGCACCGACCTGGTGAAGGACGTCCTGGATCTCACCCCGGAAGGCACCATCGCCGTCCAGGGGAGGAGCTCCAAGACCAGCATCCCTGGCGTCTTCGCAGCCGGCGATGTCGTGGACCCCACCTACCGGCAGGCGATCACCGCTTCAGGTTCGGGCTGTGTGGCCGCGATTGACGTTGAACACTACCTGGCGGAACTTCCCGCCTAATCACCGACGAAATACATACCGAGAAGAAAGAGTGGCCATGAGCAACGCTAAAGACGTAACTGACGCAAGTTTCGGCACCGACGTACTGTCTTCGGAGAAGCCGGTTATCGTGGACTTCTGGGCAGAGTGGTGCGGTCCCTGCCGCAAGCTGGGTCCCATCCTCGATGAGATCTCCGTGGAGTACGGCGAGAAGGTTGACGTCGTCAAGGTGAACGTGGATGACAACCCCGCCATCGCTGCCGAGTACGGCATCACCTCCATCCCCGCCGTTTACCTGTTCCAGGGCGGTGAAGTCAAGAACACGGTCATCGGCGCAAAGCCGAAGCAGTTCTTCGAGAAGGAATTTGCTGACGTTCTTTCCTAGGCCGTTTCCTCCCTGCTAATGGGAGTTGATATCTATTTGAGTGGCCATCGCCTTTTGGCGGTGGCCACTCTCTTTTGCCCAATCATCCCATTTCGGCTTCAGCGTAAGCGGCAATAGTGCTTCACTACATCACGCAGTTGTCTTCATAGGTAGAGCGCTACCGGCAACCTAAGGAACCGCGTCCGATGGATGGCGTTTCACGTGAAACATCGCCGTGACTGATTCAGGTTCGACAGTGTGGCTCCCCGGGTCGCGAGGTGGTGCACGGATACCAAACAGCGAAATTCTCGACCTCTAGAGCGATGGCCCTGCTGGAGCAGCAAAGTCGGCTCGACAATAACCCCAGAATAGTTGGCTGTTGCTTCCTATGCGACGGTCGGCGTACTGGTTCATCATCGCGACCGGGGGTACCTCAAATTACTGCGGACACAAGTGTCAGGAATCTGCCCAAACTCCGAACAGCTGCACGATTGACCCCGCAGGTTCTTGGCATGTGGCGGTGTCGAGTTTCACGTGAAACATTTGCACAACCCTTGAAGAGCTTGGACCATAATCTTCCCCGCCCCTGAAATTGGAGCGGATTTCCCCTCTGGGTTCTTGGCAATGGCACATCTATCGCTCACCAACCATACTCTGCCCATCGAAGACAACCTTCGCAAGAACGACATGGCTCGTCCTTTCCCAGCCAGCTGTCCAGATCCCATGCAATTGGGATCCCGCAATGAACACCAACGCGAACGACACTTGCGGTGGGCCGTCTCATGCCACTGAATGGTCCCGGTCCCGAGCTGAGGCTTAAAACGACAACTCTTCGCGTGCACACGAGATCTGTCGTATGGCCTCTGTATGAGCTGACGCGAAGAGGCGCCGCTTGCCAGATACGTTGCCGCCTGGCGGTCGCTGTGCTGGCAGAACGAGCGGAGCTGGCTACGGCGCCGTCGTCAGATGGTGTACGTCTCGTGGCACCCGCTGATGTAGCAGCTGGCATCAAAGCCGATCAATGGTCACTTCCAGGGTCGGCCATCTATCCGATTACAGATGGCACTAATGCAGAGACAACAAATTCGCCACCATCCGTGAGGCAGGAGTGGGCGGCACCCGTCGATGCCTGCTATGGAAAGACCGTTGACACTCAGCCCACATTCTCAGTGTTGAAGCGTACCCGCGGTTGAAGACAACCAGAGCTAGCACCAGTCACTGTGCTGCCGTCAGTCGTTGTCATAGTTCCCAGAGTTGGCCTCTCCCGCCTACGTTAGCCGTCCCTTCGAGTGCGTTTCGCCTGGGACAGGAAGCTCGCTACATCAGCACAAGGATCGCGGTACGGGGTTCCTGAGACGCGACCGTTTCACGTGAAACGCCGGCACGAAGGTTGTGGCCGTACCTTCCACCCACTGCGACCTTTTACTGCGCATGGATGTGATGAGTCAGTACACCCAGGTAAGGGGATTCCTGGTAGTTGCTCAGAATACTCGCTTCGCAAGTGCAAAAGAGGTGAAGCTGTTCGAGCCACAAGGCCGTCAGCAGCTGCGACAGTCGTGTGGGGCACGTGGATAGGTCGTCAGATGTTTCGGGTGAAACGGAAGCACCACCCGCATCGCCCCTACGAACCCAGTTCTATATTCCTGCGACCCGCTCGTTTCACGTGAAACATCGCTCCGCCGCCGGCCAAGACCGGACAGGACGAACGCTAACAGACGAGAGCATTCACACTTGGCACCAGAATCGTCTCAAGCCCCCCCCGACAAAAACGTGCTGAGCCTGCTTGCTTGGGGGGAAAAGAAGTCATCAACGGCGCCATGGGCGAATCGCTCACGCAGTTCACAGAGAACCGCAACGCAAGGCGATGAGGCAGGTTAGGACGGCCGATCTTCTAGTTCTTCGAATAGGGGCTCCAGCAGACTGCCTACCAGCCGGAAAGACGCCAGTAGCGGTTACAGGGCTCTACCTCCATGCGGGAGGGAGCAAACCGACAGCACTTAGGCGATGCACTTTACAGCCGCTCTGCCGCACTGCAGTCGGAAAGCCGGCGATCCCTGCTTCCCAGCATCCCGCCATGAAGCAATCACCGGAACACGGGGGTACGGGAGTGCCATCGCCGTACTGTGCAAGCTCGCGAACCCAACGAACGCTCCTGTGTACCGCCTCAACAGACTTCCCGCACCCGCCAGCCGACACACTGCCGCATGAGGAATGCCACCAAGGAAGGACCCAATAGGGGGTGATGCAGTCCAGGGAAACAGGCCATGCTGCGACTCCGTTGAAATCATTAGCCTGATCCAGGGCGGCTCTCCAGGTGCCAGCTGGGACTCCATGCCATGCGGCTGTTCGCCGCGGCTCCGCAGGTTCACGTTTCCTCAGTGACCAGCAGTTCACCAAATCAGACCTCGCCACTTCTACCCGGAGGGGCGGCCCGCGGGAGACAGGCGCAAATGCCGTAGGCGATCGCGCACGCAGGTCCTCGACACATCTCATTGAGCAGGGGGAAGCGCGCACAGCGCCCAACCGGGCGAACCATAGAAGACCCGAGCGACTGGTAGGAGACTGATACTTGGTCAGCCGACGAGGACCCCCGCCAGGGACTGTAGCCGGCACCAGGACGAGTGGGCGTAACCCGCCACCTCGACTCCAGTGAGCGGACGCCAGTGCAGCAAGGCGGGAAAGCGTGGCCGGGTGTGTGTTCTTTCCCACAACTTTATCCACAGCCACCGCCTTCACTATCCACAGAGTTATCCACAGGCACGTCCGTGCGTAGCAGGGCATCCCTGGTGTCCGAAATACCGACCGCCGTGTCAGTGGGAACGGCGCAGTTCAGCGGAGATTTTGACTGCGCCCGAGCCGCCGCTCTACGAAGGCCAATCCAGCCCCAGAGTCCTGTGAATCAGCCAGATTCACGCTATTTCCTTAGCGCAGCCGTGGTCTCATACCGCGCTTCGGACTCTGCCTGAAGTCCGTACTCAGTTTCACGTGAAACAGTCTGCTAATGGGCGCCGAATACCCGTGAGAAGCGTTCCGGTCCTTCTCGACATGTGCGCGTACGAGGCGCCGGAGGCTGGTCTTGCCCACAGAACTATCCACATTGTTATCCACAGGTTTATCCACTCCTGCCTACCGCGCGATAGGGAGTTAGCAGATTTGCCCTGCTGCAGCATTCAGCCACAGCAGACCCCTGGCATCCGACGAATCACTGCCGGAGGACGAGGCACGACGTGCCCAATCGCCGGACGTGTGACGGTTCCACCAAGATCCGGCGCCTGCTGCCAGGTTGCCTGAATGGAATGCCCACGGTCCCGGCAGTGATCGCGAACATGCCCTAATTCTTCAATGAAGCCCCAGGACCCTGGAACGCCCACTTGGAAGGTCCACGCACTCGTGAGATGCGCGACCAGGAGCGTAGCGTCAACATCCCGGAGCCGGCGGCTCGTGGAACGCGCTGGGCTGCAGGGGGAGTGGAAGGCCCAACACAGCCGTGGTGAAAGTGACAATGGGCCGACCACCAGGAGAGCACCTTGGCTTAGACTTCGATGCATTCTTAGGCGGCGCCTTATCCATCTCTACTGGGCTGTCCAACATGGGCATCCTGTCCCTCTATTGCTGGCAGTGCCTGTACAACCGGAGCACCGCAAAGCATCGGATTCGCTCATCAACCAGCGAGTGACAGACGGAGAACCCCTCGAGGCTCACTGCATGGCGCCGTGCACCGCAGGCCATACTGCCAGAAGGGCTAGGAGGGCCTGTGGAGCTCGCTGAGGCCAGCTTGAGGGCAAAGCTTCCCAGGAGGGGAAAGCGTAGGGTAGGGGCCGTCACGGTGCTGCCCTGGCCCTGGTGCCGCGTTGCTGCCGTCTGCTGGTCGGCGCCTGCTGCCTGCTGCCGCCGGCGTCGACGCACCATAGGAGCCTTATGATCCACTGATTGGCGGATTCGCTGAGGCAAGACTGCGATGGGCATGACGGTCCGCTACTTTCGTAGACATATCAGTGCATCGACAGAGAGGCAACGCCCGGCTACCGGACATGAGACAGCCTTGCGTCTTCGGTTAGCGTTTCACGTGAAACATGGCACCGCATTGGGCACCTCGGCTGCGCCATGAAAGGACAGCCCCGCCGACAAGACTTGCCGCGCTACCGGCACTCACGATGGCTGGAACCCAACTCACTAGGCTCCGCGTTTCACGTGAAACATGGTCATGAAAGTCAGGCGCACTGCCGGTTCCATGGTGGGAGGGGTGTGGCCGAGGAGTCTTACGCGCCTCGTCAGTGGTGATGCTCGAAAATTGTTCTGAGACTCTGCGTTTCACGTGAAACATCGACGCCGCAGCAGTGCCCACAACTCATGCTTAATGGGGGTCCCGGCACGGAGCCAGGCCTGACCTGTTACCTTAGCGCACTCCTATACATTGCATGTGTAGGTAGAGATGTTCCACGTGAAACACTTTGGGGTGCTCCATACGACTTCTGTATCGACTATCCTCGCGTACACATTATTGGCAAGCGTGGATGTGGCTGGGATCGCCGCCAGAGGATGGGTGCAGGTGTTGGTCGGATACCTGAAACTACCAGGTCTGGATGCGGAAAGCTCTCCCCGTTGACGTAGTCGGCTCCTAGCGGCATACGCACCCGCACGTTGCCTCAACGGGAACTTGAGTCAGAAGTAAGACTACGAACCTGATCAACCTGGCGACCGCCAACACACTCACAAGTAGGCTGGCTCAGCCAGGTCTACGGAATCGAATCTCCAGCTCATCACCGACTGTGGGGAGCCCCTGAACAATCGGATACCCATCAGAACGTTATCGCCGCTTCCAGACTCGGGGCGGCATCAGGATCTATGCAGAACGGCTCACAACGCAACTCTGTACTGAGCGGATGACTTTGGGGCTGACGCGCCTTTGGCGGACTGGATCTGTACTGGGATTCGAAGAAGATGGCGCCTACAGAACCTATATGGAGTCTTGTTACGAAACCGGCAGCTCATCATCCGATGAACTGGGTGGTGATGCAGCGGAGGGAGGAGCTGGAGTATTCGCCTGTCCATCAAGGGATTCTTGAAGCTTGTTCGCAGCCCTCCTGGGCGAACAGATGCATGTGCGGATGGATCCCTATGCTTGTCTGCCCCCAGACGACACGCTGCATCTTTTAACCGCGAGCACACCAGGCCTATCGACAACGCAGGATTATGGTCCAAAGACCCCGGCGGTCCAGGTTGCCCGTTTCCCGAATGCATGGCGGATTGCCGACCGGCACCTGCCATAGGTCGCAGCACTCACTTAGCAGTCGATGGGAGGCCGCCAGCTGCGCATCAAGTGACCGCACAGCGTTTAGGGACAACGTGGGAAGTTTCACGTGAAACACTCGCGTTCCAAGAGGTCCAGCACACACCGGCGCCAAGTTCGTGGAACTGACGATGGATGCTAAGGACACCCCGTCTGTCCATGTTTAGGCTGTGCCACGGCTTCCACCCGCAGGGTGACAGTCCTATTGTCAGCGCAAACACACGGCCCGTGCGTTAGAGCAATTCGCGCTCGGTAAGTACAGCCGAGCGCATCCTTCTCCCGGTACTCAAGATTGGACAAAACAAGAGGCCCGGTTCAAAAGAACCGAGCCTCCTGTTTATCGTCAACAGCTAGTTGGCCGAATCCGGAGCTAAGACGTCCATGATGCGGTTCAAGTCCTCAACACTGGCAAATTCGATGCTGACTTTACCTTTACGGACGCCCAATGAGATCTTGACGTTGGTGTCCAGTCGGTCGGAAAGAGACGACGCAAGATAATCCAAGCGTTCATGCCGCGCACCCGGGCGGGGGACATTGTTCTTGGTCGGCGTGGCCGGGTCCTGGTACAGGGTTACAGCCTCTTCCGTGGCCCGCACGGACATTCCCTCAGCAACGATCTTCTGGGCCAGGCGCTCCATCGCAGCGGCGTCTGGCAGGGCCAACAGTGCCCGCGCGTGGCCAGCTGAGAGGACACCTGCCGCCACTCGGCGCTGTACAAGCGGGGGAAGCTTCAGAAGGCGGAGAGTGTTGGATACCTGCGGTCGCGAACGGCCAATCTTATCGGCCAGCTGCTCATGCGTCGTACCGAAGTCCTCCAGCAGCTGCTGGTAGGCCGCTGCCTCTTCAAGCGGGTTCAGCTGGCTGCGGTGCAGGTTCTCCAGCAGGGCATCGCGCAGAAGGTCATCGTCAGTCGTCTCACGGACAATTGCCGGGATAGTATCCAGGCCGGCGGCCTGGACTGCCCGCCACCTACGCTCGCCCATGACGAGCTCATACGGCTCGATACCGTCTTCAGTTGATTTACGGACAACAATTGGCTGGAGGACGCCTATTTCGCGAACAGAGTGAACCAGCTCCGCCATGTCGTCTTCATCGAAGACTGAACGCGGCTGTTTCCGGTTGGGATGAATGTCCGCGACGGAAATCTCGGCGAAGTGGGCACCCGGGACCTCCACCAAGTCCACACCGTTATCAGAGGCTCGGACATCGGCCACCTCAACGGACGAAGCACCGTCCGTTGACAGAGAGGAGGGGGTTTCTCCGGAACCGGCAGCATCGGCCGGAAGGGCCGGCGTCGGCGTGGCCTGAACTTCACCCGCAGCGGGTGATACGTTACCGGTGCCTGCAGGAACATCAGCAGCTACTGTGGACTTCTTTGTGGTGCTGCCTGTGGTCCGTGCAGCACCGGAGGACTTTTTCGGCACTGGAGCCTTCGCGGCGGCTACCTTCTTCGTGGCCGGTGTGGATTCACGTGGAGCAGCAGCTGCCGGAGCGTCCGGCCTGCCCGTGGTTTCTGCGGCGGCGGGCTCTGCCTTCTTACGGCCTTCGGGAAAAAAGAGATCCACCGGACGCGATGCAGCGGCACCGTTGCCCTGACCGTTGGACGCGCCCGAACTAGGAATCAGCGCGCCAAGACCGCGGCCAAGGCCCCGTCGCTTCTCGCTCATGGGTAAATCCCTCCAGTGGTAGAACCGGGCGTAGTCCCGGCTCCGGTCGATGCAGTATTGAAGATTTTAGCGTTCTGCTATTTCAGCAGCGGCTTCCAGGTAGGACAGGGCACCGCTGGAGGAAGGGTCGTAGGTCATGACGGTCTGCTGGTAGCTTGGCGCTTCGGAGATGCGTACGGAGCGGGGGACGACTGCGGAGAGCACCTGTTCAGGGAAATGCGTCCGGACCTCGGCCGCAACCTGGGCAGCCAGGTTGGTACGGCCGTCGTACATGGTGAGCAGGATGGTGGAAACAACCAGGTCGGCGTTCAGGTGCTTCTGGATCATCTCAATGTTCTTGAGCAGCTGGCTCAGTCCTTCCAGTGCGTAGTATTCGCACTGGATGGGGATGAGGACCTCATTGGCCGCGCAGAAGGCGTTGACCGTCAGGAGGCCCAGGCTGGGCGGGCAGTCGATGAAGATGTAGTCGAGGCGTTCCTCACCGTTCTTTTCCCGGGTCTTGGCATAGACATCGATGGCCCGGCGCAGCCGCTGTTCGCGTGCCACGAGGGACACGAGTTCGATTTCGGCCCCGGCGAGGTGGATGGTGGCAGGAGCGCAGATGAGCTTCTCCATGTCGGGGCACTGCGCCACTACGTCTGCCAGCGCCACGTCGTTGATGAGGACGTCGTAGATGCTGTCCACGTCGGCATGGTGCTCGATGCCAAGGGCTGTGGAAGCGTTGCCCTGCGGGTCGATGTCGATGACCAGCACGTTCAGCCCGGCCGCTGCCAACGCGGCAGCGATATTCACCGTGGTGGTGGTCTTGCCGACACCGCCCTTTTGGTTCGACACAGTGAAGATCCGGGTCTTTTCGGGACGTGGAAGGCGGCGGCCCATCAGCTTTTCGCGGCGCTTGGTCTCGTGGGCGAGCTCGCGGGCGATGGGGCTGGAATCGTCGATAGCGTCGATAACGTTCGATCGCCCCGTAGCGGTTGTTTCACGTGAAACCAGGACCGAAGAGGAGTTTTTCGCAACCGGTTTCGGATGGTTTCCGCCTCGTCCGGGAATACTGACCGGGCCAGAGACAGAACGTGCGGACCCCAGCGTCACAAACGGTGGTATCCGTTGTGTGGAGGCTTCACTACTTGTCACTGGGGCACACTCACTCTCGTTCAGCCAATTTTGCTGCCGTTGTCTAGCCTAACCGCTGCACCCGGCAGACCGAGGTCGCCGGGCCCTTACTAGGACTTCTTTTGGGGCTTGTTTACAACGATGCGTACTACCGTGGTGGGCTCCTCCAGGAGGTTGTCACCCACGGTAAGGACTGATGTCTCAACGCCACCCAGTTTCCGGATGGCTTTGGCGGCTTTCTCGATCTCTTCACCGGCACTGCGGCCTTTGATGGCGATCACTTCGCCCTTGCCGGCAAGCAGGGGAATGGTCAGCCCGGCAAGGTTCGTCAGGGCAGATACGGCCCGGGCGGTTACGACGTCGGCTTCGACATGGCCCACGGCAAGCTCGGCCCGGCTGCGCATGACCGTGACGTTGTCCAGGCCGAGGTCATCAACCACTTCCTGCAGCCAAATTACCCGGCGTTCCAGGGGTTCAATGAGCGTCAGTTCAAGATCCGGCCGGGCTATCGCCAGGCACAGCCCCGGAAGCCCGGCACCGCTTCCAACGTCCGCCACGTGGCTTCCCAGCGGAATCTCACTTTCGATGACGGCACAGTTGAGGACGTGACGACTCCAGAGGCGTGGGATTTCCCGAGGGCCGATAAGGCCCCGTTCAGTTCCGGAGGTGGCCAAGTGCTCAACGTAGCGCTTCGCCAGGTCCAGCCGATCGCCGAAAATCTTCTCAGCAGCCCGAAGTTCGGCAGCCGTGATGTCAACCATGGTTAGCGGCAGCAATTCTCTAGTCAGTGGATACAACGATATGGCGGCCGTTACCTTCGCCTTCGGACTCGCTCACGAGTCCCAGGTCGGCAACGGCGTCGTGGACAATCTTGCGTTCGTAGGCGCTCATGGGCTCGAGGGCGACGGGCTTACCGGTCTCCTTGACCAATGCAGCAGCGTCCTCGGCAATCTTCTGCAGGTGGCCGGTACGCTCCTGCCGGTAACCGTTGATGTCCAGCACCAGGCGCGAGCGGCTTTCAGTGGCAGACAGGACTGCAAGACGCGTCAGTTCCTGCAGGGCCTCGAGGACTTCACCGTCATCACCCACCAGGCTCTCCAGTCCTTCGGTCTCCTCTTCGGCGACGATGGAGATGTACGTGCGGCCGTTGCGGACCTCGATGTCGATATCGCCATCGATATCAGCGATGTCCAGAAGTTCCTCAAGGTAGTCGGCCGCAATGTCGCCCTCTTCTTCGAGCCGGCTGGCAGCAGACGGCTTTACAGACGAAATGTCCGCGGTGCCGGACTCGTCGCGGTCCTCGACCACGTCTTCGGAAAGGGCGTGTTCGGTGCTCTCGGCTGACATCTACTTCTTCTTCCTGTTCTTGCGTTGTGGCTGTACGCGCTGTCCCTTGGCTTCGGCGATCGCAGCCTCGGCTTCGGCCTCGGCGCTGTCGTCCTTCTTTCCGGTCAGGATAGACAGCGCGGGCAGGCCTTTGGCGGCCCGACGTTCAGCAAGGGCCTTGGCAGCGGGGGAACCCGGCGTGGGCATGCGGCGGATGACGAAGAACTGCTGGCCCATGGTCCAAAGGTTGGTGGTGGTCCAGTAGATCAGGACACCAATGGGGAAGTTGATGCCACCCACACCGAACACGATGGGGAGGATGTAGAGCATCATCTTCTGCTGGCGCATGAAGGGGCTGGCCATGGCTTCTTCGGACATGTTCTTCGCCATGATCTGCTTCTGCGTGATGAACTGCGAGGCGGTCATTGCCAGGATCATCACAATGGAGAGAACAACAACTGCCACGTTGGTGGCGCCTCCGTGGAGAAGCGCAGCCGACAGCGGAGCTCCAAAAATGCTGGACGCATCGAACTCGACAACCTGCTCGTGGCTCATGGCCCCAATGCCTTCGCCCTGTTCCTTCGCTCCCGAAATACCCGACAGCACCTGGAAGAGTGCAAAGAAGAAGGGCATCTGGATCAGCATGGGAAGGCAGGCCGAGAACGGGTTCGTCCCGTGCTTCTTGTACATGGCCATCTGCTCCTGCGCCATGGCCTGGCGGGAGAGCTGATCGGTCTTGCCCTTGTACTTGTCCTGCAGCTTCTTCAGGTCAGGCTGCAGCAGCTGCATACCGCGCTGGGCCTTGATCTGCTTGACGAACACCGGGATCAGGGCGGCACGGATCACCAGCACCAGCCCAATGATGGACAGCGTCCAGGTCCAGCCGTTCGCCGCGGGCATCCCGATGGTGCTCAGCCCATCGTGGAATCCAATCATGATGATGGAAACCAGCCACTTGAACGGGGCCATGATTGTTCCGAAAAAGTCCATACTTATCCCTATTCGTCAGGCCGCACGGCGGCCTTCTTCATCAGTCTTAGCAACCAGGTACCTGTCCGGGTTGTTCAGCACAACAATTGTGGGGGTCTGGTTTTCAAGCCATTCCCGCTTGCCGGCGGGGACGTGGTCCACTCCGCCGGCGTTCCATGGGTGGCAGCGGCCCAGGCGGCGGACGGCCAGCCAGGTCCCTTTAACAGCGCCATGGACGGTGACAGCTTCAAGGGCGTAAGCCGAGCATGAAGGAAAAAACCGGCAGACCTGGCCGTACAAGGGTGAAACCACCTTGCGGTAGGCCTTCAGCAGGAGAATCAGGATGTTCCGGGGCACGTTCCAGAGAAACAGCACGACGGCGGCGGGAACAGGATGAAGACGGGCGACGACGGCGGTGGCGTTAGGCACGCGGTGTCCCCTTCTGTGTTGTACCAGCCGAACCCTTGGCGGCAGCCCTTTGGGGGCGGCCGGCCAACCGGTTCAGCGTCGACTCAAGTGCAGCGTTATAGTCATCCAGCAGCTGGTCCCAGCTGGCGGAAGCGGACGCAGGCAGCGCCCTGACCACTATGGCGAGACCGGTGCCGTGTTCGCGCAGCGAGGCAGCACCTGCTTCCCGTAGTCTCCTCTTAACGAGGTTCCTGACCACAGCGTTCCCGACACTCTTGGAAACGATGAACCCGATCCGGCTGGGTTCGTCGGCAGCAATGGCTGCCGCATATAACACTACGTTCCGGCGTCCATTGCGGACACCGGAACGTACGGTTGTTGAAAAGTCGGTGGAAGTCCTCAGGCGGTTGCGGGTGGCCAGCACCTTAAACTCGCAAGGAAGGTATCTACCGACAAGTCAGTTATTTAAGCCGACAGCTCGGTGCGGCCCTTGCCACGGCGGGCTGCCAGGATGGCACGGCCGGCACGGGTACGCATACGAAGGCGGAAGCCGTGCTTCTTGGCTCGACGGCGGTTATTCGGCTGAAAAGTCCGCTTGCTCACGTTAGTTACTCCAGTGGATCAAAGGTGCGTCCACCCGATCAATATGGGGAAGAACTGGCCGACGCTAAGTTTTGTATATGTACGCTTCCCCCTGCTGCCCAGGCGCAGTGCACTTGGGAGAATCAGTCGGGGCAAAAAAGCGGACACAAAGGACTTCACAACGTTAGGGCAATTTGGAGCCTCCAGTCAAACCGGGTGGGGTCCGCACCACTATCCCCAGCTGTGTCTAACTACCCTTCCCCGCCTGTGGATGAAGTGGCTCACAGCCGCCAAAAGGGAACCACAACGGTGTAATTATCCACAAGCAGTTTCCCAGCTATCTTCTAGGCTTTTCATCCCCTAGAGTGGCTCAGTAGCCGATTATCCACGGACTGTGCATAACCCTGTGGATGAAGCTGGGCCAGCATCTTGGTTCCGGGTCCGGGGCTGCAGGTAATGCAGGGCAAAGCAAGTTTTGAGGGAACCGATTGATGACAGTAGACGAAGCCAACCACGCCAATACTGTCGGAAGTTCCTGGCGGCGAGTTATCAGCCTGCTGGAGAAGGACCACCGGGTAACACCCCGCCAGCGTGGCTTTGTCATCCTCGCCCAGGCCCAAGGCCTGATCGGATCCACCCTCCTGGTGGCCGTTCCCAACGAACTCACCCGCGAAGTGCTGCAGACGCAGGTCAAGGACGCCCTGGACGACGCCCTGCACAACGTCTTTTCTGAGGACATCAGGTGCGCCATCGACGTCGACACCGATCTGGTCCCCATCCACAAAGAGCCTGAACCCGTGGTTGAACCTGCCTACGCGCAGGACCAGCTGATCGAGCAGAAGCCGCAGCCCATGCTGCCGAGCACCTCCCACGAATTTGGCCGGCTCAACCCCAAATATGTCTTCGACACGTTCGTGATCGGTTCGTCGAACCGTTTCGCCCACGCTGCCGCGGTCGCCGTCGCCGAAGCCCCTGCCAAGGCTTACAACCCGCTGTTCATCTACGGCGACTCCGGCCTGGGCAAGACGCACCTGCTGCACGCGATCGGGCACTATGCCCGCCGGCTCTACAGCGGCATCCGGGTGCGGTATGTGAATTCTGAGGAGTTCACCAACGACTTCATCAACTCCATCCGCGACGACGAGGGCGCCAGCTTCAAGACCACCTACCGGAACGTGGACGTCCTGCTCATTGACGACATCCAGTTCCTTGCCGGCAAGGACCGGACGCTGGAGGAGTTCTTCCACACCTTCAACTCACTGCACAACAACAACAAGCAAGTGGTGATCACTTCGGATCAGCCGCCCAAACTGCTTGCCGGGTTCGAGGACCGGATGAAGTCGCGCTTCGAGTGGGGCCTGCTGACGGACATCCAGCCCCCCGAGCTTGAAACCCGCATCGCCATCCTCCGCAAGAAGGCCCTCAGCGAGGGACTGTCCGCACCGGACGACGCGCTGGAATACATCGCATCCAAGATCTCCAGCAACATCCGCGAACTTGAGGGCGCGCTCATCCGCGTCACCGCATTCGCCAGCCTGAACCGGCAGCCCGTGGATGTTGCCCTCGCCGAAATGGTCCTGAAAGACCTCATCACCGACGACGGCGCCCAGGAAATCACATCCGGCCAGATCCTGCAGCAGACCGCTGACTACTTCAAGCTCAGCATGGAAGAGCTCTGCAGCAAGTCCCGGACCCGGACACTGGTCACCGCCCGGCAGATCGCCATGTACCTCTGCCGCGAACTGACGGACATGTCCCTCCCCAAGATCGGCCAGGAGCTCGGCGGCCGCGATCACACCACGGTGATCCATGCAGACCGGAAAATCCGTGAGCTGATGGCCGAGCGGCGTGTGATCTACAACCAGGTCACGGAGCTGACCAACCGCATCAAGCAGCAGCAGCGCGACTCCTGATCCCCGCATCTATACCTTATTAACAGGTGCATGTGGATAAGCCTGTGGATAGTTAAGGGGACAAGCGCGCTTAATGGGCTTAAAACCCTTAAGGCGTCTGTGGATCGTTAAAAACCGGCTTCTGGTTTGTCCCCATCCACACCCTGTTTAAAACCCAGTTAACTCACAGTCCGTGAACAGGGCTTAACCGCGGATCTCCGCCGCCAGACAGGGTTATCCACAGTTTCCACAGCAGTTATTAACACTACGAATCCCAAAAAATTGAAAATCCCTCAAACAACAAGATCCTTCCCCCGTACCGTGCAGGGACCATCGGGCCCCTGGAGGGGCCGGGGAGGTTTTGGGGGATGGGTTAATCCCGGATCTTCCGGCTAAGCTGTCAGCAGCGCTCCCATCCCCGGGTTTTTGTGTGGTTTCCGTTCAGCGCGGACCATGCACCTGCCGGAATCGGGTGCATCACTTTCCGGAACCACCCCTGCGGAGGTTTCGGCCTACTTGGCAGCAGCAATGAAAGGCGGCATCCCTCCGTGAAGTTCAGAGTCGATCGGGACGTCCTGGCAGAAGCCGTCACCTGGACAGCCCGCTCGTTGTCTCCGCGGCCGCCAGTGCCAGTTCTTTCCGGCCTGCTCCTCAAGGCAGAAGCCGGCACAGTCAGCCTTTCGAGCTTCGATTACGAAACGTCTGCGCGCCTTGAGATCGCTGCCGACATCCGTGACGAAGGCACCATCCTGGTATCGGGCCGCCTCCTTGCGGATATTTGCCGAAGCCTGCCCTCAGCGCCCGTCGACGTCGAAACCGACGGCAACAAGGTCACCCTCACCTGCCGCCGAAGCAGCTTCCACCTGGCCACCATGCCGGAGGCCGAATACCCACCGCTTCCCGCGCTTCCCGCGATCAGCGGCACTGTTCCCGGTGATGCGTTTGCACAGGCTGTTTCCCAGGTGATCATTGCCGCCAGCAAGGACGACACCCTGCCCATCCTCACCGGCGTGCGTATGGAAATTGAAGACGACCTCATCACCCTGCTGGCTACCGACCGCTACCGCCTGGCCATGCGCGAGGTACCGTGGAAGCCCGTCACTCCCGGTATTTCCACCAGTGCGCTGGTCAAGGCAAAAACCCTCAACGAAGTGGCCAAAACACTGGGCAACAGCGGCGACATCAGCCTCGCCCTGTCCGATGACGACACGCGCCTCATTGGCTTCGAAAGCGGTGGACGCACCACCACATCCCTGCTGGTGGACGGCGATTACCCCAAGATCCGGTCGCTTTTCCCGGAATCCACGCCCATCCACGCCACGGTTCAGACCCAGGAACTGGTGGAAGCCGTCCGCCGTGTGTCACTGGTGGCTGAACGCAACACCCCGGTTCGCCTGGCGTTCACTGCCGGGCTGCTGAACCTGGATGCCGGCACCGGCGAAGACGCCCAGGCATCCGAGGAACTCGAAGCGCAGCTCTCCGGAGACGACATCACCGTGGCGTTCAACCCCCACTACCTGGTGGAAGGCCTCAGCGTGATTGAAACCAAGTTCGTGCGGTTCTCATTCACGTCCGCCCCCAAGCCGGCCATGATCACCGCCCAGGCTGACGCCGACGGCGAGGACCAGGACGATTACCGGTACCTGGTGATGCCGGTCCGACTCCCTAACTAGGCCCCACTGCCGCCCTGGCCGTGCGCCCAGACGCTTGGTGCCAAACGACAACCCATTCCTAGCTCAGAAAAGAGTTCCACCATGCACATTGGACTGATCGGCCTTGGCAAAATGGGATTCAACATGCGTGAGCGGCTGCGCAATGGCGGCATCGAGGTCACGGGTTACGACCGGAACCCCGATGTGACCGACGTGCCTACTGTCGATGAGCTCCTGGCCGCTGTTCCCGCACCGCGACTGATCTGGGTGATGGTTCCCGCCGGCGCAGTCACGGATGCAGTGATCACCGAACTCGCGGACAAACTGGACCAGGGGGATCTGGTGATTGACGGTGGAAACTCCCGTTTCACCGAGGACCAGAAACATGGTGAACTCCTCGCCGGAAAAGGCATCCGGTTCGTGGATTGCGGTGTTTCCGGCGGCGTCTGGGGCCTGCAGAACGGCTATGGCCTGATGGCCGGCGGCGACGCTGCGGATGTGGAACTGGCCCTGCCGGTCTTCGATGCGCTGCGTCCGGAAGGTGACCGTGCGGACAGCTTCGTCCATGTGGGCGGCGTCGGCGCGGGCCATTACGCCAAGATGGTCCACAACGGCATCGAATACGGCCTGATGCAGGCATACGCAGAGGGATACCAGCTGCTCGCTTCGAAAGACATCATCAGCGACCTCCCCGGCACTTTCCGCGCCTGGCAAAAAGGTACTGTGGTCCGGTCGTGGCTGCTCGACCTCCTGGTCAAGGCCTTGGAAGAGGACCCCGGCCTGCAGAACATCGATGACTACGTGGAGGACTCCGGCGAAGGCCGCTGGACCGTCGAGGAAGCCATCGCCAACGCCATCCCGGCTCCCGCGATCACCGCAGCGCTCTTCGCCCGTTTTGAGTCCCGCGAGGACAGCTCACCTGCCATGAAGATGGTGTCCGCACTCCGGCACCAGTTTGGCGGGCACGCCACCCGTCCCGCCAAGTAGCACTCACCGGAGACCGCCTCTGGTCCCCAGAATTGTCGAAACCCGCGTGTATCTGGAACACCTCGCCCTGACCGATTTCCGCAGCTACGCCCAGGTGGACCTTGCCCTCAGCACCGGCGTCACCGTACTGGTGGGCTACAACGGCATCGGCAAAACCAACCTGATGGAGGCCATCGGCTACCTGGCCACCCTCAGCTCCCACCGCGTCAGTTCGGACGGCCCGCTCCTGCGGTTCGGCACCGAACGCGCACTGGTCCGGGCCAGGCTGGTGCGCAACGGCCAGACCACCGTACTGGAGCTGGAGATCAATGCCGGCAGGGCCAACCGCGGCCGCATCAACCGCAGCAATCCGGTCCGGGCGCGGGACCTGCTGGGCATCTGCCAGACGGTGCTCTTTGCGCCGGAAGACCTGGCCTTGGTCAAGGGTGATCCGTCCAACCGCCGCAGGTTCCTGGACGAACTGCTGGCCAGCCTGGTCCCGCACCATGCCGCAACCCGCAGCGACTACGACCGCGTGCTGAAACAGCGCAACGCCCTGCTGAAATCGGCCCGTGCCGGGCGGGTGACCGCCGCCCACGAAGCCACCCTCGATGTGTGGGACCAGCACATGGCGAAGGCCGGGGCCGAGCTTCTGCACGCACGGCTCGAACTGGTGGAACTTCTCCGGCCCCACCTTTCCCGCGCCTATTCAGAGCTGACCGACGCGTCCAAGCCGGCTGATGCGATCTACCGGTCCACGCTGCAAAACCAGATGGACGACGACGGCGCATCGTTGGGTGCCACAGGCCGGCCGGGGCCGGGGGACACGGCCGCTGCCGAAGACCTGCGCGGCCTCAGCATCGAGGAGCTGACCCAGCGCTATATCCGCGCGTTCGGCGAATCACGGAAGAAGGAGCTTGAGCGAGGCATCTCGCTGGTGGGTCCGCACCGGGACGATCTTGAACTGGTACTGGGGCAGGCACCCGCCAAGGGCTATGCATCCCATGGTGAAACCTGGTCCATGTGCCTCTCCCTGCGGCTGGCGTCCTACTACGTGATGCTTGACGATGCGCGTACCGGCGGCTCCGCTCCCATCCTGATCCTTGACGACGTTTTTGCCGAGCTTGACGTCCAGCGGCGGCGTAAACTGGCCGCTATAGTTTCCGGCGCGGAACAGGTCCTGGTGACCGCCGCCGTCGACGCCGATATCCCGGAGGAACTGTCCGGACGGCGGGTGAAAGTGGTCCCGGGAGGCATTGATGAGCAGGGAGAGTGACGCCGGCGGGCTGCAGCCCGGACGGGATCCTGACCAGATCGATGCTCCGCAGGCCGCGCTCAACCGGATGCGCGAAGCCGCCGCAGCCCGCGGCGAGATCCGCCGCAAGGCGCAACGGCCCGGACAACAAAAGACCAGGGGCAGCATCCGGGACACCCGCGGGTTCAGCCAGTTCCATGCCACAGGCCGCGATCCGTTGGGGCTCGGCAAGGTGGTGGGGCGGCTGGTGGCCGAGCGGGGCTGGACGTCGCCCGTGGCTGTCGGTTCCGTCATGGCGGAATGGGCCACCCTGGTGGGTCCGGAAATTTCAGCGCATTGCACCCCGGAAAGTTTTACCGATACCACCCTGCACGTGCGGTGCGATTCGACCGCCTGGGCCACCCAGCTGCGGCTCCTCAGCGCCAGCCTGCTGGAGAAATTCAGGGTGGAACTGGGAGACGGCGTGGTCACCAGCATCCAGGTTCTGGGCCCTTCGGCGCCCAGTTGGCGCAAGGGCGGCAGGAGTGTCAACGGACGCGGACCGCGGGATACCTACGGATAGTCCGTCGCCAATCTCTTGATAATCGGCCTGCGGGCCGTGTAGGCGCCTGCGAGGGCCGCGGCCTGTATAGGCACCAAGAGGCGGTTCCGTTAGGGCGCCCTAGGCGGGGCCAGCGGCCTGCCACGGCCACACGGCACCGCGTCCACGCCCCTGGAATGCGGGGATATGGGGCGCTTCGCGGTAGAATTGTTGCAGATAACTGGGCGCGGGTGAGACGTTGACTGAGTCCGTTTTCCGCGCACTCCGGTCCGCGGTCTGCGGCTCCCCACAACGTCAACAAGTCACCGGCGCCATAAGTTTGTGCCTGTTGGCAGGTGACTTCCTGTATTTACCCAGGGAGGAACCGGCCGGCCATCATCGAGAACGAGGAGTCGACAGCGCCTGTGGCTAACGACAATACAGATATTCTGGCAGTTGACCCCGCAGCCGGTGACGCCGGCGGTCCTGACGCAACGGCGGAAGCGGCCACCCCACGGGAGTACGGCGCCAGTGACATCACTGTCCTCGAAGGCCTCGAAGCGGTGCGAAAACGCCCCGGCATGTACATCGGTTCCACCGGTCCGCGCGGCCTCCACCACCTGGTGTACGAAGTGGTGGACAACTCGGTCGATGAAGCGCTGGCCGGCTACTGCACCCACATCGAGATAGTCCTGCAGGCCGACGGCGGCGTCAAGGTAGTGGATGACGGCCGCGGCATTCCCGTGGACATGCACCCCACTGAGCACAAACCCACGGTTGAAGTGGTCATGACCATCCTGCACGCCGGCGGCAAGTTCGGCGGCGGCGGTTATGCAGTGTCCGGCGGCCTCCACGGCGTTGGCATCTCTGTGGTGAACGCCCTGTCCAGCCGGGTAAATACGGAAGTCCGGCGCCAGGGGCATGTTTGGCGAATGTCCTTTGCCAACGGCGGCAAGCCTCAGGGCAGCCTGGTCCAGGGCGAGGAAACGGAACAGACCGGCACCACGCAGACCTTCTACCCCGACGCAGAGATCTTCGAGTCCACCGAGTTCGACTTCGAAACGCTCCGCGCACGCTTCCAGCAGATGGCCTTCCTCAACAAGGGCCTGCGCATCACCCTTACCGATGAGCGCGCGGCCACCGAAGACGAGGCCGACGCCGATCCGGACCTGGACGGCATGGTCACCGAAGGCGAGATCAGCGCCGAGCACCGCACGGTGGTGTACCAGTACGACGAAGGCCTGCTGGACTACGTCAAGCACCTGAACTCCGGCAAGAAGGTTGATGTGGTCCACGAGGACGTCATCGCCTTCGAAACCGAGGACAAGGACCGCAAAATCGCGCTGGAAATGGCGATGCAGTGGACGAATGCCTACTCCGAGAGTGTCCACACCTACGCGAATACCATCAACACCCACGAAGGCGGCACCCACGAAGAGGGCTTCCGCGCGGCCATGACCTCCTTGGTCAACCGCTACGCCCGGGAAAAGGGCATCATCAAGGAAAAGGACGACAACCTCACCGGAGACGACATCCGTGAGGGACTTACCGCCGTCATTTCCGTGAAGCTCTCCGAGCCCCAGTTCGAAGGCCAGACCAAGACCAAGCTCGGCAACTCCGAGGTCAAGGGCTTCGTCCAGCGCGTAGTCACGGACGGCCTGGGTGACTGGCTGGAACGCAACCCGGGCCCGGCCCGCGATGTCATCCGGAAGGCTATTTCGGCCGCCCAGGCGCGCATGGCAGCACGGAAGGCCCGCGACAACGCCCGCCGGAAGAGCCCGCTGGAATCCTTCGGCATGCCCGGAAAGCTCTCTGACTGCTCGTCCAAGGACCCGGCAAAGTGCGAGGTCTACATCGTGGAGGGTGACTCCGCAGGCGGTTCCGCCAAGCGCGGCCGCAACCCCGAAACCCAGGCCATCCTTCCGTTGCGCGGAAAAATCCTCAACGTTGAACGCGCGCGCCTGGACAAGGCCCTTGGCAACGCCGAAGTGCAGTCCATGATCACAGCCTTCGGCACGGGCATTGGCGAAGACTTCGACCTCGCCAAGCTGCGGTACCACAAGATCGTGCTGATGGCCGATGCCGATGTTGACGGCCAGCACATCACCACGCTGCTGATGACGCTGCTGTTCCGTTACATGAGGCCGTTGATCGAGAACGGCTACGTCTACCTCGCGCAGCCCCCGCTGTACCGCATCAAGTGGTCCAATGCTCCGCACGACTACGTCTACAGTGACCGCGAACGCGACGCCAAACTGGTGTCCGGCCAAGCAGCAGGCCGCCGCATTCCCAAGGACAACGGCATCCAGCGCTACAAGGGCCTTGGTGAAATGGACTACACGGAGCTGTGGGACACCACCATGGACCCGGACAACCGCACCCTGCTCCAGGTCACCATGGACGACGCCCTCGCAGCCGACCAGATCTTCTCGGTCCTGATGGGCGAAGACGTGGAATCACGGCGCAACTTCATTCAGCAGAACGCCAAGGACGTCAGGTTCCTCGATATCTAGGACATAGTTCCTACATTCGTCAACCGACATATACCTGAAACGGAAAATAATAAATGAGCGACGAAACACCCGAGAACCCGGCACCCGACGCCGGGAATCCGGAAACCGTTCTTGAAGGCGATGTGCTGATCGACCGCGTGGAGCAGGTGGACCTGCAGACGGAAATGCAGCGCTCCTACCTGGACTACGCCATGGCCGTCATTGTGGGACGGGCCCTCCCGGACGTCCGCGACGGGCTCAAGCCTGTGCACCGCCGCGTGCTCTATGCGATGTTCGACGGCGGCTACCGGCCTGACCGTTCCTTCAACAAGTGTGCCCGCGTGGTGGGCGAGGTCATGGGCCAGTACCACCCGCACGGTGACACTGCGATTTACGACGCCCTGGTCCGCCTTATCCAGGACTGGACCATGCGGTACCCGCTGGCCCTCGGCCAGGGCAACTTCGGCTCGCCGGGCAACGACGGCGCGGCTGCACCCCGTTACACCGAAACCAAGATGGCCCCCCTGGCCATGGAGATGGTGCGGGACATCGACGAGGAAACCGTCGACTTCCAGGACAACTACGACGGCAAGAACCAGGAGCCCACCATCCTGCCGGCCCGGTTCCCCAACCTGCTGGTCAACGGATCCTCGGGCATCGCCGTCGGCATGGCCACCAACATTCCGCCGCACAACCTGCGCGAAGTGGCGGACGGCGTGCAGTGGTACCTGGCCAATCCGGCGGCCACCCGCGAGGAACTGCTGGAAGAACTTCTTCGCCGCGTGAAGGGCCCCGATTTCCCCACCGGCGCCACCATCCTCGGCCACAAGGGCATCGAGGATGCGTACCGCACCGGCCGCGGCTCGGTCACCATGCGCGCCGTGGTCAATGTCGAGGAACTGCAGAACCGCACCTGCCTGGTGGTCACCGAACTGCCGTACCAGGCGAACCCGGACAACCTCGCCATCAAAATCGCCGAACTGGTCAAGGACGGCAAGATCCAGGGCATTGCCGACCTCCGCGATGAGACGTCGGGCCGCACCGGCCAGCGCCTGGTCATTGTCCTCAAGCGCGACGCCGTGGCGAAGGTTGTGCTGAACAACCTCTACAAGCACACGGAACTGCAGAGCAACTTCTCGGCCAACATGCTGGCCATCGTGGACGGCGTTCCGCGCACCCTGAGCCTGGATGCCTTCATCCGGCACTGGGTCACCCACCAGATGGACGTCATTGCACGCCGGACCCGCTACCGCCTGCGCAAGGCGGAAGAAGAAGCGCACATCCTGCGGGCGCTGCTGAAGGCATTGGACATGCTGGATGAGGTCATCGCCCTGATCCGCGCATCCAACACCACCGAAGCGGCCCGCGACGGCCTGATGGAACTGCTGGACATCGATGAACTGCAGGCACGGGCCATCCTGGACATGCAGCTGCGCCGCCTGGCAGCACTCGAACGCCAGAAGATCCAAGACAGGCACTCCGAGCTCGAAGCCCTGATTGCCGAATACAACGCGATCCTCGCTTCGGAAGAGCGCCAGCGCGGGATCATCAGCACCGAGCTGGGTGAAATCGTGGACAAGCACGGCGATGACCGCCGCACCAAGATCCTCATGGGCTTTGACGGTGACATGTCCATGGAGGACCTCATCCCCGAAGAGGAGATGGTGGTCACCATCACCCGCGGCGGCTACGTCAAGCGGACGCGGAGCGACAACTACCGTTCCCAGCAGCGTGGCGGCAAGGGCATCAAGGGTGCCCAGCTGCGCGGTGACGATGTGGTGGAACACTTCTTCGTCACCACCACTCACCACTGGCTCCTGTTCTTCACCAATTTGGGCCGCGTCTACCGCGCCAAGGCCTATGAGCTGATGGAAGCCGGACGCGATGCCAAGGGCCAGCACGTGGCCAACCTGCTGGCGTTCCAGCCCGATGAGCATATTGCCCAGGTGCTGGACCTGAAGGACTACCAGCAATCGCCGTACCTGGTGCTGGCCACCAAGCGGGGGCTGGTGAAGAAGACCAGGCTGGAGGACTACGACACCAACCGTTCCGCCGGCGTTATCGCCATCAACCTGCGTGACGGCGACGAACTGGTCTCCGCCCAGCTGGTCTCCGAAACCGACGACCTGTTCCTGGTGTCCCGCATGGGGCAGTCGATCCGCTTCACCGCCACCGACGATGCACTGCGCCCCATGGGGCGTGCCACATCCGGCGTGACCGGCATGAAGTTCCGCGAGGATGATGAACTGCTGGCCGCCGATGTGGTCACTGACGGGTCCTTCGTGTTCATCGTGACCGAAGGCGGCTACGCCAAGCGCACCGCCGTGGAGGAATACCGCCTGCAGGGCCGCGGTGGCCTGGGCATCAAGGTGGGTAAGTACCAGGAGGAGCGGGGACACCTTGTGGGCGCCCTGATTGTCCAGGAAGAGGATGAAGTCCTGGTGGTCATGGAGGGCGGCAAGGTAGTCCGTTCCTCGGTCGCAGGTGTCCCTGCAAAGGGACGCGACACCATGGGCGTCATCTTTGCCAAGCCGGACAAGAACGACCGCATCATCGAGGTTGCCCGCAACAGCGAACGCGGTCTCGAGGACGAAGAATCAGCGGAGGATGACGTAACGTTGGCTGAAGAATCACCGGCCTTTGAGTCAGAGGACGCCTCGGGCGACGCTGAGCCGAACGACGACAACACGGAGGTAACCGAGTGAGTAATTCCGACTCATTTCCCAAGCCGAACAGCACCGTTCCCGATGGAAACCGCCCCTCGGCGGCGCCCCGGGTGAATGCCCCTGTCCGTCCGCAGCAGCGGCCTTCCGCGCCCGCCGGTGCGCCCGGACAGCGCCCTTCGGTTCCCGGACAGCGTCCGTCCCAGCCCGGCCAGGGAAGCCAGCAGGGCCAGCCCGGCCAGCGTCCGGCGCAGGGACAACGCCCCGCCCCTGCCGGACCCCGCCCGCAGGGCGCCCCGGGCCAGGGCGGCCCGGGTCTCGTGAAGCCGGCGCCGAAGGCCAAGGCCCGCCGTGCCCGCCTCCTCATCAGCAAGGTGGATCCCTGGTCCGTCCTGAAGATGGCGTTCCTGCTCTCCGTAGCCCTGGGCATCGTCACCGTCGTGGCGGCCATCGTCCTGTGGACCGTCCTGGACCTCACAGGCATCTTCGATCAGGTGGACAGCCTGCTGGGCACGCTGGCCGGTTCCGAGGGCGGCGGGTTCGAACTGAAGAAGGTCGCATCGCTGGGCCAAGTGGCCTCCTTCGCCACAATTATCGCCGTGGTGAACGTGGTCCTGCTGACCGCGCTGTCCATGCTCTCAGCTGTTCTCTACAACATCTCTGCCACCCTGGTGGGCGGCATCGGCGTGACCCTCACCGACGATTAGGACACCGCTTCCACCGGCTCTGAAGCCGGTGGAAGCGCCCGATTTGAGATCGGGCCGGGATGTGCTGTAAAGTCATGTCTCGGCCCGATGAGGCATCGGGGCGTATAGCTCAGGCGGTTAGAGCGCTTCGCTGATAACGAAGAGGTCCCAGGTTCAAGTCCTGGTACGCCCACGGAACCTGTGCAGGTTCAAGTTGAGGTTTGTCTGCGGAATACTGCAGCAGGCCGGAACGGGGAGCAAGTGAAGAAGTTGCTTGTACTGGCAGCGGCGATCGCAGGCGTCCTGCTCTACCGGAAAGCACAGGAATCCGAAGCCCGGAAAGATGTCTGGAGCAAGTCCACCGATACGGTGAACTAGGCCGGACGCCCGGTCCGGGAGCTGGTCAAAGGCTCCAAGGTTCTAGGGTATGATTGACGGGTTGCTTCTTATGGGGGCATGGCGCAATTGGTAGCGCACCTGCTTTGCAAGCAGGGGGTTCGGGGTTCGAGTCCCCGTGCCTCCACCATAAGAAAGTCCCGGTCCGCGGAAATGCGGACCGGGACTTTTGCTTTGTGAGCCTTGTCCCGGTTGGCGGCCATAGCGTGAGGGGGTAGTGCGGTGACCCTGTTCATTGCAGCCATGGGTGTCCTGGGCGTTGCGTCGTCCGGGCCGCTGATCGCGGCCACCCTCGGCGCTACCAGCGTCAGTGCCCTGGCCATCGCCTTCTGGCGGAACGCCATCGCAGCGGTGGTGATGGCCGGTCCCACCCTGGTCCGCGAGCCGCGCAGGTTCGGCAGCATCACCGGACGCGAGTTCCGCTGGTCCCTTCTTGCCGCCGTCGCCCTCGCCCTGCACTTCGCCTGCTTCATCACCTCCCTCCAGCTCACGTCCGTGGCCGCTGCTACGGCGCTCGTATGCCTCCAGTCGGCCTGGATTGCCATCTTCCAGCTGCTGCGCGGCACGCGGCACCGCTGGCAGGTGCTTGCAGGGTTGGGGATTGCGTTCGGTGGGGTCGTCGCCATCACTGGATTCGACATGGGGTCCTCGCCTGAGGCGCTGCTCGGTGACATGCTGGCGCTGGCCGGCGGAGCGCTGGCCGGTCTGTACACGCTGGCCGGCGGCAAGGCCCGGCAGTCCATGACCACCGGCACCTACACAGCTCTCTGCTACGGCATGTGTGCCGCCGTGGTGGCGGTGCTCGCCCTGGCCACCGGGCAGCCGCTCTCCGGGTTCGACGCCGGAGGCTGGCTGGGGATCCTCGCCATCACTGTGTGCGCCCAACTGGTGGGGCATACCGCCTTCAACCACCTCCTGGCGACCATGAGCCCGCTGTTGGTCTCGATGATCATCCTCCTGGAGATTCCGGGCGCGGCCCTCCTGGCGTCCGTGTTCCTTAGTGAGACCCTCCCGGCGGGTACCTATGCCGGGCTAGGCCTGATCATGGTGGGGCTCGCCGTCGTGGTGGCCGGACAAAGGTCCGGAAGGGCACGGCTCCGCAGCAAGGCACCCGTCGCCGAACCGCCGTCGGACCGGATCGCCGAGCTGGGTACGGACTAGGGGCCTGTGAAGGCAGGAGCTACTGGCCGCCGCGCCGGACCGGCTGGGCCGTGTTGACCGTGTGGATGGCCCGCAACAGCTTGGCGGGAAAGTAGACCGAAAAGAACACCACCATGGGTGCCTTCAGAGCCATCTTCTTGACGTTGTGGGCCTTGTACGTGCGGTCGAACCGGGTGACGTAATAGCGGTAGTCGCGCGGCGAGTCCTCGAGGCGGCGCGCGGACATCCCGGACACCATCTGCGGGCAGTACTGGACCTTCAGGTCGTGTTCGGCGAGATGCAGTGACAAGTCGATGTCCTCATGCATCTCGTCCTTCTCATCCCGGCACGTTTCGGCACGGATGGTGTTCCACGCGGTGGACCGCAGCGCCATGTTGGAACCGAACAGGAAGTGGTACTGGTGCTTCGCCAGTTTCAGCATGAGCTGGCGCATCTTGTCGTCGGCCTTCAGCCCGAAGCGCCGCATGGGCATGTCGTAATAGACCACAGGACCGGTGGCCGCCTGCACTGAGTGGTCCTGGAATGCCCTCTGGACCTGCTCCACCCAATCAGGCTCCACCACCGAGTCCGCGTCAATCCGGCCCAGGACGTCCCCCGTGGCATGGTCAAGGCCGAAGTTCCGGGTGGGGATGAGGCCCTGCTCCCTGTCCTGGGTCAGCAGCAGGATGGGACTTTCCGGATATTCCAGCTGCATCTGCCGGACAATGGCGGCGGTCCGGTCCGTGGAGAGGTTATCCACCACGATGATCTCGTGGGCAGGTACGGACTGGTAGATGGCAGCGATGAGGCACTGCCGGATGACGCTCTCCTCGTTGTAGGCCGGGATCACAACGGACACGCGGGGCAACTCGGCTGCGTCGTTCAAGGGATCCCCAGAGGATTGATCGGCTGACATCAGTCCAAATCTAGCATTGCTGCCCTCCCCAACCGGGAGCGGCCGGCACCCCCAAACAGCTTGGGGACCTCCGGAAACAGCGGCAGGGGCCCCGTTCCGAAGAACGGGGCCCCTGCCGTGGACCTGCTGGGCCGGGATTAGGCCTGTGTGGTGCCCTTATCCCCGTTGTGGATGCTGTTGGCGATGTTGCGGGTGGCCGTCTTTGCATCGGTGGCCACCTTGGGAGCGGCGTCGCCTGCATCTTCGGCAACGTGCTTGGCCTTGTCGGCTGCGTCCTCTGCCGTTTCCTTGGCCGCATCAGCGGACCCGGATACCTTGTCCGCGCCGGCGGCAGCGAAGGAACCTGCCGCATCCGATGCCTTTCCGGCGGCGTCGGCGGTGGTTTCCTTGACCTCGTTGACCGTGGTGGCCGGAACCGGGGCGGGCGTTGGGGTCACGGGGGAGGGCGTCTTCCACGGATCCTCTACGGGCTTTGAAGCCTTCCAGGCGGCAACTCCAGCAGCAACTGCGGCGGCGATAACGCCGAACACCAGCCAGCCGCGCTTCTTCTTCGGCTCCGGCTGGGCCAGCTGGATGCCTACGCTGCGGCCGGCCTCGGCAGCCGCGGCCTTCAGCTGGGTGCCGGTGGCCTGCGCCTGCTCCTGGAGGGTGTGCACGATTCCGGCGTCACCAAGCCGCTGGGCGACGGCGTCAACGCGGGCCGGAGCGCCTTCGAGGGTGCGGTGCACGGCACCCGAAGCCACGCCGATCTGGTCCGAGAGCCTGGGCAGGTATTCAACCACCACGCGGTCGCGGGCATTGAGGACCACTGGGGTGGCCTTGTCCAGCGCCTCGTGGAGCTTGGGTGATGCATTCTCGACCACGTCATTGATCCTGGGCGCCAGCTGCGCCAGGCCGTCCTGGAGGCGAGGGGTCACGGTGGCCACGCCGTCGGCAAGGTTGTGGGCGGCGGACTTCAGCCCCTCCTGGATTTTGGGTGATGCTGTGTCCAGGCCGTGCTGCAGGCGGGGAACCGCCCAGTCAACAGCGGCTTCCACGCGGGGGGTTGCCCAGTCCTTGGCATTTTCCACGGCATGGGTGACCGACTGCTCAAGGTCACGGGCAATACGATCAGACTTCTTCACAACTACCTCCCGATTAATGTGACGGTTCTGTGGTTAGCCTACGTGCCTGAGACTTCACGAGCTATTCACTCTGCGGATTTTAGGGCGATTTCACCCAGCGCGGAACTGGTACAGGGGCCGCCAAGGTCATAGTCCGCCATGGAAGAATGGGCCGTATGACTGCCATCGCAACCGCAAAAGCAACCATCCACACCAGCCTCGGCGACATCGTGGTAAACCTCTTCGGCAACCACGCGCCCAAGACCGTCAAGAACTTCGTTGGACTCGCCACCGGCGAGCAGGACTGGACCCACCCGGAAACCGGCGAGGCCAAGACCGGCACCCCGCTCTACGACGGAACCATCTTCCACCGCATCATCAAGGACTTCATGATCCAGGCCGGCGACCCGCTGGGCCGCGGCACCGGCGGCCCCGGCTACCGTTTTGATGACGAGATCCACCCCGAACTGAGCTTCAACCAGCCCTACAAGCTGGCCATGGCGAACGCCGGCATCCAGATGGGCAAGGGCACCAACGGGTCCCAGTTCTTCATCACCACCATCCCCACCGACTGGCTGCAGGGCAAGCACAGCATCTTCGGTGAAGTGGCCGACGACGAGTCCAAGAGGGTCGTTGACGCCATCGAGGGCGTCCGCACCGGCATGGGCGACCGCCCGGTGGAGGATGTCACCATCAACAGCATTGATATCGAACAGCTGTAATCCCGCACCATGAGTTACGGAATTCCGTCGGCCGAGCCCTCCGCCCAGGTCCCGGTATGCCCCCGGCACCCTGACAGGCCCTCCTACGTGCGCTGCCAGCGGTGCGGGCGTCCGGCATGCCCCGACTGCCAGCGGGCGGCCGCCGTCGGATTCCAATGCGTTGACTGCGTCAACGAAACAAGGCGTACGACGCCGGAAGTCCGGTCCGTCTATGGCGGCGCCGTTGCCACGGGCAAGCCCATGGTGACGTTCGGTATCATCGCCGCCTGTGCCGTGCTGTACGTCCTGCAGTGGCTCGTCCCCAACGACGCTGTCTACCAGAGCCTGGGGTTCGCCAACATCTATGCCGAACCCCGGTATGGCGAGTTTGAGCCGTGGCGGATGCTCACGGCAGCATTCCTGCATTCCCAGGGATTCATCCTGCACATTGCCTTGAACATGTACATGCTCTGGATCTTTGGGCAGGCACTGGAGCCACTCCTGGGCCGTGTCCGTTTCCTTGCGGTGTACCTGCTGTCCGCCCTGGGCGGTTCAGTGGGGTATCTGCTCCTCACTCCCCTCTACGTTCCCGGCCAGCCCCTCTACGGAGTGGTGGGTGCCTCCGGTGCCATCTTCGGCTTGTTCGGTGCCATGCTCCTGGTGCAGCGCCAGCGCGGCGGGGATACGCGCCAGCTGTGGATCCTGATTGCCATCAACGGCGCCATCGGTTTCCTGGTCCCGCAGATCGCCTGGCAGGCCCATCTCGGTGGATTGGTCACCGGCGCCTTGTGTGCCGCCGTGATCGCGTACACGCCGCGGGGGCCACGGCGGGGGCTTCTCCAGGCCGTGGGACTGCTCGCGGTCCTGGCGCTCCTCGCAGCAGCAGTATGGGTGCGCGTCTCCACCTGATGTAGTCCGCCCGGGCGTGACGTAGAACCCCCAGCTTCCTTGCGGAGGCTGGGGGTTTTCTTTATCCACAGCCGTTATCCACATTGTTGGTAACTTACAAGCATGTAGTTCAGGCCGGTGAAGCTGTGTAACCGCCTGCTCACAAGGCAGGAGCAGTACAGAGGCAGATTTTCTCCACATCTGTGGATAACTGCTGGGGATACGGTTGTGCTTAAGTGGACAAAACCGCCGATTATGGACACTGCTGTGGATAACTTCGGTGGATTAGGCCGCAGCAGGCCACCTGGAAATGCCTGGACGCGGTCCTTCAACAGCCTTTTGCACACTGTTAATAAGTCACAGACCTGTAAGTCCACGGTGGAAAACCCCCGAATCAGGGCGGTTTGGGGCGATTGGGGGAATTCCGCAGCTACGCAATCCACAGTTGTGGATAAGTTGTGGGTATCGGAGTGTTGGTAAGTGGAAAAGCCTCCGGTCCTGCTGAACACCCGCAGAGGCGGCCAATGTTTCCGGTGCCGGTGCACAAAGTTGGGGATAGCACCCCGCGGTCCTGTGGGTACCGGCGGGTAGCTCAGGGAAAGGCCGTTTATCCACAGGGTATTCCACAGTGTTAATAACTGCATCCAAGCCGCGGGTTTCCGCGAAAGCCCGGCTTCCGCGGGGGTAGCGGGGACGGGCTAGGGCGGATCAACGGTTATCAACACTGTGGATAACTTTCCCCACAGGCCGGGGCGCCGCACACGAAAAACCCCCGCTGCCGGTCTCAGGCAACAGGGGTTTCGGATCAGTCTCAGGAAGGCCGCGGCCACACGCCCGAGGAACCCCGGCGGTGGCTGTCCATAAGGTGTGTGTCCACCATGCCGATTGCCTCCATGAGGGCAAACATGGTGGTGGGGCCCACGAAGGCAAACCCCTTCCGGCGAAGGGCTTTGGACAGTGCCACCGATTCCACGGACTGCGTGGGGATGTCCCCGTGCACCAGGGGCTGAGGGGTGGTGGGAGGCTGGAATCCCCAGACGAAATCCACCAAGCCGCCCTCTTCCCGCAGCGCGATGGTGGCGCGGGCATTCCTGATGGTGGCAACAATCTTCAGCCGGTTCCGGACAATGCCGGAGTCCTGCAGGAGGCGGTCCACGTCGCGGTCCGTGTACAACGCCACCGCATCGGGGTTGAAGTCAGCGAAAGCGGCGCGGAACGCCGGCCGCTTCCGGAGGATCGTGGCCCAGGACAGGCCTGCCTGGAAGCCTTCAAGGCAGATCCGCTCATACAGCCCATGTTCATCCCGGACGGGCAGGCCCCATTCCTGGTCGTAGTAGGTCCGCATCAGCGGATCCGTAGAGGCCCAGGCGGGCCGTGCAAGGCCGTCGTCGCCCACTATGAGGTCAGCACTTGGTGACATGGCCGGCCCTTGTCAGGAACAATTGCCGGCGATACGTGGCGGGCATGGTTCAGGAGCGCCAGCGTGTCGTCATCATGAAGCCCACGATGGCGATGCCAAAGCCGGCCACGATGTTCCAGGAGCCCCACGGCTGGACGGGAAAGCGGCCCTCGCTGATGTAGAACGTGATGATCCAGAACAGGCCGATGATCATCAGCCCGAACATGACCGGCTTAAACCAGACCGGATTCGGCTTGTAGGCGTCCGGCGCGGTCTTTTCTGCGGTGCTGGCGGTCTTCTTACGGGGCTTTGACTCGGGCACTGGCTCTCCTTGGCGGCTGTCAAGCGCGGCGTCCCGGGCTTGATATCCTGCAAGAAGGAAATTGCCAGCGGTCTGCTCGATCTTGGTCAATTCTTACTAGCAGCCAATTCTAGCCGGAGTTCCCGGGCCGCCGGTGCCCAGCGGAACCGCCCCCGAGGAGAGCGCGTGGTATTGCAGGAGAAGGCGAGGCCCGCCGCCCCGCCCACTGCCGGCGTCGTAATCCTTCGCGGTGCTGTACAGGTGGCCGGCGAGCTGCTCATCACCGCCGGCCTAGTCCTCCTGCTGTTCGTGGCATGGCAACTTTGGTGGACCAACGTTGAATCCGACGCCAAACAGAGTGAAGTTATCAAGGAATTCGCCCAGGACCTCGGAGCTGCGCCCGCTCCGGCTCCCACAGCCCCGCCCGCGGAAGGCGGGGATTTCGGTGAACCCGTGGTGGGTGCTGCCCCAGGCCACGCCGGAACCATCGGCATCATGTACATCCCGAGGTTTGGCCCGAATTACACCCGGCCGATTGTTCAGGGAACCAGCCAGGATGTCCTGGACACCCTTGGCCTGGGCCACTACGACTCGACCGCCATGCCAGGGGCCATAGGGAACTTCGCCGTGGCCGGCCACCGGCAGACCCACGGTGCTGTGCTGGACAACATCCACACACTGGTGCCGGGCGACAAGATCTACGTCCAGACCAAGGACGGCTACTACACGTACGTTTTCCGGAACAACCAGATCGTGATGCCCTCGCGTACCGATGTCCTGGCCCCGGTGCCCACCCTGCAGGGCGTGGCCCCCACGGAAAGGTTCCTCACCATGACCAGCTGCAACCCGCGGTTCGGCGCGGAGGAACGGATCATCGCCTACGCCCTGATGGACAGTTGGCGCCCCGGCTCGGCCGGACCGCCCGCCGAAATCGCCGCGCAGGTGGCCGCGGCGATCGGGAAGGGCTGAGCATGTACGGCTGGATTTTCCGCCACCTCCCGGGGCCGCTCTGGCTGCGGATCGTCACATCAGTGGTGCTGGTGGCGGCCGCACTGGTATTGATGGTCCAGTTCCTGTTTCCCTGGATGTCCGAGTACACCCAATTCACTGACTCAACGATTGGTGCAGCAAGCCAGCCATGACCACAACCAAGATCCTCGTGGTGGATAACTACGACAGCTTCGTCTACACCCTGGTGGGCTACCTCCAGGAGCTCGGCGCCGAGACCACTGTGGTCCGCAACGACGACGTCACCCTCGCCGAAGCGATCGAACTTGCCGGCACGCGCGACGGCGTCCTGGTGTCACCGGGCCCCGGCAATCCTGCCGAGGCGGGCATCTGCATTGAACTGATCAAGTGGTGCGGTGAAAACAGCGTTCCCATGTTCGGCGTATGCCTGGGCCACCAGGCGCTGGCGGAGGCCTTCGGCGGGACCGTGACGCACGCCCCCGAGCTCATGCACGGCAAGACCTCGCAGGTGGAACACATCGGAACCAGTGTGTTTGCCGGCCTCCCCTCCCCCATCACCGCCACGCGCTACCACTCCCTGGCTGCGGTCCGTGAGTCCATCCCGGATGTCCTGGAAGTCACCGCACAGACGGCCTCCGGCGTGGTCATGGGGCTGCAGCACCGCACGGCCCCGCTCTGCGGAGTGCAGTTCCACCCCGAATCGGTCCTCACCGAGGGCGGTTACCAGATGTTGGGCAACTGGCTCGAATCGCTGGGGATGGCCGGCGCAGCGGCGCGGGCAGCCAAGCTGAGCCCGCTGATCCAGCACTGAGGCAGCCGATCCTCGACTGACCCGGTTAGTCCCGGTCCCTGTTGCCCTTGGTTGAGGTGGGGGTTGGTGTCGGGCTGGGAGTGGCGGTGGGCGGCGGCGGTGGAGCCTTGGCCACCACGAAGGTGATGGTCTTTCCCTGCTCCACTGCGGCATTGACGGCGTCGCTCTGGTCCGTCACCCGGCCCGCCTCAACCTGGCCGTTTTCCGCTTCAACGACGTTCGGCACCAGGCCCAGGTCTTTGAGCGCGGCTTCGGCCTCCTCGCGGGTGCGGCCGCGGAGTTCGGGAACCGCCACCTTGCCGGTGGAAACCACCAGTTCAACAGTGGTACCCACCCCTACGCTTTGCCCCGGTGCGGGACTGGTGGTGATGACGATACCGGCCGGCACGGTGGCACTGTTGGCCGTGGTGGTTGACGGCGCACCCACCAACCCCACTTGACGCAGGACATCACGTGCCGCGGCCTCTGTGGAGCCGGGGATGGTCTCCGGGATCTTCACGGCGCTGGGACCCTCGGAAATGCTCAGGATCACCTCTGCGCCGGGATCAAGTTTCTGGCCGGACACCGGGTCGGTGCCGATCGCGATGCCCTTGGGTACGGCGTCGTTCTGTGAACGCGTAATCTTCGGCTTCAGGTTCGCGTTGTACAGCTCCTGCAGTGCTGCCGACTCGGTCATGGAGGCCACCACCGGGATGTCCACCTTCGGCGGGGGCGGCGCCGGCCGGTTCACCACGCTGTAGACCCACAGGCCGCCGCCGGCAAGGATGAGCACGGTGAAGATCACCAGGGTTGCAATCCACGCCCGACGCCGGGACTTCTGCCGCGGGGAAGGGTCCCGTTCCTGGGACAGGCCAAGCGGCAAAGGCTCAGCGTCGCCGGGTTCGTCCGCCACGCCCAGCGGTGTCCGGGCGCCGGCGTCGTCCCTGCCGGTGACGGCGAGGCGCCCGGTGGGAGCGTCGTCCAGGAACCCGGCGCCCGGGGCGGCGGCGAAAGCCTCCGTTGGCGGGCTGTCCGGGGCCGGGACATGGTCGTTGGGGTCAGTGGGAGCTTCGGAAGCCGGTAAGGCGGGGACAGCGACGCCGGAACGGGCTGCCCTGAGAGCGCGTTGGAAGGCTGCCGCATCCTGGAACCGGTCGTCACGGTTCTTCTGCAGCGCCTTGGCCATGACGGTGTCGAGCGCCGGTGAGACCTCGGGGTTGATGCTGCTGGGTGGCGCCGGAATTTCCCGGACGTGCTGGTATGCCACGGAAACGGGGCTGTCGCCGATGAATGGCGGCCTCGAGGTCAGCATTTCGTAGAGCAGGCAGGCAGCCGAGTACAGATCGCTGCGGGCATCAACGGTTTCGCCCCGGGCCTGTTCCGGCGAGAGGTACTGCGCCGTGCCCACCACAGCCTGCGTCTGGGTCATGGTGGCCGAGGAATCCGCCATGGCGCGGGCGATCCCGAAATCCATGACCTTGATGGAGTTGGTTGCCTCGCAGTACATCACGTTGGCGGGCTTGATGTCCCGGTGGACGATGCCGGCGCGGTGGCTGTATTCGAGGGCGCCGAGGACTCCCAGGCAGTAGTCGATCGCCTGGCCGATGCTGACTTCCTTGGCCCGGATCAGGTCCCGAAGCGTCCTGCCGTCAACGAATTCCATCACGATGTAGGGCAGCCGGACGGACTCCTCCGAACCGTCGTGGACCTGCTGTTCACCGGTGTCGTAGATGGCCACGATGGACGAATGGTTCAGGGCGGCGACGGACTGTGCTTCACGCTTGAAGCGGGCCTGGAACTGGGGATCCCGGGCCATATCAGGACGCAGGATCTTGATGGCCACCGTCCGGCCGAGCCTGGCGTCCGTGCCGCTGTATACGTCAGCCATGCCACCGCGTCCAATGAGGCCGCCCAGCTCATAGCGGCCGCTCAGGACACGCTTGTTGTCCACCGGGACATTGTCCTCCCGGTGGAGCGGTGCGCGCGATGACTCGTTCACGTTCAGTCCGTTTACCGTGCGCAGGTGGGCGGAATGCCCGGCTCCTGGCCGGTGGAACAGGTAGGCAGCGCGGACTCAGCGGTGGGCCCAGCGGCCGACGGCGTTGTGGGCACCGGTGTGGGAGCGGCTGAGGTGGGCGCCGGCGCCGGCGCTGACGGCGGAGCGATGGCGTACGTGACAGTGATAGTTGAACCCGCAGGGACGGGGCCCGTGGGGTTCAGGTCCAGGACAATGCCGGGATCTTCGGTGCTCTCCTGCTGGACGCCGTTAACCACCAGCCCCAACGCAGAGAGCTCTGACTGAACCGTCCTGTAGTCCTTGCCCAGGTACGCATCCGGGATCACGTTCACGGTTTCCTGGGTGGGCGTGGGCGTCGGGGTGGGGGTATCGCGCGTCGGCGTCGGGCTGGGTGCCTGCGATGTCCTGGTGGGCGTGGCGCTGGTGGTCTTCGGGCTGCTTGAGGTGGCAACCGACGTTGGGCTGTTGGACGGCGAGAACACCCCCATGTTGTTGAGCAGGAAGCCCACCAGGGCGAACAGGACGAGCAGGATCAAGGCGATCAGCGGCCACGTCCACGGGCTGCGGCCCTTGCTCTGCGGCTCATCGGCCGGCTCGTCGTCGTACGTGGTCTCTTCGTGGTCCCAGTTCCGCTCGGCGGCCAGCGCGTTGGCGCGGGCCAGCGGTCCCTGGGGTGCGTTGCCGTCCGCGGCGTCGCCATCAGCAGCGTTCGCTGCGGCAGCACCGGCAGCGGCTCCGGCTGCGGCGGCTCCCACCACCGGGAGCGCGGAGGTGGCTGTCGGTGAGGAATCCCGCTGCGCACCGATCACACCGGTGGGTGCTGTGGCCGTATCCACCGGCGCGGTGATGGGGCCGGTGTCCGGCGCGTCGAAGAGCAGCATGCCGGGTACTGCAGCGCGGGCTGCGCCGACGTCTCCGTTGCGGATGGCTTCAGCTGCCTCGGCGAGCTTGATGGCGTTAGCCGGCCGGTTCTTGGGGTCCTTGGCCAGCATGGACATCAGGAGCGCGCGGACCGGTGTGGGCAGGGTCTCCGGCAGCGGCGGCGGTGCGTCGTTGACCTGTGCCAGGGCGATCGCGATCTGGGATTCGCCGGAGAACGGCCGGTGGCCGGTCAGGCACTCGTACCCGATGACGCCGAGGGAGTAGATGTCCGAAGATCCCGTGGCGGTCTGTCCGGTGGCCTGTTCCGGCGCCAGGTACTGGGCGGTACCCATGACCTGGCCGGTCTGGGTGAGCGGCACCTGGTCGGCCAGGCGGGCGATGCCGAAGTCTGTGACCTTAACGCGTCCGTCCGGCGTAATCAGGAGGTTGCCGGGCTTGATATCGCGGTGTACCAGGCCCTGGGCATGCGCAACGGAAAGCGCCCGGGCCGTCTGGGCCATGATGGACAGGGTGCGGTCCGGCGACAGCACGTGTTCATGCTCGATGATGCTGCTGAGGGGCTGGCCGGGCACCAACTCCATGACCAGGTAGGCGGACCCCTCCTCCTCGCCGTAGTCGAAGACGTTGGCGATCCCCACGTGGTTCAGGAGTGCGGTGTGGCGGGCCTCCGCGCGGAACCGCTGCAGGAAGCCGGGGTCCCCGGTGTACTCCTCCTTCAGCACCTTGATCGCGACGATGCGGCCGAGGACGAGGTCCTTTGCTTTCCAGACTTCGCCCATGCCGCCGATCGCGATCCGCGTGGTCAGCTGGAATCTGCCGCCGAGGGTGATTCCGGTTGTAGGCCTCACTTATTCAACACCGCCTCAAAAATCTTCTTCGCGTTCGGACTGGTCAGCTGTGCTCCGGTGGTGATGTCCACGCCCTCCATGACGATGGTGACGCTCACCTGCGGGTTGTTTGCGGGGGCGAAGCCGGTGAACCAGGAGTTGTTGGTGCCGTCGCCCAGCTCCGCGGTTCCGGTCTTTCCCGCCACCTGGACGCCCGGGACGCCTGCACGGTTCGCAATTCCTTCGCTGACCGCGCTGACCATCCAATCGGTGATCTGGTTGGCGATCTCCGGCGTGGTGGAGGTCCGGAGCTGCTCGGGCTGCGGCTCATCGATGACCCGCAGATCCGGAGAGCGGAGGGTCTTGATAAGGCTTGGCCGCATCTGCACGCCGTCGTTGGCTATGGCGGACGTCATCATGTTCACCTGCAGCGGGGTGGCGCGGACATCCTTCTGGCCAATCGCCGACTGGGCGAGGCCAGGTGCGTCCAGTTCGTCCGGGAAGCCGTCACCGCGGGCGTAGCCGAGCTTGAGCTGGTCTCCCAGGTCCTCGCCGAAACCGAACTTCTGTGCCTGGGAAGCGATGGCGTCACGGCCCAGGTCCAGGGCGATGCTCGCGAAGGGGGTGTTGCAGGACTGCTGCAACGCAAAGGCGAAACTGGCGGTGTCCCTGGTGTAGCAGTTGCCCCCGGCGTAGTTGGGAAGCCGGTAGGAGATGCCGTCGAAGGGCATTTCTGCCGGGTTGGGCAGGACACTGTCCGCGTTGTACTTCCCGGAGGAAAGCGCTGCCGCCGTGTCCACGAGTTTGAACACCGAACCGGGGGCCAGCAGTTCACCCGTGGGGCCGCTGACATTCTGGTTCAGGTTGATGCCGGGCACCTTCAGGAACTCGTTGATGCTCGCGCTTTCGGCCTCGGGATCCTGGACGGCTACCTTGTTGGGATCGTAGGACGGCTTGGATGCCATGGCCAGGATGGCCCCCGTTTTGGGGTTCGTGACCACGATGGAACCGCGCTGGCCGTCGGGAATCAGGCTGTAGGCGAGCTGCTGGAGCTCGGGATCGATGGTCAGCTCAACAGAGGCGCCCTTGGGCTGGTTTCCGAGGAACAGCTGGCCCACCCGGTCCAGGAACAGCTGGTCGGAGTCACCGGTGAGGACCTCACCCATGGCCCGCTCCAGTCCGGTGGCACCGTAGTTCTGGGAGAAGTAGCCCGTCATGCCGGCATAGAGTTCCGGCTGCGGGTAGGTGCGCTGGAATTTGCAGGTTTCGGAGCCTGTTTCCACGGACTCGGCCACCGGGGTTCCGCCGACGATGATGGCGCCGCGGTCGCTGCAATAGTTCTGCAGGATGGCGCGCTGGTTCAGGGGGTTGGCCTTCAGTTCATCCGCCCCCACCACCTGGACGAAACTGAGGGCGCCGAACAGCAGGGCGAACATGGCGACGGCCGCTATCCATGAATGTCGTATGGCCTGGTTCATGCCTGCTTCACCGCCTCGGTTGGAGTATCAATGCCAGTAGTGTCTGCGCCCTTGGACGGCGGCAACGGAGTGGTGTCCACCGGGCCGCGGGCTGTGTGCGAAATCAGCAGCAGCAGCCCCACGATGATCCAGTTGGCCAGGAGGGAGGATCCGCCGGCCGCCAGGAACGGCGTGGTGAGGCCGGTCAGTGGAATCAGCCGGGTAACGCCGCCGATCACCACGAAGCACTGGAGGGCCACGGCAAACGAGAGGCCGCAGGCAAGGAGCTTGCCGAACGCGTCCCGGGTGCCAAGCGCCGCACGGAAACCGCGGGTCACCAGCAGCAGGTACATGAGGACGATGGCGAAGATTCCGATGAGTCCCAGTTCCTCGCCGAGGGACGCGATGATCATGTCGCTGTTGGCGAAGGGAACCAGGTCCGGCCGGCCCTGGCCCAGCCCGGTACCCACCAGGCCGCCGTTGGCCATCCCGAAGAGGCCCTGGATCACCTGCCGGCTGCCGTTCTCGTACACCTCGGGTGTGAAGGCGTTGAGCCAGCCGTTGATGCGCTGCTCCACGTGGGAGAACACCCGGGAGGCCACGAAGCCGCCGCCGAGGATCAGGGCCAGGCCGATGACCACCCAGCTGATCCGGCTGGTGGCCACGTAGATCATGACGATGAACAGGCCGAAGAACAGGACGGAGGAACCGAGGTCCCGCTGGAAGATCAGCACGCCAATGCTGACCAGCCACGCGGCGATCATGGGTCCCATGTCCTTGAACCGGGGGAACTGCAGGGGGCCGAGCTTGCGGCCGGCCAGCAGGATCAGGTCCCGGTTCGAGGAAAGATACCCCGCGAAGAATATGGCCAGGGTGATCTTGGCGACCTCGCCCGGCTGGAACGTCATGGGGCCGAGCCGGATCCACACCCTGGCACCCAGAATCTCGCCGGCGCTGATGCCGGGAACGAGCGGCAGAACCAGCAGCAGGGCGCTGGCGGCCAGCGAAATGAATGTGAAACGGCGAAGGATCCGGTGGTCCTTCAGGAACCAGATGACGGCGATGGCCACTGCCATGGCGATCAGCGTCCAGCGGAGCTGATTGTTGCCTGTGTCCGCGCCCGGAGGATCCAGGCGGTGGATCATGGCCAGGCCGAGTCCGTTCAGGGCAACCACCAGGGGAAGCATAACCGGATCGGCATACTTTGCGCGGAAGCGCAGGACGCCGTGGAAGGCCAAGGCCGCCACCGCGAGCAGGCTCGACTGGAACCAGAAATCGGAGTCGAACGCCTTTTCCTTATCAACGCCAACCATCATGTTGGCGCCGATGCCAACGGCAAGGGCGAGGACCAGCAACGCAAGTTCAACGTTGCGGCGCGGCTTCACGGCGGTGCTGAGCTGGCTCACTTGGCTCCCTCGCAGTTGACGGTAGGGCTCGGCGAAGGAGTGGGGCTGCCGGACGCGGGGGCGGCGGACGGTGCAGCCGCCGACGCCGTCGCGGACGGAGCCGGCGTGGTGGGAACCGGGGTGGGCGACGGCGATGCCGTAGCTGCAGGGCACTCCTCTTCAGGCGAAGTGGTGCCGGTGAGTTCGAGGTTCTTTACGATCCGCTGTGCGTCGTAAAGGTCGCTGGCGGGGACAGTCTGGCGGACCCGCTGCTGGGAAAACTGCGGGAGCGAATCCATCCGGATGTCCGTCACGGTTTCCAGGCTGGAGAGCTGGATGGGGCCAAGCCGCTGGGAGACCCCATTGAAGATGGCAACGCGGGAATCGGACTCGCCCACGTAGTAGCGGGTCTGGGTCCAGGCGTAACCGAGCCACAGTCCCACACCCAGGACCACCACAACAACGGCCGCCACGGACCAGGTAATCCAGCGGCGCGGCTTCAGCGGCACCAGCGTTTCGTCGTCGTCACCCGCGGCCGGTTCAGCCTTGTGTGTGAGGACTGTGGCGGCCCTGCGCGCCACGGTACGTCCGGCGATGGTGGGGATGGAACCGGACTCTGCGGCGGTTGCCGCGGCCCCCACCAGTTCATGGGGACGCGAGGACAGTTCCTCGCGCAGAACTTCAGCGGACAGGTGCTCCCCGAGGTGGGGGTCGGTGGATCCCGGGTCCGGCGCCTTGTCTTCCGAAGGCCCGGCATCCGGTTCGCTTCCGCCGGTCGTCGCGGCCTCCGCCGGCACTGGTTTGGTCTCCGGGTCCCGGGCATCCATTGCGTCGGAACCGGAGGCATCGGCGGTCCCCGCAGCAGCTGCGACGGCAGCGGCCGGCGCTTCAGCGGACTGCGTGGCCTGGGCGGCGGGAATGACGTCGACGGCGGCCGTGCTGACGTCGTCGGGCGTTTCCTCCGCGATCTCCAGCATGATGACCGTGACGTTGTCCGGGGAACCGGCCTCCAGGGTGAGGTCCACCAGGGTTTCCACGCATTCGCGGAGGTTCGGGGTTTCCTTGACGGTCCGCTCCACGGCGTGGCCGGCAACGTAGTTGAGGCCATCGGAGCAGAGGAGCCAGCGGTCACCCGGCCGGGCCTCCAAGGTGTCGAGGTCCAGCTCGGGACTGGCATCCACGTCACCGAGCACGCGCATGAGCACGTTCTTGTGCGGATGCGTTTCCGCTTCTTCAGGCTTGAGCCGGCCTTCATCGATCAGCCGCTGGACGAACGTGTGGTCCACGCTGATCTGTTCGAATTCGCCGTCCCGGAGCCGGTAGGCGCGCGAATCGCCGATGTGGGCGAAGTGCAGCTGGCCTTCCGCGAGCAGCAGCGCTGTCACGGTAGTGCCCATCCCGGCAAGCTTGGGATTGATATGGACCAGCTCGGAGAGCAGGGAATTGGCTGTCTGGATCTCGTCGGCGAGGATGGTGCCGGCGTCGCCCTCATAATCCGCTCGGTCCAGGTGGATCATGTCCAGGACTGTTGCAGCCGAGGCGACGTCGCCGCCGGCATGGCCGCCCATGCCGTCCGCTACGACGGCCAGGTGCCGGCCCGCATACGCGGAGTCGTCGTTCTTGGAGCGGATCCTGCCGACGTCGGACCGGGCCGCGTAGCGCATGATGAGGGGCCGCGGCGCGGGCTGGGGCCCGGTTGCGGGGTTTTCGGAAACGGCCACAGCTACGGCCTCAATTCGATGACCGTCTTGCCGATTCTCACAGGTACGCCTGGCTCAACGGGCAGGGCACGGGTAAGTTGCTGGTCCGCTAGGTATGTGCCGTTGGTGGACCCAAGGTCTTCGATGAACCAGCGGCTGCCCTGCGGAAACAGCCGCGCGTGGCGGCCTGAGGCGTAGTCGTCCTCGAGCACCAGGGTGGCTTCCTGGGCACGGCCCAGCAGGACCGGGCTGGCGGCCAGCGGAAGGGTGGTTCCCTTCAGCGGGCCCTCCACCACCACCAGTTGCCTGGCCTGCTGCTTCACGGGCTGCGGCGGTGCTTCGGCGAGATCCGGGTTCTTGCGGACCTCACGGGCGGTGGGGGCCCCGGAGGCGGCCTTGCGGCCCACCATCAGGTCCCGGCGCATGGCGGAAACAATGCTGAAGATGAGCACCCACAGGAGCAGCAGGAAGCCGAACCGCAGCGCGGTGATGGTCAAGTCGCTCATGCGCGGCCACCAGGGTTGGCAGGAAGCAGGCGGAAGATGATCTTTGTCCGTCCCATCGTGATGGTGGAGCCGTCTGTAAGTTCGATGCTGCCCGAGACCCGCTGCCCGTTGACGTAGCTTCCGTTCGTGGAGCCCAGGTCCACGGCGCTGGTGGCACCGTTGGCAGTGCGGATTTCCAGGTGCCGGCGGGAAACTCCGGTGTCCTCGACGTGGATATCGGCCTCGGAGGATCGGCCCAGCACAATGGAGGGGGCGTTCAGTGAGTAGCGCTGCCCGTCGATGTCCAGGACCGGCTGCAGCCTGACGGGCTGGCGGCTGGGAGCGGCCGGCACCGTGGGGCGCGAGGGCTGGGTGCTGCCGTTGCCCTTGGACTTTTCTGTGGAGGAAGCGATCTCGAAGTCCCCGGCCCGGAGCTCGGAATCACGCCGGAAGGAAATGCGGACAGATCCCTGCAGCGTGTAACCCTGGCTGCGGACGTGGTTGATGACGACGTCGCAGAGTTCCTCCGCCAGCGGGGTTCCCCATTCCTGGGCCCGCTTGAAGTCGTCGTCGCTGAGTTGGACATCGAAGACATTGGGGGCGAGGGTGCGTCCGGCGGCGACAGTGAGGGCCTTGTGGTCCACTTCCCGGCGCAGCCTGCTGGCGATTTCTACGGGTTCAACCTGCGCTTTTGAGCCGGTGGAGAAGACGCCACGGACGGCCTTTTCGATGCCGCGCTCCACTTTGTCCAGCAGACCCATGGTTCTCCTCCTTTCCCTCCGGCTGAGGGGCAGTTCGCAGTCCGGAACTTCACCCGGCGTTCAGTAGACACTCGCTGGTATGGCTGCGCACGGCAGCCACTCCTACATCCGATACTACTGGGCTGGCCTGCGAATGACCTTAATCCACAACGGCCCGCCGCCTCCAAAAGTTCGTTCCCCGGGCCCTCCGGTCCTTGGCGGAAAGGCGCTGAAGGCGGGTGCCCGGGCTCCGATAATTGGCGTGCTGCGGCCGGGTCCGGTTGGCCTCCGCTGCTCAATTGGTGTTTTGCGGCATGTGTCCGTTATGCTTGATCTCGCTGCTTTTACAAGACTGCGAATCGGGAAACCGGCCGTAGTGGCGTGGAAGAAGTTGCGCGCGAGTGGCGGAACGGCAGACGCGCTGGCTTCAGGTGCCAGTGTCCGAAAGGGCGTGGGGGTTCAAATCCCCCCTCGCGCACGCAATTGAGAAGAGCCCCGATCTAAGGATCGGGGCTCTTCTTGTTTTAAGCACTGCTCGTGGGTTCCCCGGATGCCCCATCAGTTTTCGTTGCCAAAACCCGGGTTTAGGGGGCCTGACTGATGGGGCAACCGGGAGCCGGCGGATACCGCCGTTACGGGTGCACGGGGGTTACCGCGGAACCGGTCTCGGCGTAGGAGCGCAGGTTGGCCAGGGTCAGGTCCGCCATCGCTGCCCGGGTTTCGTGGGTGCCGCTTCCCAGGTGCGGCAGGAGGACCACGTTGTCCAGCTCGAGCAGGTCCTGGGGGACCTTGGGCTCGTCAACGAAGACGTCCAGGCCCGCTCCGCCCAGCCTGCCGGACAGCAGCGCATCGACCAGGGCGTCCTGGTCCACTACCGATCCGCGGGCAATGTTAATGAGGTAGCCGCGGGGGCCCAGCGCCTCAATGACGCCCGCGTCCACCAGGCCCGTTGAACCCGGGCCGCCGGCCGCGGCCACGATGAGCACCTCGCACCCTGTGGCGAGGTCACGCGGTGAGGGCGCGTACCGGTAATCGACTCCTGCTACCGGGTTCCTGCTGTGGTAGCTGATCTCGCAGTCGAAGCCTTCCAGGCGCCGGGCGATCACTTTGCCGATCCGGCCCAGGCCAAGGATGCCCACTTTGCGGCCGCTGGCTTTGGTGGCGAGCGGGAAGTTGCCCTTGCTGAGCCAGTCACCGCGCCGGACGAACCGGTCTGCGGCACTGATTCCGCGCAGGACATCCACGTAGAGGGCAAGGGCAGTGTCGGCAACGCAGTCATTCAGGACGTCCGGGGTGTTGCTGACGATGATGCCGCGCTCGAACGCCTGTGCCACGTCGGTGGTGTCATAGCCGACGCCGAAATTGATGACTGCGCGAAGGTTGGGCAGGGCGCGCATCAGGTCCGTCCCTACCCCGAACTTGCCCGACGTCACCGCCACGTCGAAGGTGCCGCCGTGCTGGCGGAGGAAGTCGGCCCGTTCTGCCGGAGCATCGGGCAGCCGGACCGCGCCGTAGTCGCTGATGATCGTTTCCTGGACGACTGGCATGAGGGGCCCTACCTGGAGGACGGCGATGTTCTTCATATCCAGCACCCTAGGTTTCGGACCCATACAGGTCCAACATGTAAATGGCATGGATCCATGCCCGAACTGTATTGATGGTCCCGGTCGGGCGGAATGACGCGGATCCCGCGCATCAGTGGTGCGGATCACAGCTGCCAAAAGCGCCCATCGCCCCCGCAGCGGCACCGGAGGACTGTGCCGAATCCCTTGTGGGCCCCCAACAGCTCAATTAGCTTGAGTCGAGCGCGGCCCCGCCAAGCATCCTTTCGCCGATGCGTCTGACGGTGCCGGGGCACTGCGCACCAAGTTTTCCAACCGGAGGAACCCAATGACGTCTTCTTCAAAGCTTCCCTTCCAGGCCACCGCACTGAGGTGGCCAGCCCTCGCGGCCGTCGCGGTGTTTGGCCTCAGCGCCTGCAGCGTGGCCAACTCGGACAGCGCCGGTGGCGGCGCGGCGGACACCGTCCGTGTGGTCCTGGGCCAGGAACCGCCCACACTCGAGGCCTGTGAGTCCAACCTGACTTCCACCGGCGTTGTGGTTCGCTCCAACGTGACCGAGCCCCTGATCGAACGCAATCCGCAAAGCGGTGAACTCGAACCCAAGCTCGCCACCGAGTGGAAGGCCACCAGCGATACGGAATGGACCCTGAAGCTCCGGGAGGGAGTCAACTTCCAGGACGGAACACCCTTCAACGCCGAGGCGGCAGCCTTCACCATCGACCGGGCGGTGAACTCCAAACTCGGGTGCAACGTTGAGGGCTACGTCTTCGGAGACGCCGACCTCGACGTCAAGGCCGTCGACGCCACCACCCTGACCGTGACAACACCGGAACCGGACCCCATCCTGCCGCTGCGGCTCTCCTTCCTCGAAGTGGTGCCGACGTCCACCAGCACCACCGAGAAGGTTCGCGAACCCATCGGAACCGGCCCCTACAAGATCGATTCCTGGGACGCCGGCCAGAAGATCTCGCTCAGCAGCTGGGACGGCTACTGGGGCGACAAGCCTGCCTACGCCAAGGCGGAGTACCAGTGGCGCTCCGAAAGCTCGGTTCGTGCCGCCATGATCACCAGCGGGGAGGCGGACGTTGCCATGGGGCTGAGCCCTGATGACAACATCGGAGACCTCGGCGTTGACTACCCCAACAACGAAACAGTGGCGCTGCGCATGGACGCGAACGAGGCACCGCTCAACGACATACGGATCCGCCAGGCGGTCAACTACGCCATCGACAAGGAAGGGATCGTCAACTCGCTCTACCAGGGCAAGCACCAGGTGGCTGCGCAGCTGGTCCCCGAAGGCATCGTGGGCCACAACTCCGGGCTGAAGGGCTGGCCGTTCGACCTTGAGAAGGCAAAGTCGCTGGTGGCAGAGGCCAAGGCCGACGGCGTGGACACCTCCAAGCAGATTTCCCTTGTGGTCCGCAGCGCCCAGTTCCCCAAGATCACCGAACTGGCCCAGGTACTCCAGGAACAGCTCAGCCAGGCAGGCCTGAACGTGAAGCTGAAGATGCTCGAAACCAGCCAGCACCTGACCTACCAGGTCCGCCCGTTCGCCGACGATGAAGGCGCCGTTGCCCTGATGACCCAGCACGGCAACCAGGCCGGCGACGCCGCCTTCACGGTGGACCAGTACATGCTCTCCACCGGAGCCCAGAGCTACTTCGGAACCCCGGAATTCGACGCCATGATCCGGAAGGCGGACGCTGCCTCCGGCGATGCCCGCCAGAAGGCCTTCGAGGAGATCTTCGCCTACCAGAACGACAAGGTGGTCCAGTTCGCGCACATCTCGCACCAGACCGGCATCCTGGGCAAGGCCAAGTCCGTCTCCTACACGCCCAACTCGTCCAGCGGTGACGAGCTGCGCATCTCCGAGATGACCCCGGCCAGCTAACCGCCTCTCCCACAGAAAGGACGGCCATGCTGACCTACTTGAGAAAGCGCATCATTTCCAGCGCCCTGCCGCTGGTGGTGGTAGTGGTGGGCGTCTTCGCGCTGGCCAGAATGACCGGAAACCCGGCCAGCCTGTACCTGCCGCTGAATGCCACCCAGCAGATGCGTGACGACTTCACGGCCCGCAACGGCCTGGACCAGCCGCTCCTGGTGCAGATGGCCGACTACTTCGGCGGGGTGCTCCGGCTCGACTTCGGGCAGTCCCTGCGCACCGGGCAGGACGCGGCCGCCATGGCGCTGCGTGCTTTCCCGGCCACCCTCCAGCTCGCGGCTACCACCATGGTGCTGGCCGTGGTGCTGGCGGTCATCGTGGGCTGCTGGGCTGCGCTGAAGCCGAATGGCGTCGCGGACAGGATCTCAAGCTTCATCTCCATGGCCGCGGCATCAATCCCGGACTTCTGGCTGGCCATTGTGGGGATCTGGATCTTCGCGATCACCCTGGGCTGGGTCCCCACGTCGGGGGTGTCGGGGGCCAGTGCCTGGGTGCTGCCCATCGCCACGCTGCTCCTGCGGCCGTTTGGTGTGCTGGTGCAGATTGTGCGTGGTTCCATGGTGTCCGCGCTCTCCGAGCCATACATCAAACTGGCCCGCAGCCGCGGCGCCGGCGAGCTGCGGGTGGTCACCCACCACGCCCTGCGGAACGCTGCCGCGCCGGCCCTTACTGTCGCCGGTGACCTCACCGTGGGCCTCGTCAACGGCGCCGTGGTGGTGGAGACGATCTTCGGCTGGCCGGGCATCGGCAAGCTGATGATCGATTCGATCCTGCAGCGCGACTTCGCGGTCCTGCAGGCGGCGGTGCTGCTGACCGCCGTCGCGATCTTTGCCCTGAACATCCTTATCGACATGGGGTACGCGCTGCTGGATGCGCGCGTCCGTCCCGTGACGGTCAAGGCCTAGGAGGAACCATGACGAGTTCATTGACTGACGGCGCCGCCTCAGAGGGGCAGGAAGAGCGGCAGCCGGCCGGACAGCCGCCCACCAGGAACGCACCGGACCTCCGGGACGGCCAGCCGGGCCTGTTCCGCCTCCTCCTCAAAGACCGATTCGCCGCCGTCGCCGCCTTTGTGCTGCTGCTGGTTGGCCTGACCGCTTTGGTGGGGCCCGCGCTCATGGGCGACCTCGCCACCAAGCAGAACCTGCTGTTCGCCAACAAGGCCCCGTTCACCATGGCGCACGGCTGGGAGTACTTCCTGGGCAGCGATTCGCTGGGCCGCAGCATGCTGGCCCGCCTGGTAGTGGCCAGCAGGACAACCCTGTCCGTGGCGCTTCCCGCTGTCGCCGTGGCCCTGCTCATCGGCTCGCTGTGGGGCGTCTGGGCCGGGTACCACCGCGGCTGGCGGGAGAACGTCTCCATGCGGGTGGCCGATGTGATCATGAGCTTCCCCTCACTGCTGCTCGCCGTAGTGGTCCTCTACGTCTTCAGCCCCTCCGCTGCCAACATCGTGCTGATCCTGGCGTTGACGCGTATTCCGATCTACCTGCGCACCGCCCGCGCCGAATCGGCCGAACTGCAAAGCCGCACCTTCGTGGACGCCGCCCGGACCTTCGGGGCCAAGCCCAACGCCATCATCTTCCGGCACGTCATCCCGGTGGTGCTGCCCACCCTGCTGACCCTGGCCACCCTGGAATTCTGCTACGTCATGCTGGCCGAATCCTCGCTGAGCTTCCTTGGCATCGGTATCCAGCCGCCGGACGTCAGCTGGGGCCTGATGGTGTCGCAGGGCCGGCAATACCTGCAGACCGCATGGTGGCTGTCCATCTTCCCGGGCGTCGCCATTGTGGTCACCACCATCGCCGCCAACGTGCTGGCAGCCTGGCTCCGGATCGCCACCGATCCCGCCCAGCGCTGGCGCCTGGCCCTTCCCCGCAAACGGCTGATCGCCCGTATCCCAGCCAAGGAGGCACAGCCGTGAAAACAGCTGCCGACCCATCTACACGCCAGAACCCCCAGGGCTCCGCCGGCCCGGCCGGCGCCCAGGCACATGACGTGGTCCTGCAGGTCAGCGACCTCGCCGTGGACATCAGGACCCACCGCGGCACCGTCCGGGCCGTCAACAGCGTGGGCTTCGAAGCCCGGGCAGGGGAGACCCTGGCCCTGCTGGGTGAATCCGGTTGCGGAAAATCCATGACGGCCAAGGCACTCGCGGGCATCATGGACCCGGTCTGCGACCTGGCCGACGGGCGGATTGTCCTGAACGGGACCGACCTGGCCGCGCTGACCCCGAAGGAGCGGCTGAAGTTTGCCGGACCGGAACTGGGCATCGTCTTCCAGGACGCACTGACCGCCCTGAACCCCGTATATACAGTGGGCACACAACTGGGGGAGGCATTCCGGATCCACCGGGGCCTGAACGCCAAGCAGGCCCGTGCCGAAGCCATCGACCTGATGAAGCGCGTGGGGATCCCGGAACCTGAATCGCGGGTCAATTCCTACCCCCACCAGTTCTCCGGCGGCATGCGCCAGCGCATCCTCATCGCCATGGCAGTGGCGCTGAATCCGCGGCTGTTGATCGCCGATGAGCCCACCACCGCCCTGGACGTCACAGTCCAGGCGCAGATCATGCAGTTGCTGCGCAAGCTCCGCGAAGAGGGCCAGATGGCCGTCATCCTCATCACCCACGACCTTGCGGTGGTGGCTGAGGAGGCAGATTCGGTGGCCGTGATGTACGCCGGGAACGTAGTGGAGAGCGGGCCGGTGGCCGAGGTCTTCGCCGATCCCCGCCACCCCTACACCAAGGGCCTGCTGGAATCCGTGCCCGTGCACCTGGAACGCGGCGACCAGCTCAAATCCATCCCGGGCAGCCCGCCGGAGCTCCACGACATCCCGTCCGGCTGCGTCTACCAGTCGCGCTGCCCCATGGTGCAGGACATCTGCCGCGCCGAGCGCCCTGCACTGCGCCCGGCAGGCCGCCGTCGTACGCCAAGCGGTACCGCAACCGCTGCGGCCGACCCGGAGCAGACCACGTCCGCAGGAACCAACGACGGCGGCGCAACAGTCCGTCCCGTGCGCACGGCCGCGTGCCACTTCAGCGAGGAGATCACCAATGCCTGAACCGCTTCTGAGCATTGAGGGCCTGACCAAGACGTTCCACGTTGCCAAAAGTGCCAGCGGGAACACCAGGCTCAAGGCCCTGGACGGCATCAGCCTCAGCGTGGGCCGCGGGGAAACCCTGGGCCTGGTGGGTGAGTCCGGCTGCGGCAAATCCACCCTGGCGCGCACGCTGATGATGCTGGAAACTCCGGATGAAGGGACGGTCAGCTTCGAGGGGACCAACCCGTTCGGGCTCAAGGGCAAGGAGCTGCTGGCATGGCGCCGGCGGGTCCAGATGGTCTTCCAGGACCCTTTCGCATCGCTCAACGCCCGGATGAGCGCGGGCGACATCATCGCCGAACCCTGGACAACGCACCGGAGCCTCTACCCCACGTCCCGGGAGCGGGACGAACGGGTGCAGGAACTGCTGCAGATGGTGGGGCTGCGGGCGTCCGACGCGCGGAAGTCGCCGCAGGAGTTCTCCGGCGGGCAGCGCCAGCGCATCGGCATCGCCCGGGCGCTTGCCCTGAAACCGGACGTGATCATCCTGGACGAGCCGGTATCCGCACTTGACCTGTCCGTCCAGGCCCAGGTCCTCAACCTGCTCAACGAGCTGCAGAAGGAACTGGGCGTCTCCTATATCTTCATCTCCCACGACCTCACTGTGGTCCGGCACGTCGCCGACCGGGTGGCCGTCATGTACCTGGGCAGGATCATCGAGACGGGGGAAACCGAAGAGGTCTTCGACCATCCCCGGCACCCCTATACGGCGGCGCTGATGTCCGCTTCGCCCAAGCTCGACGTCACCGGCGCCAAGCGGGACAGGATTGTGCTTCAGGGCGAGCTGCCCTCCCCGCTGGATCCGCCCTCGGGATGCCGCTTCCGCACCCGGTGCTGGAAGGCCCAGGACATTTGTGCCGAGGTGGCCCCGGAGCCGCAGGTCCTGACAGCCCCGGACGGCCGGCGGCACCTGGCCGAATGCCACTTCCCGCTCGACACCATCAAGGGCCTTACCGGCGCCCCAGCGGCAACTGCCAACGCCTTGTGACCGGCGCCGAATACGCCATCATCGCCGGAGCCATCTTCCTGGCAGCCTGCCTGCAGGCCTCCAGTGGCTTCGGCATGGGGATGCTGGCGGCGCCGGTGATTGCCATCATCGATCCCGAACTGCTGCCCGCCACCCTGATCCTGCTCGCCCTGCTGGTCACCATCATGGTGACGGTGACCGAGCGGCAAAGCCTGGACCTGCGCGGCACGGGCTGGGCGCTGGCGGGGAGGATACCGGGCAGCCTGGCCGGCGCTTGGCTGGTGGCGGCCTCCTCCAGGGAAGGGATGGCCTGGGTGGTGGTGGCCGTGGTCCTCGCCGGCCTGGTCCTGGCGGGCCGGGGCTGGGCGCCGCGGCCCCGGCGGACCAACCTGGTGGTGGCGGGGGCCGCTTCCGGCATCATGGGCACCGCCACGTCCATCGGCGGCCCGCCCATGGCGCTGATCTGGCAGGGCCATGAGGGGCCGAGGCTGCGCGGCACCATGAGTGCCTTCTTCATGGTGGGATCGGCCATTTCCATGACCATGCTGTGGCTGGCCGGTACTGTCACCGAGCACATGCTGGTCCTGGCCCTGTGGATGGTTCCGGCGGTGATCGCCGGTTATGCGGCGTCCCGCTACGTCAACCGTTTCCTCAGCCCGGCCCGGCTGAAGAAGCTCGCCTTTGCCGCGTCCGCACTGGGGAGCGCGCTGCTGGTCACCCAGCTGATACTGGGCCCGTCCTGACAACATTGTGCAGCGGCAGTCCGGTGGCCAGCCGTCCGATATTGGCCGCGATGTCCCGGGCCCGGCGCTCGAACGTCACCCGCGCATGGCCCGAGTGGTGCGGCGTGAGGACCGTGTTGTCCAGGTCCGTGAACGGCCATTGCGCCGGCGGCACCACGCCCTCGGCAGGTGTACCCCACCAGACGTCCAGTCCGGCGCCGGCAATCCGCCGCTCCGAGAGGGCGGCATAAAGCGCTGCCTGGTCCACCACGGCGCCACGCGCCACGTTGATCAGGATCGCGGAGGGCTTCATCGCTCCCAGCTCCGCAGCGCCGATCATGCCGCGGGTGTCCTCCGCCAGGGGCACGGTGACCACCACGACGTCGGAACCCGCCAGGAGGGCCGGAAGATCGGCGTTGCCGCCCACCCAGTCCAGCTTGACCCCGGCGGGCAGCGGCCCGGCTGGGTTGCGGCGCACGGCCCGGACCTTCATCCCCATGGCAGCGGCAACCCGGGCCACCTCCGCGCCAATGGACCCCAGCCCCACCACGCCGAGCACCAGATCGCTGAGCACGGGATGGAACGGAACGTCCGGGCCAGTGGCGATGGTCCGCCACTGGCCGGTCCGCACCTCGCGGTCTGCCCGGACGACGTTCCGCGACAACATCAGCATGACCATCAGGACATGCTCGGCGATGGGCCGGGCGTGATGGAAGGTGTTGGCCACGGTTGCCCCGGGAGACAGGTGCGGGAAAGAGATCTTGTCGTAGCCGGCCCCGGTCACATGGACCAGCCGGACGTTGCCCGCGGCTTCCGCTTCAGACGGGGGAAGGGCGGAACAGACGACGACGTCGGCCGCGGCAAGTGCCGCTGCCCGCCTTTGCGGAGACCATGCCGCAGCCATGTCCCAGTGGTGCGCGCCGCCGTCGGACCTTAACGCCTCTTCGAAGCGGCTGATGATGGGATCGGTGACCACGATCCGAAGGGATTGGCTACTGTCCGGTGCGCTCACCAGCGGGGACTCTGCAGCTGGTAGGAGGGGTGCAGGCGCTGCATGTAACCGGTATCGTCACGGCTCCGCAGCCCGCAGTCCAGGTACTGGCGGTGCAGGCGCTCCAGGGCGTCCCGGTCCACCGTGATGCCCAGGCCGGGTGCCGTGGGGACCCCCACCGCGCCGTCCGTGAACCGGAGGACACCGTCCTCGATGATGTCCTCCTCCGGGTCCTTCCACGGCCAGTGCGTATCGCAGGCATAGTCGAGGTTGGGGGTGGCCGCAGCAAGGTGGACCATGGCGGCCAGGCTGATGCCGAGGTGGGAGTTGGAGTGCATCGACAGGCCCAGCCCGAAGGTTTCGGTGATCCCGGCAAGGATCTGGCTGCGGCGCAGCCCGCCCCAGAAGTGGTGGTCGGAGAGAATGACGTCCACGGCTCCGGCCGCAACGGCGGGGGACACATCAGCGAAGCTGACAACGCACATGTTGGTGGCCAGCGGCATGCCCACTTCCCTGCGCACTGCTGCCATGCCCCCGATCCCCGGCGTGGGGTCCTCCAGGTACTCCAGGACGCCGTCCAGTTCCTTCCCCACCCGGATGGAGGTCTCCACGGTCCAGGCGGCGTTGGGGTCGATGCGGAGCGGCAGGTCCGGGAACTCCGCGCGGAGGGCCTGGATGGCGGCGATCTCCTCCTCGGGCGGGAAGACGCCGGCCTTCAGCTTCAGGGCGCCGAAGCCGTAGCCGTCCACCATCGCCCGGGCCTGCCGGACAATGCCTTCCGGGTCCAATGCGGCGCCCCACCGGTCCGCCTCTTGGCCGGGATGCCCGGCCCATTTGTAGAACAGGTAGCCACTGAACTGCACGGACTCCCGTACCGCCCCGCCCAGCAGATCGCTGACGGGACGGCCCAGGAGCTGTCCCTGGATATCCAGCGCCGCGACGTCGAAGGCGGACAGGGCGCGGTCCGCCGTGCTCGAACCGGTGACCATGCCGCTCATGCCGTGGCCGCCCTCGATGGTGTCCACACAGAGGGCCTGCGCGATGCGGCCGCGGAGGGTGTTGATGTTGAAGACGTCCACGCCTTCCAGCGATGCGGCTGCCAGCTGCAACCGGGCCAGGTGGCCGGCGTCGCCGTAGGTTTCGCCGAAGCCGGATACGCCCGAGTCCGTGAGGACCTCGATGATGGCGCGCAGGGCGAAGGGTTCATGGACGCCGACAGTATTAAGGAGCGGCGGGTCCTTGAACGCCACGGGCGTGATGGTCACGCCGGTGATGCGGACCTGGCCGAGGTGCTGGGCGGTGTCGAAGGTAGGGGTCACAGCGCTGTGCTCTTCATGGTGCGGGGCTCCTGATGGGGGTTGCTTTGTGTGGTCCTGTTCACAGACGATATGGGAAGCGATCGATACAGGTCCAAGCCAATTTCTGCACTCGACAATCCAGTAAAGGTATTGATGTTTTCGCTGCCCCAGTTAGAGGCCTTCGTGGCCGTGGCCGAGGAACTGCATTTCGGTGCCGCTGCCGAACGGCTCAACATGACCCAGCCGCCGCTCAGCCGGCAGATCCAGATGCTGGAAAAGAAGCTCAACACCACACTGTTCAGCCGGACCAGCCGCAAGGTGGAACTGACAGCAGCCGGCGCCACACTGCTGCCCAGGGCCCGGCAGATCCTGGACATGTGCATCAAGACGGACATGGACGTCCGCCGGGTTTCCTCCGGGCAGGCAGGGACCATCACTGTGGGCTACACCGCGATAGCGGGCCAGAGCGCGTTGCCCATGATGCTCCGGAAGGCGGCCGAAGGGATGCCGGGGGTGTCTTTTGTGTTGCGGGAGCTGGTGTCCACCGACCAGATGGACGGGCTGGTGAAGGGCAGTGTGGACATCGGTCTGCTGAGGCCCATCGTTGCCCGGCCAGGGGTGGTGTTCCGGCCGCTGATGCAGGACAGGCTGGTCGTGGCGGTGCCGGAAGGAAACCCGATCCTGGGCAACACCGGAATTGCCGACGGCCAGCCGCTGCCGCTGGGCTCCCTGGACCGGCGCCCCCTGCTGATGTACTCCACCAAGGAGGCCCGGTATTTCCACGACCTGGTGCTCCGCCTGTTCGCCAGCGCGGGCGCCCATGCCAACATCACCCAGTACGCCAGCCAGGTCCCGGCGCTGCTGGCGTTCGTCCAGGCCGGGCTTGGAGTGACCCTGGTTCCTGCTTCGGCCATGGCTTTCGCCCCGCCCGGAGTGGAGTTCCACGAAATCGATGGCCGCCACGGCATGAAGGAACTGAACCGGGTGGACCTGGAACTGGCCTGGAACGAGGAAACGGCCAATCCTGCGGTGCTGCGGCTCCTGGAGTTGATAGGGGAGTCTGTGTCCGCTTAGCTGGACGGCCGTGCGGATGCCTTGAACCGGCGTCGGGAGTTGGCCAGGTGGCTGCGCATCGCGGCAGCGGCGGCAGCCTCGTCACCGTCAGCGATGGCGTCCAGGATGGACCGGTGCTCCTGGACCACCTGGTCGAAGTGGTCCCGGGCGTAGTGCTCGACGCCGGTCATCAGCCGGGTGCGCGGCATGGCAATCATCGTCTGGCCCAGTGCTGCGAGGCAGTCGGAGTAATACGGGTTGCCGGAGGCCGCCGCCACCGCCCGGTGGAAGTCGAAGTCCGATTTCATGGCATGGGACGGGTGGCCCGCACTCTCGGTGAAGGCCTCCAGCGCAGTGCCCACCGCCCGCAACTGCCGCTCGGTGTGGTTGCGCGCGGCCAGGGCGGCGGCTTCCGTCTCGACGCCCATGCGGAACTCCAGCAGGTGCAGCCGGTCCTCGGTGGTGGCCACCGGACGGGCCCCGGGTACAGCCTGGGGCCCGTCCGACGGCGGCGTGAGGGCGAAGCTGCCGCGCCCGCGTTCGGTTTCCACGAGCCCTTCGGCCTGGAGCCTCGTCAGCGCGGCCCGGACCACGGTCCGGCTCACACCGAAGTCGCTGATCAGGGTGTTTTCGCTGGGAAGCTTCTCACCCGGTTGGATGATGCCGTCAACAATGCGGTTGCGAAGGTCGGCGGCGAGGTCCGCGGTGAGGTTCCGGCTCATGGCTCAAGGTTACGGCTTCAGCGTTATGCCCCGAACTCCACGGAGTCGGTGGTCCAGGCGCGGGCCTGGTCGCTGAGCGTGACGCCGAGGCCCGGGCGGTCCGGAACGATCATGCGGCCGTCCTTGGTTTCGAGGCGCTCGTTGAACAGCGGGTCCAGCCAGTCGAAGTGCTCAACCCACGGTTCGCGGGGGTAGGCCGCTGCGAGGTGCAGGTGGATTTCCATGGCGAAGTGCGGTGCAAGGCCCAGGCCGCGTTCGTCCGCGAGGGCGGCGAGGCGGAGGAACTGGGTGATGCCGCCGACGCGCGGGGCGTCAGGCTGGATGATGTCGCAGCCGTTGGCGGCGATGAGGCCCTTGTGCTCGGCCACGGAGGCCAGCATTTCACCGGTGGCGATGGGAGTGTCCAGGACCTGGGCCAGGTGGGCGTGGCCCTCGAAGTCGTAGGCATCCAGCGGCTCTTCGATCCAGATGAGGTTGAACTCCTCAAGGCGGCGGCCCATGCGCAGGGCCGTGGCCCGGTCCCACTGCTGGTTGGCATCCACCATCAGCGGAACGTCCCAGCCGATGTGTTCACGGATGCCGGCCACGCGGCGCAGGTCCTCTGCGGAGTCCGGCAGGCCCACCTTGATCTTGATGCCGCCAATGCCCTCCTCGATGGACTGGGAGGCGCGTGCCTTGACCTCGTCCAGGGAGGCGTTGAGGAAACCGCCGGAGGTGTTGTAGGTCTGCACGGAATCGCGGTGGGAACCCAGGAACTTGGCCAGGGAAAGGCCTGCGCGCTTGGCCTTGAGGTCGTAGAGGGCGATGTCGATGGCCGCCAGGGCCTGGGTGGCGACGCCGGAGCGGCCCACGGAGGCGCCGGCCCACAGGAGCTTGGTGTAGATCTTGGCGATGTCGTTGGGGTCCTCGCCGATGATGCCCTCGGCCACTTCTTTGGCGTGGGCGTACTGGGCCGGCCCGCCGGCGCGCTTGGAGTAGCTGAAGCCGATGCCGGAGTGGCCCAGTTCGGTGGTGATTTCGGCGAAGAGGAACACTACCTCGGTCATGGGCTTCTGCCGGCCGGTGAAGACCTTGGCGTCGCTGATGGGAACGGCGAGGGGAAGGCGGGCGGTGGACAGTTTGACGTGCCGGATCAGGTCGACGGTGCTCATGGATTCTCCTAAGGGCGGGACTGGGCTCCTTCGCCCACACTCTTAGGATACAAGTTTAAAACTTGTACTACAAGCAGCGTTTTGCGATCCCGAGTGTGAGGTCTGCGCCAACGTCAGTCCGCCTCACGACGAAGGCTACCCAACCCGTCAATCAGGGCATCCAGGCCAAGCATGAAGGCGGCGTCGGCGGCGCGCAGCGCGGTGCCCGCAGCCCCTCGGACGGCGGCGGTGAAATACGGCGTGGATTCGGCCATGGTGCCCGGGTCGAAAATGTCCTCCGGGGCGGTGACGTCGTATGCGGAGCCGAAAATAAACGACTCGAGCGCCACGATGGCCGAAATGATGCGCTCCTGGGGGAAGCCGGCGTCGAGGAACCCCTTGCTGACCGTCTCGTACATGGCCAGTGTCTGCGGCGCGTCGGTGACCGGCAGGACGGCGATGACCGGAATCAGCGGCGTGTGCTCGGCGAAGACATTGCGGTAGCTCCAGGCCCACGTGCGGACCGCGTCATCCCAGGGCGCGGCGCCAAAGGAGGACACATCCACCAGGGACATCAGGTGGTCTTCCACCAGAAGCAGGACGTCCTGCTTCGACGACACGTGGTTATAGAGGGCGGAGGGCGCCACCTCGAGCAGTTTGGCCAGGGCAGCCATGGTCAGCCCGTCGTACCCCTTCCGGCTAACGAGCTCCAGGGCGGCCGAGGTGATGCCCGCCTTGTCCAGTACCGCCGAGGAAGGCCTTCCGGCGCGCCTTCTCCGGACGCCGCCGTCGGGGGCCGGACGTTGGTGTGCTGCTGGTACTGCCGGCAATTTCTGCCCTTTCCTCGGTGTCCTCCGCATTATTGCACCAGGTACTTCCGCTGCCCGGCCGGACGGGCTATAGTTCTAATAAATGAATGCCATTCATTTAGTGGTTTCCATCACCCGGGACCGCAGAGAGGACATCATGCTGAACCTGAACCGCGACGTCGTTGTTGTTGGAGCCGGGCCGTCCGGACTCATGGCCGCCCGCGAACTGAAGAAGGCCGGCCTCAGTGTCGCCGTCCTCGAGGCCCGTGACCGGGTGGGTGGGCGCACCTGGACCGGAACTGTGGACGGCGCCATGCTGGAAATCGGCGGCCAGTGGGTCTCGCCGGACCAGGAAGCGCTCCTGAAACTGCTCCAGGAACTGAACCTGGATACCTACCCGCGCTACCGCGACGGTGAGTCCGTCTACATCGGTGCTGATGGCGTTCCAGTGCGTTACACCGGCGACTCGTTCCCCGTGGACCCGGAAACCGCCGTCGAAATGGACCGCCTGGTGGCCATCCTGGACCAGCTCGCGGCCGAGATTGGGCCCGCCGAACCCTGGGCGCACCCGAAGGCCCGGGAGCTGGACACCATCTCGTTCCACCATTGGCTGCGGCAGAACTCGGCCAGCGAGGAAGCCTGCAAGAACATCGGCCTGTTCATCGCCGGCGGCATGCTGACCAAGCCCGCGCACTCCTTCTCTGCCCTGCAGGCCGTCCTCATGGCAGCGTCCGCGGGATCCTTCACCAACCTCACGAACGAGGACTTCATCCTGGACCGCCGCGTGGTGGGCGGCATGCAGCAGGTCTCGCAGCTGCTGGCGCAGGACCTGCGCGACGATGTTGTGCTCAATACCCCGGTACGAACCATCAACTGGGAGCCGGACGCCGAGGGCGGGCACCGCGTGACCGTTGAATCAGACCGCGCCACCGTCAACGCCCGCTTCGTCATCATGGCCGTTCCGCCCAACCTGTACTCCCGCGTCTCGTTCAACCCGCCACTGCCGCGCCGCCAGCACCAGATGCACCAGCACCAGTCCCTGGGCCTGGTCATCAAGGTCCACGCGGTGTACGCCACGCCGTTCTGGCGCGACAAGGGGCTCTCCGGCACCGGCTTCGGTGCCGATGCCCTGGTCCAGGAGGTCTATGACAACACCAACCACGGCGATGCCCGCGGCACCCTGGTGGGCTTCGTGTCCGATGAGAAGGCCGACGCCGTCTTCGAGCTGAGTGCCGAAGAGCGCAGGGAAGCGATCCTGGCGTCCGTCGCCGGTTACCTCGGCGACGAGGCACTCACCCCCGAGGTCTACTACGAGTCCGACTGGGGCTCCGAGGAGTGGACCCGCGGCGCCTACGCTGCCAGCTACGATCTCGGCGGCCTGCACCGGTACGGGAAGGACCAGCACGCCCCGGTGGGCCCCATCTACTGGTCCTCCTCCGACCTTGCCGCCGAAGGCTACCAGCATGTGGACGGTGCCATCCGGATGGGCCGCCGCACCGCGGAGCGCATCGCGGAAGTGGCGCGGGTGTCCGTGCCGGCCGGAGCCTGACTGCGCTGGCAAATAAGCATGCTTACTAATAGGCTGGCGGTGGGGAGTGTCCCCGACTCCAGACGAACGAGGTGAGGCATGACTGACGCACAGAGCATCAGCAAGGTTACTGAGATCATCAACGATTCCAAGATCGGAATGGTCACCACCATCAACGAAGAAGGCGCCCTCGTCAGCCGGCCGCTGGCCGTCCAGGAGGTCAAGGACGACGGCGATATGTGGTTCTTCACCGGGCTCGGCACCTCGCAGGTTGCGCACGTCCGCGCGGACTCCCGCGTCAACGTCTCCTTCGGCAAGAACACTGAGTGGGTTTCCGTCGCCGGGACCGCAGAGGTGGTCACGGACCGTGCCAAGATCCACGAAATGTGGAACCAGGTTGTTGAGGCATGGTTCCCGGACGGTCCGGACACCCCCGAGGTATGCCTGCTCCGGGTGGACTCGGACTCTGCAGAGTACTGGACCAGCCCCGGCGGCACCGCAGCCACCGTGCTGCAGTGGGTCAAGTCCAAGGTGACGAACAGCCGCATGAGCGTCGGCGAGAGCGGCACCGTGGAGCTTTAGAGCCACTGTGTACGGATACGGTGCGGGGCAGCGGATGGCGCTGCCCCGCACCTTTCCTTTTCGGCTGCAATTGGGCCGTTGGAAGGTGTAGAGCCAGCAGCGCTAAGTCGTAGTAGCGGCTACCCCATCGCCGGGTCCGTGCTCAACGAGCGGGCCCGACGTGCGGCTGACGCGGGTACCCTGCTTAGTCGTGGCGGCCATTACCAGCACACCAAACTCGAAGCCTGAATACCGCGTCCGCTTGAACAGGCCGGCCTTTGGCTCAGCGTGCGCGCCGGGCCCCACTGCCGATACGAAGACATCGTTGCTCTCGTCACCACTGGCGATGAAGGTCACCCGGCGGTCGAATATCTGCGAGTCAAAGCGGGCGCGAAGCTCAACGATGAATTCGTCACCTACCTCCACATCAGGACGCAGAACACCCAAGCCGCCCAGGGTAACTTCGCCAGCGGACTTCAAAGTCCCGTCAGCCTGGCGGACCAGCATCGTCGCGAGACCTTCCCGAACCTTGCCGTCATTCACCCACGAGACGTCATCGCGCGGGTAACATCCCAAGGTCACCTCGGCCACCTTCACGAGACCAACTCCTTTCGTCTGTGCCGGGGCAATCTCCCGCTACTCCCGCCCCGTCAGTGCACCCAGCACCGCTGGCAGGAGGACGTCGTTGCGGCCCCACACCGGGTCCAGGATTTCCACGTACCAGGAATCAGCCAGCAGCAGGGCCAGGGAATCGTTGGTTTCGTCGGACCAGGCCTTGATCTGCTCCTCATCCACCGGGTTCTCGCTGGACCCGAGGACCGTCACCACTTCCGTCCCATCCAGGGTGACGGGTATGGCAGCACTGCTGGCCTCACCCGGGGCGTGGGCAACGGTCACAAGCTCCGTGCGGGTGGACAGTGCCAGCAGATCGCCGGCCGTCGCGGCGCTGCAGAATCCGGTGACGTACTGCCGTTGCGCTGCCGCGCCGTCCAGGATGCCGGGCTGGGATTCCTTCGTGAACAGCCCGTTCCGGTTCAGCTCCGCCAATGCGGCGGCGATCGGGTTGGTTTCGTCGTCGTAGCCTGCCGCGAAGTGCCCGGGCTGGTAGGAACTTCCACCCTCCAGCCAGCGCGCGGTCAGCTCACCGGCAGCGTCAAGGGTGGTGGCCTGCCGCCAGACCCCGCGGTCCTCCAGCAGCCGGCCGTACTGGTCGCGGGCTGGTATTTCCTCTGGCTTCATTCTGGGATGCTATCCCCGCCGGCGGCGGGCGCTCCACCGCTCCCGACACACCACTTAACCTGGCTGCCGGGCCTTGCCGGAGGGAATGCCCGCCGCCCGCTCGGCGTCGGCGAGGGAGGCAGCCAGGCTGGTGACGGCGTCGGGATACTCGTTCCCTCCACCGGGGACGCTGCCGTGGCCGGGATCGCTCCGAAGCTGTTCCGCCGCCCGCATGGCCTTGATGAGCGCTGACGTTTCGGGAAGGCGGACATCGGTCAGGGCCGGGTAGTCGATGCTGCACGCAGGATCCAGCTCGTACCGGCTCCACCGTGCCATCAGCTCATCGTGCCGGGCGCGGGCAGCCTGGTGCGCTGCCTCCCGGGCAAGATCATCGCGACGGCGTGAGCGCCCGGCCAGGTAGCGCGGCGCCCAACGGTACACACCGATGCCCGCTGCCACCGCGGCACCGGCCAGGAACAGGCCGGTCAATGGGGAAATCAGCGTAGGGATCAGCAACGCGGGAACGGCCACGCACGAGCCAAGGAAAAGGTCCCAGAACAGCTGGTCCGAACGCTGCCCGCCGCCGTCGGACGCCAAGAGGCTCCTGCGCCGCACCACGAAAACCGTGGCGGCAACGCTGGCCACCAGCACCGGCCCGCACAGCACCAGCGCCCAGGCACCCTCGACGAGTCCCTGCACAAGTCCTTCCGTCACGGCTGCCACCTGGCACCTCCCGCGTGCGCCCGGGCCGCGGAATCCCGGGCTGGTCATTCCATTGCACCCTGTTCCGGCAGCGTGGTCAATGCCGGCGTCGTGTGGGCGTTTTGCCGCCATGCGAAAGGGTACTTTTCCCGTGTACTGCAGGTGCGGCGCCTGGGCACGGCACGGGTGCGCACGCTTGATGCGCACCCGGGGGTGCCGGGTGCTTTGGGACGGGAGATGAACCGATGGGTCGGATTGACCGGATCGCGGAACCGTGGGGTACCAGGACTCCGTACGGCAGCGGCGAAACGTGGCCGGTGCGGGTGGACACGCATTTGGCCGAGGGAGTGGACGCGGAATCCGTGGACTGCTGGGTCCAGACCGCCTCCATCCTTCATTCGAACGGCGACGCCATGGACATCGCCGTCAAGGACAACCGGATGGTGGGCGTACGAGGGCGCGCCTCCGACCGCGTGAACCACGGCCGCCTCGGTCCCAAGGACCTGTACGGCTGGCAGGCGAACTCGTCCCCGGACAGGCTGACCCGGCCGTTAATCCGGGAAGGCGGAAAACTCGTGGAGACGGACTGGGAAACCGCCATGGACCGCGTGGTGGCCCGGTCCAAGGCGCTGCTGGCGGAGCAGGGCCCCAGCGCCCTTGGCTTCTACACCACGGGCCAGCTGTTCGCCGAGGAGTACTACACCCTGGGGACCATTGCGCACGGGGGGATCGGGACCAACCACGTGGACGGCAACACGCGGCTCTGCACCGCCACTGCGGCGGAAGCGCTGAAGGAATCCTTCGGCTGCGACGGCCAGCCGGGCTCGTACACGGACGTGGACCACGCGGATGTCATCGCCCTCTACGGCCACAACGTGGCTGAAACGCAGACCGTCCTCTGGACCCGGATGCTGGACCGGCTGGCCGGGCCTAACCCACCAAAAATCATCTGCGTGGACCCGCGCCTCACCGAAGTTGCCCGGGCCGCAACGGTGCACCTGGCGCCCCGGCCCGGCACCAACGTGGCCCTCATGAACGCCATCCTCCACCACATCATCGCCAACGGCTGGGTGGACCAGGACTATATCCAGGCGCACACGGTGGGTTTCCAGGACCTGGAGAAGGAGGCGGCAAAGTACCCGCCGGCCCTTGCTGCCGAAATTACGGGTGTTCCGGCCGGAAAGATCGAGGAAGCGGCGCAGATCCTTGGCCACGCGGAGCGGCTCCTGTCCACCGTGCTGCAGGGCTTCTACCAGTCCAACCAGGGCACCGCCGCCGCCGTCCAGGTAAACAACATCAACATCATCCGCGGCATGCTGGGCAAGCCGGGGTGCGGGATCCTGCAGATGAACGGCCAGCCGACGGCCGAGAACACCCGCGAATGCGGGGCTGACGGCGACCTGGCAGCGTTCCGCAACTGGTCCAACGATGCCCACATCAAGGATCTGGCGCGCGTATGGAACGTGGACCCCATGTCCATCCCGCACTATTCCCCGCCCACCCACCTGATGCAGATGATGCGCTACGCGGAGGATGGCTCCATCCGGATGCTGTGGGTCAGCGGCACCAACCCTGCCGTGTCACTCCCGGAGCTGCGGCGGATCCGCTCCATCCTGGCGCAGGACCGGCTTTTCCTGGTGGTGCAGGACATCTTCCTGACGGAGACGGCCCAACTGGCCGACGTGGTGCTCCCCGCCGCCACGTGGGGTGAAAAGACCGGGACGTTTACCAATGCGGACCGCACCGTGCACCTGTCCGAGAAGGCCGTGGACCCGCCGGGGGAGGCCCGCCCGGACCTGGATATCTTCATCGACTACGCCCACCGGATGGGGCTGAAGGACAAGGACGGCGAGCCCCTGGTCAAGTGGGACAGTCCCGAGTCGGCGTTCGAGGCCTGGAAGGAGTGTACCCGCGGGCGTCCGTGCGACTACACCGGCATCACCTATGGCAAGCTGCGCGGCGGCTCAGGCATCCAGTGGCCGTGCAACGAGGAAAACCCGGACGGCACCGAACGCATTTACGCTGACGGGAAGTTCTGGGCACACCCGGAGTACTGCGAGACCTACGGCCGGGATCTCATCACCGGCGCCCCCGTGGACCCCACCGAGTACAAGGCCCTGAACCCTGAGGGCCGCGCCATCATCAAAGCCGCCGAATACGTGCCGCCGCACGAGCTCCCCAGCCAGGAGTTCCCGCTGCAGCTGATCACCGGCCGCACCCTGTTCCATTTCCACACCCGGACCAAGACGGCGCGGGCGCCGGAACTCCAGGCAGCGGCGCCGGACGTCTGGGTTGAGGTGTCCGCGCACGACGCCGGCACGTACGGCTTTGCCGAAGGGGACCTTGCGGAGGTGGCCACCCCGCGCGGGTCCGTGCAGGCGAAGGTACGGATCGGCGGCATCCGGGACGGCGTGGTGTTCCTGCCCTTCCACTACGGCTACTGGGATACGCCGGGCCGGCACGAGCCTGACGGCGCAGGACGCGCCGCCAACGAACTGACCATCACAGAATGGGACGCCGCCTCCAAGCAGCCCATCTTCAAGACCGCGGCTGCCCGGATTTCCAAAGTGCGGTCCGGTGACGGACCTGCCCCTGCACCCACCAACACAGCCTCCGCCCCCGCCGGCGATTTCCCGGCAGAGGCCCGGACCAGGGGCATTCCGTCCGCCCTGGCCGACGAGGAAATCCCAGGGCAAGGCACTCACGGCCCCGCGGACGGCAACGGCGGCAGTGGCACAGACGAAAGGGAGGCACAGCTGTGAAGCTCGGACTGGTACTGGAACAGCTGCACCGGGACGAGGACGACCTCGCCCAACACCTTTTGCGCGTCTCGGAGCGGCACAAAGTGGACCACGAGATTTACCACCTGGCCCGCGACCTGGCGAAATGGTCCCAGCAGCACGTCCGCGAGATCGCCGCCATCGCTGGCCGCTACGGCCGGGAACTGGATCCCGAACCCAAGGGCGAAAACACGCTCCTCGAGAAGATCCGCGAGAAGGGCAGCGAACTGGTGGGCCGTGACGCCGAGGCGGGTCTGCTGCTCCTGCGCGACCTCCGGGAGGCCTACATCAAGGCCTGCGGCGTCTCCGCGGACTGGGAACTCGTGGCGCAGGCGGCCCAGGGCATCAAACACATGGACCTGCTGGAGGTCGCCCAGCGCTGCCACGCCCAGAACCTCCGGCAAATGAAATGGGCCAACGGAAAGCTCAAAGAATCCGCAACCCAGATCCTTGTCAGCTAGGCGCCGGGCGAGGGTAAGTTGGGGTCCATGCGAATCAAAATGTGCAGCATCCACGTGAAGGACCCTGCCACCGCCCACGCCTTTTACACCGGCACACTGGGCTTCGACACCCTCATGGCCATGCCGGAGTACAACCTGTACATCATCAAGGACCCGGGCGCCTCGGACAACTCAGCAGGACTCCTCCTGGAGCCCAGCGACAACCCCATCGGGGCGGACTACATGAACGCGGTCCATGAGGCAGGGCTTCCGGCCATCGTCTTTGGCGTACCGGATGTCCAGGCGGAATACGACCGCCTGGTGGCCGCGGGCGTCAGCTTTAAGAGCCCGCCGGCCGAGGACCCGTCCGGCATCAGTGCCGTCTTCGACGACGGCTGCGGCAACTACATCCAGCTGCACCAGGACTGAGCCGCCCTAAAGGGGTAGCAGGCCGGACACAACAGAAGCCTGTCCGCAGATCCGGGCCTTCAGGGTTCGGATCTGCGGTCAAGCTTCTGATTGGCATGGAGCGGTGGCGTCAGTTGGCGCGGGCCCGCTTGGCTTCCTTCTTTGCGGCCTCGTCCTTCACCCGCTGCGCCTCCGCGCGGACTGCTGCGTGGGTGGAGCGCTCCGTGACCAGCCACTGCGGCGGGGCCTGCAGCAGAGCGGTGATCTCCGCCGTCGTCAGCGCATCCTCGACGCCGCCGCGGGCCAGGCCGCTGATGGAGACGTTCAGCTTCTGCGCCACCACGGGGCGGGGGTGCGGACCGTTGCGGCGCAACTCGGCGAGCCACTCCGGCGGGTTCGCCTGGAGTTCGGCGAATTCCTCGCGGGTGATGGTCGAATCCTGGAACTCCTGCGGTGTTGCGGGCAGGTAGATGCCAAGTTTCTTGGCAACGGTGGCCGGCTTCATGGACTGGGAGTTTGCAGAGGTCATGCTTCAAGGGTATCCGGGCGGCGGGTACTGTGAAGACGTGCCCTCCACAACCTCCTCCCCAGACGACGCCGTTTCCGCCGGCGACATTCCCGCCGAAGCGCCGCGCGAGCTGCGCATCGCGTATGTTCCGGGCGTGACGCCGGGCAAATGGATCCGCCGCTGGGAAGAGCGCATGCCGCACATTCCCCTTCACGCGGAGATGCACGACGGCGGCGGGCCGGCTGAGGCGGTCCGCGGTGGTTCTGCTGACATGGCTTTCGTCCGGCTCCCGATCGGGCGCGAAGGCCTCAGCGTCATTCCCCTGTACGAGGAGCAGGCAGTGGTGGTCGCTCCCAAGGGCCACGAAATTTCGGTGTTCGAGGAAGTGGCCCTGGCGGATCTGGACCAGGAATCGTTCCTGGACGTGGCGGCTTTGGGTGGCCCCGAGCCGGCCCTGCAGGTGGTGGCCTCCGGCGCCGGCCTGGTGATCCTGCCCATGTCCGTGGCCCGCCACTTCAACGTCAAGGACACCGTGGCCCGCCGCGCCACCGATGCGCCCGGCACTGAAATCGCCCTGGTGTGGGCCACGGACAGCACCGACGAGGTCCTGGAAGAGTTCATCGGCATCGTCCGCGGCCGGACGGCACAGAGTTCACGGCAGCCCTCCGCGCAGCCAGTCAAGGAAAAGAAGGCCCCGAAACCCGACCGCCGCGGCGGTTCCGGCGCCAAGAAGTCCGCACCCAAGGTGGCCCAGAGGTATGCCCCCAACCCGGACAAGGGCAGGGGCAAGGGCTCCCGCAAGAAGGGCAAGCGCTAGGCGCACCCTTCCCTACGGCCTGTTGTAGTCAGTACCGGTTCCTCGGCGGGACCTGGCCGGCGCCCGTTTGCCGGGCTTTCCTGGCCCGCAGGATGCGCCCGATGATGGCGGGCAATAAGGCGAAGAGCAACTTCTTCATGGCAGTTCCTTTGCTGTAGCGGATGGAGATGCCAGGGCCGCCCTTCCGAAATGGAAAGACGGCCCCGGCGTTCTGTTACTGGTTTTGCGCCTGCCTAGGTGTTTTGGATGGTGTCTTTGGCGTTGGTGGCGCGGTCTTTGACGTCGGTGGCGGCGTCTTGGCTGTCGGTTTTGACGTGGTCGATGCCGTCGGNCCTAGGTGTTTTGGATGGTGTCTTTGGCGTTGGTGGCGCGGTCTTTGACGTCGGTGGCGGCGTCTTGGCTGTCGGTTTTGACGTGGTCGATGCCGTCGGTGGCGGTGGTTTTGACGTTGTCCATGGCGTGTTGGGCTGGTTCTTTGAGGTCCTGGACCATGCCTTTGGCGGCGTCGGTGAGTTCGGTGGTGAGGGGTTCGGCGGCGGTTTTGAGCTGGTCTGCTGCCTGGCGTTCTTTGTCGCTGGCGGGGATCAGGGAGGAGATCAGCATGCCTGCGCCGAAGGCGATGAGGCCGGCGGCGAGGGGGTTGCCCTGGGTTTTGGCTTTGACCCGGTCCGGTGCGGCGGCGACGGTGTGGCCGGCGTCGGTGAGGGTGGAGGCGACGTTGTCTTTGGCGTCGTGGAGGGTGTCGCCGGTGTTGTGCAGGGCGTTGGAGGTGTGTCCGGCCCCGGTGTGGGTGGCGTCCTGGACCCGGCTGGTGGTGTGGTCTGCTGCTCCCATGATTTTCTCCTTGACGCCGGTGGCGGCGTCTTTGAGTTTGTCGGTTTGGCGGTGGACGATGTTGGACGGTGTGACCTTGTCCGCGACGGCGTCGACGTTGGTGCCGAGGCGTGCGCGGGTGGCTTCGATGTCTGCTCGGATTGCGTCGGGGTTCTCGCTCATCGGTTTACCTCACCTGGTTTGAGGGTCGGGGGGATTTCGGCGAGGGTTTCGCCGGTTTGGGGCAGGCCTTTGATTTCTTTGAGGTTCTTCCGGCCGATGCTGGCCAGGACCGCGGCTGCGATGGCCCAGATGACGGCGACGATSACGGCGGCCCAGCCCAGTGGCATGAGGGCGCCGAGGCCGAACATCAGGGCCAGGGACAGGAAGAGCAGGACGAARTGGCCTGCGACGCCGGCGCCGGCGAGCATGCCGCCGCCTTTACCGGCCCGGGTGGCGGATTGTTTGAGTTCGGCTTTGGCGAGGTCGACTTCCTGGCGCATCAGGGTGGACAGGTCCCGGGTGACATCGCCGCCGCCTTTACCGGCCCGGGTGGCGGATTGTTTGAGTTCGGCTTTGGCGAGGTCGACTTCCTGGCGCATCAGGGTGGACAGGTCCCGGGTGACATCCCCGAGCAAGTCACCCAGCGACGCTGCCTCCGCTTTCTGGTGCGCCACGCCCGGCGACTCAGGAATCTGGCTACTCATCACGGGCGTCCTTCAGTCGACCGGTAGCCGCCTTCCGCGGACCGGTAGGAGCCGTCCTCGTCACGGAACGGGTCATCCTCGTACCGCAGCGGCGTGTCCTCGGCCGTGCCACCCGGCAGGGTTGAGGTGGAGGACGGCGTGCCTGCAACTGTGGGCTCGGCGAACAGGTCGTCGGTCCCCGCTGCGTACACCGTCTCCTGACGGAGCGGCTGGACGGGTGCGGAGTGCGCCGCCCGCTGGGTGGCAGAGGGCGACTGCGCCTGGGCCTGGCCGGCACCCACGGCCCCGGAGGCCTGCTCAGGAGCGCCGGCGGTGAGGCTTCGGGTCAGGCGGCCGGCCAGCAGGCCGGCACCGGCGGCGAGCAACAGGAACGTTCCGGGCTTGTTGCGGGCAAACCGCTGCACTTCGCCGAGCAGGTCGCCCGGTTCACGGTTCTCCAGCCAGGACGCGACGGAGTCGCCGCGTTCGGCTGCCTGGCGGATCAGGTCACTCGCCACACCCTGCTGTTCCGGCGCGGTGGCCATGCTGTGCAGCTGGTCGGAGATGTTGCGGATCCCCTGCGCGGCCTTCTGCTGCTGCGCGCCCGCCTCGCTGGT